>NZ_CP096291.1:0-4080001 GCF_049901975.1 Providencia sp. PROV272
TTGATCCTTAGAGAAAATTTTCCATAAATCGTCTAAAGTTATCCCCAGCTTTGTGGAAAAATAGCAAATGATCGAGATCAAACAAGAGGGTTCTCCTCTAATCGCGATGTCTTACCACAATTACCTGTGGATAAAAAGCATAAAAACTGTGTAAAAGAATGAAGATCTCTTGCCAATTTTACGGTATGATCTCTGGTCACGTTTCTGATCTGCGGATCGGAAAAATACGATGAGTAAAAATGAATCACTTTGACTTCTCTGGCGCTTGCATAAAAAAGCGGCCAGTAAAAAATTCTTTGTTTAATCCGTACTTCTTTTGTTTCATTGATCTTGTTTAGGGGAGTCCACCGTGTCACTTTCGCTTTGGCAGCAATGTCTTGCCCGATTGCAGGATGAACTACCTGCCACAGAATTCAGTATGTGGATACGCCCTCTTCAAGCTGAATTAAACGATAATACACTGGCACTTTATGCCCCGAATCGTTTTGTCCTTGATTGGGTTAGAGATAAGTACATCAATAACATCAACGAGTTATTGAATGACTTTTGTGGTACTGATGCGCCAGCTCTGCGTTTTGAGGTGGGGAGCAAACCCATCACCGTTTCTCCTACCAATACTCAGGCTCGCCATACCCATGAAGCGCCAGCTATCGCCGTTCCGTCGGCGCCAGTGAAGCCAAGCTGGGATAACTCAACCAAAGCGCAACCTGATGTTGCCTATCGCTCCAATGTTAACCCCAAACACACCTTTGATAACTTTGTTGAAGGTAAATCAAACCAACTCGCTCGTGCTGCTGCGAGGCAAGTTGCCGAAAATCCAGGGGGAGCATACAACCCATTATTCCTTTATGGGGGAACGGGCTTAGGTAAAACACACTTATTACATGCTGTAGGCAACAGCATCATGCAGCACAAAGCCAATGCGCGTGTCGTATATATGCATTCTGAACGTTTTGTGCAAGATATGGTCAAAGCTTTACAAAACAATGCGATTGAAGAGTTTAAACGCTATTACCGCTCTGTTGATGCACTGCTGATTGATGATATCCAATTTTTTGCGAATAAAGAGCGTTCTCAAGAAGAGTTTTTCCATACCTTCAATGCGCTGTTGGAAGGCAACCAACAAATTATTTTGACTTCCGATCGCTACCCTAAAGAGATCAATGGGGTTGAAGATCGTTTAAAATCGCGTTTTGGTTGGGGTTTAACGGTGGCCATTGAACCACCTGAATTAGAAACCCGTGTAGCGATTTTGATGAAGAAAGCCGATGAAAATGAGATCCAGCTTCCGGGCGAGGTGGCTTTTTTTATCGCTAAACGCCTACGCTCCAATGTGCGTGAACTGGAAGGTGCGTTAAACCGTGTTATTGCCAATGCAAACTTTACTGGCCGCGCTATCACCATTGACTTTGTGCGTGAAGCGCTGCGAGATTTGCTAGCACTACAAGAAAAACTGGTAACTATCGATAACATTCAGAAAACTGTGGCTGAATATTACAAAATAAAAGTTGCGGATTTACTTTCTAAACGTCGTTCTCGCTCTGTCGCCCGTCCGCGCCAGATGGCGATGGCGTTGGCGAAGGAACTGACCAATCATAGTTTGCCTGAAATCGGGGATGCCTTTGGTGGCCGTGATCATACAACGGTATTGCATGCTTGCCGTAAAATTGAACAATTGCGGGAAGAAAGCCATGACATCAAAGAGGATTTTTCTAACTTAATCAGAACATTATCATCTTAATTGCTATGAAATTTACTATTGAACGCGAGCAGTTATTAAAACCGTTGCAACAGGTTAGTGGTCCATTAGGTGGGCGTCCAACGCTACCTATTTTAGGTAATCTTCTTTTACAAGTTAAAGAAGGCGCTTTGCTATTAACCGGAACCGACTTAGAAATGGAGATGATGGCCCATGTTCCTTTAACGCAGGAGCATGACGTTGGAGCAACCACCGTTCCAGCACGCAAGTTTTTTGATATCTGGCGTGGGCTTCCTGAAGGTTCTGAAATTCGTGTAGAACTCGATGATGACAGGCTGCTTGTTCGCTCAGGGCGTAGCCGTTTTTCACTATCGACATTACCAGCCACAGATTTCCCGAATTTAGATGATTGGCAAAGTGAGGTGGAGTTTTCGCTTCCACAGTCAATCCTCAAACGCTTAATCGAAGCCACTCAGTTTTCAATGGCTCATCAAGATGTCCGTTATTACCTCAACGGCATGCTATTTGAAACCGAAGGCCAGTTATTAAGAACCGTTTCAACCGATGGGCACCGCCTTGCTGTATGTGCGATGGATATCGGGCAAGATTTACCTTCACATTCGGTCATCGTGCCACGCAAAGGGGTCATTGAGTTAATGCGCCTCTTGGATGGCGGTGATACCCCTGTCCAATTGCAGATAGGCAGTAATAATATTCGTGCCCATGTGGGGGATTTTATTTTCACCTCAAAACTGGTTGATGGCAGGTTCCCTGATTATCGTCGTGTTCTGCCGAAAAACCCGGATAAGACATTAGAAGCTCGTTGTGATCTGCTCAAGCAAGCATTTTCACGCGCGGCCATCTTATCGAATGAAAAATTCCGTGGCGTTCGCTTATATTTCAGTGAAAATCAGTTACGCATTACGGCAAACAACCCAGAGCAAGAAGAAGCGGAAGAGATTGTTGATGTGAATTATCAGGGTACTGAAATGGAAATAGGCTTTAACGTTAGCTATATCCTTGATGTGCTCAATGCCCTGAAGAGTGAAAACGTCACTCTGTTTTTAACCGATGCTGTGTCGAGTGTTCAAATTGAAGACTCCGCAAGTAGCGCGGCTGTTTACGTTGTTATGCCAATGCGTTTGTAATCGTTTTATGATCCTTTCGCGTTTATTGATCCGCGATTTTCGTAACATTGAAGATGCCGATCTCGCTTTAGCTAATGGGTTCAATTTTTTAATTGGCCCCAATGGGAGCGGCAAAACCAGTGTGCTTGAAGCGATATACACCTTGGGACATGGTCGTGCTTTTCGTAGTATCCAAGCGAACCGCGTGATCCGTCACGAACAGGCTCAATTTATCCTACATGGGAAATTAGGCCATCTGGATGCATCGCGCAAAGCATTGTCGTTAGGGTTGAGTAAAAACCGTGAGGGTGACAGTAAAGTCAGAATTGATGGCACAGACGGCCATAAAATTGCAGAACTGGCAAAATTATTGCCAATGCAATTAATTACCCCAGAAGGGTTTACCTTACTAAACGGTGGCCCTAAGTATCGACGTGCATTTATCGACTGGGGCTGTTTTCATAACGAACCGTTGTTTTTTTCCGTTTGGTCAGACTTAAAACGGTTATTAAAGCAACGCAATGCTGCATTACGGCAGGTCAGTCGCTATGAACAAATACGCCATTGGGATCAGCAATTAGCTCCGCTTGCAGAGCAAATCAGCCAATGGCGTAGTGAATATATTGCAGGTATTGCGGAAAATATTGAGCAAACCTGCCAACAATTTTTGCCTGAATTTGTATTATCGGTCTCTTTTCAACGCGGTTGGGATAAAGAAATCGATTATTCAGAGCTATTAGAACGCCAATTTGAGCGTGATAAAATGTTAACCTATACCGCCTCTGGGCCACATAAAGCTGATTTGCGGATCAGGGCGAATGGAACCCCTGTGGAAGATATGCTTTCACGCGGTCAATTGAAACTTTTAATGTGCGCATTAAGGTTAGCGCAGGGTGAGTTTTTCACCCAACAGAGCGGGCAAAGATGCCTGTATCTACTGGATGATTTTGCCTCAGAACTTGATTCGGGACGCCGTCAATTATTGGCTGCTCGGCTTAAGGCTACGCAAGCTCAAGTGTTTGTTAGTGCAATAACACCTGAGCAAGTTAAAGACATGATTGATGTAAATAGCAAGATGTTTAGCGTAGAACATGGCAAAATAGAAGTTAAACCACAGGAATAAATATAGCGGGAAACGTTGATGTCGAATACATATGACTCCTCAAGTATCAAGGTATTAAAAGGGCTGGATGCCGTGCGTAAGCGCCCAGGCATGTATATCGGTGATACCGACGATGGTACAGGTCTTCATCACATGGTCTTCGAGGTTGTCGACAACGCTATCGACGAAGCCCTCGCCGGTTTTTGTGACGACATCGTGATCACAATCCATGCTGATAACTCAGTCTCTGTTCAAGATGATGGTCGTGGTATTCCAACAGGTATCCATGAGGAAGAAGGGGTATCAGCAGCAGAAGTTATCATGACGGTACTGCATGCGGGCGGGAAATTTGACGATAACTCCTATAAAGTCTCCGGCGGTCTACACGGAGTTGGGGTTTCTGTTGTTAACGCCTTATCCGAAAAATTAGAGCTCACTATCCGCCGTGATGGTAAAGTTCATGAACAAACTTATTGCCACGGTGAGCCACAAGGCCCACTAACTGTTGTTGGTGAAACCGATCAAACCGGAACTCGCGTCCGTTTTTGGCCAAGCTTAGACACCTTCAAAGGCGTCACTGAATTTGAATACGACGTTTTAGCTAAGCGTCTGCGCGAACTGTCATTCTTAAACTCTGGTGTCTCAATCAGACTGATTGATAAACGTGATGGCAAAGAAGACCATTTCCACTATGAAGGTGGAATTAAAGCGTTCGTTGAGTATTTAAGCCGCAATAAAACCCCAATTCACCCATCTGTATTCTACTTCTCAACTGAGAAAGATGGTATTGGTGTTGAAATCGCCATGCAGTGGAACGATGGCTTCCAAGAAAACGTTTATTGCTACACCAATAATATTCCACAGCGTGATGGGGGTACTCACCTTGCGGGCTTCCGTGCCTCAATGACACGTACACTCAACAACTACATGGATAAAGAAGGCTATCAGAAAAAAGCTAAAGTCAGTGCAACCGGTGACGATGCCCGTGAAGGCTTGATTGCAGTTATCTCTGTTAAGGTGCCTGATCCTAAGTTTTCATCACAAACAAAAGAAAAACTCGTTTCTTCTGAGGTGAAAACAGCCGTTGAAACCATGATGAATGAACGGTTTGTTGAGTATCTATTAGAGAACCCAACTGACGCAAAAATTGTTGTTGGTAAAATTATTGATGCAGCGCGTGCGCGTGAGGCAGCACGTAAAGCACGTGAAATGACTCGCCGTAAAGGCGCCTTAGATCTGGCGGGTTTGCCGGGTAAACTGGCAGACTGCCAAGAGCGCGACCCAGCACTTTCTGAACTCTACCTTGTGGAAGGGGACTCCGCGGGCGGCTCTGCAAAACAAGGCCGTAACCGCAAGAACCAAGCTATTTTGCCTCTAAAAGGTAAAATTCTTAACGTTGAGAAAGCGCGTTTCGATAAGATGCTCTCCTCACAAGAGGTCGCTACGTTGATCACCGCTTTAGGCTGCGGTATTGGGCGTGATGAATATAACCCAGATAAACTGCGTTATCACAGCATTATTATCATGACGGATGCTGACGTCGATGGTTCGCATATCCGTACGCTGTTATTGACCTTCTTCTATCGCCAAATGCCTGAAATTGTTGAGCGTGGTCATGTTTATATCGCTCAGCCTCCACTGTACAAAGTGAAAAAAGGTAAGCAAGAGCAATACATCAAAGATGATGATGCGATGGATGAGTATCTCATTTCTATTGCACTTGATGGAGCCGCGCTACATCTAAGTGCTGATGCACCGGCGATGAAAGGCGAAGAGCTAGAAAAACTGGTTGTTGAATACAATGCTGCACACAAGATCATTCGTCGTCTTGAGCGGCTCTATCCACAAGCATTACTGAATAGCTTGGTGTATCACTCTACCTTGACGGAAGAAGCTCTGAAAAGCAGTGAACAAGTCGAAGAGTGGACTAAAGGCTTAGTTCAACGCTTAGAAGACAATGAGCAGCTTGGTAGTACTTACAGCTATACCATCAAGGAAAATCGCGAACGTCAGCTATTTGAACCGACCATTCGTATCCGTACTCATGGCGTCGATACTGACTACAATCTCGACTTTGATTTTGTTCACGGTAGCGAATACCGCCGCATCACCCATTTAGGTGACATGATTGCCGACCTAATTGAAGAAGGTGCTTATATCGAACGTGGTGAACGCCGCCAGAATATCAAAAACTTCGAGGAAGCGCTGGCGTGGTTAAGTCGTGAGTCACGTCGTGGCCTATCGGTACAACGTTATAAAGGTCTTGGTGAGATGAACCCTGAGCAACTTTGGGAAACCACTATGAACCCTGATACACGTCGTATGATGCGCGTCACCGTAAAAGATGCTATCGCAACCGACTTGCTGTTCACCACTTTGATGGGTGATGCCGTTGAACCTCGTCGTGCCTTTATCGAAGAGAATGCTCTGAAAGCGGCAAATATTGATATCTAATTTGCGGCGAGAAAAAACCGTTATCAGCTTGAAAACCCTGTGTGAAAACATAGGGTTTTCTTTTATCCATGACTTAACATAACGCTAGTTTACAGTTTTTTACCCCTTGTATATTGATTAAACTCTCTTTTTTTATGTTATAAACGCTTAATACATACCTAATTAACTTAATTAAAAATAATACCCAATTAAATCTTTAAATTAGATATAACCAATCATTATCACTATGCGTTTATTTATCACTTTAATTTACTTTTTGCTGATTTCCGCTATACCCGCACTATTGGGTGGTGATATTAGTTTACTTTCCAAGCTCGCGATCACCGTAACGGGCGCATTAGTTATGTTGCTTTGTGCGGGGATCTACCGCACGCTGGCTGGGAAAATCATCACGGTATTTGTTACCTTTTTATGGGCGCTCAACCTCTCCGTTTCATTTTTCTTTTATCAAAAACACGATATCCGCTTTTCCTCGTCGATTGCCGAAACATTTATCAACACCAATAGCAGTGAAACTGTAGGCATGCTCTCCTACAACAAATACTATGTTCTATTTTATATTATTGTTTTCGCTGTTTATTTTTTGAGTATTCGTCAAGGTGCTAAATACCTCAATCGCAAAGTCACTTGGGCAAGCTTGGGGGTATTTTGTGGTTATCTTGTGTTGATCCCAACCTATTATTCCGCGTTATTCGCGAAACAAGATAGCTATCTACTTTTAGGGGAACAATATCTCTCTCACACCCCTTTTTATAACGCGTCTGCACTGATCAGAAATTTATATGAAAATAGAGGCATTCGGAAGATATCCAGTTATACTGTTCAATATCAATACGATAAAAAAGAAACTGCTGCCGATGTTTATGTCTTGATCATTGGCGAATCGGTACGCCGAGACCACCTAAGCCTTTATGGTTATCAATACGATACAACACCCAATTTAAACCGCCGTAAACCACAAATGCTGCTGTTTAATCAGGCCTATTCGCCTGCACCAGTCACCATCCTATCGGTGCCAGTGTCTCTCTCAAACATTAGCTTTTCACAGATGCAGGATAAGCAGCACTATGCTGATAACATTATTGCCTTAGCTAACCATGCGGGCTTTGATACCTATTGGATCAGCAATCAAGGTAAAACCAATAAAAAAACCAGCGTTATCTCCACCATTGCTAGCATGGCAAAACACAAGAAATGGAATGAGTTTGTCGGTTACGATGAAGAGATTTTAGACTATTTCGACCAAGCCATTAGCGATGATCCGCAGAATGGGAAAAAGAAAAAACTGATTGTATTACATACCTATGGTAGTCATGAACCATCCTGTAATCGCTTCCCTGAAGACCAATACCAAGAATTTAGCAAGCAAGAGGATGATAACTGTTATGATAGTTCGATTGCCTATACCGATAAATTTATCGATAAGATCTTGCAAAAATTAGATGGTAAGGCTGCAACCGTCATGTATTTTTCTGATCATGCCTTACAGCGATTAGACAGTGACCGTAACATTCACTACCACCATGGTGTCAATAGCCCACGCAAAGAGGCCTATGAAATTCCCCTGTTTATATGGTACAGCCAGAGTGCGTCCAAACCTGTATTGAACGAAACCGCCCTCAATCAGCCCTATTCTACCGCGAATAATTATTGGCTAATGAGTGATTGGTTAGGAATACAACAGCGCTCCTCTAAAGCCTGTTTATCTCCACTACGCGAGTGCTATCAGCCACAGAAAACGATCACCATGATTGATGGTAATCGGAACTTATTGGAGCTCAATACGCTCCCCTCAGAACAGACATCACCACAATAATCAGGCAATGGCTCGCTCTAAAATCATTGGAGCGAGTGCATCACTCTTGGTTATCCGTAAACCGTTCAGGGAAATCTTTAATAGAAATATCAACGGCATTCTTTGCCAGGCTGTCAAGAAAACCAAATAGTTGCTCAGCGTCTTGTTCCGTTAAATCTGCCGCCAAGTAATCATTCCACTTATTTAATTTATCATTCAGCTCCTCAACAATTTGCTCCCCAATCGCCGTTAGCGAGATATGGTAAGCACGCTTGTCAATTAAGCTACTCTTCTTTTCGACCCATCCTTGCTCAAGGAATTTACTGATCCCGCGCGTTGTCACCGACTTATCAATCACCATTGCACGCGAGATTTGCTCAAGCGTCGATTCATCATATTGCTGAATATGAAGTAACATCAAACACTCAATCGCATTGATCCCATAAGGCTCCCCCATCCATTTCATATAGCGATGGGCTGCACGGCTAATTATCCCAAAAACACGCGCTTGGTCTGTCCGCATAAATACCCCATTAGTTGATTTTATCAACTAATTAGTTAATAATCTGTTATCCATTTAGTTGATAATATCAACTAATCTTACTATTCACACGCAGATATTACCCATATTCAATACTTTATGTCACAAAATAATGCTTTGTTGCAGCGTTTAGGTTTTAATTCAGATCGCTTACGCTTTGCCACAATCACTGCTTGCGCCTCAATTATTGCGCTGTTTGTTGCTCAATATTTTCAGCTTGTCCATCCACAATGGGCAGCGATGACTGTGTGGGCATCTGCTCAGCCTTGGCGTGAAAACTTACTCGAAAAGAGTTGGTGGCGTTTTGCCGGTACTGTCAGTGGCGTACTCGCTGGGGTACTACTCATCTACCTGCATTTTATCCACCCGCTACTGTTTATCTTTGGGCTTGCCATATGGCTAGGGGCGTGTAGCGGTATTGGGCAACTCCAAAAAGGATTTGTGGCTTATGGTACGTTACTCGCAGGTTATTCTGCCGTGATGGTAAGCATGCTTAGCGTACATGACTCAAACAATATCTTTTTGGTGGCTTGGGATAGGCTATGGACTATCTTGGTCGGCGTTCTCTCTGCTGTGATTTTTAATTATCTATTCACGCCAAAGCGAGACCAAGCACCTATAACTGTTTTAAAAAACCAGATAAATCAACAGTTTTATACTATTTTACATCGAGCCTTACATAAGAAAGAAGCGATTAAACCAGATGATATTCATCATCTCTGGCAGCAAATCGCAAGCTATGATGAGCAGTTAGAAGCAAACCGTATTGGTTGGCGCTACCATCGAAAACAGGTGACTCAAGCACGGCAACGATTAATTGCCCAAAGCCAAATATTACTGCATTTAACGCAATTTAAATCGATTGCCGCATTCCCCTTTCCAGACCAAGAGCCGTCAGAAAGAGAGTGGAAACACTTATTATCACTTTGCCCAAATGGCCCCTTAAAAAATCTTTTGGTCACGCTCTATTACGCAATTAAAGGCACTTCGATAAAGCGTGAAAGCCGAGTCGATAAGCTCAAATTACATCAAGACAAGATTTCGGCATGGCATGCATTTTCGCGGTCATTTATCACCATTGGTGTGGTTGGGGTGCTTTGGCTATTAACACAATGGCAGACACTGGCTTATCTCACTTTAGGCCTTTCAGTGATGCTAACCATATTTGCTTCATTTGATTACCCCGATAAGTTCATGAAAAATGTTTTCACGGGGCAATTTTTGGGGGCTATTGCCGCTTTAATTTGCAGTTGGTGCCTGTGGCCTTTTGCAAGCTCATCATGGCAAATGACCTTGTTAATTATCCCTGTCATCATTAGCGGCATCATTATTTTTGCTCATAGCCGATTAATATTTATTGCTTTTGATTACATAATGGTTTCACTGATCTTACTGCAACCTAGCTACCCATTTTCAATTTCTTTTACAACCAGTGTGGGGAATGCGATTGCGATTGTCTGTGGACCTCTTGTGGCTATGATTGCCTTTATGTGGATTTATCCAACTAACCCCCAAAAACGTTACCAACATCTGCTTCAACTGGCTGATCAACAATTTAAGCAAGGGGTTGCACAGCTTATTCAAGGCCATAAACCATCAACAACGCGCCTAATGCATCGTTTATTAAATGGGTTAATACTTGCCAAAAAAAGCGAGCAGTCTTTCTCTGCTACACTTGATTTCTTCGAGGTAAGGCAAGGTATCTGGTTGATTTTAGTTATACTGCATAAACAATTTATGCATCAACCCTCAAAAAAACGCGCCCTAAATGCATTAGTTTTTCGCTTACAACACGACAAAATCGATGCAAACAAGCTAGAGCGAATCATTCAGCGATTAAGTAATAACCACGATAATCCAAAGAGGCTAATGCTATTACAGGACTATTTGAACAGACTGGCGGAGCAGAAAAGAAGATAAAAAACTGCACCTCCACGTTGGATGTGAGGTGCAGATTAATATGTCTATATGGCTTATAGTAGGATGTTTAGCATACGACGTAGTGGCTCGGCAGCACCCCACAACAGTTGGTCACCGACGGTGAAGGCAGACAGATATTCTGGCCCCATATTCAGTTTACGCAGGCGGCCCACAGGGGTACTCAATGTGCCAGTCACCGCAGCAGGTGTCAGCTCACGCATGGTGATTTCACGATCATTCGGGACGACTTTCACCCATTCATTGTGAGAAGCCAGCAACTGTTCAACTTCATTGAGCGGGATATCTTTTTTCAGTTTTAATGTGAATGCTTGGCTATGGCAACGTAATGCACCAATACGTACACATAAACCATCAACAGGGATAATATTACTACCTGTTGCCAAAATTTTGTTAGTTTCCGCTTGGCCCTTCCACTCTTCACGGCTTTGGCCATTTTCTAGCGCTTTATCAATCCATGGGATCAGACTGCCTGCCAAAGGTACCCCGAACGCATCGGTTGGCATGGTGCCGCTACGAGTAAAGTCGGTCACTTTTTTCTCAATATCTAAAATGGCCGATGCAGGATCTTGTAGCTCTTTAGCCACTTGATTATGTAATGCACCCATTTGCATTAATAGTTCACGCATATTGCGCGCGCCAGCCCCTGAAGCTGCCTGATATGTTGCGACAGAAGCCCATTCAACGAGGTTATTGGTAAACAAGCCGCCTAGCGACATTAGCATCAAACTGACCGTACAGTTACCACCAACGAAGGTCTTAATGCCTTTATTCAGTCCATCTTGGATATGTTGTTGGTTGACGGGGTCGAGAATGATGATCGCATCATCTTTCATACGTAAGGCTGATGCCGCATCAATCCAATAGCCTTCCCAGCCTGATGCACGTAATTTAGGGTAAATATCATTCGTATAATCACCGCCTTGGCAACTAATAATGATATCTAGCGCTTTTAATGCATCGATGTCATTCGCATCTTGCAGCGTTCCGCGATGCCCACCATAAGTTGGCGCTTCAGCGCCATGTTGCGAGGTGGTAAAAAATACAGGATGAATTGCATTAAAATCACCTTCTTCTACCATTCTCTGCATCAAAACTGAACCGACCATACCTCGCCAGCCGATAAATCCTACATTTTTCATTATGTTCACCCTGTCTGTTTAAAATTCTCCCCCCGAATAAATGCTCTGCTCCATCCGAAAACAGGTTTTGCTCTCAGCAGAAACAAAAAATTTATTGGGTACATTAAAGCTGACAAAATATGAACCAGTGTGCAAGTGAATTTATTCACTAATAGTAAGAAGATTAGAAATGTGCCTAATGATCCCCCTATCTTGGCGCTTATACCCTACGCGCAAAAGGCTAAACGTAGAGGGGCTAATGAAAAAAAACCATCGCGACACAGGACTGCCGCGATGGCGCAGGAAAACTGAAGTCAAGAAAATCAATCACTAACAGTTCCTAGATAAGCTTAACGTTTCTTTCTACAACCCTGTACCGCCTTAAAACGTGGATTCGTTTTGCAAATCACATAAACACGACCACGCCGACGAACGACTTGGCAATCAGGGTGGCGCTGTTTAGCGGTTTTTAATGAACTCAAGACTTTCACGTTTATTTCTCCTCTTTTGATAGGAAGCGAGCAAAACGTTTCTGGAACTGCGCGGTTTTCCCTTCTTGTGAAATCATTTTTTGTTTACCGGTATAAAACGGGTGTGACTGTGAAGAGACATCCAAAGTGACATATGGAAAGCGTTCACCTTCAAACTCTATTGTTTTTTCCGTTTTAATCGTTGAACCAACTTTAAAATAAGCATCAGCACTGGTGTCGTGAAACACGACGGTTCGATATTGAGGATGGATCCCAGATTTCATCATAACGCCTCTAATTGTTATGTTATAATATAACAATATACACTTTTAAATAGCGATGCAATCCTTTTATTGAAAAGGAACACTAAAAAATTATTAAATATTTGTTTTTATTGTGGAAATGAATGTTTTTGCTATAAAACGCACTGATTTTATAGGGAGCTATAATCTTTATTTGATATTTAGACCAACTATTAGTTGATAGTTTTATTAATCATCAAAACAACTAATAGAGTAAATCAATGAACGTAGAATCAATTACTTCTCAGCATACTGTCGCTAAACAGATAAAACCTTCTTTCACTGACACGCTACTAGGTTCGATTAAGAGTATACAAAATAAGATAAAATCTTCTGCCCCCAAAGTACATGCCACACTCAGTAGTGAAAAGAAAATAGAAAGCAGGATCCCCGGCAAAACGTTCCAATTGGCTATGGAGTACCAAAAGACCTTTCCGCCACACCACAACGTGCATACATCAAGCCTAGATAGCCTTTTATCAATGGAAAATGACCCAAAAAAATCCATTATTGATTATTTTGACAGAGTCATTGTGATTGGTGATAGCTTGTCTGACTCAGAAAAGAGGATGTATCACAAGTCAAAAGGGCTTATCCCCCGCTCCTCTCAATACTATAAAGGTAAGTTTACTAATGGCAGCGTATGGACCGAATTTCTGACAATGCCAAGCATCATGCAAAGCGTGGCATTCCATAAAGGGATATCTCACGACCCGAAAGTGACGCTTATTAATAGGGCAGAAGGTGGGGCACCTTGTGCATCTTATTCAACGTCATCCCCTAAATTTAGGTTTCTCTCTAATATGGAAAAACAGATAAAAGGATTAAATTTTACCGAAAAGGATTTAGTCATTGTTTTTATCGGTGCCAATGATTATCTCACTTATCATAAAACAGACGTGAATTTCGTCGTTTTGAGTCAAAAAAAATCAATTGAGAAGATGGTGCAAAAAGGCGCTAGGCAAATTTTAGTCATGGGGATACCCGACCTTTCTCAAACCCCTTACGCCAAAAAGGTCGCAGAGAAAAAACCCAAATACCGACAGGAAATGCAACGTATTTCTATTGAACATAATCATAAACTTAGACAACTCGTTGAGCTTATGAATTTACAGCAACCTTGTCGGATCATGTTCTTTGACGTCAATAACACCATGGATAACATTATGAATGTCGTCAATAACATAAATGCCAGAAAGCCGGGATCTTATGAGGTAAACAAGGCTTTTTCACATGGGTACATCTTCGGGAACGCTCCCTTAGAAATCGACCCTCACTATGTATTTGTTGACGAGGTACATCCAACCCAAGAAATCCATCATATTATTGCGATGGAATTGCATCATTTTATTTATAAAAACTTTAATCCACAGAACAAATCAATATTAATCAGCGAACCTTAAACCGTCTAAAAAAACAACAGGAGGCTCGTTTGTCCATACAACTAGCCTCTTATTGCCCTCCCTACACTTCCACGGCAAAATCTGCGCTTTCTTTAACATGAACAAAAACAATGTCTAGCAGCAAAGCCGCATTATCTGACTAAAAACTTTTATATAATCAGCCTCAAACGCTACCATTTATGACTTATCAAAGTGATACTAAGCGTATTAGATAATTGTCACCATTAAGGAGATACCTATGTATTACGGCTTTGATATGGGCGGTACAAAAATTGAACTTGCTGTGTTTGATGAATCACTCAACCCCATTTGGCAAAAACGCGTACCAACACCAAAAGATGATTATCAAGCTCTCCTTAATGCTTTTCGTCATCTTACTGAAGAAGCTGATACTCAATTTAACGGTCAAGGAAAGGTGGGAGTTGGCATACCCGGTATTGTCAACCACGAGAAAGGAACGGTATTTACTACAAATGTACCCGCCGCTAAATATCAGCCTTTGGTCTATGACTTAGCCGATACCTTACAACGCCCAGTCAAAGTAGAGAACGATGCTAACTGTTTTGCGCTTTCAGAAGCTTGGGCGCCTGAGTTTAAAAATTACCCAACGGTACTTGGTCTGATATTAGGCACTGGCGTTGGTGGCGGCTTTGTCACCCACGGTAAAGTCCTTCCCGGTAAAAATGGCATTGCTGGCGAAATTGGTCATATGAATGTGACCTTACAGGGCGCTCGTTTACTTGGAAACCAAGTTCCGGAAGTCATGTGCGGTTGTGGTAAACCTGCTTGCTTTGAAACCTATTTGTCCGGCCCAGGTTTTGAACGCATCTATACCTCATTTACAGGTGAACAAAAATCAGCGATTGAAATTATCCAGCTTTACTACCAAGGCGACCGCAATGCAAAACAGCATGTTGAACGCTATATCGATTTATTAGGGATGTTTTTAGGTCAAGTATTGACCATACTAGACCCTGATTTAGTGGTGATTGGTGGCGGATTATCGCAATTTGATGGTATTTACCAACTTCTGCCTGATGTTTTGCCTCAGTATTTGTATGGTATCGCGAATCTCCCTGCCATTGAAAAAGCACGATATGGTGACTCCGGTGGTGCAAGAGGTGCTGCGTGTTTAAACTTACTTGATTAATTCTATTTAAATTTTTTCATACTAAAAAACTGAAGCAGCGCTAAATACACCGTGTCTCTTTTCGTTGTTTCAGTTTTTAAATAATGAGATCGGGAACCAAAACACCGTAAAACGCCCCAAATTAATGGCCAAAAAGAGATTCGCCAATTCACATCTGGCATGACTATTTTTAGCATCCCCTCGACAAACACCCCCAGTCTATCAATAGACAGATAGATTTATTGAACGCCAATTAATGGCAATAGCCTATTCTTTATCAAATGATTATTGTCACTGTTAAAAACGGTGTGTTTATTTTTTATCAAAGCTCAACTTATTAATGCTACATATTGTTTTTATTGATATTTTTATTTACCAGTGTCAATAAGAAAATCTTCAATTAATGATTAAACTCATTTAACTTAAGGTTCAAAAATAAATTAAACATACGGTTAATTATAATATAGCCTCCCTTTTAACCAGTCAGAAATTATCTTAAATAATCGAATAACATCATAAGCATTCGCAATTTAACTAAGTGAAAACAGTCCATCATATTAACGAAGCTGGTGAGCTATCATCAACATATAAGGGTAAGCTGTCTAACTATTAGACAATGAAATAGGGCTAGCGACATGCCTATTTTTTATTAGTTGATTGATTAAATCACTTTACCATCGCTTACTAGTTGTGAACTATAAATACGACAAAATAATAATAAAGACATTATAATTGATTTTTTGCCAACTTCATCACAAAAAAATAATTATGATTCATGATTAAATTAAATCATGAACTATATGTTCACATATTGCTAGGAGTCATTAAATTTGTTAGTCGCCTTAGCAGACCTTATCGGTTATCAGATAAGCCAGTCTTTTAAAATCTAAATGCATAATATCACTTATCAGATATTTTTAAAATATCAATTGATGTAGTGGCTGTGATTATCATGGCAAAAGATAACTCCGATATTATTAAACAATCTCTCTATTTCATATGATTAATTAAATCGTATGAAATAAAGCATCGTATTACATTAATGAGGTATATCATGGATTTTAATCAATCTCCTTTAGCTATAAATAGTGCAAACAAAAAACAATCCAGTTTTGATTTAATTGTACAAAGTAGTTGTCGTTCCGTTATGCAACAGCCATTAGTGAATTTCACTAATAATCCGTCATTAATTAGCTTACAGCAAGATGTCAATTCTGCATTAGGCACAGCAAAAGAAAATGCAAAATATTATCTTGATACGATACAACCAATGATAATTAGGAATATTTCCAGCATTAGTGCTTACTATACAATTCATAATTCAATAGCATCCCAAGTTCCGGCGGGAAAAAGTATTTCTGATTGGCTAAATATTTTAGGTGCGATTAGAGATCAATCAAACAAATATGCAAGTGAGGCGAATGTAACTAGCACACTCTTATCACAATTTAGCCATAAGCTAGATAATAGTGTAGCGAGTTTCTATGATGTTGTTGATAGATTAAACACAGCGATACTAGGTGATAACGGTGCGCTGTCTCAAAATAGAAATAATATACTCAATATACAAACACAAATAGCTGCTGATCAAGCCGGTATAACGATTAGTGCTTTAGGTATTGCTGGAGGGTTCTTTTCTATTATTGTGGGGGCTGTGGGTTCCCTCGTTACCGGAGGGGCGGCAGTAAGCATGGTGATTGGAGGGGCGGTGGCAATAGCAACAGGTCTTGCTGGTGTTATAGGTGCGGTACTTAAACTTCAGGGTGACCTTAGATTGAAAGAGAAGTTATTAATTGAAGATGGCGGATTCAAGTCCGAAGTGCAACGCTAAGCCGCCTTTCTTAGCTCCGCAAACACCACCGAAGGTTGTCTGAACCCCAGACACTTGCGTGGCCTGCTGTTCAACGCTCCCTGATAGCGTTGTAAGTCTTCTTCTGTCACTGTCCGCAGGTCTGTTCCTTTCGGGATAAACTGTCTTAACAACCCATTCGTATTCTCGTTCAGCCCACGCTCATGCGAGGCATACGGATGGGCAAAGTACGTATCTGCGTTCAGTGCTTCTGCTATCGCCTTGTGCTCACTAAACTCTAGACCGTTATCGAACGTTATTGTGTGACATACATCCTGATACTCACTCAGCAGTGAGATAATGGCCTTACTGACTTCCACCGCATCCTTTGAAAACACCTTTTTTGTCAGGTAAATACGGCTTTTGCGTTCTGCCAGTGTCACGATAGCACCAGTGCCCTGTTTACCCTGCACCAAATCGGCCTCCCAGTCCCCCAGACGGCTACGGTCATCGACGACTGACGGCCGTAGCTCAATGGATACCGCATCAGGGATGCGCCCTCGTTTCTGCCCGTAGCCCTTACGATATCGCCGTTTGCCCTGCCTAAGATGCCTGTACAACTCGCCACCGCTACGCTTATCCGCATAGATATACTGGTAAATCCATTCATGGCTGACGCTAAGACCAATAATGCTGCCAATTGCACTTATTTGCTCAGGACTCCACTTCCACTCCAGAGCAAATATCACGAAATCTATGGTCTGCTGAGGAATTGTCCTTTTGGCAGATGACAGCCGCCTATCACAGCACTTCTGGTGTGCCTGTTGTGGGTTATAACCAGTATCTGAAGTGTTACGCCTCAGTTCACGGGAGACCGTGGACTTGCTTACACCGATACGGATACCTATCTCATGGCAGGATAAATTATCCTCACGCAGTATCGATATCTGGTATCGTTGTCCTTCGGTTAGTTGCTGATACTTCATACTTACTCGCTCATCTTTGGTCGGAAGAGCAGGATAGCTTATCAGTAGCTAACCGTCCTTCCATCTAACATGACCGAGCGTTGCACTTATTATCTGAATTCGCGGATGCTAATTTGAAAAATGAGGTTAGAGTCGCTCAAGCATGTTCAACGGGAAATGCGCAACTGGCAACTTGTATATCACAAGCAGCTCAAGCTTCACTTGAAATGTCAAATGCATGGCAGTTTCTCTCTAATGATATAGATAACCTTATTAGTGACCTAAATATGGGAATTATCAATACGGATAATGTTAGAGAATTATTCTTATCTAGTGCTAATAACCAAGTTAAAATCGTATTAAAAGATACTGATACAATTAAATCGCAAATGAGTGGTGTTGAATATGTCATCAACCCTAAAAAGTTAACTTATGATTTAATTAATGTTAATTAAAAATCAGCACTAAAAATAGCATAGGAAGTTAATAACATGAAGTAAAATTAACTCAATCATAAGGTGAAGGTATGAACATTTTAAATTATAAAAGCCTAATGTTTAATTATCTTGGTATATTAAGCAAGTATAATAATTCGCAATGGAACTTGCCCTTTTATGCCCAGAAAATAATCATCGCAATTAATAATTCAATGCTTGTATGCGAGAAAGTTATTGAGGCTTCATCAGCTCAAATCCAAAATTGGATTAATGAACTTAAATCAATATCCAATTTTATAAATATGAATGACATATCTAGTTGTCGTGAAGCATTCTCTAAAATGCAACTTGATTCATCTAATGTCATTAATGATATATCGTTACAAATAAGTGTCCTGCAAGACTGTGTTAGTACTATAGAAGACGTCATGTCAACATCTCAAATTTTCTATGGTGATCCTGAAATTAACGCATTAAATGAATTTAAAAATGACGTAATTGGTTTTTTTAATATTGAAATGAACTTTCAAGTATATCTACTTGTAATATTATCGGATTGCAAAGCGCTAAATAATCTCTTTAGCATAAGTATACAACCATACAACTATGAACAATATAACTCGATGTTAGTTGTTAAGGTGCAAACCGAAGCCTCATTTGTAAAAGTAAAGGAATTAAGATTGTCACTTTAGGATATAGGGATTAAAGGCGCTTATTGCAAAAAGTGCATTGGTGTGACGTTATTGCTCATTATTTAGGAAAATAACCATGTCACTGAATGATTTTAAATGGAAGTATTTTGCTCCCTCTATCACCCTTTGTGTATACGTAGCTATGATTCAATATCTCTGAGCTATGCCGATGTTAGTGATATTTTGGCTGAACGAGGAATTTTTCATCATTCAGCCACTTATTGCTATTTTATCGAATAGACTCCGATAGAACATGTCAAATATATCAAGCAAACCTAACTCAATTATGGCGTAATGACGCGTACGTATCTGTAAACTATTTTCATAATGCTAGTTAAGTTAAAGGTCACAAATTGTAGGTAAAAATTGCAATGCCTGGTGTGAATTGACGAATATCTAGCTGACCATGGAAATGGGCTGCTTTACTGTGTTTTTGAATCTATAGCACGCCTTTAATCTCACTTTTTTCTTTTATTAATAACCATTTTATTGTTTATCACTAGAAAAAGATAATTTAAAAAATAATATTTTTATATTGATGCATTTTTCAGAGTTTTTTAATTCTACGGTTTCAATAAGTTATAACATAATCTTACATATTGCTGTTATGATTCATTATCTTTTATTAACAATTAATGGCAAAATAACTCCTATCTAGCCCGTTTTTATCAGTCATTGATGATACTTAGAAAAATTTCATAAATAACTCATGAAAATCAGCCAGATAATAAAGACTAGTCCGATACTGAAAATCATTGAAATTGATATGATTAAGTTAACGGTAATGGTAATAACAAAATTGAAACTCTAAATATTATAGAGAGAACATTTATGAGTTTGTTTCTACAAAACTGTCTGACCTTCCCCGTCATTATTTTTAGCGGCCTACTTATTATTGTTATGTTTTATTGGTTATGCGCCGCTTTTGGATTATTAGATATTGATTTATTTAATGTTGATACATCCGTTGATGGTGGCGGCTTTGATGCTACAGGGTTTGCTGGCTGGCTCACAAAACTCGGGCTTGCAGGTATTCCAGTCACGATTATTCTGACCTTATTTACACTATTTGGCTGGTTATTAAGTTACTTTAGTGTTCATTGGTTTATTCGTTTTATTGATATTACACTACTACGCTACCTTGTCGGCTTCACTGTATTCTTCGTTATATCCTTTATTTCAATCCACTTAACCGCCCTATGTTTAAAACCATTACGTGAGAAATTGGCTAAATCTAATACGCCAAAAACAGCCCAGCGATTAATGGGTAAACTCGCCACCGTACGTTCAGGAGAAGTCACCGAACATAAAGGCGAAGCCATACTAGAAGATGGTGGTGCAGGGTTAATTCTGCAAATTCGTGCCGCTGCTACTGAAAATATTAAGCGAGGTGACCGCGTTGTTATCATTAGTTATGACCCCGTGTCACACAGCTACAATGTGGTGACGGAAGATGAATTTCGCCAGTAATAAACACTATTTTGAACCTTTAACGACGACATTATCGAAACCCATGGAGAGAAAATATGGAATTGGCTGACCTAATGCCCTTTTTAACCATTATTGGGGGCATCATCATAGTCATACTTGGCTTTTTTGGGCTATTTAAAGCCTTCTATATCAAGGTCCCACAAGGAACTGCATTGATTGTTAACGACATGTCGTCGCAACCAAAAGTTCACTTTACTGGTGCTTTAGTTTATCCCGTCATCTACAAAAAAGAGTTTATGAGAATTTCTCTCTTAACTTTGGAAGTTGACCGCCGCGGTAAAGATGGCCTGATTTGCCAAGACAACTTACGTGCAGATATTACTGTCGCTTTCTATTTACGTGTTAATGAGACCACTGAAGACGTACTCAAAGTGGCTAAAGCCATTGGGGTCGACCGCGCATCCGATCATCAAGCCGTCAGTACCTTATTTAGCGCTAAGTTTTCAGAAGCACTCAAAACGGTTGGTAAGCAGTTTGAACTCTCTAAGCTATTTGAAGATAGGCAGAACTTCCGTGATCGTATCGTGGATGTTATCGGTAAAGATCTCAATGGTTATGCACTTGAAGATGTGGCCATTGACTACCTTGAACAAACGCCAAAAGCCGCTCTTGATCCAAATAATATCTTCGACTCCGAAGGTATCCGTAAAATCACTGAAATCACCGCTATCCATAATATTGAAACTAACCAGAAAGAGCGCGACCAAGAACTGGCTATTCAAAAGAAAAATGTGGAAACCCGTGAAGCAAGCCTAGCCCTTGAACGCCAACAAGCGGATGCAGAAGCTCGCCAAAAACGTGAGATTGAAAATATTCGTGCTCGTGAGCAAGCCGAAACATTACGCGTACAAGAAGAAGAGCGCTTAAAAGCAGAGCAAGCACGTATTCAAACTCAGCAAGAAATTGAAATTCGTGAAGAAAATCGCATGCGTGAAGTTGAAGTTGCTCAGCAGAACCGGACCCGCGCAGTTGCTATTGAACAGGAACGCGTTAATCGTGCTCGTGACCTCGAAATCGTAGCCCGCGAACGTGAGGTTGAACTACAACGTATTGAAAAAGAAAAAGCGTTGGAAGAAGAACGCAAAAATATTTCTAACGTGATCCGTGAACGCGTTATCGTTGAAAAAAGCGTTGCCCAAGAAGAAGAGCGTATCAAAGAGGTACGTGAAGTATCAGAAGCCGATCGCTTAAGACAAGTGACCGTTATCAACGCTCAGGCAGAAGCGGAAGAGTCTTTAGTTCGCCAAGTGAAGAAAGCCGAAGCCGATGAAGCGAGTGCAAAACACAGAGCCGAAGAAATCAGCACCATGGCACAAGCGGAACTTGAAGCTTCAGCAAAACAAGCAGAAGCCAAAAAACGCTTAGCAGAAGGGATTGAAGCTGAACATGCTGCACTCGGCCTCGCAGAAGCACGAGTACGTCAAGCCACAGCCGAAGCGGAAGAAAAAGAGGGATTAGTCCTAGCGAATATCACCGCTGAGAAACTCCTAGCAGAAGCGCGTGGGTTAAAAGAAAAAGGCTTAACTGAAGCACAAGTGTTGGAAGCAAAAGCACTTGCTGAACAACAACAAGGCTTTGCTGAAGCGAAAGTCCTCGAAGAAAAACTGGCCGCTCAAGCACGCGGTGAAGAGCAACAAGCCAATGCGAAAGAAAAACTGGGCTTGGCGGATGCGAAAGTGCTTGAAGAGAAACTGGCTGCCCAAGCTCGAGGGGAAGGTCAATTAGGTGCCGCACAAGCCGAAGTGATCCGTCAACGTCTGAAAGCAGAAGCGGATGGCTTGACCGATAAATTCAAATCCATGGATCACCTCAGCGATACTGCCCGTGCTCATGAAGAGTTCCGTATGCGTCTTGAGAAAGAGTTTGAGCAAGCTATGGCATCAATTGACGCAAATAAAGAGATTGCTCGTGAGCAAGCCGATGTATTGGCTGCTGCATTAACCAAAACCAATATCGAAATTGTGGGCGGTGACGGTAGCTTCTTTAATACCTTCTCTAAAGCGCTTAGCTTAGGTAAAGCCGTTGATGGCTTTATGGATAAAAGCAGCTTTGCTAAAGAGAGTGTCGAAAAGCTGATCAACCGTAAAGACGATAAGAAAATCGATATTGCAGCTTTACTGAAAAACCCTGAGGTTCAAGATTTGATTAACAGCTTTATGGCTGCAAAAGGTGCAAACCCGCAGGTTAAAACCGTCTCGGCAAAACCTGAAGCACCAACGGATGATCAGCTCTAATGGGGTATGCTCTAACGTGTTTAAATTATATTACTGGCTCGGTATGGCACTCATACCGTAGCGAATAATCATTTAACGGTAAACGAGCATCCTAGTTCAAAGGCATACATATCGGGTATGCCTTCAACTTTTGTCTTTTGTTATAGCCAAGGAAACCAACGACGCATGTCAATTCAGGATACGAGTCACGAGCAAAACATACTGGATAGTGCTGTTGCGCAAGGCGGCGCATATGAAATATTACGCAAACGCCTTACAGAACAAGGGCAACAGCTTCATCAAAAAGCAGCGCAACTCAATGACAGTCGTTTACAAGAGTTCGGTCAAAGCCAAATGGATATTATTGGCCGTATTCGTATTCGCACAGAAAATAATTGCCAAGCAAGGGATATTGTCCGAGTTGGTGAATGGCTTCTATTTGGCTATAACGTTTTCCTTGGCCTCAAAAGAGAAACACAAATTGAAGATGTGTTTTCTCTGTATCGACTGATTGATAACCAAGGTGAGTTTGATGTTGAAGCGGTCTCCTATGACGACACCTTCCTCAGTGATACGCGCTTTATCCAAGATTTTACTGAGCTTTACACCTATTACAAAAACACCCAATTACTACAGTTAGTTGAACGTGATGGTAAGCTATTAGCTAGCTTTCAAATTGGTGAACGTATCACCGATGTGCGGGTTTTCCGCTGGTCTATCTCCAGTGATAAAAGCAAAATCGATTATATCGACAACCGCGGTGAACGCGACATCGCCCTTCCCCCTGCCTATGACTTTGAATGGGTGAAAACAACCCGTGAAAACACGGTTAATGGTCGTTTTCCGCATATCAATATTTTAGATACTGTTTTCGTTGAAACTATTGGTGGCGACCTCACCATAAAATGCGAAAATAACACAGAAGATGGCCTCGGCATTTATCGCGAAGCGGTGTTAGATAAAAACCAATCCCTAGATGATGCCCAAATTGAATATGCCCAAACAGGCAGCCTGATCTTACTGAAAATATTACCCTATCGCGAAGAGAACTGGCGCTATCTCGTCTACAATACACTGACTCAAACAGCTCAACGCATTGATGCGATTGGTCAGGCATGTGTACAGCTTCCCGAAGACCACGGCATTATTTTCCCAGGTGGATATTACTTACAAAATGGTGAGTATAAAACCTTTGATCAACCTATGGATGGCATGCGTTTTCGTCGCTTGCGCCGTTCCCCAAACGGTGAGGATGTCCTGTATGTCTTCTATTCGCCAAACCAAGGTCGTATCGCCCTCTTTAATTATAATTTGATTGAGCGAAAACTGGCGATTCCGCTGATCGGGCATGGTTATGCCATGCTTGAAGATGGGAAAATGGTTCTCTTTGAAGGTGAAGGTGACGAAGCCACTCGAGTTCACCCGATGCAAGTTTGGCAAACCCCTTTCTATTCAGAAGAATTTGCCGATCAACAGCCTGCGCGAGGGGGCTTTTTTGGTCGCATTGGTAACGCTGATCTTGTACGTGGTATCTCAGAAATTCTGCATATTGCTAAAGAAATTGAAGGTAATCAGGTTTCCGTTGCCCGCTATGAACAACTGAGCCAACAACCGAAAAACCTACTTGATATTTATTATTGGTTTAATGACGAGCAATGTTTAGGTATCGGTAAATTACTCAAAGAGATCACACAAACCAGTGAACTGGTCTTAGATGAGTATGAAAAAGTCGAGAGTATCCGCCAGCAATCAGCAAAATCGATGAATGAAGCGGCTAATCGGCAAAAGACACTGATGTCTTTAACATTACCTGAAAGCTGGAATGATATTCAGCAGTTTGTTGATGGGTTAAATGCACTCAGTGCCCAACGTGGTCACCTGATCTCCTTACGCGAATTCCGCTATATGGATTTAACGAAACTCGCGCAGATGGAAGAAGAAATTACGCAAGCACAGCAGTATGTTTCTCAAACTACCGCGACTTTCCTAGCGAGCGATAAAGCACTACAACCATTTAAAACGCAACTTTCTCAGTTTGAAGAGCAAATGGAGAGTGCTCAAAATAGTGCGCAGCTCGATATTCCAATGAATGGCATGGAAAAAATGTCTGCCGACTTGGATATGCTATCGAATCTAATGGCTTCGCTAAAATTTGATGATGTGACTCAACAAACCAACATCATTGATGCAATTTCACAAATTTATGCCCAATTAAACCAGTCACGCGCTCGTTTACAACAAAAACGTAAATCACAAAGTGCTGTCGAGACTGTGGCTCAATTTGGCGCACAATTCCGCCTATTTAGCCAAGGCATTACAAATGCCCTATCACTCTCCACGGATCCTGAACGCTGCGATGACCAGCTATCTAGGCTATTAGTCCAATTAGAAGAGTTAGAAAGCCAATTCAGCAGCCATGATGAGTTCCTAGAAGATATTCTCGCCAAACGCGAAGAGCTGCTAGAAACCTTTGAGTCGCACAAGCAAGCCTTATTAGATGAACGCCAACGCCGTTCACAAAACTTACAAACAGCAGCCGACCGCCTGTTAGATAGTTTGCAACGCCGCACTGCACGTTTACAGTCTCAAGATGAATTAAACGCCTTTTTTGCGTCTGATCCATTGGCAACAAAAACGCGTGAAATCATTGAAAAACTAAGAGAAATCAATGATAACGTCAAAGCGGATGATATTGATGCCAGATTAAAAGCAGCGCGCGACCAATCTATTCGCACACTACGCGATAAAACAGATATTTACGAAGATGGCGGTAATATAATTAAATTAGGGCCTCGCCATCGCTTTAGTGTTAACACCCAAGAGCTTGATTTAACCATCTTGCCGAAAGATAACCAACTTTGGTTATATCTGACGGGTACCGATTTCCAAGAGCCTATTGATAACCCTCAATTAGCTGAGTTACAACCTTATTGGTCAGCGGCACTTGAATCCGAGTCAGACGATGTTTATCGGGCTGAATACCTTGCATATTCAATTATCTACGCTGCAAGTAAGCGCCAAGATGGCCTTGATTATAATATGCTTAAGTCCGCGTTATCGGTGCCTGAGAAATTAGAGAAAATCGTACGCGACTTTGCAGCCCCACGTTATAAAGAGGGCTATGAGAAAGGTATTCACGATCACGATGCCATCGCTATTTTGAAAAAACTCCTGCCTGTCGGAGAGAGTGCTGATTTACTGCGTTATAACCCAACATCGCGAGCAATTGCTGCGATTTTCTGGGAACAAGTACAAAATAATGAATATCCGGCTTTATGGCCAGAGCGCGCCAGAACCGCAATGAATATTCATCAGCTATTCCATAATGATGATGCTTTGCTCGATTTGCAGGCGGAGATCGAAGCAGACATTAGCCTATTTTTACAAGAGCACCCGATACCTTGTGAGAGTTACCAACAAACTCAAGCCGCAGAGTATCTTAGCTTTGCGCTGGCGAGAACGCCTATTGAATTAGTTTACAGTAAATATGCTAGAGACCTTGTTGCCGCCTTGCAAACTCGGTTAGAAGACGCCCATATGTGGATAGACTTCAACCGTTCCCAACAAAACCTTGCAGGCCGCTATGCTCAGCGTTGGGCATTGATTCAAAACTGGTTACAAGGGCTATGTTCAGTGCCTGAATTTGCCCATCTTACGCCTTATATTCCGGGTGCAATCGCCATTATTATTTTAGACAAAGTCGCATCAGCACGTTATAGCGAAGCTGATCTGTACTTCAAAGTTAATGGGTTATTAGGCGAACATCCAACGATAGAAAATCAAACCCTCTCGTTGAGCTTAGATAACTATTTCAGTCGCATGCGTTTTCAAAGAAAACGGTTTATTCCCGCATTCCGTGAATATCAAGCGTTACGCCAACGTGTTGTCATTGAAGAGCGCCGTCGTTTGAAGCTGCATGAGTTTAAAGCGCACCCTCTTAGCTCCTTTGTTCGTAATAAACTGATCAACGACGTCTATTTACCGATTATTGGTGACAATATGGCGAAGCAAATCGGTGCTTTAGGGGAAGGTAAACGTACCGATTTGATGGGGCTACTCTTGATGATCTCCCCGCCTGGTTACGGTAAAACCACATTGATGGAATATGTTGCTGACCGCTTAGGCCTCATTTTCATGAAAATTAACGGGCCTGCGTTAGGTCATGACGTGTTATCACTCGACCCAGACCAAGCACCAAATGCAACTGCACGTCAGGAGCTAGAAAAACTCAATTTAGCGTTAGAGATGGGGAATAACGTGATGCTCTATGTGGATGATATTCAGCATACGCATCCTGAGTTTTTACAGAAATTTATTTCTCTGTGTGACGGAACAAGGCGCATTGAAGGGGTTTGGAAAGGAAAAACGAAAACCTATGACATGCGTGGTAAAAAATTCTGTGTTGTTATGGCAGGTAACCCATATACCGAATCAGGTGAAGTGTTCCGCATACCGGACATGCTCGCCAACCGCGCTGATATCTATAACCTAGGGGAAGTGCTTGGCGGCATGGATGATGCCTTCGCATTAAGCTACATTGAAAACAGTCTAACCTCAAACCCTGTACTTGCGCCGCTTGCTCTACGTGATCTCAATGACCTCTACCTTTTCGTTGATAAAGCAATGGGTAAATCAGTCTCAACTAATGCTTTGAGCTACCCCTATTCAGATGCAGAAATCAGTGAAATTGTCGCTGTCATTAAGCGCCTAATCACGCTACGCGATGTCGTACTCAAAGTGAATCAGCAATATATTGCCAGTGCAGCACAGTCCGATAAATACCGCACCGAGCCAGCCTTCCGTTTGCAAGGTAGCTATCGAAATATGAATAAACTGAGTGAAAAAGTGTCCTCTGTCATGAATGAAGAGGAGCTTGAACGTTTATTGGATGATCACTACCTCGGTGAAGCACAATTACTCACCACAGGAGCAGAAGAAAATTTACTCAAATTAGCTGAAATTCGCGGTAAGCTCACGGAGCAACAGGCCGCACGCTGGCAACAAATCAAAAAGGACTTTATGCGCAATAAAGCACTAGGTGGGGATAATGCAGATGTGGGTGACCGTGTTGTTGCACAACTTGCTGATCTGGTTGAAAGTGTACAAGCATTAAGCCAGCAAGCATGAAACAGTGGTTGAACCAACGACTGAAACTACTTGCTATTTTGGCTGGGCTATTGGTCATCATCCAAGTGATCAATAGCCTAACAGGCTATTCGTTAAATCGCTTTGGTATCATACCCAGAAGCTTAGAGGGCCTCATCGGTATCCCCCTTTCCCCCTTTATTCATAGTAGTTGGGGACATTTACTGAGTAACCTTCCTCCTTTACTGATCCTCAGCGCAGTACTGCTACATAGAGAGATCCGTGAATATCTATTAGCTTCGCTCTTTATTATTATTACTGGTGGATTAGCTGTTTGGTTAGTTGGTCGCTACGCCATTCATGTTGGCGCAAGTGGTTGGATTTTCGGGCTTTGGGGGTTACTGATCGCCCAAGGTTATTTTCGTCGCAAACTTTCTGACATTATCATCACTGTCTTGGTGCTATTTTATTTTGGCGCAATGACATCCGGCTTGCTGCCCGTTCATCAATATATTTCAACTGAATCGCATATTGCTGGTGCAATATCGGGTATTTTCTATGCATGGTGGGTTAATCGCCGCAAGAAAAGCGCCCTTTCACCTACAGAAAGCTAATTTTTAGCTAACGTGATCAGATTCACTTTTAATATTTTTTTTATTTTTATGTATCCTTTTTTATCTACTTGGTTCACATATTAATAATTTAACTATTATTTAACTCTTCATTTACAAATTAGTGATTGTTAGTCTCATAAAACAATAAAAAATGGAGACTCACCTGATGAAGATAAACAACTTATTATCTGCGGTTATTATTTTTGGATTAACAACACTTTCATCTACTGGCTATGCCGAACCGAATAAAATCAAAATCGATCGAGATAGCTACGGCGTTCCTCATATCTATGCCGATGACGTATATAGCCTTTTTTATGGTTATGGCTATGCTGTCGCCCAAGACAGGCTTTTCCAGATGGAAATGGCAAAACGCAGTACCCAAGGCACCGTTTCAGAAGTGCTCGGCAAAGATTTTATTGCCTTTGATAAAGATATCCGCAGTAATTACTGGCCTGACTCCATCCATCAACAAATTAAAAATCTCCCTAAAGAAGAACAGGATATCCTACGTGGCTATGCAGACGGCATGAACGCTTGGATCAAACAAGTGAATGCGAGGCCAGATAAATTAATGCCTAAACAATTTATTGATTATGGCTTCACACCATCTCAATGGAACAGCTTTGACGTTGCCATGATTATGGTGGGCACTATGGCTAACCGCTTCTCAGATATGAACAGTGAAATCGATAATCTAGCCTTATTAACCGCCTTAAAAGATAAGTATGGTGAGCAAACAGGGTTAGCAGTATTCAACCAAATAAATTGGCTAAACAACCCTAATGCCCCCACCACTATTGATGCTCAAGAATTTACCTATTCAGATACAAAAAATAAAAACAAGCAATCTCAGGTGAATCAAATAAACGATTACCGTCTAATTCCCCCTATGTTTGAGCGCCCTGCAAAGGATGCCTCCGGCAAATTAATCGCATTAACAGCACAGCAAAATAGCCAATTGATTGCCAAGCAATATGAGCAAGGCGGTGCGAACGGGTTAGCAGGTTACCCAACGACGAGTAATATCTGGGTTGTCGGCAAATCAAAAGCCGATGGCGCTAACGCAATTTTGCTCAACGGCCCACAATTTGGCTGGTTTAACCCAGCCTATACCTATGGCATTGGTTTACATGGTGCTGGTTTTGATTTGGTTGGCAACACCCCTTTCGCTTATCCAGCAATATTATTTGGCCATAATGGCAACATAGCATGGGGATCAACGGCTGGTTTTGGTGATGGTGTCGATATTTTTGCAGAGAAACTCGACCCAAAACGTCCTAACTATTACCAACATCAAGGCCAATGGAAAAAAATGCTCAGCCGCCAAGAGGTCATTAACGTGAAAGATGCTTCGCCTGTCACATTAGATGTTTATCGAACGGTGCACGGTAACATAGTCAAACAAGATAACAGCGCTAACATCGCATACAGCAAGGCTCGAGCGTGGGATGGAAAAGAAGTCTCTTCTTTGATGGCATGGGTAAAACAGGCACAAGCCAAAAATTGGCAGCAATGGCAAGCTCAGGCACAAAATCAAGCACTGACCATTAATTGGTATTATGCCGATCGAGATGGCAATATTGGTTATATCCATACAGGACATTACCCTGAGCGCCAAGAAAACCATGACCCTCGCCTTCCTGTGCCAGGTACCGGGGAGTGGGATTGGCAAGGTATGCAACCCTTTGCCAATAACCCAAAAGTGTATAACCCGAAATCCGGTTATATTGCCAACTGGAATAATTCCCCAGCCAAAAACTACCCCGCTAGTGACTTATTTGCTTTCTTATGGGGTTCGGCTGATCGAGTGACAGAAATAAATAGACTGATAGAATCAAAAGCTTTGTTAAACCAAGAGGATATGTGGGATATCCTAAAACAAACCAGCCGTGTTGACCTCAATCATCGCTTATTCACCCCTTATATCATCCGTGCTACGCGTGATTTACCTGCCGATGATGATGCAGTAAAACTTGCTAATATACTAAACCAATGGGATGGCATTAATCATCTTACAAAGGATGGTAAGCATTATATTCAACCAGGCTCGGCAATATTAGATATCTGGCTCAAGGAGATGTTAAAAGCGACTCTCGGTCAAGCTGTACCGGCTCCCTTTGATAAATGGTATTTAGCCAGTGGCTATGAAACAACACAAGACGGCCCTACAGGTTCACTGAATATTAGTACGGGGGCCAAAATCTTATATGAATCGTTATTAGGACAACGCTCTGCAATTCCTCAAGCGATTGATCTCTTTGCAGGCAAACCTCAAGATGAGGTCATTCGCCAAGCATTACGCAATACTTATCAGCAGATGACCCTAAAATATGGTGATAATCTTGCAAGCTGGCAAACCCCTGCCACGGCACTCACTTTCAGAGCCAATAATTTCTTTGGCGTTCCTCAAGCTAATGCAAAAGAGCGTTTTCATCAAAATGAGTATCATAATAGAGGCACAGAAAATGATTTGATCGTGTTTAGCGATGGTAAAGTGAAAGCTTGGGATGTCGTCGCACCAGGCCAAAGCGGTTTTATTTCACCTCAAGGCAAACCATCACCTCATTATCAAGACCAATTGTCACTCTACGAACAATTTGAAAAGAAACCATTATGGCTCACAACGGAAGAATTGACGCCGCACATCGAATCTAGCGAACAGGTTGAGATCGAAAAATAGTCAATCTCAACAGGGCCGAGGTAACACTCGGCCCTATTTCATTTGCCGTACACGATAGACACAACGTCCCGCGCCATTTAACAAATATTGCTCACGCTCAACTGTCACATCACTTCCCATAATATCGCGAAACAGTTGCAATTCTGAACGACAAAAATTTTGGCAGACGGTCGCCGCAGCACAGATAGGGCAATGATTTTCAATAAATAACCAGCTATTACCATCTTGCTCAACATGTGCCATATAACCTTCTTCGTTGCGAACATCGGCTAATGCCTGTAATCGTTCAACGAAAGGTAAAGAGCCACATCGCGACAAATATTTCGCCTTAACTTCCCCTTCTCGTTGGCTAATTAGCTTTTCCAGCCCTTCATTACCAAAAATATTTTTTACAGAATCAATGAGCTGCAATGTTAATTGAGCATGTGTGTCAGGAAAGCGCTGATGCCCTAATGCTGTGAGCACCCAATTCTGCCTTGGTCGGCCCGCTCCGGTTTGAGAGGTACATTGCACCCCTTCAACTAAACCTAAAGACGTCAGTTTCTGAATATGCTGGCGTGCCGCTTCCCCCGTCATTGCCAAGTCTTTTGCAATCACAGCTGTCGAGATAGGACCTTTTGTTTTTATGCAAAACAAAACCTTATCAACCGCTTGGCTGATATTTAAATTATCAAAGTAATCACTTGCATTAATCATTCTGTCACTCTAATATCCAAGTCAGTACTTGGATATTAACGTTTTTTTAACTCTCTCGTCTAGCAGGTCTCGCTATGAGCAATGAACCCTCCACGACAACTCAAGCTAAGTGGGCTGATTTACTTAGTGGTCGTAACGCATTATTGACGATTGCCCTCACCGGTGGTGTCGCTCTTCATGCTATCAATATTTATATTGTGACAACTATCTTACCTAGTATCGTCAATGATATCGGTGGTCTTGAATATTATGCGTGGAATACGACGATTTTTGTTGCTACTTCAATTGTGGGTTCAACACTGTCGAGTAAAATACTCAATCAATTAGGGCCTAAATTCGCCTATTTAACGGCTCTGCTTATTTTCTCATTAGGCTCCATTTGGTGTGCACTGTCACCATCAATGTTAATGTTACTTGGCGGGCGAGCGTTACAAGGGCTAGGCGGTGGAATTTTATTCGCCTTAAGCTACGCCCTTATTCGCGTTGTGTTTACTGAAAACCTTTGGTCACGTGCCATGGGCATTGTTTCCGGTATGTGGGGAATAGCGACACTTTGCGGTCCTGCTATTGGTGGAGTATTCGCTCAAACGGGTCATTGGCGCTGGGCTTTTTGGTCATTACTTCCCGTTGCACTTCTACTCGTTCTAATCGTGATAAATCAATTGCCTAAAAGGACAAATCAATCCCAACAGATCAGTAAACTGCCTGTTCTCGCCATTTCACTATTAGTGATTTCCGTCTTAGCGATTTCCATCGGTAGCTTATCCAGTCAGTTGATATTCAATGCCATTGGCCTATTCGTTGGCCTTATCTTATTGGTCACTATCGCAAAAATCGATGGTAAAAAAGGTAAGCGATTACTACCAACAGGCACTTATTCATTAAAAAATTCACTCGGTGTGATTTATTTAACGATGAGCTTGTTGGTGGGTGGTATGACAACGGAAATTTATGTTCCTTATTTCTTACAAACCATCCACCACTTCTCGCCATTATCAGCAGGCTATCTTACAGCGATTATGGCAGCAGGTTGGACGATTGGCGCATTATTAAGTGCCAATAAAACTGGCCCAATCGTGTTAAAAATACTTCGTACAGGGCCAATCATCATATTTATTTCATTAATTGTGTTAGCCATTTTGACTCCTCATACGAAGCTTGTGAGTTCAATCTTACTGTTTACAATTTATTTAGTCGCAATGATGGGAGTTGGCCTTGGTATTGGTATTTGCTGGCCACACTTGGTGTTAAAAGTGTTCAGTGTCGCCCCTAGTGGTGAAGAAAATCTCGCGTCTTCATCCGTCATTACCGTTCAACTATATGCGACTGCGCTTTCTGCCGCGCTCGTGGGTGTCGTCGTGAATAACAGCGGGTTGATTTCCCCTGGTGGAATAGCAGGCGCTCAACAAGCCTCTGTTTGGTTATTTATTTTATTTGCCATTTGTCCATTCTTTGCCGCACTGTTGATCAGGAAAGTGAAGTAATACTCCCGCGTGGGGGATACGTGGTAAAAGCAGGGAAGTGTCATTTAATTCACTTCCCTTTATTCATTAACGTTAATTTTTACGGAAAAAGTAAGGGATACACAGCGTGCTGATTATGACAATAATCGCTGTCGATACCATGACACCAAAAAAGGCTTGATCAAACGCTATGTGCGCTTGATTTATCAATAAATTAGCACTTTCGTGCGGCAGATGCTCCGCAACAATAAAAGCTTCATCAATGCTATCATAAGCTTTATTATCAACGACTAAGCTATCGGGCAATGATAATTTCATTGTATAAATGGCACTCATCAATCCGCCCATAAAGGTTACACCCAACACACTACCAATTTCATATGCGACTTCTTCAATAGACGCGGCCATACCGGCTTTTTTATCTGGCGCATTGAGCATCACGGTTGTTGAAGCTGTCGTAAAAATAATTCCTAAACCAAAACCAATTAAAAACAGGAATAACAATAAGATGAAACCTGTTGAGGTTTGATAAATAGAAATGAGACCAAGTACCCCTGCCAAAGTACAAACAAAGCCAATGACGGTTAAACGTCTTTCCCCCATTGTATGTAATAACATTCCAGTTAATGGGCCTGCTAATACAGAAGCAATCGGGATCGGGATAATATACAGCGCCGCTTGAAGTGGCGTATACCCCTGAACTAATTGTAGTCTTTGGCTCAATAGGAGTTCGACACCCACAATAATCACCATCGATAATATCGCCATTAAAATACCGGCACTAAAACGAGGGTTAGAAAATAATTTAAAATCAATCATTGGTGATTCAGACGCTATTTGTCTGCGGCTAAATAACCATAAAAATAGCCCACCGATAACCCCAACAATAGTCAACTCCCACCAATTGGTATAAGGCTTACCCAGCTCTTTTAGAGCATAAATAATGCCAACTAACCCGACTAGCACTAACCCAGAGCCAAGATAATCAATTTTTTGTGAGCCTGTTCCGCCACATTTAGGAATTAAAAAATAGGCAAAAGGTAATACCAGCAATACCACAGGAACATTAATTAAAAAGACCGATCCCCACCAAAAGTGGTTAAGCAGCGCACCACCAACCAAAGGGCCTATCGCAGCACCACCTGATGCCACCGCCGACCAAATACCTATCGCAAGTGCACGCTCTTTTGGATCTAAGAAAACGTGTCTAACAATCGATAAGGTTGCAGGCATACTCAACGCCGCTCCCACAGCTAAAAAGCCTCTAGATAAAATTAGGCTCATTGCCGTCGGAGAAAATGCCGCACATAAAGAAGCGACCGCAAATAAAGGTAGCCCTAACAGAAACATGACCTTATGGCCAATGCGATCACTAAGCATACCCGCAGCAGGCAACAGCCCAGCGACAATTAATGGGTAAGCATTCATGATCCACAATTTTTCAGAAGATGTGGCGCCTAAATCATGCGTTAATCGCGGTAACGCGGTATATAACACCGTTACATCGATGACAATCAGAAAGAGTACACTTGATACTAAAAGTAAAATAATCCAGCGTTTATAATTTGCTAGCATAAAATCATCTCAACAAGTTTATTTAATCACTATTTATTCATGATCGTGCTACAATATAAATCCATACGTATGTATTGAAAAGAGGTTTTTGTTAAATGGGACGTCAACGAACTATCGATCGAGATAAAGTGCTCGATGCCGCTGAAAACATCGTACTTAACCAAGGTGCTGCTGCTCTGACGATTGATGCAGTCGCAAAATCCATGGGGATCTCTAAAGGAGGGGTTCAATACTGTTTTGGTAACAAAGATGCCTTAATCGATGCAATGTTTGAACGCTGGGGTTATACCTATGAGCAAATATTTAACCGTGAGATTGAAAAAGACAGCTCCCCAGAAAATCGTATTAATGCCCATCGGCTTGCAACCTATGAACATGACAAAGTCGCGATGGCGAAGGGGGCAGCATTAATGGCAGCTTTACTACAAACCCCTGAATACTTAGAAAGTACCCGTGTTTGGTATCGTGATAGATTGCGCCATTTAGACACCTCAACAGAGCATGGCAAACGCGCTCGGCTGATGTTTCTTGCTACCGAGGGCGCCTTTATGTTGCGCTATTTTGGTTTGATGGAAATAGACGAAAACGAGTGGCAAGAGATGTTCCATGATATGTCACGTTTTTTAGGCTAACGTGACAAACCTAGGAACTTATCCTATAAAAAAACAATCGTTCGTTGTATCGATACAGAGATACAAAAAATCGCTATTTTTCATTACGACGAAATAAATGGACGGGGATGATGCCAGAAACGGTAAGCAAATTAGGCGTATTTTTATTTGTGGGTATTTAGCCACTTCTTTGCCTGCAAAATTAAAGGTAAATCTACCATTTTGCCATCCACTTTAAAGGCATACTGCTCTTGAGATTGTTGTAATACTTTTTTTGACCAAGCCAGCTGCTGCTGCGTTATATCAAACGATCGCTTGATAATAGCAATTTGATTGGGATGAATAGCTAATTTTGCTGTAAAACCAAGAGCTTTAGCATGCAAACACTCTTGCTCTAAAGCAGCCAAATCATCAATATCTGGTGTGACACAGTCGATAGGAGCTAAAAGATTTGCAAGGCGAGAAGCAAGCACCACTTGTGTTCTTGCAAACAACAGTGATTCACGAGACATGTCACACTGCATATCAAGAGAAAAGTCTAAAGAGCCGAATGCAAGGCGCTCAACACCTGAATGTGCGATATCATAAACACGGTGTAACCCCCATGCCGTTTCAATGATAGCAATCATCGATAGTTGCGGATTATCAAAGAGATGTTTTTTAACATCGTTGATCATCTCTACAGATTCAACTTTAGGTATAACAAGGTGAGATAAATAGATGAATAAGTTATTTTTCTTTAGCCAATCAATATCTTGATTATATTCAATACTATTTGGCTGGTTAATTCTAATGGCTATTTTTTGCGTTACCTCCTTTCTTGGATAATGGAGTAACCAATCCATAACTTCCTGCCTAGCAAGAGATTTATGTAAAGGATGGACTGAATCCTCCAAATCTAAAATCAACACGTCTGAGCCACTAATACACGCTTTATCAAAGAATTGAGGGTGATCTCCGGGTACAAATAAATAAGTTACAGAACAATTAGTCATCGTGAACCTTCCTAATCAATCATTTGAATAACATATTATTTTCCCTTACATCTCAATTGAGAATAAAAAAAACAATAATTCTCATTTACTATTTTTTTCGGCAATGCTAACTTTATTACCAATATCTTTCAAGTATTCAAAATTATTTTTCTAGTTAATGATATTCATCATTAATTAATTCGTTCTCATAGCTATAAGAGGCTAATCATGACGAATACCCCTAAACAAACAAATGTTTTAAATATTAATGCTGAATTTTCTCATCATAATAGCCTTAGGCGTTTAATTCATTGCTTGTTTGCAGAAAAACTGATTGATAAAAAACAATTTTATTGGGATTTTGATTATTGTGGATATATTTATCAATCCATAACATCATCATTTAAAATCCTTTTCACCGATGTAGATATATACCCTGCCAATACCGTATTAAGTTATGGAAATATTTATATAATCGATAAAAACAATCAAAAGGAAATTATTCAAACGATAGATGACATGCTTGATATATTAAAAGAAGATTTAAATATAGCGTTTACCCCTAACAATTTAAATAAATTAAAAAATGATATAAAAAACAGTGTCGATAATGACATTAATGCACGCAACTTCCGCATTAATTGGTCACACGATATTAGCCAACAAATGTCTAAATACGGTTTTAATGACTTAACTGATTGGGTCGTTCATAAATACAGTATCCGCGATGCGGCTTTGTTTCTCGACCAATGGGGCTCACTTGAAGGGCATCCCTATTATCCAACATGGAAAAGCCGACCAAACATGAAAGCCAAAGATGTTATGGCTTACTCTCCTGAATTTAATGCTACGGTGAATCTTACTGTCGCAGCTCTACGCCGAGATATGGCCTATATTGAAGCATTGCCGCATGTCGCTAATATTCACCTCTGGTTTCTTCAACAATTTCCACTTATTGGTCAACAATGGTGTGATTGGCTTGGGCAACAAGGTAGGGATCCTCAACAATGGCTTCCATTACCCATTCATCCCTGGCACTTAAATCATTGGGTAAAAGAGCAAGCAGCAGAACTCATTCAAGATGAAATACTGCTTATTGATGGGCCTCAATTAGAAACCAAACCGACGATGTCCTTTAGGACCATGCTCCCCACAGATGCCACTAATAAGGCATTTGTTAAATTACCCATCGCAGTTTGGATGACAAGTGAAATGCGTAGCTTGCAAGCAAAATCCATCCATATGGGGCCTAGAATTAGTCAGTTAATCGATACCATCTTAAAACAAGAGAAAAACTTTCATGGGAAATTAGAATCTCTACGTGAAGATCTCGGTATCCACTACCGACATGCCATTGAACAAGATGATTCAGCTGGGCGCTTTCTTTCTGTCGTATTTCGTTGCACGAATTCTTATGAAAGAAGTGACAATTTATTGCCTATCACGGTTGCAACACTCTTTACTGCTTTACCAAATCAACAAAAACCGATTTTCACTGAACTCATTGAAAAATCAGGATTAACTCCTCGTGAATGGTTCCGCAGCTATACAAAAGTTATTTTAGAGCCTGTTATATCTATGTATTTGATATATGGCATTGCTCTTGAAGCTCATCAGCAAAATACCCAAGTACTCTTCACATCAGAAGGTATCCCAGAAAAATGTTTAATCCGTGACTATGGTGATGGCCGAGCCTTTTTACCCCTATTGCACCAACAAGGCTATCAATTACAAGCCTACTCTTGGCCCGGTATTTTACCGACCGTTTTTGAAGAGGATATAGAACCTGTACGGAGTTTTTTGATTGACGCTTGTTTTGTAAGCCATTTACATGAACTAGCTGTCCATATTACTCGTTTTTACCGCTTAACTAACCACCAGCTTTGGAGGGAATTAAAAAATATAACTCAATATATTTTTGAATCAGTTAAGCCTCGAATTGATGAAAGTTTTTGGAGGCAAGAATATGAAATATTTATGAATTCACCTTGGCAAACTCGCTCACTACTCACTATGCATATCCAACGATATATTAATTACCGAATACAACATGGTTTAACGAACCCATTTTTATTATTTCAATAAATAAACTTTATCTAACAGAAGGTAATACTAGGTTTGTTCCCTTCCTTGTAAATAAAGCGAATAAAACGACTAATTCAATATGAAAAATAACTTATTAACTATACCATTTAAAGACATAGCAAAACATAAAATTACCTATCACTCTTTATTTTGTGTGGTAATTTCATTCTTTTATCCTAATACCCTTTTTGCTAAATCAGATAATAAGCGGCGGATTCAAGTCCGAAGTGCAACGCTAAGCCGCCTTTCTTAGCTCCGCAAACACCACCGAAGGTTGTCTGAACCCCAGACACTTGCGTGGCCTGCTGTTCAACGCTCCCTGATAGCGTTGTAAGTCTTCTTCTGTCACTGTCCGCAGGTCTGTTCCTTTCGGGATAAACTGTCTTAACAACCCATTCGTATTCTCGTTCAGCCCACGCTCATGCGAGGCATACGGATGGGCAAAGTACGTATCTGCGTTCAGTGCTTCTGCTATCGCCTTGTGCTCACTAAACTCTAGACCGTTATCGAACGTTATTGTGTGACATACATCCTGATACTCACTCAGCAGTGAGATAATGGCCTTACTGACTTCCACCGCATCCTTTGAAAACACCTTTTTTGTCAGGTAAATACGGCTTTTGCGTTCTGCCAGTGTCACGATAGCACCAGTGCCCTGTTTACCCTGCACCAAATCGGCCTCCCAGTCCCCCAGACGGCTACGGTCATCGACGACTGACGGCCGTAGCTCAATGGATACCGCATCAGGGATGCGCCCTCGTTTCTGCCCGTAGCCCTTACGATATCGCCGTTTGCCCTGCCTAAGATGCCTGTACAACTCGCCACCGCTACGCTTATCCGCATAGATATACTGGTAAATCCATTCATGGCTGACGCTAAGACCAATAATGCTGCCAATTGCACTTATTTGCTCAGGACTCCACTTCCACTCCAGAGCAAATATCACGAAATCTATGGTCTGCTGAGGAATTGTCCTTTTGGCAGATGACAGCCGCCTATCACAGCACTTCTGGTGTGCCTGTTGTGGGTTATAACCAGTATCTGAAGTGTTACGCCTCAGTTCACGGGAGACCGTGGACTTGCTTACACCGATACGGATACCTATCTCATGGCAGGATAAATTATCCTCACGCAGTATCGATATCTGGTATCGTTGTCCTTCGGTTAGTTGCTGATACTTCATACTTACTCGCTCATCTTTGGTCGGAAGAGCAGGATAGCTTATCAGTAGCTAACCGTCCTTCCATCTAACATGACCGAGCGTTGCACTTATTATCTGAATTCGCGAGCTCAGCAAAGATAGTATCATCGTATCAGCTAAGGGTAATAATAACCTACAACCTAACCTTTTTTCTTCAAGATCAATGCAAGCGGGGCTATTAGGGGATAACGATATTATGGATATTCCCTTTAATATCACTAATTACAATTCAGCTTATTTAGAATCACAACAAGCACAACAAATTTCAGACATTCTTTCTCACGATACTTCGATACAAATTAGTAGCTCTAAAGGTGGACTACTTGACTCATTATATATTCGAGGCTTCCCTATAACGGAAGGTAATATCGGTGAGTTTGCGCTTAATGGTATCTATGGTGTATCCCCTAACTTTCAATTATTAGCAGACTACGCTGAACGTGTTGATATTCTAAAAGGACCAGCATCTCTGTTATATGGTATGTCACCTGAAGGGGGGGTTGGTGGTGTTATCAATGTCGTAACCAAACGTGCCAGTGCGCAGCCTATCACTCGCTTAACCGCCCAATATCTAAGTGACTCTCAGTTAGGTGGTAAATTAGATGTTGGCCGTTTATATGACCTAGGGAATAACCAATATTTTGGTATTCGCGTGAATGGAAGTTACACCAATGGTAATACTGCCGTTGACCATCAAGACCGTCGGCTCGGCGTCGGTGCTATCGCGCTAGATTATTCTAGTGAACGCTTTCGCGCTTCATTGGATCTCATTACTCAAAACCAAAATATGAATGCGACTAATCGTCCATTTTTTTTAGGGGAAAATGGGGTTGTTCCACCTGCGCCTAGTGGGAAAACCAATTTAGCTAGCCCATGGACATGGTGGAAATCCAATGATGATTCCGCCTTATTACATATGGAATATGATGTGCTAAGCAATACCTCATTATTTATGGATATTGGTGGTGCTCGAACCCGTATCGATCGGGTTAATGAACAAACCTACACCGTCCTTAATGATCAAGGGGATATCTCCACATATATCATGAATTTTCAAAGCAAAACCCAGCGTTACTCTGTTGGCACTGGTATCAAAAGTGAATTCATGACAGGAAATACCTCTCATCAACTCGCATTACAGTGGAACCGCTATTTTGATCGTTATAATGTCGGTACAAATGCAGGCACACCATACAATACCAACTTATATCACCCTACTTATATTGATAAACAAATCCCTGATTACCCAGAAATAACAAAACGCTCCGAAAATACACTTTCAGGGGTTTCATTGGTCGATACAATTGGCTTTTTTAACGATAGCTTTATGGTCACCCCCGGTATTCGCTATCAAAATATAAAATCTGATAGCTTTACTTTAGGGGCTCTTTCAACAACTTATGATGAATCCGCTATTACCCCATTAGTCGGTTTATTGTTTAAACCTACTGATAATATCTCGCTATATGCGAATTATGTTGAAGGTCTCAGCAAAGGAAGTACTGCTCCGGTTAATGCTAAAAATAGCGGCGAAATGATGAAGCCATTTCGTTCTAAGCAATATGAGTTAGGCGTTAAATATGAACAACCCGTCGCAATAACAACACTGAGCCTTTTCCAAATCAGTAAACCAAGCGGGTCATTAGACCCTAACAGCCTGATTTATTCTGCCAACGATGAACAACGTAATCGTGGTATTGAGCTAAGTGTCTCTGGTAAGCCATTTGATTCTCTCCGTTTAACCGGCGGCGTCACTTATATTCAAGCAGAGCTCACCAAAACTGCATCTGGGCAAAATAAAGGAAATGAACCGATTGGCGTTTCCCCTTGGGTCGCAAATTTTGGTGCGGAATATGATATCCCTTCTGTTTCAGGTTTAAGTATCAATGGCAATATCAATTACCATACTCGTCAATACGTTAATAAAGAAAATACTCATTCAATACCTTCATGGACAACCGTCGATATTGGCTCTGCCTATAAGACTAAGATATCGAATACGCCTGTTACGTTGAGACTAAATATCACCAATATTTTAAATGAGCGTTATTGGTCTGGTGTAGCCTCCTACAGCACATTCGCTCAAGGCTCTCCGCGAACCGTACTCGGTTCTATTTCAGTTGATTTCTAAGAGGTGAAATCATGGTGAACCAAACTAACTTAACCCATTTTTTATCGGTACCTTATCAATCTATCAAAACCGTAGCGCCAACAGAATTACCGCCGCTCATGGATGAGCAGGTCAAACGGCTATGTTTTGAAAATAATGAAAGGCTGGTAGAACTGGTTAAGCAGTATGGTTCCCCATTAAACGTGATTTTTCCTCATACCATGCAACAAAATATTCTAAAACTGAATGCTGTTTTTCAAGAACATGGTGTAACAGGGCGCATTATGTATGGCGTGAAAGTTAACCAATCCAATATCCTAGTCAAAATAGCCGTTGAAGAAGGTATTGGCGTTGATGTATCAAGCCTTCATGAATGGCAAGATGCCTATGACTATGGGATTTCACCAGAGAAAATTTGTGCTACTGGTCCTGCGAAGACCAATGAATTTCTTTGGAAACTGATATTACATAACTCACTGATTGTCGTTGATTCTCTTGAAGAATTACAAGATATCCTCAACCTATTATCAAGAACATCATTCATCGCGAGGGTTCTATTTCGCTATCAACCACAAATGAGCCGCTCTAGGTTTGGCATGAAATCTGCTGCATTTATAACGGCACTTCAATTAGCCAAACAGCATGCAGGCTTACTTTGGCAAGGTATCCATTTTCATTTAGGTGGCTATAAAAGCGCTTCACGCGTACAAGCTTTCCGTGAATTACAGCCACTTATAAAATCAGCACTGTCATTGGGGTTTGAAATTAAAACCATTGATATTGGCGGCGGGCTACCGGTTCAATATGTTTCAACAGGACAATACCAATCATGGATAGATAATCAAACGAGCCAATATTACCAAAATAACCGTATACCAACCGATTTTTACCCTTATGGAGGGGAACAATCAGCCACCCAATGGTTAACTACATTCCTATCATCCCAATACACAGAAAACGAAACCATCTCTCAATACCTTAAGAAAAACCATATCACACTAACGATAGAGCCCGGCAGATGTTTAGTCGATCAAAGTGCAATATCGCTATTTCGAGTTGTGCGCGTTAATCAGCAATTCCAACATCCTATTATTTTTGTTGAAGGCAGTAGCTTTAGTGCCTGTGAAACTTGGTTTAACTCAGAGTTTTTACTCGATCCATTACATGTTTTAGTACCACACTCAAAACAACATAAACAGCGCCCCACCCGAGTATGGATAGCAGGACATAGCTGTTTAGAAAATGATGTGATCACCCATCGCTTAATTTTATTTACTCACCTTCCTCAAGCCGGTGATTTGCTCATTTTCATAAATACAGCCGGATATCAAATGGACTTACTTGAAAATCAATTTCATCGGCACCCTATTCCTTGTCGATTGTATGCACTGGAAAATCATGATGGGCAGTTTATTTTTTTCAAAGATAACAAATAGGAATATTTATGATCAGCAGCAAAGTCACTGATTTGATCGGCAATACACCTGTTTTACGTATCGCTGTTCCCCACAAAAAAAGTGCTCTATTTCTAAAAATGGAAAAGAACAATCCAGGGGGAAGTATGAAAGACAGAATGGCTCGAAACATGGTTATTGCTGGCCTTAAATCAGGAAAAATAAAACCTAAAAGCACTATTATCGAATCCTCATCAGGTAATACCGGAATAGGACTCACGCTGGCAGCAATCGAGTTTGATTTGCATTTTATCGCGGTTGTTGACCACCATGCCGCCCCCGACAAAATTTCTATTATGAAGGCGCTAGGCGCAGATATTCGCTATGTTACAGGTGATTATCAAGAGGATGAAGTGGCTGTTGTTGAACGGCAACGCCTTGCCAGCGAGTTAGCATCTCAACTGCCTAATGCAACCTTTTTGAATCAATCAGATAATGCCGCTAATTCAGGAGGTTATGCAGCTTTAGTCTGTGAGCTTATTGAGCAAATAGGTAAAATTGATGCTTATGTCGGTTGTGCCGGTACAGGTGGCTCTATTACTGGCATCTCTCAAGGGTTAAAGGCTCATAACCCACAAACGATTACCGTCGCTGTAGAGCCTGAAGGCTCAATTATTTTTGGTAACCCAGGCAAACCCTATTATCAATCAGGAACAGGGACGCCAAAAGGGGACACCGTAGGCTTAGTGCTCGATTACAGTTGTATTGACCATAATGCTCAAGTTTCTGACTGCCAAGCTTTTGAAACAACCCGTTTTCTCGCCAACAAATACGGTTTATTAGTAGGAGGGTCAACCGGAGGCATTGTCTATAAAGCCTTAGAATATATAAATACAGATATTCTTAGCGGCAATGTCGTGGTCATTGTTGTTGATGGCGGTGAAAAATACCTGAATACAATATTCAACGAACAATGGTTAAGCGCTCGCAACCTGATTTCAGAGGAGATTTCGCATCAACTCAATCGTTGGCTAACGAATACCATTCCACTAGAGCAAGCTAACTAGAGGAAACCATGATGATAGATAACAAACAGCTCAAGGTTGTTGTCTGTGGGGGAGGCCAAACCGGTCATTTAGCGGTTGCTCTGTTTAGCCATTTCGCTCATGTTAAGGCATCATTACTTACCCAAAATCCTATAACCGTCGAACGCCACCAGCAGCAGAACCAAAAATTATCAGTTCACTATCATGATGGAAAAGTTATTGATTATTCAATTGAATTAATAACTAATTTACCGCAAATCGTCATACCTCATGCCGATATAATTATTCTTACTGTTCCTTCCCATCAACAAGCAAATTGGCTAAATTTTATCTCACCCTACTTATCGACATCCCACACGGTGTTTATTGGCGCCATTCCCGGTATAAATGGCTTTGATTGGCTTGCTGAACAATTTTTTAAAGATAAACCTAATGTCGTAATATGGGGCATGAAAGATGTGCCTCATATTGCATGGGGTTTAGAACTTGGCACAAAAGTTTGTTTCGGTGGTGAGAAATCTGAACTCTTTATTGCGTTTCATCATCGAGAAAATGAAACAAATAAAAACCAACTCCATTGTTGGTTATCGGAAATATACTCGGCTCCTATTACTATTCTTGATAATTACTTAGAAATAACCCTCACTCCCGCAAATCCTATTATGCACAGCTCAGTCATTTATGGGCTGATAGGCCCCTACGCTCAATGGCATCAACGCAATTTTGAATCTCCACTGTGCTGGTGGAATGATTGCCCTGAACTTGGTGCTTACTATTTACAGCGCTGTGATGAGGAGCGACTGGCGATTTGCCAATATTTAACCAAAGAATTGGCAATCTCACTTAATACCGTAAAACCTTTAATTGAAGAATTACGAGAAGCTTATACCGAACAAATCGAGGATGCCAAAACACTATGGTCAATTCTTCGTTCAAACAAGGCCTACCATGGTATTCAATTACCTCTTATAAACGCTGAAGGCGGTGGCTGGGTCTTCAATAAAAACCATCGCGTTTTTCAGGAAGATATTATTTATGGTTTGTGCTTACTCGTTAATTTAGGGAAGCAGCTCAATATCCCTATTCCCTATATGCAAGAGATCTACACTTGGTGTATGGATTATTTAGGGCTAAAACCTGAAATTCATCACCCTATATTTACCAAGATAGACCTCACTCAATATAGGGTGGCTAAACGGTGAAATTGCTTAAAAACCATCTGATTATTGGGTTCTTATTCGGTATTCAAATAATATCAATGGGTGCAATGGAAATGAGTGGGCCATTTTGGCCTATTCATTTGCAAAATAACAGCTCAGATTTACTACTCCCTTTCGCCCTAACAATGGTCTATGTAGCCCCCATGATTGGCATCATGCTAACCAGTACTTTTTGGGGGAAAGTTGGTGACCGGATGGGGAATAAAGCAATGATAATCCGAGCCTTGCTTGGGTTATCAATTACCCAAATTTTACTGTCATTCTGTAATGACCCTTGGTTAATTTTACTATTAAGGTTTATTCAAGGAGCATGTGCGGGGTATATAGCGCCAGCGCAAGCTTACGGGGTGGCAGTAACAGCCCCTAGAAAACGGACTCATCTCTTTGCCCTACTACAAGTATCAACCAATATAGGCTCTCTATTAGGGGCGCTGGCTGGTGGGTTAATTTTAGATTATCTCAATTTCTTTTGGATCAATATGATGGCTGGGTGGCTTTGTATGTTAAGTGCCGTGGCTGTTTTTCTATTTTTACCATCAGATAAGCATTCCCCCCTTTTATCCCCCGCCAATACAGCCCATACAACGAAAAAAAACGGTTCCCCTCAAACTATCGTTAAACAATTGATGTTGCTTACAGGGTTATTATTAATGATCCGGCTTATCACCCTGCCCAGTTTCTCCTTATATATCGAAAAAACCTATTCAACAGACTATTGGGTAATAGGGCTTATTTATGGATTACAAGCGATGGGGGTGATCCTATCGGCTCAATTATGGGCTAAATGGTTTGAACACCAATCCATTGTTGCCTCTTTGACACGCTTAAGATGGATTATCTTTGGCTGCGCGGCTATTGCCATCAGTCTCGCAAACGCTTCAATTATTTGGTTTGCCTTACTCTATTTTATTTGGGGAATTTTACTAGGCGCGACCACTCCCATCTTAACAGCACTGATCTCCTCAGCATCGCCAGCAAAACATCAAGGTTATGTACTTGGTTTATCGCAAAGTATTAATCAATTTGCATCAATCGGGGGGATCTCTCTCGGCAGTATTCTTATTATTTACCCTGGAATCAATATGCTTTTTTATTATATTTCAGTCGGTTATCTAATATACCTTAGCACGATTATTTTACTAACAAAACATATCATCAATAAGGAACAATATGAAAAAAAAGTATAGGCTACACCAGCAAATGGCTAAATTTTTACTTATTCTTTTTGGGCTATTATTTTCCACAATAATCTCAGCAAAACCGACCGTTGTTACAGATATACTTGGTAGAAAGGTCACCGTAAGTACCCCCATAAAAAAAGTCATTTTAGGTGAAGGGCGTATGCTCTACCTTGTCGCCATGCTAGATAAAGATAATCCAGCGAAACGTATTGTTGCGATGGGGAATGATATGCAAACGTCAGATCCTGCAACATGGCGACAATACAGTACTTATTTTCCTCAACTAAACCGTATTCCCACATTTGGCGGCACTGAAAAACGTTCACTCAATATTGAAAAAGCATTAGCGCTACAACCCGATGCTATCATCATGAATATTGAGGCAAAAACAGCAATAGAAGAACAAGGGTATGATAAAGCATTAGAGAAAGCAGGGATCCCTATTGTCTATATTGATTTTCGCTATAACCCATTAAAAAATACGACGCCAACGATGCGCCTATTCGGCACTTTATGGGGTAAAGAAGAAATAGCAGAAAAGTTTATTGAATTTAGAGATAAGCAATTAAAACGAGTGAGTGATGTATTAAGTAACCAAAATCCTAAAAAGCCACGTATTTTTATTGAGCGCATTGGTGGATATACCGATGAATGCTGTCTGACATTTGGCAATGGTAACTTTGGGCGTTTTGTTTCACTCGCCGGAGGTGAAAATATCGGTGAAAAAAATGCGCCTAACACATTTTATATGATGGATCCGGAGCAAGTTATTGCCGCAAATCCTGATAAAGTCGTTGTTACCAGTGCAAACTTTTCATCATTTATGCCTAATGGTGATTGGATTGGTTTAGGGCCAAATGAAAATATGGAAGCGGCAAAAGCGAAGCTAAAAAAATACCTAAAAAAGCCTGCTTATACCGGAAGTAATGCCGTCAAAAACCAACAATTTTATGCAATTTGGCATCAATTTTATAATAGTCCATACGATTTTATTGCAATCCAACAATTAGCACGTTGGTTCCATCCCGAATTATTTCCAGATTTAAATGCAGATGAAACATTTAAGGCGCTTTACGATAAATTTTTACCGATCAGCTATGAACCTGGTTACTTTGTAAGTTTAGGTGATAAATAACCATCTTGATAAGAAGGAGGGGGTATGACTATCAATACCTATCATATTGAACTGAAGCCAATACAATTTCTTTGCTCATCTGAAGAAACGGATCAACGCCACGTCGACTATTTAAGTAAAAAAATAATTGGTGAGGGTATTTGGACAACCCCTATTCCTTGCGAAATAAACTCCGGCATTATTATGGATGGCAACCACCGCTATCAAGTGGCTAAGCGGTTAAATCTGACTTTTCTCCCCTGTATTTTACTAAATTACCAAGATGAACGAGTCAAAGTACACCATCAAAACTCAGATCAACCTTATAATATACAAACAATTTTTGATGTTATTTTACACCAAAACAAACTCCTTCCTTATAAAGCAACGTGTCATTACTTTTCACCATCATTGCCAATAATTGGTATTGATCTCAGCATGTTAAGATAAAAATAAAAAATCCGATTATGCAGTTAAAAGCATAATCGGATTTAATGTATTTAAATTTTAAATAATTCTAATTTATTCAACCGTCACTGATTTAGCCAAGTTACGTGGTTGGTCAACGTCAGTACCTTTGATCAACGCAACATGGTAAGAGAGCAGTTGTAGAGGAACCGTATAGAAAATCGGCGCAATCAACTCTTCAACATGTGGCAACGGAATAATTTTCATATTCTCACTCGCTTCAAAGCCTGCATCTTGATCTGCAAACACATAAAGCAAGCCACCACGAGCGCGTACTTCTTCGATATTAGATTTCAATTTTTCTAACAGTTCGTTGTTAGGTGCAATGATAATGACAGGCATATCGGCATCAATCAAAGCCAATGGACCATGTTTCAATTCACCCGCCGCATACGCTTCTGCGTGAATATAAGAGATCTCTTTGAGCTTTAATGCACCTTCAACCGCAATAGGGTACTGCTCGCCACGACCAAGGAATAGAGCATGATTTTTATCAGAGAAATCTTCCGCCAGCGCCTCAATCACTTTATCTTGAGATAACATGCTTTCAATGCGTGCAGGCAGTGCATGCAGAGCATTAGCAATACTCTCTTCTAATTCAGGACTTGCGCCTTTAATACGTCCCATATAGGCGACCAGCATCAACAGTACGGTTAATTGCGTGGTGAACGCTTTGGTTGAAGCAACGCCAATCTCTGCACCTGCTTTAGTCATTAGTGCAAAGTCTGATTCACGTACCAATGAAGAGCCAGCCACGTTACATACCGCAAGAGACGTCAAATAGCCTAGCTCTTTCGATAAACGTAATGCTGCTAGCGTATCAGCCGTTTCACCTGACTGTGATAGCGTGATCATCAGGCTGCCTTTACGATGAGCGGGCTTGCGATAGCGGTATTCAGAGGCAATCTCAACATCACAAGGAATGCCAGCCAAAGATTCAAACCAGTAACGTGCAACCATCCCCGCATTGTAAGATGTACCACAAGCTACAATCTGAATATGCTCAACTTGAGATAATATTTCACTTGCTTTAGGGCCTAACTCACTCAGATCGATGCCATTGTCTTTGCTAAAACGCCCTTCAAGGGTGTTTTTAATCGCCATTGGCTGCTCATAGATCTCTTTTTGCATATAGTGGCGATAAACACCTTTATCACCTGCATCATATTGAACATTAGATTCAATTTGCTCTCGTTCAACAGCCTGACCTTGCTTATCAAAGATACGTACAGTGCGACGAGTGACTTCCGCAATATCGCCTTCTTCAAGATAAATAAAACGACGTGTAACAGGCAATAATGCAAGTTGATCCGATGCGAGGAAGTTTTCACCCACACCTAAACCAATCACTAATGGGCTTCCCGAACGGGCTGCCACCAATAATTCAGGAGTACGACTATCCATGATCACCGTGCCATAAGCACCGCGTAATTGTGGGATAACGCGCTGAACCACTTCAACTAAAGCACCACCTTTTTGTTGTTCATGATGAACAAGGTGTGCGATCACTTCGGTATCAGTATCAGAACTAAAGATATAGCCAAGTTGCTTTAACTCTTCTTTAAGTTCTAAATAGTTTTCAATGATCCCATTATGAACAACGGCAATAAAACCAGAAGTATGTGGGTGAGCATTACGTTCACTCGGAACACCATGGGTTGCCCAACGGGTATGTGCGATCCCCGTTCCACCTGATACAGGGTTTTTCTCCGCTTCTTCCGCCAGCATTTGTACTTTACCAACTTCTCGTAAACGCTGAAGATGGCCTTCATGATCAACGACAGCCATACCAGCAGAGTCGTAACCACGATACTCAAGGCGGCGAAGCCCCTCTATCAAAATTTCTGCAATATCACGTTGTGCGACAGCACCTACAATTCCACACATATTAAATTTATTCCTAAACAAAGGGCTCCAGCCCTTATGATGTCGCTACCTGATTGTTGTTACAGCTTTTGCTGCTCCCCAAGCCTTGTAGAAAATGGGGTTTATTATATTTTTATCTTATTAACGCTACTATTGGAGAGGCACATTCACCTCTCCTAAAAATGTATTTTATTTTTTCTTCACTGGACGCTGCCAGTTTTTAATATGGACTTGTTTCACACGACTCACGACTAACTCACCTTCATTAACATCACGAGTTACCGTTGTACCAGCACCAATGGTTGCACCATTTGCAACAGAAACAGGAGCAATTAGCTGGGTGTCGGAGCCAACAAACACATCATCACCAATGATGGTTTTATACTTATTCGCACCGTCATAATTACAGGTGATCGTTCCAGCACCAATATTGACGTTTTCACCAATCTGAGCATCGCCCAAATAGGTTAGATGGCCAGCCTTAGAACCAACACCTAATGAGGCATTCTTCATTTCAACAAAGTTACCTACATGGGCTTTGGCTGCCAATTTAGCACCAGGACGTAAACGAGCAAAAGGACCGACTGTACATTCCGCAGATAATTCAGAGTTTTCTATCACAGAATAGGGGCTGATAACCGAGTTATCACCAATAACACAATTTTTAAGAATACAGCCTGATTGAATATGTACGTTATTACCTAACGTCACATTACCTTCAATAATCACATTCGTATCAATGATAATATCGCGCCCATGTGTCAATGTACCGCGAATATCAAAACGTTCAGGGTCAATTAGCATTACCCCTGCAAGCAGGAGCTTTTCTGCTTGTTCTCTTTGATAAATACGTTCAAGAGCGGCAAGTTGTAAGCGGTTATTCACCCCTTCCATTTCACTCAAACGGCTAGGGTGAACAGTTTCAATCTTGTTCCCCTCTTTATGAGCTAATGCAATAACGTCAGTGATATAGTATTCACCCTGAGCATTATTATTATCCAGTTGGGATAACCAACGTTTAAAGTCTTTACCACTTGCAACCATGATCCCAGTATTGATTTCTTGGATCTTACGTTGCTCTTCAGTTGCGTCTTTTTGTTCAATGATACCGATAACTTCACCGTTTTCACGGATGATACGGCCATAACCAGTTGGGTTATCTAAAATTACCGTTAATAAACCAATACCACCTTCAGGCTTAGCTTCAATTAAGCGTTGCAGCGTATCTTTCGCAATTAATGGCACATCACCATAAAGCATGATGATATCTTCATCATCTTGAAAGTGTGGGGCAGCTTGTTGCATTGCGTGCCCTGTACCGAGTTGCTCTGCTTGTAATACCCAATTGAGGTTTTGTTCACCCAATTTTTCTTTCAGTAAATCGCCACCATGTCCATAAACAAGGTGAATGTCTGATGCCCCAACAGATTTAGCTGTATCAATAACATGCTGAACCATTGGTTTACCTGCTAATAAATGCAGGACTTTAGGCAGTTCTGAATACATTCGAGTGCCCTTTCCAGCAGCAAGAATGACGACACTTTTTCTTTGCACAGTCATAATTTCCTGAAACTCCAACTTTGGGATAAAAGTAAACCTATTTCCTACATAAATTACTACATATTTCGCACAAATAAAAAAGCCAGTCAGGTATTAACCGACTGGCTTTTCTTTATACTGCCTTCATTACATCAGCTTTTTAGTTAACTCGATAACTCGAAGTTTCGCTATTGCTTTCGCAAGTTCTGCCGATGCCTGAGCATAATCAACATCACCGTGAGCTTTACGGACATGTTCTTCCGCTCTGCGTTTAGATTCCAGCGCACGCGCTTCATCTAAATCTTTACCACGGATAGCTGTATCAGCCAGTACGATAACGCCATTTGGTTGCACTTCTAAAATACCGCCAGAGAGGTAAATTAGCTCTTCTTCACCAAATTGCTTAGTAATACGTACCATGCCCGGTTTTATGGCAGTCAGCAGTGGGGTGTGCTGTGGATAAATTCCCAGTTCACCTTCACTACCTGTCACCTGAATTTTTTGTACCAGCCCTTCAAACATCTGTTTTTCAGCGCTGACAACTGTCAGGTGGTATGTCATTGCAGCTACCATATCAACCTCCCGTCAGCCAGATTAAAGCTTCTTAGCTTTTTCCACAGCTTCTTCAATGGTACCAACCATGTAGAACGCTTGTTCTGGCAGGTGGTCGTAATCGCCGTTCAGAATGCCTTTGAAGCCACGGATAGTGTCTTTCAGGGAAACGAACTTACCTGGTGAACCAGTAAAGACTTCTGCAACGAAGAATGGTTGAGACAGGAAGCGCTGGATCTTACGAGCACGAGCAACAACCAGTTTGTCTTCTTCAGACAATTCATCCATACCCAGAATTGCAATGATATCTTTCAGTTCTTGGTAACGCTGAAGGATAGACTGAACGCCACGTGCAACATCATAGTGCTCTTGACCAACGATGAGTGGGTCAAGCTGACGGCTAGTTGAATCCAGAGGGTCAACCGCAGGGTAAATACCCAGAGAAGCGATTTGACGGCTCAGAACCACTGTTGCGTCCAAGTGAGCAAAGGTTGTTGCTGGTGATGGGTCAGTCAAGTCATCCGCAGGTACGTAAACAGCCTGTACAGAGGTGATAGAACCTGTCTTAGTAGAAGTGATACGTTCTTGAAGAACACCCATCTCTTCTGCCAATGTTGGCTGATAACCTACTGCTGATGGCATACGACCTAACAGAGCCGATACTTCTGTACCTGCCAGTGTATAACGATAGATGTTATCCACGAACAACAGAACATCACGGCCTTCGTCACGGAATTTCTCAGCCATAGTCAAACCAGTCAATGCTACGCGTAGACGGTTTCCTGGTGGCTCATTCATCTGACCATAAACCAGTGATACTTTGTCAAGAACGTTTGAATCTGTCATTTCATGATAGAAGTCGTTACCTTCACGGGTACGCTCACCAACACCTGCGAATACTGAGTAACCTGAGTGCTCAATCGCGATGTTACGGATAAGTTCCATCATGTTTACCGTTTTACCAACACCCGCACCACCGAACAGACCAACTTTACCACCTTTCGCGAATGGACAGATCAAGTCCATGACTTTGATACCTGTCTCTAGCAGTTCAGTTGAGCTCGATAGCTCTTCGTAGCTTGGTGCAGCGCGGTGAATAGACCAACGCTCTTCTTCGCCGATATCACCTTTCATATCAATAGGGTCACCCAGAACGTTCATGATACGTCCTAGTGTTGCTTTACCTACTGGTACTTCAATTGGGTGTTCTAAATTTTTAACTTCTAAACCACGGCTTAGGCCATCTGATGTACCCATTGCGATACAACGAACAACACCACCGCCTAACTGTTGCTGAACTTCCAGCACCAGTTTTTCTTTACCGTTAACAACCTCAAGCGCATCGTACACTTTTGGTACTGCATCTTGAGGGAACTCGACGTCCACAACGGCGCCGATTACCTGGATAATCTTTCCAGTAGCCATCTTGAATCCTCTACGTAATTCGTAAACCTAGCTGTTAAACCGCGGCAGCACCCGAAACAATTTCGGTAAGCTCCTGAGTAATGCTGGCCTGACGAGCTTTGTTGTAAACCAACTGCAACTCTTTGATCAGGTTTCCACCATTATCGGTAGCAGCTTTCATTGCTACCATTCGTGCGGCCTGCTCACTAGCCAGGTTTTCAACGACGCCCTGATAAACCTGCGACTCGATATAACGACGCAGCAGGGTATCCAGCAACGCCTTAGGATCGGGTTCATATAAATAATCCCAAGATTTTTTCTTCAATGACTCGTCATTACTTTCAGGTAATGGCAGAAGTTGAAGAATAGTTGGCTCCTGAGACATTGTATTGATGAACTTATTGGTCACCACATACAGTTTATCCAAACGCCCTTCATCATAGGCTTGTAGCATAGTGTTAACTGGGCCAATCAAGTCTGAAAGCGTTGGGTTATCCCCCATTCCTGTCACCTGTGTGACAACATTGCCACCAACAGAACCAAAGAATGATACTGCTTTAGAACCGATCAAAGCCAAGTCAACTTGAACGCCTTTTTCAGACCACGTCTTCATGTCTGACAACAGCTTTTTGAACAGGTTAATGTTCAAGCCACCGCACAAACCACGGTCTGTAGAAACAACCAGATACCCAACACGCTTAACTTCACGCTCTTCAAGGTATGGATGTTTATATTCCAGATTCCCTAACGCAAGGTGACCAATCACACTGCGCATAGTCTCTGCATAAGGACGGCTGGCCGCCATGCGTTCCTGCGATTTACGCATTTTGGACGCAGCGACCATTTCCATCGCTTTAGTGATCTTCTGCGTGTTTTGCACGCTGGCGATCTTGGAACGTATCTCTTTTGCGCCGGCCATTTCTGCTTCTCCTTTTAACCAGACGGCCCATTTAAATTTACGGGCCGAATAGTATTACCAGGACTGAGTTGCTTTAAATGATTCGAGCAGTTTTTTCAACTTGCCTTCGATATCATCGTTATAGTTACCCGCCTGGCCGATTTCATTCATAAGGTCAGCATGCTCGCGCAATGCATAAGAAACTAATGCAGCTTCAAACGCACCAATTTTCGCTAACTCAACATCTTCCAGATATCCACGTTCTGCAGCAAACAGAGACAGTGCCTGCTCTGCAACTGACATCGGTGCATATTGTTTCTGTTTCAGCAGTTCAGTTACTTTCTGACCATGATTCAACTGCTTACGCGTTGCATCATCAAGGTCTGAAGCAAACTGAGAGAATGCTGCCAGTTCACGATACTGAGCAAGTGCTGTACGGATACCACCAGAGAGTTTCTTGATGATTTTCGTCTGAGCAGCACCACCAACACGCGATACAGAAATACCCGGGTTAACCGCTGGACGAATACCAGAGTTAAACAGGTTAGATTCTAGGAAGATCTGACCATCTGTAATCGAAATTACGTTAGTCGGAACGAATGCAGAAACGTCACCAGCCTGAGTTTCAATGATAGGCAATGCTGTCAATGAACCTGTTTTACCTTTAACTTCACCTTTTGTGAAGTTTTCAACGTATTCAGCGTTAACGCGAGCAGCACGCTCCAGCAAACGTGAATGCAGATAGAAAACGTCACCAGGGTAAGCTTCACGTCCAGGTGGACGACGTAGCAATAGTGAAATCTGACGATACGCGACAGCCTGCTTAGACAGGTCATCGTAAACGATCAGTGCATCTTCACCACGGTCACGGAAATACTCACCCATCGCACAACCAGAGTATGGTGCTAAGTATTGCAGTGCAGCTGATTCAGATGCAGTTGCAACAACAACGATGGTGTTAGCTAATGCGCCGTGTTCTTCCAGTTTACGAACAACGTTAGAAATCGTTGATGCTTTCTGACCGATAGCAACGTAAACACATTTGATGCCAGAATCACGTTGGTTGATGATTGCATCGATTGCCAAAGCAGTTTTACCTGTTTGACGGTCACCGATGATAAGCTCACGCTGACCACGACCGATTGGAATCATCGCATCGACTGATTTATAACCAGTTTGTACAGGTTGATCAACAGATTGACGGTCGATAACACCTGGAGCAATCACTTCTACTGGTGAGAAGCCATCGTGCTCAACAGGACCTTTACCATCAATAGGTTCACCCAGTGTATTCACAACACGTCCTAGCAGGCCACGACCCACTGGAACTTCAAGAATACGACCAGTACATTTAACTTTCATGCCCTCAGCTAAGTCAGCATAAGGACCCATAACAACCGCACCAACGGAGTCGCGCTCCAAGTTCAATGCGATTGCGTAACGGTTACCAGGCAGAGCGATCATTTCACCCTGCATGACTTCGGCTAAACCGTGAATACGAATGATACCGTCACTAACGGATACAATCGTACCTTCATTGTGAGCTTCACTCACAACATCGAACTGAGCAATACGCTGTTTGATCAGTTCGCTGATTTCGGTGGAATTCAGTTGCATATGCTCCAGTCCCCTTAAGACTGCAAGACGTCAGTTAAACGCTCTAAGCGACCGCGGACACTCCCGTCAATAACGAGGTCTCCAGCACGAATAATCACTCCGGCAATAACAGACTTATCAATTTTGCAATTCAGCTTAACTTTGCGTGACAGACGTTTTTCCATCGCTGCAGAAATTTTGGCTAACTGCTGTTCATTCAATTCGTTAGCAGAGATAACATCAACTTCAATCGTTGATTCCAGGGTATCGCGCAATTGGATAAATTGAGCTAACACTTCTGGTAGCGTACTCAAACGCCCGTTTTCAGCCATAATACGAATCAGATTTTGAACATGCTCGTCAATTTCATCTCCACAAACAGAGATAAACGTTTTTGCTAACCTATCAGGGGCAATAGACCCAGAAAGTAGCTCACCAACCTGTTCATTGCGCGTCACCTCAGAGGTGAAGGCCAGCATATTTTGCCATTTTTCAACAGATTGATTTTCCACAGCAAAGTCAAAAGCTGCTTTGGCGTAGGGGCGAGCTACAGTAGCGATTTCAGACATGCCCCTCCCTCCTTACAGTTCAGCGACTAGTTTATCAACGATGTCGCTGTTAGCAGCTTCATCCACGGAACGTTCGATGATCTTCTCGGCACCTGCGACAGCAAGCATCGCAACCTGTTTACGTAGCTCTTCACGTGCACGTTTACGCTCAGCATCAATTTCTGCTTGGGCTTGTGCGACGATTTTTGTACGTTCTGCTTCAGCTTCTGCTTTTGCTTCTTCAATCATCTGATTGCGTTGTTTATTCGCTTGTTCGATGATGACCTGAGCTTCAGCTTTCGCTTTTTTCAGTCGGTCGGTTGCGTCGGTTTGCGCCAGTTCCAGGTTCTTTTTAGCACGTTCTGCGGAAGATAAACCGTCAGCAATTTCTTTTTGACGTTTTTCAATGGCCGCCATAATCGGTGGCCATACATACTTCATACAGAACCAAACAAACAGGACAAACGCGATAGCCTGGCCGAGGATTGTTGCATTTAGATTCACAGACAATACCTCTTATTCAATTATCACTTGATATTCAAAATAGTTAGCGGTTTAGGGCTAACTAGCAAACATCACATATAGGCCCAGACCAACTGCAATCATCGGAATAGCGTCGACTAGACCCATTACGATAAAGAACTGAGTACGCAGCAGAGGGATTAAATCTGGCTGACGAGCAGCTCCTTCTAAAAATTTACCACCTAGGATGCCGATACCGATAGCAGCACCGATTGCCGCTAATCCCATCATTACAGCGGCAGCCAAGATACCAAGTTCCATGATAGTCTCCAGTTTGTTTCAGTTTAATCAATAATTGATAGTTAAATTAATGCTCTTCAGATGCCATCGACAGATAGACAATCGTTAGAACCATAAAAATAAAGGCTTGTAACGTAATAATCAGTATGTGGAAGATAGCCCAAGGTAGGCTTAACAACCACTGTGACCACCACGGAAGCAGAGCCGCGATAAGAATAAAGATCAATTCACCCGCATACATATTACCAAACAGTCGCAGACCGAGTGATATAGGTTTTGATAGCAGGCTTACCCCTTCAAGAATTAAGTTGATAGGAATAAAAACTGGATGATTAAATGGCTGAAGAGTTAACTCTTTAGTAAATCCACCAATTCCTTTCATCTTAATGCTGTAGAAGAGGATTAGGATAAACACGCCAATCGCCATAGACATAGTGATACTGACATCTGCTGTTGGAACAATACGCAGAGCAGGTAAACCTAAATAGTGCTCACCAATGTATGGAATAAAGTCGATAGGGAGTAAATCCAGAAGGTTCATCAAAAATACCCAGACGAACACAGTTAATGCCAAAGGAGCAATAACTTTGCTCTTGCCGTGATACATATCACGAACGGTATTATTAACAAAACCAATGATCAGTTCTATTGCAGTCTGTAACTTACCGGGTACGCCACTAGTCGCTTTAACTGCAACTTTTCTAAATAGCCACAGGAACAGAGCCCCGAGAACTATCGAGAAAAAAAGCGAGTCAATGTTCAACGTCCAAAATGTTGGACTAGCGTGGGGATCGACCAACTCAAAGGTACGTAGATCCAACTGAAGGTTTTTCAGATGGTGACCTATGTACTCATTTGTAGTCATCACTTCTCCTGATGCAGACATGATGCCTCTTACCCTTTTGTAGTTTAAAATTACTTACCGTTTAAAAACGGCTGGTGCAACAATCTGAACAATTAGCACAGCTAAATAGGCCAAACCCAGTGGTGTTAATGACGCTTTAAACACACCAAAAGCAACAACTAGTACGATAATAGTTGTAACAACCTTTAGCCCTGCTCCTAATGCAAAGAACCAGGCAATGCGGACAGGTTCATCCTCTTCTTTTGCTTTCTGAAAGTGGACTAGCAGCATAAATACGATATTTGGTAACCAGCATGCTAAACCACCCGCAAGAGCAGAGGCCCCCCATTCTATACTATTTGCACAGAAAGCCCCACTGAGGATCACAAAAGTTATTAACTGAAAAGACAACTGCTTTACAGCATATTTGTTGTCGTAAAGGGATACAGACATAACTTTTTGTACTCCCAGCTATTCTCAGCCTCAGAAACGCTAAGTGTTGTATAAAACTGTCTTTGCTTAAATGTGTCAAGAGACAAAAACGAGCAAATTATACGGGCAGGCGAAATGAATTCAATCAGTAAGTAGCGAAAAGGTGAATAAATATTTAATTTTTTCGAGATAGCGCAGAAATGTGGCAATAATAATTAATAAATAGTTAATGACTCGACAACTAAAAACATTTTTCTGTGATGAGTATCACAATATTTACTGTTCAGATTATTAGCGGACTCCCGCGTTCTCACTAAGAAAAAAAAGATTTGAGCCATAAATCAAATAATTAAAAGCGATATTTTTTAAACAAAAAAAAGCCATAATAAATCAAATATTTCATTATTAATTAACTAAGACACAAACTGGATTTATCTAAAATATCCATTTAGAGATATTTTTTAATCTCTAATGTTCATTTTTGCTAGTTATTCGTTATTACCGTGTAAATATCACGTAAAACCCGAATTGAGAGAATAAGGTAAAAATAAAAATAGCAGTAACATTGTAAATGCTACTGCTAAAGCTCTAAAAGATAAAAATTTATTGATGAAAAGCAACTTTATTTTAAAGATAAAATCACTAAATGACGTTGTTCATCAAGTTCAGGCACGTTCAATTCAACGATGGTATCAATTGAAAAATTATCAGGTAAGTCAGTCAGTTCCTCTTCACGCACCGCTCCCTTCAATGCATAGAACTTCCCAGAAGCATTTGGCAGATGATGGCACCAGCTCAACATATCACTTAAGGAAGCAAATGCGCGGCTAATTACGCCATCAAACCCTGCTTCAGGCTGATACTCTTCAACACGTGATTGAATCGGCTCAATATTATTTAACCCTAGCTCATGTTGGACTTGTTTGAGGAAGCGAATTCGCTTCCCTAAACTATCAAGTAAAACAAAATGCGAATCAGGTCGAACAATCGCTAACGGTACTCCAGGCAACCCCGGCCCCGTTCCAACATCAATAAATGATGTGCCCTTAAGCTGACCGTTCACCACTATGCTATCCATAATATGACGGATTAACATTTGTTGAGGGTCACGAACAGAGGTCAGGTTATAAGCCTTATTCCATTTCGCCAGTAGTTCGACATATCCCACTAGCTGCTGCTTTTGTTGATCGGTTAATTCAATGTTCGCGAGAGCCGATAAGCGCGTTAGTTGTGCTAATAAACTCATTATTAAGCGCTCCTACGCAACATGCCTTGCTTTTTTAACCAAACAAGCAAGATGGAAATTGCTGCTGGAGTAATTCCCGAAATACGCGAAGCTTGACCAATTGAAGTTGGCTTATGATCATTTAGCTTAGCCATCACTTCATTTGATAACCCTTTGACTTGCTTATAATCAAGATCAACAGGCAATAAGGTGTTTTCATTGCGTAGTTGGCGCTCAATCTCTTCTTGCTGACGAGCGATATAACCTTCATATTTCACTTGAATTTCAACTTGATCCGCAGCTTGAGGATCGGTGATCCCCGGTGCAAAACGGCTTAGTGAAATTAATGTTTGGTAATCCATTTCAGGGCGACGTAATAAGTCTTCCCCGTTCGCTTCTTTAGAAAGCGGAACTGACAGTATCTGATTGATTTCATCATGACCTTCAGATTTTGGATGAACCCAAATATCTTTTAGGCGTTGACGCTCTTTCTCAATCAACTCAACTTTGTTGTTAAAGTGAGCCCAACGGACATCATCGACTAATCCTAACTCACGACCTTTTTCTGTTAAGCGCAAGTCAGCATTGTCCTCACGTAACATTAATCGATATTCTGCACGAGAAGTAAACATACGGTAAGGCTCTTTTGTTCCTAGGGTGCAAAGGTCATCCACCAGCACTCCCATGTAAGCTTGGTCACGACGAGGGAACCAACCTTCTAAATCAAAAGCATATTGAGCCGCATTTAAGCCAGCTAGCAACCCTTGCGCACCAGCTTCTTCATAACCTGTAGTTCCGTTAATTTGACCAGCAAAGAACAAACCATTAATAAACTTACTTTCAAGTGTTTGTTTTAGGTCTCTAGGGTCAAAGAAATCATACTCAATAGCGTAACCCGGACGTACGATCCTTGCATTTTCCATCCCTTTCATTGAGTGGACAATTTGCATCTGTACATCAAATGGTAGGCTGGTGGAGATCCCATTAGGGTATATTTCATTGCTCGTTAACCCTTCAGGTTCTAAAAAGATCTGGTGAGCGTCACGATCGGCAAAGCGCATGACTTTATCTTCGATCGATGGGCAATAACGAGGACCGATCCCTTCAATGATCCCAGCATACATTGGGCTACGATCAAGGTTATTTCTAATCACATCATGGGTTTTTTCATTCGTATGAGTGATATAGCAAGGCATCTGTTGTGGATGTTGATCCTGTGATCCTAAAAAGGAGAATACAGGCATTGGATCATCACCAAGCTGTTGAGCTAATTGGCTAAAATCTATTGTTCTAGCATCAATTCTTGGTGGTGTACCCGTTTTTAAACGATTAACACGTAAAGGTAATTCTCTTAGGCGCTGTGACAGTGAAACAGATGGGGGATCCCCTGCTCGTCCACCACTGTAATTTTCTAAACCAATGTGGATTTTTCCATCAAGGAAAGTACCGACTGTCAACACAACTGCTTTGGCTTTAAATTTCAGCCCCATACGGGTTACCGCACCAGTAACCGTGTTATTTTCCACAATTAAGTCTTCCACGGGTTGTTGGAAGATCATGAGATTTGGTTGATTTTCTAAAGCCGTTCTTACCGCTTGGCGATAAAGGACGCGGTCTGCTTGTGCTCGAGTTGCACGAACAGCTGGCCCTTTACTGGCATTGAGGGTTCTAAATTGAATACCCGCTTTGTCTGTCGCGATAGCCATTAGGCCACCAAGGGCATCAATTTCTTTTACCAGATGCCCCTTACCGATCCCACCGATGGCTGGGTTGCAAGACATCTGGCCCAATGTATCAATATTGTGAGTCAGTAATAGGGTTTGACGCCCCATACGTGCAGCTGCCATTGCTGCTTCAGTACCGGCATGACCACCACCAATTACGATGACGTCAAATTGCTCTGGATAAAACATGTGTGAACCTTAACGTTAGAAAAATGCTGAGTGTTGCATTCGAGGAGAGAATTCTACTCAAGTTTTAAGGATAGACCAAGCTAAGTTGATCCGAGCCTTATTATATAAAGATCTTTTTATTTAAAGATCTCTTTATTAGATCTTTTATTAGGATCATCGATATCTGTGAATAACTGACTTTTCACTTTAAAGATCATAAAAGTGTAAAGGATCATATACTGTGAATGATCCGTGATCCTTTTGCGTATAAGCTGGGATCTAAAAGGGGGGTTATGCACAGGCACCCGACCCTTTAAAACTTATACTATGGATAACTACGGGTTAATACCGCGATCTTACCAGAGTTATCCACATCTGTTCGTTGTTATTTTGAACAAACTAGAGTTAGTTTGCCCAAATTTTAACCCATTCCCCTGCCGGATCTTCCGGTATTTCGTGTTGCTGTACATCGATTTCTAGTGGCTCACCGATCCTTTTCGCCCCATGATCGACTAATAGGCGACTTAATTTATGGATCGCACCACAGAAAGTGTCATATTCAGAACTACCGATACCTACACTACCAAACAGCACCTGACTAAGATCAGGGGATTGGCTTTCAATTTGTTCAGCTAGAGGTTGAATATTTTCAGGAAGATCGCCTGCCCCATGAGTGGAACTCACCACCAGCCATAAACCTTCACGTGGAAGTGAGTCAAGATCAGGCCCATGCTGCACTTCTGTTTCATAACCAAGTTCTTCTAAGATCTCAGCCATATGTTCTGCAACATACTCAGCACTGCCCATTGTGCTGCCACTAATTAGGGTTACTTTTGTCATGGTGATTCCTGATAGCAATATTAGGGCGTTATTGTACGCTGTGAATGAGCTGGGATCTACCTGTGGATAATGTGGTTATATAAATTTTTTTCTATGGGGTGATTGTTCTCATGATCGGGTTCTGTAGCGAGATCAGCGTTTCTGTCGATTGAATTTCATCGATAGTTTGAATTTTGTTGATAAGTACGTCTTGGAGGGCATCAATAGATCGGCACATCACCTTAATAAAAATACTGTACTGCCCAGTCGTATAGTAGACCTCAACTACTTCTTCTAGGGCGTCTAATTTTTTGAGGGCGGTGTGATAATCTTTAGCACTTTTCAAAATAATGCCAATAAAGCAGCACACATCAAAACCGAGTTGTTTCGGGCTGATATCAATACGTGTTCCTGTAATGATCCCTGCCTGCTTCATTTTTTCTACACGGACGTGAATAGTACCTGGGCTAACGGAGAATTTTTTAGCAAGTTCAGCATAAGCTGTACGTGCATTGCGCATTAATTCGTGAAGTATGTCACGATCGAGATTATCGATTTGATAATTTTCAGGCATTATTACCTCCTTAATTTAACGGATTCTCATTTTTATACCCATTTTTTTAGATAAAATAAATGGGAAAGTGTTTTTTTAATGAAGTATATTGAATTCCACCCCTGTTTTGTTGCTTAATCTACACATCGGCTAACGCAGCTAACAAATTATGGGTAAATAAAATGGACAAATCATTCATCGAACAACAGCAGCAAATCAGCTTTGTTAAATCTTATTTTTCACGTTTACTTGAAAAAGAGCTTGGCTTAATTGAAGTTCAAGGTCCTATCTTAAGCCGTTTAGGTGATGGAACTCAGGATAACTTGTCAGGCCATGAAAAAGCGGTTCAAGTAAAAGTAAAATCAATTCCTGACGCAACCTTTGAAGTGGTTCACTCCTTGGCTAAATGGAAACGTAAGACATTAGGCCGTTTCGATTTTAAACAAGGTCAAGGCCTTTATACTCATATGAAAGCGTTACGTCCGGACGAAGATCGCTTAACACCAATCCACTCTGTTTACGTTGATCAGTGGGATTGGGAAAAAGTGATGGCAGATGAGGAGCGTACACTTCCTTATCTGAAGCAGACAGTGGGTAAAATCTATCAGGCAATAAAACAAACAGAAGCCGCAATTAGCAGCGAATTTGGGCTGGCACCGTTCCTGCCAGACCAAATTCACTTTATCCACAGTGAAGAACTGCTACAACGCTATCCTGATTTAGATGCAAAAGGCCGTGAACGTGCGATTGCTAAAGAATTAGGCGCTGTTTTCCTTATCGGTATCGGTGGGAAGCTATCAAACGGTGAAGCGCATGATGTGCGTGCACCAGACTACGATGACTGGACAACTGAAAACGAAGATGGCTTTAAAGGCTTAAACGGTGACATCATTGTGTGGAACCCAGTGTTGCAAGACGCATTTGAAATCTCGTCAATGGGGATCCGTGTTAGCCCTGAGTGCTTGACTCGTCAGCTAAGCTTAACAGGCGATGAAAAGCGCATGGAGCTAGAATGGCACCAAGCATTAGTCGAAGGCAAAATGCCACAGACTATCGGCGGCGGTATTGGTCAGTCACGTTTAGTGATGTTACTGCTCCAACGTCAGCACATTGGCCAAGTTCAATGTGGTGTTTGGTCTCCAGAAACTCGTGAATCTGTTGCGGGTATGCTGTAGTTAGCGACTAAAGCGGCGCAATAACCTGCTTTTTAATCCGGTATCAAAGCGCCAGATATGATCAAATATCTTCATGATGCCGGGTTTCCCATAATTTGAAACAGATACCGCATGGAAGCGGTATTTCCCTACCTGCTGAAGGGATCTTATCTTTTTGATTAATTCGTCAGGCAAACGTTGAGAAACAAAATCGGAAATCACCACCGCGTCAGCATCTGACCATGTCGGGGTTTCGAGTTTTTTGACCGTTTCTTGCAAACAGTTAGCTAAATCTGTTCCTCCACGAAATGTTTGGTGTAAAAAACGAATACACTGCTCTAAACCATCCACGGAGAGTAAATCATAATGGACGAGTTCAGTAGAAAATAACATGATGTGACATGAACGGTTATCTGCCAGTGCAATTTTTAATAATGCGAGGCAAAATGCTTTTGCACATCGCTCATTTATTCCCCCCATAGAGCCTGAAGTGTCAATACAGACAATAAAAGGCCCTCTAGGTTGCTCTTCATGATGATGGTGAGTTACGGGGCGCAATACTCGTCTTTCTTGCCAACTTTCTCCTTGGAGACGATAAGTGATTAACTGCTTTTCAAGCAGTTTTCGATAGAACTCAAACTCAATTTCTTCAAGCCCTAACATCGCTAATTCGGTAGGTAATAGTCGTAATACGTCATCACTTTGGCTTAATCCATCAACTTGCTCTGGTATTGTTTCAGGGACTTTCTCGAAGATAGTCATTGGCTCTAGCAGCACGCTATCTTCAGGCAGGGTGCGAGCAGATTGGCTGCGGCCTAATAATTGAGCTATCTTTTCCAATTCAGGTTGTTGACGTAAAAAATCACTATATTGATTCAATAACTTATCATTATAGGCTGATGCTGTATTTAGCCCTTTACTTAAATCCCATAACCGGCCAGCAGCCCGCTCATTTTCGCCTAAAATCTCTTCGAGATTACCGCTTAACGCGAGCCGTTGTTGTAGTTCAGCGAGTAACTGCTCTTTTTCTTGCTCTAATAACTCCTTATGTAAAGTTGTCACCTGCAATATCAAACTGATCCGCCAGCGTTGGATAAATAAACTTTGCCTAGCGCTTTTATTCTCTATTTTACCTGAACTTAATTTGCAGGCTTCGGCATAAAAAGGAGAGTCTATGGCTTTTAGTGTTTCAATAATCTCGGGTAATTGATTAAAAAATAACTCAGTCGCTTGACCAAGAGACTGTTGATAAAGTTGAAACTCCTCAGCGAGTTGAGCAGGCACTAAGGCATCTTGCAGCTTTTGTTTAAGATCTTTTTTCCATTCCGATAAATCTTTTAACAGGGCTTTTTTAAGTCGAGGGTGTTTTTCAAAGAAAACGGCGAGTTGAGGTGTGGCAAGAAGAGAGATAATAATCTCTTCTATAAGCTGGCTTTCATTAACGGAAAGCAATAAGTCTAGCGTGGCTAAACTCAGCATAGTTAATCCGCCATTTTTCCTGTTATTTGATTACGTAACTGAGTGAGCTTTTCAGTTAACTTCATAAAGCTTCCTTCGATTCCTGCCAGCCAGCTTGATTCAATAAATAAATTGGGCTGTTGTTGTTCAAATTGATAACGCGCCGATTGAATATCTTGTTGGATCTTATCAAGCTTTTCTAACCATTGTGTGTTATCCGTTTTATCGACGGTGGTGGTGGATTCTTGTAAATAAAGAGTGGAAGCTTGGTGACTCACATCTAATAGCTGAATCTGATTTAAGTTATTAATTTCAGCAGCAATTTCTTGTGCAAAACCAATACCATTGAGGTGAGCTGATAGAGTAGTACCTTTCGTTAGAAAATGAGTCAGTAACTTTTTATCCGTGGTAATAAACGTTACTTTTATATCATGTAACTGTAGTGGCTTATGCAAAAATAGCGTTAAACGCCCCTCTTTGATATTTTCTGGAAGAGTGTACGTTGGCTTACGAGCAAACATTGGCGTATTTTTATTGACCTTAAAAGCATTTTGATTGTTTTGATCTTGGGTTGATGAGGTCCACTCTTGGTAGAGCATTTCTATTTCACGAGAGAGTTTTCTCTGTTGCCAGCCATCTTCTTCTAATATGGACTTGAGTAATTGAGGTAAGGCATTCATCGATTGCATGTCATGCCATAAACAATCTTTTAATAGGATGATATCAAGGGGTGAAATGGTATTTCGCCCATTAAAAAACGCACTGGCTTGTAATAAATAGACCGCTTTTTTCCAGCGTCTATCCGAGACATAAAGGTGTTTATCGGTGGCATCCAGTTGCTGGCGGAGTTGATAAATAAGTTCAAAACAGTGATCGGGCAGCGTAATTTTAGGGATTTGCTGTTGCCACTCTTTATATTCATCATCACTGATTTTTAAGTGTTCAGGAACCAGTGACTCATCTTGGGGGGATTTACCTGTCAGCAACGCTCGGAAGTTTTGTTTTTCTTGTACTTTATCGAGCCAAATACGGATAAGCATTCGGTCAAATAGCGCTTCCAAGCTATTGTCTGCATCAGGAAGCTCGTTAGATGCGGTGACTAATAAACGCATAGGAATAGCACTTTCACCATCCCCATTACGGAATTTCCGTTCATTGATAGCGGTGAGTAGGGTATTTAAGATAGCGGGGCCAGCTTTCCAAATTTCATCAAGAAAAACCACCTCAGCATCAGGTAAATAGCCTTTTGTTAGTCGTTGATAGCGCCCTTCATCTTTTAAAGCTTGGATGGATAATGGCCCAAAAATTTCCTCTGGTGTGGAAAAACGGGTCATTAAATATTCGAACGCATTCGCGTGGCGAAACGCATACTTCATGCGGCGTGCAATTAAGCTTTTAGCGATACCTGGAGGCCCTAAAAGAAAGACACTTTCACCACTTAATGTGGCCAATAAACATAAACGAATTGCTTGCTGGCGTTCATACAAACCACTTTCAAGGTAATTGCTAAGTTGGGCGATTCTTTCCGCTAACTGCATATTCGTTCCTTTTATTATTTATGTCATTTATTGCTAGGTTATCCATCGAGGTGCCAATTTTGCAACGAATTTTGTCATTTTTCTTTGATTTAGACTCACTATCAACAAAAACGATTCAGCTATAACTAATTCAATACTTTCATCTTTTCTTCTCTTTTTGGCGTTAACGAAACGTTTCGATGGTGATCACAAATCTTAGCCAACAACATTGTGTTGTTCATTTTCTTATCTATGATTAGATTTAGCGAAACGTTTCGCTCATAAGGAAACGGCGGGAACAATGAAAAAAGGTATTTTGCTTAATTCCAATATTACATCCGTGATAGCAAAGTTAGGTCATACCGACCATATCACAATTGCTGATGCTGGGTTACCTATACCACAGCAGGTTGAACGTATTGATTTAGCTATTACACAAGGTTTGCCCGATTTGATGTCGGTATTGAGTGTCATTACTCAAGAGATGCAGATTGAAAAGGCAATTTTGGCTGGCGAGATCACGACCGTTAATCCTGAAATGGAACATGCGATATTGGCACATTTGCAGGCATTAGAGCTTGCCCAAGGAAAACCAATAACAGTGGAATATTGTAGTCATGAAAGCTTTAAAAAAATGACTCATGACAGCAAAGCGGTGATTAGAACAGGGGAGTGTTCACCTTTTGCTAATGTGATCCTTTGTTCTGGTGTGACGTTTTGAGGTGTGTATGCAGCCTTTATTAGAGCTTATTGGCATTGAAAAGTCTTTTCCCGGAGTAAAAGCACTAAACGGTGCTGCACTTAAAGTTTACCCAGGAAAAGTGATGGCGCTAGTCGGTGAAAATGGTGCGGGTAAATCCACCATGATGAAAGTGCTTACAGGTATCTATAGTAAAGATGCTGGCGCTATCCGTTATTTAGGGAAAGAAGTGGTCTTTCATGGCCCTAAAAATTCACAAGAAGCAGGGATTGGTATTATTCATCAAGAGCTTAATTTGATCCCTGAACTGACAATTGCTGAAAATATTTTCCTTGGTCGCGAATTTGTTAATAAATTCGGCAAAATCGACTGGAAAACCATGTTCAGTGAATCCGATAAGCTACTAAAACGCCTGAACTTGGATTATGACAGCCATCAATTGATCGCTGAGCTTTCTATTGGCGAACAGCAAATGGTTGAGATAGCGAAAGTGTTAAGTTTTGAATCGCAAGTCATCATCATGGACGAACCAACGGATGCCCTCACAGATACGGAAACAGCATCACTCTTTCGAGTTATTGAAGAGCTTAAAGCGCAAGGGCGTGGAATTGTTTATATCTCTCATCGCTTAAAAGAGATTTTTGAAATCTGTGATGATGTAACCGTGTTTCGTGATGGACAATTTATCGGTGAAAAACCTGTCAAAGAATTAGAAGAAGAAACCCTGATTGAAATGATGGTGGGCCGTAAATTAGAAGACCAATACCCACGTATTCATGTTCCGGTGGGAGAGGTTCGCTTACAGGTTGAAAATGTATCAGGCCCTGGTGTCGATAATGCCTGCTTTTCATTGAGAAGCGGTGAAATTCTAGGCGTTTCTGGTTTGATGGGAGCAGGGCGTACTGAATTAATGAAGATCATTTACGGCGCTGCGACAAAAAAATCAGGTGAAGTACGCCTTGATGGCAAAAGTATTTCATTAAAAACGCCACAAGATGGTTTAAATAACGGCATTGTCTATATCTCGGAAGATCGTAAACGTGACGGTTTAGTACTAGGCATGTCCGTCAAAGAGAACATGTCGTTGACAGCACTTCGTTACTTTAGTCGTGCTGGCGGCAATCTTAAACATAAAGAAGAACAACAGACGGTCGGTGACTTTATTCGCTTATTTAATATCAAAACCCCTTCCATGGATCAGATTATTGGCAACCTATCGGGAGGAAATCAGCAAAAAGTCGCGATTGCGCGTGGTTTGATGACAAGGCCTAAAGTCCTGATTTTAGATGAACCAACTCGAGGTGTGGATGTTGGGGCTAAAAAAGAGATCTATCAATTAATTAACCAATTTAAAAAAGAAGGGCTGAGCATCATCTTAGTTTCTTCTGAAATGCCAGAAGTGATTGGGATGAGTGACCGCATTCTCGTTATGCATGAAGGGCATATTAGCGGTGAGTTTTCAGCTAAACAGGCCACTCAAGAAGTCTTAATGGCTGCCGCTGTTGGCAAAAGCTACGGCTCAGTTCAGGAGTTATCAGAATGACATCGAATACCACAACCTCAAAACGTTGGTTCAGTAAAGCATGGCTAATGGAGCAAAAATCACTGATTGCATTATTAGTGTTAATTGCCATTGTTTCATCCCTTAGCCCGAATTTTTTCACCCTTAATAACCTGTTTAATATCCTGCAACAGACATCGGTTAACGCCATCATGGCTGTGGGGATGACGTTGGTGATCTTAACCTCCGGTATTGACCTATCTGTTGGTTCATTACTGGCTTTAACAGGGGCTGTTGCGGCATCGATGGTGGGGGCTGATGTGAATGCCTTCGTCGCCGTTGCGGGAGCATTAGCCCTTGGGGCTGCTATTGGTGCTTGTACGGGGGTGATTGTCGCCAAAGGTAAAGTTCAAGCCTTTATTGCGACATTAGTCATGATGTTGTTATTGCGGGGGGTGACACGTGTGTATACAGATGGTAGCCCGATCAATACAGGTTTCAGTGATAATGCAGATCTTTTCGGCTGGTTTGGTATTGGTCGTCCCTTCGGGATCCCGACCCCTGTTTGGTTGATGATCATTGTGTTTGCCGCGGCATGGTATCTATTACACCATACCCGTTTGGGTCGATATATCTATGCATTGGGTGGAAATGAAGCCGCGACGCGCTTATCCGGCATTAATGTCGACAGAATTAAAATTATTGTCTATGCCCTGTGTGGATTATTAGCGGCATTGGCGAGTGTTATTGAAGTTGCTCGACTGTCGTCAGCACAACCAATGGCTGGTAATGGTTATGAGCTTGACGCAATTGCCGCTGTTGTTCTTGGCGGTACAAGTCTGGCTGGTGGTAAAGGACGCATTGTTGGAACTTTGATTGGTGCTCTTATCTTAGGTTTTCTCAATAATGGCTTAAACTTACTAGGTATATCATCAAACTATCAAATGATTGTAAAAGCGGTTGTCATCTTACTTGCCGTACTCGTTGATAATAAAAAGTAACTTATACCCTACAGGAATACGATTATGAAAATGAAAAAACTCGCAACCTTGCTATCAGCCGTCGCTTTAAGTGCTACTGTGAGTGTTAATGCGATGGCGAAAGAGAGTATCGCTCTGGTTATTTCCACACTGAACAACCCGTTCTTTGTGACAATGAAAGATAGTGCTCAAAAAGAAGCCGATAAATTAGGTTACGAACTAATAGTACTCGACTCTCAAGATAACCCTGCTAAAGAGCTAGCTAACGTTCAAGATTTAACTGTTCGTGGCACTAAACTCATGTTGATTAACCCGACCGATTCAGATGCGGTTGGGAATGCCATTATCATGGCCAATAAAGCAAAAATTCCTGTTATCACCCTAGACCGCGCAGCTAACAAAGGTGATGTAGTCAGTCATGTCGCTTCTGATAACCGAATGGGCGGTAAGATGGCGGCAGATTTTATCGCTGAAAAAACAGGTAACGACGCCAAAGTGATCCAACTCGAAGGGATCACAGGAACTTCCGCAGCTCGTGAACGCGGTGAAGGTTTTAATACCGGTGCAAAAGAGCATAAATTTAATGTATTAGCCAGCCAGCCTGCTGATTTCGATAGAACAAAAGGCTTAAACGTGATGCAAAACCTACTGACAGCGCATCCTACTGTGCAAGCGGTATTTGCTCAAAATGATGAAATGGCATTAGGGGCGCTAAGAGCGTTACAAACCGCAGGACGTGATGATGTATTAGTTGTCGGGTTCGATGGAACCAATGATGGTATTAAAGCGGTTGAAGGGGGCAAACTAGGCGCAACAATTGCACAGCGCCCTGATCAAATTGGCATTGTAGGTGTACAAATCGCCGATAAAGTTTTGAAAGGTGAAAAGGTCGAGCCAACAGTACCTGTAGAACTAGAACTGGTTGTTAAAAAGTAATAAAGATTAACCGCCGTTATCCTTAACGGCGGTTTGTTCTATTTGCGAATAAAATAAAAAAGGCAAAAGGAAATAAATGTTATGGGCGCAGCTAAACTTGTGGTTTTAGGTAGTATCAATGCTGATCATATTCTAAACATCGGGCAATTTCCGCAACCGGGAGAAACGGTTAGAGGGAATCACTATCAGGTTGCTTTTGGTGGTAAAGGTGCGAATCAGGCGGTTGCTGCTGGACGAAGTGGTGCTGACATAACATTTATTGCTTGCGTCGGTAACGATAGCATTGGGCAAAGCATCAAAACGCAGCTCAAAAATGATCATATTGATGTTGAATGTATTGATGTCGTTGATAATGAAACAACGGGTGTTGCACTGATTTTTGTAAACCAACAAGGTGAAAACGTAATTGGTATCCATGCTGGAGCCAATGCGCATTTAACTAAAGAAAGAGTGAACCACTATCAGCAAAAAATCATTGATGCAGATGCCGTACTGATGCAATTAGAATCCCCTATTGAAGCGGTTCAGTTAGCAGCGGAAATTGCACAAAAAAACAGTACAAAAGTAATCTTAAACCCTGCACCTGCCCAAGCTCTTCCTGACTCGTTACTTGCTTTAGTCGATATTATTACGCCAAATGAAACAGAAGCGGAGCATTTGACTGGAATTACCGTCAAAGATGATCAGAGCGCACAAGCGGCAGCTCAAGTATTGCATGATAAAGGTATCAGTAAAGTCATGATTACGTTAGGGGCGAGAGGCGTTTGGTATAGTGAAAAAGGTTCAACAGGTAAAATTATCGCTGGATTTAAAGTGAAAGCCGTCGATACAATTGCGGCAGGGGATACCTTTAATGGCGCTTATGTTACCGCTTTACTTGAAGGGAAAAGTGATGCTGAGGCTATTGTTTTCGCTCATGCAGCGGCTGCAATTGCGGTAACTCGACCCGGTGCACAACCCTCTGTACCATGGCGCAATGAAATCGATGCATTTTTAACTCAACAGGAATAGCTTGTGGCAACAATGAAAGATGTTGCGCGCCTTGCTGGCGTGTCGACATCCACCGTTTCTCATGTCATCAACCAAAATCGCTATGTCAGCGAAAGTGTGACATTACGAGTCAAAAATGCGATTGAGCAGCTAAATTATGCTCCATCGGCGTTAGCTCGTAGCTTAAAAATGAATCGTACTAATACGATAGGTATGTTACTAACAACCAGTAATAACCCTTTTTATGCAGAAGTGGTTCGTGGGGTTGAGCGCAGCTGTTATGAACGTGGTTATAGTTTGATCCTCTGTAATACTGAAGGCGACCTTCAGCGGATGAATCATAGTTTAGAAACACTATTACAGAAACGCGTTGATGGTTTACTGATGATGTGTACAGAAGTTCAGGGGCCATCAAAAGAGGTTCTTTCCCGTTATCCCGCAGTGCCTACCGTGATGATGGATTGGTCTCCCTTTGAGTCTGATGGCGATATTATTCAAGATAACTCTTTTCTTGGCGGGGAGATTGCCGCACGTTATTTAATTGATGCGGGGTTCACCCAAATTGCTTGCATCGCAGGCCCCCAAGACAAATCACCAGCACGTGCGCGTTTCCAAGGTTTCATGCAGGCGATGAAGCAAGCATCGCTGAATATTCCTGATGAATATATTATTTTTAGTGATTTTGAATTTGCTGGTGGCTTTAATTCAATGAATAAACTGTTGGCGCTTGCTAACCCACCTAAAGCTATTTTTGCCGGGAATGATGCCATGGCCGTTGGCGCTTATCAGGCGATATTTCGTAAAGGACTGAAAGTACCTGATGATATCTCAATCATTGGCTACGATGATATCGACTTATCACCTTATATGATCCCGCCATTAACGACGATTCATCAACCAAAAGATGAATTGGGTAAATTGGCTGTCGACCAGCTTATTTTTCGAATGGATAACCCTGAAGCCGACGCTAACGTTTTGGTGTTGACGCCCAAACTGGTTGAGCGCCAATCCGTTAAACGAAATTAGTTCTTATCTGATGGTTTAGACTTATTTTTTATTAAGTTTTGACCATCACTTTTCTTCAACAACAAGAAGACAAATGCAGAAAGTAATGTAATGGCACCGATAGTTATAAAGGTGTAATGGAAATTATCTACAGTATTCCCATGTGGTAAGCCTTCATAGAAGCTCAATATTGCCGCACTGACTGCAATACCAAAACTGATCGATAGCTGTTGAGTCACCGCTAACATACTATTCCCCGCACTGGCATTATTATCTGTTAAATCAGCTAAGCAAATCGTATTCATCGCAGTAAATTGCGTTGACATGACCATACCAAGCACAAATAGAGGTATCACCAGTAAATAGATAGACATAGTCGGAGTCTGGAGAGAAAACTGAGCTATCATAAAACTAATAATGACCGTCACGGTAAACAGTGTTTTTCGATAACCAAAGCGAGTCAGTATCCGAGTTACTGCTGATTTTGCGATAATTGACCCTATAGCCATTGGAGCCATCATCATACCGGCGATAACCGCTTCGTAGCCAAAACCAACCTGCAACATTAATGGCATCAAAAATGGAATACTTCCTGTCCCTAATCGAGTGGCAATATTACCGCTAATACCAATACTAAAAGTACGGGTTTTAAATAAATTCAGCGGAATGATGGCATGTTTTATACGTCGAGCATGAAAAACATAAAGAAATAGGCATACAAAACCACCGAGTACGATGGATGCTGGAATGTAACCGGGCAAGGACTTGTCGCCAAAGAGATCCAGACTGACTGATAACATGACAAGACCAAAGCCAAAGAGAATAAACCCAAGAACATCAAACTTACGTTTTGGCATTTTAAAATCAGGCATTGATTTTAAGGCGTACAAGATCCCTAAAATACCAATCGGAATATTGATAATGAAGATCCAATGCCATGTGGCATAAGTCACTAATACACCGCCTAGTAAAGGGCCTAAGATAGGACCTACTAATCCAGGGATAGTAACAAAGTTTAATATTGGGAGTAATTCACTGCGTGGATAGGCACGGATCAATGCAAGGCGCGCAACAGGCATCATCATTGCCCCACCAATACCTTGGATAACGCGGGAGGTGACTAAGAATGTCAATGACGGTGATAGCGCACAAAGAAGGGAACCAAAGGAAAACAGTGAAACAGCGATAATAAAAATGCGACGAGTGCCGAACCTATCTGCAAACCATCCACTCACAGGAATTAATAATGCAACTGTTAATGTATAACTGACAATCGCAGATTGCATGGCGAGTGGTGAATGGTGGAGGCTTTTGGCGATATCAGGTAGCGCCGTGTTCAAAATGGTTGCATCAAGGGCTTGCATGAAAAATGCCATTGCGGCTATCCATGGAAGGCCTGACATGCTTTTAGCTGTTTTTAACATCGGTAACCTATTAAATAAAAAGTTAAAGCAAACATGGAAAGTTATCGTGTTAGGTCTGTTTTCCAGTAATAGTTAATAACTTATAGCAGAGATCAAACGCTTTGGCGCTATTACCTTTTATTATGGCATTTGCCAGTTGCTGATGAATGTCTACTTCAATAACGTCATTTTCTGTAATCGCATCAAAATAGAATTGATAGACAGAACGGAATAAATTGGCAAAGGAGATCAAAAATGGATTGGCACAAGCTTCATAAATCGTTAGATGAAAACGGTGATCAACATCTATCCAACGTTGCCTATCAAATTGCTTTTCTAATAATTGCATTTCATTGGCGAGTGCTTTGAGTAAATTATTTTGCTTGTCTGTGGCATGTTTTGCGGCAAGGTAGCAAGCTTGCGGTTCAATCGCGAGTCTTACAACATGAAAATGCCTAATAACGACCGTTTGTTCATCACTGCTTATCCACCATTTAAGCAGATCTTGATCCAAAAAATTCCAGTGGGATGAAGGCATAACTCTTGTGCCAATGCGAGGACGCGCAAGTAACATCCCTTTTGCTGCTAACATCTTAACCGCTTCTCTAATCGCTGTGCGGCTGGCTTGGAATTTATCAGATAACTCTATTTCACTGGGAAGAATAGAGCTTGGTAAATAAGTGCCTTTCAAAATCTCTTGGCCTAGCTGTTCGGCAATAAGATAAGAAAGGTTTTTTTGCGAAGCAGTTTGCTGCTCACTAAATTCCATAATTAGTCCCAATACATAACCTTGAGCAATTATATTACGTGAGTTGGGGGATAATTGCTGCTGAAATAATCAATTCTACCGTTGTTTTAGTTGATTTATCACCGTTTTGATGAAAAAAAGCGCGAACGAAAAGAAAATGCAAAATAAGGGTTGCTAGAATTTTCTGACTCCCTATAATGCGCATCCGTTGTCACGACAAACCACTTCGGTGGTCAGGTTAGAAAAGAAACCAGTGGCAACGAGAGGTGAAAAAAGAAAGAAAAAGTTGAAAATAATCGCTTGACTTTCTCACGAAAAAACGTAGTATACATCACCTCGCGACAACGACCTAACTGGTTAATATCGAAAGATAAAGTCGCAACGCTCTTTAACAATTTATCAGACAATCTGTGTGGGCACTCACAGGACACTATCAAAAAAATATTTGATTTTAAAGTCTTGAAGAGTGACTAACACGTTAATTCATATATGAAAGAATGTAGTCAGTTTAATTCTTTGAGCATCAAACGCTTTTAATTGAAGAGTTTGATCATGGCTCAGATTGAACGCTGGCGGCAGGCCTAACACATGCAAGTCGAGCGGTAACAGGGGAAGCTTACTTCCCGCTGACGAGCGGCGGACGGGTGAGTAATGTATGGGGATCTGCCCGATAGAGGGGGATAACTACTGGAAACGGTGGCTAATACCGCATAATCTCTTAGGAGCAAAGCAGGGGACCTTCGGGCCTTGCGCTGTCGGATGAACCCATATGGGATTAGCTAGTAGGTAAGGTAATGGCTTACCTAGGCGACGATCCCTAGCTGGTCTGAGAGGATGATCAGCCACACTGGGACTGAGACACGGCCCAGACTCCTACGGGAGGCAGCAGTGGGGAATATTGCACAATGGGCGCAAGCCTGATGCAGCCATGCCGCGTGTATGAAGAAGGCCCTAGGGTTGTAAAGTACTTTCAGTCGGGAGGAAGGCGTTGATGTTAATACCATCAACGATTGACGTTACCGACAGAAGAAGCACCGGCTAACTCCGTGCCAGCAGCCGCGGTAATACGGAGGGTGCAAGCGTTAATCGGAATTACTGGGCGTAAAGCGCACGCAGGCGGTTAATTAAGTTAGATGTGAAATCCCCGGCTTAACCTGGGAATGGCATCTAAGACTGGTTAGCTAGAGTCTTGTAGAGGGGGGTAGAATTCCATGTGTAGCGGTGAAATGCGTAGAGATGTGGAGGAATACCGGTGGCGAAGGCGGCCCCCTGGACAAAGACTGACGCTCAGGTGCGAAAGCGTGGGGAGCAAACAGGATTAGATACCCTGGTAGTCCACGCTGTAAACGATGTCGATTTGGAGGTTGTTCCCTAGAGGAGTGGCTTCCGGAGCTAACGCGTTAAATCGACCGCCTGGGGAGTACGGCCGCAAGGTTAAAACTCAAATGAATTGACGGGGGCCCGCACAAGCGGTGGAGCATGTGGTTTAATTCGATGCAACGCGAAGAACCTTACCTACTCTTGACATCCAGAGAATTTGGCAGAGATGCTGAAGTGCCTTCGGGAACTCTGAGACAGGTGCTGCATGGCTGTCGTCAGCTCGTGTTGTGAAATGTTGGGTTAAGTCCCGCAACGAGCGCAACCCTTATCCTTTGTTGCCAGCGATTCGGTCGGGAACTCAAAGGAGACTGCCGGTGATAAACCGGAGGAAGGTGGGGATGACGTCAAGTCATCATGGCCCTTACGAGTAGGGCTACACACGTGCTACAATGGCGTATACAAAGAGAAGCGACCTCGCGAGAGCAAGCGGAACTCATAAAGTACGTCGTAGTCCGGATTGGAGTCTGCAACTCGACTCCATGAAGTCGGAATCGCTAGTAATCGTAGATCAGAATGCTACGGTGAATACGTTCCCGGGCCTTGTACACACCGCCCGTCACACCATGGGAGTGGGTTGCAAAAGAAGTAGGTAGCTTAACCTTCGGGAGGGCGCTTACCACTTTGTGATCCATGACTGGGGTGAAGTCGTAACAAGGTAACCGTAGGGGAACCTGCGGTTGGATCACCTCCTTACCGTTGAAGTGTTTTTGTGAAGTGTTCACACAGATTGTCTGATGAAAGAGTCAACGGTATCAATAGGCTTGTAGCTCAGGTGGTTAGAGCGCACCCCTGATAAGGGTGAGGTCGGTGGTTCAAGTCCACTCAGGCCTACCAAATTTTGTTAATACGTCGTTGTGGCTCAGCTCGTTTACTTATTGTAAACGTCGCTAATCCACGCCTAGTCTAAACAAAATTAACCAACTTAAGCATAGCAAAAACGTGCTTGCCTAAGAAAAAAGATCTCCAAGTAAAGAAACTTACAAAGAGATTAATTGATACTGTTAAACCTGTTATGGGGCTATAGCTCAGCTGGGAGAGCGCCTGCCTTGCACGCAGGAGGTCAGCGGTTCGATCCCGCTTAGCTCCACCATAATATTTTTGAATTATTCAGAATAGATTAGTTTTAGTCTATTGCGAATAATTATGCTCTTTAACAATCTGGAACAAGCTGAAAATTGAAACAACGCACATTGTTTATCGCTTAAACAATGTGAGAGTCTCTCAAAATTTCAAACCTGAAATTTTCGGTCATTCAAACGAGTGGCATGAGCGAGCAGTGTGAAATTCAAGGCGGACAGCGCGCAGCAAGCGCAGCGTACATGAGTACGTGAGCATTGCGAGCACTGCTCAACGCAGAAGTTCACCACGCACAGCCATGACAGTCAGGTGATCGTTGAAACAATTTCGGGTTGTGAGGTTAAGCGACTAAGCGTACACGGTGGATGCCTAGGCAATCAGAGGCGATGAAGGACGTGCTAATCTGCGAAAAGCGTCGGTAAGGTGATATGAACCGTTATAACCGACGATGTCCGAATGGGGAAACCCAGTGCAATTCGTTGCACTATCGTTTGATGAATCCATAGTCAAACGAGGCGAACCGGGGGAACTGAAACATCTCAGTACCCCGAGGAAAAGAAATCAACCGAGATTCCCCTAGTAGCGGCGAGCGAACGGGGAGCAGCCCAGAGTCTTAATCAGCATCAGCATCAGGAGAACGGTCTGGAAAGGCCGGCAATAAAGGGTGATAGCCCCGTATCCGAAGGTGTTGGTGTTGTGAACTCGATGAGTAGGGCGGGACACGTGTTATCCTGTCTGAATATGGGGGGACCATCCTCCAAGGCTAAATACTCCTGATTGACCGATAGTGAACCAGTACCGTGAGGGAAAGGCGAAAAGAACCCCGGCGAGGGGAGTGAAATAGAACCTGAAACCGTGTACGTACAAGCAGTGGGAGCCCCACCACTAAGCCAGTGGTGAGTCATCACAGCGTCATCCTTACTTGATGGCGGTTGGCGGAACGTCCTTTGTGACGCCCAACCCAAAAAATCAAGCAAAGGGGGCTTAGTGGTGGGGTGACTGCGTACCTTTTGTATAATGGGTCAGCGACTTATATTCTGTAGCAAGGTTAACCGAATAGGGGAGCCGTAGGGAAACCGAGTCTTAACTGGGCGAATAGTTGCAGGGTATAGACCCGAAACCCGGTGATCTAGCCATGGGCAGGTTGAAGGTTGGGTAACACTAACTGGAGGACCGAACCGACTAATGTTGAAAAATTAGCGGATGACTTGTGGCTGGGGGTGAAAGGCCAATCAAACCGGGAGATAGCTGGTTCTCCCCGAAAGCTATTTAGGTAGCGCCTCGTGAACTCATCTTCGGGGGTAGAGCACTGTTTCGGCTAGGGGGTCATCCCGACTTACCAACCCGATGCAAACTACGAATACCGAAGAATGTTATCACGGGAGACACACGGCGGGTGCTAACGTTCGTCGTGAAGAGGGAAACAACCCAGACCGCCAGCTAAGGTCCCAAAGTCATGGTTAAGTGGGAAACGAAGTGGGAAGGCTCAGACAGCCAGGATGTTGGCTTAGAAGCAGCCATCATTTAAAGAAAGCGTAATAGCTCACTGGTCGAGTCGGCCTGCGCGGAAGATGTAACGGGGCTAAACCATGCACCGAAGCTGCGGCAGCGACATGTAAATGTTGTTGGGTAGGGGAGCGTTCTGTAAGCCTGTGAAGGTGTGCTGCGAGGCATGCTGGAGGTATCAGAAGTGCGAATGCTGACATAAGTAACGATAATGCGGGTGAAAAACCCGCACGCCGGAAGACCAAGGGTTCCTGTCCAACGTTAATCGGGGCAGGGTGAGTCGACCCCTAAGGCGAGGCAGAAATGCGTAGTCGATGGGAAACAGGTTAATATTCCTGTACTGGTGATAATTGCGATGGGGGGACGGAGAAGGCTAGGCTGGCCGGGCGACGGTTGTCCCGGTTTAAGGATGTAGGTGGGCGAATTAGGCAAATCCGGTTCGCTATACACTGAGGTCTGATGACGAGTCACTACGGTGGCGAAGTAGCTCATGCCCCGCTTCCAGGAAAAGCCTCTAAGCTCTAGATTATCATTAATCGTACCCCAAACCGACACAGGTGGTCAGGTAGAGAATACTCAGGCGCTTGAGAGAACTCGGGTGAAGGAACTAGGCAAAATGGTGCCGTAACTTCGGGAGAAGGCACGCTGGCATTAGGTGAAGTGGTTTACCCATGGAGCTGAAGCCAGTCGCAGATACCAGCTGGCTGCAACTGTTTATTAAAAACACAGCACTGTGCAAACACGAAAGTGGACGTATACGGTGTGACGCCTGCCCGGTGCTGGAAGGTTAATTGATGGGGTTATCCGTAAGGAGAAGCTCTTGATCGAAGCCCCAGTAAACGGCGGCCGTAACTATAACGGTCCTAAGGTAGCGAAATTCCTTGTCGGGTAAGTTCCGACCTGCACGAATGGCGTAATGATGGCCAGGCTGTCTCCACCCGAGACTCAGTGAAATTGAACTCGCTGTGAAGATGCAGTGTACCCGCGGCAAGACGGAAAGACCCCGTGAACCTTTACTATAGCTTGACACTGAACATTGAGCCTTGATGTGTAGGATAGGTGGGAGGCTTTGAAGTGTGGACGCCAGTCTGCATGGAGCCAACCTTGAAATACCACCCTTTAATGTTTGATGTTCTAACGTAGCCCCATAATCTGGGGTGCGGACAGTGTCTGGTGGGTAGTTTGACTGGGGCGGTCTCCTCCCAAAGCGTAACGGAGGAGCACGAAGGTTGGCTAAGCATGGTCGGACATCATGCGGTTAGTGCAAAGGCATAAGCCAGCTTGACTGCGAGAGTGACGGCTCGAGCAGGTACGAAAGTAGGTCTTAGTGATCCGGTGGTTCTGAATGGAAGGGCCATCGCTCAACGGATAAAAGGTACTCCGGGGATAACAGGCTGATACCGCCCAAGAGTTCATATCGACGGCGGTGTTTGGCACCTCGATGTCGGCTCATCACATCCTGGGGCTGAAGTAGGTCCCAAGGGTATGGCTGTTCGCCATTTAAAGTGGTACGCGAGCTGGGTTTAGAACGTCGTGAGACAGTTCGGTCCCTATCTGCCGTGGGCGTTGGAAGATTGAAAGGGGCTGCTCCTAGTACGAGAGGACCGGAGTGGACGCACCGCTGGTGTTCGGGTTGTCATGCCAATGGCACTGCCCGGTAGCTAAGTGCGGAAGAGATAACCGCTGAAAGCATCTAAGCGGGAAACTTGCCTTGAGATGAGTCTTCCCTGACTCTTTAAGGGTCCTAAAGGAACGTTTAAGACGAAGACGTTGATAGGCTGGGTGTGTAAGCGTAGCGATACGTTGAGCTAACCAGTACTAATGAACCGTGAGGCTTAACCTGACAACACCGAAGGTGTTTTAGAGAGACGATTGTTGAAGTGCACGAGATAGAGTGGTGCGAGAAATCAGCTTGTTCAAGATTGCAGTTCTGGTTTGCGGTGTCGACGCAAACGGGAACGAAACCGAATTTGTCTGGCGGCAATAGCGCGGTGGTCCCACCTGACCCCATGCCGAACTCAGCAGTGAAACGCCGTAGCGCCGATGGTAGTGTGGGGTCTCCCCATGTGAGAGTAGGGAACTGCCAGACATCAAATCAGTGAGAAAGCCACCCATCGGGTGGCTTTTTTGCGTTTGGGAAAAAGGTAATGAGTATCGATAAGCAAGCTTTATAACTTTAATAATTAATTTTTTATAAATTAATTTGTTTAAATGTTAAATAAAATCCGTTTAAGTTAGATCATTTTTCAACTTTACTTTTAATATCAATAGATAGGCCATAAACACGGTTTTGTGATCATCGGGTTTGTTGTTCTATATCTTCTATTTACCTACTCTTCTTAAGATACTTTCCCATTAAAATAGATAACAAATGTTAAATTGATGTTGCAAAAAGTTAAACATATACTATCAATAAGTAACTTAATTAGTTGTTATGAATGATTTTTACACACGATAATGCGCTTGTTTATCAAGGTGAATATAATGAAGAATATAAAATCTGTTAATAGCCAAATATTTAGGGATATTGTTGCCGTTAATAAGCAAAAGGAACACGAATTCAACAATGGTCAAGATGGGGCAATTATCTTATCTCTGCTGGTGATGTTTTTTACGCCTTTCTTACTACTGAATGAGGCTCGCCAGCTTCTACACATAGATTACAGTTTTGCTGCTATGGCTGGTATAGCAGTGGTTAGTTTTGTATTGGCGGCGATCCTCTATAAGGCATTTAATATTAGCCAGAAATTTGCGAACAAAGAAATATCGTTAAATATATTATTATCAATGTATGTACCTAATAACAAATCTGAGTTTGAGAACTTTAAAGTCGAAGTAAAAAACCAACCAGCACGCTTTTTTGAGTTAGTTGATGAGTGGGTAAACACTGAAAAAATGACTTATGCGAGGTAACGTGGTTTTATACAGATTAAAAAAGCGGCTTATTAAGAGCCGCTTTTTTATGTTTCTTTCTAGAGGTAATATTAAGGGTTAGTGAGATTTACCTTGCTCAATACCTAAGCCAATTTGTGAACGTACAAATTGCTCTCTAAAGCGTTCTCTCTCGAATTTGCCTCTTTCTGAGTTATCTGTGATAGAGAATAACCAAGAAGCGACAAATGCCACTATCATCGAGAAGAATGCAGGATACTCATAAGGATAGATAGGTTTCTCATGATGTAAGATGCTTACCCAAATAGTTGGCCCTAATATCATCAGCACAACGGCGGTAATAAGTCCTAACCATCCGCCTGCTAAGGCACCACGTGTTGTTAATTTCTTCCAATACATCGATAACAGGATGATAGGGAAGTTACAGCTTGCAGCGATAGAGAATGCGAGGCCTACCATGAAGGCGATATTTTGGTTTTCGAACAAAATACCTAACCCGATAGCAACAAAGCCTAAGATCACTACCGTAATTTTGGATACACGTAACTCCTCTTTTTCATTTGCCTTACCGTCTTTGATTGCCATGGCATAAAGGTCATGGGAAACCGCTGAGGCGCCGGCGAGTGTTAGCCCCGCAACAACAGCTAATATCGTGGCGAAAGCAACAGCAGAAATAAAGCCAAGGAAGAAGTTCCCTCCGACGGCATCTGCAAGGTGTACGGCGGCCATGTTTGTTCCACCGATCAATTTGCCTGCTGCATCTTTAAAGTCAGGGTTTGCACTAACAAGAACAATCGCACCAAAACCGATAATGAAAGTTAAAATATAGAAGTAGCCAATGAAACCTGTTGCATAGAACACACTCTTACGAGCTTCTTTCGCGTCACTGACCGTAAAGAAACGCATAATGATATGAGGTAGCCCTGCTGTACCAAACATCAGCGCTAGCCCAAGTGATAAAGCCGATATAGGATCTGAAACTAATCCTCCTGGGCTCATAATGGCAATGCCATTTTTATGTACTTCGACGGCTTCTTTAAATAGGGTATTGAAATTGAAACCAACATGTTTCATGACCATTACGGCCATAAATGTTGCGCCTGCTAATAAGAGAATTGCTTTGATGATTTGTACCCATGTAGTGGCTAACATTCCACCAAATAGGACGTATAACACCATCAAAATACCTACAATTACGACGGCAACATGGTAATTAAGACCAAACAGTAGTTCGATCAACTTCCCTGCACCAACCATTTGTGCAATGAGGTAGAGTGCAACGACAACAAGAGAGCCAACGGCAGACAGTATCCGTATTGGTCTTTGTTTTAATCGATATGACGCAACATCGGCGAAGGTATAACGACCGAGGTTACGTAAGCGTTCAGCAATTAAGAAAAGAATAATAGGCCAGCCAATTAAGAAGCCGATAGAGTAGATCAAGCCATCATAACCGGAGGTGTAAACCAGTGCTGAAATACCTAAGAATGAGGCTGCGGACATAAAGTCACCCGCAATGGCCATCCCATTTTGAAAACCTGTAATTTTACCGCCTGCGGTGTAGTAGTCTGAGCGAGAACGTGTTCTTTTAGATGCCCAATAAGTAATATAGAGAGTAAACCCGACGAATAACAAGAACATGATAATGGCTTGAATATTCACAGGTTGCCGCTCGACATCCCCTGTCAGTGCATCAGAAAATGCGGCTGAAGAGGCGAAAAGTAAGATGAGAGGAAGGAGTTTTATCATTTTTGCACCTCTTTTAAGATTTCAGCCGTTAAACGGTCGTATTCACCATTTGCCCGAATAACATATAGGCCAGTTAATAAGAAAGAGATGACAATCAATCCTACACCAATAGGTATACCTCGTGTGATATAGGATCCTTCACTAATCGGCGTTCCAAGCCAACTTGGGTTAAAAGCAATAAGAAAGATAAAACCGACATACAATATTAATGTGATAGCTGACAACAACCATGAAAATCGACCGCGTTTCCTTACCAATTCTTTAAAGCGAGGGTTATTCTCTACCTCTTGATAAGCAGTAGCATTCATCAGAATTCTCCTCTGTTATCGTCTTATTGGAATGTATGTAAGGTCGCCATAAAGGCGACCTTCAGGCTTATGACATACTCATTGATTGTTTTTCTTCGAGTAGTTTTTCGACAACGCCAGGATCTGCCAGTGTGGAAGTATCTCCTAAGTTACTAGTATCTCCTGAGGCAATTTTACGTAGGATACGGCGCATGATCTTACCGGAGCGGGTTTTAGGTAAAGAGTCCGTCCAGTGTAGAACATCAGGTGTTGCAATTGGACCGATTTCTTTTCGAACCCAATTACGAACTTCGGTATATAGCTCAGGTGAAGGCTCTTCCCCCGAAATTAAGGTGACATAAGCATAGATAGCTTGCCCCTTAATATTATGAGGAATACCAACAACGGCTGCTTCTGCAATTTTTGGGTGTGCAACTAATGCAGATTCAATTTCAGCAGTACCTAGGCGGTGACCGGAAATATTTAATACATCATCAACACGGCCCGTGATCCAGAAATAGCCATCTTCATCGCGGCGAGCACCATCGCCACTGAAATACATACCTTTAAAAGTAGAAAAGTAGGTTTGCTCAAAACGCTCGTGGTCACCAAATAAGGTACGTGCTTGACCAGGCCATGAATCAACAATGACGAGGTTACCCTCTGTTGCACCTTCTAATGGTTCCCCAAGATTATCAACAAGAGCAGGACGAACCCCGAAGAAAGGTAACGTTGCTGAGCCTGGTTTTAGCATGGTCGCTCCCGGCAGCGGAGTGATCATAAAGCCGCCAGTTTCTGTTTGCCACCATGTATCAACAATTGGGCAACGACTATCACCAATCTTCTTATAGAACCATTCCCATGCTTCAGGGTTGATAGGTTCACCAACGGATCCTAGGATACGCAACGAGCTACGGTTGGTGCCTTCAATGGCTTTATCACCTTCAGCCATTAGGGCGCGGATAGCAGTCGGCGCGGTATACAGGATATTAACTTGGTGCTTATCAACCACTTGGCTCATGCGATTGACCGCAGGGTAGTTAGGCACGCCTTCAAACATCAATGTTTTGGCACCATTAGATAGAGGGCCATATAACAAATAGCTGTGACCCGTTACCCAGCCAACATCGGCAGTACACCAATACACTTCACCGGGATGGTAGTCGAAAGTATATTTAAAGGTGAGTGTTGCATAGACTAAATAACCGCCAGTAGTATGCAGTACACCTTTTGGTTTACCTGTTGAGCCTGAAGTATACAGAATGAATAATGGGTCTTCTGCGTTCATTTCTTCAGGTGGGCAGTCGGCGCTGACGCCATCAATCACATCGTGCCACCATAGGTCACGCCCTTCTACCCAGCTTGGAACATTCCCAGTACGACGGTAGACAATGACATTCTTAACGGTGGTGACATTGGCATTGGTTAATGCGTCATCAACGTTTTTCTTGAGAGGTATTGAGCGGCCAGCACGTAGGCCTTCATCGGCTGTAATAATCAGTTTTGCTTTACAGTCGATAACACGACCCGATACCGCTTCTGGAGAGAAGCCAGCAAAGATAACAGTATGAATCGCCCCAATGCGAGCACAAGCTAACATTGCGACGGCAGCTTCAACCACCATTGGCATGTAAATCGCGACAACATCGCCTTTACGAATACCATGTTGTTTTAATACGTTAGCGAACTGACTAACATCATGATGCAGTTCACGGTAAGTGACATTTTTTGATTGAGAAGGGTCATCACCTTCCCATATGATTGCGGTTTGATCGCCCTTATCTGCCAGATGACGATCTAAACAGTTAGCGCTTAAGTTAAGGGTGCCATCTTCAAACCAGCGAATGCTGATATGGCCAGGATCGAAGGAGGTGTTTTTTACTCGGGTATACGGCTTAATCCAATCAACAACCTTTCCTTTCTCCCCCCAAAACGTTTCAGGGTCTTGAATAGAGAGTTGATACTCATTGTTGTACTGTTGCTCGTTTATCAGGGCATTTTCTGCAATTTCAGCAGTAACGGGATGCTTAGTTATTTGAGTCATATTTTTATCTCCTTGCAGATGTTAATACTATGTCAAAAAATGGTTAACTAAAGCAGGAAATATAAATTTGTTTTTCTTTTGAGCGGGAGATCACGTATTAATTGTAATGGATTTAACAGGATTATCATTTGATGCGAAATCGTCAATTAGATTAATCATCTGATTATCTGTATAAGGGTAGAATTAAAGAAAAACAAAGCAGGGCGATATTGGTATTAGTTGCTAAATAAATCAACAATGATAGTTGATGAGAAAGACCATATAAATATCATGGGTTTGATAATGATTTTCATTAACAGTAAAATAACTATAATTGATACCGACTCACAAGGTGTGAAGTTTCTGAAGTGTATACCCTATGTGTCTTGGCATTGAGTGAGAGATATAGAGGTATATGTCAATAAGTCACTGGAGACAAATACAATGAGCTATACATTACCTGCTTTACCTTATGCTTATGATGCGCTGGAACCTCATTTCGATAAGCAAACAATGGAAATCCATCACACCAAGCATCATCAAACCTACGTTAACAACACTAACACTGCGTTAGAAAAATTACCTGAACTGGCTAACCTAGACATTGATGATCTGATCCAACAATTGGATAAAGTTCCTGCTGATCAACGTACTTTTGTTCGTAACAATGCTGGTGGTCACTCAAACCACAGCCTGTTCTGGAAAGGCCTAAAATTAGGTACTGAACTAAGCGGTGATCTGAAAGCAGCTATCGAGCGTGATTTTGGTAGTGTTGACGCTTTCAAAGAACAATTTGAGAAAGCAGCAGCTTCTCGTTTTGGTTCTGGCTGGGCATGGCTAGTTCTAAAAGATGACGGTAAGCTAGCGGTTGTTTCTACAGCTAACCAAGACAGCCCTCTGATGGGTGAAGCGATTTCTGGTACTTCAGGTTACCCAATTATTGGCCTTGATGTTTGGGAACACGCTTATTATCTGAAATATCAAAACCGTCGTCCTGACTACATCAAAGCATTCTGGTCAGTCGTTAACTGGGATGAAGCTGCAAAACGTTTTGCAGAAAAAACTAAATAATTCATTAAATTAAATGATAATTAGATGGGCGTAACCCTTTTGGGGTTGCGCTTTTTTTATGCCTCTCTTTTTCTTTTTTCTATTAATCTCAGCTTTGTCTCGTTTTAATATCTTGTGTTTTGTTCATAATGTGTCTCATAAGTACAAAAAACAGATTGATATTCTATCCAGTAATAATTCAATAAAGTGAATGATAAGGGAGATAATATGGCGGCTGACATGGTTATGGGGATTGATCTTGGGACCAGTAATAGTGCAGTGAGTTTATGGATTGAAGGGCGAGCGGTATTAGTACCCAATAAACAAGGTGATGTTTTAACGCCATCTGTTGTTGCTCTTGATGATGATGACCAGATCTTGGTCGGAAAATTCGCTCGTGAACGTCTACAGAGTCACCCCCATTTAACCCAAGCCAGCTTTAAGCGCTTTATGGGCACGGACGCAACGTTATCATTAGGCTCTCTGACTTTTCGGGCTGAGGAGCTTTCTGCTTTATTATTACGGCAATTAAAAGAGGATGTTGAAGCTTGGCTTGGTTACCCCGTTAAAGATGCAGTGATCACGGTTCCTGCTTATTTTAATGATGTTCAGCGTCGGGCGGTTAAAACAGCGGGACAACTCGCTGGGCTAAATGTTTTAAGGTTATTGAATGAACCTACTGCGGCATCGTTGGCCTTTGGGTTACTCGAAAACAAAGAACACAAATACCTAACCTTTGACCTTGGTGGGGGAACGTTTGATGTTTCGATAATTGATATGTTTGAAGGCGTTATTGAGGTTTGCGCGAGTAGTGGCGATGTCCGTTTAGGCGGTGATGATTTCAGTGAAGCTATTTATCTGTGGATGTTAAAGCAGCATCCTGAACTGAAAGAAGCCCAAGCAGATATTCGCGCGGAATTACTCAAACAAGCAGAAACATTAAAAATCGCATTAGGTCAAAGCAATGAAGCGACGGCTTCGCTACGGTGGAATGATCAGGATTGGCATTGGACAATGACAGATCAGGAGCTAGCTTCTTGTTGTCAATCTTTATTAGCACGATTGCAACAACCTATTTTGCAGGCTTTGCATGATTCTCGTTTTACTCTTAATGATTTGGACGACATCTTATTAGTTGGTGGTGCAACACGAATGCCACTTATCCGACAAACGGTAGCGCGTCTGTTTGGACGTTTTCCTCGCCATGACCTTAATCCAGATGAAGCCGTTGCATTAGGTGCAGGGGTTCAAGCGGGTATGGTGATGGCAGATACAGCCCTTGATGATGTTATTTTAACCGACGTAATGCCATTTTCTTTGGGGATTGAAACCTCAAAAAGAAACGGAACCCATTATGATTCGGGTTATTTTTTACCTTTAATTGAGCGAAATACCTTTTTACCTGTGAGCAAGATGCAAACGGTCAGCACGATTGAAGATAACCAAAAAATGATTTTATTAAAGATTTATCAGGGGGAAGCGCGTCGCGTCCAAGATAACGTATTTTTGGGGGAGATGGCGATTGATATCCCTCAGAAGCCTGCTGGAGAAGTGGATATTGATGTCCGGTTTACCTATACCGTTGATGGATTACTAGAAGTTGAGTGTCGTTATCAAGGTAACCCTGAGGTGTTTCGGCTAGTGATAGAGAAAGTTCCGGGGCAAATGAATGAAGCGCAAATCGAACAAAGCTTATTAAAAATTGCTGATTTAAAACAGCATCCGAGGGATAGAAAAGAGAATCGCGTGTTATTGTCACGCTGTGCTCGGTTATATGAGTTTTTACTGGGTGAGGATCGCTATTGGATGGATCAAGTCACAACGGAGTTTGAAAGAGCGCTCGATAGCCAAGATCCACGCCGTATTGCGGCCATTCGTCAACAAGTGGAACAATTTTTGAGTCGCTATGAGGGAGACTCGCATTAATGAGTATATGGCAAACATTGGGAATCACTCAAACAAACGATGAAAAGGAAATTCGGCGTGCTTATGCGCGGCAGGTAAAAAAATATCGACCCGATAGCCACCCTGAAGAGTATCAACAATTACGTGAAGCTTTTGAGGAGGCAAAAAGATATGCCGCTTACGCTATTTATGATGATGAATCTGCCGATGATGAATATGTTGAAGAGCAGGCGAATATAGACGTTGATGTGCCTCATTTAGAAAGCCTCTTACACCAAGAGGCTGTTAATGAAGAAGCCGTTAATGATGATCAACAACAGCAAGAGCTGTCTGAAATTCAGATTACTTACCCATTTTCAGATGTGTTGTTAGATGATTATCAACCATCGATTAATGAATTACCGGTTGTTGAAACAGCTTATACCCAAGAGTTAATTGATTGGCTCGCGAAGCTGTTTATTATTGATGAAAACGCGGCAAAACGTGAATTAGTTGAATTGTGGGAAAACGTCTCTCAAAAAGGCAGTTTGCAGACACATCAGCAATTTCATCAAGATTTTGCGTGGGCATTATCAGAGCAAGAAGGTTTAACCGAAGCTGTTGTGGAACATGTTTCGTCTCTATTAGGCTGGCGGCTTGATGAATATAACTCAGAGCAAATTATCCCGTTTTATATTCAAAACGCATTAACTGAACAGCTACGCCAGACTGAGGTGGCTCGAGCATGGAAGCAGTGTCAGATTGATGCTGTCCATGGAGACTATATCGTTTCTCAATCTTTACGTGTACTGACGAGTAAAAATGAGAAAGTTTCTTATAAAGTTCGCTTGATACCTGGATTGATCCCTCAAATCGCTGAGCAAGTGAAACAACGAACCAGTGAATACCCAGAGCTAAAGGATAAATTTAACCCTGCTATTTTATCTTTCATACAGCAGCCTAGGCTAGCGTTCAACTGGCGCGGGGTCTTCTTATGTATTTTTTGGGGATTGTTATTGAACATGGTTGCTACTCAGCCTGATGTTAATAGCGGCGTGGCAATAGTTGCTGGTGTGATTATTTTATTCTATTTATTTTTCAATGACCTGATTATGTTTGGGCTTCATTCTAGGAAAAAAGCATTCACTGTATTTTTGGTCAGTGAATTTTTTATAACGTTATTCGTTATCCTGATCTTTTTTCTTGGTCTGTCTGAGGTACTCTTATTCTTTATCACTGGCTTGGATATTGGGCCTGCACATGGTGCACAAGCGATGGTGATTTTTATTCTTATGTGGCTTTTTTGGTATGCATGGCCGAAAGATAAACCTAGTATACGCAGACCGGGCATAATGATGTATCGGGTGTTTGCGAGTCCATGGAAATTTTTGGAGTACTTTAAGTTTTCATGGTTTTCACTCGTTTGGTTAGTTATTATCTATTTGATTTATTATAGTGCTATGCATAACTTATTGAAGTATTTTACAGAATTTCTAGTAAATTGAACTCTGATGCTCGTTCAACGTGATAATGATGAGTTCATTGAATTTAAAGCCACGATAAAGGTGTAATCGCAATGCAAATTCATCCTCAAGTCTATATCGGCGAAGTCAAAGCCACATTAGATTGTGGTCAGAGCGCTATTCATAAGCGTCAAGTGGATGGGCCGTTGCCATTAGGGCAATTAGGGCTTGAGGGAGATGAGCAAGCTGAAAAACGCTTTCATGGTGGCCCTGATCGGGCGCTATGCCATTATCCGGCAGAGCACTATCAATTCTGGGCTAATGCTTATCCTGAACTTGAATCTCTTTTTACGCCACCAGCGTTTGGTGAAAATATCTCGACTCAAGGTATGACAGAAGAGAATGTCTTTATTGGTGATATTTATGCTTGGGGTGATGCTCGTATTCAAGTCACCCAACCACGCTCGCCATGCTATAAGCTCAATGGCCTGACAGGCGTTGAAAACTTTGCTCAAATAATGCAAGAAAATGGTCGTTGTGGTTGGTTGTATCGAGTGATAAAGACGGGGTCAGTCAGTGCCGCAACACCGATCACCCTTTTAAGTCGTAATAGCGATATTTCTGTTCAAGAAGCGATTATGATCGCTTTTCATGCCCCATTCGATGAAGAGTTATATCAACGTTTGCTAGGAGCCGCGGGGCTGTCTGCAAGTTGGAGCCTGACGATGCAAAATAGGCTTGAGCATCGCCGTATTGAAGAGTTCAGCCATCGCTTATTTGGTAAGCGAGGCTGATATTCTTAAAGGCTGCCGCTGATAAATTGTTGATACCAAGGCTCACGGGCTAATAATTCTGCATGTGTTCCTTGGTCAACGATTTCGCCAGATGCCATCACAATAATATGATCGGCTTGGCTGGCAAGCATCGGTTGGTGAGTCACAACAATACGTGTCTGCTGGTTGGCAGTGAGTAGCTGTTCAATAACAGCGGCAGTATTGATGTAATCAAGGCTAGCTGTCGGCTCATCCATCAAAATAATATCAGGACGGCTTAATAGTAGTCTTGCAATACACAAACGTTGCCTTTGTCCACCAGAGAAAATTTGCCCGCCAGCACCTACATCTCCATCTAGTAAAGTATGATCTGCATCGATATTGAGTTGTTGAAGCATGGCGATGATTGATGGATCATCGATCTCTTCTGAACTGGCAGTCATATTTTGCCGTAAACTGCCTTTAAACAGCCGGTTATCTTGAAATAATATGCCTCGCTTACTACAGAGCACTGCTTGCGATAATTGAGCGATATCTTTATTGCCATACCGCACTACGCCTTGTGAAGGGTCTTGCAAGCGCGCCAACAAATTCAATAACGTGCTTTTTCCAGCGCCAGACGCCCCCACAATGGCCGTGAATGTATTTGCTTTAAAAGTTAAGTCGAGCGGTTTTAATAGGACTTTCCCCTCCTCTGTACGCTGAGATAAGGCGTTACAGCTCACGGTATTTTCAGATGGGGTTTGAGATGAACGAACAAAATTAAGCTCAGGTGTTTCCAGTGCTTGGGTTATCTGATTGAGCGATTTTTTAGCTTGGCGTAATGCTTGGTCTAAATGGGAAAGCAACCAGAGTGGCTCAATAAAACGCGCTAATAACAGCATGGCGGCTAACCACATAGGTAGGGTAAGTGTTTCACGATTGACCGCCAATAAGCCGAAAGTTAATAAGCCGATAAAGGTTACTTGAATAGCGAATGAAAACAGCAAATGAAAAGGCAAGCTACGGCGTTGAAGTTGTTTTTGTGTCTGATATTGCTGAGTCAGGCTCTGCTCTAAACCTTGTTGCTGCTGTTGACTGACACCCGCTCTGCGAAGCAGCGGTTGATGTGTGGCAAAGTGGCCTAATTCATCGATAACCTTCTGCTGTGAGGCGTGTACTTGCTTTTCGGCGAATGACACGTGTTTGGCGGAAAAACGTAAAATAAGTAATAACATGAAGCCAATCATTAGCAGGATGCTTCCTAGCCAAAAGTTCAGAATCAATGCCCCTAAGATCACGGTTAAAGGGGTGACAATACCGCTAATGATTGGGTGTAATAAGTGAGCAGGAATGGACATCACATGGGAAATTGGCCCAGAAACTAAACTTGTCGCACTCGGGATTGGTTTTAATGAGACAGGTAGATGGCGTATTAATGCATTGGTGAGCGTGCGCATAACAATGCCACCTGCAAGGTAGCCTTTCTGAGTGGCGATAAAAATAACGGTTAATGACACTAAGCTACTCACCAGTAGCCAAATCAGCGCACTTATATCGTCGGAGCCCCAATTGATGATCACAGGAACGAGTAGCAACCCGCTGATACCATCTAAGATAGCAGCGAATATCATCCATAATAGCGCACGACGGACGGTACTTAAGAACAGACGGATCATGCGGCGTCCTCCAATGCACTTAGTAATTGTTGATATTGGGGAGTATGTTCAGATAACTGTAGGTGTGTACCTTGAGCAATTATTTGTCCTTCTTCCAGTAAGATCACCGTATCTGCATGGCATAAATAGCTCAGATCATGGGTGACCAAGACTCGTGTACGCTGCTCTTGGTTTAAAAGCTGGAAAAATAATTCGGCATTTTGCGGATCTAATGCAGATGTTGGCTCATCAAACAACAAAATAGGGGCTTTAGAGAGCAGCACGCGAGCGATGGCTAAACGTTGAGCTTCACCACCTGATAAGGTGATATCATGACCGACTAAACTGTCTAGCCCCTTTGGTAATTGCTGGAGCCGTGTTAGTAGATTTAATTTTTCAAGGTAGTCAGTGATTTCGACCGCTGTCGCATCGGGGGCAAATAGCTGTAGATTTTCTTTCAGCGAACACGGCATAGGTTGAGTATTCTGCATCACGATAGATACTTGCTGGTTTAACCCTGCTAATGAGAATTGAGGTAGGGGCGTCGTATTAAAGTATAACTCGCCACGAGTTGGGTCGAGGAACCGTGCCATCAATTGTAAAAGTGTACTTTTTCCTGCTCCCGATGCACCAACAATAGCGACAAGCTGACCGGGTTGAATGGTTAAGTTGATGTTAGAGAGTAAAGTTTTATCCTGTACACAATAATCCACATCGTGAATATGAACGGCACAAGGCGCTCCTTGCAGTGATTTATCACCATACTGCATTTCTGTTTGCTCAAGAAAATGGCGAATACGCTCTGAAGCGGCGACTGCATGGTTGAGGGCATCGGCACCGTGCCCCATGGCAGCGATTGGAGCGGTAATGCTATGCATCAAAAGAATAAACAACACCATTTGCGACAGTGACACCGAGGTCGGCACTACCAACGACCCAATAATCACCCATAACGTCAGTAATGTGGTACTCATTCCAATTTGAGTCAGTGAACTGAATGCGCCGATTTTGTTAATCCAGCGATTAAAGGCCACGAGAAAAGCGGAGAGTGCTTGTGTCACAGCAAGTTGAATGGCGCGGTTTGGAAACTGTCTTGCAAGTAATGGGTTATCGGCAAACTCTGCATATTGAGCATATAAATTCCCCATCGTCTGGTCACGAGCAGTGAATAGCGATTGATAACGTGGTGAGCGTAGCTGGCGGAAAAGGTAAATGGTGATGATTAAAGGAAGTAGGCAAAAAATCATTAATGCCCAGTTGGTCCATAATAAGATCAGCGTTGCAGTTATTGGAACGACAAACAGTTGAGCCAAGTCGGCAGGTGCATGGGCGGTGAGTTGATGCAGCAAGCGCACATCGCGATCAACAATTTTTTGGATCCCTTCTTTACCTGAATAAACAAATTCACTCAAAGGAAGTCGATTGAGTTTATTGAGTATTTTTAGCCTTAATTGATAGCACAATTGGTTATCCGTTTGATGGGTTAGGTATAGGGCAAGTGTTTGACAAACGAGCCATACGACTCCGCTAATAAATGCAATAATGACCCAAGTGTTCCCTTGTTCAACAGGGGATAAGGCGATTTGGCTAATTGCAACCCAAGGGATCAGGGAGCTAATGCCAGCGATAGCTTGTAAAATAACAGCAAATATTAAAACAAAACGATAAGGGCGTAACAATGCCCAAAGTGCGCGGTACATAGAAACCTCCATAGCCGGGTAGTTACTTTAATTGATTTCCTTGTTTAACTGGCAATGAGTTGTTTCGATACCGAAACTATTTGTTTGGCTAACGGGTCTTATTGACGGGGTAAATGGCGTAATTTAAGCAGACTTATTATCGATTTTCAGTAATATAAATAGGTTTTAGTAAAAAGGGGAATAGGGATGCGGTACGATTTAAATGACCTCTACTACTATGTCAAAGTAGTCGAGCATGGCGGGTTTTCACAAGCAGGTCTTGCTTTGGGGATCCCGAAATCTAAACTTAGCCGCCGTATTGCTGATCTTGAGCAGAAACTCAATGTTTCCTTAATTTATCGTTCAACACGCCAGTTCCATGTGACTGAAATCGGCCAAACCTTTTATCAACAATGCAAAAATGTTGTCGATGAAGCGAAAATTGCTGAGGAGCTGATCTGCTCTGTACAAACTGACCCGAAAGGGATCATTAAATTGTCTTGTCCTGTCGCTTTACTTCAAGTGTATCTGCAAGATTTATTAGTCGATTTTATGGTGAAGTATCCGGAGATCAATGTACAAATCTTAGCAGTTAATCGGCCCGTTGATGTGATCAGTGAAGGGTTAGATATGGCGCTGCGAGTGCGTTCGCTGCCGTTAGATGATTCGGGTTTAATGATGAAAGTATTGGGTTATTCACGGCGGGTTTTGGTCGCTAGCCCGTTGTTATTTAAAGGCGGAGAGCCGCTGCAACAACCCGAAGAGTTAGTGAATTACCCAATATTGGCAAATACCGAACATTCCCAAAATTATACGGTGACACTGAAAAACAGTGAGGACTTAAGCTTCACTCAGCACTTTATCCCCAAATTAGCAACAACCGATATTTTGACCTTGTATAAAGCCGCATTAAAGGGAATTGGTATTGCTCGATTGCCTTATGGTGTGGTGGAAAAAGACTTAAGTTCAGGGGCATTGATTGAGATATTACCTGAATGGCGTTTTCCTGAAGATATTATTCATGCGGTTTACCCATCAAGAAAAGGTTTATTGCCATCAGTACAACTATTATTAAATTATTTGGCTGAGAATATTTCACCAACTGTTAAATCATCATAATCCATCACCGTAAAAAGATAACTCCTCAATAGTCACCCTATCGAGGAGTTATTATCTTATTGATTTTGAGGGATTCGGCCAAATTTACCACGATTAAAATCATTAACCGCTTCGATAATTTCTTTATCGCTATTCATCACAAAGGGACCATAGCCGACAACGGGTTCATCAATGGGCTCACCGCTTAAGAAGAGTACAACAGCATCTTCCGTGGCTTCCATAACAATATTACTGTCACTACTATCAAGGATGAGCAGCTCTCCCTCATTTAAACTAGCGTGACCATCAACAATTAACGAGCCATGTAACATCACTAAACCAACATTACGGCCGGCTTTAGTTTGTAACCCTACTGTTTTACCTTTTTTCAGTTTGAGATCCCAAACATCTAAAGGGGTAAATGTACGTGCAGCACCATTATTTCCTAGATAGTTACCTGCAATGACGCGTAAATAGCCTGCATCATTAGGTAAAGCAATATTCGGAATATGGCTACTTTTTAGCAGTTGGTATCCCGGAGACGCCAATTTATCTTTAGCCGGTAAGTTGACCCACAGTTGCACCATATCTAAGGTGCCGCCATTTTTCATAAAATCATCGGATTGGTATTCTTGATGTAAAATACCGGATGCCGCAGTCATCCACTGAACATCTCCTGGACCAATCACGCCCCCTTCACCTGTAGAATCATGATGTGCAACCTCACCATCATAGACGATAGTTACCGTTTCGAACCCTTTGTGCGGATGCTCTCCAACACCACGGTTCTCAGCATCTGAGCTTGGGAAGGTAAAAGGCCCCGCTCTATCAAGTAAAAGAAATGGGTTGAGATATTTCCCGTGGTTGTTATAGCTAAATAATGAGCGAACAGGGAAGCCATCTCCAACCCAATGACTGCGAGGTGCGTTATAAATACCAATGATCTTTTTCATGGTTATGCTCCTAAAATAGATTCTGATGTATTTATCATAGGGGCACGATTTCGTTATCAGTAGTGGTAAAAATAGGTTTCATTGTTTCATTACTAGAACAATAGTTCTGGTTTCCATTATCCTATTTTTAGAACAGTGTTTACTAAAAACCGGACTACTCAACAAAAAATCGATGAATTAATGTAAATAACAAGAGAGCGGGGCAACGATTGTTCTATTTCTCGTTTAAAAGCATTTCATTATTTTATTGATTGAGAGGTTTCATTATGAGTAATCCGGCAAACTTCAATGGACAGCGTCCTGTTATTAATCCAGATGATGCAGTGATGTTATTGATAGACCATCAAAGTGGTTTGTTCCAAACTGTCGGTGATATGCCAATGACAGAGCTGCGAGCGCGTGCTGCTGTTCTCGCAAAAATAGCTTCATTGGCAAAAATGCCTGTCATCACAACAGCATCTGTACCACAAGGCCCGAATGGCCCTCTGATCCCTGAAATTCACCAAAATGCGCCACATGCACAATATATTGCACGTCGCGGTGAAATCAACGCATGGGATAACCCTGAATTTGTTGAAGCAGTTAAAGCAACGGGTAAAAAACAACTGATTATCGCGGGCACGATAACCAGTGTTTGCATGGCTTTCCCTGCTATTAGTGCGGTAGCTGACGGTTACCAAGTTTTTGTCGTCATTGATGCATCTGGTACTTATAGCAAAATGGCACAAGAAATCACCTTAGCACGCATGGTCCAAGCTGGTGTGGTACCAATGGATACAGCCGCGGTCGCGTCTGAAATTCAGAAAACGTGGAATCGTGAAGATGCGGCAGAATGGGCACAAGCTTACACGCAAATTTTCCCTGCATATCAACTGCTCATTGAAAGCTATATGAAAGCTCAAGATGTTTTGAAAAACAATGAGCAATTAGATTCAGAACGCTAAGCCTTATTTTTAACTCGAATTATCCGTAGCCTTTACTAAAAGTAGAGGCTACCTATCTGTATTAATTTAGATAAAACAAATAATTAGGATGTATTCCATGAAAAAGATTGTATTGCCATTATTGGCTTCACTATTGGTAGCCGGTACTGCTCAAGCCGCAAATTATCAGTTAGATCCAACCCATACTAAAGCGGTTTTCTATATTGATCACTTTAATACATCGACCAATAGCGGTGGTTTCTACAACATTCGTGGTGATATGAGCTATTCCCCAGAAAAAAACAAGGGAAGCATTAATGTCAAAATCCCAGCGGAGACATTAAATACCGGTCTAACAGCGTTTGATAACCATATTAAGAGCGCCGATATGTTAGATGTAGCGAAATACCCAACCATCGAATTTAAATCAACTAAATGGAACTTTGCGGATAATAAACCTGTTTCTATTGATGGCATTTTAACCATGAAAGGACAGTCTCATCCCGTTCAGTTGAAAACAACGAAATTCGGCTGTTATTTCAGTCCTATTTTTAAAGCGGATGTTTGTGGTGGTGACTTTGAAACGACCATTGACCGTACAAAATGGGGGGTGGATTTCCTTGCAAAAGAGGGAATGGCAAAAGAGGTAGTGATAAAAATACAAGCGGAAGCTATCAAACAATAAGTTGAGGAGGTGGAGTATGTTACACAGAGCAAAAAAACAGCCCATCGCGGTGATGTCATCGGCGATACTGGCTTTGACCTTATCCGTTGGGGCTGCACAAGCCGCGGATTATCAAGCGAGTACCAAAGAAGGACCGATTAAAATTATCAATTTAGATGAGCTAGAAGACCAAGTTGCGAAAAACATGGAAAAAGGGGCTTTTGGCTATATTCGAGGTGGGGCCGAAGATGAGCTGAACTTAGATAAAAATACGCGTAGCTTTGATAGAAAATACATTATGCCGTGGGTAATGCAGGGGATTGAAATTAAAGATATTGACTTATCAACCCAATTTTTAGGGATTGATTTAAAAACGCCAATTATTCAAGCCCCAATGGCAGCTCAAGGTTTGGCCCATCAAGACGGTGAAATTGCGACAGCCAAAGGGATGGCGAAAGCTGGCTCAATTTTTTCATTAAGTACTTATGGTAACAAGACTATTGAAGAAGTCGCCGAAGTTTCAGGGGAAAGCCCATTCTTCTTCCAACTTTATATGAGCAAGAATAATGCTTTCAATGAGTTTACCTTGAAACGAGCTAAAGAGAGTGGTGCTAAAGCGATTATTTTAACGGTGGATTCGCCTGTTGGTGGCTATCGCGAAGATGATATTCGCAATAACTTCCAATTCCCACTTGGTTTTGCCAATTTAGAACTGTTCGCTAAACAAAATGATGATGGCTCTAAAACAGGTAAAGGGGCTGGGATCAGCGAAATTTATGCTCAAGCTAAACAAGCCTTTACCCCAGCAGATATTGCTTACGTGAAAAAACTATCGGGTTTGCCTGTGATAGTGAAAGGGATCCAATCACCTGAAGATGCAGATAGAGTGATCAAGGCTGGTGCAGATGCGATTTGGGTATCTAACCATGGTGGGCGACAATTAGATAGCGGCCCAGCTTCTTTTGATGTTTTGCCTTCCATTGCAAAAGTGGTCAACAAACGTGTTCCTATTGTTTTTGATAGTGGTGTTCGCCGTGGCTCCCATGTGTTTAAAGCGCTAGCAAGTGGTGCTGATGTTGTCGCGGTGGGTCGTCCAATTTTATATGGATTAAATTTAGGGGGCGCGGAAGGGGTGAATTCCGTTATTCAGCAACTGAATAAAGAATTATCCATTAATATGATGTTGGGTGGCGCGAAAAATATTGAAAGTGTAAAAGCAACGAAGCTTTATACCGATATGGATTTTCAATAAATTTCATTAAGTGAAAAAACGGGAGATGCCTCCCGTTTTTTTATGCTATTAAGATAATTAGATGCTAAATCCACCATCAATATTTAAGCTTGCACCTGTGATATAAGCAGCGGCAGGGCTGGCTAAATAAACGACAAAACTGGCTATTTCATCGGCGCTGGCATAACGTTTTAATGCCATGATCTGTTTTAAACTCTCTGCAAACTCACCTTGTTCAGGATTCATGTCCGTGTTGACAGGACCGGGCTGGATATTATTCACAGTAATGCCTCGGCTAGCGACATCACGAGCCATCCCTTTAGTAAGCCCTACGATAGCGGCTTTGCTCATCGCATAAGCACTACCGCCTTCAAATGGTACTCTTTGTGCGTTAATGCTACCAATATGAATAATGCGCCCATTATTATTCATCACTTCTAATGCAGCTTGGCTGGCAATAAATAGGCTGCGAACATTGAGGTGATAGGAGCGATCGAACGCTTCTAATGATAGGGTATCTAATGTTCCTAGCTCTAAAGTACCAACATTGTTAACTAAGATATCAAGGCTACCAAATGTATTGGCGGCTTGTGTGATGGCGGCTTTTATTTCATTTTCATCAGCGCTATTTGCTTTGATTGCCAATACGTTACCTGAAAATTGCTCAATTTCAGCCACTAAAGCTTTAGCTTTATCGTCAGAAGAGGCGTAGGTAAAAGCGACACTGGCCCCAGCTTGAGCAAATTGTTTGACGATAGCAGCACCGATACCTCTTGATCCACCTTGAACAAAAGCATATTTATTTTTGAATAACATAGATTCACCTTAACGTTATTACATATCAATGAGTGAGCTATTTGACTGAGAAAAGCACAGAGACACCAGAGAGATAAATCGATGAGGTTGTTGAAAATAATTGAAGGTGAAGAGAAAGGTGAGTTTTTAAATTAAAAGCCCTTACCTTTTAGAAGAGATAAGGGCGTGTATGAATTACAGCTGAGGGCGTTTTACAAAACCAATGGCTTCATAAACTTTATCAACGGTTTCTTGCGCGCGTGCTGCCGCTTTGGTTGCGCCTTCATCCATAATTTTGTTGAGCAGCGCTTCGTCATTACGGAATTGATGATAACGCTCTTGGAGTGTAGCCAACATGCCAGAGACGGCATCTGCCACTGCCCCTTTAAGATGACCGTACATTTGACCTTCAAATTCGGCTTCAAGCTCGGCAATCTTTTTACCCGTTACGCCAGATAAAATATCTAGCAGGTTTGAAACACCTGGTTTGTTTTCGATGTCATAACGAACACGAGGCGGCTCTTCTGAGTCAGTGACCGCACGTTTGATTTTTTTCGCTGCTGATTTTGGATCTTCAAGCAGGGCGATAACGTTATTGCGGTTATCATCAGACTTAGACATTTTCTTCATTGGATCTTGCAAAGCCATGACACGAGCGCCACCTCCAGTCGGAATAAAAGGATCTGGCACGGTAAAGATATCGCCATAAATCGCGTTAAAACGCTGTGCAATATCACGGCTTAACTCAAGATGCTGTTTTTGGTCGATACCAACAGGAACTTGGTTAGTTTGATAAAGTAAAATATCGGCAGCCATTAATACAGGATAATCAAATAAACCAGCGTTAATGTTTTCTGCATGACGCGCTGATTTATCTTTAAATTGTGTCATACGGCTTAGTTCGCCGAAGTAAGTGTAACAGTTTAGCGCCCAGCTAAGTTGCGCATGTTGCGGCACATGGGATTGAACAAAAATAGTGCTTTTATTCGGGTCAATGCCACAAGCGAGGTAGAGTGCTAAGGTATCGAGGGTTCTTTTGCGTAGCTCGTCAGGGTCTTGACGTACAGTGATCGCATGTTGGTCAACGATACAATAGATGCAGTCGTAATCATCTTGCATTTGTACCCACTGACGTAGCGCACCCATGTAGTTACCGATGGTCAATTCACCGGAAGGCTGCGCGCCGCTGAATACGATAGGTTTTTGGGTTTGCTTTTGTTTTTCAGTGGGTTCACTCATTTCTTTTTATATCCTTTAATTATTTTGTGTCAGATAAACCGATGGTAGGCAGGATATCTGAAAAGTGTGTTAATACACAGTCAGGCTCACTCAGAGCGATTGATTCACCATAGTTATAACCGTAAGTTAGGCCAACGCTAGGGCATTGTGCGCTTTTTGCCGCAATAATATCATTACGGGAATCACCGACAAAAAGCAATTCCTCTTTACGTAAACCAAGCTTGCCCATGGTGAGATACAGTGGCGCTGGGTGTGGCTTTTTCTCTTTCACATCATCGCCGCCAAGCACTAACGAAAAATAGCGATCAATGGCTAATTTTTCCAGTAATGGCGCGATAAAAGGTGTGGGTTTATTGGTCACTATGGCCATAGGGATGTTATGGAATGCGAGCTTTTCTAACGTCTCTTTGACTTCTGGAAATAGTTCGCTGCCCGTTGTCACAGCGGTGGCATAGAATTTATCAAAACTGTCACGGGTCGCTTGGTGAAGCTCGGGAGTGATGGTTGCTCCCGCCCATGTTAATGCGCGTTCAATCATGACATCGGCACCGTTACCTACCCAAATTGAAACACGCTCTTTCCCTGCTGGTGGAAAACCTTGTTCTTTTAATGCGTTATCTAGCGCTTCAGCTAATCCACCGGCACTGTCAACGAGAGTACCATCTAAATCAAAGGCAATTGCTTTGATGTTTTCTAAACTCGGTTGTGTCATTGAGATACCTTTTGTAATTCCTTACGCATTTGGTCAATGACGGTTTTGTAATCAGGCTGACCAAAAATTGCAGATCCTGCAACAAAGGTGTCGGCACCAGCAGCGGCAATTTCGGCAATATTATCAACTTTAACACCGCCATCGATTTCTAAACGAATATCATAGCCACTTTCATCGATCATTTTACGGACTTGGCGCAATTTAGTCAGCGTATGTGGAATAAAGGATTGACCACCAAAGCCTGGGTTTACCGACATGAGTAGGATCATATCGACTTTATCCATCACATACTCTAGGTGGCTCAATGGTGTTGCTGGGTTGAAAACGAGGCCAGCAGTACAGCCATGTTCTTTGATTAACTGTAGTGTTCTATCGACATGTTCGCTGGCTTCAACGTGGAAGCTGATATGATTTGCGCCTGCTTTTGCAAAGTCAGGGATAATTCTGTCGACAGGTTTAACCATCAAGTGGACATCGATTGGCGCAGTAATTCCGTAGTCGCGTAGGGCTTTACAAATCGGTGCACCGAACGTGAGGTTAGGAACATAGTGGTTGTCCATAACGTCAAAATGCACGATATCCGCGCCAGCGGCTAGTACTTTTGCGGTATCTTCGCCTAAACGGGCAAAATCTGCAGATAAAATAGATGGGGCAATGAGAAAATCTTTCATTATTGTCTCCGATTATTTAAACGTCACCTGAGAGTCATTCCACGCCAGACGAGAGGCGCTTGATGTTTTTCTTATCAGCGTTTTTGGGGAGTTTTAGCGCAGGCTCCCCGTTATATAGTGCCAACAACTCATTGACTTTCGCGCGATTAAGTATGTTTCGACTGATTGTTCGACGCACTTTGACAATGTGTAATTTAGCTTGATGATACCACTCTCTTGTTGCTGGCGTGTCATGATTTGAAATCAGAACCGGAATTTTGCGATCTGAAGACAAATAATGGGCTAATCGCGCAAGATTTTGTTGTTCTTGAGCGCTAAAGGCATTGGTGTGATAGGCCGTAAAGTTCGCTGTTTCGGAAAGCGGAGCATACGGAGGGTCACAATAAACGACCGAGCCTGATTCCGCAGATAGCAGCGTACTTTCATAATCTTGGGTCACAAAGGTCGCTTTTTGCGCTTTATCGGCAAACCACAGTAGTTCTTCTTCTGGAAAGTAGGGCTTTTTATAACGACCAAAAGGCACATTAAATTCGCCGCGTGAATTATAACGACATAGCCCGTTGTAGCAGTGGCGATTTAGATATAAAAATAATACGCTACGTTTGATAGGGTCTGTAGATTGGTTAAATTCTTGACGTTTAATGTAATACTGCTCGGCGGTATTAAATTCAGGCGTAAAGATCTCGCGTACTTCTCCGATGAAAGAGTCTGTACGGTATTTTACGGTATTGTAGAGGTTAATGAGGTCGCTGTTGATATCAGCTAGGACATAAGCATCGTAGCTGGTATTTAGGAAAACAGAACCTGCTCCTACAAAGGGCTCGATCAAGCAATCACCCTGTGGAAGATGTTTTTTGATATCTTCCACTAGAGGGTATTTGCCGCCGGCCCATTTCAAAAAAGCGCGTGTTTTTTTCATGCCGTCTTATTGTTACAAACGTTTAGAGTAGTATTGGGTACTCTGTCAGGACAGCATAATGCGCCCGCTATAAAACGTTGTTATTTCTGATCCTGTTGAACTTGCTTCATATTTCTAACCCATGGTTTTTTCGCTTGAATTTCGGCTGGTAAAGTCGCAATAGCGCTTTTAGCTTCATTGACGGAGCGATAGTTGCCGTGGATCAGAACATACCAAGTTTGCCCATTACGGATTGTTTTATAAACTTTATAGTTATTGAGTTTATGTTGTTTAGCGAAAGCTTCTAGTGTATCAGAACGGCTTGCACTGCTTAATTGTAATGTGTAGTTACTCGCAGGCGCTGACATTAAGTTACCACTTTGATTTTGGTTCGCCGTGGTTGTTTTTGCTGGCTGCTTAGGTTGAGCCGGTTGTTTAGTTTCAACAGGCTTTGTTTGCGTCCTCTCTGGTTTTGCAGGCACCGTTTGTGGCTTTTGGGCCGGTGGCGTTTGTGTCACAGGAGGCGGTGCAATATTTTGTGCCGGCGTATTCGCCGTGCCTTGGTTGAGTGATTGACCTTGGTTTAGAGCATCGACAACATCACCCGGGATTTCAATCCGTTCACCATAATTATTTGTTTGTTGCTGTTGAGTACCTTGGGTAGGTACTGGGTTCACAGGCGGTACGTTTATCTCTTGTGCCTGGCCTGATGGGCTTTGATTATTGCTAAGCGATGAAGAGCTAGACAAATCGATATTACGCTCGTTTGCCGTTGTATCAGTTTGCTGCTTTTCATGCTCTGTTGGAGCTTTTAAGGCTGAGCTAATGGCGATAATCAGTAATAACAGCACCAAAACACCTACACCAATCATAATATGTTGGCGAGATATCGTGAGTTTAGGTTTTGCTGTTGATGATGGACGGCTACGACCTGCCGGTCGGTCGGATGTATCTGGCCGTAGATCATTTTGTGTATTAGGCTGATTATCTGGTTTAAATTCGTCCATTTTGCCCTCCCGAATAAATATCACCTTGTAATCGAGATAAAATTTCTCTTTTCATTACGGCCTCTTCACGAGTAAATAGTGTATACCCGCGATGTTGCAAAGGATAGTCTTATACTTGTCATATCGTCTTCATATGATTAATACGACATATGATATTGCATGTCTAAAAGTCTAAGTGTTTGAGAGTGTGTTGTAACCTGAAACTTTAGGCATAGCTTATAATTTAACGATTTTAAGACATATCTGCCAGAAACATTTTAAAACCTCAAATTATCTGGATGGTTTTATCTGTTTCTGGCTGATAATCACACAAGATGGCTTAGGTTTCGGGTAAACAGGACGATATCGCATCTCGTACTGTTTGTGTTTCAATATCTGAGCGCATTTCTGCATGGCCGATTGTGGTAGGTAAGATAAGATGGAGTTTCCCGCCCATGACCTTTTTATCCCGCATCATATGAGGTAAATAGTCATCCGGTTTCATTTGCTCAGGACCCGTCACAGGTAGCTCAGCGCGTTCTAACAAGGCGATAATTCGCTGAGTTTGGTGTGCGGTGAATGTGCCTATGCGTTCTGCCGTTTTAGCCGCCATCACCATACCTGCTGCAACGGCTTCACCGTGCAGCCAAACGCCATAGCCCATATGGGCTTCAATAGCATGACCAAAAGTATGGCCAAGGTTAAGTAGCGCCCTTAAGCCGCTAGTCTCTTTCTCATCAGCCGCGACGACCTGTGCTTTTAATTCACAGCAGCGACGGATGCAGTAAGCCATGGCTTGATTATCAAGAGCCATTAGAGCGTCGATATTCGCTTCTAGCCAGCTGAAAAACTCCCCATCAAGGATGATGCCATACTTGATGACCTCAGCAAGACCAGATGAAAGCTCTCTTTTCGGTAACGTTTTTAAGCAATCAAGGTCGATGATGACAGAGGCGGGCTGATAAAATGCCCCGATCATATTTTTGCCTAATGGATGGTTTACCGCGGTTTTGCCGCCTACGGATGAATCTACTTGTGATAACAAGGTGGTTGGTACTTGGATAAAACGAACCCCACGTTGATAACTTGCTGCGGCGAAACCTGTTAGGTCACCGATAACACCCCCACCAAGTGCTATGAGGGTGGTATCGCGATTATGGCGTTTTTCGAGTAAGGCAGTGAAAACATCGTTCATAATGAACAAGGATTTATACTGTTCCCCATCCGGTAAAATGATTGAATCTACTGTTACCCCTGCTGCTTCAAGAGCACGCGTCACTTTCTCAAGATAGATAGGCGCAAGTGTCTCGTTGGTCACCAACATAGCTCGTTGACCCGCTTTGAGTGGCCAAAAAGCATCTGGTTGGTTATAAAGACCCGGAGCAATTGTGATTGGATAACTGCGTTCATCCAGAGTAACAGTGACTTTTTCCATCTTGCTTTACCTTGTTGCCATGAGTAATGTTAAGTTAGTTTTTTTCTAACAGCTCAATGATTTGGCTTGCGACAACTTTGGCACTTTGCTCATCAGTATGAATGGTGATATCAGCAATTTCTTCATACATCGGGTTGCGTTCAGATGCCAATTTTTCAAGAACTTCACGAGCCGGTTCATCCACTTGTAATAGTGGCCGTTTTTTATCACGTTGAGTTCGAGACAACTGTTTCTCGATAGTGGTTTCGAGATACACAACAACACCACGAGCAGATAGGCGATTGCGAGTTTCTTTCGATTTTACTGAACCGCCACCCGTTGCCAGTACGATGCCTTGTTTTTCGGTAAGCTCATTGATGATTTTTTCTTCGCGCTCGCGGAAGCCTTCCTCGCCTTCTAGGTCAAAGACCCAGCCTACATCTGCACCTGTACGTTTTTCAATCTCGTGATCAGAGTCGAAAAACTCCATATTAAGCTGTTGAGCCAATTGACGACCAATAGTGCTTTTGCCGGCACCCATCGGTCCAACCAGAAAGATATTGCGTTTCTCTGCCATGTTTTTTGGTATTACTACGATTATTCGTTAATGATAACCCGCCCCGCCAATCGAATTAGCGACGGGACCTAAACTGAAACCTCATGAGTGATAAGTGAGATCAGATAAGAAAATTATCTCAATACATCAACCTGAATTGCAACTATATAAATGTGGCACTGAGCGAACAAAGTGCCACATTTGTGTTACTGGTTTCTTTTATTATGCCGTCTATTTTGCCTAACGTTTTGTTCAACATGAGTTTTAACAGTATTGCCACTGCATATAAAAGCAGAGGAACGTGTTAATTTATAGAGCAAATTGATTGCGGCTATTTTATAAGCGGCTGATAGCTTGTTCTTTAATCTACTGATAGTTAGAACACTCAATGGGTAACCTTGTATGCTAAAACGACGTCAGCGTCAAATTTATCCGGTAAGTTTATGGCATAAAAAATAATTTTCTCCGCTCACATTTCCTTTATATTCATTCAACTACTTGAAGTATCAATATTATTTTTTTATCTAAATATTGATCAGCTTTGGTGTGATAAAAACCACAAGAACTCTACGGTCAATATGTTCACCTGTATTGGTAAATAACTTTCCCAAAAGGGGAATGTTGGAAAGAAAAGGTAGGCCTGTTTCTGTTTTTTCTTGCTTCTGTTGAAAAATGCCGCCGAGTATCAATGTTTCATTGTTGCGTATCGTGACAGAGGTAGCGATTTCTTGCTTATTGATCGCTAAATAGTGTTCATCACTGGTGGTAATCGCTTTATCAGGGGAGTTATGACTGATTTTCAGTAGTAGCTCAACGTGATCTCCGCGTGAGAGAGTTGGCGTGACCTCCATTCCTAATACCGCATCTTTAAACTGAACGTGTGTTTTCTTTTCTGTGCTAGTGACATAGGGGATTTCAGACCCTTGCTGAATACTGGCGGGGTGTTTGTGTGAAGCCATCAAACGAGGGCTTGCGATAATAGAGAGCAAATTTTCTTTTTCTAAAGCATTAAGTTTAAGTTCTAACAGCCCTTCGCCCAGCCGAAGTAAATTAAACTGACCTGATGAAGAGTCATAGCGGTTATAACGCTGGTAGCGGCTATTATTGGGGCTACCCGATAACATTCCCCACTCCAAGCCTAACTCTTGCAGGGCTGTCCGGCTGCTGCTGATAATGTGTGCGGTAATTTGGACTTGCTGTTTAGGAACATCAAGTTGCTTTAACCACTCTTCAATCAGCTGTAAGCGGGTTTTTGTCTCTTTTATCACTAAACTATTTGTTGCAAAGTGGCTGATGGCGGTAGCTTGGCTCGATAATAAAGCATTTTCAGGGTGTTTTAACTGTTCGAGGGCATCTGTTGCACTTATGGATGTGAGTTTAAAGATTTTTTCGATGAATGGATTCTCGACGGGTTGATGAGAGGGAGTTGGTGAGGGAGAGGCGAGCTTTTGGTGAGTTTCATCTAAAGGCAGAGGGATGAAGGGGTCGCGCATCTCTTGAGCGATCACGTTTAAGGGAATAGTAAAAACAATGATTACAGCTAAAAACAGTTTATTGTTCATTAATATCATCCTTGATAAATGAGAGGGTGAATGTGGCTGTTAACTCGCCATTGCGAGGCGAAAAACGTACCTCAGAAATGAGACCTGTTTGGTATGATGCGGGCGTGATAATGGCATGGATGAAGCGGTAAATTTGCGGGTAATCACCTTGAACTTCAACCTGATAACGCTGCTCATTGGCCGCTACAGCCGCCGAGGGTTGTAAACGGTTAAGTACGACCTTTGTTTGGGTAACCATGTGTTGTATATGAGCCACAAATTGTGTTGCGTTTTGTTTTGATAATGTTAATTCTTGCTCCAGAGCCACCATTTGTTGCTCAAGTTGATGGAGTGAAGGAAGTTGTGTTAGTGCCTGCGTATATTGTTGTGATTGAGAGGCGATATGCTGAGTTTTATTTTTAAGTTCAGTCAGTTGAGACTCCACTTCCTGCCAATAAAAAAAGGTGTAAGCCAGTAAGATAGCAATCGTAGCAACCCAAAGAGGGATAGTTTGTTGCCAAAAAGGGCGATACCAAAACCCAGAGGCATTATCATTCATTCGTCTCCTCCTGATAGTGTGCACTTACATGCAAGTAGTTAACCTGACGAGTTTTCCCCATTTTTATGAGTTGTACTTGATGCAATAACGGGTTGCTTTCTAAGCGAGTGATCAATTGGCTAATATCGTGAAAATCATAGCTAACAGCAGCTATTTCTAGGTTATTACCAGTGAGTGAAACCTTCGCGAGCCAGCTTTTTTGCGGTGTAAGTTCAGGCAGCTTATAAAGAAGATTTAACCGAGTTCGGTTACTTTGTGCTTGCCGATTAAGGTGTTGTCGGTGCGTTTGCCATTCAGCGAGCTTGGCTTGTTTTTCGTTAATCACCTTTATCTGTTGCTGCTTTTGCGCGACATGTTGTTCGAGTTGCATTTTGGTGATCTGCCACTGTGTTTGTTCGAACTGCTGTTGTGAAGAATTGTAGATAACCACGATCGCGACTAGACAACTTTGCAGAATAAATAGCGCGAAACACCGCCGTTTATTGCGAGTAATACGCTGTTGCCGCCAAGGTAAAAAATTAACTTGATACATGGTCACGATCCTTATCGCGTAACGCTAAACCTGTTGCAACCACAAAATCACCGAGTTGGTGAGGGAGCTTAACGGTATGGTTATGAAAGGCTTGCAATAGGCTCCATGAATGTACCGCCTGAGACTTATGGTGATCACCGATATAATAGAGAGGCAATTTTAGTGGCCCATTGTTTTCATTGAGTAGAGCGATAATTTGTGGAAGAGTGGTGATGTCATTTTCTTGGATTTGATTATAAGTTGCAGGTTGACTGACGGGGCCAGTCCATAGCCACTCCCCTTGGCGATAATGTATTAGCCAACTCTCATCGGGTAACCCAGCATAGCGTGCAATGTAACGTAAGACACAAGGGGCGACATCAATTGCGGTTAACAAGAAGCCACTGTCATGTAATAAATTTTGCCAAAACACGATCTCTGACTTACGTACCCCGTTTAGGTAGGCTCGATTGTCTATCACACGATAATCGATCACCAAATCTTCTGAACTTAGTGGAAACAATTTTTCGGCGCAGCTTTGTAAGTACCAACCTAGCTCAGGTTGCTTTAAAGTCACTTGTTCAGGTAAAGTCACTTGCTGTTTTAATGTTCTCAGAGCAGAAAATGCCATTGAGACCTGACAATTTTTAGGTAATTTCCGACGCCATTGTATTAAAATTTTCAGTAGCATCTCGTATCTATCATGTTCAGATTGGCTGGTGATTTCGTTTGGAATATTATGTTGCCAACACTCGCATAAGTACCGCCGTTTGCGGTTTTGTTTTGTGGCAACAAGTTGAATTGAGGCTTGGCAAAGGTCTATTCCGATGTTCCATTTTTGTGAATACATAGATAATTTCCTTATCATCAACAAATAAATTACGATTTCTATTGAGCTGTATAAGCTTTATACTACGCGCCAGCTATATCTAAACCCTCCTGTCTGTTGAGTATGGGAATTATCCGGTGAAGTTCGTAAAATATTTTTTTATTATTGTTATTTGTTGCATTTTTTTGGGAACCGCCTCGATTTTTGGCATGTACAAATATGTCGAAAATGAGTTACCTGACGTCGCAACAATGAAAGACATCCGCCTACAAACGCCGATGCAAATCTTCAGTGCTGATGGTGAATTAATTGCACAATATGGTGAAAAACGCCGTATTCCGCTGCCATTAGCTGATATCCCACCCCTGATGATCAAGGCCTTTATTGCAACGGAAGATAGCCGTTTTTATGAGCATCATGGTATCGACCCTGTGGGTATTTTCCGTGCCGTTACGGTAATGGCATCTTCGGGTCGTGCTTCCCAAGGGGCGAGTACAATCACCCAGCAATTAGCCAGAAACTTTTACTTAAGCCCAGAAAGAACCATAATGCGTAAGGTAAAAGAGGTCTTTCTTGCGGTGAGAATTGAGCAGTTATTCACCAAAAATGAGATCATGGAACTGTACCTCAATAAAATTTACCTTGGTAACCGTGCATATGGGGTTGGCGCAGCCGCGTATGTGTATTTTGGTAAAACGGTTAATGAATTAACGCTCAGTGAAATGGCGATGATCGCGGGTTTACCAAAAGCACCTTCGACATCAAACCCTTTATTCTCTTATGAAAAAGCGATTAGCCGTCGTAATGTGGTGCTTGGGCGTATGCTAGAAGAAAAATACATCACCCAAGCTGAATATGAACAAGCAAAAAATGAGCGAATTGAAGCGTCTTATCACGCACCGAAAATTGATTTCTCAGCACCTTACCTCGCCGAAATGGCACGCCAAACATTGTATGAGCAACATGGTGAAGATGCTTATACTGACGGTTACAAAGTCTACACAACGGTTATTCGCAAAGACCAACTCGCAGCCACTGATGCGGTACGCAATAATTTAATTGATTATGATGTCCGTCATGGTTATCGCGGGCCAGCAGACGTGTTGTGGACAGCAGGAGAGCCTGCCTGGACGACAGAAAAAATTATCGAAAAACTTAAAAAATCCCCTGTTTATGGGCCATTATTACCTGCTGTTGTCCTTTCCTCAACGGACAGCGAAGCGACGGTACAATTGGCCGATGGCTCAACAGAGAAAATCACTTTAGCGGGTGTGCGTTGGGCGCGTAAATTCATTTCCGATACCCAGCAAGGTGCCATGCCAAGTAAAGTGAATGCGGTGATGAAAGCAGGTGAGCAAGTTTGGATCCGCAAAGTAAAAGATATTTGGTGGCTGGGACAGGTTCCTGAAGTTAACGGGGCTTTTGTGGCATTGAACCCAAATAATGGTGCGATTATCGCCTTAGTGGGTGGCTTTGACTTTAATATGAGTGAGTTTAACCGCGTCACTCAGTCATTACGCCAAGTTGGCTCGAATATCAAACCTTTCTTGTATACAGCAGCGATGGATAAAGGCTTGACGTTGGCATCACTGTTAAATGATGTTCCTATCAGTCGTTGGGATGCGGGAGCAGGGTCAGATTGGCGGCCGAAAAACTCACCACCTCGTTATGCAGGCCCTATCCGCTTAAGACAAGGGTTAGGTGAATCAAAGAACGTGGTTATGGTACGCGCCATGAGAGCGATGGGGGTTGACTATGCAGCCGATTACCTCACACGTTTTGGCTTCCCTGCGGAAAATATCAATCGGACTGAAGCCTTAGCGCTCGGTGCGCCATCATTTACGCCAATGCAGATGGTGCGAGGCTATGCGGTGATGGTGAATGGTGGTTATCTGATTGACCCTTACTATATCCAAAAAATTGAGAATGCAGAGGGTGAGGTGCTTTTTGAAGCTAATCCAAGAATAGCTTGCCCTGATTGTACTGATATTCCAGTGATTTATGGAAATACGGAGCGTACGATCGCCCTTAAAGGCGTTGATGACGAGTCGACAGAAGAAATTACTCAATCAGATGATAAACCAACGGAGCAAGAGCCAACGATGGAAGTGACATCTGCGGCACCAAAAGAAGCGACACCTCAAGATATGTATGCGCCTCATGTTATCAGCACACCTTTAGCGTTCTTAATTAGGGATGCAATGATGACGAATATCTATGGTGAACCAGGTTGGTTAGGTACTGGCTGGCGTGCAGCGAGAGATCTAGGTGGTCGCCGTGATATTGGTGGTAAAACAGGCACAACGAATAGCTCGAAAGATGCTTGGTTCTCCGGTTACGGCCCTGATGTTGTCGCCTCGGCTTGGATTGGTTTTGATGATAATAGGCGTACCTTAGGGCGCACTGCAATCAGCGGTGGTGAAGCGGGGGCGAAAAGCGCTCAACCAATATGGGATGACTTTATGAAGTCAATCTTAGAAGGTGTACCGGTTACGATGATGAAGCCACCGAAAGGGATCATTGCTGTTTCTATTGATAGTCGGACGGGTAAGCTAGGCAATTCTCGTAAAGAGTATTTTATTGAGGGTACTGAGCCTAAAGAGCATGCTATTCAAGAGGTTGGAACGACTATCTTTGAAGAGGGCGGCGAGAGCCAAGAACTGTTCTAATGTGTTTGGCTCCCTGTTCAAAGGGGAGCTAACAAGAGAGTAAATGTTAAATAGGAAAATCGTTGTATTGATTTTCCTATTTATTTTTAACGCAAAAATTAATCGGTGATCTATTTGGAAAAATGGCGCTAATTGTATTTTTTTAAATAACGCTCAAGATAGAATAAGGCACTGATATTACGCGCTTCATTGAAATCAGGGTGTTCAAGTAACTCCATCATGCGTGCAATTGGCCATCTAACCTGTTGTAAAGGCTCTGGTTCATCCCCTTCTAGCTTTTCATGGTAGAGGTCGCTTGCGATGAGAATATTCATCTTACTAGAGAAGTAAGAGGGTGACATGGTGAGTTTCGCCACTTGTGTGATGTGATTGGCACCAAAACCGATTTCTTCTTTTAACTCGCGTTGTGCTGCTTCTATTGGGGTTTCACCGGGATCGATAGCGCCTTTAGGGAACCCTAATTCGTAATCTTCAATACCGACAGCGTATTCACGGATTAGGATCAAACTATCATTGATGATAGGAACAATGAGTACGGCCTCACGTTTCCCTGGACGCATCCTTTCATAAATGCGTTTTTCGCCGTTGCTAAACTCGAGGTCAACAGATTGGATACTGAATAACTTGGAATGAGCAACATCCTGAATATTCAAGATTTTTGGCTTTTTAAGCTCAGTCATAACAATTCCCGAATAGGGTGAGTGAATAAAAATATCAGCGACGCTACAATGTCGCTATTACACTGTTGTTAACTATGACCCATATCAAAAAAAATTGATAGAGATTATCGGGTTGATAAAATGCTGTTAGTATACCTATCGCACTTCTAGTTGTGTGAGAGGTATGATAATAAGGTACAGTGCTTCGTCTCTTAGGTTTTTATATTAAAATGGCGTACTTAGCATGTATACAAACATACAACTTGAATTATTTTATGTATATATGAAGTGTATAAAAAGAGCACAGATTAATAAATAAAATTTTTTAATTACAACATATTGTAAATTAACATAAAAACTAAAAATAGAATAGGAATTGGCTTATATAGCGATAGCGCCGTGATTGCTATGCTTTTCTTGATATTATTTCACTGGGGAAAAAATGCTTACTTACGTCATTATAATGGCTATTTTTATAATTAGCCTAACTATAATGGCTTCCTTTCTGTATTTCAGGCGGGGGCGGAATTCTGGTGTCTATCAGATCCCTTCTCAAGCTGAGCCATCTTACCGGAAGATGATAGATAACGACTATCAAATCATCTCTCAGTACTTACGTACCAACCCTTTTCCTTCCCAAAGCGCTGAGCAAACACCGTGGCAATTGAAGAAAAATGCCGTGATCGCAACGGTGTGTAATTCAGTCACTCGATTTAATTTGCGGCAAGAGCAAGCGAATAGTTGGCGTTATTTTATTGATACCATTGAAGTTAAACTTCCCCACCAGCTTGAACCTTATTTACAGCAAAAAAATGTGATGGAGTTAGTTGAAACTAACCATCTACCATTAATTATTTCTCTAAATAATTTCTCGTTAAAAGATTTTAATTATGAGTGGACCTCTGATGATATTCAGGAAATTGTTACCCCTGAAGCGGCAATTCATGAAAGAGGAGAACCTAATGTTCAAGTATTGCGTGTTCGCAAAGAAACTATTGAGGAGCATCGGCTAAATCATTCCTCTGGTTGGCTAGGCACTTTACTGATTTGTTTGAGCTTTTTACTTGGGTATTTAGCACTAATTGCCATTCCTTTTTTGCAGTCATGGGGGTTTGTCGGAGCCTTTTTCTGTTTTGTTGCGGGCCTATTGGCTCTCTTTCGCTTACGTGTCTTCCCTAAGAAATTACAAGATGTGCAGTGCGTTTTTGGGCAACCGAAACGGTGGGAACTGTATGGGGAATTAGATAAAAGGCAATCATCGACCGTCTCTATAGGGGGGATCGATCTCTATTACCCTTCCCATTGGGAACCTTATATCCACCATGAGTTAAACAAAGCGACTCAGATAGACATGTACCCGTCAGGGCAGGTTTTGCGGCATGGGCAATTTCTATCATTGCACGAAGAGGAGCGCTATTACCCTTATCGGCGATATAAAAAAAATCTCCTGATACTCGCAACTGGTTTACTGGTTTTATTTTTGATGTTTTCCTATCAATCCATGTGCTTACCCATCAAACTCGGGTTTGCATGGCTTGAGGGCGCTGAAAAGATCAAGGTCATGAATGTGGCTGAACTGGAAACGCGAAAATTAAAAGTTGGTGATAGTTTAAGTGCGAAAGGGGTTGGGATGTGCTATCGGCCGCCTAATCTGTCTGATACGAATCATGCTCAGTTTGCGCCTTTTGATTGTTCAGGTGTGTATTGGAACAATATGAATTTGACGCCAGACCCGGAATCTGAAGTGATAGAGCGCGCAATTAGGCTACTTAATACAGTGCAAAAGCAGTTACACCCTGAAAAAAACAGTGTTGGGGTTAACCCGCGCTTACAGCGTGATATTATGAAATCAGGGATGAATATTATTTTTGATTTCTCTGAAATAATATTGAAAACCAACGAGTTATGTTACCAAGAACATGCCTGCTCTAAGCTGAAAAGTGCGCTAACCAATTTAGGCAGCACCGATGATTGGGGAACACTTGTTGTTAAAGCGTCCACAGGGAAATTAAGTGGCGCTCATGTTTTATTACGCGCAGGTAGTGCCGAGGCCTTGGAAAAGCTAGTTGAAGTCACCACATATGAATTTATCAAAGTCGAAGTTGAAAAAGAGGCTGCAAAACTGAATAGCCCTCCACCGGGTGGCGTGCTACTGATCAGTGATGAAAATAAAGCGCTCGTCGATTTTATCGTGGGGAGCACATTCAATGATATGACGCCTTTGCAACGCTGGGTGGAGCTTAAACGGATAGCGGGCTTGCTTATCAACACCCCGTTTGATGTCGAAGGTATTATCACGGATTTGTCGACGGATGCGAACGGGACATTACATATCACCCTTCATAGCAAACCGGATGAGAAGGTATTGTCGCAATATGTGATCAGTTCCTTATTCACTCTCTTTCTCGGCATTGGCGTGTTATTAAATGGTACTTTAGTCATATTCCGTATCATGAATAATAAAAAGCGATTACGTAATATTAAACGATATTATGATAAGTGCTTTGAGGCAGACAATCCCTCCAATCAAAGTTAGTTTCTAAATGATGGAGGCCTCATTTTAAAGATTGGCACTGAGGATAACATCATGAAACAATCACCTACAGAACAAGTTCGCCTAGATAAATGGTTATGGGCAGCGCGTTTTTACAAAACACGCTCGATAGCTCGCGATATGATTGATGGCGGAAAAGTTCATTACAACGGGCAAAGGACCAAGCCCGGTAAAATTGTTGAACTGAATGCGTTAATCAGGCTAAGGCAAGGTAATGATGAACGGACTGTCGAAGTATTGGAAGTGAGTGGTCAGCGCAGAGGCGCGCCAGAAGCCCAATTACTTTATCGTGAAACCCCCGAGAGCCAAGAGCAGCGTGAAAAATTGGCCCAAGCTCGGAAGATGAACGCATTAACGATGCCGCATCCAGAACGGCGACCCGATAAAAAAGAGCGTCGAACCCTGCTAAAATTTAAGCAGACAAATTCCCATGACGTGTAACCGTTGATGTTATTCGTATTTAAAAACATTTTAATCAAGGTGAGAGGTTTTTAACGAGGCCTCTCATAAGCAATAGAGAGAAATTATGGCTAAACAAGACCTACTCCACCGTTTCCTTTTTGAACAGCATGCTGTACGTGGAGAGATGATCACTGTCGATGAGACATTTCAGCAGATCCTGAACAATCATGACTACCCAGATGCCGTTAAAGGACTATTAGGTGAATTGCTTGTTGCTACCAGCCTGCTTACCGCAACATTGAAATTTGACGGTGATATTACTGTACAAATCCAAGGTGATGGCCCAGTGAATTTGGCTGTTATTAATGGCAATAACTTACAACAAATGCGGGGTGTTGCGCGTGTTGATGGCCCCGTGGTTGCTGGGAGCACACTAAAGCAGATGATTGGTAATGGCTATATGGTCATTACTATCACACCCAATCAAGGGGAGCGTTATCAAGGGATTGTTGCAATCGAAGGTGAAACGCTAGAAGAGTGCATTGATGCTTACTTTATGCAGTCAGAACAGTTACCAACGCGCTTGTTTATTCGCGTTGGTGAATCACAAGGTAAAGCGATTGCCGGCGGCATGTTACTGCAAGTACTCCCTGCTGCGGATGAAGGTAGCCATGATATCTTTGATCACTTAGTGCAGTTGACCGCGACCATTAAAGGCGAAGAGTTGAGTGAGCTGGATGTCAAAGAGGTGCTACATCGTTTATATCATGAAGAAGATGTTACGCTATACGACCCACAATCCGTTGAATTTCGTTGCACTTGCTCACGGGAGCGTTGTGAAAGCACATTAATGACTTTACCTGAAGAAGATGTTATCGATATATTGCAAAAAGATGGAAAAATTGATATGGAGTGTGAATATTGTGGCTCACACTACGTATTTATTGAATCCGATATTCAAGGGTTGAAAAATGAGCAAAATCAGCAACTTCACTGATACGATTTAGCAACCTAATTATGTGACGAGGGTGCAATTTTGCACCCTTTTTTTATAATTTTAAAGGCTTATTACGTGCTCTAAGTCTCATAATGAATTAAAAAAAATTATACATTTTCAATTCTTTGATAGCTATCGCTGTTAATTAGTCGTAAAGAATTATGATCATCTGTAGATTAGTTATGATTACCAGGAGCAATAATAATGAGCGCTAAAAGTATTACCCCGAAGGAACTCGAACAATATGGCATTCATGATGTAGCCGAAGTTGTCTATAACCCTAGTTATGAACTGCTATTCAAGGAAGAAACTAAACCTGGATTAGAAGGCTATGAGCGTGGCACAGTGACCACGTTAGGTGCTGTTGCGGTTGATACCGGTATTTTTACTGGTCGTTCACCAAAAGATAAGTACATTGTGCGTGATGATGTCACCCGTGATACTGTCTGGTGGGCTGATCAGGGCAAAGGTAAAAACGACAACAAACCAATGACCCAAGAAGTTTGGAGTGAATTAAAACATTTAGTGACAGAGCAGCTATCAGGTAAACGTTTGTTTATCGTTGATGCATTCTGTGGCGCGAATGCGGACACTCGCTTAAAAGTGCGTTTTATCACGGAAGTGGCATGGCAGGCGCATTTCGTTAAAAACATGTTTATTCGCCCAACTGACGCAGAACTGGTTGGTTTTGAGCCAGACTTTATCGTTATGAACGGTGCAAAATGCACTAACCCAAATTGGAAAGAGCAAGGTCTGAACTCAGAAAACTTTGTGGCTTTCAACCTAACAGAGCGCATGCAGTTAATCGGTGGTTCTTGGTACGGCGGCGAAATGAAAAAAGGTATGTTCTCAATGATGAACTACCTGTTGCCACTTAAAGGCATCGCATCAATGCACTGTTCTGCTAACGTTGGTGAAAAAGGCGATGTCGCTATTTTCTTCGGCCTGTCTGGTACAGGTAAAACAACATTGTCTACAGATCCAAAACGTAAGCTAATCGGTGACGATGAGCACGGTTGGGATGACGATGGTGTGTTTAACTTTGAAGGTGGTTGCTATGCAAAAACTATCCACCTTTCTAAAGAAGCTGAGCCAGATATCTATGGTGCCATCAAACGTGATGCTCTGTTAGAAAACGTCACGGTACTGGCGGATGGTAGCGTTGATTTTGACGATGGTTCGAAAACAGAAAACACGCGTGTTTCTTACCCAATCTACCATATCGAAAACATTGTTAAGCCAGTCTCTAAAGCGGGTCACGCGACGAAAGTCATTTTCTTAACGGCAGATGCGTTTGGGGTGTTACCTCCAGTTTCACGTTTGACGCCAGAGCAAACACAGTATCATTTCCTATCTGGCTTTACGGCTAAATTGGCAGGTACTGAGCGTGGTGTCACTGAACCAACACCAACCTTCTCTGCCTGTTTTGGTGCGGCATTCCTATCACTGCACCCAACACAATATGCTGAAGTATTAGTTAAGCGTATGGAAGCTGCCGGCGCGAAAGCTTACTTAGTGAATACGGGTTGGAACGGTACTGGTAAACGTATTTCTATTAAAGATACGCGCGCTATTATTGACGCTATCTTAAGTGGTGATATCGAAAAAGCAGATACCATTAAGCTGCCAATCTTTGATTTGGAAGTTCCAACAGCATTACCGGGCGTTGATACCAATATCCTTGACCCTCGTAATACCTATGCTGATAAATCACAATGGGATGAGAAAGCGAAAGACTTGGCTGATCGTTTCGTGAAGAACTTCGACAAATATACTGACACGCCAGCAGGTGCAGCATTAGTGAAAGCAGGCCCTAAACTGTAATGGGTTTGTTGAACCAATAATTATAAGGCCCTGAATTCAGGGCCTTTGTTTTTTTATTGAGTGAGTAAATCTGCATGCAGTCATCTATTAGTCAGCAGCAGGTAAATCAAACAGTAAAATTTCGCTGTCTTCACTCGCTGTCATTGTGAGGCTAGCTTCTTGCCAGATCGCTAAGCCATCGCTGGTTGTGGCAGTTTGGCCATTAACCTCGATGTTGCCTTTAACCACTTGGATCCAAACAACGCGTTTGTCGGCAATCGCATAGGTTTGGGTGTCATTGTTCGATAACGCCCAACGCCACAATGTCATGTCTTGATACACTTTTAGCGAGCCATCTCTCGCATCAGGTGATAGCACCAGCTGTTTCCCATCCTTTGAATCAAAACGTTTTTGCTCATAACGTGGCTCGATACCGGCCTTTTCCGGCAAAATCCAGATTTGATAAAGGTGAAGGCGGTTTTTATCATCAGGGTTGTACTCAGAATGACGTACCCCCGTACCGGCACTCATTATTTGAAATTCACCGGCTGGGATCTGCTCCATATTGCCCATGCTGTCTTTATGTTCAACGGTGCCTTCTAGAACATAGGTGAGGATCTCCATATCTTTATGAGGATGGGTACCAAAGCCTTGCCCTGCATCGATAACGTCTTCGTTGATGACACGGAGCGCAGAGAAACCCATAAATTGCTTATCATAATAATTGGCAAACGAAAAAGTATGCCAGCTATCTAGCCAACCATGATTAGCATGGCCACGTTCATTTGCTTTGCGTAAATAGATCATTGTGTCATCTCCTTAAAAGCCTATCGCCAACCGATGTTGGAACAGTGCTAAATTTGTTGATGACAGTTTAAACAATTTAATAATAGAGAGAAGCCGTTACGATTGACCATAGAATTCAAAAAGTTTGAACAAGATCAGGAGATAAAAAAGTAGCCAGCACAAGGCTGGCTAAACTAAACACTGGAAGCAATGTGAGCAATGTCGTACTGCCAAGACAGTGACTGTATCAGTGATGTCGAGGTAGTGATTTGATGATAATAGTTATCACTATCGTTTGTAAAGTGTTTTTTTTAATCAAAATCGTATAAATTACAATAAAAATCGCAATTATATGATTTCTATCAAATTAAATAATATCCATTATTTTTCAATGGATTAACTTTTTATAGGTTCAGCGAGATTTTTGAACGATACATAGGGAAAGTAGGGGTATTATTGAGGTTAGAATGCCTCGCTATTACCCCGTTTAATCATGTTTATGCAAAAACCATTGCGTGGCTTTAAATGATTTTTTGCGTAGGTTACGCCTTTAAATAGTTTATTGCTCTGTATGTAACGGCAGATTTTCCGCGCAAGCCGCAGCCGAACTCCACGCCCATTGGAAGTTATAACCGCCTAGCCAGCCTGTGACATCCAAAACCTCACCGATGAAATATAATCCTTCTGTTTTTAGTGAGCCCATCGTTTTCGATGAAATTTCGCGGGTATCAACGCCACCTAAAGTGACCTCAGCGGTACGATAGCCTTCAGTACCATTAGGTTGTATTTGCCACTGATGTAAGTTGTTATGCAGTGTCTCAATTTGTGGGTGGGTAAGTTGTTTGAGTGCGCAATCAGGTATCTGGCCTAGCGTTTGCAAAACTTCAACTAACCGTTTTGGTAATAATTTGGCGAGTGTTGTTTTAAGGGATTGGTTTGGATGTGTTTGCTTTTCTTCAGCCAAATAATCCGTCAGAGAGTGTTCAGGAAGTAAGTTAATACTTACAAACTCTCCGGGGTTCCAATAATTGGAGATCTGTAAAATAGCGGGGCCAGATAGGCCACGGTGAGTAAAAAGAATATTTTCTTTAAATAAAGTACCATCGGCGGAGGTAACGGTTGCTGCAACAGAGACACCCGAGAGGACTTGTAGCGTCTCTAACAGTGGCTTATGCAGTGTAAAAGGAACTAACGCTGCGCGGGTCGGTAAAATCTGATGACCGAACTGTTCGGCAATTCGATAACCAAAAGGTGTCGCTCCTAGTCCGGGCATGGATAGGCCGCCCGTTGCGACAACAAGTGAGTGTGCACTCACTTTATTTCCGTTCACTGTTACCACAAAACCGTTGTCTATTTTTTCAACGCCAGTCACTTCGCTACGCAATTTTATGGTGATATTGGGTAAGCGGCACTCTTCTTCGAGCATATCAACAATATCTTGGGCGCTATTGTCACAGAATAATTGGCCTAATGTTTTCTCGTGGTAAGGGATATTATATTTATTAACCAACGCAATGAAATCCCACTGTGTATAGCGAGCAAGTGCTGACTTACAAAAGTGAGGGTTGGCGGAAAGGTAATTACTGTGTTCGGCATAGATATTGGTAAAGTTACAACGCCCGCCTCCTGACATGAGGATTTTTCTGCCAAGTTTTTTTCCGTTATCCAAGACCAGTGTATTCAAATCACGCTTCCCTGCGAGTGATGCACAAAAAAGTCCTGCGGCACCTGCACCCAGAATAATGACGTTATAATTTTTCACAATAAGAAATTCTCTATCTGTTTGATTTTAAAAGACACTACAATTTTATGAGTGGCTAGAGTTCGTTAAACTTTTATCGTTGCGATACCATGTATCGTGTAACAACTGATGAAAAGTATTGAATACATATTATAATTAGGGTCTGCTGAACTTTTAGGCTTATTTTTTGGTCAGTGATTAATCAATGACGCTGACCTAAAATTGGTTTTAGGGTTTTTCTAAAAGATCAGCGGTTCGTTCGATATTCGCCAAAAAAGATGAATTTACTCTGATTTGCGTGAAATTCTAACGAAAAAGAGAAAAAAAATCAGAATAAAAACAAATTGTGTAATATGCTGATAATTATAGGATAATAATCATGTTGTACTTTTTTCAACAGTAGTGAAATCAAAAAAAGGTTAGATTTTGCTTCCACCGCTAGCGTTTGTCACTGATAATGCGCCGCGTTCATGACCAACATAAAATGGCTTAACGTCTATGCTACATCTTTTTACAGGTTTGGAATTTTACACCGGCCTACTGTTAGTACTGGCACTGTTATTTGTGCTGTTCTATGAGGCTATAAATGGCTTCCATGATACCGCGAATGCGGTAGCGACAGTTATTTATACCCGTGCAATGCGCGCTCAGTTCGCGGTTGTTATGGCGGGTGTTTTTAACTTTTTTGGCGTTCTGCTCGGGGGGTTAAGCGTTGCTTATGCAATTGTGCACCTATTGCCGACAGATCTTTTGCTTAATGTGAGTTCAGCTCACGGCCTAGCAATGGTCTTTTCATTGCTATTGGCTGCAATTATCTGGAACCTTGGAACCTGGTACTTTGGTATCCCTGCATCCAGTTCTCATACGTTAATCGGGGCGATTATTGGTGTTGGTTTAACCAATGCAATTGTGACTGATTCATCGGTTGTGGATGCACTCAACATACCCAAAATGATCAGTATTTTCATGTCCCTTATCCTTTCTCCTGCTATTGGTTTTGTGATCGCGGGCTTGATGATATTTGTTCTACGCCGTTACTGGAGTGGTACGAAAAAACGTCGCCGTATTCACTTAACGCCCGCAGAGCGTGAGAAAAAAGATGGTAAGCGCAAGCCACCATTCTGGACCCGTACTGCACTGATTCTTTCCGCCGTTGGCGTGAGTTTCTCACATGGTGCAAATGACGGTCAGAAAGGCATCGGTCTTATCATGTTAGTACTGATTGGTGTTGCGCCAGCCGGTTTTGTCGTCAATATGAATTCAAGCGGTTACGATATCGCAAGAACGCATGATGCTGTTGTTCACTTGCAACAATACTATGAGACACATAAACCAGCACTCAACCATGCAATTGAAAATACACCAGCAGTGACTGGCACCGATGAAATTGGCGAAGAGTTCCATTGTGATAGCTCACGTACGGCTATCGTTCTGAGCCAAGCTCAAAAGCTGTTGAATGGCGTACAAAGCTACGATGAGTTATCACCAGAGCAACGTAATCATATGCGTCGCTTATTAATGTGTATCTCTGATACCGCAAATGCGGTTGCTAAGCTGCCAGAAACTAGCTCTCAAGATGCAAGCTTGCTGAAAAAATTGAGTAATGACTTACTGTATACCGTTGAGTATGCGCCATTGTGGATCATTATTTCAGTTGCTTTAGCACTGTCTCTCGGAACAATGTTTGGTTGGAAACGCGTTGCTGTCACTATCGGTGAGAAAATCGGTAAGAAAGGCATGACATATGCGCAAGGTGTTTCTGCTCAGGTGACTGCCGCTGTTTCAATCGGTGTTGCGAGCTACACAGGGATGCCTGTTTCGACGACTCAGGTATTATCTTCCGCAGTTGCGGGAACCATGGTCGTTGACGGTGGGGGTGTTCAGAGCAAGACAATTAAGAGTATTGCTTTGGCATGGTTATTAACACTGCCTGTTTCTATCTGTCTATCTGGTGGTTTGTACTGGATTGCATTGATGATTATCTAGAACAGTTTCACAAACTGTTGATAGAATGAATACAACATAATAGTGATGAGCTGCTCAGTTCATCACTATTTTTTTGCCTTGAAAACCGTGGAGTATCGAGTTTGTTTTTTTACCCTGCTATTAAGCAAAAATAAGTAGGTAAATTAAGCTAACAATCACTAAGATGCTTAGCTGACTAATTTGTAGAAATTGTTTGCGTATCCTCTCACACCGTAATATGACCTCATCGTCAAAATGCTCAAGGTATTGCTTACTATTGATATAACGAACCAGTTTTAGCTGTTTGTTTAACTGGCCGTGGGTTGTGAAAAAGCCATTACCGTCGACAGATTGATAAAGCAACGGGTCGGTATCCCGTAGGATATAAAGCAAAACACGGATGGAAGAAAAGTAGCGTATCATATTGATGATACACAAAAAGCATAAAGCCCAGAACAAGGCAACCATACTGAACATACTCACCTCCTTAGGTATCAGCTTGCGCTGTTGCTACAAAGGAAATAAAGCAAACACAGTGTTAAGCTAGCTTATTGTTTATTGTAGGATAATAAGTTGCCTAAAAAAAGTGCAAACTCGAGGATTTTTGAGCGATTTTTATCCGAATTTAAGCTGATAAAAAAGAGATATTGGGTAAAAGTGTGTAATAACAGAATGATTATCTAAGAAATAGGCTACTGCTTGTTTATATTGAAAAATATCACACATAACTCTCGTTTATATATTAATATTGTAGAGATGATGTTATTGTTTTCTAAAATGTTATGTGATGAAAGATTCACTAGGCTAATCTGCACAGATGTGATCAAAACGACACTTATCTATCATAGTATGCAGGTATAGTATTTATAAGCGATTGGTGAGTTAAGAGGCTAAGAATAGGATAGGCTCTTAACTTATCACAAAATCAGCATTCGGAAGGAGTTTACTTTATGGCGTACAAACATATTCTCGTAGCGGTAGATTTATCACCTGAAAGTAAAATATTACTGGATAAAGCCGTCTCTATGGCAAAACCTTACGGGGCTAAAGTATCCATGATCCATGTTGATGTGAACTACTCAGATCTCTACACTGGCCTTATTGATGTGAATTTGGGCGACATGCAACAGCGTATCACGGATGAAACTCGTAATTCACTCAAAGACCTCTCCGCAGGCGCAGGTTATGAAATTCAAGAAACATTGAGCGGTAGTGGTGATCTTGGTCAGGTCTTGGTTGATGCAATTAAAAAATATGATATGGACTTAGTGGTCTGTGGTCACCACCAAGATTTTTGGAGCAAGTTGATGTCTTCAGCTCGCCAGTTGATTAATACTGTCCATGTTGATATGTTGATTGTTCCACTGAATGACGATGATGAATAATCCATTCAGTTAAAAATGAAAAACTATTCGCTAAAAACGCTTGCTTATGCAAGCGTTTTTTTTGGCTTAAAAAATTTAAATTAAGTTACTTATTGTCGGGTCAAGAAAAATTTTTTTGTATTAGAGTAAAAAAAACCTTGAAACTTGAATACAAACTAGTGATATATTCAATAGGTAAATGCAAATCAACCTCACATTTCCCCAAAAATTATCACAAGAAAGAGTGAGGAATATCACAACAAAAAATTTAAAAAGGAAGATATAGATGAATTCACTATCATCGTTCTTGGAGTCTGTACAAAAAAGAGACCCTCAGCAACCTGAATTCCTCCAGGCTGTTCGCGAAGTCTTTACCTCACTTTGGCCATTCTTAGAAAATAATCCTAAATATCGTGAACAAGCACTACTTGAGCGTTTTGTTGAGCCTGAAAGAGTGATTCAGTTTCGTGTTTGTTGGGTGGATGACCAAGGTAAAGTGCAAGTGAATAGGGCTTGGCGGGTTCAATATAGCTCTGCTATCGGCCCATTTAAAGGCGGTATGCGTTTCCACCCTTCAGTTAACCTTTCCATTCTAAAATTCTTAGGCTTTGAACAGACACTAAAAAATGCACTGACAACCTTACCAATGGGCGGTGGCAAGGGTGGCTCTGACTTTGATCCGAAAGGCAAAAGCTATGGTGAAGTGATGCGCTTTTGCCAAGCACTGATGACCGAATTGTATCGCCATTTAGGCGCGGATACTGACGTACCCGCGGGTGATATCGGGGTTGGTGGTCGTGAAGTTGGTTTTATGGCTGGGATGATGAAGAAATTATCGAATGATACTTCATGTGTTTTCACGGGTAAGGGACTCTCTTTCGGGGGAAGCTTAATTCGCCCAGAAGCAACCGGTTACGGTTTAGTTTATTTCACAAATGCGATGTTAAAACGCCATGGTTTAGGTTTTGAAGGCATGCGTGTAGCGGTATCTGGCTCTGGTAACGTTGCGCAGTATACGATTGAAAAATGTATGGAGCTTGGCGCAACGGTCGTCACGGCATCCGACTCAAATGGTACTGTTGTTGATGAAGCTGGCTTTACACCAGAAAAATTAGCGCGTTTGGAAGAAATTAAAAACAATTATGGTCGTGTAGAGGCCTATGCAAAAGAGTTTGGCTTAACCTACTTAGCAGGTCAGCAACCTTGGTGTGTACCTGTTGATATTGCTCTACCATGTGCGACACAAAACGAATTAGATACTGCTGCCGCAGAATTGCTGATCAAAAATGGTGTTAAAGCGGTTGCTGAAGGCGCGAATATGCCAACGACAATCCCAGCGACTGAGCTTTTCCTTGAGGCCGGTGTTTTATTTGCACCAGGTAAGGCCGCGAATGCGGGAGGAGTGGCGACATCCGGTTTAGAGATGGCACAAAACGCAGCCCGTATGGGATGGAAAGCAGAGAAGGTTGATGCGCGCTTGCATCATATTATGTTAGATATCCATAACCACTGTGTTGAGTTTGGTGGTGAAGGGAAACAGACCAACTATGTACAAGGCGCAAACATTGCAGGTTTTGTAAAAGTAGCCGATGCAATGTTCGCACAAGGTATTTTGTAATTTCCTAATTAAAAACATACGCGAAAGGGCGATTATAACGATATATGCGCCCTTCGTTGTTATGTTTTAATACATGGATAAATATCGAACCGATGGTTTTTAGTTGTGACGGCAGAAGGCGCTTTTTGCCCCGCAAGGGGGTCCGCATAATCTGGTCGCTTCACAACGACACGACGTTTAGCTAAGGCTAAAGCGGGAGCCAATAAAGAATCGGCATCATCATCAGCCCCTACCAATGATTGAAAAACACGCATCTCTTTTTTGACTAATGCACTTTTTTGGCGGTGTGGATACATTGGGTCGAGATAAATAACATCAGGCGGTGTTGTGATATTGGCTAATGCAGTAATACTCGAGGCATGGATTAACGACATACGTTGTTTTAGCCACTCGCCAATTTCGCTATCTTGATAACCACGTTGTAGTCCATCATCTAACAGCGCGGCAACAACAGGATGACGTTCAAACATACGTACCTGACAACCTAGCGCCGCTAACACAAAAGCATCACGCCCAAGACCAGCAGTCGCATCAATTACATCGGGTAAATAATCTTTTTTGATCCCAACAGCTTTGGCAACAGCTTCACCACGGCCGCCACCAAATTTACGTCGGTGCGCCATTGCCCCTGAAACAAAATCGACAAAAATCCCCCCTAGTTTTGGTTCATCCATTTTGCGTAATTGCAAATTCTCAGGTGTCAGAACCAGCGCCATAATGGCATCAGGACAATGGATAAGATTCCATTTTTCAGCAAGTTGAGATAGGGCGCCTTGATCGGCACCCTCTTCACAGATCAATTGGATCTTGATGTGATCAGCCATTGATACCATAGCTCTTCAACATTGCATCCAGCTCAGGCTTACGGCCACGGAAACGTTCAAACAGTACCATTGGCTCTTCTGAACCACCACGACTGAGGATATTGTCGAGGAATGATCGCCCAGTTTCGCGGTTAAAAATACCTTCTTCCGCAAAGCGTGAATAGGCGTCTGCCGCAAGTACATCTGCCCATAAATAGCTGTAATACCCCGCAGCATAACCACCCGCAAAGATATGGCTGAAGGCATGTGGGAAACGGCTCCATTCAGGTGATGGAACAACGGCTACTTTTTCTTTTACCGCATATAAGGTTGGCATGACTTGCGCGCCTTTCGCTGGGTCATATTCAGCATGTAAGCGGAAATCAAATAAACCAAACTCCAACTGACGCAGAACAAACATGGCAGATTGGTAGTTTTTCGCTGCCAACATGCTATCAAGCATTGCGCGTGGTAATGGCTCACCCGTTTCATAGTGTCCAGAGATAAACTCAAGCGCCTCAGGCTCCCAGCACCAGTTTTCCATAAATTGGCTTGGTAATTCAACGGCATCCCAAGGTACACCATTGATACCCGCAACATCGGCGACATCGATTTTTGTCAGCATATGGTGCAGGCCATGACCAAATTCGTGGAATAGGGTGATCACTTCATCATGAGTGAATAAAGCGGGTTTATCACCAAGTGGTTTGTTGAAGTTACAAGTCAGATAAGCGACAGGGTTTTGTAGCGAGCCATCTTTATGAACCATTCTACCTGCACAATCATCCATCCACGCACCGCCACGTTTGTGCTCACGCGCGTATAGGTCAAGGTAGAAGCTACCGCGCAATGTGTTGGTGTCATCATATAGCTCAAAGAAACGCACATCGGGGTGCCATGTTTCAACATCTTTGCGCTCTTTGGCTGTTAAACCATAAATACGATGAACGACTTCAAACAGACCTTCAATAACACGTTGCTCTGGGAAGTAAGGGCGCAGTTGCTCATCACTCAGTGAGAATTTGTGCTGCTTCTGTTTTTCGCTGTAATAAGCAATATCCCAAGATTCGAGCTTATCGACGCCATAATGTTCTTTCGCAAATGCGGTGAGTTCCGCTAATTCATCCTTACCTTGTTGATGAGCTCGTTCAGCTAAATTGGTTAAGAAGTCTAATACTTGCTCTGGCGATTCAGCCATTTTTGTTGCGAGTGACTTTTCAGCAAAGTTTTTAAAACCAAGCAATTGAGCGAGTTCATGACGCAGTGCCATCAATTCATCGATAAGTTCACTGTTATCCCATTTGCCTGCATTCGGACCCTGATCGGAAGCACGAGTGCTATAGGCATAACTCATCTCGCGGCGTAGCTCAGCGTTATCTGCATAAGTCATTACAGGTAAGTAACTTGGCATATCCAGAGTGAGTAAATAGCCTTCTTCACCTTTGGATTCAGCCATTGCTTTTGCTGCCGCGATAGCGCTTTCAGGCATACCAGCCAGTTCGCTTTCATCTTTAATTAATTTGGTCCAGCCCATTGTCGCATCAAGGACATTGTTGCTGAATTTAGAGGCGATTTCTGACAAACGGGCAACAATTTCACCGTAGCGCTGTTGTTTTTCAGGTGGTAGACCAATGCCTGACAATTCGAAGTCGCGCAGCGTATTTTCAATCGATTTTTTCTGGGATTGGCTGAGTGAAGCAAATTGTGCACTATCTTTTAGGGATTTATACGCCAGATAGAGAGGTTCATGTTGGCCCATCCAAGTGCTGAATTCAGAGAGTAATGGTAGGCATTTTTCATAAGCTTCACGCAGTTCTGGGCTATTTTTGACGGAATGAAGGTGCCCAACGGGTGACCATACACGGGATAGTTTATCGCTTGCTTCTTCAAGCGGTTGGCATAGGTTATCCCAAGTATATTGATGAGTGGCTGACAGGATATTTTCGACAGTTTGACGATATTCAGTCAGGACTTGTTGAACCGCAGGAAAGACGTGTTCAGGTTCAATTTTAGTAAAATGAGGTAGTACAGAATCGGTTAATAATGGGTTTGTCATATAAACATCCTGTGATAGCAGGCTTGCGCTCGTAGGCCAAGGCTTACTGTATTGACAATAAGTTAAACGGCTGACCCTCAACTTAACGAAAGCAGCACGCCACTGTGAATATGTAAAATTATATGGGGGCGGAAATGAAAACCTCAATACAAGATAACGTTTTTTGTGCTTAATCTTTATCAATAAATGTGACTATTTGATTTCATAGGCTTTGGAAAATAGAGTATTCGGGCTATAATCAAGCCTCTACAGATAAGGAAGATCGTCGTCTCCGGTGAGGCGGCTGGATTTCAAATCCAGTTGGGGCTGCCAGCAGTCCCGGGCAGGTTCGACTCCTGTGATCTTCCGCCAAACTTCATCCAGCCAGTTCCGAGATACTCCATAAAATCCTTTATATTCAATATGATAAATAATCATCTTGTCCGTAATAGTCCGAGATCATCTCCCTGAATCCGCGAAAAATATGTATAGTAATGTGTATAGAATCTTCATACGCAGTTTTCAGTTATACACATGGCTCTAACCGATATACAAATCAAACGCGCAAAACCACAAGACAAACCATATACAATGAATGATGGGCACGGTTTGTCACTACTCATCAAGCCAGACGGTTCAAAGGGCTGGCGCTTCCGCTTTCGTTTCGCCGGTAAAGCACGGCTAATGTCATTTGGTAGTTACGAACTTGTTAGCCTCGCAGAAGCACGAGAGAAACGTGATACTGCACGTAAGCAGGTAGCAAACGGCATAGACCCAGTAGAAGAACGGAAGGCTCAGAAACTTGCTCAAAAATTATCAACTGAAAATTCTTTTGAGTCAGTTAGCAGAGAATGGCATGCAGCAAAAGCAGATCGCTGGACTATCGCTTATCGGGAGGAAATTATTAAAACATTCGAACAGGATGTTTTTCCTTTCATTGGTAAACGCCCAATATCTGAAATTAAGCCATTAGAACTGCTTGAAGTACTTAAGCGCATCGAAAAACGTGGAGCGTTGGAGAAAACCAGAAAAGTTCGCCAACGATGTGGAGAAGTGTTTCGCTACGCGATCATCACTGGCCGTGCTGAATACAATCCGGCGCCTGATTTAGCAATCGCTTTGGCTATTCCCAAGCAAAAGCATCATCCGTTTTTATCCGCGGAAGAGCTACCTCATTTTGTTAGAGATCTAGAGTCATATACTGGAAGTATTATTACCAAAAACGCAACCAAGATCCTAATGATGACAGGAGTCAGGACGCAGGAAATGCGTTTTGCAACTTGGAGTGAAATTGATTTGATAAAAGGTATCTGGGAAATACCTGCTGAACGGATGAAAATGCGTCGGCCACATATAGTACCTTTATCATCTCAGGTAATTGAACTGTTTAAACAACTACAACCGATAACATCGGACTATCCCTATGTTTTTATTGGCAGAAATGATCGTAGAAAACCGATAAGCAAAGAAAGTGTAAACCAAGTTATTGAATCATTAGGTTATAAGGGAAGAACTACTGGTCATGGTTTTAGGCATACACTATCGACAATTCTTCATGAAATGGGATTTGAGAGCGCATGGATTGAGATTCAGCTCGCACATGTTGATAAGAATACTATCCGAGGCACATATAATCATGCTTTGTATCTTGATAAAAGAAAATATATGATGCAAAAATACTCGGATTTTTTGATGAATTTATCTACCGGAGTTCAAAATGATTGAAATATTGGGAATGAAACCTCAGAATCATACTGTTTCTGATATTCTAGAAAATTCAATAAGAAAGATAAATGATATAGCTGGATATTATTATCGCGGTTTTCCTGTTATTTTTCTGAGCGAAAACAATGTTACTCTTGATGGTCTAATTTGCTCATCAAAGCATGGTGTTGTCATTTTCCATTTCAATGAGGAAAGAGAGTTAACCCAAGATGATATTGATATCATTGACGAAATGCACATGAAATTCGTCGCAAAACTTTCTGAAGTAAAAGCACTGACTAAAAACAGAATATTAAACGTACCTGTGAACAGTATTGTTTTCGCACCAAACTGTATAAATATTGATGATTTTGATTGTGACAGTGGTTTAAGCATTAGTTCCAATGTTGATGAAATATTATCTATTCTCAATGACATTACCTGGGATGATGGTTCCCTTCTTGAAACTTTACTATCCCATGTTCAATCACTTTCAAAATTGAAGCCCAAGAGAAAAAGAAGCTATGTCAGACAGATTGACTCAAAGGGTAGCGTACTAAAAAAATTGGAGAATTCACTTGCCACTCTTGATTCTAGTCAAACGACTGCCGTCTTGGTCAATATTGATAATGTCCAAAGGATTCGTGGGCTTGCTGGCTCAGGTAAGACTATTGTTCTCGCTCGAAAAATTGCACATATACACTCACAAAATCCTCACTGGAAAATAGCAGTTACTTTCAATAGTCGCTCTCTCAAAGAGCAACTAAAACATTTAGTCTCAGCATTCGCAGATGATAATGGAATTGATTGGGATAACGTAGACATTATTCATGCCTGGGGCGGCTCTAAAACAGAAGGTTTATATTACAACGCATGTGTGGCACATAATATACCTTATTACGATTATAACGGCGCATGTCGTCTTGCAGAATTTAATGAAACACCTTTTCAGGCTGCCTGTAAGAACTTCCTCGATAATAAAAAAGAAGATAAGAAATTATATGATTTCATCCTTATTGATGAGGCTCAAGATTTTTCAATTGAGTTTCTCCGCATATGTTATTCTTTGCTAGGGGAAAAGAAACGATTAGTTTACGCTTATGATGAATTACAAAATCTTGGGGATTCATCCATGCCTTCTCCTGAACAAATTTGGGGAGTAGACGAGCATGGAAAACCAATTGTTAGTTTCACCAGTGAAGAACAAGATATAACTTTAGACATTTGTTATCGAAATCCAGGCCCAATCTTAACCACGGCTCATGCTTTAGGGTTTGGTATTTATCATAAACCAATAATTCAGATGTTTGATTTTGAAGGATTATGGACAGAGATTGGTTATGAAAAAATAGATGGTGAATTAGTTGAGGGAAAGGAGGTTATATTATCAAGGACAACGAAATCTAGCCCATCCCTATTGAGTGCACATAACTCAATTGATGAGATGATCCAGTTTGTTAAATTTGAAGACAAGCATTCTCAATCTAATTGGATTGCGCAGGAAATATTTAAAAATATTCATGAGGAAGAGATATTACCTAGCGACATTGTTGTAATTCACCCAGATACAATACGTATGAGAAATGAAGTAGGTTATCTGCGTGACCTTTTATTCCAAAACGGAATTAATACATCTATAGCTGGAATTACAAGCTCTCCTGATGAGTTTTTCTCAGATAATAGTGTAACATTTACATCCATATTCAGAGCAAAGGGAAACGAAGCAGCTATGGTATACATCATGGATGCTCATTATTGCAACGTGGATTATGAACTGGCAAAGCGTAGAAATATCCTTTTTACTGCAATGACAAGAACTAAAGCATGGCTTCGTGTATGTGGTGTGGGTTCTTCCTTTGATGGCCTGATTAACGAATACAATGAGGTGAAACAAAGAGGATTTAAACTGGAATTTACATACCCAACAGAAGCAGAGCGTAAAAAAATGCGACTGGTGAACAGGGATATGACTTCTCAAGAGAGAAAAAGAGTACACCAAGCTAAATTGAACGCCCATAATCTCATGGTTCTATTGGATGGACAAGTTAGAGTTGAAGATATACCAGAAGAATTACGCCTTGCTTTAATTAAGCAACTGAAGGGTGAATGAGATGAACTCAAGTAGCATTTGCGCAGCAATTAGAAAAATCACATCTCATCTGATATCAGTGGGTATCAGTGACGCACAAAACTATCCTGTAATAACACGGGATAAAGAATATTATTATGTCAGCTATAGCGGATTCGCTGATACTTCAATTGCATTAAGAAATATTGAGTATGTTGATATCTATAACTTCTTGGACGAAAAAAGGCAATATAATATCAAATTATTAGATGGTGGGTTACTCCATCTTTTATTTCAGTTTGATCGTCGAATGAAACTTGTAAAAGAAAGACTATGTTATTTCCCCGCGCCTAATTACGAATCATTCCAGAATGACCCTGAGTTATATTTAGACGAAAGCAACTTTTATGCTGACATTGTCCAAAAATCAATTTTACCCGTTCCGATACGAGTGGATTATGCCCCTGATGACGCTAATGATGTTATTCATCCAGCAGCACACCTAACCCTAGGTCAGTTTAAAAATTGCCGGATACCATTGTCGTCACCATTATGTCCGGTAACGTTTGTGAAATTTATTTTAAGCTCTTTTTATAATACTGCTTATCATGATTTTGGTTTTGAAATGGAACGGTTAGTTCATCCCAACACTATTACACCGAGAGAGAGAGGAATGTTACATTTTTCAATTGAGTAATGTTTTACTCTCGTGCGCGCAGTGCTTTCCCCGCCTCGCCCGCCCGCTTTGTGGGATGGTTTTAATGCAGTTGCGCTGACACGCTCAGGCTGTCCACTCCCCCTAAAATAAGACAGCTATAATTAGAGTTTCTGCCCTAAAAATTGCAGAGGTCATGATGAAAAAAGCCCGTTTTACTGAAACTCAGATCGTTAATATTTTAAAGCTCGCTGATTCAGGGATGAAAGTGGAAGACATTTGTCGCCAAAATGGGATCAGTAACGCCACTTATTATAATTGGAAATCAAAATATGGTGGCATGGAAGCTAATGATGTTAAACGATTAAAAGAGCTTGAGGATGAAAATGCGAAACTGAAAAAGCTCTTTGCGGAAGTCAGCCTTGAAAATCATGCGATGAAGGAGCTTTTTGCAAAAAAGGGTTGGTAGTGACTGAAAAGAAGTCCTGTGCACAATCATTAAAAGAGGCAGGTTTATCAGTCATTAAGGCTTGCAAACTAACTTCATTGCCCCGAGCTACTTTTTACCGTCAACCGTTAGATTGGCGTAAAAAAGACCAAGTGGTGATCGATGCCAGGCGGATTCAAGTCCGAAGTGCAACGCTAAGCCGCCTTTCTTAGCTCCGCAAACACCACCGAAGGTTGTCTGAACCCCAGACACTTGCGTGGCCTGCTGTTCAACGCTCCCTGATAGCGTTGTAAGTCTTCTTCTGTCACTGTCCGCAGGTCTGTTCCTTTCGGGATAAACTGTCTTAACAACCCATTCGTATTCTCGTTCAGCCCACGCTCATGCGAGGCATACGGATGGGCAAAGTACGTATCTGCGTTCAGTGCTTCTGCTATCGCCTTGTGCTCACTAAACTCTAGACCGTTATCGAACGTTATTGTGTGACATACATCCTGATACTCACTCAGCAGTGAGATAATGGCCTTACTGACTTCCACCGCATCCTTTGAAAACACCTTTTTTGTCAGGTAAATACGGCTTTTGCGTTCTGCCAGTGTCACGATAGCACCAGTGCCCTGTTTACCCTGCACCAAATCGGCCTCCCAGTCCCCCAGACGGCTACGGTCATCGACGACTGACGGCCGTAGCTCAATGGATACCGCATCAGGGATGCGCCCTCGTTTCTGCCCGTAGCCCTTACGATATCGCCGTTTGCCCTGCCTAAGATGCCTGTACAACTCGCCACCGCTACGCTTATCCGCATAGATATACTGGTAAATCCATTCATGGCTGACGCTAAGACCAATAATGCTGCCAATTGCACTTATTTGCTCAGGACTCCACTTCCACTCCAGAGCAAATATCACGAAATCTATGGTCTGCTGAGGAATTGTCCTTTTGGCAGATGACAGCCGCCTATCACAGCACTTCTGGTGTGCCTGTTGTGGGTTATAACCAGTATCTGAAGTGTTACGCCTCAGTTCACGGGAGACCGTGGACTTGCTTACACCGATACGGATACCTATCTCATGGCAGGATAAATTATCCTCACGCAGTATCGATATCTGGTATCGTTGTCCTTCGGTTAGTTGCTGATACTTCATACTTACTCGCTCATCTTTGGTCGGAAGAGCAGGATAGCTTATCAGTAGCTAACCGTCCTTCCATCTAACATGACCGAGCGTTGCACTTATTATCTGAATTCGCGCCATACAATCTGTGTTAGCGAAATCACCACAATCAGGATTTTGGAAATGCTATTTTCGGCTGCGATTTCAAGGCTATTCTTTTAATCATAAACGAGTTTATCGCGTTTATTGTCGATTAGGATTGAACTTGAAACGACGGGTTAAAAAGGTGCTTCCGAAGCGTGAAAAAAGACCATTAGTGATAGAAAAAGTCCCGAATATTCAATGGGCTTTGGATTTTGTACACGACAGTTTGTACTGTGGTAAACGCTTCAGAACCTTGAATATTATTGATGAGGGGACACGTGAGTGCCTGGCAATTGAAGTTGATACGTCATTGCCTGCTGAACGAGTCATTAGAGTACTAGAACGTTTGAAAATCGATAGAGGATTGCCGAAACAAATTCGAGTGGATAATGGACCTGAACTTATTTCAGCTAATCTATTGAATTATTGTAAAAATAATCGAATTGATTTATGCCATATTCAACCCGGTAAACCTCAACAAAACGGTTTTATCGAACGATTTAATGGTTCATTTCGCCGTGAATTTTTAAATGCCTATTTATTTGAATCATTAAGCCAAGTACGAGAGATGGTGTGGTTTTGGCAGCAAGATTACAATCTAAATCGAACCCACGAAAGTTTAAATAACCTCCCACCGGAGACATACCGTAAACAGTTAGAAATCTCTAATTTGAAGTGTCTTAATTAATGGGGAGTGGACATATATGGATGGGTGCAGGGAAATGTGTGGTGGTATGCTACATGGACAAGCGTTTGAATAATATAGCCAGTGTGAATTTTAAGTGATGATTGGCCATCTTTATCTATAAATATAAAGACGGCCATATCTATTAGAAATTTAAATAATATTTAATATATTATTTATTATTAACATTATGGTTTATTTATAATGTTGTTGAATCTTTTGCGCAGTAGCAAATCCACGTTTTGCTTCTTTCTCGGCAATTTCAACAGACAAACCAATATAAGCTCGAGGGTCTAACATTTCTTTGATTTCATCATTGCTAAATGCCGCGGAAATGATCTCATTCTTAGTTAAGTTAGTATAAAAATCCTCACCATCAGCAGCGGTTTTAATCGCTTCCTCATAGAGTAGTGAGTGAGCTTTATCTTTACCCAATTTTTCAGCCATCTTCATCATAACGTATTCAGTATTATCTAATCCTTTATTTCTGAGGACGTTATGTAGCATTCTTTCTTCATGAGGCACAATCGTTCTAGACAGCTCTTCAGTTCTCAACAAGATCTCCGTAGTAAGCTCTAATGCTTCTTCAATCAAGCCATCAAACAACATGTATGAACTGCTATCCCCTTCATATGGTCTCACCGCAGAGTACATACCCACACTTGGCAAGGAATATAATTTCTGTGAGTTAGCAATGATCCCTTTGGCTAATTTAGGGTTAATTTTATGTGGCATGGTACTGCTACCCACGGTGCCTTTAGTAAACCCTTCCGAAACCTCAGCGATTTCTTCCAATGTTGTGCTATAGACTTCTTCACCAATTTTATGACAGATATTAGCCATCAACGCTAAGTTAGCCATATATTCTAATTTATGGGTACTCAGGTTTCTTGATGGTACTTCCATCGCTTCCATGCCCACTAATTCGGCAACTCTTTTTTGTACCTCTAAACCTACACCAGGCATAGAGTTAAATGCCCCAACAGCGCCGCCCATCATGATAGTAAATACACGCTTTTCACACTCTTGCATGCGCTGATAACAGTCAATGAAGTCACTGATCCAGACAGAAACCTTATATCCATAGGTAATCGGGATCGCATGGCGACCATGGGTCCTTCCCGGCATGACCATCGATTTGGTTTTCAATGCTAAATTAGATAAGTTTTCAATGATCTCGCCGAGCAGCAACATAAACTTATGATGTACCGTCTTCATCATATACAGCTGTGAACTTTGTTGTATATTCTGTGTGGTAATTCCATAATGAATATATTTACCGCTCTCTTCGGAACAAGCATTCACCAGTACTTTTAAAAAAGGTACAAAGCCATGACCGATTTTTTGATAAATACGGTTCATTTCTTCGAAATCAATATTCTCGATAACTGCTTTTTCTTTAATTTCATCCGCTGCCGATTGAGGAATAAAACCAAGTTCGGCTTGAGCCTGAGCTAGCATTGATTCAAACATTAACCAAGTTGAATATTTGGCTTCATTCGATAACAGGTCTTTTATTCCACGGTCATCAATAGTTTTACTTTTAGAATCGTATAACGCTCTCATTTTGTATCCCTTCTTTATTTCTTCATTGCTTCATCAACAGCATTACGAACAAACTCAACTTTTGGACCATAGACAACATGGACATGGTTTGCCGATGGGAAGAAGAATGCAGTACAACCAGACTCCAACATTAAATCTTTATCAATTTGATTCACTTCTGCGACGTCAATACGCATACGGGTAATACAGTTATCAACATTACGAATGTTTTGTTTTCCACCTAATGCATTGATCAGTATTTCTGCAACCTCGCCATAACGCTTTTCTTTAATTAAGGTATTTTTCAAATTACTTGATTCTTCTCTGCCCGGTGTTTTGATATCAAATTTGATGATTGCCCAGTAGAAGATAAAGTAAGTGACAACAGCTAAACAGCTTCCGATAATCACTAAGAAGATCCAGTTCGTATGTTCATACAGCAAGCCAAAGATAGTGAAGTCAAATATTGTTCCCCGGATATAGCCGATTGCAACACCCGCTAAAGAGAGTAGAACTGCACCAATCCCAACAATGATTGCATAAACTAAATATAAAAGAGGTGCGATAAAGACGAAGGTAAATTCTAACGGTTCAGTCACGTTACCTAATATGGCGGTTAATACCATGGTAACTAACATTGATTTAACTTCAGCACGATTCTCTTTTTTGGATGTTTTATAGATGGCTAAGGCAATAGCAGGGAATAAGAACAAGGTCACTAACATCTGCTGTTGAGCCATAAAACGTGTCAGGCTTGGCATCATTGCCCAGTATTCACTGTTTGGTCCTTGTTTGAATAACACTTCCGTCATTGCAGGAACAACCCCGACAAAAGTTTGCCCATCAATAACGTAAGAGCCGCCTGCTTCTGTAAATCTAAATAAAACGTTCCAAACATGGTGTAAGCCAAATGGAATAAAGAGTCGTTCACCACCTGCCGTAAAGAATGGTCCGACTGGGCTGAGGATCACGGCTGATAATTTCATCAAGCCAAGAACCAAAATTTCCCAAATAAAAGGTAAGACTGCACCCACTGCGATCATTAAACCAATCATAATAATCGATACTGATTTTTTACCTGAGAAGAAGGCAAATGCAGTCGGTAACTCAAGGTTATAGAATTTATCGGTGGCCCAAGCAGCAATTAACCCAGTGATTATCCCGCCCGCGGCGCTAATATTCATGGTTTGTATGCCTAACACCTTAATTTGCCCAACCTGAGTCATAACGGCAGGATCCGCAAGCTTACCTGTCAGTACTAGCCAGACATTAATGGTTATGATTAATGTTAGGTAGCCAACGACAGAGGCAAAAACAGCAATGCCTTTATCTTTTAAGCTCATGCCATAAGCCACCCCCATTGCGAAAAGGAGCGGGATATTGTCAAAAATAACACCTGCAATTGAACGGATACTGACTAATAACGCATTAACGGTTTCATTCCCCAGAAAAGGAAACCGAGCTATCATATAGGATTGAACTAAAGCACCGCTGATACCCAAAATCATACCAATGGGTGCCAAAACACCGATTGGAAGAAGTAAGGTTCTCCCAAAACGTTGAATTGATTCACCGAACTTTTTTTTGGCCATATTTTTTTCCTTATGACTTCGAATATAAAATATATTCTAAATAATTCGAGGTGCAGCTAAGCGACAAGCAAAAAAATCGTTATGCGCTTAGAAAACGCTGCAACTAGAAGTATGACGAGTATAAAAGGGATACTAGCACTGGAGATCGAGTAAAATAAATGATGTTTCGGTTTTAAATATTATCTTAGGTCATTAATTATGACCTAGGTCATTTTATTTTTTCCAATATGAGAGGAAATTATTCTAAATAATGTAGGAATAATATTGTTGCTTACATTAAATAATGGTTAAACTTATTTAAGTTAAGTGGATATAATAAACAATACATAGGCATTTCTTTAGATGAAAAAATTTTAATTTAACTTTATTTATACTTTAGTGATTCGAGATATAGATAAGTAACAAATCAATGTAGTCACCATACTTTAACGAGAAGCATTGCAGTTTGAAATATGACGAGTACAGATTATTTTAAAGCAAATACTCCAATTCATTGATCAATAAATCAACTAAAATAAAAAAGCCAGTTCTGGACTTGGTATCATCGATCTTAGTGTCATAACTATCTGAAAAACAAAATAGAGTATTATCTGCATAGCTGGTAAGCTCATTGGTATGAAATGCTGTCATACTAATGATATTTGCCTCTTTTAACTGGACAATTTTCGCTGTTTCAATGATTTTTTTTGTTCCCCCAGACAGAGAAATAAAAATCACGGTATCGTCCTTGGTCACTAAGCGTGTGAATGAATCCGATAGGTTGTAATCATTAATAAAAAAGCAATGTAGCCCCAGTGCAAACAGCATATGTTCAAGATAAAAACCTACAGCTTTACTCGTTCCCCTAGCAACAATAAAAATATTCCTAGAATGACGTAATGTTTTGGCACAATTAGCAATTTGCTCCTCATTTATCAATGTAAAGCTTTTATTAATGTTTCTTTCTAGTTGTTTTTTGTAGGATGACGGGTTTATTTTTTCTGTTTTATTTTTGCTGAGAATATAATTATTAATTTGAAATTTAAGCTCTTTAAAACCACTAAACCCTAATTTTTGCGATAAGTTAATGATCACCGTTTTTGAGACAAAGGTTTTAGCCACTAATTCATTAATATTTAAATAAGGGATATCAGTAATATTATCGGTAAGATATTTTAATACTTTTTTTTCGCTAATTGTTAAGTTATCGTAATTTTTTAAAAATTCCAACATACCTTACCGCCTTATTCAGTATAAAAACAGCATCAAAAACCGGTCATTTGATCAATTTTACCGTTTCATCAATATCTATTTCATCTTCTGAGAAGATCAGCGTTGTGCCATGTAACGTGGTGATCGCCAATTTTTTTAATGAGCGCATATCACCCGCTTTAATGTCTGATTTTGGCCTAATATTATTCATTAAAGCGCCTACAGATAATACAGCATTTTCTTTATTAATTCCTGTATCAGCAGGTACTTCTTCACTGTAAACCACATAAGACTTGATGGATGTCAGCTTAATACGTTCACCAGCAATATAAATATACTTGCTTTCAGGTATCACTTTAACCGCGTAAGCCGATAACCCTTTATTATTTGTTGTTGGCTCAAAGGTGACTGCTGCATTTTTCTTAATCAGATCAGGGTTGGCGACCTTAATCACATGAAAATAGCGGTTATCGCCGTTTTCATCTTTGATAAACCCAAAACCTTTATCTTCAAACCACGTTGTGATTGTTCCATTCATCGCCATTACCGCCCATTCAATTATTTCATTACAGACTGCAGTATAAAGCACAATGATAGTGCAAACTATGCCTTTAATTTAGCTTGTTCGCGAATTCAGATAATAAGTGCAACGCTCGGTCATGTTAGATGGAAGGACGGTTAGCTACTGATAAGCTATCCTGCTCTTCCGACCAAAGATGAGCGAGTAAGTATGAAGTATCAGCAACTAACCGAAGGACAACGATACCAGATATCGATACTGCGTGAGGATAATTTATCCTGCCATGAGATAGGTATCCGTATCGGTGTAAGCAAGTCCACGGTCTCCCGTGAACTGAGGCGTAACACTTCAGATACTGGTTATAACCCACAACAGGCACACCAGAAGTGCTGTGATAGGCGGCTGTCATCTGCCAAAAGGACAATTCCTCAGCAGACCATAGATTTCGTGATATTTGCTCTGGAGTGGAAGTGGAGTCCTGAGCAAATAAGTGCAATTGGCAGCATTATTGGTCTTAGCGTCAGCCATGAATGGATTTACCAGTATATCTATGCGGATAAGCGTAGCGGTGGCGAGTTGTACAGGCATCTTAGGCAGGGCAAACGGCGATATCGTAAGGGCTACGGGCAGAAACGAGGGCGCATCCCTGATGCGGTATCCATTGAGCTACGGCCGTCAGTCGTCGATGACCGTAGCCGTCTGGGGGACTGGGAGGCCGATTTGGTGCAGGGTAAACAGGGCACTGGTGCTATCGTGACACTGGCAGAACGCAAAAGCCGTATTTACCTGACAAAAAAGGTGTTTTCAAAGGATGCGGTGGAAGTCAGTAAGGCCATTATCTCACTGCTGAGTGAGTATCAGGATGTATGTCACACAATAACGTTCGATAACGGTCTAGAGTTTAGTGAGCACAAGGCGATAGCAGAAGCACTGAACGCAGATACGTACTTTGCCCATCCGTATGCCTCGCATGAGCGTGGGCTGAACGAGAATACGAATGGGTTGTTAAGACAGTTTATCCCGAAAGGAACAGACCTGCGGACAGTGACAGAAGAAGACTTACAACGCTATCAGGGAGCGTTGAACAGCAGGCCACGCAAGTGTCTGGGGTTCAGACAACCTTCGGTGGTGTTTGCGGAGCTAAGAAAGGCGGCTTAGCGTTGCACTTCGGACTTGAATCCGCCTGGAAAGCTTACAGAAATACAAGTAGACTATAAAAAAATATCAGACGCCATACTGAATTAGCTGAACGCGCTCTTTATTTCATGGTGATAATGATTACTCTTTAACTAGAAAAGAATTTAGAATACTAAAAGAAATTAAATTAAGTATGAAAAAGTGTCAGGTAGTTGGTTATAAAATAACAGTAGGTTTAGATAATGAATTTAATCCTTCACATAACAGTAAATACACTGAATTTTTCATCGCTGAGGATTTGGCAAAATGAATCGAACAAATAAAGTAATTAAATATATAGAGAATTTAGTTAACTCTTCAAATAATGATGTTGCAAAGATTAATAAAATCATATATAGCGAAACTATAGATAGTCTAGATGAATTACATGGGTTAAGTAACTCAGAACGCTATATTCGTTATGAAGTTTTACTAGAGTCTTACTTATCAAGTATTGCACTAACATACATGCGAAGAATATACAAAAATGATAATGATTCACCTTATGAATTTGAGCGTTTTTTTTACCATAAGAATATACTGTTTGTATTAAATTATCTTATGACAAAAAATAGAGAGGAATTATTTCTCAATTTAGCGGAGCAAGGTGAAATTTTATTAATGGATTTCGCCTGTAATGATTTTCGAATAGGGCACTTTTGCTACGATAAAATTATTGAAAGTATTCAATCGGGTAAAATGGCAGAATCACTCCCTATGTATACTCGACCACAGAAATTAGGTGTCCTAGCGATTGAAATGCTGGCAAGCGAGAAAAACCAAACAATAGATTGGGAAAGCGCCGGAATTCCTATTGACCCATTCTATCAACGTTTCTGCCAAGAAGCATTGTATAATGAAAATCACGATGTTGTTTCCCAATGGCTTATTGCACTTTGTGACTGTCATGTCGAATGGTCTGCATTATTTGCAGATAATGAGAATGAACAAAGCTCAACAGGCTATGAAATTGATATGGAAATTTTATTAGCGTGGCCGTTTGAATACCAAGCCGTCAAAAATTTCCGTGCCCGCCATGATTTGACAACACCCATCATTGATCATCCGCTATTAAAAACCCCCATGGCAATAGACCACCGTCCGGATATGATAGGATGGAAACAAAATATGCCCGCTATTTATCACCAAATGATTGATGACTTGATTTCGATTAATCCCGAGCTTCAAGTGATTCACAAGTTATTTTAATCACGATTAATAGGCAGTAATTTACTGACTGTGAATATAGATAATGTCATGACGCTGACGGCAAAAAGCAAAAAAATTATTCAAAGTAGCGAACGTCAAGCGTTTTTTTATTTGGAAAATGAATATCAACCGGTATTAGCACACTATAAGATTAAACGAATAATATTCTTTAATTTGCTAAAGAGAAACTGCTTGCAATATTAAGTAGTAGCCGAATTACCTGAGAATACTATTCCGCATGATGGAAATTTCTCTAACATTTAAATTTATTGATTTCGGTGATCGTTTGAACGACCACCTTTTATAAATAGGCAAATATATAGAATTATTCACAGGGCCTAGAATTCATCGCCCCAGCACTCTTCGATAGATATTTAAATACGCCTCCGCCGACTTTTGCCAACTCACATCTTTTGCCATTGCATTTTTTTGGACCTGTTGCCATTGTGCTGGAGAATCCCACAAAGCTAACGCGCGGTCGATTGCGGATTTAAGATCGGCGGCATGACTCTCATTAAACACAAAGCCTGTTGCCTCTTTGCGTTTTATCGCCTCCAATGAACAATCTGTCACGGTATCGGCTAGGCCACCGGTGTTGCGCACGAGTGGTAACGTGCCATAACGTAGCGCGTAGAGCTGTGTCAGGCCACATGGCTCAAAACGACTTGGCACCATTAATACGTCTGCACCTGCAATGACTTGGTGGGATAATGGCTCATCATAACCAATAATCGCGCGTACCTGATCTGGATATTGTGATTGAGCATGGCGATAGGCATTTTCGAGGTCGTGATCGCCGCTGCCAAGTAAAACAAACTGACTACCAGAACTCAGTAGATCCGGTAAGATTTCTAAGATCAGATCCAAACCTTTTTGGCGGGTCATTCTGCTAACAACAGCAAAGAGCGGTTTATCCGTTTGTTGCGCAAGGCCGAGGGATTGTTGCAAAGCCAGTTTGTTTTTTACCTTATTTTTTACACTACGCTCACTGTATTTTTGCGCAATTAAGGCATCACTTGAAGGTGACCAGACCTCAGTATCTATGCCATTTAAAATACCACTTAAGCGCTGCTCGTGGTTGAGCCGATTTAAAAGCCCATCGAGGCCATAAGCATAATGCGGATTTAAGATCTCTTTGGCATAGGTCGGGCTAACGGCGTTAGTATGATCGGCATAAAATAGCCCTGCTTTCATAAATGAGAGTTGACCAAAAAACTCCATTCCATCAACGTTGTAAAACTCAGGGGGCAACCACAGTTCATGAATATGATGGGGTGAAAATAGCCCTTGGTAAGCGATATTATGGATGGTGAACATACAGCGGGCAGGGTAGCCATAGGCTGCAAGGTAGGCACAGGCTAGGGCAGCATGCCAATCATGAGCATGCACAATGTCGGCTTGCCATAGTGGGTCACAGCCTCTGGCGAGTTCAGCGGCGATAAAACCTAATAATCCAAAGCGGCGATAGTTATCTTGATAGGCATTGTTATAACCATCGTGATAGGGGCTACCTTCTCGTTGGTAAAGGTGCGGTGCTTCAATAAGATATAATGGCGTATCGTTATATAGACAATAAAATAAGGTCACTTCCCCTGCGAATGTGTTAAGGGTCGTGACTTTTTGTTTATCAGCAAGTTGATTGATAATAGTAGGAAAACCCGGCACTAAGACTCTCGTATCTGCACCATGTTGCCGCTGAGCGGGCGGGAGTGCCGCAACAACGTCAGCCAGTCCACCTGTTTTTAATAAAGGAAAAAACTCGGCACAAACATGTAATACTTTCATTTTTTACTCCTTATTTTTTTTTGTGGCTGGCTTTATGGTCAGATATAGCGTTGATAACGGTGGCAGCGTCAATGCAATAGAATACTGGCAGCCATGTGCCTTGATTGGCTGGCTGGAAATAGGAGCAACAGGATGCTTATCGCTGCCCCCATAGCGTGAATCATTTGTGTTTAATAAGACTTGATATTGACCGTGTAGCCTGACACCAATGCGGTAATCTGCTCGCGTTACTGGAGTGAAATGGCTGATTACAAGCAGCGGGTCGCCATTTTCGGCGTAGCGAATAAATGCAAAAACCGAATTATCGTGATCGTCGACGATCACCCATTCAAAACTACTTTCATTGTGATCGTTATCGTACAGGGCGGGTGTACTGCGATAAGTAACGTTGAGATCTCTGATCAGACGTTGAACACCAGCATGCGGGCTGGTAGGAATATCCACCAGATGCCAATCTAACTCCCCATCATGATCCCATTCACGCCATTGTGCGATTTCTCCCCCCATAAACAGCAGCTTTTTACCTGGGTGCGCCCACATAAACCCATAATAGGCACGTAGCGTGGCAAATTTTTGGTCAGGTGAGCCTGACATTTTGCGCAATAAGGAACCTTTACCGTGAACAACTTCATCGTGAGATAGAGGCAATATGTAGTTTTCACTCCACGCATACATCACGCTGAATGTCATTTTATTATGGTGGTATTTACGGGCGATAGGGTCTAGCTGTAAATAGCTTAACGTGTCATGCATCCACCCCATATTCCATTTGTAGTTAAATCCAAGTCCGCCAAGGGATGGTGGCAATGTCACCCCAGAGAAGTCTGTCGACTCTTCTGCGGCCATTAATACATTAGGCTGGATACGGTGAAGTAATTCGTTGGTATGCTGTAAGAAACTGACGGCCTCAAGGTTAATATTGCCACCATACTCGTTTGCAATCCATTCGCCGTCAGGGCGGCTATAATCGCGATAAATCATCGATGCAACAGCATCAACGCGTAAGCCATCGAAGCCAAATCGATCTACCCAATAGACGGCATTATCGGATAAAAACTGGCGTACCTCGTGACTGCGGTAGTCGTAGATCAGAGTATCCCAGTCGCGGTGCTTACCTTCTTTTGGGTCAGCATACTCATAGAGTGGCGTACCATCAAAATTGGCTAACCCACTATTATCCGAAGGAAAATGGCCGGGCACCCAATCTAGGATCACATTAATACCTAATCGATGTGCTTCATCAACAAAGTCAATCAAATCTTGTGGCGACCCAAAACGGCTGGTAGGAGAGTAGATACCTAATGGCTGATAGCCCCATGAGCCATCAAAAGGGTGTTCGCTAATAGGCAATATTTCTAAATGGGTGAACCCCATCTCTTTAACATAGGGAAGTAATGTTTCTGCCAGTTCTCGGTAAGTGAGCCAACTATGGTTATTGGCTGAGCGCCGCCATGAACCAAGGTGAACCTCATAAATAGAGATAGGGGCATTGCGTTGGTTCGATTGGATTTGCTGTGCTGTGGGGTGGCGCTGTTTTGGAAGCAGGGAAACAATTGATGTCGTATCTGGTCGTAATTGGCTGCGAAAGGCATAAGGATCGGATTTTAATTGTATTTCGCCTTTTGCATCTAATATTTCATATTGATAGTGAGTACCTGCCTGAATCGCGGGAAGAAAGATTTCCCAAAGGCCATTTTCGGGATGATGGCGCATGGGGTATCGGCGACCGTCCCAAAAGTTAAAAGCGCCCACGACAGAGACTCGTTGGGCATTCGGTGCCCAAACACAAAAATGCGTACCTGTAATATCACCCACTTGGCGTACATGCGCACCGAGTGTTTCAAATGAGAAAGTACGCTGGAGGCCTTTGGTATCTGCATCGTGTAGTAATGTGCCGAAACGGTACGGATCTTCAATAACCTGTTGTGAATTGCCCCAGTTAACCTGCAAAATATAAGTGAAATTAGCGTCTAAGTCTGTTGCATCGCCTGAAAAAAAGCCGCGTTCATCAAGGCGTGATAGTTGCACAACGGGGGCTGCGGTCAACCTATCCAGTACGGTGACCTCTTGAGCATTTGGGAGTAAGACTCGAAAATAGGTGACTTTTCCTTGTTGATGCATACCAAGGAAAGCAAAAGGGTCACGATAATGTCCGGCAAATAATTGATCGATGATCAGTTGTTGCTCTGATGGTTTTTCTCTCTCTTTCATCACCTCTCCTGAATGAAATCAGTCGCAGCTAGCCGCCTTATATTATCGTTTTCATGATTAACTTTTAGATGCTAAAGGTAGCGTTAAAACGAGCGCTATTTGTTATTATTTATCTTTTCAATGATACAAAATAATAGTCCACAATTTCATTTGATAAAAATATTGAGATAAGTCAATAACTATCAAATTAGGAATGTTTTATATTTTAATATAGCGATAAAACAATAAAGCTGCTTGGTGTTGGAGTAAAGTCATCAAAAATAGATGAATTGGAAATGGTTTTGTTTCTTATGATAATAAGTCTAGGTGCTAAAAAGTCAACATCTATAACTAGTTGAATCTATGCGTTTAAATGCTTTTCAATTTCGGATGCTCTTGATTAAATATTACTGTCATTTATTGATGTGAAATATAAAACATTAATTAATGACAAAACTAAAAATTAATATTGTTAAATGGAATTCTCTATTGCTTTATTAGCATTAGTCCGTAAATATAAGGGTAGTGATTAATAAAGTGTGAGACCCAGAGAGTTATTATGGATCAACCAACGAGTTCAACCGAAACTAATCAAAAAACGAAGAATGAAAAACGTAGAAAAGTCTGGATGGTAATTGCTTCAATTATTATTGTTCTACTGTTTGTTGCTTATGGTGCTTATTGGTTTTTGGTATTACGTTTTCAAGAATATACTGATGATGCTTATGTCTCCGGTGTGCAAGTACCTATTGTTGCGCAGACTACAGGTAATGTGACTCAGGTTAATTTTGAAAATACCGATTTGGTTAAAGCGGGTGATGTGCTGGTGGTTTTGGATAAAACCAATGCACGGCTAGCCTACGAGCAGGCAAAACATGACCTCGCAACCACGGTGCGCAAAACCAAAGAGCTGTACATTAATGGTGATGAATACCAAGCGCAAATCCAAAAAAATCGTATCTCACTTGCGCAAGCACAGAAAGATTATCAACGCCGCGCCGCTTTAGGACGAAGTGGGACTATCTCTAAAGAAGATTTACAACACTCCCAAGAAGCGGTGCAGTTGGCGCAAGCGGCCTTAGATATTTCCATTCAGCAATATAATGCGAACCAAGCACTATTGCGCAATACCGAGTTGAGAAAACAACCGGCAATCCAACAAGCCGCAGATAATGTGCGCAACGCATGGATTACTTTGCAACGTACAGAGGTGAAAAGCCCTATCACAGGTTATGTTTCGCGTCGTAATGTGCAAGTCGGTTCACAAGTCGGTCCGCAAGGCTCTTTGATGGCTATTGTGCCAGCTCAACCCGTTTGGGTGGATGCGAACTTTAAGGAAACACAATTAGAAAAGGTGCGCATAGGGCAGCCAGTAACACTCACCAGTGATTTTTATGGTGATGATATTGTGTATACCGGTAAGGTGGCTGGTTTGGATATGGGAACGGGGAGTGCTTTCTCTTTATTACCTGCACAGAATGCAACAGGTAACTGGATTAAAGTGGTACAACGTTTGCCTGTTCGTGTAGAGCTAGACCCTGAACAGGTTGCCAAATATCCGTTGCGTATTGGGTTATCAATGAATGCAACGATTGATATTAAAGATCAAAATGGCCCTGTGTTAGCAGAAGTTCAGCGTGACACGCCAGCATTTGAAAGTGATGTGCTGGTGTTAAAGCTGGCGGATGTCGATTCGGTGATCGACACGATTATTAACGAAAACGCGGATTAGCCCGAAAGGAGTGGCTGTGGCAGATATTCAACCACTAAAGGGCTCAAAGCTGGTATGGGCAACGATTGCATTGTCACTTGCAACCTTTATGCAGGTGCTGGATTCGACAATCGCTAACGTTGCCATCCCAACCATTGCTGGTGATCTCGGTGTTTCAATGTCACAAGGAACATGGGTGATTACCTCATTTGGTGTTTCTAATGCCATTTCCATTGCGATCTCTGGGTTCCTTGCTAAACGGTTTGGTGAAGTCCGTGTTTTTATATGGGCAACCGCTTTATTTACCATTTTTTCATTACTTTGTGGCTTCTCTGATAGCCTTGGCATGTTAATCTTATTTCGTGTTTTACAAGGTGCTGTTGCGGGGCCGGTGATCCCCCTTTCACAAAGTCTGATCATGCGTTGCTACCCCCCTAAAATGCAAAATATGGCATTGGCATTTTGGTCAATGACGATCATTTTAGCCCCGGTGTTTGGCCCTATTTTTGGTGGTTATATTAGTGATAACTTCCATTGGGGGTGGATCTTCTTTATGAACGTTCCACTGGGTATTTTTGTGGTTATTGTAGGCTCTATTATCCTTAAAGGAATGGAATCGAAAGTAGTCAATGTCCCGTTTAATTTGATTGGCTTGGCATTATTGTCAGTGGGTGTTGGTTGCCTTCAGGTCCTGTTGGATAAGGGGAAAGAGTTAGGATGGTTAGCCTCTGATGAAATTGTCACATTAGCGGTAATTTCAGCGATAGCATTGGTTTTTTTGGTTATTTGGGAACTAACAGACAAAAATCCAGTTGTTGAGCTTGCACTATTTAAATCACGTAACTTCACGATAGGCACGATTTCCGTTAGCTTAGCCTATATGGCCTACTTTGGTGCTATCGTTCTCTTGCCCCAGTTATTGCAGGAGGTCTATGGGTATACGGCAACATGGGCGGGGTTGGCCCTTGCGCCGATAGGGTTATTGCCCGTCTTGTTCTCTGCCCCCGTCGCGAAATTGTCAGACTTCCTTGATATTCGCTGGATAGTGACATTTAGTTTTGTATTCTATGCGATTTGTTTCTTCTGGCGGGCATATACCTTTGAACCAAGTATGGGCTTTTCTGCCGTAGTTTGGCCTCAGTTAGTGCAAGGGATGGCTGTGGCTTGCTTCTTTATGCCACTGACGACGTTAACACTGTCAGGTTTACCCCCTGAAAAATTGGCGTCGGCGTCAAGTCTTGCAAACTTCTTCCGTACTCTTGCAGGCTCGATAGGAACATCAATCACAACCACGATGTGGAGTGATAGAGAGTCGCTCCATCATAGCCAGTTAACGGAATACATCACTGACTATAACCCTGAGTCGCTAGAGATGTATAAAGAGATGGCGGCACATGGCTTAAGTCATGAGCAGACATCGGGCTTTATTGCGCAGGAGATCACTAGCCAAGGATTAATCATTGCGGCCAATGAAATCTTTTGGTTATGTGGATGGGTGTTTATTGGACTGATTATCACCGTCTGGTTTGCAAAACCGCCTTTTGGTAGTAAAGCGTAAGTTAAATACAATAAGAGCGCTAACGATTAGCGCTCTTATCTTTTGAAGCTTACGGGTAGACAATATTGAGTGTCGCCGTGGTTTTGAGGGTGCCTTGGGTTGCTCGCTGAGGGTCCCATGCATAATAGTAAACAGCCATTGGAATACTAAAGTGCGGTTCCAGTTGGCCTCCTGCATTTACGTAAAACAGCGACGTTGCATTACCTCGGGAGTTTGGATTTTGTGAAATCACCACAGGGGTATTTGGCGCATTAGTTTTAACTAAGCGTAGCCCGATACCTTGTGCGGCATTGGCTGTTTTATCAATCAAGACCGTATTATCTGAGCTAAGCAGATTATTGCTAGATAAAAAGACATCGATCGCTCTTTCTGCCGTATTATTTGCGCCCCCAAGGTTCTCACAACGCATATTCAATGAAAACGGTGTATAGCCAGCTTGGTTTCCATTAATGACTTGATGGCGGCTTAATGTTGGTAATGTGACAACAAGCCCCGCATTTTGGAAAGCGCAGGTAGTTAATTTTGGTGCATATTTTAATATTAGTGGCTGACCGAACATATCACGGTCATCATAGGGCCAGTTAAAACCGTTAAATAACCATTGTAGGATTTTCAGAAGTTGTTTAACGGGCCATAGCACAATATCAAAAATTGACATTCCGCTTAAATCTGTGACGAAGAGAATATCATGTAGATGGACGGTATCACCGGCAATGAGCGTGCCTTGTTTTGGTTCAAGCGTAAATTTAATCGTCACTGGTGTATTTAACTCAGAAGCAGAGTGACGACCTGATTTATTCAGTTTCTTATTCGGAATATCATTAATGATTTGTGCCCTGACATGATATTTCCCATTCATAAAACTCAAAATGGTTGCATATTGGTTGTCAGTATTCAGGATTTTGGTATAACCAAATTCGCTTTGGCGGGTGGAACAATTAAAGCTACCCGAGTACTGTGTCGATATGGTCGTTGTCCACTCGGGGGTGGCGGGGGTGAGTTTATCCGACAAATCAATGCTAATTGGCGAAGCATAGCTTATGCCACTTTCATGGCAAATTGCCTGACTATAGCCACTAAAGAGAATTAGGATTAAAAAAAGATAGGATCGCATCATGACATTCATCTCGTTATTGGCAAACGCCAGTGGGGCCGTCAAGGTTGTCTGGTAAGTTATGAATGGTGCAGTGACCCTCATTTAACCGAATAATGACCGACTTAGGAAAAGCTTCTGCTTTTAAATACAGCACACTGGCTTGCCCTACATAGCCAATCGCTTCTCCTTGAAGGTCAGTTACTTCTGCGCCGAAAGGTAATGCACTGCCATCTTGTCGTAATGCACGACTGAGCCAAGAGGTGCGCGTATCGGTTTTGAATTTCACTAAATTCACTGAACCTTCGATTGGTGCGCTATTTGCCATATTGCCGATAACTTCAGCGCCTTGTGTATTTTCTGTATTTGAAAGCATAATCGTATTTTTACGATATGGCGTTGCATAAGGTACTAATGCCAGTCCTTCTTTATTGGTCACGATACTTTGGTCGCCATTCACCATTAAGCCTTGTGCATGGGGCGCTTTGACGATGGTCATTGTATTGCCGATTTCGTTAGATGCGAGTATATCCCAAGGTATAGCGACTAAGCTGCCGCGTGCACTCAGCCCAGTTTGATGGTAGTCATTAGATTCACTGAGTGAACTACCAATAGTGGAAACATTTGAGCGATAAGCCACATTGGCGCTTGCCATGTTTTGGCCACCTTGCTGATTACTGCCGGAAAGTGAATAACTCAATCGGTTTGCTTCCAAAGCCGTACCACTTAAAGAAACGGTACTTTGTTGATAGTGAGAATCGGTAGCAGTAAGGCCTGTGCTGACCCATATATCATTATCAAATACAGACAGAGGTAAACTGATTGAAATATAGTAGCGATTTTCTTCTTCGCCTTTACCATCCCGTACTCGGCTAGCGGACAGTGAATAGCTGATATCTGAATACGCATTCGAGTAGCCTAGTTGGTACTCGCGGGTTGTTGGGGTAGTCGACCAATAGTCACGTTGGGAGCCGGAAACGTAGAAGGTTCCCCAGTTTTCAGGTAAGCGCTGATTTAAATTGATCGTGAAGGTATTTTTTGGACGAACCCCACGCATAGAATCCCACGTATTTATATCGAAAGCAGGTAATTCACGATGAGGCAGTGTCTCTGTGGCCTGTTTTTCTAAAGTTTCCTGATATAAACGGTAACCCTCATGGGCATGAATCGAATCACTGAAGCTATAATAGCCTTTGGTCGAATAGCGATAGGCGGCTAAGGTGAAGTTGGTAGCTGTCGTATTGAGAAACTTACTGTATGACACTCGCATACTTTGGCCTTTCTGCGTGTCATTAGGTAGTTGAGTATTGGCATGTGTGATATCGAGAGAAACAGCACCAATAGGTAAGTTCCAACCAGAGCCGACCAGATAAGCTTGATAATCTTCACTTGCAATCACCCCCGTGTAGCCAGTGATTAGGTTATTAAAACCATATTCGAAGGTGCCTTGGAGAAATTTGGGCTGATAGTGACCATTTTCTTGGTTCACCTTACCAGCGAGCAGGGCATAATTACTTACCCCCTCTTTTAACATCCCCGGTACGGCAGAAAATGGAACCGTAAAAGATTGTTCTTGCCCGTTGGCTTCTTTTACGATCACTAACAAATCGCCAGCCGACCCTGTTGGCTGAATATTATCGATGGTAAATTGCCCTGGTGGCACGTTTTCTTGGTAAATAATACTGCCGTTTTGTATGACTTTGACAAGGGCGTTAGTTTGAGCGACACCTCTAACAATCGGGGCAAAGCCTTGTTGTGAAGTGGGGCGCATATTAATGTCTGAGGCGAGAGAAACGCCACGAACTCGCACTGAATCAAATAGTGTTCCCTGGGAGTAAAAATCACCTGCAATAAAATTGGATTGATATAATGGTAAAGCTTTGCGTAGATAGCGTGTATTATTTTCCCATTTTAAGCTATCACCTGAATGTTTTCGGAGTGAGCTGCTATCGCGAAATTGCCAAGAGCTAAAATTGAGCCCCGATTCAAAACCCGCGTAGAGATCATCACTCGATGATTTATCACCATTTTTATTCTTTGTTTTATAGTAAGTCGCGTTATATGAAAGCATGGCTGCGGGGATACCCTCTTCCCAAAATTCGGGAGGAACATAGCCCACTTCGTTGCGCAAAAGAAAGCTTTGTGGAATAGACATTTTGATGCTTAATGTACTGATATCGACATTAAAGCTACCACCTTGCACCAATTGTTCTAATGTATATTCCTGCTCTTCATCCGATGTTTCAGGTAATTTGATCCCTAAAAGTCCAGCTTCGCGTTTGCTAAGAAAAATACGGTTGTGAGAGTCTGTAAATATAAAAGGATAACGGCCTTTCCAATCGCCATTAATAAAGACATCCATCTCTTGTGTACCCGCTGGCATGCTTTGCTCTTCATAAAAGCGAGACAGATCGGATTTCGCGGAATCACCAGCGAGTAAAGAGGTATCAAAACTCACCCCCCAGCTTTTTGATGTTCCAAGAATTAGGCAAACTGCTAATAGGCTCCTATGGCGGCCATGCAACTTCATTATTACAAGCTCTCTTATATTTTATTTTGCAATCACATCTTTATTTTTATAGGCGCCGAGATCATCGACATAGAGCAAACTGTATTTTTGACCTGCACTGACAGCGGTTTTAGTTGGTGCTAAAGTATGTGAAAACGGCGCTACCATGAGTGAATCGGTCAATATTTTTTTACCTTTTTTATCATCAACATTCGCAAGAGTGACGTAATAAGGACTATTGTTAGTGATACGGAATTGTTTGTTTTCCGCTTTCACTTCAATCTGTTCGAGTGCTTGTTCAACACCGGCTTGTAAGTGGTTCGGACGATAGAACAGTTTAATACGTGTTTTAATCGCCAACTGCATCGTGTTTTTCCCTTGCAGATGTTCTGGTGTTGGTGGGATATCTAATATATTTAAATAAAAAACAGATTCGCGATCGGTTGGCAGCGATGCGGGGAGTTTTTTAATGCGTAATTGTTGCCCATCATTCCCTGATACCTTAACAACAGGGGGGGAAAGCAAAAAAGGAACATTGGCTGTTTCTGGTGTTGAATTGATATCACCATCGTCAATCCATGATTGGACTAAGGCTGAATCATTTCCATTATTAATAAGTTGTACGATGGTTTCGTTATTTTTTTCTGGATAAATAACGCGTGTTCCATTAACAACAATATTAGCAAAGGCAGTATTAATACTAGCGAGTAAGGAAAATAAAATAAGTAGGCGCATAATAATAAACTCAGAAATAGCCAAGCTAATAAAATAGCCTGGCTATTTGGGTAAATAATTACAGATATGAAATGGTATAAGTGACGTTAGAGCTTAAGCTACCAACTCTTGCTGGCAGAGCATTCGTTTTATAGTAATAGATATCTAATGCTAAGGTTTCAGTGTTAGAGTCGTTGCCTTTGATATCAGTAACGAATGGTTGGTTTAATAACAGAGGAATTTGGTCTGTTGTTGGCGGATTCAAGTCCGAAGTGCAACGCTAAGCCGCCTTTCTTAGCTCCGCAAACACCACCGAAGGTTGTCTGAACCCCAGACACTTGCGTGGCCTGCTGTTCAACGCTCCCTGATAGCGTTGTAAGTCTTCTTCTGTCACTGTCCGCAGGTCTGTTCCTTTCGGGATAAACTGTCTTAACAACCCATTCGTATTCTCGTTCAGCCCACGCTCATGCGAGGCATACGGATGGGCAAAGTACGTATCTGCGTTCAGTGCTTCTGCTATCGCCTTGTGCTCACTAAACTCTAGACCGTTATCGAACGTTATTGTGTGACATACATCCTGATACTCACTCAGCAGTGAGATAATGGCCTTACTGACTTCCACCGCATCCTTTGAAAACACCTTTTTTGTCAGGTAAATACGGCTTTTGCGTTCTGCCAGTGTCACGATAGCACCAGTGCCCTGTTTACCCTGCACCAAATCGGCCTCCCAGTCCCCCAGACGGCTACGGTCATCGACGACTGACGGCCGTAGCTCAATGGATACCGCATCAGGGATGCGCCCTCGTTTCTGCCCGTAGCCCTTACGATATCGCCGTTTGCCCTGCCTAAGATGCCTGTACAACTCGCCACCGCTACGCTTATCCGCATAGATATACTGGTAAATCCATTCATGGCTGACGCTAAGACCAATAATGCTGCCAATTGCACTTATTTGCTCAGGACTCCACTTCCACTCCAGAGCAAATATCACGAAATCTATGGTCTGCTGAGGAATTGTCCTTTTGGCAGATGACAGCCGCCTATCACAGCACTTCTGGTGTGCCTGTTGTGGGTTATAACCAGTATCTGAAGTGTTACGCCTCAGTTCACGGGAGACCGTGGACTTGCTTACACCGATACGGATACCTATCTCATGGCAGGATAAATTATCCTCACGCAGTATCGATATCTGGTATCGTTGTCCTTCGGTTAGTTGCTGATACTTCATACTTACTCGCTCATCTTTGGTCGGAAGAGCAGGATAGCTTATCAGTAGCTAACCGTCCTTCCATCTAACATGACCGAGCGTTGCACTTATTATCTGAATTCGCGGTTTTAGTAATGGCGAAACCAACGTTACGAGAAACGCTCGTGTCATTTTCATTAACTGTGGTATTTTGCAGATACTTACCATCAGTAGAAATATTATTTGCAGATGAGAAATAAATTTTCAGAGGGGTATCAGCAGCGCCGCTTGCAGAAGTACAGTTAGAGAAAGTGAGTGATACTGTTTTTTTATTTTTAGTAATAATGCCTTGAGTCGTGCCTGCATCTTCAACAGTGATTGGATTTAATGCAACAGTGAAATCCGCACTTTTACCGCCATTGATAGTACAAGTTGTATCAGTAATTGCGCCACTAAAGTTAATTACACCACCAGCTGCTTTTTCAGCAGCAAGTGCTGGTGTAGCAGAAAGAATTAATGCCGTTGCAACTGATAATGCAAATTTGTTATTCATTTTCTTCTCCGAGAAAAGCTGTATATATGTTAATAAAAGAGGAATGGCAAAGTTTGCGCCTTCTGTTATTTATAGAAATAGAAAGCCATCCTCAGCCAGTTTAAAAAAATTTATTAATTACGTTGAATTTAAAAAACAGAAATACGAAACGGCACTTTTTAACAAAGGCGCTTTATATTTCAGCCTCATTTAAATTTGAGGGTAATTTGATTTATATCAAATTTTATAGGGCGCTATTATACGTGTAATCATTTGTTTAAAAAGAGGGGGATTATTACTCATATTAGATTTAAAAATTAAATATCGAATTAGGCTCGGAAAAGATTGCTGATTACGTGTTAAAGGGCGTATTTTGAAAAGAGGGTGGTGTTTTATTTTTTAATTTCAGTTAATTCAGAGCTATATGTATTTTTTGGCTGCAAAAGTAGAGTTAAAAACTTGTTACCAAACGTTTCATTTTGTGGATTTGTATTTCTTTATTGATTTTAAATCAATATGTTAAGTCAGGTACTCCTTTGGTAGTAGTTGATAAATAGTCAAAATACATAAATTTTTTTGATGAAAATCATTTTAATAATTTTATTTTATTCAAATTTTTAATCTGAATAAATAAGTTTAGTCAAAATAAATATTTATATAAAAATGAAACTATTCTTAATATGTATTATTGTTAATAAATATATTCACCATGTGAAATATTTTTTTGATATAAACAATGACGTATCGATGAGTAAATATTAATCAATTTTAGGTTTTAACTATCATATTAATAGCTAATATCTATAAAATAACCGTATTAATAATAAGGTTTATTTTATATTGGCTCACTTCGAAAAAGGTCTGCCAGTTAAACTTAATTTATCGAAAAATGATTTATTCATTTCTACAGGTTTCATTATCGGCAAAAAACAAATTAACTTTATTATTAATTTACCTTTTCTTTTGCACATAGAAGAAAAGGCGGTGAATTTTTCAACATGGGGGGTATTTTGCACGATAAATACCCATAACGAATTGTTATTCTTTGTTATTGTGGGTTGAAAAACAGCCACTGCTTATTTTATTTCTAAGGGATTGTATTAAACACGGCGATATAAGCGAATCAGAATAGTATCAATTTAATGATGATTTATTGCCAATAATCAGTGACTTTACTTAATTATGGGTATAAAAGCACTCGAAGTGGAGTGCTTATTATTTTATTTGTGGGGTAACTATAGGGCTGATTTCGGAATGACACCTTCAAATGTCAGTTTCGGGCGATCTGGCTCTTCTTGTGTGAGTGGGGTAACTTCTTTGAAGCTTTGTTGGCAGCGGATAACAAGGTCTTGATAGTCAGCAGTACCTCGGCTTTTCCAAGCTATTTCTTTTTCAGACAGTGTTCTTTGTGCTTTAGCAGGCGTTCCTACGATCAACGTATTATCTGCAAATACCGCTTCTGCTTTCACAAAGGAGCAAGCGCCAACAATAGAATTCTCGCCAATCACGGCGCCATCCATAATGACACTGTTCATTCCAACCAAGGCATTACGTTTAATATGGCAGCCGTGCAAAATCGCACCGTGACCAATATGACCATTTTCTTCAATGATGGTATCGTATTGCGGGAAACCATGCATAACACAGTTATCCTGAACATTAGCCCCTTCTTTAATGATCAAACGCCCGAAGTCTCCACGTAAGCTCGCATTAGGACCAATATAAACATTTTTTCCGATAATCACGTCGCCAATGATCACAGCGGTTGGATGCACAAAACTTTCTGGACTAACAACTGGCGTGATGCCATCTATCTGATAAAAAGGCATATTGAGTTCCCCTTCTGTTTAAGTTACATCGGTATTTAAGAAGATTTATGCCGCGATCTCTTTTAATACACCGCCAAAACGTCGGAAATAGGTTGTAGTCGGTTGCGGCAGTTCCCCTACAGTTGTTTCGCATATTTCGCTGACGTAGCGTGTTGCTGCTACTTCAACACGCTGGTAAATATTGATACACAGATTCCTGGCTATTTGCCCCTCCCATTGCGCAGGGAGTAACTCATCAGGTAGCAGCGGATCTTTTAATACTACTCGGCGATAAAAGTGGATCAGTAATAAGCGTAGTTGAAAGCATTGCTCAGGTGTTATTTGCTCATCCGATAACTCTTTTAATAAGAGTGCGAGTGGGCGAAATAACACGATAAATTGGTGATAATGTTCAGCCACCTGTTGTAACGACCAACTGTCTGACACCAACTCTTTTAGGTGTTTTTCGGAGCGGTTATAGGGGTAATCTGCTCGAAAGTAGATCACCTCTTCACTTGCATTAAGTTCATTAAGTAATGACGGAATATCGCTTTGAGCGCTACTTGGTGCTGCCATCAGTGAGGTGCTAAATTGACCAAATCCTAACCAGCTTAACTCTTTTTTGAGCCTTGCTTTTTCATCTTTGTCAGCGGCTTCAAGTAACAATAAATCCCACTTGCCATCCCAATTGGGTTGCTCACTTTGATAGATTTTACTTTCAGCGTGACGAAATTGGTTTTGACCACGTTCAGATATTCGGTAATAGCTACGACGACCGATTCTTTCAGCATCTAGCCAGCCTTCTTTTTGTAAGCGAAATACAGAAGTACGGACAAAGCGGTCGGTAAAGCCCATTGGTTCAAGTAAATTGGTTAAGCTACCAAGCCATACTTCGCCCCCGCGGTGGTGTAGCGCATCGCCATAAAGAGAGATAATGAGTGATGTTCCACTAATTGGCTGGCTGGTTAGCGCATGCTGTATAAATTGGTTAAGTTTAGTTTCCATTTTGTCATTATCCGATGAATATCTGTATCAAAAATATGAATGAATAGTAGACAAAAACATCTTGCTTGTCTTCTATTTGCTACACAGGGCATTGTTATATTAGGAAACTAAAATTAAAGGCACCCCGACATTTATCCATTGTAAGGTGCCTCGTAGAGAAGATTTATATGGCGATCCTTGTATCAATAACACGAGCCGCTTTGCCTTGTGAACGAGGGATATCACCGCAATTAACGATACTGATCTGTGTGCTCACGCCTACCATTGACTTAATTCGATGCTTAAGGTTATGGCAGATATTACAACGCTCATCATAGGTCAGAAGATCGGGTTTTTTCAGCTCGACGCGAATAGCTAAGCTATCCATATTCCCTTTACGGCTAATTTCTAGCTGGTAATGAGGGGAAAGCTCTTTGAACTGCATGATTTGCTCTTCTATCTGCGATGGGAAAACGTTGACTCCACGAATGATCATCATGTCATCAGAGCGGCCGGTAATTTTACCGATACGGCGCATATTACGATTAATCCCCGGCATTAAGTGGGTTAAATCGCGAGTGCGATAGCGGATAACAGGCATAGCCTCTTTTGTTAGGGTAGTGAATACTAACTCACCTTTATCACCGGGCGAGAGTGTTTTTAGAGTATCAGGTGAGATAATCTCCGGATAAAAATGATCTTCCCAGATTGTAGGCCCACTTTCTCCGGCATCGGCACACTCCATGGCCACACCTGGCCCCATGACTTCTGACAGGCCGTAGATATCAAGCGCTTTGATGCCTAAGCGAGTTTCAATTTCTGTTCTTAATGCCTCAGTCCATGGCTCTGCACCAAATACGCCTAGTCTTAGTGAGCACTTACTTGCGTCTCCTCCCATGATTTTCTCTAGCTCATCAATGATGCTTAGACAGTAAGAGGGGGTTACCATGATGACGTCAGGTTTGAAATCAGCAATTAATTGAGCCTGTTTTTCTGTCTGACCACCAGACATAGGAATAACGGCTGCACCAAGACGCTCAGCACCATAATGAGCGCCTAAGCCACCGGTAAATAGGCCGTAGCCGTAGGCAACGTGGATTTTATCTCCTTTCGTGGCTCCCGCAGAGCGTAGGCTACGAGCGATTAAATCAGCCCAATTATCAATATCTTGTTGGGTATAGCCGACAACAGTGGGGCGACCCGTCGTGCCCGAAGAGGCATGAATACGGATGATTTTATCCATGGGCACTGCAAAGGTATTAAATGGGTAATTCTCGCGTAGATCTTGCTTTGTGGTATACGGGAATTTTTCGATATCACTCAGTTGCTTGAAATCGTCAGGATGAACGCCGGCCGCATCGAATTTTTTGCGATACATCGGCACATTTTCATAAGCGTGAGTGAGTGTCCACTTCAGTCTTGAGAACTGCAATGCCTCGATTTCATCTCTCGATGCAAACTCAATTGGATCAATAGTGTGTTGTAGAGTGCTCATAATTGCTAGTCCTTATAATTATTGATATCCGCATGCTTTAAGCCTTTTTTGCGATATATTGCCGAGTCAGGGCGGGTATATATGCAATGGCGAAAAGCGAGTGCAGTATTGGCCTGAGCAGGTGTAGGGTTTCAGGCATTTTTATTTTTTACCCATCATTCATCTCATTAGAACGGTGTGATTTTGGGTAGGTTAATCGGTCTAAACTCGTTCAATAATCATGGCTATGCCTTGGCCCACACCAATACACATGGTGCATAAGGCATAGCGCCCTTGGCGACGATGTAATTCGTTCACGGCGGTAATCGCCAACCTTGCCCCACTCATACCAAGAGGGTGGCCTAAGGAAATGGCACCACCATTTGGATTCACTTGTGGCGCGTCGTCAGGTAAACCTAATCCTCTTAGTACAGCGAGTGCTTGAGCAGCAAAAGCTTCGTTTAGCTCAATCACATCCATTTGTTCGATTGTTAGCCCCGTCATTTTGAGGACTTTTTGGGTGGCGGGTAATGGTCCTATCCCCATAAACCGTGGTTCAACACCACAGGTTGCTGTTGCGATAATTCGTGCTTTAGGGGTTAACCCCTGAGCTTTAGCCGTTTCTTGCGAAGCGATAATCAAGGCGGCTGCACCATCATTCACCCCAGAAGCATTACCTGCTGTCACTGAGCCATTTTCACGAAACGGTGTTTTTAACTTTTGTAATTGTTCCAAGGTTGTTTCAGGTCTTGGGTGTTCGTCTTCTGTAACAATCGTCTCCCCTTTGCGATGTTTAATGGTGACGGGGATGATCTCTTGTGCGAAAACGCCTTGTTGACGAGCCTGTTCGGTGCGTTGTTGGCTACGTAGAGCAAAGGCATCTTGGTCAGCTCGATGGATGCGATACTCTTCTGCAACGTTCTCCGCCGTTTCTGGCATCGAATGTGTTGAGAACTGCTTTTCCATCAGTGGATTGACAAATCGCCAACCAATTGTGGTATCAAATATTTGTGCTTGCCTTGAAAAGGCCGATTCTGACTTACCCATAACAAAGGGTGCGCGGCTCATTGATTCGACACCGCCTGCAATCATAAAATTCGCTTCCCCCGCTTTGATACTTCTAGCCGCAAGTGCAATTGCATCAAGGCCTGAACCACAAAGACGATTCACGGTAGTGCCCGATACGGATAATGGAAGACCCGCTAATAAACTCGCCATTCGTGCGACATTACGGTTATCTTCACCAGCCTGATTTGCGCAACCTAAGATAATGTCATCAGTTATTGACCAATCTAATTGAGGATGCCTTTCCATTAGAGCCTTTAAAGGTAAAACGGCGAGGTCATCAGGGCGTACAGAGGACAGTGCGCCTCCGTAGCGGCCAATTGGGGTTCTGATACCATCACAGATAAAGGCATCTCTCATCACTCTTCTCCTGTTAAACGGTGACCTAGGCGATGCGCTCGCCCGTAGAACCAAGCTAAGGTTTTGCCTTGTTGGTTGACAATTTCTACTTCATATAAGCCAGTACGTTTGCCCTGATGCTTAACGTTTGCGACTGCGGTCAATGTATCCCCTTCATATGCAGGGCGGATAAAATCAATGGAGCAGCTTGAGGCAACAGCGGCGAGTCCATGGCTATTGCAAGCGTAAGCAAACGCGGTGTCAGCTAGGCTGAATAGTTGACCGCCATGGCAGGTTTTATGGCCATTAAGCATGTGCGAAGTAACGGTCATGGAGAGTTGAGCGGCTCCCTCAGAAACTTGCTCTATCACCATCCCCATCGCTTTTGCGCAAGCATCGTCACGGTACATGATGTCTGCGGATTGTTGAGCCAATGTTATTGTGGTTTGTGAACTCATTGCAGCTCCTTAGCAGGTAATGACCGCACCCCAGCAACCAATTGGCGCAACAGGGGATTCGCCCGGTAGCGCCCGTCGGCATAAAACTGCGATAACTGATCGAGTGTATTAAGGATATGTTGCCAGCCAATTTCGGCGCCCCAAGCGAGCGGCCCTTTAGGGTAGTTCACGCCATAACGCATTGCGTTATCAGTATCTTTTGGGCTAGCGACGCCTTTATTGACAACATCTAAAGCTTCATTGCATAGCATGGCAACCGTCCGCATCGTCAATAGGCCGGGATAATCAGGTAATACAATCACGTCCTTGTTGAGCGATTGAAAAAAGGCAATGACACTCTGGTTTTCTTGGTGGCTGTTTTGGACTGCACAACTGATTGCAATTGCGTTTGCTTTGGCATAATCAGCGGATAAATCAAATTGCACCATGCTCTGATTGGCTTTTTGCGCTCGTACAGAAGTTAATTCACCATTCGTTAACATAACAATAACATTGTTAACTCGGAGTGTAGGCAATTCGTGGCTATCTATTTTAGATTCTTCGAGAGGGATCCCGTTTTGCCTTAATAATTGTGCAAACTCAGGTAAACTTTGCCAATCGCCTCGAGCCGTAACGGAGGGGGGATTGTTTAATATCACTTTTTCTGCCATTGTGGCTTTAGGCAGTGGTTTGTTGTCATCGTAATGATAAAAGCCGCGGCCAGTTTTTCGACCGAGATGTCCCGCTTGAACCAGCTCTAATTGTTCAAAGGAGGTTTGGAACCGAGGGTCGTAGCCAAATGCTTGAAAAACCGAATCCGTCACCGCGTAATTCACATCATGACCAATAAGGTCGGTCAGTTGTAAAGGGCCCATGGAAAACCCACCGGCATCACGTAGAACACTATCTAATGTTGCAGGGTTTGCGATTTGCTCTTCAAGTGCGCGTAATGTTTCAGCATAAAAAGGGCGAGCAACTCGATTAACGATAAAGCCAGGCGTTGAGCGGCAGATAACGGGAATTTTGCCCCATGCGACCGCCAAGTTTTTTAGCTGTTCAATAACAGCGCTTGCGGTTTCGCGCCCACGAATAACTTCAACCAACTTCATAATGGGAGCTGGGTTGAAAAAATGGAAGCCAGCAAAGCGCTCTGGGTGTTTAAGTTGGCTGGCGATGGCGGTAATCGATAACGAAGAGGTGTTACTTGCAAAGAGGGTATTTTCTTTGCAAATGCCTTCAAGTTCGCTAAATATCGCTTGTTTTATAGTCAGTTTCTCAGCGACAGCCTCAATGACTAATTGAGCCGGTGCTAAGTCAGCCATCGTATGTACAAGTGTAATACGCGCAAGCAGTGCCTCTGTTGTTTGCGCATCCGCTTTGCCCTGCTGAACGCGCTTATTTAACCGTTCAGTTAAAGACTGTTTTGCTTTATTCAGTGCTTGTGTGTTGATGTCAAATAGCAGTACCGTATGTCCAGCGCTTGCTGCCACCTGTGCAATGCCGATACCCATTGTGCCAGCACCAATGACAGCGACGGTATTAAGAGTTAAAGTCATATTAGCGTCCTTTAAACTTAGGTTCGCGCTTATTCAAAAAGGCATCGACTCCTTCGCGATAGTCTTCGCTGCGTCCACCTAAGCGCTGTAAATCACGTTCTAGGTCTAGCTGCTCATCTAATGTGTTAGTTGCGGCACGATAGATAGCTTTTTTGATTAGTCCTAAGCCATAAGTTGGCTGTGTGGCGAGGTGCTGGGCTAATTGATTAACGGTGGTTGTCAGCTCATCATTTTCAGTGACTTGCCAAATCATGCCCCACTGTAGTGCTTGCTCAGCGCTAATTTTATCGCCAAGTAATGCCATCCCCATGGCTCTTGCATGGCCTGCTAATTGAGGTAAGAACCAGCTACCACCGGAGTCCGGTACTAAACCTAAGCGGCAAAAAGATTGAATAAAACTGGCGCTTTTAGCCGCAATAACGATATCACCCGCTAAGGCGATTGCCGCGCCTGCACCTGCGGCTACGCCATTAACGGCACAGATGATAGGCTTCGGTAGTGAAGTGAGTCGGCGGATCAGGGGGTTATAGAAAGTTTCGACGGAATAACCTAAATCCGGTGCCTGTTCGCTAACCGAAACATTGCGATCATTCAAATCTTGACCTGCACAAAAACCACGACCGGCTCCTGTAATCACTAAACAACGCACGGTATCATCACGTTCAGCAATTTTTAGTGCATCACTTAGTTGACGATGCATTTCATCGTTAAAGCTGTTTAACCGGTCAGGGCGGTTTAATGTAATGGTGAGTACGCCATTTTCCAGTGTTGTCAGTATCATTGCGCTGTTTGGCATCTTATTGTCCTGTAAATTTTGGCTGTCGCTTTTCAAAGAAAGCATTGATCCCTTCGCGGCGGTCATCAGTACCTGCCAAGGTGACAAAATATTGGCGCTCAAGCTGTAATCCCTCTGAAAGTGAGATTTCTTGAGCTGCATTAATGGATGCTTTAGCCGCTCTCACGGCAAGTGGGGCGTGATCCGCCATGCGTTGGGCAAGTTTCTGTGCGTATTCAACAACTAACCCATCCACACAAATTTGACTCACTAATCCTGCTTGTAAGGCACGTTGTGCAGGAATCGCCTCGCCCGTGAGTACCATTTGCATCGCAAGGGATTTGCCAACCACGCGAACCAGACGTTGAGTTCCTCCCGCGCCAGGTATTAGCCCTAGGGTGATTTCAGGTAAGCCAAAACGCGCCGTTTCACCGGCAATGACCACATCACTTGCAAGTACTAATTCAAAGCCAGCACCCAATGCATAACCATTGACTGCGGTGATAATGGGTTTGGAAATTTGCGAAAAACGACGCCAAACTTGAGGGCGCCTATCCGTGATCGCCGCCGCAACGGTTTGTTGCTGGAGCTCTTTAAGGTCAGCACCCGCCGCAAAAAAACGTGGGTTACCGGCAATAACGATGGCGCCGATTTGTGGGTCTTTATCGGCTTGTTCAAGGTGATCGACAAGTAATTCGAGGCAATCAGTACTTAAGGCGTTACGCACATCAGGGCGATTCAACGTCAATGTTAGGACGCGATGTTCAATATGAGCTAGGATCCAATCAGTTTGCATATGAGCCTCCTACACATCGAAATCGAGTTCTACGCCATCGCCTTTCGGCCATGCTTGGCAGCTTAAAATATAACCATCCGCAATTTGGTCCGGCTCAAGGCTGTAGTTGACGCCCATTTCAACTTCGCCCGCTTTAAGCTTACATTTACATGTTGCGCAAACACCGCCTTTACAGGCATAGGGAAGGTCTGCGCCTTGGCGTAAGGCCGCATCCAGAATACTGTCGTCTTGGCTATCCATATTGATGGTCATTGTACGTCCATCAAGGTGAATGCTGACTTGGCGGTTATCCGTTGCTAATGTTGCAGATGGGCGGAATTTCGTGCCGGAAGTGTTAAAACGCTCACTATGAATACGCTCTGGCGCCATGCCACATTCAGCTAATGCAGATTGCACATCGTCCATCATCTCTTCAGGGCCGCACACAAAAGCATGGTCAAATTGCTTAAAATTGAGCAAGGTTTTACCCAATGCCATTAATTGTGGCTTATTCACGCGACCGCTAAGCAGTGCACTGTCTTGCTGCTCTTGGCTAAATAGATAGAGCACCTGAAAACGTTCTGCATACTGGTTTTTAAGGTCGGCAATGCTCTCTTTAAACATCACCGAACGGCTATTTTTGTTGCCATAAATTAAAGTGAAGCGGCTGTGTGGCTCAGTTTGTAGGGTGGCTTTAATAATGGAAAGTAAAGGTGTGATACCGGAGCCTGCCGCAACCGCAAGGTAACGACCTTCTGTTGTGACTTGAGGTTGATAACCAAATTTCCCTTGGGGGATCATCACATCAAGGCTATCGCCAACATGAAGTTGTTGGTTAATAAAATTTGAAAAACGTCCTTCGTGGATGGCTTTAACACCAATTTTTAGAACCCCGTCGTCAGGTGAACTGCAAATGGAATAACAGCGGCGTAAGTCTTCGCCATTGACTAAGGCTTTTAGGCTTAAATGTTGCCCAGGGCGGTAGCGATAGTGCTCGCGCAAATTATCAGGAACGCAGAAGGTCACAGCAACCGCATCAGGCGTGTCACGTTCAATTGCAGCAATACTTAAACGATGAAATACAGTCATGAGTGTGCCCTTAAATACATTTAAAATAATCAAATGGCTCAAAGCATTCGAGACAGCGATATAGCGCTTTGCAGGCGGTCGAGCCAAATTCGCTGATTTTCTCTGTGTGTTGACTGTCGCAACGTGGGCAACAGATTGGCCCCGATTTTTCGGGGTGTTCACAGGCTTTTCCTGCTGGCGGCGCAATACCAAATTCACGCAAGCGTTGTTTGGCGTCTTGGTTCATCCAATCTGTTGTCCATGCCGGCGTGAGAACGACCTCGATTTCCACATTGGGAAACCCGGCATGCTCTAAAACATTTTTGATTTCGTTAATTAAAAATTCAGTTGCTGGGCAACCGGAATAAGTGGGTGTAAACATCACTTTCCAGCCACGAGATGTGGCAAAAACATTGCGGATCATGCCAAGATCAGTAATGGAGAGTGCAGGTAACTCAGGATCGGGGATTTGATGTAGTTGCTGCCAGATCTGATGAATTTGAGGGGGTTGTAACCCGCTGTTTTGCAATCTCTGTTCCATAGCATCACCATTCACAATTTGGATAAGCGCGTTGGACAAACTGTAGCTCGGTTAAAATGAGGCCCAAGTGTTCAGTGTGGTTACCCTGTTTGCCACCTAAACGGTATGCATTTTGTTCAGGCATCGTCAGCGTGGCTTGCGCGAAAGTCTCTGTGACCGTTTCTAACCACTGTTCACGTAATGTTCGAGGGTCAACGGCGATACCTACCTCCGCGAGCGCAATCTCGACTTCATCGGCGTGGAATAATTCGCCTGTAAAGCGCCACAGTTGATCGACCGACTGCTGAATTCGCCGATGGCTTTCTTCGCTACCATCACCTAAGCGGATCATCCAGTTACGGCTAAAGCGTAAGTGGTAGAGCACCTCTTTGAGCGATTTTTCCGCGATGGCTGCCAATTGTTCATCTGCGCTGTGAATTAAGGCTTGATAAAGCGGAACATGGTAGGCATCCATAAAAAATTGGCGTACTAGCGTGTCGTTGAAGCCGCCGTTTGGTTGCTCTACCAGCAGTAAGTTGCAAAACTCACGTTCATCTCGGAGGAAGGCAATTTTATCTTCATCAAACTCTGTTCCTGATAGGGTTGCGGCATACGCTAAAAAGTTTCTTGCCTGACCGAGTAAGTCCAAACCGATGTTGGAGAGAGCAAGGTCGATTTCCAATTCTGGTGCATGACCACACCATTCACATAGCCGTTGAGCCAAGATCAATGCGCTATCGCCTTGCCTTAAAACATATTGTTTGAGTGCTTCATGCTGATTCATATCGTTGCCTCACATGTTTTTGATGCCATCGGGGATGGTATAAAAAGTTGGGTGGCGATAGACTTTGGTGTCAGCAGGGTCAAAGAAAGCGCTCTTATCTTCTGGTTGAGAGGCAATAATATGCGTCGCTTTGACCACCCAAACGGAGCATCCTTCACTACGACGAGTGTAAGCATCGCGTGCATTTTCTAGTGCCATCAGATCGTCAGCGGCATGCAGGCTACCAACATGACGATGCGCAAGCCCTTGTTTGCTCCGAACAAAAACTTCATATAATGGCCAATCTTGATTGCTCATGGTCTTTTCCTTTTATTCTGTGCTAGGCGGCGGATTTAACGGCTTTCTGTTTTCGGCTATGTGCCATGGCACCTTCGCGTACCCATGCTCCATCTTCCCAAGCCTTGCGTTTGGCATGCACGCGTTCGTAATTACAGATGCCTTCGCCTTTAATGACTTGATAAAACTCTTCCCAGTCGATTTCACCAAAGCGGTAGTGCCCTAGCTCCTCATCCCATTTCAGTTCTGGATCTGGAATAGTCATACCGAGGGCTTCCACTTGCGGTACTGTGTTATCAACAAATTTTTGGCGTAGCTCATCGTTACTAAATCTTTTAATTTTCCATGCCATACTTTGTGCACTGTGTGGGGAGTCACTGTCGTTCGGGCCGAACATCATCAGAACAGGCCACCAGAAACGGTTAATGGCATCTTGTAACATGGCTTTTTGTTCATCAGAGCCGTTCGCCAGTACAGTGACAGCTTCGTAACCTTGACGTTGATGAAAACTCTCTTCTTTACAGATTTTCACCATCGCTCGTGCATAGGGGCCATATGAGGCTCGGCAGAGGGCAACTTGGTTAACAATGGCGGCACCATCAACCAACCAGCCAATCACACCTACATCGGCCCAAGTTAGGGTGGGGTAGTTAAAAATAGACGAATATTTCATTTTGCCATCGAGCATCTTTTGATAGATGTCTTGGCGAGTGCATCCTAATGTTTCGGCTGCGCTATAAAGGTAGAGGCCATGACCTGCTTCATCTTGGATTTTTGCTAACAAGATAGCTTTACGTCTCAATGTGGGTGCGCGAGTTAACCAGTTTGCTTCTGGCAGCATGCCGATAACTTCCGAGTGTGCATGTTGTCCAACTTGGCGGATCAGGTTTTGCCTATAGGCATCGGGCATCCAATCTTTTGGCTCAATATTAATGTCGGCTTCGATTTTGGCCTCGAAGTTTGCCTGATTTTGCTCATTCATTGTTTTCTTCCAAATGATTCGTATTAAATTAAATAAAAATAAAAAATGAATCACAATATTTAACATTAATGCTAGGAATCGTTAACAATAAAATCAATCTCATTTATTCTTCTTTTGCGATTGGCTTCACAATCAATTTAAGTTTATTGATTTAAATCATAGGGTTAATTTTATGTAAATTAGTGTGGTTTTTATTTGTTAGTAGCTAATGGATAAGTTTTGTTCTTAATTTGTTAAATTGAGGTTGGCATTCGCTGCCCATATTGTGATACATATTTATTTAATATTTGTGTTTGTTGTTTTTTATTTTGGAGAGATGCCATGCAGCAATTAACAAGTTATATAACGGGGAAGTGGTTATATGGTGAAGGTGAAGGCCGCAAAATTTATCATGCATTGACTGGTCAGGCGTTATATGAGGTTACCACTGCGGGTTTACCTCTGGTTGATTGTCTTGATTACGGTCGGAAAAAAGGCGGGGATGCTTTATCCGCCATGACTTTCCAGCAGCGCGGCCAAATGTTAAAAGCCGTCGCTAAATATTTGCTAGAGCATAAAGCGTCTCTTTATGAAATATCAGCACAAACAGGGGCGACTAAAGCAGATAGTTGGGTTGATATTGAAGGTGGGATCGCAACACTCTTCTCTTTTGCAGGGCTTGCAAATCGCGAGTTGCCAGATGATACGATTTGGCCCGAAGATGAGATGATCCCGCTATCGAAACAAGGCCAATTTATTGCTCGCCATATTTTAACTTCCCGCCATGGTGTGGCATTACATATCAATGCATTTAACTTCCCTTGTTGGGGAATGCTAGAAAAATTGGCACCAACGTGGCTAGCGGGGATGCCTGCGATTATTAAACCTGCGACGGCTTCCGCTCAAGTTACTCAAGCAATGGTGCGCCTGATCGTTGAAAGTGGGTTAGTGCCTGAAGGTGCTATTCAGCTAATCTGCGGGGGGATCGGTGATATGTTTGAATATCTCGATTTTGAGGATGTGGTGACCTTTACTGGCTCGGCAGCAACAGGGCAAAAATTAAAATCTCACCCTCGATTACGTGAAAAGTCGATCCCATTCACCATGGAAGCAGACTCCCTTAACTGCGCAATACTTGGGGTTGATGTTACTCCAGAACAACCTGAATTTTCTTTATTTATTAAAGAAGTGACCCGTGAAATGACGGTGAAAGCAGGGCAAAAATGTACAGCAATCCGTCGTATCATTGTGCCGAAGCCCCAGTTAGAAACAGTTAAACAGGCATTATTAAAACGCTTATCGGGTATCACTGTCGGTGACCCTGCCGTTGAAGGCGTGCGCATGGGGGCTTTAATCAATCAAGAGCAGCGTGATGATGTTCATGAAAAGGTTATGTATTTACAGCAAAACGGTTGTGAAATCCTGTGTGGAGGGGATCTTCAAGAGCTGAATGTGATGGGGGCCGATAGCCAAAAAGGGGCATTCTATCCGCCTACCTTGCTCTATTGCGCCGATCCTTATACTAATCAGGCCGTCCATGAAACGGAGGCATTTGGGCCGGTTGCAACATTGATTGGCTATGAGACGAGTGACCAAGCGGTTGAGTTGGCCATTATGGGAGGAGGGAGCCTTGCGGGTACATTAGTAACGGCAGACACCTCAGTAGCGCAAGATGTTATCCGTAGAAGTGCACGGGCACATGGTCGAATGTTGATTCTGAATGAAGCCTCAGCGGCAGAATCAACGGGGCATGGCTCACCATTACCACTATTAGTGCATGGTGGCCCGGGTCGCGCGGGTGGTGGCGAGGAGCTAGGCGGATTGAGGGCAGTTAAACACTATATGCAGCGAACGGCTATTCAAGGTAGCCCTTCTATGCTGACTGCCGTCACCAAGCAGTGGATCCGTGGTGCAGATGTAGTGACGGATCAAGTGCATCCGTTTAGGAAGTATTTTGAGGATTTAGTCATTGGCGATACCTTATTGACGGCAAGACGCACGGTGTCGGAAGCAGACTTAGTCAACTTCGCTTGTTTAAGTGGTGACCATTTCTATGCACATATGGATAAAATTGGCGCTGCGCAATCATTATTTGGTGAGCGAGTGGCTCATGGCTACTTTGTTGTATCAGCAGCGGCTGGTTTATTTGTTGATGCGGCAGTCGGTCCTGTGATCGCCAACTATGGTATGGAAAACTTACGTTTTATTGAGCCTGTAAAAATTGGTGATACCATCCAAGTGCGTTTAACTTGCAAGAAAAAGATTAAAAAAGCACAAAAAACGGCAGAAGATAAGCCAAATGGCGTGGTTGAATGGGATGTTCAAGTCTTCAATCAAAATAATGTTGCCGTTGCCTTATACAGTATTCTGACGCTTGTTGAGCGCCGTGAAGGGGATTTTTAGCGGCTGAACGGATACGGGGATGATTCGCCCGTATTCAATAGCAGGTTGCGGTGAGGCTAGCCGCTGTCCAGCCTCTTATCAGCAGTCAGAAATTAATTGTGAATAAAGTGCGCTTGGTTCAGTTGGCTAAGCGCATGATTGACGGCAAAGATCTCCCCTCGGACTTCAGGAACACCAAAGGATTTTAGCCGCGCACTGTGCTTTTGTAAGTAAGCTTGAGCTTGCTCTTCTGACGCAAACAGGTAAATACCTCCAGCCTTTTGTGTCGATGGGTTCTCCGTCCAAATTTTCCAGATAAAGCCAGGTTCATCATTGATAGACTCGGCTAATGTTTTCATTGCATCAGCCATCTGCTCTCCCCAAGGGCCTTGATAAGGGAAATCGACCTGTAAAATCACCTGCATAACGACTCCGATTTTTGCTTGTTCTATGGATGAGTAGTAGACAGTATAATCCCTAACTGAAATTATTACTTTGATAATTAATGGTGTTTTACGCTATCGCTTTTTCCTGCTTCAAAAGCGGCTAATGTGGCTAAACGTGCTTGTTTATGGTCAACAATTGGTGCGGGATAATCTAAAGTAACGTGGTTAGCCTCTGCCCACTCATGCGGTGTGTGAATATATTTATCGGGTACGGATTGTAATTCTGGAAGCCACTGGCGAATAAATGCACCCTGAGGGTCAAATTTTTTACCCTGAGTGGTTGGATTAAAAATACGAAACCAAGGTTGTGCATCAGTACCTGTCGAAGCAGACCACTGCCAGCCTCCATTGTTTGCCGCGAGTGTGCCATCAATTAATTGCTGCATAAAATATTGTTCGCCGAGTCGCCAATCAATCAGTAAATCTTTCACTAAAAAACTCGCAGTGATCATTCTTAAACGATTATGCATCCAACCTGTGGTATTGAGTTGTCGCATTGCAGCATCAACGATGGGGTATCCCGTTTGCCCAAGCTGCCACGCTTTAAAGTCAGCATCGGAGCTATTCCACTGAATGTGGTTGGTCCATTCAATAAAAGGCTGGTGGCGGCATAAGCGTGGAAAAGCGACGAGTAGATGATGGTAAAACTCTCGCCAAATTAATTCATTAAGCCATGTGAATGCCCCGCTATCTGGGGAATCAAAAAGCGGTGGATACTCAGCGAGCAGGCGATTTAAACATTGCCGTGGTGAGAGTACCCCAATTGCCAAATATGGGGATAACAGGCTGGTACCCTCAATTGAGGGAATATCGCGATGCTGTTGGTAATGCTGCACTTTTAGGCGACAAAATTGCCTGAGTTGTTGGCGTGCTGCTGATTCACCCGCTGGGAAATGTGGCGCAATATCGACGGCGTGATGCGCAAACAAGGGGAGTGATAGGTCATCGATAGCAAGTGCTTCCCCTCGTGGTTGAGGTGCTGGTAAGGAACGAAAATCGGTGGTCACTAATTGGCTAATAAAGGCTCGACGAAACGGAGTGTACACTTGGTACATTTCGCCTTTCTGATTTGTGACGGATTTTGGTGGTAATAGTAAGGCATCATCAAAAGCATGTACTCGGAAAGCGCGTTGTGGGTGATGAATCAACCATTCGTCTCGCCTATGCTCATTGAGTTCATATTGATGATTGAAATATAGGTGGTCAACTTGCTGCTGTTGAGCAAAATCCAGTACCCATTGTGCGGCACTTAAAAAATCGGGGGTTGTTTGGCAAAACAGAGGGATGCTTAATTTGGCTAGCGAGTCACGAAGCGCAATGAGATTTTGATGCAAAAAGGTGATTTGCCGAGAGGAGAGGTGATGTGCTCGCCATTGTTCTGGTGTAGCCGTAAACACGGCGAGCACTTTAGCATCAGGATCAGCACAAGCAGATGACAGCGCTTTATTATCGGTGACACGAAGGTCATTACGAAACCAGACTAGGTGACAAGCCTGTTTTTTCGCCATCTTCTGCTCCTTTGCCTTACATCAGGTTTAATCCAATTTAGGGTGCTGATTAATTAATGACTGACGCTTTTTCTCTAGCTCAGCGATCTGTTGTTCAATATCTTCAACTTTCTGTTCAATATTGTCATAGTGCTCGCTTAAGATCTCTTTCGCCTCTGCTCTATCAGATGCCGCAGGCGTTGCCCCTCTTAATGGTTTGTTTGCGGTCTCTGGCATAGTAATACCAGTATAGAGGCCAATTAAGGCGATAACCATTAAATAAAAGGCGGGCATATACAGATTATTGGTTGATTCAACTAACCATGCTGCTACTGTCGGTGTGGCACCGGCAATCAAAACTGAAATATTAAAGGCGATTGCGAGGGCGCTATAACGAATGTGCGTTGGGAAAATAGCCGGTAAAATTGATGCCATAACCCCTGTAAAACAGTTCAGTAGCACAGCTAAAATAAGCAAACCAACAAAAATCAAGCCAACAGAGCCGCTATCAATGAGCATAAAGGCAGGATAGGCTAACACTATCAGACCTAAACTCCCTGCAATAACGAATGGGCGGCGACCAATTTTATCGCTGGTTAAACCAATAATTGGTTGGACAAAGAGCATACCAATCATAATGGCAATGATGATCAGCACACCATGGTCAGCAGAATAGTTTAGGTTATGCGACAGGTAACTTGGCATATAAGTCAGCAACATGTAGTAAGTCACGTTTGTTGCGATAACTAAACCAACGCAGATCATCAAACTTTTCCAATATTTAGAAACGACTTCACGGAAAGAGACTTTCGGTGGATTTTGAATATTGGCTTTATCTTGTTTTTCGAGCGTTTCAATGTGTTGTTGGAATGCTGGGGTCTCTTCAAGTGCATGGCGTAAATACAGGCCAATGATACCTAAAGGCAGTGCAAGGAAGAAAGGGATCCTCCAGCCCCATTCGTGGAAGTTTTCTTCACCAACAATACTTGAAATGAGTACCACAACACCAGCACCTAGCACGAAACCTGCGATAGAGCCAAAGTCTAACCAACTTCCCATAAAACCACGTTTACGGTCAGGTGAGTATTCGGCAACAAAGATAGCTGCACCTGAATACTCTCCACCCACGGAGAAGCCTTGGGCGAGTTTTGCTAACAATAGTAGGATAGGCGCCCAGATACCAATAGTCTCATATGAAGGGATCAAACCGATACTGAAGGTACTGATCGACATAATGATAATGGTGACGGCTAAGACTTTTTGTCGGCCATACTTATCCCCTAGGATACCGAAGACGACACCGCCGAGCGGTCGAACTAAGAAAGGAACAGAGAAAGTGGCTAGAGCGGCGATCATCTGTACGCTCGGTGATGCGCCAGGGAAGAAAACTTGACCGAGTACATAGGCTAAGAAACCGTATACCCCAAAGTCAAACCACTCCATCGCATTACCCAGCGACGCCGCAGTGATGGCTTTTTTTAATTTTCCATCATCAATGATAGTAATATCATTAATATTTAAAGGCTTTTCTTTTTTCTTTTTGAACTTCATGGAACCATCCTTTTATCTGAATTTCGAAACGTAATGAATTGCATTCATGATCTGTGTGGTCCATATCTCTATATCTTGCTCGCGCCAGATAAAAACAGAGATCGTTATATTAGAATAGTCGTTATCTGTAGAATGCATCAATATTTTATTTATCACTGGCAAAGATCATCAATATGACGAGTGTTTCATATCGAATTTGCTAAGACGACTTGGGGAAAATCACCGCTAACAATTGCGCAGAGAAGAGCAGGGAATAGAGAAGTGTTGTGAGCTAGTTTGTTGTTGTGCATTTTGTAAAAAAAGCAAAATGAGAACCTTTATGTGACTTAAACAGGTCATCAATAATACAATAATATCGATTAAATGTAAAATGTCGGTTATTTATGCTGATTTTAGTGGCTTTATTAATTTTTTAACCTTGCTAAAAATACTTAATTGGTTTTTATACTTAGTGTGTTGTTTTTTAATAAAAAATTGCGATGTGTTTAATGCTTAATAATATGATGCTTATCTTAAATTTTTTACAAGAGGGGGAGTTATGCAGCAGCGCGCAAAAATATCGCGTTTGACCTATTGGTAAACCATACCATTTATCCGATGGAGGGTATGGAATTTGAGTTATGTATCGATAGCTATTTTTGAGTCTTATTTCTGGTTTGAATTTCGTGAATATTTCTATTTTGATGCCAGCTTCTTGCACTTCAATCACCAATTTAAATATTCTGGTACCTTAACCAATACAATTATTTATCTTATTTTTACTCCTCTAGGATAATCAACAAATTACTTATCATTATCGATATTATTTATTAAATACTCTTATTATGACTGGTTATTAAATAATTGTTAATGTTATTGTTTTTTGATATTTCAGCGCACAATGAATATTTAATTTATGCTGTATCTAGATTCTTCTTTTGATATTAGTGGAGGATTGTTCTGTTCTTAATAGCTATTTGTTTTCCTCGGTAGGAACCGCAAATTTAATTCGTTACACTAAGTTTAAAGTGCGTAAATTGGTTTAATAATGATGATGTATTACAGAGAAAATAGATTTGATGCTCTGTGAATATTTTAACCTAATCTGACTGGAAAGAGTGCCATTATGAAAAAACAGACAGTTGCATCCTATGTCGCGAAAGTCCTAGATAATGCTGGTGTGAAGCGCATCTGGGGCGTTACGGGTGATTCACTCAATGGGCTGAGTGATAGCTTACGCCGTCTTGGCACAATCGAATGGTTAGGCACCCGTCACGAAGAAGTTGCAGCATTTGCCGCAGGTGCAGAAGCGCAAATGACGGGTAAGCTAGCCGTTTGCGCAGGCTCTTGTGGTCCGGGTAATATGCACCTAATCAATGGGTTGTATGATTGCCATCGTAATCGCGTGCCTGTATTAGCAATTGCTGCACATATCCCTTCTAGTGAAATCGGTAGTAACTACTTTCAAGAAACGCACCCAACAGAGCTATTTCGCGAATGTAGTCATTATTGCGAACTGATCTCTAACCCTGAGCAGCTTCCTCAAGTGCTTGGGATTGCGATGCGTAAAGCGATTCTAGAAAAAGGTGTCTCTGTCATTGTACTGCCAGGAGATATTGCGTTACGTGAAGCACCGGAAACAGCAAATGATACATGGTATCAGCCGCAAGCTCCGTTGATCATGCCTCAGCCTGCTGAAATTGCGAAGTTAGCGGATGCACTGAACCAAGCACAAAATATCACCCTATTTTGTGGGGCAGGCTGTGCTGGTGCACATGATGAAGTGATTAAGCTGGCGGAAACATTAAAAGCGCCAGTCGTGCATGCACTACGCGGTAAAGAGCACATTGAGTGGGATAACCCATATAGCGTTGGTATGACGGGGCTGATTGGTTTTTCATCCGGCTACCATGCAATGATGAATGCCGATACGGTGGTGTTACTGGGTACTCAGTTCCCATACCGCCCATTCTATCCTCAAGGGGCTAAGATTATTCAAATCGATATTAATGCAGGTAGCTTAGGATCCCATTGCCATATCGATATGGGCATGATTGGTGACATTAAAGCCACTTTGACCGCATTGCAACCTCACTTAGACGTGAAACAAGATAGGCACCACTTAGATAGCGCATTGAAACATTATACCGAAGCGCGTGAAGGTCTTGATGATTTAGCAAAACCGGGTAAAGACGGTGTGATCCACCCTCAATATTTAGCAAGCCGGATCAGTGCATTGGCGAATGATGACGCGGTATTTACCTGTGATGTGGGAACGCCAACGGTATGGGCGGCTCGTTACTTAAAAATGAATGGTAAACGCCGTTTGATTGGCTCGTTTAATCATGGGTCAATGGCAAATGCGATGCCGCAAGCGATGGGGATCCAATCTGTCGATAAACAACGCCAAGTTGTGACCATGAGTGGTGATGGCGGTTTTAGTATGTTGATGGGGGATCTGTTGTCACTGGCACAAATGAATTTACCTGTGAAAGTCATTGTTCTGAATAACGGCGTGTTAGGTTTTGTCGCTATGGAAATGAAGGTAGGTGGCTTCTTAACAGAAGGCACTGATCTCCATAATCCTAATTTTGCGGCAGTTGCCAATGCTGCTGGGATCAAAGGGATCCGCGTTGAGAAGAGTGAAGATGTGGATGCCGCATTGAAGGAAGCTTTCGCTCATGATGGCCCTGTTGTTGTCGATGTTGTCACAGCAAAACAAGAACTTTCTATGCCACCGACAATTAATTTGCAAGAAGCAAAAGGTTTTAGCCTATATATGCTCAAAGCCATTTTAAGTGGTCGTGGTGATGAAGTTGTTGAATTAGCGAAAACCAACTGGTTACGTTAATCGGTCATTTTGACTGATCTGCTTTGCCGAATTAGGCAATTTACGCAGCCAACCAATTAGGGTTGGCTGCTATCTGTATGAGGGAATTAATACCCCGCAGCCGATTGGCTACGCCATAAATGAGCGGCAACTAAGGCACGCCATGGCGAAAATGCCTCTAACCATTTTTCCGTCTCTTTTGCTGTAGGCTGGCTCTCTGCGCCAAGCAGAGACTGCAAATTGCGCCTCACGGCCACATCGCCATGTAACGAGCCATCGAGGTAGTTAAAACCGCGTAAAAGCGCATAATTTACCGTCCATGGGCCAATACCTTTAAGGCTGACTAATTGGTCGGTCAATATCGTGACATTATGGTTGCTGATAGGTTGTGATAGGTCGATTTGCTGACTTAACAGTGCGTGACAAAGCGCTCGTATGGTGATGATTTTACCAGTAGAAAACCCAGCTTGGCGTAGTGATTCATCAGTCACTTTTGACACCTGCTGTGCATCTGGAAAACACCAAATGCCCGATGAGTGTTTTGAACCAGTGGCTTGAATAAAGCGACGACGTATTGCAATCGCGGCTGTTACGCTGATTTGTTGGCCAATAATCGCCCACACTAATGCTTCAAATGGGCTTGAAGATTGATATATTCGTAAACCTTGTTGTTGCTTAATCAGCTTACCGATAATGGGATGTGATAAATATTCCGCTTCAAACTGTTCGACGGCTTGCCGTAAACCGAGCATATGTTTCCCTAGTTCAACAACATCGTATTCGCTGGGCCGATTTTTAGCGTTATCAATATCAAGGATAATGTGTGCCTTGTCTTTATCAATCTCAATAAGTAATTGAGCTGGAGAGTGCGCCCACAATATACCTTTGCGTAATAAATTACCTTCAACAATTTCGGCAATATTATGTTGATCTCTTAAATGAAAGGCGAAAAAGTCATTCGTCTGATAATGGGGAGGTAGAGACAGCTGGGCGGTTATTTTTGGCATAGAGTAGGCCTTATCGGGATTATTATTTTTATGGACAAAAAATATGAGGTTATTTTGATATTTTTCGTATTTTGGCTTTGATAATTTTTAATTCAAAGGTGATATTTTAATCGAAAAGCGTTAGATTTATATAAAATAAATTTTCCATTTAAGTTAACTATTTGCATTGAGGTTAAACTAAAAAGCAAGGAGCTAGCCATGAACCAATCTGAAGAACATCTCTCCTCAAGTAAAATTAATGAGGGTTCAGATCAAAAAACGGATTGCCCATCAGTAACGGTTGAAAATGAGCCTCTTTCTTCTGAACCCGTCGGTTTTGGGGGATGGCTACTAATCCCTATGTTAGGATTATTTCTTACGCTAATTATCACTCCTTATACTTTATTGAAAGACCTTCCAGAGCAGCTAGAAGGTTTGGAGAAGATGACTGACCCTACGTCATTATCATTTATTCCAATGGCTAGGGAGTTCATATATTTTAACTTACTCTCGAGTGCATTGATTTATGGCTTATTGTTATTCGTATGTTATCTCTTTATTTATAAGAAAAAATTGGTGATTAAAGTCATTATTCTCTTTTACGCGAGTGACTTCATACTATCCATAGCAAGTGTCGTTTTATTGAGTTCATTATTCTCAATATCAGCAGAGGATGAAGATATTGTAGATATTGTCGGTAGTGGGATACGCCTCTTTATTTGGGGCTTATATTTCTTAGTTTCTGTCAGGGTAAAAAATACGTTTGTTAATTAAGTAATAGCGATACTGAATATCGCGAATGTGAGGGTGCATGATTTACTGTAAAAGAGTCTATGATGCCGTTTCGTCTGAAGATGGATACCGTGTATTGGTTGATAGGTTATGGCCAAGAGGGATAAAAAAAGTCGCGCTCGATTATGATGAATGGAATAAAGACGTTGCGCCATCCAATGAGTTACGTAAATGGTTTCATCAACATCCTGACCAATTCGATAAATTTGTTGAAGACTATCATCAAGAATTAAGTCATCATTCAGCGGCTTGGATGCCTCTTGTAGAGAAAGCGAAGCTAGGCAATCTCACCTTGCTGTATAGTGCTAAAGATAAGGTGCATAATCAGGCACACGTATTGAAAGCATATTTAGAACGCTGTATTAAGTCACAAGAATAAGGTTATTAATCAGATGGATGTCAACACACCCGCAGTCTTAACGGGCCCTCAAAAAACACCACTACAAGGCATTAGAGGATGGCTTATTTTACCTATGCTGGGGCTGTTTTATATGCTTTATCAGACTATCATCATGATGTACTTAGATATCCTACAAGTTAAATCAGCTTGGCACCTTGTGACGAATGAGCAATCTGATTTTTATGTCGATGGGTTTTCAAACGCTTTTTATATGCTACAAATGGCCCAAGGTATATTGATAGTTTTGTTGGCGTGGAACGTTATCGCAGCCCTCAAAGGCCTAAAAATCGCGAAACCTTTATTTATTATCTCGATGCTATTTTATACCGTGATGGTTGTTGTTTCGCGCTTTGTTTTCCCAAATATTTTTGGCATTGAAATTGAGTATAGCTACATTATTAATGTGGTAAATAGCTGTTTCTACTGCTTTATCTGGATCCCCTATGTTTTGATGTCAGATAGAGTCAAGCAGACGTTTATTCACTAGTCGCTCGTTGGCTGCCAGTAGGCAGCCAATGGCATAAAAAGGTTAATTTGCCAGCACTAATTCATTGGTCATCCCACATTGTTCGACAAAAGTCTCATCATGCGACACCAAAAAAAGCGTGCCTTTGTAGTCGCTGAGTAATCCTTCCAATAATGTTTTTGAATCTAAATCAAGGTGGTTATCGGGTTCATCCAGTAACAATACCGCAGGGGGGGTTGGGCTATGGGTTAGCGCTAATAGCGTCGCTTTTAGTTGTTCACCACCGCTAAGTTGGCTAAGTGGTTGGAGTGACTTATCCCCTCGGATCCTGAGCATACCCAATTGGGTGCGCCATTGTTCAACGGTAAATGCAGGTTGATAGCGTTGTAGCGCTTCCGCGACGGGGAGGGTTTTATCCAATAAATTGAGATGTTGATCGAGATAACAAAATGCAGGGTTAATTCGGTATTCTCCGGATATCGCAGCAATCGTCCCCGCAAGGGTTTTTAACAATGTTGATTTACCGCTGCCATTACGGCCTTTAATGTGCCAATGTTCTCCTGTATAGGCAGTGAAAGAAACAGGCTCCGTGTAGCCATAAGGCAGTTGTAGCTGAGAGGCAAAAATCGTGACCTTACGACCATCTGGCTGGTAATTTAACGTCATTTTCTGTTGTTTATTATGGATCTGTTTGTCTTGTACGTCCTGTAATTGGCCTTGTAAATCGTTCATAACACGCTGATGGCGTTCAGCCACGTTAGATTGTCTTTTTTGCGCACGATTGGTTTGCATATCCAGTAGCAATAAGGACTGAGAGCCACTATAACGAACTTTTTCGCCTTGTTTGCGTCGTTGCTCTGCTTTTTGCAACGTGGCGTGTTGTTGGCGTTTTTCTTGGCGGATTTGGTTGTCTAGCCGTTCGGTTTTGGCCTCAATGGCTGCCATAGCAAAATGTTTTTGTTCTTCATAAAGGGCATAGTTGCCGCCATATTCATGTAGCCCTTTATCGGTTAACTCAAAAATCATTTGCATATGAGCCAGTAAAGCTCGGTTATGAGTAATAACCAAAGAGCCTGCTTTATGTTCTGCCAATTTATTGCTTAGCCACTGGCGACCCTCATGGTCAAGGTGGTTATCGGGTTCATCTAATAACAGAAAATGGTCTTTATGTAAGAAGGCTCGACATAATGCAAGACGAGTTCGCTCACCACCACTTAAGTGATTAATTGGAGCATCTATCATCACGGGTAATTTGGCTGAGTCCAATAAGCTCTGCCAAATGGCAGGTAAGTGCCATTTATCTTCCAATAGCTCTAAGTCCTCCATAGTCGCATTACCCGAATCGACTCTTGTAAATGCATCGACCAAGGGGCTAACACCTAAAGCGTCTGCGATGGTATCTCCTTCTAAGCGTGTGAGCTGGTCAACGTGCATAAAAGGCATCGCCCAACTAACGTAGCCTGAGGTTGGTTGCATTTGTTGAGCAAGTAGCCGCATTAATACAGACTTTCCTTTGCCATTGTTGCCAATTAACGCATTTTTTTGGCATATCAAGGAGCCATTTAAGGGGGGAAAAAGCGCTGTTTGGTGAAATTCGATATTAAGTTGTGAAAAATGACAAGCAACAGTCATGTGTACCTCCTGAGAGCAGGGGGCAGACAACAGCGTGCTATCTTTCAAGAAATGAGACGATTGATGACCATTGTCTGCCAAAAACAGAAAAAGAAATACCGTGTTGGGTATCTGTAAGCATTTTCTGGCAGATCTCAAATCATCGTCGGGGAATACCTTTAGCTAGGTGGAAGAAAGAGTGATTTGATTATTTAATCAAACTCTATGCGTTTAGGCAACTGATAAAGTAGTAGGTATTGTGCTCTATGGGTCAGTATAAATTCCAAAAGAAAAGCCAGCCGATGATAAACCGACTGGCTTTTGGTGCATTGCCAACGAGATTTTTACAACTAAACTGTGGCTGGTTGAGCGACGTTCACATGCTCTGCCAACCATTGTGCGATGCGCTGTTTTTCACTTTCGTTCAGCCACATGCCCAATTTGGTACGACGCCAGATAGCGTCATCTAATTCAGTAACCCACTCATGTTCGACTAAGTAACGTAGCTCTGCTTCATAGACGTTATGACCGAATGCTTCGCCAAGATCGCTGAGTGAGTTAGCGCCTTCGAGGATCAACTTGCTTTGACTACCGTATGTTCTTGCAAAACGTAGAGCAAGGCCTTCTGGTAGCCAATTGTAACGTTGACGTAGTAAGCGTGCATAACCATCACGATCACAACCTTCAATATCACCGCCAGGCAGCACACCATTTTTAGTCCATGCTGCACCTGCATTTGGGTAGTAAGGCGCAAGTTTACCGACAGCCGCTTCTGCGAGTTTACGATAAGTGGTTAATTTACCGCCGAAAACAGACAGCAGCGGTGCTTTGCCATTTTCATCGTGAATATCGAGTGTGTAGTCACGTGTAATGGCTTGTGGTGAATCAGACTCATCGTCACATAATGGACGAACCCCTGAGTAATCCCAAACAATATCCGCTTTGCTCAACTGTTTTTTGAAATGATCGTTATAGACTTTTAGTAAGTAGTTCACTTCATTGTCATCAATACGAACATTTTTTGGATCGCCTTTGTATTCGACATCGGTGGTGCCGATAATGGAAAATTCATCCATCCAAGGGATCACAAACACAATACGGTTGTCTTCATTTTGTAAAATATAAGCTTGTGGCTCATCATGAGCGCGAGGCACAACAATATGGCTACCTTTGATAAGACGAATGCCATAAGGTGATTTGAGTTTCAAACCATCGTCAAAGAACTCTTTTACCCATGGGCCAGTGGCGTTAACTAAACCTTTCGCCTTCCAAGTTTCTTTTTCACCAGTGCGCAGGTCTTCTGCTTCAACCACCCATAAGCCATCTTCACGATAGGCTCGAGTGACTTTTGTACGTGTGCGAACCTCACCATTTTTACGTACTACTTCTTGAGCGTTTAATACAACCAAACGCGCATCATCGACCCAACAGTCTGAATATTCGAAACCTTTGTTAAGTTCTGGCTTAAGGACGGAATTTTGACCAAATTTTAACCCTTTACTGCCGGGCAAGCTGGTACGTTTACCCAAGTGATCATACAGGAATAAGCCAATACGGATCATCCAAGCTGGGCGTAAGTGAGGTTGGTGCGGCAGACGGAAGCGCATTGGAAACGCAATGTGTGGCGCAAGTTTTAATAACACCTCGCGTTCAGCAAGTGCTTCACTCACAAGGCGAAATTCATAATGCTCAAGATAACGTAAACCACCGTGGATCAGTTTTGAACTCGCAGATGATGTCGCACTTGCTAAGTCTTGAGCTTCAAGCAGCAATACAGATAATCCACGGCCAGCGGCATCTGCCGCGATACCAGCGCCGTTTATACCGCCGCCGATTACAATCAAGTCTTTAGTTTCCATGCATCCCCCTGAGATGTTCGAAACGTTTTCTATAATGTTCGTTTTCGCTCATTTGATTGTAATCAAAATCGATTAATATGCCAACTGTTAACCAACAAAAAACAACAAATCGTGATAAAGGTAACAAATTATTTTCAATAACCACACATATACTGTGACTATTTTTACAAAGTGAAAATGTTCGAACATTAACGAAAGAATGTCATTGAGAGCGTTATCGAGAGGGTTAACGAAAAGGTTAAGTTTGGCAGGAAAGGAAAGATGGTAGCCGATACTACCATCTAGATTAAAGTATTAGCACAGCTCGAGTTGTACATTGTGCTGTTCAATCACTTTTTGAATGCTTTCAGGTGGTAGCTTGTCGGTAAATAAATGATCGATCAGATTCATATTGCCGAGGTTGACCATGGCATTACGACCAAATTTTGAGTGGTCAGTGACTAGCATCACACAACGTGAGTTTTCGATAATTGCGCGTTTGGTGCGCACTTCGTGATAATCAAACTCAAGTAGTGAACCATCCATATCAATGCCGCTGATCCCTAAGATACCGTAATCCAGCCTAAATTGTGAGATAAAATCCAGAGTTGCCTCACCAACAATGCCGCCATCGCGTGAGCGTACTTCGCCACCCGCGAGGATCAAGCGGAAGTCTTCTTTTGGCATTAGTAGTGTGGCGACGTTTAGGTTGTTGGTCACGACCCGTAGATTTTTATGATTCACCAGTGCATGAGCCACGGCTTCAGGGGTTGTACCGATATCGATAAATAAGGTTGCACCATCAGGGATCTGGCTGGCAACGCGTTGAGCAATGCGAGCTTTTTCATTTGACCACATGATTTTACGGTCGTGATAGGCCGCATTAACCGAGCTAGAAGGCAGGGCTGCACCACCATGGTGGCGCTGGATCCTATTTTGTTCTGCGAGGTCGTTGAGGTCACGGCGGATCGTCTGAGGGCTAACCTCGAAATGCTCAACAAGCTCTTCAGTGCTCACATAGCCCTGAAGGCGAACGAGTTCGATGATTGCATCATGTCTCTGGGTCTGTTTCACGGTGTTAGCCTCTAACTAAATATGTATGTTCTATCTGGAGCGATGGGATGTAAAAGTATGTCGATTATCCCATATTCCCATCAATAATCCGATAATTAACCCCGATATATGTGAGGCATTTGCGATATCAGGACCTAAAATTTCTAAGTTACCTAACACGAGCCAAACAACAACTAGAATGATTAACCCTCTCGGAGCACTGACCTCTTTTTCGGGTTGACGTTCACCCATTAGCCAAACGTAGCTGATCAGCGCGTAGACAACCCCAGATAGTCCACCAAAATTAGATGCACTATACAGCGATTGCCCCCAATTACAGAATAAGGCAGATACTAAAAAGATCGTTAGTAATTTACCGGAGCCTAGCCTACGTTCAACTTGGCTAGCTAAATACCACCACAAAACGAGGTTAAAAATGAGCTGAGATAGGGAAAATTGAACGAATGCAGGGCTAAACCACCGCCAAAGTTCAAATTGCTGCCCTTCCCGTGGCCATGCAAGATAACGTAGCACATCAAGGTGCTGGGTTATGGCTAACCAAAAATAAACGCCAGCACAGATCAGTATGACGGCGATGGTTAAAGGACCTGATTGTGCTTTGAGATTAGCCAAGGTCAAAGTGTTGCGATATTTAAACGCGGTTTGGGTGTTACCTATTTTCCAGCTTGCTTCGGTATAACGGGGGTTTGATGGATCTTGCAAAAAAAGGTTAAGCTCTTGCTGTACTTTTGCGAGATATTGCTCATCTTGAAGCCAAAGCTCTATTTGCTGCTGCTCTGGAACAGGATGGACTTTTAATTCGATATGTTGGCTTGCCATATAATCGACAAAAGCCTGGGCCATTCTGGGATTTGTGAATGAAACAACATGGATCATGAATGGATTTTCTCGCTTAGAGAGCCGTAACGGCTTGTGGATATTCCCTCAACCAAGCCTCAAAACCACCATTGATACTGTAGACGGATTCGAAGCCAATATTAATTAAGTACTGTGCAGCTCCTTGGCTGCTATGACCGTGATAACACATCACCATGATGGTCTGCTCATAGTCTGTTTGTGCTAAAAATGCGCTCAGTGTTTCATTGGTCAAATGATAGGCGCCACTTGCGTGCCCCGCACGGAAGCTTTGTGGGTCACGAACATCCACTAATATCGCGGTGCCATCAACCCAATGTTGGTATGCCTGTGCAGGCGTTAGCGTCTCAAATTGTTCCATAAAATACCGAATTATAAAGGTGATGAAATAATAAAAGACACCCGCAATAAGATACGGGCGCCGTCAGATTAGCAAGTTTAGGTGAACAATTAGTAGAACGAATGCTCACCACGTTGGTGCTCAGTAAGATCTTTAACACCTTTTAGCTCGCCTTCAAACATTTTGAGAAGTTCTTTTTCAATCCCTTCTTTTAATGTGACATCGACCATTGAACAGCCGTTACAACCGCCACCAAACTGTAAAATAGCAAAGCCGTCATCAGTGATCTCCATCAGTGAGACACGACCGCCATGGCTTGCAAGTTGTGGGTTAATTTGTGATTGTAAAACATACTCAACACGTTCGATAAGAGGTGCGTCATCAGAGACTTTGCGCATTTTTGCGTTAGGCGCTTTGAGCGTCAGTTGTGAACCCAACTGATCTGTCACGAAATCAATTTCTGCGTCTTCTAAGAATGGTGCGCTGATCTCATCAACATAAGCGGATAGGCGCTCAAATTTCAATTCTTGGTCTGTTGCTTCAACAGCGTCCGGTGGGCAGTAGGAAACGCCACATTCAGCAGAAGGTGTGCCTGGGTTGATGACAAACACGCGAATTTGGGTGCCTGGCTCTTGGTTTTCCAGTAATTTGGCAAAATGAGCCTGTGCTGCTTCAGTAATATTAATCATAATCATTTGCTCAATAATAGTTGACCGCTTTAGTTGGTTATAATACGCCCATTTGCCCCATTCCTACAAGGTGCGACAGAGTGACCAAGCCTGTACTGTCTCTACACCCGCACAAATCAGCAATTGTGCCGCGGCTTGCATCGTCGCGCCTGTCGTCAGCACATCATCAAAAATAGCGACGTGCTGCCCTATGACAGGGGTTGTTAGGGTAAATGCGCCATTAAGATTGCTGTGGCGGTGTTTACGTTTTAATGTTATCTGAGCCAGTGTATCACGAGTGCGCAATAATGAATTTCGTGAATAGGCAATATTTAACCACTTGGCTAAATATTCACCGATAAAAGCAATGTGGTCAAATTCACGTAACCATAGCCGCTTAGGGTGTGAAGGGATTGTCAAAAGCCTATCAGGCTTAGGCCAAAGCTGCTGGCGATAACCATTAAGCCAATGTAATGCGTACACTTTAGCAAGCGTGAAAGCTAATTGAGGCTGTGGGTTAAACTTATAACGATGGATTAATTTACGTAAAGGGGCTTGATAGGGGCTAACAGCGATTAACCGATGCCACGCAGGCGGCTGAATTAAGCAGCGACCACATAGGATGTGGCCTTGTTCGGCTGGTAGTGCGCACCGATGGCAGACATTTGACATGGTTGGGATGCGCTTTATGCAGAACGCACAAATCCCGTGATCCACTAATTTTAATGGCTGCTGGCATAGCCAACAGGCACCTTGCATTGTTAGCATAAGCATATTCCTGTGAAAAAAGAGAGTGTAACCATGACGCAGTTGTACTGGGAGACAATCGGTGAAGGTTCTCAAGATCTTGTGTTGCTGCACGGATGGGGGCTGAATGCCGAAGTGTGGCGTTCCATTATTCCGCGAATCTCACCGCATTTTCGTTTGCATTTAGTTGACATGCCTGGCTATGGTCGTAGCCAAGGGTTTGATGCGATGAATTTAGCCGCGATGGCTGATACTTTATGGCAACAGGCGCCTAAAGAGGCTATTTGGCTCGGGTGGTCACTGGGGGGATTAATCGCCAGTCATATTGCACTTAGCCATCCTCAGCAGGTAAAAGGATTGATTACGGTCGCTTCATCACCTTGTTTTCAAGCCCATGAGGGGAGCTGGCCAGGGATAAAATCAACGGTGCTACTTGGGTTTGAACAGCAACTATCGACAGATTTTCAGCGCACAGTCGAACGTTTTTTAGCATTGCAAACGTTAGGCACTGAAAGCGCTCGTCAAGATGCTAAATTGCTAAAATCTGTGGTGCTGGAGCAGCCTATGCCAAAAGTGGAAATTCTAAATGCAGGGCTAGAAATTTTACGTATTACAGATTTACGTGAGGAGCTTAAAGCTCTCACCGTGCCATTTTTACGTCTTTATGGTTACTTAGATGGTTTGGTGCCACGTAAAGTCGCGACATTACTTGATGAACGTTATCCTAATTCACCTTCTGTTGTGATGCGCCATAGCGCCCATGCACCCTTCATTTCCCATCCAGATGAATTTTGTGAATATTTACTGGACTTTCTGGCACGATTGGAAGAGTGACCTATTAGCTCAGTGGCAATAAGCCACTGAGTAAAATGATAAAACTAACGTTGCTGGGTAGGCGAAAATAGGGCATAAGGGGGAGCTGGTGCGTTGTGTTGCCCAGAAAGATGTGCGTCATGGAGCGCTAAAGGGGATTTATCCCCTAGAAATAGTTCGCCATAAGATGGAGGAACGGCAGAGCAGGTAGAGCCAACCGTGTCTTCTGCCATCAACGCCTCGGGTGGGGCGGAAGGCTCAAAAGGGAGTGGTGGCGCGGACGGCGCAAAAAGGTTTGCACGATGGGTTGCCGTTTGTTCTTGGTCGGCGGCAGGTGGTCGGTGGTAATAAAACTTTTTGTATTTCAATGTTTCGGTAGAATAGCCATTTTCAAGGTTATAAGCCGTAGCTTTGCTAATCAGCGTCGTAAGAAAGGCGTCAATACTATAGAATTTTTCAACACCGACATTAGGGTCAAAGAGGGTGAAAGTTGTGACATCATCCGCTGGATTTTTACGGATATAGGCCGCTAATGTATCTTTACCGGCAAAAATTTGTATCCCTGTCTCTTTATTGCCTGTTTCAGCCTGCCGGGCGTCTTCACGTAACCCTAGTTTAATTTCAACAGGCGTTTTTATTTGAAAAAAATAGCTAAGCTCAGTTTCACTCGCTGTGATAAATCCATTTTTTGCCATAAATTGGTCATATTGCTTTAACTTGGGGCAACGCATTTGTTCCGCAGCGGTATTAAAGCAGGCCTCTATTAGGCTTTTATCGGATTTGGTAATGAGTTTTGATAAATTATTGGGGTATCTGCTGAGTAATTTTTTAAATAAAACCTTATTTAATGAGGGGTCGAGCTCATCAACGTTTTTAAGTGCTTTATTTTTTAGTGCATTAAAATATTGTTCAGCTAATTGATGAACGCTGTCACTATATTTTTTGAAATGTTGGCTGCTTTCAACATCTGCTTTTCGGTGGGTTGCGAGTGATTGTTTGACGCCTAAACCTCGGCGATCAATTTTGCTAGAGCTGGCATGATAGTCTTGATAGCGTTTAATCACATCTAAGGGTTTTTGGATATCAAGTACTTTTTTGATACTTGTTGTGAGTAATTCATGGGAGATATCGGTTTTATTTGAAGTTAAGTGAGTACGATTAAGATAATCTTGCGCTCGCGATAACAAGCTGATGTAACTGTTACCACTATTTTTCACTGAGGTAACGAGGAAATAAGCGGTAAGGCCTTTGGTTAAATTATATTTCACTTCTGATGGGATTGCTTGATAGCCGAATTGACGAAGGTAATTAAGCGTATTATTTAAAAATAGGCTTTTATCAAATCTTGTCATACATACTTCCTCTTTTAACCTGAATGAAGTCATGTATTTTAGTGAGTAATTTGATTAAAACTTTAAAAAAGAGACATTGTCGAGGTCGCGTAAGTCACTCACAGAGCGGGGGTGACTTTATTTTATATAAAGGGTGTGAGCAATTACTGCTTTCGGGGCATCCTTTACAGCTTGTTCCGGTTAAACAGGCTGTTATATCGACTTTTTCGATTTTGTTCATTGCGACTAATTTATCGAGCATCGCTTGGATAAGTGATTTAGGGGCATGGAGTCGTTGGCTGAGTAAGTCGAGGTCAGCTTGCCCATACAGTGCAATGAAATCCCTGATTTGTAACAAGCTGACCATCGTTATTCCCCGTTAGTGGCAGGCTTTGCCTGAGCAGTCGGAACAGGATTTGGCGGTTTGATTTGCCAGATTCAGTGTTACTCTGCTCCGTGCTCGGCGCAATAAGGTAAACAGCACAAGATTAAATATGATAACTGCAACAATAATAATTAAGCTGCTTTGCGGGTGCTGGCTAAAAGTTGCAGCTTGGTAGAACAGAGCCGCAAGGCTATAAGCCACATTCAGCCCCCATAAAATGGAGAATGCCATCCAGCTTTTATTGGTTTCACGAGCGATAGCCCCCATGACCGAAACACAAGGGACATACAGCAAGACAAAAATAAGGTAGCTGTATGCGGCAATATCGGAACCAAATTTGGCTGCCATGGTGCCCATGGATCCAGAAGCCATTTCACCATCGCCTTTACTTGCCTCGATTGGATTAGAAAGTGCACTTAGGGTAAAGGTCTCTTTCAAACTATCCTAAGTTTCTGCGACTGCATCCCCCAACTCATCGAGTAAATCAAAGGATTGGGCATCGAATGGCTCGGCGGTGATATTTTCCGCGGTGTAGAGGGTGTTTAATGTTCCTACAACAACTTCTTTTGCCATCGCACCAGTAATCAAACCAACAGTGGCTTGCCAGTTATCGGTATGCACTCCGATAGGCTGTAAAACAGGGGTAATCACTTTACTGACGGAAGCAAGAGCGGAGTCATTAATATTATCGACAGGTTTTCCTGAAAGGGAAAAACTATTTAAAGCGCCGATAAACATACTGGCAACCACGATAACTTTACCAGCACGGATCACAAAGCCTTTTAGGCGCTGCCAAGTTTGGATCAACAGCGTTTTTAAGTGGGGCACATGATACACCGGGAGTTCCATCACAAAGGGAGAGGCTTCACCACGCATTAAGGTATGTTTCAGTAGCAAACCCGTTAAGATAGCGACAACAATTCCGAGGATATAGAGTGAAAAAACAATACTTGCGCCACTTTTCCCAAAAAACGCGGAGGCGAATACCGCGAAGATAGCGAGCCGTGCACCACAAGACATAAATGGAGCCATTAATACGGTAATGAGGCGCTCACGAGGTGCATCCAACGTACGTGCGCCCATAATGGCGGGAACATTGCAACCAAAACCCACAATTAATGGCACGAAGGATTTACCCGGTAAGCCCAAGGCCTGCATTAATCTATCCATCACAAAGGCGGCTCGTGCCATATAGCCCGAGTCTTCTAAGACAGATAAAAACAGGTACATCATACCAATTTGCGGTACGAGAGGGAGTACGGTATTGATACCGCCACCAATACCTTGTGCAAGGAAGACGGTGAGCCAATCAGGGAAACTGAAATACGCCCCTACCCACTGAATACCATGGATAAAGATGGCTTCTGAGGCACCTTCAAAGAACGGCTGCAAAGCGCCACCAATATTAATTGCCAAGACGAACATTAAGTACATGACAAATAAAAAAATCGGAACGCCAAGCCAGCGGTTAAGGATGAGTCTATCAAGGGATTGCGTTAATTTGTTGGGCTCCGCGGCACTGTTATTGATGGATTTCTCACAAATCGCCGCAATGGATTGATAGCGGGCATCGGCAATTAACAGTTCAGGCTCTTCATTTAAGCTAGCTTTTAAGTGCTGTTGAGTGGCCTGCAATTGCGCTTCTGTAATATTCGCGCGCTGGCGGCTATAAATATCGCCTTCGAGTATCTGCAATGCTAACCAACGACGTTGTTGCTGACTAAATTGCTGCGCCGAGATCTGCTCAGAGAGTGAATCCACCTCTTGTAATAAGGCCGCCGGATATTCAACCAGCGCTGTCATATTGTTCTGAGGATGTTTATCAATCGCTTGTTTGAGTTTATCAATCCCTGTAGCACGGGTTGAAACCAACGGAATGACAGGGCAACCCAACTGCTGTTGCAGTTTTTCAACATCAATCTCAATGTGTTGGCTTTGTGCAATATCCAACATATTAAGTGCGATGATGCAAGGTACTCCCAACTCCACTAATTGCAAAGTGAGGTAGAGGTTGCGCTCTAAATTAGAGGCATCGACGACGTTAATCAGCATATCGGCTTCGCCGCTTAAAATAAAATAGCAGGCGATTTGCTCATCGAGAGATGTCTGTTCTGAAATGGTGGTTAGCGAATAAGTACCGGGCAAGTCAACTAATTCAATATGATGCTCAGCCGTATTAAAACGCCCAACTTTCCTTTCGACGGTGACACCAGCCCAGTTACCAACCCGTTGGCGAGAGCCAGTTAATTGGTTAAATAGCGTTGTCTTACCTGCATTTGGATTGCCAATGAGGCCGATGGTTAATGGTTTCATAGTGTTTACCGATAATAAAAATACAAAATAGTAACGTGGTATAACAACACCTGATATTAAGTCGGCGTGGCTTCATCAAGGTTGAGTAAGGCGAGATCTTTTTTTCGTAGTACAAGACTAACTCGATGCGTTTCGATTTGTATTGGGTCTCCTAAAGGAGCAAAACGTACTACTTTAAAAATGGAACCCGGTAATAAACCAAGCGAGAGCAGTTTTTGTCGGTAAGCGGGGCTTATCTGCGGTGAAAAACCGAGTATTTTGTAGCTGTGTTGAGGAAGTAGTGACATATCGCCTTCCATTAGTCATAGGTAATAATACTGATGATTGTTATTAAGAGAGATACAAGTAAAAAGTCAGCATAAACAGAAAAAAATCTAATCAATAATGATAATAATAATCATCAACTATTCGTTATATTTAGCCTCTTTTTTCGTCAAATTTAATTGATGTGGATCAACTAAGCATTGAGTTTGCCGCGCACCAAGGCGAAACCCAATAAATTTATAGAGTAAATTAAAATCGATTAATGTATTTGTTTTGTTAATTATTCACGGGGCGAAATAGCTTGGGCGTGAGTAAAAACCTCTACAATCAAAGAGAAATCGGATTGTAGAGGTTGAGGGATTAGCGTTTTTTACCGAATGCGGCAGCGAGGGCATCACTCATCGCACTGTTTCCAGTGGCGGCTTGGTTTTTCCGTGACATGTCACGTTGTGCAGATTGCGGTTTACGTGAGTTTCTCTCTTGCTGGCCATTATGGCGGCGTGGTGCGCTATTGGTATCGCCGGGTTGTTCATCAAGGCGCATCGATAAGGCGATACGTTTGCGAGGGATATCAACATCCATCACTTTTACTTTAACGATATCACCTGCTTTAACCACTTTATGTGGGTCTTCAACATAGCTGTTAGACAGCGATGAAATATGCACTAAGCCATCTTGATGCACACCAATATCAACGAAAGCGCCGAAATTAGTGACGTTAGTCACCGAACCTTCCAAAATCATGCCTGCGACTAAGTCATTCATGGTTTCAATGCCTTCGGCAAAGGTCGCCGTTTTAAACTCAGGGCGTGGGTCGCGACCCGGTTTGTCCAGCTCTTTGATAATATCGGTAACAGTAGGAACCCCAAACTGCTCTGTTGTGAAGTCGCGAGGGCTTAAGCTATTTAAAACAGAGGAGTTGCCCATAATCTCTTTAAGGGGCTGGCGAACAGTTTCGAGGATCTTTTCAACAACGGGATAAGCCTCTGGGTGAACGCCAGAAGCATCAAGTGGGTTATCGCCGTTGGTGATCCGTAAGAAGCCCGCACACTGTTCAAAGGCTTTTGGCCCTAAGCGAGTGACTTTTAGAAGCTGTTTTCTATCTGCAAAACGGCCATTCTCATCGCGCCAATTTACCACGTTTTGCGCGATCATTTTGCTTAGACCTGCAACGCGGGTTAGTAAGGCAACAGAAGCGGTATTCAAGTCAACGCCGACAGAGTTTACACAGTCCTCGACCACGGCATCGAGTTTACGAGCTAATTGAGTTTGGCTCACATCGTGTTGATATTGACCAACACCAATCGATTTCGGGTCGATTTTCACTAATTCGGCGAGGGGGTCTTGTAAGCGGCGTGCGATAGACACGGCTCCGCGCAGTGACACATCAAGATCAGGGAATTCTTGAGCGGCCAGCTCTGATGCCGAGTAAACGGAGGCCCCCGCTTCACTCACAATCACTTTCTGTGCTGTGACTTCGGGGTACTGTTTTTGCACGTCAGCAAAGAAGCGCTCAGTCTCTCTTGAAGCCGTTCCGTTACCGATAGCGACTAACTCGACTTGGTGTTTTTGACATAAGGCCGCAACGCTAGCCGCCGCTTTAGCCGCTTGACCTGTGTGTGGATAGATAGTATCCGTTGCGATAAGTTTACCTGTCGCATCCACCACCGCGACTTTCACCCCTGTCCGTAGACCCGGATCTAACCCCATAGTCGCCCGCATACCGGCTGGTGCCGCCATCAATAAGTCACTGAGGTTACGCGCAAACACATTGATTGCTTCTTCTTCTGCTTTTTCGCGCAGTGAGCTCATAATCTCAGTTTCGAGATGTAGCAATACTTTGACGCGCCATGTCCAGCTAATAACCGCTTTACGCCATTGGTCTGCTGGTGCATTATTCAATCGAACATCAAGGTGGCGAGTAATGATCTCTTCACAGTAACTTTCTTTTGGTGGCTCTTCAAATTGCGGGTCACAGTTTAGTGATAGCTGTAAAATACCTTCATTACGACCACGGAACATGGCTAATGCGCGATGCGACGGAACGGAAGAAACAGGTTCTTGGTGATCAAAGTAGTCACTAAATTTAGCGCCTTCGGTTTGTTTGCCATCGATAACTTTGGAAACCAAATGGGCATTTTTCAGTAAATAGTCGCGAACTTTAGCTAATAATGCTGCATCTTCGGCGAAACGCTCCATTAAGATATAACGAGCACCATCGAGAGCCGCTTTCGTATCTGCCACGCCATTTTCGGCATTGACAAAGGATTGAGCGACATCATCGGGGGATTGAGTGGGGTCATTCCACAATGTGTCTGCTAACGGCTCTAGGCCTGCTTCGATAGCAATTTGCCCACGAGTGCGGCGTTTGGGCTTAAAGGGCAAGTAGAGGTCTTCAAGCTCGGTTTTATTTAAGGTGTTATTGATAGCAGCGGCGAGTTCGGGAGTGAGTTTGTCTTGTTCTTCGATTGACTTGAGGATGGTTTGCTTGCGTTCATTTAACTCTCGTAAATAGCCTAAACGGTTCTCTAATTGGCGAAGCTGAGTATCATCAAGGCCTCCTGTGACTTCCTTACGATAACGAGCAATAAAAGGAACCGTATTCCCTTCATCTAACAAGGTGATAGCAGAAAATACCTGTTTCGGTTGAACTTGTAGCTCTCCCGCGATTATTTGGCTTAGAGTTTCATTCATGTCGCTTTTTAATACCTAGTCAAAGAATGGTTAAAAAATTTATGGCACTGTTATACTTGCACAGAAGCAGAATTTCTAGGGTGAACTTTGCTAAAGTTAAAGATTAATTCTGTATATAATTTATAATTATCTAACTTGCTTACTGATTTATGAAGGTTATGAATAAGAGTCTCTTAATCACACGCGAAGGTTGGGATGCGCTAGACAAAGAACTTAAATATCTTTGGAAAGAGGAGCGCCCAAGAGTCACTCAGTCGGTTTCTGAAGCTGCGGCTCAAGGTGATCGTTCAGAAAATGCGGAATATATTTATGGTAAAAAGCGTTTGCGAGAGATTGATCGTCGAGTACGCTTTTTATCTAAAAGATTGGATCAACTAAGAATTGTCGAACCAGACCCACGGCAAGAAGGGCGAGTCTTTTTTGGCGCATGGGTGAAATTAGAAGACGATAATGAAAATATCAGAATATTCCGATTGGTCGGTGCCGATGAGTTTAATCCATCCAAAAATTGGATTTCTATTGATTCTCCAGTTGCTCGCGCGCTAGTTGGTAAGCAGGTTGATGATGAAATTACGGTGAATACACCTGGGGGGCGGGTAACCTATACAGTGTTAGAAATTAGTTATAAACCGCTAGTCCTATAAGGCGTAAAATTATTCATTAAATTTCAAGTTGATGGTAAATTAGGACGTTAACTATCTTATATTTTACTTATACACAAAATAATTCAGGTGATATGCCGTTATTAAGCGCAAGTAAAAATTTATCGTCATGACTATTTTTGTGATTTAGATAGCAGCGCTTTGTAACACCCATACAGCTTGGAGCATGGTGGGTATATTCTTATTTTAAAAATAATTTCGATAGATTGCACATCTTGAGGGCTACAAAATGCAAGAAAGCTATAAAGTTCTTGTCGTCGATGATGATATGCGTTTGCGTGCCTTGCTTGAACGCTACCTCACAGAGCAAGGATTTCAGGTACGTAGTGCCGCGAATGCTGAACAAATGGATAGGATCCTAACGAGGGAGTCGATTCATCTAATCGTTTTAGATTTGATGTTGCCAGGTGAAGATGGTCTGTCAATTTGTCGTCGTTTACGCAGCCAAAACAATCCAATACCGATTATTATGGTAACGGCTAAAGGTGAAGAGGTTGACCGTATTGTTGGTTTAGAGATTGGCGCCGACGATTACATTCCTAAACCTTTTAACCCGCGTGAATTACTTGCACGTATTCGTGCTGTATTACGTCGCCAAGCAAACGAATTGCCAGGCGCACCATCTCAGGATGATGCGATTATTACCTTCGGTAAGTTTAAACTGAACCTAGGCACACGTGAAATGTTCCAAGGCGAAGAAAATATGCCTTTGACGAGCGGTGAGTTTGCTGTACTTAAAGTATTGGTTTCGCACCCAAGGGAGCCATTATCTCGTGATAAGCTGATGAGCTTAGCGAGAGGCCGTGAATACAGTGCGATGGAACGTTCAATTGACGTTCAAATTTCACGTTTACGTCGTATGGTTGAAGAAGATCCAGCTCACCCTCGCTACATTCAGACAGTCTGGGGCTTGGGCTATGTATTTGTGCCGGACGGTAGTAAAGCATGAAGCGACTGAGGTTCTCTCGCCGTAGTACATTTTCGCGTTCGTTATTTTTGTTTGTTGCATTACTGTTTGCCAGCCTTGTCACCAGCTATATGGTGGTGCTGAATTTTGTTGTTATGCCAAGTTTGCAGCAATTCAACAAAGTGTTGGCTTATGAAGTGCGAACATTAATGACGGAGCGGATGGTGCTGCAAGATGGAACCACAGTACGGGTCTCTCCCGCATTACGTAAAAAAATCTACAATGAGTTGGGGATCACCTTTTATGCTCAATCAGCCGCGATGGAAGAAGGCTTAAATTGGGCGAAAGAATACGATTTTCTCAGCGAAAACATGTCGGAATATATTGGTGGCGAAGCCCAAGTGCGTCTTGAGCTTGGCCGCGAATATCCTATTCTTTGGTTGACCTCCTATCTTGCGCCTGATATCTGGGTGCGTGTGCCATTAACTGAAATTGGGCAAAACCAATTTTCGTTAGTATTCCGCTATACTTTAGCCATTTTTCTGTCTATTTTTGCAGGGGTCTGGCTCTATATTCGTTACCAAAACAAGCCATTACTTGAACTTGAATACCATGCAGGGCAAGTGGGGAAAGGGGTCATATTACCCGCCATGCAGGAAAAAGGGGCAACTGAGGTAAGAGCCGCGATCCGCTCCTTTAATCATATGGCTGCGGGCATAAAGACGCTTGAAAATGATCGGACAATTTTAATGGCGGGGGTCAGTCATGACTTACGTACCCCACTGACACGGATCCGATTGGCGACGGAAATGATGAGCCCTGAAGATGGCTACCTAGCAGAATCCATCAATAAGGATATTGAAGAGTGTGATGCGATTATTGGTCAGTTTATGGACTACCTGAAAACGGGTCAGGAAATGAATATGGAGTTTTGTGACCTAAATAGCATCCTCAATGAGGCAGTTACCGCTGAAACGAGCGTGACCGGTGAAATTGAAACGGCACTGGAGCCGGGTAGTCTGATCGTGAATGCGAATCCATTAGCCATTAAACGCGCCATCACCAATATGATTGTTAACGCTTATCGCTATGGTAACGGCTGGATCAAAGTGAGCAGTGGCAAAAATGAGGATTCGGTTTGGTTCCAAGTGGAAGATGATGGTGCAGGTATCAAAGAAGAAGATATTCAACGCCTCTTCCAACCTTTTGTGCAAGGTGAAAAAGCCCGTAGCAATAAGGGAACAGGGCTAGGATTGGCAATTATCCGCCGTATTGTCGATGCCCATGAAGGTAGTATCGAAATCCATAAAAGTGAACGCGGCGGTTTCGCCATTCGTGCACTCCTGCCATTGAAAGAAAAAGAAGAGTAACCATTGTCGGTAGTGGGTCGTATAAAACGACCTACCTTCTATTTTATTTCGGTATTAACGCCTATCTTACGCGCCAGTCATCATATAAAAAATAACTTACTCTATAAGTAATACCATCGTTATATAAAAGATCTGATAGTTATTTTATTTAGATAATAAACATAAATAAAATAACTCAGGTGAATTTATGCATATCTATTTTTCTAAACCTATTTGCTGTTTTCAGAGTAAAGCGGCATTAGCTTTCGCTGGAATAGAGGGAAAGCAAAAGCAGGCTACACTCTCCACGGGAATAATTAATATCAAAAACACAGTCGTAGGGCTGTTTCAAGAACCCAAAAAGGCCTTTAAGCAGGTGAAATGGAGCAAACAACTGGCAACCGTTATACAACTACCTCCAAATCAACCCTTAGCATCGAAAGGGGCATTATCTATTCCTATGCCACCCCCTATGCCAAAGCCTGATATTAAGCCCGCTCAAACAGGAGATGGCGGAAAAACAGGGATGGATCAAGTGATTGCCGAACTTAAAAATAGCCCAGTATTTAAAGCCAATGCGCAGAAATACCAAGCCGCAGCCACGGAGCAACCGACGTCGACAAATACACCGCCACCTCCACCGCCGATGGCAGAATTTGCGGGTCTTCGCAACAATATAGCGGCATCATCGCAGACCACTCATGGTAAAACGGGGATGGATCAAGTGATTGCTGAACTTAAAAATAGCCCAGTATTTAAAGCCAATGCGCAGAAATACCAAGCCGCAGCCACGGAGCAACCGACGTCGACAAATACACCGCCACCTCCACCGCCGATGGCAAAATTTGCAGGTCTTCGCAACACTATAGCGGCATCATCGCAGACCGCTCATGGTAAAACGGGGATGGATCAAGTAATCGCTCAGCTCAAACAACATCCGGTTTTCAAGTCAAATAAAGAATAATGAATATTTGCTTGTTGTTTGCGTAGCTGGCGTGAGGCTCAATTTTCGCTGATTATCTGCCTGCTTTATCATAAAGCAGGCACCACGCGAGATGACCATTTTGTGATGGTAGTCTGACCGCATACGCAAATTGCTGATTTTAATCCCTTGATGGCAAGCGCATGTTTCTCCCTTGAAACGGTGAATTAAACCGTATTATCAAAATAGAGAAGCAGTAAAAAAGGATTTTACGACTTTTTTATGACAGTTTGTCATGGTGGTCTCAATATAGAGATATTCTGCTCTGTATTTCATTACTTATTGATTTTATGGTCAATTTTGTTTTTTTAAGCTGCTGTTTTTTTCGATAGCTAGACGAAAATCGTCAATTGTCATAAAACTGTCATAAATCAGACATGTTGTTGTCATCAAATTGTCCTATTTTTCCTACCGTGACATTTCACCAACAATTTACTACTTAATTGTTTCTATACATCCCCGGAGGGATTATGAAAATGATGCGTACAACCTTAGCTAGCGTAATGGCAGCAACCCTTTCAATGACTGCAATGTCTTCTTTTGCTGCCACAAGCTTAACTGGCGCGGGTGCAACATTCCCTGCTCCTGTTTATGCTAAGTGGGCGGACTCTTATCAGAAAGAAACAGGTAATAAAGTGAACTATCAGGGGATTGGCTCTTCTGGTGGTGTTAAACAAATTAATGCAAAAACGGTTGATTTCGGTGCGTCTGATGCGCCATTAACCGATGAAAAATTGAAAGAAGATGGCCTATTCCAGTTCCCAACCGTAATCGGTGGTGTGGTACTGGCGGTTAACGTAAAAGGTATCCAGTCAGGTCAATTGACATTAGACGGTACAACATTAGGTGATATCTACCTCGGTAAAATCACCAAATGGAATGATCCTGCCATCGCTAAATTGAACCCAGGTGTTAACTTACCCGATCAAAACATTGCAGTGGTAAGACGCTCTGATGGCTCAGGTACGACGTTCGTATTTACGAGCTACTTATCAAAAGTCAGCTCAAGCTGGAAAAATGATATTGGTGCAGGCTCTACAGTAAACTGGCCGAAAAACAACGTCGCAGGTAAAGGTAACGATGGCGTTGCAGCTTTCGTCCAGCGTTTACCAGGCTCTATCGGTTATGTGGAGTATGCCTATGCGAAACAGAATAACCTTGCTTATACTAAACTCATTTCCGCAGATGGTAAGGTTGTTTCCCCAACAGGTGAAAGCTTCAGCGCAGCAGCGAAGAAAGTTGACTGGTCTAAGTCATTCGCTCAAGACCTGACTAACCGTAATGGTGAGAACGCATGGCCAATTACCTCAACCACGTTTATCTTAGTTCACAAAGATCAAGCGAATGCAGAAAAAGGAAAAGCTGTGCTCGATTTCTTTAACTGGGCTTATGAGAAAGGTGGTCAGCAAGCAGAAGCATTGGATTATGCTATCCTTCCTCAAGAAGTTGTGACAGCAATTCGTGCAGCATGGAAAACAGAAGTCAAAGATAGCCAAGGCAAACCACTGTTCTAATCAGTGAGCCTCGGGTTGGTAATGGTAGGCGGATGCTTAGGATTAACATCCGCCTTCTGACGTAGTAACTAAATCCTACTAAATAAAGTAGGTGTAGGATGAGACAAAGCGCATGGCCGAAAAAACAACGGCATTTAAAGCACCGAGCAAGTCAGGCGATGTGATATTTGGCGCATTAGTCAAAATTGCCGCGCTAATCACTTTGTTAATGCTTGGTGGCATCATTATTTCCCTTATTTTTGCCTCGTGGCCGAGTATGCAAAAATTTGGGTTTTCGTTTTTATGGACTAAAGAATGGGATGCTCCCGCTGAGGAGTTTGGTGCGCTTGTGCCTATCTATGGCACCATCGTCACATCACTGATAGCCCTGATTATTGCAGTACCCGTGAGCTTTGGTATTGCTCTTTTCTTAACTGAACTTGCACCTAATTGGTTAAAACGCCCATTAGGGATTGCGATTGAGCTTCTCGCTGCCATTCCTAGTATCGTTTATGGTATGTGGGGGCTGTTTGTTTTTGCGCCGCTGTTTGCGGAATATTTTCAAGAGCCTGTCGGCAATGTGATGTCGAGTATCCCAATTGTCGGTGAGCTTTTCTCAGGTCCTGCATTCGGGATTGGTATTTTGGCAGCAGGTATTATCCTCGCCATTATGATCATTCCTTATATTGCCTCTGTCATGCGTGACGTGTTTGAACAAACACCTGTCATGATGAAGGAGTCAGCATATGGTATCGGTTGTACCACATGGGAAGTGATCTGGAATATTGTTCTACCTTATACACGTAACGGTGTGATAGGTGGGGTAATGTTAGGTTTAGGGCGCGCGCTTGGTGAAACAATGGCGGTGACCTTTGTAATTGGTAATACGTATCAACTGGATAGTTTCTCGTTGTTTATGCCGAGTAACAGTATTACTTCTGCATTGGCGAATGAATTTGCCGAAGCGGAAGGTGGTCTACATACCGCTGCGCTGATGGAACTTGGGTTAATTCTATTTGTTATCACCTTTATTGTTCTGGCGATATCAAAACTCATGGTTATGCGTTTAGCGAAGAACGAGGGCCGTTAATATGTCGACATCCGATAATATTGTCGTTAATCAAAAAGAACGAGCCCGTCGTCAGGCATGGCGACGCCAAGTTAACCGAATCGCTCTGTTTGTTTCGATGCTAACGATGGCATTTGGGCTGTTCTGGTTAATTTGGATTTTGTTCTCAACCGTTACCAAAGGGTTCGATGGCATGTCATTGAACTTGTTCACAGAAATGACTCCTCCACCGAATACGGAAGGGGGCGGCCTTGCTAATGCTATCGTAGGTAGTGGGCTGTTGATCTTGTGGGCAACGGTCGTGGGTACACCGCTTGGGATCTTAGCAGGGATCTATTTGGCAGAGTATGGCCGTAAATCATGGCTAGCTTCTGTAACGCGTTTTATTAATGACATTTTGCTTTCAGCACCATCGATTGTGGTGGGGCTATTCGTCTATACCATTGTGGTGGCGCAAATGCAGCACTTCTCTGGCTGGGCTGGCGTTATCGCATTGGCGTTGTTGCAAATTCCGATTGTTATCCGTACCACTGAAAACATGTTGAAGTTAGTGCCGGATAGCTTACGAGAAGCCGCATATGCGCTAGGTACGCCAAAATGGAAAATGATTTTATCGATTACGCTTAAAGCATCTGTCTCCGGGATCATTACAGGTATTTTGCTGGCTATTGCTCGTATTGCGGGGGAAACCGCACCATTACTGTTCACATCACTGTCGAACCAGTTCTGGAGTACGGATATGAATGAGCCAATTGCTAACTTACCCGTCACTATCTTTAAATTTGCGATGAGCCCGTTCTCCGAATGGCAACAACTGGCATGGGCAGGGGTTCTATTAATCACCCTATGTGTCTTGTTAATTAACATCGTCGCACGTGTTGTGTTTGCTCAGAAAAAACACTAACCCCGGATTGAATAAAGATTTATAGAGAGAAGTTGCCATGATTAATGCAAATGATATTGCAAACAGTAAGATTAAAGTACGTGACCTTAATTTTTATTACGGGAAATTCCACGCATTAAAAAATATCTCATTAGATATCGAAAAAAATAAAGTCACCGCCTTTATCGGCCCATCTGGTTGCGGTAAATCGACCTTACTGCGTACCTTCAATAAAATGTATGAGCTGTACGGTGAACAGCGTGCGGAAGGTGAAATCTTACTTGATGGTCAAAATATTCTGACAGACAAACAGGATATCGCTCTGTTACGTGCCAAGGTCGGAATGGTATTCCAAAAACCAACGCCATTCCCAATGTCAATCTACGATAATATTGCATTTGGTGTACGCCTGTTTGAAAAACTCTCTCGTGTAGAGATGGATGAGCGCGTTCAATGGGCATTAACCAAAGCGGCTCTGTGGAATGAGACCAAAGATAAATTACATCAAAGTGGTTATAGCCTATCTGGTGGTCAGCAACAGCGTCTATGTATCGCACGTGGTATTGCTATCCGCCCAGAAGTGTTATTGCTTGATGAGCCGTGTTCAGCTCTTGACCCAATTTCAACAGGGCGCATTGAGGAGTTGATCAGCGAACTCAAATCTGAATACACCGTGGTGATCGTAACTCATAATATGCAACAGGCTGCGCGTTGTTCTGATTATACGGCCTTTATGTATTTGGGTGAGCTGATTGAGTTTAATAATACAGACAAGATGTTCACCACACCTGAAAAGAAACAAACTGAAGACTACATTACTGGTCGTTACGGTTGATATGGAGCCGACTATGGATACGCTGAACCACAACAAACATATTTCTGGGCAGTTCAATGCTGAACTGGAACATATCCATACAGAGTTGATGACAATGGGAGGGCTGGTTGAAGAACAGCTCACCAAAGCTATCACAGCGATGCATAATCAGGATGAGGCTCTTGCGCGCGAAGTTATCGAAAATGACCATAAAGTCAATATGATGGAAGTGGCTATTGATGAAGAATGCGTGAAAATTATCGCAAAACGCCAGCCGACAGCGAGCGATTTGCGACTGATTATGGCAATTTCTAAAACGATTGCCGAACTTGAGCGTATTGGTGATGTTGCCGATAAAATTTGCCAAACTGCATTGGAAAAGTTTTCTCACCAGCACCAGCCGTTATTGGTGAGCCTCGAGTCATTAGGTCGTCATACTGTGCAAATGTTGCATGATGTCTTAGATGCCTTTGCACGCATGGACTTGGAAGAAGCCATTCGGATTTATCGAGAAGATGAAAAGGTAGACCAAGAATACGAAGGGATCGTGCGTCAACTGATGACGTACATGATGGAAGACCCAAGGACTATCCCAAGTGTACTGACTGCGCTGTTTTGTGCTCGCTCTATTGAACGTATCGGTGATCGTTGCCAAAACATCTGTGAATTTATTTTTTACTATGTCAAAGGCCAAGACTTCCGCCATGTAGGTGGTGATCGCTTAGAAAAGATGATTACTAAGAAGGAATAACGAGGTAATGCCGCCAAGGGGCCGCCTCACGGTGACTCCTTGGTACAAACTTTCTTTTTCGTCTGGGGTGATACCCGCTCTAGTCAACCTTTAAACATTTCCGTTTTTCCTTTTCGTTATAAGAAAAGGCTATTCATGGTTTAGACCATAATTTAGGGCGTCTCCGATGGTGTTTGCCCTTTTTTTATATCCGCATTTCTATATTCTTTTTTGATATAAATATATTAACTAATAGTATTTCAAGAAATAAGCGTTCCTTGATAACTTGGGATGGTCAATTTACATAAGTTTACCGTCAGAGGTGTTCAATGAAAGCTCGCGTTTTAACTACCGCACTACTTGCAGGCCTTGCGCTGGTGGCCAATGTCGCCAATGCAGATAAGCTGGATGATATTAAGCAAGCGGGTGTGATCCGTATCTCTGTTTTTGACAGTAACCCACCATTTGGTTTTATTGACCCACAAACGAAAAAACTCGCGGGCTATGATGTTGATATCGCACAGGCGATAGCGGATGACCTTGGCGTCAAGTTAGAGTTGCGTCCAACCAACCCAGCAAACCGTATTCCACTACTGACTTCAGGTAAAGTCGATTTAATTGGGGCAAATTTCACTATCACTGATGAACGTGCTAAGCAGGTTGATTTTTCTATTCCTGATTTTGCAACAGGGCAAAAGTTTATTGCGCGCAAAGGGGTATTGAAGACGCCTGATGATATCGCACCTTTACGTATTGGTGCCGACAAAGGTACCGTGCAAGAAGTGACATTACGTGAACGTTATCCGAATACAAAAGTCATTTCTTATGATGATACACCACAGGCATTTGCGGCTTTACGCAATGGTAACGTACAAGCAATTACCCAAGACGATGCAAAATTAGTGGGATTACTTGGTAACTTACCTGAGAAAGTCAAAGCAGATTTTGAAATCTCTCCATTTAGCATCACTCGCGAATATCAAGCGGTTGCTGCCGCTAAAGGTGAAACACGTTTAATCGAAAATGTGAATAACACGTTGTTGAAGCTTGAAAAAGAAGGCAAAGCAGAACAGATTTATAACCGTTGGTTTGGTCCTGATACAAAGGCCGCTCAACCTCGCGGTGAGTTCAAATTTGCACCACTGGATCAGCAAAAATAATAGGCGTTCTATTTCGCCGATTCCATGCTCACTGGTCGATAAGCATAGAATAAATAGCCCCGCATATTATCGCGGGGTTCTTAGTTATAAAAGGCAGCACTTATGTTTGAAAAATTAACGAGCGGCGAGTTTCTTTCTGAGCATTTTTTAGCTCCCGAGTATTTGGAATGGTTTGGTTATGGTTTTTTACTGACCCTCTGGATCTCCATTTGTACCATTATCGCTGCAACGTTATTAGGTTTTGTGGTTGCTGCGGCAAGGGATAGCCAAATTGCTCCGCTACGCTGGATTGTCGGAGTGTATGTTTCCGTTTTTCGCAATACCCCGTTGTTGGTTCAACTCTTTTTCTGGTATTTCGCTTCCGGTGAAATTTTATCATCGGATATGATGGCGTGGCTTAATACTCCCCACGAAATCACATTTGCGGGGATGACGCTCAGTTGGCCTTCGTTTGAATTTTTAGCAGGTTTTATTGGCTTAACGTTATATACCGTACCATTTATTGCCGAAGAAATACGCTCCGGTATCCGTGGTGTACGACAAGGCCAAAAATATGCCGCTTTTGCGCTGGGTTTAACAGGGTGGCAAGCGATGAAACATGTGGTGCTACCCCAGGCCGTTAAAATAGCCATGCCACCTCTTCTTGGGCAATACATGAATGTCGTTAAAAACTCCTCTTTAACCATGGCGATTGGTGTGGCTGAGCTATCTTATGTATCACGTCAGGTTGAAAGCCAAACACTACAGACATTTACGGCATTTGGCCTAGCCACTGTGCTGTATATTGCGATTATCGCTGTAATGGAAGGTTGGGGGCAGTGGCGAGCGCAACGTAATTTAGTGGAGAGTGTGTAAGATGGATTTTTCAGTCATTGAGCAAAACTGGCAGTACCTTTTGTTTGGTGCGTTTCCAGATGGCCCTATTGAAGGTGCCGCATTAACATTAATTATCAGCTTGGTCGCGGGGGCAATGTCGATTGTATTCGGTACGCTTGGTGGTGTTGCCTTAGCGATGTTACGTGGTTTCTGGATGAACCTGTTCGCTGCTGTTTTAGGCTTTTTCCGCGCCATTCCCGTCATTATGCTGATTTTTTGGACTTATTTCTTTTTGCCCGTTGTGCTCGGAACCGAAATACCGGGTATCGCCTCAGTGATTTGCGCTCTCGCCTTAATCACGTCGGCGTATTTGGCCCATGCGGTTAAGGCGGGCATTTTAGCAATAGGCAAAGGGCAATGGCAGGCTGGCTTATCGTTAGGTTTTAGCCGTTGGCAAGTGCTTTGGCAAATAGTTTTACCCCAAGCATTACGCATGATGGTGCCATCGTTTATTAACCAATGGGTTGCGCTGATTAAAGACACGTCTTTGGCTTACATTGTGGGCGTTGCTGAACTGTCATTTTTGGCAACACAGGTGAATAACCGTGAAATGGTTTATCCACTCGAAATTTTCTTATTTGTCGCGTTTATTTACTTTGTCATCTGTCTGACATTAGAAATTGTCGCCAACTTGATAGCAAAACGTTTAAGTCATCATCGTGGGGCTAAACCATTTGCTGCGAAGCGGTCATTACTCTTTTGGCGTAGGCAGAAGCTACTCGCCTTATCGTAATCATCATAATGTGGCGGTGCAAATGGCGCCGCCACGATCACGCAAAAATTTCTTTTTTCTGTAAATTCCAATTCATCTTGCTGTATCAGTAAGTTAACGCACTTTTGAGTATTATCATCACGCAAACGTTTTCTTTTTTTCATTTTAACGGTAACACTCTCGATTTGTTTGTTGTAGGATAGGGCGAAAAAAACTTTTTTTTGGGCGCAATATCTAATGAGTAATCAATCTTCTGGCTCTGTGCAACAACAGGGTCTGTTCCAACGCGTGTTTAAATTACAAGAACACGGAACAACGGCGAAAACTGAAGTCGTTGCAGGTTTTACAACCTTCCTCACAATGGTCTACATTGTCTTTGTTAACCCTCAAATTTTATCTGTCGCAGGGATGGACATTAAAGCCGTATTCGTAACGACCTGTTTAATTGCGGCTATCGGCAGTATTTTGATGGGGTTATTAGCAAACCTACCTATCGCGGTGGCACCAGCAATGGGGCTAAATGCCTTTTTTGCTTTTGTCGTCGTTGGGGCGATGGGGTATTCATGGCAAGTTGCGATGGGCGCTGTGTTCTGGGGCGCTGTGGGTCTCTTTATTCTAACACTCTTTCGTATCCGCTACTGGATCATTGCAAATATTCCATTGAGTTTGCGTGTGGGGATCACCAGCGGTATCGGTCTATTTATTGCCATGATGGGGCTGAAAAATTCAGGTATTATCGTGGCGAATCCAGACACTTTAGTCTCCATTGGTAACTTCACCCAACATAACGTTTGGTTAGGTGCTCTGGGCTTTTTCATTATTGCAATTTTAGCTGCCCGTAATATTCATGCAGCAGTATTAGTTTCCATTGTGGTCACTACCTTGATTGGCCTTGCATTAGGCGATGTGAAGTTCAACGGCATCTTCTCTTTGCCACCTAGCATCACCAGTGTAGTGGGGCAAGTCGATATTTTGGGATCACTGGACTTGGCGCTGTCTGGGGTCATCTTTGCTTTTATGTTGGTTAACTTATTCGACTCATCCGGCACAATGATTGGGGTTACGGATAAAGCTGGCATTACTGATGCTCGCGGAACATTCCCGCGCATGAAGCAAGCACTCTATGTGGATAGCTTAAGTTCTGTTGCCGGCTCTGCAATGGGAACATCATCGGTAACCGCTTATATCGAAAGCTCTTCGGGGGTATCTGTTGGTGGGCGTACTGGTCTGACTGCCATTGTGGTCGGGGTGTTATTCCTATTAACCATGTTTATTTCTCCTTTAGCGGGTATGGTTCCTGCTTATGCAACCGCGGGCGCGCTGATTTATGTTGGCGTGTTGATGACATCCAGTTTAACGCGTGTGAAGTGGGATGATTTGACGGAGTCGGTGCCTGCATTTATTACTGCGGTCATGATGCCATTTAGCTTTTCGATTACAGAAGGTATTGCATTAGGCTTTATCGCTTACTGTGCAATGAAGATCGGTACTGGTCGTTGGCGCGACTTAGGGTTATGTGTTGTTTTAGTTTCCATTTTATTTATTTTAAAAATGGTTTTAGTCGACGCCTAATCACCTTCCTTATCTAACGGCTCCCTTCTTGGAGCCGTTTTGTCATCAAATACTCTTAATTGCTATCAATTCGAGCTATAATCAATAAGACTGACAAGCAAAATGCAAAAAACCGTTTTAATTGCTGCTCAAGTGCTTTCACAGCTTGAGGGATTCTGCTAGATTCCGCAGCAGAAACTGACTTATCAAGGTATCAGACCATGAATTCACCAAAAAAACCGGCAAGTAAAACCGCCAGCAAAACCAAGAAAAAGTACCGTAAAACAAAAGAAGAGCTTAATGCAGAAGGGCGTGAGCGCAAACGCCAGAAAAAGCATCGTGGTAATAAATCAGGGGCGCGTTATCAAGAAAAATCAACGAATAGCAAGTCTGGAAATCAAAATCAGGCCCTAGACCCACGTGTGGGTAGCAAAAAACCGATTCCGTTGGTTGTTGATGATAATGCGGTGGTAACACGCCCAGCGCCCGCTAAAGAGCCGGCAGTAAAAGTTAAATTATCACCAGAGCAAGAGCTTGAAATGCTTGAGCAGGACGATCGTTTAGATAGCTTGTTGGCGCGTTTAGAAGATGGTGAAACGGTGACAGCGGAAGAGCAGGCGTATATTGATACTTGTTTAGACCGCATTGATGAGCTGATGTCTATTTTAGGTATTGAACTGACCGACGACGATGAAGAAGAAGACGAAGATAAACTGGATGACATTATGCGTATCCTGAAAAGTAAATAATCGTTTTTCTATCTCCTCCGGTGCACTGCTGGAGAAGGTTTTGGTTAAAATTCATTCAAGTCATGCGACTTTTGGTGCTGCATCAACTCTCTCTTGCCAATCACAAGTTATAATTTCTTTTATGTTATTATGTCGTGTATATAAGTTCGCCAATAAAAAAGCATAAGATACAGCCTGTAAGTAGGTATTCGGCGCAATTGAGGAATGTTAATGTCAGAGCAAAATATCGTTTGGGATCTCTCTCTCATCCAAAAATATAATTATTCAGGGCCACGCTATACGTCATACCCGACAGCTTTGGAATTTAACCAAGAGTATGATGAGAGTGCGTTTGTGGCTGCAACTCAACGCTACCCTGAAAACCCATTATCGCTCTATGTTCACATCCCTTTTTGCCATAAGCTTTGTTATTTTTGTGGCTGCAATAAACTGGTGACACGGCAAAAGCATAAAGCAGATGAATACTTGCAGGTCATCGAAAAAGAGATTATTCAACGTGCAGCCTTATTAAAAGGGCGAACCGTTACACAGATGCATTGGGGCGGCGGCACACCTACTTATCTCGATAAGGCTCAAGTTAGCCATTTGGTCACTTTGCTCAAAACACACTTCCATTTCTCTGATGACGTTGAAATGTCGATAGAGGTAGATCCCCGTGAAATTGAACTGGATATGATAGATCATTTGCGCAGCGAAGGGTTCAACCGCCTGAGTATGGGGGTGCAAGATTTTAATAAAGACGTTCAGGTTTTAGTTAACCGCGAACAAGATGAAGATTTTATTTTTGCGCTCATTAATCGAGCAAAAGAAACGGGGTTTACATCAACCAGTATTGACCTGATTTACGGTCTACCAAAGCAAACCCCAGAAAGCTTTGCTTTTACCTTGAAAAAAGTGATTGAACTGTCACCGGATCGTTTAAGCGTGTTTAACTATGCTCATTTGCCTAACTTGTTTGCGGCACAGCGTAAAATTAAAGATGAAGACTTGCCAAGTGCTGAGCAAAAACTGGATATTTTGCAAGAAACCATCGCGACCTTAACCTCAGAAGGCTATCAGTTTATTGGTATGGATCACTTTGCCAAACCACAAGATGAGTTAGCCGTTGCACAGCGTGAAGGGATTTTACATCGCAACTTCCAAGGCTACACCACTCAAGGGGATTGTGATTTATTAGGATTGGGCGTATCGGCGATCAGTATGTTGGGTGATAGTTATGCGCAGAACCAAAAAGATTTAAAAACCTATTATGCGCAAGTAAAAGAGCAAGGGCATGCTTTGTGGCGTGGGTTAGTGTTAACCAATGATGACTGCTTACGCCGAGATGTGATAAAGACACTGATTTGTAATTTCCAACTTCATTATGCGCAAATTGAGGCGCTTTATCCTATCGAGTTTAAACGCTATTTTGCAGAGGATTTAGCGCTGTTAAAACCGATGGAAGAAGATGGCTTAGTCGAAATAACAGAAACCGCGATTAAGGTGACTCCTCAAGGGCGCTTGCTGATCCGCAATATCTGTATGTGCTTTGATGTCTATTTGCGTAATCAAATGCGTCAACGGCAATTTTCTCGTGTTATTTAAATACATGGCTCCATATTACAATGGAGCCGTTTGAGTATTTAGCGTTCGATTTTCTCTAGTAACTGGTAAGTCGCTGTAATGCGCTGAGGAATAGGTATCCATTTATTGGATAGCATAACAATGGCAATCTTCTCTTCTGGAATAAATATCGCGTATGTCGCAAAGCCATTGCTAGAGCCAGTCTTGTTATAATAAGCGCGTACTTCTGGCGCCATGGCTGGCTTAATCAATTCCACTTTTTGTGGTTTGAGAGCCATATCATCACGGTTGCCTTGCAGTAATTGTGAAAGCGACACCGGCCATGGATAGCTTTCCCACATCATATCCTGCACAAACGAATCGGTTAGGTAAACGCCAGTATGGGTGTTTTCAATCGCTTCTTGCCAAGTTTTCGCCACTTTAATGGATTGCATATTGATTTCTAAATAACGGATCAAATCTTTGGCATTGGACTTTAGGCCATAAGCCTCTGGTCCAAGGATTGCTAGGTTTAAGCGAACAGGCTGATTTTGCTTATTGTAGCCTTGTGCGTAATATTTCTCTTGGCTTTTGGGAACATGGATATAAGTATGTTTTAAGCCAAGTGAAGGCAGCATCAATTTTTCCATAGCCTGAGAAAAAGGCATATTAAGTTGCTTTGCCGTCACGATACCAAGTAACCCAACCCCTAAATTTGAATAAGAACGATATTGTCCAACCTCATTGTCAGGAAGCCATTTTTGATAATACGCCATTAATTGATCGTTGGTTTTGATATCGCTAGGTACAAATAGCGATAACCCTGATGTATGGGTGGCTAAATTCATCACGCTAACATTATCAAAAGCACTGCCTTTTAATTCAGGTAGGTAATGACTGACACTTTGGCTAAAGTCGAGTTTTCCTTGAATTTGCGCATAAGTTGCCAGTGTTGCGGTAAAGGTTTTTGATAAGGAGCCAATTTCATACAGCGTCCTATCAGAAACAGGAATTTGGGTCTGTTTTGACTGAACACCGTAATGGTAAATAGCTTGTTTGCCATTCACTGAGATGGCAACAGACATACCCGGGATCTGTTCTTGTTTCATCAGGGGCTTGATAATGTCATCGACCTCTTGCTGTGTAAGGGCAAAGGCGGAAATCGATGTCATTGCTAAACTTAAGGCGATAAAAAGCCGCCCCTGACGAAAAATATTTTTCATAGAGTTATCCATTAAAGTAAAAGTTTTAGTTATTGATAATTAAAATTCAGGTATTCTAATTTCCACATGCCTTAGATGCTGAGGCATTGATTAATACCGTATTGTCCGATGATGAGCAAAGAGTATGCCTATTTTAAATTCTGATTTGAAACGATATAAAATTCGATGAGGTAAAAGAAAAACTTATGTCAGGGAATTATCGTCATCGTCTCCCTTTGAATGCGTTGAGAGCATTTGAAGCTTCAGCGCGGCACCTAAGCTTTACAAGAGCAGGGCTGGAGTTGAATGTGACCCAAGCCGCTGTGAGTCAGCAGGTACGTTTGCTGGAAGAGCAGCTTGGACTTGAGCTATTTATTCGCTTACCTCGGGGGCTGGCTCTGACCGATGAAGGGTTGGCTTTACTTCCTGTACTCAGCCGCTCATTTGACCAAATAGAGTCATTGTTACAACAATTTGAAGATGGGCATTACCATGAAGTCTTGAGTGTCTCCGTTGTCGGTACGTTTGCAGTAGGTTGGTTATTACCACGCTTACCCGCTTTTGCTGCATTGTATCCTTATATCGATTTGCGCATCATGACGCACAATAACGTGGTTAATTTAGCAGCCGAGGGGGTTGATTTTGCGATCCGTTTTGGGGAAGGATTGTGGCCATTAGCAGAAAATACGGCGCTATTTTCAGCGGCTCATACCGTACTGTGCTCTGAAAAAGTGGCCAATAAGTTAACTCATCCATTAGATTTAAAAGATCACAGTTTGATGCGCTCTTATCGTAAAGACGAATGGGAAAAATGGCAGATAGCAGCAGAGCTTGAGCCATGGCGAGTGAAAGGGCCAATTTTCGACTCTTCGCGCTTAATGGTTGAAGCTGCGCTGTTAACGGATGGCGTGGCGCTGGCTCCAAGTTGTATGTTCGAGCACGAATTGAGCGCCGGTACATTGGTTCAACCGTTTGATATTAGCGTCACTTTAGGGGGATATTGGCTGAGTCGATTGAAATCACGACCGACAACCCCTGCAATGGCTATCTTTCGTCATTGGCTACTTGCAGAGGTGCAGAAATAAGCCTGTGGTGATTTACTCGATACCCAACTCTTTTAATTTGCGGGTGAGAGTATTTCGCCCCCAACCTAATAAACGAGCCGCTTCTTGTTTGTGCCCATTCGTATATTTGAGGGCGCAATTTAGCATGGTATGCTCCATTAGAGGGACGGTTTGAGCTAATAAGTTTTCTTTACCTTCAGCTAATGCACTGTGTGTCCACTGCTCGAGCAGTTCAAACCATGATGGATGATGACTTGTGACAGACTGACGTGCTGCTGGCTCCTCGCTAGCATCGTCCGGTTGTGGGCTATCCAACAGGTCCTCTGGTAAATCTTGCGGTAGAATTTCTTGGCTAGCCGCCATAACCGTTAACCAGCGACAAACGTTCTCCAATTGCCTCACGTTACCGGACCAATGATAGCGTTGCAGAATATGTTCACTATCTGGATGTAGTACCTTACTATCGACACCGAGCTCTTTGGCAGTATTTTGTAAAAAATAATGGGCAAGACGTGGGATATCTTCTGTTCTTTCACGTAATGGTGGGAGCTGTACACGGATGACATTTAAGCGATGAAATAAATCCTCACGGAATAGCCCCTCTTTAACACGTTTTTCTAGATTTTGGTGTGTTGCTGCGATAATACGCACATCGACTTTTACCGGAGTATAACCGCCGATACGATAAAATTGCCCTTCCGCAAGAACTCTCAATAGTCGTGTTTGTATATCTAGAGGCATATCGCCAATTTCATCAAGAAATAGTGAGCCGCCATTAGCTTGCTCGAAACGGCCTTGCCTAACCTGTGTGGCGCCAGTAAAGGCCCCTTTTTCATGACCAAATAGCTCTGACTCAATGAGATCTTTAGGAATAGCCGCCATGTTGAGAGCAATAAAAGGGCCGTTGGCACGAGGGCTATGCTGATGCAGTGCATGTGCAACTAATTCTTTACCTGTACCGGACTCACCATTAATCAGCACACTAATGGATGAGCGAGAGAGGCGACCTATGATCCGATAAACCTCTTGCATAGCAGGAGCTTCACCTATCATGGTGGAAGAGACACTCTCCGTTTTCTGTTTAGAATCACGTTCGAGGTGGTTTTGTTCTCGGCTATGGCTCAAGGCGCGTTCGACTAAAGCGACGGTTTCATCAATATCAAAAGGCTTAGGTAGGTAATCAAAAGCCCCCGATTGATAAGCATTTACCGCTGCATCAAGATCAGAGTGTGCCGTCATAATAATAATGGGAAGCGATGGGTGCGACTGCTTTAGTCGATTAAGTAAGGCTAAACCATCAATACCCGGCATACGAATATCTGATAACAAAACATCAGGGCAATCATGCTCTAAAGCGGCAAGAACAGCATCGGCACTGTCAAAGCAGGTGCAATGAAAAGAGGCACTATTTAAGGCGCGCTCAAGCACCCAACGAATAGAACTGTCATCATCAACAACCCAGATTTTTCCCTGCTGCATTGTTATCCCCTATTTTTTAATTGGTAGATAAATAGAAAATTCGGTATGACCGGGCCAACTGGTAAATTCAATTTTCCCAGCGTGCTGATCCACTAAACTGTGAACGATAGATAAGCCTAATCCTGTTCCGCCCTCGCGACCACTTACCATAGGATAAAACAACGTATCTTGGATAGCGGGTGGAATACCTGGGCCATTATCTTCAACATCAATACGAGCGGCTAAGCGATAACGCTCCCCTTGTAACATGACCTGAAATGCTGTGCGAGTGCGTAGCGTTATTGTGCCACCCGTATCGGAAAGTGCTTGTAACGCATTACGGATAATATTGAGTAGAACCTGTTCAATTTGATCGGGATAGTACTCAAGATCAGGCAAACTAGGGTCATAATCGCGTATTAACGTGATATTTTCGGGCTTCTCTAATGACACAAGGCGCACGATATTTTCAGCGCTGTGGTGAATACTCTGTTGTGTTTTTGGCCCAGGGTATTGAGGGCCAAGTAATCTATCGACTAATGCCCTTAATCGGTCGGCTTGTTCAATAATAACTTGCGTATATTCATTCAGTTTTGGGTCAGGTAATGCCCTTGAAAGCAACTGTGCAGCGCCTCTTAAGCCGCCTAATGGGTTTTTTATTTCATGAGCCAAACCCCGGATCAGCTCTCTTGCTGCCAATTGCTGAGCATTTTGTACCTGCTCTTGGCTGAGCCTGCGTTGGCTATCTAATTGAGACAGTTCCAACAAAATAAACTGAGCAGAGAAAGGCTGTGCACTTAACGACATAACATGGGAATGATTATTAAAAACGAGCGTAACTTCGTTATCGGTGAAGCTATGGCCCTCTTTTAAGCTATTTAACATTAGCTCATCATTTAAGGAGCAATAATTGCAAAGTACAGGTAATGGGGTGCCATATATTTTACGTTGGCTTTGGGCAAGTATTTGTAAAGCCGCATGATTGGCATAATGGATCACAAGGTCATAATCAACGATTAAGACGCTGTTTAACAGTGAATCAAGAATATGTTCCGGTGCTGGCAAATGTTCGGCTTTCATGTAATTCTGCTCCTGCACTATTTTGGTGCATTATACTTGATTTACCCAACAAAGCTGCAATTTGAATAACGGTGCCGTAAATAAAATGATACCACTGAAAGTAGGAGAAAAGGCCCCATCAGAGATGGGGCAAATGTTTCACGGCAACAAAGACTAGCAGTGGAACGGCGTGTTACACACTGTAGTACATTTCAAATTCTAATGGATGCGGGGTCATGCGAACGCGTTGAATATCGCTACGGAGTAGTTCGATATAGGCATCAATTGCATCGTTGGTGAATACACCACCGCGAATTAAGAATTCACGATCTTTATCTAGCTCAGCCAAGGCTTCTTCTAGTGAACCAGCCACTGTTGGGATCTCTTTTGCTTCTTCTGGTGGCAGGTCGTATAGGTTTTTATCCATGGCGTCGCCCGGATGGATTTTATTGATAATGCCATCAAGACCCGCCATTAATTGCGCAGCAAACGCTAAGTATGGGTTGGCTGCTGGGTCAGGGAAACGCACTTCAATACGACGCGCTTTGGTGCTTGCAACCACAGGGATACGAATAGATGCAGAGCGGTTACGTGCAGAATAAGCCAACATAACTGGTGCTTCAAAGCCCGGAACCAGACGTTTATACGAGTTGGTTGTTGGGTTAGTGAAGGCATTCAGTGCGCGTGCGTGCTTGATAATGCCGCCAATGTAGTAAAGCGCCATTTCTGACAAACCACCGTATTTATCGCCTGCAAATAGGTTAATACCATCTTTTGACAGTGACATATGGCAGTGCATACCTGAACCGTTATCACCGACTAATGGCTTAGGCATAAAGGTCGCCGTCTTACCGTAAGCATGGGCAACATTGTGCACGACATATTTATAAATCTGTGTTTCGTCTGCTTTTTTGGTCATTGTATTAAAGCGGCATGCCACTTCGTTTTGACCTGCGGTAGCCACTTCATGGTGATGAGCTTCAACGACTAAGCCCATTTCTTCCATGGTGGTACACATCGCAGAACGGAGGTCTTGTGAAGAATCGACGGGGGGAACTGGGAAGTAACCGCCTTTTACACCCGGACGGTGGCCTTTGTTACCGCCTTCATATTTTGTACCAGTATTCCAAGCCGCTTCAATATCATCAATGTGATAGTAGCTGCTGTGCATGCTGTTACCAAAACGAATATCATCAAAGATGAAGAATTCAGGCTCTGGCCCAAACAGCACGGTGTCAGCAATACCGCTGGCACGTAAAAAATCTTCTGCACGTTGAGAAATAGAGCGCGGGTCACGGTCGTAACCTTGCATTGTGCCTGGCTCAAGAATATCGCAACGAATGATCAAAGTTGGGTCGGCAAAAAATGGGTCGAGCATTGCAGTGGATGGATCTGGCATTAGCACCATGTCAGACTCGTTAATGCCTTTCCAGCCACCAATTGATGAACCATCAAACATTTTACCTTCTTCAAAGAAGTCTTCGTTGACTTGATGAGCAGGGATGGTGATGTGTTGCTCTTTACCTTTGGTATCAGTAAAACGCATGTCAATAAATTTTACTTTGTGCTCTTCTATCAGCGATAAAACGTGTTCTGCGGACATCGTCGGCTCTCCTGGTCAGGTCGGGTCTGCAAAATAACCACATACAGTTGCGTTACTTTTTGCAATTATTTCTGGCTTTTCAGCATCAGTTAATCAAGGTGTAACTTCTCACATAAAAGTATAAGCGAAAAACGTGCCAACTTTTTAAAATAGCCTAAATATGGAGTGTTACGCCGTTATGACAAATTAGTAGGAGAGTACATGTGAATTATTGCACCAATATGGTGCATTTTCTATGTGGAGTGCACTATATTGGTGCTTTAGTAATAAAAAGCGAGGATTAGCGGCTACACAAAGGTTTTGCCGTGCCAAAGTAAAGTCATTATTAATGGCTAGTAGAGAGGGGGAGCTTTGACCGTTAGCCCTGTGCTTGACGTCAAAACACAAGGCCATTTAGATAAAATAAATGATTAACCAACCCGCTTTTTATTCATCAATGTTATCAGTTAATAAAATGTTGACTTGCTCAATTTGCTGTACGGCATCATTGATGATTTGCGCAATTTGACGAGTTTGTTGTTCACTTAATTGTTTTAAAACCATTTTATGGCGCAAGAGCGCTTTAAAACGGCTGACAGCCATTTCGATTTCTTCAGATAAATTACCGCCGTGCTGCATATCACGCGCTTTGGCTAATTTACGGAAAATAATGGTTTCTGTCTCTTGATTCGCTTTTAAATGTGCTGCACCTTCTGCCGTGATTTTGAAACTTTTACGGTTACGTTCAACCACTTCTGACTCAAGGAAACCTTGTTCTTCGAGTAGTGTTAGCGTTGGATAAATAACACCTGGGCTTGGTACATAAAGGCCATTTGAGGCTTCTTGGATATCTTTGATAATTTCATAGCCATAGCTAGGTTTTTTAGCCACTAATGAAAGCACCATAATGTGCAAATCACCATGATCAAATAAACGGCGTAATCCACGACCTCTATGGCGACCACCACCCTGCCCACGTCCCTCACCGCGACCATGGCAACCTTCGCCATGACCATGACGACCTTCGCCGTGGCAACATTGGTGTCCATGACCGTCTTCATGGCGTGAATGATAAACATGACGGCAACAATGAATTCGCATATAATTCTCCTTGATTAGATATATCGAATTTACGAGAACAAATATAATTAGATATATCTAATTGGTCAATTTAGATATATCTAAATTACAGAAAAAAGCGTGAAAGAGGGAGTTAGTAGAAGAATTTCTATTTTTTATTCTTTTTTACGGCTGTTAAAATTTAAAATATAGCGTATTATTCTGTTACTTTGTGATTTCTCAGTATTGATACCAGTTATTTTTTGAGATATTCCGTAGTTGTTACGCAACTAAATGTTTTTTAGTTAAAAACTTTTTATACAGTGATGAAATTCACATTTATTCCACTTGCGCGGAAAAACGTGTAAAATAACAGCAAATTAACGTAGAAAGTATGCTTCCTATTTTGCAGTTTTATAGTTAGGCTCTATAAAGCATATTCCTTTCCTGTCAATTAAACGGTAAAAATCCTTGTCAATTCAAAACTTAAGAAATATCGCCATCATCGCTCACGTTGACCATGGCAAGACAACACTGGTTGGTAAATTATTGCAGCAATCAGGCACGTTCGGTGAACGTGAAACTGTGGATGAGCGTGTTATGGACTCCAATGACTTGGAGAAAGAGCGTGGTATTACTATCCTTGCCAAAAATACCGCTATCAAATGGAATGACTATCGCATCAACATCGTAGATACCCCAGGTCACGCCGACTTTGGTGGAGAAGTTGAGCGTGTTATGTCAATGGTTGACAGCGTTCTGCTGGTGGTTGATGCCACTGATGGCCCTATGCCACAAACACGCTTCGTTACCCAAAAAGCGTTCGATAATGGCTTAAAACCGATTGTTGTTATCAATAAGGTTGACCGCTCTGGTGCACGCCCTGATTGGGTTATTGACCAAGTATTCGATTTATTCGTTAACTTAGGCGCAACGGATGAACAGCTTGATTTCCCTATCGTTTACGCGTCAGCAATAAACGGTATCGCGGGTCTTGACCATACAGATATGGCAGAAGACATGACCCCGCTTTATGAAGCAATTGTCAAATATGTTGAGCCACCAAAAGTTGATCTGGAAGGGCCTTTCCAGATGCAAGTTTCACAACTAGATTACAACAGCTACTTAGGTGTTATCGGTATTGGTCGTATCAAACGTGGTACTGTTAAGCCAAACCAACAAGTGACAGTTATCGATAGCGAAGGCAAAACACGTAACGGTAAAATCGGTAAAGTTCTGACTCACTTAGGTTTAGAACGTATTGATTCTCAACATGCAGAAGCAGGTGATATCGTTGCTCTGACGGGTTTAGGTGAACTAAACATTTCAGACACTATCTGTAATGTGGGTAATGTTGAAGCGTTACCAGCATTGGCGGTCGACGAACCAACCGTGAGCATGTTCTTCTGTGTTAACACCTCACCATTCTGTGGTCGTGAAGGTAAATATGTGACTTCACGTCAGATCCTTGACCGTTTGAACAAAGAGCTAGTGCACAACGTGGCATTGCGTGTTGAAGAAACTCAAGATCCAGATGCATTCCGAGTTTCCGGTCGTGGTGAATTGCACTTGTCAGTTCTGATCGAAAACATGCGTCGTGAAGGCTTTGAGTTAGGTGTTTCTCGTCCAAAAGTTATCTTCCGTGAAGTGGATGGCCGTAAACAAGAGCCATTTGAGCAAGTGACTTTAGACGTTGAAGAGCAGCACCAAGGTGATGTCATGAAAGCGTTGGGTGAGCGTAAAGGTGACCTACGTGACATGATGCCAGATGGTAAAGGCCGTGTACGTCTTGATTATGTTATCCCAAGCCGTGGTTTGATCGGTTTCCGTACTGAATTTATGACGATGACGTCAGGTACGGGTTTGCTGTACTCAACATTCAGCCACTACGATGATGTTCGCCCAGGCGAAATTGGTGGTCGTCAAAATGGCGTATTGATCTCGAATGGTCAAGGTAAAGCAGTTGCTTACGCCCTGTACAGCCTACAAGACCGCGGTAAGCTATTCTTAGGTCATGGTGCAGAAGTGTATGAAGGCCAAATCATTGGTATTCACTCACGTTCAAATGACCTGACTGTGAACTGCTTAACAGGTAAAAAACTGACTAACATGCGTGCGTCTGGTACGGATGAAGCGACAACCTTGTCACCACCAATTAAAATGACTTTGGAACAAGCACTAGAGTTTATTGATGATGACGAATTAGTTGAAGTGACTCCACAGTCTATCCGTCTGCGTAAACGTCACTTAACTGAAAACGATCGTCGCCGTGCGAACCGTTCAAAAGAAGACTAATTTTTAGTTATTCTTCTTGCTGAAGGCGCTCATTGGGCGCTTTCAGATTGCTAACAAAGTCCTAGCCTAAAAGGTTAGGACTTTGCTGTTATGGGGCTAGTATAAATAGTGAGCTAGCCGACATATTCAAAGCCTCTCATTCCCATCATATTAATTCCAAACTATCGCACGAGATAAACACATTTCGGAAGGATATTTACGTTCGTAAAATCAATCAGTTCTGAGTGATATCTATTATCACACTGCAACTTGAGTAGATATAACGAATAATCAGTCATCGCGCGTGGAGAAGGAAAGCTCTTCCCAAAATTACCTTAATTTTGTTAGGCGCGATAAACGAACAGTAACGAAATTATTAGCGACACACATGTGTGACGACCTGAGCGGAATAAGTACAAACTACCGTGCATACAGCGCTGTATGTACGGTAGGGTAAGAGGATGGCGGGAAGCTATCCCACCTTCTATTGATACAGTAAATTTTAAAGGTAATGGGTGACTTATTAAGGTGTCAGTTGAGGATAAACCCCTGGCCCTATTGGTAAACCGGCATAGTACCAACCGACGAGCAGCAATATCCATACTGCAAAGAAAACTAGTGGGTAAGGCAGAATTAAGGTGTAATAAGTACCAAGCTGGGCATTTTTGTAATATCGCTGTAGAAACCCTAAAAATAGAGGTAAGAATGGAGACATCGGTGCAAGTGGGAGTACCGCGGAGTCAGCGATACGAAAGACTATCTGTGCAAAAGCAGGGTGGAAGCCTAACAGCACAAACATTGGCACAAATATTGGCGCTAAAATAGACCAAATTGCGGAGCCACTGGCAATAAACATACATAAGAATGCAGATAAAAACATCAAACCAATAAAGGCAGGCACGCCTGTCATTCCTAAATTTTCGAGTAAATCAGTCAAGCCAATCGCCATAAATTTCCCCATGTTGCTCCAGTTGAAAAACGCAACGAACTGAGACAGAGGGAAAACCATGACAATAAAGCCCGCCATGCTTTTCATGGGGTCAACTAATAGGTCAGGAATATCATTTGGTTTTTTAATTTGCTTGGTCGAAATACCATAAGTAATTGAGACGACAAAGAAGAAAATAATGATGACAGGCACAATACCTTTAATAAATGGTGAAGGGATCACCGAGCCTGTCTGTGGGTCACGAAGTGGTGCACCTTCAGGTACAACCATTAATGCGACGAGTCCAATAAATATTAATGCCGAGAGCCCGCTCATTAATAACCCACGATTTTGTAATGGGGTTAATTTTTCTAAGCGGTCATGAGAAGTGCCTTCCCACTTTGGTAACCGTGGCTCAATAAATTTATCCGTTAAGATGGCACCTGCAATCGTTAAGACGATGACGGATGTAGCCATAAAATACCAGTTATCAATGACACTAACATGTAAGTTAGGGTCGATGATCATGGCGGCTTCCGTACTGATCCCAGAGAGTAAAACATCCGTTGTAACAATCAGGAGGTTAGCGGTAAAGCCGGAGCCTACGCCAGCAATAGCCGCGAGTAGACCCGCGACGGGGTGACGACCAACCGCAATAAAAATTAATGCACCTAAAGGGGGCATAACCACCAAAGCGGCATCTGATGAAATATGGCTGAAAAAGGCGATAAATAATACCATATAGCTGGCGTAACGTTTATTAATCCCTGATGCCATCTTGTACATTAAGGCTTGTAATAAACCCACTTTTTCAGCGAGTCCTGCCCCGATGACGAGCGCTAAGATGGCGCCTAATGGAGCAAAGCTACTGAAGTTTTTGACAATATTAGGTAAAATCCACTGTATGCCTTCGACACTCAATAGGTTCTTTACGGAAACGAGTTCGCCGTTAGCTGGGTTCTTTACCGATAAATCAAACCAAGAAAGGATAGCCGTAGCGACCATTAAGATCGCCAGAAGATAGACAAAAAGAATGAAAGGGTTTGGTATTTTATTCCCAACACGCTCTATCCAACGAAAAATAGCACCTGGGCTCTTATTCATTGATGTTGTGGTTTGGCTCATGATGTTTTTCCTATGTATTTGCAATTATTGTTATTTTTATGGTCTTGATGGCGGGATTTGTGATTGTTATTGACCCGCCAATACAAAATTACTGCAATTTAGACGGCTTAACGTCAGGGGGAATTGGGCAGTGGTAAGGTTGTTGAGCACGTTGACGTTGGAACTCACTTTTTGCTTGAGCGAGTAAGTTCGGTGTTGTGAGTAGATCAACGGCGGTAGCTGCCATAATTTTCCCTGCTAATAGCATGCCTTTATGGGCGATAGATGTTCTTCCTTGCGCAACCAATTGCCATGTATGCAGAGGTGTGCCGAATGCAAAGCAAGGGCTAAAGCATTGTGCCGTTGGTGTGACCCAGCTGACATCCCCCACATCCGTTGAGCCATACATCAGTTCTTTTGATTCAACATAGGGTAAAACTTCATCCGTCAGAGCCTTGTTACCTTGGCGCTCACCCCATTTTATCGCTTGTTCACCACCACTACGCGCGGCATTCAGTTTTGCGTTGTGCAAATCATCTTTGGTTAAGGTGGCATGGATCTCTTCTGCAAATTGGCGCTCTTGCTCGCTGTATTCAGGAATACCGTAATGGGTAATATGCTGATACATCGCTTTTTCAATAGTGCGATTAGGAACATAATTTGAGCATGCTTTATCGAGTCGGATCTCTAATTGTGTACCAGTCATTAAAGCTGCGCCTTTAGCGATATCAATAACTCGTTGATAAATATCTTGAGCTTGGTCTAGCTGTGGTGCACGAACCAGATACAAAACTTCGGCATCTGCTTGAACGACGTTAGGGGAAGCGCCTCCCGTATTCGTGACTGCATAGTGGATGCGCGCTTCTTGAATAATATGTTCACGTAAAAATTGAACACCAACATTCATTAGGCTAACCGCGTCAAGTGCGCTACGGCCTAAATGTGGAGAGTTTGCCGCGTGTGCTGCAATGCCTTTGAAGCGAAATGCAGTTTGAATATTGGCGAGGGATTGAACATTGAAAACACCACTAAATGATTCAGGGTGCCATGTTACCGCCGCATCTACATCATCAAATAAGCCTTCTCTTACCATAAAAGTCTTACCTGAGCCGCCTTCTTCACCCGGACAGCCATAGAAACGTACTGTACCTGGTAGTTGGTTTTCCTCTATCCAAGCTTTTACGGCAAAGGCGGCAGCTAATGCGGCAGTTCCCAATAAATTATGCCCACAACCGTGACCATTACCGTTTTCAATAACGGGGCTAGGATGGCTACAAGCGGAGTGCTGACTTAAACCAGCAAGCGCATCGAATTCACCCAGCAGCGCTATCACAGGGGCGCCGGAGCCAAAGCTGGCAATAAATGCGGTATCAATATCGCCCACCCCTCTTTCTACAGTAAAGCCCTCTTGCTCCAGTGCATCAGCGAGTAGCCCAGCCGAGAAGGTCTCTTCAAAACGGGTTTCTGGATGATCCCAAATCGCATCGCTTAATTGGGTGAAACGTGCGCGATTCTGTTCAATATAATGATTGATGAATGATGTGAATGCGTTACTCATTAGGGTGATCTCCAAATTCAGGTAGCGAAAGCGCAATAGTGGCTAAGGTTTTGACGGCAACAGGCATAACATCTTCATCAAAATCAAAACGTTCATTGTGATGCCCTGCGCTAAGCTCAGTACCGAAAATCATATAGGTTGCTTGCCCACCAAGTGCTTTGGTGCGCTCCATAAAGTAGGTTGCATCTTCTGAACCTGCTGCTTGAGGTTTATCTTTAATAACGGAAGTCAGCTCAGGAATATTGTTCTGTGCTAGACGCATAATGAAATCGACCCATTGCGGGCTAGGATGACTACTTTGTGCAGCGCCCATTAATTTGATGTTGAACTCAACATCTTGCATTTTGGCGGCACCTTCAATGATATTGAGGGCTTTTTGATACATAAACGCATTAATATCATTCGTTTCGCCGCGCGTCTCAACTTTCATTAATGCGTGATCAGCAATGACATTACGTCCAATTCCTGCATTGAGTACACCAACATTGATACGAGAACTACCTTCACTATGCCGAGGAATACCATATAGACCCAGTGTGGCCTGAGCGGCGGCAACTAATGCGTTTTTGCCATCTTCTGGTCTTGCTCCTGAATGTGCGGCTTTCCCTTGAAAAGTGACATCAAATTTAGTGGTCGCAAGAAAACTTTTACTGCCACACACTAATTCCCCTTTAGGCACTCCAGTGCCGATATGTATGGCGACAAAGAAATCGACATCATCCACAACACCAGCGGTTGCCATTGATTTTGCTCCACGGGTTCCTTCTTCGGCAGGCTGGAAAATAATTTTGATACGACCAGTCAGTTGTGCTTGAAATTGCTTCAAGATATGTGCCAAACCGAGGCCAATGGCGGTATGACCGTCGTGACCACAGGCGTGCATCATATGGGCATTACAAGAAGAGAAGCCTTCTGCGTGTGGACGATGCTGCTCAGTGAGATCTTCATTCAGATCTAACGCATCCATATCAACACGAAACGCCAGTGTAGGCCCCGGTTTACCCGTATCTAACGTCGCAACGATCCCCGTAAATCCTCCTGAAAAATAGGGAAGCCATTTGGTTAGCGCGCCTTGCTCAATGGCTCGTTTTTCTTGCTCTGCCAATTGCTGTGGTGAGGGAAGCCCCATGCGATCTTCAGCGTTGATGACCTCCTTTCCTAGTTGTAATTGGTAGCCGAGGCGGTCCAGCTCATCAGCAACTAATGTTGCAGTTCGAAATTCAAACCAACCGGATTCGGCATATTGATGAAAATCACGCCGCCAAATTTGTAATTGATGTGTGATGGATCCAATAGCGTTATTTAAAGAAATCTCCATAATTGTTATCTCTTTTAGTTATCACGACAAAGTGGGAGTGGCTCGGTATAAATACCCAGAACGATTCAATTTAAATAAAATTAAATTTTATTTAATATTTTTAAACTAATTTAATATGCTGCATTTGATTGTTTTAATAATTAAAAAATAGTTAATAAGTAGTTATGTTAATTATTTGTTATTATCAAAAGTTGACTGTACACAATCAAAATAGGGTAAAAAAGATACGATTATCTTTGTCTATATAATTAATGGTTATCAGGGGCTAATATGGCTTTGCCAATAAAGTTGAATCAATTGAGGGCATTCGTTGAAGTGAGTCGCCATGGCAGCATTAGGGCGGCAAGCCGTTTTTTACAGCTTTCTCAGCCAGCATTGACCAAATCCATTCGTGAATTAGAAAGCTCTTTGGAAGCAAAATTATTTATTCGTAGTAATCAAGGGATCTATTTAACGGATTGTGGAGAAAGTTTTTTACGTCGTGCCAGTATTATTTTGGAAGAGTTACGTGTAGGGCAAGAGGAAATACAGCAGCGCATTGGGTTATCCAGCGGTACGATTAATATTGGTGTCGCAGGGAGTATTGCACGTTCAGTGATGCCAAAAGTCATTATTCAATTTCATCGTGACTTTCCCAATATCAAGATCCGTATCATGGAAGGGCAATTATTGACGATGTTGCCGCAATTACGCCAAGGTGAATTAGATTTTACGGTGAATACTTATTACCCCGGTAGTTTGGATGCTGAATTTAATTTTGAAAGGTTAATGCGCAAAGAATATAAGGTGATCATGCGTAAAGATCACCCGATGAGGCATGCTACGTCATTAGAGCAATTAGCAAATTGTGACTGGACAATGCCGACACCGAAAGGCACTTATTATAAGCAGCTTTCTGAAGTGTTCTCCAGAATGGAGAGACCAATGAGCTTTAGTGTGACATGTGAAACATTAATTGGCTGCATGAGCTTGGTGGCACAAAGCGATTTTTTGACGATTGTCTCTGTTGATACAATTGATGACCCTTTATTTGACCAGCAATTTATCGCACTAGATTTGGCTGAAAAATTGCCTTATGCAACTTTTGCGCTGGTGCAACGGCGGGATCATACCTTGTCGCCAGCAGGGGAGCATCTAGCTCGACTGTTTCGAATCTATTGTCATGATAGAGACGATAGCACCCTTTATTAATAAAAAAACAACAAATAATCTGCAATTAGGGCTGTTCAGTTGTATGAATTATGATTAAAGTGAATTTAGTTAATAACAACGAGGAAACGGTATGCTGTATATCTTCGATATGGGTAATGTGATTATTGATATCGACTTTAATCGTGTTTTTGATAAATGGTCAGAGCTGAGCGGTACGCCTTCTGAGCAGATCAAATCACGGTTTACTTTTGGGAATATCTTCCAACAACATGAGTGTGGCAAAATTTCAGATATTGAATTTGCTGAAATGCTATGCGAAGAACTCGGCATTACACTCAGTTTTGAAGAGTTTGCGGAAGGCTGGCACGCTATCTTTATGTCGGTGCGCCCAGAAGTTATTGATATAATGGAGCGCCTACGTGAGCAAGGGCATCGTGTTGTTGTTTTATCTAACACCAACCGCCTACACCTTGATTACTGGCCTGAACATTACCCTGAAATTGCAGCCTCCTCTGATTTCCTCTACCTCTCTCAAGACTTGGGGATGCGCAAACCTGATCCAGCCATTTACCAATATGTTCTGGAATCTGAAGAGTTTGACGCGGCAGATGCCATATTCTTTGATGATGTTGAGGACAATATTAAGGCTGCCGAAGCGCTAGGTATCAAAGGTGTTCATGTCGTTAACAAAGACACTGTACCTGAATATTTTCGTACTTATGACTTCAACGCTGAAGTCGAATAATTAATGAGTTATCACCGTGGAGTAACCTAAACCGTTACTCCATATTTTTATAGAGTTACCATGATTGCATTAATACAGAGAGTCGCTCATGCAGCAGTCGTTGTGAATGAGCAAGTTGTTGGTCAAATCGGTTCTGGGTTACTTGTTTTACTCGGCGTTGAAAAAGATGATGACGAACAAAAAGCAAAACGGCTGTGTGAGAAAGTACTTGGTTATCGAATTTTTAGTGATGAACAGGGAAAAATGAACCTGAATGTTCAACAAGCTGGCGGTCATTTGTTAGTTGTCTCGCAATTTACATTGGCAGCAGATACGAAAAAAGGGATGAGACCCAGCTTTTCAGGGGGAGCAGAGCCTGCACGCGCTGAACAGCTATATGAATATTTTGTTGAACAGAGTCGCCAACAAGGTGTGATCACTGAAACAGGGCAATTTGCCGCGGATATGCAAGTCAGCCTGACCAACGACGGTCCTGTGACTTTCTGGTTGCAAGTCTGATTCAACTATTTAGGGGGAGACTATGTACCATCTGCGTGCACCTAAAGATGACGCTGAGTTTGATGCTTATTACCAGTTCCGCTGGGAGATGTTACGTAAACCCTTTAATCAGCCTCTTGGTTCTGAGAAAGATGGTTATGATCTTACTGCTTATCATCAAATGGTCGTTGATGATAAAAACCGTATTTTAGCGATCGGGCGGCTTTATATTAATGCCGATAATGAAGGCGCGATCCGCTTTCTTGCTGTTAATCCTGTGATGCAAGGTAAAGGTTTAGGTAAACTCATCTTGATGGCCCTAGAGTCCATTGCGCGACAAGAAAGTGTAAAACGCATTGTATCGAGTGTTCGGGAAGAGGCCGTTCCTTTCTTTAGTAAGATCGGCTTTGAAAGTCGTGGCCTTATCGCTGGTGAACTGAAAACACCCGTTCGCCACTATTTAATGATTAAACCGATTGAAACCCTCGATCAAATCCTCCATCGACCCGATTGGTGTGGCGAACTGCAACAAGCGTGGTATAAATATATCCCGTTAAGTGAAAAAATGGGTGTTCGTATTGAACAATATACAGGGAAAAAATTTATTACCACGATGCCTGAAGCGGGTAACCAAAACCCCCATGAAACAATTTTTGCAGGTAGCCAATTTTCACTGGCAACATTAACGGGATGGGGTTTGATTTGGCTACTCATGCAAGAGCACCAACTCGGTGGTGATATTGTCTTAGTGGATGCCAGCATTCGTTATAGCAAGCCTGTTAGTGGCAGGCCAACAGCCGTTGCCGATATGTCACATATGAGTGGCGACCTTGACCGTCTCGCAAGAGGAAGTAAAGCGAGAGTGAAACTTGAGGTAGCCGTCAGTGGCGCGAACAGTGAGGTTGGAGCAGTATTTAGCGGTGTCTATATGGTTTTACCGGTGGAAAAGACCATAAAATCATCTTGATGATAGCGATTGAGAGGCAGGCCAATGAGATGATTGGCCTGCCTTTCTATTATTGCGTAAGTAGCGCTGGGAGCTGATCGTTCGTTGGTAGAGAGCCCACAGGTTGTGACTCGGTAGGGGGCGCATCACTCTCAACAGAAGAGGTAACAACACCGTTCACCACAGTCCGATACATTTGCTTCCCTTGCAGTGGAGTAGCGACTAATTCACCATTTACGCTTTTTGCTAAGGATGGCGCTAATAAATCCCCTTGTAGTGATGTATCAAAATCGCCAATGACTTGAGGTGGAAAGCCTTGCCAGCCCCATTGATTTAGGACGGAAAGGTCGACATTCGTACCTGAAGCTCGCAGTAAAAATGGCACTTTTTTAGGTGACTGCTTCACCAATAGACCTACCTTCACAACTCCTTTATCAGTGCTGGCAGTTAATGAAGCCGCAGCAGAGGCTTGCCCACTTTGGCGTAAATCCATATAAGGCCGGCGTATCATAACTTGATTAACCGTTCCGCTATCTGCATTGAATGAGGCTTTACCACTCCAAATTCCCCACTGTTTTTGCTTAATAAGACTCACATTTTCTACGTTGCCACTGAGCGCAGTCAATTCGAATGGGAAACGAGAGTCGATATTCATAAGCAATGATTGAGATAGGGTAAACTGTTTGATAGTCAGCCCTGATAGCCAATTAGGAGAAGGTTGACTGAAAAATTGCAACCAATTTTCAGGCAGAGTGTATAAAATACCGGCTAGTTTTGCGTCATTGAGGGTAAGGGTTTGGTCGTTACGTTGCCACACACCATTAAGGCTAAATACCCCTTTATAGTAATAACCTGAAAGCTTTTCAATGTTGAGGTTATCGCCCTGAATATTGAGATCACCAATCAGGGTATCGACCTGTTGATCCTTGATAACCAATTGATTAACAGTAAAGTTAATATGGCTCTTAGGACTGCTCCAACTTCCCCTCACCCAGTTGATATGGTCAATTTCAGTATTAAGCCCTGAGATTGCCCAGTCTTTACCTTGGAGATCAACATTAGTTAGCGCAACATTTTTTAATGAGATAGTGCGTTGGCTCTCGATTGCTTCACGCAATGAGTCAAAGGGAATGCTATTTTGCCAGCCAACTTTATCCATCGCTAAAGAATTAATGGTGATAGAACCGTCTGCTAATGCTTTTCCTGAGCCTGTGATGTAGCCATTATTAAGATAGCCGCTGGCATCGGTAAATTCAGTGAAATTCTCTTGAAGCTTCCCTGTGATTGCAACATTTTTTAAGGGCAATTCATTGATATCTAACTGTTTAGTGGTGAAGCGGAAATCACCATAACCAAACGGATGGTTTGTGGTTGGCTGCCATGGTGTGATGCCACCTGTGAACCCAGAAACTTGAAGGCGATTTTCTGCTTGGTTTAGCTGGATATTGCTATTTTCAAACTGGAGGATATTTGCACTCAATGGAATTGGCGTTGACGTTTCTGAGGTCGTCGCGGCTAAATTACCTTGCGTGATCACGAAGCGACGAATTGCGGTACCGCTAAACAGATTCCGCCAATTAACATCGACAACAATTTGTTTCGCATCCAGTGTCATGTCTTGATTACGCGAAGCGATTTTTACGTCTTGGAAAACAAATTCACCCGCATTCGAAAACTCATGCCCCATGATACCAACATCAATATCAAAATCGGTGAATTTACTTAAAAAATGGCTAGCGTAGGATGCACCCCAGCGTGTTTGCAACCCTGCATAGGTGAATATCACGGCGAGTAAGAACAGTAGCAGAAGCGCTATGATGAGCTTGGTTAACCACCTCATGGTTTATCTGCCCCTCCATAATTGGACTGATGGGTAAATGCGCTGATGGATAAATTATCAAGATAGAATACAGAATAACCGCCAGTGTATTCAACTCTGGCGGTAAATGACAGGTTACTTTTCGTGAGGGAAAATTAAATTCAGAACAATTGCGGTTAAACCCCCTGCGGCAATACCGGATGAAAAGAGTGTTTTCAGCCAATCAGGGGCAAATTGTAAAATAAGTGGCTGTTGTGAAACCCCCATACCGACCGCAAGCGATAAGGCGATAATCATAATTGCACGGCGGTTGAGGGGTTCACGGGAAACAATACGCACACCAGAAGCTGCAATCGTACCAAACATCACAATGGTGGCACCGCCTAAAACAGGCTCAGGAATTTGTTGAACAAAGCCGGCGACAGCAGGAAATACCCCTAATAGGATCAACATTAAAGCAACGATATAACCCACGTAGCGGCTTGCCACGCCAGTAAGCTGGATCACGCCATTATTTTGGCCAAAGCAGGAGTTAGGGAAGGTGTTAAATACAGCAGATACCATGGAGTTCAAACCATTTGCTAACACTCCGCCTTTAATTCGCTTCATATAAATGGGGCCGCGCACAGGTTGCTCGGAGACATCGGAGGTCGCGGTGATATCGCCAATTGTCTCTAAAGAGGTCACCATAAAAATGAGCATGAGTGGGATCAGCAAGTTCCAATCAAAGGATAATCCATAATAGAAAGGTTCAGGTATGGTGATCACGGATTGTGTGCTATCGGTGTCTTGAGTTGTGGGAAGCATATCCATCCACCAAGCCGCAAGATAGCCGATTGCCATAGCTATCACCAAAGAGGCGACGCGTAAGTAAGGGTTTTTTTGGCGATTGAGTAAAATAATGACAGCCAACACAATACCTGCCAGTAGCAAATAATCGGGGGAGCCAAAGGTATTATCAGTTATTGCGCTGTGCCCGCCACCAATAGAAGTCAGACCGACTTGGATCAGTGACAGCCCAATGATCATGACTACCACGCCAGATACTAATGGGGTAATCACTCGACGAGCTAAATGCAGAAAACGCGATAAAACAACTTCAGTGAGTGCTGCGACCAACAGTGTGCCAAACAGTGCCGCCATCATTGAGGGGATATCAGCGCCACCTTGTTTGAGTGCAACACCCCCCATAATTAAAGGTGCAACAAAGTTAAAACTGGTGCCTTGGATAGATAATAGCCCGGAGCCAACAGGCCCCCAAGCACGGATCTGAATTAAGGAAGCAATACCCGAAGCAAACAGTGACATACTGATAATGCGCTGTGTATCATGGGCGGGTAGCCCTAATGACTGGCAAATAAGCATTGCGGGGGTAATGACGGCCACAAACATGGCGAGAAGGTGCTGACCCGCAGCAAACAACGCCTGAGGGAGTGGTGGCCTATCTTCTAAACGGTAAATGAGTTCACTTTTTGGCTCGACTTCAACGGCCTGTCTTTGAGATGCTTCGGTGGTCATTTTGGTATTTCTCTGCCAACAAAAAACGCATTGTAAAGCGACCACATAAAAAAGCAATCGTTTGCGCGAAAAATATTTCTTTATAGTTAGATAAGGAATGTCACATTTTTATATGTTTTAACTTGTGTTTATCTCCGATTTTTTTTCTAATTCAGGAACCTGCTTTTGGCGTTTTAAGGAAGAAATTAACGTCTTACTAGTTTTAAATAATATTAACAACAGACGAGGTACATAAATGTATCATCTCGATGTCTACGGTACGCTTGTGGCTGCTACCCTTGTGCTATTGCTCGGACGTAAGCTTGTAAAATCAGTTCCTTTCCTCGAAAAATATACTATCCCGGAGCCTGTTGCAGGCGGGTTGCTGGTCGCTTTTAGCTTATTGGTGATCAAGCAAGTATTTGATTGGAGCTTGTCTTTCGACCTTTCATTACAAGAACCTATGATGTTGGCATTCTTTGCCACGATTGGTTTAAACGCAAACTTAGCCAGCTTGAAAGCTGGTGGTAGAGCACTGTTTATTTTCATTTTTGTCGTTGTAGGTTTACTATTAGTACAAAATACGGTTGGTATTGCCTTAGCCGAATTACTTGGCCTTGACCCGCTAATGGGGCTGCTTGCTGGCTCTATCACTTTATCTGGTGGTCATGGTACAGGGGCTGCTTGGGGTAAAATCTTTACAGATAGCTATGGTTTCCAGAGTGCGACTGAAGTTGCGATGGCATGTGCAACATTCGGTCTTGTGCTTGGCGGGCTCATTGGTGGGCCAGTTGCACGTTTCTTAATCCGTAATATTCCAACGCCAAGCACTGCTGAAGATGATAAAGATGTACCAACAGCATTTGAGAAGCCGCAATCAGGCCGAATGATCACCTCTATGGTGTTGATTGAAACTATTGCATTAATTGCGATTTGTTTGATGGCGGGGAGTTTTATTGCTGGCTTACTGGCAGATACTGCCTTTGCACTTCCTAAATTCGTTTGTGTGTTATTTGTTGGGGTTATCTTAAGTAATAGCCTATCTTTAGCGGGCTTTTATCGCGTGTTTGACCGCGCGGTTTCTGTTGTTGGTAACGTTAGCCTTTCCCTATTCCTTGCGATGGCTCTGATGAGCCTGAAGTTGTGGGAACTGGCATCTTTAGCGATTCCTATGCTGATTATTTTGGCAGTCCAAGCCTGTGTGATGGCGGGTTATGCTATTTTCGTTACCTTCCGCGTGATGGGTAAAAACTATGATGCGGCGATATTGGCGGCAGGGCACTGTGGTTTCGGCCTAGGTGCAACGCCAACAGCAATCGCGAACATGCAAGCGGTCACGGACAAATTTGGTCCATCACATCTTGCATTCTTAGTTGTTCCAATGGTTGGCGCATTCTTTATTGATATCGTTAACGCGATTGTGATCAAACTATATCTAATGTTACCCGTATTCCCATCAGTGGCTGGATAACAGATAAAAAATATATAAAGGTAAATAGCAGGTATTGCCGTGAATTTATTCACGGCAATTTTCGTTTATAGGGTACAAAATGATGCAATTAGCGTGATGTGTGCAACAGGCTCAGCTGATTTAGCGCTGAAATTAGCGCATTTTCATAGTGGCAAAGTGTTTCAGGGTAAGAGGCATCACTGTTGGAAGGTGAGAAATTAACTTCAGAGAGTTTAATTTCTAAATGAGATTCTGTAGTACGCATATGAATGCCTTGCAACACTTGTTGCAACTGCTCCGCAGCTTTTCCTCCACCTCGATTGGCATAACTGACCATTAAGGCAGGTTTGTTGTTCCACTCTTTATACAAATGGTCTATCGCATTTTTTAGTGCAGCGGGATAGCCCCAGTTATATTGTGGGAAAACAAAAATATAAGCATCGGCTTCAGCGATTTTTTTGCTCCAAGCAATGGTATGCTCTTGGGTATATATTCCTTCGGCGGGGAGATAGGGCTCATCATCCATTGGTAAATGCCAATCTCTGAGATCAAGGATTTCAGTAGGGTATTTTTTCTCGGCGACATCCTTAACCCAGCGTGCTATCTGAGGTCCTATTCGTGTTTGTCGAACACTACCAATTAAGATTTGTATCTTCATGTTCCACTATCCCTTGTTGCTATGACTTTTAATTTTTACAATAAATATTAAGGTATTTATCGAGTTATGATTGAATTAAGCTTGGCTGTATTGCTCGCGTTCAGGTAGCCATCTTTCAATAATTAATTTGGCATTTTCAGGATAGTTCTGCTGAATATGGCGCGCGATACGTTGTACTTCAGGCAGCATATATTGGTCACGTAACAAATCGGCGACTTTAAAATCGACATTCCCCGTTTGCCGAGTACCTAATAACTCCCCGGGGCCTCTAATTTCCAGATCTTTTTGAGCAATAACAAAACCATCATTGCTATCACGCAGTACTTGTAACCGCTGTTTTGCCGTATGGGTCAACGGTGTTTTATAGAGAAGCACACAGTGGGAAGCGACTGCGCCGCGACCAACACGTCCTCTTAATTGGTGCAATTGGGCTAGGCCAAGCCGTTCAGGGTTATCAATGATCATTAAGCTCGCATTTGGAACATCAACACCCACTTCGATAACGGTAGTTGCAACTAGTAGCTGAATCTCATTATTTTTAAATGCCGCCATAATGCTTTGCTTTTCAGCCGGTTTCATGCGTCCATGTACTAATCCCACTTTCAATTCAGGTAGCGCTAATGCTAATTCATCACTCGTCGCTTGTGCCGCTTGTGCTTCTAATACATCGGAGTCATCAATCAAAGTACATACCCAATAGGCTTGGCGTCCTTCATCAATACAAGCTTGCCTGACACGTTCAATAATATCTTTACGCCGTGTATCTGGAATGGCGACTGTCGTTACCGGAGTTCGTCCAGGAGGCAGCTCATCAATGATAGAGGTATCCATATCGGCATAAGCGGTCATCGCCAGTGTGCGAGGGATAGGCGTTGCGGTCATGATAAGTTGGTGAGGATGAAAACCTTGTTGTTCACCTTTTTCACGTAGAGCGAGGCGCTGGTGAACACCGAATCGGTGCTGCTCGTCAATAATGACCAGTCCAAGAGCTTTAAACGTCACATGCTCTTGGAACAGGGCATGTGTACCAACAACCATACTCACTTCACCCTTGGCGATAGCCTCTTGTTGCTGCTCGCGCGCTTTACCTTTTTGTTTCCCTGCAAGCCAGCCCACATTGATGCCTAAAGGCTCAAACCATAATTTGAAGTTATTGGCATGTTGCTCAGCCAAAATCTCGGTGGGAGCCATTAAAGCCACTTGTTTGCCATTTTCAATGGCAGATAATGCAGCGAGAGCCGCGACCAGAGTTTTTCCTGAGCCAACATCACCTTGAATTAAGCGCATCATCGGTGCATCTTTAATCAGATCTTGCTCTATCTCGCCGACAACCCGTATTTGTGCATGGGTTGGGGTAAACGGTAGGCTTGCCAAAAATTGGCTCTTTAATTGACCTGTGATCACCATTGGTTGAGCATAGAGGCGTTGGTGACCGGCTCGAATGGCTAACATGCTTAAATGGTGTGCGAGCAATTCTTCTAATATCAAACGTTTTTGAGCCGGGTGCTGCCCTTTCTCAAGCTCACTTAATGCCACATCAGGGGGTGGAGTATGCAAAAGGCGGATCGCGTCTGGGAGGCTGATTAAGCCACGACTAAGCTCTTCCGGTAGCAACTCTTTGATCTGCCCCCCTTCTAACAGCTTCAAAGCCTGTTCAATTAACTTTCTCAGTGTTGCTTGTCTTACCCCTTCGGTTGTAGGGTAAACGGGCGTTAGGTTTTCTTGCAGTGAGATATTTGAGGTATCTTGGGATACTTTATATTCAGGATGAATAATTTCAGGCCCAGTATTGCCACGACGGACTTCACCATATGCAATAACATGGCGGCCTTCTGCTAAGCTATTTTTCATGGCAGCAGAAAAATTGAAAAAACGTAATGTTAAATTCCCTGTACCATCGGTAATTAAGCAGGTCATCATTCGCTTACGACCAAACACCACTTTTGTTTGGAGCACTTCACCAACGATAGTCGCGGTTGTGCCCGGTAAAAGATCGCGGATTTGGTAAAGGCGAGTATGATCTTCATAACGAAGTGGAAGATGCAGCAATAAATCTTGAACGGTATTTAGGCCTATCTTGCTTAATTTTTCCGATTGGCTAGCCCCTACGCCGTGTAGAGTCGTCAGTGAAATGGTATCAAGCAGCCCACTGTTCATTATTCCTTCCTTAACCTAACTGTCGTTTTTTCATTTTTTCGGTTAACTGCATCTGTGCCCACCAAGACTCTTCAGCCTCTATTTGCCCTTGTGCATTAATATAGGGGCGAGGTAGGCCTTTACGTTTGGCAACCTCTGCAAGGACGGGATAGCCACCTTCAAATAGCCACTGCTGCTGCTCTTGCTCAGAAAGAAGGCTGGTTTCTCGAGAATACATTCCCGCAAGCTGCCGTTGGCGTTGTGCTTCATAGAGGATCAAGGCGGAAGCCACAGAAACATTCAGAGACTGCACCATCCCTACCATTGGAATGATAATGTGCTTATCAGCAAGCTCAAGCGCCTTTGCTGATATCCCTTTTTTCTCTTGTCCCACCATAATACAGGTCGGCTGAGTATAATCAATTTCACGAAAATCGACGGCTTGTTCAGACAAATGGGTGACAAGCACTTGCATGTTTTGTGATTTTAATTGGCTAATAGCAGCCTCTGTTGATGGGTGTGAAATCACATTGACCCAACTGTTACTGCCCGCAGCAGAAGAGACAGAGAGTTTAACTTGTTGGTCAGGCCAAATAGCATGAATGGTATGGATACCAACGGCATCTGCACTACGTACGATCGCTGAAACGTTGTGGGGTTTGTGAACTTCTTCAAGGCATATGGTGAGATCGGGTTGCCGCATCGCCATCATTTGGCAAATGCGGCGATAGCGGCGTTCATTCATCGTTAATTACGGTTCCGGCTAACACGTAACACATCAGGCATGATCCGGATCTTACGCATCACGTTGGCTAATTGAACGCGATTTTTCGTCGTTAGGCGGATAAAGGCACAATAAACTCGCCCATCTTTTTCTTCGGTATTCATGCTCTGAATGCTTGAGTTAGCATCATTAATGGCAGCTGTTAAATTGGCAAGGGCCCCTTGATGGTTAATCATATCGACTTTGATTTCAGCAATAAAATCGGTATCGGTATCATTATCCCACTCTACAGCCATAAATTTGTCAGGCTCTTTTTGATAGCCACGGATGTTACGGCAAGACTCGTGGTGAATAACAAGCCCTTTACCGGGGCTGATATGAGCCACAATGGGGTCGCCTGGGATAGGGCGACAACATTTCGCAAAGGTAATAAGAACGCCATCAGCCCCTTTTATGGAGAGCTTATTGCGTGTCGTCACGACAGGCTCATCTTCAGGTGCAGTCTGTGGATTACTTTGTAAATTACGCGCCACAACAACGCTCATCGCATTACCCAAACCAATTTCAGCAAGTAAGTCATCAATTGAATTGAGCTTCATGCGTGCTAATTCAAGATCGATATTCGCTTGTGGCACATCGTTGAGTTTACAACCCGCCCCGAGCGCATGATTCAATAGGCGACGGCCCAAATTGATGGAATCTTCTCGTTTAAGGTTCTTTAATAATTGGCGGATTTTCGCTCGCGCTTTTGAGCTGACAACAAAATTGAGCCAAGCTGCATTCGGCCTTGCACCAGGGGCAGTGATAATTTCAACCGTTTGACCACTGGTGAGTGCCTGAGAAAGTGGGTAAGGTTGGCGATCAACCCGAGCACCTACGCAAGCATGACCGATATCCGTGTGGACGGCATAGGCGAAATCGACTGGGGTTGCGCCTGTCGGTAACTCAACAATACGGCCTTCCGGTGTGAACACATAAATTTCATCAGGAAAGAGGTCAGACTTAACACTCTCGATAAATTCAAAAGAGCTTCCCGCACTTTGTTGTAGTTCAAGTAAACTTTGCATCCAGCGTTGAGCACGAACTTGAGCGGTAGTGCCTTGTTCGCCTTGCTCTTTATATGCCCAATGGGCTGCAACCCCCATTTCAGCCATTTGATCCATGTCTTCAGTGCGAATTTGCACTTCAACGGGAACACCATGTGGGCCGATTAATGACGTGTGCAGTGATTGGTAACCATTGGCTTTGGGGATGGCAATATAGTCTTTAATACGACCGGGGCGTGGTTTGTAGAGGTTATGCATCTGCCCGAGGACGCGGTAGCAGGTATCAACATCTTTTACGATCACCCTAAACGCATAAATATCCATAATGGAATGGAAACGCTGCTCTTTAAGGTGCATTTTACGATAAATAGAGTAAAGATGTTTTTCTCGGCCACTGACTAGGCAGGGAATACCCGCTTCAGTAAGGCGACCATCAATTTCAGAGAGGATTTTTTGGATCATCTCTTTACGGTTGCCACGGGCGGCTTTGACCACTTCTTTAATAACGCGATAACGGTTTGGATATAACGCCTCAAAGCCGAGCTCTTCTAGCTCAGTTTTGATATGGTGAATACCTAACCGGTGCGCAAGAGGGCTGTAGATTTCCAGCGTTTCTCTTGCAATGCGCCGACGCTTATCAGGCCTAAGCGACCCAAGCGTGCGCATGTTATGAGTGCGGTCTGCCAGTTTTATCAAAATGACGCGAATGTCTTTAACCATCGCCATGATCATTTTGCGGAAGTTTTCTGCTTGAGCTTCTTTTTTGTCGCGGAAGTTGAGTTTATCTAATTTAGACACACCTTCAACAAGCCCCGCAACTATGGTGCCAAATAGCTCTTCTATATCCTGAAATGTCGCTGGAGTATCTTCAATGACATCATGAAGTAGCGCTGCCATTAATGTTTCATGATCCAAACGCATTTGGGCAAGAATACAGGCCACAGCAACGGGATGAGTAATATAAGGCTCACCACTTGAACGGGTTTGTCCTTCATGGGCATCCCGTGCGACAACATAGGCTTTTTTCAGTAATTCAATCTGTTCTTCGGGAAGATACTTCTGAATTACTTGATTTAGGCTCTCAAACAGATACAAGGCAGACCCACCTTAGTAATTAGCGACGACCTTCAGCGATAGCAGAAACTGCTTGCATTTCAGCCGCTTCTTGCTCCTGCTGTTCTTGACGTTCACGTACATCCAGTATGTGACCGTTAATTAAACCTTCTTCTACTTCACGTAGTGCGATAACTGTATATTTATCGTTTTCTTCAGGAACTAAAGGATCTTTACCGCCAGTTTGCAACTGACGAGCTCGACGAGCCGCGACCAGTACAAGGTCAAAGCGGTTACCAATTTTTTCTACAGCGTCTTGAACCGTTACGCGTGCCATAAATGTGCTACTCCAAAAGAAATAAAAAAATGACCTGATATGATACTGAAACTATGCTCAGTCTGCCAGTAATTTGCTGATTAAAGCATCATGTCGCTGGACTTGGCGCTCCAATCTTAAGCGTTCGCTGCGAATAATCGATTGCAAATCGCTCAATGCGGTATTGAAATCATCATTTACAATGAGATAGTCGTACTCATTGTAATGTTCAATTTCGCCAACAGCTTGTGACATGCGTTTCTCAATGACCTCATCGCTGTCTTGGCCACGACCTCGCAAACGGCGATAAAGCTCATCTTTTGATGGCGGTAGTATAAAGATACTACGTGCTTCTGGCATGGCGGCACGAATCTGTTGCGCACCTTGCCAGTCAATATCGAGAAAAACATCAACCCCACTTTTGAGGACTTCTTCAATGATCGGCCGTGAAGTACCATAGTAGTTGCCAAAGACACAGGCATGCTCTAAGAACTCATTATTTTCGACCATTGCCAAAAATTCAGTTTCGGATACAAAGAAATAGTGCTCACCATGAACTTCACCGGGGCGTGCAGCTCTTGTTGTATGAGAGACTGAAACTTGAGTGTCATACAACGGTTGTGTTTTCAACAACGCCTGGATCAGGCTGGACTTACCTGCACCGCTTGGCGCAGAAACAATATATAATGTGCCTTGTATCATGATGGTTTCTTGAATAATCGAGGGTTAAACATAAATGATAATGATAAACCCCACATAGTATACACGGACTTACACCAACATGCAGCGTTATCAATCAAGCATGAAGCATGCTTGTTTCTCTTTAAGCTGCCATATTCTTGATGATATTCATTAACGCGAACGGCAAACGGCAGTGCGCTGATAGCGATTCATTTCTTATTGCATCTCAAATTATCTAGAGTATACAGCGCAATTTATTTAAGAAATAGATGAATTGCGAAGCCGTTCCAGAAAATATTTTTTTATTGATGCAAAGTACACTCTTTTTGCGAAATGTTTTGCAGAAGTATCGAAATTAAGCTGATAGTTTTGGATTATCGCGTCAGGATCGATGTGCAATCTGAAGGGATAACTAAAGGAATAAGGACAGCTTATGCAAAAGGGATTTGTTCAGGAAAAAAGAGGGCAGGCTGCTCAATACGTCTTTGTGGTACTGAGTTTTTACTGTAGCTATGTGTCAGCCGATGCAACACGGCTTTTTTATCCCCACCAATGCTCAACATTGAGTCAGGATGAGTTAAAAAAAGAGAGCCAAAAATTGGGTGAGCAATTGCAGCAATGGAACCGTCTATACCGTTTATCGGGGAATAGCCCCGTAACAGATGAAACATATGATCAACTGCTGAATACATGGCAACAATGGCAAAAGTGCCAAAATTTGTCTGGGCAATTACCGCCTATCCATTTGCCACCTCATTCGCGCACAGTCAAGCATCCTATTGTGCATACGGGCTTAAAAAAATTAAATGAAGTGGATATTGGAAAATGGATAGATACACGGGAGGAGGTCTGGCTACAACCGAAGGTTGATGGCGTTGCCATTTCGTTGGTTTATCAGCAAGGGAAATTGGTTTCAATGATCAGTCGTGGAAATGGTATTGAGGGGCTTGAATGGCGTGATAAAGCGGATTTTATTCCAGCTATCCCCAAGCAACTACCGACATCACAACCACAGCTTATATTACAAGGAGAGCTATTTTGGCGGCTAAAAGATCATAGGCAACAAGCCAGTGGTGGGGTTAATGCCAGAAATCAAGTTGCAGGGTGGTTAATGCGCAAAAGTAAGCCTGTAACCCCTGAGGCCAATATTGATGTCTTTATTTGGGCATGGCCAGAGGGAGTGGGGAAAGCCGAAGAGCAATGGCGGCAACTGGCAAATTTAGGGTTTCCACTTACTCAGCAATATAGCCATAAAGTCACGACTATGGCACAAGTGAAAAAATGGCAGTCCTATTACTATCAACAGCCGATGCCTTTTGCGACAGACGGTATTGTACTTAAGTCATTTCCAACGCCACGGGTAGCGGCATGGCAAGTGAATCACAACAGTTGGTCTGTAGCTTGGAAGCATCCTTATACTCGAATCGCCTCAAAAGTGACTGACCTCCATTTTCGCGTGGGGAGAACGGGGGCTGTGAGTGTGGTGGCGGAAATTGAACCTGTTGAACTAGATAGTAAAAAGGTGAGTCGGCTCTATTTAGGCTCATTGAAATCATGGCAGAAAAAGGATCTGCTGGTTGGTGATACTATTCAAGTGGCACTAGCGGGGCATGGTATTCCAAAACTTGAATCGGTAATTTGGCGCCTTCAACAACGCACCTACCCTGACTTATCTCAGTTTAAGCAGTTTCACGCTTTAAGCTGTTTTGTAATGACTCCTCAGTGTGAGCAGCAGTTTGTTGCTCGTTTAAATTGGCTAGGCAAGCAATTGAAGATAAAAGGAATTAGTGAAGCTACTTGGCGTGAATGGGCAGAACATTACCATCTGAATAAGCTGACAACATGGTTATCTCCAAGCTGGCAAACCAGTCTACCCAATACTAAAAAAACCAAGAAAATCATTGAGCAATTTAGGTTGGTGGGGCAGCAACCACTCATGAATTGGCTAAAAGGCTTAGGGATCCCTTTAAAAGATAAACATTTATCATTAATTACAGAATTAAGCCTATTAGATAATACGCTTTTTTTAGAGGGGTTAGGTTTGTCTATCATACAAAAAACAAAGCTTAATCAATGGCTTTCAACACCGGATATCAAAGAGATATTTCAGGTTATTGATGAGATAAGAAACGGGCCATCAATCTAACCGCTTGATGGCCTAAATCGTTAGTCTTGGCTTTCGTAGTTAAAAATGGGTAACCCTAAGCGATAACGTATGGCGATGAGCCGTGCGCTTAGCCCCGCGACGAGGGTAATAATAACGACGATGTCTTGTGGTAGTGGGGTATATAAAAGCCCAATATACAGCCATGCAGCGGCAAATGAGACGCCAGCATAAACTTCTTTTTGGAAAACGAGGGGGATGGTGTTACATAGCATGTCACGAAGGACACCGCCAAATACTCCGGTAATTACAGCAGCAATCGCGGCAATCACTGGGCTATAATTCATATCAAGGGCTATTTGGGCACCTAGAATTGAGAATACAATAAGGCCTATCGCATCTAAAATTAGAAACAAACGACGTAAATGTTTCATCATTGGTGCGATCCAAATAGTAACGATAGCGGCACCGGCGACTGTCAAGATATATTCGGGGTTTTGAACCCAACCTAATGGATAGTGCCCAAGTAAGACATCGCGCACAGAGCCTCCGCCAATGGCGGTCGCTGAGGCAATAATAATAACGCCGAAAACATCCATTTTACGGCGACCGGCTGCGAGGGCGCCTGTCATGGCCTCAGCGGTAATACCAATAATATAAAGAACACTTAATAACATAATGATTCTATTCGACACTAAAGTGATTGCTAAAGGGTAATATTACTTATAGAAATTCTCGACTGAGATTTTCTAGTGCCTTACAAAATAGATTAGTTAAAGTAATCCGATAGCCCATATTAAGAGATGTCAAAGGATAACAGATTGAACGGCAAATTACCTTATAAAGAAACTCAAATAACGCACGATAAGCGAAGTCATCAACTTACAAATATTAATGTTTGGACAGCGGATAGCCAATGGATAGCTTATGATGTTCGCCCTAGTCCGAGTTCATTTACTGGGTTGACCATAGAAAAAATTCATATTGAGCGTCAGATGCCATGTGAAATCTATCGCGCTAATCATGGTGCGCATGTGGGTGTTGTGACGGTAAGTGCTGAAGACCCACCTCGTTATGCCTTTATTCATGGCCCTGAATTTCCTGATGAGCAGTGGCAATACGATTTTCATCATCGCAGAGGCGTATACGTTAGAGATGATAAATTAGGAGAGGCGCATTCAATTGATGCCATGTGTATTACTCCACCTTATCTTGCAGGAGCATTAAGAGGAGGAACACATGTTCATGTCTTTAGTCCCGATGGTAAGTGGTTAAGTTTTACTTATAACGACCATGTTATGCATGAAAGAGATATTCGGTTAGATCAACGTAATGTTGCTATCGCTGTTCCTATCAAAGCAGTCAATGTGGAGCCGAAAGGTCATCAACGTGAGTATAGCGGGGAATATTTCTGCTGTGTTATTTCCCACACAACCCCAGAGCCGATTCTTGGCAGTCATCAAATCAGCCGAGCCTACGAAGAAGGTTGGATTGGGCAAAAAGGGTATTTATCAGATAATGGGCAGTGGCAAAGCAGGGCAATCGCGTTTATTGGTGATACTCACTCGCTTGATGGTGAAATTATTCCTGAAATCTTCATCGTTGACCTGCCCGAGGATGAGAATGCCTTTATGCAACAAGGTGATTTCCCGCTGCAAGGCACGGATTCTCGGCTACCTTTTCCCCCTAAAAATATTCAACAACGTAGGTTGACATTTACCCATGAGCGGCAATATCCAGGGCTGGCGAAACAACCAAGGCACTGGTTACGTTCATCGCCCGATGGCCGTTTTATTGCCTGCTTAATGAAGGATGATAATGGCGTTGTTCAGTTATGGTTAGCCAGTACATCGACAGGAAGCCTTAAGCAAATTACACAGTGTTCCTCATCTATCCAATCTGCCTTTAGTTGGGATAGTCAGGGCAAGCATATTGCCTTTATTTGTGATAACAGCGTGATGCGTTGCAATGTGATTTCAGGTGAATTAGAAAGATTGACGGTGCGAAGTGCAACCGCTCCCGTTGCGGACGCCGTTGTGTTTTCACCTGATGACCGTTTGATTGCTTTTATGCGTGATGACACAAAGGGGTATAGGCAAATTCATATTGTAGAAACAGGCTTAGGATGCTAAATCGCATGCTAGGTAACCACCTAGATAAAGTAAGAGAGAAGAGGTGAAAGTGCCTCTTCTCAATACTCGAAATATAATTAATTAGCTAGTGTTTATAGTGTTAATTAATTATATCTTAGTAATTTATTCGGTGATTTAATCATTATTAAATCGTGTTAATTAGAATAACATTGAAAAAAGTATGCAAATAAAGAGTAAAACAAAGAGTAATTAATTATAAAATTAATACTCATTAACTGAATATGTTACTTGTAACAAATACGCTATTCTAGATTGCTCTCTAAAGAGTCTGGGTGGTTATTTATTTGGGTATTAGCTTGTTTATCGAGTGCTTCAATACGCTTTTTAGGTGAACTCTCTTCAGAGTTACTATCAGATTTCACATAATCTAAGGGAATAAGCAATGTGTCCATTACCGCGGTAAAGGGTAAATCAATCGCTAATAGTGGGCGCATAACCCAGCCAGTATCTTTATCTTTAATCATTTCGATACTGTTTTTAGAGCCGGGGTAATAACCGTCAGAAGGCCCTGCATGAGTCATAATGCTTGAACAACCTGAAAGTATTAATGGTGTAAAACATATCAATATTCTTTTTAGCAATAGTCCAGCCATATAGTCCATTTAACCTATGTTTTAAATTTATTATCTTTCCCTGTGACAATAATAGCTAAAAATCAAAAATTCACAATCACAGCATAATATGAATTGTTGAATTTGTATTATAAAAATTGATAACTGTCTAAACAAATGATCTATTTTGTTACCAATATTAACTAATATCATTGAATGTTTAATACGTATATGTATTGGCATCAATCGGTGAGCTAATCTCTTTTTCATAAATGACGAACTGTGGACTAATGCACATATTACTTTGTTTTTATTTGACATAATCGATTCAGTTGTACGTTTTATCGTCTTTCACGTTACGCTTTGTAAGTGACTTTTCGTCAAAAGGATAGCGGTCTATGAGTGAATTAGCTCTTACTGTGAGTTTGTTGGCGTTAGCTGCTGCACTTGGTTTATGGATAGGTAATTGGAAAATCCGTAATGTTGGCCTTGGGATCGGCGGGGTATTATTTGGCGGCATTATTGTCGGCCATTTCGCACAAAGCTATGGTTTACAACTCAATGGTCACATGCTGCATTTTATTCAGGAATTTGGCTTGATCCTGTTTGTTTATACTATCGGTATTCAAGTGGGGCCAGGTTTCTTCTCATCATTGCGTGTTTCTGGATTAAAACTAAATGGCTTTGCTTTATTAGTTGTTGTATTAGGTGCTGTAGTAACCGCGGTTATCTACAAATTAGCCAATATTCCGTTACCAATTATTTTGGGGATTTTTTCTGGTGCGGTCACGAATACGCCTTCTTTAGGTGCAGGCCAGCAAATACTCACTGACTTAGGCTCGGACCCTGCGCTGGTTGGGCAAATGGGAATGGGATATGCCATGGCTTATCCGATGGGGATATGTGGTATTTTGCTAGTAATGTGGTTGATCCGTATCATCTTTAGGATCAGTGTTGATAAAGAAGCCGCGGCTTTTAGCAGCCAGAATGTGCATCAGCGAGAAACATTGCAAACGATGAATATTGCGGTTCGCAATACCAACTTAGATGGCTTGATGATGCAAGATATTCCTTTATTAGGAAGTGAGGATATTGTTTGCTCAAGATTGAAAAGAGGCGAAATGCTTATGGTGCCTCAGCCTACAACGGAAATTCAATTAGGCGATTTACTGCATGTGGTTGGGCAAAAAGAAGACCTTAATAAAGTCCGTTTAATTCTTGGTGAGGAGGTGGATGCATCATTATCGACATCTGGCTCAATACTTCACTCTGTTCGTGTAGTAGTAACAAATGATTCAGTATTGAGTAAACGTCTACGTGATCTGAACTTAAAACAGAAATATGACGTGGTGGTCACTCGACTAAATCGAGCAGGGATTGAGCTTGTGGCGAATAATAATTCAGTACTGCAATTCGGTGATATTCTCAATATTGTGGGAAGGCCTGAGTCTATTGAAGCCGTTAGCGCATTGCTTGGCAACGCCAAACAAAAACTACAGCAAGTACAAATGCTACCTGTGTTTATTGGTATAGGTCTTGGTGTTGTGTTGGGGTCGATACCTCTTTTTATTCCGGGTTTCCCCGCAGCATTAAAACTTGGGCTGGCAGGTGGACCATTGGTCATCGCACTGATTTTAGGGCGTATAGGCACCATAGGGCGTTTATATTGGTTTATGCCGCCTAGTGCTAACCTTGCATTACGGGAGCTCGGTATTGTGATGTTCCTTGCCGTGGTCGGTTTAAATTCAGGCGGTGGTTTTATTGATACCTTAGTTAAAGGTGATGGGCTAACTTGGATCGGCTACGGTTTATTAATCACCTTTGTTCCGTTATTTATTACTGGCCTTATTGCTCGGATCTTCGGCAAGATGAATTACCTCAGCCTGTGTGGTGTGCTGGCAGGTTCAATGACAGATCCACCAGCACTGGCATTTGCTAACAATATTCATTCAACCAGTGGGGCACCGGCTCTCTCTTATGCAACCGTCTATCCTTTAGCGATGTTTTTACGCATTATTTCACCGCAGCTATTGGCGATTTTATTTTGGACATTGTGACGATAGTTGCTAAAAGTGATGATGGGCGAGAAGGGTATTTAGATATATAGAGGTAAAAATGGTGTTTATTCAAACGATGAATAATCTAAAAAGATGGTTTAATACAGTTGAATGATATTCGTAATGTAATATTTGATTACGGAGTTCTCGCTAATTTTTAGCCCTTTTAATTCATAAAAGGGCTTTTTTTTTATTTTTAGGGTATCAGGTATCTATTAACCGTGTTAGTTAACCAGTCATCCTTGATATACAAGGATGACAACAGGCTAACGACAGGAACATCTAACATTCGACAGTTTGATAAGCCAATTCTAATTCTTCAGCAAGGATAGCAATACCTTTCTCGATTTTTTCTGGCTCTGGCACATAATTCATACGCATACATTGATGTGCATGTGGCCAGTTTTCTTCTAGACCAGGGAAAAAGTAATGTCCCGGAACCATTAAAACACCGCGTTTTTTTAGTCGTTGATAGAGTTCTAAGCTATTAATCGGCAAATCTTTGAACCATAACCATAAGAAAATAGCACCTTCAGGCTTATGGATCAGACATTTATCTTCAGGAATATAGCGACGGATAATGCGGATAACCTCTTCTACACGTTGTTTATAGAAGGGGCCAATAACATTTTTTGATAAAGAAATCAGATCATCCCGCTGCAACATTTCCAACGCTAATGCAGGGCCAACACTACCCGGTGCAAGGCTAATAATGCCGTTCATGTTACTCACCGCTTCAATGATCTCTTCATTCGCGATGATAATACCGCAACGAGTACCGGGTAACCCTAGCTTAGACAAGCTCATACACAGAATGACATTCTCATTCCAAAATGGCGTCGCTTCACTAAAAATAATGCCAGGGAAAGGAACTCCATAAGCGTTATCAATGAGTAATGGAATGTTGTGTTGCTTTGCCAGTTTATCAAGGTGCTCCACTTCCTCATCGGTTATCACGTTACCGGTAGGGTTTGTTGGGCGTGAAACACAGATAACACCAATATCATCAGTTACTTCTAATGTATTAAAATCAACGTGATATTTAAATTGACCATTCGGTAAATATTCAATTTGTGGCTTATTTGCCACAAATAGATCGTCATCTAGCCCTGAATCGGCATAGCCAACATATTCGGGGGCTAGTGGGAATAGAACCTTACGAGTGATGCCATCTTCAAAACGACCAGCAAGCAAGTTAAATAGGTAGAAAAACGCGCTTTGGCTGCCATTGGATAGGGCAATATTTTGGGCGCTAATATTCCAGCCTAGTTTTGCTTTTAGGGTTGCTGCTAGCGCTTTCAACATGGCATCTTTACCTTGTGGACCGTCATAGTTACACAAAGTATCCGTTAATTTACCGTTGGCGCACATTTCTGCTAATAGTGTTTGGAAATAGGCATCCATCTCAGGGATATGAGCAGGGTTCCCACCACCCAGCATAATTGCACCGGGAGTTCTCAAGCCATCATTCAAGTCTTTCATTAATGTTGATATACCTGAATTTTGTGCGAATTTATTACCGAATTTAGAAAATATCATCTCATTTATTCACATATGTTAAGTAGGTTGTTAATGGAATTTAAAAACATACTCTGCTCGACAAGAGAGTTCAACAGCTTCAATCAATATAGTATTGATACAAAATACTGCTTTTTTATTAACTTCTGGGCTGATATTTGTGAAAATTGGTTAAAATATGGTGAATGTTGCTTTTGATAATGGGGGGTGATGCCGATTCATTCTGATTTATTTATATTGGCAACAATCTTTTAAATGGTCATTAATCATGCCTGTCGCTTGCATAAAAGCATAACAAGTAATGGAACCAATAAACTTAAATCCACGTTTTTTAAGTGCTTTGGATAAACGTTTTGAAAGCTCTGTCTCTGTGGGAACTTGAGTGTGAGACTGCCACTGGTTGACGATAGGTTTGCCACCCACAAATTGCCATAAAAATGTTGAGAAATCCTCGCCGTTTTCAGACATTTTTAAATAAGCCTTTGCATTAGCAATAATCGCGTTAATTTTAGCGCGGTTCCGAATGATACGAGGATCCTGCATTAAGCTGTCAACATCTTGTTCACTCATCATGGCAATTTTTGCAGGATCAAACTGATGGAACAGTATGCGATAATCTTGGCGTTTTTTTAAAATGGTGTACCAAGAAAGCCCAGCTTGTTGACCTTCTAAGCAGATCATCTCAAATAGCTGTTGGTTATCCTTTGTTGGCTTCCCCCATTCATTATCATGGTAGGCAATATATTCTGGGTCTTGATTTACCCAATGGCAACGAATTGGCGATGAATTCATTTTGTCTCCTTTCAAGGGGGGCCAAGGCTTATATGCCCTATTTATACTGTATAAATGTCCAGTTTAAAAGAGACAAAATAAAGTTTTTTTATTTATAGGGCAAATAGACGTAGATTCAATGCTGTATATCTGGCGGTCAAAGGGTATACTGACGTACTTTCATTAAATCATATGTATCGCGTGCGGATCTAACATGCAAAAGTTTGATACCAAAACCTTCCAAGGTCTTATCCTGACATTGCAGGATTACTGGGCGCGCCAAGGCTGCACCATTGTTCAACCACTGGACATGGAAGTCGGCGCAGGAACATCTCATCCAATGACGTGCTTGCGTGCGTTAGGGCCTGAGCCAATTGCGGCGGCTTATGTTCAGCCTTCTCGTCGTCCTACTGATGGCCGTTACGGTGAAAACCCAAACCGCCTTCAACATTACTATCAGTTTCAAGTGATCATTAAGCCATCACCTGACAATATTCAAGAACTTTACCTCGGCTCATTGAAGGAATTGGGAATTGATCCCACCGTTCATGATATCCGTTTTGTTGAGGATAACTGGGAAAACCCAACACTAGGCGCTTGGGGTCTAGGCTGGGAAGTGTGGCTAAATGGCATGGAAGTCACTCAGTTTACTTACTTCCAACAAGTTGGCGGGCTGGAATGCAAGCCTGTAACGGGTGAAATTACCTACGGTCTTGAACGCCTTGCTATGTATATTCAAGGTGTTGATAGCGTTTATGACCTTGTTTGGTGCGATGGCCCACTCGGTAAAACGACCTATGGTGATATTTATCATCAAAATGAAGTTGAGCAGTCAACCTATAACTTTGAATATGCTAATGTCGATTTTCTTTTCAAATGCTTTGAAGAGTATGAGAAAGAAGCTCAATATTTACTGTCACTAGAAACACCACTGCCGCTACCGGCTTATGAGCGTATTTTGAAAGCGGCTCATACATTTAACTTACTGGATGCTCGTAAAGCAATCTCAGTGACAGAACGCCAGCGTTATATTCTACGTATCCGTACCCTAACTAAAGGGGTTGCCGAAGCTTATTATGCTTCCCGTGAGGCGCTCGGATTCCCTATGTGTCACAAGAATTAAGAGGCTGTCATGACTCAACAGACTTTCCTAGTGGAAATCGGCACAGAAGAGTTACCGCCGAAGGCTCTTCGTTCATTAGCTGAATCATTTGCGGCAAACTTTACGGCTGAATTGGATAGCGCGGATATTGCACACGGTGAAGTTAGCTGGTTTGCAGCACCTCGCCGTTTGGCCTTAAAAGTCGCTGCTCTTGCAGACTCATCACCTGACCGTGAAGTTGAAAAACGCGGCCCTGCGATTTCTGCTGCTTTTGGCGCTGACGGTCAACCAACCAAAGCTGCTGAAGGGTGGGCTCGTGGTTGCGGTATTTCCGTTGACCAAGCCGAGCGTTTAAAAACGGATAAAGGTGAATGGTTACTTTATCGCGCTCAAGTAAAAGGCGTAGCAGTTAGTGAATTGTTGGTCGATATGGTAAGCCGTTCTCTGGCTAAGTTACCCATTCCAAAACTCATGCGTTGGGGCGATAAAGAGACGCATTTTGTGCGCCCTGTCCACACCGTAACCTTATTATTGGGTAGCGATGTTGTTGACGGTGAAGTGCTAGGCATTAAGAGCGGTCGTACAATCCGTGGTCACCGTTTTATGGGTGAATCAGAGTTTACGATTGATCATGCAGACCAATATCCGGCGATCTTACGTGAACGCGGCAAAGTCATTGCTGACTATGAAGAACGTAAAGCCGTCATCAAAGCTGATGCTGAAAAAGCCGCGCTCGCCCTTGGTGGGAAAGCGGATTTAACCGACAGCTTACTAGAAGAAGTTGCTTCATTAGTTGAATGGCCTGTCGTATTAACTGCAAAATTTGAAGAGAAGTTCTTAGAAGTACCTGCGGAAGCATTGGTTTATACCATGAAAGGGGATCAGAAATATTTCCCTGTTTATGACAATGCTGGCAACCTGATGCCAAATTTCATTTTTGTGGCGAATATTGAATCTTCAGACCCACAACAAATTATCTCCGGTAATGAAAAAGTGGTACGTCCTCGTTTGGCGGATGCGGAGTTTTTCTTTAAAACTGACCGTAAACAACGTCTTGAAGATAATTTACCACGTTTGGAAACCGTTCTGTTTCAACAACAGCTTGGCACATTGCGTGATAAGACTGACCGTTTAGAAGCCTTATCAGGTTGGGTTGCAGCGAAGATTGGTGCAGATGTTAATCATGCGACTCGCGCGGGTTTGTTGGCAAAATGTGACCTGATGACCAATATGGTGTTTGAATTTACAGACACTCAAGGCGTGATGGGGATGCACTACGCACGCCATGACGGTGAATCAGAAGATGTTGCATTAGCACTGAAAGAGCAGTATCAACCTCGTTTTGCAGGGGATGCGTTGCCGTCTACTGATGTTTCAGCGGCACTTGCCTTAGCCGAGAAAATGGACACCTTAGCCGGTATTTTCGGCATCGGTCAGCATCCGAAAGGTGATAAAGACCCATTTGCACTGCGTCGAGCTGCATTAGGCGTGTTACGCATTATTGTTGAAAAAGGCTATCAGCTTGATCTCGTTGAAATGACAGAAGAAGCCGTCCGCCTTTACGGTGATAAACTCACTAACAAAAATGTAGTGAATGATGTTGTTGAATTTATGCTTGGCCGCTTCCGTTCTTGGTATCAAGAGCTTGGCTATAGTATTGATACGATTCAAGCGGTGTTAGCGCGCCGTCCAACGTCACCAGCCGATTTTGATGCACGCGTGAAGGCTGTGACTCACTTCCGTACATTGGAAGATGCAGAAGCTTTAGCGGCAGCCAATAAGCGTGTTTCGAACATCTTGAGTAAATCTAATGAGAAGCTGGCTGATAAAGTTCTCGCATCTGTGCTAAAAGCACCACAAGAAGTGAAGTTGGCTACACACCTTGTTGTATTACAAGAAAAACTAGAGCCAATGTTTGCTGAGCGTAATTATCAAGATGCCTTAGTTGAGTTGGCTTCTTTACGTGAAGTTGTGGATGCATTTTTTGCTGATGTTATGGTTATGGATGAAGATGAAGCGGTACGTATTAACCGTCTAACTCTGCTTAGTCAATTACGTGATTTGTTCTTGAAAGTTGCAGATATCTCATTGCTACAATAAATCGTGAACAAGTGATGGTATTGACTAAAAATATCATTTATTAATCTTTATAAGCCCTTGCAGGATAAGATCTTGCAAGGGCTTAATATTGTCTTATAGGGGCGATTAGTTAAAAAACCCTATCAAGTTGATGGTTTTATCAGCATACAAACAAATTTAGTGAAAAATGGGTTGACGGGAAGGGCGCTCAACAGTATGATTCACACCGTTTTCGGCGAGTAGCGCAGCTTGGTAGCGCAACTGGTTTGGGACCAGTGGGTCGGAGGTTCGAATCCTCTCTCGCCGACCAGATTCCAGAACCCCACCTCATATGAGGTGGGGTTTTTTGCATTTACACATCAGCAAACATTTCACACAGTAATTTTTCTCATCATTCAAATACTGATTCTGGTGGCATGGTTTTTGTCTAACTTACCAACATGCGCTTTCAGAGTAACTTTGTTGTCCTTTCTCGTCATAATCTGTTGTTATGTTCATTAACGTTGTTTTCTTGAGTGTAATGAAAAGCATGATGTAGTCGCGAGTTGTTTATTACCTATCAATGGATTTTTCATAACAAGGAACCTGTTAATGAAAACAGCACCAACACTGTTTATTTTGTTATTTTTACTGTTCAACTATCTGCCTTGTTATGCCAATAGGCAGCTTGATTTTGCGGTGAAATCACCATCAACCCCCTGTATTGCGATTCACCAAGTTCATTTCTCAACATTGGCACTATTTCCGTTAATTACCTCGAGTGATATCAATAAATGGAAACAGGGCGTTGAAGGGAGATGTGTTAGTGAGGAAGGGCTATTGCGCTATGCAGACTTTCTTAACGCACAGTTGGCTGAGGTAGGATATATCACATCGTCTATTCACTACCCAGAGCAAACTCTGTTATTTGGTGTGTTGCAGGTTGAATTAGTCGCGGGGAAGCTCGGCAGTATTGAGTATCAAGATAGTGCTAGCCAATCATTAGCGTACGCTTTTCCATTACGCAAAGGGCAAGTCGTAGATATCCACGCTATAAATCAAGGTCTGGCTAATTTACGCAATACCCAGTTGATCCCACATCAAATTCATATTGTTTCCGATCACGAACAGAACAATATGAACCGTTTAGTGATCCAACGTAATGCAGCAAGAGCTTTTAAAGGAAAACTACTTTTAGCGTCGAAACAATCACCGCAATTTCCTACCCATGTTGTCAGCAATCTGATTATGTTAGCTAATCCATTAGCACTGAATGATTTCTTTTTTCTAAATTTAGATAGTGATATTGGAAAAGAGCCTGAAAAGAAATTGAAATCGGTCTCCATTTTGTATTCAGTTCCTTACCATTATTGGTTATTGAGTTTATATGCGGGCTATCAAGAGAACAGCATTCATCAAAACTTCCAATTAATTGATAGCATTAAAGTTAGAAATGATGTGAGAAGCCGATTACTGTCGCTACAAGCTGAGTATGTTCTTCATCGAGCCTTATATCACTCAACGTCGATAAGTATGGGGACTCAAATTCAAACATTAGATCTCTTTTTAGAGCGATATCGTTTGAAAACCCAACAACGCTTTACAAGTTATCTCTTACTTGGGGTAAAACATCAGCGTCATTTTGCACAAGGTAATGTGACATTTTCATTGAGTTATAAACAAGATACGGATTGGTTCGGTTCCACAAGGCGCCAAGTGACAGGGTTAGAGCGAGCCGGCATATATCTATTTTCGGTAGATTTTCAACGGCAATTTTATTTAGCCAACCAATCGATGTATCACCGACATGAGCTTGAAATGCAATTAAGTCGCTCGCCACTAGATCCGCAGCTTGAGCTAAATAGTCCTACTGGGAAATTTGGGATTAGGGGGTTCTCAAATAGCGTATTAACGGAGAATTTGGGAGATAACACGTTGAAACTTAAAAATGAGTGGGTGTGGTTTACCCCATGGCGGGGTTATGAGCTATATGGTGCATTGGATTTCGCCTCGACATCTTCGCAAAGCGCACATATTTGGCGAGACAACAGGTTATTCGGTACAGAAATTGGTGTGAGAGGGCAGATTGATCGCTTGAACTACCAACTCTTTATCGAGGCTCCTCTTTGGCAGTCGGCGAAATTAGCAACGAACGCGGTGAATGTTGGGGCGAAAGTGAGTATTGATTATTAGCCAGTTTATTTGGTCGCAGTTTCATTGGCTATGAATATGGTTTATGCCCAAACATAAATAGGTAAGCAGAAGTCTGGTTGAAGTAGGGTTACACAGCAGCGAGTTCAAGGAAACCGTTATATTGTACTCATAAAGCCCCCAAATAACGGCTATTTAGGTATCTCTGAGCATTGTTGTGCAGGCATTGGAATACTTATAAAGCAATTAATATAGCGAGTAAAGGGGATGAGATTAGCGATATTCCGGCGTGAATAGTTATAATGGATTGATATTAAAGTAAATTATTTATTTTGGAAAAGGCGAGTCATTGAATGAGAGCAGAGTCATATAGTGAAGGTCCGTAGAGAGAATGAAATCAAGTAGATCGTGCGATTATTGAAGTTATTAACTAATCAATAAATTGTTAAAATTTAATGAACCGTACTTTTTTATATGAATAAAAAACAAGCAAAACAATAACAACCTAAAGTAATTATTTGTTTTAAACACACCAGAACTTTATGCCGCACTCTCTTAGGTGTTGCACTATTTTCGTTCAGTAATTCAGCACTTAATCACAAATATAAAAATAAATCACCCAGAGATAAAACACTATCCTGTAGTATTTTTATGGTTATTATGTCTGCCATATGACTTAAATAACCATACAAAGACCTAAGAACACTCTTAATATGTTTCTAAAATGTTATAAGATAGTTGTCTGTTTAAAGAGAGATACTATTGACGAAGTGGATGACAGTTGATTAATTGCACAGTGAATAACAAAAAAATACAGATCCCCTATCTGTCATTTCAAGGATGGGTTTGGGCATCAAGCAAATAACACATGAACACCACAGGAGCATACAGATGACGCTCTCAATCAAAAAGACAGGTTTAACCATTGGGCTAACACTTGCAGCACTTGCAGTTTCTGCTTCTGTGCAAGCGAAAACATTAGTCTACTGTTCAGAAGGCTCTCCAGAGGGCTTTAACCCTCAGCTATTTACTTCCGGTACGACTTACGATGCTAGCTCAATTCCACTCTATAACCGTTTAGTTGAGTTCAAACTTGGTACTACAGAGATAGAGCCAGGTTTAGCGGAAAGTTGGGAAGTAAGCGATGATGGCAAAGTTTATACTTTCCACTTACGTAAAGGCGTAAAATGGCATTCAAATAAAGAATTTAAGCCAAGCCGCGACTTTAATGCGGATGATGTCATTTATACCTTCATGCGTCAGAAAGATGCGAATCACCCATACCACAAAGTCTCCGGCGGTAGCTATGAGTACTTTATGGGCATGGATATGGATAAAATCATCGATAAAGTTGAAAAAGTTGATGATTACACCGTACGTTTCACACTCTCTCGCCCAGAGTCACCTTTCTTAGCTGATATGGCAATGGACTTCGCTTCCATTCTTTCTGCTGAATATGCTGACAAAATGTTAGCAGCGGGCACACCGCAAAAAGTGGATTTGAACCCTATTGGAACAGGCCCATTTGAGCTACAGCAGTACCAAAAAGATTCACGTATTCTTTATAAAGCCAACAAAGAGTATTGGGGTAATAAACCTAAGATTGATCGTTTAGTTTTTTCGATTACACCTGATGCGTCTGTCCGTTATGCCAAGCTGCAAAAAAATGAGTGTCAAGTTATGCCATACCCAAATCCGGCAGACTTGGAACGCATGAAGCAAGATAAAAATATTACATTGATGGAGCAACCAGGCTTGAACGTCGGTTATCTCTCTTTCAACGTTGAGAAAAAACCACTAGATAACCAGAAAGTGCGCCAAGCGCTATCTATGGCTGTGAATAAAGACGCTATCATCGATGCCGTTTATCAAGGTGCAGGACAGAAAGCGAAAAACTTAATTCCACCAACGATGTGGGGCTATAACGATGATGTGAAGGATTATGAATATAATCCTGAAAAAGCAAAAGCGTTATTGGCTGAGGCCGGGTTCCCGAATGGTTTCGAAATTGATTTATGGGCAATGCCAGTCCAACGTCCATATAACCCAAATGCGCGCCGTATGGCTGAGATGATCCAAGCTGACTGGGCAAAAATTGGTGTTAAATCGAAAGTAGTGAGCTATGAGTGGGGCGAATATCTGAAGCGTGCTAAAGATGGTGAACCGCAAACGGTAATGATGGGTTGGACCGGTGATAATGGTGACCCTGATAACTTCTTCGCGACACTGTTTAGCTGTGCGGCGAAAGAGCAAGGCTCTAACTATTCGAAATGGTGTTATCAAGGCTTTGAAGACTTGATCCAGCCTGCTCGTATGACAGCAGATCATAACAAACGTATTGATCTCTACAAGCAAGCACAGGTTGTTATGAATGAACAAGCACCAGCCCTGATCATTGCTCACTCAACGGTATATGAACCAGTCCGTAAAGAAGTGAAGGGCTATGTTGTCGACCCTCTCGGCAAACACCACTTTGAAAACGTCGATATTGAAAAATAATCGTTGTTAATTTGTATCAGCCCTTCGCCATCTTTTTGATAGCGAAGGGCGTTTTCACCTCTGAATTTCAGGGAAACAGAAAACTCAGTTCTTTGTGAGCAGACAGAAGAGTCACACTCTTCTGATTAGCCAAACGGACTCAGAGCCGTCAAAGGCATTATTAAAAGAGATTCAGGATATGTTGCAATTTATCCTCCGACGTTTGGGGCTAGTTATCCCTACGTTTATCGGTATCACATTACTCACGTTCGCATTTGTGCATATGATCCCGGGTGACCCCGTGATGATTATGGCAGGTGAAAGAGGCTTATCGCCCGAACGACACGCTTATTTAATGGCTGAATTGGGCTTAGACCAGCCATTGTGGAAACAATATCTTCACTATATTAATGGCATATTTCATGGTGACTTAGGGATTTCATTGAAAAGCCGGATAGCGGTTTGGGATGAATTTTTCCCCCGTTTTAAAGCCACGATGGAACTGGCAATCTGTGCGATGATTTTTGCAATTTCAGTGGGGATCCCTGTCGGTGTTTTAGCCGCAGTGAAGCGTGGCTCTATTTTCGATCACACAGCAATTGGCTTATCCCTAACAGGTTACTCAATGCCAATTTTCTGGTGGGGGATCATGTTAATCATGCTGGTGTCAGTGCAGTTGGATTTGACCCCCGTATCTGGGCGCGTTAGCGACAGTGTATTTTTGGATGACTCCTATCCGCTGACTGGTTTTATGCTGATTGATACCTTAATTTGGGGGGATGAAGGGAACTTTATTGATGCGGTTGAGCATCTCATACTTCCTTCCATTGTGCTTGGAACCATACCTCTGGCGGTGATAGTCCGTATGACTCGCTCATCGATGCTAGAAGTACTAGGGGAAGACTACATTCGTACGGCTCGAGCCAAAGGGGTTAGTCGTGCACGCGTTATTCTTATTCATGCGCTGAGAAATGCGATGCTGCCTGTTGTCACCGTGATTGGTTTACAAGTGGGTGTTATGCTCGCTGGCGCAATTCTAACGGAAACTATTTTTTCGTGGCCAGGTCTAGGTCGTTGGCTGATTGAAGGGCTTCAACGTCGTGATTACCCAGTGGTTCAAGGTGGGGTTTTATTAGTCGCAACTTTGATTATTTTTGTTAACCTCGTGGTTGATCTGCTGTACGGCATTGTTAACCCACGTATTCGTCATAAAAAATAAGGAGCGCTTACATGTCTCAATCTACTGAGCCAACGGTTGTCAGCGCCCCTAAGCCGATGACCCCATTCCAAGAATTCTGGCACTACTTTAAGCGTAATAAAGGTGCGGTTGCCGGAATGGCATATATCATTTTAATGATCTTAGTGGCTATTTTTGCAGGTGTTTTAGCCCCTCATGCACCAGATGAGCAGTTCCGCGATTTCTTATTGGTACCACCTGTTTGGGAATCCGGCGGAAGTTGGCAATTTATCTTAGGTACGGATGACGTTGGTCGAGATCTGTTATCTCGCTTAATGTATGGTGCACGCTTATCTCTGTTAGTCGGCTGCCTTGTGGTGGTGCTCTCATTGATTATGGGGGTGACGGTCGGCGTTATTGCAGGCTATTTCGGTGGTGTGGTCGATGCTGTGATTATGCGTATCGTTGACATCATGTTAGCCCTACCGAGTTTATTGCTGGCTTTAGTATTGGTGGCAATCTTTGGCCCTTCAATCGTTAATGCCTCACTTGCACTGACCTTCGTTGCATTGCCTCACTATATCCGGCTTACTCGCGCCGCGGTGTTGGTGGAAGTGAATCGCGATTATGTCACCGCTTCACGTGTGGCAGGCGCCGGTGCTACGCGTCAGATGTTTGTTAATATTTTACCGAACTGCTTGGCACCGTTGATTGTTCAAGCATCACTTGGCTTTTCTAATGCCATCTTAGATATGGCTGCTTTGGGTTTCCTTGGTATGGGAGCACAGCCACCAACACCTGAATGGGGCACAATGTTGTCTGACGTGCTGCAATTCGCTCAAAGTGCGTGGTGGGTCGTCACCTTCCCTGGTCTGGCAATCTTGTTAACTGTATTAGCGTTTAACCTGATGGGTGATGGTTTGCGTGATGCATTTGATCCAAAACTCAAGCAGTGATGAGGTAATCTAATGGCATTGTTAAATGTAGAACAACTCTCAGTACACTTTGGTGATGAAAGTACCCCGTTCCGTGCCGTTGACCGCATCAACTATAGCGTTGAAAAAGGTCAGGTTGTTGGCATAGTGGGTGAGTCTGGCTCGGGGAAATCGGTAAGCTCTTTAGCGATAATGGGGCTGATAGACTATCCTGGGAAAGTGATGGCTAATTCGTTGCAATTTGACGGGCGTGACTTATTGTCTATTCCCGAAAAAGAGCGTCGGCAAATTGTTGGTGCCGATGTAGCGATGATATTTCAGGACCCTATGACCAGTCTGAACCCCTGTTTTACAGTGGGTTATCAGATAATGGAAGCGCTGAAAGTGCACCAAGGCGGTAGTAAAAGTACGCGTAAACAACGTGCAATTGATTTACTGACGATGGTCGGGATCCCTGACCCGAAATCGCGGCTTGATGTTTATCCACACCAGCTATCAGGTGGGATGAGTCAGCGGGTCATGATTGCGATGGCGATCGCATGTCGGCCTAAGTTATTGATTGCAGACGAACCGACGACCGCACTTGATGTGACGATCCAAGCACAAATTATTGAGTTATTGCTTGAATTACAACAACAAGAGAATATGGCCTTGGTCTTGATCACCCATGATCTTGCCTTGGTTGCTGAAGCGGCACATCACATTATTGTGATGTATGCGGGCCAAGTCGTGGAATCAGCGAAGGCCTCTGATATCTTTAAACATCCTCGTCATCCCTATACTCAAGCGCTGTTACGTGCCTTGCCTGAGTTTGCCACTAATAAATCTCGGTTAGCGTCATTACCGGGCGTTGTGCCGGGGAAATATGACCGACCACAAGGTTGTCTGTTGAACCCTCGCTGCCCCTATGCGACAGAGCGTTGTCGTATTGAGGAGCCTGAATTGCGCTCTGTTGGAGATAGGCAGGTGAAATGCCACATGCCGCTGGATGATATGGGGAGGCCGACACTATGAGTGAAAATCAACATAAGCCTTTACTACAGGCTATTAATTTAAAGAAATATTATTCAGCGAAAAGCGGTATATTTTCGGCAGAAAGGTTAGTCAAAGCTCTCGATGGCGTTTCATTTGAGCTAGAAAAAGGAAAAACACTCGCCGTTGTTGGAGAATCTGGGTGTGGTAAATCGACACTAGGTCGTTTACTGACCATGATTGAACAACCCACAGAGGGGGAGCTTTACTATCAAGACCAAAACCTACTGGTTAAAGACAAGGCGGCTGAAAAGCTACGTCGCCAAAAAATTCAAATTGTCTTTCAAAACCCATATGGCTCTTTAAATCCTCGTAAAAAAGTCGGGCAAATACTTGAGGAGCCTTTATTGATTAACACCTCGTTATCTAAAGAGCAGCGTAGAGAAAAGGTGTTATCGATGATGGCTAAGGTTGGGTTAAAAACGGAGCATTATGAGCGCTATCCTCATATGTTTTCGGGCGGGCAACGCCAGCGCATCGCAATCGCACGAGGGTTAATGTTAGATCCTGATGTTGTTGTTGCTGATGAACCAGTTTCAGCACTGGACGTTTCCGTACGCGCTCAAGTGCTTAACCTAATGATGGATTTGCAGCAAGAGCTAGGGCTATCTTATGTGTTCATTTCGCATGATCTATCCGTGGTTGAACATATAGCTGATGAAGTGATGGTGATGTATTTGGGGCGTTGCGTAGAAAAAGGAACTAAAGAACAGATCTTTAATAATCCTTTGCACCCTTATACTCAAGCACTGCTATCAGCAACACCAAGGTTAAACCCTGATTCACGGCGTGAAAGGATCAAGTTGACGGGAGAGTTACCAAGCCCGCTGAATCCACCACCGGGGTGCGCTTTTGCAGCTCGTTGCCGCCGAGCATTCGGGCAATGCACGCAATTCCAACCAGCTCTTAAAGAGTACGGAGGGCAACTGGTTGCCTGTTTTGCCGTCGATGAAGATGAAAAAAATAGCGTTGTAGCCAGTTAATCCCCACTAAGACGGCAGAAATATTGCTTTTCTGCCGTTATCCAGTGTGATACGTTGTTGTTGTTTCCGTAAATCCCCCCTTTGTCTTAATTACATAAACTTTCACTTTTAACTGCTCCTTTATTGATAAAATCAAGTATACTGAGAATAACTCAGTGACATCCAATGCCCCATAAAACCTACCTTTTTGGGCGCGCTACCCAAACTTATTGATTATTTGGCTTGAATAATGATTCGCGCCCAGTTGCAGTTTCTCAATATTGGTAAAAAATATTGTGATATGTTGGGTTAATGGGGGGATGTTAGTCGGTGTTTATCTGACTTTGTTGATAAAGGGCCGCTTTTTAAAGCGAAAAATATTCAATTCAAAAGAAGCTTGATAAAGAAGGTTTCGGAAACATGAAGAACAGGGTGCAACGTTCTCTAACGTTAAAAAGCATGATCGTATTTTTTGTGATCACGTTAAGCTCACTCGCCCTTTTTTTGGCAATTCAATTTAGTTACTTACTTGAGCAAAGAAAAGGTGACTATCTCAATCAGCTTAGTAATGCGGTTGTACAAATTCAAAAACCATTGACTGAATCATTATTAAGTTCAGATCTGAACGAAGTTAAACGGCTACTCGTGAGCTTGAAAACATCGGGTATTATGGGCAAAGCGATTGTGACAGTCGATGGGGCGACCGTTATCCATTTAGACTTTGCGACACCCCGTCCAATTCCTAGTTGGGCGGTGAAATTTGCCGGTATTCCAGTAGAGATGACAGTACCTTTGTATGCCTATGGGAATACCGTCTTGACGGCGAAACCCCAAGGGTATTTAACGCTGCAAGTTGATTCAAATCGTGTTTATCGATTCGCCTTCAACACGTTGGCATTAATGATAACGACATATTTGTTGTTAGTTTTGATCATTGCGATTGCGATGACATGGTGTGTAAGTCGAATGATTGTCAGGCCATTACGTAAAATTGCGCTAGAATTACAAGATAGCGGCGATCAAGACATCAAAGTATCAGGTTATCATAAGGATGACGAGATAGGCTTATTGGCGAAGAATTATAACCGCCAAAGAAAACAGCAAAATTCAGACTAAGTCATGAACATGTGGCGAGCTTTGTGGTCTAATATCGTTAATAATTGGTGTCACTTACAGTGTATGAGACCAAACCATATCGTTTAACCCTATAATTAGCGTTTTTCGTTAATTTATCAGTCATATTTTTGCGGTTAAATACAAGGATAGAAAATACATAGGGGTTTACATGCAGGGTTTGAAAATTCGGTATATCTTTAGTGTGGTGCTACTGTCAGTCGCTGGCCTTGCGAGTGCTGAGCCATTGCAGCCTGATCCGGCATGGCAGCAAGGAAAGCTTGAAAATGGCTTTAGCTGGCAGCTATTGCAGACTCCACAGCGTCCTAATGACCGAATTCAACTGAGATTGGCCATTAAAACAGGGTCTTTGTCAGAAAAAGCAAATGAAAAAGGTTACAGCTACTTAATCCCTAAAATGGCGCTGTTACATCAAACAGAAGCATTTCCAACCGCAACGTTGCAAAATTTTTGGCGTCAGGCAACCGATCCTGATGTTCCCATTCCGCCAGCGGTCGTCTCATATGACTACACAATTTATAGCTTGAGCTTACCACACAATAAGCCAGAGCTTCTCAAACAAGCACTCAACTGGTTAGCAACCTCCGCGGCTGGGGCAACTTATACTGAAACCACACTGCACAATGGTCTGAGTGTGACAAATGCTCCTGTTGCTACATTGCCTATTGATGCGACGGATCCTGTATGGCGCGCACGTCTGAAAGGCTCTGCAATGATGGGCTATGACCCAGGGCAAAAGGTTAAGGACAATGTAGATTTAGAGAGTGTGAATTCGTTTTACCAAAAATGGTATACGCCAGATGTTATGACGCTGTATGTTGCAGGTCATGTTGATTCACGCATGTTATCTGATTACATCACTCAAACGTTCTCTTCACTAGAAGGTAAACGTTCAGAGCCTGTTGCGGTAGCTGTTTTATCGCAGGTGAAACCTCAATCCATCGACATTCTGCAAGATAAGCAAACAAAAGATAGCTTATCCCTAATTTGGGATATCGATTGGCAACCGATTAATGACTCTGCCGTACTGATGCGCTATTGGGGAAGTGATTTAGCCCGTGAAGCACTTTATCGTTCATTACAAAAAACCTTTAGCCAAAAGTTTAACCAAGATGAAGTGAATTCGAACTTAGATTGCCGAGTGCAATATCAGAAGGCTAGCTGTACGTTAACGGTTGCAGCAGCGCCAGAAAAAATGGCAGCAGTGACAGATGTTGTTCTCAATGAGCTATCAACCGCTGTTCAAAATGGGATTTCACCTGAATTGTTTGATGAAATGCTCAATGAAAAACAGGTGCAATTATCACAATTGTTTGCGGCCTATGCTCGTACCAGTACGGATGTGTTAGCAGGCCAACGCTTGATCTCTCAACAAAATGGGGTGGTTGATATCGCTCCTGAGCAGTATCAACGACTAAGGCAATCTTTCTTAGCGGGGCAAACGCTGGATCAAGTGAATATGGAAGTGCGTCGTTTATTGTCTCAAGAAGCTGCCTTTGTGTTGGTTCAACCGAAAGAGAAGCAGTTGATGGATGCTGAGCAAATCCGCCAGAAATTTACTAAGGTGCTGTGGCCACAGGTTGAGCCTACACCGGCAATTGAAGCGGAGCCTGCAAAAGCAGCGAAATAATCTGTCATTAAATAGCCCCAACTTAGGGGCTATTTACTTTTCATCCTGTTGTTTTTTAACGTTGCGTCAGTAACCCTTCAATCACCCGAATTAAGGTTTCTCGGGAATCCCTGTCATCGACAAAGCCGGCTGCACTTGTCTGGGTTTCCGGTGAGTAATAGGCGGCAGATCCCCAAAAACCAAGGTGTGAATATAGCGTCATGCCATTTACAACACTTGCCATCAACCCTAATCGGTACTCTTGGGCGCCCACATGGTGACCTACACTCAGCATTGTCTGTAGAGTTTCTGGTTTCTCAAAGATTTCGCCATTAAATAAGGCTTCAAGGAATCGAGCCATTTGTTGAGATGAGGTAATTAAACCACCCCCGCCATACACATCCATCGAAGCATGAATATGTGTACCTTCTATCTCTTTTAGGTATTGGCGTGCACGAGGTGCATCTGTCGTAGGTTGCTCTAAATACTCCCAATAAGCGGTATCTAATCCAATTTTATTGAATTTTAATAACCCCCTAACGGCGTGGCCTAACGATTGGCCCGTAACACGTTCAATGATATCGCCTAACAGTATGTAACCTGTATCTGAATAAATAAATGTGTCTGAAGGTGCGACAACGGGGAATTTTTTACGCACATAGAGCTGTATTTGCTCTAACCGAGTCCACTGGTGTGTCGGTTTCGCAAGTACGCGCTTGAGGTAGTGATCATCTGCATGATCAAAAAGCCCGCTACTATGGCTGAGTAGATGACGGATAGCGATATGATCGGTGGCATAGCTGTCACACAGTAATTGGTTAAATTCAGGTGTGATATGTTGTGAAATGGCATCATCTAACGATAATTTCCCCATTTCAACTAACCTAAGTATGGCTGCTGCGGTAAACGTTTTTGTGTTACTGGCAATGCGTAATGGGGTATCAACCGTCAATGGGCGACCTGCCAGATCGCTTCCTCTAGCACAAAATGTACTGATACTCGCCTTTTTTTGGTTGTGATAGTAAAGCACAACGCCGCAAGGTAAGTCTTCTAACTGCTGAATATATTGTGTAGTTATCATTTTTCTCCCAACTCATTTGGTCTTTAGAGATAGAGTGAGTGCTCATATTCACTTATAACATACTTGAATAATCAGCTTGCCATGTGTCCAGAAAGGCGGTGAATTTTTAATTAACCTCACGCGATAAAATTAATGTCTTAAAAGCCGTAAAAGCAGGCACTTGGTATCCAGTACGATAAATCAAATAGGTATCACATGTTGTGACGGGGAGCGAGGCTAACAATGAGGAAGCATCCCCCATAGAATGAAATAATTGAGCCGGTAGTAGCGCGATACTGCTTCCTGCACTGACGCATGCGACCATCGCATGATAGGAGCTAAGTTGCTGAATATGCCAATCTCGTTGATTTGGGATATTTAGCCACTGCTCAGCAATATAGCGGTAGCTGCATCCTTGGGCGAAGGTAGCAAGTGAGCGTGTTTGAATATCTGAGGCGGTCTTTGCTAATTTATCTTGCTCGGGAAGCAATAAGACTAGCTGCTCCTGCCAAACGACTTGTGACTGAATGCCCATATCACAGAGTTGGTTAATATCATACAAATCTTGGGGAAGAGCCACAAAAGCACAATCTAACTGTTCACGACGTACTTGCTCAATTAGGGCTTGTGAGGTTCCGGTTAATAATGACAATTGGGTTGTTGGGTGCTGTTGGTGGTAGGCTGCCAAAGGTTGAGGTAACCGGCAGGCCGCCGTGCTCTCCATGCTACCTATTCTTAGTTGTCCTCCTTCTCTGCCTAAACTCGTGACATGGCGGGCTTCTTGCTCTAACGCCAGTAAACGATAGGCGTATTGTAGGAAGCGTGTGCCGGCTTCTGACAATTGCATCTGCTTACCTTGACGAATAAACAGCGGCTCTCCCAGATCGGACTCAAGCTGTTGAATACGCGTTGTAATATTTGAGGGAACCCTACCGAGGCGCATTGCTGCGCGTGTGATACTGAGTTCTTCTGCGACCATGCAAAATATTTTTAGGGATTCAGAGTTCATTTTCTTTTTTCGTGAATATGATGCTATATTTATTCTTAATAACAGAATAATAAGTGTAACCCTACTTGATGATAAAGGAAAGATAATGGAGCATTCTGAAGTATTTCTCCAACGTTTGGGCTTACGTTACCCAATCATTCAAGCCCCTATGGCGGGCGTTTCAACACCTGAGTTGGCTGCGGCAGTTTCTGAGGCAGGGGGGCTAGGCTCATTAGGGCTTGGGGCTAGCTCTGTACCTCAAGCTAAAGCATTGATTGAGAAAACTAATGCTTTAACAGACAAACCTTTTAATGTGAATGTGTTCTGCCATTCTACCCCCGTACGTAATCGTGAGATTGAACAAGCATGGATTCATTACTTTGCCCAACAATTAGCTCAGTTTAACGTATTGCCACCTCAGCAATTAAACCAAGTTTACACATCATTCTTAGATGATCCTCACATGTTGGCACTACTGCTAGAAATGAGGCCAGCAGTTGTCAGTTTCCATTTTAATATTCCGGATAAACAGGTGATTGATCAGTTAAAAGCCCAAGGGATCTATACAATGGCGACGGCAACTTGCTTACGAGAGGCTCAGTTGATCGAGCAGGCAGGTATTGATGCCATTATCGCTCAAGGCATTGAAGCGGGTGGGCACCGAGGAATGTTTGATGTTAATGCCGAAGATGAAGCGATAACAACATTCCACTTGGTTGAATTACTAGTGAAAAATAGCCAATTACCGATTATTGCTGCGGGCGGCTTGATGGATGGGCAAGAAATTAAAACAGCTTTAGAGCAAGGAGCCGTGGCGGCTCAACTTGGTACAGCGTTTATTTTGTGCCCTGAATCAGCAGCAAATGAAGGTTACCGTCATAAGCTGAAAAGCCAAAATGCAGCGGACACGGCATTAACAGCGGCTATCTCTGGTCGACCCGCAAGAGGGATTGTGAACCAATTTATTCGTATGACACAAGCGGATGATTGTCCTGCTATACCGGATTACCCGATAGCGTATGATCTTGGAAAACAGTTGCATGCAGCAGCAAGTAAAATGGGGAGTGATGATTTTGCCGCACATTGGGCGGGCCAAAATGCGTTGAAAGCGCGAGAGATGCCAGCGAGCGTATTGGTAGAGACGCTTGTATCAGAAATGACGAAATAATGTGTAAAGTTGTAACATGTGAGAAATTTTGAAGGGTGGCAAATGATGGATCTTTTGCCACCCTGTCAATGCGTTAAGAAGTGAGAATTTCGTTCTCTTTTGCGTTCTTTGGCTCATCCGTTGCGATCCACGCAGCACAAAATAGAGTCAATCTAGCAAAGAAGTAGAAGAAGGCCATTAAGCCCAGCACCGAACCGAAAGCCGCGCCAGAAGGGGATGAGGCTAAGTTTGGTAAAATCCAAGTCATGATTGATTTAATCACTTCAAAGCCAATAGCCGCGAGTAGAGTGCCTTTCAATAAGGAAGAGCGGCGGTGCTGCATACGCGGTAAAATCCAGAAAATCCATAAGAACAGCAAGAAGTTAGCGATAATTGAAATCGTCAGACCAATCAGAGTCCAAGCCGGTTTTAACCATTCGATATTATCTAGGCCAAGCGTTCTAACAATGGTTGCTTGAGCGGAGCCTGCGACAGAGGTGAGCGTAATTGTTACGATCAAGGCGATAAGTAGGCCAATTAAGGATAGAAAATCGCGCAAATAGCGGAAATAAATTTTTTCATGTTCATCTTCATTGCGCTCCCAAACAGGGCGTGATTGCGCCAAAATGGCTAATCGTAAGTTGTTAACCCAGTTTACGCCCGAGTAAACGGCTAATGCCAAACCGGTTAAACCAACGGTAGTCCGCTGGCGGATTGCGGTATCAATGGTTCTTTCTAATGTATTGGCTAATGTCGGGTCACTGATGCTGGCAGAAATACCGCGAACTAGCCGTTCAAGTAATTCTGGGTTACTGGCTAATACAAAACCCGCTGCTGCAAAGGTAAACATTAATACAGGGATTAAAGAAAGAAACGAAAAATAGGTAATCGCAGCACCGAACTGGTTCCCCATACGATCAGTGAATCGTTGAGCAGTACGAATAAGGTGTGCAATAAAAGGAATTGCACAAATAAAATTCACTACTCGCATAGAAAATGTCAGTGCTTTTTTACTGTTATCGATGCTTTTATTGAGCTTTGATTTTAATTTACTGGCGTCTTTTTGCTCTTCTTCATGCATATTCGACATTCGTTCCCCTTTGACTCCGTATCTAATTTTACTTAATTTTCACCATACTATAGCGTAAATTTGCAAAATTCTTCACCTTAAAGCCCATTTTTATCTACAAAATAGGCTTTAAGGTCGGTTATTTCATTGCAAATGAGGACTGAATTTGGTCGGAAAAATAGAAGGTTACGAAGAATTTATAGGCCTGTTTTATAGAGCTCTAACTCCGCTTGTGCTTCTTTTAGCTCTTCTTGAGCCTCTTTTAGCTTACGTTCGCGCTTTGCGATTTTATCGCTATTTCCTTTTTGTTTTGCTTCCAATAATTCAGCTTCTCTTTCTTGTACTTTTTCTCGTTTTTCAGCCACATTTTTTTGGCTGTCACGGTAAAGCGATGTCGGCGTGCAATAGGTATTAACGTTATCAAGAGCCCTTTGCAAACCTGCAACACGGTAAGTGTTACCGTGTTTTTTGGCGTATTTTATTTGAGTTTCAATTTTCTGCTTTTTAATTTCACAGCCATTTTGTTTATTTCCTGCCGTTGCCGAAGTCCCTGCTAAAAGTAAAACCGCTGTTATCGTTGTCATGAGTGATTTATGCATTTTTTTGTCCTTAATTATATTTTAATTTTGTTTAGGATAGCTTTTTATCATGTTGAAGTCATGCCGTTTTGTCAAATTAGGAATAGTGCTAATTTTAACGAAATTTGGCTATAATGGTTCAGAATCAGAACAAATCATTCGGTCTATGTTTTATTTTACAGGCTGTCTTTAAAGAATCTATTTGATAATAGTCATATTTGGCTAGTGTTGAATTTCCTCAGGAAAGAAAAGTGTCATGTTAAGTTACCGCCATAGTTTTCATGCAGGCAACCATGCAGATGTGTTAAAACACACTGTTCAAAGCCTTATTATTGAATCTCTTAAAGAGAAAGAAAAACCTTTCCTGTATGTGGATACGCACTCGGGGGCTGGTCGCTATCAGTTAACCAGTGAACATGCAGAAAAAACAGGTGAATATCTACAAGGGATTGCGCGCATTTGGGAACAGCCGGACTTACCAGAGGAATTGCTTCCTTATATGAATATTGTCCGTCGCATGAATGAAAATGGGCGGTTACGTTATTACCCTGGTTCGCCGCTATTAGCGAAGCATTTATTGCGTGAGCAAGACAAATTGGTGCTCACTGAGTTGCATCCTACTGATTACCCGTTATTGCGTGCAGAATTTTCTCGCGATCACCGTGCTCAGGTGTCCAAAGACGATGGTTATCAACAACTGAAAGCGAAATTACCGCCACCAAGCCGTCGCGGTTTTATGTTGATTGATCCGCCTTATGAGCTGAAATCTGATTATGAAGCTGTCGTGAAGGGGATCGTCGAAGGCTATAAACGCTTTGCGACGGGAACGTATGCGATCTGGTATCCTGTTGTATTGAGACAACAAATTAAGCGCATGATCAGTCAATTGGAAGCGACTGGGATCCGTAAAATATTGCAAATTGAATTAGCTGTACGTCCTGATAGCGATCAACGAGGCATGACGGCATCAGGTATGATTGTGATCAATCCACCATGGAAATTAGAGCAGCAGATGCAAAAAGTGCTCCCTTGGCTACACAAAACCCTCGTTCCAGAAGGAACAGGGCATACCTTAGTCGAGTGGATTGTGCCTGAATAGGCAGCCTCTATTTCATTAAGAGGAGATACCTATCTTTTATTGCTATTGTGATCAAATTGATAAATAGCATAATAGTAAGTATTAGCTTTTTAATTAATCAAAAATGGGAATAACCAAGTTATGAGCAAACATTACGACTATATTGCGATTGGTGGCGGAAGTGGCGGTATTGCTTCTATGAACCGAGCGGCAATGTATGGACAAAAGTGTGCCCTAATTGAAGCGAAAGCGTTAGGTGGAACCTGTGTGAACGTGGGATGTGTACCGAAGAAAGTGATGTGGCATGCCGCACAAATCTCTGAGGCGATCCGTGCTTATGGCCCTGACTATGGTTTTGATACCACAATTAACCGTTTTGATTGGAAAACCTTAATTGCAAGTCGTACTGCTTATATTGATCGTATCCATCAATCTTATGACCGTGTATTAGGTAATAACAAGGTCGATGTGATCAAGGGGTTTGCTCGTTTTGTCGATGCACATACTGTTGAAGTCGATGGTGAAATTTATACCGCTGATCATATTTTAATTGCAACAGGTGGTCGCCCAGTGATCCCTGCCATTTCTGGTGCAGAATATGGCATGACATCGGACGGCTTCTTTGAGCTTGAAGATTTACCAAAACGTGTTGCGGTTGTTGGTGCTGGTTATATTGCGGTTGAATTGGCGGGTGTCTTAAATGGTCTAGGCAGTGAGGCTCATCTATTTGTCCGTAAACATGCTCCGCTACGTTCGTTTGACCCTCTGATTGTTGAAACTTTGGTTGAGGTGATGAATACCGAAGGTCCAACTCTGCATACAGAATCTGTACCAAAAGAGGTCGTCAAAAATGCCGATGGTTCTTTGACGCTGAAATTGGAAAATGGCAAAGAACAAACTGTCGATGCATTGATTTGGGCGATTGGCCGTGAACCAATGACTGATAACCTGAATATTGAAGCAGCGGGTGTTGAGCTGAATGAAAAAGGTTATATCAAAGTCGATAAATACCAAAACACCAACGTCGCGGGTGTGTATGCGGTAGGTGATAACACGGGGGCTGTTGAGTTAACACCAGTTGCGGTTGCTGCGGGTCGTCGTCTATCTGAACGTTTATTTAATAATAAGCCAGATGAACACTTAGATTACAGTAATATTCCAACCGTTGTGTTTAGCCATCCACCTATTGGTACCGTTGGTTTGACGGAGCCTGAAGCAATCGAAAAATACGGGGCGGATCAGGTTAAATGTTATAAATCTTCATTTACAGCGATGTATACCGCGGTCACTTCTCATCGTCAGCCATGCCGTATGAAATTGGTGTGTGTGGGAACGGATGAGAAAATTGTTGGTATTCATGGTATTGGCTTTGGTATGGATGAAATCTTACAAGGCTTTGCCGTTGCACTGAAGATGGGGGCAACGAAGAAAGATTTCGATAATACTGTGGCTATCCACCCAACAGCGGCAGAAGAATTTGTGACAATGCGTTAAGAGTCACCGTCACAACACGTTAAAAAGGCTGAACGTTATCCGTTCAGCCTCAGACATTTCACTCCAAATAACTAAACTCCGACGAATCCATTTAAATCATTGCCAGTGAAATACCTGAGCGTAGGGGCTATGCTGATACTATTTTATGGATCGTATTCACCGTGCCTCTACTTATTGGCTAAATCCCGTTGTGTCATGCCTAATAGCTCCCGCTATACTATTGAGTCGCACTGTTTCCATTTTTAACATATTGATTCCCTGTTTTTAATGCACCCAAAATCCAGCGGCAGGGGGCTATTGGCTTTTTTGCCACCAAGACACAATATAATCAGCGATTTGTTCTGGGTTATTGATATCTAATTGTGGCAAGGTGGTATCAATAATTTGATTGCTGGCGACGGCGATCACATGTTGGTCAATTAAGCCATCTAATGGTTTACCCACTTCCGATCTAAACAGCGCGATCTTATCGATCGTCTCATGCTTAAACCCTTCGACTAAAATCAGATCGAGGGAGCTAGGATCAAAACGGCCCGCCAAATAATGCAGGTCTAATTCGTCATCTTGAGCTGGGGTTTCGGTCATCAGCGCCCAGCGCTTTTGGCTGGCGACAAGTGTTTGATCAGCGCCCGCTTTACGTAATTCATAACTGTCCTTGCCGGGTTTATCGACATCCATATCGTGATGTGTATGTTTGACTAAACCGACGCGAACATTGCGTTGCCGTAATAATGGGATCACTTTTTTTAATAGTGTGGTTTTGCCGGTGCCACTATAGGCGGTGATGCCGAGTAGAGGTAGAGATTTTTGTTTCATGATTATTTTTGTTGTTGCTCCCAGTTGAGGCTATCTTCAGGGGTATTTAAATTAGCAAAAGAGCCTAATTGTGGAGGGAAAATCACACATTTCGCTGCTATTTCCCGCATAAAAAACATTAATTTGCGCTCTCCTTTTACAAGGTACTCATCCAATGAGGGGGCTAATGAACGATGGAGTAAGGCAAAAGTTGGGTGGTCACGTTCAGTATCATTGGCATAACAAGCCAAGCTATCACCTTTGTGTTGAAACATGGTTGCTGCAAGTGTGAGTGGAAAAGCAGGTACATCACAAGGCACAAACAGTACCCACTCTGTGGCTGCATGATGTAACCCTGCTTGCATGCCTGCTAGTGGCCCTGCAAAATCATGATTGAGGTCAGAGATGACGGTAAATCCACTTTGTTGGTAGCGCTCTTGGTTGCGATTAGCATTGATAATCAGCGTGCCTACCTGTGGGATTAGGCGTTCAATAATATGTTGATACAGTGGCTTACCGAGTAAAGGTACCAAGCCTTTATCTTCGCCCCCCATACGCCGACCTAAACCGCCTGCGAGTATGACACCCGTAATTGACTGCGTATCTAACATATTCAATTTTCCTGACTATCTTCAATAAAAGGTTTCAACATGTTCGAAAATAAATTTCGTTATAGTATTTGCCAAAATTTATTCTATTTTCCTATAAAATCAACGAATGTTCATGCGAATTAAAGTTAAACTTTACTTAGATTGACATCAATTCGCTTTTTCTCTTGTATGATAGCAATTAATTTAGCCCGAATATTCGTGATGAAGGAATAAACATGAAATGCCATCGCTTAAATGAAGTTATTGAGCTGCTGCATCCTGTATGGAAAGACAACTCAGACTTAAACTTAGTGGAATTACTACAAAAGCTGGCCGATGAGGCAGGTTTTAAAGGACCATTGTCTGAGCTAACAGATGATGTGTTGATATATCACCTGAAAATGCGTGGAAAAAGCAGTGATGAAGCGATACCGGGCTTGAAAAAAGATTATGAAGAAGACTTTAAAACCGCGTTATTGCGCGCTCGCGGCATCATAAAAGATTAATCAGAGATGAATAATATCGAACACTCTCATTTTCACTTTAGTGGGATTTCCCCTGATTTGATCCTTGATGCGTTGATGGAAGCGGGCATTTACCCTGAATCAGGATTAACAGAGCTAAATAGCTATGAGAATCGGGTTTATCAGTTTCAGGATGAAAACCGAAAACGCTTTGTCGTGAAATTCTATCGCCCCGAGCGTTGGAGCCGGTCACAAATTCAAGAAGAGCATGATTTCACATTAGAATTGCAAGACGCGGGTTTATCTGTGGCTGCGCCACTGGAGTTTGCAGGGCAAACCGTGCTGGAATTTGGTGGTTTCATCTTTGCTGTTTTTCCAAGTATTGGTGGTCGCCAGTATGAAACCGATAATTTATTTCAGCTTGAAGACGTCGGGCGCTTATTAGGCCGTATTCACCAAATTGGTAAGAAAGAAACGTTTGTTTTTCGCCCAACACTGAGTGTTGCTGAGTATCTTGAGCAACCTCGCCAAATTATCGTACAAAGTGAATTGATCGCTCCAAGGTGGCAGGCTTCCATTATTGAATCACTCGATAGATTGATTACGCAAGTGAAGCAGTATTGGCCAACTATCTCATCACCAATACGTTTACAGGGGGATTGCCATCCCGGTAATATTTTGTGGCGTGATGAGGCTTGGCTGGTGGACTTTGATGATGCGCGTAATGGCCCAGCGGTACAAGATTTGTGGATGCTATTAAATGGCTCGCGTCAGGATCAATTAATCCAACTAGATACGCTGTTAGAAGCCTATAATGAGTTTTGTGACTTTGATGTAAAAGAGCTCAAATTAATCGAGCCACTGAGAGCCATGAGAATGGTTCATTACTTAGGATGGATTATTCGCCGCTGGCAAGATCCCGCTTTTCCAAGAGCATTTTCATGGTTGCAGGATGATGATTTTTGGCAAAAACAATCCGTCGAATTTGCTCAGCAAATTGAACGATTGCAGGAAGCCCCTTTGCAGTTAAACCCTCAATTTTAATAAATAAGTGGTATTTTTTGGAGAACGTAGTATATGAAAAAAATCATGTTGGCTTTAATTGGTATTGCCATGTCATTTGGGGCAGCGGCCGCAAACTATTCAGAAGGGAAAGAGTACGTTGCTTTAAAACAACCAGTACAAAACTTACCACAAGTTTTAGAGTTCTTCTCTTTCTATTGCCCTCACTGCTATCAGTTTGAAAATGTGTATAAAGTGCCACAAACGGTAGAGAAAAACTTACCTGAAGGCGTCAAAATGGAACGTTACCACGTTGATTTCTTAGGCCCATTAGGGAAAAACCTCACTCAATCTTGGGCAGTGGCAATCGTTCTAAAAGTTGAAGATAAAGTGACGCCAATTCTGTTTGAAGGTATCCAAAAAACACAATCTATTCGTACGGTAGACGATATCCGTAACGCCTTTATTAAAGCAGGTGTGAGTGGTGAAGAGTATGATGCTGCACTAAACAGCTTCGTTGTAAAATCTTTAGTCGCTAAACAACAAAACGCAGCGCAAGATCTAAAACTACGTGGTGTGCCAGCGATGTTTGTTGATGGTAAATACCAAATCCGTAATGATGGCATTGCGGTCGATAAAGCCGAAGATTATGGGCAAGAGTTTTCTAAAGTTGTGAACTATCTGCTCGACAAAAAATAATCTCTCCTTGTGGCGGCGTGACTCGCCGCCACATTCATAATTATTCACGTTCCGTAATCAATATCCACAATACGTTTAAAATCCTTTTTTTGAGCTAGATCAAGCGATTTTCGTCTAACTCATTGATTTTATTTTCTTGTTTAACCCCTTGATCTTTTCTTAGTCATTGAATCTAAGGCATAACATTATTTTGCTCACAGAGTTATCCACAGGTTATATCGGTCAAAATAGGGTAGCGAAGGAGTAAAATGACGATTTAATTTATTTAATTGAGTAGGGGGAGGATTGTTGATGAAGTTGAAACTCGACGTGTATCTAAGCGCACATTGTGGCATCCTATTATTATTCATTCCTGACAAAAAGATGATGACAGATTATGGCTCAGATAGCAGAAAATCCCCTTATATTGGTAGATGGTTCATCTTACCTGTACCGTGCTTATCATGCATTCCCACCACTGACTAACAGTGCGGGCGAACCGACAGGAGCCATGTATGGTGTGCTCAATATGTTGCGTAGCTTGATTATGCAATATAAGCCAAGTCATGTGGCTGTCGTCTTTGATGCCAAAGGAAAAACATTCCGTGATGAGCTGTTTGAGAGTTATAAATCACACCGCCCACCGATGCCAGATGATTTGCGTGAGCAAATAGCGCCATTGCATGAAATGGTCGAAGCGATGGGACTACCGTTGCTGGTGGTTTCCGGTGTTGAAGCGGACGATGTCATTGGTACTCTTGCGAGGCAAGCGAGTCAAAAAGGGATCCCTGTCTTGATCAGCACAGGCGATAAAGATATGGCTCAATTGGTTGAGCCTAATATCACCTTGATCAATACCATGACCAATACCATTTTAGGCCCTCAAGAAGTTGAGGATAAATATGGGGTTCCGCCAGAGCTGATCATCGACTTCCTCGCATTGATGGGCGACTCTTCCGATAATATTCCAGGCGTTCCCGGTGTGGGCGAAAAAACGGCACTTGCTTTGCTGCAAGGCATTGGCAGTTTAAAAGAGATTTACGACTCTTTAGATAAAATCGCCCCACTTGGCTTTAGAGGCTCGAAAACATTAGCCCCGAAAATGGAAGAGAATCGCGAGGTTGCTTTCCTTTCATACCAATTAGCGACCATCAAAACCGATGTGGAGCTAGAAAAAAGCTGCGAAGAACTTGCGATCTCCGAGCCAGACACAGACAAACTTTACCAGTTGTTTAGCCGTTATGAGTTTAAACGCTGGTTAGCGGATGTTGAGAATGGCACGTGGATGGATGGTAAAAGTGGTAAAAGTAGTGCGCCAGCGGCAAGTAAAACAGAAAAGAAAATTGAAGCCGTCATGGCAGCACCGACGTTGAGTGCGGAAAACTATCAAACTATCTTGGAAAAAGCGGATTTAGACCGCTGGATAGAAAAACTCACGTCAGCCTCAATCTTTGCCTTTGATACTGAAACGGACAGTTTGGATACACAAGAAGCGCGTTTAGTTGGGATGTCATTTGCCATTGAACCCGGCTATGCGGCCTATTTGCCATTAGGTCATGATTATCTTGATGCACCAGCCCAACTCCCATTAAATGATGTGTTGGCTGCCATGAAGCCGATATTGGAAAATGATAAAATACTCAAAATAGGTCAGAACTTAAAATATGACGCTGAGGTTTTACTCAACTACGATATTGAACTGAAAGGTATTGCATTTGATACCATGCTGGAATCCTATGTGCTAAATAGCGTAGCGGGCATGGGGCGCCATGATATGGATAGCCTCGCTGAACGGCACCTTAACCATAAAACGGTCTCTTTTGAAGAGATTGCAGGGAAGGGGAAAAAGCAGCTGACATTCAATCAAATAGCGCTTGAGCAGGCAGCCAATTACGCGGCAGAAGATGCCGATGTGACGTTATTGCTTCATCAAGCACTGTATCCTCAATTAGAGGCTGAGCCTAAACTGAATCACGTTTTTCGTGAAATTGAAATGCCATTAGTGCCTGTTCTTGTCAGAATGGAGCGTAAAGGGGTATTAATCGATGCTGCGGTACTAGCGGCCCAATCGAAAGAGATTACTGCGCGTTTGGCAGAATTGGAGAAAGAGGCATTTGAGCTTGCGGGTGAAGAGTTCAATCTTGCTTCAACCAAACAATTACAAACGATTCTGTTTGAAAAGCTACAACTGCCTGTAGTGAAAAAAACACCGAGTGGTGCACCGTCTACCAACGAAGAAGTGCTTGAGGAGTTGGCTCTAAATCACGCCCTACCTAAACTCTTGCTTGAGCACCGTAGTCTCGCAAAACTGAAATCAACCTATACCGACAAGTTGCCGTTGATGATCAGCCCGAAAACTCAACGGGTACACACCTCGTATCATCAAGCAGTGACAGCGACAGGGCGCTTATCATCTCGAGACCCCAATTTACAAAATATTCCGGTTAGGACGGAAGAAGGTCGCCGTATCCGCCAAGCATTTATTGCACGCAAAGGCTACAAAGTAGTGGCCGCGGACTATTCGCAAATCGAATTACGTATTATGGCGCATCTATCGCAAGATAAAGGGCTATTAACGGCGTTTGCTGAAGGCAAAGATATTCACCGTGCAACGGCAGCAGAGGTATTTGGTGTACCACTGGATGAAGTGACAAGTGATCAGCGTCGTAGTGCAAAAGCGATTAACTTCGGTTTGATTTATGGTATGAGCGCATTTGGTCTTGCTCGACAGTTAGGCATTCCTCGTGGTGAAGCTCAGCGTTATATGGACCTCTATTTTGAACGTTATCCAGGCGTGCTGCGCTATATGGAAAATACGCGCCATCAAGCGGCTGAGCAGGGGTATGTTGAAACGTTAGAAGGGCGTCGCTTGTATCTTGCCGACATTAAGTCAAGTAATGGAATGCGTCGTAAAGCGGCTGAGCGTGAGGCTATTAACGCACCGATGCAAGGTACGGCAGCAGATATTATCAAGAAAGCGATGATCGCGGTGGATGCTTGGTTACAGGCCGAAAAACCGCATGCAGACATGCTAATGCAGGTGCATGATGAATTAGTTTTCGAAGTCAAAGAGTCAGAGCTTGATAGTGTGACCACCAAAATACGTGAGTTGATGGAACAAAGTATGCAACTTGATGTACCGTTGAAGGTTGATGTCGGTATTGGTGATAACTGGGATGAAGCCCACTAGCTAGAGTCTGAACTGAGTCGGATAATGCTTAATTCGACTCAGTTTTATTTAGTCATATTACGCGAATTCAGATAATAAGTGCAACGCTCGGTCATGTTAGATGGAAGGACGGTTAGCTACTGATAAGCTATCCTGCTCTTCCGACCAAAGATGAGCGAGTAAGTATGAAGTATCAGCAACTAACCGAAGGACAACGATACCAGATATCGATACTGCGTGAGGATAATTTATCCTGCCATGAGATAGGTATCCGTATCGGTGTAAGCAAGTCCACGGTCTCCCGTGAACTGAGGCGTAACACTTCAGATACTGGTTATAACCCACAACAGGCACACCAGAAGTGCTGTGATAGGCGGCTGTCATCTGCCAAAAGGACAATTCCTCAGCAGACCATAGATTTCGTGATATTTGCTCTGGAGTGGAAGTGGAGTCCTGAGCAAATAAGTGCAATTGGCAGCATTATTGGTCTTAGCGTCAGCCATGAATGGATTTACCAGTATATCTATGCGGATAAGCGTAGCGGTGGCGAGTTGTACAGGCATCTTAGGCAGGGCAAACGGCGATATCGTAAGGGCTACGGGCAGAAACGAGGGCGCATCCCTGATGCGGTATCCATTGAGCTACGGCCGTCAGTCGTCGATGACCGTAGCCGTCTGGGGGACTGGGAGGCCGATTTGGTGCAGGGTAAACAGGGCACTGGTGCTATCGTGACACTGGCAGAACGCAAAAGCCGTATTTACCTGACAAAAAAGGTGTTTTCAAAGGATGCGGTGGAAGTCAGTAAGGCCATTATCTCACTGCTGAGTGAGTATCAGGATGTATGTCACACAATAACGTTCGATAACGGTCTAGAGTTTAGTGAGCACAAGGCGATAGCAGAAGCACTGAACGCAGATACGTACTTTGCCCATCCGTATGCCTCGCATGAGCGTGGGCTGAACGAGAATACGAATGGGTTGTTAAGACAGTTTATCCCGAAAGGAACAGACCTGCGGACAGTGACAGAAGAAGACTTACAACGCTATCAGGGAGCGTTGAACAGCAGGCCACGCAAGTGTCTGGGGTTCAGACAACCTTCGGTGGTGTTTGCGGAGCTAAGAAAGGCGGCTTAGCGTTGCACTTCGGACTTGAATCCGCCTTATCTATTGTGAAATTATATATTATTCTATTAATACTAATACATAACTAAGTACAGATGAATATTTGGATGTTCTTTCACTAGCCATGATTTTCATTTGGGTATTAGGCTCAATAATTCCAGACCAAGATGATATACTGATTAAAGTAACTCCATATTGATTATAACGTGTATCAACTTCAGCAATTGCAACTTGCTTTCCATTGATATCTAGACGGTGATGGGCTTTTGTTTTTTGCCCTCTACTCGATGCCATCAATTTTGGAATGGTTATTTTCCTTTTTTGTGGTGAAGGAGAAATGATTAACGCTTCTCCATTTTTAATGCAATACATTTCATTTACTTTCACTGTTTATTTCCTTGAGCTCATTTTTACTTTAAAATCAATAATGGCATAGAAAATGATGAGTGATAAAAATGAAATTTATTAAGTTTTAATTAAAATAAATTATTTAATATTAAATAATTCGAATGCTAATTATTGCATTGTTGGTTCATAAATTGATATTTCATTGCCTAGCATTTTATTGATACGCTGAATGCTATTTTCGTTTAAGGAACCTTGTAAATATTCCATTTTTAATTGGTTGATTAAATAATCATATTGGGCATTCGATAAATTTTTTTTCGACTGATAGAGGGCGGCAGTTGCAGATAGTACATCGACAATAGTGCGTGTTCCTACTTGATAACCCGCTTCTGTGGCATCTAATGAGCTTTGTGTTGAAATGATTAGTTGCTTATAGGCATTAATACTACTTATTGACGACAATAGATTATTGTATGAAGAGTTAACTTGCTGGATGACGTTTCGATTATCACTTTCAAGTTGCTCTGTTGCAGCCTCAAAACCATACTGAGCTTGCTTAACTTGAGAATTAACCGTATTTCCTTGATAGATTGGTAAATTTAACGAGAGGGCTGCATTGTTTTTCCCTGAATGGTTATTTATTTTATGCTGGCTTTCGATACTATTCTTATCTAGCCGAGTGTTATTGATGGCTGTAGAAGCATCTAAAGTGACTATAGGTAAATGCCCGCTTTTGGCGAGGGATATTTTATCATTTGATATTTCTTGTGACAGGCGAGCTTTTAATAAGCTCAGGTTTTTAATTCGCGCATTTTCAAGTAGAAATGTGATATTATCTGGTTTGGTGAGTTGTAACTTATTAATATTGAGTTTTGCTAATTGAGTATATCGTACTCCACTGATTTTTCTTAATACCTCAACTGAATTCTTCAATTCGTTGTAACCTAGAACCTCTTGAGCAATGATACTGTCATAGTTAGCTCTCGCATTTTGTACGTCAGTGATGGTCGTTAGCCCTACATTAAAGCGTTGTGTGGTTTGATCTAACTGATGATAAACCGCGAGTTTATGGGCTTTTATGTAAGTGAGGGCATCAATAGACTTTAATATATTAAAGTAAGAGATAGCCGTTTCTAACAGCAGATCTTGCTGGCTTATTTGATAGTTAATATCTGAAATAGCTGCATGTTTTTCTTGAATAGATAGTGATTTCCACTTAGATATATCAATTATAGATTGTGTCATTTGTAGAGATAATTCGGTGTTCTTAATATTTTTATTATCATCTGTACCATCATTGTTTTTATAGTTTGAATTAGCTTTTAATTTTAATTGAGGGAGTAATGAGCTACGCTCTTCATCTATTTTTTTATAGGCTTGATAACGTTCACTTTCTGTTTTTTTTAATGTGGGGTTGTTATCTTTCGTTATTTTATAAACTTGCAATAAATCCTCTGCGTTACAATTATAACCTATAATTATTGAACTTATTAAAATAAATAATTTAATTATTTTATTCATTATTATTAATTCCTAATTAATTTTTTACAGTTTAGTCTAAATGGGATTTAAGAAAGAGGTTTTAATTAAATTATAGCTCAGCTATTAAAATGTAAATATAAAAAACCACATTTAAAAGTTTAATTTAATGTATATGTTTTGCTATATGAGCTAACTTGATTAAGTTAGTGTAAAAAATGAGATTATTTTACTGTCGAACGTAATGTGCATTTACTACCTAAGAACGATTGTCACAGTACATTTTTTTACCTCAATATAGCGTTCATGTAACGTAATATCTTTTATGGCGACAGGCTTATCTCAGAGCCAAAGGATTAATCATGGAACGCTTATTTTCTCCAACTGCATTTCAAGGGCAGGTCGTGCTAGTTACTGGTGGGGCTCAAGGTATTGGTTTAGCGATTGTTGAAGCCTTTGCTCAATTAGGGGCTTGCGTGATTATGGCTGATTTGCAGTTACAAAAGGCGCAAGCAGCCGCAGCTTCATTAGTAGCAAAAGGGTTTAACGTTCAGGCGGAAGGTTGTGACTGTGCAAAGCAGCAACAAATAACAGCTTTGGTTGCAAAAATAGATCGCGAATATCATCAATTAGATGTTGTTATCCATAATGCAGCTTATTTTCCGCTAACAGAATTTATGCAAATTGATGAGGCTTTATTACAACAGACACTGAGTGTTAATTTAATGGCGCCTTTTTATTTGGCTCAAGCTGCTCAACCGATTATGAAAAGGCAGGGAAGAGGGCGTATTTTAATCACCTCATCTGTCACTGGTCCTAAAGTCGCTTACCCAGGGCTTGCGCATTATGCCGCCTCTAAAGCGGGGGTTAATGGTTTTATTAAGTCAGCCGCATTGGAGTTGGCTCCTTTTGGGATAACGGTGAATGGCGTTGAGCCGGGGATGATACGAACACCTGCGATGGAAAACTTAGGGGATGAGCAATTGAATCAAAGGATTGCTCGTGCTGTACCACTAGGGCGTTTAGGGGAAGCAGAAGATATTGCTGCCGCTATGGTATTTTTAGCCTCACAAGCCGCGGGATATATGACAGGACAGACTATTGTCGTTGATGGCGGAGCATTACTTCCCGAAAGCGCATTGTCATCAGCGGATATAAAACAATAGAGGCGAGCTTGCTTATTCTCTGAGTCATCAATAATGGCGTCAACCTATTCGCCGATTCGATAAAACACTCTTCTTATTTTCTTTATCGCATGTTGCCATATAGATGCGATAAAGCTTATTTCTGTCTGTTATTTGAACAAAATACGCGTTATTACCTAATGAGATAAAAAATTTACATTACATATTAATGCGACTTGGCTCTCATAAATATGTAATAAAAATACGTTTTTTGGCTATTATTATGATGTTTTATTCGCTGAATCGTAGTAAGCATTGAAAAAAAATTACAGAAAAGCTTTTTTTCGCGTAAAAAATCAAGTAAAGTATAAGGCGTAGGGTACAGAGGTAAGATGTTCTATCTTTCAGACCTTTTACTTCACGTAATCGGATTTAGCTGAATATTAGCTGCTCCAGTCAAAATTTTGACTGGAGCATTTTTTTATCCAAAATTTGTGTAAAGTTATCGTGCTTGCCGTTGTGCGCCGAGTGACGCACAAGGATCGAAATGGATCAAATTGGCGTGCTATACCAGCTATCAAGTTTGAGACGCAATTTATCAATACCGATTTTTTTCAATGCTGAAAAATATTCGACTTCGACGTCTCCCCCTAATGGAGAGAGTGCTTGGCGGACTTCCATTAATTGTTTTTTGCGTGCGCCAGAAGCGAGTTTATCTGCCTTAGTCAAAAGGACTAATACAGGAATTTCCATCGCAATAGACCATTCAATCATTTGCATATCAAGGTCTTTTAGTGGATGGCGAATATCCATCAATACGACAAGACCTTTAATACACTCCCTTTTTTGTAGGTATTCACCAAGCGCTTTTTGCCATTTGCGTTTCATCTCTTCCGGCACTTCGGCATAGCCATAACCCGGTAAGTCGACAAGACGAATGCCTTCTTCCACTTCGAACAGGTTAATTAACTGTGTCCGTCCAGGCGTTTTACTGGTGCGAGCAAGGCTTTTTTGTTGTGTAAGCGCGTTTAGTGCGCTGGATTTACCTGCATTGGAGCGGCCTGCAAAGGCAACTTCTATACCCGTATCTTTTGGTAGATGACGGATATCGGGTGCACTGATGACAAATTTTGTCATATGGTAGTTATGGTTTTTGATTGTCATAGGTTGTTCTCCCTGAGTTGACCTTTTGAGGCTGAGGGATTATAGCGACTGGTGGCAGACAAACAAAGCCAAAATTGCGATAGAGCAGTAGCTGTTTGCTTTTGAAACAACGATTTTACGTACATATTGGGCGTCATCTGACTGTTTTTGATGATTACTCGCTTATCTGACGTAAATAAAGGTAAATCTTTAGCAATATATTCAGCTTAGCTCTAGAATTGGTGAATTGTACTCGTCATACTTCCAGTTGCAGCTTTGTTGGCTATGTCTATTCACATGAGTCACATATTTGCTTATGCGCTTAGCTGCACCTCGAACTATTTCGAGTATAATTAAGTCATTTAGCTATAGCGAAAGGGATCTTGAATGTTAAAACGAATTTTTGTGCCTTTACTGGCGGTCTGTGCTATCAGCGCATCTTCTCTAGCATTAGCTGCGGGTGAAACGTATGTTAAATTAGTCACCTCAGCAGGTAATATTGAATTAGAACTGAATAATAAAAAAGCACCTGTGACCACTGAGAACTTTCTACAATATGTGAATGAAGGTTATTACAACGGAACAACGTTTCACCGTGTTATTCCTGGTTTTATGATCCAGGGTGGCGGTTTTAACAAAGATCTTCAGCAAAAGCAGACTCGTGCTCCAATTAAAAATGAAGCAGATAACGGTTTGCGCAATTTACGTGGAACCATTTCTATGGCACGTACAGCGAATAAAGACAGTGCGACCAGCCAGTTTTTTATTAATGTCGCTGACAATGCTTTCTTAGATCACGGTCAACGTGATTTTGGTTACGCTGTTTTTGGTAAAGTGGTAAAAGGCATGGATGTAGTGGATAAAATCTCTAAAGTAAAAACAGAGAATGTTGGTCCATATCAAAATGTGCCTGTTGAACCAATATCAATTATTTCTGCGGAAGTCATTAAAAAGCCATAATAGATAGAGTGGGTAGGTCGCTAGTATTTACCCACTTATATTATTTTTCATGTATAAGGCTGTATCACTGTGAGTGCTATTTATGTAGTGATGTACTCACTGAGTATATTTCCTCATTAATTAGAATTTATTTTCTTTTTCTCTTCTCTTTTTTCATTCTTTTCTTCTTATTAACCTGCTAGTTATTTTTACATAAATTCAATTTTGTGATCTTGCTCACCGCGCGGTTTGAAAACGGTTTGTTTGACATTTTTTCTTTGTGTTTCGTTGTTAATAGATTTACTAACTTAAATATTGGCCTTTGCTAGGCATTTGCATGAAAAAATAAGTCAATCAATTGAAAGCGATGACTTTCGATTTGAATGGAATCGAAAGGTTTTTTGAGGTTTTTTGCTCTAAAAATGAACTTTAACAAGGATCACATTTTCGATTGGCTCACTCTGCTGTAATTCAGATATGTTGTTAGCATGGTCAATCGTGATAACAAGGTGATGTTTTTCGGAGTGATAAACATGAGTACAGATACCGTAAAAAGACGTGAATGCATCATGGATATGTTGTGCCAAGAAGGGAGTGTTCGTGTCGATGCTTTAAGCAAACAGTTTAATGTTTCTAGCGTCACTATTCGTAATGATTTACGTTATCTGGAAAAAAAGGGTTGTGCCTTACGCTCTTATGGCGGCGCAATGGTGAATCATAAATTTGCTTTTGATAGACCGTTACAAGTGAAAGGCCGCATGGATCGAGAAATTAAAACTCGTATTGCCAAAAAAGCGGCGGAATTTGTGAATGATGGGGATTCTCTCATCATTGATTCAGGCTCAACAACAGCAGAAATCGTTCCTTTTTTAAAACACCACCGTGATTTAGTCGTGATGACTAATGCTCTCAATATCGCATACGAACTGGCCGGTTTCGACAGCGTAGATGTTATGGTTCTTGGTGGACACGTACGCAAAAATTCTTATTCCCTTTATGGTCCTGCCGCCGAACAGCAGTTATCACAGTACCGTTTTGATACGTTGTTTCTTGGGGTAGATGGCTTTGATCTTGAAGCTGGGATCACCACACCGAATAGCGGAGAAGCGCATCTCAACCGTGTGATGTGTGATGTGGCACATCAAATTATCGCTGTAGCAGATGGTACTAAATTTGGGCGAAAGAGTTTTTGTTTAATACGCGAAGCTAGACTGATCCATCGTCTTATTACTGATAGCCGCATTCCACTTCATTATCGCCAAGCTTTAACGGCATTTGGTGTAGAAGTCATTGTTGTTGATGAATAAGGCATATCTATTTTAATTCTTAATTAAAAACGCAACGTTTTTAATCATATCTGAGTTATTTGGAGATATTATGCAGCCGCTATTACAGCTGATCCATCGCCATAAATCTGGCGAGGACGTTGGGGTTTACTCTGTCTGTTCCGCACACCCTTGGGTTCTAGAAAGTGCGATTCGTTTTGCTAAACAACGTAACTCTTCAGTATTAATTGAAGCCACTTCTAACCAAGTTAACCAGTTCGGTGGCTATACCGGTATGCTTCCTTGCGATTTTCGTGAAATGGTATGGAAAATTGCCGATCGATTGGCTTTCCCACGTGAAAAAGTGTGGTTAGGCGGCGATCATTTAGGCCCTAATGCATGGCAAAATCGTTGCGCTGATGAGGCGATGCAACTATCAGAAACACTCATTTATGATTATGTTGCGGCAGGCTTTCGTAAAATTCACCTTGATTGTTCAATGTCTTGTGCTGATGACCCTATTCCTTTGAGCGATGACGTTGTCGCTTCCCGTGCGGCAAGGCTATGCCAAGTGGCTGAACGTAGCTGGCAAGATCATGGTGGTGAAGCCCCTGTTTATGTTATTGGCACAGAAGTTCCTGTGCCGGGCGGTGCGAAAGAATCGATGGATGGATTACAAGTTACATCGCCCGAAGCTGCTAAAACCACATTGTCTATCCATAAAAATAAATGGCAAGAGCATGGGTTAGCCGATGTGTGGCCCCGAGTGATTGCCTTGGTTGTTCAGCCAGGGGTCGAATTTGATCATCACAATGTTGAACATTATCAACCTGAAAAAGCGAAAGCACTTAGCCAATTTATCGAATCAGTTCCCCATCTTGTTTATGAAGCACACTCTACCGATTACCAAGCACTAAAGGCGTATCGTCAGTTAGTCCGCGACCATTTTGCGATCTTAAAAGTTGGCCCTGCATTAACGTTTGCTTTACGTGAAGGGTTATTTGCACTCGATAAATTAGATCGTGAATGGAATGGTGAGCGTGATGCTGCCCATTTACACGCAACCCTCGAACAAATTATGAATGAGCAGCCAGAGCGTTGGAGCCCTTATTACAAAGGAAGTGCTCATCAGCAATACATCGACAGACAATATAGCTTAAGTGACCGTATTCGCTATTACTGGGCGGAGCCTGAAGTTGAAAAAGCAGTGGCGAAATTATTGGACAACTTACGGCAAAACCCAGTACCGATTTCGATGCTGAGCCAATACCTACCAGAGCAGGCCGAAGCCGTTAAAGTCGGTGACTTAGAGAATGACCCAAAAGCGTGGGTCATGGATAAGGTTCGAAGCGTATTACTTCAATATGCGTTGGCATGTGAATCACAGTCAAAAGGAGCGGTGGCATGAAGGAAATATTGTCATATTCACAATCATGGTTAGAGCAGCACGGCGCTCTGTTTACTGCACAAGAAATTACTCATCAGCCCCGCTTATGGCGTGAATTATATCGGGAGTTAGCGGCTAAATCGGAGCAATGGCAACCGTTTTTATTTGAACTGCTCGCCAAGCCGGATTTACAAATTGTGTTATGTGGTGCTGGGTCGTCTGCCTTTGCAGGGAAAGCCATGGCACCTTGGTTACGTGAATATTGTGGATTAGACGTACATGCGTATGCATCTACCGATATTGTACCAACACCTTGGCATTACCTCGATAAACATAAACCGACATTATTAGTTTCTTATGCTCGCTCGGGTAACAGTCCTGAAAGTGTTGGTGTCGTAGAGCTGGCAGATGAGCTACTCGACGATGTTTATCACCTTATGTTGACCTGTAATCCAGATGGCGCTTTGGCACGTTATGCGGAAGGGAAAAAGCATGTTTGCTCTTTAATCATGCCCGATGGTTCTCATGACAGCAGCTTTGCCATGACCTCAAGCTTTAGCTGTATGACATTAGCGACATTATTACTATTTGGTGTTCAAGATTTTACTCAAGCACGTAGTTATGTTGAAGAGATTGCCACACTTGCAGAAACCGGCATTCCACAATGGTTGCCGATGATCCAAGGCATGACAGGAAATGGTTTTAGTCGAATGGTTGTGCTTGGCTCAAGTTGTTTTACGGGGATTGCCGAAGAAGGGGCGCTGAAGATGTTAGAGCTCACATCGGGGAAAGTTGCAACGCGCTTTGATTCAACATTAGGGGTTCGCCATGGCCCTAAATTTATGATTGATAAAGAAACATTGGTAATAGTGATGTTATCAGCCGAGGAGTATTGCCGTCACTATGATATAGATTTGCTCAATGAGCTGAAACATGACCAGCGGGCAAAACACATTGTGGCATTGAGTAGTTTACCTTTAGAGCAGGCCGTCGTGCTTGATAGCCCACTCAATGATATTTGGTTGATATTTCCTTATCTCGTCTTTTTACAGCTTTTGTCATTTGAAGCTTCTCTCAATCATGGTTTATCACCGGATAACCCTTGTCCGACGGGGGAAGTGAATCGTGTTGTTAAAGGTGTTCAGCTATACCCATACAAATCAACAAAATAATAATAGGAGTGAGTATGTCTACCCCAAATATATTGATGACTCGTATCGATAATCGTTTGATCCATGGTCAAGTTGGCGTGACTTGGACAAATTCTCTTGGTGCTAATTTAGTGGTTGTTGCAAATGATGAAGCCGCCGTTGATCCCGTTGCTCAATCTTTGATGGATATGGTGGTTTCCGATGGTGTACAAACTCGCTATTTTACGCTGCAAAAAACCATTGATGTGATCCATAAGGCTGCGGATCGACAAAAGATTTTTATCGTTTGTAAAACGCCTCAAGATGTACTCACCCTAGTTCAAGGTGGAGTTCCTATCAAATTTGTCAATGTTGGCAATATGCACTTTATCGAAGGTAAAAAACAAATTCATAAAACGGTCTCTGTGGATGATAGCGATATTAATGCATTCCGCGAATTAGAAAAATTAGGGATCACTTGTGAAATTCGTCGTGTACCTGATGAGGCGGGGGAAGCCGTCTCTAAGCTAATTAGCTAAGGAGGTCAGTATGATGACTGACGCACTACTTATCGCTTTGATTGCTGGGATCGCGGGAGTCGATTTATTTAATGGTTTGACACACTTCCATCGACCTGTGGTTATTGGGCCTATTGTTGGATTGATTTTAGGTGATGTGCAAACGGGGTTATTAGTCGGAGGAACGCTAGAGCTGGTTTGGATGGGGATGGTGCCACTTGCTGGTGCTCAGCCACCCAATGTCGTGATTGGCGGTATTATTGGCACGACATTTGCCATCATGACACATGCGGATCCTAAAGTTGCTATCGGTATTGCTGTACCGTTTTCTATCGCGGTACAAGGCTGTATCACATTACTGTTCACACTCTATTCACCCATGATGCATAAATGCGACGAAATGGTGAAAAAGCTCAATTGGCGCGGTATTGAGATGGTGAACTATTTTGGGATCCTGATTCTGTTTTCTTTCTACTTTATTGTTGCTTTCTTACCCATCTACTTTGGTGCTGATGCCGCAAGCGCCATGGTACAAAAAGCACCTCAATGGCTATTGGATGGCTTAGCTGTGGCGGGGGGCATGATGCCTGCGATTGGTTTCTCACTACTGATGAAAATCATGATGAAAAAGACGTATGTTGCCTATTTTATTCTTGGTTTTATTTCAGTGACTTTCCTGAATATGCCCATTATTGCGGTCGCACTTGGCGCGTTTGCAATCGCACTGATTGATTTCTTCAACCGCACACGTAATGACAACAATGATAACGGCAGCTCACCTAAAGTTGCTCAGGAGATGAATGATGGCATTTAATGACAATGATGAAGCTCTGGCAGCAAAAGCGGAGCAACGAATGGCTCAAGCGATGGCAACTAGTCAGGTTGAGCGTGATGATTACCTTGATAGCGAACCTGCAACAGCACTGACTCACCGTGATATTAACGTTATGGCACTGCGTTCGCTATTACTACAAGCTTCTTTTAACTATGAACGTATGCAAGCTGGCGGTTGGCTTTATACCTTGATCCCAGCGTTACGTAAAATTCATAAAAAACCGGAAGATCTATCTAATTCTATGAAAATGCATATGGAATTTATCAATGTGCATCCATTTGATGTGACATTTTTATCCGGTTTAGTGCTAGCGATGGAGCGTAGCAAGGAGAAGATTTCCACCATTCGTGCAGTGAAAATAGCGTTAATGGGGCCGCTAGGCGGCATCGGCGATGCGTTGTTCTGGCTAACCTTATTGCCCATCTGTGCTGGTATTGGGGCATCACTCGCACTACAAGGCAGTTTATTTGGGCCGATTATTTTTCTGCTTATGTTCAATATCGTGCATTTCGCATTGCGTTTTGGACTGGCTCATTATGGTTATCGCGCGGGAACAAAAGCGATAACCATGCTAAAAGCACATACCAAAAATATCTCACATGCCGCTTCTATTGTTGGAATGACGGTTATCGGCGCCCTAGTTGCCTCTTATGTGCATCTTTCTACACCACTAATCATGACGGCTGGTGAAGCAAAAGTGGCTTTACAGACAGACGTTTTAGACAAACTGATGCCAAATTTATTGCCATTAAGCTTTACGTTACTTGTCTACTGGCTAATGAAAAAAGGTTTTTCACCTGTGAAATTAATTGGTGTCACCGTGGTATTTGGCGTGCTTGGTAAATTAGTTGGATTCTTATAAGAGGAATGGCAAATGTTAGGTGTCGTCATTACAGGCCATGGAGGTTTTGCGAGTGGCCTGTTACAAGCAGTACAACAGGTTATTGGCCCACAAGAACAATGTGTTGCGATAGATTTTCCTGAGGGAATGTGTACCGATTCGCTTCAACAAGCATTAAGAAAGGCAAGTCAGCAATGTGATCAAGGTGATGGTGTCGTTTTTTTAACAGATTTATTAGGTGGCTCACCATTTCGGCAAGCGTCATTGATGGCCTTGGAAAATCAAAACTACCAAGTTATCACTGGAACCAATATGCAAATGGTCGCAGAAATGATGCTGGAGAGGGATGGAATGTCAGTAACAGAATTCCGCGATATGGCATTGGAGTGTGGGCATCGGGGGTTAACCAGTTTGTGGCATGAGCAACAACGTGAAAAACAATCTGTTGCTCATGATGATGGCATTTAAGGAGAGCATATGTATTTAATTTCTAACCGTGAAATGTTGAAAAAAGCACAACGTAATGGTTATGCAGTTCCCGCTTTTAATGTACATAACCTTGAAACTGTTCAAGTTGTTGTCGAAACAGCAGCAGCAATGTCATCCCCTGTTATTTTAGCAGGAACACCGAGCACGTTTACTTATGCAGGATTGGAATACATGGTATCGATTTGTCGTGAAGCTGCACGAGTGAATCACTTACCGATTGCATTACATCTTGATCACCATGAGGAGTATGACGATATTTGCCGTAAAGTACGTGCCGGTATTCGTTCTGTGATGATTGATGGCTCTCACTTTGCTTTCGAACAGAATATCGAAGCCGTCAGTAGAGTCGTGAAATATTGCCAAAATTATGATGTCAGCGTTGAGGCGGAGTTAGGGCGATTAGGGGGGCAAGAGGACGATTTAGTCGTTGATAGCAAAGATAGCTTCTATACTGATCCTATGGCGGCGAAAGAGTATATCACGCGTACAGGTATTGATTCATTGGCCGTCGCGATAGGATCCGCCCATGGCTTATATCATGGTGAACCTCACCTTGATTTTGAGCGTTTAGCGGCGATTAAACAGCAAGTCGATATTCCTTTGGTCCTACACGGTGCTTCTGGTATCCCTGAAGAGATGATTAAACGAGCGATTTCACTTGGTGTGTGCAAAGTGAATGTGGCAACAGATTTAAAAATTGCTTTTGCGGATGCTGTCAAAGCGCATTTTGCTGAGCACCCAGACGCTAATGACCCTCGTAAATATATTACACCAGGTAAAGAGGCAATGCGTAAAGTCGTTGAAAGTAAAATCAATATTTGTGGCAGTGCAGGTATGATGTAAGTCGTGTTTACTGACGCATACAAGAGGCACTGATAGGATGTAAGATGATGAAATCAGATAAACAGATATATGTTCGTAGGGCATTATTGCCTTCTGGGTGGGCTGATAATGTTTTAGTCGTATTGAATGATAATGGGTGTATCCAACACGTTATCCCGAATACGCAGTCTGCTGAAGAGCTATTGCCATTCACATTATTGCCTGCACTTATTGATACCCACATTCATGGTAGTGCTGGTGCCGATGTGATGGATGCGACCCATGAATCGCTCAATAATATATCTCGTTTCTTAGCATCGAAAGGCGTTGGCGCATTTTTAGCAACAACAGTGACCGCCCAGCATAAAGATATTGAGCGGGCATTGGTTCAAGTGAAAGATAGCCAGAAGCAAGGGGTAGATGGCGCCGAAATTCTAGGAAGTTATCTTGAAGGGCCATTTTTTACGGCCCAACATAAAGGAGCTCACCCAGAAAGCTTATTGCACCAACCTGAGAAAGCCCTATTACAGCAATGGATATCACTTGCTGAAGGAAGTTTAAAATGTGTAGCTCTCGCACCCGAGCATCCAACCTCTCTTGAACTAATACCTTGGTTAAAATCACAAGGGATCCGTGTCATGCTTGGCCACTCCAGTGCGGATTATGCATTGACTCAGGATGGGCTAAATCAAGGTGCGGATGGGGTTGTTCATTGCTATAACGGCATGAATGGCCTACATCATCGTGAGCCAGGCATGGTCGGTGCAGCCTTAACCAACGACCAATGTCAGGTTGAATTAATCTGTGATGGTCATCATGTACATCCTGCCGCTATCAAAGTGGTTTACCGCTGCTGTGGGGAGCGGTTACTACTGATTACAGATGCGATGCGTGCTACTGGCATGCCTGATGGTGAATACTCTCTCGGTGAAATGACTGTGCAGATGAAAAAGGGGGTTGTCAGAACAGAAAGTGGTAGCCTCGCAGGGAGTACCTTAACCCTCGAACAAGGAGTGAAAACATTGCAGCAAGCTTGCGACATATCATTCGCACAAGCATGGTTACATGGCAGTTTATATCCAGCAAAAGCATTAGGTATTGCGGATCGTCTGGGATCAATCGCCCCCAACAAGCAAGCGAATTTAACGCTCTGTGATACAGCAGGCGAAATACAAGCAACCTTTGTAAACGGTAAGCGGGTTTTTCAACGATAAACAGATTTAGGGTATGAAACGCCATGCCCTAAGCGGTTGTCTTGCAATTGTATGAATAGATGTAGAATGGAACGTTGTTATTCTTATTAATTAAGAATAACTTGTTATCAGTATGTGAATATAATTCCATGATTTTTATATGGAAACTGGCTTCAGTAAATCAGATTACTTGATTTAAATAGGCTATTTTCCTGCTTCGGCTGTGTTATGATACCTGCCCCCGACTATTTTTTGCTATTTTTTAGTCAGAGTTCTGATTGCTAAGCGCAAAAAACTGTGTATGGGAATATAACATATAATGATAAAAATCAGTCGGATAGGCTACTATGCTTTTACTTATTGATAATTACGATTCATTTACTTATAACCTATATCAATACTTCTGTGAATTAGGGGCGGAAGTACTCGTTAAACGTAATGATGAAATTTCTATCGAAGAGATAGAGTTGTTAGCGCCTACACACCTAGTGATCTCACCAGGCCCTTGTACGCCTGATGAGGCAGGGATCTCTCTTGAAGCAATTAAATATTTTGCAGGGAAAATCCCTATCTTAGGCATTTGTCTTGGTCATCAAGCGATCGGTCAAGCCTTTGGTGCAACGGTTGTGAAGGCTAGAGAAGTGATGCATGGCAAAACATCGGCTATTCATCATAACCACCAAGGGGTATTTAAAGGTTTAAATCGGCCACTAACAGTTACACGTTATCATTCTCTCGTTATTGCCGCAGAAACATTACCAGCGTCTTTTGATGTCTCCGCATGGTCACTGAATAACGGTGACGTAGATGAAATTATGGGAATACGTCATAAAACTCTGCCAATTGAGGGGGTTCAGTTTCACCCAGAAAGTATTCTGAGTGAACAAGGCCATGAATTACTGAATAATTTTTTAAAATATTAGTTACTCACTGTATCTATAAAAAAATAAATTCATCCCCATCACTCGCTTTGCTATTGCTCTTTTGTGATTTTTTATTCATATTTAATGATTATATTTTCACTTAGGCATTGGATAAGGCAGGTGAGGGGTATGAAAGAACCACAAGCAGTAAATCGGCAAACTTATGATCAGGTTATTTTACCTATTTATTCTCCAGCGGAATTTATTCCTGTCCGTGGGGAAGGTAGCCGAGTTTGGGATCAGCAAGGTAAAGAATATATCGATTTTGCTGGTGGGATCGCGGTATTGGCATTAGGCCATTGTCATCCTGCATTAGTTGCTGCTGTTCGTGAGCAAAGTGAGAAACTATGGCATGTCAGTAATATTTTTACTAATGAGCCAACCTTAAGATTGGCACAGAAGCTGATCAATGCGACGTTTGCTGAGCGAGTGTTCTTCGCCAATTCAGGGGCGGAAGCTAATGAAGCTGCGTTTAAGTTAGCGCGCCATTATGCCATTACCAAGCACAGCCCATATAAAACCAAAATTATTGCGTTCAAACAAGCTTTCCACGGGCGTACTTTCTTTACGGTTTCAGTTGGAGGCCAAGCGAAATATGCGGATGGTTTTGGGCCGAAACCTGCTGATATTATTCATGTGCCATTTAATGATCTCGATGCCGTGAAAGCGGTGATAGATGAAAATACCTGTGCGGTGGTATTAGAGCCTGTTCAAGGGGAAGGTGGTGTGACTGCTGCCACGCAAGAGTTTATGCAAGGTGTGCGTAAGCTATGTGATGATAACAATGCATTACTGGTATTTGATGAAGTACAAAGTGGTATGGGGCGCACTGGGCAGTTATTCTCTTATATGCACTACGGCGTGACACCGGATATTCTGACTACAGCTAAGGCTTTAGGTGGCGGTTTCCCTATCAGTGCAATGTTAACAACCCATGAAATTGCGCAAGCTATGGGGTTGGGAACTCACGGTACCACTTATGGTGGTAACCCATTAGCCTGTGCGGTTGGTAATGCAGCATTTGATATTATCAATACAAAAGAGGTACTTGATGGTGTGACAAAGCGTCGCGAATTATTTGTTGCTCATTTGAATAAGCTGAATGAGAAATATAATATTTTTGCTGAAATTAGAGGTATGGGGCTATTAATTGGTGCAGAGCTTAAAGGGGAATTAAAAGATCGTTCGAAAGATATTTTACAAGCTTGTGCCAATGAAGGATTAATGATGCTTAATGCTGGCGCTAATGTATTACGTTTTACGCCATCGTTAATTATTTCGGAAGAAGAAATTAATAGTGGTATGTTGAAATTAGAAAAAGCGATTGAACGTATTCTGAAATAAATACATTTTTAACACTCAAAGAGGTTAATACCTCTTTGAGTCTTTTTGACCCTATAAATAATTTGGGGTATTTGCCTTTCATTAAAGGTGACCGTTTAGGCGGTCACCAAATACAATAATAAAACGGCTCATTGCCTGTTTCCCGTTTTGAATTGGCATACTCTACTTTTTAGAGGCCGATTCAATCGCTAAATAAATGGCTTTACGCACAGGATCATTAGAGCCTGATTGAGGGGGATTTTTTCATGCTCAAGGTGTTTAGTTAATTCCACATTTAATGTTGTTTCAACGGTCAGTTTAGTTAGCCGTCGAGTGAACTGATTGAGCCGCTTCTCGTTTAAATTCCGCCCTGAAGTTACGTCGAATTTGCTTTGTTATACATGTCACCTGTTAAGTTATGCAGTGTATAATAACAGCTCTATTTAGGTGGCCAAATTAACTATGCCACTACACATACATCTATTCCGAAGGTGAAAGCGGAATTAATTAATAAATAAAGAAAAAAGCGAAATATTTAAAGATACTAACCAAGGAAATAGACCGGATTATTTTTTAGGTGATAAAAATCGTCCAACGTTAATTAACGATAGAATGAAACTAAAGTAGAAAAAATCCTAGCAAATATGTATCGAATGGAAATATGGCTTCTGCTCATGCTGAAGTTGGTACTATTCGTAAGCATATGAAGATTATTACCGTTAGTCGAGATATGAATATGAGGGTGACAAAAGAGCCTGTATGTGGATATTGCCGCAATGGCAGATAAAGAAGGATTGAAATTATCAGTCAGCCGGATAATCAACGACTCGGCTTGGTGTGTGAGGGTAAAGTGACTGCCTGCCGTAAACCCGAGCTCATTCTGCCACTGACCACTAATAATCAGCTATGGGCGGGGGCGCAAGTACCCCATGGTATACTGTCTTGATTTTACCGCGTGTTCTTTAGCTGTTTGTGTTTTTACAGTACAATCACCTCGACTATAGACTTAAAAATCCTTAACTGTTCAATCAGTTACCAGTAGTTAATTTTATCTACTGAGATTTGATTTCACTTATTCAATAAATAACTTCATTGGCATGATTCAGCCAGCCCACACACTGGATGTCGGCAACAAGCGTTATATTTTTCGGGCTAAAAATCTAATTATCGCTGTCTCAATTAAGGAGCTGTGGACAAGTAATATTGGCACGTAGTTGAAAATGCCTTCCTGTAAATTTAGAAATACCGAGCCGTCGCAACTCGGTATCACAAATTAACAAGCAATTATGAAAACATGATTGCCTTAGCATGTTCAGTCATGTGGCTCCCTATATGATTTATTAAAAAATAAACAGCAAAGGTCAACATGCCTTAGCACTTTTTGTATTGATATTTTTTGTATGATTAATGCTAATTTCTTTCTTTGGCATTTTATCGATATTTGTTTTGCGCGGATCGGCAGTCGAAGGGGATAATGCCATTCCACTCAGGTCTCTTTTTACCTGCCCATTGATAATCACTCGCCCCTTGCCCTGAGAATGAGATGAAATAATGTCAGTAGCCTGATGAATGGAACGTTTTTTTCTAGGTTGATCTAATTCCTGAGTGATAGTCGGTATCTTGAGGGGAATTCGGCTTCCTTTTTGATGTGCGATTGGTTTTGGGGGCGTGAAATTTTTAATTATTGCCTCTTTCTCGGATTGAGTTTGTGCTTTTTTATCCATATACCATACTAAATCCAGCTCTGAGTAGTCAGTGCCAATAAGGCTTGCATTGAGTTCTAATTTTTTCAGGTGGATCATTGAATTCACCTTTAGTGATTCAGCAGAATAACTATTAGCATCTAAATTAGCAGCAACCCTCTCACATTTAGATCTCAACTGCTCAAGTTTTTGTCGAAGATCCGTTGTGGGTCTAGGTATATTTAGCGAATGAGCTGACTGGTTACCACTCATATTACAATCATGCTCTTTAATCGTATTTGTTGAATGCTTCGATTTTAATGAATAGTTCAATGGTAACGATAATGAGGGCAGAGAAGGGAGTTGACTCTCCTTTAGGATATTGGCGATATTCATTGCCGCATCGATTTTAGCTTGTCGCTCTTTAAATGCGTTGTCATCGAATTTTACTGGTGTAGGTAAGGTGATTGATATTGGCTTAATGCTATTTGTTTCGTTAAGAAACTTATATTTTGCCTCTAAATTATTTCTTTTTATCCGGCATGATTCAGAGATTGTCTCAGGGGTCATATTGCCACGCTTTAGCATCTCTGCATGAGCCGTGATTGTTTGGTTGATATATTTTAGGGATGGACGATGTTCACTTATTTTCATTTTAATAAAACCTTCAAATAATAGTATATTAATTATTCTAGATTTTATTTTTTAGTAGATATGAATAATATAAAATAACGATATTAATGCTATTTTCTGGTTTTTCGGTGATGTTGAAGCAAAAATGGCTCTATATCAAAGATATAAAGCCATTATGCAATCGCGGTCTTACCAAAGTGGTGAGACTAATATCGGTTAACGAGTACCGTACACGACAATCGTTTTACCGTGTGCGGAGATCAGATTTTGGTCTTCTAGCATTTTCAAAATGCGACCAACGGTTTCGCGTGAACAACCAACGATTTGGCCAATTTCTTGGCGAGTGATCTTAATTTGCATTCCATCTGGATGCGTCATCGCATCGGGCTGTTTCGCTAAATTAAGCAGAGTTTGTGCAATACGGCCTGTCACATCAAGGAAAGCAAGGTTACCGACTTTTTCTGAGGTGGTTTGCAGGCGACTTGCCATTTGCGCAGAAAGGCGCATAAGAATATCAGGATTGACCTGAATAAGTTGACGGAATTTTTTGTAAGAAATTTCAGCGACTTCGCAGGCACTTTTTGCTCTAACCCAAGCTGAACGTTCTTGTCCTTCTTCAAATAACCCTAGTTCACCAATGAAATCTCCCTGATTTAAATAGGAGAGGATCATTTCTTTGCCTTCTTCATCTTTGATTAAAACAGCCACTGAGCCTTTAACGATATAGTAAAGGGTTTCTGCTTTTTCACCCTGATGAATCAGAGTGCTCTTGGATGGATATTTATGAATATGGCAGTGTGACAAAAACCATTCAAGAGTAGGGTCTGTTTGTGGCTTGCCGAGAACCATTAGCGTTATCCTCTGTATGTTAATACAGCCATTCAGTTAATTGTAACGAGAACGGCTGGTTTTTAAAGTCACTAGCTTAGCATATTAATTCGCATTATAGAGCAAGTTAATACCAACACTATAATATTATCAATTGAAACCTTGAGTTTTGATCTTAACCCTATCAGGTGGAACTTTGTTTGTAACATATTCAACCGAGAAAGTCTTGCTTTTATCGGTTCAGCATCTTAAAGCAGCTATTTGATTGAAAGTATTTATGCAACAATGTTATCTTTTAGAAAATATTTTCCTAGGGGAATTAAATATGGAAGCAAGAGTTAAATGGGTTGAAGGTCTCTCATTTTTAGGAGAATCAGCATCAGGCCATCAAGTTATGATGGATGGCAATTCAGGTGATAAAGCTCCAAGTCCAATGGAAATGGTGTTAATGGCGGTTGGGGGGTGTAGTTCAGTGGATGTTGTGTCTATTCTACAAAAAGGCCGCCATGACGTAAAAGGTTGTGAAGTTAAATTAACCTCACAACGCCGCGATGAAGCTCCACGTTATTTTACCCATATCAACTTACATTTTATTGTAACTGGAACGGATTTAACGGAAAAAGCGGTTGAACGTGCAGTTCAACTTTCGGCTGAAAAATATTGCTCAGTCTCTTTAATGTTAGAAAAAGCGGTTAAAGTTACCCACAGTTTTGAAATCCAGAATCAATAATTTATTTATTAATTATATAATTTTTTTAATTCATGATGCTTATTTATTAAATAATAATAAGCATCATCGGCGCTTAATCGTGTTTCTGCTTTATTAATTTTTCAACGAGAGGTGTCATAATTAATTCCATGGCTAAGCCTAATTTACCGCCAGGAACAACAATGGTATTCATTGCTGATATAAATGAGCCGTTTAACATGGACAGTAAATATGGGAAGTCAATTTGTTCCAGCCCCCTAAAACGGATCACAATAAAACTTTCATCTTGTGAAGGGATCGCTTTCGCAGAAAATGGGTTTGATGTGTCGACAGTGGGGACGCGTTGGAAATTAATATGCGTACGTGAAAATTGCGGCGTAATATAGTTGATGTAATCCCCCATTGAACGAACGACGGAGTCCATGACGGCTTCACGTGAATGGCCGCGTTCGGTCGTATCGCGGATCAACTTTTGAATCCATTCAAGGTTAACAATTGGTACAACGCCCACCAATAAATCAACATGTTGTGCAACATCATTTTCTGGCGTCACCACCCCGCCATGCAAGCCTTCATAAAAAAGAATATCACTGTTCGCAGGCAGGGACTCCCATGGCGTAAATGTACCGGGTTGAAGCCCATACGGTACCGCTTCATCATAGGTATGCAGGTACTTACGCGATTTACCATTACCATGTAAGCCATACTCTAACAGTGTCTGCTCTAATAAGGCGAAGTCATTGGCTTCTGGACCAAAGTAGCTGATATGGCGGCCTTGCTCTCTCGCCTTGCGAATAGCCATGTCCATTTCAGGCCGAGTATAACGATGGAAACTATCACCTTCTAAGGTTGCGGCTTGAATATTTAATTGGTGGAATATTTTACGAAATGCCAGACTTGTTGAGGTGGTTCCAGCACCGCTAGAACCGGTAATTGCAATAATGGGGTGCTTTTTTGACATCGTGGACTCCCTGTGTTGCGTTACGTCCACGCTGTTTAAGCCATGAGCGAAACGGGGTTACGGGCGAAACTGATTTTTAGGCATAAAATTAACAGATTCGTGCAATTCTGACCAGACTAGCACAATTTCCCCAGAAACTAACAGCCGTTTCACATCATCCACTTTCTGCTGTAACGTCTTTTCATGCTCGCCGTAATCCGTTCCTTCACGGAGCACATAAGCTTCAATTAGGTTTTCCAAAGTTTCAGGTGCTAAATCTTTCCAAGGAATAATCATGATTGTTTATCCAAATACGGTGTTAGCCACTGTGGAATACGTTTCTCTAGCCACATTTCTGGCTTTCTTAAACTACCACTAACAAAACCAACATGCCCACCATGCTCTGTCATTTGGTATTCAATATTAGCAGGTAAACGTGAGATATCTGGCACGACTTCAGGTGCCATAAAAGGGTCATCTTTTGCGTGAATAATTAATGTTGGTTTTGTAATACGAGGCAGCCTTGGTAATGCACTGCATTTCTGGTAATAGTCGGTCGCATTCTCAAAACCATGAATTCTTGCGGTGATCACATCATCAAATTCACGAATACGTTTTAGCTGCTTTAATTGTAGCAAATTAAGCGGTAATGAACCCGGGTAGCGAACGAGTTTACGTGTTGCGTTACGCTTTAATCCATTAAGTAAATAGCGTTGGTAAAATTGAGAAAACCCTTTTTCCATACGGATTGAGCAAGGCTCTAGCATTAAAGGTGCGGAAACAACAACACCTGCATCAATATCGGCGTCATCACCATTTTCTGCTAAATAGCAGGCTAACATATTGCCACCAAGAGAATAACCAACAGCCGCTGTCGGAACATCCCCCCAAGTCTGCTTTAACCAATGCAAAAAGTAACGTGCATCACTGGTTTCGCCAGAGTGATAGATCCGTTTTTGGCGGTTAGGCTCGCCGCTGCAACCGCGAAAATGCATAATCACACCCAGCCATCCCTGCTTTTGGGCACTTTCAAGCATCCCATGCGCATAGGGGCTTTTAAAGTTACCTTCTAAGCCATGAAAGATGACTAAACGAGGTTTTTTGCTTGCCTGTTCGGGAGCTTCACTCCATGCAAGATCAATAAAGTCGCCATCAGGTAGCTCTAGCCGTTGCCAAATTGGTTTGATTTTCGGCGTTCTACGAAAAATTCTTGGCAATAATGTTTGAAGATGTGGATTTTTAGCCCAATTAATAGGGCGAAAGTTTTCTGACATAGCCTTAATTTAATTTAGTAATTCCCTTGTAGGGCACATAACATACTGTTATTTTTTTATGATGCAAGTATGCTCAATTTTTGAGGATTGATTATAAATGAGTCTAGGGCTGGTTTTTTCTCTTTTTACATTTCTATTCATTGCAGCAATAACACCTGGCCCTAATAACATGCTATTAACATCAAGCACGGCAAATTATGGGTTTCGTCGCAGTATTCCCTTATTATTAGGGATTATGTTAGGCATGCAATCAATACTTTACCTCTCCGCTTTCGGTGTTGCAGCGCTTTTATTGCTTTATCCTGCTTTGCATGTGGCGATGAAAATCGCGGGTAGTACGTACCTATTGTGGTTAGCATGGAAAACCGCTACGGCTCGTTATTCGCCACTAAAAACAGAAACGACAGCAACAAAAAATATCAAATGGTATCAAGGTGGTTTGTTACAATTTTTAAATCCTAAAGCATGGATGATGGGGTTAGGTGCTGTGGGGAGCTATAGTCTACCCGGAGAACTGTTTGTGCAATCCATTATCATCATGAGTATTGCGGTGGTTACCGTTAATTTTGTGGCAGGGCTAATCTGGATGGCGGGCGGAGCATTGATCGGCCATTTTCTAAAAAGTCGCAGAGCGTGGTTTATTTTTAACTTAGTGATGGGGCTATTAACCGCGGCGTGTGTGCCATTAATTTGGCTCGAATAAAAAAGGGGGGATAGATAACCCCCCCATTGCATTGATTGGCTTTATGTTAAATCGATATTTTTGCTGCCAAATAAGTAAGTGAAAATAAATCCACACACATAAGCAACAGCAATACCACCAACATACACAGCCATTCCTGCAAATACGCCTTGGGCTGATGTCATTAGCGGAATGGCGACAAGACCCGATGGCCCGAATACGGTATTAAGCCCGACAGGTAACCCCATCCAAGCGATTAGCCCAATGAAGAAACCACCCGCAGCACCCCCCAAGCAAGCCGTTACAAAAGGTTTTACTCGAGGCAAGGTGACACCATAAATCAGCGGTTCGCCGATACCGAGGAAACCCGGAATGATAGCGCCACGAATTTGATTACGTAAGATAGAGCCTTTCTTCGCTTTCGCATAGAGCGCTAATGCTGCACCGACTTGTCCTGCCCCCGCCATTGCTAAAATAGGGAATAGGGAGTTGAAGCCTTGTGCATCCACTAGGGCAAAGTAGACGGGAACAAACCCTTGGTGTACACCAAACATCACCGCAATCAAGAATAAACCCGCTAATATTGCCGTTCCGAAAGGATTACCGTTTAAGTGCATAAACAGCCATGACATGCCATTAAATAACCAGCTTCCTAGTGGCATAATGACAACATAAGCGGCAGCACCAACAATAAGCAACGTGATGGTTGATGTTAAAATCATATCGAGGTTAGAAGGAATGATTTTACGGACTTGTTTTTCAACCGATGCACCGAAAATACAAGCGATTAACACGCCAATAATGCTACCACGCGGGTCGATATCCCAACCAAAGAAGTTGGTCATTCCAGAAAAGACCCCTGAAGTGGCATTTGGGTCATAACCAAGGACGAATAGTGCAGCGATGATAGCACCATTGACGCCACTTCCACCGAATGCTTTTTGCGCGTTATAACCAATCAGAATGCTTAAAAAGCTAAATAGCCCCTTACTAAACACTGACATATACAGGATCAGATGAACTGCGAATGTCTGTTGTTCAGGCGACTTCGGTAAACCCCCAGGGTAAAGGGTTTGAGTTGCTAACGTAGCAAAACCGAGTAATAAGCCTGCTGCAATAAAGCCCGGAATAAGAGGGGTAAAAATGGTCGCAAACTTAGATAAAAAACGATGAATTGCACTTGTTTGCTTTTGCTTCATTTGCTGTTTATTGGATGAAGCGAGGGCATTTAAGTTATTTTCTAATGATGTATCGATGTTAGAAAAGAAACCAGATTCATCGCTTTCTAAGAGCTGATTCATGAGATCAGAGGCGGTTTGTGCTTTGCCGGGGCCGAGTACAATCTGCAATTGATCTTCACTTTCAATCACACCAAGAACGCCGGGGATCTGTTTAATTGCTGTTTTATCGACAAGTTGGTCATTGTTGAGGGTCAAACGTAAACGTGTCATACAGTTTCCTGCATGACGAATATTTTCACTACCCCCGACATTTTGCAGGATTGCCTGCATCATTTCTTTTGTTATTTTAGCCATGCCATTTACCCTATCAGTTCCCGTGTATTAAACGGACTTTGCGACATTAAGAGCTGTACGAATAAAACCTTGGTTGTCCGATAGCAATTGACGCGCTTCCTGAGCATCAAGCCCAGATAAGATCATCAAAATTGCAGTTTTACAGTGTCTTTGGCATTGTTGTAGTGCTAGCTCCGCAGTTTGCCTGTCACACTCAGTTGCCTCCATGACAATTTTGACTTGTCTCTCAACCAATTTGGCATTGGTTGCCTCGACATCCACCATTAAATTACCGAAAACCTTTCCGATACGGATCATGGCGCCAGTCGTGATCATATTGAGCACCAGTTTTTGTGCAGTACCTGCTTTCATACGTGAAGAGCCAGTCACGACTTCAGGCCCGACAATAGGGGTGATGGCGATATCGGCAGCATTTGCGACAGGGCTATTCGGATTACAGCTGATTGAAGCGGTAACTGCGCCGACCTTGCGCGCATAAGCCAGTGCCCCGAGTACATAAGGTGTACGCCCACTTGCCGCGATACCCACTAAAACATCTTTATCATTAAATTGGATATTAAGCAGGTCTTGCTCACCCAGCTCTGGCTTATCTTCGGCATTTTCCACAGCGCGAAAAATAGCTTGGTGGCCGCCAGCGATTAAGCCGACCACCTGTTCATGAGGTGTACCGTAGGTAGGAGGGCATTCACTGGCATCTAAAATTCCTAAACGGCCAGAAGTGCCAGCACCAACATAAATTAAGCGGCCACCATTAAGAAATGCTTGGGCCACCTTATCGACAAGTTGGGCAACTTGCGGCAGGACTTTCTCAACCGCTAAAGGCACTTGCTTGTCTTCGTTATTAATGACTTGCAACATATCGATGGTCGACAGTTGATCGATATTGGTGCTCGCGGCGTTACGGCTTTCAGTTACCATTCTGCTTAAGTCAATGGTCATAATAAATTACTCCTACCTCAGTTAATGAGGCGATATTAAGGAATTATTTATTCCAGTGATGTGATAATGATCACGGCGTTCTCTATTCTGAATTGCCAATATGAAAGAATATTTTCGGATAATTTAGATTGCTTAAATAAATTACTTATTGAATTTAAAGGATTAAAACTAAGTAATGAAGTTATTCTAATAGGAATAATTTATTTTTTATTATATTCAACAAATAAGGAATTAAGGATGACTTTACTGGATACCATCACTTGTTTGCTGCCAAGACTTGCGGAAAACCAACGTAGGATCGCTCAGTTTATTCTTGAGAAGCCAGAGCGTGTACTGAGCTTATCGTCACAGCAGTTAGCGGAAACATTAAATGTGAGCCAATCCGCTGTGGTGAAATTTAGCCAAAAAGTCGGTGTCAAAGGGTATCCAGCATTGAAGTTAGCGTTAAGTGAGATCATCGGACGGCAGCAATTTGATGAGGCCAATCCGCATACGGCGTTGCATAACCGTATCACGCAAAATGATAACTTGATGGTAGTTGCACAAAAATTAGCATTAGAAAAAAATTATTCGATTACTGAAACAACTCGCCATATCGATTTCAAACTGTTTGAAAAAATTGTGGATGCCATTGATAAATCCCAGCGTGTACAAATTGTTGGCATTGGCGGCTCGGGGTTAACCGCGAAGGATTTAAGCTATAAATTACAAAAGATAGGCATTACCACATTGGTGGAATCCGATCATCATGTGCAAATTGCTGCAGCGTTGACATTGACCCCACAAGATACACAGATTGTCATTTCTTTTACGGGCAAACGTAAAGACATGCTGACCGCCGCGAGTATTGCACGTAAGCAAGGCGCGAATGTGATTGCAATCACCCGTAGCCGGCTGTCACCGCTTGCTCAATTAGCTGATTATGTGCTTGAGAGTATCGCGGAAGAAAATGAATGGCGCAGTTCATCGATTTCCTCACGCACGGCACAAAATACCTTAACCGATCTGCTGTTTATGGCGCTATTACAAAAACGTGAAGCACGGGCGAAAATGTTGGTGATGAATGCGCGAGTCATGATCAACAGGCTAGATGAATAAAAATAAAGCTGTTTTTTATCAATTAGTAATCCGCTTGTTTTTGCAAAAAGTACCTATTTGCGTTAAGACTAATGTAGTGAGTGAATAATTTGACGTAATTTATAGGGGCATTATTAATGAGGGCACTAATTGTTTATACCGAGCTAACGGATAAAGATTCCGTGATTAGCCATGCCGTAGCAAGACTTGCCAGTGAGTTGAATGATGAGCATGTGGAAACTGTCATTATTCGTGACTTTGAAGATGGCCTCGCTTATATCCGTTCAAATACCAGTATTGATTGCTTGTTATACGGTCGCGATATGTCGGATCGTGACGAACAAATCCAAGCACATCGCTTAATTACGCAATTACACCGAAGGCAAGAAGATGTACCGGTTTTCTTGCTTAGTGACCGTGAAGAGGCATTGGTCGCCTTTGACCGCAATATGATGGAGCAAGTTGACGAGTTCGCATGGATATTGGAGGACTCTGCCGACTTTATTGCGGGTCGAGTACTTGCCGCTATCCAACGTTATCGCTCACAACTACTCCCGCCGCTCATGAAAAGCCTCATTAAATACAGTGATGTTCATGAATATTCATGGGCAGCGCCGGGGCACCAAGGAGGTGTTGGTTTTACCAAAACGCCTGCTGGACGTATTTACCATGATTTCTTTGGTGAAAATCTCTTTCGTACAGATATTGGTATTGAACGGGTGGCAGTGGGATCGCTACTGGATCATACCGGTGCATTTGGTGAGTGTGAAAAAAACGCCGCTCGCATTTTTGGCGCCGACCAATCTTATTCCGTGGTGGTCGGTACGTCCGGCTCTAATCGGACAATTATGCAGGCCTGTATGACCGATGATGATGTGGTGGTGATTGACCGTAACTGCCATAAATCGATCGAGCAGGGCTTGATTTTAACGGGAGCAAAACCCGTTTATATGATCCCAAGTCGTAACCGTTACGGTATTATCGGGCCAATTTACCCAAAAGAAATGACCCCAGATGCGATTAAATTTAAAATCGCGGCTAACCCGTTAACGAAAGGTAAAGTAAAGCAAAAACCCGCTTATAGTGTGGTGACTAACTGTACTTATGATGGTGTCTGCTATAACGCACGTAAAGTGCAAGATTTGCTCGATGGCTCTTTAGACCGTATTCATTTTGATGAGGCTTGGTATGGTTACGCGCGCTTTAACCCGCTTTATCGTAACCACTTTGCCATGCGTGACGAAGAGCGGACAGAAAACGAGCCGACTATCTTCGCTACCCATTCCACCCATAAATTACTCAATGCGCTGTCTCAAGCGTCGTTTATTCATGTGCGTAACGGGCGTAACGCCATTGACTTTAATCGTTTTAATCAAGCCTATCTAATGCACTCAACAACCTCACCGCTATATGCTATTTGTGCATCTAATGATATTGCTGCCGACATGATGGACGGCAATAGTGGACGTTCACTGACGGATGAAGTGATCCGAGAATCTATCGACTTTAGGCAATCTTTAGCCTACCTATATAAAGAGTTTCTCAATGATGATGAATGGTTTTTCAAACCTTGGAATCAGGAGATGGTGAAAGACCCCGCAACAGGGAAACGATACGCCTTTGAAGATGCACCTGTTGAATTATTGATGAGGGAACAGAGTTGTTGGGTAATGCACCCTGAAGATAAATGGCATGGTTTTAATGATATTCCTGATAATTGGGCCATGCTAGACCCCATTAAAGTGAGTATTCTTGCTCCCGGTATGGGAGACGATGGAAAGCTGTTAGATACAGGGGTTCCTGCCGCTCTCGTGACAGCATGGCTGAATCACTATGGCATTGTGCCAACAAGAACGACGGATTTCCAAATTATGTTCTTATTCTCCATGGGCATCACCAAAGGGAAATGGGGAACATTAGTTAATACGTTACTTTCCTTTAAACGCCATTATGATAACAACACTGCCTTGAAAAAGGTGTTACCCGAAGTCGTGGCGTCAGCACCTGAAATTTATGGTGAAATGGGGTTACGTGATCTCGGCGATAAAATGTTTGCCTATCTACAAAAAAATAATCCGGGTGCACGATTAAATCAGGCCTATTCGCAATTACCTCAAGTGATGATGACTCCACGCGATGCCTATCAACAAATAGTCGCTAACCGTGTTGAAGCCGTACCCGTTGATCAGCTCATGGGGAGAGTGGCTGCAAACTCGATTATTCCTTATCCACCGGGGATCCCGATGCTCTTATCGGGGGAGAACTTTGGTGATGAAAATAGCCCGCATATTCATTATCTACGGAGTTTACAGGCATGGGATAGTGAATTTCCCGGGTTTGAGCATGAAACAGAAGGAACAGAAATTATTGATGGCCAATATTATGTGATGTGTGTGAAAACATGTGATGAATAAGCGATAAAAGATAGCCCGATATTAAATGGGCTATCTTAATCAAACAATTATGCGTTGGCCTCAAATTCGCTAGTCATGGTTTCAAGCTGCTCTTGCAACTCCATCCACGCCATTTCTACCTCTTCTAATGCGTTTTTTTGCTCCGTTTGCTTTTTCAGGCACTCGGTCAATTCAGCTTTACGCTCTTGCTCATAAATTGCAGCGTCAGATAATGTTGCTTCCAATTCTGCTAGCAGCGCTGAATGTTTCTCCATTTTCTTTTCCAACTCAATCAATTTTTTACGGATAGGCTGAGTTTGTTGGCGAAATTCTGCTTCGCGGCGCTTTTGATCTTTCCTATCTTGCGCAGTGACCGTTGCGTTATTGGTTGGTCGCTCTTTTTCTTGCAATTCACGAACCTGCTGCAACTCCAGTTTATTTTGCTCTGCTAGCCATTGCTGGTAATCATCTAAATCACCATCAAAAGGCTCTACTAAACCGTCGTGCACGAGATACAAATCATCCGTTGTTGAGCGTAATAAGTGCCTATCATGGGAAACGACAACTAATGCACCTTCAAAATCAATTAAAGCTTCTGTTAAGGCTTGGCGCATATCTAAATCAAGATGGTTGGTTGGCTCATCGAGTAGTAACAGATTAGGCCGTTGCCAAACAATCAATGCCAACACTAAGCGTGCTTTTTCCCCTCCAGAAAAACGCCCGCTAGGATCAGTAACTTGATCGCCTTTAAAACCAAACCCTCCCAAATAATCACGTAACTGTTGTTCAGTCTCTTGTGGCGCAATTCGTGCTAGGTGCTGTAAAGGGGATTCATCCGCATGCAAGTACTCAAGCTGATGCTGTGCGAAATAGCCGAGTTTAATCCCTTTCGCTAGCGATACTACGCCTTGCAGAGGCTGCAAATCACCTGCAAGTAGTTTAATCAGTGTCGATTTACCTGCGCCATTACGGCCCAATAAACCAATACGAGAGCCTGGTACTAAATTCAATTTGATTGAGTTTAGGATGACTTTATCACCATAACCCGCGCTGACTTTCTCCATTTTTAATAATGGATTTGGCAAACTCTCTGGCTGGCGGAATGAAAAATGAAACGGATTATCCACATGTGCAGGTGCCACCATTTCCATACGCTCTAACATCTTAATACGGCTTTGTGCTTGTTTCGCTTTGGTGGCTTTTGCTCTAAATCGGTCGATATAACTTTGTAAGTGAGCCGCTTTAGCCTGCTGACTCTCATAGAGAGATTGTTGCTGAGCGAGTTTCGTGGCGCGTTGACGTTCAAATGAGGAGTAGTTGCCCGTATATTCGAACATTGTTTCTTGTTCAATATGCAGCACTTTATCGATAATAGGATCGAGGAAGTCTCGGTCATGAGAAATTAATATTAATGTGCCGGGATAGCTTTTGAGCCATTTTTCTAGCCAAATAACAGCATCTAAATCAAGGTGGTTGGTCGGTTCGTCCAACAGCAAGAGGTCTGAGCGACATAGCAGCGCTTGAGCAAGGTTAAGGCGCATACGCCATCCACCTGAAAAAGATTTTACAGGCTCTTGTAACTGGTTTTGGCTAAAACCTAGGCCATGTAATAGGCTAGAGGCGCGAGAGCGGATGCTCCAAGCATTAATTGCATCAAGTTGACCATGCAAGGCCGCGATTGCATTACCATCATTTTTTTCGTTGGCAAGTTGTAGCTGTTGTTCAAGCGCACGAAATTCGCGATCACCATCAATGACATATTCTAGAGCAGGAACATCCAGCGCAGGTGTTTCTTGATTAACCCATGCCAGTGACCATGTGCTGGGAAAGGTAGCTGAGCCTGCTTCTGCTTGTAATTCACCTTTGAGTAACGCAAGCAGTGTGGATTTGCCACAGCCATTTTTCCCCACGAGCCCAACTTTTTGACCGGGGTTAACTGTAGCGGTGGCATTGTCCAGAAGAACACGTACGCCACGGCGAATTTGTAAGGAAGAGAAAACAATCATAGCAGCCGTCAGTTGAAAATATGTTAAATTAAATAATGAATACCCTCAGATTTTCAACAAGCGTATGGCCATATGAAAATGACGGGGCGTAAAAATAAAAGCGCTTTACCAAAAGCTGCATGGTAACGGAAAATTATCCGTCTGACACGCCTTTGAGGAGGGAAAGATGTCAAATAAATTGAAAATACTGGTGCTCTATGCACACCCAGATCCTGATGAATCCGTCGCCAATAAAGCTTTACTCAAAGCCGTTGAGGATTTAGAACATGTCACAATTCATGATCTGTATGCGACGTATCCTGACTATTTTATTGATGTGACGGCAGAGCAAAAATTGTTATGCCAGCACGATATTATTGTATTTCAACACCCACTTTATACCTATAGCTGTCCGGCCTTATTAAAAGAGTGGTTTGATAGGGTATTAACTCGCCGTTTCGCAACGGATATGGGATATCAAAAGCTAAAAGGGAAATATTGGCGTTCCATTATTACTACAGGGGAACCTCAAGAGGCCTATCAATACGGAGGGTATAACCATTACCCTTTGAGCGATATTTTACGGCCTTTTGAATTAACGGCAGCGATGTGTGATATGCAATGGTTAGAGCCAAGTGTGATTTATGCAGCACGTCGGCAAGATAAAAAACAGTTACAACAGATTATTGCGGGATATCGCGAGTGGATTCAACAGCCACTACAAATTGGGGGGCTATCCTAATGGGGCAACTCGATATCTTTGAATCTGTGATTATTTTCTTGTGTGCTGGTGTAGTGATGGTGCCCATCGCACAAAAAATTCGTTTAGGGGCGGTACTGGGTTACCTTCTCGCAGGGATTGTGATCGGGCCATTCGTATTTGGCTTTATCCATAACGTTGACGATATTCTCCATTTCTCAGAAATGGGCGTTGTCTTTTTGATGTTTCTGATTGGATTGGAACTGAAACCATCCAAACTGTGGGAGCTACGCCGCTCAATTTTTGGGGTAGGAACGGCTCAAGTCGTTGTGACGGCTGCTTTAATGGCAGGTTTACTCTTTTTAGCTAAGTTCTCTTGGCAAGCTGCCGTTGTGGGTGGTCTTGGTATGGCGATGTCATCAACCGCAATGGCATTGCAACTCATGAACGAAAAAGGGATGTCCAACAAAGAGAGCGGGCAGCTAGGGTTTTCGGTTTTACTATTCCAAGATATGGCGGTGATCCCGATAATGGCGTTGATCCCACTGTTAGCTGGCGATACAGCAAGTAATGATTGGTATCGTATAGGGATAAAAGTGGTGGCATTCGCTGGCCTTTGGGTTGTAGGACGCTATCTGTTACGCCCAATGTTCCGTCTTGCTGCAAAATCTGGCGTACATGAAATTTTTACCGCGGCGGCATTGCTCGTAGTGCTTGGCTCTGCACTGATTATGGAAAGCCTTGGCTTCTCTATGGCATTAGGTACGTTTATGGCTGGTGTAATGCTGGCGGAAACGGAATTTCGTCATGAATTAGAGATCAATATAGAGCCATTTAAAGGGCTATTATTGGGGCTATTTTTTATCTCAGTAGGGATGTCGTTAAATTTACAAGTCCTTTGGTCATACCTACCGCAAGTTTTGCTTGGGGTGTTGGCTTTAGTCACGGTTAAAGCATTGGTTTTATATATCTTAAGTTGGATAGCAAGATTACGCGGTGGCGCGAGAGCTCAATTTTCAGGGGTATTAAGCCAAGGTGGTGAATTTGCTTTTGTTATTTTTGCGACCGCCTCTGGGGCAAGCGTGATTGATGAAAGGCAAATGGATCTACTCTTAGTCGTCGTCACCTTGTCTATGATGACGACGCCACTTGTGATGCAGTTGATAGATGCCTACCTCAACTACCGTTATAATCGCCAGCCAACGTCCACGGAGAAGCCCTTTGTGGAAGATAACGACCCACACGTTATTTTGGTTGGCTTTGGGCGGATGGGGCAAGTCGTCGGGCGTTTATTGATGGCGAACAAAGTTAAAATTACGGTACTTGAGCAGGATGTCACGGCAATTAGTACCATGCGCCGTTATGGTTATACGGTGTATTATGGGGATGCGCGCGAATTACAACTGCTACGCTCTGCTGGGGCAGATAAAGCGAAGGCGATTGTGATCACGAGCGATGTTCCCGAAGAGGTCATGGAAATTGTTCATTTATGCCAAGAAAATTTCCCTAACCTGCATATTATTGCTAGGGCGAAAGGGCGCGTTGAAGCCCATGAATTATTGCAAAGCGGCGTTAAAGATTTCAGCCGTGAAACGTTCTCCAGTGCTTTAGAGCTTGGCAGCAAGGCGTTAATCAGTACGGGAATGCACCCTCATAAAGCCTATCGTGCAAAACAGCATTTTAGGCGCTTAGATATGCGGGTATTAAGAGAGATTATCCCTGAAAATGAAGGGGATAGTGGTCAAATTTCCCGTGTGAAAGAGGCTCGTAGAGAATTAAATGAGCTGTTCGAAAAAGAGATGCTTAGAGAGCACCGCCAGCCTCATAGCTGGAATCATGATGAATAAAGGATAGGACAATGTCGTCAACACGTAAGCGATTTATTGCAGGGGCAACATGCCCTAAATGTCAGTCACAAGACACTCTTATGATGTGGCGTGAAGATAAAATTGATGTCGTCGAATGTGTGAATTGTGGGGATCAGCAGCGCCAAGTTGACGATAGTGCAACGCCTCATGTACGCAAGCAGGAACAAGTTATCGGAATTTTTACACCTGAGTAAGAGAATTTTGTCAATTCTCAATACAGCCGTCTTGTTTTCCGGTACAATTAGCAAAATTTTTTCCCCCTCTATGGGTAGTAGGAGATGTCATGAAAGTAGCAAACGATTTGGTAGTCAGCTTGGCTTATCAAGTAAGAACAGAAGACGGTGTTTTAGTTGATGAGTCCCCGGCAAATGCGCCACTCGACTATCTACATGGCCGTGGTTCTTTAATTTCAGGTTTGGAAAAAGCGCTAGAAGGCCGTGCGGTGGGTGATCACTTTGACGTTGAAGTGGCATCAGACGACGCATATGGTCAATACGATGAAAATTTAGTTCAGCGTGTTCCAAAAGATGTGTTTATGGGCGTTGAAGAACTACAAGTTGGTATGCGCTTCTTGGCTGATACAGATATGGGACCAGTGCCAGTTGAAATTACCGGTATTGAAGGTGATGAAGTGATCGTTGATGGTAACCACATGTTGGCTGGCCAAAACCTAAAATTCAATGTTGAGATCATCGCAATTCGTGAAGCAACAGAAGAAGAATTAGCTCATGGTCACGCACATGGCGCTCACGGTCATGATCATGACCATGAAGGGGGTTGCTGTGGCGGTGGTCACGGTCATAGCCATGGCGAAGAAGGTGGTTGCTGTGGTGGTAGCGAAGGTCACGGACATGGTCACAAACACGGCGGTTGTGGCTGCCACTAATTAATCAATATTAAAAAAAGGAACGCATTGAAATCGCTTTCCTTTTTTGTTTTTATAATGGGTGAAAACTTAATAGTGTGGCGGTGGTGTTTCTTCTTCAGGCCTCGCAAGATGCGAGGATTGTGATGATTTTAGTCTTTCAGCCACAATACGGATATGCTCTTGTAATTTAGACAGTTGCATTTGTTGGTCCGTAATGACTTGGTTGAGCTGTTCTATCGTTACCTCTTGAAAAGCAACTTTGCTTTCCAAAAGCTCAAGGCGTTGTTCAAAAGCGTCCGATGAATCCATTTAGTGGCTCCTTATGGTTTTTCATCATAAAAAAATCATCATAATAACTGAACATTACAAATCAATAGATAAGTTTTAGTTAAAAGGATAGGCGTTGAAACCTCTTTTTGTTAATGTTGTCTAAGTAGTCAATTCTGTTGCTTACTATTCTATACTAAAGATTATGAAGTAAGTAACAACGCATACTTATAATAGATATCGGAGATTAGGATGAAATCACTGTTTAAGGCAAGTCTTCTGGCAACGACATTGGCGCTAGCTTTCGGAGCACCACAAGTTATGGCCGCTGAAACGACAACGAAAGCGCCAACAAGTAGCGCATTTAAATCAGCCGAAGAGCGTAATGCCTATGCGTTAGGGGCATCTTTAGGCCGCTATATGCAAAACTCACTGGATGAGCAGAAAAATATTGGTATCAATTTAGATAAAGCGCAACTGCTTGCAGGCGTTCAAGATGCGTTCAACAACAAAAGTAAAATGACGGATGCAGAAGTTGAAGAAACTTTGCGTCAGTTTGAAGGCCAAGTGAAAGAAGCAGCTGAAAAAAAATGAAAGATGAGTCAGCGGCTAACGAAAAAGCAGGTGCTGAATATCGTGAAAAATACGCGAAAGAAAAAGGCGTAGTGAAAACGAAATCTGGTCTGTTATACAAAATTGAAAAAGAAGGTACTGGCGCTAAACCTAAAGCAGATGATACCGTTGTTGTTCATTATAAAGGTACATTAGTTGACGGTACTGAGTTCGATAGCTCATATTCACGCAATGAACCTCTGACAATCCCACTGAATTCAGTGATTAAAGGTTGGACCGAAGGTCTAGTTAACGTGAAAAAAGGCGGGAAAATCCAGTTAGTGATCCCTGCAGAACTGGCGTACGGTGAAAATGGTGTTCCAGGTATTCCTGCTAACTCCACACTGGTGTTTGATGTTGAATTGTTAGATATCAAGCCAACAGGCAAATAACTTTTAAGCAGTAGTTTAAAAAACCCAGCATTGTCTGGGTTTTTTACGTTAAGGCGGGATCAACTTATTTTTTGCGAAGAAAAAGTTAAACAAGATATAATAAATAATTAGTTGATTATGCTGACATATTTAAGAAAAGCCATCTGGAATTTGATTTCGAATAAGTTTATTGATTATTTGCTAAAAATAATGCTTATTTTGTTTAAAACTTGTGATAAAACAAACTGTCTTGCATGCAATCGCTTGACGGCAGCGCCCCGTAGTTTTAACTTCACTATATAACGTTTTATTATTTCTTCGCCTTATTTACTGACGCTTTATAATGAAATGCAGGCAAAAGCCTCTAACAATTAACGCCTCATTAGTCAGGTTGGTGAATTTTCGTACACTTGAAGGATGGTGTTTAAAAATGTCTAACTCAGTACTTTCAAATGATCACAGTGATATTAATTTACTTAATAATGAGCCTTTCACCCAAACCGATCATGAAATTCTAAAATCGTATGAAGCGGCCGTTGATGGCTTAGCTATGTTGATAGGTGCACATTGTGAAATTGTCCTTCATTCTCTGGAAGATTTAAAATGTTCAGCCGTCAGAATAGCCAACGGGCAACATACAGGGCGTAAAATTGGTTCACCAATCACGGATCTTGCATTGCGTATGCTGCATGACATGGCTGATGAAGAATCTAATGTATCAAAAGCCTATTTCACCAAGGCTAAAAGCGGCGATTTAATGAAATCGGTTACGATTGCCATTCGTAACCGCAATCAGCGTGTCATTGGCTTACTGTGTATTAACATGAATCTTGATGTGCCATTCTCAGAAATCATCAAAAGTTTTGTCCCTGAAGAGAAGCAAGATGTGACTTCAGACGTTAACTTTGCCTCCTCAGTCGATGATTTGGTTGCACAAACATTAGAATATACGATTGAAGAAGTTAGCTCTGATCGTAATGTGTCAAATAATGCGAAAAATAAACAGGTTGTCCTGAATCTTTATGAAAAAGGGATTTTTGATATCAAAGATGCGATAAACCAAGTTGCAGATCGCCTAAATATCTCTAAACATACTGTTTATCTCTATATTCGCCAGTTTAAGAGTGGGGAATGAACACACAACCTCTAACATACTGTTTGCTGGTGACCGGGCCTGCTTATGGTACTCAGCAAGCCGCGAGTGCTTACCAATTTGCTCATGCCCTTCTTGAAGAAGGGCATTGTTTAAAAACACTGTTTTTTTACAGTGAAGGTGTTACAAATGCGAATGCGCTCACTTCACCTGCCAATGATGAATTTAATTTAGTGAAAGCATGGCAACAGCTTGCTCAAAAGTCGGGTTGTGAAATGCATATCTGTGTGTCTGCTGCATTGCGCCGTGGTGTGGTCGATAAAGAACAAGCTGAGCTACTCTCCCTTGCTGTCAGTAACCTCGGTGATGGCTTTATCATGAGCGGATTAGGCAGTTTGGCAGAAGCAATGATGACGGCAGATCGTACTATCCGTTTTTAGGGCTTCCTCGTTATACTGCAAAAATAGCATGATATTGCAGTAGAAATGGTGACGTTCGTGGGGGATCCGTGCGAATGATGCCGTTACCTCAATGCCTAGCCGCATTTCGAATTATTTAGAGCAGATATGAAAAAATTCGCTTTTGTTTTTACATCAATGCCTCATGGAAATGCCAGTGGCCGAGAAGGGTTAGATGCCTTATTGGCGACATCAGCACTGACGGAGGATATTTCAGTGTTTTTCTTGTCGGATGGTGTGTGCCAGTTACTGGCAAATCAAAATCCCACTGAAATTTTAGCGCGGGACTATATTTCTACCTTTAAAATTTTGCCGCTTTACGATATCGACAATATTTACATTTGCTCTGATTCTTTAAAGGAAAGAGGAATTTGCGAAGAGAGTCGATGGATTGTGGACGCGAGTGTCATCAATTCGACACAAATTCGCGATAAATTATCCAAATGTGATGTTGTGCTTAAATTTTGATCTGTTGTAGGATCTTTTCTATGCTTTATACTATAGCAACTTCACCTTTTCATTGTGATTTCACGGCCATTTTGCGGCTGATTGCGCCAGATGATGCGGTATTACTGATACAAGACGGTGTGATTGCCGCGGTAAGTCAATCGACTCATTTACGTGAACTGCAACAAAAAGGTGCGCGAGTCTACGCATTAGATGCAGATGTTAATGCCCGCGGCTTGCAGAATATGATTTCAGAGCAGGTGTCTTTAGCCTCATATCGAGATTTTGTACAGCTCACAGTGAGTCATAAACAACATTTTGCCCTATAAAAGGGTTAAAAGTTGTATATTTCTTGACACCTGAGTCAGTCAGCAATAAAATTTCGCGTCCTCGTGTATCGTCATGTTGGCGAACGAGGTCGAAAATCCGTGTTTACGAAGCAAAAAAACCAGGAGCTTTTTTAATAATGGCAACTATTAATCAGCTGGTACGCAAATCACGTAGCTCGAAAGTTGTTAAAAGCAACGTTCCAGCACTGGAAGCTTGCCCGCAAAAACGTGGCGTATGTACTCGTGTATATACCACCACTCCTAAAAAACCAAACTCAGCACTACGTAAAGTATGCCGTGTTCGTTTAACTAATGGTTATGAAGTTTCTTCCTACATCGGTGGTGAAGGCCACAACTTGCAGGAACACTCCGTAATCCTGATCCGTGGCGGTCGTGTTAAAGACTTGCCAGGTGTGCGTTATCACACCGTTCGCGGTGCACTGGACTGCTCTGGTGTTAAAGACCGCAAACAAGCCCGTTCTAAATACGGTGCTAAGAAACCTAAGGCTTAATGGTTCTCCGTTAAGTAAGGCCAAACATTTTTAAACTTAATGTCAAAATACTCGAATCGAGTTTTGGGCAAACCTGAATTAAAAACGGAGTAATATCCATGCCACGTCGTCGCGTAATTGGTCAACGTAAAATTCTTCCAGATCCTAAGTTCGGATCAGAATTACTGGCCAAATTTGTGAACATCCTGATGGTAGACGGGAAAAAATCTACTGCTGAAGCAATCGTATATAACGCGCTTGAGACCCTGGCTCAGCGTTCTGGTAAGAGTGAACTTGATGCATTCGAACTTGCACTAGACAACGTGCGTCCGACTGTGGAAGTTAAATCCCGCCGTGTTGGTGGTTCAACTTACCAAGTTCCTGTAGAAGTTCGTCCGGTTCGTCGTAATGCACTGGCAATGCGTTGGATCGTTGATGCTGCTCGTAAACGCGGTGATAAGTCAATGGCTCTGCGCCTGGCAAACGAATTATCGGATGCAGCTGAAAACAAAGGTTCTGCTGTTAAGAAACGTGAAGACGTTCACCGTATGGCAGAAGCTAACAAGGCGTTCGCTCACTACCGTTGGTAATTTCACCACGTTAGTGTTTCTGAGGGTAGCTTTCTGCTACCCTTTAAATGATGAATTGAACGCCCACGAGAGAGGAAAAAATGGCTCGTCAAACGCCCATATCACGCTATCGTAACATCGGTATCAGTGCACACATCGACGCCGGTAAAACAACAACTTCTGAACGTATTCTGTTTTATACAGGTGTAAACCATAAAATTGGTGAAACTCACGAAGGTTCTGCAACAATGGACTGGATGGAGCAGGAGCAAGAACGTGGTATTACTATCACGTCTGCAGCGACTACTGCATTCTGGTCTGGTATGGCAAAACAATTCGAACCACACCGTATTAACATTATCGACACCCCAGGACACGTTGACTTCACAATCGAAGTAGAACGTTCTATGCGTGTTCTTGATGGTGCGGTCATGGTTTACTGTGCAGTTGGTGGTGTTCAGCCACAGTCTGAAACAGTATGGCGTCAGGCTAACAAATATAAAGTTCCACGTATCGCGTTCGTTAACAAAATGGACCGTATGGGTGCAAACTTCCTGCGTGTTGTTGATCAATTAAAAACACGTTTGGCTGCAAACCCAGTTCCACTTCAACTGCCAGTTGGTGCTGAAGAAGGCTTCACCGGCGTTGTTGACTTGATCAAAATGAAAGCGATCAAGTGGAGCGATGAAGATCAGGGCGTTACCTTCGAATACGAAGATATCCCTGCAAACATGCAAGAACAAGCTGAAGAATGGCATAACTTCCTCGTTGAATCTGCTGCTGAAGCATCAGAAGAACTGATGGAAAAATATTTGGGCGGTGATGAACTGTCTGAAGAAGAGATCAAAGCGGCTCTTCGCCAACGCGTTCTTGCAAGCGAAATTATCCTGGTTACCTGTGGTTCTGCATTTAAGAACAAAGGTGTTCAGGCAATGCTGGATGCAGTTATTGAGTACTTACCATCTCCGACAGATGTACCTGCAATCAACGGTATTCTGGATGACGGTAAAGATACTCCAGCGGAACGTCACGCAAGTGACGATGAGCCGTTCTCATCTTTAGCATTTAAAATTGCAACTGACCCGTTCGTTGGTAACCTGACGTTCTTCCGTGTTTACTCTGGTTTTGTTAACTCAGGTGACACTGTACTGAACCCAGTTAAAGCTAAAAAAGAACGTTTTGGTCGTATCGTTCAGATGCACGCTAACAAGCGTGAAGAGATTAAAGAAGTTCGCGCTGGTGACATCGCGGCTGCTATCGGTCTGAAAGACGTTACTACAGGTGATACTCTGTGTGCGGTTGATGCACCAATCATCCTAGAACGTATGGAATTCCCAGAGCCAGTAATCTCTGTTGCAATTGAACCAAAAACTAAAGCTGACCAAGAAAAAATGGGTATCGCATTGGGTCGTCTGGCTCAGGAAGACCCATCATTCCGCGTATCAAGTGATGAAGAAACAGGTCAAACTATCATCGCTGGTATGGGTGAATTGCACTTGGACGTTCTGGTTGACCGTATGCGTCGTGAATTTAAAGTTGAAGCGAACGTTGGTAAACCACAAGTTGCTTACCGTGAAGCTATCACTGCGAAAGTTACTGATATCGAAGGTAAACACGCGAAACAGTCTGGTGGTCGTGGTCAGTACGGTCACGTGGTTATCGATATGTACCCACTTGACAAAAATGATAAAGACGGCGTTCCAATGGATTACGAATTTATCAACGAAATCAAAGGTGGTGTTATCCCTGGTGAATACATCCCTGCCGTTGATAAAGGTATCCAAGAGCAGTTGAAATCTGGCCCACTGGCTGGTTACCCTGTTGTTAACATGGGGATTCGTCTGCACTTTGGTTCTTACCATGATGTTGACTCATCTGAACTGGCATTTAAACTGGCGGCATCAATCGCGTTTAAAGATGGCTTCAAAAAAGCGAAACCTGTTCTGCTTGAGCCAATCATGAAAGTTGAGGTGGAAACACCAGAAGACTACATGGGTGACGTAATTGGTGACTTGAACCGTCGCCGTGGTCTGATTGAAGGTATGGATGACATGGCAACTGGTAAAATTGTCCGTGCACAAGTACCATTGTCAGAAATGTTTGGCTACGCGACTGACCTGCGTTCACAAACGCAAGGTCGTGCTTCATACTCAATGGAGTTCTTGAAGTACAATGAAGCACCAAACAACGTTGCACAAGCTGTTATCGAAGCTCGTAACGCTAAATAATCGGTTTTAATCGATTTAACTACTTTAATTAAGTTCCTTCTTCACAGTGAAGAAGGAACTCCATAAGGAATAGAGTCGTGTCTAAAGAAAAATTTGAACGTTCAAAACCGCACGTTAACGTTGGTACAATCGGCCACGTTGACCACGGTAAAACTACCCTGACAGCAGCAATCACTACTGTTCTGGCAAAAACTTACGGCGGTAGCGCTCGTGCATTCGATCAAATCGATAACGCACCAGAAGAAAAAGCGCGTGGTATCACCATCTCTACTTCTCACGTAGAGTACGATACACCAACTCGCCACTACGCACACGTAGACTGCCCAGGACACGCCGACTATGTTAAAAACATGATCACGGGTGCTGCTCAGATGGACGGTGCAATCCTAGTTGTTGCGGCAACAGATGGCCCAATGCCACAAACTCGTGAGCACATCCTGTTAGGTCGTCAGGTTGGCGTTCCTTACATCATCGTGTTCCTGAACAAATGTGACATGGTAGACGACGAAGAGCTGCTGGAACTGGTTGAAATGGAAGTTCGTGAACTTCTGTCTCAATACGATTTCCCAGGTGATGACACTCCAGTTATCCGTGGTTCAGCGCTGAAAGCGTTGGAAGGCAACCCAGAGTGGGAAGCGAAAATCGTTGAACTAGCAGAAGCACTGGACAGCTACATCCCAGAGCCAGAGCGTGCAATTGACAAGCCATTCCTGCTGCCAATCGAAGACGTATTCTCAATCTCAGGTCGTGGTACAGTAGTCACAGGCCGTGTTGAGCGTGGTATCATCAAAGTTGGTGAAGAAGTTGAAATCGTAGGTATCAAAGAGACTGCGAAAACCACTTGTACTGGCGTTGAAATGTTCCGTAAACTGCTGGACGAAGGCCGTGCAGGTGAGAACGTAGGTGTTCTGCTGCGTGGTACTAAGCGTGAAGAAATCGAACGTGGTCAAGTTCTGGCGAAACCAGGTTCAATCAAGCCACACACAACTTTCGAATCAGAAGTTTATATTCTGAGCAAAGATGAAGGTGGTCGTCACACGCCATTCTTCAAAGGTTACCGTCCACAGTTCTACTTCCGTACAACTGACGTAACAGGTACTATCGAACTGCCAGAAGGCGTAGAGATGGTAATGCCAGGCGACAACGTGAACATGAAAGTAACTCTGATTCACCCAATCGCGATGGACGATGGTTTGCGTTTCGCAATCCGTGAAGGTGGCCGTACAGTAGGTGCGGGTGTTGTTGCAAAAATCATTGCATAATAACAACCCACTGTAGTGAAAAGGGGCATCTATAGGATGCCCTTTTTATACTTAAAATTATTCGAGTTATATAGACTAACTATATGACCCGATGGATTGTGAGTATATGCGTTGTAAAATTAAGAACCTATCTCATCAATAGTTGTTCTAATTATTGGTGAGATAGGCTCTGATGCAACGAAATAACGGCTGTATCACCAGCTTTATGCAGTTATATGAGATTTATTAAGGTTTTGCTCAGAAGATATGGTATATTTTACCGCTGCCACATTAAGAAATTCATTTTCATAATATCGTGGCGAAAAATTTGCTGAGCATGCCAGTAATGACCTGCGGAAAGTAGATAGGGCGCAATTGTCTTTTTGCTCGCTGACGACACTTTTACTTTTGCAGGTATTGTCAACGATACTCCCTGTTTGACTTAGCAAGCTCGGCGGGTACATAAGGGATATGTTGGCATATTCTATTGGTTCGGTCTGTTTGCTTTACCGTTTTGTAGGCTAACAGGCTTTATACATACTTCATGGTAACAGGTTGAATTATGAGTGCGAATAGCGAAGCTCAAGGAAGTGGACGCAGTGTAGACGTCTTTAAGTGGGTGGTGGTAGCTGTCCTACTACTGATTGCTATAGCTGGCAACTATTACTTCCGTCAATATAACCTCGCGCTGCGTGCTTTTGCTGTTGTGGCTATTGTCGCCATTGCAGGTGCTGTCGCTTTGTGGACCGTAAAGGGGAAACAAGCACTATCGTTTGCGCGTGAAGCTCGCATTGAGATGCGAAAAGTGATTTGGCCAACTCGCCAAGAAGCATTACAAACGACTTTGATTGTTGCTGCAGTAACGGCTGTTATGTCATTAATACTGTGGGGATTAGATGGTATCCTAGTGCGTTTAGTTTCGATTATTACAAGCCTGAGGTTATTCTAAATGTCAGATTCACCTAAAAAGCGCTGGTATGTTATTCAGGCTTTCTCTGGTTTTGAAGGCCGTGTAGCGCAATCACTACGTGAACATATCAAATTGCATGGTATGGAAGACTCTTTCGGCGAAGTCATGGTTCCAACCGAAGAAGTTGTTGAGATCCGTAGTGGTCAGCGTCGCAAAAGCGAACGTAAGTTTTTTCCAGGCTATGTATTAGTTCAAATGGTTATGAATGATGATTCATGGCACTTAGTACGTAGTGTACCGCGTGTGATGGGCTTCATCGGTGGAACGTCGGATCGTCCAGCACCAATTAGTGATAAAGAAGTCGATGCGATTATGAATCGCCTACAGCAAGTTGGCGACAAACCACGTCCTAAAACATTGTTTGAGCCAGGTGAAATGGTGCGTGTTAGCGAAGGTCCATTCGCTGACTTTAACGGTGTGGTTGAAGAAATCGACTATGAAAAGAGCCGCTTGAAGGTCTCTGTTTCTATTTTCGGTCGTGCAACGCCTGTCGAATTAGATTTCAGCCAAGTCGAAAAAGTCTAACTTTTTACGGCAAAAACTGGCTTGCAAAAGGTGTGAAATTTGACTACAATTTCGCGCCTTTTGTTTTTTACGCTTTGCATTATTTGGTTAACAAATTGCGGGGCGTGTTAATTAACGGGGAGCCTAAAATTAGGCGCTATCACCCATCTAGAGGAAATATACATGGCTAAGAAAGTACAAGCCTACGTTAAGCTGCAAGTTGCGGCTGGTATGGCTAACCCAAGCCCACCGGTTGGTCCAGCGCTGGGTCAACAAGGTGTGAACATCATGGAATTCTGTAAAGCGTTTAACGCAAAAACAGACAGCCTAGAAAAAGGTTTGCCAATTCCTGTTGTTATCACTGTTTACGCAGACCGTTCTTTCACTTTCGTTACCAAAACTCCACCGGCTGCAATTCTGCTGAAAAAAGCGGCTGGCGTTAAGTCTGGTTCTGGTAAGCCGAACAAAGAGAAAGTTGGTAAAGTAACCTCTGCTCAGATTCGCGAAATCGCTGAAACTAAAGCTGCGGACATGACTGGTGCTGATGTTGACGCTATGATGCGTTCAATCGAAGGTACTGCTCGTTCCATGGGCCTGGTTGTGGAGGACTAATCAATGGCTAAACTGAATAAGCGCATGCGCAATATCCGTGAAAAAGTTGATTCAACTAAACAGTATGACATCAACGAAGCCGTTGCTCTGCTGAAAGAATTAGCGACTGCTAAATTCGTAGAAAGCGTTGACGTTGCTGTTAACCTCGGCATCGACGCTCGTAAATCTGATCAGAACGTACGTGGTGCAACTGTACTGCCACACGGTACTGGCCGTTCAGTTCGCGTTGCAGTCTTTACTCAAGGCGCAAACGCTGAAGCAGCTAAAGCTGCTGGTGCTGAGCTGGTTGGTATGGACGATCTGGCTGATAAAATTAAAGCTGGTGAGATGGATTTCGACGTTGTTATTGCTTCTCCAGATGCAATGCGCGTTGTTGGCCAATTAGGTCAAATCCTGGGTCCACGTGGTCTGATGCCAAACCCGAAAGTGGGTACTGTAACACCTAACGTTGCTGAAGCAGTTCAAAATGCTAAAGCAGGTCAGGTTCGTTACCGTAACGACAAAAACGGTATCATTCACACCACTATCGGTAAAGTTGACTTTGATGCTGACAAACTGAAAGAAAACCTAGAAGCACTGCTGATTGCGCTGAAAAAAGCAAAACCAGCTTCTGCTAAAGGCGTGTACATCAAGAAAGTTAGCCTGTCTACTACGATGGGTGCAGGTGTTGCTATCGACCAAGCTGGTCTGTCAGCAGCAGTTTAATACTAATACTTTTAGTAATTAAACTTTACCTTTGCGTCAGATTTGTATAAAATCTGACGCCTTGAGTTTGCTAGTACTATTTTAGTATTAGTAAACCACGAATTTCGGTATGGAGTCTGGCCTTTCCAGACCCCGTCCAAGACCGCAGGTGTAGCAATACTTAATCTACCTGCGTAGACGGTGACAGAGATACCAAGAATTTTATTCTGGCTTCTGCTCACCGTGTTTTAGCGCTCAACACATGTCGTGTTTGGGTGATGTGAGTCCCCGGGGTTTCCCGGTTAATCCAGGAGCAAGAAGCTAATGGCACTAAATCTTCAAGACAAACAAGCGATTGTTGCTGAAGTCAGCGAAGTAGCCAAAGGCGCGCTTTCTGCAGTTGTTGCTGATTCACGCGGCGTAACTGTAGCAAAAATGACTGAACTGCGTAAAGCAGGTCGCGAAGCTGGCGTTTACATCCGTGTTGTTCGTAACACGCTGATCCGTCGTGCTGTTGAAGGTACTTCTTACGAAGTCCTGAAAGACGCGTTTGTTGGTCCAACCTTGATTGCTTTCTCTAACGAACACCCGGGCGCTGCTGCTCGTCTGTTCAAAGAGTTCGCGAAAGCGAATCCAGCATTTGAGATTAAAGCTGCGGCCTTTGAAGGTGAGTTAATCCAAGCGAAAGATATCGATCGTCTGGCAACACTCCCAACTTACGAAGAAGCAATCGCACGCCTGATGGCAACCATGAAAGAAGCCGCTGCAGGCAAACTGGTTCGCACTCTGGCTGCTCTGCGCGATCAGAAAGAAGCTGCATAAGCCCTTTCCTTCGTTGCTTTTTAACGTATAAACTATTTCTGAATTTTAGGAACACTTGTTATGTCTATCACTAAAGACCAAATCCTTGACGCAGTTGCTGAAATGTCTGTAATGGACGTTGTTGAACTGATCACTATGATGGAAGAAAAATTCGGCGTTTCTGCTGCTGCAGCTGTTGCTGTTGCTCCAGGTGCTGCTGCTGAAGCTGCTGAAGAAAAAACTGAGTTCGACGTTGTTCTGGCTTCTGTTGGCGGTAACAAAGTTGCTGTTATCAAAGCAGTTCGCGGTGCGACCGGTCTGGGTCTGAAAGAAGCTAAAGATATGGTAGAATCTGCGCCAGCAACTATTAAAGAAGGTGCTAGCAAAGACGAAGCTGAAGCTCTGAAAAAATCTCTTGAAGAAGCAGGCGCTTCTGTTGAGCTTAAATAAGTTCAGTCTTCAGTTTGCAGCCTAACTTAAAGGCTGATGGCTGGTGATTTTTTAATCACCAGCCTTTTTGCGCTGTAAAGCGTGATTGGGTGTTAACAGCTTTTTCACGCAATTTTGATGTTAACAAACCCTCCAATACTTCTTTCTATTGACGACTTAATATACTGTGTTCTCAGCTACGACCCGCTCGGGTAGCTCGGTAGTCAGAGTGGCACAATGAAATGATTTAAGAGTAATAGCAATGAGTATTACGGAAAGTGTTCATTTTCCATTTCAAAAAATAGCGTTATCGATGCTGTCCTTATGGACGGACAGAGTGGGTCACTGATCAGCGAGCTGAGGAACCCTATGGTTTACTCCTATACCGAGAAAAAACGTATTCGTAAGGATTTTGGTAAACGTCCACAAGTGTTGGATGTACCTTATCTCCTTTCTATCCAACTTGACTCGTTCCAGAAGTTTATCGAGCAAGATCCTGATGGTCAGAACGGGCTGGAAGCAGCTTTCCGTTCTGTGTTTCCTATTCAGAGCTACAGCGGTAATGCTGAACTGCAATATGTCAGCTATCGTCTGGGTGAGCCTGTTTTTGATGTTAAAGAATGTCAAATCCGTGGCGTCACATACTCTGCACCACTGCGTGTTAAGCTGCGCCTCATTGTTTATGAGCGTGAAGCACCAGAAGGCACTGTAAAAGACATCAAAGAACAAGAAGTCTACATGGGTGAAATTCCACTCATGACCGAAAACGGAACCTTCGTTATCAACGGTACTGAGCGTGTTATCGTTTCTCAGTTACACCGTAGCCCTGGTGTGTTCTTCGACAGCGACAAAGGTAAAACACACTCCTCAGGTAAAGTCCTGTACAACGCGCGTATTATCCCTTACCGCGGTTCATGGCTTGATTTCGAATTCGATCCGAAAGATAACCTGTTTGTACGTATCGACCGTCGCCGTAAATTACCTGCGACCATTATTCTACGTGCAATGGATTACAGCACCGAAGACATTCTGAACTTGTTCTTCGACAAAACTGTATTCCAAATCCGTGATAACAAGCTGATGATGACGCTGGTTCCTGAGCGTCTACGTGGTGAAACTGCTTCATTTGATATCGAAGCAAACGGCAAAGTCTATGTTGAAAAAGGCCGTCGTATCACTGCACGTCATATCCGCTTGCTAGAAAAAGAAGAAGTCAACAGCATTGAAGTGCCTGTTGAATATATCGCGGGTAAAGTAGTCGCAAGAGATTACATTGATGAAAGTACTGGCGAGCTGATTTGTGCGGCTAACATGGAACTTTCATTAGATATGTTGGCACGTCTGAGCCAAGCGGGTCATAAAACAATTGAAACATTGTTTACTAACGACTTAGACCACGGTGCTTACATTTCTGAAACCCTGCGTGTCGATCCAACAAATGACCGCCTGAGCGCGCTGGTAGAAATCTACCGTATGATGCGCCCTGGTGAGCCACCAACACGTGAAGCGGCTGAAAACCTGTTCGATAACCTGTTCTTCTCAGAAGATCGTTACGACTTGTCTGCGGTAGGTCGCATGAAGTTCAACCGTTCACTGGGCCGCGATGAAATCGAAGGTTCTGGTATCCTGAGTGAAGAAGACATCATTGATGTTATGCGTAAGCTCATCGATATCCGTAACGGTAAAGGCGAAGTCGACGATATTGACCACTTAGGTAACCGTCGTATTCGTTCTGTTGGTGAAATGGCAGAAAACCAGTTCCGTGTCGGTCTGGTCCGTGTTGAGCGTGCAGTGAAAGAGCGTCTTTCTCTGGGCGACCTCGATGCATTGATGCCACAAGATATGATCAACGCGAAGCCAATTTCTGCGGCAGTGAAAGAGTTCTTTGGTTCCAGCCAATTGTCTCAATTTATGGACCAAAACAACCCACTGTCAGAAATCACACACAAACGTCGTATCTCAGCGTTAGGCCCAGGCGGTCTGACTCGTGAGCGTGCGGGCTTTGAAGTACGTGACGTTCATCCAACTCACTACGGTCGTGTTTGTCCAATCGAAACCCCTGAAGGTCCGAACATCGGTCTGATTAACTCATTGTCTGTTTATGCACAGACTAACGAGTATGGTTTCCTAGAAACACCTTACCGTTTAGTGCGCGATGGTATCGTTACTGACGAAATTCACTATCTGTCAGCAATTGAAGAAGGTAACTTCATCATTGCTCAGGCAAACACCGTATTGGCGGAAGATGGTAGCTTCGTTGAAGAACTGATCACTTGTCGTAACCGTGGTGAATCAAGCTTGTTCAGCCGCGATCAAGTTGAATATATGGACGTTTCGACTCAACAGGTTGTTTCTGTTGGTGCGTCACTGATCCCATTCCTTGAACACGATGATGCTAACCGTGCATTGATGGGTGCGAACATGCAACGTCAAGCGGTTCCAACTTTACGCGCTGATAAACCATTAGTGGGTACAGGTATGGAACGTGCGGTTGCTGTTGACTCCGGTGTAACAGCAGTTGCAAAACGCGGTGGTACAGTTCAGTACGTTGATGCTTCTCGTATTGTTATTAAAGTTAATGAAGATGAGATGTATCCGGGTGAAGCTGGAATCGATATTTATAACCTAACCAAATATACCCGTTCTAACCAGAACACCTGTATTAACCAGATGCCTTGTGTATCTTTAGGTGAACCAGTTGAACGTGGTGACGTGTTAGCTGATGGTCCTTCAACTGACCTAGGTGAATTGGCACTTGGCCAAAACATGCGCGTGGCATTCATGCCATGGAATGGTTATAACTTCGAGGACTCCATCCTCGTTTCTGAGCGTGTTGTTCAAGAAGACCGTTTTACAACCATCCATATTCAGGAACTCTCTTGTGTGTCTCGTGACACCAAACTGGGGCCTGAAGAAATTACTGCTGATATTCCTAACGTCGGTGAAGCGGCACTCTCTAAACTCGATGAGTCTGGTATCGTGTACATCGGTGCTGAAGTTAAAGGCGGCGATATCCTAGTTGGTAAAGTGACGCCGAAAGGCGAAACCCAACTGACACCAGAAGAGAAATTGCTACGTGCAATCTTTGGTGAAAAAGCGTCTGACGTTAAAGACTCTTCTCTACGCGTTCCTAACGGTGTTTCTGGTACGGTTATTGACGTACAAGTATTTACCCGTGATGGCGTAGAAAAAGACAAGCGTGCGCTGGAAATCGAAGAAACACAATTACGTGATGCTAAGAAAGACTTAACTGAAGAGTTACGTATTTTCGAAGCCGGTATATTTGCTCGTATCCGTTCTGTATTGATCAGTGGCGGAATTGAAGCAGAGAAACTGGACAAACTGCCTCGCGATCGCTGGTTAGAGCTGTCTCTGGCTGATGAAGAGAAACAGAACCAGTTAGAGCAACTTGCTGAGCAGTACGATGAGCTGAAATCTGAGTTTGAGAAAAAACTCGATGCTAAGCGTCGTAAGATCACCCAAGGTGATGATCTGGCTCCAGGCGTACTGAAAATTGTTAAGGTTTATCTGGCTGTTAAACGTCAGATCCAACCGGGTGATAAAATGGCGGGTCGCCATGGTAACAAGGGTGTTATCTCAAAAATCAACCCAGTTGAAGACATGCCTTACGATGAAAACGGTAACCCTGTAGACATCGTTCTGAACCCACTGGGCGTACCTTCACGTATGAACATCGGTCAGATTCTGGAAACCCACTTGGGTATGGCTGCGAAAGGTATTGGTGACAAAATTAATGCTATGCTTAAACAGCAGCAAGAAGTTGCCAAACTGCGTGAGTTTATCCAGAAAGCCTATGACCTTGGTGATGACCCACGTCAAAAAGTGGATCTGAATACTTTCTCTGATGAAGAAGTATTGCGTCTGGCTGAGAACCTGAAAAAAGGTATGCCAATCGCAACGCCAGTGTTTGATGGTGCGAAAGAAATTGAAATTAAAGAACTGTTGAAACTGGGTGGTCTGCCAACTTCTGGTCAGATTACATTGTTCGACGGCCGTACTGGTGAGAAGTTTGAGCGTCAAGTAACTGTTGGTTACATGTACATGCTGAAACTGAACCACTTGGTTGACGATAAAATGCACGCCCGTTCTACTGGTTCTTACAGCTTGGTTACTCAGCAACCGCTGGGTGGTAAAGCTCAGTTCGGTGGTCAGCGTTTCGGGGAGATGGAAGTGTGGGCACTGGAAGCATACGGTGCAGCCTATACACTCCAAGAGATGTTGACTGTTAAGTCGGATGACGTTAACGGCCGTACGAAGATGTATAAAAACATCGTCGATGGCAGCCATCAGATGGAACCTGGTATGCCGGAATCCTTCAACGTATTGTTGAAAGAAATCCGTTCACTGGGTATCAACATCGAACTGGAAGACGAGTAATTCGTTTGTACCGGAAGGCTAATTTTAGTCTTCCGGCCAGTATAAGTACTGGGATTAGGGGAGAGGCAGGGGCCTCTCACCTGACAGGTCTAACTCCGACAGGAGCCATTTTGTGAAAGACTTAATTAAGTTTCTGAAAGCGCAAACCAAGACCGAAGAGTTTGATGCGATCAAAATTGCTCTGGCATCACCTGATATGATCCGTTCATGGTCATTCGGTGAAGTGAAAAAGCCAGAAACCATTAACTACCGTACGTTCAAACCTGAGCGTGACGGCCTTTTCTGTGCGCGTATTTTCGGGCCAGTAAAAGACTACGAATGTCTGTGCGGTAAGTACAAACGTTTAAAACACCGCGGTGTGATTTGTGAGAAATGTGGCGTTGAAGTCACCCAGACTAAAGTTCGTCGTGAGCGCATGGGGCATATTGAACTTGCTTCTCCGACAGCACACATCTGGTTCTTAAAATCACTGCCATCCCGTATCGGTTTGTTACTTGATATGCCTCTGCGTGATATCGAGCGTGTTCTGTATTTTGAATCTTATGTCGTTGTTGAAGGCGGTATGACTAGCCTTGAACGTGGACAGATCCTGACAGAAGAACAATACCTCGATGCGCTGGAAGAGTTCGGTGACGAATTTGACGCGAAAATGGGTGCGGAAGCAATCCAAGGTCTGCTGAAAAACCTCGATCTTGAGAACGAGTGTGAAACACTACGCGAAGAGTTGAATGAAACTAACTCTGAAACTAAGCGTAAGAAGCTGACTAAGCGCATTAAACTATTAGAAGCGTTCATTCAATCTGGCAACAAACCAGAGTGGATGATCCTGAACGTTCTACCTGTGTTACCACCTGATCTACGTCCATTAGTTCCTCTGGATGGTGGCCGTTTCGCAACGTCAGATCTGAACGATCTGTATCGTCGCGTGATCAACCGTAACAACCGTCTGAAACGTCTTCTGGATCTGGCTGCGCCAGACATCATCGTACGTAACGAAAAACGTATGCTGCAAGAAGCGGTTGACGCACTGTTAGATAACGGTCGTCGTGGTCGTGCAATTACAGGCTCTAACAAACGTCCTCTGAAATCTTTGGCTGATATGATCAAAGGTAAACAAGGTCGTTTCCGTCAGAACTTGCTAGGTAAGCGTGTTGACTACTCAGGTCGTTCGGTTATTACAGTAGGTCCATACCTGCGTCTGCATCAGTGTGGTCTGCCTAAGAAAATGGCTCTTGAGCTATTCAAACCATTTATTTATGGCAAATTAGAACTACGTGGTCTGGCAACAACCATTAAAGCAGCGAAGAAAATGGTTGAGCGCGAAGAAGCGGTAGTTTGGGATATCTTGGATGAAGTTATCCGTGAACACCCAGTCATGCTGAACCGTGCACCAACACTTCACCGTCTGGGTATCCAAGCGTTCGAACCAATTCTGATCGAAGGTAAAGCTATCCAATTGCACCCACTCGTTTGTGCGGCATATAACGCCGACTTCGATGGTGACCAAATGGCGGTACACGTTCCTCTAACTCTGGAAGCTCAGTTAGAAGCACGTGCGTTGATGATGTCAACCAACAACATTCTGTCACCAGCAAGTGGTGAGCCTATCATCGTTCCTTCACAGGACGTTGTATTGGGTCTCTACTATATGACTCGTGACTGCGTAAACGCGAAAGGCGAAGGCATGGTTCTGGCCGGCCCGAAAGAAGCTGAGCGTGTTTACCGTTCAGGTCATGCATCACTGCATGCCCGCGTTAAAGTCCGTATCACTGAAGAAGTGAAAGACGGTGAAGGTAATATTACGATTAACACCAGTATGGTTGATACTACTGTTGGTCGTGCAATTTTGTGGATGATCGTACCAAAAGGCTTGCCTTATTCGCTGGTTAACCAAGCGCTAGGTAAGAAAGCGATCTCCAAAATGCTGAACACCTGTTACCGTGTACTGGGTCTGAAACCAACGGTTATTTTTGCTGACCAAATCATGTATACCGGTTTTGCCTACGCGGCACGCTCTGGTGCATCTGTTGGTATCGACGATATGGTTATTCCTGAGAAAAAAGCAGGGATCATCGCCGAAGCAGAAGCGGAAGTTGCAGAAATTCAGGAACAGTTCCAGTCTGGTCTGGTGACAGCAGGCGAACGTTACAACAAAGTTATCGATATCTGGGCTGCGGCAAACGAACGTGTTGCTAAAGCGATGATGGAAAACCTGTCAACTGAAACAGTTATTAACCGTGACGGTGAAGAAGAACAACAGGTTTCTTTCAACAGTATCTTTATGATGGCCGACTCCGGTGCTCGTGGTTCTGCCGCTCAGATCCGTCAGCTTGCGGGTATGCGTGGTCTGATGGCTAAGCCAGATGGCTCAATCATCGAAACACCAATCACGGCGAACTTCCGTGAAGGTCTGAACGTTCTCCAGTACTTTATTTCTACGCACGGTGCTCGTAAAGGTCTTGCGGATACCGCATTGAAAACAGCGAACTCTGGTTATCTGACTCGTCGTCTCGTTGACCTTGCTCAGGACTTGGTTGTGACTGAAGACGATTGTGGTACTCACGAAGGTATCCTGATGACTCCGGTTATCGAGGGTGGCGATGTTAAAGAACCACTGCGTGAGCGTGTATTGGGGCGTGTGACTGCGGAAGACATCCTGATCCCAGGTACCGCGGACATTCTGGTTCCACGTAATACGTTGCTACACGAAAAATGGTGTGACCTGTTAGAAGAAAACTCTGTTGACAGCGTTAAAGTCCGTTCCGTCGTTAGCTGTGAAACTGACTTCGGTGTGTGTGCTCACTGTTATGGTCGTGACCTGGCTCGTGGTCATATCATCAACAAAGGTGAAGCTATCGGGGTTATCGCGGCACAGTCAATCGGTGAACCAGGTACACAGTTGACGATGCGTACGTTCCACATCGGTGGTGCGGCATCTCGTGCGGCAGCAGAATCTAGCATCCAAGTTCGTAATCCAGGTACGCTGAAACTGGTTAACGCGAAATTTGTGACTAACTCAGAAGGCAAACTGGTTATTACTTCACGTAATACCGAATTACGCCTGATTGATGAGTTCGGTCGTACTAAAGAGAGCTACAAAGTTCCTTACGGTGCGCACCTGACTAAAGGTGACGGTGAAGCAGTTAACGGTGGCGAAACTGTTGCTAACTGGGATCCACATACCATGCCAGTTGTCAGTGAAGTATCCGGTATTATCCGCTTCTCTGACATGATTGATGGTCAAACAATGACTCGTCAGACTGATGAATTAACCGGTCTGTCTTCAATCGTTGTTCTGGATACTGCGGAACGTACTAGTGGTGGTAAAGACCTGCGTCCTGCATTGCGTGTTGTTGATGCAAATGGTAACGATGTGCTTATTCCTAACACAGACATGCCTGCTCAGTACTTCTTACCGGGTAAAGCAATTGTTCAGTTAGATGATGGCATCGCTATCAACGTGGGTGATACTTTAGCGCGTATTCCACAAGAATCTGTGGGGACTAAAGATATCACGGGTGGTCTACCACGCGTTGCTGACCTGTTTGAAGCACGTCGTCCGAAAGAGCCTGCAATCTTGGCTGAGATCAGCGGTATTGTTTCCTTCGGTAAAGAAACCAAAGGTAAACGTCGTCTGGTGATCACACCGATGGATGGTTCTGATCCGTATGAAGAGATGATCCCTAAATGGCGTCAGCTCAACGTGTTTGAAGGTGAGATCGTAGAGCGCGGTGACGTGATCTCCGATGGCCCAGAGTCTCCACACGATATCTTGCGTCTGCGTGGTGTTCATGCGGTTACGCGTTATATCACGAACGAGGTTCAGGAAGTTTACCGCTTACAAGGCGTTAAGATTAACGATAAACACATCGAAGTTATCGTTCGTCAGATGCTGCGTAAAGTGACTATCTCTGACGCGGGAAGCTCTGAATTCCTTGAAGGTGAGCAGGTTGAGTACTCACGTGTTAAAGTTTCTAACCGTAAACTTGAGCAGGATGGTAAGATCCCAGCTAAGTTCGAACGTGACCTGTTGGGTATCACGAAGGCATCTCTGGCAGCAGAATCCTTCATCTCAGCAGCATCGTTCCAAGAAACCACACGCGTACTGACAGAAGCTGCCGTTGCAGGTAAACGTGACGAGCTTCGCGGTCTGAAAGAGAACGTTATTGTGGGTCGTCTGATCCCAGCAGGTACTGGTTTTGCGTATCATCAAGACCGTATCCGTCGCCGTCATCTGAATGATGTTGTGGAAGCGCCACAAGTCAGCGCAGATGAAGCTACGGCTAACCTGGCTGAACTGTTAAATGCAGGGTTCAGCAGCGATAACAATTAAGGCTTATAAGCCTGATTGAAACACAATAATAAAACCGGCGCTTCAATAGCGCCGGTTTTTTTGTAGGTATAAATCAGCAATATAAAATGTCCGTTTTGCCACTAACCCTTATTGGCAGTGATAATGTGAATATGCGGACACGCGAGATAATTGGCTAACTCTGGAAAATAATTATTTGGGGAAGAAATTAAAGGCTCTTTTTTAATTTCATGAAATCCTGCATTCGATCGTAGGTATTTCTAGATATGGCCAACGCCATATCTCTTCATAAATATCGGGTAATGTATCAAAAGAAGAATACTGCAAATTATGTTTGATGGTGTCATTCTCAATGGAAGGCATAACACGATATTTTCGAGTCACCATGTCATGTCCTTAAGTAGAAAAGAATATACATAGTCATTAATATCACAAATATAAATAGCGATAGGATATATGTTTATTTATTAGCTTTTATTATAAAGTGATTAATGTGAACTTATCGCTATGACATTAAATAAATATGAAGAGTAGGTTTAAAAGTTAATTTGCAAATTTAATAAAATAGGTCATGAAAGAAAAATACTATCTCCCTAACTCAAAATTAAATAAATTTAACCATTAATTTTAGAGCATTGTTAGCGACTGCCCTTTCAATATAATCGATAAATATCCAAGTAATAGGCCAAAAATAATAATTAGAAATTTAATTTAAACACGACTAGACTGTTAACCATCGATAATAATAAATAATGGGGTCTTCAGTGCAGAAAAATATAATCAAAAAAAGTAGCTTTATTTCGGGCTTCCAATGGTTTTTCTTTATTTTTTGCAATACCGTTGTTATTCCACCTACACTGCAATCTGCCTTTCATTTATCGGCTGAAACCACATTTGTTATCACCCAATACGCTTTTTTGCTTATTGCATTAGCCTGTTTGCTACAAGCTTTTTTAGGGCACAAACGTGCACTGATGGAAGGTTCGACCGGTTTATGGTGGGCAACAATCTTAACCGTGACGCTATCAGAGTCGATGCAAGGAACCTCTTTAGCAATTATTGGTTGGAGTCTCGCCGTCGGTATTTTTTTATCAGGTATTGTTACTATATTAATAGGGCTAACAGGACTAGGTAACTGGCTCTCTGGCTTATTTAAACCGGGTGTCTTAGTCGTATTTATGTTTTTACTTGGCGCTCAGTTAGTCTCAATTTTCCTAAAAGGGATGTTAGGGCTACCCTTTGGGGTTTCAGATCCTAGCGTTACCGTTAATTATCCAGTTTTCTTTCTTGCCTTTGCAGTGCTGATTTTTGTTATCGCTATGATTGTCTTTCTACCCCCGAGTATTAGCACATACGCTTTACTCTGTGGAACTGTTCTAGGCTGGGGGGCTTACAGCCTGCTATTTCATGGACAAATCTCCACAGTTTCAGAGGCTAAATGGCTACTCTTTCCATTAGGACGGGCAGATGATATTCAACCAAGCATTGTGATCACTGCGATACTGGCAGGTATTTTGAATACCTCAAACACTTTTGGTGCGATACGAGGCAGTGATGTTTTTTATCCGCAAAAAGAGTCGACAAAATCTATTTATCGGCGGAGTTTTGTGACGTCAGGTGTTTTAACTTTATTTTCAGCACCATTAGGTGTTGTGCCGTTTTCACCGTTTGTCTCATCCATTGGTTTGATTACACAGACCAAGGATACTTCGCGGGTCTCTTTTACGATTGGGAGTTTACTGCTGTTATTCGTTGGTGCAGTTGCCGTATTGACCCAGTTTTTTCGTTCATTACCGTTAGCGATTGGTAGCGCGGTGATGTTGGCAACTTATTTGCCATTATTATTCTCTTCTTTTTCATTTCTAGCCGAAATTAAACTGAACGCCCGCAATATTTATCGTTTAGCACTACCATTATTTATCGGTATTTTTTTAATGTCAGCCCCCGATGCTGTCATGGATTCATTACCAATGATGTTTAGTTCATTATTAGGGAATGGTTTGTTAATGGGGATCATTTTGTCGTTGATCCTCGAAAACAGTATTAAGTGGGATAAGATTCATTAACGAATACAGAAAAACCTCATTATGTAGCGTTTATAATGAGGTTAGATCACGCATTAGTACATTGGCGAGCGGAGTTGGTAACGATTTGTTTTGTCGCTAGGTGAGATATAAAACCGGCCATCAAAACTATTCTTATAGGACTTAGCGGGACCAAAAATCCCGATTGATATTGGCATTGAGCGCGAATTCAGATAATAAGTGCAACGCTCGGTCATGTTAGATGGAAGGACGGTTAGCTACTGATAAGCTATCCTGCTCTTCCGACCAAAGATGAGCGAGTAAGTATGAAGTATCAGCAACTAACCGAAGGACAACGATACCAGATATCGATACTGCGTGAGGATAATTTATCCTGCCATGAGATAGGTATCCGTATCGGTGTAAGCAAGTCCACGGTCTCCCGTGAACTGAGGCGTAACACTTCAGATACTGGTTATAACCCACAACAGGCACACCAGAAGTGCTGTGATAGGCGGCTGTCATCTGCCAAAAGGACAATTCCTCAGCAGACCATAGATTTCGTGATATTTGCTCTGGAGTGGAAGTGGAGTCCTGAGCAAATAAGTGCAATTGGCAGCATTATTGGTCTTAGCGTCAGCCATGAATGGATTTACCAGTATATCTATGCGGATAAGCGTAGCGGTGGCGAGTTGTACAGGCATCTTAGGCAGGGCAAACGGCGATATCGTAAGGGCTACGGGCAGAAACGAGGGCGCATCCCTGATGCGGTATCCATTGAGCTACGGCCGTCAGTCGTCGATGACCGTAGCCGTCTGGGGGACTGGGAGGCCGATTTGGTGCAGGGTAAACAGGGCACTGGTGCTATCGTGACACTGGCAGAACGCAAAAGCCGTATTTACCTGACAAAAAAGGTGTTTTCAAAGGATGCGGTGGAAGTCAGTAAGGCCATTATCTCACTGCTGAGTGAGTATCAGGATGTATGTCACACAATAACGTTCGATAACGGTCTAGAGTTTAGTGAGCACAAGGCGATAGCAGAAGCACTGAACGCAGATACGTACTTTGCCCATCCGTATGCCTCGCATGAGCGTGGGCTGAACGAGAATACGAATGGGTTGTTAAGACAGTTTATCCCGAAAGGAACAGACCTGCGGACAGTGACAGAAGAAGACTTACAACGCTATCAGGGAGCGTTGAACAGCAGGCCACGCAAGTGTCTGGGGTTCAGACAACCTTCGGTGGTGTTTGCGGAGCTAAGAAAGGCGGCTTAGCGTTGCACTTCGGACTTGAATCCGCCGAGCCGTAGTTAAATTGATATTGGGCACCCTCTAAATAGATCACGGTGATCTGGTAGTTTGTGAGTGGTTTGGTATATAAAACTAAGCTGTCTTTACTGTTTGAATCCCTTACCATGTGAGGGAGGCTGTAATCCACAGCTTTCATTGTGCCGCGGTAGGAGTAGTAGTATCCCTGAATATTGTTTTTATTTGGGATAGAAAAACGCGCAAAATCGGCATCGGAAATTATGCCAAGTGAATCAAAATACTCACTATAGCCTTCAACTCGTATTTCATGATCTTTACCGAACAATACGACCTGAAAAGGGCGTGTGCCATGAGATACTTTTTGTGCTTTTAATCGGGCAAGCGTTTCTTCTACGGCGAACTCTTCTTCATCAATATTTCTGGCTCCCTGAATTTCCAACATCATTAATTGGATGATTTCACGCGAAGGCGTTGGATGCTTCCAACGAACGTTGGCACAGCCACTCATTAATAATGAAAAGAATAAGACAAAAAGTAGAAAAAACCATTTTTGGGTCATCATATATGATTCATTTGTCGTGAACAGAGAACGGAGTATAGCCCGATAAATGAAACGTAAAAGTAGCCAAAAAAGGGATAAACTTCCTCCTTGAAGTTTATCGGATAAATTAACGCCCTAAATAGCCATCCCAATCTTTCCAGACCGGTTGTAGACCCGAACGAATTAAAGATTCTGCAACTTGTGCGGCACTACGATTATCATGCGGTGCAAATTGTTCCAATTCAGCATGGTCATCGGCATAACCGCCCGGCTGTGTTTTTGAACCCGCACTGACATTATTAATGGCAAGTGGCACAACGTGATCGCGAAAATAAGGCGATTCGCGGGTTGAAAGTGATAGCTCAACATCTGGCGCCAATAAACGAAATGCGCAAATAAGCTGCACAAGTTCAGCTTCACTCATTAAAGAAGCCGGCTCTATACCACCAGCACAAGGGCGTAAACGAGGAAATGAAATAGAATAACGGCTCTGCCAATAGTGTTTTTGGAGATAAATCAGGTGCTCCGCCACCATATAGCAATCGGTGCGCCAACTGTTAGATAAACCAATTAATGCTCCAAGTCCTATTTTATCGATACCAGCCCGCCCTAAACGGTCAGGGGTCTCCAGCCGCCAATGAAAATCCTGTTTTTTACCTTTCAAATGATGTAGTTGATAAGCTGGCTCGTGGTAAGTCTCTTGATACACCATCACACCATCTAGTCCTAATGTCTTGAGTTCAGCGTACTCTTCGGTGCTCAGTGGCTGAACTTCCATCATCAAGGCGCTAAAATAGCGGCGTATTGTGGGTAAATGCTCACGAAAATAATCCATGCCCACTTTATTTTGATGCTCCCCTGTGACTAACAACAGGCTATCAAAACCAATTTTACGGATTGTCTCGCACTCATTAATGATTTCGTTTTTATCGAGCGTTTTTCGTTTAATGCGATTACTCATTGAAAAACCACAATATGTACAATCATTAGCGCATAGATTTGATAAATACAGTGGCACATAGAACCCCACGGTATTACCAAAACGTTGCCGTGTTAGCTTTTGGGCTTTCTGCGCTAATTGCTCAATAAAAGGGCGAGCGGCAGGGGAGAGCAATGCCATAAAATCATCAAGTGTTAAAGTATCGCTAGCAAGAGCCTGCTCAACATCTCGCGTATTTTTGGCATAAATTTGTAAGGTTAGGTCATCCCAATTTAGCTGCTGCCAGCGTTGGCGAAAGCTGCTGTTCATTGTAATGCTCCCAAAAACTCGGTTAATGGGCTTGAAGCTTCAGCATGTTGTTTCGGGCTAGCAAGGCCAGCGCGTCGGGCAAGCTCTGCGGCTTCAAGGGAGACTTTAAAAGCTTGAGCCATGAGCACAGGATCTTTTGCTACAGCGATGGCGGTATTGACTAGTACGGCATCGGCCCCCATTTCAATCGCTTCGATCGCATGGCTAGGTGCGCCAATCCCAGCATCAACCACTACGGGGATCGTCGATTGCTCAATAATGATCCGTAACATCTCTTTGGTGACTAAACCTTTATTGGTGCCAATCGGTGCACCAAGTGGCATTACGGCTGCACAACCGACTTCTTCGAGACGACGACACAGCACAGGGTCAGCACTGCAATAAGGCAGTACCACAAACCCTTCTTTTACGAGTTGTTCGGCAGCAATTAAGGTTTCGACGGGGTCGGGTAAGAGATATTTCACATCGGGGTGAATTTCTAGTTTAACCCAATGAGTTCCCAACGCTTCACGGGCAAGGCGTGCGGCAAAAATAGCTTCTTGGGCATTTTTCGCACCAGAAGTATTAGGGAGCAGTCTTACCCCAATCTCTTGCAAAGGCTTTAAAATGCCATCGTCATTGCCACGTAAATCTATACGTTTCATCGCCATGGTAACAAGCTGACTGCCTGATGCAGTGATTGCGTTTTGCATCAATGTTGGATTGGCAAATTTTCCTGTGCCAGTAAAGAGGCGTGACTGAAAAGTCACATCGGCAATTTTTAACATGATTAGCCTCCAGCGATAGCTTGAAACAATAAGATATTGTCTTGGTCATTCACGAGGTGTGAATCCCATTGATGACGAGGAATGATCACTTGGTTGATGGCCAAAGCCGTGCCGACCGTACTGCGCTCTAGAGAAGCGAGTAATTGAGACACGGTTAATGGCGCATCAAACTCCATTGGCTGGTCGTTAATTATAAGGCGCATGTTTCTTCTCGGCAGATTGGACATTGAATGGACGGTGTCAGTTGCAAGGTATTCCATTGCTGCTGTTTACCATCAAATAAACGCAATTTACCGCTTAGCGAGGAAGGCAATCCGACTAATAATTTGATGGCCTCTAAGGCTTGCAATGTGCCTATGACCCCCACGACAGGGCCAAGTACACCAGCGGTACGGCAGTTACGCTGAGGCTCCGTCTGGTCAGGGTATAAACATGCGTAACAGCCGTGATTAAAGGGTGGCTCAAGCACCATAAGCTGCCCACCAAACCCCACGGCACTGCCACTAACCAATGTTTTATTTGCCATGACACAGGCCGCATTAACGGCATGGCGAGTGGCCATGTTATCGCAACAATCGAGAACTAAATCGACTTGCTCAACCAAGGGAAGCAATGTGTGAATATCTAACTTTTGTTGTAAGACATGGGTATGGATCAGTGGATTAAGATCTTGTAGTCGTTTTGCGGCAAGTTTGGCTTTAGATTGAGGAATGTCCTCAGTGCCATATAAAACTTGCCGCTGTAGATTAGAAAGGTGTAGCTCGTCGTGATCCGCAAGCCATAACTCACCGACGCCAGCGGCTGCTAAATAAAGTGATGCCGGTGCGCCTAAACCACCAAGGCCAACAATCAGTACCTTACTCGTTTTAAGTTTGCCTTGTCCTTCAGGGCCGATATCTTCAAGCAGTAGCTGGCGGCTATAACGCATAAATTCATGATCATTTAACATGATGAACTCCTCGAATTAACCCGCCATCACGAGAGCGTGTGGGCGGGTTTGATTCAGGTAATCAGTGATTTTCTACGAGGCGTAAAAGGGTTTTTGTTGCCTCTAGCCAATCATCTGCTTTGGTAATTGCACTCACTAAGGCGACACTTCCAACACCGGTTGCGAGCACTGCTGGCACTCTATCGATAGAGATACCGCCAATCGCGACCGTGGGGTAATCGGGAGTCGCTTCTACCATGGTTTTGAGTGTCTCCAATCCTTGAGGTGCTGAGGGCATTTTCTTGGTTTCTGTTGGGAAAATATGCCCCATCGCAATATAAGAAGGGCGCACGGATTTAGCGATAGCAAGCTCATGTTGATCATGAGTTGAGATGCCTAAACGTAGCCCAGCTTGATGAATAGCCAATAGGTCGGTGGTTTCCAGATCTTCTTGCCCAAGATGAACACCATAGGCACCGAGCTCGATAGCTAAGCGCCAATAGTCATTGATAAATAGCCGCGCATGATGCTTTTCACCGAGAGCAATCGCTCGTTGGATATCATCACGCACTTCATCATCATGCTTATCTTTAATACGTAGCTGGATAGTCGTTACGCCTGCATTAAGCAAGCGTTCAATCCATTCTACAGAGTCGACCACAGGATAAAGCCCCAATCGTTGCTCAGTGGGAGCAAAGGGAGTGCTAGGCAATTTTTTCATCGGACACGACCTCGGCACTGTGATACAACTCGCTGCCATGAGCGCGGAAAGCTTCGGACATTTGCTCCATGCCAGCTTCCTTTTGCGCCGCATAATCACGGACTTCTTGTGAAATTTTCATTGAGCAGAATTTAGGACCACACATAGAGCAGAAATGGGCAACTTTCCCTGACGCTTGTGGCAGGGTTTCATCGTGATAAGCACGTGCGGTATCTGGGTCGAGAGCTAGGTTAAATTGATCTTCCCAGCGGAACTCAAAACGCGCTTTAGACATAGCATTATCACGAATTTGTGCTCCGGGATGCCCTTTCGCGAGGTCGGCAGCATGAGCCGCAATTTTATAGGTGATTAGCCCTTGTTTAACATCCTCTTTATTTGGTAAGCCCAAATGCTCTTTTGGGGTGACATAACAGAGCATTGCACAGCCAAACCAGCCGATCATGGCTGCCCCAATACCTGATGTAAAATGGTCATAACCGGGAGCGATATCGGTAGTTAGTGGGCCGAGGGTATAAAATGGCGCTTCATGACAATGTTCAAGCTCTTCCGTCATGTTGCGGTGGATCATCTGCATTGGCACATGTCCTGGGCCTTCAATCATCACTTGCACGTCATATTCCCAAGCAATTTTTGTAAGCTCACCAAGGGTATGCAGTTCAGCAAATTGGGCTTCATCGTTAGCATCTTGAATTGACCCTGGGCGTAAACCATCACCTAATGACAGTGATACATCATAGGCTGCACAAATCTCACAAATTTCACGGAAATTTTCATATAAGAAGTTTTCTTGGTGATGAGAGAGGCACCATTTCGCCATGATCGAGCCACCACGGGAGACAATACCGGTTAAACGTTTCGCCGTCATAGGGACATAGCGCAGGAGCACACCTGCATGGATAGTAAAGTAATCGACCCCTTGTTCGGCCTGTTCAAGCAGTGTATCGCGGAACATTTCCCACGTGAGATTTTCGGCAACCCCATTAACCTTTTCGAGTGCTTGATAAATAGGCACAGTACCAATTGGCACTGGACTGTTACGTAGGATCCACTCACGAGTTTCATGAATATAACGACCAGTAGACAGATCCATAACGGTATCGGCTCCCCAGCGGGTAGACCAAATCAGTTTTTCAACCTCTTCTTCAATGGAAGAAGTCACCGATGAGTTACCGATATTGGCGTTCACTTTCACTAGGAAGTTGCGACCAATAATCATTGGCTCAGATTCAGGGTGATTGATATTGGCTGGGATGATGGCACGGCCCGCGGCAACTTCTTGGCGGACAAATTCCGGCGTGATGTTTTCAGGCAGATTTGCACCAAATGATTGTCCGGGGTGCTGCTGTCTTAAAACGTCACCACGAATACGTTCACGTCCCATATTTTCGCGAATGGCGATAAATTCCATTTCAGGGGTAATAATACCTTGGCGTGCATAATGAAGCTGTGTTACACAGCGACCCTTCATCGCTTTCAATGGGTGGGGGCGATGATTAAATCGTAAGTGATCGAGACCCGCGTCGGCAAGTCGCTGCTGCGTAAAATCTGAGCTGAGGGTATCAACCGGAACAGTATCATTACGCTCGCGGATCCAACCTTCACGGATCTTTTTTAATCCTTTATGAACATTTAATTCTGCGGCTGGGTCGCCATAGGGGCCTGAAGTATCATAAACAGGAACAGGCTCATTATCTTCAAATTGAGGATTATCTTTATCGCCGCCAATGAGGGTTGGTGAGAGCTGGATTTCTCGCATTGGCACTTGGATATCGTCTCTTGAACCTGTTAGGTAGATACGTTTTGAATTAGGGAAGGATACGCCAGAAACCGTATTGATAAAGTTTTCGGCCGCATCACGTTGTGCTTTGCGCGTTCTTGCAGGCGCCGCTTTAGGAGAAAGATCGCTTGTAGGGATAATATTATTTTGGGACATAGCAATTTCCTGACATTGTCACGAGCGATTACGCGTATATGGGCGTAGCACTCAGGTTTATCGTAAGAAAGTTGCTTGTCTGGAGTTCGGATGGAGTAATGGTATGGCGTTGCGTGTTCATTTTGTTAGCTGACGTTTGCTGTGTTGCGTATGAGTTGTCAGCCTAAATATGCAAAAGCAAATAACCAAAATTGTTACGCTGAATGATTACTCTTGTTCCCTTCGCAGGTATTAACCCGATCAGGTTCCGCGGATCCCGAATTAACGGTCTCAGCCCGTAGCTTTCGCCACTAGGCACTCCGACAAGATGGACCTAGTATAAGAGGTGCAAAAAAAATATTCAAACTTCCCAGTGATATTGTGTCCAATGTTGTTCGGTGGCGACTTGGCAAAGACGCGCGTCACCATTTACGATAAACACCTCATCGGCAAATTGGCACATGGGCAGATCATTGGCGGAATCGGTATAGAAATAAATATAGGCATCGGTAATTGGCTGGTGGCTGATCCACTGAAGCAGGCGTTTGACTTTGCCTGCTTTAAAAGTCGCAATGCCTTCTATTTCGGTGCTGTAACCGCCATTTTTCTGCTTGATGTCGATTCCCATCACGACATCAGCAGCGAATCGTTCGGCTATCTTTTTCACAATAAAAGAAACGGTTGCAGAGATCACAATGATCGGGATCCCTTGCTTTCGATACTGCTCGATTGTGCGGATCCCTTCGGGATATATACGTGGCACGATCATGCTCTCAACAAAATCATCTAACCAGAGATCAACTTGCTCGATGCTGAACCCAGATAGCGATTGCAGGCTAAAACGCAGGTAAGTCGCCATATCTAGGGAGCCTGAGTTATATTGTGCCATCATTTGTTTGTCGGCTTCGACAAAACGCGGGTCGGTGATAATTTGCTTATCCCACAGGTATTGTGTCCACAGTACGCTGCTATCCCCCTGAATTAGGGTGTCATCTAAATCAAAAACCGCCAATTTGTTTTGCATTGTGCCTCTTTTATCTCGTTTGCTAACGTAGTGCGCGAATTTCGTTCTTATTAAACATTAACTCAAGGCGTGTACCGGGTTCAAATAGTCTTTCAGATGAGCGATTTAACAAATCAACCGTCATATTGCCTGCCGCGGTATTGACGGAATAACGAATAATATTACCTAACAGTTGATGATCTAAAATAATCGCATCGACGGGCTGTGAAATATGCTCACCGTAATGTCGCCCTGCTTCTTTAACATAGATGGATTCTGGGCGAATAGCGAGCGTACCTTGCAAATTAAGCCCGAGTAGCGCATTGGCTTTGTCAGCCTCCACAAGGTTGTAATTGCCCATAAAACGCGCCACAAACTCATTGGCTGGTTGCGTGTAGATATTCTCAGCTGTATCGTTCTGGATAATCGCCCCTTTATTCATTAAAAAGATGCGATCAGACATGATCATGGCTTCATCTTGATCATGAGTAACAAAAATGGTCGTCAATTTTAACTCACGTTGGATATGACGGATCTGTTGGCGCAGATGTTTACGAATACGCGCATCTAATGCCGAAAGTGGCTCATCCAATAGCAATATTTGGGGCTTCATCACCAATGCACGAGCAAGGGCGACACGTTGCCGCTGTCCACCCGAAAGCTGGTGAGGAAATTGCTGCTCTTTACCTTGCAACTCAACCATTTCAATAACGTCTGCAACCGCTTTATTGCGCTCAGTGCTGTTGACTTTACGCATTTTTAGGCCGAAGGCGATATTGTCTTCAACTGTCATATTCGGGAATAACGCATAACTTTGAAAGACCATGCCAACGCCTCGCTGCTGGGCTGCTTGGTGCGTGATGTTTTGGCGATTGATATACAGGTCACCATTATCAGGTTGTTCGAGTCCGGCAATACAACGCAATAAGGTCGATTTTCCACAGCCGCTAGGCCCTAACAGGGTAATAAATTCGCCTTTTTCTATTGTGAATTGAATATTAGAGAACACCTGATTTTGACCAAATGATTTACTCAAATTTTCAGCAATAACATAACTCATTATTCATCTCCCGAACGGCTCATCCGCGTGGCGAGCCATGTGAGTAACAAGGTAAATAAGAAATAAGACATCACCAACGCAGAGGTAAAGTGACCGCTGGTTTGACGCATATTAAATAAGTAGATTTGCAATGTTTCATAACGTGTTCCCACCAAAATGTTGGCAAACACAAACTCACCCATCAAAAATGAAAATGAGATCAGTAATGAGACTAGTAATCCTTTGCGAATATTCGGTAATACTATTAATAAGAAAGCCTTAAAGGTACTTGCTCCGAGTAAATGCGCGGCATCCATTAAGTCATGTAAATTAATGCCTTGGAAGCTATTAGCGAGTGCACGGTACATGAAAGGTAGGGTGATAGTGAAATAAGTACCAATTAATATCCATGGCGTACCAACCAGCATAAATGGCTCATCAGCAAATATTTGTAATAGACCCACCGATGACACCACAGGGGGAATAGCAAAAGGCAGGATGATCAGTAAATCCATCAGCCCCTTTAATTTCGGGAAGCGGTAAAACACGGCAAATGCCATTGGTAAAATGATTAGTGTGCTAACCAACAAAGTACTAAAACAGATGAGCAGCGACCGCCCAAAAGCATACAGAAATCGAGGGTCTTGCCATAACTGTAAATACCATTTTATCGATAAGGCATCCGGTAAAACGGTCGCTCCCCATTGTGTAGAAATTGAATAAATAAAAGTGGCAACAATAGGTAGAGCTAATAACAAAACAACACTAATAAGAATGAATTTATGTAGCCAAAGGCCGGAAGAGCCATTTGGCTTGGCGGTAAGATTATGACTTGGCATGATAACTCCGTTTTAATAGCCAATGATGGATGGCAGTGATAAATCCAAGAATAGCAATTAGTAAAACGGATAATGCTGCTGCTAAATTAGGCTCTAAATAAAGGTCGCCGGAGACTAAGCTGGCAATACGGATGGTCACTAGATTGTAATTGCCACTCATCAGGGCGTAAGTGCTCGCGTAAGCCCCAACGGCATTAGCAACTAAAATAATAAAAGTACCAAGTAATGCGGGAGCGAGTACGGGGATAGCAACGTTGCGCCAATAAGATAATTTACTGGCTCCCATGGTTTTAGCCGCATCTTCCCACTCCGGTTTCAACGCATCAAAGGCAGGATAAAGCAATAAAATACCCAGAGGAATTTGAAAGTAGATATACAGCAGCATTAACCCACTTGCGCTATAAATATCGAAATCCTCAATAATTCCCCAAGATTTCAATTGCAGGGTAATTGCGCCATTGACCCCAAGTATGATGATAAAAGCAAAGGCAAGGGGAACACCGCTAAAGTTACTCGCCATTGTGGTGAAGGAAATCATCATACTGCGTACTCTGCCTTGCATTTTATAGATGGAAAATGCCGTTAATGCAGAAAAGAATAGCCCGATGACACTACAGACAATCGATAACCAGAGGGTGTTCTCAAAGGCTTGCAGATAAAAATCGTTGGTGAAAATATCAAGGTAGTTGTCGACTGACCAAGCTTCTTCATAAATAAAGCTATTGATAAATACCCAAATCATAGGGGCGATTTGAAACAAGCAAAACAATGTAATAAATGGCAGTGTTAATAAGGCTGATCCCCAATGAAAACGTGATAAGTGTTTCTTTAACATTGCGGCTTTCCCTTGTTGGTGGTTTGCTTGTTCACAAGGTACGCTAACGTCGGCCATTAATTATCTCCTACCAATAATGTGTGACAGACTGTTTTATCGCCATATTCAATTCCGAGTAAGGCGCAAACCGTGCCACAAATCGCAGTTTGCTTCACCATACACTGTTCTTGATGTGAAAATTGCTCGCCAATAACAAACAGAGGAACAGTGCGCTCTTCAGGTAATATACCGCCATGGCTATGATCACTGTTCATGCCATGATCACTCGTGACAATAATTTGATAGCCTTGCTCAATCCATTGAGGTAAGTAATTTGACAAAATAGTGTCGGCTTGACGCGCCGCGTTACGATATTGTGAGGAATCAAACCCAAACTTATGGCCTGTATCATCAATATTCATCGGATGGATCAGTAAAAAATCAGGCGAGTATTGAGTGCGTAGGTATTCCGCATCCATAAATAGGTGGCTGTCTGGATAATGGTCTGCTTGGTAAAAACAACCATGCTGGATAGCGAGTTGCTTATCATTGGTAAAACGGTCTCGAGTCGCAACAAAAGGTGCTCGGTTATATAGCTCGCTGACCCAATAATAAGCCGCGGCTGCCGTTGTTTTACCCGCATTCTTGGCTAAAGAAAAAATACTATCGAAGTGGGAGAGACGCACGACGTCATTGTTAACGATACCGCTATCGACAGGGGAAACTCCCGCCAAAATACATTCGTATAAAGGGCGTGACATAGAGGGTAGCTCACACTCCACTTTATAGAGCGTTGCTCGATCAGCTTCGATCAGTCCATTGAGGTAGCCCATACAATCATGGGCTACTGGGTAACTCAAGCCATCGAGAACAACAAGGATCACTTTATCAGACATGAGATATTTTCTTCCTAAGTGACATTACTGCTGGTGGATTAACACTTGCTGTTGCCACATTTTGGGGAGTTTGCGAGACGACTTTTCCCAGCCATCCGCATCGTTAATTGGGCGAACATTTTTGTACTGCTCATCCGGTAACAATTTGGCTTTAATCTCTTCGGGGAGGGTGAGGTATTCAGCACGAATTGGGCGGGCGTAGCCTTCAGCTAGGTTAATTTGCCCCTGATCGCTAAAAATAAATTCACGTGCTAACTTCGCGGCATTTGGATTTTTGGCATATTTATTAATGATAGTGGTATAGCCTGAGATAACTGAACCATCAGAAGGAATGACAACGGTAAAGCGCTCACGATTGATCTGATCACGATAATTCAGCGCATTGAAATCCCAAAGAATACCGACGGCAACTTCGCCTTTTTCAATATTTGCAACGGTTGGATCATTCACGGAAAGACGTTTTTGCTTGGCAAGTTCAGCAAAAAACGCAATAGCGGGCTGTAAGTTATTTTCATCACCACCGCGCGCATAGGCCGCTGCTAATACTGCATTGTTAGCTTGAGCTGCGATACCAACATCACCAACAGTGACTTTATATTTACCTTTTAGCAAATCATCCCAGCTTTTTGGTGCATCTTTAACTAACTCATTATTGATCATGAAAGCAATGGTGCCCGTATAAGCCAGTGCCCAATGGCCTTCTTTATCTTTTGCCCAATCAGGGATTTGTGACCATGTGGTTGGTTTATAAGGTTGGGTAACGCCTTTCTGTACGGCAACAGGGCCAAAGGAGGCGCCGACATCGCCAATATCTGCGGTAGCATTATTTTTTTCAGCGGCAAACTTAGCAATCTCTTGCGCTGAACTCATATCCGTATCTTGGTGCTTTAATCCATAGGTTTTTTCGAGATCTTGCCAAGTTCCTTTCCAGTTAGCCCAAGTATCTGGCATTCCAACACTGTATACTTGACCTTCTTTTTTAGCGGCTTCAATCAAGGCGGTTAAATCGTTATCGGCTGCTAAAGCAGCACTTGACGCGGTTAATGAAAGTAAAACTGCGGGTACAATCGTTTTCATTTTATCTCTCACTGTATAGAGGAGTTATATTGGTTAGTTAGTATGCTAATTTTCCAAGGTGACAGTGAGTTGACGGTTTTGTGACACTTTTTCGATGTTTTAGGGAAAAAACTGTCTAAAAAGTGTCAAAAACACTAACTAAAAATGATTAAGTACAACGACTAGATTACATTTTGTGAAAAAAGCGTATCTTTATAGAAAAAGATGAAATCCTTTTATACCAATAAAAGATGTAAAAAATGACAAAAGTGACATTAACTGGAACAGAGAAAGGTTGGTGGTTTGTTTGCTTTGCTGGGCGCTTATGGTTACCACAAGGAGATGCTCCTAGGGGGAGTGCAAAAGATTGGTCACTGTCTGGGAAGATAGCAACACCGATTGGTGAATGGCAAGGTGAGGTTGTTTGGCTAATTGCTGAAAAAATGCCAACAGATATGGCTTCACCGCGCTTATTAGCATCACAAGATGAGGGATTATTTCGTTTAGCTGGGCGTGGAGTACAGTTAGCGGAGTTTTATCGTTCCCATCGTTACTGCGGTTATTGCGGCACCGCAATGCGTCATAGTACGACTGAGTGGGCTTGTCTTTGTGACCATTGCCATGAACGCTATTACCCACAAATTGCGCCTTGCATTATTGTTGGCATCCGTCGTGGTGACCATATATTGCTAGCACAGCACCGCCGCCATACTCAAAACCCTCTCTTTACCGTACTTGCGGGTTTTGTTGAAGTGGGTGAGACACTGGAAGAAGCGGTAGCACGAGAAGTCATGGAAGAAAGCGGGATCACAATACGTAATATTCGTTATGTGTCTTCTCAGCCTTGGCCTTTCCCTCACTCATTAATGATGGGGTTTCTGGCTGACTATGACAGTGGCGAAATTAAGGTTGACCCGAATGAACTCGTGAGTGCCGCGTGGTATCACTACAATGAATTACCTAAAATTCCTCCGAGTGACACAATCGCAAGGCGATTAATTGAAGATACGGTGGCTTTATGTCGCCAAGAGGACGCCTAAACGTGCGAATTGCTTAGGCGCTGATATTGTTGTGTGTAACATGCTACAATAGCGGCCCTTAGCCATTTGCGGCGGCCACTGACTATAATGGAGTAAATAATGACTGAGTTGAAAAATGACCGCTATCTACGTGCTTTGCTACGTCAGCCTGTAGATACCACCCCTGTATGGATGATGCGTCAAGCAGGGCGTTACCTACCGGAGTACAAAGCAACGCGTGCACAGGCTGGTGATTTTATTTCTCTGTGTAAAAACACCGAGTTAGCGTGTGAAGTGACACTTCAACCGTTACGTCGTTTTCCATTAGACGCCGCAATCCTATTTTCTGATATCTTAACCATCCCTGATGCTATGGGGCTAGGCCTCTATTTTGAGACGGGTGAAGGGCCTCGTTTCAAAAAGCCAATCACTTGCCTAAATGATATAAAAAACATACCAGTACCTGATCCGGAAATGGAACTGGGCTATGTTATGGATGCGGTAAGAGCAATCCGTAAAGCGCTAAAGGGGGATGTACCTCTTATCGGTTTTTCGGGGAGTCCGTGGACATTAGCCACTTACATGGTCGAAGGTGGCAGCAGTAAAGCGTTCACAAAAATTAAAAAAATGATGTATGAAGACCCGAATGCGCTCCACTTATTACTGGATAAACTCGCTGATAGCGTGATTTTATATTTAAATGCGCAAATTCGGGCAGGGGCTCAATCCATCATGATTTTTGATACATGGGGTGGCGTGCTAACTAAACGTGATTATTTACAATTCTCTCTTCATTACATGCATAAGATCATTGATGGCCTAATACGTGAAAATGAAGGCCGCCGTGTGCCTGTGACCCTATTTACAAAAGGCGGTGGGCAATGGCTAGAGGAGATGGCTGCAACAGGTTGTGATGCTCTAGGTCTTGATTGGACCACTGAAATTGCGGATGCCCGTCGTCGAGTCGGTGACAAAGTGGCACTACAGGGAAATATGGATCCATCAATGCTTTATGCTCCGATACCGCGCATTGAAGAAGAAGTACAAAATATTTTGGCAGGCTTCGGGCAAGGTAATGGACATGTCTTTAATTTAGGTCATGGTATCCATCAAGATGTTCCCCCTGAGCATGCAGGTGCTTTTGTTGATGCCGTCCACCGTTTTTCCCGCCAATACCATCAATAACTGATCGGTTTTTTGATAGCGTACTCACAGATCCTTGTAAGTACGCTGTTATCTTCTATCATTAATCGTTAATCATAATAAGTATTGAGCACATCATGGCCATAGACACTCGATTGTTGCGACAAGAGCAAGCAGATAAAGCACAGCTTATTGTATTGAATGAAAATAATATACAGCCGATTTTTATCGGTGGTGCTGATGTGGGCTTTGAGCAGCAAGGTACTGTCACTCGTGCGGTGATCGCCGTTCTGTCATGGCCTGATTTGCAATTGGTTGAGTATCAGATTGCGCGAGTACCCACACAATTACCTTATATTCCGGGTTTGCTCTCTTTTCGTGAAGTGCCTGGATTGATGGCAGCTTGGCAACAATTGCATCATAAACCTGAATTAGTGTTAGTTGATGGTCAAGGGATCGCCCATCCTCGTCGTTTCGGTGTTGCGTGTCACTTTGGCTTACAGGCTGATGTGCCAACCATTGGAGTCGCAAAAAGTCGATTGTACGGTGACTATGAAGCAGTGAATGAAGCCCCGGGAAGTTTTCAACCATTACGGCATGGCGAAAATCAGCTTGGTTGGGTACTGAGAAGTAAAAAAAGATGCAATCCTTTGTTTATTTCACCGGGTCATAAGATGAGTGTCAGTGCTTCTCGTGAGTGGGTTGAACGCTGTTTAAAGGGGTATCGGCTACCTGAGCCAACGCGACTTGCTGATGGAATAGCCTCTAATAGGTCGTTTTTTGAGCGAATGAAAGAGAAATCCGGCTAATTATCAGCAAAATATGTGGTATTGGCAGATTTTCAGGTAAACTGCGATGTATTGAGATTGATGAGTCTGAAATTATGTTAAGAAATCCCATCCATTTGAGGTTGGAAAAACTAGAAAGCTGGCAACATGTTACTTTTATGGCATGCCTGTGCGAACGAATGTACCCCAACTACCAAATGTTTTGTCAGCAAAGTGAATTTACTGACGCAAAGGTTTATCGGTCTATACTTGATTTGGTATGGGAAACGCTGGTCGTTAAAGACAGTAAAATTAATTTCGACAATCAGCTCGAAAAATTAGAAGAAATTATACCGTCAGCAGATGATTTTGATTTCTACGGTGTTTATCCAGCCATTGATGCTTGTATCGCTTTAGGTGAAGTGGTTCATGCAAAATTAAGTGGCGAAACACTGAGCCATGCTATTGCGGTTAGCGAAACATCGATTCGTACTGTTGCGATGCTGGAAATGACCCAAGCTGGTAGGGAAATGTCAGAGGAAGAGCTGAAAGAATTATCCTCAATTGAGGAAGAGTGGGATATCCAGTGGGAAATTTTCCGTTTACTGGCTGCCTGTGAAGAGCGAGACTTAGAGTTAATTAAAGGATTAAAATCTGACCTCCGTGAAGCGGGGGTTAGCAATATTGGTATTACTGTAGGCTAGTTTTTAGCGTTTCATTGATGAAAACGTGACTTAGCGCAGTAATGCTGATGACTAAGACTTCACATTTGCCCCTAGACTGGTCTACATTTAGGGGCAAGAAGAGAAGTGGCTATCGGGGGCGTGTATCAGGGGCTGTCAATTTGGCATATCCGACGCACTCGATGCTTTGCAAACGATAAACACACTGTGTAAGGATAATTTATGAACAAGACTGAATTAGTTGATGCTATCGCAGAATCAGCAGACCTGACAAAAGTACAGGCTAAAGCAGCATTAGAATCAACTCTGAATGCTATTTCAGAAACGCTGAAAAAAGGCGAGCAAGTACAACTGGTCGGTTTCGGTACTTTCAAAGTCAGCCACCGTGCAGAGCGTACCGGTCGTAACCCGCAAACTCGCGAAGAGATCACTATCCCAGCAACTAATGTTCCTGCTTTCTCTGCCGGTAAAGCACTGAAAGAAGCGGTAAAATAATTAAGTTGCAAACTAGAATTATCAGGGGGGGTAGTCAACGACCCCTTTTGTTCATTCGGAAAGGGTTGCTGGTATTGGGAGCCATCTCAATGCTCAGCGCCTGTTCTTCTCGTAACAACTTTCCCGAGTTTAGTGCGAGTGGATTTATTGCGGATGATGGTGTAATCCGTATGTGGCGTCTTAATGACGCAAAAAATGACCCTCAAGTGCTTATGGTTGTTTACAGCCCTTACAAAGGCACTGATACTTCCGTTAATTTCTTCGAGTACCGAGCAGGCCAGCTTTGGCAAATTCGTAGCCAAATCTTAAATGCGGGTGAGCAAGAAATGATGGAACAACTCCGTTTTAACAAAAACGATGATGTGATCTTTATGCAACGAGTCGAAAAAGATCGCAAAACCGCACTTTCTTCCGATGACATTATCCGTTGGCGTTTTGAAGCAAAACGTATTTTAGATATTAATACTGCTTTGGTAGTCGGTGGTGTGAAACTATACCAAGGCCGTTGGTCACAAAACCAAGTCGTCACTTGTGGCGGTGATGTCAAAAAAGTCGAATTTGAACCTTATGCACAAAATTGGTTAGAAAGCCGAACAAAAGTTTGGCATAAACAGCTGAATATTGCTTGGTTAGAATCCCCTGAAGGGAATCAACTTTTGATGGTTGCGGATACCGATTTTTGCCGCTGGCAGCCTAGTAAAGATTCATTGTAATCTCACCGCTCGTCGTCTTTCGCATCCTAACGTTGTTGGCTTCAGCAACTCACCTCAGTCACATATTTGTGTATACCCCCGAGGATAAATTACTTTGTCGCCTAGTTAGGCTACGAAATACTCAGCGCTTTCGCCTGTTAGAAATAAAAAAGCTGATAAAGCGGCTGTTTATCAGCTTAGTGAGTTTAGCTTCTGTGCTCGCTATTTCAGGCGTGCGACGGCACGATAACCAATATCTTTACGGTAAAAACTGCCATCCCAATGAATATTTTCAGCGGCTTGATAGGCTTTTTGTTGAGCTTGGGCGATATCATTACCGAGTGCTGTGACACAAAGAACACGGCCTCCGGCAGTGATGACCTTATCATCTTTCATTTTAGTGCCAGCATGAAATACTTTGCTATCCGCCATTTCTTCGGTCGGCAAACCGTGGATCACATCACCTTGGCGGTAATCACCTGGATAACCTCCGGCAGCAATTACCACACCGAGAGCAGGGCGTTCATCCCATAAGGAATCTTTACCTGCTAGCTCACCTTTTGCCCCTGCAAGACACAACTCGACTAAATCAGATTGTAAACGCATCATGATAGGTTGAGTTTCAGGATCGCCAAAACGGCAGTTAAATTCGATAACTTTAGGGTTACCAGCCTTATCAATCATTAGACCCGCATAGAGGAAACCTTGATAACGATGCCCCTCGGCATCCATACCTTTTACTGTTGGATAGATGATTTGTTCCATGACACGCTGGTGAATTTCATTTGTCACAACGGGCGCCGGTGAATATGCGCCCATGCCGCCCGTGTTAAGACCTGTATCACCATCACCAACACGTTTATGGTCTTGGCTAGTTGCCATTGGAATGACATTTTCGCCGTCCACCATCACAATAAAACTTGCTTCTTCACCGTCTAAGAACTCTTCAATCACGATACGGTGACCTGCATCACCAAATGCGTTACCAGCAAGCATATCGTGCACAGCATCTTTAGCTTCAGCCAGCGTCATCGCGACAATGACACCTTTACCTGCGGCAAGACCATCAGCCTTAATAACAATCGGTGCGCCGACGTTATCCAGATACGCCAAAGCAGGTTCGATTTCAGTAAAATTTTGGTAAGCGGCTGTCGGTATTTTGTGACGAGCTAAAAAGTCTTTCGTAAAAGCTTTCGAACCTTCGAGCTGTGCGGCGCCTTGAGTCGGACCGAAAATGGTTAGCCCTGCTTTTTGGAACGCATCAACGACCCCAATGACCAGTGGTGCTTCTGGGCCAACAATCGTTAGGCCGATTTGTTGCTCTTTCGCAAATTTTAATAATTCATCGATATCCGTTGCTGAGATAGCCACGTTTTCAAGATTAGGCTCTAATGCAGTTCCAGCATTACCCGGAGCCACATAAACTTTGTCAGCAAGTGGTGATTGTGCGGCTTTCCATGCTAGGGCGTGTTCACGACCACCGCCACCAATAATTAAAATATTCATACTTAACTCCACATGATTAATGGCGGAAATGGCGCATATTAGTGAAAATCATGGCGATGCCGTGCTCGTTAGCCGCTTCAATCACTTCGCTATCGCGGATTGAACCACCTGGCTGGATCACACAGGTCACACCAACGGCTGCCGCTGCATCAATACCGTCACGGAACGGGAAGAATGCGTCGGAGGCCATTGCACAACCTGCAACTTCTAAGCCTTCATCTGCGGCTTTAATACCTGCAATTTTCGCAGAATACACTCGGCTCATTTGCCCTGCACCAATGCCAATAGTCATATCATTTTTGGCATAAACAATCGCGTTCGACTTAACGAATTTAGCGACTTTCCAACAGAATAGAGCATCTTTAAATTCACGCTCAGTGGGTTGGCGTTTAGTCACAACACGTAGCTCGTCAGGTTCAACCATACCGAGGTCACGGTCTTGGACCAATAAACCACCGTTAACACGTTTAAAATCTAATCCTGCAACAGGTTTATCCCACTCACCACATGTAAGAACACGCACATTTTGCTTGGTCGCTAATACTGAAAGAGCATCATCGGCAACCGTTGGTGCAATAATAACTTCTACAAATTGGCGCTCAATAATCGCTTCTGCTGTTGCCTTATCAAGCTGACGGTTAAAGGCAATGATGCCACCAAATGCAGACGTTGGATCCGTTTTAAACGCGCGATCGTAAGCTGCATGAATATTATTACCAATAGCAACACCGCAAGGGTTGGCATGTTTGACGATAACGCAGGCTGGCTCTTCGAAAGATTTAACACATTCTAAAGCGGCGTCCGTATCAGCAATATTGTTATAAGAGAGAGCCTTACCTTGCAGCTGTGTCGCCGTGGCGATTGATGCCTCTTTAGGGTTCTCTTCTATATAAAAAGCGGCATCTTGGTGACTATTTTCACCGTAACGCATGTCTTGTTTTTTGATAAAGTTTAAATTCAACGTACGAGGGAAACGTCCCGATGGTTGCGTTGTATCGCCATAATAAGGGGTGACTAATTCGCCAAAGTAGTTGGCTATCATACTGTCATAAGCGGCAGTATGTTCGAACGCTTTAATAGCAAGGTCAAAACGAGTAGACCAATTTAAAGAGTTATCGTGGTTATCCAATTCTTCAATGATTTTTTCATAATCATTGCTGTTCACAACAATCGCGACATCTTTATGGTTTTTAGCGGCTGAGCGCACCATTGTGGGGCCGCCGATATCAATATTTTCAACAGCATCTTCTAGGGTACAGTTAGGCTTAGCGACGGTTTGTGCAAAGGGGTACAGATTGACAACAACCATATCAATCGGTTCGATATTATGTTGCTGCATAATGGCATCATCAATGCCACGACGACCTAAAATGCCACCATGAACTTTTGGGTGAAGTGTTTTAACACGACCATCCATCATTTCAGGGAACCCTGTATAGTCTGAAACTTCGGTGACTTTTAACCCTGACTCGGCAAGTAGTTTTGCGGTTCCACCTGTAGAGAGCAGTTCAACACCTCGTTGTGAAAGCGCTTTAGCGAATTCAACAACACCTGTTTTATCAGAAACACTGAGCAGGGCACGACGAATAGGACGAAGCTGTTGCATGAGATAGATCCCTTGGATAAGAAAGCAATAAAACCGTAAGAGTTAGTTTAAAGCGTAAAAACGACGCTTCTTATATATACCTATTTCTGCTGTAACTGTTTAATCACATCAAAATATCAATAGATAGAGATAAGCCACTAACAATTTCAGAACATAAAAATAAAATCAACGATGAATTTTCATGCTAATTGTAACGCAATCGTTTGCGTAATGCGCGTTATATTTTAATTATTTTTATGGTTGTGGATAACTTTGTGGGTAAATCTGTATAAAGGTGCGTTTTGCTGTGGAATGCAGCAATCGAATAAAAAAGTGATAAAAAGGGGTTGCTAGAATTTTCTGACTCCCTATAATGCGCATCCGTTGTCACGACAAACCACTTCGGTGGTCAGGTTAGAAAAGAAACCAGTGGCAACGAGAGGTGAAAAAAGAAAGAAAAAGTTGAAAATAATCGCTTGACTTTCTCACGAAAAAACGTAGTATACATCACCTCGCGACAACGACCTAACTGGTTAATATCGAAAGATAAAGTCGCAACGCTCTTTAACAATTTATCAGACAATCTGTGTGGGCACTCACAGGACACTATCAAAAAAATATTTGATTTTAAAGTCTTGAAGAGTGACTAACACGTTAATTCATATATGAAAGAATGTAGTCAGTTTAATTCTTTGAGCATCAAACACTTTTAATTGAAGAGTTTGATCATGGCTCAGATTGAACGCTGGCGGCAGGCCTAACACATGCAAGTCGAGCGGTAACAGGGGAAGCTTGCTTCTCGCTGACGAGCGGCGGACGGGTGAGTAATGTATGGGGATCTGCCCGATAGAGGGGGATAACTACTGGAAACGGTGGCTAATACCGCATAATCTCTTAGGAGCAAAGCAGGGGACCTTCGGGCCTTGCGCTGTCGGATGAACCCATATGGGATTAGCTAGTAGGTAAGGTAATGGCTTACCTAGGCGACGATCCCTAGCTGGTCTGAGAGGATGATCAGCCACACTGGGACTGAGACACGGCCCAGACTCCTACGGGAGGCAGCAGTGGGGAATATTGCACAATGGGCGCAAGCCTGATGCAGCCATGCCGCGTGTATGAAGAAGGCCCTAGGGTTGTAAAGTACTTTCAGTCGGGAGGAAGGCGTTGATGTTAATACCATCAACGATTGACGTTACCGACAGAAGAAGCACCGGCTAACTCCGTGCCAGCAGCCGCGGTAATACGGAGGGTGCAAGCGTTAATCGGAATTACTGGGCGTAAAGCGCACGCAGGCGGTTAATTAAGTTAGATGTGAAATCCCCGGGCTTAACCTGGGAATGGCATCTAAGACTGGTTAGCTAGAGTCTTGTAGAGGGGGGTAGAATTCCATGTGTAGCGGTGAAATGCGTAGAGATGTGGAGGAATACCGGTGGCGAAGGCGGCCCCCTGGACAAAGACTGACGCTCAGGTGCGAAAGCGTGGGGAGCAAACAGGATTAGATACCCTGGTAGTCCACGCTGTAAACGATGTCGATTTGGAGGTTGTTCCCTAGAGGAGTGGCTTCCGGAGCTAACGCGTTAAATCGACCGCCTGGGGAGTACGGCCGCAAGGTTAAAACTCAAATGAATTGACGGGGGCCCGCACAAGCGGTGGAGCATGTGGTTTAATTCGATGCAACGCGAAGAACCTTACCTACTCTTGACATCCAGAGAATTTAGCAGAGATGCTTAAGTGCCTTCGGGAACTCTGAGACAGGTGCTGCATGGCTGTCGTCAGCTCGTGTTGTGAAATGTTGGGTTAAGTCCCGCAACGAGCGCAACCCTTATCCTTTGTTGCCAGCGATTCGGTCGGGAACTCAAAGGAGACTGCCGGTGATAAACCGGAGGAAGGTGGGGATGACGTCAAGTCATCATGGCCCTTACGAGTAGGGCTACACACGTGCTACAATGGCGTATACAAAGAGAAGCGACCTCGCGAGAGCAAGCGGAACTCATAAAGTACGTCGTAGTCCGGATTGGAGTCTGCAACTCGACTCCATGAAGTCGGAATCGCTAGTAATCGTAGATCAGAATGCTACGGTGAATACGTTCCCGGGCCTTGTACACACCGCCCGTCACACCATGGGAGTGGGTTGCAAAAGAAGTAGGTAGCTTAACCTTCGGGAGGGCGCTTACCACTTTGTGATCCATGACTGGGGTGAAGTCGTAACAAGGTAACCGTAGGGGAACCTGCGGTTGGATCACCTCCTTACCGTTGAAGTGTTTTGTGAAGTGTTCACACAGATTGTCTGATGAAAGAGTCAACGGTATCAATAGGCTTGTAGCTCAGGTGGTTAGAGCGCACCCCTGATAAGGGTGAGGTCGGTGGTTCAAGTCCACTCAGGCCTACCAAAATCGAATGAATGCTACGTTGTATCTCAGCTCGTTTACCTAGTGTAAACGTCGCTAAGCTACGCCTTGCCTTAATTCGATTTCGTTTTTAATCACACCGATTAAAGACGGCGATGATACTGTTAAACCTGTTATGGGGCTATAGCTCAGCTGGGAGAGCGCCTGCCTTGCACGCAGGAGGTCAGCGGTTCGATCCCGCTTAGCTCCACCATAATATTTTTGAATTATTCAGAATAGATTAGTTTTAGTCTATTGCGAATAATTATGCTCTTTAACAATCTGGAACAAGCTGAAAATTGAAACAACGCACATTGTTTATCGCTTAAACAATGTGAGAGTCTCTCAAAATTTCAAACCTGAAATTTTCGGTCATTCAAACGAGTGGCATGAGCGAGCAGGGTGAAATTCAAGGCGGACAGCGCGCAGCAAGCGCAGCGTACAGGAGTACGTGAGCATTGCGAGCACTGCCCAACGCAGAAGTTCACCACGCACAGCCATGACAGTCAGGTGATCGTTGAAACAATTTCGGGTTGTGAGGTTAAGCGACTAAGCGTACACGGTGGATGCCTAGGCAATCAGAGGCGATGAAGGACGTGCTAATCTGCGAAAAGCGTCGGTAAGGTGATATGAACCGTTATAACCGACGATGTCCGAATGGGGAAACCCAGTGCAATTCGTTGCACTATCGTTTGATGAATCCATAGTCAAACGAGGCGAACCGGGGGAACTGAAACATCTCAGTACCCCGAGGAAAAGAAATCAACCGAGATTCCCCTAGTAGCGGCGAGCGAACGGGGAGCAGCCCAGAGTCTTAATCAGCATCAGCATCAGGAGAACGGTCTGGAAAGGCCGGCAATAAAGGGTGATAGCCCCGTATCCGAAGGTGTTGGTGTTGTGAACTCGACGAGTAGGGCGGGACACGTGTTATCCTGTCTGAATATGGGGGGACCATCCTCCAAGGCTAAATACTCCTGATTGACCGATAGTGAACCAGTACCGTGAGGGAAAGGCGAAAAGAACCCCGGCGAGGGGAGTGAAATAGAACCTGAAACCGTGTACGTACAAGCAGTGGGAGCCTTGATTTATCAGGGTGACTGCGTACCTTTTGTATAATGGGTCAGCGACTTATATTCTGTAGCAAGGTTAACCGAATAGGGGAGCCGTAGGGAAACCGAGTCTTAACTGGGCGAATGAGTTGCAGGGTATAGACCCGAAACCCGGTGATCTAGCCATGGGCAGGTTGAAGGTTGGGTAACACTAACTGGAGGACCGAACCGACTAATGTTGAAAAATTAGCGGATGACTTGTGGCTGGGGGTGAAAGGCCAATCAAACCGGGAGATAGCTGGTTCTCCCCGAAAGCTATTTAGGTAGCGCCTCGTGAACTCATCTTCGGGGGTAGAGCACTGTTTCGGCTAGGGGGTCATCCCGACTTACCAACCCGATGCAAACTACGAATACCGAAGAATGTTATCACGGGAGACACACGGCGGGTGCTAACGTTCGTCGTGAAGAGGGAAACAACCCAGACCGCCAGCTAAGGTCCCAAAGTCATGGTTAAGTGGGAAACGAAGTGGGAAGGCTCAGACAGCCAGGATGTTGGCTTAGAAGCAGCCATCATTTAAAGAAAGCGTAATAGCTCACTGGTCGAGTCGGCCTGCGCGGAAGATGTAACGGGGCTAAACCATGCACCGAAGCTGCGGCAGCGACATGTAAATGTTGTTGGGTAGGGGAGCGTTCTGTAAGCCTGTGAAGGTGTGCTGCGAGGCATGCTGGAGGTATCAGAAGTGCGAATGCTGACATAAGTAACGATAATGCGGGTGAAAAACCCGCACGCCGGAAGACCAAGGGTTCCTGTCCAACGTTAATCGGGGCAGGGTGAGTCGACCCCTAAGGCGAGGCAGAAATGCGTAGTCGATGGGAAACAGGTTAATATTCCTGTACTGGTGATAATTGCGATGGGGGGACGGAGAAGGCTAGGCTGGCCGGGCGACGGTTGTCCCGGTTTAAGGATGTAGGTGGGTGAATTAGGCAAATCCGGTTCGCTATACACTGAGGTCTGATGACGAGTCACTACGGTGGCGAAGTAGCTCATGCCCCGCTTCCAGGAAAAGCCTCTAAGCTCTAGATTATCATTAATCGTACCCCAAACCGACACAGGTGGTCAGGTAGAGAATACTCAGGCGCTTGAGAGAACTCGGGTGAAGGAACTAGGCAAAATGGTGCCGTAACTTCGGGAGAAGGCACGCTGGCATTAGGTGAAGTGGTTTACCCATGGAGCTGAAGCCAGTCGCAGATACCAGCTGGCTGCAACTGTTTATTAAAAACACAGCACTGTGCAAACACGAAAGTGGACGTATACGGTGTGACGCCTGCCCGGTGCTGGAAGGTTAATTGATGGGGTTATCCGTAAGGAGAAGCTCTTGATCGAAGCCCCAGTAAACGGCGGCCGTAACTATAACGGTCCTAAGGTAGCGAAATTCCTTGTCGGGTAAGTTCCGACCTGCACGAATGGCGTAATGATGGCCAGGCTGTCTCCACCCGAGACTCAGTGAAATTGAACTCGCTGTGAAGATGCAGTGTACCCGCGGCAAGACGGAAAGACCCCGTGAACCTTTACTATAGCTTGACACTGAACATTGAGCCTTGATGTGTAGGATAGGTGGGAGGCTTTGAAGTGTGGACGCCAGTCTGCATGGAGCCAACCTTGAAATACCACCCTTTAATGTTTGATGTTCTAACGTAGCCCCATAATCTGGGGTGCGGACAGTGTCTGGTGGGTAGTTTGACTGGGGCGGTCTCCTCCCAAAGCGTAACGGAGGAGCACGAAGGTTGGCTAAGCATGGTCGGACATCATGCGGTTAGTGCAAAGGCATAAGCCAGCTTGACTGCGAGAGTGACGGCTCGAGCAGGTACGAAAGTAGGTCTTAGTGATCCGGTGGTTCTGAATGGAAGGGCCATCGCTCAACGGATAAAAGGTACTCCGGGGATAACAGGCTGATACCGCCCAAGAGTTCATATCGACGGCGGTGTTTGGCACCTCGATGTCGGCTCATCACATCCTGGGGCTGAAGTAGGTCCCAAGGGTATGGCTGTTCGCCATTTAAAGTGGTACGCGAGCTGGGTTTAGAACGTCGTGAGACAGTTCGGTCCCTATCTGCCGTGGGCGTTGGAAGATTGAAAGGGGCTGCTCCTAGTACGAGAGGACCGGAGTGGACGCACCGCTGGTGTTCGGGTTGTCATGCCAATGGCACTGCCCGGTAGCTAAGTGCGGAAGAGATAACCGCTGAAAGCATCTAAGCGGGAAACTTGCCTTGAGATGAGTCTTCCCTGACTCTTTAAGGGTCCTAAAGGAACGTTTAAGACGAAGACGTTGATAGGCTGGGTGTGTAAGCGTAGCGATACGTTGAGCTAACCAGTACTAATGAACCGTGAGGCTTAACCTGACAACACCGAAGGTGTTTTAGAGAGACGATTGTTGAAGTGCACGAGATAGAGTGGTGCGAGAAATCAGCTTGTTCAAGATTGCAGTTCTGGTTTGCGGTGTCGACGCAAACGGGAACGAAACCGAATTTGTCTGGCGGCAATAGCGCGGTGGTCCCACCTGACCCCATGCCGAACTCAGCAGTGAAACGCCGTAGCGCCGATGGTAGTGTGGGGTCTCCCCATGTGAGAGTAGGGAACTGCCAGACATCAAATCAGTGAGAAAGCCACCCATCGGGTGGCTTTTTTGCGTTTGGGAGAGATAAAGTTTAATCCCTTATTTAGGGCGGCTTATTTTTTCAAATATGGGTTATTTCAATAGCAATAGATAGATTAAAGAATTATTAGTAAGAAATTTATCAAAGCCCTCATCTATTTCATACCTTACCTTCCATCACTTCCCTTCTTTTCCCATTTTCTCTATTTTTGGCGGATTCCAGCCAGCATTACTAGTACTTAGTATCTTTGTCTCTGTATAGGATATAAATAAAAATTCTAATAAATATTGATGTTTATAATTGAATAGTTTTTATCATAATATAAATAGAATCATACAGTTATAACCATGCTATATATAGCAATCAAATTGTACCAAATCTAATCACTTGAAATAATTTCAATTAGTGTTGAAAGACTCGACAATGATGGCAACTTTGGTTAGATTATTTAGCATTCTAGAAGTCTAAACGTATAAATGTATAAAAGGGGAAGATGATGCCAATTCGTTTACCTGATGAGTTGCCAGCGGTAAATTTCTTACGAGAGGAGAATGTTTTTGTCATGACAACGACAAGAGCAAGCCTTCAGGAGATCCGTCCCTTGAAAGTGTTACTACTCAATTTGATGCCTAAGAAAATTGAAACTGAAAATCAATTTTTACGTTTACTGTCGAACACACCGCTACAAGTTGATATTCAGTTACTGCGAATTGATCAGCGTGAATCTAAAAATACGCCTGCGGAACATCTGAATACCTTTTATTGTGACTTTGAGGATATCCAAGACCAGAATTTTGATGGATTGATTGTGACTGGTGCTCCTTTAGGTTTAGTGGAGTTTTGTGATGTTGCTTATTGGCAGCAAATAGAAAAAGTGATTCATTGGGCGAAAGATCATGTGACCTCGACTCTATTTGTTTGCTGGGCGGTGCAGGCTGCATTGAAAGTGCTTTATGATTTACCTAAATGGACACGGGAAGAAAAGCTATCTGGTATTTATCAGCATGATACGCTTGAGCCTTTTGCCCTATTAACCCGAGGATTTGATGGATCTTTTTATGCGCCTCATTCACGCTATGCTGACTTCCCTGAATCATTGATCCGCAAACATACGGATTTGGATATATTAGCTAGTTCACAAGAAGCAGGGGCTTATCTATTTGCATCTAAAGATAAGCGATTAGTTTTTGTTACAGGTCATCCAGAATACGATGCGGATACCCTCGCTCAAGAATATTGGCGCGATGTTGATGCTGGAATTTCGCCAAATATCCCCTGTAATTATTTTAGGGAAAATAATCCGGAAAAGGATCCCATTATTACTTGGCGTAGTCATGGGCACCTACTTTTCTCAAATTGGTTAAATTATTATGTGTATCAGATCACACCTTTCGATCTTAGTCATATGCAGCCGACGTTAGATTAAAAAACCACCTATCTACTGCCAGATACGCTTATAACAACGTATTCGCCTAGTGTAATGATAAATTACAGCGATTTCATTTAAGTTGAATCCTAATTAAAGAATTTAAGCAGCCCTGATGAGGCTGCTTTTTTTGTTTTTTAGTAAATGATTGTTATTTTTACAACACATTGATTTAACTTAATTTTAACATCTTTTGTTGTGAAAAGGGAACCTGCAATCATAATTAGAATCTTGTTAATTTAATTATATATCAATATGTTGTATTTAAATTAAAATAAAATGGAAACTATTTTTGATTTATTTTTATTTTGAGTTAGTCTTAATTTATCGGCAGATATGAGAGAGGATCTACCAATGGATCAGCAATTATCAGCATCAACATTAACATTTACTAAGAGTTTTAATCAGCAAGATAGCAAGGTGCTAACGACTGAAGCTATCGCGTTTCTTTCTGATCTGGCAGAAAAGTTTTCCGCTAAAAGAGATGTGCTATTGAAAGAAAGGCAAGTTAGACAACAGAAAATAGATTCTGGCATGTTGCCTGATTTCATTTCAGAAAGTGATTCCATTAAAAAGGCTGATTGGAAAATTCAAAATATCCCTGAGGATTTGCGTGATCGCCGAGTTGAGATCACTGGCCCTGTAGAGCGTAAGATGGTGATCAATGCGCTTAATGCCAATGTTAAAGTTTTTATGGCTGATTTTGAAGATTCACTCTCCCCTTCATGGGATAAATTGATCGATGGGCAAATTAATTTAAGAGATGCGGTTCGAGGCGATATTTCGTATACCAACGAAAATGGAAAGGTTTACCAATTAAAATCTAACCCTGCTGTATTAATCGCGCGTGTTCGTGGTCTGCATTTAGATGAAAAACATGTTTTGCTCGATGGTAAGCCAATCCCCGGAGGGTTATTCGATTTTGCGCTCTACTTTTTTCATAACTATGAAGCGCTACTAGCAAAAGGAAGTGGCCCTTACTTCTATATACCCAAACTTGAGTCTTGGCAGGAAGCTCAATGGTGGAGTGATGTATTTAGTATGGCCGAAGACTCTGTTGGTTTACCACGAGGAACGATTAAGGCCACCGTACTTATCGAAACACTGCCAGCTGTTTTTCAGATGGATGAAATCTTGTATCACATGCGCCAGCATATCGTTGGTCTAAATTGTGGCCGTTGGGATTATATTTTCAGTTATATCAAAACATTAAAAGAGCACGCAGATAGGGTATTACCTGATCGCCAAGTCGTGACCATGACACAACCTTTTTTAAGTGCTTATTCTCGGTTGCTGATTAAAACTTGCCACCGTCGAGGGGCTTTTGCAATGGGGGGGATGTCTGCCTTTATCCCAAGTAAAGATGCACAAGAGAATAAAGCTATTTTAGAGAAGGTTAAAGCTGATAAGGAATTAGAAGCCCGTAATGGTCATGATGGCTCATGGGTTGCACACCCTGGGTTAGCAGACACCGTCATGGCGGTTTTTAACCAAGCACTGGGCGAACACCAAAACCAATTACACGTATCGCGCGATTCAGACGAAGAAATTACCGCTCAGCAGCTATTGCAGCCTTGTGATGGCGAAAGGACGGAAGCGGGTATGCGAGCGAATATCCGAGTTGCAGTTCAATATATTGAAGCATGGATATCTGGAAATGGTTGTGTACCGATATATGGCTTAATGGAGGATGCTGCAACGGCAGAAATTTCTCGTACCTCTATTTGGCAATGGATCCGCCATGGTAAGTCGCTTTCAAATGGTGAAAAAGTCACTAAAGCCCTCTTTGAAGAAATGTTAGATGAAGAATTACAAGTCATTCAAAAAGAGCTTGGTGATCAGAAGTTCCAAAGTGGTCGTTTCCGTGAGGCCGCTGACTTGATGCGAAGAATAACAACGCAAGATGAACTCATTGAGTTTTTAACAATACCTGGTTACCAATTTATTAATTAAGCACGATTAAAGCCGTTCCGATAGGCCCTACTTAAATTATAAGGAATACGAACATGACGATATCACGCGCAGAGCAGATTGCCCAATTAGAGAATGAGTGGAAAAAAGCACGTTGGGAAGGGATCACTCGCCCTTATAGTGCTGAAGAAGTGGTGAAGCTGCGTGGTTCAGTTAACCCAGAACATACTCTAGCGACCAGAGGGGCACAAAGGTTATGGGATCAACTCCATGGCCATTCTAAAAAAGGTTATGTGAATGCCTTAGGTGCCTTAACGGGGGGACAAGCATTACAGCAAGCCAAAGCGGGAATTGAAGCTATTTATCTTTCTGGCTGGCAAGTGGCAGCGGATGCGAACACGGCATCAAGTATGTACCCTGACCAATCGTTATACCCGGTCGATTCGGTTCCTTCGGTCGTGAAAAAGATAAACAACACGTTCCGTCGGGCGGATCAAATTCAATGGGCTAATGGGATTGGGCCAGAAAATAAGGAATACATTGATTTCTTCCTCCCTATCGTTGCTGATGCTGAAGCGGGATTTGGTGGGGTGCTAAATGCCTTTGAACTAATGAAAGGTATGATTGAAGCGGGAGCTGCTGCCGTACATTTTGAAGATCAGCTCGCGGCGGTTAAAAAATGTGGTCATATGGGTGGAAAGGTACTAGTACCAACCCAAGAGGCTATACAAAAGTTAGTTGCGGCTCGTTTAGCAGCGGATGTGTCGGGAGTACCAACGATTTTAATCGCGAGAACGGATGCAGACGCCGCCGATCTTTTAACGTCGGATTGCGACCCGTATGATGCCGAATTTATTACAGGGGAAAGAACCAACGAAGGCTTTTTCCGTACTAAAGCGGGCATTGAGCAAGCCATTAGCCGTGGGCTCGCTTACGCGCCATATGCTGATTTGGTCTGGTGTGAAACATCAAAACCTGATTTAGAGGCGGCTCGCCAATTTGCCGAGGCGATCCACGCGAAATACCCGGGTAAATTACTGGCTTATAATTGCTCACCTTCCTTTAACTGGAAGAGAAACTTGGACGATGCGACGATTGCTCGCTTCCAAGATGAGCTTTCAGCGATGGGTTACCGCTTCCAGTTTATCACATTGGCGGGTATTCATAGCATGTGGTTTAACATGTTTGATTTAGCTCATGCGTATGCACAAGGTGAAGGTATGAAGCACTACGTAGAGAAAGTTCAGGAGCGTGAGTTTGCTGCGATTGATAAGGGTTATACCTTCTCTTCGCATCAGCAGGAGGTGGGAACGGGTTATTTTGATAAGGTAACGACTGTGATCCAAGGTGGAACATCATCAGTCACTGCGCTGACAGGTTCGACGGAAGAAGAGCAGTTTTAACCAGAAACTTCTTTCATTAAGCCGCGCATATTTTTCTTTTGTTCATATGTATCTGTTTTTTGTTTTACCGGCACTTTCGAGTGCCGTTTTTTGTCAGGAGCTACTATGACACTATCGACTGAACAGATAATTTCTCAAACCATTTTACAAGGTTTTGATGCTCAGTATGGTCGTTTTTTAGAGATTACATCAGGTGCACAGGAACGATTTGAACGAGCAGATTGGCATGCTATTCAAGATGCGATGAAACAAAGAATACAGTTGTATGACCACCATGTAGGGTTAGTCGTGGCTCAGTTACAATTTATGGGTTTGGTTCAGTCATTAACGCCAGAAATGCTTTCGAATATTAAACGGGTATACACGGCATTGTTACCGCATTACCCGCGTTTTGAGATTGCAGAAAGTTTTTTTAATTCGGTGTATTGTCGTTTGTTCCAGCATCGGGAACTGACGCAAGACAACTTATTTATTTTTACCTCTCAGCCAGCTCGGCGTTTTAGTGACCTGCCTAGGCCATTAGCTCGAGAATATCCGGTTAAAGACAGTTTGTTTAATGTACTGGAAGAAGTGCTAAGTGCATTGCCGCTACGTTTGCAGTGGCGCTCTTTAAGTTGGGATGTGCAATGCATTGTTGAGAGCCTAATAGAACGATTCCCTAATATTCGCAATGAAACGGTTACTTTCCAGATTGCGAATGAATTGTTTTATAGAAATAAGGCAGCGTGGCTGGTGGGAAAATTGGTCATTAATAATGAAGTTCACCCCTTTTTATTACCTATTCATCATGACGCTGACCACAAAATTTATGTTGATACCTGTTTAACGGGGTTTGATGAAGCCAGCATCGTCTTTGGTTTTGCTCGCTCTTATTTTATGGTTTATGCCCCATTTCCAGCCGCATTGGTTTTTTGGTTACGGGAAATTTTACCGAGTAAATCTATTGCTGAACTGTATATGGCAATTGGCTGCCAAAAACATGGAAAGACGGAGTACTATCGTGAATATCTGGCTTTTATTAATTTTTCTCGAGAACAGTTCACGATAGCGCCTGGTGTGAAGGGAATGGTAATGTTGGTATTCACTTCGCCTTCTTTTGATCGCGTATTTAAATTGATTAAAGATGAGTTTGCTCCACAAAAAGAGGTCACGAGGGAACGTGTACAGGAGTGCTATCGGCTTGTTAAAGAACACGATAGGGTTGGGCGAATGGCGGATACCCAAGAATTTGAAAACTTTATTATTGAAAAGCGTTATATCAGTGATGAACTGATGGCGGAATTACTTAAGGAAGCCCCTTCCCTGATAGAAGATTTAGGCGACAAAATATTGATCCGTCATTTGTATATGGAACGGAAGATGACGCCATTAAATATTTATATGGATGAGGCTGACGAAGCGCAATTACATCATGTGATTGATGAGTATGGTCAGGCGATAAAACAGCTAGCGGCAGCAAATATTTTTCCAGGCGATATGTTATTTAAAAATTTTGGTGTGACACGTCATGGCCGCGTTGTTTTTTATGACTATGATGAAATTTGCTATATGACCGAAGTAAATTTTAGGAAGATCCCTGAACCTATGTACCCAGAGCAAGAACTTTCGGGGGAGCCTTGGTACAGCGTGGGAGAGCAGGATGTTTTTCCAGAGGAGTTTGCGTTATTTTTATGCCAAGACCCTAAAATACGCGGTTATTTACAGAAGCGGCATGCCAACTTATTTACGGCAGAATATTGGCAAGGCTTACAAAATAGGATCCGCAGCGGCTATATCGAGGACGTCTATGCTTATCGAGAAGATTTGCGCTTTAGTTTACGTTTTGGACAGGAGCCAATGCAGCGACTTAGTGGCTGAGTTAAGCAATAGAGCCACAGTATTGGGATACTCTGGCTCATATTGATATATCAAATTTAATTATTGCTGAGCGCCTTTAATCGCTTCTTCTGCCAATTGAGTGATTCGTTGATAACCACCGGATTCAAGGGCATCTTCTGGCACTAACCATGAACCACCGATACACAATACACTTTTCAAGGCAAGGTAATCGCGGTAGTTAGCTGGCGATATTCCACCCGTTGGACAAAATTTAACTTGTGAGAAGGGGCCAGCAATTGCTTTTAATGCTTTTACACCGCCATTGGCTTCGGCAGGGAAGAACTTAAACTCTTTTAAGCCATAATTCATACCGAGCATTAATTCTGAAACGGTTGATATACCTGGAATTAGAGGGATACAACCTTTTGTTGCTGCACTGAGTAACTCTTCGGTAAGACCTGGGCTAATAGCGAATTGGGCGCCAGCCTCAGTGACGGCTGTGAGTTGTTGAGCATTAATCACAGTGCCTGCTCCGATCATCGCCTCGGGCACTTCATTGGCAATAAGACGAATTGCATCAATGGCACACTCAGTACGCAGTGTCACTTCAAGTACTCTAATTCCCCCTTTTACCAGTGCTTTTGCGAGAGGAACCGCCTGTTCAAGTTTATTGATCACAATGACGGGAACGACAGGGCCTGCATTGAGTACATCTGCAGCAGCTAACTTCCAATTATGCATAATCTTTTCCTATTCACTGAAGGAGTTAAAAATCGAGACTACAAGCCCCTTCTTCGGCACCCGAGAAGTGGTTTCTTAATGCACTAAAGAGCTCTCGACCACAGCCTGAACGTTGGGCTCTTAAATCTGGTTGATAAGCCTGACGAGCGGCGAGTGTTGGTTCATCGACTCGCAGAGTCAATTCACCCGTTACACCATTCACACGAATGATATCGCCATTTTCCACCTTAGCCAGTAAACCGCCATTATGTGCTTCAGGGGTGACATGGATGGCCGAAGGAACCTTACCTGATGCGCCGGATAATCGACCGTCTGTTACTAGTGCAACTTTATAACCTCTATCCATAAGAACCCCTAATGGAGGCATGAGTTTATGGAGTTCAGGCATACCATTTGCAGATGGGCCTTGGAAACGGACAACAATGACGCAATCACGATCTAATTCCCCAGACTCAAACAGCGGCAAAATATCGTGTTGGTTATTGAAGACGACAGCAGGAGCTTCAATGATTTGATTCGCTTCCGGTATTGCGGAGGTTTTCATGACGGCGCGTCCTAAATTCCCCGATAAAACTTTTGTACCACCATGATGGGAAAATGGCTGATTAATATCTGCGATGACGTTCAAGTCAAAGGAGGTATCGGGGCCGTCACGCCACGCTAAATGACCGTTGTCTAGCCAAGGCTCCATGGTGTAGCGTGAGAGGCCATTACCAGCAACAGTATGAACGTCGTGATGGAGTAATCCTTTGGATAAGAGCTGGCGGATAAGGAGAGGTACTCCGCCTGCGGCTTGAAATTGATTTATATCTGCTTGACCATTGGGGTAAATGCGGCAGATTAATGGGATCACTGCTGATAGCTCAGAGAAATCATCCCAATTAATGATGATCCCTGCTGCTCGTGCAATAGCCACTAGGTGCATAGTTAAATTAGTTGAACCGCCAGTTGCAAGTAAGGCGATAATACCATTCACAATGACCTTTTCGTCAATTAATTGGCCTATTGGCAGGTAATTACCTGATTGTTCGGTTAAACGAGTAATTTGGCGTGCTGCTGCCTCGGTTAAGGCGTCGCGTAAGGGGGTATCCGGCTGAACAAAAGAGGCCCCCGGTAAATGTAGACCCATAACCTCCATGACCATTTGGTTAGAGTTTGCGGTACCGTAAAAGGTACAGGTGCCAATACCATGATAAGAGGCAGCTTCAGCTTCTAATAGCGCGTTTCTATCTACTTTGCCTTCGACATATAGCTGGCGGATGCGGACTTTTTCTTTATTTGGTAACCCTGTTGTCATTGGGCCGGCAGGAACAAAAATAGCGGGAAGGTGACCAAAGGACAAGGCACCAATCATGAGGCCGGGCACAATTTTATCGCAGATCCCAAGGTATAACGCGCCGTCAAACATATTATGTGAAAGGCCAATTGCGGTAGACATTGCAATCACATCACGGCTTAGCAGAGACAATTCCATGCCATCTTGCCCTTGAGTTACACCATCACACATTGCAGGCACGCCGGCGGCAACTTGCCCAATAGCACCCGATTCGAGTAACGCTTTTTTCAGACGCTCAGGGTAATTGTCATAGGGGCGGTGAGCTGACAGCATATCATTATAAGAGTTAATGATCGCAATATCAGAGCGTGTCATGCTTTTGAGGATCTTCTTATCTTCAGGTTGGCAGGCTGCAAATCCATGAGCGAGGTTACCACAAGCAAGTTCTGCACGATGAACGGTTGTACTACGTGCTTGCTCAATTTTGTGTAGGTAATGCTCTCTTGTTTTTTTTGAGCGAGCGATAATACGTTTGGTGATCCGCATTATTTCAGGATGAACGGAGGAATAACCGTTCTCTATCTTATTGGAATTGCTCATAATTACTAACCTCATCACAGAGACTTTTTATCTACCAACACGCATTTATCAAATAAGGGCGCTGAAGAGACTTTATTTGTTTAGCGATATGTTACCGGTAACATTGTTAATTGAAATGCATAGAGTTGCAATGGATCGTGGACAGATTTCGAAGTATCTGTGATCTGAATCAAGATTACTTGACTTGTTGATTGAGGGAAAATTGTGCTGTTTTCGATTAATAGGCTGAATTTTGTGAATGATTTGTGGTCTAGTAATAGGCTTACACATTGATTGAGAAAGAAGGTCTATAGTCGGGGATTCATGCTAAAACGGTTTATTGCAGTGGCATTACTGTTCACATCGTCTTTAACATATGCAGAGACGGTATTGGAATCAGGCTCGCTATCAATACTCAATGATATTCAGCAACGTACAAAAGGACTGAATGAAGAGCAGCGGGTTAAAGTGATAACTGAAACATTGCTAGGCACGCCTTATAACAGTCACACGTTGAACGCTTCTTTTTCGGCGAAAGAAACGTTGGTTATAAATTTAAAATCAATGGATTGCATGACTTTTATTGAATATACAGAAGCATTTAAAAGATCAGAGAATTATGATGATTTTATTCATAATCTAAAAAATATCCGTTATACGCAAGATAATATCTCCTATGTGAATCGACGGCATTTTTTCACCGATTGGTTGTATCAAAACGACGGTATGGTGTTTGATATCACCCAAACCATCAGCCCTAACGCAGTTCAGGTGTATAAAAATCTTAATTTAAAAAGTCATGGGCAGCGCTTTATTCAAGGTCTACCGGTAACGAAACGCGTAGTCAGCTATATACCGACAGAGTATATCGATGAGGCTGTGTTGGATGCGCTACAGACAGGGGATTATATTGGGATTTATGCTAATCGGGCTGGGCTAGATGTAAGTCACGTTGGGATTGCTATTCGTCAGGGCGGTAAAATTTATTTTAGAAATGCTTCCTCATTAAAACTTAATTTGCAAGTTATGGATATAGAGTTAATGCGCTATTTGCGTGGTAAGGCTGGGATCATTGTCGTCAGATCCACAGTAGACTCATCGACCGGATATTAGGGGATTACTTCAAGTTCTGATATCGCCATTAGTTAAATTTACAGCTTTAAATATATCTTTATGGAGCTGACTGTATTCAATTTGAATTGGATTTAATTTAATATTTAATTCATAAATTATGATCTACCTCATATTATGGATTGTTGTTACTCATTTTTCAGGAATTCTAAATATTGTTTAAAGTGTCTAACTATTTCTAGAGTTATTTAAAGTGTAAATAGTTATTAAAATATTAAGTATAAATAATTAACTATAAAACTAATTGTAGGCGTGATAAAAATAAAAAAATGCTTAAAAAGCAATGAATTGCTTTTTTAAAAAAGGAATAAATTTGTTTAATAAAATGAATGATAACTATTAACTATCAATATGTTAAATTTTGATTGCTGATAACTATTTTTAAAGAGGGGGGGAAATTCTATAATAGTTGGGCTAATAAAATAATATTATTTCCTTTTCTAGGAGAGGGATATGGCGATAAAAAAAAGAGAAGATGTGTATGCTTTATTAGGTCACCATTTGCGTCAAGCAAGAATGAAAAGAGGATTATCTGGTCACGAATTAGCAAATATTATTAATTTAAGTCAGCAACAAATCTCGCGTTATGAGCGTGGCGTAAATAAATTGAGTTTAGATAAACTTATTGAAATTATTGTATTTTTAGATATCGATGTTAAAGATATTGTGAGGATTATTACGACAGAAGTTGAACATGAGAAGCGAACTTTCTATACATCAATAGAATAGGAAATTTATTTGAGATTAGGAGGTCTGACGAGATTCTCTAATTTATTAGAGGAATTTTTAGGCTGTTCTGATAAAGACTAAAACTTTGTTAATAATTTTAATCTAATATAGTCAATGTGACTAGTTATCAACGCGTAATATGTGTTCGAGCACCTCTATGGGTAACTGGTATTAAATTATCGGTTACCCACTCAAACTGTAAAATATACTAATATAATTGGTGAATATATCACTCAAGGTATGCTTATTTACCTTAGTCATCCATGACTCTTTCGTTATACATCGGATAAATAATCGCGATTGAAGGTCAACTTATATCTGAACTATCAAGACTAGATAAATAAACATGTGGTTTATACTTAATAAAGTATTCCGATTGATTATTTTTTATCAGATTAATTATAAATTATTCTAAAATTAATCATCTATCATATCAATTTTTGATAATTTGATTTTAAAGAAACCAGACCGTTTTCGTATTTTTACCCTTTTATTAGGTTTTGGTTTTAACTATTAACCAAATAAAGGCTATATTTGATTAAAGTAAAATAGTAACCAGATTGATAATGGTAACCTAAACCAATGAATTAAACTTATGCTAAATTCTTTTGAAACAAATTAGAGATAAAATAATCAACCCATTTAAGGTAAGGATGCCGTGCAGGCTATAAAGCATTTTCCGTGTATATGATAGCCTGAATCGAATGGTTAAAATGCTCAAAATAACGGTTACGCACTTTGGCTTAAGCATGGGTAAAAAAGGTATTTCAATCGTTTTTTTTAATATGGATAATGCCCTATTTTTCTTGGCGATTTAGCTTAGATAATCGTCTATTTTTATTTTGTGTATTCTTTGTAAACAAATAAATAGGTAGAATGCCTGTCAATTTAACATAGGGGCTATAAGGACAGATTGAATGATCCGTTATTTATTAATTCTAATGGTTTTTATTATTTCAGGTTGTTCAACGCTGTCACCACGGCAGGGATACTATGTTGATAATCGCTATCCGTCACGCAATACGAGTGAAAGGGTCCAATATGTGGTTTTGCACTATACAGTGTCTGATGACAATCAATCTATCTATCTGCTCACTAAAGGTAATGTGAGCTCCCATTATCTGATCCCAAGTACTCCCTCACAGGAAAATAATAAGCCCGTGGTATTACAGCTAGTGCCGGAATCGCTAAAGGCATGGCATGCTGGTGATAGCCATTGGCTAAATAGCAGTAATTTGAATGATACTTCAATTGGTATTGAAATTGTGAATTCAGGTTTTTCCACGGATCAGAATGGCCGTAAAATATGGGCTCCTTTTAATCAGTCGCAAATTTTAGCTTTAATCCCGTTAGTGAAAGATATTATGCAGCGCTATAATATCCCTGCGCAAAATATCATCGGGCATAGTGATATTGCGCCATTACGCAAAGAGGACCCCGGTAGAGCCTTTCCATGGGAAGAATTGGCGAAACAAGACATTGGCGCATGGCCTGATGCTGCGACAGTAAAAGGTTATTTGTCGAATAGAGGGAAAGACGAGCCGAGTAATGTGCTATTGTTGCAGAAGGCACTAAGGTTTTATGGCTATGCGGAAATTCCGCTATCAGGGGAGCTGGATGGGCAGACGCAACAGATCATTAGCGCATTCCAAATGCATTTCCGTCCACGGAACATTGATGGAAAAGCCGATGCTGAAACTGAGGCAATTGCGTTAGCGCTCATTGAAAAGTACCGTGATATGCCACGTTTCTTATCTACAAATTCATTTACGCATCCACAGGTTCAGCATATAACTAATTAATAACCTTATTTTTATAGGTTAGCGGATCGCGCCATATTCACGACTGATCTCTTTGGCGGCTTTGATCACCATAGCGCCGAGTTCAGTCACCCGATCGTCGGTGATCCGTGAAAGTGGCCCTGAAATAGAGATGGCAGCAAATGCCTCTTTGTGTTCATCATAAATACATGCGCCAATGCACCTGAGTCCTAAAGCGTGCTCCTCATCATCATAAGAGAACCCTTGCTTTTTCGCTTGTTGCAGGTTTTCTTTAAGGGCAGATGGCGTCGTTAAAGTATAAGGTGTATAGGCGTGAAGCCCTTTTTTACTCAATAGTGGAATGAGTTGTTCTTCCGGTAAGTTGGCGATAAATGCTTTACCTGCACCGGAAGCATGCAGAGGAAGTTTCCCACCGATAGGGGCAGACATGCGCATTAAAGCATTACATTGCACTTGGTCGACAATGACTGCGTCGAATTCACTATGGTCAAGAATAGCAAGGTTGACGGTCTCACCGGACTCTTCCATTAAACGACGTAAAATAGGGTGAACTAAGGCTAGTAGGTTACGACTTTCAAGGAAGCTGCTCCCAATAATAAACGCATTAGAAGCAATCACCCATAAGCCGAGATCGCCAGTCTGACGGACAAAACCGTGTTGTTCGAGTGTCATGAGCAAACGGTGGGTTGTGGAGTTAGGTAGACCCGCTTGTAGAGCAAGGTCGGTCAACGCAATCCCTCCCGTTGATTCAGAAATATATTCCAAAAGGGTTAGCCCACGACTTAATGACTGGACTTGACCTGCCGCAGGTGCTCCACTTGCCGGCCCCTTTGCCTTTTTTATTTTTTTACTGATTGATGCAGTCGCCATTAAGTCTCTCCTGACTGGAATGAATTTTTGTTTCTATTATGGATGATTTCACCTCAAAATACTCATCGGATCAGTGAAAAATTAGATCTTATGCAACCTGAGAAACTCTCATCATGAGGTGGAATTCTCAACGTAAAAATTATGATAGGATGAATGTGGCACTAATTTAACTTATGACTTTGGTTGTTGTTTTTTAGGAGGCAGGGAAAGTGGTTTATAAAATCAGTATGTTAGAACAAGAATTACAAAAAAGGATCTTAGTACTGGATGGCGCAATGGGGACGATGATCCAGCGCCATAAGCTAACCGAAGAACAATTCCGTGGTGAACGCTTTGCGGATTGGCCTTGTGACCTCAAAGGAAACAACGACCTCCTTGTTTTGACTCAGCCTGAAATTATCCGCGATATTCATGATCAATACTTTGCGGCTGGGGCAGATATTGTTGAGACAAACACATTTAACTCAACAACGATTGCGATGGCAGACTACAAAATGGAATCGTTGTCTGCCGAAATAAATGAAGCCGCTGCACGTATCGCCCGTGAATGTGCCGATGAGTGGACACGTAAAACACCGGAACAGCCACGCTATGTTGCTGGTGTGTTGGGACCGACTAACCGCACAGCCTCGATCTCCCCTGATGTTAACGACCCCGCATTTCGGAATATCAATTTTGATCAATTAGTTGAAGCCTATCGTGAATCAACGCGCGCTTTGATCAAAGGGGGTGTCGATCTGATCATGATCGAAACAATTTTTGATACGTTAAATGCAAAAGCGGCGATCTTTGCGGTTGAAACAGAATTTGAAGCCTTGGGAGTGACTCTGCCGGTTATGATTTCAGGGACGATCACCGACGCGTCTGGGCGTACCCTATCGGGGCAAACTACCGAAGCTTTCTATAACTCATTGCGTCATGCTAGACCTTTATCCTTTGGTCTCAACTGTGCTTTAGGGCCAAATGAATTGCGCCAATATGTGTCTGAACTATCGCGTATTGCGGAGTGCTATGTCAGTGCACACCCTAACGCAGGCTTACCCAATGCTTTTGGCGAATATGATCTCGATGCACAAAATATGGCGGAACAAATTCGTGAATGGGCACAAGCAGGCTTTTTGAATATTGTCGGGGGATGTTGTGGTACGACACCTTTGCACATCAAAAAAATTGTTGAAGCCGTTAAAGGAATTGCGCCGCGCGCCTTACCAAAGTTACCTGTAGAGTGCCGTTTATCAGGGCTAGAACCACTTAATATTGGCAAAGACTCGTTATTTGTTAACGTCGGCGAACGTACGAATGTGACGGGATCGGCGAAGTTTAAACGTCTCATTAAGGAAGGAAACTACCAAGAGGCATTAGATATTGCTCGCCAGCAAGTGGAAAACGGCGCACAGATTATCGATATCAACATGGATGAAGGGATGTTGGATTCGGAAGCGGCGATGGTGCGTTTTCTTAATTTAATTGCTGGCGAACCTGATATTGCCCGTGTTCCCATTATGATCGACTCTTCAAAATGGGATGTTATCGAAAAAGGGCTGAAATGCATTCAAGGCAAAGGCATTGTGAACTCAATTTCGATGAAGGAGGGGGAAAGTGCCTTTATCGAACATGCCAAATTGGTGCGTAAATATGGTGCCGCAGTCATTGTGATGGCATTTGATGAGGTAGGCCAAGCCGACACCCGTGAACGAAAAATCGAAATTTGTCGTCGTGCCTATCACGTATTGACTGACACGGTTGGTTTCCCTCCAGAAGATATTATTTTTGATCCAAATATTTTTGCCGTCGCGACAGGTATTGAAGAACATAATAACTATGCTGTCGATTTTATTGAAGTTTGTCAGGATATTAAGCAGCAGCTTCCACATGCGATGATCTCTGGTGGTGTCTCTAACGTGTCGTTTTCATTCAGAGGCAATGATCCCGTTCGTGAAGCGATCCATGCTGTGTTCCTCTATTATGCTATCCGTAATGGCATGGATATGGGGATCGTCAATGCGGGGCAGTTAGCTATCTATGATGATCTGCCTAAAGAGTTAAAAGATGCGGTCGAAGATGTGATCTTAAACCGCCGTGAGGATAGCACTGAACGCCTGTTGGAATTAGCGGAAAAATATCGTGCATCAGGCAGTGAGGAGCAGCAAGTTCAACAGGCTGAATGGCGCTCTTGGGCTGTCGAAAAGCGTTTAGAATATGCGTTAGTTAAAGGGATCACCGAATTTATCATCCCAGATACGGAGGAGGCGCGCCAACTCGCAGCAAGCCCTATTGAAGTGATTGAAGGGCCATTGATGAATGGGATGAATGTCGTGGGTGACTTGTTTGGTGAAGGGAAAATGTTTTTACCACAGGTTGTTAAATCCGCTCGAGTGATGAAACAAGCAGTTGCCTACTTAGAACCTTATATTCAGGCACTTAAACAATCAGGTAGCAGCGCGGGTAAAATTTTATTAGCGACCGTTAAAGGTGATGTTCACGATATAGGTAAAAATATTGTCGGCGTCGTTTTACAGTGTAATAACTATGAGATTGTTGACTTGGGCGTGATGGTACCTTGTGAAACCATCTTAAAAACAGCCCGTGAGCAGAATGTTGATGTTATTGGCCTTTCTGGGTTAATTACGCCTTCGTTGGATGAGATGGTCCATGTGGCTAAAGAGATGGAGCGCCAAGGCTTTACAATCCCTTTGATGATTGGGGGAGCGACAACATCAAAAGCTCACACGGCAGTAAAAATAGAACCCAATTACAGCCACTCAGTGACATATGTACAAAATGCATCGCGCACTGTAGGCGTGGTTTCCGCGCTACTTTCCGCAACACAAAAAGCGGAGTTCGTTGCTCGAACTCGCCGTGAATATGAAATCGTTCGTGAGCAACATGGACGTAAAAAACCCAAAACCCCACCAGTCTCCCTTGAAGTTGCTCGCGCTAACTCAGTGAAAATTGATTGGCAAAATTACCAGCCTCCAGTGCCACGTTTCCTTGGTGTGAAAGAGGTCAAAGCATCGATTGAGACATTACGTCATTATATTGATTGGACGCCTTTCTTTATGACATGGTCGCTCGCGGGGAAATATCCACGCATCCTAGAAGATGAGGTGGTCGGTGAAGAGGCGCGTAAATTACTAAAAGACGCGAACAACATGCTAGATCAACTCGCGAAGGATAATGCCCTGACGCCAAGAGGCATATTTGGTCTATATCCTGCAAACAGTGTAGGGGATGATATTGAAATATATCGTTCCTCGGCTCGTGATAGTGCAGATGTTATCGCTCTCAACCTACGTCAACAAACAGAGAAGAAAGAGTTTCCTAACTACTGTTTATCTGACTTTGTCGCCCCTAAAGCCAGTGGAAAAGCGGATTATATTGGTGCTTTTGCGGTTACGGGGGGGTTAGAAGAAGATGCCCTTGCAGATGGATATGAACAGCAACATGATGACTATAATAAAATTATGTTGAAGGCGTTAGCTGATAGGCTTGCGGAGGCATTTGCGGAATACTTGCACCAGCAGGTGAGAAAAGAGTATTGGGGTTATGCCCCTGACGAGGATTTGCCGAATGATGAGCTGATCCGTGAAAAATATCAGGGGATCCGACCGGCGCCGGGGTATCCAGCTTGCCCTGAACATACCGAAAAAGCCAAAATTTGGCAGTTATTAGATGTGGAAAATCAAATCGGTATGCAATTAACCAGTTCTTATGCAATGTGGCCTGGAGCGTCGGTTTCAGGTTGGTATTTCAGCCACCCTGAAAGTAAATATTTTGCCGTCGCTCAGGTGCAGCGGGATCAGGTCGAGGACTATGCAAAACGTAAGGGAATGTCAGTCAGTGAACTTGAAAGATGGCTCGCACCAAATTTAGGCTATGACCCAGAGGATTGAATTTCCGGAGGATCGGCACCATCTTATCAGTAAGACACTTAAAGAGGCTGAATGATGAGCTACGAATTTATTATTGAAGATAGGCTGCCGAACACGGCAGTTTATCCTTATAAAATCCAAAACAGTGCGGCACCTGAGACATTTTTCATGAGTGAAGATCTGGTGAGCGCCATGATGAGTATTTTGCAAATCATGGATAAGCTTGATACCGATGAGATGTTAGATGACCACTGTTTCAATCAAATTTGGCTAAAAAGTGAATTGACACCGGCTCGTGCGGAGGAGATTTATCTTTATTTAGAAGATGCACAAATGGTTGAGCCTGTTCCTTCACAAGAAGAAATTGACGCATTCCACCAAGCACAACGCGATGAAGATAAATTATTATCGAAAGAAAGCTCGAAAGAGGGAATGATCCCTGTGCATAAGTTTGCCACCAATGACGGTTGGTTGGTCACCATGAAAGAGTGTGGTTGGATAGCTGAAGTTTTCTCCCCTGAATTAATCGGGGAAAACCAATTTGTTGTGTCACAAATAGCGAACCTATGTAAGGTCAGCCATGAAATGCTGGAATCCATGCTAGTGGAATGGGGGAAATTTAATTTATTCGCGAGCAAACATGGCGGTTATCGAGTCAACTAATCCCCTTTAGGTGGTGAACGGTTTTTCACCACCTAAAATATGCCTAAATATTCTATTATTCGTTGCTGATTTTAGGAGCTGAACGCTTATGCTTTTCCATGAGGAGTGTTATGTTATAAGCATAATGCTGGCGAATGGATTGATTGAATGAATTTACGACCCTTAATATTTTTGCTTTGTTTAGGCAGTGCTGCTTTTGTGCAGGCTAATTCCAAGGAAACATTATCGGTACAAGGAAAACAGCAACCGCCAGCTTCTCTTGCCACACCCCCTGAAAACCTTCCTGTCGAGTTTACTCATAAATTAAAAGAAGCTGAGTCTGGTGATATTGATGCCATGCTCAGTATTGGCCTTGTTTATATGGATGGTACTGATTATTTATCTCCTGATGCAGATAAGGCTTTCATTTGGTTTAAAAAAGTCTCTGATCGCGGCAGTGCCGATGGTGACTATTATTTAGGGCTTTTAGCACAACAGCAGCAAAAATATGCAGAGGCAGTGCGCTGGTATCGGAAAGGTGCAGAAAAGGGTGACCCTGATTGCCAATATAGTTTAGGTTTTTTGTATGAGCGTGGCTTAGGCTTGGAGCAAGATTATAAACAAGCTAAAGCATGGTATATGAAGTCCGCCGAACAAGGGGGCGCGTATAGCCAATTGGCGTTAGGCATGTTTTATTACGATGGCTTAGACGGTGAGGTTGATTATCAAAAAGCCAAAATGTGGTATGAAAAGAGTGCACAGCAGGGAGTGGCTGCGGCAGTCAATAACTTAGCTGTCTTATATGAAAAGGGTGAAGGCGTTCAGCAGGACGAGGAAAAAGCCATTGATTTGTATCGACAAGCAGCAAATATGGGTTCAGCAATTGCCCAAATGAATATGGGGGATCTCTATTATGAAGGCCACCGTTTGATTGAAAAGAACCCGTATCAAGCGATGTATTGGTATAAGCGTGCTGCATCACAGGGGTATACAGATGCACTGTTTGTGATGGGGCGGGGCTATGAAGAGGGTGATGGTGTAGGCAAAGATCTTGGCAGTGCCTTTGAGTGGTATTTGCTAGGCGCCAATAATGGTTCTGTTCCTGCTGCAATGAAAGTCGCGGAGTTTTACGAAAAAGGGTTAGGCGGTGTCAAAGCCAATCATGGAAAAGCCATTGAATGGTATATGAGCATGGCCGAGGATGATATTGTCGAAGCACAAACAAAACTCGCTGAATTGTATATTGCAGGGCAACTCCCTGAGATAGATATTCAAAAAGTGGTGAGTTGGCTACAAGCCTCAGAGCAGGATGATATCCAATCAAAAAATCAATTGGCCATTTTTTACTTAACGGGAAATGGGGTAAAACAAGATGCGCGAAGAGCGCGGGAATTATGGCAACAATCCGCGTTTCAAGGCCTCAGCGATGCACAAAATAACCTTGCCGTCATGTATGCCAAGGGTCTTGGTGGCGATAAAAATATCTTTCGAGCCATCATGTGGTTTGAGCGGGCGAGTCAGCAGGATGATAAAACAGCACAAAAAAATTTAAGGTTGTTAAAAGAGAATGCAGCGGTGACAGCAGCGATGTTGGAGTACACGGCAAATGTACAAAAGGCGATGGCTAAGATAAAGGGGGGTGATGAATGATAGCTGAATTGATGGTCGCATATGTACTCGCGGCAACATTGCTAACAATAACACCGGGTATTGATACCGCACTAATTTTAAGAACATCAACGGTTCAGGGAACACGAACGGCCTTTACCGCCGCGGCAGGAATTGGGTTAGGGTGTTTGGCGTGGGGGGCTATGGTAGCCTTTGGTTTAGGCGCACTGATTGCCGCCTCTGAACTCGCTTACTCTATTTTAAAATGGTGTGGTGCTGCCTATTTGTGTTGGCTTGGTGTTCAAATGCTATTGAAACCGAGAAACCATTTTTCAGGTGATAACGCGACATCCACCAAGCAACAAAATTGGTTTATGCGAGGCTTTTTGGGCAATTTACTTAACCCAAAAGTAGGTATTTTCTATGTCTCATTTTTACCGCAATTTATCCCTGCCGGAAAAGATGTAGTGATGTGGACATTTTTGCTGGTGGGGATCCATGTCATTTTAGGGATTATTTGGAGTGGCTTGTTGATTGGTGCTACCCGCCCCCTATCGACATTATTTAAAAAACCGGCGGTAATTCGCTGGATGGACAGAACAACAGGGCTAATTTTTATTATGTTCGCGGCTAAATTAGCTTTCTCTCGCCGATAAAGTCAAAGGCGCCCTTTATCTAAGAGCGCCTGTCTTCTCAGGAAAGTGAGCCGTTATTCAAATAGATTTGAATGCAGAGTGCGCACTATCTCTTCCGCGTCATTACCTGGTACCAGTAGGCAGATATTATGGCTGCTGGCACCGTAGCTGATCATTCGGATATTGAAGGATTCTAGCGCCCCAAAAATTTGTTTGCCGAGGCCATTTACTTGCGACAGTTCGTTCCCAATGATGGCCACTAGCGCTAAATTTTCTTCTACTTCTACGCGGCATAGCGCTGATAGCTCTGTCATCAGTGCGTTGGTGAGTAAGCTACCATTTGTACCCGTAGAGCCAGTGGTGTCTAATGTGAGGGCTACGCTCACCTCGGATGTGGTGATCAAGTCAACGGAAATATTGTGACGTAATAAAATCGTGAATATTTCAGCCAAGAAGCCTCGAGCATGCAGCATTTTTAGGCTATGTAACGTGAGCAGTGTTTGTTTACGGCGCAGTGCTAACGCTCTAAATTGAGGGGCATTCGCGGTTTTATCACACACTAAGGTTCCGCCAGCTTGTGGCTCTTTACTGGAGCCAACAAAAACAGGGATCCCAGCACGTACCGCAGGTAATAGCGTTGCTGGATGCAATATTTTAGCGCCAAACGTTGCCATTTCTGCGGCTTCGTCAAAAGCAATTTCATCGATACGCTGTGCTGCGGGTACGACGCGTGGATCTGTCGTGTAAATACCAGGAACGTCTGTCCAGATATCAACACGTGCTAAATTGAGAACTTCAGCCAATAATGCCGCGGTATAATCGCTACCGCCACGGCCAAGTGTTGTTGTGCGTCCTTTGCTATCTTGCCCAATAAAACCTTGTGTAATGACTAAAGAACCCTGTAGGCGAGGGAGCAAGTGTTGTTGGGCCGACTCTTTTAATTGCAAAAGGTCGGGTTCAGCGCGACCAAAGTTTGCATTTGTTTTCATTACTTTGCGCACATCAAACCATTGTGAGTTAGCCCCACGCTGGCGGAGGACTTCAACAAACAGCAAAGTCGACATAAGTTCACCGTGACTCACCATTTCATCGGTGAGCGCATCGGAAGTTGCCAGAGAAGCGGAATCTGCCAAATGAGCAATATTATCTAATAAACGATTAATCTCTTCGCGAATTACTTCCGCATGTTGTAAATGATCAATAATCGCATATTGGATCTCTTTAACTTTTTGCAGTAGCTGATTACGTTTGTCGGCATCGCAACCTTCGGCAAGCTCTATCAACAAATTAGTGATACCCGCAGAAGCAGAAAGTACCACTACGCGGACATTATTGTTCGAAAGAACAACGTCTGCACTTTTGTTCATGGCTTCAAAATTAGCGACACTTGTCCCCCCAAATTTGGCGATAACGTACGGATTATTTTCTGGCAAAGAGGCTACTGCATTCATGGTATCAATCCCTTTTGGCAATCTATTTTTTATATAGAAATATCGGGTTAGGCCGATGCCGTCAATGAAGAATCGATGCAAATCAGTAATTCTAATGATGACTAATTTATTATCGCTTTTCCCGATGGCTGTAATAAGCTCTGGAAAAATTGCAAAAAATTGCCCAATATCATAAGGATTGCAAGAACGCAGGAAAGTGATAGGTCAAGATGACTCGGCGAGTTACAATTATTTTTATTTCAAATATTTTGGAGAGTGTTATCCATGAATAGTATTAATCCAAGCCAAACGGCAGCATGGCGGGCGCTAGAGCAACATTTTGCGCAAATGAAAGATACCCATATGCGCGACCTGTTCAAACAAGACAATGATCGCTTTACCAAATTTTCCGCGACATTTGACGACCAAATTTTGGTGGACTACTCCAAAAACCGAATTACTCAAGAAACATTGGATAAATTATTCGCATTAGCTGAAGAGACTCAGCTAAAAAGCGCAATGAATAGTATGTTCAGTGGTGAAAAAATTAACCGTACCGAAGATCGTGCTGTATTGCATATCGCACTACGTAACCGTGACAATACACCGATTTATGTTGATGGCAAAGATGTGATGCCAGATGTCAACGCGGTCTTAGAAAAGATGCATCAATTTAGTGAGCGCATTATTAATGGCGAGTGGAAAGGGTATACTGGCAAGGCTATCACGGATGTGGTGAATATCGGTATCGGTGGCTCAGATCTTGGTCCATTTATGGTCACCGAAGCGCTACGCCCTTATAAAAATCACTTAAATATGTACTTTGTTTCTAACGTTGATGGCACGCAGATAGCGGAAACGTTGAAAGTTTTAAATCCAGAAACAACTCTGTTTTTAATCGCATCAAAAACCTTCACGACGCAAGAAACCATGACGAATGCGCATTCAGCGCGTGATTGGTTGCTCGCACAAGCGAAAGATGAACAGCATATCGCAAAACATTTCGTGGCACTGTCAACCAATAGTGAGCAAGTCGCGAAGTTCGGTATTGATACGGCAAATATGTTTGAGTTTTGGGATTGGGTTGGTGGCCGTTATTCATTATGGTCAGCGATTGGCCTATCCATTATCTTGTCTGTGGGTTATGACAATTTTGTTCAGCTCCTCGAAGGGGCTCATGCAATGGATAAGCACTTTACCCAAACGGCTTTTGAAAAGAATATTCCTGTTCTCCTTGGCTTAATTGGCATTTGGTATAACAACTTTTTTGAGTCGGAAACTGAAGCGATTCTGCCATATGATCAATATATGCACCGTTTTGCCGCTTATTTCCAACAAGGAAATATGGAGTCAAATGGTAAGTATATTGACCGTAATGGCAACAAAGTTTCTTATCAAACGGGGCCAATTATTTGGGGTGAACCGGGCACAAACGGCCAACATGCCTTTTATCAATTGATCCATCAAGGAACTAAAATGATCCCTTGTGATTTTATTGCGCCAGCAGTAACGCATAATCCACTCGGTGATCATCACGATAAATTACTGTCGAATTTCTTTGCTCAAACGGAAGCGTTGGCATTTGGTAAGACGCGTGAAGTTGTTGATGCGGAATTTGCGGCTCAAGGTAAAAACCCTGCGGATATGGAGTATGTTGCTCCTTATAAAGTGTTTGAAGGTAACCGCCCAACAAACTCAATCTTGCTTAAAGAGATCACACCTTATTCATTAGGTGCACTCATTGCGATGTATGAACATAAGATCTTCACGCAAGGGGCAATTCTGAATATTTTCACCTTTGACCAATGGGGTGTAGAGCTTGGGAAGCAATTGGCGAGCCGAATTTTGCCTGAGTTAGAAAGTAAAGACGAAATCAGCAGCCATGATAGCTCAACTAATGGGCTAATTAATCGTTATAAAGCTTGGCGTTGATAAGCGTCATAGCTACCTTTCACAGCCTGCCATAATGGCAGGCTGTCGCTATTTAATCATTTCTACTTGATCATTTTGTGTGTATGACTCATTAGCGTTAAAAATTATTTTAAGAAAATTTTACAATTCATGTGGGATTTGTGATTTTTTAACTAATTTGTTAGCTAACTTTAACCTTATCGCAAGGCAACGTGATATCCTTCATGCTAAGAACCAATATGATACAAAACCACACAGTATAGTGGTGGAATGATGAGTAATGGATGAAACGCTTTTTATCTCTCACCCGATAACATGGCTATCAGAAGATGATGACCTTGTTCCTGAAAATGTTTTAGATTGGCTACATGAACTAGGGTCGATGACAAAACGCTTAGAGCAGCATTGCCAACGTGTCACGGTTGTTCCTTATACGCAACGTTATGTGACTCAAGAGGCATTGAGCGAAGAAGAAGCGGCGTGTTTACCTGTCAGTGAATATTATTGGTTACGTGAAGTCATTATGTATGGTGATAATATTCCATGGTTACTTGGACGAACGTTAATTCCACAGGAGACATTGACTGGTGAAGACCGGAAACTTATTGATATCGGTGCTGTACCGTTAGGGCGTTATCTCTTTAGCCATGATAATCTTTCCCGTGATTATATTCATATAGGGCAGCAAAATTTGCGATGGATCCGCCGCTCTCTATTAAGATTATCTGAAAAACCTTTATTATTAACCGAACTGTTTTTACCTGAATCACCTGCATATAAAAGATAAAAAATAAAAGGAGCACAACAAATGGAGGGAAGTATGGCGCTAAGTAAATGGCATGCCTACAGCCGTTTGATGCGTATTGATAGGCCGATAGGGTCGCTATTATTGTTATGGCCAACCTATTGGGCGTTGTGGATTGCCGCTCAAAGTATACCGAGTTTACATATTCTTATTGTCTTTACGGCGGGCGTTTTCTTGATGCGTGCAGCCGGATGCGTGATTAACGATTTCGCAGACCGTCACTTTGATGGCCATGTTGAGCGAACGAAACACCGCCCATTACCCAGTGGTGATGTGACAGAAAAAGAAGCAAAAATTTTATTCGCTAGCCTCGTTGGTCTCTCATTTTTATTAGTACTGACGCTAAATTCAATGACTATCTGGCTATCTGTTGCCGGATTAGCTTTGGCGTGGATTTATCCTTTTGTTAAGCGAGTCAGCCACTTACCTCAAGTTGTTTTAGGTGCCGCATTTGGTTGGTCTATCCCGATGGGCTTCTCTGCTGTCAGTGAATCGTTACCATTGGTGTGCTGGGTACTGTTTTTGGTCAATATCTTGTGGTCCGTGATTTATGATACCCAGTATGCGATGGTTGACCGCAATGATGATTTAAAAATCGGCGTTAAATCAACAGCGATACTGTTTGGCCAATATGACAAGCTGATTATTGGTATTTTACAGATCGTGATGATTGTTTTATTGGTGTTAGTGGGTTCATTGGCTGATTTAGGAGCGGTGTACTATATCGCACTATCACTATCGGCATTGCTGTTTATTTACCAACAAAAATTAATGGTAGATAGGGAACGAGCACCGTGTTTTAAAGCCTTTTTAAATAATAACTATGTTGGATTGATCTTATTTATTGGGATTTTCTTAAGTTACTTGTAAACCATTTGTGGAATAGTAAAGGGGTAATGTGAAGCACATTACCCCTTTTACGTACTGACGACCCTACGTTTTTAACGTGGGATTTTGTTTATAAGGGGGAACATGAATTGCATTCCCCCTTTTGGTTTCTTTAGACTTAAAAGTTAGTCTTCTTTTGATTTTTCTGTCTCAGTAGCGCGCTCCTCTGGTTGACTCACGCTCTCGATAGTCAAACGAATTTCTGGCGACATTAAACGCGAAATAACCGCATAGAGTTTTTTCGCATTGGCCGTGAAAATATCGTTTTCATCATTATCAATGTAGCCTTCTTCCCGTAGCGTTTCGACTAAGATTGAAAAGACCGCTTTATCGAAGAATTCAGGAGCGTTAATACCGTGCAGCACAGAAAGACGCTGAGCTAGCATGCGGCTCTCCTTTTCTAATGTATTACGGCTAATTTCTGGACTCGCATTGAGTAAAGAAAGCGTAATCGCATAGCGCTGTAAGGTTTCGCGAACACCTGCTGCGAGCAACTGTAATGGGCGTATACGACGTGGGTTAAGAATGACAATATCGTCTTCTTTTAAGCACACTAATTTCTGGTTATTTAGCTCATCAATTAAGGTATCAACGACTTCAACCAAAGAGCCACTATCAAAACGCATAAACAGTTCAGCTTTGAGGAAGGGGTAAATTTGCCCTACTTGATAGTGGATATCTTGGCGGCTAATACTTTCATGATGGAGCACAATGCTCGAGATCAGTGATGGCAACACCAATAAGTGATGAATGTTATTACGATAATAAGTCATGAGGACGGCATTCTCACGAGGAAGAATGATAATGTCTCCCATACTATCTTTTTCGACTTCAAACTTATCCATCTGCAAAGCATGTTCTAACAATTGCTCCGCTGTTTTATTTGGTGTTGTTGCATCAGCCGTATAAGGAACATTACGCAATAACTGTAGGTAACAATCGACTTGCTCAATAAGTTGCTCACGCGTCAATGAACGTTGGCGCGACGCAAGTAATGCTGTTGAGCACAGGTTAATAGCGTTAGCTGCCGCAGCATTATTAATATTGACCATAATGTGATCTGCTAGCCCACTGACGATTGGGTTTAACCAACTCGGGCGCTGAGGTTCGATAGGGTCAATCGAGTCGCGCCAATCAGGTACACGCTTTGTGAGATATTGAGAGAGTGAAATAGGCTGACCAAAATTCACATAGCCTTGGCCTAAGTTACGTAATTTACGTAGGCCGCGAACCATCGAAAAGAAGCCTTCTTTCTCTTTTTCAGCACCACGTAGCTCTTTGGCATAGGTTCCCACTTCCAGAACATTTTCATAGCCAATATAAACGGGCACGATCGTAATAGGACGAGAGTCGCCACGTAGCATCGCTTGTAGCGTCATCGACAAGGTACCTGTTTTTGGCTGAAGTAAACGGCCTGTACGGGAGCGGCCACCTTCAACAAAATATTCAATAGAGTAACCCCGCGCAAATAATTCACTGAGGTACTCACGGAATACGGTTGAATAGAGTTTATTACCTTTAAAGGTTCGACGAATAAAGAAAGCGCCGAGGTGACGGAAAATAGGCCCCGCTGGCCAGAAATTCAAGTTGATACCTGCCGCGATATGAGGAGGAACTAAGCCTTGATGATATAAAACGTATGACAGCAGCAAGTAATCCATGTGGCTGCGATGAGAAGGCACATAAACGATTTCATGACCATCTTGCGCCAATTGGCGAACCCGCTCGGCATGCTGAACGTTGATCCCTTGATATAAGCGGTTCCAAGTCCAACTTAACACTCGGTCAGTAAGACGTATCGCTTCATAAGAGAAGTTAGCGGCAATTTCTTCCATCATATTGACGGCATTTTGCTGAGCTTTCTTCAGTGGAATTTTTTTGCTACGGGCTTCGTCTTCAACCGCCTTTTCAATGGCTTTTGAGGTTAGCAGCTTATTGAATAGCTCTTGGCGAACAGGCAATTTAGGGCCAACAGCAGCAAGGCGTTGGCGTGAATAGTGAATACGCGCGACCCGTGCAAGTTTATTCGCAATAATAGTATCTGTGCCATGTTCTTGCGCCATCAAGCCCATCGACACTGGAGGGGAAAAGCGAACAAAGCTATCTCGCCCAAGCCAGATTATGGCAAAGAACTTTTGAATACCGTTAAGTAAACGCAATGGCGGCGCCGGTGTATGCCCTTCACGCCCAGGAGAGCGACCGAACATGACAGAAGCCGGTAGCATTTGGATATCAAGATTCGGATTACTACGATGCAAATCTAAGTAGGCATGGAATACCTTCACCGATTCTTTACGTGGATTAGGAGAATAATAACGAAATACTCTAGGGCCATCATCAATAAAGACGTAAGCCGGTAATTTAGTGCCATTAATGTCATTATCGACCAAAGGATCAGGTAGGCCGATAGATAAGCATTGGTGACGTAATGTTAAAAGGTCAGATTTAGAATGATATGGCAGCACATATAATGTGGGCCGACTGGTGTCCAATTCAAGTTCTGAAATAGGGTCCGTTGGAACGAGTTTGCTCTTTACCAGTAATTTAAGTGGTAAATTCAACGTGTTGTAATATATTTTACGCCATAGTGACATAAATGATTATAGCCTCTTGTTAACAATGCTTCGCAAGCATACCAGAAATCAACTGGCAAATCTGTTACTGACAATTAACTTTGACCGCAAAAAATGATTATTGTTTTGTAATTTTGAGGAATAAATATGGCAAACCAAACTAAGGGATTTACGCGTGTAATTAAGGCTGCGGGTTACTCCCTTAAAGGGTTGAAAGCAGCTTGGGTCAATGAGGCTGCATTTCGGCAAGAATCCGTTGCGGCAATACTTGCTGTCATTATCGCGTTGTGGCTGGATGTTAGCTATATCGACCGATTATTATTGATTAGCTCTGTTGTACTGGTCGCTATCGTAGAATTAATTAACAGTGCAATAGAGGCGGTCGTGGATCGTGTAGGAAGTGAATATCATGAGTTGTCTGGACGAGCGAAAGATATTGGCTCGGCGGCTGTGTTTATCACGATTGGGTTAGCTTTAGTTATTTGGGCGACGATATTGTGGCAGCATTATTTCGTTGGCTAGTCAGAAATTATCGAAAACAGAGCGATTATCGGTGAGATTACTGGCAAATATGGCATTCGAGTGATTTAAGTGTTTCAAATCTTCATTTACCTGTATATACTCACAGTCTGACTGTATAAACAAACAGGGGAACGAAATGAAAGCACTGACCGCTAGACAACAGCAAGTTTATGATCTGGTGCGCGATCACATTTCTCAGACGGGTATGCCACCTACACGTGCTGAAATAGCAGCAAGCCTTGGTTTTCGTTCGCCTAATGCGGCAGAAGAGCATCTTAAGGCCTTAGCTCGTAAAGGGGTGATAGAGATTGTTTCAGGGGCTTCTCGTGGTATCCGTTTACTGCTTGAAGAAGAAAATGATCCTGAAATTCAGGGGCTACCTTTAATTGGGCGTGTCGCTGCCGGCGAACCTTTATTAGCGCAAGAGCATATTGAAAGTCATTATCAGGTTGATCCTGAGCTATTCAAACCACATGCTGACTTTTTATTGCGTGTTAATGGGATGTCGATGAAAGATATCGGGATTATGGATGGTGACCTGTTAGCTGTTCATAAAACACAAGATGTCCGTAATGGGCAAGTGGTTGTGGCGCGTATTGAAGATGAGGTTACGGTAAAACGCTTTAAGCAACAAGGTAACCGCGTTGAGTTAATCGCCGAAAACCCAGAGTTTGCACCTATTATTGTCGATTTACGTCAACAAAATTTCACTATTGAAGGATTAGCGGTAGGTGTGATTCGCAATGGTGATTGGTGTTAATATTGGTCTTATAACCACCCTTCAAAATATTGCTGGCAGATTTTACTGTTTTCTAATATCAACCTAGGTTTGTCACTAGGTTATTAAATTAGATAAAAAGTCTGCCACTCTATTTAAGTGCTCCCTCAGCAAGTACCTACTATCAGCAGTAATTCTACGCCACTTCTTATTTCTTCTTTGTGATAACCGGTTGCTCATGGTTGTGTTCACAATGTTCATGATCCTGGCAAGTGCTGAGTTCGTAACATTCATGACATAATCCATGATTTTCTACCACAGTGTGTCTCAGGTGAAATTGGTGGCTGTTTGCAAGAGACATAATTGCTGTTTCAATTGTTGTGCAATCACTCTCTGTGACACTTCCGCAATGATCACAAATCAACATTACTGAGATATGACTCGGGTTATCGAAATGGTGACAGATAACATAACTATTTGTTGATTCTATTTTATGAATAAACCCTTGCTCTATTAAGAACTCTAAGCCTCTATAAATCGTTGGTGGTTTTGCTTGAGGCTCTACCTCTCTTAATAAATCTAATAAGTCATAAGCACTGATTGCGCCATGTTGCTGTGCAATCAGGCGTAAAACAGTTTCTCTTTGCGGTGTGAGCCGAACGCCTCTTGATTGGCAAATTTTTTCGGCCATCACTAGCAGTTTATCTTCACTCATTTTTTTCATGGTAATTGACCTTACATCAAAACTGAAAATTGCTGTTGTAAACAAGTTTACCATAACTTCATTGCAGATAGAGATGGAAATAAGAAGAGAGCAAAAGGGCTAACATAGAGAAAAATAGTTATTTATCAAAAACAAGAATGAAAATTTTAATCCGCAATATCGGACAAAAATAGAGTCATATTACATTTTAAATGTATCGCTTGAGGTTAATTGTCATAACACAGTTTGGGCGTTTTTCTTAACCGTCAGTAATTGTGAGGCTTTAGGCTAGGCTTTTCTGTTAGACCGATGTTTATCGGTAAACGGCACAAAACTGCCGATTTTGGGATGCTATAACCGTCTACGGTCATTAACCTTATAAAATTAAGGTGTAAAATTTAAAATTATGCATTTTGTTTTTTGTATCTCAATAGCGGTTAAATATTCTATTTAAGATGTCTTATTTAATTAAAATAAAGCGATAATTTGTGACTTAAGGTACTTTGTAAGTATTTTTTCGTCAATAGAAGCAACAATCACTAGGCTATTATGGGGAGTGTCTTTTTATGAATAGTTAAAAGGTCGTCTGCAATATCAATAAACTTCATTAGTGGATAATTAATTTGTAATAAAAAATTAGTAGAGGCATAAATAGAGTAGTATTTACTTAGTTATATATTCTAATGTATTTATTTAGCGAATATTGTTTCACTGCCCGTGACCCACATAATCAAAAATAAATCTTGAGTTTCATATCACTTTATTTTTCTAGTTATAAACTCATACCGCGAGAAGTCTTTGAAATACTTCTATCTCTTCTTTATAGATGAATATCTTTATATTCTCTCACTTCACCCTTAGATAAAGGAATATCATCGTTCACTACTAAGCGACTGCATATGAGGCATGTTTCCCCTATCTATATAGGAGAACAGCGTTGATATGTTTAGGATTATCATGGTTTTTTAAAGGTAACGATTAGAGATAGAGCATTGCTATTGAAAAATTACTCTCTTGAGTGGAGATACATCTTTGTATCTAAGTAAAGTAATGCCATAAGTTTAATTAAAAAATAGCCATTTGGTGAAATTCTAAATAAAACCAAAGGGTAATCATTACACTCAAAGCGGATGACACGAAAAGTAAAGAACTGTTACATTTAGGGTGAATGTCAATTAAGACTTATCTTACAACAATTCAACCACATAGATTTAATTATCTTCTTTTGTGTGTAAACTAGTGTTAAGTATTGTTAAATTATAAAATATAGAATTTTATTTCAGCACGTTCCTTGTTTATAGTTTTATATGTAATGAAATTATTTCAAACAAATGGATACAAATGTAAATTTTTATAAATTATTTACCTTTTATAAATATAAATTAATCCAATTTTGATGGCTAAAAATATGATTTTTTAGCTTTTGTGGTTGTTTATTCTTTTGTCTTGGTGTTTGTAAATATTATATTTTGTTTGTAGTGCTTTTTTGTTGTGTTTTTGACAAAAGATATTGTTGCGGTAATATTGGAACCAGTTGATGAGGATGTTTGGAAATATTCTTCATATTGAAAAAGATAATTATGCTACTACGTTTTGCTTTTAGAGAAAACGCGATTAGATAAAGATTTTGATATCTTCCAAATATAAGAAAACTCCTAACATTAAATATGTTCCTGATGTTGGCTATTATCTTTGTCTAGTTAATAGTTAATGAAATGACTAATTAACTAGGTTGAAAATTTTATCCATATAGCTATTTCTATATTGGCCATCACTTTCCTTTATAGGAATAGTATTTTTATTTTTTACTATAGGCGGTGCTCAGGAGTCTATTACTGGATAGCTGAAAGCTAACAATAAGTTAAATTCAAGAGCCACTAGAACCGTAAAAATACGACTACTTAATATGTGTTTTTGAGTATGTAAGTAGAAAGGGTAGTGCCTTTTTTAGAGTCAATTTTTTTGACTTGCCTTTAAAAAGGGGATTAAAAGGATTTTTTTAACCCTAATGGTGTTAGCTAAATAGGCTAATGCTGATTATTCAAGTTTATATTCAAAATTTTAGGACTGGATTTACAAGGATGTAACGAATTTAAATTTGAACATTAAATAACAATGTCTTTCACTACTACATGTTATAAATACAGAGGTATTTAAAATGTTATTCAACAAGAAACTAGTAACAATCGCAGTATTAGCAAGTTCAATGGTAGCTGGTTCAGCATTAGCTGCTGATGAAGTAGGTAAAAAAAGCACTGAAGTACGTTTCAAAGCTCAATTACGTGCGGCTTCTTGTGATGTAGCTTCAACTGCGGAAGGTTCTGTAATTGATTGGGGTACTTTTACTCTTGACCAAACTAATGGTAAGAATGTTAAAGACCAATTAGGTTCAGATAAAAACTTCAACCTGATCCTGACTAACTGTTCTAAAGCAGCAGCAGAAGATGCAGCTATTTTCGTTCATGCAGAAGGTAAAGAATCTCCACTATTCCCAGAGTATTTTGCAAACACAGGTGCTAAATCTTTAGCAGTTGCATTATCTTCAGGTGGTAAAGATATCAAACCAAACGTAGACACAGAGCTGAAATTCTCTAACGCTGTAGATGTTAACGGTAGCACTACAATTCCTGTATTGGCTAAACTTTTACTGACTCAAGTAGGTGTTGCTCCTGATACATTAAACGTACCAGTTACTTTCTCTGTATCTTATAACTAATACTGATAAAGTTTAGATAATGGCATAAGAGGCTATTTACAGCCTCTTATTATTGAAGATGGAAAATGTAGGTTTAGATAATGCAAACAATAAAACTAAAACAAAGAAATTTGAATTTTTCGATAGATAATCTGCGATTGTTAATTTTACTGTTTGTTTTTATTTTACCATTTATTTCCGCGCAGTCATTTGCGAATGGTGGAGTAGGGTTAAATGCTACAAGATTAGTCTATTCTCAAGGAGAGGAAAGCATTTCTATTAGTGCAAGAAATAATACGAGTATTAACTATCTTGCTAAATTTGCTATAACCCAAGAGAACGGTGGTAAAAATGTTCCTTTCGCAATTTATCCACCTTTAGTTAAAGTTGATAGTAAAAAAAGCCAAGATATTAGAATATTTATACAGCCTCATAGCCTACCAGTAGATAGAGAAACAGTTTTTTACTTTACAGGCACTATGATCCCCTCAACTAATGGACCAGCAACAGGTGCGGGTATCAATATTGGCTATAATAATATTATAAAATTATTCTATCGTCCTAATAATTTACCTATATCAATAGAAGATGCATATAAGAAGTTAGTGATTAAATCCTCTCCATCAGGTGTAGTAGTTGAAAATAACTCTCCTTACTACATAAATCTAAATAGATTAGTGGTTGGTGGAAAAAAGGTTAGTTTAAGCCTACAGAAAAAGAATACCATGATTGCGCCATATAGTTCTTATAGCTATACAGTCGGTGGAGGTTTGAATAATAAGCAAGCTACATGGGTTGTAATTAATGATCTAGGTGGCGAGGAGAAATATGATGGCCAAATACTTTAAATACATCAAACTTGGTTGCCTAGCGTTACCGTTTTTATTGGGTTTTAATAGCGTTGCAAATGCAGTTAAATTTGAAGTTAAAGGTAATATCATTAAAGGCTCTTGTAAAGTTGTCTCTCCTACATTAGATGTTACTTTCAATTTACCGATACAGACCAACACAATAAAAGAAGCTGTTACAGATAAAACGCATGTGAAGCAATTTTTATTTGGTTATGAATGTGATAGCTTTGATTTTTCTAATGGAAATGCGGGTGTACCATATCTGATGAAAATAACTTCGGGCAGTGGTACTGAAGTTAATAGCATGAATAAAATCTATCCTACTAATAATATAACAAATGCAGCGTTTGTATTATGGTCTTGTAAAGACGATGAGTCCAGCTGCAAAATAGTTGAACTTTCAAAATCAGAACATGTACCTTTTACTATAAAAGGGAATGGTAAAGCAGAAAATTTATTCGAAGTTAGTGTGGTTAAATTAGATGGTGAAAGTTCTTTAAAACCTGGAGAGTTGCTTTCCTCTATAGATATTACGTTAGAGCAACCATAATAAGGAATTATTATAATGAATTTTAAGAGAAATAATCTTATATTTGCGGTTACTTTAGGCGTGTGTATGTTATTTGGAAATGCAAATGCAAAGGATAAAGAAGGGGTAGACATAGAATTTAATGCGCGAATTCAGATAATAAGTGCAACGCTCGGTCATGTTAGATGGAAGGACGGTTAGCTACTGATAAGCTATCCTGCTCTTCCGACCAAAGATGAGCGAGTAAGTATGAAGTATCAGCAACTAACCGAAGGACAACGATACCAGATATCGATACTGCGTGAGGATAATTTATCCTGCCATGAGATAGGTATCCGTATCGGTGTAAGCAAGTCCACGGTCTCCCGTGAACTGAGGCGTAACACTTCAGATACTGGTTATAACCCACAACAGGCACACCAGAAGTGCTGTGATAGGCGGCTGTCATCTGCCAAAAGGACAATTCCTCAGCAGACCATAGATTTCGTGATATTTGCTCTGGAGTGGAAGTGGAGTCCTGAGCAAATAAGTGCAATTGGCAGCATTATTGGTCTTAGCGTCAGCCATGAATGGATTTACCAGTATATCTATGCGGATAAGCGTAGCGGTGGCGAGTTGTACAGGCATCTTAGGCAGGGCAAACGGCGATATCGTAAGGGCTACGGGCAGAAACGAGGGCGCATCCCTGATGCGGTATCCATTGAGCTACGGCCGTCAGTCGTCGATGACCGTAGCCGTCTGGGGGACTGGGAGGCCGATTTGGTGCAGGGTAAACAGGGCACTGGTGCTATCGTGACACTGGCAGAACGCAAAAGCCGTATTTACCTGACAAAAAAGGTGTTTTCAAAGGATGCGGTGGAAGTCAGTAAGGCCATTATCTCACTGCTGAGTGAGTATCAGGATGTATGTCACACAATAACGTTCGATAACGGTCTAGAGTTTAGTGAGCACAAGGCGATAGCAGAAGCACTGAACGCAGATACGTACTTTGCCCATCCGTATGCCTCGCATGAGCGTGGGCTGAACGAGAATACGAATGGGTTGTTAAGACAGTTTATCCCGAAAGGAACAGACCTGCGGACAGTGACAGAAGAAGACTTACAACGCTATCAGGGAGCGTTGAACAGCAGGCCACGCAAGTGTCTGGGGTTCAGACAACCTTCGGTGGTGTTTGCGGAGCTAAGAAAGGCGGCTTAGCGTTGCACTTCGGACTTGAATCCGCCTGAGATGAATTAGCGCATTATAAATGATTGACTGTATATTTGTTAAGGTAGGTTCAGTTATGAGTAAAAGTATTTCTAAATGTTTGAAAGCGATTTCTTTATCAGCTATGTCGATAGGGATGCTTTTTTCTAATGCGCATGCTGAAGGTCCAATGCAGGCAGGTCAAATGATTGTACAGCTCTATGGTATGATTGACCTAGATGATGACGTTCCTGTGGGGACACCTCATCTACTTGATGCAAGGATGATGGGGGTGACATCGATTACGATGGGGCCTCCAGAGTATGGTATTTATACCCAACGTCCTGAATATTTCCCGAACACCACTTCAACACTTAACAATAGAGAATGGGATGATGAGTTCGCAATAGTCGGTATCTCTGACTATTCAGGTCGTTGCAGAGCAGAGACCTTTAATGCATCAGAACATACGGTATTAGGTCAGGGTAAAAAATTTGCTTTTAAAATGAAACACACAGACGCTTCTGGTTTATTCGCGTGGGTTGTTCCTAGCTTTAAAGTTGATATCAATTTAAACTTACCTAACGGCACTCAAGGGTTAAAGACATCATATTCGGGTGTTCTTGGTGAACCGATAGCAAACCTTATCACAGTTGACCGAAAAGATACCAAAGGTTTAAATTTATGTTATATTCCACCAGGTAAAATAACTATAGGCTATGGTGGAACCAAACATGTTCAGTTTTCTATTGCTAAGCCTTTAGAAGTCTATTTAAATGGAAAAGCGGTTCCTGGTGACTTTATAATGGATAATAGTGCCTTTAGACTTGTAAGCTTAGGAGGACATAAAGGTTTTAGAGCTGATGGGGAGATAAAGGTTCGCTTTATTACCAATGTTAAAATAGCCCGAGTTTGTCGTATAAGTGCAGCAAGTGGTACTGTATTCCACGAAACTTTTGGTCGTGCTGATTCAATCCCATTAGAATCGCGGTTAACATTTAACTGTAGCGGGCAAGGGAATCCGTTATATATGTCTGCAATCCCGAGAATGGGTGAAGCCAAAGGTGACAAATTAACGAAGCTGGAATTAGAACAAATTGATTCAGGTGAGAAGAGTACAGTAAAACCTTGGGTTATAGGGGCACCATATTTTGATGGTGGTAATATCCCTGCGCTGAGTTGCGACGCAACGAATCAATCAAATTTAATTAAGTTTGATAATTCAGATATTCCACTAAACAAAAATGCGCAAGCTGAAAATGATAACTTAAACATACGTTGGTTAATGTGTAAGAATCGTGATGTAAAACCTGGTAAGTACAAAGGAAGAGTTGAATTGCTAGTGTATACTAAGGTTTGATCAATATTAAGCATTAATAGTTTAAGAGAGTAATATGAGACAGCTAGGCAAGATAATATTTATTTTAGGTGCTCTATTCTTTTTGTCGATGACATCTGCATATAGTAACATTCCGGATAGTATTAGCTTTCAGTTAATACGGAGTACTTATGTTGAAGGTAATAAAAGTATCTCTATTTCTTTACGGAATAAAGAGAGTCTCCCTTATCTGATCCAAGGCTCTATGGAAGCATTAGATACGAATACGGGCATTACTTTATTGAATAGTAATACTGAAGAAATCCCTTTCATTATTACGCCACCATTACACAAATTAGAGGGTAAAACTCGCTATTATTGGCGAGTTATCTTTGCTGGTGATGTGTCAAAAATGCCCAAAGACAGAGAGTCTGTATATATCGCTAAATTTAGAGCAATACCAACCTCTGAAGTACCAAAGGAGGGTGATAATGTCGAGCATAATTCTGAGTTATCGGTAGTACGCGTGATGAATTTTAAAGTATATTACCGACCAAAACAGCTCGAATATTATAGAATTAAAGAAGAGTTGGATAAATTACAATTTAGGGTGGAGAATAATGAACTTATTGTTACAAATAATTCACCTATATATATGACTTTCGAAGATATTTCAGTGAATTCTATTGAGATTGATAGAAATGAAACATTTAAACCATTGATTCCTAAAGGAGAGCAAAGGTTTAAACTGAAAAATAAATCTGTTCCTAGTGGCGCGAAAGTAACTTGGAGAGTGCTGGACGAGTTTTCTATGCCTTTAGAACAGCGTACAACAACGTTATAAACGACTCATCTTAGTTATTTCCGGTCTAAAACTCAGAAAGAGTAATATTTGGTAATTAGTTTACACGGTTTTCGAATGAAAAAAATATTCTATATACATAAAATACTAGCGCTTTTTCTGAGTTTTTTTATTTTATTATTCCCATTTTCTTTTGCAATGTCTCAACAAAATAATAATTTTAGGTTATTAATTCATGGAGGAGCTGGTGATATAACAGAAAAATCACTTATACCTCAATTACAGAAAGAACATGAATTAAAGTTGAAAGAAGCTTTGCAAGCAGGGTATGAAATTTTATCAAAAGGTGGAGACAGTATTGAGGCTGTACAGGCCGCTGTGATCATCATGGAGGATTCTCCATTATATAACGCGGGTAAAGGCGCATCTTTAACTACGGATAATAAAGTAGAACTGGATGCTTCCATTATGGATGGACGTGACCATACCGCGGGGGCCGTCGTTGGGGTTTCTAACATTAAAAATCCAATTATAGCGGCTTATAAAGTTATGACCAAAAGCCCTTATGTTATGATGGGTGGTACCGGTGCAGAACAATTTGCAAAAGCTGAGGGGTTGGAACTCGTTGATCCTTCTTATTTTATTATTGAATCTAGACTTGAACAGTTAAAAAAAGTCAAAGAAATTAGCCATAAAATTGATCAAGAAAAAGGGCTAAATGCTGCCTTATTTGAAGCTCCTCTGCTTTATGATTATAAATATGGCACGGTAGGTGCAGTAGCTGTAGATAGCCGTGGAAATGTTGCTGCGGCAACCTCTACAGGTGGCAGCACCAATAAGCATTACGGTCGTATTGGGGATTCGCCTATTATTGGGGCAGGAACATATGCTGATAATAATACAGTTGCAATTTCTACCACGGGGTTAGGTGAAGTTTTTATTCGTGGAGTGGCCGCTTATGATGTTGTGGCACAAATAAAATACAGTAATACACCGTTAGCAGAAGCGGTGATGAATACTTTAAACTCTGTGAAAAATATGGGTGGTACGGGTGGTATTATTGCGATAGATAGCAAAGGTAATTTTGTTATGCAATTCAATACGAAGGGAATGTTTCGTGGAACGATCGGTCAGGATGGCATTCCACAAGTAGCCATATTTGGGCCTTAGTTATTAGCCCTTTTGAGTGTTTTTCTGAAATTTTCACGGCTGAGCCTACTTTTTCTAAGTAGGCTTTTTCTATTTATCAGCATGGCAAGTAAATGATGAGTAGGCTTCATCTTTGATAATGTAAATATTATCATCCATTTTAGTTAAATTAATATAATAGTGTATTTTTTCTTCTTCAAGCTGAATAAAGTTTGCAAACAGCTTTTGAGGAACGTTATCTGAACTTGTGATCGATAACGATTTAAACCGTATCGAATAATGGTTATTTTTATCAATCGCGTGGTAGCTAAAATAGAGCGCTCTATCAAGGCGATAAAAAATATTATTCTCCTTGATATAACCATACATATTCATTCTTCCGGTATTATCATCTGCGACGAGTACACTGGTTTTTGACTTCAGCATAATCCCATCATCGGTACCGTTATCTTTTATCCATAAAATATCAGAGTTACAAATATTCACATCATTATCTTTATTATAGATAAATGTTGTTGTTGCCACAGCTGAAATAAAAACAAATAAAAACAATAAAATATATTTTTTCATTTAAATTCTCTGATCATTGATTGATACACAGTCATATTGAGCCTTTTTTTCCTTACAAATACTAAGGGATATATTTTTATCAACAGACTGAATACTATTCGGCTCTGAAAGTAAGATAACACGCTTAGGCTCTTGACAATTTACATTATATTTATCAAGTTTTTTATTCACAAAATCGATGCTATCTTTTGTTGAGCTTTCAATGAGATTAATAGGTATTTGTATCAAACATTTGTCTCGCTCACTGACTGTCATGTAGCTATTTACTTCCATGCTTGCATTAGAATTAGTGGTGTAATAGAAAACAAAAATGAACAAAAATAATGACATTGCAATCAAAGCGAACAAAATAGGGTTATTTTTAAACTTACCCTTATTCTGTATTTTGAGCAGTTGTGGCTCTTCTTGTACGGTTGATGATAATTCTGATATCGAATTATCTTGTCGTGGTTGATGAAGATGCTCTTCTATAATTGATTTCTGATCAACAAATTGAGTTGTTGCTTCCTCAGCATTTTTTTCACTATATTGTGAAGAATGCGTAACGGAATGTTCATAGTCATCTAAACCTAAAGTAACATCACTGCTATTTAGTACGACTATCTCTTCTTCTGGCAAATATGGCGTATCGTTTTCATCAGTGATGGTTTCTAAGGCGTCACAATCAAAACGAAATCCTTTTTTAGGAACGGTAACAATAGATTTTGGGTCGATACCGATCAACTCAAATTTCTTTCTTATTTCACTAATATAAGTATTTAAGTTATTATTTGAACCTACTAAGCCATACTCTTCCCAAACTTTTATCAGTAGCTCTTCTCTTGTAGCAATTTTGGATTTTTGGTTAAGTATGATGATTTCATTCAATAGTCGTGATGCAGGCTTTGATAACTCAACGAACTTATCAACTTCATTCTTTATAAAAATGAAGTTCTTACCTGTCTCAAAAATAAATTTATTATTTATGAGATAGTCTTTGCTATTTTTCATGAACACGGTTGCTCTCTCTAATTTCTAACCCTAAGACGGCGAAATCATGATAAAAACTGAATAATTTTCTAAAATCTAAAAGTATTAGTAAAAGTATATTTTTATGAATATTTATAATTCCTATAGTCTAAATACGGAATCAATTAACTTCAAGTATTGCGCTATGAGACTTTGATGAGTTTAGACTTAAATATATAGATATAGCTGATAAAACAGAGTTGTGTAGTGTATAATTATGTAAGGTTAGCATTATATATCTGTATATAGCATTAAATATGTGTAAAAAACCATATATCACTAAAATATAGGTTTGGCTATGATAATGGGCTTAAGAGATTAAATATTATTAAGACGAATCCTAAGTACAAGCACCTATATTATTAAATTTTATTTGAAAATAGTGATTTAATATAAGTCTTATTATCTATTTAATTATTAGGTAAGAGATGAACCTCTTACCTAAATTAATTGATGGTTAATAGTTATATTCAAATCCCAACCAGTAATTACGACCCTCTTCAATATATCCAGAGGTATATTGATATGACTTATCAAATAAATTATTCACTGACGAATTTATAGAAATTCCATGACCTAGATCATAATTAAAGCGAATGTCCGTTTTTGCAAAACCCCTAACTTTCTCATTACTATCAATATAATTAAATGCCCAACTTCTTGCTTCTTCTGTGACTGTAATGCTAAATGGTTCATTAGGCATAAACTTAATCCAAACGAACGCTTTATGTGTTGGTAATTCTGCAACATGTTTTACGCTATCGTGTTTTGGGTCAGCATGAATATAACTATAACTTAAACCCGCAGCCATCCAGTCAGTAATTTGGCCATGACTGCCTAAATCAATCCCAGCATAATTAACCTTACCGCTATTACGGTTTTGATAAACGTCGCTGCCCGCGGCGGGGTCATAATGTATGTAGTGTGCCATGATGGCATCAGAGACATGATTATAATAAGCGCTAGCATTGTAGGACCAATCGGCGGTGATGTAGCCTTTATAAGTGAGATCAAATGTTAAAGCACGCTCTGCATCAAGATGCGGGTTGATGATAAAACTATCATTGTTTTTCATCTTATTTTTAGTGTAGCGCTCTTTTTGGGTTGGGAAACGGCTTCTATCTGACACTGAAAATTGTACCGTATCATTGTTTGCTCGATGATAACGGGCCATAAGTTCCCAATTGAAGGCACGTTGGCGGTTATCTTCATAGCTTTCAATCCCAGTAACGACATTTTGTTTATTGTATAAATAACGCTTCCCATCATCACTATTGCGCCAGTCGTAGCCAAGCCCACCAATAATATCAAGCTGATCGGTTGCAACCCATTGGTATTCAGTGGCGATTGACCAAGTTTGATCTTTATAACGATCATAAGGAACGATTTTATTACTACGTGCGCGGTGGATATCTTCTTTCCAGTGGGCAGCGAACGACAGCATGTCTATTTCACGAAGGGTAAAATCGATACGCATATCGACACCATTACTGTAATCGTCATAGTGGCTGTAATTGTATTTGCCTGCTCGATAATCCTGAACTGATTTGTATTGATGGAGCGTATTTTTGAATTTGTCGTGATAGAGCCGACTTTGCAGCGCAATATCATTGGTAACTTGGGTCGTACCATTAAAGTAAATACTCTCTTTGTTATACTCTGGCCACTGCCAAATTTGCTGTTTTTTATTATCAGCACTGGGGGCGCTATTTTTATCGCCATCTTGTTTTAAATAAGTGACCACATACTCATCAGCGTCGCGTGGCGTCCAGCCCATCTTTAACATTAAACGCTTATCGTCTGTGGCTGAATTAGTTCGACGACCGTGACTACCGGCTAATGGGTTATTATCAGCCGAATCAGGCAACCCCATAAAACGCTGTTTGTATTGACTACCACTGAGCTGAATAAAGCCAAGATCGTTACGACCGCCTAAACGAGCGCTGATATTGCGCGCATTATCAGCGCCGCGAGCAAAGCCTTGATTTAGATTGATATTGGCCTCTAAAGGTTTTTTAGGTGTGGCGGTCGTTAAGTTTATGGCGCCACCCATCAAGTTGGGGCCTTGTAACAATGACGTATAGCCTGTCGACAACTCAACACTAGCGAGTTCGCTGGTCATAAAACGCCCAAGATCTAATGTTCCATCATAAGGAACATAAGTTGGGATACCATCAAAAAACACAGGTACTTGGCGACTATCAAAACCACGGACATTCACTTGAGTTTCATTACGATTACCTGATTTTTGGATCACTACACCAGGCATTGTACTAAGCGCTTGAGCAACATTTGTTTTATTCAGCTGCTTCATTTGCGCTTGAGTCATGATGTTTTCATCGGCTGCGAGTGGTGTACTCCAAACACTCATCACATCACGATTAGCTAATTTTTCAGAGGTGGCTGCAAAGCTGTGTGTAGTAAATAGTGCCATCCCAACTAAATAAGTGATCTGTTTTATTTTCATCATAAAATTCCAATTTGCCTAAATCGATATGTTGTTTTTTATATAACGATGTGCGTCGTTTATTGAGAAAACGAACCCTTTGCAACATAGGGTGCGTTTAAATTAGATCTATCCTGTGAAAATGTTTACTTTGATATCTCTGGGGGGAGCGTAATAAGGAGCCGATGTGACAAACAATGTAATGCCTGTTTGCGCATACGCCTCTATTGTTTGTAAGTTGATCCCTCCAGCCGCAGATAGCCGACATAAACGATTTTGTGTTTGTATTTGTTGATGCAATTGGCGGATTTGTGCTGGGCTGAATTTATCTAATTGAACAATATCGGCGCCAGCCTCAATGGCGAGTGTCGCTTGTTGTCTATTATCTGCCTCAACAATAATCTGTTTTTCAGGGGCGGCTTCCCTAAGTGTATGAATATGCGAGTGCCAATCATCGGGGTCGGCAAGACAACGACGATGGTTGGTGAACAATAGAATGCTTTCCGCACTCCCTGCTCGGTGAATAATAGCGCCGCCAGCAATAATAGCGGTCAATGCAAGTAACTTTGTTCCCGGCACCGTTTTTCTTGTACAGGCAAGTTGGGCATCAGGTTGATAACGCTTTAAGAGACTGACCATTTGGTGGGTGTAGTGACTAACACCGCAGCACCATTCAAGGACGTTTTGTACGGCTTTCCATGCTTGATGAAGGGCTTCTACTGTTCCAGAGGCTTTTATTAAGCAGCTATTTTCTGGAACCACGTCGCCATCACGATAATTAGCTTGAAAATCAATACCGAGTTTATTTAGCATGCGTGAGGCAACATCAATACCACTGATACACCCACCCTGTTTCGAAACCAATGTCATTGTACCTGCTTGAGTATGCAGGCCTAAAGAGCGTGTTGTTAAATCGCCATATTGAATATCATCAAGAAGTAGCTGGTCGATAAAACTATCGGGTAAATAAATCATAATGTTAGACTCATTTCATCAACAACATCCCATGACACCATGGCCCAGTTGCGTGCAGGATAGGGAATGCGCTTTCCTGACGCGAGTTGCAGGTCGTAATATTGGTGTAATTTTGCAATCTCTTCATCAGAGAGATTTTTGAGTGACCAATTGACGCTTTCGACAAAATCTTCAACTTGTTCAAATCCGCCTTTATCTGGGCTGTTAATAAAATCGACTCGCGCATTTATTCCCATTTGATGCAAAATATTCACCGCATAGATGTAAGTCGGTAAGCGAACGACTTCCCGACCAATAAATTGGATGATATTTTCATCAATAAAGGTTGGGTTTACAGTATGCGTGGTGTAAACACGTAAGTTTGCTTGGCGATTGAGCTTCAATAAGGCTGTTTTAAGGTCATCGACTAAAGTGGACCGTGAAGCGACGGCGATATCGACTTTAGGCAATTGCGCCCAGTTATCTTCCCATGCTAATTGTTCAAATTGAACATTATTGATATCCATTGCTTTCGCACGCTCTTGGGCAGCATCAAGCATACCTTGGCTGTAATCAATACCAATGACGGTGGTGAAATGCTTTGCCAGTGCCAAACAGACAGAGCCCGGCCCACATCCGACATCCAATAAGGTTTTTGCACCAGTAAAATCCATGAGTTCACGAAAACGAATTAAGTAGGGATCTTGTGGGTTTGCACAGGTTTGTGCCATTTTTTGCGCTTTTTTATCCCAATGCTCAGGCTCTTTGCGTGAACGCTGGGCTTGTTGCATATGTTGTTGGTACATCTGAGCAAAATCTAATTGGTCAATAAGCATAACTTTCACCTTAGCGAGTAAAATGAGCTGGAAGCTGAAAATGAGCGGCAATACTCTCTTCATCAATAGAATAGAGTCTTGCTAGGTTGGTAAGTGTTAACATACTTTCGGCAGAGCCTTGTCTTACGCCAGCATGTTTATCCAGTAAGATAACATTATCTGCAATGGCGGCAGCATGCTGTGGGTGATGAGTCGACATGAGAACAGTGATCCCATCTGCTTTTAATTGTTCAATTTGCTTCAATAAACGGATCTGGTTACCAAAGTCTAAACTCGCGGCGGGCTCATCCATAATTAACATGATTGGTTTTTGGATTAAGGCTCGGGCTATCAATACTAACTGTTTTTCTCCCCCACTGAGGGTGCTGTATAAACGCGAGGCAAGATGCTCAATCCCCAGCTTTTTTAGTTGTTCTAGCCCGAGTACGCGTTCTTTGGCGCCGGGAACAGAAAAGAGTGAGAGGTGAGGCGTCAGCCCCATCATGACCATATCTATGGCAGTAAAGGTGAACGGGGTATCATGAGCTTGAGGTACGTAAGCAATTACTTTCGCTATATCAGCCGGTTTATAAGAGGTGAGTGACTTTTCTTTTAATAAAATGTGACCTTCAAGAGCAGGAAGAAGCCCTAATAAAGTTTTCATTAGCGTTGTTTTGCCGCACCCATTCGCACCGAGAAGGCAGGTCATCGCGCCAGCTTGTAACGCGAAATTAATTTTTGTCATAATGGCTTGATGATGATAGCCAATCGCTACATTTTCCAGTCTGATTAGGTTCATTTGGCACTCCGTGTTTGTAAAAGGATTGCCAAAAAGAAAGGGGCACCGACCGCTGAAGTTAATATGCCGAGTGGAAGCTCAATGGAAGCAATAGTGCGAGCGAGTGTATCGGTAATGAGTAACATAATGGCTCCAATAGCCATTGAGGCAGGGAGTTGATAGCGGAAGTTAGCGCCCACTATCATTCGGGTGATATGCGGAACGATTAAGCCAATCCAACCGATGATCCCTGCAATGGATACCGCACTGGCGGTAATCAATGTTGCTGAAATAATAAATATTGTTCGCATTAAGCTGACATTGATACCCAAACTTTTCGCTTCTTCATCAGATAGACTCAGTAAATTCATGCGCCAGCGCAACAGTAACAGTGGCATAATGCCAACCAACATAATGGGCAACACAGACAGTAGGTCGCTTTGGGTGATGGATGAAAGCCCGCCTAATAGCCAGAAGGTGATAGAAGGCAATTGGGTATAAGGGTCTGCAAGAATTTTTATTAAAGAGATGGCTGCACCACATAAGGCGCTGATCGCAACACCAACTAAGACGAGAGATAAAATGGGGTCATGCTGGCGCGCCATTCGGGCAATTAGGCACACTAAAGATACTGCCAATAGCCCACCAACAAAGGCGGCTAGTTGAATGTAGAGCAGCGATTGACCTAAAAATATACCAATAACAGCACCTACCCCAGCCCCCGCTGAAACCCCAAGTATATCGGGTGATACTAATGGATTTCGAAACATTCCCTGATAAGCCGCTCCTGCAATCGCCAGTCCTCCTCCAATCACCATCGCGGCGAGTGTGCGAGGAAAACGTATTTGCCAAAAAACAGTGGCATTGCGTGGGTCATCGGCGAGAGTTTGTGAGGTAAATTCAGACACAACTAAATCAATGAGCTGATTAAGCGTAAGTGAATACTTACCACTAATTAATGCAATGATCAGGGCGCCGATAAAAACGATAACAAGAAGTAACGGTTTGATTGTGCGACTCATGATAATTCCATCAATCTATCAATTTGCGTATCAGTCACCGATGAGTGATAAAACAGATGGAAAAATTGTTTGATGTCATCGCGTATGGTGGATTCGATTTGTTGATCAAAATGGCTTTGTAACCGGCGCATGCCTAAGAGGCGGTTAATTCCTGGGGGGCCATCAAGCCAACCAAATGGCATTCCTCCAAAGGTCAGTAATTGGTTAGTGGCAACCGCCGTTAACCCTTTCCATAACGCGGATTGGCGAATAAATTCCTCAGCTTCTTGATATTGAGTAATAATAATATCGGGGTTCCAATCATACAGTTGTTCCATTGAAACCTCTGTTAGCCCCCTAAAATTAGGAATATCGGCGACATTACGGAAACCTAATATTTCTATGGCTTCAGTATGAATAGAGCCTCGGGTGCCTGTTTGTAAACCTTTGGCGCCTCTAGCTAGGTAGAAACTGGGGGCATTCGCATGGTGTTGTATGGCGAATTGTTTCGCGTCTTGCAAATAGTGTTTGGCAAGTGTGCTGAGCGTTTGAGCTTGCTGCGGTACATTTAAGGTCTCACCGAGTTGAAGTAATTGCTGTGGTGAATCTTGTAGCCCTCCGGCTATCAGTAAATAAGCAATGCCTGTTTGTTTGGCAAGTTTCGCCGCCTGAGAGCGATAAGTGTCATCAATATTTCCAGTATCAATTATTAACTGTGGGTTATAATCGAGCAGCTTTTCCAAAGATAGCGTACTTCCTCGACCTGCTAGGCGACCATAAATAGGCAAATCTCGCCATTGTTGAGCAAATAGTTCGTCATGCTCTTTTTGCAAATGAATGGATGAGAATCCAACCATTTTTTCAGGGGCTAAAGCAAATAGCAGTAAATCTGCAGGTGGACCAGAACTCATTACACGCTGGATTTTGTTTGGTTGTGGTAATACACCAAACAACGCTTGTTCAATGCGCCCATAAGCAGGCAAATAAGCGAGTGCCGCTAACGCCGCGCAGGATTGAATAAAGAGTCTACGATTGATTCCCATAGTGCTAAAAAGAAATTTCGTTATATTTATTGATATATAGCGCGGAAGTTAACGGAGTCATACTAAGGAGTCAATAACAAAAGAGACATTAGTCGGAAAACTCCGCTATTCTGTGATGTAAATCAGTAACAAACATTGCTATCCATACAAAGATCGCTGAACATAGTCACTCGCACTTGCGTAAGTTAGAAACACGGAATATATGAAGAAAAAAAGACCCTCACTACAGGATGTTGCCGACAGAGTCGGTGTCACGAAAATGACAGTTAGTCGCTTTTTGCGAAACCCAGAGCAGGTTTCTGAAGTGTTACGCGGTAAAATTGCTCAAGCGGTGGAAGCGTTAGGGTATATTCCCAATAAGGCCCCCGATTTGCTGTCTAATGCAACCAGCCATGCGATTGGTGTTCTGTTGCCGTCGCTGACCAACCAAGTTTTTGCTGAAGTGATCCGCGGTATTGAAACAGTGACTGACCATTATGGTTATCAAACCATGCTAGCACACTATGGTTACCTTCCTGAAAAAGAAGAGGAGCGTTTAACTTTTCTACTTTCTTACAATATTGACGGTGTGATCTTAGCAGAGCGTACCCATACTGATCGCACGCTTAGAATGTTGAAGACCGCGGGGATCCCTGTGGTTGAGATCATGGATAGCGTCTCTCCGTGTTTAGATGTTGCTGTCGGTATTGATAACTTTGAAGCCTCACGGCAGATGACAGCAGCTATGTTAGCGCGTGGCTGCCAACATGTGGTGTATCTTGGCGCTCGATATGATGAACGGACCTTTATTCGGCTACAAGGCTATGAGCAAGCGATGCGTGATGCGGGGTTGGAGCCTCGTAATGTGATGACGCAAGCAAGCTCTTCTTATTCATTAGGCGCTCAGTTACTTCATGAGTGCAAAGAAAAATACCCCGAGGCAGATGGTTTATTTTGCACCAACGACGACCTTGCCATCGGTGCTATTTTTGAGTGCCAGCGTCTTGGCATTAAAGTTCCTGAAGATTTGGCAATATCAGGGTTTCACGGTCATGATGTTGGGCAAGTCATGACGCCGAAATTAGCCAGTGTTTTAACCCCTCGGGATAGTATGGGGCGTAAGGCCGCCGAAGTACTGCTTGCGCGCATTAATGGTAAAAAGTTACCACAAACGTTATTTGATGTTGGTTTTGAGTTACTGCCCGGTGAAAGTATTTGAAATTAAAAAGTGATGCAGCATATTAGTGAGAGAGGCATCACAGATCTCTTTATTTCCCTATCAAGATAATTGCTAAAAATAGCCGCACTGCTGATAATGTTACTGGTAACTGTTACCGGTAACAATTCGGTTTCTATCATCGGTAAACAAAAAATAAGCGTACCTTTTTTATTTAACACCTGAGGAGTTTCCCATGAGTGATACCCAAGCACAAAATTATACATTTGTTTTTATGGGGGTATCGGGTAGCGGTAAATCGGCTGTCGCAAGCGGTGTCGCTCAAAAAACAAATGCGGCTTTTTTAGATGGTGATTTTCTGCATCCGAGAGCAAATATTCAAAAAATGGCTTTGGGCCACGCACTGAATGATGAAGATCGCCAACCTTGGCTTGCAGCATTAAATGATGCCATTTTTGCAATGCAGCGAACCAACCCTATTTCTTTGGTTGTATGCTCTGCATTGAAAAAAAGTTATCGCGATAAGTTAAGAGAAGGTAATAAGAATCTCTATTTTATCTACCTGAAAGGGGATGCTGAGCTCATTGAAAATCGCCTCAAAGCACGTAAAGGGCACTTCTTTAAGCCTGAAATGTTGGTATCACAATTTCAGGCACTGCAAGAGCCTACATCAGAAGAACAGGATGTTCATGTTGTCGATATTCGCCCATCACTTGATGAAGTGATTGAAAATACACGTACGGCTATTCATCAAATTGTTTCTGGAGGCAATTCATGAACACCCCAGTTGAAGCATTAAGCACACTGACACTCGTTCTGACTGCGGTCGGCTCTGTGGTTTTATTACTGTTTCTTGTCATGTACGCCCGTTTACATGCTTTTGTTGCATTGATGATTGTCTCTATCGGCGCTGGATTATTTTCAGGTATGCCAGTGCAAGACATCACAGAAACGATGCAAAAAGGGATGGCAGGAACACTCGGTTTCTTGGCTATCGTTGTCGCACTTGGCGCCATGTTTGGGAAAATTTTACACGAAACAGGCGCGCTCGATCAGGTTGCGACAAAACTACTCCAATTATTTGGGGAGAAAAGAGCGCATTATGCTGTAGGGATCGCCGGTTTAATCTGTGCATTACCACTATTTTTTGATGTTGCGATCGTGCTGTTGATTGGGGTGGTATTCGCTGTAGCAAACCGCACAGGTCATAATGTTGTTCGCATGGCTATTCCGTTGTTTGCAGGGGTAGCAGCTGCGGCTGCGTTCTTACTCCCAGGGCCTACACCAATGTTGGTCGCTTCACAAATGGGCGCCGACTATGGCTGGATGATCTTAATTGGTCTGTGTGCGGCAATACCCGGTATGTTATTGGCAGGTCCACTCTTTGGCAGTTTTATTAGTAAACACGTCAGTATTGATATCCCAGCGGATTACCAAGCACCAACGATGGATCACGGCAAAATGCCAAGTTTCGGGTTTAGCCTATCTTTAGTCTTGTTCCCATTGGTATTAGTAGGCCTGAAAACCATCGGAACACACTTGGTTGAAAAAGGCTCTACGCTTGAGCATTGGCTTGAGTTTATTGGTCATCCATTTACGGCTTTATTATTAGCGTGTCTGCTAGCTGTTTACGGTTTAGGTTTCCGCTATGGCATGAATAAAGAAAAAGTCATGGAGGTTTGCTCTGCGGCAATCCAACCTGCGGGGATCATTTTATTGGTAACGGGTGCTGGTGGTGTCTTTAAGCAAGTACTTGTTGATTCCGGTGTTGGCCCCGCATTAGGTGATTCATTAATCGGTGCAGGCTTGCCTATTGCCGTTGCGTGTTTTGTCCTTGCTGGCGCTGTCCGTGTGATCCAAGGCTCGGCAACGGTAGCCTGTTTAACAACGGTTGGGTTAGTCTTGCCTGTAGTTGGTGAGTTAGGTTATTCAGGGGCACAATTGGCGGCATTAGCGACTTGTATTTCTGGTGGCTCACTCATTTTAAGCCATGTGAATGACTCCGGTTTCTGGTTGTTTGGTAAGTTTACGGGGGCAACGGAAGCTCAGACATTGAAAACGTGGACCATTATGGAAACTATCCTCGGTACTACAGGGGCAATAGTCGGTATGATCTTCTTCGCTTTCTTGTAATTTAACGACTCCCCGAAAGCCAATCGCGTTCGGGGAAGAGCAAAATAGGGCAATTCCAAAGAGATTCAATAAGCGAATTTTGTATGACCACTCGATAGGATGCGTACCATACGAATATTGTTGTTTATAGGTGGCGATGGTAATAAGAGTGGCAGATAATGCGATGAATGTATTTGCTGCTAAAAAGAATGGCGAGAGCGTATCTCGCCATTTGCTTTTTAGATTAGTTTAATAACTGGCTAAGCTGTTGATAAAAGCCTTGCGCACTTCTTTTATAGCCTTCGGCAGATAAGTGAACATTATCAGGTCGTGCGAGATCCTGTGCGGCCCATGAACGAATCGAGCAAGGCCCACCCATAAAATCCTGCCAATCCCAGAATAGGGTATTTTCTTGTGCTGCTATCGCTTTTTGAACCTTGATAACATTCTTTAAATGCACAGGCATTTTGGCATCGCAGCTTGTGGCATCGTTAAATTTAATTGAGTCATTAGGACCGACTAAAACGATGACACTTTTGGGCATATATTGGCGGATTTGACGAATTTTCTCACGCAAGCTTTGCTGGTACGCAATTAAATCTAACTTGTCGTTGAATGCTTCGTTAGTGCCATAAGCTAAGATCACCATATCGGGTGACATCTGTGCCAATGTTTCAACCCATTGTGGCTGCCATTTATCAATCATATTGATTGTCGCGCCATTAATGCCGATCGCCGATAACATAACGCCCGGACGATTTGAGCGCAACAGCCACCCTCCTAGCTTGAGGTTATTGTCATTACTTACAGTAACTTCAGCCGGTAACTGAGTATTCACAGGAGAAGAGAAGCGCCAATAATTGCCTGTTGCGGGTAATGCAACGGGTGATGAAGCCGCAGGGGAGACACTCATCTGACTGCCCGCTGTGTTTTGGTAAAGAGCTTGCAGTTGATAAACCCCATTTGCCGCTTGCAATGGCATCAGTTGTACAGTGCTCGCCGATGTCATTGGTAACGCGATAAGCCCACCAAGAGGGTAATCGAAACGCTCATCCTTACGGCTACTAAACAGTTCCCATTGCTGTTTATCGCTTCTACGGTTAATTGTCGCAGTACGCTGCCCCGGAATGGAAATTGCAGGTACAAAACCTGGCCCCGCATCACCATAGCGTTGTTGGAACAATGTTCTTAAATTACCGCTAAAGAAATCGGCAGCAGTATGAGAATCCCCAATTTGAACAATATGGACCTGTTGATGACCTTGCTTTAGTTTGCTCGCAAAGTGGCTGAGGTTTGGCTCAGCGTTATTGATGAGCTGCCCACGTACATTCACATTTGTGAGTGTACCACCTCGTGTTGAACCTTGACTCGTCCGCTCGGCATCTTGTTGACAGGACAACAAGCTTAGCGACAGCAAAGCGATGACGCTAGCTGCCGCTAACTTGGATTTGGCTTGACGCAGTTTGTTCTGCTTCATGAGGTATCTCTTTTTCCTCTTCAAAATGAATTAATGAAAATACTTTTTCAGCTATCGCTTGTTGCCCTTTGGGGCTGAAATGGATCCCATCACCACTTCTGAGCTTAATTTTGCTGCTATCGTCGCCGAAATAATCGGAGTAAGTGAGGTCTTTGTATTTAAAGACATCATTCACGGAAAAATAAATTTCACCACTGTTTTCGACTTCGGATTGATAGAGACTCCTTAGGAACCTCATACCTTCTGATAGAGTTGATTTGCGCATATTGGGAGGGCCAACCCAGATAACATCGACATTATGTTGGCGCGCAGTCGTTAATATATCATTAATGCGAGAACGATACACCTGCTCCCATATTTCGCTTTTAAACTTCACATATTTATAGCCCGTATCTGGTGGCATATCCCATGGGTCATTAGGGCCAAGGAAAACCACCAGCACTTTAATTTTAGGGTTATCATTCAACGCTTTAGAAATGGTTTGCGGCCAATTAAAAAAGCGTGGATAAGCAAGCCCCGTGCTTTGCTTACTCAGGTTAATGCTATCGATATTATAGTGTTTCAATAGCATATTCTTCACATGTGGTGCGACACCTTGCATCATCGAATCACCCGCAAACAGAACCTGATCACCTTTCTCTAATTTCGCCACCGTTTTAGGCTCAATAGGCCCGGTATGAGCGACTTTTACTGGACCGAGTTTGTTGCCCTTTAATGTCGCCCGCGCTTGTTGGCGTTTGAGTAATTCAGGGAAGGTGACAGAGAGAGATTCTGCCGGATAGAGATAGCCATTAATAAAATGTAGCCCAACTTGATAGCCTTCAGGAAAGGTGCGTTTGCTATTTTCATTTGCGATGGCAAGTGCTTCTGCGTCTTTAGTATCTTGAGCATGCTGTCCTGACACATGATAGAGGAAAGTACTACCCGCAGCGAGTGAACCCTCATTTAAATAAGCACCATAATCCCAAACAGGGTTTCCAGACAGAGACGCCCAAGGGGGATCGCGGTGATATTTTTGCTGCCAAAAACGCTCTAATGAACCTTGATTGAGCCAAATTAATAATAGCCCTACGACCAAAACAATAAAAAAGACTTGTCCGGTTTTTATTAGATTTCTTTTAAACTCAGAAGTTAGCATAAATAAATCCCGGCATTCCTGAAGGTGAAAGCATAAACATAACAGTCAAAATAAGCGCGAGTGGAATAGGGTAATAGTACCAAGCTATATTTTGGTACTTTTTCGCAATATAGTGATATGACTGTACAAAATAAGGGTACAACAGCAATAATGCCCAAAATGCGATTAATAGGCCGAGGCTAGAGCCTATCGATGCAATAAATCCAGGCGCCCCAAACTGTGAGATCATCATGAGTGCGTCATCAAAGGTTTGGCTGCGGAAGAATATCCAAGCAAAGCAGACAAAATGGAATGTCACAATGCGCGATATAAGTGTGGTCGCGGTGTGATTAAATCGATTATTGGCCCAACCTAATTTTTCCATCCATAGATTCTTAAGGTTGAGTAAGACAATCCCTAGGCCATGAATGGCTCCCCAAATAACAAAGGTCATTGCCGCACCGTGCCATAATCCAGAAATCACCATTGCCAAAAAGACATTCGTATTCATCCGACTAAAGCCTTTTCGGTTGCCTCCTAGTGGGATATAGATATAGTCACGGATAAATGTCGAGAGGCTAATGTGCCAACGCGCCCAAAATTCCTTTAAGTTGGCCGCCATATAAGGCGCATTAAAGTTAACAGGAACTCGAAAACCTAAGAGTAAGGCAATACCAGTTACTAAGTTGGTATAACCTGAGAAGTTAAAATAAATATTCCATGCATAGGCATAGGTTGCGACGAGTATTTCCCCTGCACTGAAGCCTGCTGGCGCATCAAAGACAGGGTTCACAAAGTTTTCCGATAAATAGGCACTAAATAGAAACAGTTTAACCAGCGCTAATGAAATAAGTAGGATTGCTTTTCGCGCATCCAGTATTTCGCGGCTTTCTGCTTGAATTTGTGGAATAAAATTCTTTGCTCGGTTAATTGGACCAGCGACAATACTCGGAAAAAAGCTAAGGTATAGCACGACATCGAAGAAATCGGCTTTGGGGATCTCTTTGCGGCAAACTGAAAGTGTATAGCTGACGGAATGGAAAGCATAAAAAGAGAGTCCAAGCGGCGCTAATAATTCAATAATAGGTAAACCTACATTAAGCCCCAATTTATCGAAGGTTTGCTGGAGTGTTTCTTGAAAAAATGAGTAGTATTTAAATGCAGTAAAGCAACTGATTATTCCTATCGCGAGTAATGTAAATACCCATTTATTGGAAAGCCAATTTGAAACCCAATTAGTAAGAAAATAAATAAATAGGGTATAGCCGAATAAGATATAAGCAAAATCGGGATTAAAGGAATAAACAAAAAAATAACTTGCGGTTATTAGTAGCCCATTTTGAAGCTTCGCACTAGGCTGGCAGCTCCAGTAAATAAGGAAAAATACCAAAAAAGAGCCAAGAAACTCGAATGAGAAAAAATTCATATAAGACTCAGATTGTTAATTATTGTTGCATACTCGTCATACATCAAGTTAGCTGCGCTACCGACTACATTTATTCACACGTGCCACAAAATAGGGGGATCTACTTAGTGTGTGTTTCTGTATCGCTTAACGGCATCTCGAATTATTTGAAGTATAAATGTGTATTCACATCATATTAATAATCGGCCTGGTTGCAATAAGAAAAAATCCACTTTATAAAAAAGTGGATTTTAGATGAGTACTTGTACCTGGTGATACAAATTAAATTCGAGTCGATGCCGTTTTTTGAGCTTGTGTAATCAGTTCTTCATTGCTCACGTACATCTCTTGCAAATAACGGTTATAAGAGGAACCTAGTTGTGAATACCCTTTCATATCATTGATAAGCTTGGTTGTATCTAGCTCATCTTTTGATAAACGTTGTTTTGCTCTAGACGATCGTAGTGACTCGTAGGCATTGTGAGTATTCATATTCTTCATATAGGCAGACACGGTCTCTTCAACAGAGTTATAGGCGGAATAGCCTTTAATTTTCCCCTGATTGACTTGGCAACCTCTGCCGCATCTCATACCAAATAAATTACCGTTTTGCTGTGCTAGCTGTGACGTTCCCCAACCTGACTCAGTGGCTGCTTGGGTCGCAACCAAATGGGTTGGCATGATATCAACACGGCTTAACAGCTTATCCCAATTGACTCTATTTGGGCTGGTACAGGTCATACCATAGCTATTACATATTTGAGCTAGACGGCGAAGTTCTTGTGCGCTCCACTTTTTGTTTTTGCGTACAGAAAGTAACCATTTACGCTCAGCCATGATTTCTTGATTGACTTTTTCAATCACAGGGACAATCGTTTTTAAAAACGCTTTCTTACGTGGTGTACCGGATGGGTATTTTCGCAAATCAGGCAGAGGTGTATGAGCCTGATTTGAGCTCTGCACGGCCTTGTGAGAATACTCTTTCTTGAGTGTGGTACTGGTACTTGTTGAGCCAAAACTCAACCCCGAAAATAAAAATAACAGTAAGAAAGCGAAGACGGCGTTTGTCCTCATCGTTCGAGAGGGCATTTGCTTCTCCTAATTTCTCTGAACAAAAATCGAGCGAATAGTAACAGAATAATTTTTGGGTAGCTACTTTTATCCGGCTGACTTTAGCTAAATTACTGCATTTTCACATTGTGATTTATTTTTTGTTTAACTTATCCTTGTTTAATAATGTTTTTATATTTCTTGTGTTAATATTACACTTAAAACTAATAAATATTAATGATGTATTGATGCAAAAAACAAGTTAACTTAACTCAAATATGGGTAAATAACATACAGTTCACCTCATTATTATAAGGTTATTTTGCTTATTTATTAAGCGATCGATAGCCTGTTTTTTATACAGAATTGGTAATTTGTGTTTTTATCAAAGGGTGATGATATTAATGTGAGCAGTTTTCGGGTGAAAAAATGAGCTAAAAAATGCGGGGGAGGGGGTGAAAAATCGGTGGAAATTTAGCCTAAGTGAGCAATCTCCACCTATTTTCGTTTAGGTTGTTTTAAAACGACAATCGCTGCTGCTGTTGATCCTGTTTTTGCGCTTTGGTGGATAAAGCTGGAAAATCAGCGACGGTCCAATAGGTTTGCGGAATAGGCAATTGGGCCATCTTTTTTGTCGGTAATAACCTAAGTTGCGCAAGCTGGTGTAAAACATAGCCTCGATACTCGTTAGGCAAACTTAAACGTAAGTGCTCAGTGGGTATCATTTGCAAAGGTATTAAAGGATAACGATTATCTGAGGTATCGTAGTCACGGGTTAACACAAGGAATTTTTCAGGAACTCGTTGGTAGCTATTCCACCATAAGCCATCGACGCGGTCGAACATCTTCCGAGTTTGTGATTTACTATTCGCACCTAGCTGCTCCAATGCGATAGGCAGGGTGTTTTCCAGAGATTGAGAGAACATCGGCAATGATTGCGCTCTCCCCTGTAAAATTAATGTCATGGCTAAACGGGCGCCAAGTAGGTTGGAATAGAGGTCTTCTGGTGAAAAAGCTGAGATCCCCTCGGAAAAGCCGGGAACAGATTGGTAACCATACCATTGGGCAATTTCATGCCAAGCTGCTAGCTGGAATGCCAATTTTGCTGCTAAATAAGCGCTAAGTGTATAACGCTCCTGAGCGGAAGTCGGGGGCGCAAATGAGTGGAAGACGATTTGTCGGCTAGCCAGTTCATCACTTAATTTGAGCGTCCAGCCTTCCCCCAGTTTTGGGTAAATTTGACTAAACAAAAAGAGGGTATAGTCAGCCGTGTCCCTGACATGGGAAATATCGATAAACCCGCCTTTCTCGCTATATAACAGGCCAACTTTTTCCTTACTCACGCCCATTAAAGCGGCGGTGGCCCCGAAAAAGCTATCATTGTAATGATGTTCACCTAACTTATCGGCTTCGACGATATTATCAATCGTATAGAAAGGAACTGGGATACCCCAAAGTTGTGCGTGCAGATCATAGCCAAAAGCGCAACAGGCTCTTAGGCCTTGAGGCGGTGCTAGAGGGGATAATACTGGCCATGTCTGAGTCGCTGATTCGTGAGTATCACTACTCAGCTCAGGAAGAACGTTGGGTAGCTTGTAGGGGGTAGTGCTTTGGCATGCTGCTAATAATAAAGTGAATATAAGCATGATTAATCGCTGTAACATTAAAAAGCTTCCCCTACTTGAAAATAAAAACCAGTGCTATTGCGACCAACCCCAAAATCGAGCCGTACATTCATACGTGGTTTGAATTCAAAACGATAACCGACACCCGTGGTAGGCAACCAATGACCTTCACCTAATTCAGCCGTTTTATCGCTCATCGTGCCTGTACCTACCCAGCCGACGATACCATGACGCCAATCGAGTTTATGCCGTAACTCTAATTGTGTCGTAAAAATATTATTATCGCGATAGCGACCTTCATAGTAGCCTCGCATACGATTGGCGTTACCTAATAATGACAGCTGATCCCATGGTACTTCACCCGTGGTAAATCGTGCATAGTTATCGAGTGCTATGACTGTGTTTTCAGTGAGCTCGTGGTAATAGGCGTATTGTAATTGGGTACTTTGAAAACGTGTATCGCTGCCAAAGCTCGGCGAAAAATAAGTGTAGACCGCTTCGAAAGCCTGCCCGTGATGCGCATTTGGCAAAAAGTCGCGTGTATCATAACTAAAGTAGGCACTCATGCCTGAATTAATAACAGACTGCCCGCCAATTGATTGTTGAAAATAATGTTTAGCACCATCATCAGGGTCGTTAGCATTAATAGAAGAAAAGTTCCAGCCGAGCCCAATATAAGTAGCGTCGGTGAGACGATAGAGTGCACGAGGCGTAATTTCAAATTCTTGAGAGTGATATTTTTCTTTATTATGGTCATTCTTACCGGCGGCGTAACCTTTCCCCCAATAGTAGGTTGGAATATTGTTTAACGTACCAGAAACAAATAACCGCCATTGGTCATGGTCAATAAAGTTATAGTTGGTAAAGTTAACGCCAAATGCGCCTGTAGAAGAGGCAAAGCCACTTAAACCTATTGAAGACGGTTGAGTCTCTTTATCATTTTTATCAATGCGGTATAACCCCACTAATGCAGTACCTATACCAATCCCCATTTCGGGGGTGTAGAAAGGGCCGGGCAATAACCCCCAATCAATGGTTTTACTCTCATCGAAATGGTTTGTACCACCAAGATCATTTAACCAGCCATCAATTTTTTGCCGATCAGGTAGCAGTTCTGCTTGCGTGGGGAGGGCAATAAAAAGGCTGAGCAGTGTCAGCCTTAATAAAGAAGAGTGTTGTTGCTGCAGCATTAAAAACGAAACTCACCTGAGATATAAAAACTATTGCGGTTATTAAAGCCAACTTCGGTCAGAACATTAAAATTGCGAGTCAGTTCAACGCGTGCGCCGACAATGTTATTCCATTTATGGGCAAGATGTTGTTTAACATCGAATTTTGTGTCACCGGGTGCAAATATCATCCATTTGCTTAAATCAGGAGGTAGATCAAGCTTACTGATATCCCCTTTAAAACGTTGGGTAATATCTTGGTACATAGCACCAGTCCAAACTTGAATTTTTGTATTTCCTTGACCGCTAATCAGAGGATCAAAAATAAACTCATAACCCACACGTGGGGTAATAACTAAGGCTGAGATATCGCCGTCTAAAATATCTAGATTTGTTCTAGTATAGTTAGCATCTAAGGTTGTAAAGAATTGGTTGTACCCGCCAGCAAAAGTGACACCACCGCCGTATGTTTTCCCTTCATACTCTAATTCGAAAGGTAAATTCTTCCCGATAGGGATAATCCAATCTGTGCCCCAAGGTAATTTCATTCGGGCTTCTACGTTATTTAGATTTGTTTTTGATGTTCCTTTTGTTTTTCCATAGAGCCCATACACATTCATAAAAGGGAACACCCAAGCATCAAGCTTTAAGACATGTGACTCATTTTTACTACGTGTATGCCCAGTTTCGATATGGAGTAATTTCTCTAAGTCCATATTTGAATTAGAAATAAAACCGATTTTATCCACGACAACATCTTGACGCAGGTTCATATAGCCGTAGCTCACACCAAAAGGCTCTGGGATATCGTAACCGCGGGCGCGTGCTTCATCGCCCCAAATTGGTAATACACGAGATTCGCTTGAGGATGAGCGCGTAATACCACCTTCGCTGTTATTTTGTGGAACGCCAGACTCACTCATGGTGATTGAAAAAAGTGGGCGATCACTATCAGCAAAGCTGACAGGAATAGAAAAACAACAAGAGAGTAGCAACGCTTTGCTAAGTTGAATGCGTGTCATAAATAGGCTCAACATTGAAATAAACAAGGGAAAACAAGTCTATAAAAGACGAGTGATAAGTTTAGCATAATAGGGGAATTAATAGATGGCGTTAAATGCTGTGTTTGAAGAAAACTTGAGCTTGGTCAATTACTTTTTATAGTCTATTAGATTGAGAAGGAAGTGTTCACAAACAATAAAAGAAGCGGGGGAGCTTCTTTTATTGACGATCGTCTGATTATTTCTGTTTGTTTTGATGAAAATGCACACGCTCATGGAAGTAGGCTTTTAAATGATCTTCCATTTGGTGTACTTTTTGCTCTAATGCATTGATTAAAACATCATCATTGTTCATATCAAAAACACGCTCCATCGCGAGCTGATCAACGTACTGTTTTTGCTCTTTGGTGAGTTCTGCCATATCTAAAGCCCATATTTAAATGTCATAAAAGAGAGTATCCAAGAGGATAGTTGAATTAAGGTTATTGTGCCTGAGTGACTTCGGATTGAAAAGTAGAATAAGTTGTTGTCGAATAATGACTATTTCTAAATATACAGATAATCATTTTAATATGAATTCGTTAAGATTATTCACAATATAAAACGATAGACTAAGCTGCTATCCTTTGCCGAGTAAATAAATTATAGGCTTATATAATGAATAATAAACAACAATACCTCGATATTGCCGCCGGTAAAGGTGAAAAAGAAGCATCTATGATGGTGGCAATCCCTGCCTCTGAATTAACGTTATCTCTCTTAGAGCTACGTTTAGAAGAGCAAGACTATTTTACTGAAGGTGAAATTGATTATTTACCTGAAAGTGAAAGTGATTTTTTCTTTTCATGTAAACGCGGAGAAGAAGAACTGCGTTTTTATGTCTCATTAGTGGATAGTGATCCTGAGTACGTCATTAATCCCTATTTTTCAACCGATCCAATCAGCCCGGAATTGTATGCAGAGGCAAGCGCTGCACCGCAAGCGGTGATTGTTGAGTGTCTATTTCGAGACCAGCCATTGGTTAGCTATCTACAGCAACTAAAACTTATTCAAATATTAGTCCCTGATTTATTGTTGGGGCTTGATTTATCGGCGGCAGGGAAAGTCTTTACTCGTGAATGGTTAAATTTCCAACTTATCGATGACTTAATGCCAAGTATCGATTCTTTATATGTTGTTCACGCTATTTATGATCATGACGAAAGTGAAGAGCAAGAGAACGAGGAGCGTGGCCCAACCATGTATTGGTTCCACACGCATGGCCTTGCACGTTGTGGCTTATCCGAAGCGGAAATCATTATTCCACATCCGATTGCTTCTTATTACGGTATTCCAGAGCTATTTTGGAGCTTTGTTAATAACAGCATTACACATGGCAAAATTGAGTTTAATGAACCAATTTTTATCGGACAAACAGAAAGTGGTTATGAGTATTTAGTGGCGCTACCGTTTGAAGAAGGCTTAAAACATGTTGGGCAATCAACGCCAATTGATAATTTGAAACCACTCGAAGAGATGAATTATGAATTTGGCGATGCTGATTCCAACCGTTTTATGGGGGATTGGCAGGATCGTGATGAGTCTCATCAACATCCGTCTGTGATGCTCTTTAGAGTGACACAAGAAGAACCAGTTTTAGAAAGCTTTTTTAAAGGTTTTGAAGATCAAAACGCCATGATGTTTATGCGTACCGACGAAGAAACGGCGGATATGTCTCGTAAGGCTAAATTGCGTTGGGAATACTTCACCCATATGCTGGATAACTATGGTCCGAAACCTGTAGTACAGAAAAAAGGCTTCTTTTCTAAGCTACTTGGAAAATCAGACACCGAAGAAGAGAGCGAATGGCGTTTCTTGGTGAAATGTGGCATCGGTTATCGTGACGAGGAAGATGACTACGATGGCCATGAGCATATGTGGTTTGAACCCGTTTCATGGAACGGTGATCAGTTTGAGGGGCGCTTGATCAATCATCCTTTCTATGTGAAGACGATGCAGGAAGGGGAAGTATATCCTTTGACTCGTGATGATATCACCGACTGGACCATCTATTACCAAGACGGTAATTATACTCCGGATACCATTTATAAATTACTGTCTGGGTCTCAAGTGCATTAAATCTCTGCTTAGCTGCACTCGGATAATTTAGCGTATAGAATGGGTACTTTGAGTACCCATTTTTATTACAGAGTGTCGTATATGAATGAAACTGAATTATATCAATATGCGTTATTTATGCTGTCTCGCCGTGATTACGGAACGGCGGAATTATCAGCACGCATGAAACGGCGTATGTATGAAAAAAATGACGGTATTATTGACGAGCCGTTGATTGAGCGGGTAATTGAACGTTTAGGTGAACAGCATTTCCTGAATGATACTCGCGTCATAGAGCTACAGTTACGTAGTTATATTCGTAAAGGTTATGGACCATTACGGATCAAGCAGGAATTACGCCAAAAAGGTTTTACTGCGACTTTAATTGAACAGCAGTTTGAGCAGCTTGATGTGGATTGGTTTGAGCTTGCGACGGATGTGCGTTGTAAAAAATTCGGCGATGAAATTCCTCGCGACTTTAAAGAAAAAAGCAAGCAAGTCCGTTATTTACAGTATCGAGGTTTTTCAGGTGATATGATTTTTGAACAGTTTCGATAACCCATCATTTAATTTTTTAATCACATGCCTACGCGTACACGACCCCTCAAAACAACTAGTTTGGTGCGGCTAATCGGTTTTCTCCAATTCCAGATAAGTGCTATTTGCAATACGACGTGAATAGTTTTTACCCTAGGAGGCATTATTACGGCCTTGATGGTGCCTGTTTTTTTACACGCCGGACAAAAGACTTTCATACCCTCTGTAGCGATATCGATATCTTTCCGACTAGCAACATCGCTTCCTTCTAATACAGTACCGCCCGTTGATGTGGTATCTCCTTTTTGAATCACTTTACGGTTATCAATGGTGCAGCGCATTTTCTTCTTTGTGCCTAATCACTTCGTTTTCCTTGACGTACTAAGTGCCAAATGGTTGTGCCTAGATCATTTTTACCCACATCAAAAGCAAAATCCCCTTGCTCAAAATAGGCCTCTAATGGAGATCCTGTTTCATTGTGGTAATACCTGTCCACTCCCCATTAATTAAGACACCCTAAACTAGCGTTTTCTAACCGTTGACTGATTTCCCTGTATTGCATGGCTAACTGACTGTCCTGTGTCGCGAATTCCCCGACACGCTGAGATAACGCGCTCTTACGCTTGTCGTCCATGGTGCAGTTGGTCAATTCGATATTGTGGCTCTGCGTCTGATATCTTTTGGCTGACCGTTTTCACTCGGTCAGGTTCTGATACTCGCTCACGCTCCAATACGTGAGAAACAGACTGATCCCTGCCAATATCAACACCAGTACGTCCCCTTTAAACGCAAATTTTTCCCTCCAGTTTATCCATCGCGATCAGGAAATAGCTGTCTACGGTGAAGCAAATTCTGTGCTGTTTGATGAGCTACAAACGGCGCTGCACGTGGCGTATCGAGATAATGGTTTCTCCGCTCGGCAGTGGGCTAGTCTTTCTTTTTCCATCCTTATAAAATTATTTACCATTTAATGTATTGCTAATGTGTTTATTTGTCATAATTATCTGATATTGACATGATCCGCGTCAGTAAATCCCGTTCATATCTTGGGCAAAGTACCATCAAATAAAAAATGAAACAGGCAGGGGAAGTATATGATTGAGTTGTTAATTGGCGTCATCGTCGCGATAGGCGTTGGGCGCTATATTATCAAAGGCTATTCAGCAACGGGTGTGTTGATGACAGGCGGTATTTTACTCCTGATCATTACCGTGCTTATGGGGAAAAGTATTTTACCAGAAGCAGTAAAACCTACGGGATGGCGTGCGACCGACATTATTGAGTATATAAAATACTTATTGATGGATCGTGGTGGCAACTTAGGGATGATGATCATGGTGTTGTGTGGGTTTGCCTCTTATATGACCCACATTGGCGCAAATGATGTTGTTGTCAAAATTGCGTCAAAACCATTAAAGATGATCAACTCACCTTATATGTTGATGGTTGCCGCTTATATTGTCGCTTGTTTAATGTCATTAGCCGTTTCTTCGGCGACGGGGCTAGGGGTATTATTAATGGCGACCTTGTTCCCTGTCATGGTAAATGTGGGGATTAGTCGTGGCGCCGCAGCCGCTATCTGTGCTTCACCAGCGGCCATTATTTTAGCGCCAACTTCTGGCGATGTGATTTTAGCGGCAGAAGCTGCCGAAATGCCGCTCATTGATTTTGCTTTTAAAACGACGTTACCCATTTCAATTATTGCGATCGTAGCCATGTCTATCGCTCACTTCTTCTGGCAGCGTTTCCTCGATAAAAAAGAGCAGGTCAACACAGAAATGTTGGATGTGAGTGAAATTAAAACTCATGCTCCGACTTTTTATGCCATCTTACCGTTCACCCCGATTATTGGTGTGCTGATCTTTGATGGTAAGTGGGCGCCTGAATTACACATCATCACAATTATTGTTGCTTGTATTATTTTGGCAGCAGTTATTGAATTTTTACGTAGTTTCAATGCCAAACAGGTCTATTCGGGGTTAGATGCCTGTTATAAAGGTATGGCTGATGCATTTGCCAGTGTGGTGATGCTGTTGGTGGCCGCTGGGGTCTTTGCACAAGGCTTAAGTAGTGTTGGCTTTATCAAGGGGCTAATTGGTTTAGCGCAATCCTTCGGCTCTGGTGCAATAGTGATGATGATTGTACTGGTCATTATCACCATGTTAGCGGCGATGACAACAGGCTCAGGGAACGCGCCTTTCTATGCCTTTGTTGAACTTATTCCTCATTTAGCAAAACAGATGGGAGTGAATCCAGCCTATTTAGTGATCCCTATGTTGCAGGCTTCTAACCTAGGACGAACATTATCACCCGTTTCTGGCGTTGTCGTCGCGGTATCCGGTATGGCAAAAATATCACCATTTGAAGTGGTCAAAAGAACCTCCGTTCCTGTATTAGTGGGCCTTTTGGTGGTGATTATTGCAACGGAAATTTTGGTTCCAGTATATCGCTGATCACTTTTTAGTGTTGTGATTGGAAAAGCGGCTGAAGCGATCTTTTTTCAGCCGCTTTTTTATTTGAAGGCGGATAGTTAATCACGCTAGTAATCGAAAATTTGTTAATTTTTAGTGTGTTTCTTTAAATAAAATAAGGTTTTTTATTTTTTATTCTCCCCCATTTTTCCCTATTAAGCGCCTTTTTTGAGATCTGCACCAAAAAGACAAACAAAAGCCGGAAAATAAGCTAGGTACTCAATAGTAATTGATGCAAAATCCGCACATCTTTTTTATATGAACAATTAATGATAATGCTATGAAGACGACAGACAAACCAGTTAACAAATGGACTTATAAAGATTTTACATGGGTCTTATCTTTATTCGGCACCGCGGTTGGTGCGGGGGTGTTATTTCTACCGATTAAAGCAGGCAGTGGCGGTTTTTGGCCGCTGGTAATACTTGCATTGATTGCGACGCCAATGATTTGGTTAGCACATAAAGGATTGGCTCGTTTTGTTTTATCCGCGAAAAATCCCAATTCAGATATTACGGATACGGTAGAAGAGCATTTTGGTAAAACGGGGGCGAACATTATCACGTTTGCCTACTTTTTCGCAATTTACCCAATCGTTCTGATTTACGGTGTGGGTATCACTAACACGGTTGACTCCTTTTTAGTTCACCAGTTACACATGGAGCAGATGCCACGTTGGCTACTGTCTGGGATATTAATTGGTGCGATGACGGCGGGTGTGTTGTTTGGGCGTGACTTGATGTTACGCCTGACTTCCGTGATGGTTTATCCTTTAGTTTTTATTTTGTTAGCTTTGTCCATCTACTTTATCCCTAGATGGAATACCTCTATGCTAGAAGTGAGCCCCGATTGGGCCGCAATGCCAGTCGTTATCTGGATGGCGATCCCGCTTATCGTGTTCTCATTCAACCATAGCCCGATTATCAGCCAGTTTACAAAAGATCAGCGTCAGCAATTCGGTGATAATGCGGTCATTAAAACGGATATGATCACAGGCGGCGCAGCATTGATGCTCACTGGATTTGTGATGTTTTTTGTTTTTTCGGTGGTCTTGTCATTAAGTCCTGCTGAGCTTAAAACCGCAAATGACAAAAACATTAGTGTGTTATCTCATATGGCGAATATTGACTCATCGTCGATTATCTCTTACCTCGGGCCGATTGTTTCTTTTACCGCTATCGTATCAAGTTACTTTGGACACTTCTTAGGGGCACATGAAGGCTTAGTTGGGTTAATTAAATCTCGTACTTCTTTCTCAGTGAGAAAAATTCAAACGGTATCCATGCTGTTTATTGTTCTCACAACATGGATTGTCGCTATCAAAAACCCAAATATTATCTATATGATTGAGACGCTGGGTGCGCCAATGATAGCTGCTATTTTGTTTATTCTGCCAGTCGTTGCGATGCGTATTGTGCCGGCGATGAAAAAATTCAGCACATCAATTGTTGCGCAGATCTTCACCATTATTTGTGGTTTAGCGGCTATCACTTCCGTCCTTTATGGTCTATTGCAACAATTACTCTAACAACTCCCCTCCTGTATGAGGGGGCTCACCCTAATAGGTACATAACGCTCTGATATTTAGGCCCGTAAACGGGCCTTCAGATAGAGGAGCGTTCACTACGCAAAGATGCGTCTCGTATTCTTACTCACCATATCGACAGCGTTCCCTCTACATCAAAATGCGCTATAGCGATATTTAAATTGCCAAAGCGTTCACTTTTCTTTCAGATATTCTGTCGAATGTGTGCCTTCTGCATTTCGGTGAAAAATAATAGGATATTCACACTTCCATCTAGTAAACGCTAAGCTTTTCGCGTTCTCCATTAGGAGCCTTTTTGATTTCTTTTTTAATCTTTGTGATTGCTAGGTCGCGGCTGTTTTAACAAATTAAAAGAGGCTTTTTATATTTTAAAGTTATGATTAAGCACTTAATAAATCACGAATGACACGGCGTTACTCCTTCGCCCTTGTTAATCAATAGGATATTCAGCTATGTGAAATAATTTCACATTGAGATGGGTTGTCTGCTTAATACAATTAGATAATATCTATTGATATAACAGATACGTAGTAAATACAGATATGCTATATCAGGTCATATTGTTTACTGCGGCATAATAAGGATAACAAATGAAATTAGAAACATTATCGATTCATGCCGGCTACTCACCCGATCCAACCACCAAAGCGGTTGCTGTCCCTATCTATCAAACAACGTCTTACGCTTTTGATGATACACAACATGGCGCAGATCTGTTTGACTTGAAAGTCGCAGGAAATATTTATACCCGTATTATGAACCCTACCAATGATGTTTTAGAGCAACGCGTTGCCGCCTTAGAAGGCGGGATTGCTGGGCTGGCTGTAGCATCTGGGATGGCGGCAATTACATATGCTATCCAAACTATCGCACAAGCGGGCGATAATATTGTTTCGGTTGCCAAATTGTACGGTGGTACTTATAACTTAATGGCGCATGCACTACCTCGTTTTGGTATCGAAACGCGTTTTGCAGAACATGATGATTTAGCCGCTTTGGAAGCTCTGATTGATGATAAAACCAAAGCCGTATTTTGCGAATCTATCACTAACCCTGCTGGGTTTATTGTCGATATTGCGGCATTAGCGGAAGTGGCTCATCGCCATGGTGTGCCTCTAATTGTGGATAACACGGTGGCAACGCCTTATTTATGCCGTCCATTTGAACATGGTGCTGATATTGTCGTGCATTCCTTGACTAAATATATTGGCGGTCATGGCACTTCTATTGGCGGAATGGTCGTAGACTCAGGTAAGTTCCCTTGGACTGAGCATGCAGATCGTTTTTCGTTATTGATTGAGCCAGATATTGCATACCATGGAGTTAGCTATACTGAGCATTTTGGTGCGGCAGCTTTTATTGCTCGCTGCCGCGTAGCACCATTACGCGGAACGGGTGCCGCGCTTTCTCCATTTAATGCCTTTTTGATTTTACAAGGGCTAGAAACGTTGGCTTTACGTATGGAGCGCCATACAGAGAATGCGTTGAAAGTCGCACAGTTTTTGGAAAAACACCCTCAAGTGGCTTGGGTGAAATACGCGGGGCTGCCTAGCCACCCTGAGCATGCGTTGGCGCAAAAATATATGAATGGCAAGCCTGCCAGTATTATGTCGTTCGGTATTAAAGGTGGGCAGGACGCTGGGGCGCGTTTTATTGATGCTTTAAAATTAATCGTCAGGCTGGTCAATATTGGTGATGCTAAATCATTGGCGTGCCATCCGGCTTCAACGACCCACCGCCAGCTTAACGATGCTGAATTAGCGAAAGCGGGTGTTTCACGTGACATGATCCGCCTTTCTATTGGTATTGAACATATTGATGATATTTTGGCGGATCTTGAACAAGCGCTGCATGCTGCGCAATAAAGCCATCTACTGAATCAAGCTACTTAATATGTGCGATTATTGATAATACAATATTTATCGATAATCGCTTTTTTGTATCGCTTTATTTTATTTAAGTCTATTACTCCATTGATGGGTATTTGTCATCGTTAATTGATGTTATCGAATTAAGAAAGTAATTAAACGAATGATTATGTCTTAAATATTTTATGGAATAATGTTTTAACGTTGAACTATTTTAAACCACTCCAGTCTTACATTACCGAAAAGCTTGAAATGTGCGTTAACACTTTATTTTATATTCATTTATTGATTGTTTAAGAACGGCAAATTAATTTTTTATTTGTTTATATGAGGTTTACTCACACTGATGATAATAGTGTGATTAACCTGATTAAAGCTAAATAATAGCCCGATGTTATGTCACTTTAAGGTGAACAATAATATTCAGGTTTATATCTAATTATTATTAAACATTTATCGAAAGAATGGTTGAGAAACATGATTATGGCAAATAATAAGGTTGCCTACCTTAAGTGGTGCCTGCTATTTGGGTTTGTATTATTCACTTATTTTATTCCTCTTCCGGGGCGGCTTCTTTGGCAACCTGATGAGTTACGTTATGCTGAAATAAGTCGAGAATTGATTCTAAGTTATAACTGGAGCGTACCTGAACTTCTCAATATTCGTTATTTTGAAAAGCCCATTTTTGGGTATAGGGTAAACGCATTTTTTCAAATGCTGTTTGGTGAGAACAACGTTTCCGTTAGGCTTGGTGTTGTTTTTAGCACCTTAATCAGTGCATTGTTTGTTTATCTCAGTGCAAAAAGGGCATGGCAAAAAGCCGATCTTGCATTTAATGCCACACTGATTTACCTCTCAATGCTCATGATACTCGCGATGGGAACATACAATATCCTTGACCCGATATTGACCGCGTTTATCACAATGGCGATTTTCTTTTATCAGTGGGGGCTAACAACACAGGTTTTTTCACAAAAGCTAACCGCCTTTATCTTATTAGGTATCGCAGGTGGATTGGGGCTGATGACAAAAGGCTTTTTGGTTTTAGTCATCCCAGGCTTAGTGATTTTTTTAACGTCAATTTACTATAAACAGTTTAAGGAAGTTTTCTGCTTTGCCTTTGTGGCTTTGTGCAGCATGTTTATTGTCTGCTTGCCTTGGGCCATCATGATTGCTAGTCGCGAGCCAGATTATTGGCGCTATTTCTTTTGGGTGGAACATGTGCAGCGCTTTATGTCAGAGAACGCCCAAAACCGTTCACCTTTCTGGTTTTATATTCCAATAATGCTTGCAGCAGTATTACCTTGGCTGGGCTATTTTTTTGCTTCACTGATAAACAGTGTTCGCCAAAAAGGGCTACATCTCTATTTCTTGCTGTGGTTCTTAGTTCCTTTCATCTTTTTTAGTATTACGAAAGGGAAGTTACTGACCTATATTTTGCCTTGTATTGCCCCCGTTGCGATCTTAATGGCCGCGTATATTGATAAGATACAGCAACAACAACAGACTGGCGTCATCCGCCTGAATGCCATTATCAATATTTGTATTGGCTTATTTACGGCAGCGGCAATCTTCTTTTTACCTTACTTTGGGCAACTCGATATTTATGCGGCAGATGAAGATAATAAGCGGTTACTTGCAGCAAGCGCATTTTTATTTTGGGGCGTGATTGGCATCATTTCATATCGCAGACGTTTTTGGGCGTGGGCAGCGGCATGTACTTTGGTATTGAGCCTCAGTGTGGGGTATGTGATCCCAAATCATATCGCCAGCAATAATACGCCACAAAAGCTCATCGAAAAATATCGCCCTCAGCTATCGAATAAAACCTATTTATTGACGAATAATGTGGGGTTAGGTACGGCACTCGCATGGGTTTTAAAGCGTAGTGATATTACGATGCTCCACCAAAGTGGTGAACTGAGTTATGGGTTGAAATACCCAGATGCAGCAAACCGCTTCTATCGGTTAGATCAGTTACCTACCTTGTTAGAGCAACATAATTATCAGGATGTTGCGGTCGTTGTTGAAGGCACGCAAGATAGGATATTAAATTCGTTACCGGGGAAACCGATTATTATTCGAGAGGGGAATTTAGTTTTAGTCCTCTATGAGGGCCGAAAATAATCGCATGCTCAACAAAAAAGCCGCATAGTGACTATGCGGCTGATTATGTATTTAGGCTATCTCGTGGCCTTATAGAAGGTTGGTACCTCTTTTTCATGCGAGGATTTAGCTTCGCTACTTGTTAGCCCATGATAAATCATTAGCATAGCAAAGCTATTGTTCATCGTACTCATTTCGTTGCCACTGATACCTCGACTATTTTTCGAATGACGATTCGTTATGCTGTGGTTCATGACGCTTTCTCCTCATCTTCTTTTAGCAGGCGGTTCGCTTCGGCAAGCTCATAACGCCTTGGTGTTAATGCGGTTGCACTGTGATTACGTGCAAGCAATGAGTAAATGGTTGGTAAAACGAACAGTGTGAACAGGGTTCCAACTAACATACCTGTGACAATCACTAAGCCCAGACCGAAACGGCTGTTTGCGCCCGCACCTGTCGCAAATAACAGGGGAACTAAGCCAATCACCATCGCGGCAGTTGTCATCAAAATGGGGCGTAAACGAATTTGAGCGGCTTTCAAAATAGCTTGGCGCTTGTCGAGGCTCTCGTGAGCTTGTAATTCGTTAGCAAACTCCACCATCAAAATACCGTGTTTACTGATGAGGCCAATGAGCGTCACCAAGCCAATCTGGGTATAAATATTGAGGGTGGCATATCCCAAGGCGAGAGGAATTAATGCCCCACAAATTGACAACGGTACGGTGATTAAAATAATCAGTGGGTCGACTAAGCTTTCATACTGTGCAGCAAGAACCAGATAAATGATGATGAGCGCCGCCATAAACGCAAAGGCGAGGGTATTGCCTTCTTGCTTATATTGGCGCGAATCAGATTGCCAGTCATGGCTGAAACCTGCGGGTAGTGCACTAGCAATACTCTCTAAGTAAGAAACGGCTTGTCCTAATGTGACGCCCGGTGCAGGGATAGCTTGGAAAATCGCCGCATTTTGCTGATTGAACTGAGTTAACTTGTTCGGTTCAATTTGCGTATTGATCTCAACAACTGTTGATAGCGGGATCATTGTGCCATCTTGTGCTTTGACATAGTGACGAGCAAGCGCATCGGGTGTTAATCGTTGGCTGCGTACACTTTGAGGGATCACATCATATGAACGTCCGTCCATACCAAAGCGGTTAATATAGTTTTCACCAACCAATAATGTGAGTGATTCACCGATATCTTGCATGCTGATACCAAGACTATTGGCTTTGGAACGGTTAATTTTGACTTCAACCACAGGGTTGTTGTAGTCAAGATCACTGTCTACGACCATAAACAATCCACTTTCACGAGCTTGTTGCTTGATCTCTTCCATGGTTTTATACAAAACGGGGTAACCTTGTGGGCTACGCAGCACCATTTGTACTGGCAAACCGCCTGTAGAGCCAGGTAGAGCCGGTAACTGGAAGACAAAGATACTGTTACCTTCAACGTCACCTACTTTAGCTTGTAAGTCTGATTGAATGGCAGAAGCAGGGCGATCTCGTTTCTCCCATGAGGTGAGGTTAGTTCCCCCAAAGCTTGATGAGATACCGTCTGTGCCATTGATGATCCAAGTACTTTCCGTCTCAGGCAATTCCATCATCACATCATGCAGTTTATGAGAAAAACGCTCTACATACTCTAAGTTAGCGTGTTGGGGTGACTTAATTGCCGTCAATACGGCAGACTGGTCCTCAACCGGCGCGAGTTCACGGGGGGCTGATTGGTACAGGAGAGGTAAGCTGATGAAGACAAATACCGCGATAATGCTGGTGATCCAACGATGCCTCAGTGAGAAATTCAGCCCTTTGGTATAGTAATGAGCGAGGAAAGCGAAGAACTTTTCCGCCATATGTGCCATGCGGCCTTCATTCTGTTTTGAGTTCAACATAAACGAACTCATCACAGGTGATAAAGTTAAGGCCACAATACCTGAAACAATCACGGAGCCTGCGAGCGTCAAGGCAAACTCTTTAAACAACGCCCCTGTTAGACCAGACATCAAGCCAATCGGTGCATACACCGCTGCTAATGTGATGGTCATGGCAATCACAGGCCCTGCCACTTCACGAGCGCCTATCAGTGCAGCGAGAACTGGCGATTTACCTTCCTCAATATGACGATGGACGTTTTCCACGACAACAATGGCATCATCCACCACCAATCCGATGGCAAGCACCATGGCAAGTAACGTTAATAAGTTGATACTAAAGCCAAATGCCATCATTAGTGCGGCGGCCCCTAACATTGACAATGGGATCGCCAATATAGGAATAATAACGCTGCGAATAGAGCCTAAGCATAAATAAATAACAGCAATAACAATCAATAATGCTTCAACCAACGTATGGAATACCTGATCGATTGAGGCTTTGATAAAGCGAGAAGTTTCAAATGCCATCTCTACTTTAACGTTCGGTGGTAACGTTTTAATGATATCAGGCATCAATTTATTCATACCATCGACAATCACCAACGGGTTCCCGGTTGGGGTTGCAAATAGGCCTAAATAAATTGCAGGCTCTCCATTCATCAAACCACTGGTTTCAGTGGCTGCGGCACCTAGCTCTATAGTACCAACATCACGTAAACGAACTAACCCATTACCATCGTTGCGTATGACTAAGTCTTGGAATTCAGAGACGTTAGTCAGATCTGTATTCACATAGACGTTAGAAATCACATACTCGCCTTTCACTTTACCGGGCGCCGCTTGGTAGTTATTTTGGCGAACCGCTTGCGCAACATCTGCGGCAGATAATCCTCGACCCGCAAGTTTATCGGCATCTAACCATAAACGCATGGCTAACTGTTGACCACCAAACACTTGTACTTTTGCTACACCTTCGATGGAGGAGTACATCGGCTCAACAACCCGAGATAAATAGTCCGTCAGTGCCGGAATAGAAAGGGTTGTACTGGAAAAACCGATATATGCAACAGCGGTAGATTCACCGGAAGACAGCTCTATAACTGGGTCATAAGCTTCTTTTGGAAGCTTGTAGCGAACCTGATTAACTTTCGCCATGACTTGTGCAAGTGCTTGCGTTGAATCACGGTTAAGCTCCATTCGTACGGTCACTAAGCTACTGCCCTGTACAGAGGAAGAGGATAAGTAATCGACCCCTTCGACAGAAGAGACAGCTTGCGCAATAGGCTGAGTCACAAAGCCCTGCATCAACTTAGCGGATGCGCCGGGGTATTGTGTAGTGATAGTAATGGTAGAACTTTCCAATTGTGGATACTGGCGAATAGGCAATTTACTTAATGCAAACAACCCTATCAATACAATCAATGAACTCACAACCAGCGCCAAAACGGGTCGGCGCACAAAAACATCAGTAAATTTCATTGCGCCTTCCTTATGAATCCTGAGCGGTCTTAACCGGTGATTCTGCTAATGTATCTTGTGCGACAGGGGTGATGGCGGAGCCATTGTTAAGACGTAATTGCCCTGAGGTGATCACTTTGTCACCCAATTTTAGCCCTTGCTCAATTTCGATTTTGCCATCCCAGCGTTGGCCTGTTTTCACAGAGACTTGTTTTGCCGTCATTTTTTCGCCGCTGCCTTCAGCGATGAAAACTGTGTCACCATAGGCCGTATAAGTCACTGCCGTTTCAGGTATTGTTAGTACCTCACTGTTTGCTTGGCGTACGACATTCACATTGGCATACATACCCGCCTTTAACTCACCGTCACTATTTTCAAGCGTGGCTTGTAATTGGATGGTACGCGATTTACCCACTAATGGGTCGATGGCACTGATACGTGCAGGGAAGGTTTTACCTGGATAAGCATCGACATGAATATCAACAATTTGGCCAACATGTAACTCTGGCGCAGCTTGCTCATCAAGGGAAAAATTAAGTTTTAATGTTTTGGTATCGACGAGGCTTGCAATGGCTTCGCCGGGGCTGAGGTATTGACCCTCGTGAACCTGACGAATACCGATAGTGCCGTCAAATGGAGCACGGATCGCCTTTTGTGCAATCAACGCTTGTGTTTGCCGGATCAAACCTTGCGCGATATCACGTTCCGCACGAGTGCTATCGACCTGTGCTTCTGCAACGAGATGTTTAGCAGCCAAGGTACGGGTTCTGTCGTACAAACGTGCCGCATTGCGCAACTGAGCCTGATAGCGAGCTAAGTCAGCTTGTTCAACTGCATCGTTGAGTTGAACCAGAAGCTGGCCTTTTTTCACTTGTTGACCCGATTCAAAATTGATTTTGGTAATGCGGCCACTGGTTTCCGCCGCAACAAAGACTTGGCTGCCAGCCTCTAATTCACCGACACCATAAAAAGTGCGTGGTGCATTGTCTTGAGTCACTGGTGCTAATGCGACTTTCACCGGTGGATATTGGTAAGCCGCCTGTTCGTCTTTTCCGTCTTGGGCGTAGGAGGTGTAAATCGCTGCGCCACCACCAGCAACAATCAGCAGTGAGCACAGCGTGACAATTGTTTTTTTATTCATTATAAATACCTACTATTTCTGTGCCTTAACAGCGAAATAAAGATCACGGAAATGACCTGCGATGGCGACAGCCATTAATCCCCCAATGACAGAGGTGTGCTCAATAGCCCAAAACATCGCGAGTTTGGCTTCTTCACCGGTATAGCTCCAAAAAGTATGAACAATCACGATGGTCAGGAATAAAAATACGGCGAGAGCGCCAGTTCCAAGCCAAAGTAGGCGGTTAAAGAGTACTAATAGCGAGCCTACTAGCAGCACAAATGCAGAGGCGATGTTGAAGAACCAGTCTGGATGTAAACCTGCTGCGCGCATTTCTGCTAGGCTATTTTCATAGTCAAAAACCTTTGCTAAGCCAGATGAAATAAACAGAATTAATATCAGCAAGCGAGCGATAATCCATAATGTGTTACTTTCTAAAATTTTGGCAATTACCGATGGCATAGCCTATCCCCTTTAAAATCAAGTTAGCCTGCATGTCACAAAATAAGCGCTGTCACCACCTCATGCAGAAAATAGAATGGAATAATCTGAATTGACAAATTCAGTGGCTAGAACTATAAAACCTTAAGTTAAGTTGAGGTCAAGAGCAGGTAGTCAAAAATGGCTGAGAAAAACACGAAAACGACAAAAAGGCGTGGAGACGGTGAGCATAAGATTGATTTTACAAGGGCATTGACTGTCGGAGAGGTTGCTAAACGCTCTGGCGTTCCCGTTTCTACCGTGCATTTTTACGAGTCAAAAGGATTGATCCAAAGTACGAGAACACAAGGCAACCAACGACGTTTTCCGTCGGTGGTATTACGTTATATTGCGATTATCAAAGTGGCACAGAGCACAGGGATACCTTTAAAAGAGATCCAAGATGCGTTAGGTAAGTTTCCGGCCAACAGTAAACTGACTTCAGAGCAGTGGAAAGAGATGTCGACGGAGTGGAAAACCTCGTTGGATAGGCGGATCCGGCAACTGACTCGCTTACGTAATGAGTTAGACCATTGTATTGGTTGTGGCTGTTTATCTCTGAGTGAATGTCCACTGCGTAACCCTGATGATATTTTAGGGCGTAAAGGGCCGGGGGCTCGAATTTTAGAACGTCCATAACAAGTGGCGTGATGACTGGTGAAGTGAAATGTTATCGACTTGACCAGTCAACCCGCTTTGCGGGTCAGGGAAAGAGTCACTGAAAAATAGCACTAAATAATATTGAGTTTGTCACTCTTTTGCATCGTGTGGGTGAAAGACGAAACAGTAAAAATATTTGATTAAGTGAGTTACCTAAAGACTCGTTTATCTCCTGTCATTTGCTTACCTCTCTTTTTATAAACGAAATTTCGGCTGTTATGCCGAATTACGCACCATTTCTATTGAAACTCATCAAGACCATCTTCTTAAAATCCCTCAGTCTATAAATTGAAACATAAATGCAACAAAAAATTCACATAGCCATTGGTTAGGTTATTGTGTTGTGCAACATGAATAGCAGTAAGGGTAAGTTTTTCGCTCGATAGGCATTCGTTGATAAATATAAAAATAAATAAAAAAACAGCTAGTTATCTAATCATTAAAGACGATGGTTATAGAAATTATAAACATAAAGAGAGGTCACTATGGATTATCGTATTTTTTTACAAGCTGCACATGTTGCGGCTGACAGGGCACGTTATATTCTCACTGAACATAGAAAAAATAAACTTTATGAACATATTTATTTCGATACTAAGGATGATGAAAGCCCAGTAACTGAAATTGATCAGTATGTTGAACGGGAAATAAGACAAATTATTCAAACGTTTCATCCCGAACATAATATTTTAGGTGAAGAATATGGCTTCCAGCTTGGTGAGTCAGAATTTACGTGGGTTATCGACCCGATTGATGGTACACGCCAATTTATTGCAGGTATTCCGATCTATGGAACATTAATTTCACTTTGTCACCACGGAGTACCTGTTATTGGTATTATCGAGCACCCTGCCGTATCTGAGCGTTGGGTAGGGGTTAAAGGTCATCCTTCCACTTTAAATGGTCGCCCAATTCAAACGCGCAATTGCACTCAGCTAGAGTTAGCTCTCATGTCTTCCAGTAATACAGAGCCTGTTTTACCTGAACATCGTGCAGGTTATGAACAGATTATTCCAAAAACAAAGTGGCGGGTCTATGGCGCGGCTTGCTACTCCTATGCATGCCTTGCAACAGGGCGTATTGATTTAAGTATTGATAGTGGTGGTATGCGGGAAGTGGATTATTGTGCATTAGTTCCTGTTATTGAGGGAGCTGGTGGGAAAATTACCGATTGGGAAGGAAAGCCGTTGACTATGCATTCAGGAAAAACAGTGGTTGCGGCAGGAACAACAGAACTTCATCAACAAGCATTAGATGTATTACACCAGTTTTTATAGCTAACAATAAAAATAATGGTTATTGAGGAGAATGTTATGTTCCGATGGATAAAAACGTTACCCGACCAACCCCCCATCACTGATAAACAGGAAATAGATAGGCTGTATCGTTATTGGCGTATTCATATTATGATCGCCCTATATGCCGGATATGCAACCTATTATTTTACCCGTAAAAGCTTTAATTATGTGATGCCTGAAATGATTAAAGACTTGGGGATTAGTATTGCTGATGTTGGTATATTAACGACTGCTTTTTATTTAGTTTATGGCTTTTCTCGTTTTGCTTCTGGCATAATGAGCGATGCCTCTAATCCCCGTTTTTTTATGGGAGTTGGATTAATCATAACAGGGTTTATCAACATTTTTTTGGGATGAGCTCAAGTTTGTGGTTATTTACCTTCTTCTGGGTGTTAAATGCTTTTTTCCAAGGCTGGGGATGGCCACCATGTTCTAAATCATTAACTTCATGGTATTCACGCAATGAACGAGGTCTATGGTGGTCGATTTGTAATACATCTCATAATGTTGGTGGAGCGATAATCCCACTTTTAGCAGGAGGATTAGCGGTTCATTATGGCTGGCGTTATGGTATGTATATACCCGGTATTATCGCGATTATTGTTGGGCTATTCGTCTGTTTACGTTTAAGGGATAAGCCTTCTACGATGGGATTACCGACAGTAGGACATTGGCGTAATGATGAGCTTGAATTACAACAAGAAGCGTCTAGCCGTAAATTAAAACTTTGGCCGATATTAGTTCAATATATCTTTACCAATAAATATGTTTGGCTATTAGCCGTATCTTACATCCTTGTTTATATAGTACGTATCGGATTGAATGATTGGACTAATTTATATCTAGTTGAAGAGTATGGCTATGATTTAATTAAAGCTAACTCAGCATTATCATTCTTAGAAGTGGGTGGGTTTATAGGTACATTAGTGGCAGGTTGGGGGTCCGACTTCTTTTTTAAAGGAAACCGGACACCAATGAATATTATCTTTATGGTCGGAATTGGCGTAGTCGCTGCCTTTTTATGGCTATTCCCTGAAATGGGATACATGTTGATATCTGTCTGCTTCTTTTTTGTAGGCTTTTTTATCTTTGGTCCACAAATGTTAATTGGTATGGCTGCTGCCGAAGCTTCTCATAAAGATTCAGCAGGTGCCGCAACAGGGTTTGTTGGTTTGTTTGGTTATTTAGGTGCCGCCTTATCAGGTTATCCACTTGCGAAAGTCATTGAAACAGCGGGTTGGAATGGCTTCTTTATAACAATGATAATTGCGACGCTTTTATCGGCAGTACTGTTATTGCCTTTATTAGTGAAAAAGAAATAGATCAACGATAGCAGAGTAAAGGGTATTGGCGTTCATCACGTCAGTACCCTTTTATATGACTTAAATATAGCCTTAGGCGATTACGACAGATGTAAGTGAACACAAGATGGTATAAGAAAAATAGCAAAACAGATAAAACCAACGAGTTATTGATAATTTATCACGAATAATCGTTATAACTATTTAATTATCATCATAATAGGATTTTATTAAGCTCGGCTCGATAAAGTTTGTAATATCCTGTAACAGAATGATTGTACTGATAGTTTTCTGAAAATTCTGTTTTTTTATTTTCTAGTAAATAGATACTTTACATTGATTCAATTTATCTATTTACTTCACTACTGATAACTTCTGCTTAGCTTAATACTGGAGCAAATCCATGTCAGTTGTGACCCTTGTGTTAGTTTTTTTATTGGCCGTTATTGTGAGCGTATTTGTCTCTCGGCTACTTAAGGATATTATTCCTTTACCTATTATTCAGATAGCGCTAGGTGCAGCGTTGTCAGCTTTTGGTTTTGTGGTTGAATTTGAACCGCATCTCTTCTTGTTTTTGTTTATTCCTCCATTACTGTTCTTGGATGGCTGGCGTATTCCTAAGGAAGCGTTATTCCAAGAGATTAAGCCAATTATGTCATTGGCGATAGGTCTTGTGGTGGTGACAGTGGTTGGGATGGGCTTCTTTATTCATTGGTTGATCCCTGCAATTTCATTAGCCGTTGCTTTTGCGCTGGCGGCAATTTTGTCACCAACCGACCCCGTGTCTGTTTCTGCAATGACAGTCAATTCACCACTCCCTTCACGTATGGCACATATTCTTGAAGGTGAATCTCTGCTCAATGATGCGACAGGCTTGGTGTGTTTTAAATTCGCTGTAGCGGCAGCATTAACAGGTACCTTCTCTTTAACATCCGCAACAGGAGAATTTGCCCTTGTCGCGTTTGGCGGGATCTTAATTGGTTTATTAGTGGCTTGGGTTATTGGCTGGTTAAACCAATTTTTGGTGAAACGTACCGGTGAAGAGCCGGCAATCCAAATCATGATCAGCTTATTGATGCCATTTAGTGCTTACTTATTGGCTGAACATCTTCATGTCTCTGGGATCCTAGCCGCAGTGGTTGCGGGTATCGCTATGCACTATGAAAAAATTGCAGGGCGCATGCAGGCGGCAACTCGTATGCAAAGTAAAGCGGTATGGGACACGGTGCAAACGGCACTTAATGGGATGATCTTTATCTTATTAGGGGAACAATTACCAGGTATGTGGAATAACATGCCGCAAGTCGCGGAAGCGGCGGGAGCAAGCCACCCTTGGATGCTATTTGTGTATGTGATTGTTATCACCGTCGCATTAGCGATTTTACGCTTTGCTTGGGTTTGGATCTCAATGACCTTAACCGTATTTAACAACCGTCGTCGTGGTAAAGAAGCGGATGTTTTACACATTCGCATGATGGCGGTAATGGCAACGGCGGGGGTTCGTGGTGCGATTACTTTGGCGGGTATCCTAACATTACCACTGCTGATGCCGGATAATAGCCTATTCCCAAATCGTGATGTGGCTATCTTCTTGGCAATGGGGGTGATTTTGTGTTCATTGTTAATCGCTAGCGTTGCATTGCCTATTTTGACGAAAGGGTTGGTACAGGATTTACCGTATGATAATGATGAGATCCGTGCTCGTATGGCTCTCAATGAGGCTGCAATGGCACATTTACGTGAATTGATGAACCATCCTTCAGAAGATGTTGATGAAATTGCAATGCGCACCGAAGTAGGCTCTCAATTATTGGAAATCTATGGCAGACGCTTAGATAATACTGATGAAACTGAGTCTGATGTCTATGACCTACACAAAATGATTGATATGGAACGAGAAATGTCTCGCTCAGCTTTACAAGCGAAACGCGATGCCTTGTATCTCATGCGTAAAGGTAAGAATATCAGTGAGCGCGTATATCATCGCTTACGTGATGAATTAGATCTTAAAGAAGAAACGCTCAATCATCATAAAAGCAAAAAACACTAATTAAAATAGCGGCTAGAGTTTCGATTCTAGCCGTTTTTTTTAATGTCCAATAGGAGGGAATAAGGCATGGAAAATAAGCAATTTTCAGATCAAGAATTAGATGAGCTATGGAAAAAAGCGTTATTTATTTCCCGTGATAATGAAGGAAAAGGCTTCCGCAAGGATGAACAGGGAAACTGGATCTGTCGTCATGAATATGGCAATCGGAAAAGTGAATATGGTTGGTTTCCAATAAAAATAGAGCACAGCCAAGGTACCAATCAGCTTAATGATTATACCCCCGTGCATTGGAAGGTCGTTGACAAGTTAGGTCAGCCTTCTGAGCCGAAATATCGTTTAAAAATGCTACCAATAGAAAGTATCAGTGCTGAGCGGATTAACCAATTATGGCAAATGGCAGTAAAACACTCCGCGGATAATGAGCAAAAAGGGTTTCGAGTAGATATTTTTGGTCAGTGGGTTGGTCATAAGAACTATGGTGAGCAAAATAGCCCATATGGTTGGGCCGCGGTGTTAGTTGATGACATTTCCAATAAAGGCGCAGATAAAAAACTCGGCGTACTCCCCATTAACTTACAACTTCTGTTGACGTTGCAAAATGAGATGAATAAAGATGAAGAAGGGTGGACAGTGTGGGATACAGCTTGCTTAAGCGTTAATGCCTTACAGTTTGGTTTTGATTTTATTGGCGCTTCTTTTAGTGCCGCTTTCTCGGCTCCATTTTCTTTTTTTGACATATAGCACTCGTCGTTTCATAGACTCTATTTAAGCGGTTAGTTGGTATCGGCTAGATATGCTAAACGTTGCAGCTTGTACCATCTCTGAGTGGTAGGAATAAGTTGCACTCATCGCCCGCCAGATAAAGCGGGTTTTTTTGTTGTATTAAAGAAGGAAGCCCATGAATGGTCATACGGAGTGAAGTGAACATGGTGGAATAACATTATGGAATTTCTTCGATAAATAGGGCGTGCTTAAATTGAAATTCATGTTATATGCTTAAAATAGAAAAGCGCAACAGTTAATTTCAGTCAGATTATGATTGGTTTTGGTTTTCAGTAGTAAAATAAAAGTTTAAATAGAGCATAGTCATACTATGGTTCTTTATTAAAAATTATTTGATATAAAATGGATAATGCCATGGTTAAAATATAATTAAATAATTAGTTTCTATATAAAAATATATCTTAATAATAATGGTGTATTTTAAATTAACGATAGTTTTATTTTAATTATTCTATTTTTATTTAATGTTTTTCTATCCTGGCCTTACTCTATAATGGTGTAATTTCAATTTCTTATGTTGTAAGTGTTTTTTATTTAGTTTTCTTGAGTGGGATTATTACTTTTCTTAGCTTTAATATACTGTTTTATATCCTATAGTTTTGATTTAAATAATTACTTTAGATAAGTGTATTTTTATCTGTTTATTTTCGCTATTTTTATTGAAATAGCAAGAAAATTAATTGCAAAAAACATTATTCAATATTGAAGTGTATTTTTTAACTATTTGATAATAATGATTTTATATTATTATCCCATCGTGATAAACGATCGATTTGCTTATTTTTGATAGGATTTAGCTATTGATAATTGGGTGTTTGATCGATATAAACGTATTTACACATTTAATTGATAAATCTATATTTTAATAAAATTATATTTTTATTTATTATCAGTGAATCCATTTGCTAATTTAATTATTAGTAATAAGAGAAGGCTATTTAAAAATAGTGACTTTATTATGAAACTTAAATATCTGACGATTGGTTTTTTAATATGAGCAAAAATAGAATTTTATTAAGACAAGATATTGGTGATTTTTTAAGAGCAGCGAGAAGAGGTAAATCTTTAACTGGTCTTCAACTTGGAAAAATGTTGCATATTAGCCAACAACAAATTTCCCGTTACGAACGAGGAGAAACAAGTATCAGCATTGAAACATTAGATGTTTTATTAAAAGGATTAGATATGGATTGGTCAGACTTTTTTTTCAAAGTGATGGCAAATTATTCGGCTGAAATAGCGGAATTAAAACTCTACAGATAGCCTCCAGTAGCAGAATTTAACGACGGTAATTTATACGCGAAGCGCCATTGCGTATGCAAGGAGACGAAAGCGGTTTGATCAGGGATGATTTTTTTATTGTTACCTATTAAGAATCAATTAGTAAATTCCATCATATCAATGCCTTATGATGAATTTATAGCAATTTAAGTCTTATTTTATATTGAAAGGAAAAACACATGAAACTAGTAAAATTCACGCAAGTGGTTGTTGTTGCTACATCTGTTGCCTCTTTCAACACGACTGCGGATAACTTAGGTACAGTGGATTTTATCGGTACAGTCGTCAGTACCCCCTGTAATATCGCCCAATCATCATTAAAACAAACCATTGATTTCGGACAGCTTTCTCGTCGTGCACTTGAGAATGGTAGGGTTGCCGAGGTGGATTTTAATATTGAATTCACGGGATGTGATTTTACGGACTTCGATAAAGATGCAGAAGGAAAGCCAATGGCAGTGAAAACCATGGAATTGGTGTTTACAGGTAAAAGCTATGCTGACGCTGCAAGCACATTACTCTCAACATCGGTGGGCAACACGAATAATGTCGGTGTTGGTATTGAGGGTTTTGAGTTCGGTAAAGCGAAGGATGTTTTATCGCGGATAGCGAACAAAAAAGGAGATAATACATTAAAATTCAAAGCATTTGCGAAAGCCGTAGACACAACAAAAGATGTTGTTGAAGGGCAGTTCAATGCAACCTCCAACTTCCGAATTACTTACCAGTAAACAGGATAGCCGTCCGCCAGCCTTTTGCTGGCGGAACCATCAAGGCATGCGGAGGGTGCTGTGAGTGCTTACAAACATTTTAGTCGCCACATTATACAATTCATGATGCTGTGGGTACTTGGTCACGCTACCGTGTATGCTGCGATTGATACACAGCGCCATTCTTTCAATGGAATGACCCGAATAGTAGGAACAGTGATTGCCACTCCCTGTTCAATAGCTATGACTGATCGTTACCAAACAATCAATTTTTCCCCGTTGACCTTAACGCTATTATCCACAGCCAGCGGTCGTGAGCGCTATAGCCAACCCTTTATCATTGAGCTACATGGTTGCGGCAGCATGCTCTCGACAATCGACAGTAAAACATGGTCAATACGTTTTTCCGGACATACAACTCAAAATATAAATGCCTTTGTATTACAGGGGCCTTCACACGGCTTAGGCATTTCCGTATTGGATGAACAACGAAAAAGATTGGTTCCTGAGCAGCGCTATTTTTTGTCTAACCACGTGTTACGGCAAGACAAATCTGGGGAGACTCTTTTTTTACGTTACTTCTTACAACTAGAGCTGACAGGGCAACCGATTCAAGCAGGTAGCTATCAAGGTTTGGTTCGTTTTTTCATCGACTATCAATAAGAAACAGAAATAAGGGTCTCATCACTTATTTTTGAGGTGCTTCTTTGTCGTATTAGGGATGGAACAGAGCATGGTGTTTAAACATAGCAAACTACGGCGGGTTATTTTATTGGCGTTTGGCCTGACGACATGGGGCGCGAGTGCTGCTGAATTCAATACTGATGTGCTGGATGCAGAAGATCTGCAAAATATCGATATAAGCCGATTCTCTGTCGCCGGATATGTACCGCCGGGAGATTATGTTTTAACTGTGTGGGTTAATGGGCTGCGCTTAGGCGCCCCACGTGATATTTCCGTATATGAGAAAAGCCCTTCTGCCGAGCAACGCTCTCCATTTGTTTGTATACCAACAGATATGCTGCAATTAATAGGATTGACGCATTCTGCAAAGCGCAAATTAACCACGTTAAACGAAGGGCGATGCCTAGATTTATCATTGTTATCCGGGGCTCAAACTCAAGTTGAGCTATCGACATTATCATTAAAAATAACTATCCCTCAAATGTGGATGGAGTACAGAGATCCCTACTGGATACCGCCAGCATTATGGGAGGAAGGTGTAAACGGGGGATTTATGGATTTCAATGCGAACGCGTCAGCAACAAAAGAAAAAGGCGGCACTAAACGAGTTTATTTATCAACCAATGGAACGATGGGGATAAATACCGGCGCTTGGCGCTTTCGCGGGGATTATAATGGAAGCTACCAAAAACAGCGTGGAGGATACTCGCCACAAGAAACACATCAGTTTGATTTCAGCCGGTTATATGCATTCACTTCATTAACAGAGTCAGCCGCTATTTTGACGTTAGGCGAGAATTATTTTTATTCTGATATTTTTGACGCTTGGCAATATAGCGGGGTGTCATTAGAAAGTGACGATAGAATGCTCCCTCCCAAGCTGGTTGGTTATGCACCTGAAATTATCGGCGTAGCCAATACCAATGCGACGGTGATCGTCCGTAGCCAAGATAGGGTTATCTCTGAAACGCTTGTTCCACCAGGGCCTTTTCGTATTCAAACATTAGAGAGTGGGATACGCGGTATATTGGATGTCACCGTGAGAGAAGAAAATGGTGAAGAGAAGACATTTACGGTTAGCACAGCGTCACTGCCTTATTTAACGCGGCCGGGACGCCTTATTTATAAGTTAGTCGGTGGAAAAACGCGTTATGATAGCCATCATCTTACAGGTAAGCCCGTTATTGGTGGCGAGTTTTCCTATGGCGTCTCTAATGCTTGGTCATTGTACGGAGGCTCTCAGTTAAATGGTTATTATCAGGCGCTAGCGGTAGGTTTAGGGCGTGATCTTTTTTCCATTGGCGCTATTTCCGTTGATATCACTCAGTCCTTTGCTGATCTTGAAGATAAGAAGCGACGAGGGCGCTCTTATCGAGTCAACTATGCTAAATCCTTTGATGATTTGCGTACGGATATTACATTTGCAGGCTACCGTTTTGCCGATAAAGACTACCGGACGTTGACACAATTTTCTGATGAGGCGCGTACAGGTATTACCCCCTATGCGCCGAAAACGAATTATCAAATTTACCTGAATAAGTACTTTGAAAACTTTAATATTTCCTTAAATTATCAATACAGTACTTATTGGCAAAACGATCCTCAAACACAATATGGGATGTATGCAAGTACCCATCTCAACTTGCCAGCCTTATCTCAACATGGGGCGAGTTTATCGCTGTCTGCTACGCGAACAGAGCGGGATAATGGTTTTGAAGATGATGCAATTAATCTATACCTAACGGTTCCTCTTTATACAGGGCATAGCTTAACGTTTTCAGAGCTTTACTCTCGCTCATCCGGTCATAATCAATTCAATCACAACGTGGGTTATAGCGGCTACAACACGACCGATAATTACAGCTTAAATATGGGTTATCACCATGGCCAAAACATGGATAACCAAACCAGCCTTAGTGGTTTCTATTCTCGAGACTTATCGCAAGCGAATATCTCAGCAAATGCCAGCTATGTACCGCATGAATATCGTAGTGTGGGAGCCTCCATAAACAGTGGAATAACCGCGACCGCTAAAGGTGTTGCATTACATCGTTCAGCAAATGGTGACACGCGATTAATGATAGATACGTCGGGGATCAGCGGCGTGCCTTTAGATAATGGCGTGATCAAAACCAACGCTTTTGGGTTAGCGGTGATCCCAAATGTGAATAGCTATCGTAAGTCTACTGCATCCATTAATACCAGCAAATTACCCGATAATTTAGAGACGTTAACGTCGACAACCGATATTACGCTCACTAAAGGAGCGATTGGTTATCGCCATTTAACGGTGATGAAGGGAGAAAAACTCTTTGCCATTTTGTCATTAGAGAACGGCAAGAAACCGCCTTTTGGTGCCAGTGTACGCAATGCTGATAATCGTGAATTAGGTATTGTCGGGGAAGATGGAGTGACTTGGTTAGTGGGCGTTTCGGCACAAGAGTCGTTATTTGTTTATTGGGATAACCAAAAGCAATGCGGGATCAAATTGCCAGAGACGTTTGTTGTGTCGTCGGACATGTTGTTACTGCCATGCCTACGGGGGAAGTTGTAGTTTCATTCATCATCTAGGTAAAAAATAATTAAATTAGGTTTATGAGGTTAGGTATGTTGAATTTATATTTACGTCATGGGCTGTTTGTCGGTTGTTGTTTATTTCTGTTGCTAACCACGCTATATGCGCATAGTGCCGTCACATTAGATAGAACTCGGATCGTTTTTCCCGGAGATGAACGCGCGATCAATATCAGGATCACGAATGATAATCCTGAAGAAGCTTATTTGGCACAAAGCTGGATAGAAGATTTACAAGGAAATAAATTAACCAAAGGGGCGATTTTAGCGACACCACCTTTGCAGCGAATTGAACCCAATAGCGATAGTTTAGTGCGATTAAGTGTGACACCGCTGCTGGAACAATTGCCGCAAGATAGAGAATCGGTATTTTATTTTAATTTACGGGAAGTACCTCCTAAATCGACAGAAGGAAATACATTACAAATTGCGTTGCAGTCTCGCGTTAAGTTGTTTTATCGCCCTAAGAATATTTTGTCAGAGTCGCAGACACAATGGGCACATAAGATCACACTGGCGAGAACGGCAAAAGGTTATCAACTGAATAATCATACGCCTTTTCATTTAACTGTTATTGGCTTAGGTAACAGCAAATCTCAATCTGAACAAAGTCGCTTTGATGTTGTTATGGTTCCACCTAAATCAACGCACGACATTATATCACCTTCATTATCAACTCCTTATCTTACTTACATTAACGACTACGGTGGCAAGCCAACTCTGGCATTTCGTTGTATTGATGCGATTTGCACCGTGAGAGAGGAGCTGTGATAGCCATCTTGGCAGCAAACAATAAAAAGGAAGGAAATAATGAATTCAAAAATTGTATTGCTATGTCTACTTGCTCTGATTGGCGCTATAGGTAATTGGGCAAAAGCCGCGCCATTGATATCCAATACATTGATAACGGGAGACAATGATGGGCAGCTATTACAAGGATGGGTAAGGGTTAATGCTGTTTTATTTCATGCTCCTTGTAATTTAATCAGCCACACTGAGGCTATTTTGACAGGATGTGGAAGTGGTGGGCTATTTCGTGACAGTGCCCTTTTGAAAGGGGCTGCGAAAACGCCTGTCAAAGTACAATTTATTGATATGCGGCAAGGCGTTGTATTGGAATATTTTGAGATGAGCTTAGATAATGGCAATAACCCAATACCGCTTCCTGAACTCAATAAAAATCAAAATAGAGTGGGGCTAGAGGTGAGTTATGAATAAAGCATTTATCTTAATTGCCATATGCTCTTTCAGCCCATTACATGCGTTGGGTAAAAATCATTTAAATGTTGAATTTAAAAGTGAACTTATTCATCACGATTGCCAAATTGCAGCGGGATCTATTAATAAACAAATTCAATTAGGTTATTTGCGTAAGGCGGATTCAAGTCCGAAGTGCAACGCTAAGCCGCCTTTCTTAGCTCCGCAAACACCACCGAAGGTTGTCTGAACCCCAGACACTTGCGTGGCCTGCTGTTCAACGCTCCCTGATAGCGTTGTAAGTCTTCTTCTGTCACTGTCCGCAGGTCTGTTCCTTTCGGGATAAACTGTCTTAACAACCCATTCGTATTCTCGTTCAGCCCACGCTCATGCGAGGCATACGGATGGGCAAAGTACGTATCTGCGTTCAGTGCTTCTGCTATCGCCTTGTGCTCACTAAACTCTAGACCGTTATCGAACGTTATTGTGTGACATACATCCTGATACTCACTCAGCAGTGAGATAATGGCCTTACTGACTTCCACCGCATCCTTTGAAAACACCTTTTTTGTCAGGTAAATACGGCTTTTGCGTTCTGCCAGTGTCACGATAGCACCAGTGCCCTGTTTACCCTGCACCAAATCGGCCTCCCAGTCCCCCAGACGGCTACGGTCATCGACGACTGACGGCCGTAGCTCAATGGATACCGCATCAGGGATGCGCCCTCGTTTCTGCCCGTAGCCCTTACGATATCGCCGTTTGCCCTGCCTAAGATGCCTGTACAACTCGCCACCGCTACGCTTATCCGCATAGATATACTGGTAAATCCATTCATGGCTGACGCTAAGACCAATAATGCTGCCAATTGCACTTATTTGCTCAGGACTCCACTTCCACTCCAGAGCAAATATCACGAAATCTATGGTCTGCTGAGGAATTGTCCTTTTGGCAGATGACAGCCGCCTATCACAGCACTTCTGGTGTGCCTGTTGTGGGTTATAACCAGTATCTGAAGTGTTACGCCTCAGTTCACGGGAGACCGTGGACTTGCTTACACCGATACGGATACCTATCTCATGGCAGGATAAATTATCCTCACGCAGTATCGATATCTGGTATCGTTGTCCTTCGGTTAGTTGCTGATACTTCATACTTACTCGCTCATCTTTGGTCGGAAGAGCAGGATAGCTTATCAGTAGCTAACCGTCCTTCCATCTAACATGACCGAGCGTTGCACTTATTATCTGAATTCGCGTAAACAATATCTTAATGAACATAGCGTCAGCGACGTGTTTCCCTTTTTTATTGAAATTAATAAATGTAGCCCATCTGATCTGAATAAAATAATCCGTCTAACATGGCAAAGCCATCAATTAATCGACATTGATGGTAACCATTATCTAACGACGCAAGGCGCAAGCGGGGCGTTACTTGGATTGATAGAAATGGATAAAGACAAGCAGCCTGTTATTTGGAATCAACCCATTAAGGTTGGTGTCGTGTCAGTCGTAGATAATCGCCAACAATTAAACTTTGGGGTATTTGTTCGTAAACCTGCAAGCGGTGAAATCAAAACGGGGGATTTTAAAGGCACGGCGACATTTGTGGTGGAGTACGAATAATGAAACAACACAAGACACTGATCACCGTGTTAATGCTATTTGGCTCGTTAGTTCACGCAGATGTTTTAGTGGAGGTCAGTGCAACTATGGTGGCGCCTAGTTGCAATATTCACAGTGAACATCATGGCTCTACGTTAAAAATAGATTTCGGTACGGTAAAGTTTGATGAATTAAATAGCGCTTCGCACCATAGAGCGTTTGCGATTCAACTTTCAGGGTGTGACTTTAATAAAGATTTAGCGATTATGCTGGCGCCGAAAGGGAACAATACATTCATTCATAATGGGCAAACAGTATTAGCGACCTCAATTTCTGGATTAGGGATCTCTTTCAATGAAGTCATCGACGGGGGCATCCGTCCTTTGGCGATGAACAAGCTGCAACGAATTAACCCACAACGGCTTAGCGCTACCGAATACCAAACTGATTTACAGGCGCGCCTTGTTAATCGCATTCCTGCTGAACAATTAGCGGCGGGCAAGTTCACTTCTGCTATGACAATTTTAGTCGCGTATGACTAATAAGGGCTAAAGCGATGTGTGATTTTAAAGATGATGGTCGTAGGTATATGACAGCTAAAAATTATGCGTGGATGATAGGTTTATCTTTAATGATAAATAGCTTAGATGCAACGGCTGATTACGCAGCTCAAATTGTCGACCCCAACACAGGGTATGTGATCAAATTAGAGCGTAACAGTGAATTAGTGGCGACGCCACTTGTTGGCTCTAATGGAAAAAATTATTACCGCATTGGCAATACGATGCTAATTGATAGTGCCAGTAAAGATGTGAGTGTATCCGGTTATGTTAAATGCTTAGGTCGGCAATGGGGAGAGAGCAGTGTAGGCATCCCATCGGAAAACGCATTTCATCGCTTATTTATGTATGCGCCAATGGCTGGTGTCTATATTGAAGGGAGACCTGCCTATCAAATCAACAGTAATTTAGTCATGACGGTTGAAACAAACTTGATGAGTTGGGTCAATATTGACGCTGCGGTTTGTTCTAATGGCTTTGATGGAGACATTTTTCCTTCGGGGCAGTTCTATAGCCAATTTCCAATCAAATTAACCTTCTATATTAATGAGCGAATTATTGATGGGCAATTAGTGATAAATGCTATGGATTTAGGTGGCTATGTTCGCGCTTATACCGCCAAGAAAACGGTACCGCCTTACGACAGTTGGCCTATCAATGAGACAACGGTTCCATTACGGCTGGCTGCTTCACAAATTCATATTGGCTCTCTGTGCACGACCATGACTAGCACAGGGCAAGCAGAAACCGTCAGCCTACGTCATGGCAAACTCAGTAGTGTGAATTACGATAGTACAGTGGTAGAAAAAGTCACTTACAGTTGTAAGTTTAAATCATCGACTAACATCCGATTACGTTTGGATTACACCAAAGATGATGACCCTCAAAAGCGCTTGCCATTAAAAAGCCAGTTAAACCATCACGATGTCATTTATAGTGAATTAACAATGACCGATGAAGCGACAGGGCAAACGGGGCAAAGTTTAAACCTTGAGATCCATCAACTCGATACCATCAGCATTACCAGTCGCATTCAAGGGCAAAATGCAGCTGCGGGGGATTATCGAGGATCTGCGTGGTTGATTGCGACTTATGATTAACTTGTCTTGCTGACAATAAGCTATTCGGTTGAGCCGTAAGAGCCAGTTATCTTGAAACAGGTTTGGGAAGCGTGCCTTGGTCTGTTTTGTTAGATAATCATCTCGCTGGCTTCATTTATTGCACTAGGAGGAAAATGGCGGCTCAACCCACCCTCTGTTATTGATGAATACGCTGAATAAAGTTTGAAGGTGTTTTGCTCAACCATTTTTTAAACATGGTCGAGAATGCACCCACACATCGCGTTTTATGCTATCGACGCGATTTAGAGGGATATTTCGCATAATGGCTCGCATTAACTCAGATGGAAATATCATTTCTATTTTTGGCAGCTTGGCTAGCCTTGTTTGTTTGCTATTGCCATTTTTAACGATAATGGATAGGGGCTATCCGTGGTTATGAGTGAAATACCGGTCATAATTATGACCGGCATAAATGAAAAGATAACGATCATTTGCTATTAAAAAACCTAAGCATCCAAGAAAAATAAATTTAATAAATTATTGTGTTAATTAAAAAATCGTAAATGGGGCAGTCACAATAAATTTGATATCTTTTTCATCTTGGAAAATGTTATTAAATCCTCCACCCCAGCTTGGGATATCGCTGTGGTTATCAAAACGAGTGTAATGTAATTTAAAGGTAGTATCCTTAGCTTTACCAGTTTGAATGGTGTAGAGAATATCAAAATTCCATGCACTTTCTCTGACGCGTTGGCTTTGGTCATAAATTGGATTATTACTCGGTTTTGCATCCCAAGCATAAACATAAGAGGTGCCGATTTTCCAACCTGCGAGATCCCAACTGGATAAATCATAGGTCACACCAGCAAATAGCGCTTTTTCATTGTCGGAGTTGAAATCTGAACGGGCATCCCACCAAACATCTATACGACCATTTGAAGTGCCGTAAGCCGAGGTCATGCGCTGTAAAAAGTAACCTTGTTGACCAGGAGAGTGCACCATCGTTCCTTCAACTTGGAAGTCTAAAGCATCGTAGGTATAGCCTAAAGTGAACGCCTGTAACCAAGCTAATCCATCATAGACATCATTAACACCACCACTATTGTCTTTATCTTGTGCGCCGTAGAATTGATACGATACTCTTAAATCACGTCCAGCAAGCGGGAATGCGTAAGAGATCTTGGCAAGATATTGATCCATATAACCTTCAGCTTGACCAACTGCACCCTCTAGCACCAGCTTGTTTTTGGCATCATATTTCACACCCAGTGAGTGTAAATAATCAATCGTGGTTGTTGAGTCGGCTTCGCGGAATTCATACATTTCACGATACCATGGCGCTTTATATTGATCCGTCCACATATAGGAAATATTAAATTTCCCACTGTCCTCGGTATCAAATTCAGCCCCCACTTCGGCACCACGGTAAGTACCGGGTAAAAAGCTCCAGTTAGTGGCTAACAAAGTTTGACCACTTGGTTGTATATAGCCTGCTTTACCCCAAAATGGCCCTAATTTTAATTTTGTTGCAGCGGTCGTGAAGGTAAACCCATTACGGTCGCCTGTACCTTTCTCATCCCAAACATTTTTGGCATCACTAAAGCCAATTTCATTCGGTGCGGCAGGGCCGCCGTTTGATAATTCGACAGCAGTATACCCGGCAAAATCAAAGCCCGCGAATTCAGATAATAAGTGCAACGCTCGGTCATGTTAGATGGAAGGACGGTTAGCTACTGATAAGCTATCCTGCTCTTCCGACCAAAGATGAGCGAGTAAGTATGAAGTATCAGCAACTAACCGAAGGACAACGATACCAGATATCGATACTGCGTGAGGATAATTTATCCTGCCATGAGATAGGTATCCGTATCGGTGTAAGCAAGTCCACGGTCTCCCGTGAACTGAGGCGTAACACTTCAGATACTGGTTATAACCCACAACAGGCACACCAGAAGTGCTGTGATAGGCGGCTGTCATCTGCCAAAAGGACAATTCCTCAGCAGACCATAGATTTCGTGATATTTGCTCTGGAGTGGAAGTGGAGTCCTGAGCAAATAAGTGCAATTGGCAGCATTATTGGTCTTAGCGTCAGCCATGAATGGATTTACCAGTATATCTATGCGGATAAGCGTAGCGGTGGCGAGTTGTACAGGCATCTTAGGCAGGGCAAACGGCGATATCGTAAGGGCTACGGGCAGAAACGAGGGCGCATCCCTGATGCGGTATCCATTGAGCTACGGCCGTCAGTCGTCGATGACCGTAGCCGTCTGGGGGACTGGGAGGCCGATTTGGTGCAGGGTAAACAGGGCACTGGTGCTATCGTGACACTGGCAGAACGCAAAAGCCGTATTTACCTGACAAAAAAGGTGTTTTCAAAGGATGCGGTGGAAGTCAGTAAGGCCATTATCTCACTGCTGAGTGAGTATCAGGATGTATGTCACACAATAACGTTCGATAACGGTCTAGAGTTTAGTGAGCACAAGGCGATAGCAGAAGCACTGAACGCAGATACGTACTTTGCCCATCCGTATGCCTCGCATGAGCGTGGGCTGAACGAGAATACGAATGGGTTGTTAAGACAGTTTATCCCGAAAGGAACAGACCTGCGGACAGTGACAGAAGAAGACTTACAACGCTATCAGGGAGCGTTGAACAGCAGGCCACGCAAGTGTCTGGGGTTCAGACAACCTTCGGTGGTGTTTGCGGAGCTAAGAAAGGCGGCTTAGCGTTGCACTTCGGACTTGAATCCGCCGCCAATAAAATCTTGAATATAACCAGAAGAAAAGTCGAGAGCTATATTTAATGATGAGTGTTTAAGATTATCTGTATATTGACCATATTTATCACTGCCGGGTGTTAATTCTTTTCTTGATCTATCCCTTTGCCAATAATAGATACCACCTTTTAATGTTGCATCATCAAAAAATGGTTGAGCATTGATTTTAGGAATATAACAACTTGCGGTTAATATAGAAAATATCTCTAATGCTAATAGTTTTTTAGTATGCTTAATCATGGAATTAGCCATTCTTTATTCCTCATTATTGATTGAATTAATTAATTGATTTTTATTTTTTATAAATAATGAAGGGCAAAGTGATAAATAAAACACTAAGCCAATAACATTTATATTTTGTGATTAATATTAAGCAATCTGAAAAGTAGGGTTTTATGAATTTAAGAGAATGTCATTTGCCAATAGGGACCATGGTAGCTGTTGATTTCGAGATATTATGTAAGGTTGGGTTTTTATACTGAGTGATCTTGTTTTTTTTGGATTAAATTGCGGAGTTGGATTTCTAAATGCTGTTTTTAAAAGTGAAAACCTTTAATGCATTATCCAGTATTTTATTATGTGACGTATAAAAACAAAAAAATGTCACCTTTAGCTATTAAAAGTTTTTTAAATTTATATTTATATTATGAAAAATGGAAAATAAGAGGGTTTGATATGAGTGAATCAGTCGGATCTATGAAGTCTCAAAAAATGCAGTTATCAACATGGCGAGTTTATCTTTCACCTATTATAGGTGGAATATTTATTCCGATGATGTTCTTGTGGGCACCGTTAATTACTATTCAAATGGATAAGGAACTTGGTTTTTCGCCAGAAAAAGTAGGTTTTATCTATATGATAGAAATTTTAACCGGGATGTTAGCAAACGTTATTGCCTTCTTTTGGTTAAAAACAAAGATAAACTGGTATCATATTTATGTGGCTATGATCCTACTTACCGCGGTATTAAACATTATCTCAGGTTTTTTAATTAAAGATCATTTTAATCTTTATATTGCTATCAGAATCCTCTCTGCAATATCAGGATCGACTATTTTTATCATAACCAATTCGTGTATGGCGTTATTGCCAAACTCATATCGAGCGTTCAGTATCTCCCTATTTAGCCAAATTATATTAGGGAGTTTAGGGCTGTTTATTTTACCGTTATTCCTTGAAAGTTATGGCATATTTTCAGTTTATGTTTTCGTGTCCATACTGTTAGTTTGTGTTTTACCGCTAACTAAAGGTATAGATGCTATTTGGCGAATGAAAGAGGAAAATATTTTTAAAGAACAAGCCCAAGGAGCGGTAAAAAATCGTACGGTAAAAAATGAGATGTATCTATGCTTAGCAGGTATCTTCTTATTTAATGTCGTGGTTGCTGGTGTTTGGACATTTATTGGAAGTTATCTTAGCGCGTTACAAGTCGATCTTTCAGTCGTGTATAACATTTTAGGTTCGGCAAGTATGGTCGGTATATTGGGCGCGGGAACTTCAATTCTATTTAGTAAAAAAGTAAATTTAGTTTTTGTTACTTGCTTTATATTTTTAATCGCATCTGTGCTAGCAATGTACTTAAATACTAGCATCATGCTTGTGATTATCAGTTGTTACGCTTTTAAATATATATGGACACTAATATTACCATTTACGATGAGTATTGCTGCTGAATATGAAGTCGATGGAAATGTTATGAACCTTACATCACTTACATTGGGGCTGGGTATCGCGTTAGGGCCGATGTTTAGCGGAATGTTAATTGAGCGTGTTAGTTTTTCTGCAATGTTTTTATTCAATTTATTATTACTTGTTGCCTCCATGGTAATCATTATGAAAATAATTTTTAAAAATAATAAAGATAAGGCTTAATAATGACAAAAAATTTAAATCATTATCATGTGCATACTACGTGGAATGAAGTACTAGACGGAATATCGTTGAAGAATAAAAAGTATCTAATCACAGGCGCTAATATTGGATTAGGCAAAGAGTCTGCTAAGGCAATATTAAGCCATGAAGGATATGTTGTTCTTACCGTCAGGACAGAGGAAAAAAAACAACAACTTTATACGGAGCTTTCTTCACAATTTGATGATGCTTTATTTGAAATTAAATTGCTTGATTTGTCATCGTTAAATGATATTCGGCGTTTCGTAAAGCAAATTATTCTAGAAGATGTGAAACTTGATGGGATATTGGCTAATGCCGGGGTAATGGCCACTGATTTTAAATTAACCGTCGATGGATTTGAACAGCAGTTTGGCATTAATCATTTAGGGCATTTTCTATTAATTAACAAACTGACACCTTGCTTATTAAAAGGTGCAAGGGTTGTTATGATGACATCGGGGGCGCATCGCTTAAGTAATGTCGATTTAGATGATCCAAATTTCAATCATCGACCATACAGCCGTTGGACTGCGTACGGACAATCTAAATCAGCAAATGTATTATTTGCATTTGAGTTTGATAGGCGCTGGAAAGATTATAATATTCGAGCTTTTGCGGTAGCTCCCGGCATTGTTCTTGATACAAACCTACATCTGCATTTGCAGCACGATGATTTTAAAGAGTTAGCAGAGAAACAGGACACCAATAAAGTACCTGTAAAATCATTATCAGCCGGTGTTGCAACACAGATTATGGCATTGTGTCACCCTGAATTTGCGGATAAAGGGGGAATTTTTTTAGAACATTGCAGTTATTCTCAAATTAATGAGGATACACGGCAGGGAACGGGGGTTATTCCATGGGTACTGGATGTCGCTTTCGGTCAAAAATTATGGCACCTCTCGGAAGAAATGGTGAATGAAACATTCACAGAATACGCCAAACTGAAATCTGAAGTGAGTTATGGGGAGTTGGCCCATAATCGTTTACCTCAAAGCAAAAAAATTAGCCTGACAGGGATAGAATTTAAAACAGAAAACGCAGTGATTGAGATCTTTTTCGATCAAAAGAGCTGCACGATAGAAGGTTATCACCAACAAGGTATTTTTATCCCGAAAGAGGCAAATTATGAAGCGGTTGAGGTGAGAAATAATCTGTTTTTTGTGGATCTTTTATTTCCAGAGCATACGGAAATTACGCTATCTATTGCACTCGATTTTACCACAAATAAAGCGCTATTTATTCTTACACAATATCAACCTAAAAGTTTGCCTGATCACAGCAAGCCAATACCATTAAAGTTAGCGTCTAATTATCAGCAATATTTTACACCAGCAATAATACTGACTGGAAACCATAAAGTTAATGAATGCCGGTATCCTTTTATTACGAGTGATTTGATTGGCAGTCGGGCGTTATATTGTTATTCGAATTTACCATCGACAGTGTATGAGCATATTTATATCAATTCACATTGGTATTGCTATAACGTCATTAATGGTATCAGAAAAGGTGATGGGGGATGCGATCAAGTGAGTTATTATAAGTTTGACGATTCTACTTATGTGGTGACTTGGCGAGAGCTATTAATCGACCTATCCTTTGTTTTTGTTTATGACTTGGAGAATAAGACGACAACAGGGAAAGGCTGGGGAAATCTGTCAGAAGTGAATAAAATGATTAATATTCCAGCCGGTGCAAATATTATTTCTCTTAACTCATTAAATTACCCATTAAATTATATTCCAACATAAGGTGTTTATAATGAGTCAAGATGCTGATTTAGTCATTATTAATGCCAAGGTTGCAACGGTAGATAAAAACTTCTCTTTCTATGAGGCGATAGCGATTGCAAAAGAGAGAATTATTGCTGTTGGTGATAATGATGATATTTTTAAAAAAATAGGTTTTCATACTCAGATAATTGATGCAAAAAATAAGCTTGTGTTACCTGCTGCACATGATGCGCATATCCATGCGACACACACGGGCATGCTGATTTCTGGTGATTTCCTAAATTTGTTTGAGAGTAAATTAAAAAATGAGTTTGAAAGTCAGTTGGAGACTCATTTAACCGCTAAAAAAAACAGGGACTGGATCTACGGCATTGGATGCCCCTTTGAACTCCTTGATGATAACAACGAAAAAATCGCGGTTAACCAAGCTTACTTATCCCAAAAAACGAATGGGAAATTAGCAAGCTTTAGTGATTTTAGTTTACATAACCTAATTGTTAATCAGGAGGTTATAGAATTATCAGGGTTAAATTCTAAATCCATAGAGCTACCGAAAGAGGTCGGACGAATAGGTATTGATCAGCAAGGTGAGCCTAACGGTATTATTTCTGAATGGGGAGCCATGAACCTTGTTGGGAAATATTTACCTCAGCTATCTGATGAAGAACTTAAAAGCTATATTTTACTTATCCAATATCATTTACTACAAAATGGCATCACAAGTTACACCGATATTTTAGGGCCAGGAGGCGATAATCTATTTCATGGTGCTTGGAGTAGCAGAGTCATAAAGCTCTATAAGGCGCTTTATGATGAAAATAAGTTATTAACTCGGGTTAGTGTTAATTTATTTGCGGCAAAAGAAGGTGTGCACAGTTTTAAAAATATTATTTCTGGTGCCGAAGCGTTTTCATATCCACTTCATACCGATAAATCATGGTTAAAAGTCGATACGATAAAGTTATTTGGTGATAGTTCACCTTGTATTCGAAGATCATGCAATGGTTATCAAGGAGAGCTAACCTTTGCTGGTCATAGTGTTGAAGAACAAATTGCCGAACTTAATAAAACCATTGTTGAATTACACCGCTTAGGTTGGCAGGTTGGTATTCATGCAATTGGTGGAAAAACGATTGATGCAGCAATAGATGCCTTTTCTTATGCAGAAAAGATCATGCCAAATAAAGACTTACGCCATTTTATTATTCATGGTGATGATCTCACGATTGAGAATGCGAAAACAATGGCAAAAAATAATATTTTGCTATCCTGCCAACCAATCGCAGGCTATAGCATGATCAATGATATTAAGCAGATTATACCCGATGAGTACAACGCTAAGTTATTTGACTGGCAGTCTTATATTAATGAAGGCGTTGTGGTTGCTGCTGGCTCTGATGCCTGTTGCTTCCCATTTAATTGGTTAAAAGGACTTGAATTTACGCTGACTAGAAAAGCTAAAAACAATCAAATTTATCAATCTGACCTAGGTTGTAAGATTGAGGATGCCATTCGCATGTACACCATTAATGGTGCCATTCAGGAACATCTTGAACATGAAAGAGGTTCGATAGAAGTAGGGAAATTGGCTGACTTACAAATATTAAGTCATGACCTATTTACTATTCCGGCTGAGCAAATAGGGAAAACCAATGTCATTATGACCATTTGTAATGGAAAAGTTGTGTATCAACGGTAATGGAATATCAGATGTGCTCGCGATTATTGAAGCTACACCAGATTATCTACTTAGGGGAATAATATGTTTTGCAGCATGAAAGACTCCACGATTAAAACTGGTCTTTTTTATCATGAATATTGTTTATGGGGGCGGAGTTATAAATCATCACCGCTAGCTTATAATCAAATGAATTGGATGCAACCTTTCGCGAATAATGAATTTGGGGCTAGCTCTGCAAGTTGCGTACGTCGTTTTAAATCCTTAATTGATGTGAGTGGCATGAATGAATTTTTATTTTCATACAGTGCCCCCCCCATTACTTATAATGATGCGGCGCGTGTTCATACCCAAGAGTATTTAAATGATTTTATTGAACTGAGTAAAAATGAAGGGGGGGAATTAGGTTTACAGGCACCATTTGGACCGGGGGGGTATCAAATAGCGCTATTATCCGCAGGCCAAGCAAAAGCCGCTGTTCATCAAGTGATGGACGGTTCTTTAAATAGGGCTTATGCCGTATGTGTGCCAGCAGGCCATCATGCTTTGCCAGATAAAGCGATGGGGGCGACCTATTTAGCGAACAGCAGTATTGCCGCTAAATATGCCCTTGAGAATTTAGGGGCAAAAAAAGTCGCTATATTGGATTGGGATGTTCATCATGGAAATGGAACTCAAGCTATTTTTTATAACGATAATAAAGTGCTTACCATCTCTATGCATCAAGATAACTGCTTCCCAATTAACTCAGGAGGTATCGAAGAACAAGGTAACCGAGAAGGTTTAGGATTCAATATTAATATTCCGTTATTACCGGGATGTGGCCATGATGAATATTTATATGCATTAAGAACAATAGCAATCCCTGCTCTTAGGACCTACAAACCGGATCTCATTATTATTGGCAGTGGTTATGATGCAAGTACCTTTGACCCTCTAGGACATATGCAACTCCATAGCCAGAGTTATCGAGAAATGATAGAAAGTATTGTCGCGGTCGCTCAGGACGTTTGCCATGGAAAAGTGGTTGTCATACATGAAGGAGGCTATTCTGAGCATTATGTTCCCTTTTGTGCATTAGCACTACTAGAAGGGTTAAGTGGCATAAATACTCAGGTTGTCGACCCTTTTATTTCTTTTATCCAACAACAAACGATTCCTCAAGCACTCAAAGAGTTACAAGAAAATTTAATAAATCACCAAGCGATTAAATTGGGTTTGTAACAATATTCTATTAGAGCAAGCGTTACACATTAAATTGATCTATTAATTGGGTGAGACATAATGAATATATTAAAAACCAATGATAATGTCATTGTTGGGTGGCACTCTTCTTTTTCGGGAGGCGATTTTGATACTCAATTAGCAATAATTATCTCTGAAGTAAATAATGCATTAATAAAAATGGGTATTAGTTATGCGGATATGCTAAAACATACAATAGCGATTAAAAGTGATAAAGTTGATCCCATCTATGCGATTAATCAATTTCATAAAGTTAGCCACGAAATAGCACAAGGCTACGGTAATAAAAAGCCTGTTGGAACAATTATTCGGCTTCCGAATTTTAGCAATGATAATGCTCTGGTAGCCATTGAGTTTATTTTTCCTCGTCATAACAAGGCGGTTCAATGCTTACCTTTCTATAATACGGAAATGGACGTTAGCCGCTCTTTAATTTATGAGGAGCTACTTTATATTACAGGCACGGAAGCTTTGATTGTTTCCGATGATAATAGCCATGCTTATTACATCAATGATACCCTTGAAGAGCAAGTTGCGGTGATTTTTGATAAAATTAATCGTTCAATAATTGAGTTAGATTACTCAATGGATGATCTTATTTTATTAAATGTTTATCTTCGTAGTGATGTCGCATATCAGCCAGTAATAGATCTGATAAAAGACGAGATTGCTAAATATACTGGAAATATTCAAGCTATTAATTGTGAACTCAATGTCACCTATTGTGATGGGATGGCCGTTGATGAATTTTTAATAGAAATAGACGGTTTTGTAAAAAGCCCATTATCACAGTTGGCTGCACCTATTCACTATGCTTGCTTTCAACTTAACCTAGATTTATATGATAGCTTTATACATGCAAAAAAACATATAGATAATATATTGGAAAATAATTTTTCATCCAGTATTAGAGTCACAATAAAATATGTTAAGAGTAAAAATAGTAGTGAGGCTTATATTGATATTATACATGATGAGCTAATGACGAAGTTAACAAGCGCCCATGTAGAAAATTATATTGTAGAGACATTGCCAGTCAAAAAACTCATGAATAACAAGTCATTTTTAGAAATAAGCATTCATTCATTTTAATTTATATCACAGGTGATAACATGACAGAGCAAATAATTTCTGATACATCATTTGATATGTTTACGAATGAGTTAAAAAAGAATCGAATAAAGAGAAGTTATGACATTATTAATATTGAATTTAATCTTTATTTAAACAATGAAAGTTTTTATTTTCGTATTGATGAACATGACCATATTATAACGAATAGTGTTTTTTTAAGCTCTTATTTTGATAAGAAAAAAAGAAAAATCAGCGATATGACCGAAGTTGCGGATAAAGTATTTTTAATTGAATTATCAAAAGGGAGCATTGATTTTGCTCACTCAATTTTAGTACTAGACCTCAATAATAGCCATGTTGTCCTGTTTAGCTCTCAATACCAGCCAAGTAAGAAAACGACGCCGAGATTCGAACAGCATTATCATGTTGGAAAGATTATTGGCGATAACGATAATACGCTTCTCCCCGCAGAAACGCGAGATCTTATTGGCTTACATATTCTGAATGAATACAGTGAAAGTACCGCCGTTGAACATATTTATATTAATAGCCAATGGTATGCGTATCATATTTATGGAGGGGTAAGACATGGTGAATGTGATTGTGACCAAGCAACTTACCTAAAAATTAAAGATGATGTGTATTTACTTGGTTTTAGAGAGTTAGCGGTCGATGTCGCGATTATTTTGCTCTTAGACTTAAAGTCAATGCGCAACACCGGGTTTGCCGTTGGCTATACGGATGAGCAATGGTTTAGCATCCCTATTGGAGCCTATATGAAGCGGATTAATAAACGGCTTGAAGAGCACAATTTTCACGCTTTATGATAGCCCTGTTTTTTGATGTATTGAAGTGGCGGTGAGCCAGTCCAGCGTTTAAATGCTTTTGAAAAAGCGGCGCTGTCCGTATAGCCTAGTAGTTCAGCTAGGCTATCTATTCTAATCTTCTCTTCAACGAGTTTATCGATAGAAATATCACAGCGAATTTTATCCAGAATATCTGAATAATTAATATTTTCTTTTGCTAATTTACGTTGTAATGTCCTTGGTGAGATATACAGCTTTGCCGCTACCCAAGATAATGAAATGTCTTTTTGTGATAAAATATGTTGGTACATAATATCTTGCACTTTCATACTCATGGATTCGGGCATACAACTTGAGTGTTTAAGTTTATTTAGATGATTTTTTAAGAAAAAAATGAACGTTTCATCATGCTCTTTTTTATTAATACCAGCATTTAGCCACTCTTCATCAAATGAAATACCATTGAATTTAGCATTGTCTTCATAGTGAGTTGGAATGATTTTTTTCAAATTATCTTTATCTTTTCGACTTAACGCATATTGGAAATAAAATGAATCAGGTATCCAATCTTTACCAAGTCGCTCTCTTATTTGACTCACTAACCTAAATAAACTGTACTCAATGTCAAACTTATAGTATTCAGGCTTAAATATACTCACTTCATAATTGATTAAAACCTTTTTGTTTTCTATGACAATATTAGTGTGTGTTTTGCCTTGAAATAGATCGGTATATTGGTTGAGTTCGATTAAAGCGGCATGTAATGTTTTTGCCGACATAAAAATTTCACTGATCGGTGAGTAACTATGATAGGGGGCTGCGATACCCGCTTTCGCACACCAATGCTGATCTTTTGTTTCATGAGCAATTAAACGTAGAAACTCGTTATAAGCTTGTATGGGGGCAACTTCTGTTAATTTTAGTAATTTAAATTTATTATATAAAATTTTTGATCTATATGAAAAAGGAATATCCAGTGACTGTAAATAACTCATGATCTCGGATATTTTTAGCTGATGTATATAAGAGTTATATGAATGATGGGCGTTAGTTTCAGGTTTCATTTTTATGCCTCGTATTAATGAGATGCTATTTTGCTTGAATTCATTAACCGCACATTCTTTGATATGACAAAATTACATGTTAGTAACAAAATAGCAATGAATTTATATCATTATTATTTTATATTGATGATATAAATATATCGTTATATTCTTTATTTTTGATTGAAATCTTAAATAAATAACAATTATTTTGAACATCAATTATCTTAATTCATTAACGCTCTTTTTAGAATGCTCTTATTTAGTATTTTTTGTTTTTTTTAAATTTGACTTAATTGTTGTTGATTGACCTTTTATTTTTTAGTTCATACCTTAGTTTTATGAATAAATGCTATTGGTGTCACCAAAGTAAGAGTAAAAGCTATTAAATAACTACAATGCTGCTATAACAATAATAAATAAAAGTCACTCTTATTGTATTGGTCGTAAACGCGTCATAGGTTGCAGTATATTTTTCTTGGAGAAGCACACAATGATAGGCACAGTAAATCGGTTATTGGCACATGACGATGCTGGAAAATTGTTATTACGTATTACTATTGGCGGATTAATGTTATTCCATGGCATGAGTAAATTGTTAACAGGCGCTAGTGGCATTAAAGCTATGCTTGCTGCATATGGTTTACCCGAATTTATTGCTTATGGAACTATTTTGGGGGAAGTTGTCGCACCGATTTTCATTATATTAGGGATACTCACTCGGCCAGCCGCGCTGCTTGTCGCTTTTACCATGTTTATTGCTTGGTTAATGGTAGGGCTTGATAAAACGTTTTTATTGGATAAAACGGGGGCATGGGCAATTGAAAGTATTGTTTATTTCTTTGTGGGATCAATTGCACTTGCGTTAATGGGAGCAGGGCGCTTTTCTGTTATGAAGAGTGCAACGTGGCGTTAAGGCTCAATACGATGAATATCAGGCCATCATAAATGGTGGCCTGTATCCTTAAAAGCTTATGATGCAATGCTTTTGGCGAACTTTGGATGAGATTTTAATGTGTCGAGATAATGATTAATGACCGCGGAGTTTTCGATAAAATTTATCTTTTCCATAAATAGAAGAAAAGCCCCGACATACACATCGATTGCGGTTAGTTGTTGGCCGCAAATATAAGGTGCAGCGTTACTAAGTCCTGTTTCTAGACAATCCATAACGCGTTTAAATGAGCCAAAACCTGACATTTTTTGCTGTGCTTCATCTAACTGTAAGCCCATTGCATGCGTTGTAAATGCCGCTTCAATAGGGCCTGCGGTAAAAAAGAACCAGCGATAATAGGCTGCTCGTTGTGGGGAATTAAACGCCGGCGCTAACCCTTTTTCTATAAATTTATCGGCTAAATAGACACAGATAGCCGCAGTTTCAGTGATAATATGTTCACCATCGACTAAAGCGGGAACTTTTCCCATCGGATTAATAGCAAGATATTCGGCAGTATGCATTTGCTCGCCATATTCAAGCTCAATTCGCTGATAAGGTACATCTAACAGTTTAAATAGCAGGTCGACCGTATTGCCGCGTGACATCGAATTTGTATATAGGGTAAGTGAGCTCATCGCCTTTTCCTTATGATTAAGTTGAGTCGCTATCATAAGGTAGCGGTGTGTCAGATTCTGTCAGTAGTCACACATAAAGTCTCTTTTCGCCATTGCTCAAATAAATAATGTTTGGGATAGGGTAATTTATCCTCCAGAGCAATATAGGATTGGATCCGATCTAAGCGAAAATGGCGATAACTTTCTCTGAGTTCGCACCAAGCGGCTAAGACTTGGGTATCTTTCATATAGCCAATTGCGATTGGCCAGATAACTCTACTGCTAAATTTCCCACTTTCATCTTGATAGTCAATTTTAGCTTTTATTTCTTTTCGTAAACTCAGTCTTAGGTTTTTCGCAATCACATTATTAATCGGTGCAATTTGTGTGCTAGGTGCAAATAATGTCGTTTGATTGGTAAGGTTTTGTGACCCCTGTTTGACAACCGCATTGATTTTATTGATTGCGCGCATGGCGGATAATTTCAGCTCTTCATCGGCATTACTTTGTACCCAGCGTAAACCTAAGATCAGCGCTTCGAGTTCGTTGTCATCGAACATTAAAGGGGGAAGTAACAAACCGGATTTTAGCTGATAGCCGATACCTGCTTCACCTGTAATTTCGGCACCTTGGCAGCGTAGTTCATCAATATCACGGTAAACAGACCGAATACTGATGTGCAATTGTGATGCGAGAGACTCTGCCGTAATGGGATAGCGACTTTCTTTTAATATCTGTAATAAAGTCAATAAACGTTGAGTGCGGGTCATTGGTTACTCTGTGCGTTGGCTGGAAATCGTATTATAACATTGGTGCTTAAGGCGAGAATAAAAAATAGCGGCGAGAATGGCCTCACCGCTAATTAAAAATGACTGGATTGATGGTGGCTATCTATCGTTTGCTAAGATAGCTTTTTGCAAAAACTTATCTAATAAAGCGCTATCACGGCAATAAGGCTCTGGAAGATTGAGTTTTTCTGATTTTTCAATCGTCTCAATAATCAACCTGTCGATAGCAGGGCGCCGTGAACCATATTCGCTTTCATCTACATTTTGTTTGATCACTAACAGTTCATTGATTTCCGCCAAAACGGCGTGATCGGTGACTGTTGCACTGACCAATTGTGAAAAAGCCATTGGTGGCATGATTTTTGAGTGTTCAATCCAACGCAACGCCAGTATTGCCCTTAAGATATAAAAATATTTTTTTAGGCGTACTGTTTCCCCTTTAAAATCTTCCCGCAAGTTACGTTTTGCTATGGATAAATAGTGATAACGCGCCTTTAGCGGTGAATAGAATTTTGACGCTAATAATTCAAATTGTTGAATAAATGACGCATCCTTGTGGTAAACAATTGGCGAATGCAGCCATTCAATTAACGCAGGGTTAGAATTACGCATCAATTTTAAAGCTTTTGATAATTCCCAACCGGAAACATCCAGTTCATTATCAATGGGTTTTTCAATCACATCGCGTTTTCTATCGAGTGTTAAATACCAATCTAATTGATGAACATAAATAAACCTCACATCATAATCGCTATCACAAGAAGCAAAACCCCAACCGCGGCTTCCAGACTCGCACGCAAACAGGATTTTTACCCGATGGGTTGTTTCTATTTCAGCTAATGTTTTTTGTATGCGCTCTCGCATTAATGGCGTTATGCTTTCACTCTCCATGCCATTCTCCTATCCTTTCACACACACGACCTGACGCAGTGTATGTACGATTTCTACTAATGACGATTGTGCGGCCATCACGGCATCAATATCTTTGTATGCCATTGGGATCTCATCAATGACGTCACTATCTTTTCGACACTCTACATGGGCTGTTGCTAGTTTTTGATCTGCCACAGAATAGCGCTTTTTCGCTTCTGTTCGACTCATCACACGGCCTGCACCATGGCTGCAAGAGCAGAAACTTTCTTCATTCCCTAAACCGCGTACGATAAAGCTTTTAGCCCCCATAGAGCCGGGAATGATCCCCATTTGCCCTTTTCTCGCAGATACGGCTCCTTTACGGGTTACCAGTATCTCTTCACCAAAATGGTGCTCTTTTTGTACATAATTATGGTGGCAATTCACCGCTTCTTGTTGTGTGGTGAATGGCTTCGTGATCGTTTTTGATAGTGCTTCTAGTACTCGGTGCATCATGACTTCACGGTTATGGCGAGCGAAATCTTGTGCCCAACCTACGGCTTCCATGTAATCATTAAAGTGTTGGCTCCCTTCTTCAAAGTACGCCAAATCGCGATCAGGCAGATTGGCAATATGCTGTTGCATATCTTTATGTGCTAATGAAATAAATAAGTTACCAATCGCGTTACCGACACCGCGAGAACCACTATGTAGCATCACCCATACACGATCTTGTTCATCTAAACACAGTTCAATAAAGTGGTTACCTGTTCCTAATGTTCCTAAATGGTTGTAGTGGTTTGTTCCACGTAGTTTTGGGTATTTATCACAAATACGTTTAAATTCTTCATCTAAATGCGCCCAATGCTGATCAACAATTTCGGGTGCTCGATGCCAGGCTCCTTTATCACGACCATGGCGTTGAGTTGTACGTCCATGTGGAACAGCCGCTTCAATTGCAAAACGGATATTTTGCAGGCTATCCGGTAAATCAGAGGCGGTTAGTGAAGTTCGCACTGCTATCATCCCACAACCGATATCAACGCCAACGGCAGCCGGAATAATGGCGCCTTTGGTTGGGATCACACTACCAATAGTGGAACCTTTACCGACATGTACATCAGGCATTACTGCTAAATGTTTAAAAATAAAAGGCATTTTAGCGGTGTTTTGCAGTTGTACTACGGCTTTAGGATCAACCGGTACACCGTTAGTCCACATTTTTACAGGTGCGCTATTTTCCAAAATAAGTTCGTTAACAGCGTTATTGTTCATTCTTTATTCCTTAATTTTTACCAGTCCGTTTAATACTTGATCCAATCCACCATAAACGGATATTTGGTCGATTCGATGCGCAATGCTTTCTAGTGTTTCCAGCTCTTTTAAACGTAAAGCAATGGGGTTGTTTTCCATGACTTTTGCCGTGTTTAATAATGAGCGTGTTGCCGCGGTTTCTTCTCGACGGCGGATCACGTTTGCTTGGGCGGCCTTTTCCGCTTCTACCACTTGCGATAAAATAGTTCGCATATCACCCGGCAAAATAATGTCTTTTACGCCAATGCTATCGACATCCAAGCCAAATTCAGCGACACATTGGGTAATTTGTTCTAGCATCAATTCATCAATGAGTTGCTTGTTTTCCAGTAACTCATCTAATGAGCGTGTGCCGATAATTTCTCGTAAGGCAAACTGTAGCTCACGGTAGAGATAATCGACGGGTTGGCTCAACTTTGAGAAGGCCAACAAAATATCACGGTAGCGCCAGTTGGCTGACAAATTGATACGCAATGTCACTTTGTCTTTGGTTAGGATCTCTTGACCACTGACCTCAATCGCCAGTAAACGGGTATCAATAACGTCTACCTGAGGCTGGTGTTCAATACACCAGTAACCATAATTTCCGGGTTGCAATAATGTTTTGACTTCACCATCAACCTTTAATACCCCAACATGCCACGCTGGAACTTGGACCACTAAGCTGATATCTCGACCCTTAATCCATTTTTTGCTATTTAGGCGGTTGACTAATGTTTGTGGGATAGCAATATCACCAGTTTGTTGAATATCTACACGTAATGTTTCTGCAATTTTCCAATACAGGCGTCGCGTTGCCGGCGCTAAAATTTCAGTCAAATTATTATGAAGATATAAAAAAGCGATCTCGTTATCCGATAAATTAATATCTATACAATGCGCTTCCACCCAATCAGGGTGATATTGGCGCAAATGATCAGCCAACTTTGCATCAATAGGTTCATGATTAAGTGTGAACAGGCTAACGGTGAGTTTATTAAACCAATCATTGATACGGTGTTCACCTGCTAGCAAAAGATGCTGAAAATTACCGTTTTTCTCGGTCAGCGCAATTTGTCCTTGTGCCACAATTATTTTTTTCATTATTTATTCCTTTATTATTATGAGCCACCATCGAAGAAAAGTATGGAGTGATGGGGGGAAAGTTAGAGTGCCGTCAAACTGGCTGTCTAAGGTTCTGCCCATGACCCGATAAAGATCTCGGAGGGTGGTGTGTTGCCTAATTTTTATAACCCGTTGTTATATCAAGTTTTTTGTTCTGGAAGGAACAGATTAACTATCATTAAGTTATTATCTTACTGACGGCGGAATACAGACCATGTAGTGACATCATTTCGCCACCATGTCTGCACCGGTAGAACCGAAGTTCTGACAATATCCGGCAGTGGATGATTTTAATATTGCGATAAGCGTGCCAACTTTGTTTAAAATAACAAAAAAATATTTATCTTATTGATATGTAATAACTTAATTTTTTTGGAATTATTCTGGTATGATTCAGATAAAAAATAACCTATGCTATTTTTTATCTTTAATTATCGTGATTTATAAATTTATATAAAATGAATAAGAAGCGTAAGGTTGTTATTGGCGTATTAGGTACGGCACTGGATCGACGTGGAAAAAGAACGAATCGGTGGACGAAATGGCGCCCTTCAGTTGGGCTATGTCAGCAACCTGATCTGGATATTCATCGCTTTGAATTAATCCATCAGGTAAATAATTATAATATGGCTCATCATGTGAAAGAGGATATTGAGCAAGTCTCACCACAGACGGAGGTCATATTACGCGAGGTGGATATTGCTGATCCGTGGGATTTTGAAGAGGTTTATACCTCGTTACTGGATTTTTCTTCAAATTACCCTTTTGATACTGAGAATGAAGAGTATTTGGTTCATATCACGACGGGTACTCACGTGGTGCAAATCTGCTGGTTCTTGTTAACAGAAGCACACTATTTACCCGCTAAATTATTGCAAACCTCACCGACAGAAGCGGGAAGAGAAAAAGATCCCGCGGGTATCTATACGGTGATTGATCTCGACCTCAGTCGCTATACGCACATCACGAGCCGTTTTCAAAAAGAGCAACAGGCTCAAGTGTCTTTTTTGAAATCAGGTATCGCAACTCGTAACGCGAATTTTAACGCGATGATTGAGCGGATCGAACGAGTCGCTTTACGTTCAAAAGCGCCTATCTTATTAAATGGCCCTACAGGGGCGGGTAAATCCTTTTTGGCGCGCAGAATTTATCAATTGCGAGAAAGTCGCCATCATATTAAAGGGCGCTTTGTTGAGGTTAACTGTGCCACGTTACGCGGTGATAACGCGATGTCAACGCTATTTGGGCATATTAAAGGCGCGTTTACAGGCGCGATTAACCCACGTCGTGGCCTGCTTAAAGAGGCTGACGGTGGTATCTTATTTTTAGATGAAATTGCTGAATTAGGGCTGGACGAACAAGCCATGCTACTAAAAGCCATTGAAGAAAAAAGTTTTTTTCCGTACGGTTCCGATGAGGAAGTGCAAAGTGACTTTCAATTGATAGCGGGTACACATCGTAATTTGGCGCAATGGGTTGAAGAGGGTAAATTTCGCGAAGATTTATTTGCGCGTATCAATATGTGGACTTTCACCTTACCTGGGCTGGCGGAAAGACGTGAGGATATTGAGCCTAATATCGATTATGAGTTGGCTAAATTTAGTCAGGATGCACAAAGCCAAATCCGCTTTGATAGTGAAGCTCGCCAAGCTTACTTAACGTTTGCCTGTTCAGCGCAAGCGTTGTGGCGGGGTAACTTCCGTGAACTCGGAGCATCAATCAGCCGCATGGCAACCTTTGCTGAACGTGGTCGTGTGACAAAAGCGGTCGTTGATGAAGAGATCATGAGATTGCAATCACAGTGGGTCACAAAAGCAAAAGACACCTTGCCGCCAGAAGTTGGCGAAATTGACCTATTTGAGCAGCAACAATTAGCCACAGTATTAGATGTATGCCGTCGCTCATCAAGTCTCTCAGAAGCGGGTAGAGTACTGTTTGCTGTTTCAAGACAGCAGAAAAAGCAGCCGAATGATGCAGATAGGTTACGTAAGTATTTGGCGCGTTTTGGATTAGATTGGGATAAGGTGAAAAAGGCTTAGTGCTTGGCGAAATTGATAAGATACTCAGTAATCTATTAGAAACATTAAGTTTATTTATTATAAAAATAATAAAAACAGTTAAGTATGGAGTGTGAAAAGATGGAGTTAACCTTTTTAGGAACGAGTGCCGGTGTGCCGACCAAAGAGCGTAACGTCACCAGTATGCTATTAAACCTAACAGGCATACGTAAAACATACTGGATGTTTGATTGTGGTGAAGGAACTCAACATCGCATTTTAAATAGCGTATTTAAGGCGCCAAGAATTGAAAAAATTTTTATTACCCATCTACATGGAGATCATATTTTTGGATTACCGGGGCTGTTATGTAGCCGCTCAATGGGGGGATCAACTGATCCATTAACGTTATATGGTCCAAAAGGTTTAAAACAGTATGTCGAAACAGTACTGACCCTGAGCAGCTCTTATATGACTTATCCTCTTGAAATGATCGAAATAGAGCCAGGGCAGTTGTTTGATGATGGTGAGTTAATCGTGACAGCCTACCCGCTTGACCATCGCGTTGAATGCTATGGTTACCGTATTGAAGAACATCCTAAACGAGGTTCATTAGATGTTGATAAATTAGCGCAAGATAACATTCCACGCGGCCCGTGGATGCAAGCGTTAAAGGCCGGTGAAACTATTATGTTAGCCGACGGTCGCCGTGTTAATGGTGCTGATTATTTAGGTAAGCCAAAGCCTGGCAAAGTCATTGCGATTTTTGGGGATACCAAACCAACGGAACAGGCTCTTTTCTTGGCAAAGAATGCGGATGTTATGGTGCATGAAACGACGCTGGAAAATGCGTATCATGAAAAAGCCAATGATCGGGGGCACAGTACCACAGGGCAAGCGGCGCAGTTAGCGCGAGACGCGGGTGTGAAACGTTTTATTGCGACGCATATCAGTGGTCGTTATAGCGCTGAAGATATGCCGATGCTGCTGGCGGAGTGCCAAGCCATTTTCCCTAATACCGAGATAGCGAGCGACTATTTAACCATTAAAATTTAGAGCGATGGCATGGCCTCTTGTTCGCTAATAGATGAACTCGGCACGTTATCATGCGTGTCGAAAAAATAGGCAGTAAATTGGGTATCACTGCTGTCAGTAAATGACTTTCACAAACCCATTGCGGCAATAGGTTTCATATTCATCAGCGAGTTGCCGATTGGTAATAATGACATCAAATTGCGAAAGTTCCCCCATATTGGCCGTGGCGACTTCATCAAACAGGTTGTATTTGGCGAGCAAAATTTTGCGGATTGATTTTTCCATCGCTTTTTTCTTCATTGCTAAATCGTCTAAGTTATAGCATGTGACGCCATAGTGACTATGAATACCGGCAGCCGAGATAAAGGCTTTTTTCGGGTTAATCGAATCAAGGAGAGAAGGTTGGGTCGGGTTATAAAATGAGTCGCTTTTAGGGCGATATTCCCCCCCACAGAGTAATGCGGTGGCATTTTTTTTCTGGCTTAGAGCCAAAAAAACGTTATGTGAATAACAAATCCCTGTAAAGCTTATCTCTTCTGGGATCAAGGCGATTAAGGTAGCCATTTCGATCCCATTATCGAAAAAGATCACATCGTCTTCTGACACCATACTCGCCGCTAAATTGGGGATATGTAGCTCTTCGGTTTGATCGGGGGTAAAGATGTCGGCTTGAGGATCATTTTGTGCCAGTGAGGAAGGTTGGGTGACAGAAACGATATAACCACCAAGCAGAGACATTGGAATAGGCCCTTCGGTCTCGGCATTCAGATCACGGCGGATCGTCATTTCAGAGACTTCAAGTATTCTTGCGGCATCTTTAAGGTGAATTCTTCCTGAGCGTTTAATACATTCACTCAAACGACGAAGGCGTTCTTTTTGTTTCGTTTCTATCACCGAGCAATCCTTTCTTTATTGGCGCGGGCTAACCGCGCCCCAACATTTAGTAGCCATTAGAGGCTACACTGTTTCCCGAAACAATCGCTACACTGGCACTTGCCCCAACGCGATTAGCTCCGGCTTTGATCATTTTTTCTGCGGTTTCGCGATCACGCACACCACCTGATGCTTTAACGCCGATTTTATCACCAACGACTTTACGCATTAACGCGACATGGTGCTCTGTAGCGCCCATTGTACTGAAACCTGTTGAAGTTTTCACAAAACCAACGTTTAATGTGCGGCAAATTTCACAAACTTGGGTGATTTCATCATCGGTTAATAGGCAAGTTTCCAAAATAACTTTTAAAGTTGCCTCACCACAAGCCGCTAAAACGGCGGCAATATCTTGGCGAACGAACTCAAGGTCACCACTTTTTAGCATACCAACGTTAATCACCATATCAACTTCATTAGCACCACGGCGTACGGCTTCTGCGGCTTCAAATGCTTTGGCCTCAGTTAAGCATGCACCGAGCGGAAAGCCTACCACACAACAGACCATAACATCGCTGTTTTTCAGACATTCGCTGGCTAAAGGAACATAACCTGTGTTCACGCAGACAGAAGCAAAGTGGTGCTCTGCGGCTTCGGCACAAAGCTGTTTGATGTCATTGACGGTTGCATTGGCGGCCAACAGAGTATGATCGATATATTGTGCTATATTTTTCATGTAAATTTTTCCTATTGAGAATAGAGAGAGTCAATAATAAGGAATGAAAAAATGTGGCGGATATGACACTTGCTCATTCGTTATTCGCGATCTTAATCACGAATGATATTTATGCAACATGATAATGTTAATATAGTATCATAATGTGATTTATTTAACATGAGAGGCGTTATGGATATAGCAGTTATAGGTTCAAATATGGTCGATCTGATCACTTATACGGATCAGATGCCAAAAGAGGGTGAGACCTTGGAGGCGCCTGCATTTAAAATCGGCTGTGGTGGTAAAGGTGCCAATCAAGCGGTTGCTGCGGCAAAACTTAATTCAAAAGTGATTATGTTAACAAAAGTCGGTGATGATATTTTTGCTGATAACACCATTCGTAATCTTGAGTCTTATGGTATTAACACCCGTTATGTGGAAAAAGTGCCATGTACTTCTAGCGGTGTAGCACCGATTTTTGTTAATCCGAATTCTGCTAATCGCATTCTCATTGTGAAAGGAGCAAATAAATTTTTATCCCCTGAAGATATTGAGCGTGCGGCTGACGATTTGAAAAAATGCAAATTGATCGTATTGCAGCTTGAGGTTCAATTAGAAACGGTTTATCACGCGATTGCTTTTGGTAACAAACATAACATTCCTGTATTGCTGAATCCTGCACCAGCACAGCGTACGTTAGATCTTGATTTTGCTTGTCGTTGTGATTTCTTTGTGCCGAATGAAACTGAGCTTGAGATCCTCACCAATATGCCTGTTGATTCGATGGAAAACATCCGCCGTGCAGCCAAGTCTTTGCTCGATAAAGGGTTGAAAAATCTTATCGTCACGTTGGGTGATAAAGGTGCACTCTGGATGACTCGCGATAACGAGTTGTTGATCCCTGCCATTAAAGTGAATGCGGTGGATACCAGTGGTGCAGGAGATGCTTTTATTGGCTGTTTCTCTCATTATTATGTGCATACAGGCAATATCGCGGAAGCTTTGAAAAAGGCTGTCATGTTTTCTGCATTTAGTGTGACAGGTAAAGGAACGCAATCCTCTTATCCAAGTATTGAAGAGTTTGCTGAATTCGTGCAGCTTAAATCGTGAATCGCTAAGAGCGAGAGTGGCAATTAGGCTGATAAGCTCATAAGGCTGACTCATGTGAGAAAGTTTTATTCCTTATGGTTAATTATCAGCCTAAATCGATGAGCTGCGGTGCTTACACGCTTCAATTAAATCTTGTAATAGCGACTTCGCTTCGGCAATCACATAAGTTTGGCATTGACTGTCTACCATCATGGCAACTGTCATATTTGCGCCATCCATATCTGGCAATATTTCTGTCATAAAGTGGGTCAGTGTTAGCTTGGTTGCCGTACACTTGGCCCATTGACCATTAAGATTACGCTGTGCATAGGCTTGAGCAGGCCAAACAGGTAATAATAAGCGTCTATTATTATCTCGCATGGTAACAAGCTCCTCTTGGCAGAAAATTACCCAAACTTCCTCCCAATCGGCAACTTTACTGACAAAATAGCGGTATTTTTGTTGTAGATTTAATCGAAGTACAGTATCAATTTCTTTGGGATCAGGGGTAAACATTATGCGTTATATCCATATTAGATAGTCTAAAAAAACAGTTGATAATTGTTGAGAAAATCACGTTTAAAGTTGCTATCTTAGTGAGGTTTTTTTATTGCTGCGTTTGATCCATCAAGAGTTTATCGAAAATAGCGTAGTAGACATATAAGTTTTATTAAAAAGTAAAATGGGCAGCTTGGAGCGGTGAGATATGATTGATTCATTACTCGAAAAATATGCCATTGGCGTTACTATCGTTGCGGTGTGTTTAGCCGTGGCTATTATTTTCGAGATGATAAGTAAAAAACGTAGGCATAAGCATAAGAATAAAAGTATTTTTATTCATGTTATTCAGACCGCTGTGCTGTGTAGTATGGTGATGGTTGCCGCTCAATATTTGGATATGGCGGCAACGGATTTTAATTTAACCTTTATTTCAACTCCGCTGATTAATTTCATCACTGTTGCCATCATTGCGATCATTCTCGTGCGTAAGCTGTTTCAGCTCGTCAATAGACTTGAAAAAACGCAAATAAAAAGAGGAAGTGATCCAACCTCTGCACGTATTATCGCTCGAGTCTTTAAAACCACCATTTTTGTCGTAATGGTTTTACTATTTGGCGAACATTTCGGCATGAGCCTATCGGGGTTGATGGCCTTCGGCGGGATTGGCGGCATTGCTATCGGTATGGCCGGTAAAGATATTCTGAGTAACTTCTTCTCAGGGATCATGCTTTACTTTGATAGGCCTTTTAATATCGGCGATTGGGTTAGCTCACCCGACAGAAACATTGAAGGTACGGTGGTTGAGATTGGTTGGCGAATTACTAAAATTATCACCTTTGACCATCGACCCTTGTATATCCCTAACTCACTCTTTTCGTCGATAAGCGTTGAAAACCCTGGGCGTATGACTAACCGCCGAATCAAAACGTCATTAGGTCTGCGCTATGAAGATGCCGATAAAATCGGCGCTATTGTGAGTGATATTCGGACTATGTTGCAACAAGAGCCAAGTATTGATACTGGGCAAACATTATTAGTCTATTTTGATGAGTTTGCGGATTCGTCACTGAATATTATGGTGTATTGTTTTACGAAAACTACCGTGTGGGCCGAATGGTTAGCCGCACAACAAGAAGTCTATTTAAAAATAATTGCCATCGTCAAACAGCATGGTGCGGACTTCGCTTATCCTACACAGACACTGTATATGGAAAAAAACAACTAAGCTCCCAGTTTAGAGAAATTGGCCGACTAATATTCTGCTAATAGGCTTAATGTTAGTCGGTTAATGAATTTCGCACCCATTTTTCCTTGTTTAATGCTGATAACTTAAAAATGGCATAGAAATTTTTTATGCTATTAAACAGTAGGTTATCAAATATTATCTCCTCCCGAAAAATTAGAATTATTCCCGCACTTTATGGCAATTCCAATCTGATTTCCTATCAAGTATATTGTCGGCCTCTTTTCCTCAGCTAACTAAGAGCCAGACTGTTATGAAAAAAATCAATGTGGCATGTAGCCAGGGGGTCGCTATCTACTTTACGGGAGAATTCCAATGGGTAGATATTCGCGATGCACAGTTAAACAATATTGCTGCTGTTGTGCTATCCGAGTTGGATGCCAATCAAGGGCTGTGGAAAAGGGTTGCAGAGAGTAAACTCAGTATTCCGCTGTTTATCATTAGTGATAAACAGCTTCCAGATGATATCCCTCATCCTCCTTATTTAACGGGAATTTTGCCGCCTGCACCGGCTGAGCGTAGTGAAAATAGTCGTCAATTATTTGCGGCGGCAAATCACTATCTTGAGCAGCTATTACCGCCATTTTTTGCGCGAATGATGGATTATGCTGCGGGGCATAATGTCACTTTTGCTTGTCCGGGTCATCAAGGTGGACAATTTTTTCGCCGCCATCCAACTGGCGAACAGTTTTACCAATTTTATGGCGAAAACCTATTTCGTACCGACTTGTGTAATGCTGATGTCGCGATGGGAGACCTGCTGATCCATGAAGGGGCTGCGAAAGAAGCACAGAAATTTGCAGCTCGCGTATTTAATGCAGATAAAACCTATTTTGTACTAAACGGCACCTCTTCTTCCAATAAAGTCGTGTTAAATGCCTTGCTAACACCGGGAGACTTGGTTTTATTCGATCGCAATAATCATAAATCAAACCACCATGGCGCCCTGATCCAAGCGGGCGCAACACCGGTTTACCTTGAAACGGCACGTAACCCATTTGGTTTTATCGGGGGAATCGATGCGCATTGTTTTGAAGAGGACTACTTGCGTTCATTGATTAATGACGTCATGCCTGAAAAAAATACGCGTGAACGTCCATTCCGCTTAGCGGTGATCCAGCTCGGTACTTATGACGGCACGGTTTACAATGCAAGGCAGGTTGTCGATAAAATTGGTCATTTATGTGAGTATATTTTGTTCGATTCTGCGTGGGTTGGCTACGAACAATTTATCCCTATGATGCGCCAATGTTCGCCACTATTACTTGAATTAAATGAAAATGATCCTGGTATTATGGTGACTCAATCGGTGCATAAACAATTGGCAGGGTTCTCGCAAGCGTCGCAAATCCATAAAAAAGATAACCATATTAAAGGGCAAGAGCGCTTTGTCTCGCATAAAAAGCTGAATAACGCTTTTATGATGCACGCGTCTACCAGTCCATTTTACCCGCTGTTTGCCTCGTTAGATGTCAATGCGCGTATGCATCAAGGGGATGCAGGGGAAATGATGTGGATGGAGTGCGTAAGACTTGGCATTGAGGTTAGAAAAGCCATTATCAACCACTGCCATTATTTTAGACCCTTTGTGCCTGAATTTGTCGACGGAAAACCATGGCAAGAGTACCCAACGGCGCAAATTGCTTCTGAACAGCGCTTCTTTAATTTTATTCCTAATGAACGTTGGCATGCGTTTGAAGGGTATGCGGAAAATCAATATTTTGTTGACCCTTGTAAGTTGATGCTAACAACGCCGGGTATCGATGCTCAAAGTGGTGAATACGAATCCTTTGGCGTTCCGGCGACTATATTGGCGCATTTCTTACGTGAACATGGTGTGATCCCCGAGAAATGTGACTTAAATTCCATCCTATTTTTACTCACCCCCGCAGAGAGTAAAGAGAAATTAGAGCTACTAGTTACCCATTTGGTTCGTTTTGAACAATTACTGGATGAAGATGCTTCACTGGAAGAAGTGTTACCGTCCGTTTATCAACGCTACCAAGAGCATTATCAAGGCTACACATTACGTCGTTTGTGCCAAGAAATGCACCAGTTGAGTGTTCAGTACAATATTAAGCAATTGCAAAAAGAGATGTTCCGTAAGCAGCATTTTCCGACAGTGAAAATGAACCCACAACAAGCGCACCTTGAGTTTATTCGCGGCAACGTGGAGCTGCTTCCTCTATGTGAGCTAGAAGGGCGTATTGCTGCTGAGGGGGCGCTGCCTTATCCTCCGGGCGTACTGTGTGTGGTGCCCGGTGAAGTTTGGGAAGGGCCTGTCTTGCGTTACTTCCAAGCTTTGGAGGCGGGGATCAACTTGCTTCCGGGATTTGCGCCTGAGCTACAAGGGGTATATATCCCGAAAACAGAAGATGGACAAAAACGTGTCTATGCGCATGTTTTGAAGTAAACATTTTTTAAATCGGCGAAAGCTCATAGATTTTACTTTGTTAGCTGGTTACATTGGGAGCTTTAATAAAAGGCTCCCTTTTAATTCAATAAGGTAAGGTGTATGGCAAAGAAAATCATCCTTGATTGCGACCCCGGACATGACGATGCAATTGCGATGCTATTAGCTTATGGCAACCCTGAAATTGACTTACTGGCAGTGACGACCGTTGCTGGTAACCAAACGCTTGAAAAAGTGACTCGCAATGCCTTAGCCGTTGCTGAAATGGCAAAAATTCGTGGTATTCCTTTTGCAGCCGGCTCCTCACGACCACTGGTACGTGAAGTTGAAATTGCCCCCGATATTCATGGTGACTCTGGGTTAGATGGTCCTCAACTACCTGAGCCATCGTTGACTTTGGAAAACTGCCATGCGGTAGAATTGATCATTAAATTGATCATGTCGCACCCACCCAAAACAATCACTTTAGTGCCTACTGGGGCGCTAACTAATATCGCATTAGCCGCAAGGTTGGAGCCACGTATCGTCGAACGCGTCAAAGAAGTCGTGCTGATGGGCGGAGGCTACCATGTAGGAAATTGGAGTCCTGTGGCTGAGTTTAATATCAAAATTGATCCAGAAGCGGCACATATTGTTTTTAATGAAAAATGGCCACTAACGATGGTTGGTTTAGATCTCACCCATCAAGCGCTTGCCACCACAGATATCGTTGCTAACATTGCTGACGTGGGAACACCCTGCGCGAAATTTGTCGTCGAATTACTCGATTTCTTTGGCAAAATGTATAAACAAGCACAAGGATTTGATGCTCCACCAGTGCATGATCCCTGTGCCGTTGCCTATGTTATCGACCCTTCCGTCATGACGACACAGCGCGTACCTGTAGATATTGAACTGACAGGAACTCTCACCCTTGGAATGACTGTGGCCGATTTCCGCCATCCGGCTCCTGAAGATTGCCATACTCAGGTTGCCGTCAAACTCGATCATGCTAAGTTTTGGCAATTGGTTGTCGATGCATTAAAAAATATTGGTTAGTGAATAAGACAGTTTATAGGATAAATAAGATAAAAAACTGACGTTCGATAATCACGCTGTAGTTTAAGGAATATATAAATGAATCAAGAACTTGAAGATTTACCTTACGATACGTTAATCGAGCGAAGTATGAATGCTCTACAGCATAAAAGCCAATTCCACTGTGATACTTGGCATCTTGATCAGGCAAGTTGGTCAGTCGATCAAGAAGAGGGCACAATTGTTTTTCATGCTCCAGACGGTCTCGTTGCTGTTGCTCCCGTGCAAATCATTGGTACTTATGATCAAAACCAAGGGAGTTGGATGTGGGGATGGGCAAATAGCTCGATTGAGGAGCCATTGTTACAAGACGCATTGGCTGTACAAGAATTTGCTGAACGCAAAGGTTATGAGCAGCTTACCGATGCGATGTGTGACATCTCGGAAAATGAAGCATGGCTATTTACGGCACTCGCTTGCGAATTGAATCAGCAACAAGGGGCTTATCGTGGGGTCGCAGGAAGCACATTGATTTTTATGACCTTTGGTGAGGTCAAACTGCATAAAACCCAAGCATAATCATGGGTTATGATTGCCATAATGTTATATTTTAAATAGGAGCCCACAGTATGCTGGCGATTGCGCTTGAAGCGGCAAAATCAGTCAGAGCGATGACCGTAGAAGCATTTCAAGGTGCGGGCAGTTTTGACTATAAGCCCGACCGTTCAGTGGTCACGGAAACAGATTTACGTGTTGAGTCGGCATTGCGTGAGCACTTTGCCCAACACACACCGGATGTTCCGATCCTTGGTGAAGAATTTGGCCTTGAAGGCGATACTGTTTTCGAATCTGGATGGGTGATTGACCCGATTGATGGCACGCGCGCCTTTATTTATGGCATTCCACTCTTTAGCACTTTGATTGCTTATGTTGAAAAGGGGGAGCCTATCGTTGGGGTGATCAGCTTCCCTGCCATTTCAACGGTAGTTTACGCAGCAAAAGGGCAAGGTTGCTACTTGGAAACACATAACGGTTTATCTCGGCGGCTAACATTAGGTACTGATGCGCCTAAAGAGGTCGCTAATGCCGTCATTTCCGCATCGGGGATCCACAGTAGCACTTACAATCAACGAGAAGGTACAACGATTTACCATCTTGACCGTGTTGTCAGTTGCGCTCGCGACTTTATTTTTGCCAACGATGCTTACCAGCATGCCATGGTGGCAACAGGGCGTCTACATGGGGCCATTGATACGATTATGAAACCGTGGGATAGCGCAGCATTGATACCATGTATTCGTGAAGCGGGGGGTGATGTGTGTTCGTTAAGTGGTGAACGCGATAACGTCATGTTTAGTGGCAGCCTATTGAGTGCTTCAACGCCTGAACTTGCCGATCAACTGGTTAAGTTAATGAACCCGTAAATAGGGTAAACTCGACCGTAGGTAATGAAAGTTTCTACTCTAAAAAAATCGGCGTGCTTTATGGCAGCAAATCAGTTTTACGGCGGGGAGCCGTCATTTGTTGAGGACACCAAAGCCATGGTGTCCTTAGTCGTGTTTCCAATACAGCAAAAACAGATTAAATAGGTTAAGATACACCGAAACACGTCAAATATAAAAATGACTGAAAACAAGGTTTTTCAAGGTATGACAGGCTATAAAAACATAAATCGATTTTCCGTTGCTCCTATGCTCGACTGGACTGACCGCCATTGCCGATATTTTCATCGCTTATTGAGTAAAAATACGTTGCTCTATACTGAAATGGTTACAACAGGTGCCATTATTCATGGTAAGGGCGATTATCTGGCATTTAGTGAAGAAGAGCAGCCAGTAGCATTACAGCTGGGGGGGAGCGACCCTGAGGCATTAGCGCAATGTGCAAAGTTGGCGCAAGAGCGTGGTTATGATGAAATCAACCTCAATGTTGGTTGCCCTTCAGACCGCGTACAAAATGGTCGTTTTGGCGCTTGCCTAATGGCGGATGCTCAGCTTGTGGCTGATTGCGTGAAAGCGATGCAGGATGTTGTGTCGATACCTGTCACAGTGAAAACACGCATTGGCATTGATGAGCAAGATAGCTACGAATTCCTGTGTGATTTTATTGATACCGTCTCAACTAAAGGCGGTTGTGAAATGTTTATCATCCATGCGCGTAAGGCGTGGTTATCCGGCCTAAGTCCGAAAGAAAACCGTGAAATTCCTCCATTGGACTATCCGCGCGTTTATCAGCTAAAACGGGATTTTCCCCACTTAACCATGGCGATTAACGGGGGAATAAAAACACTGGAAGAGGCAAAAGAGCATTTACGTCACCTTGATGGCGTGATGGTAGGGCGTGAAGCCTATCAAAATCCTTCTATTTTGACCGCGGTAGATAACCAATTATTCGATAGCCAATTACCTGTAGTGAATGCGGTGGATGCTGTTCGCCAAATGTTCCCGTATATCGAAAAAGAGTTATCACAAGGCACTTATCTTGGTCATATCACTCGTCATATGTTAGGGATATTTCAAGGAATACCCGGTGCTCGCCAATGGCGGCGCTATTTGAGTGAAAATGCCCATAAGAAAGGGGCTGATCTGGCGGTGGTCGAGCAGGCTCTTGCATTCGTCACCCGCGACCAATAATGTAGTGTGAGGTGCCAACCGTCGTTGGCATCTCACTCAAAATTATGGGATTAGCAGGCTAGAGCCTTGGGTTTTTCTCGACTCTAATGTGCGGTGGGCCGTTTGCACATCTTTCAAGGCAAAGATCTGTTTTTCAGGGACATCCACATTCAATTTGCCACTTAAGATCATATCAAACAGCGCATGGCTTGCCTGATCTAACTCCGCCCGATTAGTGACATAGACCCCTAATGATGGGCGAGTGACGTATAAACCGCCTTTTTGGTTTAAAATCCCTAAGTTCACGCCGGTCACAGGGCCGGATGCGTTACCAAAGCTCACCATTAAACCTCGGCGTTTTAGTGAATCTAATGAGGCAATCCAAGTTGATTGGCCCACTGAGTCGTACACGACATTCACCTTTTCACCTTGAGTGATCTCTTTGACTCGTGCCGCGATATCTTCTGTTTGATAATTGATGACTTCCCATGCCCCCGCCGCTTTAGCGCGCTCGGCTTTTTCAGCGCTGCCAACGGTACCAATCATTTTAGCGCCAAGCGCTTTTGCCCATTGGCAAGCAATCAGGCCTACACCACCCGCAGCCGCATGGAATAAAAAGATTTCATCTCGTTTGATTTGATAGGTTTGATTCAGCAGATAATAGACAGTCATACCTTTCAGGCCACAGGCGGCAGCCTGTTGAAATGAAATTCCATCAGGAAGATGGGCAACGGCATGTTCAGGAACATTATGAACTTCACTATAAGCACCTAGCGGGCCTTGAGCATACATCACTCGGTCACCTGGGCGAAAACCTGTCACTTGGGAGCCGGTTTTTACCACAATGCCCGCAGCTTCAGTACCAAGTCCCGATGGTAAACTCGCGACGGGGTATAACCCACTACGGACATAAGTATCAATATAGTTGATGCCGATTGCATGATTTTCTATCTGAATTTCGTTATCGGCAGGCTCTTTTAGGTCGAAATCGGAATAGCTGAGAACTTCTGGGCCACCATGTTGTGCAAATTCAATACGTTTTACCATGATCATCTCCGATAGGAACAGTCTGCTTGTACTTGTCGTATAATCAAATTACCGGCTGGATGATGGGCAGACAACGCCCATTTTCTCATCGCTGGCTCAATAGGGATAATTTCTTGCCTTCAACAAACAACACAAATGATTTCGCGTTTGATTTGCCTACCATATCAATCGCGCAATAATAACGCTATGGTTTGATGATAGAATTATTGGTTAGTGCCACAGCGACGAAAGGCACAATACCCGTTAGAAAAACACAAAGAAAGCCAACGTCAGTAACAAGTTTGGCGTATACTAATGTGCTAGTTAATTATGGATGTGGATAAGAAAGTATGGCTAAGAAATACCCTTCAGAAAACAAGTACAGTGCGCCGCGCGATCAGCAAATGGAAGGCTTAAAACTTCCACCACACTCTATCGAAGCCGAGCAGTCTGTATTGGGAGGGTTGATGCTGGATAATGACCGTTGGGATACTGTTTCCGAGCGTGTCACCCATGCAGACTTTTACAGTCATCCGCATCGTACCATTTTTGCTCAAATGCAAACTCTGCTTGAGCAGGGTAAACCCATCGATTTGATCACATTATCCGAATCCCTTGAACAGGAAGGTAAATTGGATGATGTCGGGGGGTTTGCTTACCTTGCCGAGTTATCAAAAAATACCCCAAGTGCCGCGAATATCAATGCTTACGCCGACATCGTCCGCGAACGTGCTGTTGTGCGTGACATGATCAAAGTCGCGAATGATATCGCCGATGCGGGTTACGACCCACAGGGGCGTAGCAGTGAAGATTTACTCGACTTTGCCGAAACGAAGGTGTTCCAAATTGCAGAGTCGAGAGCGAATAAGGACGAAGGGCCAAAAGATATTGAAGCAATTTTGGCTGAAACCATTGAAAAAATAGAAAAACTGTATCAGCAACCTCACGATGGTGTGACAGGGGTGTCGACAGGTTACCAAGATCTCGATAAGAAAACGGCGGGTCTACAAGGCTCTGACCTTATTATTGTTGCAGCTCGTCCATCAATGGGGAAAACCACTTTTGCGATGAACTTGTGTGAAAATGCAGCGATGACGGAAGAAAAACCCGTGTTGATCTTCAGTTTGGAGATGCCCGGTAGCCAGATCATGATGCGTATGTTGGCCTCCTTATCGCGTGTTGATCAAACACGTATTCGTACAGGCCAGCTTGACGACGAGGATTGGGCGCGTATTTCTAGCACCATGGGGATTTTGTCAGAAAAGCGCAACATGTACATCGATGACTCCTCTGGCTTAACACCAACAGAAGTACGTTCCCGTGCGCGTCGTATCTATCGAGAGCATGGTGGTTTAAGTCTGATTATGATTGACTATTTACAGTTAATGAGAGTCCCTGCATTATCGGATAACCGTACACTTGAAATTGCTGAAATTTCTCGGTCACTGAAGGCATTAGCTAAAGAACTTAATGTGCCTGTTGTGGCGCTATCACAGCTTAACCGGAGCTTGGAACAACGCGCGGATAAGCGTCCAGTCAACTCAGACTTACGTGAGTCAGGCTCTATTGAGCAGGATGCTGACCTTATTATGTTTATCTATCGTGATGAGGTTTATCACGATAACAGTGACTTGAAAGGGGTGGCGGAAATCATTATCGGTAAACAGCGTAACGGTCCGATTGGTACGGTTCGATTAACGTTCAATGGTCAATGGTCTCGCTTTGATAACTATGCGGGGCCTGCCTATGACGATGAGTGAGCTGTCATACTAAAAGCGGCAGTGTTGTTGGCTAGGCTCATGTGGGCTAGTCAGATGCGTATGTATGCAGCAAGCGGCTTATCTATCTTTGGCGCTGAGCTGCATCTTGGATGATTTATAAGAAAGTAAAAAGAGGACATAATGAAAGCGGCAACCGCTTTAATTAACCGCCGCGCTCTGCGACATAATCTGCAACGAGTTAGAGAACTCGCACCACACAGCCGTTTAATTGCCATTGTTAAAGCAAATGCTTATGGCCATGGATTAACCGAAGTCAGCACCACCCTTGAAGATCTCGTTGATGGTTTTGGTGTCGCCCGACTTAAAGAAGCTTTGGCACTGAGGGAACGAGGGATAACGGCTCCTATTGTATTACTTTAAGGTTTTTTCGAACATTCTGATCTCCCCTTGTTAGTGGAACATCAAATCGATACGGTTATCCACTGTGTTGAACAGCTTGCAATGCTGGAAGCAACCGAATTGGCGAACCCGATTAAAGTTTGGATGAAACTCGACACAGGCATGCACCGCTTAGGCGTGTTGCCTCAAGATGCGGAAGCATTCTATCAGCGCTTGCAAGCGTGTAAAAACGTCAAACACCCCATCAATATTATCAGCCATTTCTGTCAGGCTGATGAGCCTGAATTACCGACAACAGCAAATCAAATTCACTGCTTTAAACAGTTTGTTGCCAATAAGGCCGGAGAAAAATCGATTGCGGCATCGGCAGGGATCTTATTATGGCCAGATGCCCATTATGACTGGGTTAGGCCGGGGATCATCATGTATGGTGCCTCCCCTCAAGAAGGCACATCCGCCGAGCATTTTGGCTTACAAAGTGTGATGACACTAAAATCAACATTGATTGCTGTTAGGGAGCATGCTGCTGGGCAATGTGTGGGTTATGGTGCAACATGGTGTAGCCAGCGTGACACTCGGTTGGGCGTTGTTGCGATAGGTTATGGTGATGGTTATCCCCGAAGCGCGCCTTCAGGTACGCCAGTTTTGGTAAATGGGCGAAAAGTGCCTATTGTAGGACGAGTTTCAATGGATATGATCACCGTTGATCTTGGGCCAAATGCCAATGATAAAGTGGGTGATGAGGTGATTTTATGGGGGAAATCTCTGCCAGTTGAAGAAATCGCCGCACAAACAGGCATTATCAATTATGAGTTACTGACTAAATTAACCTCAAGAGTTGTCATGGAATATGTAGACGAATAGCAAACAAAGGGTTATTTTCAAAAGACGAAACAAAAAAATATTATTTTTATCTGATTATGGAGATGTACTGTGTACCAACATGTTGATTCTTACCCGGGCGATCCGATCTTATCGCTGATGGATGAATTTAATAAAGATACTCGTGAAAACAAGATCAACCTGAGTATCGGCTTATACTATGATGGGGAAGGTAAAACACCTGAGCTGAAAACTGTTGGTCATGCGAAAGCGGAATTAAACAAGTTACCAGCAAGCGCGTCACTGTATTTACCGATGGAAGGTCTCAAAGATTATCGCCTAGAGATCCAAAAATTACTCTTCGGTGCTGATTGTCCTCTTATTGCGCAAGAACGTATCGCGACAGTACAAACTATCGGTGGTTCAGGGGCACTAAAATTGGGTGCGGATTTCCTCAACCATTACTTCCCTAAATCAGAGGTGTGGTGCAGTGACCCTACATGGGAAAACCATGCATCAATTTTCTCTGGAGCAGGCACTAAAGTTCACTATTACCCTTACTTTGATGAAAAGAGCAAAGGGGTAAAATTTGCTGAAATGCTGGCAACATTTAAGACATTACCAGAAAATAGCATCATTTTAATGCACCCTTGCTGCCATAACCCAACCGGTTCAGATCTCACGCCAGAGCAGTGGGATGAAGTGACTAAAGTGGCTAAGGCACAAAAACTGATCCCATTCTTGGATATTGCATATCAAGGATTTGCGGAAGGTATTGAAGAAGATGCTTATGCTATTCGTGCGATGGTAAAAGCAGGCTTGCCTGTGTTTGTGAGTAATTCATTCTCTAAAATTTTTGGTATCTATGGTGAACGTGCTGGTGGTTTGTCAGTTATTTGTGAAAGCCAAGAAGAACGTGACCGCGTATTAGGCCAATTAAAAGCAGGGGTACGTCGCCTATACTCAAGCCCACCGTCAAATGGGGCTAAAATTGTGGCGCAAGTTCTCACAAACAGTGAACAGAAAGCACAATGGTTGAAGGAAGTTGAAGAGATGCGCGTACGTATTTTAGAAATGCGTACTGTTCTGGTGGATGAACTGAAAAAAGCACTACCAGAAAAAAACTTTGACCATCTGTTAAAACAACGCGGTATGTTTAGTTACACAGGCTTCTCGAAAGAGCAGGTTGCGCGTTTGAAAGATGAGTTTGCTGTCTACTTAGTGGGTACGGGGCGTGTTTGTATGGCTGGTGTAAACCGTCATAATGTTCAACGTATTGTTGAAGCGTTCGCTGCTGTAAGCAAATAATTCGTGAATTATTGATTAAAAAACGCGGGTTTTGCCCTAATGCTTGTCAGTTAAGTCATTAATATCGCCGTAACGGATACCGTTGCGGCTTTTTCTTTACTGCTCGGGGTAATGCCTTTGTCGCCTACTAGGTAGTACAAAACTTCCAGCCATAGCCAATATCATCATTGATGAATTTCGGTATTTTCCCCGGAGCTACTGCGGAAAGTAGGCTTAGTTGAGCACTCAGGTATAGCGCAGTTTGTTTAAATCCCATCTGATACGGTTCTGTATCTTTCAGGCTGTATGCCATCTGTGCCATCATAAATCGCAGTAAGTTATACGCGAGTACTATTCCCCATAATTCTTGATTTACCAATGCTGGCTTTTTGCTCCTCAATGTGAGTTCATTATTCAACATATGCTGCTTCATTTCCCTGAAGCCATGCTCTATTTCCCAACGATGCCTATAAAGGTCTGCAATATCGGCTTTGGGGTATCGAAGTGGCTCACTCATTGATGTTAATATCTGAACACCCTTTCCATTGATATTTTTTGTTATCAATCGGGCTCTCAATGTTATTGGGGAGTTAGCCCACTTTTTGCGTGCTTGGGGTGTAAAAGGGTTAAAGCAATCTGGCACAGGGATATTTGAAGAGAGTTATACACCAATGAGAACGCAGTATCCGATCGAACGAGAAGAGGCGTTCACGGTGCCTGTTTCATTCCTGAATTATTTGGATGGTAAGAAGGATAATTTTAATAAGTTTGATGTCATTGAAGTCACAAGTGATTTCCATAAACAGTATCCAAATATCGACAATCTCACGCCATCAGATAAAGGGACTATGATTCTATTTTTTGAATTTGCCACATCGTCAGCGAAAATAGGCGGAGAGGCAACAAGTTTTGATGGTGGTGAAATGGGTGGCGATGTCTTGGGTAGCACTTATGATAAATAGAACGTTTTTAAGATGGTTTTTGACTATTTTGTTGGTTTTATTATTTTATTTAGGCTTGGGCATTTTTGAATTCGGGTTTAGTTCAAGCTTTACATACAACTACACAGTGATAGGTAATGATGATCCAGTTACCGTTTGGCGCGCTTTCGTAGAGAGTTTGCGAATGAATCATGACACTGCAATGGCTTATGTTATTTTTGGCACTCCTATTTTGCTAATATTGTTATTTTTCATTCATAAAAAGATAAGATAGCAACTGTCATGACAGCTTTGGTGAGGGGTCACCCTCATCGGTATCGTTCGACCGCATTGAACCGTTTGATCAGGTCCGGTAACGACTCAGTAAGCCCATGATAGGCAATGGCCTTTTCACTTGCAGTCTTCCCCATTATCCCATTTTCCACAACGAGAAAAGCCACTGTTCCGCGTATATCGTTAACTGAAATGCGCAGGAATATCTCTGGAGCCGTGGAGTATGCGCTCTATGCGTACTTCAGCTTCCAGTACGCGGAAAAATAACAGGTATCGGCCATAAGCACAGCTTCTCAAGCCTGGCAAAATTTCTGGGCGTTCAGCATAGAGGGTCGGAGAGTCTGCAATAAGAAGACATTTTTGATACAGCTCTTCAATAAAACTCAGGGCCCTAATGGGATTATCCTTTGCTATCCAGTCACCGATCGATTCTAAATCCTGTACTGCCAGCGGTGATATACCCAATTTCATTTGCTACCGTTATCCTCAGCCAATGTGGCATACTTACTTGATAAACGGCTAAATACCGCGCTCGCATCTTTACTTTCACCGCTATTAATACCGTCAACTATTGCCGTTTGAAGTGCGGCAAGTTTTAATTGATTTTCCTGCTCTTCTAAAGCGCGAAGTCCTGCACGGATCACTTCACTTGTATTATTATATCGCCCGCTCTTAATCTGACTTTGGATAAATTCCTCAAAGTAAGGGCTTAAAGCTACACTCGTTGACATGGTTAAAATCCCTACTAGTTACCAACTATTATTAACTATTAGTATAAACCCGTTCTTATTTTTATCAATATCGAACAATCAACAATACCGTTCACCTGCATTATAACGGCGGATAAGATCTGGCAAGGACGTTTCCAAACCATAATAGGCGACCGTATGCGCACTGGCGGTCTGGCGCATAAAACCGTTCTCAACAGCAACGAATGCACTGATACGTGCAAAAATGGCGTTTTCGTCATGGTTAACTTCGACGAGAATGCCAGGTTCGATCAGCACACGTCGTTTCTTTCCCGTTTTACGACTCGTTGAACAGTGCTCGCCTTTAACGGTACTGGCACTCCTCGGCATAAATTGACCACCTTTGTAATACTCGCCATTGACGCCTAATTCCCCTCCTTTCTTTGCTTGGCCTTTCATTGGAACCCCCTTATTAAAGAAAGCCGGGGTTAGCCCGTAATGCTTGTCAGTTAAGTCATTAATATCGCCGTAACGGATACCGTTGCGGCTTTTTCTTTACTGCTCGAGGGTAATGCCTTTGTCGTCTACTAGGTAGTACAAAACTTCCAACCATAGCCAATATCTCATTGATGAATTTCGGTATTTTCCCCGGAGCTACTGCGGAAAGTAGGCTTAGACTTGAGCCATGGAAAGAGAACGAAAAAGAGAGATTTCCATTACAGCCCATACCATCATTCCCATCGGAAGACGGCGTTTTCTTATTGTAACAGCCCCAGTATCCACGAGACATTCGTCAATGAGTTCAGCGGAAAGGAGCTCAGAAAGGGCTGTAAATTATTTTGGCGAGAAAGCCTGAACAGTCTTGAGAGCTTGACTAAGTAACATAAAAAAATCCGTAATCTTGGGATGATTACGGATTTTTACAGCACTGTAGGATCGTTCAACCTATTATTGAGTTCTTAACTGACTGATCGGCATTAGGGTTTTGCCCGCGTTTTTCGATTTCAAAATAAGGCGCTGTCACGCTTGTGGTTAGTAGCCCCGTGCTAAGATGGGTTTTAAGAAACGAGCAGTATGCGATTTTTCACATTCAGCCACTTCTTCAGGTGTACCAGAAATCAAGATTTCACCGCCACCACTTCCCCCTTCAGGGCCTAAATCAACAATCCAATCAGCGGTTTTGATCACATCTAAGTTATGTTCAATGACGACAATCGTATTGCCTTGGTCACGTAATTGATGTAGTACCGTCAAGAGCTGCTGAATATCGGCAAAATGCAGCCCAGTGGTTGGCTCATCAAGGATATAGATGGTTTGCCCAGTACCGCGTTTCGATAGCTCACGAGCCAGTTTCACACGTTGTGCTTCACCACCGGATAAGGTCGTCGCTGATTGGCCTAAGCGGATATAGGATAACCCCACATCCATCAAGGTTTGCAGCTTACGAGCCAGTGCTGGCACAGCATCAAAGAAATCACGAGCCTCTTCGATAGTCATATCAAGCACTTCGTGGATACTTTTGCCTTTATATTTTATCTCTAATGTTTCGCGGTTATAGCGCTTACCTTTACATTGATCACAGGGCACATAAACGTCAGGTAAGAAGTGCATTTCAACTTTGATAACACCATCACCTTGGCAGGCTTCACAGCGCCCCCCTTTAACGTTAAAGCTAAAACGACCTGGATTGTAGCCACGAGTACGAGATTCCGGTACACCAGCAAATAACTCACGAATCGGTGTAAACACCCCTGTATAAGTCGCTGGATTTGAGCGAGGCGTTCGCCCGATAGGGCTTTGGTCGATATCGATGACTTTGTCAAAGTGTTCAAGCCCTTCAACATCAAGATAAGGTGCTGGTGTAATTGTGGTGGCACCATTCAATTGACGTTGTGCGATAGGGAATAAGGTATCGTTGATCAATGTGGATTTCCCTGAACCCGATACCCCAGTGATACAGGTAAATAGGCCAACAGGAAGCTTTAAGGTCACATTTTTCAGGTTATTCCCTTTAGCGCCAAACAGTTTGAGCATCTTGTCTTTATTGACGGGAACCCGTTTTTTAGGGATATCAATGCGCCGCTCGCCACTTAGGAACTTGCCTGTTAAAGAGTCTGTATTGGCGACAATATCTTCTAAGGTACCTTGTGCAACGATTTGACCACCATGGACGCCAGCCCCCGGACCAATATCAATGATATGATCTGCGGCGCGAATAGCATCTTCATCGTGCTCTACCACAATAACGGTATTACCTAGATTGCGTAGATGAATGAGGGTTTCCAACAAGCGATCATTATCGCGTTGATGGAGACCGATCGACGGTTCATCCAGAACATACATGACCCCGACAAGGCCTGCACCAATTTGGCTAGCGAGACGGATACGTTGCGCCTCACCGCCCGATAAAGTATCTGCCGAACGAGAAAGCGTTAAGTAATTAAGACCAACATTCACCAAAAATTTTAATCGGTCACTAATTTCTTTAAGGACTTTTTCTGCAATTTTTGCCCGTTGCCCGCTGAGTTTAAGATTTTGGAAAAACGCCATCGCATGACCAATACTGTAGTCAGCAATTTCAGGCAACGTGGTATTTTCGACAAAAACAAAACGCGCCTCTTTACGTAAACGTGTTCCGTGACATGTCACACAAGGGCGATTGCTAATGTATTTGGCGAGTTCTTCCCGTACCGCCGTTGATTCCGTTTCTTTATAGCGGCGTTCCATGTTATTGAGCACCCCTTCAAAAGGGTGGTGACGAACCGTAATATCGCCGCGATCATTACGATATTTGAACTCAATCGTCTCTTTACCTGAGCCGTACAGAATAATTTTCTGAATGGAAGGACTCAGAGAATCATAAGGGGCTTCAACATCAAATTTATAATGCTCAGCAAGGGATTGCAGCATTTGGAAGTAGTAGAAGTTCCGGCGATCCCAGCCACGAATAGCCCCACCTGCGAGTGATATCTCGGTATTTTGGATCACCCTTTCAGGATCAAAAAATTGTTGAACACCAAGGCCATCACAGCTCGGACATGCCCCGGCGGGGTTATTAAAGGAGAATAAGCGAGGCTCTAATTCCACCATGCTATAGCCGCATACCGAGCAGGCAAAATTGGCTGAAAACACTAACTCTTCTGCGTCGGGATCATCCATATCGGCAACAATCGCGGTACCGCCGGATAGCTCAAGAGCGGTTTCGAAAGATTCAGCGAGGCGCTGTGCGATATCATCACGGATCTTAAAGCGGTCAACCACAACTTCAATGGTATGCTTCTTTTGTAACTCCAACGTTGGAGGATCGGACAGATCACACACTTCACCGTCGATACGTGCACGAATATAGCCCTGAGAGGCCAAGTTATCTAACAATTTGACATGTTCACCTTTGCGGTCTTTCACGACAGGGGCTAATAACATCATGCGACGATCAACAGGCTGTGCTAGCACGTTATCGACCATTTGACTCACGGTTTGAGCCGCTAGCGGAATATCGTGATCTGGGCAGCGTGGTTCACCTACACGGGCAAATAATAAACGTAAGTAGTCATGGATTTCGGTGATTGTGCCCACCGTTGACCTTGGGTTATGAGAGGTGGATTTTTGTTCAATCGAAATAGCGGGTGATAACCCTTCTATATGATCAACATCGGGTTTCTCCATCAATGAGAGAAATTGCCTTGCATAGGCGGATAAGGACTCTACATAGCGCCGTTGACCTTCTGCATAGAGTGTGTCAAAAGCTAATGATGATTTCCCTGAACCTGACAACCCCGTAATAACTATCAGTTTGTCTCGGGGGATGATGAGATTGATGTTTTTCAGATTATGAGTGCGGGCACCGCGTACTTCGATATTATCCATTTACCACTTCCCGGATGATTTGATAGTGAACAATCATAAGTGAATCATTATCGCACAATTCAGACTGAATGAATATACAGTGTTTTATTAAAAAACAGATTATAATCATGTGATCTTGAGTTGTCGCGTTGTTGATTATATTCATTCGCACTGAACAAGGCTGGTGTTTGCATTGTCGAATTATTAATGTATCGCGTAGCTGCACAGTAAATTATTCAGGTTGTCAGTTTGTGAACCTTCAAGAACGATACAATTTAAATTTTCAAAGCTGCTCGCAACTTGAGCAAGCTACATCTATTTTAGTATGCAATTCGTATGCATTATGGGTTGGTCGTGCTAAACTTCACGACTAATACAGAGATTAAATTTAATGGATCAGGAGTGTTTAAATGGCCAGCAGAGGCGTAAATAAAGTAATTCTTATCGGTAACTTAGGGCAAGATCCTGAAATCCGTTACATGCCTAACGGTGGTGCTGTTGCAAACCTGACTCTGGCAACTTCTGAAAGCTGGCGCGATAAGCAAACTGGTGAAATGCGTGAGAAAACAGAATGGCATCGTGTCGTGATTTTCGGCAAATTAGCTGAAGTTGCTGGTGAATATCTGAAAAAAGGTTCTCAAGTCTATATTGAAGGTTCTTTGCAGACTCGCAAATGGCAAGACCAAAGTGGTCAAGACCGTTACACCACTGAAGTTGTGGTTAACATCGGTGGCTCAATGCAAATGTTAGGCGGTCGTGGTGGCGAATCATCAGGCCAAAGCCAAGGTGGTCAAAGCGGTTGGGGTCAGCCTCAGCAACCAGCGGCTCAGCAATTCAGTGGTGGCGGCGCCCCAGCGCGTTCACCAGCACCTGCGCCACAAAGCAGCGAACCACCAATGGACTTCGATGACGATATTCCGTTCTGATTGGAATAAAAATTCGAATTAAAGTAGATCTGAGGTTTTTTTAGCCGTCTGATTTACAAAGTGCAGAAAACAAACTTCAGCCTTCTAAGTGTGAGAACATTTAGAAGGTTTTTTGTTTTAGACAAATGTTGGGTGTTGAATAAATACTAGAAATATTATTTTTATTTAGGTAAATAGTGGTCGTTCCCTCTCTTTTCACCAATCAGAATCATTCCATTAGACTGAAAGATAATTCCCTAAAAGAAGCTATATGTAATGGCTAACAATACGGAAAGAGTGTTTGTGCTTTTACCAAATGAATTTATTGTTTCAGAAGCATTTTAATATCAATAAATTGAACAGAAATTTGAGAACGTTCGCAGTTTTTTACCTCCGGCTGGAAAAGGTAAAATGTGGCTTTATTATGCAGTTCATGAAGCGAGAAAATAATAATGGAAGTCGTGCTATTGCCTTTAAATATAAATAATATTAATGCAGTTGATATTTTTTGTTTCCTATTAGCTTGAATGAATACACGTGATATTCAGGTTGAAAATCGATGCTCTAAATTATCAGGCTGTTTGAATATAGCGAACATTATGCAATTTCACGACTTGTTGCTACCCAAACTTATCAACGGTGAACTTACCGAATAAATTAAGGAGTAATAATGAACCGTGCCGAAGCCCTACAACTACTAAGAACCGCTCTAGCTAGCCCTACTGCCGAATTTCGAGATGGTCAGTGGGAAGCGATTGATACACTAGTAAATCATCGACAGAAGTTACTCGTTGTACAGCGAACAGGTTGGGGGAAGAGTTCGGTTTATTTTATCAGTACGAAGATTTTCCGCGATAGAGGTATGGGGCCAACGATTATTGTATCGCCATTGTTGGCCTTGATGCGCAACCAAATTGAATCAGCGGAACGTTTGGGGATTGTGGCTGAGACGATGAACTCAACTAACCAAGATGATTGGCAAAGTGTTACGCAGCGTATTCACAATAATCAAATTGATTGTTTGTTGATTTCACCTGAACGATTAGCTAATGATAGTTTTATTGAAACAGTACTTCAGCCTATTGCAGATCGTATCGCTTTGATGGTGATTGATGAAACTCATTGTATTTCCGATTGGGGGCATGATTTCCGCCCTGACTACCGTCGCATTGTGAATATTTTGCGTCAGTTACCTGCAAACACCCCAGTATTAGGCACCACTGCGACGGCTAATAATCGTGTTGTCGATGATATTCAGGCCTTACTTGGTCATATCCGGATCCAGCGTGGTTCATTGATCCGAGAGAGCCTTGCATTGCAAACCATGGTTCTGCCCGATCAAAGTTCTCGTCTAGCATGGCTAGCTCAGGTAATTCCCAATTTGCCGGGTACAGGCATCGTTTACACATTAACAGTACGTGATGCTGAACAAGTTGCTGAATGGCTAAATCGTAACGGTATCGATGCGAAGGCTTATCATAGCAGCGTTGAAAGTGATGATTTTGAAAATAGTAATGTTTACCGTCAACATTTAGAGGAATTACTATTTAATAATCAATTAAAGGTGTTGGTGGCGACGACCGCGTTAGGCATGGGTTATGATAAACCCGACCTAAGTTTCGTTATTCACTATCAAGCTCCGGGGTCTATTGTCGCTTATTATCAGCAAGTAGGGCGTGCTGGCCGTGGTATTGACCATGCAGTAGGCGTATTAATGTCTGGTGTAGAGGATCGAGACATTCATGAATTTTTCTGGGGCTCAGCGTTTCCATCTGAAATGCAAGTCAATGAGGTTTTACAGGCGCTAGAACAGGGTGATGGTTTATCAATACGTAATATCGAGGAGAAAACTAACCTGCGCTACGGGCAGATTGAGAAGGTACTTAAATTATTGAGCGTGGAAAACCCGGCGCCCGTCATTAAAAATGGCAGCCGCTGGGTAAGGACGCCTGTACATTACCAAATGGATCATGCGCGTATTGAACATTTAACAGGACAGCGTGTTCAAGAGTGGCAAGAAGTACAGGCCTATTTGAAAGACAGTGGATGCAAGATGACCTTTCTGCGCAAAGCTCTAGACGATCATGACCCGACTCCTTGCGGTAAGTGTGCATCCTGTATAGCACGCCCAGTTGTCAACCAAGCCATCGACCCCGCTTTGGTTCATCGGGCGGGAACTTTTCTTAAGCACGCCGAGATGGCGATTAAACCTAAAGCACAGGTTGCCGCTAATGCTTTCTTGGAGTATGGCTTTAAAGGTAGTCTGCCACAAAATCTCCGTGCTCAAGAAGGACGGGTTTTATCACGTTGGGGGGATGCTGGTTGGGGGCGTTTAGTTGCAAACAACAAATATGCTGGGTATTTTAGTGATGAATTAGTCGAAGCGATGGCAGAAATGATCCAAAACCGCTGGAAACCAACCCCTGCACCACAATGGGTCTGTTGTGTACCATCGCGAAACCATCCAGAATTAGTACCAAGTTTTGCTCGCCGTTTAGCCTCGCGACTAGGCTTGCCATTTGTGAATTCTGTGAGCAAAATTAAAGATAACCAGCCACAAAAAAGTCAGCAAAATCGTTTCCACCAGTGCCAGAATTTGGATGGCGCATTTGCTATTACAGAATTATTATGTGGGCAGCCCGTACTTTTGGTCGATGACATTGTGGACTCCGGCTGGACGCTAACAGTCATCGCGGCATTATTACAGCAGGCAGGTAGTGGTATGGTATATCCAGTTGCACTTGCCTCTTCTTCGGTAAAAGACTCATGAATGTATCTAGCTCATTGTCACCAACAGCGCAAGCGACTTTATTACTAACTAGCTATTTTTCCAAGGCAAGTAGTGAAGCCGTCAAGCCGCTCACTAATACGGAGTGGGGGCGGTTTGCGTTATGGTTGAAAGAAAAATCAACGACACCAGCAGACCTTTTAGTCTCTGATCCGAAGGCACTACTCAGTGGGTGGCACGATGCTCGTATTAGTACAGAACGGATTGTGGAGCTATTGAACCGTGGGCATAGCCTTGCTCTTGCCATAGAGAAATGGCAACGGGCGGGTTTGTGGGTGGTTACGCGTTCTGATCCTGAATACCCAAAACGTTTAAAACAGCGGTTAAAAACAGATTCTCCCCCCGTGTTATTTGGTTGTGGGAATAAAGCGTTATTGAATATGGGGGGATTAGCCGTTATTGGTTCACGTAATGCAAGTGTGTCTGATCTCACTTATACAGACCAAATTGGTGCTAAAGCAGCATCCGATAATGTCGCGATTATTTCAGGGGCAGCACGTGGTGTCGATGAAACGGCAATGTTAGGCGCTATGCGGCAAGGTGGCGTAATTATTGGTGTGGTGGCGGATAATTTACTAAAAGCCGCAACGAGTAGTAAATGGCGTAAAGGGCTAATGGAGGGGCATGCGGTATTAGTATCACCTTTTTATCCAGAAGCGGGTTTTAGCACCGGTAATGCGATGGCTCGCAATAAGTATATTTACTGTTTAGCAGATAGCGCTCTTGTGATCCATTCAGGTAAAAAAGGGGGCACGTTAAGTGGTGCTGAAGAAAATCTAAAAAAAATGTGGGTGCCTCTATGGGTCAAGCCGACAATTGACAAAAGTGCTGCTAATGCTGATTTGGTCGCTAAAGGCGCGCGCTGGTTAACGGATGATGTGCAACATTCTAATATTGCAGAACTTATTAGAAATGACGTCAATAGTGTTGAGCAGGTAAAAGAAGAACAGCCTGATCTTTTTTCATCTACCGTTCCTGAACAACCAGAATTATTTGCAGAGCCTAATCCAATATTAGAAGCCAACCTGCCAGAGATAGAGAGCAATGTATCAAGTGTTGTGGAGCAAACAGACAGTTTGGCCGTTTCAAAGCAGTCTATAGAGATTGAGGAGCTGCGTTCAACCCCTGTAGATTTTTATCAATTATTCACAATGGAGCTTCAAGGGTTGGCTAAAGAACCAATTTCACTTGATGAACTTATTGCAAAGACAGAATTACACAAATCACAATTAAATGAGTGGTTGAAGCGCGCAGAAAAAGATGGCTTAGTAAAAAAACTCAAACGGCCAGTCCGTTATCAAGCGGTAATTGAGAAAGAGCAGGGCTAAATACCACGTAGTGGAACAAGGATGTTTTACTTAATTGGTAACAATTGAACGAGTGATGGCAGAGTAAGGGGGTTTTAGGGATTTATAGCATTGATAAACAATATCGCTTAATATGCCGATGATCCAATGGGGGAAGCTATTACAATATAGGAAATTAATACTGAGTATCATATTATTGTGATTTGAATGTAGAAAATGACACTAATATTATCACCGTATGCAATAGGTCTAGAAAAACACCTAAATATAAAAAGTTTCTAATTAGTATGGTTTTTTATTTAACCTAATAATGAAAATTTGTCTTTTTATATCAATTATAAAATATTTATCGAGGATGAACATTAAGGGTTTCTTAATATTCAATCAAAAGGAAAAAGGATAACAAATGGATTTAAATAAAAATAAAGCTCCAGTAAGTATTATTACTAGGAGCATATTAGTCAGTAATACAGTAATGCGTCAAATTTCGATGTCTTTTCATATTCAATGGTTAAGCGACCTTAGGCTCTAGTAACAAGAGGTCATTATAACCAGTGTCGGAAAGACGATATAAAGAAGGTGAAATACCTAAATAAGCTTTAAACCTTTTGGCAAAGGATTGTTGGGAGTCAAATTGGTATTTCAATGCAATATCAATTACTTGAAGGTTTGTGGTTTGTAGCTCTTTCGCCGCTTCACAGATCCGTCGACGGCGTATATATTCCCCTAAAGGCATACCGACAATTTTACGAAATACCCGTTGCAAGTGCCATTTGGTATATCCAGAATGTTGTGCAATATCATCTAATGATAATCGATTAGTAAGGTTTCCTTCTATCCAAACTAGGATTTCAGAGATAATAGAGGACTGAAATTGAGTATGTTTTCTGCTATATGAAATGGGTAATTTATTATACATAATACATTTCCTATTTGTTAGATTATAAGCATATTACTCATCGGATAGCTTTTGAATAAATAAAACTTAAACAGGTTATAATACAGTGTATTCCACTATGGCAGACGACGATTACACCTGTATATATAAAATTAAATACCTATCTTATTGTTTAATTCATTGCGTAATATGTTTTTTTAAAACAATACAAAAAACAAGAATGAAAATTGAAATGACCATTGACAGGACATTCATCAATTGCCAACCGAGCGAGAAAAATAACACACCGGCTGCAAGGCTACCTAAAGCACCAAAAGAATAAATAAGAAAATCTGTCATACCTTGCACTTTTGCTCTTTCGTGATCTTCATAGCCGAGAGGCAATAGTTGGGTGGTACTGATTAAAATAAAATTCCACGCGACACCAACGAATATGCCTGATAGTAGATAGTGATAAAATTGGCTTCCCAGCAGGTTTATTGTGGCAGAGAGAAACAGCAACAAAATACCGATAACGATGATCTTTTTTGTTCCAATACGATGAATAAGGTGCCCTGTAAAAAAAGAGGGTGCGAACATACCGAGTACATGGCACTGGAATACAAGAGCTATTAAAGAGAAGGGGAAATTGTGTTGTTTCATAGAGAGTGGAATGGAAGCGAAAGTCAATACCACTAACGCATAGCCAACCGCACTTACGATAGTAATTAATTTTAATATCGGTTGTGAATACAGTTGTTTATAACTACGTTTCGCTTTGCTATGGTTTTGCCTTTGTTGTTCGACTTTTTTCAAAGGCACTCTTAATAATAAAATAAAAGCGATAACATAGATGAGCGTTAATGCACTAAAGGGGCCAGCAAAAGGGTATTCAGTGAAAAAGCGCTGTGTCATAACGGCCAACGTTGGGCCGATTAAGGCGGCTGCAATTCCTCCACTCATCACTAACCCAACCGCTTTAGCATGTAAAGCTTTAGGAGCTTCTTCGAGCGCTGCAAAACGAAATTGTTGTGCTGTACCAATGGCAATTCCTGTAAAGAATAGGCCAATTGAGAAATAGGTTAAGTTGTAATAAATAATACCAACAATGGATAGAATGGCTCCGATCATCCCAGAAAAACTCCCCAGTATAAAGCCGAGTTTTCTTGAGTATTTCTGCATTAAATATGCAATAGGAATGGTTGCCATAATTAAACCAATATATTGGCTCAGGAGTGGAACCGTAGAGTAAGTCGGATCTACGGCAAGTTTCTCGCCGATCACGACTGCCACTGAAAGTACAATAGCATTCCCCGTTGTAAACAGTGCTAATGCGATAGCTAACCACCAAACATTTTTAGGCATAATACCCTCTAAAAATCAAATAAACTAATAGAAATAATCAGTTAAGCTGAGTTTGCTTTGCCAGTTTATTGTTGTGAAATACAGGAAATGTGCAGCTTACAACTTCAAGTCAACTTGAAGTCAAGAGGGAATATCAGTCAATTTAAGAGCCTGGTTGTTATCTCGGTTTAACGAGTGGATAAAACCAAAAAATAACTAATTGCCAGTTAAATGCTCTGGTAAGTTAGTAGTGTGATATTGATCGCGTTTTAAATGTGAGATGAATAAAAATGGAAAAAATGATTGTCATTGTGAACAAGATGTGTTTTCTTAAATGCACTTACACAAAATAATGATTAATAATTTAAACCAAATTAATATCGACAGACAGGAATAACCCGTGAACATGACTCTTCATCATTCAAACCTACTACTAACCGCGCCACGTGCCGCGGTGGTCGTGCGTGTGGTGGTGGTCGTGGGCTTAGCGCCGTAACGGGAACAATCAACGCAGATTAAAAACCCCGCCGGCGCAAACCGAGCGGGGTTTTTTTATGAATCGCCGCTCGAATCTCACCGGCTAGTGTGAAGGATAAGATTATGAGCGAATCGGGTACAACATCATCAGATAAAACCTGCTACACAGGTGCAGAACTGATAGTCCATTTGTTAGAAAAACATGGCATTACCATTGTTTCAGGGATCCCTGGCGGTGCAGCCCTCCCTTTTTATGATGCTTTAGGTAAAAGTAAGCAAATCCGCCATATTTTGGCGCGTCATGAGCAAGGTGCTGGCTTTATTGCACAAGGTATTGCGCGTACAACCGGAAAAGCGGCAGTGTGTATTTCATCGAGTGGCCCAGGGGCAACGAATTTAGTCACGGCCATTGCGGACGCTAAGCTTGACTCTATTCCACTGGTTTGTATTACAGGCCAAGTTCCTTCTTCAATGATTGGCACCGATGCTTTTCAGGAAGTTGATACTTATGGGATTTCTATTCCTGTCACAAAACACAACTATTTAGTTCGTAACATCAATGAATTACCGCAAGTAATTTGTGACGCCTTCCGAATCGCAGAGTCCGGTCGTCCCGGCCCAGTATGGATTGATATTCCTAAAGATGTGCAGACGGCAACGATCGAATTAGACGCATTGCCAGATATTCAGCCAAAAGATAAGGCGCCGAACTTTGAGATGGAAAAAGTGATCCAAGCGGCGGAAATGATTAATCAGTCGAAACGTCCTGTACTTTATTTTGGGGGCGGCGTGATTAGTTCAGGCTCCACAGAAACGGCGATTGCGTTTGCAGAGAAAGCGACATTACCAACGACGATGACACTGATGGCATTAGGGACTATTCCTATGCGCCACCCGCTCTACTTGGGAATGTTAGGAATGCATGCGGCGCGTAGCACGAATATGGTGATGGAAGAAGCTGATTTGCTAATTGTTATCGGTGCTCGCTTTGATGACCGAGCGATAGGTCGTGCAGAAAAATTCTGTCCTAATGCCAAAATTATTCATGTAGATATTGATAAAGCAGAGATCAGTAAAATTAAACGACCTGATATTGCTATCAATGCAGATGCAGGGCAAATTCTCGAGTTATTACTGCCGTTAGTTGAAAAAAATCAACGTGAAGAGTGGATGACAAGAGTTAATCAATTAAAGCAGGACTACCCATTAAATTTAAGCGAAGCCGATAATCCATTAAGCCATTACGGCTTAGTGCTTGCTGCTGCAAGAGCCGCGGGCGAAGAAGCGATAGTGACCACTGACGTTGGGCAGCATCAAATGTGGGCGGCACAGGTTTATCCGCTATCACGTCCTCGCCAGTGGTTAACATCTGGCGGTTTAGGCACGATGGGCTTTGGCCTTCCTGCCGCGATTGGTGCGGCATTGGCGAACCCAGAGCAAACCATCGTATGTTTCTCTGGTGACGGCAGCTTGATGATGAATATTCAAGAGCTTGCCACCGCAGTTGAGCACCAATTAAATATCAAAATTGTTCTGATGAATAACCAAGCATTGGGGATGGTGTATCAGCAACAAGAGCTGTTTTTTGATAACCGCATATATGCCGCAGCTTATCCATATCAAACAGATTTTATTAAAATTGCGGCGGGGTTTGGTTTGAAAACCTGTGATTTAAATACGGAAGCGGATCCTGAAATGGCATTAGAAGCGATTATGAACACGAAAGGTCCTTGCTTAATTCATGCCCTGATCGATGTGAATCAAAAGGTTTATCCAATGGTTCCACCGGGTGCAGCAAATATTGATATGATCGGAGCGTAATTATGGTTTTTGAACATCACCCAATTGCATTAGAACTTATTGTCCGCAACCATCCTGGTGTTATGTCGCATATTTGTGGACTGTTTGCGCGTCGTGCTTTTAATGTGGACGGCATTTTATGTATGCCAATAAAAGATAAAGATGAAAGCCGAATTTGGCTATTAGTACAAAAAGATGAGCGCTTGTCACAAATGGTGAATCAAGTTGAAAAACTAGAAGATGTTAGGGAAGTCCGTTTTAGTGATGACCTAAGACTATTTGAGACAATGCAAAACTATTTGCAATAACATTGCATCGCCACTGGCTCTCTATATTCAACCTACATTTATCCTGTAGGTTGAATTTTTTATTTGGTTTGAACGCACAATTTAAGCACATTTGTTTGTTTTAATGTTCTATTGTTTCTTAAAGTGAACAATGGTGGTATAACAAACTCAGCATTACGCTGTAAAGCATCAACAAATAAGTGGGGCATTTTATGCAGAATAATATTTATCTGACTGATACTTATCGCTATGAAATTCAAACAACTGTACTTGAAAAAGGCCAAGATGATGAGGGGCAATGGGTTGCGCTAAGGGATAATATTTTTCATCCACAAGGCGGAGGTCAACCAGCCGATGCCGGGTGGATCAATGATCAGCCTGTTCGTATTAAGAAACACCCAAATGGCTGGATAATTGCTTATTTAGCGCCGGATCAGAATTTGAATGTTGGTGATGCTGTCAGTGCGAAAATTGATAAGGCACAGCGCCAATATCATGCGGCTTTGCATACGACGGGGCACTTATTAAGTTGGGAAATGGCTTGTTTTGGATGGAAGGGGCAAAAAGGGCACCATTTTCCGAATGAGTCACGAGTAGAGTTTAGTGCAATTAGTGATAACCCCACCCCCATTGAACAACTAGATGAAAGGGAAATAGAAGCTTTAGTCAATCAACGCTTGCACAGTGACTATCCTGTATCTGTTGAACAACGAGGAGAGTTACGCCTTTGTCGCGTTTCTGAAGGTGATGAGGTGCCTTGTGGCGGCACTCATGTTGATTCACTCGGTAAAATTTGCCAGTTTGTGATTAAGTCGATGAAATATAAAAAAGGGATCTTGCGGATCAGTTATGATGCGAAGCATGTCGAAGTTTAGATACTGTCACTAAGATGCGAGTACGTCATCACGACTGTTGCATTTAATTCCCCCTCCATGCAGAGATAGGAGTGGGGAAAATCACAACTAAAGGCATAAAAATCCCCTTCTTCTAATAACACGGTTTGTTCATCTTTTAAGCGTAACATCAATGAACCAGTATGCAGCATGATATGTTCATGAGTTCCGCTCATATGTGCGGGGCTATTAATGATGGCGCCTCGTTTCATATTCAACTGCCATATTTCAGAAATATTGCCCATATTGATACGAAATTTAAATTGTTGTGAATAATCCCCTTGCTGAGGAGCTGACTTCACAAAGTAGGGGTAGGCTTCATGCTGTAATGTAAATAGATCACTCAATGGGAAGCGTAATGCGATGGCGATGGCTTCTAAGGTATCAACTCTTGGGTTTGAATCGCCAGACTCCAGTTTAGAAAGAGCCGCTTTTGAGATCCCTGATAAACGTGCTAGTTCATTCAAGGAGAGGTTCCTTGCTTGCCGGAGTAAGCGTACTTTTTGACCAATTTTAATGTTGATTTTTTTATCCACCCTGTGTCTTCCTTGAAAGTTAAATTATGCTGCTAATTCTACCATCATAACAACGTTATGTCAGAAACGTACTGATAAAGGCATAATATTTCGACAATGGAAGAAAATGAAGATGGCAACCTGATTTAATAATCAATCCGTTCACTTAGGTAATAAAAACAGGGCTTTTTTATTTATTCAGAAAAAATTATAGTGAACAAAAATACTCCCTGTAAGGGCTAATTATGCCGTTTGATTTTTTCTCGCTAGAAATGGCGATCTGTTTTTTTACACTACTGTGCGCTTATTTAGTTTTTGGGATGGCTGGGTTTGGATCCGCTTTGATAGCCACGCCTGTATTAGCAATGTATCTTCCTTTAAATATGATCGTGCCTATATTAGCACTGATTGATTTAACGGCGGCGCTGATCAATCTAGTAAAAGATGGTAAAAACGCGGATTATCAAGAAATAAAATGGATTATTCCACTCATGGTTGTGGGGAGTTTAATTGGTGCGGCTATCTTACTAAAAACACGCCCAGATATTCTGATTTTATTACTTGGTATATTTGTGATTTTTTATGTTATGAACGCCTTTTTTTCAAAGAAAGGCCAATCGCATTTTTCTAAGATATTAGTTGTTCCTTTCAGCTTGATCGGCGGTATTTTTAGTGCGTTATTTGGTAGCGGTGGCTTTATTTATGCTATGTACTTATCAAGCCGCATAGCCGATAAACAGCGCTTTCGCATCACCCAAATGACATTAATAGGCTTTAGCACGTTAACGCGTGTCACAATCTTTTTAGTGATGGGTGTCTATGTGAATGTCGATATTCTGCTGATGGCATTAGCGTTCTCACCCGCAATGTTGATTGGTATTTGGGCTGGGCGCCATATTACCTTGAAAATATCGCGAGAATCTTTCCTGAAAATTATCAATATTATTATTTTAATTTCAGGTATTGCCTTGCTATATCGTTATTTTTTTATTTTGTAACTCACGTCACTGTTAAAGATTTATCAGTATAAAATATAAAGCATGATACAATTACCTTTCGTCATCTTCGGTAATTCCAGATGATGAAGGGTTTTTATATTGTGTTTAACGTTAATAAATAGAATTTAAAATGGAAGCTTTCATTAATGAAAGCAGATTAATATCAAAATGAGCTCTGATAATCAGCGTTTACAGCATTTTCGTCGTACCCCTTCGTTCGCTATTTTTACCATTACAACCAGTATTGCTGTCATTGGTATCGTTATTGGTTTAAGTATCCCAATGGTCGCTTTGCGATTAAATAACTATGGTGTTAGCGAACTCTATATTGGCATTATTTCAGCTGCACCTGCTTTAGGGATGTTTTTAATTGCCCCTATGGTGCAACGGATTGTTCGTTGGTGTGGGAAACGACAAGCAATGCTTATCGCAACCATTATTTCTGCAATAAGTTTGCTACCGTTACTGAGTTCGTTACCATTGTGGCTGCTCTTTCCATTACGTTTGATTACAGGGTTAGCCAGCGGTGTACTGATTTGTTTAGGGGAAACATGGATTAATGAACTTAGCCCGGAAAGCAAGCGAGGCCGTATCCTCGCCATCTACACCACCGTTTTTACCGTGAGCCAACTACTCGGCCCCTCTTTTATTGCTTACTATGGCGTAGAAGATAAATCTCCATTATTGATTTGCACCTTACTTCACCTGATATCTATAGCACTATTTTTAATTATGGAACAAAAGGTGGGTGACCGTATTTCCGCGACAGCCAGTGAATCACGTTTTTCAATTATTCAGTTTGTTAAAGTCGCTCCGGGCATTTGTGCTGGTATTCTATTTTTCGCCTTTTTTGATGGCACGATTTTATCGATGTTCCCTATTTATGGTATGGGAATGGGGCATACTGAGGCGATTGCCGCGATGATGATCAGTGCAATTTTAGCGGGGGATGCGGTGATGCAAATGCCATTTGGATGGTTAGCGGACCATATGAACCGTGAAAAACTGTATCGGATTTGCGGCGTTGTCACATTAGGAGCGAGTTGTTTATTACCTTTCTTGATAACTCACCATTATTTAATTTGGGTCTTGTTATTTGTTTTGGGGGCAACAGCCGGTGCTATTTACACCATTGCGCTTGTGCAAATTGGTCAATATTTTAAAGGCAATGACCTAATTATTGCGAATGCCGCTGCGGCTATGTTATGGGGAATTGGTAATTTGTCCGGGCCGTTATTAGCTGGCGTCGCGACATCTCTTTCGCTGGCGGGGTTACCCGTATTACTCATTTTTATTGCTACAGCATTTTTGTGGTTTACGCGTGAAAAATATAGCGCCCAAAGCACGCAACAAGCTTAACTAAAAAATAGTGTGCCAGTGGTGATAAACTGGCACAGATTTTTCATTTCTCTACTCAATGCTTTTATAAACAACTAAGTTTTCGGTGAATTCATCGGGGCGGTGGTTGCTCCAAAATAGCGTCATACCTGCGGGAGCTGGCTTGATCTGTTTTGATAACACAATTAACCAGCGGCACTGCTCTGGTTTTTCAAAGCGATCTTGCCGTTGATGTAAGATCTTTGTGTAGTAGTACAGCATAGGGGCTTCGGATTCACCGATATTATCGGATGCCATACAGTCATTGGTATGATAATGGCCTTTTAGATGTTGTTCTAAATCGACAAAGACATCTTTAAACCCTTTGGTATAGTCTATCCAGCCTAAAAATAAGCTGAATGTGATCCCCCATACGATACACATGCCTAGCGTCCAGTTTTGCATGGCACGTAAGGTAATCTGTCGGCTCAATAACGCTCCGCGTAAAAACCAGATGGCGGTGAGGATTGTCGCGACTAGCAAAGCAACTATCGAAAATGGCATTTGGTAACTCATCGGTAGCCATTTACTAAAAGGTGTAAGCCACACCTGCGTCTGACCCGAAAGGGCGATAAAATAGCAAACCCACAGGAAAATAATAAGTAGTGACCATAGCGTAGCCGCAAAGCATGAGAAACCGCGTAGCACTTTTTCAGGAAGCGCAAGCACGGTTTGGGTCCCTAAGATTGCAAGTGGGGCGATGAAAGGGAGCAAATAGAGCGCTCTACCTGTTGCTGAAATTTGTAAAAATACAATCCCAAGTAGCGGGAAAATGGTGACTAAGTACTCGTTACGGCTACGTAATCGTTTTAACGGATTTCTAATAAAATAGAGGGTAGCCAGTATGCCTGCTGGCAGTGCAAATAGCAGCACGGATGCTGGAACACGTGTTAAGTTCGCTTTGGCACCTAATTTTTCAACAGAGAAGCCTAGAAAACGACCGATATTATTTTCCCAAAACCAAGTCATAAACAGATCGGGATGTTGGCGATAGAGTAAAATAGGCCAAGGTAAAATCAAGATAAGAGCAGTGAGACCGGCGATGATTGCAGGTAGCCAAAAAAGCTTTTGGCGGCAGTGTGGTAGAAAAATCGGGGCTAGCAGTAAGCTTAACCATAACACACCCGGAATAAACACCCCTTTTGATAGCATGGTGATCACTGTGCCAAACATTAGCCATAATGCGGACATCGCAACCTTTTCCTGGCGTATTAGCCCAAGAATGCCGTACAAACCGATAGTAGCACCTGTAATGAGTGCAACATCCGTAAACATATCATGGCTATGCCTTAAAATGCCGGGGGCGCAAAGGTAGAGTGCGAATGCAATCCAAATGCGTTTATCACTAATATGGTCTGTATTGAAGGCACGGCGAGCAAGTAGAATAAAAAATGAAAAGTTAATCACTGAAAATAACAATGTCGCACTGCGCGCCGCATCATAAAGCGGCATAAAGCCAGATAGCAAATGGGCACTGATGGTGGCGACCCAATAGTACAGTGGTGGCTTCTCCATAAACGGTTCGCCAGCATTCGTTGGTACGAGCCAATTACCTGTTTCGAACATAGTTTGGATAATACCAAAGCTATAGTTTTCATCTTGCTTCCACGGAGTGTGCCCGTAAATACCAGGTAAAAGATAGATGGCGAGAAAGCCAATAAATAAAATTAATGACTTTTGATTAGGTGTTAATTTTTTTTGCATTGTTCTTGCAGTGAATATATGTCAGTAATTAATAATTTTATGTGATATTTAATTTTAACGAGATCAAATATAATTAATGTTTACACATAAAAATTGTTAACATGATGAAATTAAAGTTGATTTTTATTTAAATTCTCGTTGTCAGATTATATTTTTGCAGCATTATATTCTATGTAATAAATGCGATTTAAAAAATAAGTTATTTGTCATCCTCTCGCTAATACCCCTCACTATTATTTAGCGAAGCAACACTTAACTCTAACAAAATATTTATGGCGGATTCAAGTCCGAAGTGCAACGCTAAGCCGCCTTTCTTAGCTCCGCAAACACCACCGAAGGTTGTCTGAACCCCAGACACTTGCGTGGCCTGCTGTTCAACGCTCCCTGATAGCGTTGTAAGTCTTCTTCTGTCACTGTCCGCAGGTCTGTTCCTTTCGGGATAAACTGTCTTAACAACCCATTCGTATTCTCGTTCAGCCCACGCTCATGCGAGGCATACGGATGGGCAAAGTACGTATCTGCGTTCAGTGCTTCTGCTATCGCCTTGTGCTCACTAAACTCTAGACCGTTATCGAACGTTATTGTGTGACATACATCCTGATACTCACTCAGCAGTGAGATAATGGCCTTACTGACTTCCACCGCATCCTTTGAAAACACCTTTTTTGTCAGGTAAATACGGCTTTTGCGTTCTGCCAGTGTCACGATAGCACCAGTGCCCTGTTTACCCTGCACCAAATCGGCCTCCCAGTCCCCCAGACGGCTACGGTCATCGACGACTGACGGCCGTAGCTCAATGGATACCGCATCAGGGATGCGCCCTCGTTTCTGCCCGTAGCCCTTACGATATCGCCGTTTGCCCTGCCTAAGATGCCTGTACAACTCGCCACCGCTACGCTTATCCGCATAGATATACTGGTAAATCCATTCATGGCTGACGCTAAGACCAATAATGCTGCCAATTGCACTTATTTGCTCAGGACTCCACTTCCACTCCAGAGCAAATATCACGAAATCTATGGTCTGCTGAGGAATTGTCCTTTTGGCAGATGACAGCCGCCTATCACAGCACTTCTGGTGTGCCTGTTGTGGGTTATAACCAGTATCTGAAGTGTTACGCCTCAGTTCACGGGAGACCGTGGACTTGCTTACACCGATACGGATACCTATCTCATGGCAGGATAAATTATCCTCACGCAGTATCGATATCTGGTATCGTTGTCCTTCGGTTAGTTGCTGATACTTCATACTTACTCGCTCATCTTTGGTCGGAAGAGCAGGATAGCTTATCAGTAGCTAACCGTCCTTCCATCTAACATGACCGAGCGTTGCACTTATTATCTGAATTCGCGTATTAACTGTAGCTAAACGAAAAGAAAATCCATTCACAATAGAGAGGGTTAATAAGTCGGATAGTAAGGATGCCAAATTCGGTAAAACCTCCTCACTGTGCTAGGGATAAAATCTAAAAATTTATGTTAAGTTTGCTTTGTTGTGTGCGATTGCCCCATGTAACTTGAAAACACTTGATCAATACGTCGATTTCGATTGATAATTGCCCGCTTCATAGTCTGCCATCTCTATTGTTAAAGCCAAACGATTGCGTGAGAGTGGGGGGTGAGTAAATCACTCGCTCAATCAGTTTTTTCTAAAAACGTAATCGTTTTCGTCAGTGAGATTAGGCGCTTTTTGTCATATTTAGCAGGGGTATTTCCATGTCTGGCCAACAGGCTTCAACCAATTGCAAATTGGATAAATATTTTAAAATTTCTGCGCGTGGCTCTTCGGTTCGCCGTGAAATTATTGCAGGGTTAACGACATTTTTGGCGATGGTGTATTCCGTCATTGTCGTTCCGGGAATGTTAGGGCAGGCAGGGTTCCCTCCTACAGCTGTCTTTATTGCGACCTGTTTAGTGGCGGGTTTTGGCTCACTATTGATGGGGCTGTGGGCTAACCTGCCAATGGCGATTGGTTGTGCGATTTCACTTACCGCATTTACGGCTTTTAGCTTGGTGTTAGGCCAGAAAATCAGTATCCCTGTTGCTTTAGGGGCCGTGTTTCTTATGGGGTGCCTGTTTACTATTATTTCGGTGACAGGAATTCGTAGCTGGATCCTGCGTAATATGCCTATGGGGATTGCGCACGGTACTGGGATTGGTATTGGGTTATTTTTATTACTGATAGCCGCAAATGGTGTCGGGTTGGTCGTTAAAAACCCAAATGAAGGGCTACCTGTTGCACTTGGCGATTTTACCTCTTTCCCTGTATTAATGGCATTAGCGGGTTTAGCGGTTATTTTTGGCTTAGAGAAGCGTCGCGTGCCCGGTGGTGTTCTGTTGGTGATTATTGCTATTTCAATCATAGGGTTAATTTTTGACCCTGCCGTTAAGTACCAAGGTTTCTTTAAGCTTCCTTCATTAGGTGAAGATGGTTTATCACTGATCATGAGCATGGACATTATGGGAGCCTTGCAACCTATCGTGTTACCAAGCTTATTAGCATTGGTCATGACCGCAGTCTTTGATGCGACAGGAACCATCCGTGCGGTTGCTGGTCAAGCTAACTTGCTGGATAAAGATGGGCAAATTATTAATGGTGGTAAAGCATTAACTGCGGACTCGGTAAGCAGTATCTTTGCTGGAGCGATTGGGGCTTCTCCTGCTGCGGTTTATATCGAATCTGCTGCTGGTACTGCTGCTGGTGGTCGTACGGGGCTTACTGCGGTGGTCGTTGGCCTGTTGTTCTTATTGATTCTATTTTTATCACCTCTGTCTTATTTAGTACCTGCGTATGCGACGGCACCAGCTTTGATGTATGTCGGTCTGTTGATGTTGAGTAATGTTTCTAAACTGAACTTTGATGACTTTGTCGATTCGATGTCCGGTTTATTATGTGCTGTGTTTATTGTTCTGACCTGTAACATTGTTACTGGCATTATGTTAGGTTTCGCCGCATTGGTGATTGGACGTATCTTTGCAGGTGAGTGGCGTAAGCTGAATATTGGAACCGTGGTTATTGCTGTTCTATTAGTGGCATTTTATGCTGCTGATTTAGCGATTTAAGATTCGTTGTTCTGTGGGGGCTGGCGCATCGGCTGCCCCCTAATGTATTATCGCGATTAATCTTAAAGTTTGAATTATTTTCCCGCCTAGTAGTTAGTTAAGGATAGAATAGACAAAAGGCGGTGAAACATGTGAAATCCGCGGGTTTTCACGAGTTGCTGGCTTTACTGAAAAATTTCATGGCCTGACGAGCTACCTAATATTCTGCTGCGACGGGTCATATTTGGGTTTGGTTCATTTCGTTAATCAGTAAGGGCAACATGGAAATTTTCTTTACTATTCTCATCTTAATTTTGGCAGTTTCTGTTTCAGGTGTGGTGACAAAAGTCATCCCTGTTCGCGTTCCATTACCCTTAATTCAAATCGCGATTGGTGCATTGCTTGCATGGCCTCAGTTTGGATTACATGTCACGTTTGACCCTGAACTCTTTATGGTTCTATTGATCCCGCCATTGCTATTCGTTGATGGCTGGAAAACGCCAACACGTGAATTTTTCCAAAATGGTCGTGAGATTTTCATCCTAGTATTAGTACTGGTATTGGTAACCGTTGTGGGTATCGGTTATCTCATTTACTGGTTAATGCCGGGTATTCCTTTGATTGCTGCATTTGCACTTGCTGCTGTCCTTTCGCCAACGGATGCGGTAGCGCTCTCTTCGATTGTCGGTAAAGGTCGTATACCTAAGCGTATGATGAGCGTGTTGGAAGGCGAAGCATTGATGAATGACGCTTCAGGTCTGGTTGCATTAAAATTTGCGGTTGCGATTGCAATGGAAACCATGATGTTCTCAGTGTCTGGCGTCACGATTGAATTTTTTAAAGTGGCGATAGGTGGTTTGCTATCCGGTATCATTGTGACTTGGGTTTACAGCAAGTCATTGCGCTTAATGAGTCGCTGGAGTGGCGATGATCCTGCAACCCAAATTGTCTTTATGTTATTGCTGCCTTTTGCCTCTTATATGATTGCGGAGCATATTGGTTTCTCAGGCATTTTGGCTGCGGTGGCTGCGGGGATGACAATCACCAAATCTGGGGTGATCCGTAATGCGCCATTAGCGATGAGACTGCGTGCTGACAGCGTATGGTCAATGTTAGAATTCGTATTTAACGGTTTGGTGTTTATCATGCTTGGCTTACAATTGCCGGGGATTTGGGAAACATCAGTACTGCAAGCGGAACTGGATCCTAGCGTAGAAACGTGGATGTTGTTTGCGGCAGTCGCCATTATCTACTTTGCCTTGCTAATTTTGCGTTTTTGTTGGTTATGGCTCATGAAAAGGTTTAGCCGCCTGTTCCTGAAAAAAAGGCCACTGCAATTTGCTAACTATACGGTACGTGAGCTGTGGCTAGCTTCTTTTGCGGGAGTTCGTGGGGCGATTACCTTAGCCGGTGTGCTTTCAGTACCCCTCTTTTTAAGTGATGGTTCACCTTTCCCAGCGCGTTATCAATTAGTCTTTATTGCGGCAGGGGTGATTTTATTCTCAATATTCGCGGGCGTCATCGCGTTACCGCTGTTGCTGCGCAACTTTAAAGTCGGTGATAAAGAAGCGGATATTAACGAAATTCGTATGGCGAAAGCCGCAATGGCTGAAGTCGCCATTGTGAGTTTAAACAAGATGGAAGAGCGTTTATCGGCGGATGTTGATGAAAAATTAGACCCTGAGGATATTAGTGAAGTGGCCTCAAGGGTTACGGGGCATTTGCGCCGACGTACCGCTAGCCAAGATGAAATCGAACATAACTTACAGATTGAAGATTTAGAGCGGCGCTTTAGGCTAACCGCATTACGTGCTGAACGTGGTGAGTTATATCACCTGCGTGCAACGCGTAAAATTAGCAATGAAACGCTGCAATCCTTACTGACGGATCTCGATTTGTTGGAAGCTGTATTGATTGAAAAAGAGCATTAATTGAGAACAATACAATAATGTGGTTACTTGTGATTACGACGCTGCTTTGGGCAGCGTCTTTTAGTCTTATTGGTGAATATCTCGCTGGGCAAGTGGATAGCTGGCTATCCGTCCTAATACGTGTTTCTTTAGCGGCATTGGTCTTCTTGCCATTTTTACGCTGGCGAGGGCTGGGATTCAAAGTGATTGTGCTGTACATGATTGTTGGTGCATGCCAACTCGGTATTATGTATTTCTTTGTGTTCCAAGCGTATCGCCATCTCACCGTCGCGGAATTTTTGTTATTTACGGTACTCACCCCTCTGTATGTGACGCTCATTTATGATCTATTGGAGCGCCAACGTTTACGGATGGGCTATTTGTTTAGCTCGCTACTTGCCGTTATTGGTGCAGCCATCATTCGTTATGACCATCTTAGTGAATCTTTCTGGGTAGGTCTGATATTTGTGCAATTAGCTAATATCTTCTTTGCTGTCGGTCAGGTGGGATATAAGCGTTTGATGGAAATATATCCTATCCCTCAGCATCAAGCTTTTTCATGGTTTTATATCGGTGCAACGCTGGTCGCACTGTTCGGATGGGGGCTATTTGGGGATAAATCGCTAGTGCCAACCACACATGTTCAATGGTGGGTTTTACTGTGGTTAGGTGTTGTGGCTTCTGGCATCGGTTACTTTATGTGGAATTATGGCGCCACAAAAGTAGACGCCGGAACCCTTGCTATCATGAATAATATGATGGTTCCAGCGGGGCTACTGGTTAATTTTGCCATCTGGCAACAGCATCCAGATTGGTTGAGTTTTACCATTGGAGCGAGCCTGATTGTCGCGTCTCTGTGGGTACATAGGCGTTGGATACTTTCACCGGTTTCACGTAAGACAGATTCTCAACGGCATGATTAGTGGCCGTTTTGGTAAAAGCTTCAATAGCGGGTTGGCGTTGCTCTCCTTCACGGCATGCAGCGTACAACCGGCTCCACAAACCACTCCCTAATGTTTTTATACTAATTAACCCCTGTTTTTCAAACGAATCCACCGCCCAATGTGGTAATGCGGCGATCCCCATTTTAGCTGCCACCATCTGTATTAAAATCAATGTATTATCAACGGCTTTCACCTTTGGTGAAACCCCGGCTGGCTGTAAGAAATGGCGCCAAACATCAAAGCGATGACGTTGTACTGGGTAAATTAGTAAGGTCTCATCGGCGAGATCATGAGGCTCGATAATCGGTTTTTTTGCTAAAGGGTGATCATTAGCCACAATTAATTTTACTTCATAATCAAACAGCGGCGTGTAGTGGATCTCTTTATCAGCCAAGATATCTGAAGTCAGTACAATATCCAGCTCTCGTGAAAGTAATTCGGGCTGCGGGTCAAAAGTCACTCCCGATTTAAAATCCACTGAAACTTGCGGCCATGTTTGCCTAAATTGCTGTAATGCAGGTGTTAGCCATTGAATGCAGCTATGGCATTCGATAGCGATACGTAGCGTCGACACGCCCGGTTCATTACAAATACGAATAGCATCTTTCACCATTGGTAATACTTGGTGTGCCAGTTGCAATAGCACTTCCCCTTGCGGTGTAAATCGTAATGGCTGGCTTTTACGAATAAATAGCTTAAAGCCCAAACGATGTTCTAAGTCACTAAATTGATGTGACAATGCTGACTGAGTCTGGTGCAGGTAAGTTGCAGCCGCTGCCAATGAGCCATGTTGGCTGAGCGCATGCAATGTTTTTAGATGTTTTAATTCGATCATGAGAAACCTTCAAGATGACAATGAATAATTTGCGCTTGTGCTTTATACAGTACCTGTTGATTATAGATGTGTAAACATCTAGACGGCTAAAAATTTTAAGGGGTCAATATGTCTGTTATAAATCATACACTTGGATTTCCTCGTGTCGGTCTGAAAAGGGAGCTAAAACGCGCACAAGAAGATTATTGGGCTGGAAAAATTGACCAAGCAGCGCTTTTAGCAACGGGTCGTGAATTACGTGCTCGTCACTGGCAACAACAAAAAGATGCCGGTGTGCAACTATTACCAGTCGGTGATTTTGCTTGGTATGACCAAGTATTAACGACGAGCTTATTGCTGGGGAATGTACCTCCACGTCATCAAAACGAAGATGGCTCAATTGATTTAGATACACTATTTAGAGTGGCTCGTGGCCGCGCGCCAACAGGAAAGCCAGCAGCGGCAGGCGAGATGACTAAGTGGTTTAATACCAATTACCACTACATCGTACCTGAGTTCCAAAAAGGGCAGAAATTCAGCTTATCATGGACACAACTGTTTGAGGAAGTCGATGAAGCGTTAGCACTAGGCCATACTATCAAACCTGTTGTAATTGGTCCGTTGACTTACCTATGGTTAGGCAAAGTAAAAGGTGAATCATTCGATCGTTTATCATTATTGAATGATCTGCTACCTGTCTATCAAGAAATTCTTGCACGTTTAGCGCAAAAAGGAATTGAGTGGGTACAAATTGATGAGCCAGCACTGGTGTTAGATTTACCAACAGAGTGGCAGCAGGCGTATCAAACGGCTTATCAAGCGTTAGCTGGGAAAACCAAACTGTTGCTGACAACCTATTTTGATGGCATCAGTCACCATCTGGATCTGATTAAACAGCTACCAGTACAGGGATTGCATGTTGATGTTGTCGCTGGGCAAGATGACATCGAAAAATTACACCAAGCGCTACCACAAGATTGGGTGCTCTCATTAGGCATTATCAATGGTCGTAACGTATGGAAAGCTGACTTAGGTGAAAAGTTTGCACGTATTAAGCCGTTGTTAGGCCAACGTAATTTGTGGGTCGGCTCATCGTGTTCACTACTCCATAGCCCTATCGATCTCAACGATGAGACTCGCTTAGATGAAGAAGTTAAAAGTTGGTTTGCTTTTGCGCTACAAAAATGTGCGGAATTAGCATTACTAAGCCAAGCGTTAAATGAGCCAACGGCAGAGCATCTTGCTGGATTAGAACAATACAGCGCTCCGGTTCGTGCTCGTAAGACATCAACTCGTGTCAATAATGCGGCGGTCAATCAGCGTTTGCAAGGGATCCGTAAAGGGGATGCTGAACGTAATAGCCCATATGAAATACGCGCTCAACGTCAACGTGAACGCTTTAATTTGCCATTATGGCCAACCACAACAATTGGTTCGTTTCCACAAACGAGTGAAATTAGAACACTGCGCCTTGATTTCAAAAAAGGTAACTTAGATAAAATGCACTATCGTACCAGTATCAGTGAACACATTAAGCAGGCGATTAAAGAGCAAGAACTGCTTGATATTGATGTGTTAGTGCATGGTGAAGCCGAACGTAACGACATGGTTGAATACTTTGGTGAGCATTTTGACGGTTATGTCTTTACACAAAATGGCTGGGTACAAAGCTATGGTTCGCGCTGTGTGAAACCTCCCGTCATTATTGGAGATATTAGCCGACCAGAAGCTATCACGGTAGAGTGGGCGAAATACGCACAATCGCTGACTGAAAAGCCAGTCAAAGGGATGTTAACGGGGCCTGTGACTATCCTATGTTGGTCATTCCCGCGTGAAGACATTAGTCGTGAAACAATTGCCAAACAAATTGCTTTGGCGCTACGCGATGAAGTGGATGATCTACAAAAAGCGGGGATTGGCATTATTCAAATCGATGAGCCTGCACTTCGCGAAGGCTTGCCATTACGTAAGGATGAGTGGGCTGAATATTTAAATTGGGCAGTAGAAGCATTTAAACTCAGTGCGGCAATTGCCGATGATGACACTCAGATCCACACCCATATGTGTTATTGCGAGTTCAATGACATCATGGATTCGATTGCTGCGCTGGATGCTGATGTGATCACGATTGAGACTTCGCGCTCTGACATGGAATTGTTGGATGCTTTCGAAGACTTCCATTATCCCAATGAAATTGGCCCAGGTGTATATGATATTCACTCACCAAACGTGCCAAATGTTGAGTGGATTGTGGCGCTACTGAGAAAAGCTGCTAAACGTGTTCCGGTTGAACGTCTGTGGGTGAACCCTGACTGTGGCTTGAAAACCCGTGGTTGGACAGAGACACGTCAATCATTGGCTAACATGGTGGAAGCTGCTAAAAGGTTAAGAAGCGAATACTAAGCTAAATATTGGTGAGTGGTAGGTTAGCATGTTGGTTAACCTACCACTTTTGCTTTGATGAGGCAGTATTAACCAAACAACTTTTCTTTCAGCATATTCATGCCAACTGCAGACAAATCAACGTGTTCTGGCAGAACACCTTCTGGTGTAGCTTGATTAACGAGTTTTGGGAGATATTTGGCGATCAATTCTGTCGTTTCTTGCGGGTCAATACCCACTTTTTGAGCTAATTGTTGGATATCTAAGTTACCAAAAACTTGAATTAATTGGTTAACGCTCACAGGTAGGTTCTCAGAGTTACTGATCCATGATTGAATAATGTCACCTAAGCCTTGTTGGTTAAATTTATCAACAACCCCTGCTAACCCACCTTGTTTATCAATCCATTCAATTACGGATTGAAACTGGCTCATTTTATCACCGGCAACCATGGTGATCAGTTGATCGAACAAACCCATTTAATACTCCTCATTATTTCTCAAACTGTGGGCTTCAACAGCGTGTTCAGTGCGTTAAAGGATCCCTAAAAATTAAGTAATCGGCTATTTTGGTCAATTTCAGCGAGGCGTCAATCAAAAATGATGCTATTGCGATTTAACTGAACGGAAAAGCGGAAAAGTTTTATTTTTTACACTTGATAGGTATAAACCACGCTCTCATCACATTTTTTATCACATTGCGATGTGAATTGTTTTGTGAATTACCAAAAATTAAAAATGCATTAAAAACAATAAATTAAAATAATATTGGTGATTTTTTATATTATTCATAATGTGATATCCATCATGTGTTTGTGAATTTTGTTATGTGAGAATTCACATCAATAACAAAGATTAACAACATCAGGGGTTGTTATGGGAAATTTCGTTAAGAACGTCGGTGTTATTGGCTTAGGCTCAATGGGTATGGGGATCGCTAAATCCCTAATAAAAAATAATATTCCTACCTATGGCTTTGACCTAAACCAAGATGCCTGCCAAACCTTAAAGCAAGCCGGTGCTGTCGCAGTAGGCCAAAATGCGGCGGAGTACGCTCAACATCTGCAAGCTTTACTGTTAGTTGTCGTCAATGGTCGCCAAGTCGAGGCAATCCTATTTGGTGGCGATAAGCCTCTGGTAGAGCAGTTGCAGCCAGGCACTATTATTATGTTGCATAGTACGCTATCTGCTGAGCAAACAAAACAGATTGCTCAGCGTTTGGCGCAATATCAGTTACCACTGATGGATGCACCTATTTCAGGCGGCGCGCTGAAAGCGGCAGAAGGCAAACTAACGGTGATGGCATCTGGCGCTCCGATCTTGTTTGAACAGCTTAACGAAGTTTTTGAGGCGATAGCTGAGCGTTTATATCGTGTCGGTGATGAGGTGGGGTTGGGGTCGACAGTAAAAACCATCCATCAACTACTTGCTGGGGTTCATATTGCGGTTGCTGCCGAAAGCATGGCATTAGCCGCTAAAGCGGGTATCGACCTGAATATGATGTATGACATCGTGACACATGCAGCGGGTAACTCGTGGATGTTTGAGAACCGTATGCAGCATGTTCTTGATGGTGATTATACGCCCAAATCGTCCGTTGATATTTTTGTGAAAGACTTAGGGTTGGTCATGGAAACAGGGAAAGCCTTGAACTTCCCATTACCTATCGCGGCCACTGCTCATCAAATGTTTATCTCTGCAAGTAACGAAGGTTTTGGCCTTCAAGATGACAGTGCAGTGATCAAAACTTTCAAAGGCATTGCTTTACCGGAGAAAAAAGTATGACTGTGAAATTAGGTGTGATTGCCGATGATTTTACTGGTGCAACCGACATCGCAGGATTTATGGTCCAGAACGGCTGGCGAGTCGTTCAATTACTGAATGAACCAGATGACAATACAGTCGTACCACACGATGTTGATGCGATTGTTATCAGCCTAAAAAGCCGTTCTTGTCCTGTAGATGAAGCAATTAACGCATCGTTAAACGCATGTCGTTGGTTAAAGCAACAAGCACACTGCCAACAAATTTTCTTTAAATATTGCTCCACATTTGATTCCACTGACAAAGGCAATATTGGCCCAGTGACTGACGCGTTGATGAAGCAGCTTGATACTCAAGTTGCACTGATTTGTCCTGCACTGCCCATTAATGGCAGAACCGTGGTTCACGGGCATTTATTTGTCAATGGTCAGCTGCTCAATGAAAGTGGTATGCAGCATCACCCCGTGACGCCAATGAAGGATGCTAACTTGATGAGGGTGATGGAAAAGCAATCAGAAGGTAAAGCTGGACTGATCCCATTATCTGATATTCAGCAAGGCAGCACGCTAATTAAACAGCGTTTAGCAACCTTAGCCGAGCAAGGTGCGAGTTACATCGTTGTTGATTCATTAACAATGAATGATTTGTTACCGATCGCCAAAGCGGTAAAAGAGATGCCTTTACTGACAGGCGGCTCTGGGCTTGGGGCGGCATTAGCCAATGTGGATACCGGATGTGAATGGGGGGCAGGTGGTAGCCGTGGTGAAACGCCTAGCCGCCAAGGCCGTCAGACCGTGATTTTATCTGGCAGTTGCTCAGCAATGACCAACAAACAAGTGCAAAACTACCAACAAATTGCACCAGCTAAAGTCGTGGATGTCGGGGAGTGTATTGATAACCCTCTCTATGCCCAACAATTAGCAACGTGGGTTCAAGAGCAAAAATTAACAGGACTCGCACCACTATTATATGCGACCCAACCACCTGAAATTCTGAGAAAAATTCAAGAGACGTATGGGGCAGATATAGCGAGTAGCGCAGTGGAAAATGTGTTTGGGGAAGTGGTAAAACTTTTACAAGCACAAGGTTATAACACCTTTATTATTGCGGGTGGCGAAACATCCGGCAAAGTCGTTCAAAGCCTAGGAACCGAGCAATTAAGCATTGGTGCGCCAATCGCACCGGGCGTTCCATGGGTTCAAGATTTAACAAGCGGTCACTGGTTGGCACTCAAATCGGGTAATTTCGGCCAAGAGAATTTCTTCCAGTACGCACAGGAGATGTTTAATGAGTGAAGAAAAGGCACTACGCCAAGAGCTGGCTGATTGGGCTAAATCGATGTTTAACCGTGGCTATAGTAGCGGCGGAGCTGGAAACATCAGTGCCAAACTTCCGGATGGGAACATTATCGTCACGCCAACTAACTCCAGCTTTGGGGATTTAGATCCTGAAAGACTAAGTAAGTTGGATGCAGAAGGGAACTGGATCGATGGCGATAAGCCCACTAAAGAAGTCTCTATGCATATGGCGATGTATCGACAGCGTCCTGATTGCCGAGCGGTGGTTCACTTACACTCCCCTTGGCTAACCGCACTGTCGTGTTTATCAGGGCTTGATAGCAGCAATTGCTTGCCGCCAATCACGCCTTATTACGTGATGCGAGTCGGCAAATTGCCATTAATTCAATACTTGCCACCGGGGGATGACCGTATTGGTGAAGAAATTGAAAAATTGGCTCCTAACCATAACGCAGTACTGCTATCGAATCATGGACCCGTAGTTGGCGGTAAAACCTTAAGGCAAGCTTTCTTCAATGCTGAAGAGTTGGAAGATACGGCGCGTTTATATATCACATTACGCCAGCAAGGTTTTACAACACTCACTGAAGAGCAAGTTAACGAGCTAGAAAGCCGTTATCCAAAGAAATGAGGCACCTGATATGGCTAAATTTGCAGCAAACCTCAGTATGATGTTTAACGAAGTTCCTTTTATTCAGCGCTTTGAACGCGCTGCACAAGCGGGCTTTACTGGCGTTGAATATCTTTTCCCCTATGAAGAACAACCTGAAGCGATAGCTGAACAGTTGGAAAAATATGGTTTAACTCAAGCGCTGTTCAACATGCCAGCGGGCGATTGGGCGGCGGGTGAACGCGGCATGGCATCTATTCCGGGTCGTGAAGATGAGTTCGCACAAGGCGTACAGACGGCACTGAAATATGCCAAGGCGTTGGGTTGTAAGCAGGTGCATGCGATGGCAGGTAAATTGGATGCCCGATTTACCCCTGAACAGCAGCAAGCGTGTTTTATTAAAAATATTCAATATGCCGCAGATATTATGGCTGAGCATGGCATTCGTGTATTAATTGAGCCTATCAATACGCGTGATATGCCGGGTTACTTTTTGACTACGCAAAAGCAAGCTGAGGCATTGCTACCAAAGATCGCACGTGAAAATGTGTTTATTCAATTGGATCTCTATCACTGCCAAATCATGGAAGGTGATTTATTGAAAACAATTGAGCGTTTATGGGGTAAATTTAGTCATATTCAGATAGCTTCAGTTCCTTATCGTCATGAGCCTGATAGCGGTGAAGTCAATTACCCATGGATTTTCAAACAATTAGATGAAATGGGATATCAAGGTTGGCTTGGATGTGAATATCACCCCGCAGGTCGTACCGAAGACGGTTTAGGTTGGCTGAAGCAAGCACAGTCTTAAACAGGAGAGCCTATGATCCCTTCAGAGCGTCGTGATTTTATTTACCGTTACGTCCATGAGTACCAAACCGTGTCGATTAACGACTTGGTGGAGCTAATGAATGTGTCGCATATGACGGTAAGACGTGATATCCGCATGCTAGAAGAGGAAGGGAAAGTCGTTGCAATAAGCGGTGGTGTTCGGTTAAACGATGCGTTACGCCAAGAGCTTCCTTGGAGTGAGAAAGCGCGTTTACATCACCGAAGCAAACGTGAAATAGGTAAATTTGCCTCATCGCTCGTTGAAGATGGGCAAGTGGTTTATCTCGATGCGGGAACAACGACATTTGAGATAGCCCGTGTGCTGGGTGAACGGTTTAATTTGACGATTGTGACTAATGATTTTTCTATCATGCAGTATTTGATGAACAAATCACAACTCAATCTGTATCACACGGGGGGGCAAGTGGATAAACGTAACCATTCGTGTGTTGGCAATACCGCCGCAATGATGCTGAAAACCCTAAATGTTGATGTGGCATTTATTAGCACTAGCTCTTGGGATTTACTGCATGGGGTTTCCACGCCTCATGAAGAAAAAGTACAAATAAAACAAACATTACTGGATGTTGCTCGGCGCTGTGTGCTGGTTTCTGACAGTAGCAAATTTGGTAAATATGGCATGTTCCGTGTTTGCCCACTAAATCAATTGCACGACATTATTTGTGATGATCAGCTACCAAACGATGCTGTGCAGCGGATAACAGAACAAAATATAAAACTTCATTTAATAAAGACATAAATAATCTTACCTAATGATGAATAGCTCAAATTAGGGCTATTCAAGGAGAATAACAATGAAAGTTATCATTACAGGCGGCGCTGGCTTTTTGGGTCAGCAGCTAGCCGCTGCTTTACTTAAAAACAGCCAGGGTTTTAAATTTGACCAACTCGTTTTAGCGGATATTCAGTGCCCTACATCGCCAATTGAAGACGCTAGAGTGAGTTGTGTTGCAACAGATTTAACTCAGCTGGGTGCCGCTGATAAGCTGATTGATGCGCAAACCGACATCGTTTATCACCTCGCTGCTATTGTGAGTAGTCATGCTGAAAGCGATTTTGATTTAGGCATGAAAGTAAATTTCGAAGCGACTCGCCAATTATTGGAAGTGGCTCGTGCTAAAAACCCTGCAATGAAGTTTATCTTTACCAGTTCATTAGCAGTATTTGGCGGTGAACTACCTGACGTTATCACCGACCTTTGTGTGGTTAACCCGCAATCATCGTATGGTGCACAAAAAGCGATGTGCGAATTGATGGTTAATGACTATTCACGTAAAGGCTATGTTGATGGACGTGTGTTACGCCTACCAACAATCAGTGTGCGCCCTGGCGTTCCGAACAAAGCCGCTTCTTCATTTGCCAGTGGCATCATTCGTGAGCCATTAAATGGGGTTGAGAGTGTTTGCCCTGTTTCACCTGAACTTGCGTTGTGGCTCTCGAGTCCAGAAACGGTTGTCAGTAATTTCATTCATGCTGCAACCATTTCAGCAGAGCAATTTGGCTTGTCTCGTACGGTTAACTTACCGGGGATCACTGTGACAGTTCAAGGGATGATTGATGCTCTACGTGATGTCGCAGGCCAAAAAACGGTTGATCTGATCCGTTTTGAGCCGGATGAAGCCATTAACCGTATTGTCGCAAGTTGGCCGGGTAAATTCGATATTAGCCGTGCTTTAGGCCTTGGTTTCCGTGCAGATGGTTCGTTTGCTGATGCAATTCGTTCATTCATCACTCACCACGGCTCACAGCAATAGGGGATAAGCTATGTCCTATATTCCTATTATTGGCCTCGCGGTGGCCATATTTGTCCTGATCTTCTTGGTATTGCGAACGCGTATTCATGCGTTACTTGCCATGTTGATTGCAGCAGCTATTGCAGGTATCTCAGGTGGGTTAACCGCCGCAGAAACCGTCTCTGTAATTACAAAAGGTTTTGGTAGCACACTCGGTGGTATCGGTATTGTTATCGGTCTCGGGGTAATGATGGGAAGGGTACTAGAAGTTTCTGGTGCCGCTGAACAAATAGCGTATAGCTTTATTCGTTGGTTAGGGAAAAAACGCGAAGAATGGGCGCTGGCTATCACAGGTTATATCGTCAGTATTCCAATTTTCGTTGACTCCGCATTCGTGATCCTCTACCCATTAGCGAAGGCATTAGCGAAAAATGGTAAGCGTAGTCTGCTGACACTTGGTGTCGCATTAGCTGGTGGCTTAGTGGTTACTCACCACACAGTGCCGCCGACTCCGGGTCCTTTAGGGGTTGCTGGGATCTTCGGTGTGGATATTGGTGCCATGATCTTAACGGGGATGACCCTTGCTATCCCTTGCGTTATTGGGATCGTATTTTACGCGAAGTGGTTAGCTGTTAAATACCCTGAGTTTATGCCCGATGAAAGCAACAACGCAGATCTGAAAGAAATTCACGACCGCTATATGGAAGAAAAGGCGAACAAGCCGTTACCAAGCCTCTTCTTATCTGTATTACCTATCGTAACACCGATCTTGTTGATCTTTATCAATGCGGTCAACGGGTTATTGCTAAAAACCGACGCCTTTCAAGGGATGGAGAATAATTGGTATTTCCAGACCTTTGAATTCCTTGGTGCGCCAATAATCGCTCTGTCTATCAGTGTGTTGATTGCCGTTTATACGCTGATGCCAAAAGCGACGAAAGAAGAAGTCATCGACCGCATGGAAGAAGGCTTACAGTCAGCCGGGATCATCTTACTGGTAACAGGTGCGGGTGGTGCGTTAGGTGCGGTTTTACGTGACAGTGGTACGGGGAATATTTTAGCGGAGCATGTGGCGAGTTTACCAATCACTCCAGTGTTGATCCCATTTATTATCGCCACATTGGTACGTTTAATTCAGGGTTCGGGCACCGTCGCGATGATCACAGCGGCATCGATTTCTGCTCCCATTATTAGCCAGATCCCTGATATCAATCTGCTTGTTGCGGCTCAAGCTGCGACAATGGGGTCACTGTTCTTTGGTTATTTCAACGACAGCCTCTACTGGGTTGTTAACCGAATGATGGGTATTAAGGACGTTAGACAACAGATGATGGTTTGGTCTATCCCAACAACGATAGCTTGGGCCATTGGTCTAGTAGGCGTTCTGATCCTTGATGTAGTTCTCTGATAGATAAACTATCTTTTATTTCTGCCAATAATTCAAAGCGCCTTCGGGCGCTTTTTCGTGACTTTCTTTCATATCGTCTATACTGATTGCATATTTGTATTTAAAACAATTAATTTGTGATCTAAATCACCATTTAATGAAATCTAGATAAAATCATTTCCATTAAAAGTGACTATGGTCACTAAATTGACATGGGTTTACCGCTATATTAATCACAACGTATAAATTCAATGATGCCATTGTGTAAAGGAGTTTGATATGTCTGACGTATTCCACTTAGGGCTAAAAAAGAGTGACTTACAGGGTGCAACCGTTGCAATTGTTCCCGGTGATCCAAATCGTGTCGAGAAAATCGCACGCCTGATGGATAATCCGGTACATCTCGCTTCTTTACGTGAGTTCACCTCTTGGCGTGGTGAGCTTGATGGTAAAGCAGTCATTATTTGTTCAACGGGAATTGGTGGTCCTTCAACCTCTATTGCTGTAGAAGAACTTGCGCAGCTAGGTATTCGTACTTTCTTGCGTATTGGTACTACAGGGGCTATTCAAGAAAATATTAATGTTGGTGATGTGTTAGTGACAACCGCAGCCGTAAGATTAGACGGTGCGAGCCAACATTTTGCGCCATTGGAATACCCAGCCGTTGCTAACTTTACTTGTACGAATGCACTCTATGATGCAGCGAAAGAAGCGGGTGCAACAGTCCATGTGGGTGTGACTGCTTCATCGGATACCTTCTATCCAGGCCAAGAGCGTTATGACACCTATACTGGTCGTGTGATGCGCCATTTCAGAGGTTCAATGAAAGAATGGCAAGATATGGGCGTGATGAACTATGAGATGGAATCAGCGACGTTGCTGACCATGTGCTCAAGCCAAGGCCTACGTGCGGGTATGGTTGCAGGTGTGATTGTTAACCGTACTCAACAAGAAATTCCAGACGAAGCACTGTTGAAGAAAACAGAAAGCAATGTATTAAGCATTGTTGTTGAAGCTGCGCGTCGTCTACTTTAATTTCTCCTATTACTGGCTCGTTTACTTTGATGTTCGCTCGGTTGTGAATAAACCGTAGACGAGCCCAGTTTTCTTTCTCTTTTTCGATATTGATTACATTTCAATGCACTCTTTTATGAATACCTGCTTAACGGCGGGTATTTTTTCTGATTTTTTTCCGGTCATAATCTGTTATGGTTTTAGTCATAATCAATATCATAGGTAGCGATAATTATGACAAAAACACCTTATTTACACCCTTCAGTATTACCGTTAAAAGGTGGAATTAACTTCCGTGACCTCGGCGGAAAAAAATTAGCCAATGGCAACAAAATAAAATCAGGCGTGCTATTTCGTTCAGGAGCTTTGAACCATTTAACGACAGAGGATTTGGCCGTTTTACAATCACAAAACCTTTATCAAATATTGGATTACCGTGATGTGGCGGAAACAAAAGCAAAACCAGATATGATTTGGGATGGTGCTCATTATGTTAATGCCCCAGCGAACCCTATGGCAAAGGAGGTCAGTGCCGACTTAGGTCAACTGACACCAGAGTCACTTGAACAGTTTGACCCTAAAATATTTATGGGGCGCCTTTACGAGCTATTGCCTTTAAATAATCCTGCTTACCATCAACTTGTGAGTATGTTAAAGCAGCCTGAAAAAGGGGGGATCGTTCAGCATTGTGCGGTCGGTAAAGATCGTACTGGTGTTGGCGCCGCTTTGGTACTATTTGCGCTGGGTGCAGACTTAGATACCGTCATGGAAGATTACCTACTGACAAATGAAACCCTCGCGCCATTCCGTAAGCATTTATTGGAAGAGCATGCACAAAGGATGAGTGACAGTGTGGTGAAAAAGTTTGAGTATGTCTATTCTGTGCGTGAAGAATTTCTTATGACAGCCATAAATAGCATAAAAACACATTATGGTAGTATTGATAAATGGCTGGAGAGTGATTTTGGACTGGATAATGCTGGCAGAAGCTTACTTCAAAGTTATTTCCTCGAATAATTAGTTTAAGATTGGTTTATTACATATTAGTTAATGTATTAAACCAATCCATTATAAGGGAGAAAGGCTGTGACGTTGAATGAAATCGTCCATACAGTGACCGAATTTACCCGTGAACATGAAATATGGGCGCTGCCAATCATCTTCTTTCTAGCATTTGGTGAATCTTTAGCCTTTTTATCTTTGCTGTTGCCTGCAACTGTCATCCTGTTAGGTTTAGGTGCCCTCATCGGCGAAAGTGGTATTACATTCTGGCCTGTATGGCTTGCGGCAACGTTAGGGGCATTTTTTGGTGATTGGCTCTCTTATTGGTTTGGTTTTCACTATAAAGATAACGTCCGTAAAATGTGGCCGATTTCTCGCAAACCTCAAATGATTGATAGAGGGCAGCACTTTTTCAATCGTTGGGGCATATGGAGTGTCTTTTTAGGGCGTTTCTTCGGCCCATTCAGAGCCGTCGTACCTTTAGTGGCTGGGATTTGTAAAATGCCTAAACGCTATTTTCAGGCGGCAAACTTAGTGTCTGCGATGATTTGGGCATTTGGTATATTAGCGCCAGGCGCATTTGGATTACGTTGGCTAGCTCAGTGGATGGGCTAAGCTGCGAATCGTCTCGCAATTTAGGGCTTGTTTTAAATTACTTCTGGACTGATATACAGTATCCGATTACCTTACCCTAGATCTCGTCATGTAAGGATTTAACAGTGGATACCTCTCTTTTATATGGGGTTATTGGCGCCCTTGGCGGTATATTAATTGGCGGCTTAGCCGTTTGGCTGTTTATTGCGCAAAAACTTAATCAAAAAGAGCAAGAACTCCAACACATTAATCGTCAACTTGCGGCCAGTGATGAAAAAAACATCCATCTTTCTGAGTGGAAAATGGAATATGAACGTCTCGATCAAGAGTTGCGAACACTCAGAGATATTAATCGTGAGCAAGAAGCTGAATTACGAGAAATCACAACGCGTTTTGAGCAAAGCCAGCTAGCCAATGAAGAGAAACAGCGCCTGCTGCAAAACAGTGAGCAGCGGTTAACGATTCAATTTGAAAATTTAGCCAACCGGATTTTTGAGCAGAATGAGCGTAGGGCATCAGAGCAGCAGCAAAAAAGCTTGATTGCCATGTTATCCCCATTTCGTGAACAGCTTGAAGGGTTCCGCCAACAGGTACAGCAAAGCTTTGGTGAAGAAGCCAAAGAGCGGCATACACTGGCGTATGAAATCCGTCAGTTACAGCAGCTAAATACTCAAATGACCAAAGAAACGGTTAACCTGACTCGAGCCCTTAAAGGGGATAACAAGATCCAAGGAAACTGGGGAGAAACCATTCTGACGCGGATCTTGGAAGCTTCTGGTTTACGCAAAGGGAGTGAGTTTGAAACACAAGTCAGTATTAATACCAGCTATAACAGCCGTTATCAGCCTGATGTGATTATCCGCTTGCCTGAAGGTAAAGACGTGATTGTTGATGCAAAAATGTCACTGGTCGCTTATGAAAGATATTTCAATAGTGAAGACCCTGACGAACAAACTCAGGCTATCAAAAACCATGTAGCTTCAATTCGTAATCACATGCGTATGCTAAGTCATAAGGACTATCATCAACTACCGGGGATACGCTCTTTAGATTATGTATTGATGTTTATTCCAATTGAACCGGCTTACTTATTGGCTTTAAAAGAATCGCCTGAGCTACTTGATGAAGGTATAAAACAGAATATCATGTTAGTTTGCCCTTCCACATTATTAGTGGCGGTGCGAACAATTAACAATTTGTGGCGCTATGAACGCCAAGGGCAAAATGCGCAAGAAATTGCCGCAAAAGCCGCAAAAATGTACGACAAATTACGCCTTTTTGTTGATGACATGCAACTTTTAGGGGCAAGCCTTGATAAAGCGGATAATGCTTACCAATCCGCAATGAAAAGGTTGGCTGAGGGGCGTGGTAATTTAATTAGTCAGGCAGAAAGCTTTAAAGAAATGGGGGTTGAGGTAAAACAGCCTATTTCACCACAGCTCGTTGAAAAGTCAGATAAGCCATATTGTGCGGAATCTTAGACTTCTTGATAGGGTTTTACCTCAAAGACTGTTACACTTCCTACAAAAGTTTGAATTATAAACAGGCATAATAGAAATGACAGAACCATCAAAAGAAACTATTGATTTTGGTTTCCGTACCGTAGGCAAAGAAGATAAAGTTGGCCTTGTGGCTAATGTTTTTCACTCTGTAGCATCAAAATATGACTTGATGAATGATTTAATGTCTTTCGGCATTCATCGTGTCTGGAAACGTTTTACGATAGAAGCCAGTGGTGTACGTCGTAACCAACGTGTTTTAGATCTTGCTGGTGGTACTGGTGATTTAACCGCGAAGTTTTCTCGTCTTGTCGGTGAAAAAGGTGAGGTGATCCTCGCTGATATTAACGACTCTATGTTAAAAATGGGACGTGAAAAATTACGTGATCTTGGTATTGTTGGTAATGTTAGCTATGTTCAAGCCAACGCAGAAGAACTGCCATTCCCTGATAACTATTTTGATTGTATCACCATCTCTTTTGGGCTACGTAATGTGACCGATAAAGACAAAGCTTTACGCTCAATGTTCAGAGTGTTAAAGCCAGGTGGTCGTCTGCTAGTACTTGAATTCTCTAAGCCTGTTATTGAGCCGCTTAATAAGGCTTATGACGCGTATTCATTCCATGTTCTACCTCGTATTGGTCAAGCTGTGGTTGGGGATCCTGATAGCTATCGTTATCTTGCAGAATCTATCCGTATGCACCCAGACCAAGAAACACTGAAATCAATGATGGAAAATGCAGGCTTTGAACAAGTCTCCTATACCAATATGACAGGTGGTATTGTCGCATTGCATAAAGGGTTTAAATTCTAAGATGGAAGCCACATCAGCACAGGCTGAAAGCCAAAATACAGTGTTATATTCTTTAATGACGGCATTCATGGAAACATGTTTGAATCATATGTTATTTAAAGAATCGGTCTTAAAACCCGCTAGAGCGCGCTTAGCGGGTAAAGTCATGTCTATCGATTTGAAAGAGCTGAATAAAACATTGACGTTGATTTTCAGTGATAACCATGTCGATGTTTTAAGCCAATGGCATGAGCCTGCTGATTGTACAATCAAAACATCCCTCTTTACGCTAATTAAGCTAAAAGACAAACAACAGTTATCACAGCTAATCAATAGTGGTGAAATTGTTATTGAAGGTGATATGCAGGTTGTACAGCATTGGTCGTCATTATTAGATATGGCAATTTGGGATCCTGCACACTATCTATCCCCTTACTTAGGCGATGTCGCGGCACAAGGTATTAGCCAAGTACTACGCAAGGGCGCGAGTTTAGCTTCACATTTAGCATGCAGGCAAAAAAACTATATCAAAGACACACTGCTTGAAGAGTGGAAAATGGCTCCAAACCCACTCGAACTGGCTTATTTTAGTGATGAAGTAGAACAAGTTTCTGATTCACTAAGTGAGCTAGAAAAACGATTGAGCCAGTTGGAGGAGTATAATGACGCCCGGTGAAATAAAACGTCTCTACTTTATTATTCGGGTATTCCTTTCGTATGGTTTGGATGAGCTCATCCCAAAAGTAAAGCTGACGTTACCGCTGCGTATTGGTCGTTTTGGTTTCTTTTGGATTAAAAACCAGCATAAGGGCAAAGAGCTTGGTGAGCGTTTACGTTTAGCTTTACAAGAATTGGGGCCTGTCTGGATCAAGTTTGGGCAGATGCTATCTACCCGACGCGATCTGTTTCCACCCGCTATCGCTGACCAACTCTCTTTGCTGCAAGATAAGGTCGCTAGCTTTGACGGCAAACTGGCTCGTCGTTACATTGAAGAATCATTAGGCGGCCCACTCGAACAGTGGTTTGATGATTTCGATGAAAAGGCACTAGCGTCAGCTTCGATTGCTCAAGTACATACCGCAAAACTCAAAGAGAATGGTAAGGAAGTCGTTTTAAAAGTTATCCGTCCTGATATCCTGCCGGTTATCAAAGCGGATGTAAAACTCATGTATCGTATCGCTAATTGGGTGCCTTTACTGCCTGATGGTCGCCGTCTACGCCCTAAAGAAGTGGTTCGTGAATATGAAAAAACCTTGATCGATGAGCTAAATCTCTTACGTGAATCGGCTAATGCTATCCAGCTTCGTCGTAATTTTGAGAATAGCTCAATGCTATATGTACCAGAGGTTTATGCCGATTATTGTCGCGAAAACGTTATGGTCATGGAGCGTATCTATGGTATTCCTGTTTCCGATATTGCGGCTTTAAAAGCGCAAGGAACAAACATGAAAATCTTGGCGGAAAGGGGCGTGAAAGTCTTCTTTACTCAAGTTTTTCGTGACAGCTTTTTCCATGCAGATATGCACCCCGGCAATATTTTTGTCAGCTATGAGCACCCTGAAGATCCGCTATATATCGGCATCGATTGTGGTATTGTTGGTTCACTGAATAAAGAAGATAAGCGCTATCTTGCAGAGAACTTTATTGCTTTCTTTAATCGTGATTACCGTAAGGTCGCTGAACTGCATGTCGACTCAGGTTGGGTGCCAGCAGATACTAACGTTGAAGATTTTGAGTTTGCTATCAGAACCGTTTGTGAACCTATTTTCGAAAAACCGTTAGCTGAAATTTCATTTGGGCATGTGCTATTAAACTTATTTAATACTGCGCGCCGTTTCAATATGGAAGTGCAGCCCCAACTTGTACTGCTACAGAAAACCTTACTCTATATTGAAGGCTTAGGCCGTCAGCTTTATCCTCAATTGGATCTATGGAAAACGGCGAAACCATTTTTAGAAGATTGGGTACACAGTCAAGTCGGTATTCCTGCAATTACCCAAGCGTTAAAAGAGAAAGCCCCTTACTGGGCCGAGAAAATGCCTGAAATTCCAGACTTAATTTATGGTGCTTTGCGTCAACATAAGTTCTTACAGTCCAATATCGAACAATTGTCAGAACAATTAAAACAGCAACGTAATAAACAGCGTAAGTCTCAATACCTATTAGGAATTGGTGCAACACTGATTCTTTGCGGGAGTTTATTCTTTATTTCCGCTTCAAATAGAATGGCTATAGCATTTATGTCTGCTGGCGCGTTATCATGGATTATAGGCTGGTATAAATCGGGGAAAAGTTAAGTAAACCTTGTTTTGCGACAAGTTTATAAGCCTGTGAATATTTCCGTATTGTGAGCAGGTTGTATATAATGGGATAAATAACTATTGATCCCACTTTTACAGAGGTATAAACAATGGAATCAACTATTGCAACGGCCGCTTTTGGTAGCCCTTGGCAACTTATTATTATTGCTCTACTTATTATTTTAATTTTCGGCACCAAAAAATTACGTTCTCTGGGGTCGGATTTAGGTGAATCATTGAAAGGCTTTAAAAAAGCGATGAACGATGATGAAGCTGCTAAGGCTGCAAAAGAAGAGCAAGAAAAACAAGATGCTGACTTTGCACCTAAAAATATTACAGAACAGCAACAGGCTGCTGACAAGAAAGACAGCCCAGTTGAGAGCAAAAATAAAGAGCAGGGTTAAACCGTGTTTGACATAGGTTTCAGTGAACTGCTGCTTGTTGCAGTTATTGGTCTTGTCGTCTTAGGCCCTGAGCGCCTACCAGTAGCAGTGAGAACTGTTGCTGGTTGGATCCGTGCGATGCGTTCATTAGCCTCCAATGTGCAAAATGAATTGTCACAAGAACTCAAATTGCAAGAGTTACAAGACACGTTGAAAAAAGTTCAGGAAAAAGCGGGTATGGAAACGCTTTCCCCTGAACTGAAACAATCTATGGATGAGCTTCGCCAAGCTGCACAATCATTAAAAACAGGATATCACTCGACAACAGAGAGCGTTGCAAGTGAGCTACAAAAAGCAAAAGAGTTAACTGATAACTACGACAATGCAGTTAAAGATGCTCAAAATAAAGCTTCGCAACCACCAGAGTCTGAATCGGATCCTGATCCTGAATATGCAGCAAAAATGGCAGCTGTCGTCGATGAGCCGACAAAGCCATCGCTAAACAATGACAGCGACCAGCAAAATGGCGTTACAGAGAAAAAAAATCCTAATCAGACAGAAAGCGAAAAATAGAACATGGCTGTAAATGATACACAACCACTTATTAGCCACCTCATTGAACTCAGGAAGCGGCTGTTAAACTGTTTGATTACGGTTTTGATTGTGTTCGCTGCCTTAGCTTACTTTTCAAATGATATATATCGGCTAGTCGCCGCACCTTTGATTGATAAGCTTCCTGTTGGTTCTCAAATGAGTGCGACAGATGTGGCATCAACCTTTTTCACTCCAATTAAACTGACCATGATGGTATCGGTATTTATTTCGATACCGGTGATCCTATACCAAATTTGGGCCTTTATTGCGCCAGCGTTATATAAGCACGAACGTCGGCTGATGCTGCCTTTATTGGTCTCTAGTAGCTTCCTTTTCTATTTAGGGATGGCTTTTGCTTACTTTGTTGTCTTCCCATTAGCCTTTGGTTTCTTTGTCAAAACAACACCGGATAGCGTCAATTTCATTCCTGATATTAGTAAATATCTCAGTTTTGTAATGACGTTATTTATGGCATTTGGTGCGGCCTTTGAAGTACCGATTGCTATTATTCTGTTGTGTTGGACCGGCGTCACAACCCCTGAATCACTAAAACGCAAACGGCCTTATATTTTAGTCGGTGCATTTATTGTGGGGATGTTTTTAACGCCACCAGATGTACTTTCTCAAACGTTACTTGCCGTGCCAATGTATCTGTTGTTTGAGCTCGGTGTGCTTTTATCTAACTTTTATGTGAGTAAAGGTCGGCGAGATCGGGAAAATAATGAAGAAGACGATGAAGAGAAAGAAGAGTCTTAATTTATCGTTATTCAGTCTATAAAAACTCGATTTATAACTGCACTCAACAGGTTGGTAGCCAACCCAATTAAGGTGCAGTTTTTTTATGTGGGTTAAGATAGCTTTTTAAACTGAGTATTATCGAGTACTTTAGACACATTTTTATTTAAAATATTCAGTAATAAGATTGAGCGTGATTCACCATTAGGCTCATCATAAATTGCCTGAATACCTGCAAAAATGCCTTCGGTAATCAAGACATTATCACCATGAGTTGGTGTTTCGGGATCGACGAGATGCCCAAGGGGCGCTTGTTGCAAAAGTTCGATAATTTCGTCTGGTACAATGGCGGGGTGTAGGCCAAAACGGACAAAATGGCTGACACCGCGAGTGGATTGTATTGTAGTGGTATGGATTTCGTTATGATCGAACTTCACGAACAGATAATTAGGGAATAGCGGCTCTTGTACTTTTGTTCGCTTTCCTCTAACCACTTTTTCTATTTCTGTCATGGGAGTCATGCAGATCACATTTTGCCTATTTAGGTGCTCTATGGCCCTATCAATTTGGCCACGTTTACAATATAGCAGATGCCATTTTTCCATTTCTTAAACCCAATACAACAAAATTATGCTCATCATAACAAATTAAAGTATAAAAATGTGACTAATCGACAAAGTAAGAATAGCATTTAGAATCAGAAATATATACTAACTAAAAATCAATAAATTATAGTTAGTGATAATGTAATAACAGGTTATCTAGGAGACAGCATGGAAATTTTTTTATTGAGTAACGGTAAGCTTCCAAACAATCCAGTATGGCTAAGTTATGCCTTACCTCGTATCCATGAAATGATCGCGCGTAGGAACATTACATCAGCGGTATTGGTGCCTTATGCGATATTACGGGATCCTCATGATGAGCGAGCAGAGCAATTAAGCGAAGCTTTAGGTATTAAAGTTACGTCAATTGAACATTTTTCCAGCCCTGTCGAAGCGATTGAACAAGCAGAATGTATCCTTGTAAGTGGGGGCAATACATGGTGGTTAAATAAATGCCTGCATGAAAATGGGTTGATTGTTGCGATCCAGCGCGCGGTTAAAGAGCGTGATGTTCCCTATATTGGTTGGAGTGCGGGTTGTAATGTGGCTACACCAAGTATTCGTACGACCAATGATATGCCTGTGAGTAATGCGGTGATTATGCCGTCTTTGGGGTTGTTTCCCGTACAGATAAATCCCCACTATATCGATTCTCATATCTCAGGTCATATGGGGGAAACGCGAGATGAGCGATTACAAGAGTTTTGTGTCATCAACCCTCATGAAGTCGTGGTTGCACTGAGAGAAGGTAGTGGATTACAGATTAAAGGCAACACATTGACTTATTTCAGTGGTAAAAATGAAGGTTTTAAACTCTTTCAGCACAACCAATCATTCCCTGAACAGTTTGATACTTTATCATTAAAAGCATTGGTTCCATTCGATTGCCAGTAAAATAAGATGTTTTTGACTATAACCATATTGATTATGAATAGTTTTTGTGGGTAACTTGTAACCTTGGCCGGACGTCTTATAATGAGACTCCCTCTGTAATAGTAAAAGATGACAATGAAATACCGTGACCTAAGAGACTTCATTGCCCAGCTTGAAAAGCAAGGCGAACTAAAACGTATTACGATGGAAGTCGACCCTTACCTCGAAATGACGGAAATAGCTGATCGCACGCTTAGAGCAGGGGGCCCTGCCTTATTATTTGAAAACCCTAAAGGCTATGATATGCCCGTTTTGTGCAACCTATTTGGCACAACCAAACGTGTTGCGATGGGAATGGGGCAGGAAGATATCAAGGCACTACACGATGTTGGTAAGCTGCTTGCTTTTCTAAAAGAGCCGGATCCACCGAAAGGTTTTCGTGACCTGTTTGATAAATTACCTAAGTTCAAACAGGTACTCAACATGCCAGCAAAACGGCTAAGCTCAGCCCCTTGCCAAGAGCAAATTTGGGCGGGGGATGACGTCGATTTAACCAAAATCCCTGTTATGCACTGCTGGCCTGAAGATGCTGCGCCGCTGATTACATGGGGATTAACGGTAACAAGAGGCCCTAATAAAGAGCGTCAAAACTTGGGTATTTACCGCCAACAGGTGTTGGGGAAAAATAAAGTGATCATGCGTTGGCTCTCTCACCGCGGTGGTGCGCTGGATTTTCAAGAGTGGTGCCAACAGCATCCGGGGGAAAAATTCCCTGTCGCAGTAGCGCTTGGTGCGGATCCTGCAACTATCCTAGGTGCGGTGACTCCAGTTCCTGATACGCTGTCTGAATATGCGTTCGCCGGTTTATTACGTGGTAATAAAACGGAAGTCGTTAAATGTATCTCGAATGATCTTGAAGTACCTGCGGGCGCTGAGATTATCTTAGAAGGCTACATTGAACCTGGTGAGCTCGCGCCGGAAGGGCCTTATGGTGATCATACTGGTTATTATAATGAGATAGATAGTTTCCCTGTCTTTACGGTAACCCATGTTACTCAACGCCGTGATGCGATTTACCATTCTACCTATACAGGCCGGCCACCCGATGAGCCTGCCGTACTGGGTGAAGCCCTAAATGAAGTCCTAGTACCTATTTTACAAAAGCAGTTTCCAGAAATCGTCGATTTTTACCTTCCTCCAGAAGGGTGCTCATATCGTCTTGCTGTTGTTACGATGAAAAAACAATACGCAGGCCATGCAAAACGCGTCATGATGGGTGTTTGGTCTTACCTCCGTCAATTTATGTACACAAAATTTGTTATTGTGTGTGACGATGATATCAATGCGCGTGACTGGAAAGATGTGATCTGGGCGATAACCACTCGTATGGATCCTGCTCGCGATACTGTTATGATGGAAAATACACCTATCGATTATCTTGATTTTGCATCACCAGTCTCTGGTCTAGGGTCAAAAATGGGGCTAGATGCAACAAATAAATGGCCCGGTGAGACAAACAGGGAATGGGGTAGGCCAATTGTTATGGATGAACAAGTGAAGTCGCGAATTGATGATATTTGGGATCAATTGAATATTTTTGAAAAATAAGAGGGGAGCCATGGCAACTTTGAGCTGTAAAGTCACATCTGTTGAGTCCATAACTGACACAGTATATCGGGTTATTTTGTTGCCGGATGGTCCTTTTCATTTTAAAGCAGGTCAGTACCTTATGGTGATCATGGATGAGCGTGATAAGCGCCCATTCTCAATGGCATCTACACCTGCTAATAACGAAACAATTGAATTACATATTGGCGCTTCAGAAATCAATCTTTATGCCATGGCGGTGATGGATCGAATTTTAGATCAACGCCGTATCGATATTGATATCCCACATGGCAAGGCATGGTTTAGAGAAAATAGCCAAAACCCAATGATCTTAGTTGCAGGGGGCACGGGGTTTTCTTACACGCATTCTATCCTACTCGCGGCTCTCATGGAAAACCCTTCTAGGGATATTACCTTCTACTGGGGGGGGCGTCAGCTAGAGCACCTTTACGACTTAGGAGAGCTGCAAGCGCTTAGTGAACGTTATCCTAATCTAAAAGTGATACCTATCGTTGAACAACCGGATGAACAATGGAGAGGGCGCTCAGGAACGGTTTTAAGTGGGGTATTGGAAGATTTTGGTGATTTGTCCTCCTATGATATTTACATAGCAGGGCGTTTTGAAATGGCAAAAATCGCCAGAGAACGTTTTTGTGCAGAGCGTAATGCAAAGCCTGAACAATTATTTGGTGATGCCTACGAGTTTATTTAAATGATAATTTACTGAATATTTGAATCGATGGCCTGTGGCATGATTGAGCATATATGTGCCACTTTCCTCGTTGGAGATGACATTGATTTGTTGTTTTAGACAGTAACTTGTCAGTTAAACTTTGCCCAAATGGATAAACCAAGTGGCAAAAAAGAAAAAGCCCGCCCCTGACTAGGCGGGAATGTTGACAACATACAACAACACTACGGCAACTCGCGGCTATACCCTTTATATTTCAATTGGCGCAGGTTTAGCTGTTTGGCATTGCTCAGATAATACCGTTTTTGAGCTTATCCTTTTGGCAAACATGCGCTTGAACGACTTAGGGTATAGACACACTATACACGCTCAATGATCGTGGCAATGCCTTGCCCAAATCCGATACACATTGTTGCTAGGCCAAATTGTTTATCCTTCAGCTCTAACTGATTGAGCAATGCCGTTGTAATCCTTGCTCCAGAACAACCCAGAGGGTGGCCCAATGCAATAGCACCGCCATTAAGGTTGACTTTTTCATCAATAAGGCTTTCTGGCAGTTTCAGCCCTTTTAAGCAGGCAATGGATTGAGCGGCAAATGCTTCATTTAATTCAATAATATCGATATCCGCTAATGATAACCCCGCGCGTTTTAGCGCTAGCTCTGTAGCAGGAACTGGCCCAAAGCCCATGATTGAAGGATCACAGCCAACAACGGCCATTGAGCGAACTTTGGCACGTGGCTTGAGCCCTCGTTCTTTAGCGTAGCTTTCGCCTGTGATGAGCATTGCTGACGCCCCATCTGAAAGGGCAGAAGAGTTACCTGCCGTGACGGTACCACTTACGGGGTCAAAGGCGGGGCGCAATGATGCTAGGCTTTCGAGGCTTGCATCAAAACGGATAACTTCATCATAATCCACGGCAAAGAGATTGCCTTGGCTGTCATGCCCAGCTACGGGCGCTATTTCATGTTTAAATTGACCATTTTTAGTGGCTTGGGCAGCACGTTGGTGCGATCTAAGGGCAAACGCATCTTGCTCCTCACGGCTAATTTTGTACATTTTAGCCAGCATTTCTGCGGTTAGGCCCATTGCACCAGCCGCTTTTGCGACACGTAACGTTAATTTAGGGTTGAAATCAATACCATGTGTCATGGGAACATGACCCATGTGCTCCACACCACCAATTAAGACTGAGTTTGCATCGCCTGTCATAATAAGTCGGCTAGCATCATGCAGAGCTTGCATTGAAGAGCCACACAAACGGTTAACTGTGACCGCAGGAACTGTATGTGGGATATCAGTCAGTAACGCAGCGTTTTTAGCGATATTAAACCCTTGTTCAAGGGTCTGTTGCACACAGCCCCAAATAATATCATTGAGTTCTTTTTTGCTTGCGTTAGGGTTGCGTTCAAAAATCACATTCATCAGGTGTGCTGAGAGGTCTTCCGCTCGGACATGGCGAAATACACCGCCCTTTGAACGCCCCATTGGTGTACGTATTCCATCGATAATAACGACATTTTCCATACTATTAGCCTCTCGCAACTTTTTTAATATCAATTGCCACTACAGGTGGCTTCGCATAATAACTGGAATTGGCCTGAGATTTTTCTTTGAGACCCGCAGGAATTTGATACAGAGGGCTTAACTGAGCATAGGTCTCCGCTGTCTTAGCATAAGATTGTGTGCCAACGGTATCTAAGTAGCGGAAGACGCCTCCTCGGAAAGGAGGGAACCCAAGGCCGTAAACTAAAGCGATGTCTGCATCGGCAGGGCTTTGAATGATGCCCTCTTCTAAACAACGAACGACCTCATTGATCATCGGGATCATCATACGTGCAATGATCTCTTCTTTTGTAAATGAGCGCTTGCCTTGACTGATTGAGGCGAGTAATGCATCTGTGGCGGGGTCATCAACTTTCTTTGGCTTTCCTTTTTTATCTTTTTCATATTGATAAAAGCCTTTACCATTTTTTTGCCCAAACCGTTTTTCTTCAAACATAACATCAATAGCATTTTTGCCTGTTTTACTCATGCGCTCAGGGAACCCTAATGCCATTACATGCTCTGCATGGGATGCGGTATCAATACCAACTACATCAAGAAGATATGCAGGTCCCATCGGCCAGCCAAATTCTTTTTCCATGACTTTATCGATTTCTCTGAAATCTGCACCATCTTGTAGCAGTAAGTTAAAACCTGCAAAGTAAGGGAAAAGAACCCTATTGACGAAGAAACCAGGGCAGTCATTAACGACAATGGGGGTTTTACCCATTTTGTTGGCGTAAGCGACGACTTTGGCGATGGTATCCTCTGAGGTTTTTTGACCACGAATAACCTCAACAAGCGGCATGCGATGCACAGGGTTGAAGAAGTGCATACCACAAAAATTTTCGGGACGTTTTAACGACTTCGCTAGCTCAGTAATCGGTATGGTCGACGTATTAGACGCTAAAATTGTTTCTGGGCTAACTAATGCTTCAACTTCCGTCAGCACAGCGGCTTTAATTTTGGGGTTTTCAACGACCGCTTCCACGATCACTTGTGAATTTTCGATACCCGCGTAAGAAAGCGAAGGATGAATCGATGCGAGTGTTTTCGCCATTTTTGAGGCATTGATTTTCCCGCGCTCAAATTGACCATTTAATAGTTTATGAGCCTCTTCGATGCCTAAATCTAAAGATTTTTCATTAATATCCTTCATGAGCACAGGAACGCCTTTACTTGCGGACTGGTAGGCTATTCCACCTCCCATAATTCCTGCTCCTAGTACTGCGGCATGTTGAGGCGCTTCAACGTGACGAGAAAGCTGTTTGCTTGTTGATTTAACTTGCTGATCATTTAAGAAAATACTAACTAATGAGCGAGCAACATCGCTATGAGCAAGTGGAACAAAAGCTGCTGTTTCATGTTTTAGGGCTTCAGTACGAGCACAGTTGGCTGCTTTTTCAATGGTATTGACTGCCGTCATAGGGGCGGGATAGTGTTTTCCTGCAACCTTATACACCATACCTTTTGCAACATTAAAGCTCATGCTCTGTTCAATAGGGCTAAGTTGTAATGGTTGTAACTTAGGTTGACGTCTTTGCTGCCAATTAATCGCTCCTGCGATTGCTGATTCAATGAGGGCAAGGGCTGATTCTACAAGTTTGTCCGTCTCAACAACGGCATCAACCAAGCCGAATTTGAGTGATTCTGCGGCACTAATGTCTTTGCCTGCGGTAATAATTTCTAGGGCGCTATCTAAACCGATTAATCGAGGTAAACGAACAGAGCCGCCAAAGCCCGGCATAATACCGAGTTTCGTTTCAGGTAACCCAATACGCGCATCTGGAGTCGCAATACGTAAGTCAGTAGAAAGAATACATTCACAGCCTCCACCTAGCGCATACCCATTAATGGCGCTAAGAGTAGGAACAGGTAAGTCTTCGATACGATTAAAAATACCATTTGCGTAGCCTAACCACTCGCTTAGGGTCTCTGCTGGTGCTTCAAAAAGTGAAAGAAACTCTTTGATATCTGCCCCAACAATAAATGCAGGCTTGTCAGATCTTAGAATAACGCCTAATAGGCCTGATTGCTGTTCAAGTACAGCAACTGCTTCATCAAGTGAAGCAACGGTATGAGTATCCAATTTATTTATTGGCCCAGGCGAGTTAAAAACGAGTTCTGCAATACCTGTTTTCAACCATTGAACATAGATTGTTTCACTTTGATAAAGCATGCCGTTCTCCTTATGATGATTTTATCATCTGGTACGACCAGATAGAGTTGAGTGTGACTAGAATGTTAAAGGAATGCAAATAATTGATAACAAAACTGGAACGTTGATCACAGCAAATAAGTGAAATATAGGAGAGGGAAAATAGTATTCTATTTAATAATCAGTTGATTAAGTGGATTTCCCCTCAGATTGCATACCAGTCAATTCAAGAACGTGCTAAGCTTGGATTTTCTAATAAAACTGAAAGGTTGAATGAAATGGAAAAACTGACTGCACTCTACGCTGACCATATTAAAACTTTGCAAACAACAACTCAGCAGGTCTTACAACGCAGCAAGCTAGACGCCATACTGATTCATTCGGGTGAACCTCAACGTATTTTTCTTGATGACAGCGACTATCCTTTCAAAGTGAATCCTCACTTTAAAGCATGGGTGCCTGTCACCGATGTTCCACATTCTTGGTTATTAGTGGATGGTGTGAATAAACCTAAACTTTGGTTCTATTCTCCCGTTGATTATTGGCACAGCGTTGAGCCATTACCAAATAGCTTTTGGACCAAAGAAGTTGAGCTTATTCATTTAAAAAATGCAGATGATATTAGTGAGTTTTTAGCGAATATACCTAAAGAAAATATTGCCTATATTGGTTCAGCTAAAGCTAGAGCGGAATCACTGGGTATTCGCCTACAAAATATTAACCCAAAACCTGTCGTTGATTTCTATCATTTCCATCGTTCTTATAAAACAGATTATGAAATGTATTGCATGCGTGAAGCGCAAAAAATGGCGGTAAATGGTCATTTATCGGCATTCGAGGCTTTCCAAGCAGGCATGAGTGAGTTTGATATCAACATCAGTTACTTACAAGCGACAGGGCATCGCGATACAGATGTGCCTTATGGGAATATTGTTGCACTCAATGAAAATGCAGCCGTATTGCATTACACTAAATTACAGCAACAAGCACCGAATGAAATAAGAAGCTTTCTGATTGATGCAGGGGCTGAGTATAACGGCTATGCTGCTGATATAACTCGTACTTATGCCGCAAAAGGCAAAAGTGAGTTTGCTGCTCTTGTTGCCGATATGAATAAAGAACAGTTGGCCTTGATTGATACCATCAAAGCAGGTGTACGCTATACCGATTACCATGTCGATATGCACCATCGAATTGCTAAGCTATTGAAAAAACACTCAATCATTAAGGGAATTAGCGAAGAAACTATGGTGGAGCAAGGGCTAACCACGCCATTCCTACCCCATGGGTTAGGCCATCCTCTAGGTTTACAAGTTCATGATGCTGCTGGTTTTATGCAGGATGAAGATGGCACACTGCTTGCTGCACCGAAAATGTATCCTTTCCTTCGCTGCACTCGCGTACTGGAACCAAGAATGGTGCTGACTATTGAACCCGGCCTTTATTTTATCGAATCGTTACTGTCATCTTGGCGCTCAGGCGAATTTGCTCAACACTTTAATTGGGAAAAAATTGAGCAGTTCAAACCTTATGGGGGTATTCGTATTGAAGATAACATCATCATTCATCATAATCGGATTGAAAATATGACGCGAGATTTGCAACTACCGTAATGAAACCTTATTTAATACCGGCTGAATCTATCTGTTATACAGAAGAAATTAAAAAAAGCCGTTTTATTACCTATCTTGCACATACAGAAGGTATTGATGCCGCAAAGGAGTATATTCAATCCATTAAAGCTCAATACCCAGATGCTCGGCACCATTGCTGGGCATTTGTTGCAGGACGCCCGGATGATTCTCAGCAGTTAGGTTTTTCCGACGATGGTGAGCCAACAGGAACGGCCGGAAAGCCAATAATGGCACAATTGCTCGGCAGCAATCTTGGGGAGATCACCTGTGTTGTTGTACGTTATTTTGGTGGTATCAAACTAGGGACAGGCGGTTTAGTTAAAGCTTATGGTAATGGTGCTCAGCAAGCACTTAAGTTATTACCAACACAAACAAAAGTACCGCAAAAATTTTTCCAGCTAGTTTGTGATTATGCATTTATTAATACGGTTGAGCAGCTAGTTACGCAGGTCAACGGGATGATTTTACACAGTGAATATAACGAATCTGTTTCCCTACGAATTGCAATTCCTGCTACCTTAGAGCAAGAAGTCAATGATAAATTACGCGATATGAGTCGCGGGGCTTTAGAACTCATACCTGAATCTGAATAGTCAATTGGTTAGCAAGGAACCTGCCGAATGCATTTTCGTGCAATAACCCGTATTGTCGGGCTGCTCGTTATTATCTTCTCTTTTACCATGGTTGTGCCGGGTATTGTTGCGCTTATTTATCGTGATGGAGCAGGTCGAGCATTTAGTCAAACGTTTGTTACGGCTTTAGTGCTCGGATTACTGTTATGGATCCCAACGCGCAACAGCAAGCATGAGCTTAAAGCAAAAGAAGGGTTTCTTATTGTCGTCTTGTTTTGGACCGTGTTAGGAAGTGTGGGGGCATTACCTTTTATCTTTTCTGAAAAGCCAAACCTTTCCATAACCGATGCTTTTTTTGAATCCTTTTCTGGGTTAACCACAACAGGAGCGACAACGTTAACTGGGCTCGATACGCTTCCGAAAGCCATCTTATTTTATAGGCAAATGCTACAGTGGTTAGGTGGGATGGGGATCATCGTACTTGCTGTGGCGATCCTGCCATTACTCGGTGTTGGGGGAATGCAGCTTTATCGTGCTGAAATGCCTGGGCCGCTTAAAGATAATAAAATGCGACCGCGTATTGCAGAAACGGCAAAAACCCTTTGGCTCATCTATGTATTGCTGACGATTGTATGTGCGATTGCGCTGTGGATAGCAGGTATGGATGTGTTTGATGCCATCTCTCATAGTTTTTCTACAATAGCGATTGGTGGTTTTTCAACGCATGACGCGAGTGTGGGGTATTTCAATAGCCCAGCGATAAATACCATTATTGCGGTTTTCTTAATTATCTCAGGTTGTAATTTTGGTCTGCACTTTGCCGTGCTTACTGGGCGTAGCTTAGGTATCTATTGGCGCGATCCTGAATTTAAAACATTCATTAGCTTCCAGTTAGCCCTCGTCATTATCTGTACACTGGTTTTACTTTATCACTCAGTGTATGGCTCTTTTGGGCAAACATTAGATCAGGCATTTTTCCAAGTTGTCTCAATGGCAACAACTGCAGGTTTTACAACAGATAGTTTTGCCGGATGGCCTTTGTTCCTGCCGATGCTTCTTCTATGTGCCGCATTTGTTGGCGGTTGTGCTGGTTCAACAGGAGGCGGATTAAAAGTTATCCGTATCTTGCTATTGTTTTTGCAAGGATCTCGGGAATTAAAAAGGCTTGTTCACCCAAATGCCGTTTACACCATAAAGTTAGGGCAAAGAGCTTTACCTGAAAGGATCATCGAAGCGGTATGGGGCTTCTTTTCAGCATATGCGCTCGTTTTTATCGTCAGTTTACTTCTATTAATTGCAACGGGTGTCGATGAATTTTCTGCTTTTTCAGCTATCGCAACAACGTTAAATAACCTAGGGCCAGGCCTTGGCACTGTCGCTGATAACTTTACATCGATGAACCCAGCAGGGAAATGGATACTGGTAGTGACTATGCTGTTCGGTCGTCTTGAAGTCTTTACATTATTAGTGTTATTCACGCCAACCTTCTGGCGCGATTAATAAGATAGGATCAAGAATGAGTTACTTACTTTTGCATTCGAGCACAGATGGACAAACTAAAAAAATTGTTTTGAAAATGGCGGAGCAACTACGAAGTGTAGGGCGCCAATGTGATATTCGAGATTTAAATAGCGAAAAAAATATCAATATTACATCGTATGAAAAGGTGTTAGTTGGAGCGTCTATTCGTTATGGTCACTTCAATAAAGCGCTGATGCGGTTCGCAACGATTCATCAAAGCCAATTAAATACAATGAAAACCGCTTTCTTTGGTGTGAACTTAACTGCGCGCAAAGAAGGCAAAGATACTCCTGAAACGAATGCCTATACGCGCAAGTTTCTGGAGAAAAGCCCTTGGCAACCAACACTAAGCTCAGTATTTGCTGGCGCATTGTTCTATCCACGTTATGGTTGGTTCGATAAGACGATGATTCGACTTATTATGAAAATGACAGATGGGCCAACCGACCCAAATACAGAGATAGAATATACGGACTGGGAAAAAGTGAGCAAGTTTACACAGGAATTTGACTGTTTATAGCTCATATCTTTAACTATAAGTGGTGTTTTTAAACGATTTGTTTAATGTTTCATCGGTTGAGTTAAAAAGTTTAAAAAACACTTGCTAGAATTTTCTGACTCCCTATAATGCGCATCCGTTGTCACGACAAACCGCTTCGGTGGTCAGGTTAGAAAAGGAACCGGTGGCAATGAGAGGTGAAAAAAGAAAGAAAAGTTGAAAATAATCGCTTGACTTTCTCACGAAAAAACGTAGTATACATCACCTCGCGACAACGACCTAACTGGTTAATATCGAAAGATAAAGTCGCAACGCTCTTTAACAATTTATCAGACAATCTGTGTGGGCACTCACAGGACACTATCAAAAAAATATTTGATTTTAAAGTCTTGAAGAGTGACTAACACGTTAATTCATATATGAAAGAATGTAGTCAGTTTAATTCTTTGAGCATCAAACGCTTTTAATTGAAGAGTTTGATCATGGCTCAGATTGAACGCTGGCGGCAGGCCTAACACATGCAAGTCGAGCGGTAACAGGGGAAGCTTGCTTCTCGCTGACGAGCGGCGGACGGGTGAGTAATGTATGGGGATCTGCCCGATAGAGGGGGATAACTACTGGAAACGGTGGCTAATACCGCATAATCTCTTAGGAGCAAAGCAGGGGACCTTCGGGCCTTGCGCTGTCGGATGAACCCATATGGGATTAGCTAGTAGGTAAGGTAATGGCTTACCTAGGCGACGATCCCTAGCTGGTCTGAGAGGATGATCAGCCACACTGGGACTGAGACACGGCCCAGACTCCTACGGGAGGCAGCAGTGGGGAATATTGCACAATGGGCGCAAGCCTGATGCAGCCATGCCGCGTGTATGAAGAAGGCCCTAGGGTTGTAAAGTACTTTCAGTCGGGAGGAAGGCGTTGATGTTAATACCATCAACGATTGACGTTACCGACAGAAGAAGCACCGGCTAACTCCGTGCCAGCAGCCGCGGTAATACGGAGGGTGCAAGCGTTAATCGGAATTACTGGGCGTAAAGCGCACGCAGGCGGTTAATTAAGTTAGATGTGAAATCCCCGGGCTTAACCTGGGAATGGCATCTAAGACTGGTTAGCTAGAGTCTTGTAGAGGGGGTAGAATTCCATGTGTAGCGGTGAAATGCGTAGAGATGTGGAGGAATACCGGTGGCGAAGGCGGCCCCTGGACAAAGACTGACGCTCAGGTGCGAAAGCGTGGGGAGCAAACAGGATTAGATACCCTGGTAGTCCACGCTGTAAACGATGTCGATTTGGAGGTTGTTCCCTAGAGGAGTGGCTTCCGGAGCTAACGCGTTAAATCGACCGCCTGGGGAGTACGGCCGCAAGGTTAAAACTCAAATGAATTGACGGGGGCCCGCACAAGCGGTGGAGCATGTGGTTTAATTCGATGCAACGCGAAGAACCTTACCTACTCTTGACATCCAGAGAATTTAGCAGAGATGCTTAAGTGCCTTCGGGAACTCTGAGACAGGTGCTGCATGGCTGTCGTCAGCTCGTGTTGTGAAATGTTGGGTTAAGTCCCGCAACGAGCGCAACCCTTATCCTTTGTTGCCAGCGATTCGGTCGGGAACTCAAAGGAGACTGCCGGTGATAAACCGGAGGAAGGTGGGGATGACGTCAAGTCATCATGGCCCTTACGAGTAGGGCTACACACGTGCTACAATGGCGTATACAAAGAGAAGCGACCTCGCGAGAGCAAGCGGAACTCATAAAGTACGTCGTAGTCCGGATTGGAGTCTGCAACTCGACTCCATGAAGTCGGAATCGCTAGTAATCGTAGATCAGAATGCTACGGTGAATACGTTCCCGGGCCTTGTACACACCGCCCGTCACACCATGGGAGTGGGTTGCAAAAGAAGTAGGTAGCTTAACCTTCGGGAGGGCGCTTACCACTTTGTGATCCATGACTGGGGTGAAGTCGTAACAAGGTAACCGTAGGGGAACCTGCGGTTGGATCACCTCCTTACCGTTGAAGTGTTTTGTGAAGTGTTCACACAGATTGTCTGATGAAAAGTAGAGCAATAGGCTATACGTGGGAGACTTATTCAAAAGAATAGGGCTTACATGAAATGGGCCACAACGGTGTTGTGCAATATTTTATGTCCCCTTCGTCTAGAGGCCTAGGACACCGCCCTTTCACGGCGGTAACAGGGGTTCGAATCCCCTAGGGGACGCCAATTGCGCCGATATCGAGTGAAAGACGATGTCCTCAATAATGATTAAGCTAATTCAGTGAGTTAGCTTAACAATTATGCTCTTTAACAATCTGGAACAAGCTGAAAATTGAAACAACGCACATTGTTTATCGCTTAAACAATGTGAGAGTCTCTCAAAATTTCAAACCTGAAATTTTCGGTCATTCAAACGAGTGGCATGAGCGAGCAGGTGAAATTCAAGGCGGACAGCGCGCAGCAAGCGCAGCGTACAGGAGTACGTGAGCATTGCGAGCACTGCCCAACGCAGAAGTTCACCACGCACAGCCATGACAGTCAGGTGATCGTTGAAACAATTTCGGGTTGTGAGGTTAAGCGACTAAGCGTACACGGTGGATGCCTAGGCAATCAGAGGCGATGAAGGACGTGCTAATCTGCGAAAAGCGTCGGTAAGGTGATATGAACCGTTTAACCGACGATGTCCGAATGGGGAAACCCAGTGCAATTCGTTGCACTATCGTTTGATGAATCCATAGTCAAACGAGGCGAACCGGGGGAACTGAAACATCTCAGTACCCCGAGGAAAAGAAATCAACCGAGATTCCCCTAGTAGCGGCGAGCGAACGGGGAGCAGCCCAGAGTCTTAATCAGCATCAGCATCAGGAGAACGGTCTGGAAAGGCCGGCAATAAAGGGTGATAGCCCCGTATCCGAAGGTGTTGGTGTTGTGAACTCGACGAGTAGGGCGGGACACGTGTTATCCTGTCTGAATATGGGGGGACCATCCTCCAAGGCTAAATACTCCTGATTGACCGATAGTGAACCAGTACCGTGAGGGAAAGGCGAAAAGAACCCCGGCGAGGGGAGTGAAATAGAACCTGAAACCGTGTACGTACAAGCAGTGGGAGCCTTGATTTATCAGGGTGACTGCGTACCTTTTGTATAATGGGTCAGCGACTTATATTCTGTAGCAAGGTTAACCGAATAGGGGAGCCGTAGGGAAACCGAGTCTTAACTGGGCGAATGAGTTGCAGGGTATAGACCCGAAACCCGGTGATCTAGCCATGGGCAGGTTGAAGGTTGGGTAACACTAACTGGAGGACCGAACCGACTAATGTTGAAAAATTAGCGGATGACTTGTGGCTGGGGGTGAAAGGCCAATCAAACCGGGAGATAGCTGGTTCTCCCCGAAAGCTATTTAGGTAGCGCCTCGTGAACTCATCTTCGGGGGTAGAGCACTGTTTCGGCTAGGGGGTCATCCCGACTTACCAACCCGATGCAAACTACGAATACCGAAGAATGTTATCACGGGAGACACACGGCGGGTGCTAACGTTCGTCGTGAAGAGGGAAACAACCCAGACCGCCAGCTAAGGTCCCAAAGTCATGGTTAAGTGGGAAACGAAGTGGGAAGGCTCAGACAGCCAGGATGTTGGCTTAGAAGCAGCCATCATTTAAAGAAAGCGTAATAGCTCACTGGTCGAGTCGGCCTGCGCGGAAGATGTAACGGGGCTAAACCATGCACCGAAGCTGCGGCAGCGACATGTAAATGTTGTTGGGTAGGGGAGCGTTCTGTAAGCCTGTGAAGGTGTGCTGCGAGGCATGCTGGAGGTATCAGAAGTGCGAATGCTGACATAAGTAACGATAATGCGGGTGAAAAACCCGCACGCCGGAAGACCAAGGGTTCCTGTCCAACGTTAATCGGGGCAGGGTGAGTCGACCCCTAAGGCGAGGCAGAAATGCGTAGTCGATGGGAAACAGGTTAATATTCCTGTACTGGTGATAATTGCGATGGGGGGACGGAGAAGGCTAGGCTGGCCGGGCGACGGTTGTCCCGGTTTAAGGATGTAGGTGGGCGAATTAGGCAAATCCGGTTCGCTATACACTGAGGTCTGATGACGAGTCACTACGGTGGCGAAGTAGCTCATGCCCCGCTTCCAGGAAAAGCCTCTAAGCTCTAGATTATCATTAATCGTACCCCAAACCGACACAGGTGGTCAGGTAGAGAATACTCAGGCGCTTGAGAGAACTCGGGTGAAGGAACTAGGCAAAATGGTGCCGTAACTTCGGGAGAAGGCACGCTGGCATTAGGTGAAGTGGTTTACCCATGGAGCTGAAGCCAGTCGCAGATACCAGCTGGCTGCAACTGTTTATTAAAAACACAGCACTGTGCAAACACGAAAGTGGACGTATACGGTGTGACGCCTGCCCGGTGCTGGAAGGTTAATTGATGGGGTTATCCGTAAGGAGAAGCTCTTGATCGAAGCCCCAGTAAACGGCGGCCGTAACTATAACGGTCCTAAGGTAGCGAAATTCCTTGTCGGGTAAGTTCCGACCTGCACGAATGGCGTAATGATGGCCAGGCTGTCTCCACCCGAGACTCAGTGAAATTGAACTCGCTGTGAAGATGCAGTGTACCCGCGGCAAGACGGAAAGACCCCGTGAACCTTTACTATAGCTTGACACTGAACATTGAGCCTTGATGTGTAGGATAGGTGGGAGGCTTTGAAGTGTGGACGCCAGTCTGCATGGAGCCAACCTTGAAATACCACCCTTTAATGTTTGATGTTCTAACGTAGCCCCATAATCTGGGGTGCGGACAGTGTCTGGTGGGTAGTTTGACTGGGGCGGTCTCCTCCCAAAGCGTAACGGAGGAGCACGAAGGTTGGCTAAGCATGGTCGGACATCATGCGGTTAGTGCAAAGGCATAAGCCAGCTTGACTGCGAGAGTGACGGCTCGAGCAGGTACGAAAGTAGGTCTTAGTGATCCGGTGGTTCTGAATGGAAGGGCCATCGCTCAACGGATAAAAGGTACTCCGGGGATAACAGGCTGATACCGCCCAAGAGTTCATATCGACGGCGGTGTTTGGCACCTCGATGTCGGCTCATCACATCCTGGGGCTGAAGTAGGTCCCAAGGGTATGGCTGTTCGCCATTTAAAGTGGTACGCGAGCTGGGTTTAGAACGTCGTGAGACAGTTCGGTCCCTATCTGCCGTGGGCGTTGGAAGATTGAAAGGGGCTGCTCCTAGTACGAGAGGACCGGAGTGGACGCACCGCTGGTGTTCGGGTTGTCATGCCAATGGCACTGCCCGGTAGCTAAGTGCGGAAGAGATAACCGCTGAAAGCATCTAAGCGGGAAACTTGCCTTGAGATGAGTCTTCCCTGACTCTTTAAGGGTCCTAAAGGAACGTTTAAGACGAAGACGTTGATAGGCTGAGTGTGTAAGCGTAGCGATACGTTGAGCTAACCAGTACTAATGAACCGTGAGGCTTAACCTGACAACACCGAAGGTGTTTTAGAGAGACGATTGTTGAAGCGCACGAGAGAGTGGTGCGAAAAAATCAGCTTGTTCAAGATTGCAGTTCTGGTTTGCGGTGTCGACGCGAACGAGAACGAAACCGAATTTGTCTGGCGGCAATAGCGCGGTGGTCCCACCTGACCCCATGCCGAACTCAGCAGTGAAACGCCGTAGCGCCGATGGTAGTGTGGGGTCTCCCCATGTGAGAGTAGGGAACTGCCAGACATCAAATCAGTGAGAAAGCCACCCGATAGGTGGCTTTTTTGCGTTTGGGAGAGATAAAGTTTAATCCCTTATTTTTGTGGTAGTGGCCTCACGGTGAGAGGCCGTTGCGAACACCACGACCCACCTTCAGTTTTACTGATTTTGGCAAATTCAGTCGCCTGTACTTTTAGTTTTGTTTGTATAGTGGGGGGAAGTTTAGCCTAGCAAGAATAGGTAGCCACACACGATTTAAATCACCGCATCCCATAAAACACGGTATGGTGGCTGATACATTGTTTTGATGGTCGTTATTATCGATATCATAAAATTAAACCCCAAACCCCAAACCCCAAACCCCAAACCCCAAACCCCAAACCCCAAACCCCAAACCCCAAACCCCAAACCCCAAACCCCAAACCCCAAACCCCATTTCATACTTTATTAACCACTTTTTATCTCAGCGCATATCTCCCCCTGATTAGCTATAACCATAATTATGGTTGTTATTCTCCCTCTACAGCACAGCTATACCGAGTTTGGCACACTACATGAACCGTTATTGATAGGATGATTGATGCGTTAATTAAAGGGGGGAATTAAAGCTTCAGTGATAATGCCCTGCTTTAAACAAAATTATTTGGTCATTGAATAGATTGAGTAAATATAAAGTAGTGAGTAACAGCTCACAGGTTTGTGTGTTCCAGTATTGAGAGTGTCAAATTTATTACTAATTATTAGCTATTTCAATGTGTTAGAGGGGGTTAATAAAAAAGGTATCATTCACTGTTTTTTGCTGGGTATTGATAGGGCGAATAGGTTTAGTGGATATAAAGTAGTGAGTAACAGCTCACAGGTTTGTGTGTTCAGGTATTGAGGGTATCAAATATGTTGTTAATTATTATCTATCCCAATGGATTAGGGCAGATGAGTAAAAAACTTATCACTTACCGCTTCTTTTGATGGACATTGATAAGGTGAATAGGTTTGGCAAATATAAAGTAGTAAGTAACAGCTCACAGATTTGTGTGTTTTGGTATTAATCAGGATATCAAGTTAGTTGCTAAACTATTTATTTCAATGAGTTAATGAATTATTAGCAAGGGATTTATAACTCACTACTCTCTTTGCTGGGTATTGATAAGGTGAATGGGTTTGGTAAATATAAAGTAGTAAGTAACAGCTCACAGGTTTGTGTGTTCCGGTATTAATCAGGATATCAAGTTAGTTGCTAAACTATTTATTTCAATGAGTTAATGAATTATTAGCAAGGGATTTATAACTCACTAATCTCTTTGCTGGGTATTGATAAGGTGAATAGATTGAGTGGATATAAAGTAGTGAGTAACAGCTCACAGGTTTGTGTGTTCCAGTATTGAGAGTGTCAAATTTATTATTAATTATTAGCTATTTCAATGGATTAGATGGTGTTAATGAAAAAGTATCACTCACTGTTTTTTTGATGGATATTGATGAGGTGAATAGTTTGAGTGGATATAAAGTAGTGAGTAACAGCTCACAGGTTTGTGTGGTCCGGTATTGAGAGTATCAACCTTATTACTAAGCTTTAATTATACTAATGAGCGAGGCGCTTGAGTAACGTTCTGCTTTTATTCTTTTGAATGTATCTAAGATCTGTAATACATATCTTATAATTTAGATTATTTTTGTGTTATTGAGGATGTTAAAGTAACCCGTTGTTACTTAAGCTGTTTCTATGGTTATTGAGGATGTTAAAGTAACCCATTGTTACTTAAGCTGTTTCTGTGGTTATTGATGTATTAAAGTAACTTCTTGTTACTTAGGCTGTTTCTATGGTTATTGAGGATATTAAAGCACTCCCTTGTTACTTAGGCTGTTTCTGTGGTTATTGATGGTATTAAAGTAACCCATTGTTACTTAGGCTGTTTCTGTGGTTATTGATGTATTAAAGTAACTTCTTGTTACTTAGGCTGTTTCTATGGTTATTGAGGATATTAAGAACCTATCCCAATAGGATTTTATTCCAGACAATGATGGCACAGGCAAGATGCAGCATTGCCTCATAATTCTCGACCTTCTTCTCCCAACGAGTCAGGACACGACGGTAGCGATTCATCCAACTGTGTGTTCTCTCTACAACCCAGCGGTGGGCCTTAAAATCCGTGTTTTTGATGGCTTCTGATTCATCCTTCCGTGACTGGATATGAGGTTCATAGCGACGACTTTTCAGATACGCTCCCAACCATTCCGCTTCATACCCTTTGTCCATGCACAACCGGAGCCTCTTGCCCGGTCTGCCCGTCTGGAGGGCATCGAGCGTATCCGCAACCAGCTTTATGTCGTGCGTATTTGCTCCAGCGACAACCAGTGCAAGCGGAAGCCCGTTCCCGTCAGTCATCAGACTGCGCTTTACGCCCCGTTTCCCTCGGTCTGTTGGGTTCTTGCCTGTTTTTTTGAGCCTGCCAGCGGTGATTTGGTCATACAACCATCCATCGACAGCCACGACCAGTCAATAGCGTCCAACTGTTCGCAAGCAAGCAACCCGTTTTGCCAGAAGCGTTCAAATACGCCAGCATCCCGCCACTCCTGAAATCGGCGATGAGCAGAGCTTGACGAGCATATACCGGTGGCATTTAGCGCATTCCACTGGCAACCCGTCCTGAGTACGAAGAAAATGGCGTTCATTGCAGCGCGATTATCAACCCGCTTGCGGTGCGTACCCAGCGGGTGTTGAGTTCTATGCTCCGGGATGAGAGGAGCCATTTTCTCCCAGAGTTCATCACTGATTTGCCACTTATTACCTACCATACGTTGCCCTCATAAATTATCATTATGTATTATCTGACAATTCCTTTTGGGATAGGTTCTAAAGCAAACCTATTGTTACTTAGGCTGTTTCTATGGTTATTGAAGATATTAAAGTAACCCTCCTGTTACTTAGACGGCTCTGTAGGTACTGAGAATATTAAAAAATGCCTTATCACTACTCACTTAGACTATTCCCAGCGGTATGCAATATCCACTCAGCCTGACGCTAGCGGCAATCAATCCCAGTTACGTACGGATAGATGATGAGGGAAATATTATATCTGTATTCATTTTTATTACTCTATGCCCTTTAAAAGATAGAGCTAAGATTAAAATCAGTAAGCCAATTAAATAAACGTTATCAGCCTCAGTTCTTTATTATAGAATTTATTAATGCTAATAAAAAATAAACTGAGGGGGATTGATAACAGATAAATTTATTACTCATTAGAAATAAAATTTATATATAATTAAATATAAATTACTTAAATTGCAGTAATGGATATTTATTAATAATTAATTTAAACGGCGGATTCAAGTCCGAAGTGCAACGCTAAGCCGCCTTTCTTAGCTCCGCAAACACCACCGAAGGTTGTCTGAACCCCAGACACTTGCGTGGCCTGCTGTTCAACGCTCCCTGATAGCGTTGTAAGTCTTCTTCTGTCACTGTCCGCAGGTCTGTTCCTTTCGGGATAAACTGTCTTAACAACCCATTCGTATTCTCGTTCAGCCCACGCTCATGCGAGGCATACGGATGGGCAAAGTACGTATCTGCGTTCAGTGCTTCTGCTATCGCCTTGTGCTCACTAAACTCTAGACCGTTATCGAACGTTATTGTGTGACATACATCCTGATACTCACTCAGCAGTGAGATAATGGCCTTACTGACTTCCACCGCATCCTTTGAAAACACCTTTTTTGTCAGGTAAATACGGCTTTTGCGTTCTGCCAGTGTCACGATAGCACCAGTGCCCTGTTTACCCTGCACCAAATCGGCCTCCCAGTCCCCCAGACGGCTACGGTCATCGACGACTGACGGCCGTAGCTCAATGGATACCGCATCAGGGATGCGCCCTCGTTTCTGCCCGTAGCCCTTACGATATCGCCGTTTGCCCTGCCTAAGATGCCTGTACAACTCGCCACCGCTACGCTTATCCGCATAGATATACTGGTAAATCCATTCATGGCTGACGCTAAGACCAATAATGCTGCCAATTGCACTTATTTGCTCAGGACTCCACTTCCACTCCAGAGCAAATATCACGAAATCTATGGTCTGCTGAGGAATTGTCCTTTTGGCAGATGACAGCCGCCTATCACAGCACTTCTGGTGTGCCTGTTGTGGGTTATAACCAGTATCTGAAGTGTTACGCCTCAGTTCACGGGAGACCGTGGACTTGCTTACACCGATACGGATACCTATCTCATGGCAGGATAAATTATCCTCACGCAGTATCGATATCTGGTATCGTTGTCCTTCGGTTAGTTGCTGATACTTCATACTTACTCGCTCATCTTTGGTCGGAAGAGCAGGATAGCTTATCAGTAGCTAACCGTCCTTCCATCTAACATGACCGAGCGTTGCACTTATTATCTGAATTCGCGTTTCATATTCGTCATTCTTTAAGTCTGATGATTGCCATATAACGCCAAAAGACTACATGTTATGAAATGATAACCTATTTCTGTTTAAAGAATCTTTATAGTATAGATAAAAGTTAAACTAGTTTTAGCTGTATTGTCTTTCTAATATATTAAATTAACCTTTTAGCTTTATAGCTAATGGGGATGGACTTCGTGAATTTTTATGTATTAGAAAGTGTTTTATCTAAAATGCTTTCTAATACAGATATATTTATCTGTGTTGAGTAATTAAATAGTCTTAATTTTATTATTCAATTTATAATTAAACTTAAAACATTGATAGGAAATAGTATGAAATTAAATAAAGCTATGGCTGTATTAGCAGCGGCTATGTTAACCACATCTTTCGCTTCACTTGCAGACGTTAACTCAGGCACCGTGACTTTCAAAGGTGAAGTTCGTGATACTCCTTGTAACCTAGATGCGGGTCAAGGCGGTACGGCAACGGTTGTTGATTTTGGTCAGCTATCTCTAAGCCAATTAAATGCGGGCGATTCAAAATACAAAAATTTTGAATTGAACCTGAAAAATTGTTCTTTGACTTCTATTGACGATACAGATCCACAAAACCCAGTCACAGTTACTAAGACCGCAACGATTACTTTTGATGGTGTTAGCAAAATTGCAGGTCAAAATCTTTTAGCAACATCAGGTAGCGCAGCAAACGTTGCAGTTGGTATCCAAGATATTACTTTTGGAACCCCTGCGGCACTGAACCTACGTGATGGTGATAATACATTGACTTATTCTGCTTTCGTTAAGAAGGTGGGTGCTAATGCTGTAACAGCAGGTGATTTCTCAACGATCTCTACTTTCGAAATCGCATACCAGTAAGTTATACAGGCTCCTTCACTATTAGGCGAAGGAGCCTATAATTTGAAAAATTAATACTATGAAAAGCTTGCTGATTATTACTCTGTTATTCTCACCTATTTTCAGTATGCCAGTCTTTGCTGCAATGAATTGGGGACAGGCAACAGTAAAAGGAGAGGTACTCGCTTCTGGTTGCTCAATTCAATTGACGAGTAAAGACCAAATTATTGATTTTGGTGCCTATGCCTTAAGCAAGTTAGAAGAAAATAAGATAAAGAAACCATTTAAAATAATTTTAAATAATTGCCAATTATCAAATTCTTACTTCAATGATGAAAAATCGCCTGTACGAATAAAGTTTACAGGTCCAGCAACAAATAATTTTAATGGCTTTAAATTTAATGATGCCGATGGTTTAGCTATTTATATATTAAGTGGAAACGATGTTGTTAAACCTAATCAATACTACCCAATTTATAAATTAAAAAGAATATCTGGGAAAACAAAATCGATTAATGAACAGCAATTAGACTTTTTATCTGAGGTTATTGTTGTTGATAAGCTAAAGCCTCAATTAGGAGAATTCTCAAGTATCATTACATTTGATATCGATTACTATTAATCTAATGAGTATTTATGATGTTATCAACAAAAGAAAAAATAACGATATTCATGGTATCGATGCTTTGTTTGACTAAAGTGTCTTACGCTGTAGAGTTTAATACCGATATACTTGATAGCGAAGATAAAGCTAACATTGACGTCTCAAGATTTAAAAATCCTAATTTCATTCTACCGGGAACTTATTTCTTTAACATCATTATAAATAGTACTCAATTGACGCAGTCTACAGTTCCTATTCAAATTATTGGTGATAGTACAGATGCCTCTGTCAGTGATGTGTGCATTGATAAGTCATACATTAATAGCTTAGGTATTAAAGAAAAGTATATGGCGGATTCAAGTCCGAAGTGCAACGCTAAGCCGCCTTTCTTAGCTCCGCAAACACCACCGAAGGTTGTCTGAACCCCAGACACTTGCGTGGCCTGCTGTTCAACGCTCCCTGATAGCGTTGTAAGTCTTCTTCTGTCACTGTCCGCAGGTCTGTTCCTTTCGGGATAAACTGTCTTAACAACCCATTCGTATTCTCGTTCAGCCCACGCTCATGCGAGGCATACGGATGGGCAAAGTACGTATCTGCGTTCAGTGCTTCTGCTATCGCCTTGTGCTCACTAAACTCTAGACCGTTATCGAACGTTATTGTGTGACATACATCCTGATACTCACTCAGCAGTGAGATAATGGCCTTACTGACTTCCACCGCATCCTTTGAAAACACCTTTTTTGTCAGGTAAATACGGCTTTTGCGTTCTGCCAGTGTCACGATAGCACCAGTGCCCTGTTTACCCTGCACCAAATCGGCCTCCCAGTCCCCCAGACGGCTACGGTCATCGACGACTGACGGCCGTAGCTCAATGGATACCGCATCAGGGATGCGCCCTCGTTTCTGCCCGTAGCCCTTACGATATCGCCGTTTGCCCTGCCTAAGATGCCTGTACAACTCGCCACCGCTACGCTTATCCGCATAGATATACTGGTAAATCCATTCATGGCTGACGCTAAGACCAATAATGCTGCCAATTGCACTTATTTGCTCAGGACTCCACTTCCACTCCAGAGCAAATATCACGAAATCTATGGTCTGCTGAGGAATTGTCCTTTTGGCAGATGACAGCCGCCTATCACAGCACTTCTGGTGTGCCTGTTGTGGGTTATAACCAGTATCTGAAGTGTTACGCCTCAGTTCACGGGAGACCGTGGACTTGCTTACACCGATACGGATACCTATCTCATGGCAGGATAAATTATCCTCACGCAGTATCGATATCTGGTATCGTTGTCCTTCGGTTAGTTGCTGATACTTCATACTTACTCGCTCATCTTTGGTCGGAAGAGCAGGATAGCTTATCAGTAGCTAACCGTCCTTCCATCTAACATGACCGAGCGTTGCACTTATTATCTGAATTCGCGTATTGACCAATTAACCTATTGGAATGATGGGGCGTGTATTGATTTTTCGGCATTAAAAGGGGTCAGTGTTGTCCCTAATTTATCCGAAGGCACTGTGACGCTAAATATACCACAATTATATCTCGAATATATGGATAATAACTGGTTACCGAAATCATTGTGGGATGAAGGTATCAGTGGGTTGTTATTAGACTATAATGCAAACTATCAATATAGTGATCGGGATAGCTTAAAGAATCAGATTGCTTCCATTAGTGGATATCTTGGCGCCAATATGGGAGCATGGCGCCTACGTAGTGAATACTATGGTAATTATCAAAGACAAAATTCCAATGGTAAAACATCGACAATACGTAATTTTTTATTTAATGCCATTTATTTATATAGAAATATAAAAGCGCTAGATTCTAAATTAGTGATTGGTGAGAGTACAACCCCCTCACAAATTTTAGAGCCAATTAAATTTACAGGATTATCATTATTCACTAATGATTCCATGTTACCACCAAGGTTACGTGGATATGCACCAGAGATAACAGGTATAGCTAAAACGAATGCGCGAGTTGTCATTACACAACTCGGACGTGTATTGCACGATGGAAATGTACCTGCTGGACCATTTAAGATTCAATCATTAAACAGTGGAACTCGTGGTGAGCTTAACGTAAAAATTATTGAGCAGGATGGTACTGAACAACAATTTACAGTGAGTAGTTCGAATGTTCCGTATTTAACGCGTCCGGGCACCACGCGATATAACGTATCTGCGGGGCAACCGACAAAAGTGGATCATTCGGTATATCGTGGTGTGTTCTTTTTTAGAGCAGAGGCTTCTCACGGTTTAAATAACAATTGGTCGTTAAACGGTGCAACAGATATTAGCCAAGGCTATCAACAGGTTTCATTAGGTGTTGGTCGTTTTATGAATCGGTTTGGTGCACTTTCTGTGAACATTACGCGTTCGTTCGCACAATTAGATCATGATAGTCCTTCAGGTAACTCATACAGTGTTAATTACTCGAAAACATTCGATGACTACGATATGGACTTAACTTTTGCAGGGTATCGATTTACTGATAGAAAATACTATACATTATCCCAATATTTAGATTTAAGAGATGATAGGGTTGTTGATAGCGAAAAAGAACGTTATCAAATAACGCTTTCTAAGCGCTTAGGTGAGTTTAATATAAACTTAAATTATCAATTGCAACAATATTGGGATAGAGGTCAAACTCATCAATATGGTCTTAATATAGGTAAAAGTATCAATCTTCCTTACTTAAAACTACAGGGAGGAAGCATTACATTATCAGCAAATAGAAGTTATTATCAAAATAAATATGATGACCAAATTAGCTTAATGCTTTCTGTGCCATTTGGTAAGCAGTTTTATACTTTTGATACAATGAAATATAACGATACTTATAATTCGCGTGTTTCAGTGTCTAATTTAACAGATGATAATGACTACTATAATATAAGTGCATCGACAAGCTACGGTAAAGATGCCAAAAAACAAAGTACACTTGCTGGAATGTATGATTTACCGACACGCTATGCATCTATCAATAGTAATATGTCTATCTCGGATAAAGGGGATAGTAGTTTAGGCTTAGGACTCAATGGTGGGGTGACATTGACGCAACATGGTGTAGCTTTACACAGTTCATCATATTCTTCTGCCTCAAGGTTAATGATAGACACAAATAATATCGCGGATGTTCCTTTAAATAATGGTACAACCGTGACGAATGGATTAGGTATTGGCGTTATTCCTAACATGACTAACTATTATAAAAATAGTTACAATGTGGATATGAGTAAATTACCAGATAATATTGAATCATCAAATACAATTTATGATATCGCCTTAACAGAAGGCGCTATTGGATATAGAAAAATAAGTGCAGATAAAGGTTTTAAATTATTTGCAACGATTAAAATGTCTGATAACTCAGGGTCACCACCATTTGGTTCTCAGGTATTAAATGAAAAAGGGAGAGAGGTCGGGATTGTAAGCGATAATGGATTAGTTTGGTTAACAGCGGTTCAATCAGAAGAAAAGTTAAATATCAACTGGTCTAATAAAATACAATGCAGTACGACCTTACCAACCTTAGATAATGTAAATCAAATTATTTTAATTTGTGAGAAATAGAGAGTTTTTATGAAATATAAGTTATTGTTAATTCCACTATTATTTATAGCACATAACAGCATGGCCGCGGTTTCTCTTGATAGAACAAGAGCGATAGTAGAAGGGAGCTCTAATCCAGTTATTATTAATATTGAGAATCAAAGTGATACTTTGCCCTATTTAGCTCAGGCTTGGATTGATGATAAAGATGGTAATAAATTAACAACAGGGCCGTTAATTGCAACACCATTGGTTCAACGTTTGGAACCAAACGTAAAAAGTATGATTCGAATCTCGACGACGGATGTATCTCAGTTACCGAAAGATAGAGAGTCTGTTTATTACTTTAATTTAAGAGAGATCCCGCCTAAAAGTGATAAACCGAATGTTATGCAGGTCGCATTACAGTCAAGAATTAAATTATTCTATCGCCCAGAGGCGATTTTAGATAAGGCAAAAACCAATTGGGCTTTAGATTTAGAATTACAATCTGTCAGTAATGGTTATGTGGTTAAAAATACATCACCTTTTTATTTGACCGTGATAGGCTTAGCCGGTGATAGAAATAAGTCAGAAAATGGTGCCTTTGATTCGTTTATGATCGAACCTTTTGGTTCTTATCAAGTCAAGACTGCTCATTTTCAAAAGCCTTATCTTACTTATATTAACGACTATGGCGGAAGGCCAACAGTTTCATTTAACTGTGATGCATCCGTCTGTAAAGCAGATAAACAATAAATTTCAGAGCTAACAAAGTGAGAGTGCAATGAAGTATTTTTATTTAGTGTTTTACACTTTATTTATTTCATTTAGTAGCATGGCCACTCAGTATGAGGAAAATAATTATTTTCCTTCGAATGATGTGACATCTGCAATGAAGATGAATGAATTAAGTGGAAAACTGAATTTTAAAATAAGTTTAATGTACTCTCCGTGTGTCATTTTAGCTAATGAATATGTTGGAAGTTTCTTTTTTATTGAGTTAGATAAATGCTTGTTTAATGATAATAATATAAAAATTCCATTACAGGCAAAAGCGAAAGTGTTTGAAGGTAATCAGCAAGTGATGGCATCTCAGAAGCTATTCTCAGGTAGAAATAATGTTTATCTACAGACTAAAAACATTAAGGGTAGAGCAGTGATTATGGAGCTAGATTATGATTAAAAAAATACTGGTCATATTACTTAGCTTGATGGTATCTCCCGCTTTTGCCAGTGAATTGGTTATTAATTTTAATGGTAATTTAGTTGATAAAAAGTGTGAAATTAAACAATCAGATATAACAGTTCAATTCATACCTTATTCATTAGGCTATATTGAAATCGGTGGCAATATCTCGGATAAAAAATCATTTGCAATTGAATTTCAAAATTGTACGCCAACACTGATGAATAAGATTATAAAAATTTCATTAGACTCTACTAATGTATATAGGCGAAATGGCGTTGATTATTTGAAAACGCAAGGTGGAACCGGTCTCATTGTCGGCCTAGAAAGCATGAGTGGGGAGCCTATATCATTTAATCAACCTTTAGAAGTACAGGTTACTAATGATAGTAAAGCAGAATTAGTTTTAAATGCATTTTTAACTAAAGGTGATTTCGCTAAACCTGGCACTATTCATGGCACAGCAAGTGTTATGGTTAATTATAATTAATAAGAGGAAATAATATGATAAAGACAAGACAGTTACTCTTATTATTATTGTTTCTATCCAATTGGAGTCTTGCCGCTGATTTTAATAGCGGTCGTGCAGATGTCAGAATAAATATTAGTGCAACGATTGTTGCTCCGGTCTGTACCGTTTTAGGCAATAATAATCAATCACCCTTGTTTGTGAACTTTGATAACATTGATTTTTCTGACGTAGAGAGTGGAACTGCTTATCAAGATATTCAACTTAAATATAACTGCGCTGGTAGTTCAGTACCCGCTAACAAAGTGATGAGCTTATATTTATATCCGACAAAATATGGCATTTATACACAGGTAGGTAATAATGTATTACGCACATCAAAGGAGGGATTAGGAATTTCGTTGACAAAAGAAAATACTAATCTTGATTTAAATAAGTGGATCCCTTTTGGGAGTAATGAGCTAGAAGGCTCATTTATTCTTCGTGCATCTTTAATTACACCTGATAAATCACTATTAACTGAAGGTAGCTTTGACAGTACGGTGGCTATTTTGATGAGTTATTTATAATCTGAATTAGGTCTTATGATGAAAAAATTTTTTTCTTTACTACCGGTCGTATTATTTGCTTTTTCAAATATTAGCTCCGCTGGAGACCCTGATGATTGGACTGTCATGGGATATAATGGCACTCAGTTTACCGCAAATACAACTTGGACAGGGGCTAATTTTAATGGTGTAAACTTAACGTTGAATGCCATTTTAAGTAGCTCTGGCGGGAGAATGACAGAATATGCTTGGGGGACTCGTGCCTGTGCTCCTTATGGTGGTTCTCCTAATTCAATTAACGTGCAGTATGTTATCGTACCAAATACAGTGAGATATGTTGATCCTGTAACGCGGAAGGCATTTGATTTTAGAATTGTTTTACCTCAATCTTTGGGATCAATTTCGGGATATCCTAATGCTCAATACGCAAAAATAGGTCAAAGTGCAGGTAATGTCGGGCGTGCAACGTGCAATTCAGTACCTTATACACCGATGGCTTTTAGTGGGCAAACGGCAGTAACTTTAATTAGTAATACAAATTTACCGATTAGAAGTACACCGCATATTATTCAAGTGGATACAACTTTGTTTGGGGTAAGGAATCCGGAGGTACCTAGTAAATGGTTAAGTTCTGTTGCGCTAATCCAGCCTAAAAACTCAGCAAGGTTAAACTTTTATGTCACGGTGGTGAATACGTGTCGAGTCGATAAAACTCAATTAGATTTTAATTTTGGTACATTACCTCAGTCATTAGCAGAAGGTAAAAATTTGACTAAAACAATAACGGTTAGTTGCACTCATCCAGGCAATATTAAAGTGACTTACCGACCATCAAAACCAATTGATAGTGCTAATCCAACTCGTACTAGTTTAGATTTAGGTAACACGTCATCGGGTTGGTATGGTGAGCTATCCGTGGATAATAAAAAACAGTTAATTACCACTTTACAAGGCATTACAAATAAAACATTAGATATTGGTATGACATTAGGAAAAAATAGGGCTAATGCATCGGTAGGTAATATGAGTGGTGGTGGTGTATTAATTTTTGAGTATATTTAATTTGAATTACGTTTGGTGATGGTGAAAATCAATGGATTGATTTTTACCATTTTTTATTGATATTAACACGCATAATGAGTCATTATACGTGTTAATATATGCTTTGTTTTATGATTCTCTTCATCTTCTGAGTTCACTATCACCATTTTTAATTCTCAAAATAATAAGCATCAATAATAATGAAATTAATCGTTTGATTTCCTATATCAACCTCGTAATCAATTAAATATTGATTGATTCTGTCTGTTCGATGAGTTCGTGAATATGCGCCATGACTGAGTTGATAGAAAAATACCACTCGTTTTATGCGTATTTTGTTTGTTGAAGTATTTTAGTTGTTCTCCTATGATGAACTATAATTTAAATAAAAGGATAAAGTTATTGAATATAAAATTAAAATAATTCAGTGTTTTCTCTATAGAATAGTGAGTTGAGGAACCGTGTTTCAAGTCATCTATAAACGTTTAATAAAATGATTAAAGGTATAAGATGTCCTCTATTTTAAATGTTCGATTGTTTTGTTTTTTGGGATGCTGTTACTTATGATTAATGAATGAGTGAAGCTTTAGTGGCGAAATGTTAGAGAGCGAGGGTATGTATATGGAAACAGCCTTGAGCTTTGAAATCAGTGCTATGTCTAAAATAGATAATACATTAGAACATTTGCTAAAAAATACTGAAGAGCTAACGCCCTTATTCTATACAGTGAATACTGAGATAGGTAAAACTGAATGGCGAGATACCTATAATACGTGTTGTGAATTAAAGAACCTTACTCATGTAAATGTGGTTCCTCATATTGCGATTAATAATAAAGATGAATGTGAGTTATGTTTTATTATTGAAGAGTATTTGAAGAATGATATAACAGAATTGTTTGTCATTAGGGGGGATAGACACCGTTTTGATGAGGAACTCCCATTTAATTATGGCATAGAACTTATTGATTTTATTCGGAGGAGATACCCTGAAGTGATGATAAAATCCAGTATTTATCCTGATTATCACAAAGAGAGTATCACACCTGAAATAGAAATTGATTGGCTAAGAAAAAAATTGCAATTAGGCGTTACAGAGCTTATTAGTCAATTATGTTTGAATAAAAATGCATTTTCTTATATGAAAAAGCAATTGGGGAATGATATTCCTATCACAATATCAATGATGCCTATGCTTAACTTTAGTTTTATCGAATCGTTTTTTAAAAATAATGCGATCGATTATCCATTATGGATAAAGAAACACATAAGACCGAGTAATATTAATAACCATAGGGCATTTGGTATTCAGCTTACTCAATTTCTCATCGGAGAGTATATAAAAGAAAACAAGCGATTGCATTTTTTTACATTAAATAATGCAGAGATGGTCAAAAAGCTATTTGATAAATTGAGATGAATCATCTGAATATCACTGATAGATTGAACTATTTTTTCCAGCGAAATTAATATTGGTTTTATCCCAACGACAATAGGGGATGATAATCAGTTTTAATTTTATCCTTGTTAGGCTAATTCAGTATCAATGAGGGCATGATAATGTTAAAAGTCGATTACAATGCGTACCGTTCAATAAAAGGTTTTAATCGTAGAGTAAGGTTTTTAGTCATGCATTACACTGCTTTGAATTTTCAAGGTTCAGTTAATGCATTATCAGGAAATGCCGCTGTAAGTGCTCATTATTTAGTTCTCGATCCAACAGATAAAATGTATACAGATGCTGGGTTTAAGGGGATGAGAGTCTTTAATTTAGTTGATGAAAATGAAAGAGCTTGGCATGCAGGCGTGAGTGCATGGGCTGGTAGAACTAACTTGAACGATACTTCGATAGGTATTGAAATTGCGCGAATTCAGATAATAAGTGCAACGCTCGGTCATGTTAGATGGAAGGACGGTTAGCTACTGATAAGCTATCCTGCTCTTCCGACCAAAGATGAGCGAGTAAGTATGAAGTATCAGCAACTAACCGAAGGACAACGATACCAGATATCGATACTGCGTGAGGATAATTTATCCTGCCATGAGATAGGTATCCGTATCGGTGTAAGCAAGTCCACGGTCTCCCGTGAACTGAGGCGTAACACTTCAGATACTGGTTATAACCCACAACAGGCACACCAGAAGTGCTGTGATAGGCGGCTGTCATCTGCCAAAAGGACAATTCCTCAGCAGACCATAGATTTCGTGATATTTGCTCTGGAGTGGAAGTGGAGTCCTGAGCAAATAAGTGCAATTGGCAGCATTATTGGTCTTAGCGTCAGCCATGAATGGATTTACCAGTATATCTATGCGGATAAGCGTAGCGGTGGCGAGTTGTACAGGCATCTTAGGCAGGGCAAACGGCGATATCGTAAGGGCTACGGGCAGAAACGAGGGCGCATCCCTGATGCGGTATCCATTGAGCTACGGCCGTCAGTCGTCGATGACCGTAGCCGTCTGGGGGACTGGGAGGCCGATTTGGTGCAGGGTAAACAGGGCACTGGTGCTATCGTGACACTGGCAGAACGCAAAAGCCGTATTTACCTGACAAAAAAGGTGTTTTCAAAGGATGCGGTGGAAGTCAGTAAGGCCATTATCTCACTGCTGAGTGAGTATCAGGATGTATGTCACACAATAACGTTCGATAACGGTCTAGAGTTTAGTGAGCACAAGGCGATAGCAGAAGCACTGAACGCAGATACGTACTTTGCCCATCCGTATGCCTCGCATGAGCGTGGGCTGAACGAGAATACGAATGGGTTGTTAAGACAGTTTATCCCGAAAGGAACAGACCTGCGGACAGTGACAGAAGAAGACTTACAACGCTATCAGGGAGCGTTGAACAGCAGGCCACGCAAGTGTCTGGGGTTCAGACAACCTTCGGTGGTGTTTGCGGAGCTAAGAAAGGCGGCTTAGCGTTGCACTTCGGACTTGAATCCGCCTTGTCAATGAAGCTCAAGATAACAACGGGAATTTTCTTTTTCCGCCATATAATGAAGTGCAAATTGAAGCAATCAAACAATTAGCATTAAATATTATCGAACGTTACCCTGATATTATTCCTACCAATATTGTCGGACATGCGGATATTGCACCTGATGGGCGTAAAAGTGATCCCGGTGCAGCGTTTCCTTGGAAACAACTTTATGATGCAGGAATTGGGGCTTGGTATGATGAGGCGACTAAATCTTGTTATATGCAGAAATATAACGGGGGATTACCAGAAAAAGCAGAAATTTTAGAGAAGTTAAAACGCTATGGGTATGACGTTTCAAAAGCGAATACAGATAATGGCTATAAAATGTTAATTCGAGCTTTTCAGCTTCACTTTAGACCAGAAAACTATGATGGTATTGCGGATGTTGAGACGGTTGCGATCATTTATGCCTTAGTTGAAAAGTACTTCCCTTAATGTAATTGCGTTAGTTGAATAATAGGACTTTGCCTAATACTTCATTGAGTGTGATAGTGAACGTATTTATTTAAGAATGAAATGCATTGGTGTTCAATCCTATTTGGAGAGCAATGTAATAGGGGCGTTGCCAATGCATTTACTCCCAGTTGTATTATTAAATAAACAAATAATTATATGGTTAATGAATCAAATATATTGGTTTTTCCATGAATTTATTAAGGGCTGTGTCTAAGCACTCACAGCATCTTTTCTTGGCGAATAATAAAACCGGATGAAACCAGTTCTGTGCGGTTGCTGACATTCGCCTTAGTAAAAATATTGCGTAAATGGGTTTTCACCGTAGACAGTGAGACCCCAAGTTGCAAAGCGATACGTTTATTGCTTGCGCCTTCTCGGACTAAGTGAATGATCTCTTGCTCCTTCGGGGTATAAGAAACCAGAGAATCAGGCAAAATGTCAAAAGTCATTAATTCAGCAATAGGTAAAATCGCGTTAAGCCGCATAACTTCTTGTTGTTGAAAGGGAGCATCCCGCAATACGGAGATCCCTGCGATGATCTTGTTTTTACGACGGATAAAAATCTCTGCCATATCTGTAATATTATTTGGCCTCATAAAGTCGTTATAAAACTCTTGGCTTTGTTGTTTCATGTCAGGTGCCATTCTGACTAATCGTAAATCATCACCTCGGAATTTATCGGGGTGTAACGGATCTAACTGATAAAAATGCTTTAAATAATCTTGATGCATACGTGAGCTAATACCATAGAGCACATGGTTATCAGGCTGCCAAAAATCATCCACCAAGTAATAAACGGATGCCGAAACAGGAATAATATGAGCAATTGTGTTCAAGCAACAGTTGATTAATGTTCGCTGGTGGTAGCACAAAGGGGGTGTCTTCATCATATTACCTTCCGTAGTGGGTCCAATCATTATCATGCAACTAATTCCTGTTAACATAAAATAAACATGTTAATAACGTGAGCTTGATTACAATATTTAAACTTCATCGGTGATAAGCCAACTCACTCAATTCGCCAATCTGTATCTTTCGTTACTACTTTATTAACATATTAATAATCTGGTTGTCTGTTATTTGTTGATTTTTAATGTATTATTTGTTTTTTTTGCAATTTATCCGGTACTTTTCGCGGCTATCCCCTTTATTCCCTCCCCCTATGGGTATCGTCCTTTAGGACGATAGCGGCAAGATTATGCTTATTTCTATAGTGGCAATGCAGTCACTCTATTTTTACAAAAAATTCACAATCATGACTGTGTTCTGAGAAAGAGAGGGAAGCAAAATGAATATATCCTCAAAATTAACCTCACATATTGAAAAGGGGAAAGTAGGGTTTCCAACGACCCTAGCTAGCTCTGTGGGTGTAATTATGGCAAGCCCTGTCATCTTGACGGTGACAAGCGGTTTCGGGATCGGCGGTGATACTTTTGCGTTAGCCGTACTGCTGAGTTTTATCATGATGCAAGCTCAGTTGACGACATTCTCTGAAGCAGCGGCGATTTTGCCAACATCAGGTTCTGTCTATGATTATATTTCATGTGGTATGGGGCGTTTTTGGGCAATTACGGGGGCATTATCAGCCTATTTGATTGTGCATGTGTTTGCAGGAACGGCGGAGACAATTCTGTCGGGTATCATGGCATTGGTAAACTTTGAAAGTCTCAATACCGTGATGGAAACCAGTAATACTTCTTGGATGGTTGGGGTTGGCTTAGTGATCACATTCGGCCTACTCAATGCCTTTGGTATCGAAGCTTTCAGTAAAGTGGAAGTGGTGCTCACGTTTGCGATGTGGAGTACTTTAGTCATATTTGGTATTGCCGGATTATTAATGCCATTCCATGCATCAGCTGAAGGCTGGTTTGGTCTTGGATTAAATATTTCAGACCCAACACTCGTGTTAAGCTTTGTGGGGATGGCGATGTTTATGTTTGTCGGTTGTGAATTGGTCACACCGATGGCCCCTGAAATTAAAAATTCAGCAAAAGTTATTCCTCGCGCCATGGCAACGGGGTTGTGTGGTGTTGCTTTTTGTATGTTCTTATTTGGTGCTTCAATGACACACCAAGTTGAAAACATCATTGTTGATCCTGCGAACAATGTTAGCTTGTTAGAAACACCAATGGCGATCCCTGCTTTCGCGGGGCAATTGTTTGGGGATATTGGTAAATATTGGATTGGTATTGCGCTGTTATTAGCGGGTGGTGCAACGATTAACACATTGATGGCGGCGGTGCCACGGATCCTTTATGGTATGGCTCTTGATGGCGCATTACCTCGCATCTTTGCTTACCTGCATCCACGTTTTAAAACACCAGTATTTGGTATTTTTGTGGCGGTGATGATCCCTTGCCTACATACTTTCGCGATCCAAGGTGATTTAGACCGGATCATTCCATTAGTTTTAGCGGCAGTATGTTCTTGGGGAACGGCGTATTTGTTGGTGACTATCTCGGTTATTCTATTACGTATTCGTCGTCCTGATTTACATCGCGCTTATCGTTCACCGTTTTTCCCGCTTCCACAAATTATTTCTAGTGTCGGCATTATCTTGGCGATTATTTATATTACGCCGCCGGGAATGAATAAGTCTGATGTCTACATTCCTTTTATTATTATGTTAAGTCTGACAGCAAGTTACGCTTTAATTTGGACTGTCTTTGTGCAGAAAGTAAATCCATTTAAACCTGTTCCAGTTGAGCAAGTGCTATCAAGCACCTTTACTGAGGAAGAGTTGAAGGGGGTGAAAATTGAGCCACTACGCAACCTCGCCTAAGGGCAACATTTGGCAGCGTTTAAATAAAAAACGGTTGCCAGCAGGTTATCAACAAGGGTTAACCTTGAATAGGGTAGAGCGTGATATTTTACCGTATCAATGTGAATGGGGAGCTCCAGGGGAGCTCCTAATACACCCGCAGGCGTCATTGACTATTCGAGTGACTGAACGTGTTAAAACCTTATTTATGGCGTTTATTGTATTTAGCCGTTTTTCTGTGACAGGGCGCTGTGGTTCAGCTATCAATGCAAAAATTACGGTGAAAACCCGCGGGAGCTTAAAGCAAAAACATGTTCATTTCATCTCGAAGGATGAAGAAGGGCAAGCCGTCGTTAATTTATTGAAAGAGTACCCCATTATTGCTCAAACACTTGAAGAGTTAGACTTTAATTATTTTCACTTAGTGATCAAAGATGGGGTTTGGCATTGTGAAATAGAGCCTTTTACCGCTTCCGAGATGGTGTGTCGAATGCCAGCAATCCGCCGTTATTTACGTTTAACTCCAGAACAAAGGCACCGCCTATTAAGTGCATTGCAATTATTCCAGCAATTTATGGAAAAACATTATGATAATCATTGAGTTTGAAATGTTAATTTGATAGTAATGTTTGCTATTGAAACTCTTTCTCAATGGAAATGGATGTGAAATCGTTACCGTTATTAGGCTGTATCTTACTTTCATCGGCAGCTATGGCAGCCGTTCCAGATTGTATTCGCTTGGATGAATTATCTCTTTCTATTGAGGGGATTCATAATAGCGAAGGTCATAGCTGTTTGCTGGTTGAAATCTCAAATAAACAGTACATTCGCCAAGAGGGGGATGGTATTTCAGAAGCTGTGCTTTCAGGGAATGATAAGCAACCCATTCGCGTGTTAGTACAACATTTACCACAAACAGAGCCGCATTCTGTCTCTTATATTGTGCCCAAGCAGGGGCAATATTACCTCAATTTACAAGGTGCACCGGAGCAGCCTTGGCATCTCAAATTTAATTTAACTGACTATCAACCATTAGCGATTGAAGCGGAACATAAAATTGATAGCCCTAAATTACAAGCTTTACTTGATGCACATAAACAAGAGAAAACGACAGACGCTTTTTGGCGAGAGGTAAAAGCACAGGGAACCCCCTTAGTTGAAGAGTATAAAAAAGGACAAAAGAAGGTCACTTTTTTATGGCGTGGTGCAACCGCTAATGCTTATATTTTAGGTGCGCCTTCAGGGAATCATGAAACCATGGCCCATATCCCGAATACGGATATCTGGTATCGCACTTTTATCGTTCCGAAAGACACTTTGTCACAATATAAAATCGCCCCTGATGTGCCGAAAGTGACAGAAGGTGGGTTCGCACAACGCAAAGCGATTTTGGCGACGGCACAAGCCGATCCATTCAATGCGCATGGGATCCCGTCATTTGCGACGGATCGCTATAATCGCTTTTCATTATTGTCATTAGCGCCAGAAAAACGTCAATGCGACTTTGCCAAGATTGAGGGGCACCAACGTAAAGGCCGCTTAGAATCATTTAATTTTCACAGTAACCTGTTAAATAATGATAGGCAGATTTATCTGTATCGCCCTGCGGTCGCAATGAGTAAGCCATCGGTGTTGGTATTATTAGATGGGCAAACCTACTTGCATACTTACAAAATGGCTGACTTTTTTGATAAGTGGATGTCGGAGGGCGCAATACCACCAATGTATGTGGTGTTCCTTGATAGCATTAGCTCCGAGCGCCGCAACGTCGAGTTACCACCAAATCCTGATTTTCCGAAGATGCTGTCAAAAGAGCTGATGCCTGTCTTAACAACAAAAGGTATCCAAGCACCTGCACAGTCAACCATTATTGCCGGATCGAGTTATGGAGGATTAGGTGCGACTTGGAACGCCCTCTCACATCCTGAATTATTCGGCAATGTACTTAGTATGTCAGGCTCTTATTGGTGGGCGCCTAAAGGAAAAGAGCCTGAGTGGCTGATCCGCGAAATAGAGCAGATGTCGAAAAAACCATTGCGTTTTTACCTTGAAGCGGGGCTATTTGAGCAACGTGGTAGTTGGGGCGGTATCATTCAAAATCATTATCGATTATTGGATGTATTGAAGCATAAAGGTTATCAGGTGGAAGCGACTGAGCTACCAAGTGGACATGATTATGTCTCTTGGTGTGAAACGCTCTATACAGGAACTCGTTACTTAATGGCGGAACCACCGAAACAATAGTGTCATTTAATTGACCCAAAGAAAAACAATAATGGAAGCAGCCACCGTGTTGTTAGGCTGCTTTTTTTATTCTTAATGACAATGATCTTTTTTTCGACATAAAAGCGTCATGCAACTGTCATCTGACTCAATTAGCATGCCTGTCATTATTTGAAGCAATTACATATTTAATTTCTTTTTATTATTGGCAAGGAAATGGTTATGACAGGTCATTGCATGAAATCGATTTTAGCTGTTGCTGTAAGTACAATGATTTTTGGTAGTGCTATCCCTGTATATGCGGCAACGCCGACAGATGCGGTTTCACAAAATCGCGCAGCACAAGGTGATATCACTAAATTTGGCGGTGCTCGTCGACTAGCACAAGAGCAAACCGATATTATGAAAGCGGCGCTCCATAATGGGCAGGCGAAAAACGTCATTCTGTTTATTGGTGATGGTATGGGCGACTCTGAAATTACGGTAGCACGTAATTATGCAGAAGGGGCAGGCGGTTTCTTTAAAGGTATCGACGCATTACCTATTACTGGTCAATATACTCACTACGCATTAGATAAAAAAACGAAAAAACCTGATTACGTAACAGATTCAGCCGCTTCAGCGACAGCTTGGTCTTCTGGCGTGAAAACCTATAACGGTGCTTTAGGTGTTGATGTGTTTGATAAAGACCATGAAACCTTACTTGAAATCGCTAAGCGCCATGGTAAAGCGACAGGTAACGTGACGACCTCTGAAATTCAAGATGCGACCCCAGCCGCGCAATTTTCCCATGTCACAGCGCGTAAATGTTATGGGCCAGAAGAAACCTCCGCAAAATGTGCGAGCAATGCCTTAGAGAATGGCGGTCGTGGTTCAATCTCTGAGCAACTGCTGGTTACCCGTGCTGATGTTACATTAGGTGGCGGTGCGAAAAGCTTTAAACAAGTGGCGAAAGCCGGTGAGTACAAAGGTAAAACGCTAGAGGAGCAAGCAAAGGAGCGTGGTTTCAATATCGTGCGTGATGCGAAATCCTTAGATGCGGTTACTGTTGCAAACCAAGATAAACCTGTTTTAGGCCTATTCCATGATGGCAATATGGCGGTTGCTTGGGAAGGTCCTAAAGCAACGCATTATGGCAATATCAATAATCCACCGCTTGAGTGCAAACCGAACGCTAAGCTAGATCCAAATGCACCGACATTGGCTCAAATGACACAAAAAGCAATCGATCTGTTGCAAGTCAACCCGAATGGTTTCTTCTTGCAAGTTGAAAGTGCTTCGATTGATAAACAAGATCATATGGCTAATCCATGTGGCCAAATTGGTGAGACGGTAGCTTTGGATGAGGCCGTACAAGTTGGCTTAGAGTTTGCGAAAAAACACGGTGATACATTGGTGATTGTCACTGCTGACCACGCGCACTCCAGCCAAATTATCCCTGAAGGAACCAAGTCTACTGGGTTAACACAAGCATTGATCACAAAAGATGGTTCCGTCATGGTGGTTAACTACGGTAACTCTGAAGAAGAAGATTCACAAGAGCACACCGGCGCACAGTTACGCGTTGCAGCGTATGGCCCACATGCCGCTAACGTCATGGGGTTAACTGACCAAACCGATTTGTTCTTTACCATGCGCGATGCCATGGGATTGAAACAATAAACCAACCTGTAAGTGGAATCCTCTGCGATAGGAGATTGCGGAGGATTTTTTATTGCCCCCTCTTTTTAACCTCCCGCTATTTACGCTCTCTTACATTAACTTTTTTGCGTTAACTCAGCGATTCAGGTATAAAAAATGATTAGACGATTGAGCCTGCTTGATGCGTATTGTGGCATAGTGGGGAGAGTTTAATCGCTTATTCATACCATCCGCATTAAGGTTTATTGTTAACTTTTTGAATAATAATAAAAATAATGTATGATTGTATGATTTCACTTAATTCGGCAACGTTTTAAGTTATCTAATTAATTCATCCATCAAGCTAGAGTGAAAAAGGCGGTCTCCTTCCGTTTGAAATCACTCGTACAGTTTTATCACCATTGTCTTAAATATAACAAATATAACGTCATAGGGTTTCAATGCTGGCACTTTTACATCTTTTATCATCTGTCGCATTGCTAGTTTGGGGCACACATATTGTCCGTACTGGTATTATGCGGGTTTTTGGTGCAGATCTACGCCGTATTTTAGGAAAGAGTGTTAATAAGAGAACAAGCGCATTTCTTTCCGGCGTAGGGGTAACTGCGCTCGTGCAAAGTAGTAATGCAACGGCATTACTGGTTATCTCTTTTGTTTCTCAGGGGCTGATTTCATTAACGCCTGCCATGGTTATCATGCTTGGTGCCGATGTCGGGACAGCGTTGATGGCGAGGGTGTTAACGTTTGATCTCTCTTGGTTATCACCGCTGCTGATCCTTGTGGGTGTTTCAACCTTTTTAAGCCAAAAGAAAAATCGCACAGGGCAAATTGGTCGTGTCGGTATCGGGCTTGGGCTTATTTTATTAGCGTTACAGTTAATTGTGGCATCGGCAGAGCCGATTACCCATGCTGATGCGGTGAAGGCAATTTTTACCTCGTTAAGTGGGGATGTTGTCTTGGCACTGCTGGTGGGTGCTCTGTTTGCCATGGTGAGTTATTCAAGCTTAGCAGCGGTGTTATTGACTGCCACATTAAGCGCAACAGGCTTGGTGCCTCTTTATATTAGCTTGAGTATCGTTATTGGCTCTAACATTGGTAGTGGCTTACTCGCCATGATGAGTAGCCGCGGGCAAAATGAAATTTCACGACAAGTCGTTCTGGGGAGTTTGCTATTTAAACTAATCGGCTGTGTTGTCGTATTACCTTGGGTGAAACCACTGGCAGAATGGATTGGGGGCTACGGCTTTAATGAAGCCGAAATCGTGATCTATTTTCACGTGTTTTATAACCTAGCTCGTTGTCTTGTCATGTTGCCTTTTGTTGGGCCAATGGCGAGGTTATGTAATAAATTAATCCCTATTGTTCCTTCGATGGAGCAAGAGGTTGCCCCGCGTTATTTGGATAAAAGTGCATTAGAGACGCCATCACTGGCAATCGCTAACGCCGTACGAGAAACATTACGTATGGGGGATCTACTTGAATTAATGCTTCAACGTTTTACAGATGTTCTTAACGGTAATAAAGAGCAGAAAAGGGAAATTAACCGCTTGGATGAAGAGGTCGATATGCTGCATAGCAGCATTAAACTCTATTTAGCGCAGTTACATCAAAGCGAACTCAGTGAGGAAGATTCAAGGCGTTGGGCTGAAATTATTGATACTGCTTTTAATTTGCAGCAATCATCGACTATCATCCACCGAATGACTTCTGAGTTAGTCAAAAAATCGATTGATAATCGCCGTTCCTTCTCTAATGAAGGTTATAAAGAGCTACATTCTTTACTTGAGCGATTACAGACGAATTTGAATCTAGGGATGTCTGTTTTTGTTTCGGCCGATATTGATAATGCGAAACGTCTACGGCGTGCAAAACACCGTTTTCGTCTTATTAACCAACGCTTTGCTTATGCGCACGTTGAAAGGTTACACAAACAAAATATGCAAAGTCTAGATACTAGTAACTTACATGTTAGCCTGCTAGGCGATATGAAACGGTTGAATTCATTATTTTGTGCCGTTGCTTATCATGCGCTAGAAGGCGTAGCAGAAAGCCGTAAAGAACAATTGAGTTTAGAAAATGAGAAAAATACGTGAATTAACAAGGGATGAAGTTCCTTCGGTTTGGTCAATTGATAGAACAGAATTAATCGAAAATTTATATCTTCACCAAAATGGGAAATTAGTGTTATCCGCGCAACGCTTTGATATGAAAGGTTGGCCGGAAGGTGAACCTGAGGCATATACGCCACATTTACTCGAAAGCTATGATAACGGAGCGGTATTTATTGGCGTGTTTGATCATGACACACTAATCGCCGCTGCAAGTTTAGATAATGTATGGCGTGGTGAAGAGCGTAATTTACTTCAATTGTCATTCTTACATGTTAGCCACCGCTATCGGGGTGAGGGCTTAGGGGGCATGTTATTTAATCAGTGCTGTGAATTAGCCAAAGAGAAAGGGGCAGCTGGCTTATATGTATCAGCAACGCCTTCTGAAAATACAGTCCATTTTTATCAGTATATGGGGTGTGAACTGCTGGATAAGCCAGACCCAGAGCTATTTGCCTTAGAGCCTGAAGATATTCATTTTGTTTATTTATTTAATGAATAAATAGCTTTTATTTTTTCTTAAATCGGCATGGTTTCCTCAATAAAAAATATTGTATTTTGCCAAAAACAAGATATGATTGATAATCATTATCATTTAGATTGTTGAGGTCGCTATGCCAACTAGCGTAACAAAAAGCACTTATCTACGTCGCTCTACAGCAGGGTTATGGGGTGTTTTCGCGGTTATTTTGTTGAGCGTGATTTATCTACTCAGCAATATGGGGCTAAATAGCCTTAAAGCTGTCACGATAGTGACTATGCTAACCACCGCCGCAATGTTATTCAACCGCGGCTCTCGGCGCTTATTGATTATCCCCGCCGTGATAGCACTGTTATGCAGTCTAATGGCTTTAGTCTCACAACATAGCGTATAAGATAACCGTAGTTTACACGCCTACAGCGAATCTTCGGGTTATAGGGAAAGGGTTCGTTGATCGAGATAGGAAGTTAACAGTGGTGCGAAAGGGGGGACTTGAACCCCCACGCCCGAAGGGCACTAACACCTGAAGCTAGCGCGTCTACCAATTCCGCCACCCTCGCAGGTACTGTCAATTCATTGAAAGCTATCGATTTAATTTTTAACTTGGTGATTAAAAATTGTAGTCTGTATGGTGCGAAAGGGGGGACTTGAACCCCCACGTCCGAAGGACACTAACACCTGAAGCTAGCGCGTCTACCAATTCCGCCACCCTCGCAATATCAGACTCTATTTTGTGTCGATAGTACGCAGCGGATTTTAGGCTAATTTAGCCGCGCGTCAATAATTTTTTTATTATGCTTTTATTATTTGATGTAAAAACGGCCAACCATTTCTAGGTTAGCCGCGATAGAAATCATGGAGGTTTATGGATTAGCGTTTAATTGCTTGATAAACCTTAAATTTACCTGTTTTTGCTAATACTTCATGGCTGCCAAATGCCTTATCAAGCATGTCTGGATAAGGTAAAAAAGCATTGGCCACAATACGGAGTCGCCCACCTTTTTTCAGGTATTTCGGGGCTTGGAAAATCATATTTTCAGCCGCACTGTAGCTGGTATTTAACCCATCATGGAAAGGGGGGTTAGAGATAATCCAATCAAAGGTGTCATTGATATCTGAGTAGGCATCGCTTGCAAGTACTTTGCCAGTTAACTGATTGGCTTGTAATGTGGCGATAGAGGAGGCAATAGCAGCCGCGCTCACATCACTCAGTGTCAATGTTACATTAGGGTTGTGGCTTCCGACGACGGCAGCTAAAACGCCATTACCGCAAGCAATATCAAGTAGATTACCTGTAATAGGCTCATTCAGTGTAGAAAGTAGGAGTTCACTACCAATATCTAATTCATTGTGACTAAACACGCCAGGTAAGGCTTGGATCTGTACGTTCTCTACTTCATAGCGGCGCCACCAACGAGTTATATCAAAATCCGTAGGTTGTTCTAACTCACCATAATACAGCCCACAGCGTCTTGCAGAGTCAATTTTTTGCAATGTCGCGATGCCTTCCATGATAGATTCGGCACTTTTTACACCGCTACGGTTTTCGCCAACAATAAAAATTTGGCTACCTGTGGTCAGGTGAGTGCATAAATCATCCAGTTGAAAGCAGGCTTCTTGTTTATTTTTAGGCCAGAAATAGATCAGGGTATTGCAAGGACGTACAAAATCAGCATCTGCTACCGCAGCAAATTTCACACTGTCGCCCATTAAGGAGTGCAAATTTTGCCAACGATGGTATTGATTAGTGAGAACACGTACGCTCGCAGCTTCTAAGGTTGCTGCTAATTCATCTTGGATGTCACCCGCTAAAATGACATGGCGATCGGTAAAATGCTCAAGGTGGCGTTGGATAACTTCGCTAGCCGGTGTCAGTAGTGACATACTTTGTTGATCTCCTAAAATACCCTCAATCTTTCGAGCCATCGCGTTTTAGCGTCTAGCTACAATGCAAATTGTTTATGGTATGTATGTAAGCCTAATTATTTTGTGCACACTTTATCAGAAAATGGGGAAATAGCATTGCTCTGTTGGCGCTATTGATCCGCTTTGATAAGATGTCGTTGTTAACATAGCGACTGGAATGAAATGAATGGCACGACGTGACAGACTTTTAAATCAAATGGGTATCACTCAATGGGTAGTGAGAAACCCTGCTGTATTACGTGGTGAACGTGGTGTAAGAATTCCAGATTCGACTAAGCTTATTATTATTACTGATGAGAACCTTGATTTAAACAACCGTCTGTTAAAAGATATTTTTCTGGCGATGAAAATTTATCCAACGGATGTGGTTTGTATTAATTCAGAGCAATTGGCAATGCTTCCAACACCAATAACAATAAATTGTTGGGTCTTAGGCGGCCAATCTCATCCAGAAGGGTTAAATACAACCTTTATTTCTCCTGTATTAGATGAGCTGGCAGCCAGCAATAGCGCTAAACGGGCACTTTGGGAGCAGATTTATCAATATGACGAAAATTTCAGCACTAAAGCAGTCTGATCTTGCGACAGCTTTCTTAATCGAAAAGTTAAGTCATGATTTTCCTTGGACTGAGCGTGTTTTTTATGGAAACCAAGGGGAAAAGTATCATAACATCAAAATTACTCTTAATAATCAGATCGTTGGTTTTGCTATAACACAGTGTGTTCTTGATGAGGCAACACTCTTTAATATTGCCGTGCACCCCGATTATCAAGGAAAAGGGTATGGGCGTATGTTAATGGAGCAACTGATTAAGGATCTGGTTGATAAAGGGATTTTGACATTATGGCTTGAAGTTCGTGAATCGAATGCACCGGCGCTGCACCTGTATGATAAATTAGGGTTTCATCAAGTGACGGTACGTAAAGATTATTACCCTGCAAAGCAGGGGCGAGAAGATGCGCTTATTTTGGCATTAACCCTGTTTAATGACGCATAATGTGATTATTAAACCACGGCCGAATATGGGTCGTGGTAAATTTGCCTGCCGATTATTTAATACGAATACTTAAGCCATATTAGCCTTTTACAATGAGTGGGTCTTGGCTAACCATATTATATTCAGCATCTTTTCGGTAACCAAAAAGCCGAACCAGTGTGCGACGGTTATCTTTTACAATATCCCGACTATGTAAGCTTAATTTATTATTAATCACTATCATCCTATATGGCTGCAAATCGACGGCATCAAATTCCATATTTTCGGCAATAGAATTAAATTTATTATACGTTTTTTGGACGAATTCTGAAGCCGCGGGATTGAGTGAAAAACGCTCTGAATTATAATTCATATTCAATTTTCCATGCTTATCAAGTTCAAGGATAGAAATACATTTTCCACCGATACTTTTTCCTTCACTGGCTGTTTTCGCTTTACGGAAATCAAAGCTGGCTGTGGTTAAAGCAACGATTTCTTCAGGTGATAATTGGTCAATGATGCGCTTAATGGGGGCTACTTTTGTTGTTTCTGATAAAGGGTTCCACCTTGCAGTGAGTATCAGCGATGACGGTGAAGGGGAGTGCCCATCGATAATGTTAATTGCGGAGTAATAAGGGTCTTCAGTGTATGGTACGACCGCTTTGCCCGAATGGGAACTGGCATCAGGGGCTTCATTTTGGCGTTTTTCAGCACCACCGCCATTAAAGTTAGCTACAATTCTAATAATATTTCCTAGGTTTTCAGTATCATAAGCAAATGTGGTTTCATTTAATAATGCTAAAATAATTTGCTCTTGTGAGGCCAATTTTAAAATTTCGATATCACTTTCTAATTCTTGGAGGGTCGGTAAGGCGCTTTTATTCGGAAGGTTAATCGGTTCACCATTAACGTCCGTATCCACAAACCCTTCAAAAACTAAATAAGGAATTTTTTCATTCCTATAGTCATCCAGTAGTTTCTTATCTTCATCATTGAATAAGTTGTATAACTGAGTTGCAACCTGCTCTGCTAATTTTTGACTTCCTGATATTTGAGGCCCACCATTTAAAGCGAATTGATAGGACTTTTCCTGTAAAAGCGTGGCGATCTCACTGCTGAGGAAAATGTGATTAATGGTTTTATTGTCTGGCATAATTTTATTATTCCTATAATTCAATTTGTTAGATAACGATTTTTAATGAATAAAAACTAATTCATTAATTAAGGAATAATAAAAAAACGCGAATTCAGATAATAAGTGCAACGCTCGGTCATGTTAGATGGAAGGACGGTTAGCTACTGATAAGCTATCCTGCTCTTCCGACCAAAGATGAGCGAGTAAGTATGAAGTATCAGCAACTAACCGAAGGACAACGATACCAGATATCGATACTGCGTGAGGATAATTTATCCTGCCATGAGATAGGTATCCGTATCGGTGTAAGCAAGTCCACGGTCTCCCGTGAACTGAGGCGTAACACTTCAGATACTGGTTATAACCCACAACAGGCACACCAGAAGTGCTGTGATAGGCGGCTGTCATCTGCCAAAAGGACAATTCCTCAGCAGACCATAGATTTCGTGATATTTGCTCTGGAGTGGAAGTGGAGTCCTGAGCAAATAAGTGCAATTGGCAGCATTATTGGTCTTAGCGTCAGCCATGAATGGATTTACCAGTATATCTATGCGGATAAGCGTAGCGGTGGCGAGTTGTACAGGCATCTTAGGCAGGGCAAACGGCGATATCGTAAGGGCTACGGGCAGAAACGAGGGCGCATCCCTGATGCGGTATCCATTGAGCTACGGCCGTCAGTCGTCGATGACCGTAGCCGTCTGGGGGACTGGGAGGCCGATTTGGTGCAGGGTAAACAGGGCACTGGTGCTATCGTGACACTGGCAGAACGCAAAAGCCGTATTTACCTGACAAAAAAGGTGTTTTCAAAGGATGCGGTGGAAGTCAGTAAGGCCATTATCTCACTGCTGAGTGAGTATCAGGATGTATGTCACACAATAACGTTCGATAACGGTCTAGAGTTTAGTGAGCACAAGGCGATAGCAGAAGCACTGAACGCAGATACGTACTTTGCCCATCCGTATGCCTCGCATGAGCGTGGGCTGAACGAGAATACGAATGGGTTGTTAAGACAGTTTATCCCGAAAGGAACAGACCTGCGGACAGTGACAGAAGAAGACTTACAACGCTATCAGGGAGCGTTGAACAGCAGGCCACGCAAGTGTCTGGGGTTCAGACAACCTTCGGTGGTGTTTGCGGAGCTAAGAAAGGCGGCTTAGCGTTGCACTTCGGACTTGAATCCGCCAAATATTATTTTTTTTCGATTTCTTAATCTATTAGTGTTTGATCTTATAATCGGATGCTTTTTATTTGACGGCATGAAAAACCACAGTATCCAAACTGTGGTTTTATTCTAATAGGCTTTTAGAGGGTTATTTAGATAGCTTTTCAGATGCAGGTAGAATAGGGGGATTGATCACAACTTGGCTTTTTTTGCGGTACTTCTTTTCTGCTTTTTCTGTGCGGACCTCTTCATTAAGGCCTTTGTATGTCGAATAACACATCAATAGCATTAATATGGAAAGCGGGATAGCAGTGGCAACTAAAGCAGATTGTAAACCGGATAATCCACCTGTGATGATCAATACGATAGCAATAGCCGCGATAACCACTCCCCAAATGGTCTTCGTCGTATGGGTTGGATTTGGGTTACCATTTTCACTGACCATTCCCAATACGAATACGGCTGAGTTTGCTGAAGTAATAAAGAAAACCATCACTAAAACCATAGCCAATACGCATAAGAAGGTGCTTGCAGGGAAATAGTCTAAGAATTTAAAGAAAGCAGAAGTCACATCTGATTTCACCGCTTCTGCAAGTGCTTTTTGTCCCATGTTTTGGATAAGATGGATGGCTGAGCCTCCCATCACGGCAAACCAAGCGAATGAGCCGAACACAGGAATAAAGACAGCGCCAATCATAAACTCTTTAATGGTACGCCCTTTGGAAATACGCGCCACGAAACTCCCTACTAAAGGCGCCCATGCAATCCACCAGCCGAAGTAAAAGAGAGTCCAGTTCGCAATCCAAGCACCATCATTATAGGGTTCAGTACGGAATGACATACTGACAAAGTTTTGTACATAGTCACCAATACCTTGAAAAAGAACTTTAAGGATCGTTTGTGTCGGGCCAGCAAAGAGAATAAAACCCATCAAGGCGAATGCTAATAGCATATTTAAGTTAGATAAATGCTTAATCGCACCTTGTAAACCAGAGATGGTCGACATGATATAAATGATGGTGACCACTGCAATAATCGCAATTTGGATCCAGATACTTACAGGGATCCCCCATAAGTAATTCATGCCACTGTTAACTTGCAGTGTGCCAAAGCCTAGCGAGGTCGCAATACCAATAACGATCGACAATACCACTAATACATCGACCCATTTCCCTATCGAGCCTTTGATACATTCACCGATCAGTGGGTAAAACACAGAGCTCAGCGATGAAGGTAATTTCTTTCTAAATTGGAAAAAGGCTAATGATACACCGACTAAGGCATAGCAGGCCCAAGCTGAGACCCCCCAATGTAAATAGACATATTGCATGGCGGTTTTTGCTGCTTGTTCGGTATAGCCTGTACCAACTGGAGGGCTGATATAGTAAGAAACAGGCTCGGCAACTCCCCAAAACACGAGGCTAATCCCAATCGATGCACTAAATAACATTCCAACCCATGTTGCGGTACGATATTCGGGGCGATCACTGTCCTCTCCAAGCCGAATATGACCAAACTTTGAAAAACCGAGATACATACAAAAACTAAAAAAGATAAAAACGGCTCCGAGTATAAACCAACCTAAATTGTTATAGATAAAACCCAGAGAGTAATTTGAAAATGCTTCGAGTTTGTCAGGTATAAAGGCGCCTAAGCTGATTAATACCAGACTAAAGGCGAGTGATACGTAAAATACAGATTTCTTATTATTCATCATACCTCTTCTCCAGTTGCTCACTTATTTTTATGTCTTTTAATGAGAGTTGGTTTGCAGGGAATGCTACTTTTGGTTTACAGAGAATATCCATGAAAATATTGCGTGGTCAACAATTAATTAACCTGCAATTAACAAATGTATTTCACGATATGTCATTATCTATATGTTTTAAATAGGTAAATTATTATTGTTATAATAATGTTTAATATTTCGTTTGATCATTATTGAGATCTAGATTAACATTCCCAAAAAACATGTTAACTATAAGTTTACATAAGTGAGGCAATAATGATGAGCAATGCAAAAAAAGTCATTTCGATTAATGATCACCTTGATATTGATAATGCGTGGACCATTCCTGCACGCTATTACACGTCAGATGACGTATTTGAGTTCGAAAAAGAAAATATCTTTGCTAACTCTTGGGTTTGTGTTGCTCACAGTAGTGAGGTGAAAGAGAAAAATGCCTATATCACTCGCCAGTTGATTGGCGAAAGCCTTGTTATCGTTAGGGGGCGAGATGATGTTTTGCGGGGCTTTTATAATGTCTGCCCGCATCGAGGCCATCAGTTGATCAGTGGTGAAAGCGGTAAAATGAAAAATGTCATCACTTGCCCTTATCATGCTTGGGCATTCAAATTGGATGGTCAATTGGCACATGCGACAAACTGCGAAAACGTGAATAACTTTGAAGCCGATGCCATGTCATTGAGCAGTTTTCATGTGATTGAGCACGCAGGGTTTATTTATATTAATTTGACAGAAGGGGAGCCTCAACCTATCGAGGAGCAACTGCCTGGATTAGCGGCAAAAATGGAAGAAGCTTGCTCAGTGATCCGTGATCTGAAATTAGCGGCACGCTTTGTCAGCCATACGCCAGCTAACTGGAAGACGATTGTTGATAACTATATCGAATGTTATCACTGTCCAACAAACCATGTCAGTTTTGCTAGCTCGGTCGATGTCAATGTGTATGAGCACCAGTTGAATGAAAACTGGACGGTACAGATTGGTCAAGCCAAACCTTCAGAGTCGTCATATCAATTTGATGAATCAGTAGTCAATCCACGTTTCTTCGGCTTTTGGATTTGGCCTAGCACCATGTTTAATATGCCGCCAGGTGGTGATTTTATGACCGTCATTTATGAGTTTCCGGTTAGTGCGGGAGAAACGTTGCAGCATTACGATATCTATTTCTTAAACGAAGAATTGACGGAGTACCAAAAGAATTTAGTGGAGTGGTATCGGACGGTATTTCGCCCAGAAGATCTGCGCCTCGTTGAGAGTGTTCAAAAAGGGTTACGTTCCCGTGGCTATCGAGGGCAAGGGCGGATCATGGCTGATAGGCAACGTAGTGGGATCAGTGAGCATGGCGTCGCACACTTCCATAAGCTGATTGCAACGGCACACACTGAGTGACGGGAGAAATAGCACATGAATAGGTTAAATAACCCAGCGCTATTCCGCCAGTCTTGCTATATCAATGGTCAATGGGTGGATAGTTCGAAGACTATTTCAGTATTGAACCCTGTGGATCAATCGGTGCTGGGTACTGTACCCAGCCTTTCACCAGAGCAGGTGAATGATGCGATTGTGAAGGCACATCATGCGATGGAGGCTTGGCGTCAGTTCACGGCAAAACAACGTGCTACGATTTTACATCGCTGGTTTACATTGATTGAAGCCAATATGGATGACTTAGGTTTGCTGATGACATTAGAGCAGGGCAAACCGTTGAATGAGGCTAAAGGGGAAATTCGTTATGCCGCCTCGTTTATCGAATGGTTTGCAGAGGAAGGCAAGCGAGTTTATGGTGAGACGATCCCGCAAACCGTAGCTAGCAACCGTCTTTTAACCATCAAGCAACCGATTGGTGTGTGTAGTGCCATTACGCCATGGAACTTCCCCGCCGCAATGATCACGCGCAAAGCCGCTCCCGCATTAGCAGCGGGCTGTAGCATGATCATCAAACCCGCCAGTGAAACACCGTTTACGGCTCTCGCACTTGCTGAGTTGGCGCAACAAGCTGGCGTGCCTGCTGGGGTGCTGAACATTGTGACAGGGGAATCTCGTGTTTTAGGGGAATTACTCACACGCCATGAATTGATCAGTAAATTTTCTTTTACTGGCTCTACGCAAGTTGGACGTCAACTGTATGAGCAGTGTGCCTCAACGATCAAAAAAAGCGCTTTAGAGCTTGGGGGAAATGCCCCTTTTATTGTGTTTGATGATGCGGATATTGATAAAGCGGTAAACAGCGCAATACAGGCAAAATTTCGTAATGGTGGGCAAACCTGTGTTTGTGTGAATCGTTTTTATATTCATGAGTCCATCTATGCGCCATTTATCGAGAAATTCACTGCGAAAGTAAGCCAGTTACGTGTTGGAAATGGGTTGGATGAGGATACTGATATTGGGCCTATGATTACATCTCGAGCCATCGATAATATGAATCTATTAGTTAAAGATGCACTTGCTAAAGGTGCCAAGCAGCTAACGTTGGGGAGTGAAATCACTGAGCAAGGTAATTTTATCAATCCAAAAGTGTTAGTGGATGTGGATGATTCAATGGATATCGTACACGAAGAGATTTTTGGCCCTATTGCGGTACTTATTCGTTTTCGTGATGAAGATGAGGTTATTAAGCGAGCGAATAATACGATTTATGGTTTAGCCGCCTATTTCTTTTCAAAAGATATTGGTCGTGTTTATCGCGTGGCAGAGAAACTGCAAAGCGGCATGGTTGGGATTAATACAGGCCTGATCTCCAATGAAGTTGCTCCATTTGGTGGTGTTAAGCAATCGGGCCTAGGCAAAGAAGGTTCCCGATATGGCATAGAGGACTACCTGACCGTGAAATATCTGTGTATTGACATCGCTTAGCCAGTAATCAGTAAAAGAGGGAATTGTGATGAGCCAACAAAAAATAGCCGTAAATGTTAGCCGCATAGAGCAACTTAGCCCAACCATTAAAATGTTCGAGTTCGTTGCAAAAGAGACCTTGCTTGAACCGTTTAGTGCGGGGAGCCATATTACGGTACATATGAACGAAGAGCTGGGATTACAGCGGGCTTATTCGTTAATTAGCGATCCTAAAGATTGCCATTGTTACCGTATTTCTGTGCTACGCGATGAGAACTCGAAAGGCGGCTCTGCTTATATGCATGAACAGTTAGCGGAAGGGGATTTAGTTTATTTATCGCCTGCTCAAAACTATTTTTCATTGAAACATGACAGTTCTTGTAAGCATATTTTGATTGCGGGAGGGATTGGTATTACCCCGTTCCTCTCATACCTTTATGAATTAGAGCAAACGGGTATGGAATTCGAGCTTCATTACTGTTTTCGCGATCAAAATACGGCTGCTTTTGTTGAACAGCTTCAAGAGCGATTGGGGGAACGATTATATCTTTATGATAATGCGAAAGCGCAGCGCCTATCTGTCGAGCAGTTGGTTAAAGCGCAACCCAAAAATAGCCATGTTTATGTGTGTGGCCCTGAATCATTAATTAATGCGGTTATCGAACATGGCAATGCACATTTAGGTGAATCTCAAGTTCATTTTGAAAACTTTGGTGAAGTAGCAAATGAAGGCGAGGCTTTTGAGGTTTATTTCCAACGTTCAGGGTTTAGCTTAAATATCAGCGAAGATGTCTCCATTTTGCAGGCGATCGAAGCAGATAAACGTATTCAGGTTGAATGTTTGTGCCGCAATGGCGTGTGTGGCACTTGTGAAACGGCAATTTTAGAAGGCGAGGCAGATCATCGCGATCACTACCTTGATGATGATGAGCGTGCGGAGCAGAAGACCATGATGTTGTGTGTTTCGCGTGCTAAGACTAAACGGTTAGTGTTAGATTTGTAATGTATGATAGCCCCGATAATGGGGCTTTTGTGTTATTTAAGCTGAAACATGAGGAATGGCTGCTGCTCATCATTGAGATGATAAGAGGCACTAATTTCACGGTCTTGGAAGTGAATGTGGCCGTGACCTTTACTATACACCCCTTCTAACCACGGCTTATGATTGATAGCGAGTTGATAGAGTAAGCGCTGTAATTCCAAATAATCGATATCCGCAGTTTGGCTTTCGAGATTACTGGCAAGTATTTCCCCCGCTTTATCGGTAAACACAACTAAATGGTTAAAGTGAGCGAGTAAGACATCAAAGTAGCACTTAATTTTACGTAGCCGTAGTTCTGTATTTTTACGTTCGGTGTTATCTAGGCTGATCCCCACCAATTTAGTCACTTTACCATTTGGGCCTTTAACACCGGTTGCTCGTGAGGTGATCCATCGGTAGCCATCATCCCACGCAATTTTAAAATCCATTTCATGGGCGCCACCTTCACGAATGATCTTTGAGTAACCATTCACTAATTTATCTTTCGATTCTTGGTTCATTAAAGCCCAAAAATCATCATTAGTGGTGATTTTGATGCCGTAAACATCTTCAACATTATCCGAATAGTTCAGTTCGCCCGTGAGTAAATCCCATTCCCAAGTAACGATCTCAGTGGACTCTTGAAGATGCACTTCATTGATATTACGAACAATGGCTGGGTGTGAAGCGGTAGAGGCGTGATTGGTGTATTCACCATATTTGAGCCATATTTTATCAACATTCAGTAATTGTGCTAATTTCTCAAGGTTGTTTTCATCAATCATACCGCCTTTTGTCCACTTGTTGACGGCAGTCCGAGAAACACCAAGTGCTTCAGCGGCTTTTAACTGGCTCATTTTTTGTTGTTTCAATAAGGCCAGCAAACGTTGTCCAAATGTTTGCGTGTCTTTCATCGGCTCATGTCCACCTTTTGTTTATTCATCCTGAAATTGATGCGGTAAATGTTTTGATAAGTATTCTGTTAAATTTTCAATAAAAACGCGCAAGTTTGCATTATTGCGGGCGGTGCGTGAATAAACGGCATACACATCAGCAGGTTGGCTCCATTGTGGAAGTACGCGAATTAATTTCCCGCTCTCTAACTCCGGTAGTACACTCCATAATGAACGCAACAAAATACCTTCACCGCCGATACACCACTGTTTAGCGACATCACCATTGTTCACCATGAGCTTACTATTTGGTGCCACCGTCATACTTTCTGTTTGATGTTGTAGTTTCCATTGTGCAGGTGCTTGGTTGCGCTCTTTAATCGTAATGCAAAAATGTTGTTTTTCTAGCTCTTGAGGATGATTAGGGCTGCCATGCTGCTCTAAATAAGCAGGGGAAGCGCAGAGAATGCGTTTATTTTTGGCGATTTGCTTCGCAATGTAATGATCGGGGATTGTGCCACCAATATAAATATCGAGATCAATGTTTTCGCTGATAATATCAATGGAACGATCGGTTAAAGTAAGGTCGATCCCTAAGAGTGGATAGTTAGCACGTAATGCTAGGATAAAGGGGTTGAGATAGGCGCTACCAAAGCCTGTGCTGCAACTGACCCTTAACTCACCACGGATCTCCTCTCGACAGGCGTTTAACGCATTGTGCATATTGTCGAGTTCGTGTAATAGCCGCTCACCACTGCTCAGAACAATGCGTCCTTCATGAGTTAAATTAATTGAGCGGGATGCTCGCAGAAATAGCGTCTGTCCGAGATTTTCTTCAAGTAATTTTATGCGTTTGGAGACATAGGCGGGTGAAACAAGCAGTTGCTCCGCGGCTCGTGAAAAACTCATTAAGCGAGCAACAGTGACAAATACTCTAATGTCTTCCAATGCGGGTAGCTTGTTCATAGTTTGTAAACCCAAAGATTACACTTCGACGCTATACTTTATCACAGCAACCCATAAACTGGAGATCTTACTTACTCATAAAATTTATTGTTGTGGGAGTGCCGTGACATGTCACAATTTAATATCGCAGTCATTCCAGGTGATGGTATAGGAACAGAAGTTATACCTGAGGGATTAAAAGTCTTAGAGGCCGCAGCAAGTCAACATCAGGTAAAGCTTAACTTTACCCATTTTGATTGGTCCTGTGAAACTTACCATCGTACAGGGCGAATGATGCCTGAAGATGGTTTAGAACAGTTAAAAAAATTTGATGCTATTTTCCTTGGCGCAGTCGGGTTCCCTGGTGTGCCTGACCATATTTCACTTTGGGGGCTGTTGTTACCCATCCGCCGTGCTTTCAACCAATATGTTAATTTGCGTCCGGTACGCCTATTTGAAGGGATCAAATCCCCTTTAGCCGATAAAAAACCCGGTGATATTGATTTCTATGTGGTACGTGAAAACGTAGAAGGGGAGTATTCGGCTATTGGCGGCATTCAGTATGAAGGTACTGAAGATGAAGTGGTGTCTCAGCAAAGTATTTTTACCCGTAAAGGTACGGATCGAATATTAAAATATGCGTTCGAATTGGCACAATCACGGGAGAAAAAACATTTAAGTTCGGCAACGAAATCAAATGGCCTTTTTCACTCAATGCCTTATTGGGATAGCCGTTTTGCGGCAATGGCAAAACACTACCCTGATGTGAAAGTGGATCAATTCCATATTGATATTTTCGCCGCTAACTTGGTCAGAATGCCTGAATTTTATGATGTGATTGTAGGCTCCAATTTGTTTGGTGATATTTTGTCGGATTTAGGCCCTGCCTGTACCGGAACCATTGCCATTGCACCTTCTGCGAATATTAATCCTGAAAAACAGTTCCCATCTATGTTTGAGCCAGTACATGGTTCAGCGCCTGATATTGCGGGGCAAAATATTGCTAACCCAATCGGCACTATTTGGGCGGCCGCAATGATGATGCAGCATCTCGGCTGCCCAGCAATGCATGATACCATTATGGATGCGGTTGAAACGGTGATCAAAGAGCGCCATCACTTGACTCGCGATATGGGCGGAAATGCAAGTACACAGCAACTTGGGCAAGCCATTGCTGATCTGATTTTAGCCAAATAGTCACTCTTTTTGGGGAGCCTACTGAGGCTCCTTGATGGCTTTGGCGTGTCGTCCGTTCTGTTTTAATTAGTTTAATGGCAGTAACAAAAGAGTCTCTTTCTCGGTAACAATCGCTATCAATTAAGTGACCTTTGATTGTTTATGACCCTAAGATCTGAGAAAATAGCCGCCAATTTCGATTAACAAGACGGATTTGCTGAGCTAAGAGCCACCTATTGCCTCTCCTAATGCATGTACAAATCTGTATTCAAACAAAAAAGAACGGTTAAATGGCAGATCAGAATTTTCTACATGAAGTCAACGCGCGCAGGACGTTTGCGATCATCTCTCACCCTGACGCAGGTAAAACCACCATTACTGAAAAAGTATTGCTATTTGGGCAAGCGATTCAGCGTGCGGGAACGGTAAAAGGCCGCGGTTCAAATCAACACGCAAAATCAGACTGGATGGAGATGGAAAAGCAACGTGGTATCTCAATTACCACATCGGTGATGCAATTCCCTTATCATGATTGTTTAGTTAATTTGTTGGATACCCCGGGGCACGAAGACTTCTCTGAAGATACTTATCGTACTTTAACGGCGGTTGACTGCTGCTTGATGGTCATCGACTCCGGTAAAGGGGTTGAGGATAGAACTCGCAAATTGATGGAAGTCACTCGCTTGCGTGATACGCCGATTTTGACTTTTATGAATAAACTTGACCGTGATATTCGTGACCCAATGGAGTTAATGGACGAAGTTGAAAATGAGCTGAATATCGCATGTTGCCCAATTACGTGGCCCATTGGTTGCGGTAAGTTGTTCAAAGGGGTTTATCACTTATTACGTGATGAAACGATCCTTTATCAAACAGGCCAAGGTCATACAATCCAAGAAGTCCGTATTATTAAAGGGTTAGATAACCCTGATTTAGATAAAGAAGTCGGTGACGAATTAGCGGCTCAGCTACGTGATGAGTTGGAGTTGGTAAAAGGGGCCTCTCATGAGTTCGATCATGATGCTTTCCTTGAAGGCGAATTGACTCCGGTTTTCTTTGGTACTGCACTTGGTAACTTTGGTGTGGATCATATGTTAGATGGTTTAGTCCAGTGGGCGCCATCGCCTCAGCCACGTCAAACTGATGTGCGTGAAGTTGAAGCTACAGAAGAGAAATTTACCGGTTTCGTCTTCAAAATTCAGGCGAATATGGATCCAAAACACCGTGACCGTGTTGCTTTCATGCGTATTGTTTCAGGAACTTATGAAAAAGGTATGAAGCTGCGTCAGGTGCGTACGAAAAAAGATGTCGTCATCTCTGATGCGCTGACCTTTATGGCAGGTGATCGCTCTCATGTCGAAAATGCGTATGCGGGTGACATTATTGGTTTACATAACCACGGTACGATCCAAATTGGTGATACCTTCACACAAGGGGAAGATCTGAAATTTACGGGGATCCCTAACTTTGCACCTGAGCTGTTCCGTCGTATTCGTTTGCGCGACCCATTAAAGCAAAAACAATTGCTTAAAGGGTTGGTTCAGTTGTCAGAAGAAGGGGCTGTACAGGTTTTCCGTCCACTGACCAATAATGATTTGATTGTTGGTGCTGTGGGGGTGTTGCAGTTTGATGTCGTTGTATCTCGTTTGAAGAGTGAATATAACGTTGAAGCCATTTATGAAGCGGTTAACGTATCAACGGCACGTTGGGTTGAGTGTGATGACGCGAAGAAATTCGAAGAATTTAAGCGTAAGAACGAGCAGAACCTAGCACTTGATGGCGGCGATAATCTTTCTTATATCGCTCCAACCATGGTTAACCTAAACTTGACCAGTGAGCGTTATCCGGAAGTCAAATTCCGTAAAACCCGCGAACACTAATTTTATTTTCAGGCTAAGCCCACTACAGAAAGGCCTTTTTTGTAGTGGGTTTTCCCAAATTAACCATCCATTTTCGAATACTCTCCTGTTTTTTTATCTAAATATTGCAGATTACTCTGTCTTTTGCGTTTGAATACTTTATTTCAAGGGGCTTTTCCCATAGTCTATAGTTATCAATTGAAATAGCGACAGCGCTTAGGCATATGGCGTATGACGTCGATTATGGCGATACAGTGGGTATTTCAATACTTAAAACAGTAGTTGATAAGGAAGGTACCGATGAAACATTCAGCACTTTTACGTTCTTTAATTGTTATTGGGTTAAGTGGGACCTTATTTGCGTGTAGCTCATCGGCAAACTCCCCATTGAAAGAGCAAGCTGCTGAAACTTGGGATAGCGCAGTTAAAACAGCAGATATTGCAGGGAAAGATACCAGCGAAGCGATATCCAGTGGCGCGAAAAGTGTCGATAACTATATGGATGATTCCTCCATCACTGCTAAGGTCAAAAGTAAGCTGCTAACAACCAGTGGTATCGACAGTAATTCGATTTCGGTGAAGACAGTCAACGGCGTTGTTTACCTCTCTGGGTTTGTGAAATCGAATAACCAAGTCGATAAAATTGTTCAGGTTGTCTCGATGGTTGAAGGTGTAAAATCAGTACAAAATGGTTTAGTTGTGGCGAATTAATCGATAACGGCCAGCACAATAGCTCAAGTCAGCACATATTGGGTGAGTTGAGCGACTAAAATAATTTGCTCAAAGTTAAAAACTGAACCTCACTGAGAGGTTCAGTTTTTACATTGTTGATTCGTGACAATTTACTTTATGGGGCTGTGTTTATACATAGGCATCCTATCGCTATGTGTAGAAGGTTGTCAGGGGACGAAGATGGGAAAACATGTATCAGTAACACTTGGCAGTATTGAGCCTTTGGCTTTTTATGATGAGCTAAATAAAGGAAAAACAGCGCTTATCTGTGAAGGTGGAGGGCAACGCGGTATTTTTACGGCCGGTGTTTTGGATGAGTTTTTAAAAACAGGCTTTAACCCCTTTGATATCATGATTGGCACATCGGCGGGAGCACAAAATCTCTCTGCTTATATCTGTGGTCAATATGGCTATGCTAGGCGAGTGATCACGCGTTATACGACAAGCCCACTCTTTTTCAACCCACTGCGTTTTATTCGAGGGGGGCATTTAATCGATTTAGATTGGTTAGTGGAAAGCACCTCGAAAGAGTTTCCTCTGCATATCTCCTCTGGCATTGAGTTAATGGAGGCGGGGCGTGAGTTTTATATGGGGGCAAGCCGTAGCGATGATTTTGAAGCCGAATTTTTAAAGCCTAATGCGGATACATGGCTCGATATCATTCGGGCATCCAGTGCGATCCCCGGTTTTTACCGCATGGGGGTTGAGTTTGAAGGGACTTTGTATCACGATGGTGGGATCAGTGCGGCGATACCAGTTGAAGAGGCATATCGTCAGGGCGCTGACACGATTGTCGTCATCCGTACGGTGCCTTCACAAATGTACTTTACCCCTGAATGGGTCAAGAGAATGACTCGCTGGCTAGAAGGTGAAAAGTATGGTCTACAACGAATGGCAACCATGCTAAAAGTTCATCTGAAAAGTTATCGTCGTACTCAAGAGTTTATTGAAAATCCACCGGGTGATTTACAGATTTTTGAAATTTATCCACCGACACCGTTAAAAAGTAGTGCATTAGGAAGCCGCTTATCAGCACTTAATCAGGATTATCATGTCGGTCGTCGTTGTGGGCGCTATTTTATTGCCGCATTGGGTCACTGCTTTACAATGAATAATGATGCCGTCAATCGCTTTAGTTTTGAAAGTGCAGCCCATGAAGAGATGCAGATCCTCCAAGATTATGAAGAGGCGATATCTGATGCGCAGAATGATGGTGAATTAGTCGCTCAACGTAAAGCGAAAAAAGCGACCGATACAGCACAAGCCATTATGACGGGCGCAATTGTGGCAGCCAATGAGGAGCCGGCGCAACAGATCAACGAGAAAAATGACTAACCGATTTATTGATACACATTGCCATTTTGATTTCCCACCTTTTATTGGTGATATCAATAAAAGCCTAGAGGCTGCTCAAGCGGCAGGGGTCACTGATATTATTATTCCTGCTGTCAGTGCCGATAATTTTGAGCGTGTTTGGGGGTTAGCACATGATCATCAACAACTGCATGCCGCTATCGGCTTGCACCCTTTGTATTTAAATGTTTTTCAAGAACACCACTTGGAAACATTGGCTGAATATCTCCATCAACATAGCCCAAAATGTGTTGCAGTAGGGGAAATCGGTCTTGATCTCTATATGCAAGAGCCCTTGTTTGATTTACAACAACGTGTCTTGATTGCACAGCTAAAATTGGCGAAGCAATATGATCGACCTGTTATTTTACATTCGCGAAAAAGCCATGACCAATTAGCGGCAATATTGCGCCGTTATCCTGTTCCTGCATGTGGGGTTATTCACGGGTTTGCGGGGAGCTTATCTCAGGCTCAAGCCTTTATTAAATTGGGTTATTCGATTGGAGTAGGGGGCACCATCACCTACGAACGAGCTAATAAAACTCGCCAAGCGATAGCTCAGTTACCTCTTACTTCACTGGTGTTTGAAACGGATGCACCAGATATGCCTGTCTCTGGTTTTCAAGGCGAACCCAATCGCCCTGAGCGCATTCAATGGATTTTTCAGTCGTTATGTGAACTACGCCACGAAAGTCCAGATGAAATTGCGCAGCAACTTTACATAAATAGCCTATCATTATTTAATCTGCTCAAATAAAGGCCATCAAAATTCACTTAAGTGAACAGTTGGTTTATATTCCTCCATCGGCATATCTCGTTCGATTTTTCACCTATTTTTTGTGTTCTACGATGCTTTCCAGACTAAACTGATAATTAAATGTGATTTTGGTCACAAGAACTGAATTTTTGTTACTTTTTACACTGCGTATTTGTGACGTAGGTTGCGGGTTCTTGGAAGGGACTAGGTATAATCATCGCACAAAGAGTCAAGGGAACTTATGGGTTCTCTTTCTACATCAATCTAGCATTAAGTGAACAGGGATACTTCCATGCAACTCATTATGAGTCTGGTTGGGATGGCAGTACTGATTGGTATTGCCGTACTATTTTCCAGCAATCGTCGAGCGATTAAACTCCGTACCGTTGGCGGGGCTTTCCTTATCCAAATCGTTATCGGTGCATTCGTGCTTTATGTACCAGCAGGTCGTAGCGTATTACAAGGGATGTCTGATGGCGTTTCTAAAGTCATCAGTTATGGCCAAGATGGGATGAACTTTATTTTTGGCGGCCTTGTTTCTGACAAAATGTTTGAACTATTCGGCGGCGGCGGGTTTATTTTCGCACTACGTGTACTGCCAATTATTGTCTTCTTCTCTTCTTTAATTGCCGTTCTTTACTACCTTGGCATTATGCAGCTGGTTATCAAGATTCTTGGTGGTGGCCTGCAAAAAGTACTTGGCACATCAAGGACGGAGTCTCTATCTGCAACAGCGAATATCTTTGTTGGGCAAACGGAAGCACCATTAGTTGTACGTCCTTATATCTCTACCATGACCAACTCTGAGTTATTCGCGGTAATGTGTGGTGGTTTGGCCTCTGTTGCTGGGTCTGTACTGGCAGGCTATGCTCAAATGGGTGTTCCAATGGAATACTTGATTGCAGCATCATTCATGGCGGCGCCAGGTGGATTACTGTTTGCTAAACTCTTAGTGCCAGAAACGGAAAAAGCGTATGATAATGTCAATGCGACAGAGCTGATTGCTGAAGATGAGCGCCCTGCAAATATTATCGATGCAGCCGCTTCAGGTGCTGCTTCCGGTATGCAATTGGCCTTGAACGTAGGTGCGATGTTACTGGCATTTATCGCTTTAATCGCCCTAATTAACGGTATCTTAGGTGGTATTGGTGGCTGGTTCGATTACCCTGAACTGTCTCTTGAATTAATTCTAGGTTGGTTGTTTGCTCCGATTGCTTATTTGATCGGTGTGCCATGGAGTGAAGCAACAATTGCAGGTTCATTTATTGGACAGAAAATTGTTGTCAACGAATTCGTGGCCTTTATGAACTTTGGTGAATACATGAAAGCCGATGCGGATGTACTTGCAGCCGGTAAGCAAGTTCTGTCTGATCACACTAAAGCCATTATTTCATTTGCACTGTGTGGGTTCGCTAACCTATCTTCTGTGGCTATCTTACTTGGGGGGCTTGGGGGCATGGCGCCAAACCGTCGTGGTGATGTGGCACGCTTAGGTATGAAAGCGGTTCTCGCGGGTACACTCTCTAACTTAATGAGTGCAACAATTGCTGGTTTCTTCCTAACACTCGCAATTATATAACCTCAAATCTTTGAGAAAGGGCAAATGCCCTTTCTCTTTCATTATTATTTCATTATTTTCAGCTATATTCTTTCTTACTTTTTATTTCATCCTTCTATTTTTGAACTACGCTTAATCAAGTGTATTTATGGCGTGAAGTGACAAAAAAAGTCATAAAAAGCCATTTGAGAGAATAAAATTGAGACTAATTAGCGTATAATTGAGACATTGTTCACAAATATGTATTTAACAATGTAACTTTCAGGCAATTAATGTGATTTGTGGCACATAAAATAGCCGAGTTCCATGGTCAAATAGGTATAAATTAGCTGCTATGGACTGCTAGTTCTCAGAGTGCATACACTCTAGGGCATTGTGCGGTGAGAAGGAATTCAGCTGCTACATTCGGGTTTTCGAGTAGCATCTTTAAGGAACCAAGCCCGCTCGCCAACAAAGAACGTGTTGTTCTGACAGAATTCACAAAGTTGGAGAGTTTTTATGACTGATTTAACTGTAGCTGCGCAACGCGCACTAAATCTAATGGATTTAACCACCCTGAATGATGACGATACTGATGAGAAAGTGATTGCACTGTGTCATCAAGCGAAAAGTCCTGCAGGGCAAACGGCTGCCATCTGTATCTACCCTCGTTTCATCCCTGTTGCCCGTAAAGCACTACGTGAGCAAGGTACGCCAGAAGTGCGTATTGCAACAGTGACTAACTTCCCTCACGGTAATGACGATATTGATATTGCACTGGCTGAAACGCGTGCGGCAATCGCTTATGGTGCAGATGAGGTTGACGTGGTTTTCCCGTATCGTGCATTAATGGCTGGGAACGAAAAAATTGGTTTTGATTTAGTGAAAGCCTGTAAAGAGGCTTGCGCTGCTGCAAATGTACTTTTGAAAGTCATTATTGAAACGGGTGAGCTAAAAGATCCGGCTCTGATCCGTAAGGCTTCTGAAATTTCAATTAAAGCAGGAGCAGATTTCATTAAAACATCAACAGGTAAAGTACCTGTTAACGCCACCCTTGAAAGTGCTGAGATCATGATGCAAGTGATCCATGATATGGGCGTAGCAAAAACAGTGGGTTTTAAACCGGCTGGTGGTGTGCGTACCGCTGAAGAAGCTGCTCAATACTTAGCATTAGCAGATAGAATTTTAGGTAAAGATTGGGTTGATGCTCGCCATTTCCGTTTTGGTGCATCAAGCCTGTTAGCTAATTTGCTGAATACGCTTGGTTTTGAAACTAAAAAATCAAGCAGTAGTTATTAATTAGACCGCGCTTAAGCGATTACCTAGATTCTGTTTGAATTAAGGAGCATACCGTGTTTCTGGCACAAGAAATTATCCGTAAAAAACGTGATGGTAAACCACTGAGCGAAGAAGAAATTCGTTTCTTCATTAATGGTGTACGCGATAATTCAGTTTCTGAAGGTCAAATAGCCGCTTTGGCAATGACCATCTATTTTAATGATATGACCATGGCTGAGCGTGTTGCCCTGACGTTAGCAATGCGTGATTCAGGCACTGTTTTAAATTGGAAATCATTAAACTTAAATGGCCCACTCGTCGATAAACACTCTACGGGTGGCGTTGGTGATGTCACCTCATTGATGTTAGGTCCAATGGTAGCGGCATGTGGCGGCTATGTTCCGATGATTTCGGGGCGTGGTTTAGGCCATACCGGTGGCACACTGGATAAGCTTGAAGCGATCCCTAATTTCGATATTTTCCCTAATGATGAGCGTTTTCGTGACATTATTCGTGACGTTGGTGTTGCAATTATTGGGCAGACGAGTTCACTCGCACCTGCGGATAAACGCTTTTACGCAACACGTGATATCACTGCAACGGTTGACTCTATTCCACTGATTACCGCCTCTATTTTAGGTAAAAAATTGGCAGAGGGCCTTGATGCACTAGTCATGGATGTTAAGGTGGGTTCAGGTGCATTTATGCCAACCTACGAAAAATCAGAGCAACTGGCCGAGTCCATTGTTAAAGTCGCTAATGGTGCGGGGTGTAAAACAACCGCACTGTTAACCGACATGAATGAAGTACTCGCTTCTAGTGCCGGTAATGCGGTTGAAGTACGCGAAGCCGTTCAGTTCTTAACGGGCGAATACCGTAACCCTCGTTTGTATGAAGTGACGATGGCGCTGTGTGTTGAAATGCTGGTGTCTGGTTCATTGGCGGCAAATAGAGAAGAAGCTCGCCAAAAATTACAAGCAGTCTTAGATAACGGTAAGGCAGCGGAAGTCTTTGGTCGTATGGTTGCGGCTCAAAAAGGCCCAAGTGACTTTGTTGAAAACTACAACAAATATTTGCCTACTGCTGTACTGAGCAAAGCGGTGTATGCAGAGAAAGCGGGTATAATTACCGCGATGGATACACGTGCGCTCGGCATGTCTGTTGTGACATTAGGTGGTGGCCGTCGTAAGGCAACGGATCCGATTGATTATAGTGTTGGTTTGAGCGATATCGCCGCGTTAGGTACTTCGGTTGATAATCAAACTCCACTAGCAATTATTCATGCTAATAGCGAGAAATCGTGGGAAGAAGCGGCAAAAGAGGTGCGTGCAGCCATGGTTATTGGTGATCAAAAACCAGAAACGACGCCAATGGTTTATCGCCAAATTAGTGAATAATTGACAAACAGTTTTATCAGTGGCACTTCCTAATTAGGAAAGATGACGCAGGAGAGAAGTTATGAAACGTACATTTATTATGGTGTTGGATTCTTTTGGGATTGGTGCAGCCGGTGATGCGCACAAATTTAATGATGAAGGTTCAAACACATTAGGTCATATTGCAGAGGCCTGTGCACGTGGTGATGCAGACAAAGGTCGTCAAGGACCACTGCATTTACCTAACTTAACCAAATTGGGTTTAGGTAAAGCGGCTGAAGCATCTTGCGGTAAATTCCCTGCTGGCCTTGATCCCAATTCAGAAATTATCGGTGCTTATGCTTACGCGAGCGAAATCTCGTCTGGTAAAGATACACCATCAGGCCACTGGGAAATTGCGGGTGTACCTGTGCTCTTTGATTGGGGGTATTTCGCGGATGAAGAAAATAGCTTCCCACAAGAGCTGTTAGATATCATTGTTAAACGTGCTAATTTGCCGGGTTACTTAGGTAACTGCCACTCTTCAGGTACGGTTATTTTGGATAAACTGGGTGAAGAACACATGAAAACGGGTAAACCGATTTTCTACACCTCCGCTGACTCCGTATTCCAAATCGCCTGCCATGAAGAGACTTATGGCTTAGACAAACTGTATGAGCTATGTGAAATCGCTCGTGAAGAGTTGACAAACGGCGGCTATAACATTGGTCGTGTTATCGCACGTCCATTTATTGGCGATAAAGCTGGTAGCTTTGAGCGTACCGGTAACCGTCATGACTTAGCCGTTGAGCCACCATCACCAACGATGCTGCAAAAATTAGTTGAAGAAAAACAAGGTGAAGTGGTTTCTATCGGTAAAATTGCGGATATCTACGCACATGTAGGTATCACTAAGAAAGTCAAAGCAACAGGGATTGATGCGCTGTTCGACGCAACCGTGAAAGAAATGAAACTGGCTGGTGATAAGACTATTGTATTTACTAACTTTGTTGATTTCGACTCCGCTTATGGTCACCGCCGTGACGTACCGGGCTATGCAGCAGCGTTAGAACTCTTTGACCGCCGTTTACCGGAACTGATGGAACTGGTCAAAGAAGATGATATTTTGATCTTAACCGCAGACCATGGTTGTGACCCAACTTGGCATGGTACTGACCATACCCGTGAGCACATTCCTGTTCTGATTTATGGTCCGAAAGTCAAACCAGGCTTTTTAGGTCATCGCGAAACATTCGCGGATATCGGTCAGACAGTCGCTAAATATTTCGATCTATCACCGATGGAATACGGCAAGCCAATGCTGTAATTGGTTAACATAAAAACTAAATAAGGCAGGAAACTGCCTTATTTATTGTTGATAGTATTGGGTCATTTGCCGTAGACAGCGAGTATTATCAGTCGCTACTATTATCAGGTAATGATGTTAAACCCTTTAATTTAATGATTTATAAGGAATAATAATAATGGCAACTCCTCATATTAATGCAGAAATGGGTGATTTTGCTGACGTCGTATTGATGCCAGGTGACCCGCTGCGTGCAAAATATATCGCTGAAACTTTCCTCGAAGACGTGCGTCAGGTGAATAATGTTCGCGGTATGCTAGGTTTCACTGGTACTTATAAAGGTCGTAAGATCTCCGTGATGGGTCACGGTATGGGTATCCCTTCTTGCTCTATCTATGCAAAAGAGTTGATCACTGATTTTGGTGTAAAAGTGATTATTCGTGTGGGTTCATGCGGTGCGGTAATGGATGATGTGAAACTGCGCGATGTTGTGATCGGCATGGGGGCATGTACTGATTCGAAAGTAAACCGTCAACGTTTTAAAGATCACGATTTCGCGGCAATTGCTGACTATGAACTTGTTCATAATGCGGTAGAAGCTGCGAAGGCAAAAAATGTTAATGTTCGTGTCGGTAACTTATTCTCTGCTGACCTGTTCTATTCTCCTGATCCAGACATGTTCAAAGTCATGGAAAAATACGGCATTCTGGGTGTTGAGATGGAAGCTGCGGGTATTTATGGTGTGGCTGCGGAGTTCGGTGCTCGTGCGCTGACCATTTGTACTGTTTCTGACCATATTAAAACAGGTGAGCAAACAACCTCAGCGGAGCGCCAAACAACGTTCAACGAAATGATTGAAATCGCATTGGATTCAGTGCTATTAGGCGATAAATAATCATTAAATGATTTTTAATTGAGTAATGCCACGTACATCACGTGGCATTTTTATTTGGGGAAAAATGAAGCTCATGGCACCCAAGTGGGTTTGATTACCCTCGATTTTTATTAATCCTACTCATCATAATCGCATCGACATATTGGCCATCGCGGAAAGCGTAATCACGCATCACACCTTCTTGTTCAAAACCAAACTTTTTATAGAGCCCCAAGCCATTGTCATTAGTGGCATACACTTCTAATTCAATACGGCGGATGTTTAACCAGTTATCACAGTAGTCGACCATCACTTGCATAAGCTTCGAACCAATACCTTTTCCTTGGTGCATTTGACTGACCGTAATGCCAAAACTCGCGGCATGTTTACGCCGTTGTTGACTTGGTTGATGGAGAGTGAGGATCCCAACGACAGTATTATCAAGAGTAGCAACAAAATGCGTGACGAGAGGATCATTGGTAGCTAGACGTGCCTCCCAAGTTTCTGTCGATGGGTAGGGTAGCTGTAATGTATTAGCGTATGCCGAATAATCAATATGCATTTGAGTGACGGCGGGAATATCGTCTAAGGTTGCTCTACGGATAACGATGTCGTTCATCATGCTATTTCTCTTTTTTATTTGAAAACACGATCATTAATCATATAAGCCTAGTGAACGTCAAATAATTAAATGATCGTATTTTCGTGAGGCAGCGTTTTATCAGCCCGTATTTTAAGCGAATAAAAAGGGGGGATTAACCCCCTTCAATAGCTACGGTTATGGTGTCATCGTAAATACTTTCGGGTTTTGCCCCAGATATTGATTGGCGATACGGTTGAGATCATTGACCGTAAGTTGCTGGATAATGGCACGCTCTTGGTTTAGACGCTGATATTGTTGGTCATCGGCAGCGACCTGAGCTAACGCCTCGGTCCAATAACCTGAACTGTCGGTTATTTGTGCATTTTCCGTAAGCCAAATATTTTTTGCTTCAGTTAATTCTTTACTATTTACCCCTGAGTGACGTAGTTGATTAATTGTCTTTTGGGCGATCTGTGACATCTCCTCAGTACGTTCTGGTGAGGTGGTAAAGTTGAGGCGTGCAAAATAGTAAGGCTGCGGTTTTTTCGCCAGCATTTGTGAAAAACCAAGTGCATAGATACCGCTGGCTTTTTCGCGGAGTTCGCCGCGTAGACGTTGGCTCACAATGGTATCTAGCAGTTGCATTGCTAACTGATCTTGCTGTGTCCATTGTGCAGGGGCAGCAAATTGGATGCTGACCATACTTTTATCACTACTGCTGATCGGGTAATTTTTATTGAAGCTCGCCATTTTAGGCATGATCCCCTGATCACGCCATGCCAGCTGATGATGACTGGCAGGGATAGAAGCAACCCACTGTTCTAATAATGGTTTTAAGTCACGGGTATTCACTGCTCCGCTAATTACCAGTGTCATATTCGCCGTCGAAGTGAGTAACTGGCGGTTAGCTTGCTGTAATTGGCCAGCGGTGAAATTTTTCCAGCCACCTTGTGGGTTAATGACTAACAGTTCACCGTGCTGGTAGCTTTCCTTATTAATATTATCAAGGAAGGTGCGCTCAACAGGTGTTTTGGCAAGGTTCAACGCAAATGACTGTTTCTGCTGCTCTAATTTTTCACCGCTAAATTGCGGAACTGTCAATTTTAAGTGCAGTAATTGCAGGGCGGTTTCGAGGTTATCAACAGGGGCCTTACCGCGGAAACCATGAGTGAGCAATTCACTATAAGGGCGAAGCGAAATCTGATTTTGTTTCGCTAATAATGCCAAATCACGTGCGCTATATTCACCATAACCGCTACTTTCTGGTAGCTTTAATGCCCAATCTGTTAGCCCCGCAGTTTGCATGGTTTCAAGTGAACGGCCGCCGGGTAGCTGTAAATTAAACTGAATATCTTCTTTAAGATTTTTATCAGCTTTGACGATGACCTGAATACCATTGCTAAGTAGCCAACGTTCGGTTTTTGCGACAGGAAGTGCAGTCTGCTCAGTGATTGTGCCTTTAGCCACTTTAGGCAATTGCAGAGTGATCGCTTGAGAGCGTAAGGTGAATGGCCCCGGTGAACTTAGGCGGGTATTTTGCCACTGCTCACTAAAGTCCGCATGATTGACTTTATTTGCGTCAGTATCAGGACCAATTAGGGCTAAGCGTGGTGAAGCTTCATTTAAAAAGTTAGCAACGTGCTGCTGTAAATCGTGCGGTTTAACTTTTCCAATCAGTTGGTAGCTCTTATCCAATTGTTGGCGTTTATTCCACATTGGCATCTCATATTCAAGCGCGGTGGTTAATTGACCTGCCAAATAATCATTGCCATAGCGCTGTTCAGCGGCGGCCTGCTGGCTGAGTTTTTTCAATAGATTTTGACGAGCGCTATCAAGCTCTTCTTGTGTTACCGGCTCAGTCGCTAATCGCTGTAGCTCAGTAAATAAAACCTGAGTGGCGCCAATATAATCATCTCCTTTAGGGTGGATAATCATTAATTGTTGTAAGCGCTGGTTATCTAACATCGAGCCTTGCTCATTAATACTAATGGCGGGTAATACGCCATTATCCACTAAGACAGAGAAACGTTGATTTAGAATGGCGAGCCATAAGCTATCCATTAAATCTTCGTATTGCCCTTCTCGTGTGTTGAGAGGGGCGATAATGTCTTTTTGCAAAGCAAATTGAACATAACGAGCGCCTTGCTCTTTATCAAACACTGGTTGAACTAACAGCAAATTAGAGTGAGCAAACTGCTTCCATTCTGGATTGTCTTGAGACAAGGTTTCTGGCTTTGGTATAGCGAAAAGCGTATTGATTTCGTCACGTACTGTAGATTGATTGAAATCCCCAATCACCAGCAGGGTCATACGTTGTGGCTGATACCATGTCGCATAATACTCTTTTGCCAGTTCAATCGGTGCTTGGCGAACGATATCGAGTTCCCCTATTGGGTTACGCTCTGCATAGCGGCTACCGTGGTAGCGTAAATGCTCAAGGCTATCATTAACACGATAGCCCATCCCTTGGCGCAAACGCCACTCTTCAATAATCACTGGGCGCTCTTTTTCAAACGCTTGTTGATCAAATGAGATATTGGATGCCCAATCCGCCATCACTTGTAGGGCTGTTGAGACTTGTGCTGGTGTGGCGTTCGGGAGTGATAGCTTATATAAGGTTGAATTGAGGCTAGTGATCGCGTTGACATGACTGCCAAGCTTCAATCCTTGCTGTTCTAACTGTTTAAAGCCTGTTGTGCCTGGAAAATGTTTTGTACCTTTAAAGGCCATATGTTCAGTAAAATGGGCCAATCCTAGCTGTTGTTCGTTTTCTTGCAACGAGCCACTTTTCACTAATAAGCGTAGCTCAACACCTGGTTGAGAACGCGGTAATAGGTAAACGTTTAGGCCATTATCTAATTGATAATGTTGCAAATCAGTACGGATAGGCAATAAATTCTGCCCCATCGTACTGGATGAAGCAGACACCCCGCAGCCTGTGAGGCTGAGGCCAATAAAAGCGGCGAGTAATATTTTACGAAGCATATTCAGGCAATCCTGTGGTTATATTGGCGCGAGTTTGCGCTTCTTGAAGCGGAAGAGTGTGTTCGGCAACTTGTGATAGGAAACGTTGATGGGTAACCAACACAATAGCGCTATCGTGTAGTTCATGTTTAATGAGTTGAATTAACTCAAGGGCGCTATTTTCATCAAGTGCTGAAGTGGTTTCATCCAAAAGTAATAATTTAGGGCGATTCAGAAGAAGTCGAGCAAACATAATGCGTTGTTGCTCACCACCTGATAATCGGTTATGCCAGTCTGTCTCTAAACTTAATTGATAGTGCAGTTTCTCTAGACCCACTTTGCTAAGTGCGAGTTTAAAATCAGCCTCTGTAAATTGCTTAGCATCTTGAGGGTATGCCAGTAAGCTGTCTAAACGGCTGATAGGAAGATAAAGGCGTTGTGGGATCCACATTAGGTGGTTTGTACGTTTAATCGCACCTTCAAAGAATGGCCAATGGCCACTTAAAGTACGTAATAGGGTTGATTTACCAATGCCGGAGCGTCCAGAAATTAAAGTGACTTCCCCTTGTTTAGCCACGACATGCACATGCTCAATTAAAGTGCGATTATCTGAGGTAGTCACTTTAACAGCGGCATCAAGTAAATGTGGTTCTTCGGTGATTTCTACCTCAGCCGCTTTATCATTTTCCAATAAAATCACAAAATTATATAGACGTGAGACGGTAGCCTGCCATGCCGCTATTTCTTTATAGGCGAAAATAAACCAGCCTAATGAAGTGGCAACACTGCTAAAGGCTTGGCGTAACTGCATCAAACCGCCTAACATAATTTCGCCGGCGAGGAATTTGGGCAGCGCCAATAATACAGGGGCGAGAGCGGTCACTTGTTGGTAGCCAACGGTGTAAAAAGAGAGGTTCCGTTCGCAACGAATTAAGCGGTTCCAATTACGAATAATTTCACCGAAGCGCTGCATGAGCTCTTTTCTATCTTGCGTCTCACCACGTTGCCCTGCTATTGCATCGCCATGCTGACGGCAATTGATCAAGGCGCTACGGTAATCGGCTTCACGGCGCTGCTTATCCATATTTAAGCGACGTAGAGGGAAACCTATCCATTGCGTTAAGGCGATACCAATAAGGGTGTAAATAATACAGGCCCAAAACATATAACCGGGGATAGACCAATCAGTACCCACCAAGTTGAATGAGAGGCTACCTGACAGTGTCCAAAGAATAGTGGCAAAGGAGACCAGTGTTAACATTGAGTGCAGGAAGGTGACCAGCAGATTCAGTGTCGATTCAATCAGTAATCGAATATCTTCTGCAATACGTTGATCAGGGTTATCTGGCTCTTGTGAGGTTAATCGTAGCATGTAGTGTTTACTGTTTGGAGAAAGCCAGCGATTGAGCACTAACTCTGTCATGCCTTTACGCCAACGAATGATCAGCATTTGCTTGAGATAGTTCCCCATAACGACCACGAAAATTAATCCGCTTACTAACACCACAAAATATTGCAAGAGGCCATAGAGTGCCTGACCATCCAGTTTCTGTAACGCATTATAGAAATCACCGTTCCACATGTTCATTTTGACATTGAACCAGACCGATGACAGGGTTAGCCCCAGTGAGGCGGCAAGCAGTAGCCAGCAGAAAAGGGCAGCGCGCTGCCCCCAAAAAGGTTTAACTAAATAGAAAAATTGTTTCAGTGTCTTCATGACGTTCTTCGTATTGTTGTAGATTGCTCACATTGCTAACAAGATTTAAAGGTCGTAATTGACCTGTAGCCAGAATTGGCGAACTGGATCGTAAGATTTCAGCACCCTATCTTCGAACACAAAGCGGTCTGCGATATTTTTGTTATTCAAGATATTGTTCACTTCAACAGAGAAACCAAAGCCATAGGCAAAATCAGGTTTCCAGCCAAGGCGGGTATCCCATGTGTATTTACTGGAGAAGTGCTGTTTGGTGTATTTACGAACTTGCCCATACTCGGGATCAAATGCGTAGGCATTGTCATAGCGAACAGCTTGGTCGCGTGCGCCCCACCATTGCAGGCGGTTATACCAAGTTAGGTCGTAATCATCCCAAACACTGGTCAGTTCTAAGTTTAATTTGAATGGCGAGTTGAAACTGGTGGATGGCAGTTTCGAGGCATCAATGACTTTACCGTCATACCATACCTTGTTGAGGTTCACTTTATTGGCAGGATCAAACGAGTTATAGCCTGCATCTTTTGGCGTATTACTTTCACTTTGCTGCCATGTCAGTGAAGCGGTCATCACATGAGAAGCTTCTGCCCACTCCCAAGGTTGGCTGTTATTAACGGAAAGTGTCACGGTGTCATGTGAACTACGACCGCCATTATCAAAGGTGCGAATGCTACGTTTACTTGCATCACGAGTGTCGTATTTGGTACGCGTTCTTACCTCATCATAACCTTCACGGTGGACATATTGTAGGCGCCATGTGGTTGATAAGATCTCCTGTTGCAGTGCAAGGGTTAGCTCATCGTTATAAGGGGTTTTAAGTGAATCAAGTCCTTCATAATCTTTTTTGTTATCCCAATCGTTTTTATTAGGATCTAGGGAGCAGCCATCATAACTATTGCATAATTGCATCCCATCATTTTGTGCGCCATATAAGGCATAGGTGAGCATTGAGCGACCGTAATAACGGTTCGCACCTGCAATAATCTGTGTTTTGCCATCGCCAAAGACGTCGTAGTTACCGGATAAACGCGGTGCTATATTGGTACGATTAACGAAGTCGTCGCGATCTAAACGGATCCCCGGACGAATGGTTAACTTGCCGTATTGAATATTGTCATCAAGGAATACAGCATAATTAGTGTAGTCCGCAGCGTGGCTTCCTGCTTGGAATCGAGTGACATTACTGAGGTAACCGTTATACATGCCACTGTCATCTATGCTACCTGTGTATGTATAACGGAAGTAGTCTTTATCTCGTCGATAAGTGCCTTTGGTGTAATTGAGCTCTGCGCCTAAAGTGGGTTTATGAGTGAGGCCTATGCCATCTTCCATGGTATTAAAACGCATCACCCCCTTTAACCCATGATTTTTCTGTTTTGAGGTGAGATCGCCTAAACCGCCGCTGCTACTTTCCGTGGTTTGATAGGTGGAATAGTCAATAGCACGGACTGTGAGTGAATATTTTTGGTCATCAGTACGATCATCTTTGAGTGTTTGGGTGTTAGCGGTTAACTCGAATTGGCCAATATCAAATTGATGTTTAAAAACCGCGGTAAAACCCAGTCCATCATGGGTTGAATCATAACCTGAATTCATGACTGAAGCAGAAAATAGACGACTATCGTAAGAGGCATAGTTAGCTGAGAGATCTAATGTGCTTTTATCTGATAGGTCGAGCGAATATTTCAGGAAGTAGTTATCCGATGTACGGTGCTGCTTCTTTTCACCTGAAGCGAAATTAACCATTTCCACTTGATTATTTTCATCAAAGATAACGGAATCGCCGCCAGTTACCGTCATTGGTATCGTGGAACTGCGGCGTGATGCTGAAAATACGATACCTGAATTTTCACTGACACCTAATTCGAACCAACCACCAAAATCATCTTTATCGTAGCGATTTTGGAAACGAGCAGGGTTAGCGGTGTCATTCTTGGTCGTATCGATCCCAAGCGAGGAATCATGAAATAAATTGTTCCAACCGGAGCGGGTTAACCGATAATAGGCATGTGCGCTGTTTTCACCTTGCCAACGGCGGCTATTAACCTCAACGGTTCCCCCCGTAAAGCCACCAAATTCGACAGGAATATTATTGTCATAGACCGCCATACTATCGATAAGACGACTATCGATATAGATCCCCTGATCGCTACTGCTTAAGCGGGTTGCTGTTTCACCAAGGCCATTATCTGCGGGGTCAAAGTCATTGTTGAAGCTAACGCCATCAAGACGATAAGCATTTTGATAACTGCTGGAGCCGTGAATTGAAATACGCGAAGGCTTTATTTCCCCTTGGTTCATTGAGTTGCTGTCATTATTAGCAAATTGAACGGCAGGGTTGGTTTTCATCAGATCCGTAATATTGCCATCGCCCGTGTTACGTTGGCTGATCTCTTCCGATGTCACATACTGTGGCGCAGACATAACATCTGTCGCTGGGTGATTTTGTTGTACGACCCCAGAAACCTGTGTTTCGGGGAGGACTAATGTGCCTTGATTAAGGTTCTGTGAACGGATCACGAAGATGCCATTATCACTGACTAACTCTAATCCGCTACCGATAAGTATTTTTTGTAATGCGGTTTGTGCGGTGTAGTGACCTGATAATGCAGGCGCGCGTAGGCCATTGAGTTGGCTCTTGTCATACAGTAATTGGATATTTCCTTGCTGGGTTATCTGTGCCACAGAAGTGGCTAGTGCTTGTTCTGGAAGTGAGAAAGCGACTTCTTGCGCAGCAGCAGATTGGCAAACTATTGCGCTACTAACGGCAACGAACAGTGCAAGCGGCTTAAACCGTTTGTGGGTGAATCGAATAGACATGAGTATCCCTTATTCTTAAGCGGCACAAAAAGTGTGCTAAAAATGGCAAAATAAATAACAACTGCTTAAGTAGAGGGGGAAATGAGAATTATCCTCACCCGTAAATCGAAATAATTTTCATTTATTTTTTTTATTTTGAATAATCAATATGTTATTTTTGTCTTGATAAACGACTTGTACAGGTAAAAGCATTGGAAGTGCTTGGAAAAATGACTCAGGTTGACGTAAATTGATCCGACCAGAGATTTTACTTTGCGCTAAAGAAGGCGGTGATAATTCAATGTTGACGGGTGAGTAAGCGTTAAGTTCAGAGAGCACCTCAGCCAATGGTTTATCAGTAAAGCTCAACTCACCAAAACGCCACCTTGCCACATCAAGAGGCGCAATTTTATTCATTTTGACAGGGCTATTGATGGCAGAGCTAGTCGCGCTATCCCCAGCAAACAGGTAAGTCGTTGCTTGCTCTTGCCCTGTTTTCAGACTCACTATCCCTTTGCTAACACGGACAGCGACTTGTTGCTGATGTCTATCGACTTCAAACTCAGTGCCAATGACTTGAATGCGCCTTTCATCGGCTAAAATCACAAAAGGCCGATAAGGATTGGATTTGACTTTGAAATAAGCGTTACCTTCATCTAGATATATCCGCCGAACCTCTGTTTCATAGGCTACCCGCACGCGTGTCTGGCGATTGAGAAATAATGCAGAGCCATCTGATAGAGTGACCTCTTTTGGCATATTAGTTGCGACGAGAGTCATATTGTTGAACAACATTGAGGGTAGCTGACTATAGGGTAAGAATAAAATAGCGGCAATAAATAGCGCTGCTAAGGTATTTCCCAATGGGCGCCATAACCGGAAAAAGAGCTGTTTTTTCGGGGGGAGTTCAATAGACGCTGGCCGTGGCATTGAATCGAACTCGCGCCAAACCCCTGCAATCGCTTCATAGGCTTTCGCATGCTCAGGAGATGCGTGTAACCAGATATCAAATTGCTTTGCTTGTTCAGCGCTCATCTGCTGACTGTGCTTGCGGGTGAACCACAGCGCTGCTTGCTCATCAATAGAATCTAATGTATCCGGCTCAGAGTGTGTTGTACGTGTCATTAATTATTATTGCTCTGATTATCAAGGTGTTTTTTACAATGTACCAAAGCTGCTGCTATATGCTTTTCGACCATACTAATGGAAATTTCCATTCGTTCAGCAATCTCACTTTGTGACAAACCATCAAATCGGTAGAGCAAAAAAGCTTCGCGACGCCGTGGAGGGAGCGACTCGATCGCCTCACTAAGCCACTGGATACGTTGTTGATGCTCCAGTATTTCACTGGGATCAGCTTGTGTCTCTTCGAGCTGCTGTTCAAGTAAAGCATCATCAATGTTTGTTTCAGACGTGGATTGGCGTTGATGACGTCGCCAATGGTCAATTAACACATGATTGGCGATTTTGAACAAATAAGCACGGCTCTCTTTAATCGGAGATTGCTCTTTTCGATTAAGCCATAGTGTAAACACATCCTGAGATAAATCATCAGCATCGTTACTATTACCTAGCCGATTGCGGAAAAAGCGGACAAGTTGGCTATACGTTGACTGATATGCGCCGCTAATTTTACGGGCAAGGGATTTATCAATAGTCATTTTTCGCTGGTGTTAAAAGTTAAATTACACGCTTAGGCGTGATAAAGATTTGCTCAAATCGCTTTATTGTTTTATTTCAAATAGTTATTTTAACTTTAGAATGTTATTAATAATAATGAATATCATTTTTGTTTGTATTATGCCTATAATCTGCAAAAAATAAAGTCGTGAGGCAGAATATGAGCAGTATCGCGGGTAAGTTAGAGCGCCCGATTTTCCGTCCACTGGGCGGTTTATTTTTAAGTCTTCTTTTCCACGGAACACTCGCAGTGATATTTATTGGCTGGTTTACGGCGTCAATACCGACAACAGGGGTATTGCCACCCGCAATATCATTACAACTAGGCGTTTATCAGCTTGAGCAGCATTCAGAGCCTGAAGTGAATCATGCTGCGAAACAGCAGATGGCGACACATGAGGAAGTTTTACCTGAATTAGTTGAAAAAACAGAAAAACTACCCGAAACACCGTTAGTTAATAATGGAACCTTAACCAAGGTCAGCGAAAAGAAACACCCACCTAAAAAGAAACCTACACAAGTCAAAAAAGTCGTTGAAGAGGCGCCTCTCAGTACGCAAGAGTCAGCAGTGACTTCGGCACCAGCAGCGGGGAGTGAAGCAAGTAGCAGTGCGAACTTCTCCAGTAATGCCTCGGTGGCGGTGAGTGGTCATCAAGGTTGGCACAGTGAGGTTCATCAGCGTTTAGCAAAAGCGAAACGTTATCCAAGGGCGGCGCTACGTTTTCGTTCAACCGGTGTCTCTCAGGTCAAAGTGATGGTGGACAGTCACGGTGAGGTGATTAGTGCCAGTTTGATTAATTCATCTGGAACCAAACTGTTAGATAAAGAGGCGATTGCGACCATAAACCGCGCAGCGCCATTCCCAGCCCCTCCTGAAACGCTATTAGTGGATGGCAAAGTCGAATTCGTTGCACCGATTGTTTTTGATACTTATTCCATGTAATTGAACTGCTGAGGGGAGATCCTCAGCAGTGTGAGTTCGTGGCTTAATTTTCAGGGGGTTTGGGCTTATTCGGCTTGCTTTTAGCACGACGTCTTTTAGGGCGATAAGGCCGATGTTCGCTTCTTTTCCGGTCAAAATGAGGTTTTTTGGCAATGTTTGGTGCCATATTTTCATCATCTTCATTGCCGCTGTCTTCATCAACAACGAGCTGAGGCGGTACATTTTTGCCTTTCTTTTTCTTGGTGCGGAATAAGGTATTTGCCAGCACAATCCCAATACAGAGCGCTAATAAAATAAAGAAACGTAATACATTGGTACTGTTATCAGCTTGCTGAATTTCTGTGGTTAGTAGCTCAGTATCAATGGTAAGCCGTAAATAACCTTTTGGCTCTTCTTTTCCGGGAATAGGTACAACCAGTTGATATTGAAAAGGTTGTGTTGATTGTTTGCTATCAATGGCAAGGCGTTCACGTACCGGAACTGACTCTCCCGCACTCGCAATTAAGGTTCCTCCCGCCGAATAAATACTGGCATCCAAAATGTATTTGTCTTTGGTGACATTGTTTAAATTGGCGATAATGCGTTCTCGATTAAAATCTTTGCTGCCGGAAACGATATAATCGGATAAGCTGAAAGCCACTTGTTCGGCCAAAACTCGAGTTAGCTGTTTAAATTGTTCGACTCTGTTTTGGTTTTGGCTGTTACCTAAATAGGTTATGCCATGCATTAATAGGGCGATTAATGCGACACAGATAATAATTATCACTGTTTTGTGAAGCTTAAAGGTCAGTTTCATAGAAATCACTAAGTGCTCTTTATCCATTCTCTGGCATCATGTTGCCAGAGCTTGTACAGATAAGGTAGTTTTGGGGCATATTTTTATTATAAAACGTTGAGTCGATTACAGGAGCTAATTTTCATGTCAACGAGTTTGACCTATTGCTATTTACCCGATGAAATTCAAAAGTGGCCTGGGTTACCGCTGTCATTGAGCGGTGAAGAGGTCATGCCTTTAGATTATCGCGCTGGCGACAGTGGTTGGTTATTATATGGACGAGGGTTAGATAAGGCACGGATCAGCGATTTTCAGCAGCGTTTGGGGATAGCGATAGTGATCGTTTCATCATGGCGAATCGATGACTATCAAGTGGTCAGAATTGCGGGAAGCATTACTCCTCGCATCAAAAAATTAGCCGATGAAAGTTTATTAGATGTTGTTCCATTAGGGCAAATTCCCCGTTTACGTTCACCGGGCCTGCTGTTAATGGATATGGACTCTACGGCAATTCAAATTGAATGTATCGATGAAATTGCACGTTTGTATGGCGTGGGCGAGCAAGTATCGGAAGTGACTGAACGAGCCATGCAAGGTGAGTTAGATTTCACGGAAAGCTTAAGAGCGCGTGTGGCGTTACTTAAAGGGGCCGATGTGATGATTTTGCAGCAAGTCATGGATACGCTGCCATTGATGCCTGGCTTAACCAGCCTTGTTCGTAAATTACAAGCGATGGATTGGCATGTGGCGATTGCATCAGGAGGATTTACATTCTTTGCCGATAACTTACGTCAACAATTAAAATTGGTCGCCGCTGTTGCGAATCAGCTAGAAATCAAAGACGGCAAGCTCACCGGTAAAGTCAAAGGGCCAATTGTTGATGCCAAATTTAAAGCACAAACGCTGGTTAAGTTAGCAGAGCGTTTAGAAATACCGATTGAACAAACCGTGGCAATCGGCGATGGCGCAAATGACTTGAAAATGTTGCGTAAGGCGGGGTTAGGAATAGCTTATCACGCGAAGCCAAAAGTCTACGCACGTGCCAAAGTGGCTATCCGTCATGCTGATTTAATGGGGGTTATGTGCGTGTTGAGCGGGGGGCTTAAGCACGAAGAGCGGTAATATTCATCATACAGGGCAGCCGTAAAGCGACGGGGTATTTTAAGTATTACGGGCAGCAACTATGCGGATTATTGAATAGCATATACTTTGAATTAAAGGCAGTTAGTTAAAAAAGGGTTAATAGGAGCAATATTGTGGCGAAAGGTGCAAAAAGAGCGTTTGTCTGTAATGAGTGCGGTGCGGATTATCCGCGCTGGCAAGGGCAATGCAGTGCCTGTCATGCATGGAATACCATTACAGAAGTGCGCCTCGCCTCAAGTCAATCATCGCCACGTCATGATCGCTTAACGGGGTATGCCGGAAATGCTGCTGGCGTAAGCCGTGTGCAAAAGCTATCAGAAATTAGCCTTGAAGAGCTGCCGCGTTTTACCACAGGATTTAAAGAGTTTGACCGCGTACTTGGTGGTGGCGTCGTACCGGGGAGCGCGATTTTGATTGGCGGGAACCCAGGGGCTGGGAAAAGTACATTACTACTACAGACCATGTGCTTACTTTCACGCGAAATGAAAACACTGTATGTCACAGGGGAAGAGTCGCTGCAACAGGTTGCTATGCGTGCACATCGCCTTGGTTTGCCGACGGATTCGCTAAATATGCTATCTGAAACCAGCATTGAGCAAATTTGTTTAACGGCAGAGCAAGAGCAACCTAAATTAATGGTGATCGACTCAATCCAAGTCATGCATATGGCTGATATCCAATCTTCCCCCGGCAGTGTGGCTCAGGTGCGTGAAACCGCCGCTTACTTGACGCGTTTCGCCAAGACGCGCGGTGTCGCTATCATTATGGTCGGTCATGTGACGAAAGATGGCTCTTTAGCTGGTCCTAAGGTGTTAGAGCACTGTATCGACTGTTCGATTATGTTGGATGGGGATGCCGATAACCGTTTTCGTACTTTGCGTAGCCATAAAAACCGTTTTGGTGCGGTTAATGAGCTAGGTGTGTTTGCGATGACGGAACAGGGTTTGAAAGAGGTAAATAATCCTTCGGCTATTTTCTTAAGTCGTGGTGATGAAATCACATCGGGTAGTTCCGTCATGGTGGTATGGGAAGGCACACGCCCACTGCTGGTGGAGATACAGGCATTGGTCGACCATTCAATGATGTCAAATCCTCGTCGAGTTGCGGTAGGGCTTGAGCAAAACCGTCTTGCGATTTTATTGGCTGTTTTGCATCGCCATGGTGGCTTACAAATGTCAGACCAAGACGTTTTTGTGAATGTGGTTGGCGGCGTTAAGGTCACTGAAACGAGTGCGGACTTGGCGTTATTGCTTTCTTTAGTCTCCAGTTTTCGGGATCGTCCTTTACCACGAGACCTTGTGGTATTTGGTGAAGTTGGCTTAGCTGGTGAAATTCGCCCTGTGCCGAGTGGGCAAGAGCGTATTTCAGAAGCGGCAAAACATGGCTTTAAACGGGCGATTGTTCCCCATGCGAACATGCCCAAAAAATCACCTCCCGATATGAAAGTGTATGGTGTGAAAAAGTTGTCAGATGCTTTAAGCGTAATGGATGAATTTGATTAATCGTCTCGTCATATTTCGCACTTTCGTGGCGTTCGATAGCGCTACATTTCGAATTATTGAGAGCAAATAAGGGAACTAAATGGCTGAATTTGACTATCTTAAGAATGCAATTAAGCAAGCTGGCTATACATTACAGCAAGTTGCTGATGCCTCTGATATGACCAAAGGGTATCTCAGCCAGCTTATCAACAACAAAATTAAAAGCCCGAGCGCACAAAAGATCGCGGCACTTCATCGCTTTTTAGGGCTGGAATACCCAAATAAACAAAAAAGCATTGGGGTCGTTTTCGGGAAATTCTATCCCTTACATACAGGTCAAATCTACTTGATCCAGCGTGCTTGTAGTCAAGTTGATGAGTTACATGTCATTCTTTGCCATGATGAGCCGCGTGATAAAGACCTATTCGTGAATAGCTCCATGTCACAACAGCCGACAGTCAGTGACCGTCTACGTTGGTTATTACAAACATTCAAATATCAAAAAAATATTCATATTCATTCATTCGATGAGCAAGGTATCGAACCTTATCCACACGGTTGGGAAGTGTGGAGTGAGGGAATGAAGGGCTTTTTGAAAAAGCACAATATTCACCCAAGTTTTATCTATTCGGGTGAAGCCAATGATGCACCGCGCTATAAAAAGTACTTAGGGATAGAAACTATCTTAATCGATCCTGAACGGACCTTCATGAATATCAGTGGTAATCAAATTCGTCAGGCCCCTTTCCGATATTGGGATTATATTCCGACAGAAGTGAAGCCCTTCTTTGTACGTAAAGTGGCAATACTCGGTGGTGAATCGAGTGGAAAATCGACACTCGTCAACAAACTGGCCAATATTTTTAATACCACCAGTGCGTGGGAGTTTGGGCGTGATTATGTGTTTTCTCATCTTGGTGGTGATGAAATGGCATTGCAATATTCTGACTACGATAAAATTGCATTAGGCCATGCTCAATATATTGATTTCGCGGTTAAATATGCCAATAAGGTCGCTTTTATTGATACCGATTTTATTACCACTCAGGCTTTTTGTAAGCGCTATGAGGGCAAAGAGCATCCTTTCGTACAGGCCTTGATTGATGAGTATCGTTTTGATCTGGTGATCTTATTAGAAAATAATACCCCATGGGTAGCCGATGGTTTACGTAGCTTGGGGAGTGAAAAAGACCGGCAAGAGTTTCAATCTTTGTTAATTGAAATGCTAAAGAAAAACAACGTGGAATTTGTTCATGTTGATTCTCCTGACTATGATACCCGTTTTCTCACCTGTATTTCGTTAGTACAGCAATTGCTGATGTTAGACGAATAATATAATGGGTTATTGAAAGTGAGAGATTGGAATAACACAAATACCTCATCATGAGGTATTTGTGTTTGTAGGAGGCTTGGCTTATTTGCTCATGCGCTTATATTTCATGCGATGAGGTTGTAGAGCTTCGGCACCCATAGTCCGTTTTTTGTAATCTTCATACTCAGAGAAGTTACCTTCAAAGAAGGTGATATTACCTTCATCTTGATAATCAATAATATGAGTTGCAATACGGTCAAGGAACCAGCGGTCATGCGAGATAACCATTGCACAGCCCGGGAACTCTAACAAGGCGTTTTCTAAGGCACGCAATGTTTCAACGTCGAGGTCGTTCGTGGGTTCGTCGAGTAACAGTACGTTACCGCCAACTTGTAGCAGCTTAGCTAAATGCAGACGTCCACGCTCACCACCGGACAACTCGCCAACACGTTTACCTTGGTCAACGCCTTTAAAGTTAAAGCGACCCACATAAGCGCGGCTTGGGATCTCAAAGTTACCAATACGCATGATATCTTGTCCGTTCGAGATCTCTTCCCAAACCGTTTTGCTGTCGTCCATGGAGTCACGGAACTGATCTACAGAGGCAATCTTGACCGTATCACCTAAGGTGATGGTGCCTGAATCTGGCTGCTCTTGGCCTGAGATCATACGGAATAGGGTTGATTTACCCGCACCGTTAGGGCCGATGATACCGACAATGGCTCCTTTTGGAATGGAGAAACTTAGGTTGTCGATAAGAACACGGTCACCGTAAGATTTGCTGAGGTTTTCAACTTCAATAACCTTATCACCCAAACGTGGACCTGGTGGAATAAATAATTCACTGGTCTCATTACGTTTTTGGTATTCAACGCTGTTAAGTTCTTCAAAGCGAGCCAGACGTGCTTTACCTTTCGCCTGACGGCCTTTTGGATTTTGGCGGATCCACTCTAACTCTTTCTCAATCGATTTACGTCTTGCCGCTTCCGTTGAAGCCTCTTGCGCTAAACGCTCATCTTTTTGTTCTAGCCAAGAAGAGTAGTTACCTTCCCATGGAATACCTTCACCACGGTCAAGTTCGAGGATCCAACCTGCAACGTTATCAAGGAAGTAACGGTCGTGGGTGATCGCCACAACAGTGCCTTCATAGTCATGTAAGAAACGTTCTAACCAAGCAACGGATTCCGCATCCAAGTGGTTAGTTGGCTCATCAAGGAGCAGCATGTCCGGTTTTTCTAACAGAAGACGGCAGATAGCAACACGGCGACGCTCACCACCGGATAGGTTTTCGATTTTAGCATCCCAAGGTGGCAAACGCAGTGCATCGGCAGCACGCTCTAGCTGGTTATCCAAGTTATGACCATCTTGCGCAGCAATAATGGCTTCTAACTCGCCTTGCTCTTTAGCTAACTTATCGAAATCCGCATCAGGATCGGCATAAGCGGCATAAACTTCATCTAAACGCGTTAATGCGTTTTTAACTTCAAAGACTGCCTCTTCAACCGCTTCACGAACAGTGTGTTCAGGGTTGAGCTTAGGCTCCTGTGGTAGATAGCCAATTTTGATACCGGGTTGAGGGCGTGCTTCCCCCTCAATTTCCGTATCGATACCCGCCATGATGCGTAATAAGGTTGATTTACCCGCACCGTTAAGACCTAAAACACCAATCTTCGCCCCAGGAAAGAAGCTCAGAGAGATATTTTTCAAAATATGACGCTTCGGTGGAACAATTTTTCCGACTCGGAGCATAGAATAAACATATTGAGCCAATTTTTTTACCTATTGTTTTATAAACGAAAGTTCAATATTTGATAGTGTTTTTAGCAGACATATGACCGTCTTATCACGCGATTATACCTTAGGCGACTTTTGCTGCTGTAAACGTTACTTTCTATCTTAAAATTTTTCTGAGCTTCACTCTAATTGTTCCTCACTCTAAGTCAATAGTTGCGTGTGTTTCCGATACTTTCTTGTGAATTAACCCCCACTTAAGACGGGATCAAAATTAAGTAAAAACGCGCATGTTTCATCATGGGGTAAATGACCTTTTACATTGTAAACAAAAAATAATCATTAACAGGGGGGAACGGGGGGTGTTGGCTATTTTTTAATACGGGGGCTGTTTTGTTTTATAGATAAACATATCGATTAGTCTTGTTAGGGTGAATTTAGTTTAAGGCTTAATGGAAATTTATTTTCATTTAGCTTTGATGAAGGTATTTATTGGATCATGGTAGAGTGACATGCCATTTAATATTTCATTAATAAATCTGATATAAAAAAGATTATTTAGGGTTAATACTTTTACCTCTATTACTTTTTCTTCCGAGTTATCTAAATTTTGTGAAGATGATTTTGACGATAAGCTAAAGATGTCTATCAAAGCCCAAAAATCAGCGTGTAAAGCAGACGCTTAACCATTTGCAAGATGCAGCAAACGGCGACTGTTCAATAAAATAGGTTTTCCTGTTTTTATGTTTTGAAGATTACTGAGAGCTTATTATTTGATATTAATATTTAAATAGCGATTAATATTAAAAATCACATAGCGATTAAAATAGATTATTAGTAAATTATTAGCATAATAAATCGACATCTAAATATGTTATAGATGATATTAATTCTATAGCAGAGCGATGACCACTATAGAATTAATTTTTAATATCATTAAAATCTGAAAATAAATAGATTTTATTGATTAGAAATAGGCGCTGATTCTAACTTAACGATATCAGGTTTTTTCTGTTTAAGCTCTCTTTGTACATCACTGGCCTGTATTTTTTTATCTGTTCTTTCAGAGGTTCCGGTGAATACCCCACCTTTCTTAATGGTTAGGTTTTTAGTTTGGCAGATCCCATCGAGCTGACCATTTTCTAGAATATCCAAGTTTTCAGAGACACATAAGCCTCTCATAATGCCGTTGATTGAAATGGTTTGAGCATAAATCTCGCCTTCAACAACCCCTTCTTTTTGGATTGTGACAATACCGTCATTGCTACGAACACTCCCTTTTATATGACCGAATATTTGGATGTCTTCATCTAAAACAAGGTCACCGGAAATGTTGCAACTACTTGAAATAGAAGTGCTCTTGCGTGCTGAAGGTGTTGAAAGCACTTTTTCTTCTTTAATTTCAACCGTTTCTTTTTCGGGCGTTAACTCATGCGTTTTTGCCGCTTCGATAACGTTATCTTTATCTTTACTTTTTTTCGCAAACATCCTTTTATTCCTTGTAGAGAGTATATAAAAAACAATGAAGAATATGATTAGGAAAGGCAGAGATACAAGAGAAGAGTGAATATCTGTTAATGTGTATATTAAAAGATATGCCCATCCGCACCCAAGAATAGAAAAAAATAAATTTTTGAAATCCATATCATATCTCATTTTAAAGGGAGTTTAGATTATTCCAAATGAGCTTCATCATATTGACAAAATTAAATAGTTTTTACATCCACTGATATTATTTAACAGTAAAGATCAAGATTTGTCTATTTTTACTGAAAATAATACATCAATATTGAGTAATTTAAGCATTCATACCTATTAATAAACATGGCTCACTGATTTTTATCTATTTAACAACCATTTTTATAGATAACTCATCATGTTATTCAACGATGTGCCATAAAGCCGACGATTATCAAATCCATCATTTTACGTGATTCAGCGTAGTCTATTCGGTGGATTAACCACTATTTTACTAGGTGTTTTGACGTATAGAAAGAGGCTACTCTCTATCAAGGCGTTAATTTCAAGAACACTCCTGTTGCTTTCAACCTAAAGATTTTATATTGATAAAAATCGTTTAACAAAGTTGTATCCACCTGATACGCATTATATTTCAGGCCATATCAATACAAGTTGTGTTTAGTGACTCAAACCGATGAGTTGATGGGGTCTTTTGGGAAAACTTCACTGAACACCTACATGCAACTCGAATAATTTCGAGTATAGTTATAGAAGCGAAAAATTTAGAGCAGCGCGGGAATAGGGAAATAGTCAGTATGAAAAAATTCTTGATGGCAGTGCCGATTGCCATGATGTTGGTATCGACGACGGTATGGGCAGACTCTTTACAGGCTCAACGAGAGCGTTATCAAGCCATCAAACAAGCTTGGGATGCCAAGCAAATGGATGAAGTTGAACGTTTATTGCCGACATTACAAACGTATCCATTGTACCCTTATTTAGAATATCGAGAGTTAACGCAAGACCTCGATATTATTTCGCCGAGTCAAGTACAAGCATTTATTGACGCTCACCCGACATTACCAGTCGCAAAAACGTTAAAAAATCGCTTTGTGAATGAACTTGCTCGTCGCCAAGAGTGGCAATCTTTGCTGGCATTCAGCCCTAAAGAGCCTATGCCTGCGGAGGCGAAATGTAACTATTTCTATGCTAATTGGGCTACAGGCAATAAAACGCTCGCTTGGCAAGGGGCGGAGAAATCTTGGCTTAATGGGCGTTCAATGCCTGCCGCTTGCGATAAATTGTTTAATGAGTGGGAAAAAGCCGGCCATTTAACACCGGAAATGATCCTTGAACGGATCCACCTTGCCATTGATGCAGGTAATACTTCAATGGCTACCTATTTAGCGAAGCGTCTGCCACCAAGTTATAGGACGATTGGTGATGCATTAGTGAAGCTGCAAAATGATCCTGCATCGGTTACCACTTTTGCTAAGACGATGACACCGACCGATTTTTCACGTCAAGCCACGATAGCTGCATTTAGCCGTTATGCGCGCCAATCGCCAGATCAGGCACGAGCCGCGTTAAAGGGGATCAGTAACGCGCAAAAAATGAATTTTGCCGAAACTCAAAAATTAAAAGATAGTGTTGCTTGGCAATATATGGGGGCGGTCACACCTGAGCAAGAAAACTGGCGCGATGAGGTGATCAGTGAAACGGATTCAACAGCCCTAAAAGAGCGCCGTATTCGCTTAGCACTTGGTGCTGGGGATAAAGCAGGAGTAGCAAAATGGCTGAAACAGCTTCCCGCTGATGCACGGCATAAAGATGAGTGGCAATATTGGCAGGCCATCACCTTAATGAATGAAGGCAAAAAAGCAGAAGGTGAAGCCATTCTACGCAAACTCATCGAGGGCAGAGGCTTCTACCCAATGGTGGCAGCACAAAAATTAAACACGGAATACCCTCTGTATATTAAAACGGCTGAAAAACCGGATAGCCAACAGCTAGATAAGTTAGCAGAAATCCAGCGTGTACGTGAATTAATGTATTGGGAAATGGACAATCTTGCTCGTACCGAATGGGTAAGTTTAGTCGCTTCACTACCACCAAATCAGCAAGAGCAGCTTGCCCGTTATGCGTTTGATAACAATTGGGCGGATTTAAGTGTGCAAGCAACTATCCAAGCGAAGTTGTGGAATCATTTAGAAGAACGTTTTCCATTAGCGTGGGAAAAAGAGTTTGAACACTACACAAAAGGTAAAACGATTTCTAAAAGTTATGCCATGGCGATTGCTCGTCAAGAGAGTGCATGGAACCCACAAGCCAAATCCCCTGTTGGGGCGACGGGGCTAATGCAGCTCATGCCAGCGACGGCGAAGCATACGGTACAGAAGCAAGGAATTGATGGTTATGTCAATACCAGCCAATTGGTGAACCCAGTTAAGAATATTGAAATCGGTACGGCTTACTTAGATGATGTTTATCAGCAGTTCTCTAATAACCGTATCCTATCAAGTGCGGCTTATAACGCTGGGCCATCAAGGGTCACGCGTTGGTTAGGTAATAGTAGCGGTCGTCTTGATGCTGTTGCCTTTGTCGAGAGTATTCCTTTTTCAGAAACACGAGGCTATGTGAAAAATGTGCTCTCTTATGACGTATTCTACCGTTACTTTATGGGACAACATGGGCCTGTATTGACCGATAACGAGTGGTTAATGAAGTATTAGTAGGTTTTACAGGTGATTTGCCAAATAGTGTGTTATCATTTGTACTAGTTAAATAGTATGGTTGGATAACATGACTGCAAATCACCTGAATGACCCAGCACTCACTACCGATGAGAACGATGATTGGCAACGCTTTGTTAAATTGCTACAGCTTGCGTTTGAGCAAGACTTACAACATCCCATATTACAATTGTTGCTGACACCCGATGAACGAACGGCGCTTGCGACTCGAGTCAGAATTGTGCAAGAGTTGATGCGTGGTGAAATGAGCCAAAGGGAATTAAAAAATGAACTTGGGGTGGGTATCGCTACCATCACACGCGGCTCAAATAGTTTAAAATCGGCACCTCAGCCTGTAAAAGAGTGGTTAGAAGCGCAATTGCTAAAATAGCCACTGCATATTCATTGAACACAGAGCACTCTATACACGTTACTCCATGACAGGGAGCCGAGTTGAGCATCAGTCCATACTGACTCAAGATGATGAGTTGTCAGTGTTAATTGTGTGATTTGTGTCATTAATATAGACAAATAGGGGCAAAGACTGCCCCTATTGTTATTTTTTCGTTATAATTAATCTTCTATCTGGTTTAGCTCTTTATAAATTTCATGCTTAATGGGAACCAGCGCCAGTATCAGTGCTTGTTGGTAGACACTGGTGCGTGTTAGTACCCCGTTAGTAAAAAAGCCGATGGCACCGCCTTGTTGTTTGATGTTATCGATGCCAGTTAAATCTGCCATTTCGTCACCAAGCTCACGCCCTTCACGGATACCCGCAAGGATTTTTTCTGGGATCATGATACTCGCTGAACGTGATTCACCACGGATCTGTTTATGTTCAATAACAATCCATGCAAAGGTCATATCTTCATCAATGCCAGCTTCAATCCCGACCCAAAAATCGGCCTCTGGGCGAACTTGCCTTGATGCCATTACACGTTGCCTTGCGCCTGTGCGGGTTTCATTATTACCGATAGGTTGCTGTGGAACGCTGCTATCAACGTTAATATCTTCTACTTGATAAGTGCCTGGCCCAAAAACAGCATCGAAAGCAAGATGAATCGCTTTAATTTTGGCAGGATTAGTCGTTGCAGCTATAACTTGGTACATTAATTATTTTCCTTTGAACACATATTTCGCAAAGTAATAACGGAACACATCTATGTTACAGGTTTATCTTGTTCGCCACGGTGAAACCGAATGGAACGTGGCACGTCGTATACAGGGCCAATCTGATAGCCCACTCACGGCCACTGGACGTCTGCAAGCAAGGCAAGTTGCCGAAAGGATGAAATCAGAAGGCATTACTCATATTATCACTAGTGATATGGGACGCACACGCGAAACTGCACAAATAATTGCGGATGTTTGCCGTTGTGAAATTATCATAGAACCTCGTCTTCGTGAATTAAATATGGGGGTTCTGGAACAGCGCGAAATAGAAAGCCTGACAGAGCAAGAAGAGCAGTGGCGTAAAAGCCTTATTGATGGCACAGAAGGCGGGCGTATTCCAAACGGTGAATCGATGGAAGAGCTGTATCAGCGTATGTATGCCGCTCTCAACAGTTGCCTCGATCTACCAAAAGGGAGTCGACCACTTTTAGTCAGCCACGGGATCGCATTGAGTACGCTAGTTAGCCGTATTTTAGGGGTTCCTGCTTATTCAGAACGCCGCTTGCGCTTACGTAATTGCTCAATTTCACGCGTGGATTACCAAAACAGCCCTTGGCTCGCAAATGGTTGGATCGTTGAAAGTACTGGTGAGGTTACCCACCTTACTCAGCCTGCGTTAGATGAACAGCAAGCGTAGTTGAGACCGTGTAAATTTGGAGTTCCAACAATGATAGATTCTAACTTATTCGAGTTGCAGCTAGGAGACTAACGGAGATAGTCGGGAACATAAATAATATGTGACTCGGCTAGCTAGGACAGTCCATGATGCCACAGCTTGGAAAGATAACGAGCCATTGAAACTCCAAATTATTAACGTTTTATCGGCACATAGTAATCAAAGGCCGCAACATGCGATTTCGGGTCATCATTTTTATGGTCTATATGACGTAACTCAACATTTTTGAGTTTATAGTGTTCGATATCATAGCCAGGTCGGCGCGTGATATTGAGCTTAGGCAGATAGACGCCATAAATCTGATATAAGAACTCTTGCATTGCTGCGCGCGTTGCTTCACCGCTAAAGCTAAACTTCACATATTCTCCAGCGGGAATAGTGAGATGGCTATATTCTGCATTGTTAAAACTTGCATCTTCAGGTTTTACTGCGGTGGTATAGAACACCGTCTGCTCATCTTCTTTATCGGCGTTATGAATCGCGTGGTGTAAGCCGAAGACCTCAGAGGCAATCGAGGTTGTATGTTCTAAATAGTAGTGCCAGAAAGTTTGGCGCATCTGTGAACAGGCGGTTGACCACTCTTCTAGCGCATAAGAACAGCTTTGCTCAAGCCCCACTAAAGGCTGCTCCTGCATCTCGACGAACTCATAATCTAAATGTTTATGTTCATCTAAAATAATAGGTGGACAAATACCCGTGGCACACCACTCATCGCTACGACGATAGTAAGCAGGGGTGATGTTAAATTGTTTCTTAAACGCGCGGGTAAAAGTTTGCTGTGAGTCAAAGCGATATTGTAACGCGATATCAAGAATCGGGCGGCTGGTCAGTCGTAAAGCTACAGCAGCGCGAGATAGCCGTCGAGCACGAATATAGGCGCCAATTGCTTGGTCAGTCACCTCTTTGAACATCCGTTGTAAATGCCATTTGGAGTAGCCAGCTTTTGCCGCAACATTATCGAGTGATAGAGGTTTATCTAGGTTATCATCGATCCAGCGAAGAAGGTCACGAATAATATTTGTTTGATCCATGTATATCCCTAGTCAATAAGACTTAAAAAACAGATATAGGTTATCAAGGAACGCCTATTCTATATCAAGTTACCTTTTTCGTTTATAGTAAAAGAGTTGTATTTACCATTTAGTTGTAAAGAAAATGATTAACTTCTTTTATACTTGTCATATTTCAGGCTGCCTTATGGTTAATAATGGCTGAAATGTCACTCGAATTGTTTAAAAAGTATATAACAAAGAGGCTAAGTCTTCTGGTTGAAAAGGAAATTTGTATGCATTTTTGCAAGTTGAAAAAGATCGTATTGGCATCACTGTTGTCTGCATTACCCTTTGCGACGTTTGCGGAAGAAATTGGCTCGGTAGATACCGTTTTTAAAGTATTTGGCCCTGACCATAAAATTGTTGTTGAAGCTTTTGATGATCCCGATGTTGAAAATGTGACCTGCTACTTAAGCCGTTCGAAGACGGGGGGGATTAAAGGTGGGCTTGGTTTAGCAGAAGATACTTCTGATGCGGCGATATCTTGCCAACAAGTTGGTCCGATTGAACTGAATGAACGGATCAAACGTTCACCGAAAAAACCGCACGTTGTTTTCCAAAAACGGACTTCATTAGTATTCAAAAAGTTGCAGGTAGTACGTTTTTATGATCCCAAACGCAATGCGCTTGTTTATTTGACTTATTCAGACAAGATGATTGATGGCTCACCGAAGAATGCATTAAGCGCTGTACCTATTATGCCATGGTAAGTCTTTAAGTGGGTCTACAGGTGCTCTTCCCGCATAAAATAACCCCCAATAATGGAATTATTGGGGGTTATTTATTCATCGGTCTTTATCGAACGATGGCGGGATTATTCGTCGAGATCACCACAAAAGCGATAACCCTCACCGTGGATTGTTGCGATGATTTCTGGGGTATCAGGCGTTGATTCGAAATGTTTACGAATACGACGGATAGTGACGTCGACCGTTCTATCATGAGGCTTAAGCTCACGGCCTGTCATTTTCTTCAACAAATCGGCGCGAGTTTGGATTTTCCCCGGGTTCTCACAAAAATGTAGCATAGCGCGGAATTCGCTACGAGGTAATTTGTAGTGTTCGCCAGCAGGGCTGATCAGTGAGCGACTGTTGATGTCGAGTTCCCAACCATTAAATTTATAGCTTTCGACTAAACGGCGCTCTTCAGTGCCACCAGCTAAATTCATAGTACGAGATAGTAGGTTGCGTGCACGGATAGTCAGCTCGCGAGGGTTAAATGGCTTGGTGATATAATCATCCGCACCAATTTCTAGGCCAAGGATCTTATCCACCTCATTATCACGGCCTGTTAGGAACATCAGTGCAATACTTTCTTGCTCACGTAATTCACGCGCAAGGAGAAGGCCGTTTTTACCGGGTAGGTTAATATCCATGATAACGAGGTTGATGTCATGCTCGGACAGAACATTGTGCATCTCTTCGCCATCAGTGGCTTCGTGAACTACATAGCCTTCAGCCTCAAAGATACTTTTCAGCGTATTGCGTGTGACAATCTCATCTTCAACAATTAAAATGTGTGGGGTCTGCATATTTGCTACCTAAAGTTTTAAAATAAAATTGTGAACTCATAAGCCGCTTCCAAATTAGGTGGTTTTGATTTTATTTTACTGGAACGACGCGTCTATGGGTTATAAATATGTTTTCGAGTCAAGGTTATTTTGTCGCCTCTATCGTCATCAGATTCTAAATTGAATCAAAATTTAGGCACCTTCCCAACGTTGGGCTGTTAACAGCAATATAACAGCTAATACTGCATTTACCACCTAAAAAAATAACTTTTGTTGATACATATCAAAATCAATTGTAGCACGTTAACAAAATTTGTTAGGAAGAAAATCTTACCGATTCAATGGCTGTTTAACTATCAGATAAAGAGTAAAAGTTTTTTATTCTTTGTTTACTCAAACGATGCGTTTGGGTGAAAAATGGCCAACTATTCAAGCTAACGCTAAAAAAAAGTTTATGGATATTTTAATCTGACAATTGTTAATTTTTTGGTTTTTTAAATTAGCAAATTGTGAGGCCTATTCATTTGTGATTAAATTTTGTTGAGAAAATAGGATAATTTTTGATAGGTCACGCTTTGAATAACGGGCTTTTTTTGCAAATAAATTTGACATTTTTGGGCAATTGCTTTAACCGTATAGGGAGCAAGTAACGAATCAAGAGACAGACAGAAATCTATGCGTAACATCAGCCTGACTACGATTATTATTACCACCACCGTAACCACAGGAAACGGGGCGGGCTGACGCATCCAAAAAATAAAAAACGAAAAAGCCCGCATCCAATCAGATGTGGGCTTTTTTTTGGTGTTAAATCAGGAGAGAAATACCATGCGTGTGCTTAAATTTGGCGGTACTTCGGTTGCAAATGACGAACGAGTACTGAATGTTGCTGACATCGCTGAAAGTAAATTGGCCGATGGGCAAGTGGCGTTGGTGCTATCTGCACCAGCAAAAATCACTAACCATTTGGTCGCAATGATTGATAAAACGGTTGCAGGTCAGGATGTCATCACGCATGTGAATGATGCAGAAATGATTTTTGCGAACTTATTAAAAGGATTAAAAGAAAAACAACCCGGTTTTGATTACGATAGACTGAAAAAACTCACTGAACAAGAATTCGCACAGATCAAACAAGTACTGCATGGTATTACTCTTCTAGGCCAATGCCCTGATAGCATTAACGCCTCAATTATTTGCCGTGGTGAAAAACTCTCTATTGCCATTATGGAGTCTGTGCTAACAGCACGCGGGCACAAAGTCACGGTGATTAATCCTGTCGAAAATTTATTAGCCGTCGGTCATTATCTTGAGTCCACTGTTGATATTAATGAGTCAACTAAACGTATTAAGGAATTAAACATCCCTAAAGACCACTTTGTATTAATGGCGGGTTTTACTGCGGGGAATGATAAAGGCGAATTGGTCGTATTAGGGCGTAACGGCTCCGATTATTCCGCGGCAGTATTAGCGGCTTGTTTACGTGCTGAATGCTGCGAAATTTGGACCGATGTGGATGGGGTATATACTTGTGACCCACGTTTAGTGCCTGATGCACGCCTATTAAAAGGGATGTCCTATCAAGAGGCGATGGAGTTATCCTACTTTGGTGCAAAAGTACTGCACCCGCGCACCATAGCACCAATCGCACAATTCCAAATTCCTTGCCTTATCAAAAACACCACTAACCTCAGTGCTCCGGGTACATTGATCGGGGATGGACAAACAGATGACAGCACCCCTGTTAAAGGGATCACCAACCTGAATAACATGGCGATGATCAACGTTTCAGGCCCCGGCATGAAAGGAATGGTTGGTATGGCCGCACGTATCTTCTCTGTGATGTCACGTAAGGGGATCTCGGTTGTACTTATTACGCAGTCATCATCGGAATACAGCATTAGCTTCTGTGTGCCTCAAGGGGAATTAGTACGTGCACGTGCTGCCTTGGAAGAAGAATTCTATTTAGAATTAAAAGATGGCGTCTTAGACCCTCTTGATGTCATGGAGCAGTTAGCCATTATTTCGGTCGTTGGCGACGGCATGCGTACTCTAAAAGGGATTTCAGCGCGTTTCTTCTCGGCATTAACACGCGGTAATATCAATATCGTGGCGATTGCCCAAGGTTCGTCTGAACGTTCAATTTCGGCAGTCATTGCCAATGAAGCAGCAACCACGGCGGTTCGTTTATGCCATCAAATGCTATTCAATGCAGAGCAAGTCATTGAAGCCTTCATTATCGGTGTGGGTGGGGTAGGAAACGCACTGATTGAGCAAATCCATCGTCAACAGCAATGGCTGAAACAAAAGCATATCGATTTACGCGTTTGTGGGATCGCCAACTCACGAGCAATGTTGACGAATATGCAAGGCATCTCTCTTGATAATTGGAAAGAAGAGTTGGCGCAAGCGACCGAGCCGTTTAGCCTGAGCCGCTTGATCAGATTGGAGCGTGAATATCACTTCCTCAATCCAGTGATCATCGATTGTACTTCTAACCAAGAAATTGCCCAGCAGTATGTCAGTTTCTTAAAAGACGGCTTTAACGTTGTGACACCTAACAAAAAAGCTAACACCTTATCAATGGAGTATTACCGCCAATTACGCTCCGCGTGTGAAGTATCAAAACGTAAGTTCCTTTATGACACTAACGTTGGTGCGGGTTTGCCTGTGATTGAAAACTTACAGAATCTCCTGAATGCGGGTGATGAGCTAGTTCACTTTAGCGGTATTCTTTCTGGATCACTCTCCTTTATTTTTGGCAAACTCGACGAAGGGATGTCTTTATCTGAAGCGACGGCTCTAGCTAAAGAGAAAGGGTTTACCGAGCCAGATCCTCGCGATGATTTGTCAGGCATGGATGTCGCACGTAAGCTGTTGATCCTCGCGCGTGAAGCCGGTTATGAATTAGAGCTAGAAGATATTGAAATCGAACCCGTATTACCTGCGGAGTTTGATAGCAGTGGCGATGTGACTGAATTTATGGCTCGCTTACCGCAACTTGATCAACCGTTTGCAGAGCGTATAAAAGCAGCAGAAGCAGAAGAAAAAGTGTTACGCTATGTCGGATTGATAGAAGAAGGACGCTGCCAAGTGAAAATCGTTGCGGTTGATGGCAATGATCCGCTCTTCAAGGTCAAAAATGGCGAAAACGCATTGGCTTTCTATACGCGCTATTACCAGCCAATTCCTTTAGTACTCAGGGGCTATGGAGCAGGTAATGATGTTACCGCAGCCGGCGTATTTGCAGATATGTTGCGTACTCTATCATGGAAATTGGGAGTCTAATAAGTGATTAAAGTTTATGCGCCCGCTTCAATTGGTAATGTTAGTGTCGGGTTTGATGTATTAGGCGCGGCGGTATCGCCAGCAGATGGAACGCTGTTAGGGGATTGTGTCACTGTTGAAGCGGCTGAGAGCTTTTCTTTGACGAATAAAGGCCGCTTTGTCGCAAAATTACCGAAAAAAAATGAACATAATATTGTTTACCAATGTTGGGAACTGTTTTGCGAACGCTTTGGTAAACCGCTTAATGTTGCGATGACTCTCGAAAAAAACATGCCTATTGGTTCAGGGCTTGGCTCCAGTGCATGTTCTGTTGTTGCGGCACTGATGGCACTGAATGAGTTTGCCGGTCAGCCTTTTGATGAGACCACGTTATTAAGTATGATGGGGGAGCTAGAAGGGCGTATTTCAGGCAGTGTACATTACGATAATGTGGCTCCTTGTTACCTTGGTGGCTTACAACTGATTATTGAGCAAAACGGAATTATTTCTCAACCTGTTCCCGCTTTCGAGAATTGGTATTGGGTGATGGCGTATCCGGGGATCAAGGTTTCTACCGCGGAAGCGCGAGCTATTTTGCCAAATAGTTATCCGCGCCATGATATTGTTAATCATGGGCGTTATTTATCGGGCTTTATCCATGCTTGCCATACAGGCCAACCAAAGCTTGCTGCGACTATGATCCAAGATGTCGTAGCTGAACCTTATCGAACACAGCTACTTCCTGGGTTTGCCGAGGCGCGTAAGAATGCTTATGAAATTGGTGCACTTGCATGTGGTATTTCTGGTTCTGGGCCGACACTATTTGCCATTTGTGATGATAAACAAATCGCTGAAAAAATGGCCGATTATCTACAACAACATTATGTTCAAAATGATGAAGGCTTTGTGCATATCTGCCGTTTGGATCTCACAGGGGCAAGGACAATAGGGTAAACAATGAAACTGTATAACTTGAAAGATAATAGAGAGCAAGTGAGCTTCGCACAGGCAGTAAAACAGGGATTGGGCAAACAACAAGGTCTATTCTTCCCGCAAGATTTGCCAGAGTTTAGCGCTGCTGAAATTGATGAGCTACTAAAACTGGATTTTGTCACTCGTAGTAGCCGTATTTTAACGGCATTTATTGGTGATGAGATCCCTGAAGCTGAGCTGGCGGCTCGCGTCAAAGAAGCTTTTGCATTCCCTGCTCCTGTTACTCAAGTTGAGCAAGATGTAGCGACACTAGAGCTATACCATGGTCCAACACTCGCCTTTAAAGACTTTGGTGGCCGTTTTATGGCTCAAGCACTTGCCCAAGTTGCTGGTGACCAGCCTGTGACTATTTTAACTGCAACCTCTGGGGATACAGGGGCGGCGGTTGCACATGCATTTTACCGTTTAAATAATGTGCAAGTGGTTATTCTCTATCCAGAAGGTAAGATCAGCCCACTACAAGAAAAGCTCTTTTGTACCCTAGGTGAAAACATTCACACGGTTGCAATCAAAGATGACTTTGATGCCTGCCAAGCCTTGGTCAAACAATCTTTTGATGATGAGGCGCTGAAAAAAGCATTGCATTTAAACTCAGCGAACTCAATCAACATTAGCCGTTTGTTAGCACAAATTTGTTACTACTTTGAAGCGGTTGCTCAAATCCCTGCTGAGAAACGTGAGCAACTCGTTATTTCTGTTCCAAGTGGTAATTTTGGTGATTTAACTGCGGGCTTACTTGCTAAATCACTGGGCTTACCGATTAAACGCTTTATTGCTGCAACTAACGTCAATGATACGGTTCCTCGTTACCTTGAAGGTGGGGAGTGGAAACCACATCAAACCGTTGCGACTTTATCGAATGCGATGGATGTGAGCCAACCTAATAACTGGCCGCGTATTGAGGAGCTATTCCGTCGTAAAGGGTGGTCTCTGAAAGAGCTTGGTTATGGAGCGGTGACCGATGAGGTGACTAAAGAAACGGTGCGTGAGTTAGATAAAAAAGGGTATGTATCTGAGCCGCACGCAGCTGTCGCTTACCGTGTTTTACGCGATCAATTACAAGATGGTGAGTATGGTTTGTTCTTAGGAACGGCGCATCCTGCTAAGTTTAAAGAGAGTGTAGAGGCGATTTTGAATAAACAACTTCCTCTACCAGAAGCTTTAGCTGAGCGTGCTGAGCTACCTCTGCTATCACACTTTTTGCCGTCGGATTTTGCGAAGCTAAGGGCTTTCTTAATGGAACGTGCACCTAAATAGCGATTTCTGGATCCATGAAACGGAAGCGATATGCTTCCGTTTCTATTTATCGTAATGATAATAGTTCATTGATTCAAATATTGATGACACGATGAGATCACGAAAGTCGGTATAGTAGAGGACTAGTGCGTAGAGCGATTTGAACTTGCACCATCTAGGCCGTTTCTGCCACCATTTGGTCCACCAAGACCTCCTTTACCCCCTTTTCCTCCTTCTGGGCCTGCATCTCCACCGTTTCCGCCATTGCCACTTCCTGAACCATGACCGCCGTTACCACCGTTGCCACCATGACCCCCATTCCCCCCGTTTCCGCCGTGACCATTTCCTGTACCATTACCGCCATTACCTCCGTTACCGTAGCCGTCACCATTACCGCCTCGGCCCCCGTTCCCGCCATTGATTCCGCCACTACCGCCATTACCACCATTACCGTTACTGCCGGGCTGTGCATGGCCCCCATCTCCTCCATTACCATTATTGAGTCCATTGCCCCCATTACCGCCGTTGGCACCATTACCTCCATTTCCACCATGATTCACATAAAAGATATTGTGCTCACTCGAAATCGCATGTGGTGGCGTTGTGCTGTGTAGTGGATTGTTGTAACTGAGTGAATGGCTTGATATTGCGGGAGTTAAGAAAAATAGCGTGCTGATAGTGAGAAGCCATTTTCGTTGCATAGTTTCCTCCGACCCCCCTCCATTTAGAAGGGGGGAATAATCATATAAGATTACGAGTTAATTACCGACCATTACCACCGTTGCCGCCATTGCCACCGTTACCACCATTGCCGCCGTTACCCCCGTTTCCGCCATGACCACCGTTACCACCATTGCCAAAGTATTGGCCCGATACTGAGGTCGGATCCATTAGCATATCAAGGAGTTGATATTGAGGAAGAGAAGCGAAAGATAATGCAGGGGTAAACAGAGAAGCGATAAGGATATGTTTTATTTTCATATAATATTCTCTTGGTTAAATGAATTAAACAAACTGCTATTTCAGTTTATTTGTTCATTTTTATTTATCAATAAAAGTGGGCTTTTAGAATGTGTTGTATTTAAAATATCCTGATTTATAAGAGATTATTTATTTAAACGGTGAATTAACTTAATATATTCCTTTAAATAATATTAAATTAATTTATTGACCTGCGATCAGCAAAAAAGAAGCCACGAGACAGTTAATCACTGTTTTTGTGTTGAGGGGAAGTTGGTATGGCGCTGCCACTTCATACTCGGAATACAAAGGAGCAGCGGATAAGCGCTAAATGGCGTCTTCTAAGATAAGTTCAATGGTTTTTAGCTCTTCAGGTGTAAATTCGCGGTTTGCCATCATACCGAGAGCGTCATCAATTTGGCTAACTCGACTTGCACCAATGAGCACAGAGGTGATCCTATCATGGCGTAATACCCAGGCTAGGGACATTTGGCTCAATTTTTGGCCTCTTTGCAAAGCAAGTTCATTCAGTTTTTTCACCCGAGCGAGTACCGCGGAGGTTAGCCTTTCTGGGGGAAGAGAAGGGTTGCTTGCCGCCCTTGAATCGGCAGGAATACCGTTTAAGTAACGGTCGGTAAGTATGCCACCTGCAAGCGGCGAATAAGCTATGGAGCCGACGCCTTCATCTTCAAGCACATCAAGTAATTCATCTTCTGGATCACGGACTAACATGGAATATCTAGGTTGATGGATTAGGCAAGGCGTACCTAATTGGTTAAGGATCTCAATCGCTTCTTTTGCAAGCTCGGCAGGATAGTTAGAGATCCCAACATACAGAGCTTTACCTTGGCGTACGATCAGATCAAGGGCGCCCATTGTTTCCTCAAGAGGAGTATCAGGATCTGGGCGATGGTGATAAAAAATATCAACATAATCTAGACCCATGCGTTTTAGGCTTTGATTAAGGCTGGCAATTAAATATTTTTTACTGCCCCAATCACCATAAGGGCCATCCCACATGGTAAAGCCAGCTTTTGATGAAATGATCATTTCATCTCGGTAAGGTAAAAAATCTTGTTGGAGTATTCGTCCAAATAGGCTTTCTGCTGCGCCCGGCGGAGGACCATAATTATTGGCGAGATCAAAGTGGGTGATCCCATGGTCAAAAGCATACCTTAACATGGCTCGGCAGTTATCCGGGGATTTGTTGTCACCAAAATTGTGCCAAAGACCTAAAGAGATTAGTGGGAGCCTTAACCCGCTGCGACCACATAGGCGATATTCCATATCCGTGTAACGATCAGTATTTGCAATATAAGGCATACTTCACCTCCAAATAGTTGGCAGAGACCTAAACGATACTGACACAAATGTCATTTTCGCTATGGTGAATCAATGCTAATTTTTAACCAAAATACAAATTTTTAGTAAATATGTGATGGAGGATAAAAAAGAGACAATATTGCCGAGTCGTGAGTTAGGTGATCACACTAGCGACCACCTTATTTAAGGGATTAATGTTGTTCAGGACGGGTAAAGACCAGCTCATTTCCTTTGGATTGGCTCTCATCGAATTGGTAACCTTCAAGGTTAAAATCAGCCAATTGATCTGTTTTGGTTAGCTTATTTTGAATAATAAAGCGGCTCATCAAACCACGTGCTTTTTTAGCATAGAAACTGATCACTTTATATTTGCCATTTTTTTCGTCAAGGAAGACCGGTTTTATGATGACACCATCTAATTTTTGGCTATTAACGGCTTTAAAATATTCATCTGAGGCAAGGTTGACTAATACATGATCGCCTTGATCCGCAAGCGCTTTGTTGAGCTTGTCGGTGATGATATTGCCCCAAAATTCATACAAATCTTTGCCTCGAGGGTTTTTTAGGCGCGTTCCCATTTCGAGGCGGTAAGGCTGCATTAAATCGAGAGGGCGTAATAAGCCATATAGCCCTGATAAGATACGCAAATGCTGCTGGGCAAACTCAAAGTCCTGTGCAGAAAATGTTTCAGCTTGCATACCTGTATACACATCCCCTTTAAATGCAAGAATAGCTTGGCGTGCATTTTCAGGCGTGAAATCCGCATGCCACTCACCAAAACGTGCAGCATTGAGGCCAGCCAGTTTATCGCTAATTTTCATTAAGCTTGAGATGTCTGCTGGAGATAGTTTGCGGCAAACCTCAATCAGTTGCTGTGACTCATTCAGTAAATCAGGTTGTGTGAAAGAGTGTGTTGCGAGCGGGCTTTCATAATCTAATGTTTTGGCTGGTGAGATTGTGATGAGCATAGCAAGATCCCTATAATAAAATGACGACGACCACTTTAACAAAAATTGCCATTAAATAGCTAATCGGTGAGATAAGTAAAAACAATTTTTCTATTTTGTCGTACGGCGGATTCAAGTCCGAAGTGCAACGCTAAGCCGCCTTTCTTAGCTCCGCAAACACCACCGAAGGTTGTCTGAACCCCAGACACTTGCGTGGCCTGCTGTTCAACGCTCCCTGATAGCGTTGTAAGTCTTCTTCTGTCACTGTCCGCAGGTCTGTTCCTTTCGGGATAAACTGTCTTAACAACCCATTCGTATTCTCGTTCAGCCCACGCTCATGCGAGGCATACGGATGGGCAAAGTACGTATCTGCGTTCAGTGCTTCTGCTATCGCCTTGTGCTCACTAAACTCTAGACCGTTATCGAACGTTATTGTGTGACATACATCCTGATACTCACTCAGCAGTGAGATAATGGCCTTACTGACTTCCACCGCATCCTTTGAAAACACCTTTTTTGTCAGGTAAATACGGCTTTTGCGTTCTGCCAGTGTCACGATAGCACCAGTGCCCTGTTTACCCTGCACCAAATCGGCCTCCCAGTCCCCCAGACGGCTACGGTCATCGACGACTGACGGCCGTAGCTCAATGGATACCGCATCAGGGATGCGCCCTCGTTTCTGCCCGTAGCCCTTACGATATCGCCGTTTGCCCTGCCTAAGATGCCTGTACAACTCGCCACCGCTACGCTTATCCGCATAGATATACTGGTAAATCCATTCATGGCTGACGCTAAGACCAATAATGCTGCCAATTGCACTTATTTGCTCAGGACTCCACTTCCACTCCAGAGCAAATATCACGAAATCTATGGTCTGCTGAGGAATTGTCCTTTTGGCAGATGACAGCCGCCTATCACAGCACTTCTGGTGTGCCTGTTGTGGGTTATAACCAGTATCTGAAGTGTTACGCCTCAGTTCACGGGAGACCGTGGACTTGCTTACACCGATACGGATACCTATCTCATGGCAGGATAAATTATCCTCACGCAGTATCGATATCTGGTATCGTTGTCCTTCGGTTAGTTGCTGATACTTCATACTTACTCGCTCATCTTTGGTCGGAAGAGCAGGATAGCTTATCAGTAGCTAACCGTCCTTCCATCTAACATGACCGAGCGTTGCACTTATTATCTGAATTCGCGTACTGTGATTATGCTTATTCGAAGCTAAAAGGATTCAGTTTTAATTTAAATTGCGAAAACGATTGCATATCAATTAGTTGCTATAGAATAGTTTTAGTCGCTTGCAGCAACTTGGATGCGTGATATTATCATTGTACGGTGCGGCGTTTGCCTCAATTCCTTTATAACAACGAGATTAAAGAAATGACCGATAAATTAACCTCCTTACGTAGTCTGACCACCGTTGTTGCTGATACTGGCGATATTGAAGCGATGAAGCTTTATAAACCACAAGATGCGACAACTAACCCATCTTTGATTCTAAATGCAGCACAAATTCCTGAATATCGTAAACTGATTGACGAAGCGGTCGAGTGGGCCCGTAAACAAAGCAGTCATCGTGAACAGCAGGTTGTTGATGCTTGTGACAAATTGGCAGTCAACATCGGTTTGGAAATTCTAAAACTGGTTCCAGGCCGTGTTTCAACGGAAGTTGACGCACGTCTGTCTTATGATGAAGAAGCGTGTATCGCTAAAGCGCGTCGTCTGATTAAGCTGTACAACGAAGCGGGTATCAGCAATGACCGTATTCTGATTAAATTGGCTTCAACTTGGCAAGGCATCCGTGCAGCTGAGAAATTAGAAAAAGAAGGCATCAACTGTAACTTAACCCTACTTTTCTCTTTTGCACAAGCTCGTGCATGTGCGGAAGCAGGTGTTTATCTGATTTCACCATTCGTTGGTCGTATTCTTGACTGGTACAAAGCGAATACCGATAAAAAAGAGTATGCACCGCAAGAAGATCCAGGTGTTATTTCTGTGACTGAGATCTATAACTACTACAAAACCCATGGTTACAAAACCGTCGTTATGGGCGCAAGTTTCCGCAATGTTGGTGAGATTTTGGAACTGGCGGGTTGTGATCGCCTAACGATTTCACCTGCACTGTTAAAAGAACTCTCTGAAGCGCAAGGCGAAGTTGTTCGTAAATTAACTGACTCTGGTAAGACAAAAGAGCCAGAAGCTAAACTGACTGAATCTCAGTTCTATTGGCAGCATAACCAAGATCCGATGGCAGTAGATAAACTGGCTGAAGGTATCCGCAAATTTGCTATTGACCAAGAAAAACTGGAAAAAATGATCGCAGAGCTACTGTAATTTCTGCCTTCACTTTTTATGAGAACCCAGTGTCTTCACTGGGTTTTTTGCATTTTGGATCAGTGAGTACCAAATACAAAAGAGCCCCTGATAAGCAACCTGAATATTATTTAACTAAATGAAATCATTGACGACGCGGCTAATGCTGAACAGCCTACATTCCTTCATGTATTTTCACTAAGCAATATCGCGATACTTAGCACTGAAACCTTATATTTCCCATGATATGATAACCTACGTATTAATGCGCGTGATTTGCGGGGGCTGCCCGCAATGAGCACTTTTTATTGGTTATTTATTGAGGTTTGTATGGATGAATTGCGCATAGGTTTGGTTTCAGTTTCTGACCGTGCTTCAAGTGGTATTTATGAAGATAAAGGGCTCCCATCCTTAGAAGCATGGCTTGCGAAAGCGCTGACAACACCTTTTCGTATTGAAACTCGCCTGATCCCTGATGAGCAAATCATGATAGAACAAACATTATGTGAGCTAGTGGATGAGTTTGCCTGCCATTTAGTACTGACAACTGGTGGTACAGGCCCCGCACGTCGTGATGTCACGCCAGATGCAACATTAGCGATTGCCGATCGCGAGATGCCTGGTTTTGGTGAACAAATGCGTCAAATTAGTTTAAAATTTGTGCCAACGGCCATTCTTTCTCGCCAAGTGGGGGCGATACGCAATCAAGCATTAATCCTCAACTTACCGGGTCAACCTAAAGCCATTGCAGAAACACTGGAAGGGTTAAAGGATGCGGAAGGGAATGTCATCGTCTCTGGGATTTTTGCTAGTGTGCCTTACTGTATTCAACTGCTCGATGGGCCTTATGTCGAAACGGATCCGAGTGTTGTGAAGGCATTTAGGCCAAAGTCGGCGATCCGCTCTTAAATCATGATTATTAAGTCAGGTGAGGTTCACTCACCTGACTTGCTTACGACGACGATTAACAGCGCTGCCCTATTGGTAAAACAGTTTTGCCATATTGCTCATTCAACACTTCAGCCATTGCTAAGTAGAATGCACTTGCGCCACAAACAATCCCTTCAAAGCCTGCGATCGTTAAAATAGTGCTATTGCCTGTTAAATTACCGATGGCTAACAATGCAAACAGTATGGTTAAGCTGCCAAAAACAAATTGCAAAACAAAATTGGCTTTTAATGTTCCAAGGAACATAAAGAAGGTGAAGACTCCCCAAATCAGTAAGTAAACCCCTAAAAATGCAGGTCCGGTTGGCTCTGCTAAGCCCAGCGTGGGCAAAAATAATAGGCCAACTAACGTTAACCAAAACATCCCGTATGAGCTAAAGGCTGTTGCGCCAAACGTATTTCCTTTCTTATATTCAATAAGTCCGGCTATCACCTGAGCAATACCACCATAAAAAATCCCCATGCTCAAAATCACTGATGAGAGAGGGAAAAAACCTGCATTATGGAGATTGAGCAGAATTGTAGTCATACCAAAGCCCAATAAACCAAGTGGACCCGGATTAGCAATAGAGCTGGATTGCATATAACCTCTGGTGAAAAATGATTAAAATTCAAAAAGATATAAAATTTTTTGCCAGCTTGTTTAGGTTGGCGGCGAATCATACGCAGTTTTTTTGCTGAAACAATGATCGAAAGACAGGTTTTTTTGCAAAAAATATGAAATTTTTTTAAGTCATCCCCTTGATGAATGAATTTACGACCCCATCTTTAAAGCATCACTCGTTATCAGTCGAATAATTGTGTAAAGCAAAAAAATTGAGCCTCGGAGTAAAAACTCCCTTGAAAATGAAATATTGAGCCTCATATAGATTGGTAATGAAATTGAACAAAAAAGAATTCCTTTGGAGGCGTTTTAGATGGGTAAAATTATTGGTATCGACTTGGGTACAACTAACTCATGCGTTGCAATTATGGATGGCACAGCTGCTCGTGTTCTTGAGAACAGCGAGGGTGATCGTACTACTCCTTCCATCATTGCGTACACACAAGACGGTGAAATTTTGGTCGGTCAGCCAGCAAAACGTCAGGCAGTGACTAACCCTGAAAATACATTATTTGCGATCAAACGTCTGATCGGCCGTCGTTTCCAAGACGAAGAAGTTCAGCGCGACGTGGCTATTATGCCATACAAAATTATTGCGGCAGATAACGGCGATGCTTGGTTAGATGTAAAAGGCCAAAAAATGGCTCCACCACAAGTTTCGGCTGAAGTTCTGAAAAAAATGAAAAAAACAGCAGAAGATTACTTGGGTGAGCCAGTAACAGAAGCTGTTATTACTGTTCCTGCATACTTTAACGATGCTCAGCGTCAAGCGACAAAAGATGCTGGCCGTATTGCTGGTCTTGATGTTAAGCGTATCATCAACGAACCAACAGCCGCAGCATTGGCTTATGGCTTAGATAAAGAAGTGGGTAACCGTACTATCGCAGTTTATGACTTAGGTGGTGGTACATTTGACCTATCAATCATCGAAATTGATGAAGTTGATGGTGAAAAAACATATGAAGTGCTGGCAACCAATGGTGATACTCACTTAGGTGGTGAAGACTTCGATAACCGTTTGATCAACTACTTAGTTGAAGAATTCAAAAAAGACCAAGGTGTTGACCTACGTAATGACCCGCTGGCAATGCAACGTCTGAAAGAAGCGGCTGAGAAAGCGAAAATCGAACTTTCTTCTGCACAGCAAACAGATGTTAACCTGCCGTACATTACAGCAGATGCAACAGGTCCTAAACACATGAACATCAAAGTGACTCGTGCGAAATTAGAGTCACTGGTAGAAGATTTAGTTAAACGTACCATGGAGCCTGTTAAGGTTGCGCTACAAGACGCTGGCCTAAGCGTAAATGACATCAACGATGTTATTTTGGTTGGTGGTCAAATCCGTATGCCTTTGGTACAAAAAGCAGTTGCTGATTTCTTTGGGAAAGAACCACGTAAAGACGTGAACCCAGATGAAGCCGTTGCAATAGGTGCAGCAGTTCAAGGTGGTGTGTTAGCGGGTGATGTTAAAGACGTGCTGTTACTTGACGTAACGCCACTGTCTTTAGGTATCGAAACAATGGGTGGCGTGATGACTCCGTTAATTCCGAAGAACACCACTATCCCAACGAAACATAGCCAAGTGTTCTCAACAGCAGAAGACAACCAAGCTGCAGTAACAATCCATGTTCTGCAAGGTGAACGTAAGCGTGCCGGTGATAACAAATCACTGGGTCAGTTTAACTTAGATGGTATTCAACCAGCACCGCGTGGTATGCCACAAATCGAAGTTACGTTTGATATCGATGCTGATGGTATCTTGCATGTATCAGCGAAAGATAAAAACAGTGGTCGTGAGCAAAACATTACCATTAAGGCTTCTTCCGGTCTGAACGACGAGGAAATCGAAAAAATGGTACGTGACGCGGAAGCGAACGCTGAAGCAGACCGTAAATTTGAAGAGTTAGTTCAGGTTCGTAACCAAGCTGACCAACTGATTCACGGTACGCGTAAGCAAATTGAAGAAGCAGGCGATAAACTGCCAGCAGAAGATAAAGCGAATATCGAAAAAGCAACATCTGAGCTAGAAGTAGCAATCAAAGGCGAAGATAAAGCAGATATCGAAGCGAAGATCCAAGCTTTAGTAACTGCTTCAGCTAAACTTCTGGAAATTGCACAACAACAAGCTCAAGCTGGCTCAGCAAATGCTGGCGCAGGCGCAGAAGCGAAGAAAGATGACGATGTTGTTGATGCTGAGTTCGAAGAAGTTAACGATAAAGACAAAAAATAATGCCCTTAGCGGGCGCAGTGACCTTGCTAATGGTTATTAATGGTTACTGATACCGAACACGGGCGTCGAGGAAACTCCACGCCCGTGTCGGCATGTTAAGGGTAAAATAAATGGCGAAAAGAGATTTTTATGAGGTCTTAGGCCTCGAAAAAAATGCTTCAGATAAAGACATCAAACGCGCATATAAGCGTTTAGCAATGAAGTATCATCCTGACCGTAATCAGGATAAAAAAGATGAAGCAGAAGCTCAATTTAAAGAGATAAAAGAAGCTTACGAAGTCCTGTCCGATGAGCAGAAGCGCGCAGCTTACGACCAGTATGGCCATGCTGCCTTTGAGCAAGGTGGCATGGGCGGCGGCGGTTTTGGCGGCGGTGCTGATTTTAGCGATATCTTTGGTGACGTCTTCGGTGATATTTTTGGAGGCGGCCGCAGACAGCAGCGCCCAAGCCGTGGTTCTGATTTACAGTACAACATGGAGCTGACCCTTGAAGAGGCTGTCCGTGGAGTGACCAAAGAGATCCGTATCCCAGCTTTGGAAACCTGTGATGTCTGCCATGGTAATGGTGCTAAACCGGGAACCAGCGTAGATACTTGCCCAACATGTCATGGTATGGGTCAGGTACACATGCGTCAGGGCTTCTTCTCTGTACAGCAACCTTGTCCAACGTGTCATGGCCGAGGCAAAATTATTAAAGATCCATGCAACAAGTGTCATGGTCATGGCCGCGTTGAACGCTATAAGACCCTATCAGTGAAAATCCCAGCAGGGGTAGATACTGGCGACCGTGTTCGTTTATCCGGTGAAGGTGAAGCTGGGGAAAATGGGGCACCAGCAGGGGATCTGTTTGTTCAAGTTCGTGTGTTACCACACAGTATTTTTGAACGTGATGGCAACAACTTACATTGCGAAGTTCCGATTAACTTTGCGGTTGCGGCATTAGGTGGTGAAATAGAAGTCCCGACCCTTGATGGTCGCGTCAAACTGAAAATCCCAGCAGAGACCCAAACCGGTAAAATTTTCCGCATGAAAGGCAAAGGCGTGAAATCTGTCCGTGGTGGTATGCAGGGTGATCTCATGTGCCATATTGTCGTTGAAACACCAGTTAAATTGAATGAGAAGCAAAAAGAGCTACTCAAAGAGTTTGGAGAATCACTCGGTGGTACGAGTGGCGAAAAGAATAGCCCACGCTCAAAAAGCTTTTTAGACGGCGTGAAGAAATTCTTTGATGACCTAACTAACAAATAATAAATTAAATGGCCCGCTTAGTTGCGGGCTTTTTTTTGAGATTAGTGCCTTTCTTTGTATTAATGGCTCAGCTTCGCGAGTAACACACCAGCTAAAATAATCACACAAGCAGTAACGCGCATGAAGTTGAACCTCTCTTTTAAGAAAACGATAGATAAAAACATCGCGAAAAGTACGCTGGTTTCTCTTACCGCAGCAACCAAAACGATGGGGGCTTGGCTCATTGCCCAGATAGCAATGCCATAACTCACTAACTGCATTAATCCACCAATTAAACCAGAGCGCCAATACTGTTTGATACCTTGAAACAGGGTTTTTTGATATTTCAAAGCGCCCGAGAGAGTAAGTACTATGCCGTTAAGCAAAAATAGCCATAACGTATACACGATAGGATCTTCGCTAGCCCGAGAGCCTTGCCCATCGGATAAGGTATAGCAGGCGGTAAAAAAAGCAGTGCACAGTGCGTAACAGAGTGCTTTTCCTGTGATATTGAGCGTCAGCTTTCTTCCGGCAAACGCAATAATAATCACCCCACTCATAATGAATAGGAGCCCAAGTAGCCCAATTAAAGAGATCATTTCATGGAAGATTAGCAAACTGAGCAAGGCAGTAATAAGCGGTGCAGAACCTCGAGAAATGGGATATATCTGCCCTAAATCACCATGTGTATAGGCTTGGCTTAAAAAATAGGCATAGCCAAGATGAAAAAGGAGTGATAAGGCTAACCAAGGTATGGCATGAACGGAAGGCAACCCCAACACAAACAGTGCCGGTATTGCTAACACCGCAGAAAATAATGAGATCATGACTAAACCGAAAAAACGGTCATTACCGAATTTTACGATGGCGTTCCAACTGGCGTGACAAAATGCTGCAAATAATACAGCGAGCAAAACATAGGTTGTCATAATACGAATAGGTGAAATAGGTTGTCATTCAGTATTACGTAATGAGGCTTTTTTGTGAAGGGCTTACGAGGTTGATTGTCACTCACTGGATGGTGAAGCTTTATTTTGTGAGCCGGCACGAAAAAGAGCGTTTACTCTAAAAAAGTGGCTAGTGGTTGATCTGTTAAGCATATTATCTTAAAAAACGGGATGTGTACTGCGACTGCGTAAAAAGAAAAATATGGATTCAAATAAATTTGTCTATATTTAAATTTAACAGTAATTAAACAAAAAGAGTGAGTAATTTCTCATATTGCTCGAGAATATCGAATCATTACTGATAAATAAACGACTTTTTACGAACTAATGATTAGCATAATATTAACACTCTGTTTATTTTGGGGTTAAATATATGACAGCAATCATCCGTAAATTTTTAAGGTTAGAAGCAGCGGGAGGGCTACTCCTAATTATTGCTGCCATAGTCGCATTAATTATGGCGAATTCGCCAGCTCAGGGACTATACCAGCAGTTTTTAGATATACCTATCTCCGTTAAGATCTCATCACTAGAGCTCGATAAGCCATTAATTCTATGGATTAATGATTTTTTGATGGCGATTTTCTTTCTTGTCGTCGGTCTTGAGGTTAAACGAGAACTGCTTGAGGGGTCGCTTGCAGGGAAAGATAAAGCTATTTTTCCTGCTGTTGCAGCGCTAGGTGGGATGTTAGCACCTGCACTCATTTATTTGCTGTTTAATGGCGCTGATGATATTACACGCCAAGGTTGGGCAATACCCGCAGCAACAGACATCGCCTTCGCCCTAGGGGTTATGGCGCTTTTAGGTAAGCGAGTGCCAACAGAGTTAAAAGTCTTTTTATTGGCACTAGCGATTATTGATGACCTTGGTGTCATTGTGATTATCGCATTCTTCTATACCAGTTCGTTATCTTTAGTCGCGCTTGGTTTAGCGGCTTTATGTGTGGCATTACTGGTTATCATGAATTGGCGGCGAGTTGAAAATACCGCAGCTTATTTAGTTATCGGGCTGATCCTTTGGGTTTGTATTCTTAAATCAGGCGTGCATGCAACTCTCGCGGGGGTCATTGTCGGTTTCTTGATACCACTGCATGGCACAAATAATACAAAACCGTCAGAAGAGCTTGAGCATGTGCTACACCCTTGGGTTGCTTATATGATTTTACCGATATTTGCTTTTGCCAACTCAGGTGTTCAATTAAACGGCGTCACGTTTGATGGATTGATGAGTACATTACCTTTAGGGATTGCGGCAGGTTTACTTTTTGGTAAGCCTTTAGGGATTTTTCTCTTTAGTTGGGTTTCGGTAAAACTTGGGTTTGCAAAATTACCTGAGTCCATTAATTTGAGGCAAGTATTCGCAGTATCTGTTTTATGTGGAATCGGTTTTACTATGTCTATCTTTATTACCGGACTGGCATTTGATGGGTTGGATGATAGCTATAGTACCTATTCAAGACTAGGAATTTTACTTGGATCAACATTAGCTGCCTTTTTAGGTTACTTTTTGTTAAAGGTAGTGTTACCGAAACCTCAACAAAAATAGTGATTGTCTGAATTCCAATAAATTCAGAAATAAATAGTAAGAAATTCCGAGTTAATGGACTATGATATACCCGCAACACACCTTTTTTGTGTTGTGGGTATATCTATATAACTCCTGCAAAAGGAGCAGTGAAAAATAGTATGGTCAGTATTGATTATTATTGGCGGTACAGAAGGAATCGATATGCGGGTTTCACACCTTAATTTTAACCACCTTTATTATTTTTGGCATGTCTGTAAAGAAGGGTCTGTCGTTGGGGCAGCTGAAGCGTTGTATTTAACCCCTCAAACCATTACCGGGCAAATAAAAGCATTAGAAGAGCGGCTAGGCGGTAAATTATTTAAGCGCCAAGGGCGCGGTTTAGTTCCCTCAGAGCTTGGGCAACTCATTTTTCGCTACGCTGACAAAATGTTTATGTTAAGCCAAGAAATGCTTGATATTGTCAATTATAGCCGAGAATCAAATTTGTTGTTTGATGTCGGTGTTGCTGATGCCTTATCGAAACAGTTAGTAAGTCGAGTTTTAGAAACGGCGGTCGTTGAACATGAGCAGATCCATCTTCGCTGCTTTGAATCGACTCATGAAATGTTGCTTGAGCAACTGAGCCAACACAAACTTGATATGATTTTATCTGATTGCCCAGTCGATTCATCACAGCAAGAAGGCCTATTTTCTGTGAAGTTAGGCGAGTGCAGTGTGAGTTTCTTTTGCCGCGACCCTGCACCTAAAAAGCCATTCCCTGAATGTTTAGAAGAGCGTCGTTTGCTGATCCCAGGTCGCCGTTCAATGTTAGGACGCCACTTATTGACTTGGATCCGTAATAAGAATTTGCAAGTTGAAGTACTTGGTGAATTTGATGATGCTGCTTTAATGAAAGCCTTTGGTATGCATCACAATGCAATCTTTGTTGCTCCCTCATTATATGCCGCGGATATTTTGGGAGGGGAGGATGTTATCGAACTCGGTCGGTTAGATAGCGTTAAAGAAGAGTATTTTGTCATTTTTGCGGAACGCATGATCCAACATCCTGCGGTTCAGCGTGTCTGTAACAAAGATTTTTCCAATCTGTTCTCAGCGCCATTTGATAAGCTTGAGAAAAAAGTTTAACAGACAAAAAAACCGGCAGAAGCCGGTTTTTTTAGCTAATCAAGAAGCAAAATTACATAGCTTTGATTTGAGCTGCTAAGTTAGCTTTATGACGCGCTGCTTTGTTTTTGTGGATCAGGCCTTTAGTGGCGTGACGATCAACAATAGGTTGCATGTCATTGAATGCTTTCTGAGCCGCTTCTTTATCGCCAGCAGCGATAGCAAGGTAAACTTTCTTGATAAAAGTACGCACCATAGAACGACGGCTAGCGTTGTGCTGACGACGTTTCTCAGATTGTATAGCGCGTTTCTTAGCTGATTTGATATTAGCCAAGGTCCAACTCCCAAATGTATTCTATTGAGGACAATTCAAAGGTCGAGGAATATGCCCTTTCGCCCTTCATTTGTCAATGGATTTGTGCAAATAAACGTCGTGTACATCGACGTAAGTGCGTTTGTGAATGGTGCAAGATTCTACCAGCAAATGCTAGAGGAATACAGATCTTCACGCGAAAAAAAAGCGTATTTGATGGCACATAATAAAAAATTTTTTTACTGAAAAAATTTTTGAGTTGAAGATAATAGCAGTTAGTATAATTATCACGCAATAATTGTTTGTTTATTGGTCATTGAGAACAATGGCTTGCATAAGTCTGGACGAAAATCAGAAAAATTTACGATTTTTCGAGACCTCAGCGCAATTTTGTTGTATTGATAATCCATTGGTTATCCCTATATTTTGATCTTTATATTCAGCAACAGCTAAATTTTTTTCGTTAAAACCGCTTAGTCGGGGTTTTATTCAGGCTAAAACTGGGCTGTAACTTGTGTATTGATCAAAAAATGGCGATTGAATGAAACCTTTTACGAACTTGGGTTAACCTTAAGCGTCGTACAAGGTATAATCCAGCAATTTCCTCGGTATTGAGCCTGTTATGGAGCTAATTCGCGGTATACAAAATATCCGGGCGTGCCATCATGGTTGCGTGCTGACTATTGGTAATTTTGATGGTGTCCATCGTGGGCATCAGGTTTTACTTCAAAATTTGAAGCAAAAGGGTGAACAGTTGGGGTTACCCTCTGTCGTGATGATTTTTGAACCACAACCCCTTGAGTTTTTTATTGGTGATAAAGCGCCTGCTCGTTTGACGCGTCTGCGAGACAAAGTGAAATACTTGGCAGACAGTGGGATTGATTACCTACTGTGTGTTGAGTTTAACCAACATTTTGCCTCTTTAACGCCAGATGAGTTTGTCGCTGAACTACTGGTAAAAAAATTGGGCGTAAAATACCTCGCCATAGGCGATGATTTTCGTTTTGGTAAGAATCGTATGGGCGATTTTGCTTTCCTACAGCAAGCAGGTAGCCAGTATGGGTTTCAAGTCGCGGATACAGAAAGTTTTTGTGATTCGGGGTTGCGTATCAGTAGCACTGCGATTCGCAAAGCAATACAAGATAACGATCTGGCATTAGCAGAAACGTTATTAGGCCACCCATATCGTATCAGTGGGCGTGTTGTGCATGGAAACCAACTTGGGCGTACCATCGGTTTTCCAACGGCAAACCTGCCATTAAAACGATTAGTCACACCTGTGACGGGTGTGTATGCTGTAGAAGTTTACGGTTTAGGGGATAAGCCTTTGCCTGGTGTAGCAAATATAGGTACTAGGCCAACAGTATCTGGTAAAGGGCAGCAATTAGAAGTCCATCTGATTGATGCCAATATGGATTTATACGGACGTCATATTGATGTCGTGTTGCGTAAGAAATTACGCGACGAACAGCGGTTTGCTTCATTAGACGCACTTAAGGAGCAAATCGCTAAAGATGTGATTGCGGCTAGGGATTACTTAGCGGCAATAAATGTCAGATAATTTAGCGGAAAATGGAACTGAGAATCGATGAGTGACTATAAAAATACCCTGAATCTACCAGAAACAGGGTTTCCAATGCGTGGCGATCTCGCCAAACGCGAACCACAGATGTTAGAGCGCTGGTACAAAGAAGGTTTGTATCATGCTATCCGTAAAGCAAAATCGGGCAAAAAAACATTTATTCTGCACGATGGTCCTCCGTATGCTAACGGCAGTATTCATATTGGTCACTCAGTCAACAAAATTCTCAAAGACATTATTATTAAATCCAAAGGGCTGGCGGGCTTTGACTCCCCATACATCCCTGGTTGGGATTGCCATGGTTTACCTATTGAACATAAAGTTGAGCAAATAGTAGGCAAGCCAGGGGAAAAAGTTTCCGCCGCTGAATTCCGTGCACAATGCCGTCAATATGCTAAAGAGCAAATTGAAGGCCAAAAAGCTGACTTTATTCGCCTTGGTGTTTTGGGTGAGTGGGATAAGCCGTATCTGACGATGGACTTCAAAACAGAAGCAAACATTATCAGAGCATTGGCGAAAACTATCGCTAATGGTCACCTAGTGAAAGGGGCAAAACCAGTTCACTGGTGTACTGCTTGTGGGTCTTCACTTGCTGAAGCAGAAGTTGAATACTATGACAAAACGTCACCATCTATCTACGTTCGTTTCCCTGCCGTAGATAGCAACGCGGTGTACGAAAAATTTGGCGTAGTGGGTGATAAAACGCCAGCGCTAGTCATTTGGACCACAACGCCTTGGACGTTACCAGCTAACCGTGCTATCTCACTGAACCCTGAGTTTAAATACCAGTTGGTTGAAGCCAATGGCGAAGTCGTTATCCTTGCGGCTGATCTCGTTGAAGATGTCATGAAAACAGTGGGCATTGAGTCATGGAAAGTGCTGAGCGAATGTGAAGGCAGTGCCCTTGAATTATTGCGCTTCGAGCATCCATTTATGGGCTTTGATGTGCCTGCTATTTTAGGGGATCACGTTACTCTAGATGCCGGTACAGGGGCAGTGCATACCGCCCCAGGTCATGGTCCAGAAGACTATGTAGTCGGTCAAAAATATGGCCTAGAAACTGCAAACCCAGTAGGTCCAGATGGTTGCTTCCTTGCGAATACCTATCCAACCTTGGATGGTGTGTTCATCTTCAAAGCTAACGATGTCATCGTTGAGTTACTGAAAGAAAAAGGCGCATTGCTGTATAAGCAAGCTATTTCACATAGCTATCCATGCTGTTGGCGTCATAAAACCCCAGTCATTTTCCGTGCTACACCACAATGGTTTATTGGCATGGATAAGAATGGCTTGCGTGAGCAATCACTAAAAGAGATTGATATCGTTCAGTGGATCCCAGGTTGGGGTCGTGCACGTATCGAATCAATGGTTGAAAACCGCCCTGACTGGTGTATCTCGCGTCAACGTACGTGGGGAACACCAATGTCACTGTTTGTGCATAAAGAGACCGAAGAGTTACATCCTCGCACGTTGGAGTTGATGGAAGAAGTCGCTAAACGTGTTGAAGTTGATGGTATTCAAGCATGGTGGGATCTGGATGCTGCTGAGCTATTAGGTGATGAAGCTGAAATCTACCGTAAAGTGCCAGACACACTGGATGTATGGTTTGATTCAGGGTCGACACATTTTGCCGTTGTGGATGCACGTCCTGAGTATCACGGCAATTCAGCGGATATGTACCTTGAAGGTTCAGACCAACATCGTGGTTGGTTTATGTCTTCATTGATGCTCTCAACGGCAATGAAAGGCAAAGCACCTTATCGTCAAGTACTGACTCATGGCTTTACTGTCGATGGTCAAGGCCGCAAGATGTCTAAATCTTTAGGTAACACAATTAGCCCACAGGATGTGATGAACAAACTGGGTGCTGATATTTTACGTCTATGGGTGGCATCTACCGATTACACTGGTGAAATTGCGGTATCGGATGAGATCTTAAAACGTGCGGCAGACTCTTATCGCCGTATTCGTAACACTGCACGTTTCTTACTGGCTAACCTGAACGGCTTTAACCCTGAAACTGATATGGTTAAACCTGAAGAGATGGTGGTGTTAGATAGATGGGCAGTAGGGCGTGCACTTGAGGCTCAAAAAGAGATCACTAAAGCCTATGATGAATATGACTTCTTGTCAGTCATTCAGCGCCTTATGCATTTCTGCTCTATCGAAATGGGCTCATTCTATCTGGATATCATTAAAGATCGCCAGTATACCGCGAAGAGTGATAGCCTTGCTCGTCGTAGCTGCCAAACAGCGTTATTCCATATTGCGGAAGCCTTGGTTCGTTGGATTGCACCAATACTGTCGTTCACTGCGGATGAAATTTGGAACGAGCTGCCAGGTGAGCGTGCTAAGTTTGTATTAACCGAAGAGTGGTATGACGCATTATTTGGTTTGGCAGAAACAGAAAGCATGAATGATGATTTCTGGGCTGAGCTACTTGCTGTTCGTGGTGAAGTTAACAAAGTTCTTGAGCAAGCACGTGCAGATAAACATATCGGTGGCTCATTAGAGGCCTCTGTCACCTTGTATGCGGATAAAGCGCTTGCAGAGAAGCTCAATAGCTTAGCGGATGAGCTCCGTTTTGTGTTGTTGACCTCTCAAGTACGAGTTGCTGATATTGCTGAGGCACCAGCGAATGCACAACAATCAGAGCTAAGTGGCTTGAAAATTGGCTTTAGCAAGGCTGCTGGTGAGAAATGTCCTCGCTGCTGGCACTATGCTAATGATGTAGGTTCCGTTGCTGATCACCCTGAATTGTGTGGTCGCTGTGTCACTAACGTAGCCGGAAACGGTGAAATACGTAAGTTTGCATAATAATGAAGAGACCTATTTGTTCTACTGGGTTACGTTGGTTGTGGTTAACCGTTGTGCTGATTGCATTGGATTTAGGCATTAAACAGTTAGTCTTGAAAGAGATGAACCTGTATGAGCCACATCCAATCATGCCTTACCTCAACTTGATGTATGCACAAAACTTTGGTGCCGCATTTAGTTTTCTTGCTGATGAGGGAGGCTGGCAACGTTGGTTCTTTGCTGGCATCGCGGTGACGATATCTGTCATTTTAATGGTAATGATGTATCGCCAAAGCGCGCAAAAACGACTAAGCAATATCGCTTATGCGTTGATTATCAGTGGAGCAATTGGCAATCTGAGTGATCGTTTAATACATGGCTTTGTCATTGATTATATTGATTTTTATATAGGCAATTGGCATTACCCAACATTTAACCTTGCAGATGTTACGATTTGTATTGGTGCCGCTTTAGTGATCTTAGAAGGCTTCTTGCCTGACAAGGACAAAAAGAAAGCAAATTAACTGATATAATAACCCTCAGCCCGGTTCTGCCGGGCTGATTTTTATAATAGAAATAGGTTCGATTTATGTCTACTCAGGTACAACCACAAAGCGCGGTATTGTTGCATTTTACGTTGAAACTAGAAGATGGTTCGACAGCCGATTCTTCCCATAGTCAGGGTAAACCTGCGTTGTTTAGTTTAGGGGATGGTTCACTTTCACCTGAATTAGAAGCGCAATTAGTTGGGCTGAATGTGGGTGAAAAGAAAAGTTTTTCATTACCGGGTGATACGGTCTTTGGTAAACATAATCCTGATTTAATTCAATACTTTTCTCTGCGTGATTTTACGGAAACAGGGATACCTGAGATTGGCACAATCATGCTTTTTACTGCAATGAATGGCAGTGAGATGCCTGGAGTAGTAAAATCAATAGAAGGTGAATCTGTGACGATTGATTTTAATCATCCGTTAGCAGAGCAACAAATCACTTTTGATATTGAAGTACTTGAGATTGACCCGCAATTGGAGAGTCAAAATGCAAATATTAATGGCTAACCCTCGTGGCTTTTGTGCAGGGGTAGACCGTGCGATCAGCATTGTAGAAAGAGCACTTGAGCTTTATGGTGCACCTATTTATGTACGCCATGAGGTTGTTCACAACCGTTATGTGGTAGATGATCTGCGTCAGCGCGGTGCTATTTTTATTGAAGAGATCTCTGAAGTTCCCGATGGCTCGATCCTGATTTTTTCTGCTCATGGCGTCTCTCAAGCTATTCGTCAAGAAGCGCGCTCACGTGATCTGACGATGTTATTTGATGCGACTTGTCCATTGGTGACCAAAGTGCATATGGAAGTGGCGCGTGCTAGCCGAAAAGGCAAAGAAGCTATTTTGATTGGTCACGCAGGCCATCCAGAAGTAGAAGGTACCATGGGGCAGTACAGTAACCCAGAAGGTGGAATGTACCTTGTTGAAAGCCCAGAAGATGTCTGGAAGCTGCAAGTAAAAGACGAAAATAATTTGTGCTTTATGACCCAAACAACGCTCTCGGTTGATGATACCTCTGACGTTATTGATGCATTAACTCAACGTTTCCCAAGCATTGTTGGCCCGCGTAAAGATGATATCTGCTATGCGACGACCAATCGTCAAGAAGCAGCGCGTGAACTTGCTGAGCGTGCAGATATTGTGTTGGTTGTGGGGTCTAAAAATTCGTCAAACTCGAATCGTTTGGCGGAATTGGCTTCCCGAATGAAAAAACCAGCTTATCTCATCGATGGTGCTGAAGACATTAAAACAGAGTGGCTAGTCGATAAAAAAATTATCGGTTTGACTGCGGGAGCCTCAGCGCCTGATATTTTAGTTCGCCAAGTGATCGATAAACTGAAAGAGTTTGGCGCCGATGAGGTTGTAGAGCTTCAAGGCCGCGAAGAAAATATTGTGTTTGAAGTGCCTAAAGAGTTACGTGTTGAGGTTAAGCAAATTAGCTAATGGCAAGGCGCCTAGTTATTTATTATAGAATACCTCTGATCTGCCTAATAGAGGCAGGTTGGAGGCAACGCAGCGTTTTTGGAGTTTTCATTCGTGCCCAACAATACCGCCCATGCCGTTAATGTACTTTCTGTTTTTGATTTCGATGGCACATTAACATATCGTGACAGCTTTATCCCATTTTTAAAATTTGCGTTCGGGAAATATCGTTTTTCCCGCAAAATTATTAGATTGGTTTTGCCTACTTTGCAATGTGCTAGGCGCAAGCTCACGCGTGACGAATTAAAAGAAGTGCTGATTAAGACCTTTCTCACGGGGGTTGACGAGAAGTGGCTAAAAGAGAAAGCCGAACAATTTTGTAAGATTTATTGGACGAAATTGATGCGCCCTGAAGGGGTGTTAGGTGTTGCCGCTGAAGTTGAAAGTGGTGCTGAAGTGACGATTTGTTCCGCCTCACCATCTCTGGTCCTTAAGCCGTTTGCAAAAAGGTTAGGCATCAAGTTGATCAGTACTGAACTTGAAGTGGTGAATGGTAAATTAACGGGGAATTTGGTTGGCCAAAACTGCCGCCGTGAACAGAAAGTAAAACGTTTAGAGCAGGTATACGGTGACTTGGGTCAATATCACCTACGCGCTTGGGGTGATACTCGTGGGGATTTTGAATTATTGCAAGCTGCGCAAGACGCACACTGGCGCCATTTCCATAAAAAGCACTACCGATATAAACATAAACAGGTGGTTAGTAGAGACTGATTTTATTATCAGTCTCTTGGGAAAATAAAGTCATCAAGAGAGAGATGAGAGCTTGATGACTGCCAGTAATCTTTATAGATGAGGGCAGTGCTCATCTTAGTTAAGGTGAATTAGATATTGACACCGTGTTGAGCTGCTAATGCACTCAAGCCACCCGCGAAGCCTTGGCCTACCGCTTTGAATTTCCACTCGTTACCATGGCGATATAGCTCACCAAAAATCATTGCTGTTTCAGTTGACGCGTCTTCAGATAGGTCAAAACGTGCAATTTCAGCATTGGTATCGTTGTTGTAAACACGCATAAAGCTGTTGCTTACCATGCCAAAGTTTTGTTTACGTGTTTCTGCATCATAAATCGTGACAGAGAAAACCAGTTTTTTCACTTCAGCAGGAACTTTAGTCAGGTCGATTTTGACTTGTTCGTCATCACCGTCGCCTTCCCCAGTACGGTTATCGCCTTGGTGTTCAACAGAACCACATGGGCTTACTTTGTTGTTGAAGAAGATAAAATTTGCATCAGAGAGAACTTTACCGTCTTCTCCAACCATAAATACAGAAGCATCTAAATCAAAATCTGCGCCGTCAGTAACACGAGCATCCCATCCCAGACCGACCATAGCAACATTCATTGTCGGTGCTTCTTTAGTCAGGGATACATTACCACCTTTAACGAGGGAAACTGCCATATAAAGCTCCTTTGCTGTTGAAAATTGGTAGCGTTTTTTCGCTACCAATACTTATCACTGATTTTACTGATATCAAGATGCATTGATGCCGTATTGAGCGCATACAGAGGCTAGGCCACCTGCATAGCCTTGACCGACGGCACGGAATTTCCACTCATTGCTATGACGGTATAATTCACCGAATAGCATTGCCGTTTCCGTTGACGCGTCTTCAGTCAGGTCATAACGAGCGACTTCAATTTGGTTGTCATCATTGACTAAACGGATAAATGCACCAGAAACTTGGCCGAAACTTTGGCGACGAGCTTGTGCATCATGAATAGTGACAACGAAGATGATTTTATCGATGTCCGCTGGGATCAGGTCTAATTTGATTTTCAGCGCTTCATCGTCACCATCGCCTTCACCAGTACGGTTATCACCGGTATGAGTTACTGAGCCGTCGGCAGATGCTAGGTTGTTATAGAAAATAAAGTCTGCATCACCACGTACTTTTCCGTTAGCGGCTAATAAAAACGCAGAAGCATCTAAGTCAAAGTCCTGACCGTCTGTTGAACGAGCATCCCAGCCAAGTCCAACTAGGACGTTTTTCATCGTTGGTGCTGCTTTGCTTAACGAAACATTGCCGCCTTTAGATAGAGAAACGCTCATTGTTATAACTCCTTGAAAATTTATGCAAAAATATGTTGTGAAAGAATGTTAGCTATGCTTTTCATCCTCAGATTTATCTTTTTCTGGAAAAAGTACGCTTGCGATAATGCCTAATGCAAGTACCCCAAGTACCACAAACAAGCTTGTGCTAGCAGAGATACTAAAGCCATGATGCCAAATATGATCTGTTGCATTCAAGCCAAGTTTAACGGCAATAAAGAACAGAAGAACGATGACGGCTTTTTCTAAGTAGACAAGATATTGCTTCAATGCTTCCAGAACGAAATAAAGCGTACGCAAACCTAATATTGCAAACATCATTGCGCTGTAAACAATCAGTGGCTCACGGCTTACCGCGATAATAGCGGGTACAGAGTCAAAAGCAAACATCACATCAGATAACTCAACGACAGCCACACATAACATAAGTGGGGTTGCGTAAAGTGCTGCTTTTTTACCGCGGCCGATTGTCACATCTTTGTTTTCAGGTTTGGCTAGCTCTGCATCAACTTCTTTTTGTGTTAATAAGAATGCGTGCCCCGTTATTTTAGGCCAAATTGGGAAGAAACGTTTGACTAAACGATAGGCTAAGTGCTGAGAATAATCCTCAATTTCATCACTGTCATCGCCGCTACGTAACATCATTACCGCTGTCCAAGCAACCACAAGGGCAAAGATGATTTCAACGTATGGTCCTAAGCTGAGAAGTCCTGTACCGATGGCGACGAAGATCCCACGGAAAATAATGGCACCGATAATCCCCCAGTATAGAACCCGGTGGCGAAAGCGATCCGGTACGGCAAACCAAGAGAAAATCGCCATCATGACAAACAAGTTGTCGACCGAGAGGACTTTTTCCAACGCATAACCTGTTACGAATAGGCTGGCAACTTCCGAGCCATGATGGATATATAGGAATCCAGCAAATGCCATAGCAATGGCAACCCAGAATATGGACCAGAAAATTGCATTTTTTAATGTGATCGGTTTATCAGCACGGTGCATAAATAAATCGATAAAAATAGCTCCGATTGCTAATACCACAAACACAATTACGGTTTCAGTCGGAAAGCCAATATGAGTGGATACCATAATAATTCCTAAACGGGGTCCTTAATTAAAATTACAGACCAAAGTCTGCTGGTGAAAAGCCTAATGCAGTTGCAATATCACGTACCGCGGCTTTCTCATCATTGTCAAAATCACCATCACTTTTGGCGACCGCAATACCAACGCGGATAGCTAACTGAGCGGCTTCAGGTTGATCTTTTAGTGCAAGGATGTATTTCATTGTTTCACCCTTGCCAATTTCTGAGTCGAAATCAAAGCTTGTAATGAGCTTATTAAAAAACTCAATCACTTCAGTGGTATCAAAAACTTTTAACTCATCAGAGGCTTTTAAGAAGCCAAGCATTTTCTGCTTCTCTTCAGAGCTAACGCCATCGCTGGCAATAGCAATACGAGCACAAACAGCCACTGTGCCTTGCATAAATTTTTTGTTTTTAAAACGACCGACTTGTTTGGTTAACTCTGCTCGGCCTGTATTCAATGCATCTTTAACTTTATTGAAAAAACTCATGGTATATCCCCTAATTTCCTTTTGATTATTTAGAACCGGCAGTCCAGCGAAACCCCCAGCCAAAGGCGTTATCCATATCTTTATGACCTTTAAAGAACTGGTTGATACGCTCAACTTTGATAGCGCCTTGCTCGTTCACGAGTCGCGCGATAGCGCACATGCCGCGACCATTATTTCCTTCGGTTAAACGTGTTTCAATTGGTGGTTGATCTGGTACATGAATAGTGACCACACCGTCCGTTTTATCCCAGCTTGGTACACCTTCGTAAATAAAGGCGTAAATCAGTATTTGCTTGATATTTTTCCACTCACGACCATTGATATATATCCATTCGCCACCTGAAACATCACCAGTGCGGTCATCCCCTTGTAACTCGACGAACGGTGGAGAATTAAAGAAGCCGAAAGTGTTTCCAAGCGCTTGGATAACCCCTTTTTCACGGTTCTGTAGCTCAACAAATGCACCTAAATCAAGGTCAATTCCTTTATTTCCACCACCAAATAAGCCACCTAAGAAGCCTGTTGACCCAGTATTACTACCACGGTGCCAATCAAGGTTGATCCTTATCTTCCCAAAATCGTCTTTTTTAACGAGGCTAATTGAAGGTTTTTCTTTAGTTAGAGACACTTTGCTCAGATTCACGGAAGCCGGAGCAGGGGGCGGTGTTGGTGTTGAGACTGGTGCTGGAGTGGCTGTCGGCGCGGGTGTCGGTGTATCTTCAACATCAACACCAAAATGCTCAGCGAGAGGTTTTAGTCCACCATTAAACCCTTGAGCAATAAAGCGGAACTTCCAACTGTCATTACGGCGATAGAGTTCACCGAGAATTAATGCCGCTTCTTGGCGTCCATTAGTTTCCACCGTGCCGTTTAACAAAACTTCATTATTAGCATCAACTTGAATAGCAAGACGCTGCAAGCCAGCAATGGTTTGGTTGCCGTCACAAGTTGCTGTAAATGCAACTTTTTGCACGCTAGGATGTAAACGATTTAAATCGACGGTAAAGAGGCTATTGTTGCCTTCAGGACGAAAGCTAATGGTTTGATCATCATTCGTTGTTTGACCATAAAAAACCATATCCGCATCGTTTTTAACTTTACCTGTATCGTATAAACGGAAAGCCGAGGCATCAACAGCCATGCCAGATTGAATACGGATCGTCAGGGTTTGAGAAGGAACGGTAGCATTAGCACCTGGAGTCATATTCATGGGCGTACCACCACATTAACGATGTCAGATTGCATATCTTGAATAGTGCGACCTGTAGAAGGCGAACCGTGAGCGGTGAAATCCCACTGACCGTTATTACGACGCAAAGAAGCAATAATGATCCCTGTATGTGAGCCTTGTTCCGTTAATTTATAGTTTGCCAGCTCCTTTTTAGTAGCGTGATCAACAACGCGGCAAAATGCGTTTTCGACTTCATTGAAGGTTTGACCACGGAAGCTATTGACTGTGAATGCGAGGTATTCGGTATTGGCTGGCAGTTTATTGAGTTCTACAAAAATGGTTTCATCATCGCCATCACCTTCACCGGTAAGGTTATCGCCTGAATGAATGACAGAGTTGCAGCTTGATTTTAATTTGCGGAAAGAGACTACATCAATTTGCTTTCCTTGTGCATCAAGTAAAATGCAGCTAGCGTCCAAATCGATTGAATTACCGCCACCAAAAAGCCCACTTAAAAATCCTTTTTTCTTAACCTGAACCGGATCCCAGCCCAAACCAAACATCAGATGATTCAACGCAGGTGCTTGCTTGCTCAGGGAGATGGTTTGATTTTTGCTCAATGAAACCATAATAAAATTCCTTCAAAGTTACGATGAAATAGTGGTTTTTACATAACTAAAATCCAAAATATAAAGTTAATCATATCATGATGAAGTAGTTGGGCAACGCTATTTTTTTCAATATTATTTCTTTTTATTTTAACGTGTTGAATATAAATGATTAATTCATTTTTAGTATATTGATTAATGAGATTTTTCCGAACTAAATGTAAATATATGTAGTTCTAAACTATTAACGGTAATAAATCACAATATGATTGACATGTTGCGGTTTAAATCGCATTATTGCCGATCTTATTATTGGGTGCTTCGGATGGATGTAGGGATTGATGAACAGTAAAATATGGTTTATGGAAGGCTTGTCTTCGCAGCGAGACCTTATTCAAGGTGCTCGTGAGTTTGCTCAACAACAACTGAAAAACATAACGATATTTGCTTCTCATCGTCATGCCCGAAATGAAATTTTATCTCAGGCCGACTATGCACGATTAGAGCCAGAAGATAGTGCTGAGCGATTGGCATTTATCACTCGGCTGGTTGAAAAAGAGAAAATATCGGCAATCCAAGCTGGCCGAAATAGTGAATGGTTTGAATCTCACCGCCAGCAAATTGAGTCTCTTGGCGTTAAATTAACAACGGGGGCGATGAGTGTTAGTGCACTTCAGTTAGCCGATGATAAATATGCTTTTGCACAATCAATGGAAAAGCACGGTTTGCCCGTTGTCCCCTCTATTCAGATTGACTCAATTGATGAATTAAAAGCATTTATCGTGAATAACCCTTTTAAAAATGTGCCATTATGTGTGAAACCTATTAAAGGGATTTATGGTATGGGATTTTGGCGTTTTGATGATTCCGTTTCTGCTATGGCGGCATTTACTCACCCTGAGAGTCGTCGAGTTAACCCTCGCCTCTATTTGCAAGCGATGGAACAAGCAGACGGCTTTGAACCTTTAGTCTTAATGCCTTATTTGCCGGGGCCTGAATATTCGGTAGATATGGTTGTCGAACAAGGTCGTGTTATTGCTGCGGTTGCTCGTCGTAAAGAAGGCTCTTTGCAGCACTTAGAAAACTCAGGGGAAGCTTATGAGTTAGGCTGTGCTTGCGCGCAAGTGATGCAAGCCGATGGGATTGTTAATGTGCAAACACGCAATGATGCTCAGGGGAACGCCGTTTTGCTTGAAATCAATATGCGTCCTTCTGGTGGAATAGGTTACACACAACATAGTGGTATCAACCTACCTGGTATTTTTGCTTTGCGGCAGCTTGGTTTAATTAGCCAAGAGGAAGTCGTTGCTGAAAAAGCAAAATTCACACCTTCGATTATACGGCCTATCACAAATTCAATCAGTTATAGTTCAATAACAACCAATTTAATCAGTACGGATAAAAACTAATAATGAAGAGTACGACTGAGCCTGTAGTTTACCGCCGCAATCTGACGACTGGCACTTTGAGTGTTATTCCCACTTGTTGTTTGGACACGCTAGATGAACTCTTTGAAATCGCAGAGAGACGTAACCCGAAACGTGCCTTTCTATTTGTGAGTAAAGTGTTGGGCAGGCATATTCCTGTCCAGCCAAAATTGATGCGTAAAACATATCAGCAATTATGCCAACAATTTCCGTCAACACTTGAAGGGCCTGTTTTATTTATAGGCATGGCAGAAACCGCCGTGGGGTTAGGGGCTGGCGTGTTTGATGAGGCGAGAAAACATTATAAAGATTCTGTCTATTTGACGTCGACGCGTCATCCTGTTGAAGGGGGTGAGTTATTGTGTGAGTTCAAAGAAAATCACAGCCATGCGACGGATCATCTGCTTTATTTACCCCATGACCCTGAATTAAGACGCCGTGTATTGCATGCGCAAACCGTTGTCCTTGTTGATGATGAGGCAACCACGGGAAATACCTTTATTAATTTACTTTGTGCTTTACGTGACGCTGGCGGTTTGACTGAGATTAAACAGGTGATAGCCGTCACCTTAACCGATTGGAGTGGTGACGCTTTACAAGAGCGTAGCCCCTTACCGATACGTACTCTATCGTTAGTGCAGGGGCAATGGCAGTGGCAGCAAAATAAAGATGCGCCTGTCCCCATCATGCCAAATGTGAATATTACAGGAACAGGTCATTTCCCAATTACAGGTAAGCAAAGTTGGGGAAGGTTGGGGATAGCAGCACCGGCTGGAGATTTGGGCCGCCATATCAAAGCCTCTTCCGACGAAAAAATATTGGTGCTTGGCTCAGGGGAATTTGTTTGGGAACCCTTTTTGTTAGCAGAGAGGTTAGAGCAACAAGGTGCGGAGGTAAAATATAGCTCCACAACGCGTTCACCAATTTCTGTTAATTATGCAATTCAATCTGCTATTGCCTTTAAGGATAATTACGGCTTGGGGATCCCTAATTTTGTTTATAACGTTGCCCATCAACATTTCTCACGCATCATACTGTGCATCGAAACACCCAAAGAGAGTGTGGACCCCGTACTACTTGAAGCACTGAATAAAGTGGCCCCAATAGTTGAGGTATTAAGTTATGAGTAGGCCGGTGATTTTTACCGATTTAGATGACACTTTGTTTCAGACCCGGCGGAAAATGGTTGATGAGCTAGACTTAATGCCTTTTCAGGTTGGCGCCTTAGACAGAGACCTAGAGCCACGTAGCTTTATGACCCAAGAGCAAGCCATGCTAGTGGATTGGATGATTGAAAATGCTGATTTGATCCCTGTTACCGCGCGTGGAACGGAAGAGATCCGCCGTGTCACCATCCCCTTTCGTTCTTGGGCCATTACGACACACGGGGCGGTGATCTTAAATCCACAGGGTGAAGAAGATAGGCAGTGGCGAACACAAATATTAGCGAGCCTGCAAGATTACACTGAACAACTGATCCAGATGCAGCAAAAGATCACCGCGTTAATGGCTGAACGCAATATCGATGCTTGGGCACGAATTAATTATGAATATGATAATACGCCCATTTATTTGGTTATGAAGCACCGCGATAGCACTAAATTAGATGAGCTGTATGCCATTGGCGATGAAATTGAGCAGCTATTTTCAACCAAAGGTTTCTATATTCATCGTAACAGTAACAATATTGCTTGGTTGCCTGAGTCGATAGAAAAAGGGCATGCGGTGACTTATTTACTTAATAAATTGAGAAGTGAACGAGGCGTTTTTCCTGTGATTGGTTTAGGTGATAGCTTAAGCGATCATCGTTTTATGAAGCTGTGTAGTTGGTTTGGAATGCCAAAACAGAGTCAGTTTGCTGCTCAAATTAATACAAAGATTTTTGAGGGATTAGACGATGCGTGATTTTGAACCTTTTTCTGGTAGCTATTTGCCTGATGATGTCCATTTTTTGTTGCAGCCCGTCACCATCGAAATGACACCTGTTGAGCTAAAAGAGCAACTTATACAGTCAGGGGCAAAGCACTATTCAGATATGCTAAGCCAAGAGCCTGAACCGACTCCGTGGCACCTTGATTTATTTGCGAAAGCCCTTGATTCAGGCGCGGCACGTTTAGCTAGCGAGGTTGTGATGCTAGCCAAAGCGTTAATTCAGCAGTTCGATAAGACCCCAATTGTGCTGACGAGTCTTGTGAGGGCAGGTGTGCCGTTAGGTGTTATGTTGCAACAAACACTACGTGCGATGGGGAAAGAATCTTATCACTATGGTATCAGTATTATTCGCGATAGAGGAATCGATACCACGGCATTAGAGTGGATTGAGCGGCGTCATGGCACCGAAGGTATTGTGTTTGTTGATGGCTGGACGGGAAAAGGGGCCATAACCGGTGAATTAGTGCGCTCATTAACGGGGCGTGAGGGCTATCCTGCGCAGCCTAGACTCGTCGTACTAGCAGATCCTTGTGGGTGTGCATGGTTGTCTGCGAGCCATGATGATTGGTTGATCCCATTTGGTATCATGGGAGCACCTGTTTCAGGGTTAATTTCACGCTCAATATGGACTGAATCAGGCTTTCATGGCTGTGTTAAATGTGATCATTTAAGCCAATTTGAGTGCAGCCGCCTGCTTGTCGATACCGTTGCCAAACAACGAGATGCTTTAGAGATGGCTTCAATTGCCACACCGTCTCCAAACTCCCCATTATGCGCATCGCTCAAACAGCGTAGCGAGCAGGTAATCAACACGTTGGCAGAGCAATACAGTATTACCAATATTAACCGTATCAAACCAGGGATTGCAGAGGCAACTCGTGCGGTATTACGTCGTGTTCCCGATCATGTTTTAGTGCGCAAAATGAGTGATCCTGATGTCGCTTTGTTGGTTTATTTAGCACAACAGAAAAATATTACTATCACTGAGGTTGGCAATGACATCGGCCAATATCGTGCAGTAACGATTATTAAGAAGGTAAAGTAATGGAGCAGAGACTCTCACCTTGGAAACTAGGTGCTACGCTTTATATGCCAGCAACACGTACTGATATTGCTGATGTTATTTTGAATCACAAAATAGCAGGACTACGTTCATTAATCATCTGTTTAGAAGATTCGGTGAGTGAATCGGATATTCCTCTGGCGCTAAATAACCTGCAAGCTTTACTACTTGAATTATCTGAAGTTAAAAAACAAACGGGTAATCAGGCGTGGCCGTTAGTGTTTATTCGCCCAAGAGAGACGGAAATGGGTGAATGGATAGTGCAACATCTTGATCTCAGTGCAATTGACGGTTTTGTACTGCCAAAATTTACCCAAGAATCACTCCCGGTCTGGTGGAATATCATCGAAAATACACATTTGTGCATGATGCCGACACTGGAAACAGAAGAAGTCTTTGATGTAATACAAATGACTGAACTTGCAAATCATTTACTAGTACACCCTTGTCATGAGCGAATTATTGCGCTACGAATTGGTGGAAATGATTTAATGAATGTGATTTCATTGCGACGTAATCGCCATTTTACGTTATATGATGGACCGATGGGGTATGTGATCAAAATGCTCGTTGCGGTTTTTGGCTCCCGTAATTTCTTTTTAACGGCTCCAGTTTGCGAGCATATCGACGACCATCAAATCATGGAAAAAGAGTTGATGCTTGATATTGCTAATGGCTTAGTGGGGAAAACGGCGATCCATCCTAAGCAGATCAGTAAAATAGAACAAGCACTGATGGTCTCTCAGTCAGAACATTCGGACGCTTTACGTATTTTGAACTCAACCCAAGCGGTGTTTAAATCTCAGGGCGCTATGTGCGAGCCTGCGACTCATCGGCGTTGGGCAATCGGTATTTTAGCTCGTTCAAAAATCTACGGTATCGCACAAGAGCAAGGCAATATAGGTTCACCGCGTTTAAATGCAACACAATGATGAAGTTGATGATTGACGTTTTAAATAATTCGATAGTATAGGAAGTATGGCTTGTGTTATCGACATTATTTTAAGTAAAATCGTTAGTTGGGTTGAAAATGGTTATCATACATGGATTTTCGCATGTTATCGCCAATAGGTGAGTTTTCTTTTGATATAATATATGTTATTAATATTTAAAGATATTATCATATATAAGTATCAAATCTATTTTGTATCCTTAATTTTCGATTTTATTCAAGTAAGTGACAACAATCATGCAACTCAGTACTCGCCAAATCAGAGTTTATACATTAGCCGCGCTTTTAAGTCCGGGGAAGCCAGTTGCTACGACAAAAATAATCTCTTCGCTAGAATGCTCAGAGCCAACGTTGACACGCGTATTGAAAGAGCTGCGTGAAGCTTATGGCGCAGAGATAAAATACAGTAAATCGAATCGTGCTTATCAAATGACCGAAAGAGGGCAATTGGATAATAAAACGATCCGTCGCATGCGCGAAGCATTAGTGGCTAATGAAGAAAGAATGCATCAAGAAATTACTAGTCGGGTAAGATTAGATAAAGACAAAAAGAAGTCAGTTTCATTGTCATTAAAAATGCTTACGTTAAGAAAGATTGACCGACTATCACGTTTAAATAAATCAACTCGTAGTGATGCCGTTGAATTACTGGTTGATAATTTTATTGAGCAGCTTATTCAAAAAATCTCCGCAGAAAATAAAAAAAGCTAACTTATTAAGTGTATCTATTCGTTATGCTTTAAGTTATCGCATTGTTAATGATGCTTTTCCCTAATGTGGGCGAGAAATATAGTCGAGGCGTATCATTAGCATTCATTGAGATTTACTGAATTATGATTAATCCGAATAATAGCCGACTAATTTTAGTCGGCTATTTTTTTACTTAATTTTCAACTATTAACGGGATTGTTCTGATTGCCTTGCTACGAGTACTAAGTGCAATATTGATTGAATTCATGTTGAGATGCATTAAGATATTGTATAAATAAAAAACATAATTTTGAATAGGACTCATTCATGCGCCGATTGCCCGTTTATCTTTTACTTGATACCTCTGGTTCTATGCACGGAGAGCCGATTGAAGCGGTGAAAAATGGTGTGCAAACGCTGTTATCGACACTAAGACAAGATCCTTATGCACTCGAAACAGCCCATGTATCCATTATTACCTTCAACTCAACGGCACAACAAATTGTTCAATTAACCGACCTTATCAATTTTTCCTTACCTGATTTACAAGCGAGTGGCACGACAGCATTGGGAGACGCTCTCTCCGTTGTGGCTCACTGTATCGAAAATGAAGTGCAAAGAACAACTGTAGAGTCAAAAGGTGATTGGCGTCCGTTGGTATTTATTATGACGGATGGGGCACCAACTGATGATTGGAAGGCCGGATTAAACAAATTTAAAGCAGCAAGAACGGGGCTCGTCATTGCTTGTGCAGCGGGGCAATCAGCACAAACAAAAGTGTTAAAAGAGATCACCGAGGTTGTTCTTCAGTTAGATACCGCGGATTCAACGACGATTAAGTCTTTCTTTAAGTGGGTATCTGCAAGTATCTCCGTAGGTAGTCAGAAAGTGGATTTGAGTAAAAAAGATATTGCTGATCTCAATGACTTACCACCACCGCCACCAGAAGTTAATGTGGTACTTTAAAAAGGATTAATTTATGTCAGTTAGCTTAAAGAAAGGCCAAGGCGTCAGTTTAAAGAAAAGTGAATATGATCTTTCCTCTGTCACCATTGGGCTGGGTTGGGATATTAAAGAAGAAAAAAAAGGTTTTCTAGGAAGTCTTTTCGGTAAACAAGAAGAGTACGACTTAGATGTCATTGCTTTTTTATGTGACGCTAATGGTAAGGTTGCAGATTTAGGCAGAATGGAAGGCGGTCAAGCATCTCTTGTTGATGGCGACATTATTTTCTTTAATAGCCTAAGACATAAATCAGGGCAAATTTGGTTGACGGGTGACAACCGTACAGGCGCTGGTGATGGTGACGATGAACAGATTATCGTAAAACTGAACACCCTCGATGACAAATATGCCAAAATTGTCTTCATTGTGCAGATTTATAACGGTAAGCAGTTACAACAACATTTTGGCAAAGTACAAAATGCGTTTATTCGTGCAGTCGATGCGAAAAATGTTGAAATGGCGCGTTTCGATTTATCTGGTGGTGCAGAATTTAATCACCAGCGCTCTATGCTTTTTGCTGAGTTGGTCAGAGAAGACTCTGGCTGGAAATTGAATGCGATAGGTCAACCTTCAGACTCAGATTCATTCGTCTCTTATTTGAAGGATTATTGCTAAATGAGAAGGTTACCCGTTTATCTTTTGATTGATACATCTGGCTCAATGCGAGGTGAATCAATACATGCCGTAAACGTTGGGATCCAAGCTATGCTTAATGCACTAAGGCAAGATCCTTACGCATTAGAGAGTGTTCATATCGCGATCATCACCTATGATAATGAAGCACGTGAATTTATTCCTCTTACCGCATTAGAAAACTTTCAATTTACCGATATTGTCGTGCCTAGCTCTGGAGGGACCTTCACTGGCGCTGCATTGGAATGCTTAATTCAATGTGTTGATAGGGATATTAGACGTACTGACGATACGCAAAAAGGGGATTGGCGACCTTTAGTTTTTTTAATGACAGATGGTACTCCGTCAGACAGCTATGCTTATACCGAAGCCATTAAAGAAATCAAAAAGCGTTCTTTTGGTTCCATTATTGCTTGTGCCGTGGGGCCAAAAGCAAAACATGACCACCTGAAACAGCTAACCTCTCAAGTCGTTGCACTTGAAACACTCGACTCGAATGCCTTTTCCGGTTTCTTTAAATGGGTTTCAGCGAGTGTCTCTTCAGGGAGTTCCAGCGCAGGTATTAATAGTAATCAGGATACCTTGCCTCCTCCACCTCCTGAAATACAACTTGTATTATAGGAATAAAGCAAAGTTTCATTATGAAACTTTGCTTTTATTGGGCTATCCACTGTTTGATGAACAACAGGACAGCTTGAAAGGAATTTACTTGTAATAAGGTTTAGTGATGAGAAGACTGCCTATTTTCTTCGTGCTTGACTGTTCTGAATCCATGGTGGGAGAAAACCTAAAAAAAATGAATGATGGTCTACAGATGATCGTCAACGATCTCAGAAAAGACCCTCATGCATTAGAAACAGCTTGGATTTCCATTATCGCTTTTGCGGGTATTGCTAAAACAATTGTGCCGTTAACGGAAGTTGTTTCCTTCTATCCACCTCAATTGCCCATAGGGGGTGGAACCAGTCTTGGTAACGCCCTGAAAGAATTATCCTATCAAATAGATACTCAAGTCCAAAAAACCACTTATGAAAGAAAAGGGGATTGGAAGCCTGTGGTCTATTTACTGACAGATGGGCGACCTACCGATAATGTGGCACCGGAAATTCAGCGTTGGAAAGAAAAATATGCCTCTAAAGTCAATTTAATTGCGATTGGCTTAGGCGCCTCTGCTGACTTAAACGTATTATCGCAATTAACGGAGAACGTTTTATTGTTCACGGAAGCTCAGGAAGGGGATTTTACTAAATTTATCAAATGGATTACGGCATCCGTTGTTTCCCAAAGTCGCAGTGTGGGCGATGAAGCACCACCACTATTGCATAAGACAGAGCAAGTGGTGCGGTTAGCTAAAGATGAAATTGCGGCAAGTTATGATGATACTTGCGTCACTTTTGTCGGGCGTTGTAACCGTTCTAAACGGCCTTATTTGATGAAATATGAACGTCCACCAACACATCTACCTAACCTGAACTTCAAATTGAACCTCAGTCACTTTAACCTTACAGGGTGTTACACCATTGATGAAAGTTATTTTGCGTGGAGCGATGATAGCGCGAATATGTCACAAGTGAACACTAGCGAGCTAAATGGTACGCCAGGTTGCCCATATTGTGGTAATGCGACCGCTTTCGCCGTCTGTGCCTGTGGCAAATTACTCTGTGTCAATGGCCCTGAATCTGTCATCTGTCCTTGGTGTGAAAGGGGGATCTCTTTTAACAATAGTGATGACCAGTCTGATTTTGATGTGACTAGAGGAAAAGGGTAATGGATCAAAATGCACTATTGATTAAATTGCTGCTAGAGCACGCAATTAGAAATCGTAATATGCCTATTTCTGAAAGCGCTTTGGTGGCAATTTATGAAGATAAACAGATAGCTGAAGCCATTTTTAACATTCTTGAGCAAATCCAAGAAAAATGTGCAGATATTAAAGAGCAGGCACAGTTCGCTGATAGGTTAAATGAGTGCCAATTCAGTGATTCACAACTGACTCTATTATTGCCTTATTTGCAAAGCCAGTCACAGCAGGTCACCGAGCCTGTATCTTTGGAAAAAGAGCCCGTGCTTAAACCGGGGCAGATCCCCGCAGCAGGCAATGCGAATATCACGAAAGAACCCGTTTCTCTGCCTCCTACTGCGAGCATTGTGATCGCAAATGGGCGAGTTGGGCTTGCCTTTAATTCTCAAGTCCAAGTGTTATTGAGTAATGGTGAAACGGCAACCGTTGAGCGTGTCGATTTTTCAGATGAGATTGGCGTTACCTTTGATGCTGAAACATCAATGTTATCAGGCGTACCAACACAAAGTGGCAACATTAAGATGTCGGTAGTTTGGTCAAGTGAAGGCCGAGAGCCTTGTACCACAGAGGGGATTTTTATTATCAATCCTGATCCTCGTAGTCTATGGCAAATTAATGAGCCACCAGCAGATAGCCCTTACCCTAAAAAGCATATTGACCATCAAATTATTTCGGAAGGCCCATTGCGTATTGCAGCAGCAAGCCGCCGTGGTCGCTCTCATGAACACGCTGGATCATTTCGTGATGATGATTTTTATATTCACCATGATGATAAAAGTGGTTGGAGCTTAATGATTGTTGCTGATGGCGCAGGCAGTGCAAAAAACTCACGTGAAGGCTCACGTATTGCGGTCAATACATTCGGTGAGTACCTTAACGGGCGGTTATCGAGTGCTAGCGATGAAGAAAGAGCACAATTTATGGGAGCGCTGACGTCATGGGATGCGGAATCAACCAAATATATCGGTGCCTACTTTGCTAAGTTGTTCCATAACGCAGCACAATTGACGATCAATAATATTAAAAATGAAGCTATTCACGTTGATCAACCGATTAAATCATTCTCAACGACGCTACTGGCGACGGCTTCAATGCGTGTTGGCGATGAGTTATTCGCGGCTTCGTTTTGGATGGGGGATGGGGCAATTGCTGTTTATGGTCCAGCAGGTAAAGTACGTCTTCTTGGTGTACCCGACAGTGGGGAGTACGCAGGGCAAACCCGTTTCCTCGATGAGAGTGAAATCAATGATAACGACTTTAATCGGCGGATCGGGATTGGTAAATGGCCTGAAATCACTCACCTGATCCTGATGACTGATGGGGTTTCTGATCCTATTTTTGAAACCGATAACGGCCTGAAAGATCCACAGCGATGGGATGATCTTCTTGAGCAAATAACGCCTTGTTTAGAAAGCCCAGTAGAGGCTGATAAAAAGCTTGCCGAATGGTTAAATTTTTTCTCAGCAGGTAATCATGATGATCGCACCATCATTGTTGCTTGGTAACCGTTCTGAAATATAAATTTGGTGGTTTTTATGGCAAATATTATTACCTGTACAACTCAGGATGGGAAAACCGTTCAATACGTTGACGAAATTATTGGTTCAGGCTCAATGAAGGATGTCTATTTTTCGCCAGACAGATCCTATGTCGTCGCATTTTATAAAACGCCCCAAAATGCGCAAGCGCTTGAACGTATTGATATGATCACAGGGCAATACAGAAAAAATATTTTTGAGCAAATTGGTGGTGAATACTGGAAAGGTTTGTTTTGTTGGCCAACCGATATTGTGAAGCATGAAGGTAAGGTTGGTATTGTTGTTCCAACTTATCAATCCCATTTTTTCTTTAAATATGGCTCTAAGAATAATGACTTCCTAGCGATTAAAGGCCGTGAAAAAGAAGGAAAGTGGTTTGCCAGCGCAAATAATCAAAATAAATTCTTAGATCCGCGTGAACGCGGCAATATGCTGAATTACTTGAAAGTGTGTCTTTTGTTGGCAAGAGCCGTTCGCCGAATGCACGCTGCGGGTCTGTGTCACAGTGATCTAAGCTATAAAAACGTGCTAATCGACCCTGAACAGGGGCATGCGTGCGTGATTGATATTGATGGGTTAGTGGTTCCTGGAAAATATCCCCCCGATGTGGTCGGTACGCCAGATTTTATTGCACCGGAAGTGGTCAAAACGGCTCATTTAGCCAAATCCGACCCAAATCGTATTTTACCGAGTATTACTACAGATAGGCATGCGTTATCAGTTCTGATCTATATGTATTTATTTTATCGACATCCACTGCGTGGCGGTAAAATTCATGATATGGATGATGAGATGAATGATGAAAGCTTATTAATGGGGGAAAAAGCGCTTTTTATTGAACACCCTACCGATAGAAGTAATGCCGTTAAATTGAATCAGGTTAAACCTTCATCTTTGCCTTGGGCTGATCCTGAAAAAATCCCTTATACCGTGATGGGGCCTTATTTAACGCCGTTATTTGAAAAAGCCTTTATTACTGGTCTGCACGAACCCTCTCTCAGGCCTACTGCGGATGAGTGGGAAACGGCACTAGTAAAAACTGTCGATCTCATTCAACCGTGTCAAAACCATGATTGTGAGCAGCAATGGTATGTTTTTTCTGGGAAAATGCACCCTGTTTGCCCTTATTGTGGCACTGCATACTCAGGTAAATTACCGATCTTAAACCTATACTCTTCACGTAAAGTGGGAAATTATCGACCAGATGACCACCGGTTGATGGTATGGAGTGGGCAATCACTTTATGCTTGGCATGTTAATCGACTTATTGCGCCTAATGAGCGAACAACGGATGAGCAAAAGAAACGTGTTGGTTATTTTATTTTCCACAATAACCAATGGTGGCTAGTGAATGAACGTATTGATGGCTTGATGGTATTACCAGAAAAAAGACAGATACCTATTGGCGATAAGATTGCATTGACTGATGGCTTGCAGTTTGTGTTATCGACAGAAGAAGGCGGCCGACTAGTCGTCGTTCAATTAATTTCTAATGATTAGCTGACTTATCTCACACGCTAGCCACAGAGGACCCCCTTCTGTGGCTATTCCTATTTTTCCCACAACTTTTTCTGATAATTTCTAGCCATTATACGCTTTTGTTAATAATTCAAGATTAGAGCTAGCAGAGTCTCAAGAGGCTCGCTAAGCTATATCACAATGATTTTTCACATGACGATGTTGTGGTGGCGAGTGAAGTGGTATTAGGCCTCACATTCACCGCAAAACGGACAAAAAGGATAGCAAATGGCAAATTCAATGGTACGTGTTGCAATTGTTGGTGCAGGAGGGCGCATGGGGCGTCAGCTTATTCAGGCAACACAAAATCAAGAGGGTATCCGGTTAGGGGCGGCAATTGAGCGCGTCGGTTCATCATTAGTTGGAACGGACGCGGGTGAGCTTGCGGGAGTCGGCAAACTGGGTATTGCTGTCGTTGATACATTGGATAAAGTTGTTGATGATTTTGATGTCGTGATTGATTTCACGCGTCCCGAAGGTACGTTGAATTATTTAGCTTTTTGTCGCGCTAACCATAAGGCGATGGTAATTGGTACAACCGGTTTTGACGATCAAGGCAAACATGCCATCGCCGAAGCCGCTAAATCGATCCCTATTGTGTTTGCAGCAAATTTCAGTGTTGGCGTTAACTTAGTGCTGAAATTGCTGGAAAAAGCGGCGAAAGTGATGGGAGATTACACGGATATTGAGATCATCGAGGCTCACCATCGCCATAAAGTCGATGCCCCTTCAGGTACGGCACTGGCTATGGGTGAGTCGATTGCTCATGCACTAGGTAAAGATCTTAAAGAGTGTGCAGTATATGCGCGTGAAGGCCATACCGGAGAGCGCGAAGCTGGCACAATTGGTTTTGCGACTGTACGAGCGGGTGACATTGTTGGTGAGCACACTGCAATGTTTGCCGATATTGGTGAGCGTGTAGAGATAACTCACAAGGCTTCCAGTCGAATGACCTTTGCTAATGGGGCAATTAAAGCATCTGCATGGGTAGTTGCTCAAAATGCAGGCTTATATAATATGAAAGATGTTCTCGATTTAGAGAATTTATAGATTTATGTTTTAATATTATTGATGCAAATCATAATGTTATTTGCGTATTTGTTGTGATTTGCATCTATTGTTATATGTTTTATAAATTACCTTTGTTTTTTGATGTTTAATTGTTTTTTCTAAGTCTTTTTGCTTAAAAAATAGACTTTCTTCGATGCTCTTCCTGCTTTACCATAAGATATTCACTTAATTCAGTTTGCAACCGTTTACTTAGGTACTATTGGTGTTAGTTTTGCTAGCCATCGCACTAAAAATCGGGCTGATCACTAAAAAAGTAACAAAAAAATGAAATAAATGCGTTTTTTCCTAGACAAGACCTCATCTCATCATTAGAATGCGCGCAATTTGCCAAAAATTTGCTTAAAAACGCATTTTGGCATTGATTTAGATCCTCAAATCTGAATTAATATGCACTAATTGTGATTTATTATTCCCTGGAGGGTGTTTTGATTAAGTCAGCTATACTGGTTCTCGAAGACGGAACCGAATTCCACGGGCGCGCCATTGGTGCTGAAGGGGCCGCTGTTGGAGAAGTCGTTTTCAATACGTCAATGACCGGATATCAAGAAATAATTACCGACCCTTCCTATTCCCGCCAAATTGTTACTCTCACCTATCCCCATATTGGTAATGTCGGCACTAATGCTGATGACGAAGAATCCCCAAATGTTCATGCTCAAGGTTTGATTATTCGTGACCTACCACTGGTTTATAGTAACTTTCGCGGTCAGGAAGGCCTATCAGAATACCTGAAACGTCATAATGTCGTTGCTATCGCCGATATTGATACACGTAAATTAACGCGTTTATTAAGAGAAAAAGGGGCTCAGAACGGCTGTATCATTGCCGGTGATACACCAGATGCGGCGTTGGCGCTGGAAAAAGCTCGCTCATTCTCTGGCCTAAACGGCTTAGATTTGGCGAAAGAAGTGTGCACGAAAGAAGCATACAGTTGGACTCAAGGCTCTTGGACTTTGGCTGATGGTCAACTGAGTGCGAAAAGTGAAGATGAGCTACCGTTACATGTAGTCGCTTATGACTTTGGGGCTAAGCGTAATATTTTACGTATGCTAGTGGATCGTGGGTGCCGTTTGACTGTCGTTCCTGCAACAACACCAGCAGAAACCGTATTGGCGATGGATCCAGATGGTATTTTCCTTTCTAACGGGCCTGGCGACCCTGCCCCTTGTGACTATGCTATCAAAGCAATTCAAGATTTCTTAAAAATAGAAATTCCTGTTTTTGGTATCTGCCTAGGGCACCAGCTACTGGCGTTAGCAAGCGGCGCAAGTACGATGAAAATGAAGTTTGGTCACCATGGTGCAAACCATCCAGTTAAAGATTTAGATCAAAATGTTGTCATGATCACAGCACAAAACCATGGTTTTGCTGTCGATGAGTCAACATTACCCGACACATTACGTGTGACACATAAGTCATTGTTTGATGGCACTCTGCAAGGTATTCACCGTACGGATAAGCCAGCGTTTAGTTTCCAAGGGCACCCTGAAGCAAGTTCTGGCCCTCACGATGCGGCGAAATTGTTCGATCACTTCATCGAACTTATCCATGAATATCGCCAGAACCAACCTCGTCATAACGCAAAATAATCGGGAGCAGAAAAATGCCAAAACGTACAGATATAAAAAGTATTCTGATTCTAGGGGCTGGCCCGATTGTTATCGGCCAAGCGTGTGAATTTGACTATTCAGGTGCGCAAGCGTGTAAAGCACTGCGTGAAGAAGGCTATCGCGTTATTTTAGTCAACTCTAACCCAGCAACCATCATGACTGACCCTGAAATGGCTGATGCAACGTATATTGAGCCAATTCATTGGGAAGTGGTGCGTAAAATCATCGAAAAAGAGCGTCCAGATGCGGTGCTGCCAACCATGGGTGGGCAAACTGCTTTGAACTGTGCACTGGAGCTTGAGCGTAAAGGCGTATTAGCTGAGTTCGGTGTGACAATGATTGGTGCCACCGCCGATGCGATTGATAAAGCCGAAGACCGCCAACGTTTTGATAAAGCCATGAAAAAAATTGGCTTGGATACAGCGCGCTCCGGTATCGCACACAATATGGAAGAAGCCTACGCGGTAGCTGAAGATGTTGGGTTCCCTTGTATTATCCGTCCTTCATTTACGATGGGGGGAACTGGCGGTGGTATTGCTTATAACCGTGAAGAATTTGAAGAAATCTGTACGCGCGGCCTTGACCTCTCACCAACCAATGAGCTACTGATTGATGAGTCGCTCATTGGCTGGAAAGAGTACGAAATGGAAGTGGTACGTGACAAAAATGATAACTGCATTATTGTTTGTTCAATTGAAAACTTTGATGCGATGGGGATCCATACGGGTGACTCTATCACCGTTGCGCCAGCCCAGACACTGACCGATAAAGAATATCAAATTATACGTGATGCCTCGATGGCGGTATTGCGTGAGATTGGTGTTGAAACTGGAGGCTCTAACGTTCAATTTGCCGTCAATCCCAAAAATGGACGTTTGATTGTTATTGAGATGAACCCTCGTGTATCGCGCTCTTCCGCACTTGCTTCGAAAGCGACTGGTTTCCCAATTGCCAAAATTGCCGCTAAGCTTGCTGTTGGCTACACACTTGATGAACTAATGAATGATATTACAGGTGGTCGTACACCTGCATCATTCGAACCTTCCATTGACTATGTCGTCACAAAAATTCCTCGTTTCAATTTCGAAAAATTTGCGGGCACGAATGACCGCCTGACAACGCAAATGAAGTCCGTTGGTGAGGTGATGGCAATTGGTCGCACCTTCCAAGAGTCAATGCAAAAAGCATTACGTGGCCTTGAAGTTGGCGCGACTGGTTTTGATCCAAAAGTTAGCCAAGATGATCCTGAAGCACTAACACGTATTCGTCGCGAGTTAAAAGACGCGGGCGCAGAGCGTATTTGGTATATTGCCGATGCCTTCCGTGCAGGACTATCCGTTGACGGTATTTTCAACCTAACTAACATCGACCGCTGGTTCTTAGTGCAAATCGAAGAGCTGGTGCGCTTAGAAGAACAAGTTACAGAGCTAGGCATTAATGGGTTAACCAAAACGTTTTTAAGCGTTTTGAAACGCAAAGGTTTTGCTGATGCACGTTTAGCAAAACTTGTTGGTGTCTCTGAAGCTGAGCTACGTAAACTGCGTCAAGGTTATGGCTTACACCCTGTTTATAAGCGTGTTGATACCTGTGCGGCTGAGTTTGCAACAGATACCGCTTATATGTACTCCACCTATGAAGATGAGTGTGAGTCTAACCCTAATTTCGACAAGCCTAAAGTTATGGTATTAGGTGGTGGTCCAAACCGTATAGGTCAAGGTATTGAATTTGACTACTGCTGTGTTCATGCTTCGTTGGCACTACGTGAAGATGGGTATGAAACCATCATGGTTAACTGTAACCCTGAGACGGTTTCAACAGACTATGACACCTCAGACCGCCTCTATTTTGAGCCAGTTACCTTAGAAGATGTACTTGAAATTGTACGTATTGAGCAGCCAAAAGGGGTTATTGTTCAATATGGCGGGCAGACGCCATTAAAACTGGCTCGTGCCCTAGAAGCAGCTGGTGTACCCGTCATCGGTACTAGCCCAGATGCCATTGACCGTGCAGAAGACCGTGAACGTTTCCAACAAGCGGTTAATCGCTTGAACTTGAAGCAACCACAAAATGCGACTGTAGTGACGATTGAGCAGGCGGTTGAAAAAGCGTCAGGCATCGGTTATCCGCTGGTGGTACGTCCATCCTATGTTTTAGGAGGACGTGCGATGGAAATCGTTTATGACGAATCTGATCTACGTCGCTATTTCCAAACTGCCGTGAGTGTTTCTAACGATGCACCAGTACTACTCGACCGTTTCCTAGATGATGCAGTTGAAGTAGACGTTGACGCAATCTGTGATGGTGAAATGGTGTTGATTGGTGGCATCATGGAGCATATTGAACAAGCTGGGGTGCACTCAGGTGATTCAGCATGCTCATTACCTGCTTATACACTTAGCCAAGAAATTCAAGATGTGATGCGTGAGCAAGTGCGTAACTTGGCATTTGAGTTACGTGTTCGTGGCTTGATGAACGTCCAGTTTGCCGTAAAAGATAACGAAGTTTATCTTATCGAAGTGAACCCACGTGCAGCGCGTACTGTTCCATTTGTATCTAAAGCGACTGGGCTGCCTCTGGCAAAAATTGCTGCGCGAGTGATGGTTGGTCAATCATTGACAGAACAAGGGATGACGAAAGAGATTATTCCTCCTTATTATTCTGTAAAAGAAGTGGTGCTACCGTTTAATAAATTCCAAGGTGTTGACCCAATTTTGGGGCCAGAGATGCGCTCAACAGGGGAAGTGATGGGCGTTGGCCGTACATTTGCGGAGGCTTTCGCGAAAGCAATGTTAGGCAGTAACTCGACAATGAAAAAATCCGGTCGTGCATTGTTGTCTGTGCGCGAAGGGGATAAAACTCGAGTCGTTGATTTGGCGGCTAAATTGCTTAAGCATGGTTTTGAATTGGATGCGACCCATGGTACGGCTATCGTCTTAGGTGAAGCTGGGATCAACCCTCGTTTGGTCAACAAAGTGCATGAAGGTCGTCCTCATATCCAAGATAGGATCAAAAATGGTGAATACGATTATATCGTGAACACTACGGCTGGTCGTCAAGCGATTGAGGATTCTAAGTTAATACGCCGTAGCGCATTACAATATAAAGTACACTATGATACGACGTTGAATGGCGGCTTTGCGACCACAATGTCATTAAGCGCTGATCCAACGGAAAAAGTGATTTCAGTGCAAGAGATGCATGCTCTAATTAAATAATGCAATAAGATAAGTTTAAAGCCCTGTCCTTAATCTTAAGTGGCAGGGCTTTTTTATTTTAAGAAAATACTATTGTGTTGCTTCTCTGTGTTTTAATATTTTGTATTCAATATCTTTTATCCACGAAAGTTTGAGATCATGGAATTGCTGGTCGGCAGCATAGAGCGCGGCTCCCCGCAAAGAAAGCTCTCGGAGGTTACTTTGTGGAATGTTGGCAACACTCATTTCTCGGTTGTATTGGCGAAATGACTCTATCTTTTGATCACAGTAACCAAGAGCCGCTTCGGCTATTTGGCTGGCAGGTTGGTCATATTGTCTTGCGATATCAAAAGCATATTGGTCAATACACGCTTTAGCTTCCTCGGCTTTCTCATACCCAGGCGTACTCGGCTCTCCGGTGTTTAGGGAATTTGCTAACCCTAAAGAAGGGAGTAAAAGCAATCCTATACATATTGCTTTCATACTCATTAATTTCACCATTATTATTCAGTGTGGGTTATTCCGCGAAAATTATAATCAGTGTGTTTGTGAAGATAAAGATGATCTAGAAAGAGAAAAAAAGATAAAATTCTTGTCAGAAACGGTTGACTCTCACGTAACGTGAGGCACTAACCTGCACATCAATCACAGGAGGTTCGATATGCTATTTCAAGTGGGTGAGATTGCACAAAAAACAGGGCTAACCATTCGCACACTTCATCATTATGAAGAGATAGGATTACTCGTTCCAACTGCGAGAACCGATGCGGGTTATCGACTCTATAACGTACAGTGTCTCGAGCGTTTAACTCAAATTCAAATGCTCAGACAAGTGGGCGTTAAACTCAAAGACATCGGTAAGATCTTAGATGGCCATAGTGGGAATATGGCGCAATTGTTACAGCAGCGTATTAGCGCGCTTTCTGAACAGATGAAACAGATAGCCAAACTACGCTATCGGTTAGAGCAGCTTCAATTACAAATGCAAGCTGGCGATATTCTCACTCAGGCTGATTGGTTTTCCATATTGGAGATGATGTCTATGTACGACAAGTATTTTACACCGAAAGAATTAGAAAAAATGCCATTATATACGGCGAATACGTTAAAAAGCCAAGAGTGGCAGCAACGCGTAGAAACCGTTAAAAACCTTATGCAAGAAGGTGTTACACCTGACTCTGAACAAGCGCGCAAAGTGTCAGCGGAGTGGATGATCGCTTTAGAGCGTGATACTGGTGGGAACCCTGACTTTTTCGCTAGATTGAATAAAATTCATTTGTCGGATAATGAATTTGCATTGTCTTCAGGTATTACTGAGGAAATGATTGAATATGTGGCGAAAGGGTTTAGCGAACACCAGCTTGCGATTTTTAAGTCTTATTTAACGGATTCACAGTTTGCATTTGTGCGTGAACACTACTTTGAATCAGGTAAAGTATGGCCTGAATTGATTGCGGGCTTATACAGAGCGCAGCAATCAGGTGTATCGCCTGAATCACCAGAAGTGCAATCCTTGGCTAAAACATGGTTAAACATGTTTAATCAATTTACTGGGGGAGACCCTGAATTACAGGAAAAAATTCGTCAAATTTATCGCGAAAACCCTGTTATTTCACAAGGTACGTGGATGACTCCTGAAATTGGTCAATACTTATTTGCGGCCTTAACAGCGCATTAAAATCAGCCATCGTAACTAAGTCTAATGCCGCCTCAATGATGAGGCGGTTTTTATTATTTCGATTTATTATTGATAGACTTGCGATGCTTCCAATACATCATGATGGAGCCGATAAGCCCACCGATGAGCAAAAGTACAGGTAAGATCATTAATACGCTAATGACGATTTGTTCATGTTGCTTCACAAAAGGAATTTGGTTCAGTGCATATCCTAATGTCACGATAATGCCTACCCAAAGTAAGCCACTTAACCAATTGAAGAGTTGAAAACGTCGATGGCTTAACTCAGACAGCCCAGCTAATACCGGCAATAGTGTGCGGACAAAGGCTAAAAAACGACCGATGAGTAAGGCGTAAAGGCCTTGTTTATGAAACATATGGTTGGCTTTATCATGATATTCATGCGGGATCTGTGAGAGCCAACGCTTAACGATTTTTGTTTCACTCAACCACCTTCCTTGAAGAAAACCGAGCCAACACCCCAAGCTTGCCGCTGTTGTTAGTAGCAAAATGGTCGGAATAAAGTGCAGCACTCCTTTTGCAATTAAGGCTCCCGAAAGGATCAATAAGGTATCACCAGGTAAAAAAGCGGCGGGGAGTACCCCATTTTCTAGCACAATGACTACAAAGAGAACTGTGTAAATAACCCAAAGCACTTCTGGATTGGAGAGTTTAAGGAAATCATGATGCCAAAGCGCCAGCACGATTTCGCGTAGTACTTCCATAATTGTTCCTGTCTATCTACGAAAAAGCGAATTTCTTTTCTTATATTACAGGAAAAAACCACACCAAGTTTGATTTGTTTACTAAATGAGAGGATTAGTTGATAAATAAGATGATTGAATTTTCACGCTTTCATCTTGGGTCGATGATGAAAGCGTGTAACAAAACACCATTATTGGATACGTTCAAATGCCAATGTGAGGTCATCAATTAAATCTTGGGGATGCTCCAGACCAACATGAATACGGAAAAAAGTACCCTCATTGGGGGTAAAATCATACTGACGCATGCTGATAAGATCTTCTTTTTGGTATCCCAAAATCAAAGATTCATAACCTCCCCATGAATACCCCATCTTAAAATGGCTGAAGTGATTTAAGAAATTTTCAAACTGTGTTTGGGATAAGCGTGATTTTAATTGAAAAGAGAATAGCCCGTTGCTGCCACTAAAATCACGAACAAAGAATGAGTGCCCCGGACAAGAAGGAAGCGCGGGATGGAAAACCCGTTCAACTTCAGGGCGCTGCGCTAACCACTGAGCAACAGCTAAGCCATTGGTTTCATGCTGTTTGAGTCTCGTTGCTAACGTATGTAAGCCGCGACCGGCCATATATACCGTATCAGGATCGGCAGTCTGACCGAGTAAATAAGAGTTTTCGCGAAGGGGTTCAATGCAGCGCTCATTAGCAACGGCAACGCCTAACATACCATCCGAGTGACCATTAATATATTTAGTCGCAGACTGGATAGAGATGTCGATGCCTAATAATAAAGGTTTTAATAACACGCCCGCGGCCCAAGTGTTGTCAATCATAATAATAGTTTCGGGGGCTTTTTGACGTATCGCTTGCACAATAGCAGGGAGATCATGAATCTCCATAGTGATAGAACTGGGCGCTTCTAAAAAGACTATTCGAGTATTAGGACGGATAAGCTCAGCGATAGCAGCTCCAATCATCGGATCAAAATAGTCCGTTGTAACGTTTAGTTTTGTTAGGATCTTATCGCAAAAGTTTTGTGTGGGATCATAAGCTGAGCCTGTGACAAGAATATGATCTCCCGAAGAGATAAAAGATAACAGTGCATTGGTGATTGCGGCCGCCCCTGAGGGATAAAGTACCGCACCTGCACCACACTCTAATTCCGTCATCGCCTCTTGAAATGCAAAGTGAGTTTGTGTTCCACGACGCCCATAAAAAAGTACAGAATTGGCTCTGTTTTGTGTCGCATGGCGCTTCTCAGCAAGGGTGTTGAATATTACGGATGAGGTGCGTTGGATTATAGGGTTCACGCCTTTTTGAGTAAAAGCAGGGTTTCTACCAAGGTGCACGAGTTGAGTTTCTGGTTTGATCTTAGCCATATTGCGTCCTTTAGCTGCTCCTGAGCGATACGAAACAAAAAGAGAATACTTGAAGTTAAATGATTTTGTTGAAGATGTACAAGTGTAAACGTCCAATCGGATTTTTTTTCATGTCACTCAGTAATAGTCTCACTGTTGTTGAGGGCATATTTGTTAAAGCGCAAGAAATATGAAAAAAATATTGAATAGTAATAATAATTACTATCAATTCGCGCAGCGTTTGATATTATCTGCACCATCTTTTGAAAAAAGAGATGAATTGGGCGAGTCAATTTCGCTTTTATAGGTTAGTCGGTGAACGTGAAATCATCGGCACGAATTTATTAATAGAACACAGAAAAAGAGAGTATAAGGCCAACTGATGCGTAAACTAACAGCTTCTATTCTATTGGCGATAGGCCTGTTGGGGACAGCAAATGCTGAAACCACACCAGCAACAACCCCAGCGACATCCACAGCGTCAGCCCAAACAACACCAGCAGCACCGGCGACTGAAACAAATACCCCATCGGCAGCAGTACCGGCACAAACTCAAGCCGCAGCAGAAAATGGTGCAACAACACCAGTGGTTAGCGAAAGTATTGAGATTGCGACCGAAAACCAAGGTGGCTTTGATAAGGACCTATCGGTCTGGGGTATGTACCAAAATGCAGATAACGTTGTTAAAACAGTCATGATTGGTCTGGTTTTGGCATCAGTGATTACATGGGCCTTGTTCTTCTCTAAAGGCATCGAGTTATTGGCAGCGCGCCGTCGTTTAAAAGCTGAAGTAGCACAGCTTAATAAGGTCAAATCGTTAGATGAGGCAATGAGCATCGCTGAAGGTTTTAAGGCAAACAGTGTAACCCGTTTATTGTTAAAACAAGCGGTTGTGGAAAGAACACTGTCAGCACAAAGCACAGATCTTTCTGGTATTAAAGATCGCACAGGGTTCCGTCTTGAGCGTTCAATCGCTGCAATTAGCCGCCATATGGGGCGTGGAAATGGTTATTTAGCCACCATTGGGGCGATTTCTCCGTTTGTTGGGTTGTTTGGTACGGTTTGGGGGATCATGAACAGCTTCATTGGTATTGCTCACTCACAAACCACTAACTTAGCCGTTGTTGCTCCAGGGATCGCGGAAGCATTATTAGCAACAGCAATTGGTTTGATCGCAGCAATCCCTGCCGTTGTTATTTATAACATTTTTGCCAGAATGATTAATAACTACCGTGGTCAGGTCGGTGATGTTGCAGCACAGGCTGCGTTACTATTAGGTCGCGATCTGGATCTGGCAAATAGCAAAGCAAGGTAACGATTATGGCAATGCGTTTAGGTGACGAACAAGACGATAGTGGTGAAATGCACGAGATCAACGTAACACCGTTTATCGATGTTATGTTAGTTCTGTTGATTATCTTTATGGTTGCCGCTCCTTTGGCAACGGTTGATATCAAAGTGGATTTACCTGCTTCGACAGCGAAACCGCAACCACGTCCAGAAAAACCGGTCTTTCTGACGGTAAAAGCGGATAGCCAATTATTCATAGGAGACCAAGCTGTAACAAAAGAGCAGTTAGCGGCCTCTCTTGATCTGGCAACAAATGCGAATAAAGATACCACAATTTTCTTCCAAGCGGATAAGAGTGTTGATTATGAAACAATGATGGATGTAATGAATGCATTGCGTCAATCAGGGTATCTTAAAATTGGCCTAGTAGGCATGGAAGCGGCGGCGTCTAAGTAGTTCGCTAGTATCTTTTTCTATAGCAAGCGCACTTTATCCCTTTACATATAGTAGGGTGATAAGGTGCGTTTTTTATTGAGGGTTTAAATCTACAGGCACCAAACTGCATCATTGAGGTGCCTAAGTCACAATTTTTTTCTTGATTCGGTATGACGTATTGCGAGTAATGATTAGTTTTTTGAATTAATTTTATGACTTCTTTGTGATTTATCCGTTGAGTTGTATGGTTTTTTTTGTCCACTAATACATCTTTTTTTGCCTAGTTTCTCAATAAGTGATTATTAAAAATAAACTATTTTTCTATTAGGATGTTATTTTATTTTGTGAATTTTTAAGTAATTACGCGTATTTTTTATTTTTGTGTAGATAAAGGGTTTTTTATTTATCTTTTGTAACCTTTTGTTTTACATATAAAATTCTGATTATGTTATTGAGAGTATAAATACAGATTATATTTATCCATTACAAGTGTTATTGAGTAGAATAGATAATGAAATAAATTAGATTAATGCTTATTCAAATTATGATATCTATATAAATAAATCTAACAATTAAATGTTAATTATTATCTAGATAAGAAGAGTTAATTGAATAATTTGTTTTGTAACATTTTAAAGATGTCGCTATTTATGTAAATTATTATTAAAAATATATAATTATGTTTTTTATATTTAACGATAATAGTGTAACAATATGATTTTATTCAGTAAAATTAAATTTACGCTGAAATTTTAGTTAAATGAAAAAAACACTTGCGCAACAATTATGTTGAGTTATAATGCGGTCAATAACATTTAGAAATACTTTTAAACACTTTTCATCTTTCAAATTTTTTTATTTTCTTTATTCGCCAAACTAGGGAAAAATAAAGTCATCTTGATAATTTGAGTTAGTAAAAATGATCTATATCGTATTATTTTTTAACTTACGGATGAATGTGTTTTTAAGTTAATAAATGTTATTACTGGAGTCAAATGGGCTGACTTCAGACTACGCATAGCATGCAACGCCGTTATACGGCAATTTCATATTATACTCCTCTACTATAGATAAAATAAGACTACACATTCCCGCGTTATCTCTGATAACGCTTTTTTTTTGTTTGAATTTCTTTTATAAAACATAAAGTTAATGTAAGTTTTCAAAAATCTTCATGTTAATGGCAAAACCTGAGATGCAATATAATCAACCTAGGGTATTGCGAGCCATCCTTTTATTTTCGATAGGTTATTATATCTGCTGTAAAAATCAGCGATTGAAGGGATAGACCGTGAAATATTTATAGCATATAGCTTCCCGAAACTAATTATCGGAGTATGATGTTATCCCTATCTGCTGTGGGGAATATGCCAATTTGCTTTCTTGCAACCATTGGGGGCTTGTGAAGCGGGCATGCTATACAACGGCGGGGTTCTCTGCCAGGTTCTGGCGCGAATGAATTGGACGTTAAAATGACTTGGTCTGAGTTTAAATCTCACTATCTCATCCGTTTTTGGAAACCTCTACCTGCGGTTATTGCGGCAGGGATCTTATCCACCTATTACTTTGGTTTAACAGGTACATTCTGGGCTGTTACTGGTGAATTCACCCGTTGGGGTGGGCATATCATGCAGTTATTCGGTGCTGAACCCGAAAACTGGGGATATTTTAAAGTCATTGGCTTAGAAGGTAGCCCCCTAGATAGAATTGATGGTGTGATGATCATCGGTATGTTTGCGGGGTGTTTTGCGGCTGCGTTATGGGCAAATAACGTAAAATTACGTATGCCACAACACAAGATACGTATTTTCCAAGCAATTATTGGCGGTATTATCGCTGGTTTCGGTGCGCGTTTAGCGATGGGGTGCAACTTAGCCGCATTTTTTACTGGGATCCCTCAGTTTTCTCTGCACGCATGGTATTTTGCTATCGCAACCGCAGTAGGCTCCTATTTCGGTGCTAAATTCACATTAATGCCGATGTTCAGGATCCCTGTTAAGCTCAAAAAAGTCTCTGCCGCTTCTCCATTAACACAACACCTAGATGTGGCAAAAAAACGCTTTAAATTAGGGATGACTATCTTTTTAGTCGCGATCGCGTGGGGCTTTTATACCTTATGGGATGCGCCCGTATTAGGTATCGCCATTCTATGCGGTATTGGGTTTGGTTTGCTTATTGAACGAGCACAAATTTGTTTCACCTCCGCTTTCCGTGACTTATGGATCACCGGAAGAACACATATGGCAAAAGCCATTATTATTGGTATGGCGGTGAGCGCAATTGGTATTTTTAGTTATGTACAATTAGGTGCAACGCCAAAAATTTTATGGGCTGGCCCGAATGCCATTATTGGCGGATTATTGTTTGGGTTTGGTATTGTGCTTGCGGGGGGCTGTGAAACGGGCTGGATGTACCGTGCCGTAGAAGGGCAAGTCCATTATTGGTGGGTCGGTTTCGGTAATATTATCGGAGCAACCATCCTTGCTTACTATTGGGATGATTTAGGCCCTTGGTTAGCAACAGATTTCGATAAAGTGAATTTGCTAGAAACCTTTGGTCCACAAGGGGGATTAGCGGTGACTTATCTGTTGTTAGCTTTAGCATTTATCTTGATGTTGGTGTGGGAACGCTATTTTTTCCGTAAACGTCAATCACCAGTTTCAACATCAGCGGAGGTTGTATGAGTCATAAAGAAATCATTCCGGACTATCGATTAGATATGGTCGGGGAGCCTTGCCCTTATCCGGCCGTAGCGACATTGGAAGCGATGCCATCCTTAAAAAAAGGGGAAATATTAGAGGTGGTCAGTGATTGCCCACAATCAATTAATAATATCCCTTTGGATGCCAAAAATTATGGTTATACCGTGCTGGATATTCAGCAAGATGGACCAACTATACGTTATTTGATCCAGAAATAACGATACTTGCCATACTTTAAGTTGCAGCGCTGTTGGCGGCTTCCACAGACCCTAGTGACATACTTATGTATGCTTCTAGGGATCTGCTCGTTTGCCGCCTTGCTGCAACCTGAATGAGTTAGATGATCTGCTGAAGTGAGCTTCGAGGTTCCCGCCTCAGAGAGATATTGGCATTATAGGCTTATGAATTGCCATGTTAATCATTAAATAATAATAGGTGGCAATCCCCCTATTTGCTAAATCACGGTTCTTCTTGCCAGTTAGTTAAATCAAGAACAAGTTCACATTCATCGTCTAAATAAGCCCCTGTAGGAATAAAACCAAGCTTTTTATAGAATTCAAACGGGCTTTCTTCTCCTTCGCCACAGCTATTATAAAGTCGTGGATAACCTTTCTTTTTTAAATAGCGGATCACTTGAAGAAGGGCTTCGCGACCAAAGCCTAATTTTTGATAAGGCTCTGCTATCATAAAGCGCCATAGCATAATTCCATCATATTCAAGCTCGTCATCATCTAGCCCCGAATGCAGCATAATAAAACCAACGGGAACATCGTCAGCATATATACCGCGATACCATGCACAATCGGAAAATTGAGCTTCAACAATAGAATAGGCATTATCCGCTACCATACCGCGTTGTGCTTCGCTGAGCGTATGGCTGAGTAGGCAAATTTCCGAAAAATTATCTGCCGTAATTTTTTGTAGCGTGACAACTGAATGTTCATCCACTTCGGGTTCGATGAGCTCTTTCATAACAATTCCTGCGATTGAAGTTGACCTTATTTTGATAGTTAACGTGATTCGTTTAGTTATTTTTATTTAACAAATAAACGTTGCGATAATTTTGTTATCAAGATGTAATTCAATTCACCAGAGATTGAGTAGGCAGTCAATGAATTAATAGTGGCAATGCTAGCGAGGTCTAAAAAGTGATGGCAACACGGTGGATCGTCTGCTGCCATCTGGGGATATGGTATCGATTAATGTTCAGCTTCACCGCCGAGAACATCAATAAGGCGTGCAATCAGGGCGCTCAGTTCCCCTGTCATAAGTACATAATCGGCATCAAAACGCTGAGCATAATCTTCTTTACCGATATCATCGTTTTGTTCTTTTAATGTATCACTGAATTTTAGTCTTTTCAGTGAACCATCATCAGACAGCATAAATTGGATCCGTTCTTCCCAGTCTAAAACCAGTTTAGTCACTAATTTTCCAGCCTCAATATGGGTCGCAATTTCATCAGAAATCAGCTCCTGCTTTTTACAACGAATGATGCCACCTTCCTCTAGAATGGCTTTTAACTCTGCTTCATCCATTACGGCAAAACCTTGAGGCAGAGAGCCTGAGCGGATCCATTCGGTTAACGTTAGCTCAATAGGATCTTTAAAAGTTAGCGGCACAACAGGCAGTGAACCGAGGCTTTTACGCAATAGTGCTAAATTATCCTCTGCACGTTTAGCGCTGGCGGCATCAACAATAATCAATTGATTGACGGTATCAATCCAAATGTAGGTTTTATTGTATTTGCTGAATGCTCTTGGTAATAAGGCATGGACAACCTCATCTTTAAGAGAATCTTTTTCTGTTTTTTTCAGTTTACGGCCTTGGTCTGCTTCAAGTTTTTCGATTTTTTCTTGTAGCTCCTGTTTGATGACAGGGGAAGGCAGCATTTTTTCTTCTTTTTTGGCACAGATCAGTATTTGGTTACCCGCGGCATGGGTCAAAGCATCAGAACCTTTCATGGGTGACACCCATCCCGTTTTCATCATGTCTTGACTACCACAAGGATGATAGGCCAGAGGGGCAAGTTGTCTTTCCAGATCGTCAGCACTGAGAGCCAGATCACGATTCAGACGATAGACCAATATATTCTTGAACCACATGAAAAACCTACCTTTGTTGATGGATTACCTGTTTTAGCCGGTGGCTATGATAACGAATTGTCGGTTATTAAGCGAAAAAAAATGCCTTTTTGGCGTATTTGTTGTGTTTATAGGCCTCAGTTTTGTCGCTAATCGCTTGAAATCGATAGGGTATATAGGCAATGATACAGAAAATAGCTAAGTAGTGGGTGTGATGATGAGAATTGGAATTGACCTTGGTGGTACAAAAATAGAAGTGATTGCATTAGATGATAATGGCGAAACTCTATTTAGAAAGCGCGTGGCGACGCCCAGAGGAGACTATAACGCAACGTTAAATGCGATTGCAGGTCTTGTTCATGATGCCGAAGTGGCCACGGCGAGAAAAGGAAGTGTGGGAGTTGGGATCCCCGGGACACTATCACCTGTGACAGGTAAAGTGAAAAATGCCAATTCCACATGGCTCAACGGTCAATTTTTTGATGTAGATTTAGCGCGAATACTTGAGCGGCCTGTAAAAGTCGCCAACGATGCTAACTGCCTTGCTGTTTCAGAAGCCGTTGATGGTGCAGGCAAAGGGGCAAAAGTGGTATTTGCAGTGATCATTGGTACGGGATGTGGTGCTGGTATTGCGATCAATGGTCAGGTTCATTCTGGTGGTAATGGGGTCGCGGGGGAATGGGGCCATAATCCATTGCCTTGGCAAGATAGCCAAGACGCATTGTTTCTTCAAGAAGAGCAATGCTATTGCGGGCTAACAGGGTGCACTGAACTATTCGTATCTGGAACAGGTTTTATGGCGGACTATCGTAAATTGTCTGGTGAAACCAAAATAGGTTCAGAAATCATCGAATTGATGAAGTCTGGGGATCCACATGCAATAGCCGCAATGACACATTACCAATCTCGGCTTGCTAGAGCATTAGCTCAAGTTATCAATATGCTCGATCCCGATGTCATTGTGCTCGGTGGTGGAATGAGTAATGTCGAAGGCTTATATCAAACATTACCTTCACTGGTGAAAAACTGGGTATTCGGTCGTGAATGTGATACGCCAATTCGGCAGGCCATTCATGGTGACTCAAGTGGGGTGCGTGGGGCTGCATGGCTTTGGCCTAAATAGTTATGTACCGTCAATAATTTTGTGACTTATATATGATTAAATAGTGCTTATTAAGATAAACAGTGACTTCGATGGACAAGAGAGGCACTGTTTATCAACGCTTATCGAAATATCAACGAATAGAACGCACACATTCACTATATGTAATGCTGTTTGTACTATTTTTACAGAGAATATAAGCAAGGGTTATTTTGCACAAATCAACGTAAGGGGAATTACGGTGAATACTATTTTTAAATTATCAGCATTAGCTTTATTCGTGGCATTCAATGCCAATGCCGCAACAGTTGATTTACGTGTTATGGAAACGTCTGACATACACAGCAACTTGATTGATTTCGATTATTTTAAGGATAAACCAACGGATCAATTTGGATTGGTGCGTACTGCAAGTTTAATTAAGGCGGCTAAAGGTGAAGTGACAAATGCCGCCTTAGTTGATAATGGTGATTTAATTCAAGGCAGTCCTTTAGCGGATTATATGGCAGCAAAAGGCCTTGAGGAAGGGGAGTCACATCCTGCTCATAGTCTAATGAATACAATGGGCTATACTGTAGGTAACTTTGGTAACCATGAATTTAATTTTGGTTTAGATTATCTGCAAAAGGCAATTGCAGGGGCAAAATTCCCTTATGTTAACGCCAATATCATCGATGCTAAAACGGGTAAAAACTATTTTACTCCTTATATTATTGTTGATACTCCCGTCAAAGATCGTGATGGAAAAACCCATAACTTAAAAATTGGTTATATTGGTTTTGTTCCCCCACAAATTATGATTTGGGATAAACCCAATCTTAGTGGCAAAGTGACGGTCAACGATATTACGGAAACCGCCAAAAAATTTGTGCCTCAAATGAAAAAAGAAGGTGCTGATTTAGTGGTGGCAATCCCTCACTCCGGTTTTTCACAAGAGCCCTATAAGGCAATGGCTGAAAACTCTGTTTATTATCTGAGTGAAGTACCGGGAATAGATGCGATTATGTTTGGTCACTCTCATGGGGTATTTCCAAGTAAAGATTTCGCCAATATTAAAGGTGTTGATATTACCAAAGGTACCGTTAACGGGATCCCAGCGGTGATGCCAGGCCAATGGGGTGATCACCTTGGTGTCGTCGACTTAGTCGTCAATAATGACGATGGCAGTTGGAAAGTTGTTGATGCGAATGCGCATGCTCGACCCGTTTATGATAAAGCCAACAAAAAAGCGCTGGTTGAGCGTGATGATGAATTAGCGAAGATCATTGATAAACCTCATAACGATACTCGTCAGTTTGTCGGGAAATTGATCGGAAAAGCCTCCGATAATATGTACAGTTATTTGGCATTAGTTCAAAGCGATCCAACGGTACAGATAGTGAATGATGCGCAAGTTGATTATACGAAACATTATATTCAAGGTGACCCTGACCTTGCTGACTTGCCTGTATTATCTGCTGCTGCTCCGTTCAAAGTAGGTGGACGTAAAAATGCGCCTGACGAATTTGTTGAGGTTGAAAAAGGAGATCTAACCTTCCGCAATGCCGCTGATTTGTATTTATATCCAAATACACTAGTGGTTGTGAAAGCGACAGGTGCCGAAGTGGTCGAGTGGCTGGAGTGTTCAGCGGGTATGTTTAACCGTATTGATCCTCAATCAACATCACCGCAAAGCTTAATTAACTGGGATGGCTTTAGAACTTATAATTTTGACACTATCAGTGGGATAAATTATCAAATCGACCTCACTGAGCCTGCAAAATATGATGTAGATTGCCAGCTAGTCAATAAACAAGCGAATAGAATTAAGCATGTCACTTATCAAGGGAAACCAATAGACCCGAAAGCTACCTTCTTAGTTGCAACCAATAATTATCGAGCATACGGCGGTAAATTTGCCGGAACGGGCGATAATCATATTGCGTTTGCTTCCCCAGATGAAAACCGTGCCGTATTGGCCTCTTATATTGCGAAAGTTTCTAAAGAACACGGTGAGGTTACCAGTAGAGCTGATAATAATTGGTCATTCTTGCCAATTAAAACAGATAAGGCTCTCGATATTCGTTTTGAAACCTCTCAGAGTGATAAAGCTGCGAAATTCATTCAGCAGAATGCCCAATACCCATTAAAACAGGTAGGCACTGATGATATTGGTTTTGCTATTTACCAAATAGACTTAACTGAGAAATAAGCAGTGTCGAATTTAGTACCATTATTAAAATTTGATCATTAAAAGCCTCATTATTGTTAATTTCATTTTAATAATAATGGGGCTTTTTTATTGAAGGTATAAAAATCACTACCTCGTTATTAAAGATAAAAGCTGAAAAATGTCATTAATAGGCGGTGAAAACAGGAGATACAATTCTGATATATAACAAAAGGGTTAGTCTAATTATGTTTGTGTTTCTATCTAAGAATGAAATAAACAATAAGAGAAATATTAATTTTTTTATATATTTTTAATGTTAATTAATTTTTTTTCATTACAAAAAGTTCTGTTCAATATATTCATTTTTTTAATATGAAATTTTTCTAAAAAAAGAAGATGAACTCATTTTTTATAATATCATTCAAAAAATGATTTTCTATAAAGGACGCTTTTTCAAGATGAAATCCAAAGATAATGTAATGTAAATATTAGTTATGTAATTAAATAGGTAACTTTACACAATTTTAAATTGTGAAAGGGGGCGCTTTTTTATTTTTAGTTTCTATTATTGATGATTGATTTATGATTAAATTTTAATATAAATGAGTTACTCTAATCGCGAGTATTAATGATGATAATCTAAAAATGCAAATAGGTTGATATATATTAATACATAAAATTGATTTTTTTGGTGTTAATGTCGATTTTTCAACATTAAGTAGATTTTTTATCTTCTTTAATTGCTTGTTGATTTCTAAATCAGATGTTAATTCTGGTTTGGGATATTTGATTAACATTATGTTTTTATTGGCGTTGTTTGACTTCCGATAATTCTAGTTTCTATTTTTATTTTCATAATATATTTTACTCTTTCGTGAGTGGTGTTATTTGTTTTTAAATTATGGATACGTAATATATTTGACAAGAACTAATCTGAATCAATGTGTGAATAATAAATTCAGAGGTACCCGCATATGGAAAATGAAAGATATAAATATTCATTGTCTGTTGGGCAAAGAATAAAGTCACTGAGATTGCAAAATGGTTGGAGTGGAGAAGCATTAGGTAAAATAACAGGAATAAGCCAACAGCAAATTTCTAGATTTGAACGTGGAGTTAATAGAATTGATGTCGAATCATTAGCAAAATTTGCTAATGCCTTTAATGTAGATATCGTCGTGTTATTGTCTGATTATGACAAAACTATTTACGATAAAAATATATTTGTCGCGAATACTTTAGTTATTTAGTTTTTGGAATGTTGTCTTAAATGGATTTAGCTCTTACTTAAATGTGTAGTCAGTTGTCCTTATTTTTAATAATAAAGGATTGGAATTGTTTTATCTTAACAAAGGTTAAATATGAAAAAATCACTTTTAGTTTTATTCATTGCAAACTTGGCGTGATAATTTGCCAGATACTAAGCAATTGCAAGCTGGCTATATGAATAACTTTAAAGGTATTGGTTATAGCTTTACCTATATAAAAATGTATCGAAATGGCGATCAGGGTGGAGATAATAACTATATGTTTAACGTCTCTGTACCATTCTCACTTTGGTATCCAGAACAGAATACGTTATTAAGTAGCTCCATAACACGTTCTGATTCAGATCATCGTTGGTCAAATAATACGACAATTAGTAGCTCTTTCGGTGAAGATAATTCTATTTCTTGGAACGCGACAGCGAGTGATATTGGTAATTCAAACAGTAGCTTCTCTGGAAATATTCAGAAAGATTTCTCTTCGGCTTCTGTAAACGCGGGTTATTCACAAGGTAATAATTACAAGTCATTATCGGTGGGAGCAAGTGGTGCATTAGTGGCTTATCAAGGTGGCGTTATTCCGTCTCGCTATTTAAGTGATACTTTTGCGATTGTGGAAGCTAATGAAGCGGAAGGTGCATCAGTAGCCTCATGGAGTAATATTGTTATTAATGATAGCGGAAAAGCCGTTGTACCTTCATTAGTACCTTATCAATATAATACACTGTATCTTAATACAGAAAATATGGATACAGATGTTGAATTAGATAATAACTTAGCCAAGATAGCACCTTATGCAGGGTCTGCGGTATTAGTGAAATTTAATACACAAAAAGGTAACAACATTACTTATCGTATTATTTTACAAGATAAAAAAGCAGTGCCGTTTGGTGCCGATATTTATGATGAAAATAATAATAAGATTGGTTTAGTTGGGCAAGGTGGCTTAGTACATTTTAATTCTCAATCTGAACAAGGAACAGTTATTGTTAAATGGGGTGAAGGTAGTCATCAACGTTGTAAGTTTGATTATAACATCTCAAGTAATAGTTCTATTTCTGAATCTGTTTGTTATTTTTATTAAGGTTGTATGTTGTTTAAGAAGAAATGATTTCTTAAAGTGCTACTGTGCCTTATTTAATTTACGGTTTTTAGAGTTAATAAGTTTCGATACTTTTCTAAAATATGAAAATTAGTATCTTTTAAAGATTAACTATTCAGTGTTGGGCTTATTAATCATTATGTTTTTTATTAATTTACCCATAAGTTTTTAAAGAAGACTTATTCGTTAACAAGTATTTTGGGGGCGTTATGTTTATATTTAAACGAGCCATAACATCAATTGGTTTTATGATTTTATTTTTCGCTGGAACAGTAAATTCCACTTGTATTATCCAAAATGGTGGGATACCTGGAACACAAGTGAGTATTGGCTCTAAGGTTGACGTCAGTATATATGGGTTACAATTTCAGCCTGCTGGAACAAGAATTGCTTTTGATTCTATAACGAGCACTCAAATGGCATCATTAATGGGCGCTCCGCCAGATCGTGTCGTTTTTAAATGTGATATCGCTGATGCATCCTCTATTTTTGAAATATACTATTTACCTAAAACTTATATTTTCGATAACGCCGCTCCCGCGTTTACGTATGACAATATAAAATATTGGGGAACGAATATTCAAGGAATGGCTTTTGAACTATTTCTAGGTATGAATAGAGATGCTTCATATCAATTTGATAATGTGGTGAATGCGAAGCCTATGGCATATGACATAGATCCTGATAACCCACAAAAAATTAATATTAAGCTGAAACATTTTTCGGGTCTTTCTATTGAACAGGTTCGCTCTCAGCAAAATGTCAGTGGTAACTCGTTAGGTACCGTTGGGGTTGTTAATAGAGGGGTTGTTGGGTTCAAAGGCCCTGGGATCAATAATACGATAAATAATAACTATGAACCCGCAGGCTACACTTTTTTTAAAATACGTCAGCGTCCAGTCGGGGGACGTCAGGTTACAACTTGTGGTTTGAAATCATCGACATCAACCGTTTATTTAGGTAGCCATTCATCAAATGATATTCCATCAACTCCTACTCCTTTTTCTTTCACATTAGAATGTCAGAAAGGGGCTAAAATTAGTTATGGTTTTGCACCTGGTGAAGAAAATAGGGCTATGAATGAGGTTGACTATTTATTATTAGATCCTAATTTAGGCTCGACAGCAAAAGGGGTCGCGATAGAAATATTAAATTCATCGGGGCAGAGAAATAAACTACTTCGTTTAGGAGCAATTGATTCACCAATTCCTACAGCAAATAATTGGACTAGCGTTTCTGTGCCAACGACAGGCGCTGCAACACATGAGCTGCTATTAAACTTTACAGCACGCTATGTTCGTTATGGAACTGAGCCAATTAAACCAGGTAAAGCAAACAGTAAAATGACCATAACGTTAAATACTAATTAAATTTAACTATCAAATAAAAGCTTAGTTAATTTAGTATCGTTGAAAGAGTTAGCAAGATTTCGCTAACTCTTTTAATAAATAAAGAGCATTAATCGTAGGTCACATTTAGAGTGGGTTTATTGTTGAATTGATTATATTCGACTTTTACAAAATCAGAACTGAGTTTTTTGGCATTTTTAAGTGAACTGGTTTTGGTGATATTTTTACCATTGCGGAAACATTCAAGATCAATTTGTTCGCTACTGGATACTTTAACTGCGCATTGTGGCTCATAGACATAGCCAATAAAAGTAATGGTTCCACCTCCGATTCGATTGGTTGCAGCATGGGTAAAAGTAAAACTGGAAATGAGTAAAGCAGTCACTGTTACAATTGAGGATAAACATTTCATTGCTTCTACCTCCTAGTTGAACTAGCGCTAGTTAAATAACACGAGTAGCGCGTTACAAAATTCTCACTGACTAGTTTAGTTCAAATACGAGTAAAAAATATGATTTATGCTAATAAAATATCGATTTTATTTAGTTTATTTTGTAACAGCATGAAATTTAAACGAATTTATTTGGTGTAATATTCTAAAAAGATGGCTAAAAATAGATAGATACCGACAATAAGTCGGTATCTAATAGAGATTATCAATATGAAATTTTATTAGATTGCTATTAATTGATTTTATATTCTAAAGGATTAGCGTTTGATAGCATGGGTTGTGGAATAACTAATTGATATTGCATATCAATAATAATCGGATCCCTTGGTGTTGGCTGGTATTGAAAAGTGATATATCACATTATTTGGCAGGTGATTTGCCCTTGTTTTAATCAACAAGGGCTTTTTATTCGAATTTTATTCTGATTATTTAAAGATTTTGAAACGAATTTCATCATCCATAAAGTCTTTATCACCCGCAGGAGCATTAATTGACCCAAATACCATTTGAGCACGTAGTACCCAATTATCAGGTGTTCCCCACTCTTTTTGTACCTGAGTATCAATGAGTGGATTATAGTGTTGCAGTGATGCCCCGACGTTTTCTTGCGCTAAGGCTGTCCATACCGCAAATTGTGCGATACCGCTGGCTTGTTCTGACCAGATTGGGAAATTGTCGGCATAAAGTGGGAATTGCTCTTGTAAGCCTTTCACGACCGCCATATCTTCGAAAAATAAGATAGAGCCAGCACCCGCAGCGAAGCTATCAATTTTTTGTTCAGTAGCTGCAAATGCCTGTTCTGGCACGATGGCGCGCAATGTTTCTTTGGTGATGTTCCACAGTTTTTTATGCTCTGCGCCAAATAAGATCACAACACGTGATGTTTGTGAGTTAAAAGAAGAAGGTGAATGTTTTACTGCTTCTTTAATTAATTTTGTAACATGCTCTTCAGAAACTGGTAATGCATCGCCGAGGTTATAAATAGTGCGACGATTTTTAATCATTTCAATAAATGCGTTTGACATGTGAGTCTCCTAGCTATTTGTTAAGTATTACTATAGCGCTGTGAAGGGAAAATCATAGAAAAAAAAATTAACGGTAAGGTTCAAATTTTTCGGCTGAGTCAATTTAATTGTTTTTTATTAAAATCAATTAAATACAAATTGTTATTTTTTATGATTACATTGGGGAGCATCTATCAGCCCTTCATGATAGAAAATTGAAAGAAATTTTTGATTGATGTGGTAAGGCGCTTTTATCTAGGAATGTTTTGTTCCTATGATAAAGCGCCATTTATATTTTAACGGATACGATATCGGCTAGGTAATTCACTAAAGCCAAAACCGTTGGTCTTTTTCACGGGGATCTGTACAGAAATTCGCTCTTTCATCGCTTCAACATGGCTAATTACCCCAATCGTTTTTCCGGATGCATTCAGGCTTTCTAACGCATCTAAGGCAATATCTAATGTTTCAGGGTCGAGTGTGCCAAAGCCTTCGTCGAGAAATAAAGACTCGAGTTGAGTTTTGTTACTCACCATATCCGATAATGCGAGAGCAAGCGCTAGGCTGACTAAGAAACTTTCTCCGCCAGAGAGGGTTTTAATATCCCTGATAGTATCGGCCTGCCAGCCATCAATCACTTGTAATTCCAGATCCGCATTATGATTACGTTTTAGCAAATAGCGACCATGTAGCTTATCCAAGCGCAGATTAGCGAGAGAAATGAGGCAATCAAAGGTTAACCCTTGCGCGTAACGGCGGAATTTATCTCCTTCCGCTGAGCCAATCAGTTCGCAGAGATATCCCCAATCTTCATAGTGGGATTGGCTCTGCTCGATTTCTTGTAATAAGCCACGTTGTTGGTGACGTTGTTGTTTGTCTGCTTCGAGTTGGCTGAAGATCTGCCCCTGTTGTTTATTGAGATTTTTAATCTCCTCATCAAGCTGAATAATTGCTTGCTGCCACTCCTCCAAGCTTGCCTCAATATGATCATCGGGCTTTTGGGCCAAATGTTCTTGTCGTGCGCGCTCACCTTCTTTATAACGGGTTTGCGCTTGTAAACGTGACTGGAGTAATCGTTGTTGCAATTGTTCAAGTTGCAGCTTTTCATCCGGCGCTAATAGTGCGGCTAAGAATGCTTGCTGTGTTGCAAATGGGCTAGTCGAAAGGGCATGCTCGAAGCGCTGCTGTGCTGTGGTTAACTGATATCGTGTCTTTTCTATCGTCGTGATGACCTCGTTAAGGCTGCCTTTTAGAGAAGCTAAGTGTTTTTCATGATGCGTGACCTGCTCATTAAGTTGTTGTTGCTGATGAGCCAGTTTGTTTTGCTGATCTTGCAATCTACCCATAAATTGTGAAATAGATTGCCCATCAAGTAATAGCTGCCGTGCCGCCTGTTTTTGTTCAACCTGTTGTTGTAACTGTTGCAATTGCTGTTGCGTATTTTCTAGCCGTTTACTTAAATGGGTTTGTTGAGCTAACTCAACTTGCAACGTCGCCTCAGCGACCGCTATTTTTTGGCTAATATCTTGCGCACTTTGTTTTTTCGCAGCATATAGCTGACCACGCTGCTCTAGTAACGTAAACCACGGTTCAAAACTTTCGCTTTCAGGCAACCTAAATTCAGCCAAAGCCTCGTGGAGCTGTTGCTGCTGCTGATTATGGCGCTGTTGGTGTACGACATGCTCTTTTTGTGTTTCATCAATAAGTTGGTGCTGATGCTTAATTCGTTCAGTAAGCAAGGCGAGCGAGGATTGTTGCTGTTTATTTAATGACTGCTGCTCATGTAATCGGTGTTTAAGTTGTTGATATTCACGTTCGAGGGCGGTGAACGCCTGTAATGACTGCTGTTTCTCTGATAACTGTTTTTGGATATCCGTGAGCAACTGCTCTACGGCAGCATGAGTCGTGGTCAGTTCAGGGGCGAGAGCTTTCTGGCACGCGGTCATCCATTGTGTTCGCAGCTGACGCTCTTGAGCTATAAGCTGCTGTTGTGCCTGTTGATTTTCTGCTTGGCGCTGCATTTCTCTTTGCAGTAGCGACTGTTGAGTGACTTGCGTTTGCTTAAGCTCTTCTAACTGTTTGGTTAATGCGATTAAGCGCTGTTCAGTTTGCGTTGGCTCTACAGATTGATATTGTTCAATTGCAGGGTGTTCGGTAGAGCCACAAAGTGGGCAAGGCTCACCCGCAATAAGTTGTTGGCGCTCCTTTTCTAAACTGACGATTTTCTGCTCTAAGCGTAACCGCGCATTCAAATCTGTTAAATGAGGCTGAAGGTGCGTAATTTGTGTTTCAGTTAGCTGGAGCTGCTTTTCAGCCTGAGAAATTGATTGGGTTAGCTCCTCTTGCTGATGTTGTTTGATTTTTAATTGGTTTTGCTGCTCTTGCCATTGAGATAACAATAAAGGTAAAAGTTGGGCATGTTGTGATCTGGTGTGTAGCTGTTCTATTGATTGATTAAGTTGTTCAATATCTTGTTTTTCTTGCCACTCTAGATAGCGACTTTCAACGAGTTGATATGCCGCAGTATCCTGTTCAAGTTGGTGCTGCGTTTGGGCATTTTGCTCAATTTGCTGTTGTTGCTCGCTAACTAATGCTGACTGCTCTTGTTGCAGTAGTTGTTGTTTTTGCTCTAAGGCTTGTACTTTTTGACTCAATTCATCAATAAATTGACCTTGTTGCCGCCATAAACCTATTTGTTGGGTAATAGCCGCATATTGGGGATGTTGCTGTAGGTAATGTTCAATTTGCTGTAACTCTTCACGGTCCAAATGAGCTTGATGTTGGGTTCGAGTAATTAAGCTGTGCTTCGATTGATATTCCGTGTGATATTGCTCTTTTTGTTCTGAAATTTCTTTAATCTGTTGGTGTAGATGAAGAATCGCATTATCTAATGGGCGAACGTGGGTATCGATCAACACGGTTTGCTGCTGAACATAATTTTGGTGCTGGCTATGCTCATGTTGGACTTGAGCAAGTTGTGCTTGTAAAGGCGTAAGTTGTTGAGTGTTATTTTCACACTGTTGTGAAAGGCTCTGTTGCTTCTCTAATAATTCATTTAATGCCTGTTGTTGGCGTTCCACATCCTGCCATAAAGGACGCAAATTTTCGGCAGGCAGATTGTCTGAGAGTTTTTTAAACTGAGGCTCAGCGTCTTGATATGCCTTTTCAGCCTGCTGTTGATCAAGCTCTAACTGATGTAAGCGGGCAGTTAACTGTTGTTGGCGTTGCTGCCAATATAACGCTTGTTGGTTTTGCGTTCGTTTTTGATTAAGCTGTCTTTCTTGGTCTGCTAATACGGTTTGTTGTTCGATGAGGGCTTGATGTTCGCTTTCGGTGAGCAAATGAATGCTTTGCGCTCGAGCTTTTAAAATCTCTAAATCATTTTTGACCTGTTTGTGCTGGCGATAGATATAGCTGGATATTTGACTATAAATTTCCGTGCCGGTGATCTCTTCTAACAGATCGGCTCGCTCTTTTTCGCTCGCATTTAAAAAGGCGGCAAAATCCCCTTGTGAAAGCAAAATAGACTTTGTAAACCGTCCGAAATCTAGCCCTGTGATCTGAACAATTTGTTCTCGTATGTCACTGACTTTTTCCGCAATGATTTTGCCGTCACTGACAGTCGCTAGCTCGGCTTTTGGCGGTTGTAATTTTCCTTCTGGCTTGTTGCTGGCTCGTCGTTGGCTCCAAAATGCGCGGTAAGCGATACCTTTGACCTCAAATTCCACTTCAGCCAAGCACTCGCCAGTATGGCGTGTCATAAGCTCATTCTGTTTAACGGATAGCGTACTTAAACGAGGTGTTTGGTGATAGAGTGCGAGACAAATAGCATCTAGTAAGGTGGTTTTACCCGCCCCAGTAGGGCCTGTGATCGCAAACAATCCTTGGCTAGCAAACGGCTCTTGGGTGAAGTCAATTTTCCATTCGCCTTTTAGAGAGTTAATATTTTTTAGGCGTAGACTTAAGATTTTCATGAATTTCCCTCTAACTCAGCACGCAAAGCGTCATAAGATTGCCTAAAGAGTACTAATAAGCGCTGCTCTTTTTCTTTATCATCTAGCGACTCTTCCGCTAAACGACGCAAAAATACCTCTTCGGCGGTAAGCTCATTTAAGGTTTCATTAGCGAGAGCTTGTTGGGGGTTTTGTGGTTTACGTGCACGGCGTAACAATACAACTTCAACGGGTAAGCCTTTGATAATACTTTCGATACGTTGTTGGATATCAGCAAGATAGTCCTGTGAAGCGACTTCGATATCTAACCAAACTGGGGGCGTATCTGGCTCGATAGAGAGTACATGTAACTGCTTTTGAATGTCTGCAAGTGACCCTTTTAGTGTTTGCAAAGGTTGAAAAGTTGGGATCGCAAGTTGGTGGATCTGCGACAGTTCGTGGCCATCAAACTCCACTAAGCAAACACTTTTTTGTTGGTTCGCTTCATCAAAGCTTAATGCAATCGGTGAACCAGAGTAGCGAATATGTTGCTGTTGACCAATAACTTGCGGACGATGAATGTGCCCCAAGGCGATATAGTCAGCCGGAGGGAAAGCGGCAGAGGGAAATGCGTCTAAAGTACCAATATAGATATCACGCACAGAGTCCGTCAATTCAGCCCCGACAACCGTTAAATGCCCCGTTGCGATAATTGGGATATCTAACCCCATAGTTTGCCGCTGCTGCTCGGCAAGCTGATAGCTAGCTTGGTAATAGTCACGAATGGCTGTTTGTAATGATAGCTGCTTCTCTTCACTGCTCTGTCCTGCAACACTTAATTGAATATCTCTAGGGCGTAGAAAAGGGATCGCACACAACAGTGCTCCGGGTTGCCCTTGTGCATTCTTTAATGTGATCACATGGGGCGTTGCTCCTGAAGTGACGACATCCGTATTCAAATAGGCAAGCAGTGAACTGGTTTCATTTAAGACGGAAACAGAGTCATGGTTACCACTTAGGATCACCAATTGGCAGCCTGTTTGCTGTAGCGAGACGACAAATTGATTATAAAGCTCACGGGCATAACTTGGGGGGGAGCCGGTATCAAAAATATCTCCCGCAACAATCATGGCATCAACTTGATGAAGTTTAACCTGCTCAATAAGCCAAGTTAAAAACTGTTGATGTTCGGCTGCGCGGCTTTTAGTGAAAAAATACTGGCCAAGGTGCCAGTCAGAGGTATGGATAATACGCATGAAGGCCCCTTCCTACGGCTTTATATGTATACTATGCTCAGTATACCCTATCATGACCCTTTAAGGGGATCTCTGAACAAGCAGACAATTCAATGTGATAACGATAGGCGAAGCAGCAGGCGCGACAATGTAAAGTATGACGAGAATGTTTCACTTAAATGACAATTTACCGCTAATATAGAAAGGATTATTGTTATTTGATGACGGTATTCATAATTCTGTCATAAAAGTGACGCATAATGCTTTCACTTTTAATGATCTCTTCTTATTTACAGGATTAATCATGGCAAGACGCATTCTAGTGGTTGAAGATGAAGCGCCCATCCGAGAAATGGTTTGTTTTGTATTAGAGCAGAATGGTTTTCAGTCGATTGAAGCTGATGATTATGATTCCGCCATCGCGCAGTTAGTTGATCCATTACCCGACCTTGTTTTATTAGATTGGATGATCCCTGGTGGTTCAGGCATTCAAGTGATTAAACACATGAAACGTGACAGTGATACGCGCGATATTCCTGTGATGATGTTAACCGCAAGAGGGGAGGAGGAGGACCGCGTAAAAGGCTTGGAAGTGGGGGCGGATGATTACCTAATAAAGCCGTTTTCACCCAAAGAGCTTGTCGCTCGTGTGAAAGCCATTCTACGCCGTATTTCCCCGATGGCAACAGAAGACATTATTGAAATGAACGGGTTAACACTAGACCCAACGTCTCATCGGGTCAGCAGTAATGACACTCCTATTGATATGGGGCCGACGGAGTATAAGCTGCTGCATTTCTTTATGACTCACCCTGAACGAGTATATAGCCGCGAGCAGTTACTCAATTATGTATGGGGAGCGAATGTGTATGTTGAAGATAGAACGGTTGATGTGCATATCCGCCGCCTCAGAAAAGCCTTGGAGGCTGAAGGGCATGATAAAATGGTTCAAACAGTGCGTGGTACTGGTTATCGCTTCTCAGTGCGTTACTGATCAATAACAGGAGATACCAGTGCTTGAACGCCTATCATGGAAACAGCTAATTTGGGGGCTGTTTTTATTCATCTTACCTGCATTAATCTTATCGATTTTTATCGGCCATCTTGCATGGCTTTTAGTCATCTCATTGACCGCCGCGCTGATTTGGCACAGTTATAACTTGATGAAGTTGTCATATTGGTTATGGCTTGATCGGAGCATGCTGCCCCCTGATGGTAAAGGCGGCTGGGAGCCAATCTTTTATGGGATCTATCAGCTTCAGCAGCGCAACCGAAAACGTCGGCGTGAATTAGGGCAGTTGATCAAACGCTTTCGCAGTGGCGCAGAATCTCTCCCTGATGCCGTCGTAATGATGACTCTTGAAGGGAATATTTTTTGGTGTAATCGCCATGCTCAACATTTATTAGGTTTTCGCTGGCCGGAAGATAGCGGGCAACCGATTTTTAATTTATTACGCTATCCAGATTTCAGCCGTTATTTTACATTACAAAACTATGAACAAGCGTTAACGATAGAGCTAAACAGTGGCGCTATTGTTGAATTCCGTGTCTTACCTTATACCGAAGGTCAGCTATTAATGGTTGCGAGGGATGTCACGGAAAAGCACCGATTAGAAAAAGCACGTAGAGACTTTTTTGCGAATGTCAGCCATGAACTACGCACACCACTAACGGTGATCCAAGGTTATCTTGAAGTATTAGATGATCAAGAAAATGCCTCAGCTGCCAACAAAAAAGCGTTAACGGTAATGCAAGAGCAGGCGCATCGAATGGATAATTTGATTAAACAACTGTTACAGTTATCTCGCATTGAAGTGGCGCCTCATATTAATTTAGATGAGCAGGTAAATATTCCTGTAATTTTAAAAATGATTGAACAGGAAGCGATGAGTTTAAGCCAAGGGCGGCAACAGTTTAAATTTATGGTTGATGAAAAGCTGTATGTTTACGGTAATGAAGAGCAGCTTCGTAGTGCGGTGGCTAACTTGGTCTATAATGCCATTATGCATACACCGGAAGGAACAACGATCCAAGTCAGTTGGCAGAAAACACATAATGGGGCACGTTTTGGCGTTGCTGATAATGGGTTGGGGATCCCCCCAGAGCATATTCCACGTTTAACTGAACGTTTCTACCGTGTTGATAAGGCGAGGTCTCGCCAAACAGGGGGAGGAACGGGGCTTGGTTTAGCGATCGTCAAACACGCTTTGCAGCATCATAATAGCCAATTAATGATAACCAGTCAGTTAGGCAAGGGGAGCGAATTCTCTTTTACCCTGCCTCCTGTATTGATCGTATCAGACAAAAAAACAGCTAAAACACTTCATTAAAGACGTGACATACCTCGATGAGAGCGGCAAACAGCCGTTCTTATCGACCCAATCCAACATATCATTATCACCGCCAGATATGTCGCTCCTTCTTATTTAAAAAATGAATCTCTCTATATTTGTGATGGGTTATTAAAAATTTCTGTTTTCTAAAAAACCTATATTTCGCTTTGCAAAACCATAATCGATTTAAAAGATAAGATAAATAATGGTTTAATTGGTTGTTTTTTGTTCAAATCATATAGCGCATATTCTTATTTTACTGACAGTAATCACTAGTTATAAAAAATACTTTAGAGATTTATTCTTGTTTTTAGGTTTGCTATTGCCTTTTTTCCCTATAAAAGTTTTACTTGTAGCCAGTTATTGGCGATTTTTTCTGTTTTTTGATTTTTAATCTTGCCTGATGTGATAAATCGTACACATTGTATTGTTTATCAACTTGTTAATTAGAATTCTATACCGCCATTTATAATTCAAAGAGTTACTGATTGGTTACTCTATATTTTCTAACACCGTTACAAAGATTTAACATAAAATATGGCTCATCGTTTAACATCCAGAGATATTCTTGCCTTAGGTTTTATGACCTTTGCGCTCTTCGTTGGTGCTGGAAATATCATATTTCCACCAATGGTTGGCTTACAGGCTGGCGAGCAAGTGTGGACTGCCGCGCTAGGCTTTTTGGTTACAGGTGTGGGGTTGCCTGTTTTAACCGTTGTGGCATTAGCCAAAGTGGGTGGGGGTATTGAAGCCCTAAGTACACCTGTTGGTAAAACGGCGGGGCTATTGCTTGCTGTTGTTGCTTACCTGTCCGTTGGCCCGCTATTCGCCACGCCTCGCACTGCGACGGTTTCTTACAAAGTGGGGATTGCACCGCTACTTGGTGGTGAATCAGATATATCATTATTAATTTATAGTGCAGTCTATTTTGTGCTAGTCATCGGTATTTCTCTATACCCAGGTAAACTACTGGATAGTGTAGGTCACATACTGGCACCTGTAAAAATGTTAGCCCTTGCTATCCTTGGTGTTGCGGCTGTGCTTTGGCCGGCAGGTCAACCTATGTTATCAACAGATGAATACCGCGATATGGCCTTCTCAAATGGCTTTATCAATGGCTATTTGACGATGGATACATTGGGAGCAATGGTCTTTGGTATCGTGATTGTTAATGCGGCTCGTTCGCGAGGTATCGAAAACTCCTCACTGCTGACCCGCTATACCATGTGGGCGGGGCTGATTGCGGGAGTGCTACTGACACTGGTTTACCTTTCACTATTTAAATTAGGTGAAAACAGCGCATCCATTATTCCAAACCCTCAAGATGGTGCTGATATTCTGCATGCCTATGTTCAGTATACATTTGGTAACTATGGTAGCTTCTTCCTTGCCGTATTGATTTTTGTTGCCTGTATGGTGACGGCTGTTGGTTTGACCTGTGCTTGCGCGGAGTTCTTTAGCCGCTATGTGCCAATCTCTTACCGCACGCTAGTTTTGGTACTTGGTGCATTCTCCATGGTCGTTTCTAATCTTGGATTAAGTAAACTGATTGCGTTTTCTGTTCCTGTATTAGTGGCGATTTACCCACCTTGTATTGTGCTTATTTTATTAAGCTTTACTTTAAAGTGGTGGCGTAACCCAAGTGTGGTGATTGCCCCAACCATGTTGACCAGTTTTATTGTGGGGTTAATTGGTGCAGCGAAAGCGTCAGATCATCTGAAAACGTATATTCCTGATTGGATGACTGGAATTCCGTTATATCAACAAGATTTGGCATGGTTATTACCATCATTTGTGGTGTTAATTGTAGCGGCAATTTGTGACCGAGTGATCACACCCGCAGCCGAACATAAACAAGCCTAAAAATATCAATATTCAATAATAGAAAAAGGAGCTTATTAGCTCCTTTTTTACTTCTTATTCTGACGGAAAAATATCATAAAAAGAAAGGGTTAAAATAAAAATAGTGCTTTTAATTGCAGTTATTACTTATTGTGATATTAATAATATAAATATGTAGACAAGAGTCATCTGTGATCTTTTGTTTATAAGAAATAATCTGCTATTGGAGCCTTGCATGAAAAAAAATGTTGCTAGCGTGATTGTTGATATTCTCCAAAATTCAGGTGTGAAGCATTGTTATGGCATCGTTGGTGATACTTTAAATTATGTCACGGATGCGATACATGAAAGTAAGATGGAGTGGATCCATGTAAGGCATGAGGAGGTTGGGGGATTTGCCGCCGGTGCCGAATCCTTTATTTCAGGCCAACTCACCGCATGTGCAGGCTCCTGTGGACCTGGAAGCTTACATTTTATTAATGGATTATATGAATCACATCGCAATGGCGCGCCTGTTATTTTGATTGCAAGCCAATTAGATACTAATACAACCGATAGTTCTTTCCCTCAATACGTCGATTTTAAATCCGTTTATAGTGAATGCTCAGTATTCTGCGAAGAAATTATTAGCCCTGATAAAGCGATTGAAGTGACAAAAAATGCCATTAGTGCAGCTTTAAGTCAAAAAGGTGTCGCTGTTATTATTCTTCCAGTAAATATAAGTAAGTCTGAAATAGACTATCCAAATAAAATAGCCGTCAATTATCATCAACCGCGAATTATCCCTGCTCAAGAAGATATTAAAGCGCTGGCAGATGTATTAAATAAAGGTAAGAAAATAGGTATTTATGCGGGAATTGGTAGTAAAGATGCCAGAGGAGCACTTCTTCAATTGGCAGAAAAATTAAAAGCGCCAATTGCACATACCTCACGAGCCAAAGATTTTATTGAATATGATAACCCATATAATGTGGGAATGACGGGAATGATCGGTATTGAGTCCGGTTTTACCATGTTAAAAAACTGCGATACTTTGCTGCTGTTAGGTACTGATTTCGCATGGCCTCAATTTTTCCCTGAAAAAGCAACCATCGTACAAGTTGATATTAATTTAGAAAATATCGGTAAACGCCACCCTGTCAATTTAGGGCTCAATGGTGATGTCAATGAAACCTTATTGCAATTATTGCCTTTAATTGACAATAAAACCGATGATGAGTTTTTACGTAAATCTGTCGATTTGCACAAAAAGACACTCGAAAAAATTAGCTGGCTAGAAAAAGGGGCGAAAGCTCATGTCATCCACCCTCAATACCTTGCTCAGCTACTCGATAAGCATGCAGATAGCGACGCTATTTTTACGGCAGATGGGGGTTCTGCAATGGTTTGGATGCTGCGCTATATCAATACCAATGGGCAGCGAAGAACATTAACGAGCTTAAAACATGGCACCATGGCTAACGCAATGCCTCAAGCATTAGGATTGAAAAAAGCGTTTCCTAATCGCCAAGTGATCTCTATGTCAGGTGATGGTGGGTTAGCGATGCTATTAGGCGATCTACTCACTATGACGCAAGAAAAATTGGCGGCAAAAATCGTTATCATCAACAATAAATCGCTTAACTTTGTTGAATTAGAACAAAAAGTTGAAGGGTTATTGAATAACTATACCGATTTAGAAAACCCTGATTTTGGTAAGCTGGCGAGTGCGTTAGGGATGTTTGGTGAATCAGTTGAATCCCCAGAAGCATTGGAGGACGCTGTTATCCGCTTCCTAAATTATAATGGCCCAGCGGTATTAAACGTGCATACTTCACCGAATGAATTGGTTATGCCACCGAATGTAGAGCTTAATAGTGTTGTCGGTATGGGGCTTTATACGGCAAAAGCGGTTTTACATGGTCGTAGTGAAGAAGCGATCAGCCTTATTGTGGATAATTTTATTCGTAAATAACGCAAGGTAATTTCAGGCCGTGGGTCAACATCAAGGTGTTTGGCTGCGGCCATAAGAGATTGTGAAAACCATTAAAAATATCAATTTGTTGATTTTTTAGTAGATAACACTAAGCGGGTCTCCCCACTTAGCTAATCATTTAAATGGCGGGTTATCCCGCCATTTGTTTTAAGTGTGGATTTTAATCGACACCAACGGCTTTACCGGCTGGACGACGAACATCATTTGAACCGTAGATATAGCCTTGGCGAACTTTGCCTGAAACTGCGGCATCATTGCCTGATGAGTCTGTTTTATCTCCTTTAGCATCCGGTACGGGCACCATAATTAACTCTGCTGCACCCCATGGTGTTTGTTCTACCATTTTGTAACCCATCTTATCGAGCAACGCTAAGGTATCTTTAGAGACACCACGCTCCTCATAGTAAACTTCATCGGGTAACCATTGATGGTGGATACGCGGTGCGTTCACGGCTTCTTGAGGAGGCATTCCATGGTCAATGATATTCAGGGCGGTTTGCAATGTGATTGAAATAATCCGTGACCCGCCCGGGGAGCCGAGCACTAAGAACACTTTACCATCTTTGGTCACTATGGTTGGGCTCATCGATGATAGTGGGCGCTTACCAGGAGCAATCGCGTTTCTTTCACCTTGAACTAAACCATACATATTTTTCTCACCGACTTTGGTGGTGAAATCATCCATCTCATCATTTAAAAAGAACCCTGTACCAGGCGGGATCACCACGGAGCCGAAACGTCCATTGATGGTATAAGTCGTTGAAACCGCATTACCTTTGTCATCGACAACAGAGTAATGAGTGGTTTCTGGTTTTTCATGTGGCCCTACACCGGGTTGGACTTGTGTTGATGGCGTTGCTTGGTTAGGTTTGATCTCTTTACGTAGCTCTTCTGCGTAGGCTTTACTCAATAACTTGTCGGTTGGGTTATCGACAAATGCCGGATCGCCTAGGAAAGTGTTTCTATCCATGTAGGCATGGCGCATTGCCTCTGTGAGAGTATGAATATATTCTGCCGAATTGAACCCCATCTCTTTAAGGTTATAGCCTTCTAAGATATTGAGTGTTTGGCAGATGGTTACCCCACCCGAGCTAGGCGGTGGTGCTGAAATAAATTTATAGCCTCGATAGGTACAGCTAATTGGTGTGGTGTCGGTGATCGTATAATTAGCAAAATCTTTTGCGGTTAAGATCCCCCCATTCTTTTTAGACGCTTCTTCTACGATCTTCGGTATTTCGCCTTCATAGAAAGCTTTAGGGCCTTCTTTCGCAATTTTTTCAAGGGTATTGGCTAAGTCGGTTTGTACTAACAGATCGCCGGGTTGAAAGGCACTACCATTAGGTTTTAAAAAAATGCGTGCGACTTCTGGGTCTTGCTTAAAGCGATCGACAGTGGTATCTAGGACATCGGTATCTGCCCGCGTTAAAACAAAACCTTCTCTGGCTAATTTAATTGCCGGCTCCATGACTTGCTGGCGGCTCATTGTGCCATATTTTTCGAGCGCATAATCAAGCCCTTTTACCGTTCCCGGAACCCCCGATGCGAGGTAACCATAGAGGCTGGCACCTTTTATTAAATTACCATTCTTATCTAAGTACATATTAGCGCTAGCGGCTTCTGGGGCGGTTTCTCTAAAGTTGATAAAAAGATCTTTGCCATTAGCAAGGTGAATGGTCATAAATCCGCCGCCACCAATATTCCCACAGCATGGATTAACCACGGCTTGGGCATATCCCACAGCAACAGCCGCATCAACTGCATTACCGCCTGCATTAAGGATGTCGGCACCAATTTGAGAGGCTAGGTGTTGAGAAGACACAACCATTCCTTTTTTGGCCTCGACAGCAGGTTCTGAGGCGGCAAAGAGTTGAGGTGAGATAAGCAGTGAAAGTAATAGGACAGAGGGGCGCCATGATGTTTTTATCATTCGTATCTCCCGATGAATAAAATGGAATGGGCTTTTTATGAAATTGAGTAACACAATTAACTAATGTGATTCATTTGTTAATTAATTGTGTTCTTTATGTATAGCATAAAATAGCTGGAGAGACTGAAAGATACAATCGAGAAATGTTAACAATGTAGTGAAAAAATTAACTTAAAAATATAAAACAATGGGTTAAGCAGAGCCTGATCGTGGCTCTGCTTAGGGAGACCAATTTATTTTTGGTTGAACAATGCAATATGGATCCAGCCGTTATTGGTCAGTACCAATGGGCTTTGTTGTGATTTTTCAGCACGCTCTTGGGTTGATTTGATTTGTGGGTAGGCGGCAATGACTTTTTCATTTTTGGCCCAAGGTGCCACATCTTCAATTTTTTGTTTAAAGTTAGCGATAGAGATTTTTTGACCACCGCGCTCAGCTGGCTCTGTGAAATTCGTGACTTCAGTGACCACTAACTTACCTGTACAGAAGCTGCCACGCCCAGAAAATTCGGCTTTTGCTTCATCAAAGAATTTTTGACCTTCACTCGTTAAGGTAAATTCAACACCTTCACCTGTTTGTTCTGTTCCCCACATATCTTTGATAACGACTTTTTTTTCTGATTTGTTTAATAATCCAGCATCAACCAAACTATCTAATTGTTCTATTTTTCGAGTATTTGCTTGTGCTAAAAGCTCAGCAGGGAATGGGCCAGTATTGATACAAATAGCCGATTTAGTATCGAGATAATCTTGAATGGATTTTTTGAAATTACTTTCAGAGGCTGTTTGGTTGTTATCACAGCCTGCAAGCAAAGTACCAGCTATAACAACCGATGCTAACAGTTTAAATTTCATCGTTTTTTCCTACTTTACGATTGACGCTATATTGAGTTAAAAATGTAACTATTTATGGATAAATGTAACCATATTATAAATAGCAGTCCTGTAAAAGTATGGTGCGCTATATATCCTCAGATATATTGTTCTTTAGCATCAATTAAGAACTTTCTAGCAATAATTATTTGAAAAAAGACGAATAAAAAGCAGAGAATAAAGTAAAAGCGGGCAAATGGGATTGTCAAAAATAAAAAATCGGCATAAACCGAAGTTTATGCCGATCCATAAAAACAGTAAACGCTATGAATTATAGGCCAGTTGCGTTTTTAGTCAGGTAGTCAGCAACACCTTTAGGTGATGCGTTCATGCCTTCTTTACCTTTTTCCCATTGCGCTGGGCAAACATCACCGTGCTCTTCGTGGAATTGCAGCGCATCAACCATACGCAGCATTTCATCGATGTTACGGCCGAGTGGTAGGTCGTTAACGACTTGGTGACGCACAACGCCATTTTTGTCGACCAAGAAAGAGCCACGCAGAGCAACGCCAGCTTCTGGGTGCTCAATGCCGTATGCTTTCATGATTTCACGTTTGACGTCAGCAACCATTGGGTATTTCACTTCACCAATACCGCCGTTATCAACAGGAGTTTTACGCCATGCGTTGTGAACGAATTCAGAGTCAAAAGAAACACCGATTACTTCCACACCACGTTTTTTGAATTCTTCATAACGGTGGTCGAACGCGATAAGTTCTGAAGGACAAACAAAAGTGAAGTCCATTGGCCAGAAGAAGATCACCGCTGGACGGCCGTTTAGGTGATTTTTCAGGTTAAAGTTGTCAACAATTTCACCGTTACCTAGAACAGCTGCAGCAGTAAAGTCAGGGGCTTGACGTGTTACCAGAACCATAATTTACTCCTATGAGTTTGAATTAAAGGTTTTATATCCATAATAGTTTAAACCACTTATTGGACCGCGTTAGGTGCCTAGTGATAGCGCTATTTTGCTGCTAGGAAGCCTTTCGCTGGTTGCCAACAAACCGTTCAAATTATTTAGGCAATATATCAAGAGAGAATATGAAATTCCCTACAAAGAATAAAGGTATAAATACCAATTTCTGTGATAGTTTTTATCTATCAATTATACTTATTTAACAAATTGATATCAATACAATAGTTTTATTACGGTAAAGTACAAGTGATAATTGATCAAGGCTTCAGTGTTGTGAGGTGACCGACAAATATTCCTTGTTCAGCCTGTTGTATCATTTGCGGATAAAACTGGAAAAAAATCTGTTCAAGTGGCTTATATTGCAATAAAAAGTCATCAAAAGAGCCGCTAAGCGCATGTAGTTTAGGCCGCCGACGTGCCATTCCATTCAACGATTGCCCTATATATGTTTTATCTGCATAGCGAATTAACCAATTTTGGGGCCAGAGAAACTCATTTAACTCCTGAAACTTTTCAGGCGTATGACGCAGATTAGGTTCAATTTGGCGACGTGCATAATAGATGAAATCGGCCAATCCGATAGTTTGTTCGATTTTAGACCAATGCAATGAGAGGAAATGATCCCATACAAGGTCAAGTGTGATCGGCGCGACCCGACGGTAATCCGGCCTGAACAGTGCGCGCGCTTCTTTGACTAAAGGGTGAGAGTCTGTCGCCTTATCAACGGCTCGATGCATAGTGATCCCCGCGACAACATCGGGCGCATAATGGCCTTCTGGGTTGCCACGAACGAAGTCGGCCATGATATTGCCCAATAGGGAGCTATTCGCTTTATAGGCAAGATGCAAGTGAGCAAGAAAGTTCATGTTGATATCATATACTCGATGCTTGGTAAATTATAGCCCGTTTACTGTGCACGCATCTTTAGATGTCTATGGTCTGTTGTTTTAACACGGATCTGAAATTGCCTAGAGATATCCGTTTAGCACGAAATCGAATAGCAAACAGCGATGCAGCGATGACATAAGGAAGAAAATTTTCGTGACTTGAGAAATATTTGTTAAATATTGAAGGTTTTTTCGGCAAAAATACGCTTATTTCTTGCGCCTTTGAGTGCTCAGCACTAGACTAGTCGCCTGTTTTTTTAGATTGAAGTTAAGACAATGCGTGTTTCCGATTTTACTTTTGAGTTACCTGAAGAATTAATTGCCCATTATCCTCAAGCGCAGCGAAGCGCATGTAGACTGCTAAGCCTTGATGGCCCAACGGGGCAGCTCACGCATGGTATTTTTACGGATATCCTTGAGAAACTGTCACCCGGTGATCTGCTGGTGTTTAACAACACGCGTGTCATTCCAGCAAGGCTATTTGGTCGTAAGGCGAGCGGTGGCAAAATCGAAATGCTGGTCGAACGAATGCTGGATGAGCATCGCGTACTTGCTCATATTCGGGCATCTAAAGCCCCGAAAGAGGGGGCAGAGCTGATTTTAGGTGAAGATGAAAGCGTTAATGCGACTATGGTTGCGCGCCATGGGGCTTTATTTGAAGTGCAGTTTGATGATCAGCGCGATGTATTGAGTATCCTCAATGAAATCGGGCATATGCCATTACCACCTTATATCGACCGCCCTGATGAAGAATCGGATAAAGAACTGTATCAAACCGTTTATAGCCAACGTCCTGGCGCGGTTGCAGCTCCTACCGCTGGCTTGCATTTTGATGAGCCTTTATTGGATGCACTACGTGAAAAAGGCGTTGAAATGGCGTTCGTCACCTTACACGTCGGCGCGGGAACCTTTCAACCCGTGCGTGTTGACACTATCGAAGATCATGTCATGCATTCTGAATATGCAGAGGTGCCACAAGAGGTTGTGGATGCCGTATTGGCATGTAAAGCGAGAGGTAACCGTGTGGTCGCTGTCGGAACCACTTCTGTACGCTCATTAGAAAGTGCGGCAAAAGCGAGCCAAGATGCGCTCATTGCCCCATTTTTTGATGATACCCAAATCTTTATTTATCCAGGGTTTGAGTATCAAGTGGTTGATGCTTTGATCACCAACTTCCATTTGCCAGAATCGACACTGATTATGTTAGTTTCTGCATTTGCTGGATATCAAAATACTATGCAGGCCTATAAAGAAGCAGTAGCACAAAAATATCGTTTCTTTAGTTATGGTGATGCTATGTATATCACGCGTAATCCTGATGCTCGTTTTGAGCAGATTGGGCAGTAGCGTGAGTTAGATAGGCGGTGGATAAGCTGCTCGCCTGTGAAAGTTAATATCAGCAACAGACTGTTTTTCTGCTGCTAGGAGAAATAAACGTGAAATATGAATTACAAACCACGGATGGCAATGCGCGTCGTGGGCGCTTGATTTTTGAGCGTGGCGTGGTGGAAACCCCCGCTTTTATGCCTGTTGGTACTTATGGAACAGTCAAAGGGATGACCCCAGAAGAGGTCAAAGAAACAGGTGCACAAATTCTGCTTGGTAACACCTTCCATTTATGGTTGCGCCCAGGGCAAGAGATCATGAAATTGCATGGTGACTTACACGATTTTATGCAATGGCAAGGTCCTATCTTGACTGACTCAGGCGGTTTCCAAGTCTTTAGCCTTGGTGCTATGCGTAAAATTAAAGAAGAAGGTGTGCATTTCCGTAACCCTATTAACGGTGAAAAAATCTTCTTAAGCCCTGAAAAGTCAATGGAAATTCAATACGATCTCGGCTCAGATATCGTGATGATTTTTGATGAGTGTACGCCATATCCTGCCGATTGGGATTACGCGAAGACATCCATGGAGATGTCCTTACGTTGGGCTGCACGTAGCCGTCAACGCTTTGATGAATTAAACAACAAAAACGCACTATTTGGCATCATTCAAGGTAGTGTTTACGAAGATTTACGTGATATTTCAGTTAAGGGGCTGGTAGAGATCGGCTTTGATGGGTACGCTGTAGGCGGCCTCGCGGTAGGCGAGCCAAAAGAAGATATGCATCGTATCTTAGAACATGTATGCCCACAAATTCCGGCGGATAAACCTCGCTATTTAATGGGGGTTGGTAAACCGGAAGATTTAGTTGAAGGTGTTCGCCGTGGCATCGATATGTTTGATTGTGTGATGCCAACACGAAATGCGCGCAATGGTCATTTATTTGTCACGAATGGCGTGGTAAAAATTCGCAATGCGAAGTATAAATCGGATACTTCAACACTCGATCCTGAGTGTGATTGCTATACTTGCCGTCATTATAGTCGTGCGTATTTACACCATCTCGATCGTTGTAATGAAATTCTTGGCGCAAGGCTAAATACCATTCATAATTTGCGTTATTATCAGCGTCTAATGGCTGGTATTCGTCAAGCGATTGAAGATGGTAACTTTGAAGAGTTTGCGAAAGATTTCTATCAGAAGATTGGCAAAAGCCAACCTTCATTAAATATGGAATGAATTTAAGTGCGAAATGAGCTTAATCTGTGTAGCATATTAAGCTTTGCTGTACTTATGTTTTAAATAGCGTTCAATAACAATGAGGAAAGTTGAATGAGTTTTTTTATTTCTGAAGCAGCGGCATCTGCAGGCGCGCCAGCACAGGGCAACCCGTATACGATGATTATTATGCTCGCCGTGTTTGCTTTGATCTTCTATTTTATGATTTTACGTCCACAGCAAAAACGTGCTAAAGAGCATCGTAAACTGATGGAGTCAATCACTAAGGGCGATGAAGTTTTAACAACAGGTGGTTTGATTGGTCGTGTAACCAAAGTTTCTGATAATGGTTATGTTGTTCTTGAACTGAGTGAGAACACCGAAGTAACTATCAAACGTGATTTCGTTGCTGCTGTTTTACCTAAAGGCACAATGAAAGGTATTTAATTTCTGATTTTTCCCGAAGGGAACTGCCGTGCTAAACCGTTATCCTTTGTGGAAGTATCTGATGCTGATCGCTGCGATCCTCATCGGTCTGCTTTATGCGCTTCCAAACCTATATGGTGAGGATCCGGCTGTTCAAATCACTGGCGTGCGGGGAACCGCCGCCAATGAGCAAACGCTGATCCAAGTCCAAAAAACGTTAGAAAAAGACAATATCCAGAGCAAATCTATTGCCTTGGAAAATGGGGCTGTACTTGCCCGATTCAACAACCCGGATATTCAATTGCGCGCTCGTGAAGCACTGGTTAGCGCTCTGGGTGACCAATATGTTGTTGCATTAAACCTTGCACCTGCAACACCTAAATGGCTAGAAGCTGTTGGTGGTGAGCCGATGAAACTCGGTCTAGACCTGCGTGGTGGGGTTCACTTCCTCATGGAAGTCGATATGGACACTGCATTAAGTAAATTGCAGGAACAAAACATGGACGGTATACGTAACGATTTGCGCCAAGCAAAAGTACCGTACTCTTCTATCCGTAAAGGCGACAATTACAGCGTTGAGATCCGTTTCCGTAATGCTGATGATCGTAGCCAAGCAGAGAAAATACTCCTTCGTAAGTTCCAAGATCTTGTATTTTCTAATGGTAACAATAATACCATGACTGCGGTTATGACGGATGAGCGTCTACGTGAGGCTCGTAACTATGCCGTATCTCAAAACATTACCATTATTCGTAACCGTGTAAACCAATTGGGTGTTGCAGAACCTCTTGTTCAGCGCCAAGGTGCGGAGCGTATTGTTGTTGAGTTACCTGGTATCCAAGATACCGCGCGTGCCAAAGAAATTTTAGGGGCAACGGCAACCTTAGAGTTCCGTTTAGTTAACCAAAGTGTTGACCCAGCAGCGGCAGAAAATGGCCGTGTGCCAGGCGATTCTGAGGTTAAGTATGATCGTAATGGCTTCCCTTACGTTCTGTATAAGCGAGTCGTCCTGACTGGTGACCACATCACTGACTCAACTTCAGGTAGTGATGAAAATGGTGCGCCACAAGTAAGTATTGGCCTTGATAGCGCGGGTGGCTCTGTCATGTCTGATTTTACCCGTGACAATCAGGGTAAACAAATGGCAACGCTGTTTGTTGAATATAAAGACAGCGGGAAAAAAGATGCCGAAGGCCGTGTAATTTTGATGAAAGATGAGAAAGTGATTAACGCGGCGAATATTTCTGCGCGTTTCGGAAGCCAATTCCGTATCACGGGGATCACTGATCCAAACGAAGCTCGTCAATTGTCGCTATTGCTACGTGCTGGTGCGTTAATTGCGCCAATCCAAATCGTTGAAGAGCGTACTATTGGGCCGACTCTTGGTTTACAAAACATTGAACAAGGTCTAAAAGCTTGTTTAGCTGGTTTGTTCGCCTCAATCTTATTTATGATTATTTACTATCGTAAGTTTGGTTTGATTGCGAGTACGGCGCTGTTTGCAAACTTGATCATGATTGTTGGGGTGATGTCCTTGTTACCAGGCGCCACACTGACCATGCCAGGTATTGCCGGTATCGTACTGACCCTTGCTGTCGCCGTCGATGCTAACGTTTTGATTAACGAACGTATTAAAGAAGAGTTGCGCAATGGGCGTTCAGTCCAGCAATCTATTCATGAAGGCTATAAAGGCGCTTTCTCAAGTATTATCGACGCAAACCTGACTACACTTATCACTGCAATTATTCTGTATGCAGTGGGTACAGGGTCAATCAAAGGCTTTGCAATTACGACAGCTATCGGTGTCGCCACCTCTATGTTTACAGCTATTATTGGTACACGTGCTATCGTGAACCTGCTATATGGCGGTAAACGTATCAACAAGCTGTCAATTTAAGGAGCACGTTGTGGCACAGGATTATACTGTTGAACAATTGAACTATGGTCGTAAAGTCTATGACTTTATGCGCTGGGACAACGTTGCCTTTGGGATTTCTATTGTATTACTGATCGCATCTATCGCGATTATTGGGATGAAAGGCTTTAACTGGGGCCTTGACTTCACTGGTGGTACAGTCATCGAAGTCAACCTGAGTCAGCCAGCTGATTTGGATAAAATTCGTGACAGTCTTTCTAATACGGCTCACAAAGATCCTTTAATCCAAAATTTTGGTAGCAGCCGTGACATCATGATCCGTTTACCACCTATTGAAGGGGTTGCAGGTCAAGAAGTCGGTAAAGAGATCATCACTATCATCAATAAAAATGTTGATGAGCAAGCGACAGTGAAGCGTATTGAATTTGTGGGGCCTAGTGTTGGGGCAGAACTTGCTCAAACAGGGGCACTTGCACTATTAACGGCGCTTATCTGTATCTTGATTTATGTTGGTTTCCGCTTTGAATGGCGTCTAGCGACAGGTGCAGTATTAGCACTTGCCCATGACGTTGTGATTACGTTAGGTATTCTATCTTTGTTCCATATTGAGATAGATATGACCATCGTGGCGTCATTGATGTCCGTTATTGGTTATTCACTGAACGACAGTATCGTTGTATCTGACCGTATCCGTGAAAACTTCCGTAAAATTCGTCGCGGTACACCGTATGAAATCATGAACGTCTCTTTAACACAGACCTTAAGCCGTACCATTATGACATCTGCAACAACACTGTTAGTGGTGCTGATGCTGTATATCTTCGGTGGCGCGATGTTAGAAGGCTTCTCATTGGTCATGTTAATCGGTGTAACCATCGGTACGATTTCATCTATCTATGTGGCTTCTGCACTAGCACTGAAAATGGGTATGAAACGTGAGCACTTACTTCCACCGAAAGTTGAAAAAGAAGGTGCTGACCAAGAGTCTTTACTACCGTAATCCCCATTGGGTGAAAGTTGGTGGCTTAGGTGACTGAATGAAAGCCGTCTGGTGTGTTCTAAAAAGATGGCTTAAACATGAAAACACCCCGTTAGACTGCAAATGTACAGTCTTGCGGGGTGTTTTTTATTAAGCTCTGGGTTACACTGTTTACCCGAAATAAGAATCAGGAAACACTATGCACTGCCCATTTTGCTCTGCTGTAGATACGAAAGTAATTGACTCGCGTCTGGTTGGAGAAGGCTCTCAAGTGCGCAGGCGTCGTCAATGTCTGCTTTGCCATGAACGCTTCACCACCTTTGAAGTGGCGGAACTTGTTATGCCACGGGTAATTAAAAGTGATGAAGTACGCGAACCCTTCGATGAAGAAAAGCTAAGTCGTGGTATGCAAAAGGCCTTGGAAAAACGGCCCGTAAGTGCTGATGCCGTTGAACAGGCCATTATTTCTATCAAATCACAACTACGTGCAACAGGGGAACGTGAAATCCCTTCTAAAATGATTGGTAATTTAGTGATGGATGAACTGAAGAAACTGGATAAAGTGGCTTATATCCGCTTTGCTTCAGTCTACCGTAGCTTTGAAGATGTACGGGAGTTTGGCGAAGAGATCGCTAAATTACAGGATTAAGAACATGATTGAACAAGACCGCATCTATATGGCGCGGGCACTTGAGCTTGCCCAAAAAGGCCGTTTTACCACTTCACCAAATCCTAATGTGGGTTGCGTTATCGTACGTGATGGTGAAATTGTTGGTGAAGGGTATCACCAAAAAGCGGGTGAACCGCATGCTGAAGTTCATGCCTTACGCATGGCAGGAGAGAAAGCAAAAGGCGCTACCGCCTACGTAACATTAGAGCCATGCAGCCATCACGGTCGTACCCCACCTTGCGCTGAGGCTTTGATTAATGCGGGTGTTCGTCGTGTAGTGGCAGCAATGCAAGACCCCAATCCTCAAGTTGCAGGTCGGGGATTATATATGCTTTCTCAAGCGGGGATTGAAACCGCAAGTGGCGTATTGATGGAAGAAGCGGAATCATTAAACCGTGGATTTTTAAAGCGTATGCGTACAGCATTCCCTTATGTTCAACTGAAACTTGCAGCCTCCCTTGACGGCAAAACGGCCTTAGAATCAGGTGAAAGTAAATGGATCACGTCAGCAGCAGCAAGGCAGGACGTACAGGTATTGCGTGCGCAAGCGAGTGCAATTTTGAGTACCAGTAGTACTGTGCTGGCAGATAACCCTTCACTGACCGTACGTTGGAATGAATTACCTGCCGAGATACAAGCTGTTTATCCGCAAAGCACATTGCGTCAACCAATTCGTATTGTTTTAGATAACCATAATCGCGTCACGGCGGAACATAAGGTCACCCAATTGGCAGGTGAATGTTGGTTAGTTCGCTCTCAACCCGAGCCTGATGCGGTTTGGCAGGGGCAAGTTGAACAGCTTGCTATTCCATCTGATGATAATGGTATTGACCTTGTGATCTTGATGATGCAGTTGGCTAAACGAAATGTGAATAGCGTTTGGGTTGAAGCAGGACCAATACTCGCTGGCTCATTGTTAAAACTTGGTTTGGTGGATGAGCTGATTGTCTATATTGCTCCTAAATTATTAGGGGATACAGCGCGAGGTTTGGTGAATATTCCAGCACTTGCACATTTGTCAGATGCACAACAATTTGAATTTACTGATGTGCAGAAAGTCGGTGATGACCTGCGTGTCAGGCTACGTCCTGTGTGGTAATAAAAGTTTTTTATCATTTTGCTAAAATTCAACCACGCGATTAACGAAAGAATGTGATAAAATCCGCGCCCCGCGGGTTATAATTAATATTAAAGGAAGGCTATGAACGTAATTAAAGGTGTTGTTGCCGCGCCACAAGCGCGTGTCGCCATTGCAATCGCTCGTTTTAACAACTTTATTAATGATAGTCTGCTGGACGGTGCTGTTGATGCTTTAGAGCGTATCGGCCAAGTGTCTCAAGATAACATCACTGTTGTCTGGGTGCCAGGCGCTTACGAGCTACCATTAACCGTTAAAGCACTGGCCGAAACGAAAAAATACGATGCTATTATTGCATTAGGCACGGTGATCCGTGGTGGAACTGCGCATTTTGAATATGTTGCAGGCGAGTGCAGTTCAGGTCTTTCTCATGTCGCAATGAACAGTGAAGTGCCAGTCACTTTCGGTGTTTTGACGACTGAAAATATTGAGCAAGCCATTGAACGTGCTGGTACTAAAGCTGGCAATAAAGGCGCTGAAGCTGCTCTGACGGCATTAGAAATGATTAATGTACTTAAAGCTGTAAAAGGCTGATTTAGTTTTTATTTAAGGGGAATCTTGTGAAACCTGCTGCTCGTCGCCGCGCTCGTGAGTGTGCTGTACAGGCCATCTATTCATGGCAATTATCCGGTAATAATGTTTCCGATGTGGAATATGAATTTATTGCTGAACAGGACATGTCTGACGTTGACGTTATTTATTTTCGTGAACTGTTGTCGGGAGTCGCCAATAACGCTGCTAAGCTTGACCAGCTAATGGCTCCTTTCCTATCTCGCCAGCTTGAAGAGTTGGGGCAGGTAGAGAAAGCGATTTTACGTGTTGCTATGTATGAACTAAGCTACCGTGAAGATGTGCCTTATAAAGTTGCAATTAACGAAGGCATTGAACTAGCCAAAGTTTTTGGTGCTGAAGATAGCCATAAATTTGTGAATGGTGTTCTCGATAAGGCTGCGCCTTCTGTTAGTCGTAAAAAATAAAAATTGATCAGGGTTCCCTCCTGTAATACTACAGTAGTAATGAGGTAGGCTGGGTTCCGGCCTATCTTTGTCTTTTATGTCTAATTATCAGTGATGAAGTTGATAACTGGGCATAGCGAAAATGGAAAAGCTACCATGTCATATGGCGAATTTGACCTCATCGCGCGTTACTTTAACCGTCAAACAACAAACAGACGGGATGTGAATATTGGTATTGGTGATGACTGTGCGTTGATGACCATCCCAGAAAAACAGCAGCTTGCTGTGAGCACCGATACATTAGTTTCTGGTATCCACTTCCTTCCTGAAATTTCTCCAGCCGATCTTGCTTACAAATCATTAGCGTCTAATTTAAGTGATCTTGCTGCTATGGGAGCAGATCCGGCATGGGTTTCTCTAGCGATCACACTACCTCATGTTGATCCAGATTGGTTAGAGCAATTTAGCGATAGCTTATTTGAGCAAATTAACTATTACGGTATGCAGCTAATTGGCGGTGATACAACGCGTGGACCAATGAGCCTAACTTATACCGTACATGGCTTAGTACCGAGTGGGAAAGCATTGTCACGCTCAGGAGCCCGTAATGGCGACTGGATATACGTGACGGGCACACTAGGTGACAGCGCTGCGGGTTTAGCAATATTACAGGGGAAATTAGATATTGCTGATGAGAGCCAAAAGTCATGGCTAATTGGGCGTCATCTGCGTCCTCAGCCGCGTATTTTACAAGGGCAGGCGTTACGCCACTTAGCTTCTTCCGCGATTGATATTTCTGATGGTTTAATTTCCGATCTCAATCATATCCTCAAGGCTAGCGGCTGTGGCGCTCGTATTAATCTTGATGCTTTACCACTTTCCGAGGCGTTGCAACAAAACTGCTCTGTAGAGCAAGCACGCATTTGGTCGTTAAGTGGCGGTGAAGATTATGAGCTTTGCTTTACGATCCCTGAAGTTAATCGTGGTGCTTTAGAAGTAGCATTGGCTCATACAGGCGCTAATTTTACGTGTATTGGTCAAATAAAACCGCAATCAGAAGGGATCAGTTATTATTGTGATAATCAGGCGGTTGATGTTGCCCTTAAAGGGTTTGATCATTTTGCATTAACGGATGTTAATAGTTAAGTTGATAAAATAATCATGCTGTTTAGTGAACCCGTGTCAGTGATTGAGACGGGTTTTTTATTTTAAGCGATCAAAAAAGATCTCGCGAATTCAGATAATAAGTGCAACGCTCGGTCATGTTAGATGGAAGGACGGTTAGCTACTGATAAGCTATCCTGCTCTTCCGACCAAAGATGAGCGAGTAAGTATGAAGTATCAGCAACTAACCGAAGGACAACGATACCAGATATCGATACTGCGTGAGGATAATTTATCCTGCCATGAGATAGGTATCCGTATCGGTGTAAGCAAGTCCACGGTCTCCCGTGAACTGAGGCGTAACACTTCAGATACTGGTTATAACCCACAACAGGCACACCAGAAGTGCTGTGATAGGCGGCTGTCATCTGCCAAAAGGACAATTCCTCAGCAGACCATAGATTTCGTGATATTTGCTCTGGAGTGGAAGTGGAGTCCTGAGCAAATAAGTGCAATTGGCAGCATTATTGGTCTTAGCGTCAGCCATGAATGGATTTACCAGTATATCTATGCGGATAAGCGTAGCGGTGGCGAGTTGTACAGGCATCTTAGGCAGGGCAAACGGCGATATCGTAAGGGCTACGGGCAGAAACGAGGGCGCATCCCTGATGCGGTATCCATTGAGCTACGGCCGTCAGTCGTCGATGACCGTAGCCGTCTGGGGGACTGGGAGGCCGATTTGGTGCAGGGTAAACAGGGCACTGGTGCTATCGTGACACTGGCAGAACGCAAAAGCCGTATTTACCTGACAAAAAAGGTGTTTTCAAAGGATGCGGTGGAAGTCAGTAAGGCCATTATCTCACTGCTGAGTGAGTATCAGGATGTATGTCACACAATAACGTTCGATAACGGTCTAGAGTTTAGTGAGCACAAGGCGATAGCAGAAGCACTGAACGCAGATACGTACTTTGCCCATCCGTATGCCTCGCATGAGCGTGGGCTGAACGAGAATACGAATGGGTTGTTAAGACAGTTTATCCCGAAAGGAACAGACCTGCGGACAGTGACAGAAGAAGACTTACAACGCTATCAGGGAGCGTTGAACAGCAGGCCACGCAAGTGTCTGGGGTTCAGACAACCTTCGGTGGTGTTTGCGGAGCTAAGAAAGGCGGCTTAGCGTTGCACTTCGGACTTGAATCCGCCAACCACTATAAAATTGAGCTAGCTCTTGATTTTGGCGATTGCATCCCCATATTTTTGATCTGCTATTGCTCTTTTTTAACCTTGTTCTTTTTAAGGAAACTGTATGCGCATTCCACGCATTTATCACCCTGAGCCACTACAAATTAACACTACAATCGCTCTTGGCGATGATGCAGCCAACCATGTGGGGCGAGTGCTTCGCATGACTGCGGGCCAAAAACTGGAATTATTTGACGGCAGTAATCAGGTGTTTTGCGCTGAAATATCAGAGGCGACAAAAAAGAAAGTCTCCGTCAATATTATCGATAGCCATGTTGATGATAGAGAATCGCCATTAGATTTACACCTTGGGCAAGTCATGTCGCGTGGTGAAAAAATGGAGTTTACTATCCAAAAATCGGTGGAACTAGGTGTTAATACAATCACCCCTTTACTCTCTGAGCGCTGTGGTGTTCGTTTAGATCCTGAAAGGTTAGAGAAAAAACGACAGCAATGGCAAAAGATTGCCATTGCTGCGTGTGAGCAGTGTGGTCGTAATCGGATCCCACAAATTCGTCCTGTACAGTCACTCGAAGCATGGTGTGCTGAGGAGGATGGGGCATTTAAGGTCAACTTACACCCACGAGCAACACAAAGTATCAATACATTACCTGCCGAATTAAATAAAGTTCGGCTATTAATCGGCCCCGAAGGTGGGCTAAGTGAAGAAGAAATCGCCATGACAGCTAATTATCAATTTACTGATATTCTGTTAGGGCCAAGAGTGTTAAGAACAGAAACGACTGCGCTAACTGCAATCACCGCACTGCAAGTGCGCCTAGGTGACCTAGGTTAAGGAGAAAAAATGATCAAGCTCGGTATAGTAATGGATCCTATTTCATCCATTAAAATCAAGAAAGATACTAGTTTTGCTATGATGCTGGAAGCTCAACGTCGTGGTTATGAAATCCATTATATGGAGATGAATGATCTCTATCTGTATCAAGGTGAAGCTCGCGCAACGACAAAAGTCGTCACTGTCGAAGAAAACCCAAACAAATGGTATGAGTTCAAATCTGAGCAAGATATCGCGCTCGGTGATCTTGACGCTATTTTAATGCGTAAAGACCCCCCTTTCGACACTGAGTTTATCTATGCAACTTATATTCTTGAAAGAGCTGAGCAGGCTGGCGCACTGATCGTCAACAAGCCACAAAGTTTACGCGACTGCAATGAAAAACTGTTTACAGCGTGGTTCCCTGAATTAACGCCACACACATTAGTCACACGTAGCGCTAAACAGCTACGTGAGTTCCACCAAAAGCATGGCGATGTGATTTTTAAACCACTTGATGGAATGGGCGGAGCGTCTATTTTCCGTTTGAAGCAAGACGACCCTAACGTTGGGGTTATTATCGAAACGCTCACCGAGCATGCTAGCCGTTACTGCATGGCACAAAACTATTTGCCAGCAATTAAAGATGGTGACAAACGTGTACTGGTCGTTGATGGTGAGCCTGTGCCTTACTGTCTAGCTCGTATCCCAGCACAGGGAGAAACCCGTGGTAATTTGGCGGCAGGTGGTCGCGGAGAAGCTCGCCCATTAAGTGAAAGCGATTGGGAAATTGCCCGCGCCGTTGCCCCAACTTTAAAAGCAAAAGGCTTATACTTTGTTGGGCTTGATATTATAGGCGATCGTTTGACTGAAATTAATGTCACTAGCCCAACTTGTGCCCGCGAAATTGAAGCCGCTTACGATATTTCTATCACGGGTATGTTGATGGATGCCATTGAGCGCGATATAAAAAAATAGTGCCTTCAGCGCTAAAAATAGCGTATTGGTAATGAGAAAAGGCTCATTAAAGTGCCTTTTCTCAACCTTTAAAGGCAATTCTTATCATTAAAATAGGTTACTTACTACACTGAGCCTAAAAATTATGAATTTACAAAATCATTTTTTGATAGCAATGCCATCTCTTACTGATCCCTATTTTGAGCAGTCTGTTGTTTATGTGTGTGAACACAATGAAAAAGGCGCTATGGGGATCGTTATCAATAAACCTATTGATGATTTTTCTGTGAGTACCATGCTCGAGAAATTAGAGATAGCGGTTTCAACAACCAATACCAGCAACCTTGCTAAACCAGTGATTGCTGGTGGCCCTGTTGCTGAAGAGCATGGTTTTATCCTCCATACGCCGATTAAAGGCTTTGCCTCAAGTCTGCATCTCAATGATGACATGATGGTAACGACCTCTAAAGATATCTTAGAAACACTCGGCAAGGACCAGCAGCCTATGCAATCATTAGTCGCTCTGGGGTATGCAAGCTGGGAGCCCGGTCAACTCGAAAATGAAATTATGGAAAATAGTTGGTTGACGGTAGAAGCCACACCAGAGTTAGTGTTTGATACCCCCATTAAAGATCGCTGGCAAGCTGCTGCTAACCTTCTAGGCGTGAATATCCATACAATTTCCATGCAGGCAGGGCACGCGTGATGTCTAGCAGAACCCTTCTTGCATTTGATTTTGGTACGAAAAGTATTGGTGTTGCTGTTGGCCAAGAAATCACAGGAACAGCCCGCTCCCTCGCCTCACTGAAAGCCAATGATGGCCGCCCTGATTGGCAACAGGTCGAAAAGTTGCTAAAAGAGTGGCAACCTCAATTGGTCATTGTTGGCCTTCCTTTAAATATGGATGGCACTGAACAACTTGTCACCAGCCAAGCGCGTAACTTTGCTAATCGTATCCATGGGCGATTTGGTGTCAAAGTCGAGCTACACGATGAACGCCTATCCACGGTTGCCGCAAAAGCAGAATTATTTGAGCGTGGTGGTTACCGAGCACTGAGTAAAGGCAAAGTAGACTCAGCATCTGCTGTCGTGATCTTAGAAAGTTGGTTTGAGCAACACCTTTAAGCCGCACAATGTTTTCCGAAATGTAATTTTTTTTAATCTACACATGCAAAGGTGCCGTTATCAAGCAATATGCTTTACACTATGGGCATTATGATTATCCACCTAACGTAATTGAACAGAATAATGACCATTCAACGTAATATCTCTGATGTAAAAGCGCGTATTGAACGAGCGGCAGCAGAATGTCATCGCTCTGCACAGGACATCACACTACTTGCAGTAAGTAAAACCAAACCTTGTGACGCTATCTTGGAGGCTATCGAGGCTGGACAGCGTCAATTCGGTGAAAATTATGTTCAGGAAGGCGTTGAGAAAATTCAGTTTTTCGCGGATAGACAAGATCTGGTTTGGCATTTTATTGGCCCATTACAATCAAACAAAAGCCGTCTTGTCGCCGAGTATTTTGACTGGTTCCATACGCTGGATCGGCAAAAAATCGCCCAACGTCTAAATGATCAGCGTCCAAGCAACAAAGCACCGCTAAATGTGCTGATCCAAATAAATATCAGTGATGAAAACAGTAAGTCAGGCATAAAACTTGAAGAGCTTGATGAGCTAGCAAAACAAGTTAGCCAAATGCCTAACCTAGTTTTTCGTGGTTTGATGACCATTCCAGCACCGGAAAGCGACTACCAGCGCCAATGCGAAGCTTTTCGCAAAATGGAGCAAGCCTATCAACAGTTACAAACACACTACCCTAGCGTCGACACCCTATCTATGGGGATGACCGATGATATGGCTGCTGCCATTCATTGTGGGTCGACCCTCGTTCGTATCGGAACGGCTATTTTTGGTGCCCGTGACTATCACAAATCATAAGGAGTACAACATGCAACATCGCAAAATTGCATTTATAGGTGCCGGAAATATGGCCCATGCTATTATTGCAGGGCTTGTTAGCCACGGTTACCCCGCCTCAATGATCACCGTCTGTTCGCCAACCCCTGTTCGCCGAGAAAAAATCGCCGAACAATATGGCGTTATCAGCAGTAGTGATAATGTATCCGCTGTGCAACACGCCGATGTGATTGTACTTGCTGTAAAACCACAAATGATGGAAGAGGTGTGTCAACCTTTACAGCATGCCGTGGATTTCAGTAAAAAACTGGTATTGACCATTGCTGCGGGTATCCCCGCTCACCGCTATGCCGATTATTTAGCCCAACCATTGCAGTTGGTTCGTATCATGCCAAATACGCCATCACTCGTCGGTAAAGGCGTGAGTGGTTTATTCGCAGAAGAGAGTATTAACGCCGAAGACAAACAATTTGCAGAGCAATTGATGCAAAGTGTTGGCTCGACAATTTGGTGCGAAAAAGAGCAAGAGATCAATAATATTATTGCGATTACTGGAAGCTCTCCTGCTTACTTCTTCTTATTTATGGAATCCATGCAGCAAGAAGCCGAGAAACTAGGCTATACGCCCGATCAAGCCCGTCAATTGGTCTTAAATGCCGCGGAAGGTGCTGTTGCGTTGTCGAAATCACAAGGCGACACCCCATTTTCCACATTGCGCGAACAAGTGACTTCTAAGGGAGGAACGACAGCGATGGCATTAGCGCAATTTTACGATAGTGGTCTTCCGCAAATGGTAGCAAAAGCGATGCAACGTGCTATCACTCGGGCAGAAGAGATGGAAAAACTTTTTTAATTAACAGCGGGACGAGACATGCAGACTTTACTTTTTGTCGTTACAACCATTATTCAACTTTATATTTTTATCTTACTGCTACGAGTCTGGATGCAGTGGGTACGTGCAGATTACTATAACCCCTTCTCCGTGTTCGTGGTAAAAGCCACGAAACCTGTTATTACACCATTACGCCGTGTTATCCCTTCTATCGGGCCTATTGATACAGCAACAGTTACTATCGCATTTATCTTATCACTTGTTGCTATTGTCTTTAGCTTGTGGATCACCCATACATTGGCCCTTCTCAGTTTTAGTGTTATTCCAATCAGTATTATTCTGTTACTAACCTATGCCGGAAAATTAATTTTCTGGATGATATTGATTAGAGCGATCATGAGCTGGATTAGCCAAGGCCGTAATCCTGTCGACTATTTGTTATATCAATTAACAGAACCATTAATGGCGCCAATCCGTCGCATTATCCCTGCTATGGGTGGGCTTGATTTCTCAGCAATGATTGTCATGTTCATCTTAATTGCGCTGAATTATCTACGTTCTGATATTTCACTGATGATTGATCCAACATTAACAGGCATTCTCTACGCTGTTGGCGTAATGTAATAAGAGCGATTAAAAATGCAAAAGGTTGTTTTAGCTACCGGTAATCCGGGAAAAGTCAATGAACTTGCTGACCTGTTACGTGATTTTGGGATGGATATCGTAGCCCAAACTTCTCTCGGTGTTGAGTCTGCCGAGGAAACAGGATTAACATTTATCGAAAATGCGATTTTAAAAGCTCGCCATGCTTCTCAGCAAACTGGTCTCCCTGCTATTGCGGATGACTCTGGGATCTCCGTTGACGCACTCGGTGGTGCTCCGGGGATCTATTCCGCTCGCTATGCTGGTGAAGAAGCAACGGATGAACAAAACCTGCATAAATTACTCGATGCGATGAAATCGGTGCCTGATGGGGAACGTCAGGCACAATTTAACTGTGTGTTGGTTTACTTACGCCATGCAGAAGACCCAACACCTTTAGTTTTCCATGGACGCTGGCATGGCATCATCACTCATGAACCGAGTGGGCAAGGCGGTTTTGGTTATGATCCTATTTTTTATGTGCCAGAACTGAATTGTACCTCTGCTGAGCTGACGAAATCAGAAAAACAAGCGATTTCACATCGAGGCAAAGCCTTAGCAATGCTATTGGATGCACTCAAGAATGCTTAAGTTGCCACCTCTAAGCCTATATATCCATATTCCTTGGTGTGTACAAAAGTGCCCATATTGTGATTTCAATTCGCATACTCTTAAAGGTGATATCCCCCAGCGAGAGTATGTTGAGCACCTGTTGCACGACTTAGAGATTGATGCGAAATTCATCGGTGATCGCGCCATCAAAACACTATTTATTGGTGGAGGTACACCAAGCTTATTAAGTGCGGAATCCATGCAAGCGCTGATGGATGGTGTACGTCAACGAGTTCATCTTGACCCACAAGCTGAAATCACGATGGAAGCTAACCCGGGTACTGTGGAAGCCGATCGTTTTTCAGGCTACCAAAAAGCAGGGATTAACCGGATCTCTATTGGTGTACAGAGCTTTGGCGATGACAAATTGATTACTCTTGGCCGCATCCACGGCGCTGAAGAAGCGAAACGGGCTGCGAAGCTTGCGACACAGCTTAATTTACGTAGTTTTAACTTAGACTTGATGCATGGCTTGCCTTCACAAACTCGTGATGAAGGGTTATCTGACTTGCGCCAAGCAATTGCGCTTTCCCCTCCCCATTTATCTTGGTATCAATTGACTATCGAGCCTAATACACAATTTGGCTCGCGCCCTCCGACCCTGCCCGATGATGATACATTATGGGAAATTTATTCCGAAGGGCATAAGCTGCTCACTGCGGCAGGTTATCAGCAATATGAAACATCGGCTTATGCTAAGCCTGGTTTTCAATGTGAACATAACCTCAACTATTGGCGTTTTGGTGATTATCTCGGTATCGGCTGTGGCGCTCATGGTAAGATCTCATTCACTGATGGACGTATTATGCGTACCATCAAGACTAAGCATCCTCGTGGTTATATGGAGGGGCGCTATTTGCAAAAATCTTACGATGTCGATGCCCAAGATAGGCCGTTCGAATATTTTATGAACCGCTTTCGGTTATTGGAGCCAATGCCCCGAAAAGAATTTAGTGACTATACGGGCTTGCCTGAATCGGTGGTAAGAGACTCACTTAATGAAGCGCTAAATAAAGGCTATATCACTGAAAATGAGCATGAGTGGCAAATTACCAAACATGGCAAATTATTCTTAAACTCATTACTAGAGCTTTTTCTTGATGAAGAGTAATTTATCTTTGCAATAAAAATATCCCTATCCCGCCCCATAAATCACAAAAGCCCGCAGATTAAAGTGCGCTCATAAAATTGGGCGCTTTTAACTGGTGCGGGCTTTTTTAGATCACTTATAGTGCTTTAGCGACTGCATCAACTTGTTCTGTTAGGCTCACTAAACCACCACCTGACAAATACCATAAATCAGACTGCAAGTATGTGATTTTGCCATTTTTGTAGGCTTTCGTTTCTTGAATATTTTGATCTTCGAAAACGGTTTTATCCAGCTTACCTGCCCCGATCGCTTCACTGCGATCCACGATTAAAATCACATCAGGATCTGCCTGTGCGATGGTTTTCGTATCAACGACACGGCGCTTAGACTTATCCGCTTCTGCTGGCTCTGGTAACTCTGCGCGTTGTGCTTTAACAACATCATAAACAACACTTTGGTTATTTGGGATCAATTTGCCATCGTTATGCAGCAGAACTAACACTTTAGACTGTGATTTTTTCGCTTTTTCTTGGGCTACCGCAATAGATTTATCCAACTGAGCCAGTTGCTCTTCTACCGATTTTTGATTGCCATACAGCTCACCGATTAAATTGATATTCGCTTTCACTGAATCAATGTAATGCTGGCTATTTGTACCTAAATTAATGGTTGGAGCAATTTTAGATAGTTCATCATAAGACTTACCTTGGCGGCCAGTGATCACGATCAGATCAGGCTTTAATTCTGCAATTTTTGCAAGATCAGGCTGTTTCATTCCACCTGCATTTTGCATATTAGCAGCAATATTGCCTTTAATGTAAGCAGGCGCATTGCCCATTGGCAGCGCAACGACCTTATCGCCAAGCCCTAATTTTTGCATTGAATCATAAACACCAAAGTCGAATAAAACCACTTTCTGTGGAGCCTTATTCACTTCAGTCTCACCTGACAAATGTTTGATATTCACTTTTTCAGTGCCTTGTGCAATGACGGCGTTAGGGGTAAATGCCGCTGATTCAGCACTCAGTGCATATGGCGCGGAAAAAGAGAGTAAGGAAACAAGTACAGCAGGAATGAATTTTTTCATATTAAACAATACCAGTTAGTCACTAAACCAAACTTGCATTCTAGAGTGAGCCATTAATAAGTCAATCAAATAAGAATCAATTTCATTTTGATTATTATTATTGATAAAAACATCACATTTTTGCTGTGCTAAATAACAAAGAGGCAGAGCCCAAAATAGGCCTCTGCCTCTTAAAAAAGAAGAGAATATCTCTTACTTCAGTGAATTCATTAATGAAATACGTTGCTGTTCAAGAGAAGTCACTTTACCACACACTTGTTGACCAAACTGTTGGAAGCTATTTTCTTGTTTTTTCCACTCAGCTTCGAGGTCTTGCTGAAGCCCACCTAAATTCCCTAAAAGACCTTGCAGCGCTTTACTGCTATCACCGCCAGAGAGCAGTTGCTTACGCCCCATTTCATTAATACTGTCCTGTAATATGCCACCTAGACTCTCATTGACCAATTGACGCCCTTGCGTTTCAACTTTGCTCATTGCTTGGTGATGGAAAGCATAACCATCAGGGCGTGTCTCTATGACTTGATTGATCTGACCATTAAGGTCACTTTCTAACTTCGTTAAGCGTTTACGTACATTGCTATCATTACCGATTACTCGGATCACCACTTTATCAAGGGTATTTTTCGAGGCCGATAATTTATTTTGGGTTTCCAATTTGATCCATGGAATATCATTACGGATAGCGGCTTGGTAACGAACAGCTTGCTGCCTTTGCTGCTCGGTTACCTCAATTTTTTTGCCATTAAGAGTCACATCACCATTAGGCGTAATATTCAAGTCGCCACTGCGCCCAACCACTTGAACACTTGCTGGGGTTAGAAAGATATCGTCTTTAGGCGTCACTGAACATTTATAATCTGCGGCCTGAGTGCCTGCACTAGCCAATAAAGAAAGAACAATTAAAGTACGGCGTAACATAGTAACTCCTATTAGATCGTTTTACCGATTGATGATATCTAAAACACCGAACGACCAATGCGTTTTGATAATAATTCAAGAGCTGCGCAACCCACCAGCGAGTTCCCCGCCGAATCTAATTCAGGTGCCCATACCGCAACAGAAAATTGGTTCGGTACGACACAAACGATCCCACCACCAACCCCCGATTTCCCTGGCATGCCAATACGAAAGGCAAATTCACCAGAACCATCATACATCCCACAAGTCATCATTAAGGCATTAATTTGCCGCGACTGTAGTGGCGTAATAATAGGGTCGATAGAGCAAGATGACATCCCTTGTGATGTTAAGTAAGAGAAGCAGCGTGCCAGCTCTACACAGTTCATACTTAGAGAACAATAATGAAAGTAAGTTTCGAGAACTGTAAGGACATTATTCTCAAAATTACCAAATGATTTCATCAAAAAGGCAATGGCGGCATTACGGTTGGCATGTTCAAGTTCCGAACGCGCAACCGCAATGTCGTAGCTAATATCTGGCTCGCAAGCAAGTTTTCGGACAAACTCTAGCATGCGTTGCTTGGGCGCACTTAAACGTGATTGCAGCATATCTGTAATCACAATCGCTCCCGCATTAATAAAAGGGTTACGCGGAATACCTTTTTCCATTTCAAGCTGGATCAAGGAGTTAAATGGTAATCCTGATGGCTCTTTCCCGACGCGTCGCCAAATTTCATCTTCTTCATAACGCGTCATCGCTAAAGTCAGGCTCAGTACTTTTGAAATTGATTGGATAGAAAAACGTGTCTGAGCATCTCCCGCCATAAAAATTTCACCGTCAGCAGTATGCACCGCAATCCCCAATTGATGAGGAGGGACATTCGCGAGAGCAGGAATATAATCTGCGACCGCGCCTTGACCAATTAAAGGCCGTACTTGGTCTAAGATATCGTTCAGTAGTTGATTAGAAAATAGACGGCTCACTGTACTTCACTCCAGAAAACAAAGGCATCCTAAAAGGATGCCTTTGGTCGTAATGACCATTAGAGTTCGTAAAACAAATAAGAAACCCAATAAATCGATTACCGACTTAAGAAATTATTCCCACCAAACATCAAATAGCTCTGAAACAACGATATCTTTCATGCCTTTTGATTTTAGCCAGTTTTCGACAATGGTACGGTGTTCTTCAGTACATTTACCGATTTTTTGCAGGCAAACAATACCTTCCCAGCTCATATAACCACTTGCTTCAAACGCTAAGCCATTAGGTTCAATTGCTTCAGCAATCAATGCATCAACGGTACGATCGACTTCTTCGATAGGCGTACCTTCTTCAAAGCTCCATTTTACAATGAACCCTAACTCTTGGAATTCATCAATACGTAGTTTTTTACGTAAACGACGACTGCGTTGTTGCTTAGCCATTATTTTGTCCTCTCAAACATTAAATCCCATACACCGTGCCCCAACCGCTGGCCGCGTTTTTCAAATTTTGTTTCAGGTCGTGTTTCAGGCCGAGGTACATAATCCCCTGATGCAGATAAGTTTTTATACCCATCTGCATGGCTCATCACTTCCAACATATGTTCCGCATATGGCTCCCAATCCGTCGCCATATGAAAAACACCGCCCTTCACTAGTTTAGCGCGAATTTTATCGGCAAAAGGCCCTTGCACAATACGGCGCTTGTTATGTTTTGCCTTATGCCATGGATCTGGGAAAAATAGCTGAACCATAGATAAACTTTCATCGGGGATCATACGGTCCAACACTTCAATTGCGTCATGACACATGACACGTAAATTTGTCACATTTTCTTCTTTTGCGGAAGCAAGGCATGCTCCAACACCAGGCGCATGGACTTCAATCCCTAGAAAGTTTTTTTCAGGATTTTGTGAGGCCATTGTGACTAAAGAGGCCCCCATACCAAACCCTATCTCAAGTACAACAGGATTTTGGTTATTAAAAATTGCGGCAAAATCTAAAGGCTGTGCAACAAAATCGATCCCCATCGTTGCCCATTCACTTTGTAGCGCATCTTCTTGGCGTTGCGTCAAACGTCCTTGACGACGGACAAAGCTGCGAACGCGGCGCATAACCCGCCCTTCTTCATTATATTCTGGGGAGATGACGTTATTGATCATAATATAAAAATTCTACGAATTGATTGCCTAATCAAGTAAATAAGCGAAAATGACTACCCTTGCCGACTATTTTCAACAAGTTAGTAAAACGATTAATAATACAAACTTCACATGAAAGTGCAGGGAGTTTATCAAAACTCATCCAAGGTTGCAGGTGAAAATTGGATAACTTTACACTCCAGCACACAATAAGCGGTTTACAGCTTGTCCGGTCTATGTTGCAATCCTGACTATCTCTGATTTTAATAGAATTACCGATAAAAATAATATACTCAATGGAAGCTCAACAATTTTCGCTCGCCGTGCTTAATTGGTATCACCAATATGGCCGGAAAACTTTGCCGTGGCAAAAAGAAAAAACGTCATACCATGTCTGGCTCTCGGAAGTCATGCTACAACAAACTCAAGTCAGTACGGTTATTCCCTATTTCGAAAAATTTATTCGCCGTTTTCCCGATGTAAAAGACCTCGCGAATGCCCCCTTAGATGAAGTATTACATCTATGGACGGGGCTGGGCTATTACGCACGCGCTCGCAATTTGCATAAGGCCGCAAAAGTCATAGCAGAACGTTTCAATGGGCAGTTTCCAACTACATTCGATGATGTTGTGGCCCTTCCTGGTGTTGGTCGCTCTACAGCAGGCGCTATTTTGTCGTTATCACAACAACAGCACTATCCAATATTAGATGGTAATGTTAAACGCGTGCTCGCTCGCTGCTATGCCGTCGAAGGATGGCCAGGGAAAAAAGAGGTCGAAAATCGCTTATGGGATATCAGTACTGAGGTTACCCCTAAAGAAGGCGTCCAGTTCTTTAATCAGGCTATGATGGATTTAGGTGCTATGGTATGCACCCGTAGTAAACCGAAATGCGAACTTTGCCCCCTGCATTTAGGTTGCATAGCCTATGCTAACCACTCATGGCAGGATTACCCCGGTAAAAAGCCGAAACAAAAGATCCCTGAAAAGACAGCTTGGTTTCTAATTATGCAGCAAGGCGATCTCGTTTGGCTTGAACAGCGACCACCTTCAGGTATTTGGGGAGGGCTATTTGCCTTCCCTCAATTTGAAACCCAAGAGCAAATGAATGCGTGGCTTTCTCAATCCGGTATTCAACATGATACGCCAGAACAATTAATTGCGTTTCGCCACACATTCAGCCATTTTCATCTGGATATTATTCCTGTTAAAGTTAATATTCAGGCATTTACTTCAGCCATGGATGAAGGTAAAGGACTTTGGTATAACTTAAATCTCGGTGCAACAATCGGCCTCGCTGCGCCGGTTGAAAGCTTACTTCAACAGCTTGCCGTGCCGCCTGATATTCTGAGGAAAAAATAATGAGTAGAACAATTTTTTGTACTTTTTTACAACGTGACGCTGAGGGGCAAGATTTTCAGCTCTATCCGGGTGAGCTAGGAAAGCGCATTTTTAATGAGATTTCGAAAGAGGCTTGGGGTCAGTGGATGGCAAAACAAACCATGCTGATTAATGAGAAAAAGCTCAATACCATGAACCCTGATGACCGTAAAATGCTAGAGCAAGAAATGGTTAAGTTCCTATTTGAGGGACACGATATTCATATCGACGGCTACACACCTGAAAAATAATTGATTGGTCTACCTATCTTAGGTAGACCATGAGCTTGAATACTGTGGAATGTATGAAAAAACTGTTAGCCTTAACGCTGCTGGTGCCTCTTCTTATCTCCTGCTCCAGCAATAAAGAGTCTGATTTTAATCCTAACTATGTGAAAGACACCAATGGGTTCGATATCCTTATGGGGCAATTTGCCCACAATATCGAAAATATCTGGGGGATCAAAGAAGTTCTCATTGCAGGCCCTAAAGATTATGTTAAGTATACCGATGAGTATCGTACCCGTAGTCATATCAACTTTGATGCTGGGACGATTACAGTAGAAACCATCTCCGCCGTAGAGCCTTCAGAACATTTGAAAAAGGCTATCATCACTACCCTATTAATGGGTGATGACCCAAACTCTATCGATTTGTATTCTGATATTAATGATATACCTCACAGCCAAGAGCCTTTTCTATTTGGGCAGGTATTAGATAACACAGGTGAACCCATTCGTTGGGAATGGCGCGCAAATAAATACGCTGAATACCTTGTTAATAATAAGTTGCAGCGCCGGCAATCAGGTATGAATGTCATTTGGTCTGTGACCATGCAACTGGTTCCTAACCACCTTGATAAACGCGCTCATAAGTACCTTCCTTTTATCAGGAAGGCATCGGCTAAATATGGGGTTGATGAGTCACTTATTTTAGCCATTATGCAAATCGAATCGAGCTTTAACCCTTACGCGGTAAGTCGTTCCGATGCGTTAGGCTTGATGCAAATCATGCCAAATACCGCGGGTAAAGATGTTTTCCGTTCGCAAGGTAAGTCAGGGGTTCCGAGCCGTAGTTACCTTTTCGATCCGGAAAAAAATATTGATACGGGAACTGCTTATTTGGCAATTTTACAAAATAGCTATTTAGGTGATATTCAAAACCCAGTGTCACGCCGTTATGCCGTAATAACCGCTTATAACGGTGGTGCTGGTAGCGTCCTTAGAGTCTTCCACAGCGATAAAAAAGTGGCTGCACAGAAGATCAATCAGCTCGCCCCTGGCGAAGTTTATCAAACGCTATCAACAAAGCATCCTGCTGCCGAATCGCGTAATTATCTGATAAAAGTCGATAAGGCTCAGAAGAATTACCGTCTCTAAAGGCGATTAATATTAGTACAAAAAGCACTCGTTTCAGTATATAACTGGCGAGTGTTTTTTATTTTATCGTCTTTTTATTAGCCTTACTGTTCAATAATCAGCTAACCTGTTGAAAAAAAGCGCATACGAAATAAAGTTTTTCGAATGTTCCTTGACTCCAACTGTGAAATCAGGTTTAATACGCCTCGTTGCCCGGATAGCTCAGTCGGTAGAGCAGGGGATTGAAAATCCCCGTGTCCTTGGTTCGATTCCGAGTCCGGGCACCATCTTTCCTTTCGGAAATGGTGTAACCGTTTCCCTAGCACGGTCGCTGGAAGTGAGATCTCCAACGCTCGGTTAAAACTTGAATTTCAGTTGTAATCACGTTCATGACTTCTCACGTGGTTGACAATGATTTATCAAGTAAGGGTGTTTTCCTAGAACACCCTTCTCAATCAAATCCAGCTTATACACAAAGTTGATAAAATAGTCAACTTTGTGTAAATGTTTTTTATTTATATCACATCCTCTGTCTTTTTGATGCTAGCCTTGTAAGTTCACCACCTAATCCCATTGTTAAAAACTCACCTAACTCATTCTCCAAGATCCTGACTGTACTGTATGCATCCAGAGCAATATATTCCATAGTTGAAGAGAGACTACGGTGTCCTAACATCTGTTTCGTCAATTGCATATTACGTTCAGGATGTTTCATTAATGTCGTCGCCAGTGTATGTCTGAAACGATGGGGACTGACATGAAATCCACATTCCTTTGATAAACGACGGAAAAAAGAACGTATCGTCTGACTGAGTGGAGTTTCAGAGCGGGATAGTCGTTTATGATAAAGACGATGAACATCAAACAAAATATCGTTTTTATCCGCCCCGTGACAACGCATTTCCTCAACCAAGGGCGCCAGTAAACAACGTAGTGGCTGAACAAAAGCAATCTGATATTCCCGGTGATTTTTACTGCTTTCACTGCGCAATGTGATCGTACACTCCTCAAAATCCAGATCGCCAATATGCAGGTTAATCAGCTGGTTAAAACGAATAGCCGTCAGCCTCAGCGTTTCCAGCACAGCAAACCAGAATCGAGTGGGATAAACCGCACATGCCTGAAAGTGAGCCTGATCAGGTGGCAGCATATTTTCCTGTTGCTGAAATTGTTCCAGAATACGATAAATCGTTCTCAGTTGTGATTGTGTATAGACTTTTTTCTGTTTTTCACCCGGTTCAATTTGTGTTTCTGAGAACGGGTTTTCTTTAAGTGAAACAATCCCTTTTTTGATCCAATAATTATACAGAGACTGCATATGCCTGGTTTTTGTGTTCCATGTCCGTTCCCGGACTTTCTGAATATTCAGCTCATTTCTTCGCCATCTCAGCACATGCTCATGTGTCACTTCATCCGGTAGCGGTAACGCATTTTCACAAACTCCGCAATAACGCAGAAAAAGACGTACCATCTTACGGTATGTTTTCTCCGTATCCGGCCGTAATACTTTATTGTAAAAGTAATTACTCAGCATTTGCTCCCATACATCCACTTTCTGCTGATGTTCATCAGAACTGTGATTATCTTTCATAAACACCTCCTGCTTTTAACTTCCGACAATACGAATAAACAATGATTCCTCCGGCATATTCATGCCAAAAATCTGACGTCCTTTAATCATGTAACCATTGATTTTTTTATGGGATAACGTAATTAATGTTTTGTTATCACTCAGCGGATTCAGTTTTTCACCATAAATTCGAGCCCTGAAATGCCCTGTTTGTCGGGTATCATGACGAATAATCCGGTGCAATTTAAGGGATTCAAAAGAAGAAATAATATGGCCGATATCATCCGGATTTTTACCCGCCTCCTGTATGTACTGATAAAAAACAGCCGGACTCTGGCAAAACAAATACTCCATGACACAGTGAACCTTCGCATCCGGCGTATTTATTGCCAGTTTTCCGCCCAATAATCCGGACTTAAACCACGCCCAGAAAGCCTCTCCTTCATTTTTTATACTCAGACAGTTTTCGCGCTGTTCATCCTTCTCATCACGATTGCCCGTCTGAGTATCAGATAAGATTTCCGGCATTAAACCTGATAATTCAAGTGCATATTTCATATCCTCAGATAACGGAGGAGACATATCTGAGACAGTTTTTTCATCAGCAGAATCAAGTGCCCCATGGACAACCGCACCTTCTGCTTCTGCAACTACCATTAGCGGTATATCGCAGTGAATTCCGTTCTCTGTTTTTTCTGAAGTAACAGACTCCGGAGGCAATACAGATGTTACAGACGGAGTTTCAGGTTGTGGCTTTTGCGCCAATTCAGCAGGCGCCAATGACGCGATATCATTCTCCGGCTGCCCTGATAGCACTGAAGACGAAGCATCAGGCGCTGACATAGAAACAACGGAAGAAAATGCCGGCAATGCACCGGCGGGGAACGCAGCCAGAGCCTCATTCAGCACACGCTGTAAATCATTATCACCGTTTACCGGCTCGGTCACCACGTCAGACAACGCCTGAAGCGCCTTTGGTGTACCCGACAACCAGTGGATTACCTTCTCCGGTAATAGCCGGAAAGCCATCATGGCCCCCGTCGTCCGGCGAAAATGCGTCATATCCGGCACCGGCTCATGAAAGCGAAAACGATACGGTACGGTGGGCGCACTCATCCCCGGCTGCCACGCCGACAGGCTGTTCAGTTGTCCCTCAAACTGTGCCGTTAACGGTAACCAGTAAAACAGTCCGGTATAAAAAACACACACATTCCAGGCGCTGAACTGACGGCTCTGCTCTTCCGACGGAAGCCCGCGGGGCAGCATCTCTTTCTGGGACATCCGCATACACCAGGCTGTCGTATTCAGCGTTAAATCCAGCAATCCCCCTTCGCCGGCATATTTCCCGGTTTTTGATGCCGGCACACACTGAAGTCGTTCTGCCAGCGTCTGCAAAGGAGACAGGCAAAGTGCCCGGTACTGGTTATCCGGTAACGCTACCACCCGGCTGATTTGCTGTAACCAGTTTTGCCGCTGCGGTGTGGTCAGCAATACGTCAGCTGCCTGCGGTAAATAAAAGCCGTCACTGTCACGGATAAATAATGGCCTTTCCTGCGTGTTTCCCGGGGAAACACGCAATGTTTTCTCTTCCGCTTTCCGGGAAAGCGATTTACGAAACCACGGTAACATCGGTGTTACTGCCTCTTTAATTCGGTAAAAACAACAACGCAACATTAAATAAAACATAAATTATTTTAATATCAGGATAAGAATAAATAATAAATGCACCTTATTTTCATTACGTTAACTCATCCACAAAAATAATTCCGGCAACAAAACAGAAGATTACATGAATAATGTTTTATTATTCTGTCTCTGTCTGTTTCTGCTGCCAGGCACGGATGGCCTTTTCATACGCGTCCGCATTCACATGCTCCCGGGTCATTCCGCATTGCAGAATATTTTCCCGACCTGACCAGAAGCCCGCATTTCTGTTTCTTTCCACCAACTGACATTCCGTCAGGTAATAACGCCCCCACTCAGCCTGGCGCTGTTCATCCCAGACCAGGAAAACGCCCACAACCAGAATCAGTGGCAACAAAAGTCCGGCTGTGACAAAAAAAGGAAACAGAATTTCATTCCAAAAATCCTGAGCCCACTCCCTCACACCCTGCCCAAATTCACATCTCATCACACTCTCCCCCATCTCATTCAATGACGGCATCACGATAACAATGCGGGAATAAAACAAAAGCCGAAATTAGTTTTCCGAAAAAAATAAAAAAACCCGGTATCACTACCGGGTTTTCAGTCAGTTAAATCAGTACGGAAACCTCACCCTCCGTAATGTGGCAATGAATCAAGAATATAGTCCGGTCCCGTCACATCCTGGAAACCGTCCTCATTCTCTTCATCACTGAACTCAATCTCATCAGATTCATGGTCGGTTAACCGGCCATGGTCATACTCGCTGTATCCGCAGAAACCACAGCCTTCTTCGGCATAGACATGACGGACCTGACAGCGGAAACGCGCAGACAGAGCACACAAAACCGCTGCTGACGGCGGCCCCCACGGAGTATCAAACTCTGCGGATAACTCCGTCGCATACCCGCCATCAATACAGTGAAAACCACTGCCGTTCGGCCATTTCACACCATAACGGCACTGATAAAGGTGATATGTACTGTTACCGGGGGCAAACGCCTGCCAGCGCGCCTGCCGCCAGATGACCTCCGGTGTTTTCCATAAACAGCCGTTAAAACCGTGTAATTCAGCCGCAAGGCTGGTCGGTAACAGAGTCCGCATATCCATCGGTATGGCTTCTCCGGTACTGCGAAGGTACTGAATATCCTCCCAGGCTGTCGCCACCCGGCTCTCATCCTCTCCGGTAAACCGGTTAAGCCAGTCAAAACTGCTTCCCGATAACAACGGGGACAGTCTCGCTTTCTGCGTCGCCGTCAGCGAGTCCCAGGAATGGTACGCCCCGCCTTCAGATAACCACATCTGATACCACTGATGGATTTGCTGACAACATGACGGTGTCAAATCCGGTGCAGTCATCAGCAGGTCAACCCAGTGCGTGAAAGCCGTGTTTCCCGGGGAAACAGGCCCGGTTGCACCGTATGAAGTCAGTTCCGGTAACGGCGGAAAAGACAGCGGTCTGACCGGTTTCAGTATCCCCGCGCAGCCGGCCAGCAACAAATGCAGACTTTGTGCTATCGCCGTCTGCCAGGCGGGTATCCCATCATCCGCATATATCCAGTGTTTAAGAGCCGGCATATCCGCCGCGTTGTGTAAGGTGATGTCAAGTCGGTTCGAGCACCAGTTTGGCATGATGATGTCCTCTTTTCAGAATAAAAAAGAGGGCTTATCCCGTGAGGAACAAGCCCTCACGGGAAAGATGTCAGTCGTTAATCGTTAAGGATTATCCGGCATGACATCCGGGTTAATGGCACCGCTCAGCTGAGCCTGTGCAAGTAAGGCATCGCTGTCACTGACATACGGGGATGCCGGCAGATAACAGGATGCATTCAGTTTATCCAGGTGGTACTTATCCACCAGACGGTTGACCACCGATACCGGCGATATCCCGAGTTCAATCATCCGGGACACCTCAGCATCATCGGACAATCCGGTATCACTCAGCGTAATGCCGTAATGCACTTGCAGTAACTGATGTACCAGTAACTGAAAGCGGATAATGGTCATTTTGTTCATCGCAGTCTCCTACGCGGCCTGTCGGGATGCGGCCACATTCAGTAAAAACTCACAGGCCTGGCGGGCCTGCCCGGCGGCCCGGAACAACGCTTTTTTGTCCGATTTCAGTACCCGCAGCCAGCTGTCAAGATAGCTTTCATGGTTCACTTCTCCCTCGACGCTTAACTGCGCACAAAGAAAAGCGCTGCCCATTTCCGCAACCAGCTCCTCAAAACTGTACAGCGGGTCACCAAACTTCAGGGACGATGAGGTGATGCCTTCACGGGCCAGCCTGGACGGATGACCGGTACTGTGCACCAACTCATGCAGTAAGGTGGCCTGGTAATCGGCATTCCGGTCAAACTGTGACGACAGCGGCATCACAATCCGGTCCTGTGACGGACTGTAATACGCCCGGTTCTGCGCCGCACTGGTCACCTTCACGCCGCTGGCATTCAGGATATCCAGCACCCGGTGCGTGGCCGGCAGGGTTATCCCTGCTGTCTCCTCTCCGGGTAGTCGCCGGTTTTCGTAAAAATGCGCCGGCAGGTCATCACACTGGGCTATGTTAAATAACGGATTCGCCTTTATCATCGGCACCTCCGTCATCACCACCTCACCGTGTTCATCCCGCAGCAGCTCACCGTGACGGTCTTTTGCCGGCACCTTCACCGGTTTGAATATCACAGTATTCGTCGCCATTTCGCCTTTACGGACATGGCCACCCAGTTGCTGTGCCTGACGGTAAGTCAGCCAGATATCGTAACCAAAGCCCTGCTCCGCCGCCGACAACCATAACAGCAGCACATTTATCCCCTGGTAGGAATGACCGGTCAGGGCGTTCACCGGAAAACCGGTGCCTGTCCCTTCCGACGGCCGCCATGGTCGTTTCCACGGACGGGTGCCTTTTTCCAGCGCGGCCACAATACGGTCAGTCACTTCCTGATAAATATCGCGAACCGGCTTATCCGCTGCCGGACGGCGTTTACGGTCAGATTTTTTCATCGGAATACCCTCAATAAAAAAGGTGTATCCCGTCCTGACGGTGAGATACACCATCAGGTGAAAAAACAATATGGTTAATTTTCAACCGGCGTTTCCAGTGGAAACACTGATTAAAATGTGTTCAGTGCTTCCCGGGGAAACACCTTACCTGATTACCACCAGGCCACAAAAAACAGTGACTCTGCGTCAAAGTCAAACGTCTCCGTTATCTCTGACAGCCAGCGTCTGACGCCTTCCACATCAGCCCAGTACGCCTCATCATAAGCCGTTGAACCAAAGAAAAAGCCCTCAGTGGTCGGGAACCGTGTCTGACAGTTTTCCGGTGTCAGTGCCTGCAAGTCCTGCTGTAAAGCCCGCAGATGGGCCTCTGTCACCAGCACCTTTTCACAGTTCTCAAAAGCCCCGATATGGTCATGCACCCACTTAAACAGCGCATTAACCTTACGGAAATACCCGACTTCAATATCGCCGTCGCTGTCCGCTTCTGCGTAACGTGAGGCGGGTATCCGGCTTTTGTCTGTACCACGCTTTTCACTGGCATAAAAGTAAATATCGAGTCCCTTCTGCTCAGCATCTCTGACACACGATAACGCACACGCCAGCGTGTCCCAGTTGATCCCCAGCTCCGCATCAAAATGATGTGCAACATGCGTTAATGTTGCCCGTGTCTCTGCCGGACAAGCCGTTTCATCAACATAGGTAACATCATCGGGGAACCACATCTCACACAAGACGAATGCCTCCGGATTGCAGCGGGATAAATCCGCTATCAGTTCCCGTATCGTACAGGCTCTGGCCATTATCCTGCCTCCGGTAAACCTATCCCTTCCGGTAACGTCAGGATAAGATAAGGAAATACCTGACTGACATAGTCCAGCACCGGCTGCCAGTCCCGGATATCCCCGTCAGAAGAGACCGAAAAATATCCCGGGCACAGGTTGTACAACAACAGTAATGCCGCGACTACAAACACGTCATAGGGTTTGTATGCTGTCTTGCAGAAATCCCAGTAGTCCTCTACGGGGATTTCGCGCTGAACAATAAACGTCTCATGATTCATGTCATCAGCCGCATTACCGTTAAAACAAAGCGCCTCACCGTCGTCGGTGAATAATGAGCCATCATTCAGCCGTTTTTCCTCCAGGCCATCACACAACACAATAGGTTTATCTGGGTATCCGCCGCAAATCTGCTCTGCGGATATGGGATTGGCCAGATAGTGGTGATAGAGCTTGTCCAGATGTTCACGGAAGTTCTGCCACATCAGGGGGTCAACGCTTTGTTTTTGTGTAAAATAATGTGTATATCCCATGTGATAAATCCTCATTCTGATTAAAAAAATGGCGGATTCATCTCCTGACGGAAATCAATCCGCCGGGCGGGGTCATAACAAAAAGTCAATGGTGCTATCAGTACAACAAATCAGCGACACCAGGCATAACGCACCTGTGCCAGCTGGTATGTCAGTGCAAATCCGGCACGGGAGGCCGCTTTTATGGAACAAAATGTCCTGCTGTCCAGCGAGGTTATCAACGAATGAAAGCGGTATTCTTTCGAATGCGCGCCCAGACGTACAGTAATGCGGATCCTGAACTGCCGGGGATTCACTTTCACCACCGTCGCACGGTAAGCGCGCCGGCCGGTTCGGTTACTTATCCACGGTAATTCACCGGGTATCCCTGACGAAACAAACGGTATACGGTCATAAAAACGGTACAGCCGTTGCATGATCAGACTCAGAAATGAAAACGGTTTGTTTTCTGGCAGTAAAACAGACATGTGTGTTTCTCCGGTAAAAAAAGACGGAGAAACGTCCACCTGACGGGGAGTTTCCCCGTCGGGTAGGTAAGTAAAAAAAGAATGAATGCCGGCAAATCAGTCGCTCAGTTCGATACCGACAAGGTATTCATCAGCCATCTCCATTGCCATCCATTCACTGACGGTCTCATCCAAGCCGGCTTCACAGCCTTTCTGCCAGATCACTGCATCAATCCGCTGACCGATATCCGGTAAACGGCGAAGCAGACATGCCGGCCAGGGTCTCATCAGACCATCCGCACGCCACAGTAATAATCTGCCGTAAGCAAATCCGGCATCATAAAGCGTACACTTCATCAGCGAAATGGAATGAGGGCGGTTTTGCTCACCGGCATACCTTTCAGCCAGTTTCAAATCAGCCTCAACATTTCGCAGTGTCCGGGCTTCCTCAACCAGCCACATCAGCCATTCCCAACTCCGGGAATAGCGACAGACGTGATCGGCCACAAAGAACAGTCCGCGGGTAATGCCATAAATCATGGTTATCAAACCTGATCAGTAAATGGAAGCAGCCCCATTTCAGGGTAGCTGACTGACACCTGTGAGTCCGTTAAATCAGTCGGTTACATGCTTTTCATTTTCGTGTTGCAGGCAGCAGCGGTAACCCCAGCGCCAGGCTTCATTCCAGATTTCCGGATCGAGCCGCTCAGCGATGACTGTCAGCCGGTGAAGCAAAAATGCGGGGGCACCGGTTTGCGAGTCCATAGTAAATCAGGGCGCCAAAACGAAATGCCGTTGTATACAAATCAAGCTCAATAAACGGCAGTTCTCTGTAATCTCCGCTCTGATACATCCGTTTTTCGTCCAAACGTATCACCTCCAGTTCTTCTGCGGTGATTTTCAGCATCCGGGCATCATTAGCAACGGCCTTCAGTTGCTGAGAAACACGGGAATGCGGAAATAAATAACTGGCAATACCAGACATTACGTGGGCAACACCATAATTCAATGTAAAAAGAGTCATAAGGGCTATCCTCAGATAAGGGAATACAGCCCTCACGGGATGTTTTCCCGTATGGGTCATAAAATCAGTGAATGTCCGCCGTTAAGCACCAAACATCAGCGCTTCAACCGGATCTTCAAACTGTGCATTTTTGATCGCATCGTTGTAGATACGGCGAAAGTCAGACGCATAAGGCGTTTGCTCAGCCGCTTTCCAGACAGCGCGGACCATTTTCTCAAGATGTGGACGGGTAAAATCAGCCTCCACAGATAACGCGCCCAGTTGCTCTGCAACGGCACTGATTATCCAGAAGTTTGGCGGAAAATTATCTTCGTCCGGGTGCTCGCCAATATCCAGACGGACAAAAGCAAGAACCATGTCGAGCTCACCTGAGAGGTGATGCAGTTGCGTGAGAGAGTGCAGATCGTCAAAAAAAGACGATTCCGGAAATGTAGATACCTTCATTGAATTTCTCCTGAAAAAACGGAGAAATTCCCTGATGACGGGTGATTTCCCCGTCAGCGGGCAGGTTATATGAAGCGTTGCGTAAAAATAATCCTGATGATAACGCTATTCTGTTATCACCCTCCGTCGATTTCAAGGACGAACGGAGTTCTGTCATCGCCCGTAGGCTCCCGTCTCAGATGACCCGAGGATTGGCAGTGGCAATCACCCGTAGGCGTTCCTCTCAGATTGCCGGAACATTGGCATTGTTGTCACCCGTAGGCGCTTCTCTCAGACAACCGAAGCATTGGCAAGTTGCATTACGCAACGAGATAAGCAGATTCATTTTTAGCCGTTTTTTTATCTTTGTCAATCCTGCCCATTCAGGATTTTTACCACTTCTCTGATCACCCGTACTCCCCCTTTACGGGTAATATGTATTCCATCATCAGTTCGTACAGTTTCATTATGAATAACAGATTGCCATTGCGTTCCTAATATATGAGGCTGATTAATATCCAGATAATGAATATTTAATAACATCGCACTGTGTTTAATTATATGCCGGGTATGTATTAAATAACGTTCATGTTCCGGATTTTTTAAATGTGGTGGAGATATCCAGACAATTGTCGCTAACGGATTTTCACTTTGAATTTCAGCAATGAATTGAAATACCAGACTGTAATATTTCAGCCATTCATCCGAACCATATTGAACAAAATCATTTGTTCCGAGACTAATAATCACATTATCAAACTCCCGCAAATCGAAATTATTCACGAAAGCGATCCAATCTTTTTTACTTTTATTTATTAACCCCGAACCGGAAACATATTCTGTTTTTATTTTTTCATCCAAAACATATTTTGCTGACATTTCATAAACAGCCGTTAATGAATCACCTAAAAATAACGTCTTCGCCATTAACGGAAAACAAAAAGCAAAATTAATAAACAAAATAATTAAACAGACTTTCATTTTTATCTTATTCCTCAATATCTCCTTTCTGACTATAAACCCGTTTAATATAATCGCCACGACCGTCACCATGCCCTAAATCCATGGAGGTTAATGCATAGGCTTCCTTTTGACTGAATCCCTGACTGAGATAATATTTTTCAACATCCTGAGCATAGGCATACCGTAAACCATGATTTGATTCTTCGTGAATAAATCCGCCTATCCGTCGCATCACATTAATATAACGATCTTTGGCAGAATGTAATGACGGACGATTAATTAAATAACCGTTATGTTTATCCGCATATTCAATGGCTTTATTAATTAATGTTAATACACGGGCTTTATCCGGCACTAATGCTTCACGGGGTCTGCCTCCTTTTGTCCCAAAAACCACATGAACGCGATCTTTACCGTTTTTAAGCGCCTGTTGCCAGGTCCGTAATGATTTTACTGACTGCACGGCTTCTTCATTTCTCAATCCCAGACTACGGGATAACTGCATAGTTAATGCCACCCCCTGATCATAAGGCTCAATCCGAGCGAGCGCTTCGTGAAAGCGCTCGTCCGATATCGCGGTACGGGTGCCAGCCCTGCTGGCACCTGAAAGCCCCAGCGCCTCATTACTGAGGCGCTCATGTTTAGGGTCAGCCAGTTTATGACGTCCGGCAACACGAAATATCGCCCGGATAGCCGACATTTCGTTTTGACAGCTGCGTAAACTGATATTCTGTTCTCTGCGGGCATGGATATACATTTCAATATAGCGGGATTTCAGTTGCTCAACAGATCGTATCTGAATATTCAACCCGGCCAGCTCTGCCGCAACCCGTTCTGCAATTTTGACCCGGTCTGCAATGGTTTTAAAGCTCCCTCCGGCCTGACGTGCAAGGATATGCATTTCACGGGACAGGGCTTTTGCTCTTCTGGACATTCTCTGATTCTCCGCCTCTTTCGCTCTCAACTGGTTACCTTTTCCCGGCGCGACGGTTTTATATTGCGCATCCTGCGACCTGACAGATACCTGAGCACCGGGGCGATAAAAGGTTGAGTTGTTGAGAGGTATCAAATCAGTTCTCTGAACTGTTTGCGGTCATCAGACCGGCCCCCGTTATCAGGGCACCTCCGTCCGTCAGTTTCCTGACGTCGCCTTGGTATCGTGTCGTTTTTTCTCCTTTTTTCATAATGTTATACGTTTTTATCATCATATAAACGTTGAGCGTTGAAAGACTTTCAGCCGTTCTGAGCAATGCATTACATGTCTGTCAGATTGTCAGTTTTGCTGTAAGACCAGTATTGAAGCGTTCTGAGCGTATGCACTTGCGTGCGTCACTTTGTCTTCGTTTCACTTGACGAAAGTGACGCACGCCCATCATTCTGCTGCTCAATGTATTGCTCCGAAGATGCCGCTTTCCAAAGCTGCGCAATGGAAACGCGTCATACCGGGCATACAAAGGTTGCAGAAAGCAGGACGTATTCGTCAGAACACATCAGAAGAGGCAGATACACGTTATCGCATACTCTGCTTTTTTGTGGATATCCGGGTGACCGGATAGCTGTGACATGGTCACTGAAGTGCAGTTAATCCTGATGATAACGCTATTCTGTTATCACCCTCCGTCGATTTCAAGGACGAACGGAGTTCTGTCATCGCCCGTAGGCCCTCGTCTCAGATGACCCGAGGATTGGCAGTGGCAATCACCCGTAGGCGTTCCTCTCAGATTGCCGGATTGGCATTGTTGTCACCCGTAGGCGCTTCTCTCAGACAACCGAAGCATTGGCAATGTTGCATTAAGCAACGGTGTAACGTGGTAAATTTAATCAAACTTTCTTTTTTCGTCAATACCCGATAAAGAAAAAGGAGAATATTTTACATCCTCCTTTTTCTCTTTATTAAATATCCCCTTGTTGGTTCTTCATCGTATTAATAATCAATGCCATCTTTAATCACGAAAACTCAACAATCAGATATGTTTTTATTTGGATTTATCATAAACATCCCAAACAGGCGGTTTATTTTTCATAGAGTCAACAGAAACACGTAAGAAGGGCATATTAGTTTTAAATGTTAAAATAAAATCCAAGGACATTCTATTACAAACAGAAAAAAAACGTTTTTGTTCTTCATCAGTAAAATTTTTTTGTTTTGGGAATATAAATAAACTCCCTAAACTAACCTGACAATGTATATAACATTTCTCACCAAACCAGCTCACTAACTTATCATGATATTTTTTTCAGTAATCGTAGTCAAATATTCTTTTCTGTAAAATTTAATACCTCTCTCGATCATTAACCAAAAGAAACTTTCTTTATTCTCAGAATAAAAATTATTACAATCCCCATTACCTTCCAAAGCATCATTGTCATTTTTTTTATTATATAAACATCCTTTGTTACCATTTAATGTTGTTTTTCTCCTTGAGTATTGCTTCCTTATTTTACTGAACCAACCCCTCCTCCTCCACAAATATCCCGCCCCTATTAAGACCACAAACCAAAAAATAAAATTCATATTATCATCTCCTATATACAAGGACTCGGATACATATTAAAAACTTACTTAAACTGACATAAAAAATCAAATTCAATAAATCCATCCAGATGAAAGAATAAGATTTTTATATGAAGGCAACAAAAAAGTTATACACATACCCACCGCCACCATCAGGGCCGATGCCCTGTACGCTCCCGTTTACCCGATTGCTTGTTGGCATCGGGTTGCACTGGCTTGGTGACCGTGGATATGTGCATAACTCACAAGATGTAGACAATGATTAAAAATCGACCTAAAATTGTATTAACGATAGACGACAAGCATGAGATAAATCAGACTCACTGATTACCGGAGGGGGAAATGAGTGATAAAACAGCCGCTTCCAGAGGAGAACGCTGGGGCATAAAAGCAGCTTATAAAGCAAAATGGCTAATCAAAAAATTGAAGGCTTTCGATAAGAACTGTGTGGCAAGCGCCAAAAGCAAAAATATGCCGGGTTGGCTGGGGCATATTCCACTGGTATCTATAACTCTCGCAGTCATCGCGTTACTGGCTTATTTCAGTTTGTACATCCTATTTACCTTTGGAGCGTTGGTGATTTTATTTTCTGTAATAGAACACATTGATATTTCTTCAGGAAATAACATTCAATCCACTGATAACAATAATGAATGGCAATCCAATCTCGTTGGCAATAGTGACGACTTTAGAAATGGCAACCAAGGTTTTGGATATTATATGAACGGAATAAATATTGACGAAGATTAGCCAGCCACAAAACTAAATTTTGCAGCTGGCTTCAAAATATTATTAGTTAACTTTTTTAGAAATAGCTTGTTCTGCTAACTGTCCTCCTTTCCCCCCCGCACTATGCGCAGGTGAAGTCGCGTTAGATGTCATATTACCTAGCTCGGACCCAACTTTAGCTCCAGCCCAACCAAATGCTGTCAACCACAACGCCGGCAACACCAAAAACATCGTTCCCATTACCAGGTTCATAATGACATCATCAGACGTGTTCTGAAGCCCGTTCATATTCCACTGACTGTGCGTATCGGAATTATACAGTGCCTCCATCATCCAGCTGTCTATCCAGCGTGCCAGCTCCCACCAGAATGTCAGAAAGTTCAGCGCAAATATCACAAACGTCACCGTTATCGCCGTCTTAAATTCATACGCCGAAAACATCAGCACCATCGGGATCATGATATACACCGCCATTAACATCAGCCCCTGCACCATCGGTAAGGACTGTCGCATCGTATCAAAGGCAGGGAATGCCCCCAGTGACGCCAGCGAAGTCCCGGCTACCCCTCCCATTCTGGCCAGCTCATTCATCACCGTCATATCCGCATTACCCCCGTATCCCCGGTATACCCGGCCGCCGGAGACATCCAGATTCGCCGGACTCACCAGCCGGCGGACGATGGCCTCCTCAAACTCTTTCGAGTTTTTATTAATCAGCTTCATCGCCGCCCGGGCACGCAGCCACATCCCTTCATCGGTCTGCTCTTTGACAAGTTTCAGTAACCCTGCATTCGCATCATTCCACCACTGATAACAGGTCGGGTAACCGTTGCCGTTGACATTCGCATACCCGTCATCCCGGTCGGCATCCCAGGGAAAGCCCGCCCGCGGTGTCCGTGACTGGATCTGATGATATTCCCCTTTCATAAAGGTGGCCGAGCCTATCCAGGTGATATCCTGTAACGTTTTTTCATCCTGTGTTTTTCCCTGATCTTTCGCTTTCCAGTCATACAGGGCACGTGAGTAACAGTCATCCGTAAAATCCTGAAGTGCGGCAGCCAGCGCCGGATTTTTAATGTTGCTGTGCTGCACCTCAAAACGCACCTGACGCAAATCCGGCCGGCACGGAATGCTGGCCACCGCCGCCTGAGTCACCCCTTTCGACAGCTTATGTACCAGCATCCACCACAGCGGGATTTTGGCTGTCTGATTATCCAGTGACGACACCACGCCGCTGTAACCGGATTCCGCCGGCTTCACCGGGGTCCAGGTGCCGCAGGTTTTGGTCCGGCTGGTATCAAATTGCAGGGTACTGACACTCACCTCCATCAACGGCACACAACAAAACAGGATCACCACAAAGGCGCCGTAAAGCGCGTTCTCGATACGCACAATTGCCAGTGAACCTTTGTTACCCTCATCCTCCCCCTCTTCCCGCACTTTCAGCCAGATCCCCAGCACTTTAAAGACCAGCGGCAGCGCAAACAGCCCGGTGCTGGTCAGTACCGACCACAATCCGTTATTCACCACCCAGGCCAGCAGCGTGAGAAAATACTCGAGATAACTGTTTGTCATCATAAGCCGTCACCTCCCGCCCAGACTGACCATTCACTCACCGCCACAAAGGCGGCCATCGCCAGCCCGCTGCGCTTCAGACTGCGCCGGGCCGTCTCACTGACTTTCGGGTGGTGATACAGTTTCCATAATCCAACCGCCACGGCTCCGTACAACACACACCGCCAGACCAGCCAGAACCAGCGGGCACGGTAAAACGCCCGGCGCAGACTGTCCGCCTCACCGTAATAACTCAGCCCCAGCTGAGCCACCGCCAGCAACACCACCATACTGAGCAGGGTCAGCCCGGTTACTTTCAGCACCGGCCATAACCGGCGCCCGGTTTTTCCTTTCGTCATTTAACGTCCTCCGGTGTCACTGTTTTGCTCCAGTCCCTGTACACGCACATCCGTATTATCTGGGGTCTGGGTGGCAGGGTTCACCTGTGTCCGTTGCTGATCACGCTCAATCACCGTCAGCATCGCGTTATTGGCAATGGATTTACGCACTTCCATTTCCGTTTGCAGCATCCCGATTTCGCGATCCAGCTGGTCAACCGACTGGTTACCGATCTCCTGGGCTTTCGGAAAATTACCGGCATTCGGCTCCCCCTGGCCGGTGATCAGCATCCGGCGCATCGTCAGCGCCAGCTCCATCGTGTCCGCCATCGCCAGCTCACCGGCCAGACGCTGTGTTAATGCCGTTTTATCCGGATCCCGGCGCAGCGCTTCAATCACCCCCCGGGAGACCGTCAGGCTGCCGGTTTTCAGTTTCGCCAACTCTGCCGCCCCGACCGCGCCCCGGCTGTTCACCAGTTTATGCAGCTGTTCCAAATTTTCCCGGGTGGTGGTCTCCAGCACCGGTGCCAGCCCGGTTCCTGGCTGGGAACTGCCCGGTTGCTCCGCCTCACCGCCGCTCTGACAATCCGCCGGATTGGTGCAGGTGCGGACCGATTTGCTGCCCAGCACCTGTGTGACCACCTGAGCGGCTTCCTCACTGTTGGCAAAGCGCCTGCAAGCGGCTCCGTTACACTGGCCGGCCGGCACCGGGGCCGTACTGGTTGCCGGCAGACCGTTCATGATATTAAAGCCGGCCTGTGCAAAATCCTGCGCCGGCTGAATCGCAGGCTGACCAACCCCACCGCGCTGTTTCCCGCCTATCCATACAACCCCTTTATCGCCACTGCTTTGCTGAATTTGCTGGTCAGTTTTTACCGCATCCCCGTCACTGTTATTGATGATATTCTTTGCTTCTTCGAGGATCGCCGCCTGCGTCCACTGATTATTTTCTGAAAAGTCCATCATCCGTTTAGCCATGTTCTGACAGTTCAGCTGCGCCTTATCAAACGCCACATTAGCCTGCAACACCCCGTTGGTCAGCATTTCATACAGGCCGGGATTCGCCCGCTGGATAGCCATCGCCGGCAGACTGGCCACCGCCCCGGTGGCATTCTGGATCACCTCACTCATCAGATTCTTAAAGCCGGCCGTCACCCCGTTCAGCTGGTTGCCCACCGTGGTTTTGATATCAAAATTGCCGCACATCAGATCACTGTTCCAGCCCATGCTCATCCCCAGACGTTGCAGATTACTGCGCCCCGGCGGCTGGGATAACACCGTGCCGCCGCCCAGGTTGTAGTACAGTTTGTCGGAGACCGCGCCGGAAACATTTGCGCCGTAGCCGATATCATTCGCACCGGCAGAAAAATCCAGCCCGGCCCGGACAGAAAATGCCGGTACACTGCATAACACCATCAGTGTCAGCGCCGGCGGAAAAAACGTGTGTCGTTTTGCTTTCATCATCTTAAAATCCCTGCTTAAAACGTTGTGCTGTACAGAAATTTTTGCCCCATGCGCTTGCAGCAGCTGTACGGCTGCCACAATGCCCAGGCATAATTACCGTCCTGTGCCTGTGCTCCGCCCTCATCCGGAAACACCGCACAGCTGTTTTTCAGCCCCGGCGACAGGCGCTGCCATTTATGGTTTTTTGTCCCGGTATTCTCCGTCACCGCGTCCGGCGGCCAATAGCCATCCCGGCGGTTGCCTTTCAGGGGCACATAGGTATGCGCCTGCCCGGTGCGGGTCATAATATCTGCCACGCGCTGCGCCACCACAGCCGCCGCTTTATCCCCGTCCTGCTGGTTGACAAAACCGCTGCGCGGATAGAGATTTCCCCACATGTTGCCCCGGCTCTGCCCCCCGATTTCCCGTTTCCCGGGAATTATCGCTTCCGGATACGCCATTTCCGGCACACCGAGCCGCCACGGCACACTGTCGAGCGTGCTCAGGTAATAAGGAAACAGCGGTGTGGCTGCGCTGTCACAGGAATACCCCGGAATACTGCCGCCGATAAGGGTGGTTGCCGGATGACCGATAGCATCCGCATAAAAAAAGTGCAGGGCGGTTTTACGTTTTGCCTCAAACTTCTGTTCACTGTTTCCGCCCCCGGCAGATACCCCGCTCAGCACGCCGGTCACGGCATTTTCAATCCCGCCGGCCGCCCCGCTGACCAGTGACATTTCCCGCCACGGGTTTTCACCCGGGGCATGGTAGGCCGAGACCACCGCCTGCGGAATAAAATGTGACACCCGGACAGATGTCCGGATACGGCAGCCGCCCCAGCCACACTTCAGCCAGTAGCAAATCCCGCTGATACGCCAGCTGATACACGACGGTGAGGCCGCAGAAGCGACCAGAGTGGCGGTACTCAGACTGGCTTCCGCCACCGGCACCAGTGAACAACCGAGTAACAAAGCCCCCGCCAGACGCCGGCGATGTGATTGTCGGGTCATGGTTGACCTCCTCCTTCCTGTTGTTCCCGGTACTGCTGTATCTGCGTCACCGCCTGTGCAATATCGGTGGTGCCGTAAACCACCCACTGCGCATCAACGACGACCGCCGGCAGAGATGACACCCCCAGCTGCCAGGCCTGAACCACGCCCTGATAAGCCTGCCGTAATGCCGTTTCTCTGGCCTGCCAGGCCGGACTTTGTAACAGGGCGGTGATGTGCGGGGCATCCGCTTCACTCAGTTCCGTCCCCGGCTGAAGCAGGGCCTCATCCAGCAGGCGTTCAGGCGCATCCAGATACACCACCTCAAACGGGATGTCCGTCTGCGGCAGAGCGTCATCCTGCGTGGTATACAGCACCACTGCCGCCCCGGCGGTCAACGGCAGGCATGACAGCGACAGCATCAGCAATCCGGAAAGAGATAAAAATCGTTTTTTCATTCGGTCAGTCCTCACAAACGAACGGTGAGAGAAGAAAAGCGCATCAAAACCCGCCGGTGACCGGCGGGTTTTCACCGGTTACCAGCCCACCGCAAACCCGGCGCCGATACTGGTATCGCCGCCGTTATTCCATGACGCATTCAGGCGCACATTGGTATTGGCCGTCGGCTTATACTGCACCCCGGTGGCTATCGCCTGTGCATCACGGTAATGCCCCATCGCCATCCCGAACGAAAAACGCTCACTGTTCACATACGGAATGGAAGATATTGCGGTCACCCCGGCAATCCCCGCATTGGCCCGTTTCTCCACCTGACTGATTTTATTGTCCAGCTGACTGAAACGCTGGTCGGTATACTGCCGGGCATTGTCCAGCACCGTGTGGGTCACCTGCCCGAACGTCTCATCGGTATAGCGGTTTGCGGCCGCCAGGGTCTGTTCCTCCCCCTCAATACGGGCCTGCTGCTCTTCCGTAATCCGCTTGTTTATCTTCGCCTCACTGTACTGAATGCTCACATCGGTGTAGTCCATGGCCTGTTTCAGCGTCTGCTTATCGCCGGCAATACGCGCATCCCGCTCCTCATCCAGTTGCCCTTTGTTGACCGCATCCGTTTTTGCAATGCCGGCCGCCACATGCGTCAGAAAACGTTCCTGACCTTCACGGCCGACGGACACGCTGTTATCCCGGTCAGCCAGGCTGCCGTCCCCCAGTGCCACACTGTTTTTCGCCAGCGCCCGGGCATCCACACTCAGTGCCACGGATTTTTCGCCCAGCGCCAGACTCTTATCCCCGACCGCAACAGCCTGTTTACCCTGACTCAGCGTACTCTGCGCCTCATTCAGGGCTTTATCCGCCGCCTGATATTCCGCCTGTTTCTGCGCCAGTTCGGCTTTCACCTTCTCCAGATCCCGGATGTTTTCCAGCTCGGATTGCGTCGGACGCAAATCAGACAACTTTGTATCCAGCGCGGAGAGATCCTTTTCCAGCCGGGAGAGTTGCGTTTCTGCCTGCTTCAGTGCCTGATCGGTGACGGCTTTTTCCGCCGATAACTGCTGTTTCAGCTGTGTGGCCTGTGACGACATGGCCTGTGTGTGACTGAGCGCATTGTCCTGAAGGTACTGATCCACTTTTTGTTTCAGCGCCTCCGGGTTGGTATTCAGCCCGACGGTGTTATCCCGGGGACGGCTTTCCAGTACCAGCAGTTGCTGTAACTCTTTGGCATAATCCGGGCTGTCCGGCGATAAACTGTTGACCTTATCCAGCTGGATCAGGTAGTTCAGCTGATTCTCATAGCGGGTGAAAATACCGCTGACCATCTGATTAAAGGTGCCTTCATCGATGTTATCCAGATACAGCTCTGACAGGATCTGCTTCCCGGCCTCTGTCACCCCGGTGAGCCCCTGCTCAATTTGCTGCCGGGCATTTTTCTGATAAGCCTGATACAGATTCTTTTTCCCGTCCGCAGAGGTGATCAGGGCGATTTTGGCCAGCTCTTCCTGATAACCGGCAACGCCCTTCAGGGCCGCGGTATTCAGGTGTAAACGGGATAATTGTTTCTTCTGCTCGCTGTCCGTGACCGCATCCGACCACAGCATCGCTTTATCACTGTGGCCGGCACTCAGTACCGGGGACAGGGCCACACCCTGATAGTTGGTCGTAATCTGAGAACCGGTTTTCTCTTTGATGGTTTCATTAACCAGAGCACTTCTGGTTTTCGCTTCAATATAGGCATTAACATAACTGACATAAAACTGCGTGTCATTACTGACCGACGTATCCTGCTCAACCCGTTTTTTCACTTCCTGAGCCAGACGGTCAGCCTGCCCCTGCTGCCACAACGCCACAAAATTCTCATCCACAATCTGTGAAACCGCCCCCAGATTGCGTTCATAAATCTGTGCCATCCGGTCAGCGACCTGCTGTGCCTGTGTCACCTGCTGCTGTTGCGCGGTACGCTGACCCGCCAGGGTCTCCTGTTGCTGCAACAACGGTTTCATCGCTTCCTGACGCTCCAGAATATTGCTGTTCGCCAGCGATTTACTGTCAAACAGGGCCTGCGTCTGCATGTACTGCTCATGCGCCTGCGCCCTGTTCTGCAACAGGGCATTCTGGGCTTTCATCGCCGCCTGCGCCTGTTCCGCCGTCATATTGTTCCCCAGCGCCATACTGCCCTCACCGACAGCCGTACTGTGCTGCCCCGTGGCCACGGCCGTGTCCCCCAGTGACACGTTTTTGGCCTGTAAAGCGCAGGAATAACTGACAACCAGCGACAAAAGCGTTACTTTAACTCCCGTCGTTTTCATGACGTCATGTTTCCTCTTTTTAACATACCCAATGAAGCGGCCGGGTAAGCCGTGCTGCAACACGGTTTACCCACTCCCTGCTCCACCCGTTTCATCATCCCGGCACCCGGGGCGGTAACCCCCGTTTCCGGTCAAGTTCATCTGCCACCCTGAACGCCGCTTCCAGCTCACTGCATCCGTATTGCTCCATCAGCACCCGCCGTTGCTGCTTCTCCTCTTTTTCCGTCATCCCCAGCGCCAGATATAAGCTCGGCTGTACCACCCGGAACAGCGCCTCCACTTTCCGCGCCAGCACCACCCCTTCCGTGTAACAGCCGGAGAGTTTGGCTGCGGACAGCAGCACCTGTTTCTGCTCCTCACTGAGCGTCTTAAAGCGGGCGATTGCCTCCACCTCTTTCTGCGGCATCGTCAGACACACCCACCACTCCGCCATATTGAGCATTTTCTCGGCACAGTCCGGATAGTCATCGAGGTTCTGGGTCGCCAGCCACAGCCAGGCCCCCAGTTTCCGCCACATTTTCACCACTTTGGTCACATAGGGGGATAACAGCGGGTTGACCGTCACGATATGCGCCTCATCCACCACAAAATTAATGTCCCGGGCCCGGTACTGATCCCGCTCGGCAATATTGTTGATGGAGTTGATAAGACTCACCATCGTCAGCGCCATCTGGGCCTCATACCCTTCCCGCGCCAGGTGCCCCAAATCAATCAGGGTCACATCCGCCTCCGGCCACAGCTCCCCCGGCAGATTAAACAGCTCATGCTCAAAACTGCCCGGTTCGGTAAACATCCCCAGGGATTCCGCCATTTCGGCCGCTTTCGCCCGGCGCTGCGGATTTAATGCCCGCCCTTCCTCTTCACCTTCCCCCCGGGAGAGGGCATACAGCGCCTCCTGCAAATCCGCCGGCAGCATCTGCCGGTCGGCGGCATAAGACGCCCGGGCCCCCGCCATCAGCGCCCGGCGGATCATCGCCCGGTCAGCCCGCTTCAGCTCCGCTTCTTCCCGCACATCCCCGCCGGTGATCATCATGCGGGCGGAGATTTCCATTTCCCCCAGAATGTCACGCTGCCCGTCATCATCCTCAGATTCACTGTCCGTCTCTGGCAGTTCATCCGCATTCAGTGCCAGACGCTGTTCATCCATCATCAGCAGCTGATGCGCATCCGCAAACAGCGGCAGACGCACCCCGCTGCCGGGCTTGACACTGACCTTATTGACACTCAGCCCCAGACTGGCGTAATAGTCCGCCAGTAAACCAAAGGAGTTACCGGCCTCCGCAATAAACAGACGCGGACGGCGGACCGCCATCAGCTGCGATAACTGTGCGCATAAGGTGGCGGATTTACCGGCCCCGGTGGGACCGAATAACAGCAGATGCGCATTCTGGGTACGATCCTGTTTATTCTGCGGATCAAAGGTCAGCACCCCGCCGCCCCGGTTAAAGAAACTCCAGCCGGGATGCCCGGTGCCGCTGGTGCGCCCGGTCACCGGCAGTAATCCGGCCAGGTGCTGTACCCAGGTCAGCCGGGTATACCAGTGTTTTTTATCCGTCTGCGGGTCAAAACACATCGGCAGGGCACGCAGATACCCGTTCAGCGGCGCCACATCATATTCCGGCTTCACCGGCTCCAGACCGGCATTCAGCAGCGTGGCCGTCAGATCCACGCGCTTTTTGTTCAGTTCCTCCACCGAGCCGGCACGCAGCAGCAATGACAGGGAGGCCCGGTAAAGCTTATGGCGGTGCCCCAGTAAACCTCTGGCGGTTTCCACGTCCCGGCGGGTACGTTGCGAGTCGGTGTTTTCCCCCACCGAGTTTTTCCCCAGCCGGGTAAATTCCTGCTCCAGCGTATCCTGAGGCTGTGTGACGATGGTCATCGACAGCATCGTCCCTTCCGGAAACAGGTCCATCAGCGCATTGATATTTTTGTCACCGCGCTTCTGCTCCCCGGTCAGGTGCCCCGGCCCCGGGGCTTTACGCAGTTTTTCGATATTCACCACACCGTGCGCCAGGTTATCAAACCACCACACGCCGTTTTCCACATCCGACCGGGGCGGGGTAAACCACAGCGTTTCCGCAAAATCCTTCAGCACCGGCAGGGTGCCCGGGGCTTCCTCCGCCGCCGGCCAGTACGCCCCTTCCCGGTACAGCGTCTCCCGGTCCACCCAGTCAGGGGCCGGATTGAAATGACGCAGCAGCCACTGATGCACCTGCCTCCCGTCCTGGCGGACACACTGCACGCCGGCACTGCCCAGACTGCTGACCAGCCGGTCACACATCTGATTGAGCATCGCCACCGGCGGCATCGGATCGGTATAGCTGTTCCCCAGCCGGCGGTAAACCACCATCCGGGTCCGGCGCTGCTGTCCGCGCCAGGGTTGTCCGGTCACCTCCGTGTCCTTAAACAGCCCTTCCGGACGGGCAATCCCCCGTAAATGACGCGCCATTTCGGTCAGCCAGGCTTCGGTAAACGCGGTGCCCCGGGCCGCCGGCAGGATATAGTCCCGCAATGTGGCCAGTGTGACGCTCACGTCGTCCTCATCCTGACAAAAAAACTGCACCACCCACGGGTTATCATCATGCTCATCCAGACTGTCCTGAAGCGCATCCTCCACCGCATCCCGGATTTCGAGCAGACGGCCGGCAGAGCGCCCTTCCGTCGGCGCCGGCTCAACGGCATACACCGCCCCGACCGACACCCCGTCATCAAGCAGCAGGCATTGCTCCTCATCCAGAAATTCCACCCAGGGCAGGTAATCAATAAAGGACGGATTCGCATGGTAAATCTTCTGCTCATCCGCCCGGGTCATTTTTCCCGGCCGGGAAAGCGGCTGACGGCCTAAACCGGCATTCTCTGCCGGTGTACTGCGGTGTACGGTTTTGTCAGCCTTGTTTTCATCCGTTTTTTCAGCAGAAACCGCCTGCGCTTTCCGGCGTGAGCGGAATAATGAAAATCCCATCACAAGCCCTCCACACGCTCACCCGGCAGGGCATACTGCACTTGATGGTAAAACGGAAACACCGTACTGTATCCCGGCACCGGCAGATTGCCGGCCGAGAGATGCGGGAACACATACATCACCATGTCCGGGTTCGGCAGACGCGGAAACTGCTGATGGATCTCACTGCTTTGTGTCCGGGTATACGCGGTGTCCGCCTGCTGAAGGCGCGCGGCTTCATCATTCGTCAGGGCGCGTCGCAGGGCGCTGCGGGCGGTCTCCGTCACCGTCCGGCTGTCCGCCGCACCGTTCGGATCAGCCTGTCTGCCGGACCAGATGGCCATCATGTCGCTGTTTCCCGCCGGCAGCAGCTCCTCTTTGGAGGTGGCACAGCCGGCCAGCAACAACACCAGTGCGCACAGCACTCTGCTTTTCATCACACATTTCATCATTCTCATGATATGACGCCTCCCGCGCCCTTCAGGATCGCCCCCCGGCAGGTCAGCCGGGCAAACTCACCGTGACAGCTCAGTTCAGATAGTGAAAAAGGCACACATTGCCAGCCGGCTTTATCCGGCGCCTCCCCTTTAAAAACGGTGTACAGCAGGCGATCCCAGTCACTGTCCTGCGGCCACGCCTCATCCCGCGGGGCAAACCGGTAAACGGTAATGTCGTTGTCACTCAGCCCCACCCGGTGACGGCCCACAGACAGAACCGCCCCGGGCGTCTCACCGGCGGTACTCTGCCACGCCAGCTGTATCGTCGCCGGTGACATGCCGGCAATCAGCTGCTGTTGCTCCTCATCAAACACCTGATGACCGGCCACCGTCAGGCAAAAATGACTTCCAGTACAACCGGCCTGTCCGGCACTGAACACAAACACCAGCGGAAACGTCACCGGCGTCACAGCCAGCACCCCCGGCTTCGCAAAATACGTCACTCCAGACCTCCTTCCTCACCCTCTGTCAGTGAAAAACCGTAATTCACCCGGCGTCCCTGCGATTCATAATCCACCGGGATCTGACGGCTGATATGCACCGCGACTTTCTGCCCCGGCGGCACATACACCGCATCAAAGGTCTGCCCGTAGCGGGATTTCACCCAGTCCGCCACATCCTTAAACCCGCCGCCGATGGCACTGCCCAGCGCCGCTTTCCCCGCATCCCCAGAGAGCGAGGAGGTGATACCGTACCCGTTGTTCTGCGCGGTATACTGACTCTGCGACATCGCATCCCCGGCCGAGGCCGCTGCCGTCAGGGCAAACAGGGTCGGCAGATAGGTGCCGGCATTGGTTTTACGTTCACCGCTGATACACGGGATCCCGCTCTCATCTGAAATCCAGCCGAGCGACCCGCCGTTATTACGGGCATTCTGTCCGCTGTTGGCCTGACTGCCGCCGTCCGTCCGGTCAGCCGGCTTCGGCACCGTGCGGATCGTGCCGTCCGTAAAAACAAAGGTGATCGAGGTGATATCCCCGCGCACACAGGACAATGTCCAGTCACCGGTGGCCGAGCCGCTGATCACCGCCCCTTCCACATCCGGTAACTCAATGCCGTTCGCCGTGAGGTTGTCTTTTCCCACCACCACCTTGAACGGATACGGATCGGTCACTTTACCGTCAATGGGCACCCGCCCCAGCAACGCCGTCATCGCCTGGCTGCCCACCAGGGTGGCATTCTCCGGTATCGTGTACGCCGGTTCGGTATGGGCCTCACCGTCCACTGTACCGGAGAGCGTGCGCTGATTTTTGGCCACCCGGTCCAGTTCCGCTTTCTGACGGGTAATGGCGTTATCCTCCAGAAAAGAGGTCGGAAACGCCGGTTTAGCCGGTTGTCCGTTCACCATCCGCCCCGGTTCAGCCGGTTGTGCATCCTGCGGCTCAGCCCACAGCAACCCGTCTTTCACCGTCAGTCCGCTGCCCCCGGTATCCAGCCCCAGTCCCAGCGGAATATCGCCTTGTCCGCTGCCCTGAGCCGGCTGACCACCTGATGCTGTCAGCGTTTCCCCCAGGCTATCCAGACGCCGCATCAGTGTCTGCTGCTCCTGTTGCAGGGCACGCTGCTGACTCTCCGCTTCCTGACGGACGGAAGCCACCGCAGACTGGATCTGCCCCGACACATTCTGCTGCCGGTTACGCAGCTGCGCATTCTCTTCCAGCAATTTCTCATTCTGGGCGATCAATTCCGCCTGACGGTCACGTACCGTTTTCATAGTGCCAATCAGCGTCCTCAGTGTATCGGCCGGGGTATCCCCCTCAATCCCGAGTGACTTCAGCTCCCCTGGGTCAAGGTCATTGATTGACTGAGACAGGTTGTCCTGTCCGCTGCCGGTGACCGGCGTGTCGGGCTGGCAGCTTTTGATACCAATCAGCACCGCCAACGCCAGTGCGGACGGCACCAGAATTTTGACCAGCGTATTGGATTTCACTTTCATCGGGCTTTCCCTCCCGTCCTCCGGACAGGCGGCTCCGCAGGAAACGCCTTATCCGGTTTGCCTTTCATCACCAGATACACTGTGGTGGTATCCTCCGGTGTGCCCTTCGCGTCCAGCCACTGATGCTGGAACGTGGCGCTGACAAACTGCCCCTGCAACTGACGGGGATCCAGCACGACTTTCTGAGCGGACTGATTGGTCAGTTTCACCGCCACCACCCGGTACTCCGCCGCCTGCCAGCCGGCCAGCGGCCGCGCGATCAGTGGTTCAGACGGGTAGAGTGCTGTCAGTGTTTTTGGTAAGGTCAGTGGCAAAGGTTGTACGCCGGACACCGGCTCCACTGTTCTTAACGGTGCATACAGACTCTGGGCGGCATAACGGGTCAGTAAGACCGGTAACGGCGCCGGATAACGGGTTTTCGCTTTGCGGTCCACGCTTTCCGGTACGGCATCGGCTGCTGCCCCCGCAGCCTGCCCGCTGCGTCTGACGCTCTGACTGTCACGCTGCGTACTGACTTCACCGCTGTACACCACCCGCACCGGCTCCAGCTTCCCTTTACCGGCAGTGGCCGTCACATCCAGCAACAGGATTTCCCCGCTTTCCACATCCTGTAACTGAAGGCGGGTCTGCGGGAAGGCGCTTTCCGCCCGCAGGTACACCGCCCCTCCGGTACTCTGGATCCGCAGTTTCTCATTCAGAGACGGTGGAAAACCGACACGCACATTTTTTTCCACAAACACAATGCGCTCTTCCCCCACATGCAGAGAAACCGGTAACGGAATACGCTCCCAGCGGACCAGCTCTACCGCCTGCACCGGCAGCGGCAGAGCGGCCACAGAAAACACCGCCGAAATCCCCAGAGCACAGGCCGTCAGATGACGTTTTATGCTCATTGACTGACCTCCTTATTCTGCTCCGCCGCTTCCAGACGCTGAGGCAGCCCGTCATAGCAGTCCAGGGCCAGACCAAACGGATTACTTTCCGGATCGCCCTCCCAGCGCACCACTTTCACCGGATAACGTACCGTCGCTCGCTTGACCGGCTCCGCGCTAAAATATTCATCCGCTACCAAATCCAGGCGCACGATCCAGTTATCCCGGTCAATCACCCGGACTTTATCCTCACTGAACCCGCGTCCCGGGATCTCATACACCACCCGGGAACGCCCTTTCAGCTCCCCGAGCGTAGTACGGTAAGCGGCCTCTTTCTCAAAATACGCCCGGCAGGACGGCGTCAGATAGGCACTGAGCTGTGCAATCTTTCGCGGATAATCCACCTCGCCGTCTTTCGGCCAGGCATTCAGTTGCTGAAAAATATAAAAGCTGAAAGCGTACACCGTCGGCAGCGGCACTTCCCACCATGCCCGGGTACTGCCGGAGCGCAAATCCGGCGGATTATGGATCGTCAGTTTAGCCGGCGCCCGCATCCAGCCGGCAAAGGCCACAAACAGGCAGAGCACCAGCACCCCGCAGATCATCCGCAGTGTCAGAATGTGCTGGTCCCGGTTTTGCAGGGCATGACGAAATTTACTCATGGCGGCCTCCGGCGATATACCGGCACAGTGACAGCGCCTGCGTCCGGCGTAAAAACCAGCCCTGAGATACGGTGATGAGGGATTTTTCAGTCAGCCGTCCGGTCAGCGGCAATGTGCGGGCAAACCCGGTTTGCAGTTTCCAGGACAATCGGCGGTAGAGATAATTTTCCGGTTTTCCGCGTTTGATACGGGTCAGAAAAGTGCCGCCAAAAAACACCACCAACAGCGGCATTATCAACGCGCCGGTCGGCAGGATCACCCACCCGGCCAGCGGTAACAGCGGGATACTGATAACGCTCCCGCCCACACAACCGACACCGGCGGCGGCAAACATTTCATGGGTGGTAAATCCGCGAAAGACGGTGGGCTCTGCATTTAAGCGATCCGGCATAAAATCGATGGTCTGCATCGTTGCCTCCGCTTAAAAAATAATAGTGGCGGATTTTCCGGCCAGCCAGACGACCGCCACAATCAGGACGACACCGACTACAATAATTGTACCGAATTTACCCCAGCCAGCCTTTTGGTCGCGCACTTCATTGAACGTGGTGACCGCGGCAATGGCCACCACGATAAAAGCCGTCGCAGCCACAACCAGCCCGCCAATCACAATGCCGTCATTAAGATAGCCTTTAATGGTGTCCATCAGTCCGCCGCCGCCACCGGAAGAAGGGGGTTCCACCGAAGGCAGTGCGGCATACGCCGGCATCAGACTGAATAAAGTGAATAACGTCACCACTGACGCACCAATACGACGGACACCACGTCCCCAAAATGATTTCATATCCATAAAATGACCTTTCATTCTGTAAAATAAATTAAACAGCACACTCAACTGGCAAACATCCAGATGCAGACCACCAGTAATATCACTGCCCGGACAGCAAACTGCCCCACCCTTGCAGTACGAACATTTTCATTTGCCCAGCCCCGGTAAACATCAACCAGTCCCCAGGCTGCCCATAAAAACAGCACCGCCAGTAATGCCCCGATACACAACAGATTCAGAACAGCCGGAGACATCCCCGAGCCGGCAGCAGCCTCAAATGCCGCCTGCTGTGACGGATTCATCGCTGCTCCCGGCGGTAATCCCCGCGCAGCGGCTCCGCCACATTAACCGGCATCGTGGGCTGGGCCCGGGAAGGCTCCAGATAGCGGACAATCCCCTGCCGGATAATCTCCACCTCTCTGGAGGCGCGGGAATAATCAAAATAAAAACGGGCGTGATTGTCCTGATTTGCCTGAATACGGGCGCGCTCCAGGCTGGCCTGGATGTGATCGAGCTGCTTTAACGTCAGCGCCAGTTCATCTTTTTCAGCGGCCTGAGCAGGCAATACCCCAAATGCACTGACAACCAACGCAAACAGGGAAATAAGCGGAGAAAATAATCGCATAACGACTCCTTAAAGACGGTTAACGTGGAGTCAGGGTAAAAAAGGCGGACAGAAAAAACAGCAAACAATTAGTTTTCCAAATTTTTTAATTTTATATTGCTTGCTTTTTGCGAAAATAGCTGAAATGAATAAATAAAAGTGAGCCTATGAGTCAGACCATCACCCGAAAAACTGGGCATTTTGCCTGGTGTGCACTGGTTGCCCTGCATCTGGCCCGCAGGGAGGGGCTGGTGCAGTCCGACATGCAGAAAAACCTGTTTTTAATACGCTGGCTGGCAACCGCCAAAAAGCAACGCCGTTTTGACCGTGACGTTACGCCGGATATTGACTGGCTGCTTCAACAGGGACGTACACTGGGGAGCCGGGCCAAACTGCCACAAAAACTGGATTATCTGTACCGCTCCTGTACAGGCGCATTACACGAGCAGAGCGATCTGTTCCGGCTCACTTATGCGCTTGAATCGGCCAAGGAGGCAGGCTTTGCCTATCAGTTATTGAGTGATAAATCGTGGCACAGACGACATGCGGTGAGCCCGGATACGCTCAGCAACACCATCTGTTTATCCAAAAATGCACTGGAGCAGGCTTTTGATACTGACGGTCATCAGACCGCACACCTACCTGTAAAAATCGGAGGTGATATCGCCGCACTAGCTGAACTGCTGACACAATGTGGCTGGCAACTCATCACGACAGACAACCCGCCACTTTATTTACTGCTCACACTCATCAATCCATCAATCAGCGCAGGATAACCCCATCACACCACTGACGCGCGGCCTAGCCGCTTGTCTGCTGACAGAGACACACAAAAACAAGTGTTGTGTGTCTCTGCCCAGCGCCTATAAATATTTTTTAAATGACGCGGTAGCCACTGCCACCGCAAGCCCGAACAACAGAGCCGCCGGTAACAACACCAGATTAGGGTAAATGGCAGACGGCCAGGACAGATAAATCATGCACGGAACAAAAAAGGCCGGCTTAACAAAACGCTTGGCGTGGTGATACACAAAACTGGATTCATACCCGGCACCATAACGCCGCAAATCACGCCGGTTAAAGCCTTCCACCATGCCCACCAACAGCACCATAACAAACAGGGGCATCGACAGCACCAGAATAGTCACCCGGATAAAAAAGGTCAGCGTCACATAAACCGTCGCCAGCAGATAGTCTCTCAGCTCGGACACAAACCAAATCCGCCAGTCATCCAGTTCACGGGCAACTGCATTCCCGCTGACAGGATACACGTTCTGCCAGCTCTCCATCAGCCCGGACTCCACAAACAGCCACCGGTATGCCTGTTCAACGGTATGAGCCAGCCACTGCGCCGGACTGGACATCAGCAGACTACGGGTAAACCCTTCTGACAGATACCCGCTCTCGGTTAACATCACCTGCCGGCTGTGCTCCGCCCCTTCGTCCGCCCAGAAAAACGCAATCCCGACCCACTCAATCAACAGACTGCATACCCAGGAGGCCAGTAATACCCCGATGATGGCCCACGGCCAGTGCCACAACAATTTAGCCGGCAAACCGGGGTCTTTTGCCGGGTGACGCGGGGTTTCCTGACGTACCTCAGCAGTTGCCATCGTTGCCCCCTTCGGTATCCGGTGCCATCTCAGCCACATTCATACCGCCGCTGTCATGCCGCGCATCCGAAAATGATGACGCAGTCCACCAAGTTTCGCCGGTACGGTAATTTTTCTCCATATACTGTGCGATTTTTTGTAAATCCGGTGGCATCAGGGCATCAGCCTCTGCCGCCGGCAGGGGCATCCTGATTTTCCATAACTTCCCGCCTTCCAGCAGCGCAAACGCCTGTCCTTTCGGTAACTGAATAATATCTGCCGGTAACAGCAGCGGTTTAGCCACCATACTGACCCTGTCCTGGGTATTGGAGGTAAAATCACTCCCCTGCCTCGGATTGGAAATATCGGTGATCCCGGATACCAGGGTTTTGGTGTAAATATCCACTTCCGGTAACTGTTCCGTCAGTAATTTCGCGGTCATCAGTTCACGGACACGCAACATCACCAGCGTATTAAAGTTACCGGTGACCTGCGCCGATTTCGCCGCATTCCCCAGCCGGGCTTCAATATCAGACCAGGTCTGTGTGTAGGCCGTCACTTCAATCCCCGCGCCGCCGCTCTTGTTCAGTAACGGAATAAATTCATCCCCCATCAGTTCATTAAATTCATCGCAATGCAGGCTGATCGGTAATTTTCCGGCGTGCTCATCCTCCGGCAGTCCATCCTGAGTCCCGAATTTATAAATATGCCCGGCTACCGAGACCAAATCCGCAAACATGGAATTCCCCACCGCTGCCGCCACTTCCGCATCCGATAACGCATCCAGCCCGACATATACAATCCCTTTTTTCCGAATCACCTGCTGCCAGTCAAAAATCGGACGGGGATCCTGCATATTGGTGTAATCCGGCGACAACAGGGCGGCAGTTTTTCCGGTAGTCAGTTTTTCCAGTAACGGCAGCAGAGAAGCCACTATTTTATCAAAATAGGTCCGGTCATAACGGATCGCACTGCGCAGCCCGTCCAAAATCGGATCATAGATTTTTTTCCCTTTCTCACTACTTAACGCCAGCTCCGTTGCCCAGATAGCCACAGCTTTCGGATCACTTTGCAGATGACGGGGCACATCCTCGACCGTCAGCGCGTTCTGCGCATTCTCGATTTGGGCAAACAAATCAGGTAGTTGTGCTTTAATCACCTGCATCGAATATGTCTGATAGAGTTCCCCGATATTGGTGACATAACGTAAAATTTTGGCATAATCCGGACGCTCCCCCAGAGCAACCAGTGCCCGGGCAATGATATTAACAAACCGCCAGGCAAACTCCCGGAACGCCGCGCTGTTCCCTTCCCCGGATAACTGGCCGGCAACCCGCCCCGCGACTTCCGATACTCGGCCAAAACGCCCGATGGCGTTATAACGGGCACTGATATCAGGCCAGCCCAAGTGAAAAACATAAAACTCCTCACTGCGCCCCGCACGATGCGCTTCCGCCCACATCCGGCGCAATAAATCCGCATCCCCTTTCGGATCAAAAACAATCGTGATATTCCCCCGGCGGATATCCTGAGTGATCAGCACTTCCGCCAGACGGGTTTTGCCGACACGGGTGGTCCCCAGTACCAGCATATGACCAACCCGTTCACGCAAATCCATGGTCACATTCACCTCATCCGGCTCCACACCGTGTAACACCGGATTCCCCCCCACCGGCGTCAGCGGGCGGACCGGATTCAGCCAACTGTCTTTTTGCAAAAGCCGGCAAACCGCCGGAAAACGGGATTCAAAACGGAGTTCAAACTGCCGGGCCAGCCGGTAATGTGCCGGCGGCTGAACATACCGCTCCACTTCCGGACGCTGGGTTTCCAGCAGGCGTTGCGTGTGTTTTTGCTGCCACTGAAACCCTTTTCCCAGAAACAGACGCTGCCGGCTGACCGGCACCTGTGCCGACGTCACCTGATAGCGGGGCAGACGCCGGAGATTCCGGCGGTAACGTAATACCCGGAATCCCTGATGTGCCCGCAATGCGGAAAAACCGGCAAACGCACCGGCGGTGACATAACTCACGGACGGAGACAATGCCACTGCCCAGGGCGCTACCGCACACACAAACGCCGCCCCGCCGGACACCAGAGCACTGTTCAATTCCACGGCCGGTCGCAGCCAGGCCTCTATCACATAACGATCACTCATTCTCTCAAACTCTTTTTTGGTGTTACCCCGGAAAACAGTGTTTAAAAATTCACCGGTGTTTCCAGTGGAAACAGTGTTCAAAAATCATCCAGCGTTTCCACTGGAAACACTGTTTGAAAATTCACCGACACGTCCGGAAAACAATGTGCTCACTGCACTCAACCCCAGGGAGGATCTGACGGATTTTCTTTTTCCGGTACACGCGATTCTTTCCCGTGACAGTGACGATGACGGCGGGCAGGACGGTTTTTTTTCCCCAGGAGTCTCATCACAACAAAGAACACGCACCACATCAGCACGGCCAACCAGAATGCCGGGGAGTCAACCCCATCTGAAGGCCATATCGGCGGTAACATTACTTCACCTGCTGGGTCAACCCGGTTTCCGTGATCAGAACTGGGTAATGTGATAACTGAAGACGGTGAGCTAAATCGGTGCCAGAAGCTGGGGAGAGCAGTCCTCCCTGAGCCAGCGCCTGAAGCGCCTGTAACCCGGTTTCCGATTTCACATTCACCACCATCCCGGCCGCATTCATTGCATTCAGCTGGGCTGCGTGCTGTGTGAGCCATGCCCGGGATAACGGATCATCCCCCACCAGATACAGTGCCCCAATCCCCGGTAAATGCAGGACGCGGTCATCCACCTCCCCCGGCGTCATTTCCGGTGTCTCAACCGGCAACACCATTGACGGGGCCATCACGGACGGCAGAGGGCGGGACGCCGGCTTTGCTGTCCATTCATTCGGGGCATTATTTATCGCGTCATAAAAAGGTGCTGCCGGTTGCCCGCCATAATCCGCCACCACCGTTAATGCCGCCTGACTGCCGCCGGCTGCGCAAAACAGCAGCATCCCCAAGACGGGCAGGGGATAAAAGGCTCGCGTTGTCTTTTCTTCAGGATTATTTCGCATCGGTTTTGTTCTCCGGTTCTATCCACACAAACGATACAGCCCGATCTGTACTGACTGCCGGTAAATGAGCGGGAACGGGTTGTGTACCGCCCGTCAGTGTCGCCAGCTGACGCCGGACACTATTTTTATAGCGTACTGCGGGCTGACCGCCCGCCGGATGGTGATAACAGCCGGCGGCACGGATCCAACTACCCGGTGACGCCTCATAACAGCGGCGCAGGATGCGGGCGGCCACATGCAAATTGGTATAAGGATCAAAGGCCTCCCAGGCGGAACGGAAGTGATGCCCGTTCCAGCCCCAGTTCACCTGTGCAATCCCCACATCAATACGTCTGGGGGATGTCGTCTGTAAAAACGACTGTAAAGCCTGCCAGGCGGCCTGCCGTGTCGGATAACGGTATCCTTTACCAGCCACATTCAGCGTCCACGGCCAGGGATGGATTTCACCGGCCTGCGGGTGATGTGCCGGTAATGTCCAGGATGACTCCGTCAGTGCCAGGGAATACAGGGCTTCTGCTGGTACATTCTCCTGCCGGGCCACCTCACGGTAGCCCGGCGGCACCTCCCGAGCCGGTAACGGCACGGAAAACAGCAGCAGGACAAGAGTGAGCAGGGAATTTTTACGCATCACGCCTCCGGATTAAGGTGTGAGCGGACGCCACCGCCCATCCGGTAACTGTTGCATCACCACCGGTGTGGTGGTCAGTCCGTACTGAAGCGAGAGACCGCCATCATGATTTAACGTAATTTCCCGCTTTCTGACGCGCTCTGCCGGGATATTTTTTTGTCTGGCCCAAGCCCTCAGGCGGTTATCATCCCCCTTTGTCCCCAGCACATAAATATCAAACGGCTGTTTGCCGGCCAGCAGAGTAGCCAGACGGGCATCACACGCGCTACAATTTTCCGCCTGCACAAACAGTGCCTGCCGGCGCTGCGCTGTTCCCTGTTCCATCCTGCCGAATGTTCCCAGACTGACCGGTAATACCTGACCATAGAGCCGCTTCCAGGCAGCATCTACTTCCCGCTGAAACGCCAGCTCTTTTTCTGCCCTGGCAAATTCCTGCTGTACCCACTTTTCAGCCAGCCGGCGGCGCTCTTCGTCTGACCGGGCCTCAATACCCAATGTCGTCAGGGGATCCAGTCCGGGAGACTGAATACCGCGCCGCCCTTTCATCAGCGCCTCAAAACGGGCATACTCCTCCGCACTCAGTCCCCATTCCTGCGCCTCATACTGCAATGACTGTGTCTGACTCTCAGCCGATTTCCCCGCCTCAATCTGAACCGGTCGGGTTGCCCCGGAAACAGACTGTGCAGCTGTCAGCGGTGCGGACATCAGACACCCACCCAGTAAAACCACGCATCTTATGTTTTTCATCACGGCATTCCTTTTATGGCAGGCGCAACGTCACTGTGCGCCCCTGATAACGTAATGTCACACGATCAGTCTGAATGTCGGTCATTTCCCAGCCCTGATAACGTCCGCCTACCGGCAGTAACTGTACCTGCCCCAGCTGACGAATATCCGCAGGAGCCAGTGCGGCAAGAAGACGACCGCCCCGCTGTTCAATCGCGGTTAACTGAAACGGCACGGTCCGGGATGGACGGACAGAAGCCCCGAGACGGGAAGTTTCCGGCGTGGCGGGTTTTGCCCTGACAACCGGGGGATTGACCGTTTTTTGTTCCGGCTGACGCTGTTCCTGCAACTGATGTAACGCCAGTGCCCACTGTGCCTGGCGGGTTTCCAGTTGTGCCAGCCGTTTTTCCAGCCCGTCAGACAGTACGGCGATCTGTTCATCCGGTTTGCCGGCCACCGCCAGCTGTGCTGTCACCGTTCTGAGGGTGTCGCGCTGTGATGCCACATCCTGTTTTAGCGTCGTCAGCCCCTGACGGAGCACGTCCAGTTGCGCATTCATCCGGTCATCCGTGACAGAGTCAGCCATCTTCATCTCAATCGCCTGTAATCGTTGTCCGAGTTGTGACAGAGCCTCTGAGTGTGAACTGATAACATTACTGTGGATAAACAGCGGGATACCGGCCACCAGAGCACAGGCGACCACGCCCGTCACAATCACCCCCCGGTAAATTTTTTTATGTAATGGGGTTACGGACAATTCTTCAGAATGAGTCATTTCAGCCACCCTCCGCGATGAACCTTATTCACATCGGTATGACCAGTGGAAGTGTTAAGCACCGGTGGCACCGGTAATGGCGTACTGCCCGCAGAAAGTGGGGTGACCACAGAGACGGATGAAGCGCCGCTCATTCCTGCATCCGGCGCAGATGGCGTGTATTCCGGACGAAGTCGGTAACACACTTCCCGTTGCACATCATCCACCCACAACTGCCAGGCCGGACCGACAAGGATCTGTAACGCCACATTCAGGCGGATCGATCCCATCTGATAATGAACAGCGGGTAACGGCAAACGATAAAGGTGGTTCGCCTGTCCATCGGACGTGCACAGACGATATCCGGAATCACGCAGGGCATAATGTAGCGCATCCCCGACTGTCGGGGAGACGGAAGCAGGAATACGCAGATGAACAATTTGTTCCAGCGGGTAACGCTGTGCCTGTGAAGGCGAAATATCAACCAGCCGGTAACGGTCATAACGCACCACTTCCGGGGCTGACGGATAAATATCTGGGAGCAGCGGCTGAGCATAACCGACGTTGAGCGGAATCGCGATGTCTGCCGCCGCTTCCGTAGGCTGGGCTGGCTTGTCTGCACAGCCCCCCAACAGCAGTGAGGTCAGGGCAAGACATATCGGGAGAGTTTTCATACGCATTTTCTGTCCTGAGTTAACAAAATAAAGTCACAGGCACACTGTGCGCAGAAAAGCAAGCGCTCTCAATAGGAAATTAGTTTTCCGAAAAAAAAGAAAACGGCGGGTGTAAAATACCGCCTCTAAAAGAGGTGGTTTTAAATTGGGCCCCCTATAAGGGGGCTATATTCTTTATTAATCCCCCAACAATTCCATTTGTTGGTCGAGCTCTTGATCAACTTTATCCTGATGCCTTACATAACGCCTAATGATGACTTCATTAACCCCCACCGTATCAGCAAAATATCCCCTAGCCCAAAAATGATTACCCCAAAGTTTCTTACGTATATGTGGAAATCGATTATATAACCTTATCGTACTACGTCCTTTCAGGACTCCCATTAGTGTTGATATTGATAGTTTAGGTGGGATCATTACAACTAAATAAGCATGGTCTGGCTGAACATTTAGCACCAATACTTCACAGTCTTTCATAATGCAGAGAATATAAATTATTCTATAAAGCTCTTTTCCTACTTTATCTTTCAATATATTATAACGATATTTAGGAGTCCAAACTAGATGATATTTGCAACGTCAATACACATGTGATGAACTTCTGTATAAACCCATGTTATTTCCTCTTTACTTGTGGTGAGTAAGAGGTAGTTTTTTAACATGGGTTTCCTTCAGGCTATAGCCTCACAGGGTCAATCATCACCTGCTTAGGTGGTGGTTTAAGGCTGACAATAAAAACCCGCTTTTTGGCGCAGGCGGATTTTACTATACCCTAAAAGTTAATACTTCCCTGAACCCCGATCTCTCTCGGATTACCTAGCTGTGCTTTATTACCAAATGCATACGTTCGATATAAAGCATCACCAATATTTTTCGCATAGATACTAAGTTCATATTGCTTTGTAGGGTGCCATGATATTGATGCATCAACAACAGTATAATGCCCTTGTTCTAAATTATTTTGCTCATTAAAGTAAAATGGTCCATTAAATCTGACTGCAATCCGAGAAGACCACTTTTGCTCCTTGCCATATAAGCCCTCCCATGAAATTAATGAACTATAACTAGGAGTATAAGCAGGTCTTTTATTTTTATGTTCTCCACTGGTAAACTCTGATTGATTGAACATGCCACCCAGTGAAATACTATGATTAGGGGTAAGCTTTGATTTCCAAAGATATTCTATCCCTCGACTTCTTGAATCTCCCATATTAGATAATGCCTGATAACCAATAACACCTACATATCCTTGAACATCTTTACTATCTATTTGATATAAAGTAATTTCGGCCATATGGTTATCATTAACACTGTGCCATTTCCAACCTAATTCCATTTCCGTGGCAATTTCCGATTTATAAGAAGTCAGAGCTAGTTTATCAACCCCTTCTTTGTTAAAACCACCAGGTTTAAAACCGCGGCCAACTCCAAACCATATACGATTCTGCTCATTTGGAAGCCAGGCGATACTTGCTCGTGGAATAAAGGCATTAAAAACTGCATTATTATTATAATTAGACTCACCTTTTCCTTTTTCTAAAATAATCATTCGAGTTTTTGCTTTTTCGTGAGAAAAACGAGCCCCTGCACCTAACTCCCAATTGTCATTTATCCTGTATGCACCATCAAAATATCCAGAGTAATTATAAATATCATTATCAGATTTTTTTCCTCCCATTCCGACTTTCCCTACAGATAAATTATCATGTCTATAACCCATCTTTTGAAATGATACCCCTATAATTCCACTTAGATCCCCCCCCTCATAATTAGCTCTTGCTTCTGAATACAAAATATCCTGAGAATCATCTTGTAACGTTCCGTCCATAAACAATCTATCTATATCCATATTTTGATAAGAAAGTATCGTTTTAAACTTCCATTCATCATTAAAATCATAACCTGTATTCCAGGAAATATTTTTTAATTTACGTTTAAGATTAGGTGTTTCATATAACCATTCAGTATCAATTTTTGAACGTGAAAGAGGTGAAAAAGGAACAAAATATTCCTCATGAGAATGGTAATTTTCTCCACCTACTTTTAAATTAGACTCAAATAATGTATCAGGGGAAATATAATTAGCAGACAACCATCCAGCTTTTATATCTCTGCTATCAACATTTTTTTTATCCCATGCTGGATTGTTCAAAGAACCATTATTTCTATCGAGACTAACATTCCCCTGAAAAGCCCAGCCGTTTTCCATGTAGCCAGTGCTTCCTCCTGTATTGATTCTTTCCCCTTGACCAAAATATTGCCCCCCTAACCATGCTTCAGCGTGACTACTGGGTTTTTTGGTAATAACACTGATAATCCCTCCCAATGTGCCACGCCCATAAATAACTCCTTGTGGGCCTTTAAGTAGCTCAACTTGCTCAACCCCTTGAAGAGATTGAGCATACGATTGAGAAAGCTGGGGAGCACCATCAACAAACAGTCCCAAACTTGGAGAAAAGAAATCGGCCGAAGATTGGCCCCGAAGAGTCATATTGTTATAAATACGCGAACTTCGGTTTGCAGATAACAACTCAGGAAAAACTGCGCTCAAATCATCAGTTTGATTAACTAAAGATTTTTTTAACTGTTCATCAGTTTGAACATTCACATTACCAATTACATCAAAACTACTTTGAATGCGCTTAGTTGCAGTAACAGTTATTGTATTATCATGCTGTTCTGTGGCAGCTACAGAGCTTACTGTTACCATTGTAGCCGCTACAAAAGATATAGATTTAAATAAAGTTCCTTTATTTTCCATATAAACCCCAAAATGTGCAATGGCACTTTACGCCGAAATGTTAATGCGAATTAATATCATTTGCATTGTTATTATTATTTGAGGTTGATCACATTTTGAGCATGAAAATTATATATACTTATGAAAGTGTGCTGAGTAACAGAAAACATGAATATTAAGGTGGGTTAATAGAGTGCAAACCAATGACAAAAAACAAAAGGATCATTGCTGCTATAAATCAATCTGTTATGAGTTATCAGCCAACAGAAGGATCATTATGGCTATAGGTGGGGTTTATATCACCCAAACCCTTATATCAATGATTATCATGCAATCTGTACCAACCTTACTAAGAAGTGAAGGATTTTCTCTCTCTTTAATTGGATTGACTTCACTTTTTATGCTTCCTTGGACACTTAAATTTTTATGGTCTCCATTTATTGAACGCCTGAGATTACCTTTTGGAAAAAAATTTCGCCGTTCACGTAACTTGATTCTTATTGGTCAATCATTGGTTGCTCTTTTAGTTTTTTTACTTATTCTAATAAACCCTAACGATAATATAAGCAAACTGAATAATCTTTGGATTTTTGGAATATTTATCCTATGTGCATTCTTAACATCGACTATTGACATTGCATGTGATGGCATGGCGGTAGAACAGATTAAGGCAAGTAATAGAGGGTGGGGAAATATTGCCCAAGTTGGCGGAGGAGAAATAGGAGCATTATTAGGCACTAGTGGTTTTTTATTAATTTCCAGTTATTTTAGCTTAAATACTGCATTTGCTATATCAGCTCTAACCATCATATTACTTACAATTCCAACACTCTACTTTAAAGAATCAGATAGACTAACCACATCTGAAACTTACCATATACCCAAATTATCATATGCATTTAATCGAAAAGAGGTAAGAATTGGTATTTTATTAGTAGTTTTATTAGAAGGAGGTAACAGAATCACAGATATGATTACCGGACCTCTATTAATAGATATAAATATTACATTAAATAATATTGCACTATTAATAGGAAGCTTCAATTTTTGTGCAAGCCTATTTGGAACACTTTTAGGTGGTATATTAATAAAAGTATTTGGCATATGGAAATCAATTTTCATTACCTATGGTTTACAAGGTTTAATTTTTACTTTCATATCCATGGCTATAGGAATAAAATATATCCCACATGAAATACTTTTTTTACTTATAGGGTTCAAATATATTCTTTTTTCTGCAGGACTAGTTTCTTTTTACACTGGTTTAATGAGCTTATCTTCATTGAAACAAGCTGGTATTGATTTCACTATTTTCCAATGTACAAATGCTTTTACAGCAATCATTGCTACTCTATTAGGCACTTGGACAGCGGAGAACTGGTCTTATCATTTTGTTTTTGCAATATCATCTATTTATACTTTTATCGCAGTACTAATTTCCATTAAATTAATAAAAAAACGCCTTAAACTAAATATTTCATCAAACAATTTTGAGCAATATGTATAATTAGTAGGAAATTGAATAAGGTAATTACAGAATGGATAACTATGAAGATTATTATACTCAGTCTGCTGAAATGTATGATATTTTAAGCGAACCTCATTGGGAAACTCGTAAAGATACATTTATAAAATCCTTGAAGTTTATGGGAGTAAAAACAGGCAACTGGTTAAATATAGGTTCCGGCACTGGCCAAGAATTAAGTATAATTGCGCAAATGTTTCCAGACATACATATTTTTGCAATTGAACCGTCTGCATCTATGCGTATTGGCCTAATGACAAGAATTATGATGTTACCTGAAATACAACACCAAGTAACTGTGATTGCTGATACATTTCAAAATACCATTCTACCAAAATCATTTTCTGCCGCTATTATATGTGGCTGTATAGGATATTTTAATCAGAATGATAGAAAAATATTATGGAATAAGCTTGCAAATGGGCTAGAAAAAAAAGGTGCTATTTTGGTAGATACAATGCCGTTTAATACGCCTTGTAACATTTCTAAGATACTATTAAATAGTAAAAAAATAGGGAACCATATCTATGAAATTTATTTAAGTGGCAAACCTATAGATCAAGAGGCTATTCGTTGGAATATGAATTTTAAAATCATAGAAGACGATAAAGTCATACGAAATTTTAATATAGAAAGAGATTGGTATACTTTTGGAATTGAACAAGTAATTAAGGAGGCATCAAGAGAAGGATTGGTCCATGAAAACATTAGCTCAAGTACTGTACCAATGGCAATCCTCCGCCATAAATAACTCATAATTAAGGTATAGAAATGAAAATATTAAGTGATATTAATAACATAAAAGAATTATGTTCCAAGCAAATAAACATTGACAAAAATAAATTTTCAGATAAGGACAATCTGATAAAATTAGGTCTTGATTCAATTGGATTTATGCAATGTTTATATATTTTCCAAAAAAATGGTTATGCTATAACATTAAAAGATTTGTATTTAAATCCAACAATAAAAGGATGGTATAAAATATTAAAAAAATCAGATATAAATAAAAAAGAAAGAAAAGATAATATATATACACATAAAACAATAAAAAATGCTGGTGAGTTTTCACTTACACCTATACAACATGCCTATTTTGTCGGCCGTTTGAATAAACAAACTCTTGGTGGTGTTGCTTGCCAAATTTATCAAGAATTTGATGGCACCCCTAAATTTACTCCGGAAAGTTTAGAGAAAGCATTAGTATTATTATCAAAACGTCATCCCATGTTGAATATAGTATTTCACCAACAGGGTACACAATTTTGGTCTCCTAACCCAAATAGAAAATATGTTACATATCATGATTTTAGTAAATTACCAAAAGATGAGTATGAGAAAAAACTTTTACAATTACGGGAAAAATTAAGCCATCAGGTACTAAATGTTGAAAGCGGTCAGTTAATTGATTTTCACATGATATCGCTACCTAACAACAGATATCGTTTATGTACTAATATTGATATGTTGATTGCAGATGGTACAAGTTATTCATTACTCTTTACTGAACTTTGTTTATTATTGAGCGGAGAAATACTGCCTCAGTTAGATGAGCACTATGACTTTTACCATTATTTACAAGATAAAAAACAGTATGAAAACAAAGAATCAGCATATCAATATTGGAAAAATAAAATCCCAAACCTACCAGACTCTCCTCTTCTGCCATTATATATGGATCCAGAAAAAATAAATAAAATAAAAATTAAACGCCTTAGCTGGACATTTAGCTCAAAAGAATGGAAAAACTTTAGTAATTTGGCTAAAGAAAATAATATTACACCTTCCATTGCATTAGCAACCTGTTTCTCATCTGTACTTGCAAGATGGACTGGCCAAAATAGCTTATTACTCAACTTTACATTATTTGATAGAAAGCCATTAGCCCCTGCAGTTAATAATATTATAGCTGATTTTACTAATGTCATTCTTTTAGAAATGAAAACAGACAATCGACCATTAATTTCATTATCTAAAGACAATCAAAATACATTTATTGAAGCTTGGCAACATTCTGATTATTCTGGTATTGATATCATTAGAGACCTTCGTAAAAATGGCACCCATCCTTATGGGTGTCCTGTTGTCTTTACTAGCCATATTAATCAACCACTTATTGATAAAAATATAGAATCTGTATTAGGTTCTATAGGATGGGGAATATCACAAACCCCACAAGTTTGGCTTGATCACATGGCAATTAACAAAAGTGGAAATATTGTTTTACAGTGGGATTATAACAATGACTTGTTCCGGAATGATGTTATAACAACAATATTTGATGTTTATATTTCTCGTATACGCCAACTTGCCAACGATCCTAATGCCTGGATTGAAACCCAACCTGATTTAATTCCTAAAAAACAATTAAAAAATAGAATATCAGTTATCAAAAAAGATAATTCACTATTACCACATACACTGCATAAGTCTATTTTCCATAATTATTCAAATTCATCAAAAATTGCTGTCATTGATATCGACTCTCAGGAATGGAGCTACAAAAAATTATTATCTAAAGCAACAATACTCAGTGATCAAATAATACAACAAGGTTATAAACCAGAAGACAGAATTGGTGTATGTATGCCAAAAGGAGTAGGGCAAATCATTAGCGTTCTGGCTATTTTATTAATGGGGGGAACTTATGTTCCGATTGATGTACTACAACCAGAAGAACGTATAAACCGCATTGCTAAAAATGCTCAGCTTTCATTACTCATCGTATCTGATAGCGATCCATCCTATTCAATCTATGCTACATTTTGTAACAGGATTGTTTGGCAAAAAGTTCAACCCTCCGAGAATAAACCACTACACAATATAGATATATCTCCTCATCAAGCAGCTTATGTTATTTATACTTCAGGTTCTACTGGAGAGCCTAAAGGTGTTGTTGTATCCCATGCCAGCGCAATGAATACCTGCCTTGATCTCAATCGGCGATATAACATTTCAGACAAAGATCGGGTACTTGCCATATCAGCACTACATTTTGATCTGTCTGTTTATGATATTTTCGGTGTTTTAAATGCCGGAGGGACTCTTGTATTAGTTAAAGAAGATGAGCGCCGTAATCCTGATGCATGGTTACGACTTATTAACCAACATAAAATAACACTTTGGAACAGCGTACCTGCACTGTTTGATATGTTACTAACCTATGCAGAAGGAATAGGGTCATCCATTCCACAATCGCTGCTATTAATCTATCTCTCTGGAGATTGGATTGGGCTTGATCTCCCGACACGTTACTATAATTTCTGCCCTGATGGACAAATAGTCGCCATGGGAGGTGCCACAGAAGCCGCTATTTGGTCTAACTATTTTAATGTCACAACATTAGACCCATCCTGGAGCTCGATACCTTATGGATATCCTTTATCCAACCAACGTTATCGTATTGTTAATGCTAGAGGAGAAGATTGCCCTGATTGGGTATCAGGAGAACTTTGGATTGGTGGTGCAGGCGTTGCGTTAGGCTACCTAAACGATCCCGAAAAAACAGCACAACAGTTTGTAAAACAAAATGGTGAAAATTGGTATAAAACAGGTGATATGGGAAGATATCTCCCTGGCGGTATACTTGAATTTTTAGGAAGACGTGACCGCCAAGTTAAGATTGGCGGATACCGTATAGAACCAGGGGAAATTGATGCTGCATTCAATAAGCTTCAGGGTGTGCAAAATGCGATTACACTATGCCTTGGTAATGGTAATAAAGAAAAAGCATTACACTCTTTTGTGATACTAAATTCGGGTAATTACCAGGATATTATCAGTTCAAATAGCACCTTTTCTCCCCTCTACTATCTGCGCTCAACCCCAATAAATGTACAACAACAATCCCAAGAAACGGCAATCATAGCTGGATTTTTATATGATTATCTTACTGAACAAAATATTGATTTCGACAACCTCTTGTCAGAAAAAAAATCAGCAGATGACCATAGCATTATCGCTAGCTATCAGTCATTAATGGCTAATTGGCTAAATTTAATAGCACAATATCCACAAACTACACTCAATTCCCCCCCAACTAATAGTACCCAGCGAACGCTAATAGAAAATTTGCAGCGCCACAAAAACAATTTAACAGACATACTCAAAGGTAAAAAATCAGCTCTAACACTATTTGATGATCCCTATTGGTCACCAGAACAAGTCACTATGCGTATTGATGGAATGCACTACTCCTTAGAAAATTTACTACAACAAATAAGAGAACTTCATCATTCACTAAAAAGGCCAATAAAAATCATTCAATTAGGTGCTAGAAGCGGTATTTCAGCAAATTATATTCTGCAACGATTACCCACTAATATGGTTACCCTACTGCTAACTGATGAGTCTCTTTCAATGGTAACGCAAGCTAACCAAAATTTATCAGATTATCAAAATAGTTATGCTGAGCCTCTTACAGAAGTATTTCTTCATAAAAATCGATATAGTGCAGATATCATTTGGATGAACAATTATCTTCATCGATTAGACAGCCCACAAAAAGAGATACAAAAATTCGTTTCACTCTGTGCTCCGAGTGGAATGATTTTTATACAAGAAGTGTTACATGCCCCTGCACAATCACTGATAAGCATCTCTTTATTACAACAAAATGGTAGTGATCCTGCTGATGAATTATTAACAGCAAAAAAATGCAAAGATATCTTTAGCGCTTCTACTGCGACTTATAAAAGTGAAGGAGTTAACGGCGAAATATTGACACAGTTATACCAAGCACCAGAAAAAATTTATTTACCAGATAAAAATAAGCTAGAGCATGATTTGCGCCAATTTTTACCAGACTATATGATCCCAAAACATATTTATTTTCTAACTGAGTTCCCCTTAACCGCAAATGGCAAAATAGATAACCAATCATTAAAATTGTATTGTCAGGAATACCAAGAAGAATACCTAAATCAACAACCTATCAATGGTAAAGAACAGATCATCATAACAATATGGCAAAAGCTCCTTGGCACCAACAAGATACACCGTCACAGTCATTTCTTTCGTGAAGGGGGAGATAGCCTAGTTGCTATTCGATTGATCTCTGATTTAAACCATATTGGCTACCAAGTTGAACTGGAGCATATCTTTGCTTATCCGATCCTTTCTGATTTTGCACAAAATATAAAGCAGAGCGAAGTTTTCGAAAAACAGCCAGCAATTTCACATAACGAGGCGTATAGATACAATCCATTTCCACTCACTGATATTCAGCAAGCTTACTTAGTTGGACGGCAAAATAATTTTACACTTGGGGGTGTTGGTACACATTTTTTTGTCCATTTTATAGCGGAAAATTTAGATGTACCTAAATTAGAACGTACAATTAATCAGTTGATTTCTCGTCATGATATGTTACGTGGTGTCATTATTAATGGACAACAACAAGTACTTAAAAAAGTTCCTTATTATTCCGTTAAAACGCATTATATCCCTACAGAAAAAAGTGACGCTTTTCTAGTATTACGAGCTCAACTTGCTAACATTGTTTATGATCCAGAAATTTGGCCTTTATTTACTATTCAAGTTATCAAGACCAAAGAACAACCAGATCATATTTTTATTAGCCTTGATAACTTATTCCTTGATGGAATGAGTATGCAGATATTTTTCAGTGAGCTAAAAACACTGTATATGGAGCCAAATCACCAATTTATCCCTCTAGATATTACTTTTCGAGATTATATTGATTGTGATGCCTATCCGATTAACACACAAAATGATTGGGAATATTGGTTAACGCGTTTACCACAATTACCACCAGCCCCACAATTGCCACTAATAAAAGATCCAGCACAGATTGTGCAACCTCGCTTCTCGCGTTTACAAACATCATTATCTACTTCTGTTTGGCAAGCACTACAACAAGTTGCTCAGCAAAATAATGTTACGCCAGCAGCACTTTTGATTGCTGCTTATTGCGCCACATTATCCGCATGGAGTAAAAGCCCTGAGTTAACAATTAATTTGACATTATTTAATCGGCATCCTGTACATCCTCAAATAAATGAAGTACTTGGTGATTTTACCTCATTACAATTACTCGATTGGTATACCTGTGATCTTTGGTCAAACAGTATCTCAATGATGCAAAAACGTTTACATAAAGATATGCAACATCGTAGTGTTTCAGCCATCAAAGTAATGCGTGAAATGGCAATTCAACGACAGATGTCTCATATAGAGATACCTGTCGTTTTTACCTGTGCATTGGGCTATAAACATGATGAAGGTTTTCTTTCTCATCATTCATGGCTAAAACCTGTTTGGGGAATATCACAAACACCACAAACATGGCTAGATCATCAAGTATATGAGTCAGACGGTGAATTATATTTAAACTGGGATTTTGTCGAACAATTATTTGACTACACAACCATTTTTTCCATGTTCCAGCAATATGAACATATACTCACTAAACTGGCTACTGAACCACAATCTTGGCAATTGCCACTAAATAAACTTATACCAAGATGCAATAATCTCGTCATCACCCCAGTTTTCAATGCCAAAAATAATCAAAACACACATTATAAACAATCTACTGATACACAAAAAACAGGTCAGACAATACAAAAACTACAACAACTTGTTAAGCAAGTTATTGGAATAACGTTAGCACCTGAAACAAATTTTTTCGAAGCAGGTGCCAGCTCTTTACAATTGGTTCAACTTCATGCAGCACTACAAAAAAATGGCTATAGCCATATTACAATTACTGATCTGTTCGCTAGTCCAAATCTAAGTACATTAGCGCAATTGCTTTGGCAAAACACTTCACCAACATGTGAGCAATATTCCGACCGAGACAAACACAAAAACAAGAGAAAGAAACGGTTACAACTACGAACTCATAGTAGATAAAGGATATTAATCATGCTGAATTTTGAAACTTTCTATGGTAATAGTGAACCTATAGCTGTTATTGGTCTTTCTGGTCGCTTCCCTGATGCACAAAATATTGATCAATTTTGGCATAACATAATTAATAAACACGATAGCTCTCGTCTTTTTTCTGAAGAAGAACTAAAAGCCGCAGGTGTCGCTGAACAAACTTATCATTCACCTGATTTTGTTAATCGTGGCGCGCCGTTAGATGAAGCGGAATATTTTGACGCTACTCTATTTAATTATTCACGCTCAGAAGCTGAACTTATCGATCCCCAGCAAAGAATTTTTTTACAAGGTGCTTGGCATGCTTTAGAGCATGCTGGATATGCCCCTTGCAATATAACCATCAAAACAGGCGTTTTTGCTTCAGCAAGAATGAGCAGCTATCCTGCCCAGCAAGATTTAGCATTGCACAATATTGGCCATGTCCGTGGCATGCAAAAATTATTAGGGAATGATAAAGACTATCTCGCAACACGTATTGCATATAAATTAAATTTAACTGGTCCAGCATTAACTATACAAACCGCTTGTTCTAGCTCCTTAGTTGCCGTACATATGGCTTGTGAAAGTTTACGCTCTGGTGAATGCAGTATGGCTATTGCTGGTGGAATTGGTATCACATTTCCACAAACCGGTGGTTATCTATATCAGAAAGGCATGATCTTCTCACCAGATGGTATTTGTCGTCCTTTTGATGCAGAGGCAAACGGTACTTTTGCTGGTAATGGATTTGGTATTGTAGTGTTACGTCGTCTTGAAGATGCCTTAGTGGATGGAAACACAATTATTGCTGTATTACGTGGTAGTGCCATTAATAATGATGGTCATCAAAAAGCGGGATTCACAGCTCCCTCCGTAGCAGGCCAAGTTTCAGTTATTAGAGAAGCAATACAACTGGCCGATATTAAAAATGAAGATATTGAACTTATTGAAGCACACGCAACAGCTACACCATTAGGTGATCCAATTGAGTTTAGTGCATTATGTCAGGTTTTCGCTGATCGCTCTCTTACTGCTTCTAAATGCGCTATTGGCTCAGTTAAAGGCAATATCGGACATCTGGATACAGCAGCAGGTATCACTGGCCTAATTAAAACGATATTAGCGGTAAATAAAGCACTTATTCCTCCATCTATGCATTTTAATCACCCAAATCCTCAATTACAAATAGAAAAAAGCCCGTTCTACATTCCTAAAAACCCTAAAGCTTGGTCTAGCAGAATACGAACTGCTGGTGTTTCTTCATTTGGTATTGGTGGAACAAACTGTCATATCATTGTGCAATCATTGCCTGACTCATTAGTATCAATCAAACCTGAACAAGAGGTAGACAATAATTTTGAATACTCATTATTGCTTAGTGCCGCCACAAAAGAGAGTCTAAAAAAACTTGCTGGTGATTATGCACCATTAATAAAAATTACCCCAGCAAACATTCTGGCTCATAATGCATTACAGCAAAGACAACTCAACTTACCATGGCGCTTATCTATCCCCTTAACAAGTGAGAGTGATATTTCACTGTTAGCTTTCTCTCAAGGAAGTGCTGATTCTTTAATACAATATGGTCATACATCAACAAATAAGAAAATAGCGTGGCTATTTTCTGGTATGGGATCACAATATCCTGCTATGGGTAAAGTGATGTACCAACATTCAACAACATTTGCCGAAACAATCGATCGTTGTGAGCAAGCATGCCTGCAACACTTAACATTTCCGTTAAAAGAAGTCATGTTTGGCCTACATAGCGATAAACTTGTTAATGCCAGTTATATTCAAGCGGCTATTGTCGCCTATGAAATCGCAATGGCAGCACATTGGCGAGCAATCGGTATTTTACCTGAAATAATTGTAGGTCATTCTTGCGGAGAATATGCCGCAGCCGTTATCGCTGGTTTCTATACAATCGAACAAATGATGCCACTTGCTGTATATAGTGGACAATTAATGGAAAGTCATGTTAATGGTGAAATGATTGCTGTATTTGCAGAATATCAAGATATTCAAATCATTGCTAAACAATGTCATGTTGAATTAGCTGCAATTAATGGCCATAACAACTTATCATTCGCGGGGCAACCCGATGATATGCAAAAGTTTACTCAAATATTGAAAGCAAAGAATATTCGATTTAGAGAAATGAATAACGTGTGTGCTGCTCATACCTCTTATATTGATAATATTCTTGATCAATTGATGGAATTTACTGAGTCATTATCAGCCTCACAAGGAAAAATAGCCTTAGTCTCAGGCTATACAGGGCAATTAATTTCTCAAAAAGAACTTCAACATCCATCATATTGGGCTCAGCAACTACGCAATACAGTTATGTATCAAGATGCAATACAAACGTTAGTCAATCATGGTGTCACCCATGCTATAGAATTAGGACCAACTTCTGTATTAAGTGATCTTGGTGAACGTGAAGGCATTACTGAGATTAGTTGGATACCAACTGCCAGAATGGGAGTTGATGAAATTCAGATGAAACAACAGGCTGCAACAACCCTATTTATTGCAGGCTATGATTTACCATGGCAGTCACTGTTTAAAACTCAAGGAAGTTATATACCATTACCTCTCTATCCCTTTGAAAAACAATATTATTGGTATGAAAAAAAGGATAGTGAAAAATATCAACCACAAAAAAGCGCATTTGATTTACCTATTAGCCAAGGTCGTGAAACGGCATTAAAAGCGCTTACAACACTCGATCTTCCTCGTTTAAACTCATTTAATTCAACACTTACCACTTTACATAATTATTACGTCGATAAAATGATATGCTCGTGTTTAGGCCATGAGTTGAATACCCCCATGTCTGTAATCGATATTATGCGAGCAGGACGCATTTTACCCCGCTATTATCAATTATTAGTACGTTTATTAGAGGCCTGTGTTGAGGATGGATATTATATTTACCAACAGATAAATCAGCACAACTACTATAAAAAAATAAAATCTATTTCTAGTGATAAATTACCATTATTATTCCATCAATTACAATTAGATAGCGAAGGTCTTCAATCTATTCCTGACACCGTCAAGCGAGCAGGAGAGCAACTCTACGATATGATGACAGGCGTGATTGAACCTGTTTCAGTGATCTTTCCTGAAGGTGCATCTCAAGGTGTTGAAGTTCTCTATCAAGATTTTAGTTTTGGTCGTTATTTTAACCAAATTGCTGCCGCGGTACTTAAAGGATTACTTTCTCACTACCAGCCCACTGTGGCTAAGCCTTTGCGAATTATTGAAGTCGGTGGTGGCACGGGAGGAACCACCTCTTGGCTGCTACCTATTTTATCAACCATACAACATGTTGAATACGAATTTACCGATATTTCACCTATCTTCACCCGACGTGCCGCACAAAAATTTAGTCAATATTCATTTGTTAACTATCGAGAGTTCAATTTACAACAATCCCCTGAAATACAAGGTTTTCAATCTGATTATTATGACATTATTATTGCTGCTAATGTTATTCATGCCACTCAACATATTGGAGATACATTAACTGCTCTTCGTACTTTACTGCGTTCCAATGGTCATTTGCTTATGCGCGAAATAACCAAACAAGCTCGCTTATTTGATTTTGTTTTTGGCCCACTGGTGTTACCCCTCCATGATGAAAAGATCCGTAAAGGAAAACTATTTTTATCACCAGAATTATGGCATCAACAGTGTCGCTTAGCAGGATTTCAACATATTCGCTGGTTACCTGATGCATTACCAGAAACCAAAGATATGTGTGAACATATTATTCTCGCCAGTGTTTCGACAGAAAACGATCACTTTGATCAAGAGTTACCTAGTGACACCAAGATACAACAAAGTTCACACTACCAATGGCAATTAACACCTTGTGTGGAACAAGATCTTATCAAGCCAACATTAATATTTAACCATCAACAAACATTGCCTTCTGAAATCACAGCTATTTTATCCGCTATTGGATGTCTTTCTGAACAGGGCGAAAATCAATTAATCGTTGCCAACCTTGCAGATCCTTTAATTATCGCCGAGCAGATCCGCCAAATATTACTGTCATCGTCTGATGGGTTTGTTGTTATCACGCAACAAGCCTGGGCATTAACTGCCATAGAAACGGTTAATCCAGCACAACGTAGTATTCGAAGTTTATTAAAAACTATTCAAAAAGAATATAGCTCAAGGTTAATTGCCATTGTTGATTTAGGTATAAATGCCTCATGGTCTGAATTAGTTCCTGCTTTTATACAAATAGAACAAGGTAATAATGAAATTATTGTTCGTAACCATTGCTGCTACTTACCACAATTAACCCCACTGCCCTCATCTTCTACGATCATAGCGCAGAACATCATGGTATCCCCGCGCTGGCATATTATTACTGGTGGTTTTGGAGGCTTAGGTCGAATTACAGCAAGTTGGTTAGTAAGGCAAGGTGCTAAACGTATCGCTATTTTGGCACCACGAGCTGATAGCAGCGCATTAGATTGGATGAATAACTTACAGAAATCTAACCAGCTAGAAATAAAATGGCTAACATGTGATTGTCGTGATAACGCTCAATGTCATGCAGCACTCACTCAGCTTGAAAATGAAGGTGGCATTGAGGGGCTTATACACAGTGCAGGTATTTTGGATGATGCACTTATGACACAACTCACCCCTAAGCGTATGTCTGACGTATTTTCTGTTAAAGCGATATCTGCCAAGCAATTTTGTGATGCTTTAGAAAAAACAGATGCCAGTTACCTTATTTTATACTCCTCTGCCGCTGCAACTATAGGCTCTGAAGGACAAGCAGCTCATTCCCTCGCTTGTGGATATTTAGATGGATTAGCTGAATATGCACGTCGCAATATCAAGGGATTAACCGTCATTTCTATCGCTTGGGGGGCATGGCAAAGTGTTGGCTTTGTGGCAGAAAAACAACTCCATGATAAATTACAACACAAAGGTATGAGTACGCTTACTACTGAGGAAGGACTGGCACATTTAGATGCTTGTCTGCTAGATAATACCTCTTGTCGCCTTGCAATGCGCTTAGCGACTCCACCTTTAATGACACAAAAAACGCCTTTATTTCATCAGACTAATCATAATGATCATTATGATAACCATGAAATTAATCACACTCGCCAGCTTTGTGAAACCCCAACTCAAACGGATCAAACAGAGCCGGTAAGCCCTAACAGGGTTGATTATCGCGTTGGTGATAACTTAGAACAGTGGCTAACAGCATGCATCAAACAACTGTTGCGTCTTGGTGATGAACATATTGATACTCACATTGAACTATTCCAATTAGGACTAGATTCTCTCTCTTTCCTCGATCTCAGTGCGGAAATTAAGAAACAGTTTGCGGTCAATATTGACGCTGAACAATCTTATGATGATATGACTATTGCTGGTTTAGCCTCAGTTATTCGAACCGCAGCACCTGAGAAATTTACTGTGACAGAAGCACTCCATAATCAAGACAACATTTCCCACACAATGGAGTCAGAACGATATGCCCCATTTCCATTAACACCAATTCAACACGCCTATTGGATCGGACGTAAAAACCTCTTTAACTACGGAGGCGTTGCTTGCCATGCAATTTTTGAATGGGATTGTCAACGCCATATATGGGAGCCGGCCTCACTTGAAAAAGCTTGGAATAAAGTTATTCAGCGTCATGATATGTTGAGAATGATCATAGATGATGATGGACAACAACGTATCTTAAAAGAAGTTCCTTATTTTCATTTTATTCAACATGACCTAACAAATTTAACCCAACAAGAGCAACAAGAGAGCCTAACACAGATAAGGGAAGCCCTTTCTTATCGGGTATTACCGACTGAGTCATGGCCATTATTTGAAGTTGAAATTTCTTGGCTAAATAACGATTGTTACAGATTACATATCAATCTAGATTTACTGCAGTTTGATACCATGAGCTTTAAAATTCTGTTTGATGATCTATTTAACGCCTATTCAGGACAAGAATTAATACCACAAACATTTACCTTCCGCGACTACTGCTTAAAAAATCAAACAAATCGTAACAGTGATGAGTGGAAAATGGCATGGTGTTACTGGCAGGATCTATTATCTGATTTACCTTCTGCCCCATATTTACCGATAAAGAATTCATCCATTACTGAACAACCTCGTTTTACGACTTTCCAACATCATGTTTCTATAGCGCAATGGGACAAATTAAAACAGAGGTGGAAAAAGCATGGTATTACACCATCAGCAGGGCTTTTAACACTTTTTGCTTTAGTTTTAGGTCGCTGGACAAAATACCCAGCCTTTACACTAAACTTAACTTTCTTTAATCGTCAACCATGGCACCCAGATGTTACACAACTTATTGGTGATTTTACCTCTGTACTCCCTATAGATATTTATCTAGATAACGACTGTACATTAAATGAGTCAATGGCAAAAATACAGCGCAGACTTTGGCAACATTTAAGTAAGTCCCAAGTAAATGGTGTAGAGATTTTACGTGAATGGGGACGCTATAAAGGGGATAGTAGCCAATCTCTGTTACCTATTGTATTTACTAGCATGTTAGGTATGACACTAGATGGTGACAATATTGATGAAGCATTAAATCAGCTTTTCGGCCAACCCGTATATAGCTTCGCGCAAACACCTCAAGTTTGGTTAGATCACCAAGTAATGGAAGGAAAAGAGGGGCTAACATTAAATTGGTTCTGCATGGATGACATCTTTGCTGACGGTTTATTAACAATGATGTTCTCTGATTATCAAAGCTTGATCACTCAATTATGCCAAGATGAAGATAATAATCAATCAGTTGATAAGATTATTGCGCAACTTCCTTCATATCAACATTTAGCAATAGATAATCACCTCCAATCACGCTATCAACAACTCGAGCAAACATTGGAAAATCATCCGCAAATCAAACGTGCTCATGCTATGGTAATGGTAAAAGACGATACGAAAGTAGAGCCTCCTCTACAATTACTGTTTGAAGCCTCTTCTGATATTCCACTATCCGTTATTAAACAGCCCAATTGGTTACCTAATTTACTTTCGCCATCAGCTTCACTCAGTGACATTATTGAAAAGAGTTGGCAACGATTTGAGGAACGAGCACGGTATGGCATATGTCACACACTGTATCGAAATGCTCTTTTTACCGAGCTAAACACACCAATCACCCTAGCTGAAATAGTGGCTCGTTTAAAAGCAAAGCCTCAGTATGAGAGGCTACTTAGTCAGTGGCTAGATTTATTATGCCTGCATCACTTATTAACCAAAGAGGGTGATCAGTTTTATGCCACAACACAGTTTATTAACTTATGTTTATCTGCCCCAGTATTTCAACAACCTGTTAATGATTGGGAATATGTACTTTGGGATTACCTTGAACAATCACTAACCCAACATGAATTACTCTTTAGTGGTAAGGTTTCTCCTCTTTCACTACTTTTTAATTCAGATGAAATTACCACAGCACTATACGCCAAACACCCTGCACTAAATTATTTAAATCAATGTGCAAAAGATATTGTTAGTGCAATGGTTGGTGCAACATCTTCACTCAATATTTTAGAAATAGGGGCAGGTACAGGAGCTACCACTCAAGGTATAGTCGCAGTACTTAAGAATACGCATTACTCATACACCTTTACTGATATATCACATTACTTCCTTGATAAAGCGCGAAAAAAATTCACTGCTGTAGGAGAAATGCGCTATCAACTCTTTGATATTAATGCACCAATACAATTTTCTCATCATCCAGATAATGGCTATGATCTGATCATTGCATCTAATGTATTACATGATGCATCACATATCGGCCACGCACTAAAACGGATTAGAAGCCTGTTAAAACCTCAAGGCTATTTATTATTTATCGAAGCAACCGAGTGTCAAAGTGCTATGCAAATGGCGACTGTTGGCTTTATTGAGGGATTAAGTGCATATCAAGATAAGCGTATATTGACGAATAAAGCGATGCTTGATAGTGAAAGTTGGCATGATATTTTAATCAATACTGGTTTTGAAACTATTGGTCAATGGCCCCAAACAGATTCCTCATCTTTGCGACAAACACTCTTTTTAGCCTCTCCCACTCGTGGAGGAAAACCTTATTTAGGTAAATTACGTGATTATTTATCTCATTCTCTTGATCAGAATATCGACTCTTTTGAGTTGTTCCAATGTGAAAATATTGAAGCAACCCTTAATGGCATAGCAACATCATCCGCTCAAGAGCTAAATGAACAGATACAACCTGTTGCAATACCTGATGTACCAACCAATATGATTAATGAAATCATTGCATTATGGTCTGAGTTATTAGGTCGTGAGGTCAATAGTACAAATGATTTCTTCCGTTCTGGAGGAGATAGTTTGATTGCAACCAAAATGATCAGCCAATTACATCAACGGGGATATCCAGCAACATTACAACAGATTTTTACCTATCCATGCTTAGCCGATTTTTGTGCTCATTTAGAGCAGGAAAAGCAATCTCAACGAGAGTACTCCTCTTTGATACCTCTAAGCGCTGTATCTGCTCCAAAACCTTACCACTACTTTATGGTACATGCTTCTGATGGTGATCCCGGTGTTTACCTACCTCTTGCTGAGTCGTTAAATAATACAGTGTGGGGATTAACAGTTACAGATGCTTCAAAACTAACTGATTTGGATACATTGTTATCATTACATTTATCTAGCATAAAAACAGCACAACAGACTGGCCCTTATATTCTTATTGGTTGGTCATATGGTGCTTTTATTGCCAGTTACCTTGCAGAACAACTCTCGCAACAAAATCATTCCGTATTATTAGTATTAATAGATCCCGTCTATCGACATGATTTTATTAAATTTTGTCATGATGACTCAGATAGTTCATCAGATGAAAATAAGCAGCTTGCATGCACTAAAAGACTTATGTCATTCCTACCTGAAAGTGACCTACCATTATCTGATGATATCGCCTGTTTATGGCTGGAAGCCACCAACCACCCAACAGAATGGACATCACCTGAAAAAGAGTGGTACCAACGATTACCGCCACATACCCAACATCACTATTTTTCAGGGGAGCACTGGTCAATACTGCAAGATCGCGCTACCAGCACACATCTGGCCGAAATCATTGATCAGTGGGTGCAACAAAAACTTTCTAATAACGGATATCCATCCGAAGGAGGTAATTAATGAAACCGGCAAAAAAAGTGGTGATTGTAGGCAGTAAATTTGGAGAGGTTTATCTCAATGCATTTATACAACCTCAAGACAAATGGCATCTTATTGGCCTTTTTTCCAAAGGTAGCACTCGTTCTCGAGAATTATCTAAAGCATTCGGTATTCCACTTTTTACTCGATTTGATCAACTACCTGAAAAAATAGATCTAGCTTGTATTGTTGTGCGATCAGCCATTGTTGGTGGCGAAGGTAGCCAACTTGCGCAAGCATTTTTACAACGGGGGATCTCGGTTGTACAGGAACATCCTGTACATCCTGATGAAATTACCAGACTACAATCATTAGCAGAAAAAATGCATTGCCACTATATCGTTAACAGCCTCTATCCACATAATAAAGCAGGACGTTTATGGATAGAAAACACACAGAAGATATATCAGCAAATACAACAACGACCAGTGTGGGGACAAATTATCACAAGCAGGCAATTAATTTATTCCGCCTTAGATATATATTGCCAAGCAATGAAATTACACCCTAATGATATTACAGTCACATTAGAAAAAGATAATACCCCGCTACAATTTCTACGACTATCCAACCCTACTGGTGATTTGCTTTTATGCCTACAAAAACATTTGTCATCTAACGATCCTGATCAGCATAGCCTCGTGATGCATCATATGATATTAGGCTGGCCAGCTGGTTATTTAACTCTCGCTGGAAGTTATGGGCCAGTAGAATGGAATAATGCGCTTTATATTCATCATCACCAAGATAGTAAAAAAGCCATGTATCAATCTCCTGCCACGATGGAGCTTGATGAACCACTGTTTCATTCATTTCATACTCCACCAAATAGTTGGCAGGATGTGATGGAATGTGAAGCACCAGAAGCTATTAATTACTTACTGGCAGAGATAGATAAATGCTGGCAATTACCTAATGATAAAAAACCAATGATTTTACAACCCCATTACCAATTAGCTTTATCTCAATTATGGATAAAAACATTGCAAACAGCAGGTAAAGCCATTGATGGCACAATTGCGCCATTTAAGCGAATGAACTTCACCAAAAGTAGTGGACGGAGAAAATAATGATAAAACAATCTCCCAAATATATTACTCCTTTAAATGAGCAAAATGTAAATAAAGACAATGCTAACCTATTGGTTTGCCCATTTGCTGGTGCCAGTAATAGTGCATTTAACTCGTGGAGATCTACCGATATTTCAGGGTTAAATTGTCAATTAGTTAATTACTCTGGCCATGGTTGCAGATTTAAAGAACCAGCCTTTAATGATATTGGGTTATTAGCCAATGAATTAATAACAATAATAAAGAAATTTTATCCACCACGGCATAATTCATTATTACTTTGCGGTCACAGTATGGGGGCCCAAGTTGCCTTTGAAACTGCTATTCAATTAGAAAAAAATGGCTGGGAATTATCTGGACTAATATTATCAGGCTGCCAAGCTCCTCATATTCAAGCAAGGAGATTACTGAGTGATTTAAATGATGATGACTTTATTCAACAATTAATTGCCATTGGTGGATGTGATGCTGAATTAATCAAGCAGCCACAGTTGTTAAAACAGTTTATGCCATTATTACGTGCTGATTTCCTTGCTACCGAGCGTTATTTTTTTCAAAAAAGCACTAAACGGCTTTTTCATACCCCTGTTTTATTAATGTATGGTAGTCATGATAGTGAAGCTGATAAAAACGAAGTTGAAGCATGGCAAGATTGGATAGATAAGCATTGCACTATTAATTGCATCGCTGGAGATCACTTTTATCCAATTACACGCCCAAATACTTTTTGTCGTTTTATTATTGATTTTTATCACCAATTTATCAATGATTAAATTGATTAGGTAATATATATGAATAAAACAATAGATACTTTGCCACTTAACTTTCGTATTTTAATAAAATTAGCCCCACTCCCTCTGATTAGTGGCATTATTATGGCAATAATCTCAACAATGCTAAGTTTAGCACCATTATGGATCATCTATAAAATCAGCCAGATTTGTTTTTCAACATCACCTAATATTCAACAAATAAATAATCTAGTTTATATCACTGTGATTATTTTAATTTTACGTTGGGGATTAATGGCAATAAGTCATATTGCCGCACATCGGGGTGCTTTTTATATTCAGCATCAATTACAACTCGCAATAGCTAAAAAAATCAGTAAAGTACCATTATCATTTTTTGCTCAATATGGCAGTGGAAATCTGCGACGTATTATCAATGATGATATAAAAAGCTTAGAAGGTTTTTTCGCACATATGCTACCTGATCTCGTCTCAGCCATAGTGACTCCCTTTATCGCTATTATATTACTTTTTTATGTAAATTGGCCTCTTGCCTTATTATCTCTAACCCCATTACCCATTGCTTTTATGGCTCAACTTCTCATGTTGCGTCGAGCCAATAAACAAACCAATGAGTGGATGAATATTCAGAAAAAAATTGCTAATGAAATAGGAGAATATATTAAAGGAATACGAGAAATAAAAGCGTTTAACTTAACCTCCCATACTTTTGGTAAATTATCTCAATCTATCAATTCCTCTGTTAAATGGATAAAAAATAATGTCAAAGCTAGTACAGGCTCTTGGATGGTATTTAGTGGGATATTAACAGCGAATCTCGTTATTATAGCACCAGTAGGTGGGTGGATGTATTTAAATCAAAATATTGATTTATCTACTTATATTTTATTTTTAATGACATCCCCCCTCGTACTTGCGCCGTTATTACGACTAACATTTGTGCTAGGAGAACAAGCTCAACGAAAACAAACCTTAAAACATATCAGTATGATCCTTGAACTTTCAGAGCATAAACAACATGATAAACATTTTACTCTCCCTAAAAATAGCGATATTACTTTTAAAGATGTCTGTTTGGATCATGGTGATAAACCGATATTAGAGAAAATTAGTTTTAATGCCCAAGCGGGTACAACAACTGCAATTGTAGGCCACAGTGGTGCAGGAAAATCCTCATTATTAAAACTAATTCCCCGTTTTTATGATTGTACTTCTGGCCAAATAAAAATAGGTCAATATGATATCAACTACTGGCCAGAAATTGATTTACTTTCTCAAATAAGTGTTGTTTTTCAAGATGTATATCTATTTCATGGAACTATTTTAGAAAATTTACTCATAGCAAATCCTAATGCCTTATTTGAGGATATTATCAAAGCAACTAAAGCAGCCAATATTCATCATGTTATTGAAAAACTCCCAGCAGGATATAATACATTAATTGGTGAACAAGGAAATAAACTTTCAGGTGGAGAGAAACAGCGATTATCAATTGCAAGAGCACTATTAAAAAACTCTCCAATCCTACTTCTCGATGAAATTACTGCCAATGTTGATGCTGAAAATGAAATTTTGATCTATCGCGCATTAAAGAGTCTATGCCAGAATCGGACTGTTATTATGATCACTCATAACCTACATACTATTATTAACGCAGATAAAATTATTGTGCTTGATAATGGAAAGATTATTGATACAGGTACACACACCCATTTATTAAACCAATGCCCAACCTATCAAAAATTATGGAATGATTATAGTCACACTATTCATTGGCAATTAATCCAGGAGAATAATAATGATTAAAGAATTAATTAAATCAGGTTATTTGCTTTCTAATAAAAAAGATAAAGATTTAATGGTGGGTCTATGCCTTGCCGTAGTTGAAGGTCTTTTTGCTACTATTCCGTATATTCTACTCTATTTTTTATTAATTGATCTTTTTGCCAATAAAATCACACTAGCTCAGTTATTTTATTACTTTTTATCAATACTCTTATCTATTGTTCTGCGTATTGTCATTGGTACTTATAGTATGCCAATGATTTTTATTGGTGCTTATAAAATGATGGGACAAGCCCGTCTAAGAATAGCCGATCATTTACGAAAAATCCCGATTGGCTGGTTTTCTTCTCAACGCAGTGGTGATCTTGCATCACGGCTTACTGCTGATTTAGAGATCATTGAAAATATCTGGTCACATTTCTTAGGAATGTTTATCAGTACTTTAGCGATGCCTGTTTTTCTCTCACTATTCTTAGTATGGGTAGATTGGCAACTCACTTTAATTATATTATTTTCTATTCCAATCGCTCTGTTCGCATTATCCATAAGCCATAAAATAATGTTAAAAGCTGCACAACAGGCAGCTGATGCTAATGCCAATGTACAATCCGAATTACTCGATTATATCCAAGGAATTATGGTTATTCGTAGTTTTGGGCGACTTGGTCCTGCATGGAAAAAACTAAAAGCAGCCTTAGAAACACAAAATAAAACCCAAATAGTTCTAGATTCCAAGCCTGCCCCTTGGATTGCACTTTATGGTTTTATTCTTGAATCAGGTTTTATTTTATTAATGATAATAGGAACAAGCCGTTTAATTAGTGGCTCACTTTCTCCTTCTCAATTCGTTTTTTTCCTTGTATTAGCACTCCCCATTTATCGACAATTCTTTGATTTAGGATTATCCAGTATGTTGTTAAATTATGCACAAAAATCATTACAACGCATAGAAGAAGTAATGAAAGTGGTTCCACTTTCTGAGCCTAAATATACTCAATTACCAATAAGAACAGATATCTATTTTAACAATGTAAGCTTTATTTATCCTTATAATAGTCAATTAACATTAGATAATATATCTTGCTGTTTTCCTGAAAAAAGCTTTACTGCTATTGTTGGCCCTAGTGGCTCAGGGAAAAGCACTTTACTACAGCTTATTTCTCGTCTATGGGATGTTAACCAAGGTGAAATATTGCTAGATGATATTAATATTAACCAAATAAATTCCGATAAACTCTGTTCATATGTATCTTCTGTTTATCAAGATGTCGTTTTATTTTCAGGAACAATTAAAGATAATATTTTAATGGGAAAAACAGATGCTCACGATGATGAAATAATAACTGCAGCTAAATTAGCTAATGCACATGAGTTTATTATACAAAAACCACAAAATTATGATACTCCTATTGGTTACGGTGGTATGTTACTCTCAGGTGGAGAACGTCAACGTCTTTCTCTTGCTAGAACTTTATTAAAAAATGCACCAATTTTACTGATCGACGAAGCAACATCGAGTATCGATTGTTCATCAGAAGTATTAATTCAACAAGCTTTATCATTGTTATCAAAAGATAAGACAATCATTATGATTGCCCATCGATTAAATAGCATTAAAAATGCCGATAACATTATCGTAATGGAAAATGGAAAAATAGCAGAACAAGGAAAACATGCTGAGTTACTTGCAAAAAATGGCTTATATGCACATTTATGGTTACAACAGAAAGCGTTATGCTAATAGCCAAATGCAATGAGTAATAGCAACTTGTTTATAGATAATGAGGTGCATATCTGGATTGGTAATCTACAAACGATACCATGTTTAAGTAAAGCTAAATCCAGAATGCACATCTTAAATAACGATGAAATTTCATCGTTATTCGACTACCCTTTTATAAAACAACGAAATATTTTTTTGCTATCAAGAGTCATGTTACGCGATATTTTATCATTTTATTTAAAAATTTCACCAGAAGATGTAAGATTTTCAAAAAATGAGTACGGGAAACCATTTATTTTAAACGAATCAAAGGAAAGCATTTACTTCAATTTATCACATTCAAATAATTGTGTTGCTCTCGCTATTTCAAATACATCATCCGTTGGTATTGATATTGAATATTTCAACCGTGATATAGAAATAAATAGCATTATAGATTATTATTTCTCAAAAAAAGAAAAAAAATACCTATCTTATTTTGACGAGACTCAAAAAAAACATAATTTCTATAAGATGTGGACATTAAAAGAAGCCTATATTAAATCAAGAGGCATTGGATTATCAGAAGAAATCATTAAGAATTTAGATTTTTATATAAAGAGAGATCAATTTGATAAATTATATTTTATAGAACAGCATTACTCTGCTCATCTTTCATATATTACCAAATCAATATTAGATAGCTATAAAATATCCATAATCACATATCACCATCCATTTAACTATAAATTCTTAACATGGGGTGATATAAAAAGCAACCTGCCACATCATTTATTATAGTTATACGACCACAATGAAATTATATATTAACAGTTAGTTTTAAGTATTATTTGACTGACTATAGGTCATATAAAAGATATGACAATTCAATTCATATATTCACACCAAAACACGAATAAATTATAAAAAACCATCAATATATTAGCACTCATATAAATAAGGAAAAATTATGTTTAACAATAAAACAAAAAATACTATTATTAAAAATAAATCCGATTGGTTAACCATACCTGAAGCTGTATACCTAGCCAACCAGAAAAAAACAGAGAAACAATTAACCGACAGCGACGTTTATCGCCATGCGCTATCTTGAAACATTTATTTATCTATATACTTTCAATCTACAATTATATTAAGGAAAGTCACAAAAATTAAGAATAAAATTAAATTGAAAAAAATAGGAAACTCTCTCACAGATCGTTTATGCTATCTTGATACACATTGTTTCATTAAACATATAAATTATACCACACTCACTCAAGATAAATATATTCATTCTAAAAAAATGGGTCATTGATACCACTCTGATCGGGTATGAATTCGTAACAATTCAACACTTACTGGCGCACTCAATCAATATATCACCACCAATCACAGGCAATCAATGTATTAATTATGGCATTTCAGTTTTATTATCAAGAACTCTATTTCAAGCGTTTGAGAAAATAACATGAAAAGAACGAATTAGCCAACAACTAATGTAATTACCTGAAGAACTAAAATCTGAGATTTATAACAACATTAATCGAATGAAACTCATAAATCCAGTGACAAAGAATATTTCCCTATTTATAAATTACCACAAGATTCCTGTTTTGTAATTCGCCTGACTGAACTACAAAAGCTGATGAATGCCTATGTAAATATTAAACACACTCCAACATCGACACGCATATCCAGCCCTTTATCTCGTCTTTTCTGGCTTTCATGTAAACATAATGAAGTCATCAGTCCATTACTAGGAAAACCTTACAAGCTTTTATCCATTTTCGAACAATGGGCATCTACCGAAGGTATTACTGACAAATTCAGCGGCGATACACTGAAAACAGCACTTGAACGCGGTTCTCCCACTTCAGTGCCTTATTGATTTAACTCACCATTATACTGAAATACGTATTAAGAACTCAAAAACTCTTAATACGGGCTTACGTGCTTTCTTCTTCACCTTCGCTTATGCTTTTTTATCTTCTCCAACCCCACTCTACACTGGAGAAAATCATGACATCACATCAGTTATTACGCCTGAAACAGGTCGAAGAAAAAACCGGTCTGAAACGCTCGCAAATCTATCTGTATATGAAAGGGGGCTCTTTTCCTCGTTCAATAATAAAGGTTGGCCCTGCCAGCGTAGCCTGGCTCGAATCTGAAATTGATGAATGGATCAACCTCAAATTAGCCAACCGCTGAAGTGTTTAAGGAAGGTCCGAAATCATGATTCCGTCTCTGAATTACGCCGTATTAACAGATGCCCTGCGTGCGCTGAAAGAAGACAATATTCACCATCGTGAATCTCTGGGACTCACCTTCGACGAAATGAATACCCTCAGGACAACACTGGTGCTTTAATGAAAAAACGAAATTTCAGTGCAGAATTCAGACGTGAATCCGCTCAGTTAGTGGTGGATCAACACTATACGGTTGCAGATGCCGCAAATGCCATGGATGTCGGACTTTCCACTATGACCCGGTGGGTAAAGCAGCTACGAGATGAACGTGCCGGCAAAACACCTAAAGCCTCCCCTATCACGCCGGAGCAAATTGAGATACGTGAGCTGAAGAAAAAACTTCAACGTATTGAAATGGAAAATGAAATATTAAAAAAGGCTACTGCGCTCTTGATGTCAGATTCCCTGAACAACTCTCGATAATCGGGAAACTCAGAGCGCATTATCCTGTGGCCACGCTTTGCCACGTGTTTGGGGTTCACCGCAGCAGCTATAAATACCGGAAAAACCGTCCTGACAAGCCGGATAGCAGGCTAGCTGTATTACGCAGTCAGGTTCAGGAACTACACGGCCTCAGTCATGGCTCCGAGGATGCAAGAAGTATCGCCACAATGGCCACACACAGGGGCTTCCGGATGGAACGATGGCTTGCCGGCCATCTTATGAGGAAGCTGGGGCTGGTGAGTTGTCAGCAGCCTGTTCACCGATATAGACGTGGGGGACACGAACATATTGCTATCCCGAATCACCTCGGACGTCAGTTTGCAGTGACAGTGCCTGACCAGGTATGGTGCGGCGATGTGACGTATATCTGGACAGGTAAACGCCGGACTTACCTTGCTGTGGTACTCGATCTATTTGCACGGAAACCCGTGGGGTGGGCAATGTCGTTCTCTCCGGACAGCAGGCTGACCACCAAAGCACTGAAAATGGCATGGGAAAGACGCGGTAAGCCATCCGGGGTTATGTTCCACAGTGATTAGGGTAGTCACTATACAAGCAGGTAGTTCAGGCAGTTACTGTGGCGATACCGGATCAGGCAAAGTATGAGCAGGCGCGGAAACTGCTGGGATACTCATTCTAATATACTTTCAAATACCGGATCGGACTGACCCGTGCTGGGATTGGCTCAAATGCCTTTGTGTTGACCTGTCGTCCGATTCTGGTATTTCCCGGGCATAACCGGGCCCAGAGTTTGTGACCTGATAGGAGCTTTGTGCTGCATCCCGAGTGTCCTGTCCTGCGATGGGGATGATTGTGCTACCAATATCTGGAGGCAAACCATGCAAAACGACCGCCAATCTTCTGAAACCGTGATTCTGGGTGTCGATACCCATCTTGATATTCATGTCGGCGCTGTTATCAGTCAGGCAGGTAAACTGCTTGGAACTCACATTATTCAAACAAATCAAGCGGGCTATCTGGAACTACTTGATTGGGCACGTTCTTTCGGTAGCCTCGAACGAGCAGGCATCGAAGGAACAGGAACATATGGTGCCGCATTAACACGCTATCTCATCAAGAATAGCATTTATGTTGTTGAAGTTAACCGGCCAGATCGCTCAAAACGCCGCCTTGAAGGGAAGTCAGATCCACTAGATGCAGAAAATGCAGCCCGGACAGTGCTTTCAGGGAGCAGCAAGGCCATACCAAAAATGCAGTCAGGTGCATGTGAGGCTCTCCGGATTATTAGTGTTGCCCGACGTAGTGCAGTAAAAGCCTGTACGCAGGCGATTAATCAGCTTCGTGCACTGCTGGTTAGTGCCCCGCAAGATGTTCGCGACAAACTCTGGAAATCGAAACCACACGAATGCGTAACTGCCTGCATTAACAGCGAAGTGTCAGAGCACTCACCGTTACGTATAGCCTTGTGCAGTACGCTTCGAAGCCTTGCGAAACGATGGATGGCCCTGACTGAAGAGTTGAATGAACTAGACGAATCACTAGATAAACTGACCCGCAAGTATGCCAGTAACCTTCGTAGCCAGTTTGGCGTTGGGCCACAGACGGCTGCAACACTGCTGGCAGTTGCGGGTGATAACCCCGAACGTTTAAAAAATGAAGCGGCCCTGGCATCGCTCTGTGGCGTAAATCCACTGCCAGCATCATCAGGGAAAACAGTAAGGCACAGATTAAACCGTGGTGGCTCACGTGAAGCAAACAATGCCCTGTGGACAATAGCCCTTGTACGTATGCGTAGCGATCCGCGCACGAGAATCTATGTCGACAGACGAACTGGTGAAGGGCTATCGACTAAAGAGATCCTGAGATGCCTAAAACGCTACATCGTCCGTGAGCTCTATCCATTGATTTTATCGGACCTCGCATATGCCAATCGCCGCTCTTGACATAGGAGCGTCAACAGTCCGATGGAGCGCTTTTTCAGGAGTCTGAAAAATGAGTGGATGCCGGTGACAGGCTACACCAGCTTCAGTGAAGCTGCTCAAGCGATAACGGGTTATATCGTCGGGTATTACAGCGAACTCAGGCCGCACGAATATAACGGTGGATTACCACCAAATGAATCGGAAAACCGATACCGAAAAAACTCTAAAACCGTGGCCAGTTTTAGTTGACCACTACAAAAGCTTATTGATGAACGAACTGATGATGTTTTGTATGGTGAACCATGATACAAAAAATGGACGATGGGCCGAATGATCTCATTTAATACATCTTCGCCTTATACCAACGCGAATGGAAGATTAAAAAAGTGGGCAAAAAATAATAACAATTTAAAGTAAGCATCAGCGTCAAATTAATGGCCGAAAAATCGCTCTATGCCCACATCCTTAATCTGACCACGCCGTGGCAGGTTAAATCCCTTGCTCTCAATAAAAATGCAGATTCTGTAACCGGAACAAAGAATTCTTCAAGGTGGCGATAATATTCCATTATGGAAAGCTAAATATGGCTTTCTGAGCCTTATTACCATGACTAAGGAATACCCTATTATCAACAGTATAAAAATGTAGTTTGCAGGATGAGCGGGCTCTTTACCGTCCGCATTCGCAGGGAAATTGAAATCTATGTCACTCTGCCAGATCCAAAAATAAGGTTAAGGCCGCATTCCTTTGCGGCGTCTTATTCCTCTGTTCAGACCTTATCCATCATATAACGATGCGCTTTCGATGCTGCCTGGCGGCTTTAAAAATATAGCGCTTATCGTTTTTCAGTGCTTTCAGCCAAGAAGCAATATAACTTTCGTGCTGAACCTATCCGACAATCCCCAGATCCGCCATCAGGAACACGCTTCCCAGCTCGGCGATCAACTCTTCAAATGCATAATTTTCACTGCTAAATCTTCCTTTCATTTCGCGGTTCAGGCGACTTTTGCCATCGCTCCAGTGAACAATCTCATGCAGATCCGTGGCATAAAAGCTAGCGGCATCGGAAAAAAACGACGTTCAGGTAACAAAACCTCATCTGTTGATGGCATGAAAAAGGCGTTTTGTCCTTTCTCAATGATGTTAGCACCGCTGTTACAGAACAGATTTTCAGCCTGTGGCAACGCGTCAAACGTCGCTTGTGGGGCAACGGTATCTGCCGTCAGTGAGAGGCCATCAATTTGTTCGACATTAAACACGACAAAGGTTTTCAGCATCGGGATATGGTCAATTTCTCCGGTGTCGTTTTCCTTCTCCAGGATGGTATAAAAAATGGCGGTCATGCCGTGCTAGTCCTTACGAACTTGCGCACCTTCTGCCCTAGCCTGTTTGTATGTCATCCAGCAGGAATCACTGAATCCTCATTCTGATTCACTGCACCCGCTGTAGGCTGTGCCAGTAGCGTAGTTGGAAGGCATGCCGGACATACCCGGTACGCGCTGCCACGGACACACTCAGGGTTTAACGCCTACTTCCAGTGTGGTAATGATGAGGTCGGTAACGATCTGATAAATATCGGTTCTGGTTTTGGAAAATTTCGTTTTTGAGGAGCCTGACGGGTCCAGCGGGGATACGCTGGTCGCCGTTGCGGTGTTAGAGGCACTTGTCTGAGTATGCAAGGAAGTGATCATAGTTTTTTCTCCATCAGTAATGTGATTTTCATCTTCGTATCGCCTGACAGTTCGCTTTCTCGGCATCGTTCTGGCCCACAAGGGTGCAGCATGCGTGCACTTCACCCTTACGGGACCGGTTGTGCCGTGAAATGATTAACCGGAAGCTGATACGGGAACAAAAAGCACACAGGAGGAAAAATCGGTCCCTGCATAGCCGAACTTAGCGCCCTTTACTCCGTATTGGTGAAAAGTAGATTTGTGGTAATGAATTGGGGATTGGTACTGATAGAAACATCTTGTTGGCACCGAGATCTCAAAAAATGTCTAGAATTAAAACAGGTGTGCTTACCTTAATGTGATAGAGCCCTAAAACATGCATCTTCAAGTTAATTGTGCATGATTATAAAAAAAAGAGGCACCCATAGAGTACCTCACTTACTTTATATCTTATTAAATCAGAATATATTAAAAATCAATTTTGACATTTATCCCATAATTTCGACCCGGTAATGGGACTAAATATTTCAATTGAGAAGATGCAGGTCTTGCTTCAGTATCGGTGAGATTATTAATAATAAAATCAACCGAAACATCTACCTTATCAAGGTGGTATTTTTTGCCAATCCCCGCATCAACTAACGTATAGGAAGGAAAGGCCATATCTCCACCATACATTAACCCACCGCTTTCTTTTTGTTTTTTATAGTAAGTTGCACTACTAAATGCAGTTAATTCATCATGTTGGTAATAAATACTGATACCATGCTTTTCATTAGGTAAATTTGGCAAATAGTGACCTGCAATAAACAGTTTTCTTTTGCTTTTATTTTCGACAAAATCACCAAATAGTGTAAATGTTAGATTGTGATCATGAGGCATTTCATATAAATATTTAAATTCATATTCTAATCCTTTTGTTTCAAGATCGGTGTCATCCCATTCCATAACAGGACCAGCACCACGACTGATACCCGTTAATCGTCTAAATTTAAAACCACTGTAGTCTGTTTTATACAAATTAAGTTTATTAGAGAAATTGCCAATCTCAATAACAGATGATAATTCAATACTTTTGCTTTTTTCGGTATTAAATTCACTGTTTCCTTGTTCTTCAATTAAATAAGCATAATGAGGGCCATGTGTATAAAGTTCATTAATTTCTGGTGCTCGATAAGAAATATTTTGTTGTAGTTTTAATGTCCATTCATCAATTGGTGTAAAAGATAGAGCGAGTGTATTTGCACTTGTATCAAAATGACGGTTTTGTAAATTAGAACCTTGCCCTCTACCACGATTATAATTCGCTGGAATATTGAGATTATGTTGAGTGTAACCTTTACGATATCCAGCAGTGAGCTCAAAAGGAGATAAATTTAGCGATTCAACCCAATATATTCCGTACTCTTTGGTTAATACACTGGGTAAATAAGCATCATAACCAGACGTTTTCAGATCACGATAATTACCGTTGATCCCAAACGCACCATTAAGTCGATTAAATAGCGGAGTATGTGCAGTTTCTAAAGCTAACTGATGGCTTTTTGTATTAAATACCGATGAAGCAATTTGGCCGACTAACTCTTCATCTTTAGATTCAGAATAAGAATAATAAAAAGCACTGTCTCTTAAAAATGGTGCTAAATGATCATGTTTTCCTTGTATATCTATTCTTCGATTACTATTTGAAACCGAAACAGGTTTATACCTTTCTCGAGTTGTTTTAGTTGTGAGATAAGCATAGCCTGGCACTCCATACGATGTTTGAAAATCAGTGACAGAAAAACCTAAGTAACCGTCATCTCCGATATAAGAGAGTGATGCGTTACCACTTTGGCTTTTTAAAAAGCTATTGGGAATTTCGTTATTATTATTTTCAACATAATGCTTTGGAGGTGTGACATGTTCAATAGATGTGGGGCTACCAGGTTTATATCGTAAGTTAGGTTCATTATCTACATAACCAATACCTGAAAAATAGTCCTTATCTTTAAAGGTATATTTATCATCCTCGCTTAACTCATATTCAACCTGATATTTTTTCCAAAACTCACTAATGTAAGGATACGCTTCAGGGTTACGGCTAGTAAACACTTTCATATCCACTTGGCATTGATCACGTAATGCAGAGTGGTCTTTTAGCTGTTGATAGCTATAGCAAGCACCAACTTTAGAGCGTGTTGGAATTTTATATTTTGAGACTCGTTTAGTAGCACCGGAAAGATTAAAAATCCAGTTTTCTTTATTACTGAATTTAATATTTACTGATCCACCGTTACCATTATTAGTGCTACCATTAAATGTCACGGCACCTGAAATTGCTTTTTCAGGAAACTGTGTCATTATTCGATCATCCCACAAATGAATTGCACCACCACTGCTGCTACCACCATAAAGTAGTGCTTCGGAGCTTTTACTAATTGATATTTCGTTAATTCTATTCATATCAACAGGAATAGGCATATTCCCACTAATAAATGAAACATCATTAATCGGAAGATTATTAACTAAAATCCCGACTCTATTGCCAGAGAGACTTCGAATAACAGGCCTTGCCGCATTTGGGCCAAAACCTTCCGCTTGTACACCAGCAACTTTTGAAACGGTATTACCAATCGTATTTGTTTTTATTTGTTCAAGTTGTTTTCCTTTTATCTCTTCTCGATTATTGAGTAATAAAGAGGAGAATGTCTCTTTGTTTTTTATTGATGTTGCTTTAACAGTAATAACATCGTTTGATGTTTCTTTTTCTTGGCTTTTATCTTGATTATTCTCTTTTCCATATAAAGGAGACGACAAAAGTATAAGTAAAATAATAGAGAGTTTACTTTTTTTCATGATATTCATATTAGAATGTAAGAGTAGCGCCTAAGATAATATTACGACCAGGTAAATACATTTCATCTTTAATATAAGAGGTGCTGTCTTTCCCTTTTACATCAAAGATATTATTAATCTTGGCGTATAAGGTATAATCTGTGTTATCTAAATAACCAATATATTCACTACCTAAACTAACTGTGTTATAAGCCTCTGTGGATGTTTCATAGTCTGCTGTTTTATTCTGTTTTCCAAAATGATCAATGCGAATTTGTCCAATTACGTTTTCTGTAAAACTATGTTTAATATAAGTACTTAAACGATAAGCCGGTATTCTTGGTATATTTCCCTTATTGTGTAGTAAATTTGCTCTAACATAATCACCAGAAATACCAATTAAGCTATCTTGGTTATAGTAATAATCAATATTTCCTTCTATACCTTTAAACTGTGCATCATTTTGAACATATTGTAATGAACGATAGCCATTATTTAATTCAGTCCCCGTAAATTGACCGTAAATATAATTATTAATACGGTTATAATAGGCACTCATATTGAATTGAATATCACCTGTTACTTTAGTTATTCCAATATCAATATTATTTGCAGCCTCTGCGGTTAAATTAGGATCGCCTTTTTCAATAGTTCGACTTGCAGCATGAACACCATTCGCGTAAAGCTCTTCTGCAACAGGTAATCTTTTCGTGTGTGAAAGTGATAAATTTAAAAAATAGTCTTGTGTAAAATTCCATGCTAATCCAGCAGAAATAGAAGATGCACTCTGCTTATTATTTTTTTGAGTTTCTCTATTTAACAGTGATTGCCACTCTTGGCGAAATCCTAATTCATAGCGAAAATCACCTAATTGGTATTCTTCTAATAAAAAGAGTGAGTGATTTTTTGTTTTTGTTGACGGTACATAAGCTTCTTCTCCTTGAGCACTAAAATCACGCTGGTTAAATTGCCCGCCAATAACACCATGCCAACCCCAAATAGGTTGATGTGTAAATGTCAGTCTTAATTCATCGCCTTTGTTTTTAAATGAGGTACTGACTTCATTTCCTTCTTTTTCATCATGATGATAATCGGTTCTGACCGCACTGAAACGTATTGATTCAATACCAGTAAATGGATTGTTTTTTTCACCACGAAGATCCCATCGTTTGCTATCCATAACAATATAAGGAATACCATGTTGATGTTGTTCATCAGGGTATTCATGATTGTGATTATGATGATGATGGCCGATTAAAGGAGGGCGAATTGGGGCGTGATGATGGTGATCATCTTCATGATCATGAAAATGCGTATGACCAGGCAGCCCATATCGACGATGTTGTTCACCATAACCAATCCCTATATAACCGTCATCAAAAAGCCAGGATACACCAATATTTGCCGATTGGTTATCTTGATAAGATCCTGCTAAACGGCTAGTTTCTCCTTGATGTAAAGGTTCTGGTTGTTTGTAATCACTTTGATAACGTTTAGTACCCTCAAGGCGAAGCGCCAAATTATTTTCTCCTAACGTTAATCCTACTGATCCTGTATTTCCTTTAGAAACAGAATCGTATTGATAATGCAATTCACCCTCATAGCCTTTTTCAGGCACTGACATAGGAATCTTGCTATCAATAACATTAATTGCACCGCCTATTGTGCCTCCTCCATAAAGTAATGTTGAAGGGCCTTTTAATACTTCAATGCGTTGACTTAAAAAGGGTTCACTGGTGATTGTATGATCTGCACCAATAGAGGATACGTCCATAAGATCACTACCACTGTGTAATACCTTGACTCGATTGCCTGACATTCCTCGAATAACTGGATGAACTGAGCCTCCACCAAAAAAGCTGGCATGAAAACCTGGTAAGGATGTTAAGGTTTCAGCAATCGAGGCACTACGATTAGCGCGTAGATCTTCTTGTGTCAGAACAGAAACGGGGATCGCCATTTTCTCTTGCGGAGTATGCAAAGGTGTTGAATAGACCTCTAATACCTCATTGTTCCGATTTTCAGTTGATTTTATTGCAGGGCTTGCATTTGCAAATAAGGAATAACTCATTGAAATAAAAAATGTTGTATAATTAAAAATAGATTTTTTCATACTATCCGCCATTTTTTGTTATGTTATAACATATCACATTGTATGTATATATAATTATCATTAGCAAGTGATTATTTAAAAAATAATAAAAATTTGGGCTGTCCTAGATAAGGTTTAAGTTTTAACTATCTGTTTTAGAATACTTAATTGCTTCTTTGCAGCTTGGCGTATTAAACGGGTTATTGTTAAATCTGGTGTATGGCACCATCAGACAATGCTCCGATCTGATGCTTCATCCTCTGCATACTGGGGTTGACGGTGTAAGTATCCCGCATAATTAATTTGCCAACGAAGGAGATCGCTATGCGTAAAGCCTGTTTTACTGAGCATCAGATCATCGCCGTAATTAAGTCGGTTGAAACCGGGCGGACTGTTAAAGTTGATGACTTTAACCGTGAGACATTGTCGATTAAAATCATTCTGAATCTGCCAGATCTGCGAATGATCCGTGTACTCGACAGGATCGCGGCAAACTGCGGCTACCCGATCATGCTGCACATGAATAATGGTCCAGAATTTATCTCACTGATACTGGCTGAATGGGCAGAAAAACATGCAGTAAAACGGGATCTTATCCAGCCAGGTAAGCCGACGCAGGACACTTTCATTGAATACTTTAACCGGACATACCGTACATACGCGATTTTTATATATTCATGATCAGACGTGAGATAAATAACGAATTGGAGTGGGTTTAAACAGGTTATAACGAATAGGTTACTGTAATTAATTTTCAGTATATGTAAGAGAATTTCGAGTCCGTTTACCATGCTGTGTAAACGCCTTTTTCAAAAGTGACCATCCTAGCGGTCGCGGTCACCGAACTCGACAATAAAGCGACTCTATTACTATACGCCAGTTCCTCAGCGGCATTGTCCATTTTTGCGAGGCAATCCGTCAGACAGTGCGGGGTTAGGATTGAAGCCACAGAGCACCGTTATCACTGGATACAATGGTACGTTGGCTCAATCTCAGGCTACGTGGGTATTGTACTATGGACGCTTTTGTCAATCAGTAATGGATTATATAGCCAGACATATCGATCTGTACCTTGCTAAATGGGTTACCCGTAAATACAAGAGGGGACACGGTAGTCTGGTTCAAGCGTATGAATGATTAGACAGGATCCGGAATGTTAAACTCAGTTTGTTTGCACACTGGACTATTTGTACGCGATGTTACCAGTCAACTACAAGAGCCAGATGACGGGATACTGCCACGTCCGGCTCCGTGGGAGTGGAGGGGGAAAGTTCCCCTCCACGACGCGATAACCTCATATAATACTAGAAAATAAAAATCAGATAAATGATAGTGTTCACTACTTTTTAGTGATACACCTTGCAGAATGTACCATTGCAACAAATCCTGCTGCTATCATCATAGTATCTTTCAGAACTAACCTTCCCGCACCGGAAAGATAAGGAAACTCAGTATGAGCATCTGCTCCATGTACCCAGGTTTCAGGTGTAAACACCAAAAATGTTAATGTGACAAATGGCGTAAGAAACACTAAGGCAGAGCCCTTTCCATTTATTATTAAGATAAACATCAGCATAGTACTTTCCTGCTGGAGTTGGATTTCCTTGATTGAAACGATGAATATCTAACGTCGTCTTCCCTTGAGTATGCTGTAAAAAACTGGGATCAAATTCAGCATATTCCATAGCCACTGTGTCCATGGAAAAAACTCCCAGTGAAATAAATATGGCAGGCAGGAATGAATGATGTTCAGTTTAAGTGCAATATTTCATAAATATTATCCTTATTTCAGAGCTGACTCACTTAATTCATGCCCACCATAATCGTTAACAACTGTCCACTTCACTTTTCCATATCCCGACATATTTCCATGTATAGGAAGGCGTATTGAAGAATAAGGAGCAACCATATCTACTGGATTAATTGATTGTGAGTAGTTGCTCTGAATCAAAGTAATATGATTATAAGTAATAAAATAAGGACTTTGATTATCTGCACAAAGAAAGGCCTTTGCTCCTTGTTTTTCAATATGCCATATAACAGAATTATAGGCCTCACTGAGAGAACGTGTGAGTTTTTCTGGACGATAGAATAGCTTTATGCGACTATGGATCGGGAGTTGAAGATAATTTGAGTTTACATTTAAATTATTTTTATTTTCAAATTTAGGTTTAGCTGAAATATCCAGTATATTTAGCCAAAAAATTGATTCACGATCATTAGGCAGTGCTTCACCCGTATACATAATTCGTAATGTTTGCCCTGTGTGAGGTTCTATACGAAATATAAGCGGAGTAATAATAAAGGGAACATTGACTGAGTCTGGAGCAACACTGGCATCACCAGTATCAATCCAGGACTGAATTAAAGATGGAGTAGATTCATCATTATTAATTTTAATATTAATACCTTCCTAGTTTTCAGGATAAATAACTCAGGTACCCAACATTAGCATAACTTGACACAGAAAATAAGCCGGCCATCATGAAAAAGAAAAGTTTTTTCATGGAAACTCCGAACAAAGCAGTGCAGATGAGCTGCCTTGTAAATAATGATAATAAAAACGCACGATTATTATTTATTACTCATAGGCAATAGTGTAATTAACACTAGAAATGACATCCCCTACAATTGCTTTTCCTGTAGCATAATATTGGGCCATATAGCGTAGTGTCGCTTCATCGTCACTATTAATAGCTTCTGAATGGACATCCTGTCCGACAAAGTCTTTCCCTAATTGAATAGCAGTAGTACCATCGTTATTTAATAACTGAATTTGAACATTTTGTGCTCCGTCAGAGCTTGCATTTTTTAGTTTGTTCGTATTAAAGTCAGTATTAGCTCCGGGTTCAAAAAAAGCTTTCACATTACTAGATCCATTTTGTCCAGTAGTGCATCCAGTAAGACTAATTGTACCGTCATATGCCATTGCTGAGTTAAAAATAGCAACAGACAGTACCGTACTTAAAGCAATATTATTTTTAAATTTCATTATTTGGTTACTAACATAAAAATCAATCTATAAACTTCATTGAGGGTATTTATATCCTTAATTTATATATTAAAACTATAAAAAACAGGTGCTACTCTATTAAAATTATTAAATATAAACGCCATTATTTAATAAAAAATTAATAACATTCACCAACATGAAAAATACGGAAGCTTTATTTGAAATTACAAACTTATTATTTATTAAAATGTAACCTCATGTAATTAAAATATAATTAATGGATATAATTTTCTTTCTAAAAATAAATTATGTTAATATGTTATTATTGATCGATAATGTATTTTTTTGATAGATTAAAACCATCAATATAAACATAACAATCGTTTTTAACGATCATTTTTAACAATTTATACTGATTGTAAAACTCATTTATATTGATATAGAAGGGAATAGGTAATACAGAATATATTTCAAAGTATATTTTATTAATCTTAATGACTATATAAGCAAATTTAAAAAACTTTAAAATAATTATTTAGAAAATAAATATATATTAATGCAACCATTAATGATAATAATTTATAATCTTTAATTATAGGAAAGGCACCATAAATACATTGTATTAATATTTATAACATAGACTTGGCGACTATATTAATCACCTATTCTTTTGTTAAAAAGAAAACAACAAATAACAAAAAATAAATATATGAATTAAAGAAAAATCATTCTTTAAATGATATACCTTGATCTGCATCACAGTATAATTCGGATATTTAATTACATATAACTTATAGTTGTTATATATACCTTAACAATTAATGAATGCAAAAATAGAAAATAATAACCGATTTTGACCACATATAAAACTTATTACACATATAATGATGCTTTCACATTTCTCATGTTTTAGTTTTAATCTTTTCAGCGCTCAAAGATAATCTCTCTATTGGCTTCTATCACGTGGTTTGCATATTTTCATCAAATGGATAGTCAATCTCTTTATCATTATATATCACATTTAATGTGGTTATAACGAGCTCTTATTGAACATTCATATCCTTGGTTTTTATGCACAGTAATGTGCAGCTAAACAGCTTTTATTCCTAGTCATTTTGCTAAAAAAAAGATTACTAAAATTATAAAAGCCACCAACCTATAACATTATTTTATATCCGTGATGACATAAATATAAATAAATGAAATATTTTCACTTAATATTTCAGCAAGATTTTTTACCAAAAAGGAATTAAAAATGAAAAATTATAAAGTCGCAGTCAGCTATGATATGTCTGACTCTATTTCAACTCATCGTAAATATGTTAATATTCTACATACTGACTTCTCTTATATTGCCGCAATTATTATTTCACTTGATAATATTCAAGATGGAAGGCTCGATTTTATTGAACAAAATAGCTTTGGACAGCCTGTATTCGCTATTATTAATAAAGATAAAGTTATTCCGACTAATATTATTAATCGATTAACAGGTGTAATTGATTTAAATAAAAAGAATACAGACCGGATTCAGCCGGCTGTTCCCAGACTGACCGATAATATCTGACCATAAAGCCGTTTCTAGGCTGCATCCACTTCCCGCTGAAACGCCAGCTCTTTTTCTGCCCAGGCAAATTCCTGCTGTACCCACTTTTCAGCCAGCCGACAGCGCTCCTCATCTGACCGGGCCTCAATGCCCAGTGTCGTCAGAGGATCCAGGCCGAGAGACTGAATACCGCGCCACCCTTTCATCAGCGCTTCAAAACGGGCATACTCCTCCGCACTCAGTCCCCATTCCTGCGCCTCATACTGCAATGACTGAGTCTGACTCTTAGCCGATTTCCCCGCCTCAATCTGCCAATCTGCCCCCCGGAAACAGACTGTGTGGCTGTCAGCGGCGCTGTCATCAGACACCCGCTCAGTAAAACCACAAATCTTATGTTTTTCATCACGGCATCTCTTTTATGGTAGGCGCAACGTCACCGTACGCCCCTGATAACGTCCGCCCACCGGCAGTAACTGTACCAGCCCCAGCTGATGGATAAAGGTCCGGAAGTACCGGCTGGGCATGACCGGTGTTGACCAGAATCGCGGTATCTATCAGCCACCGGTTCAGCAGGCCGGGAGGGTTTATCTGCACAGCCCCCCAACAGCAGTGAGGTCAGGGCAAGACATATCGGGAGAATTTTCATACGCATTTTCTGTCCTGTGTTAATAAAATAAAGTCACAGGCACACTGTGCGCAGAAAAGCAAGTGCTCTCAATGAGAAATTAGTTTTCCGAAAAAAAAAAGAAAACGGCGGGCATAAAAAATGCCGGCAGTCATGCCGGCATTTGAGAGTAAAAACAGAAAAGATTAATGTTTTAATGACTCAATCTTTTCCCGGGTCAGTCCGGTACATTGCATAATAATGTTCAGATCAACCCCCTGTTGTAATAATGAGCGGGCGACTTTTTCAACACCCAGGCCAATACCTTTTTCGATACCTTTTTCGATACCTTTTTCGATACCTTTTTCGATACCTTTTTCGATACCTTTTTGCTCAAGTTGTTCTGCAATCGTTGTCAGCATCGTTTTATACTCCGGTGACAGTGCAATCAATTGGCTGAAAAAGCGGGATTCATCCAGAATATACCCCTGATAGGCAATATATTCTATCACACTCCTCACCTGGTCAACCGTATTGTGTTGCGAGTTAATTATCTGCGCGATTATCGGCAATACCGCCATTAAACCGTCGCGGGTCCGAATATGTTTCTGAACCAGCTCCAGCAGGGCAATACCCTTGTGTGTCAGGATTTCCTCATCACTGAGCACACTCAAATCCACTAACGGAAACGACCGGGTATACAGCTGCTGAGCCAGCGCCGGATCGGCGAACCCGTCCAGCCAGTTCATGCTGTACGGATAAGGACAAACACTGCCCTGATAAAACAGAAACGGCACCACCAACGGCAGGGTCTTATCCGCCGGCGATTTTTTCAGATGATGCGCTATCGCTGACATCGCATAATGCATCAGACGAAAACCCATTAACCGATCCGGTTTTGACTGGTGCTCGATCAGGCAGTAGATATACCCTTCCCCTTCCGTCATCTGCACGGAATACAGCACATCCGAATGCAGCTGACGTAAACGGCGCTCCACAAAACTGGCCGGCTCCAGGCGCAGTGTACTTAAATCGCACAAAGGCAGGATGTTGGCCGGCAAATGCACCGAGAAAAAATCCCGGGCATTCTCAGGATGCGTTAAAAACTGCTTGAATAACGCATCATGTACCGGTTGTTGTGTATTTTTAGTCACAGCAAACTCCTTATTAATGACTAAAAAGAATCAGCCACATACTCTCTGGATACCGGCTGTTCAGTCTCTGGTGGTGTTGACTGGTGTTTCTCGGCTTTATATACCACTTCTTTACCGATTTTAATCCAGTCAATATTCAGCAGCCTGGCTTTCAGGCTGACCCGCTGTTCTCCGGCATGCTCACCTTTTGTCAGGGTGAAAATATCGGAAGCCAGGTTACTTAATGTAAACCCGGTTAGGACTTTTTTGTCCTCATCCACCGCTTTGATACACCGTCTGACCAGTGAGACCGTATTCTCCCCGACAACGGTCGTATCAAAACGAACATACACAGGGTTATCAGCCGGTCCACTGAGTGCATTAATCACTGCGGTTAAAAACTGCCCTTTAGGGCCGTTAACCTGACGGATATTCGATAAATACCCAATCCCGTTCACATGCAGATTAAAGTATTTATTTTCAGATGTTGTATTATTTTTGCTGGTCATGATGTTTCTCCATCGGATAAAAAAGGTAAAAAAATGAGAAACATCGTCTCGGCAGGAACGTGTTTCCCACCGGGGTCAGTAACAGGAACGCTCCCGAACTGACGACTTGCGTTGTATAAGATGATCCTGATGATAACGCTATTCTGTTATCACCCTCCGTCAATTTCAAGGACGAACGGAGTTCTGTCATCGCCCGTAGGCTCCCGTCTCAGATGACCCGAGGATTGGCAGTGGCAATCACCCGTAGGCGTTCCTCTCAGATTGCCGGAACATTGGCATCGTTGTCACCCGTAGGCGCTTCTCTCAGACAACTGAAGCATTGGCAATGTTGCATTAAGCAACGGTATAAGCAGAATAAGGATTAATCTGCTTTTTTTATTTGTCAAGTAAAAAAGCAGTTCAGAGAGAAAAGGATAAACACAGAAGAATAAAATGGATAACAGAAACAAACTGAAAGTCTGGTTACAGCAACATCATCTGACACAAAAAGACCTGGCTCAACTCATTCAGCAGACAACAGGCAGGCCCTGTTCTGTCAGGGCGGTAAAATCCTGGTTATGCCCACCGGAAAAAAACAGCGCCCGGCCCTGCCCGGACTGGGTGATTCAGGTACTCAGTCACATGGATGAATAACTTTTTTGTCAAATAAAAAAGGCGTTACGGTTAATAACGCCTGACAGTGCCGCCCACTCTGTGATGTTAAAAAGAACCTCAGGAGTTCAACCAGCTCCGGCGCGGTTTTCATGAGGTTGATGCGCCTTAAAGTCTGTCCTGCTGACAGACAGACTTTCTCATTGTCGCCACCGCAGTTGTTCCGCTACGGCTTTGCCGCAATGACGGGGGGCTTTTCCCTAGCGTCAGCTATGCTAACGGTAATTATCACTCAGGTAAAGAGTCCTGTTATGCTCTTCTTCACGGCCTTCTTTCTTTTATTCATCCCCCGGGTAACCCCCTGCATTTTTTCCGGTAATGGTACACTCCCTTTACAATCCGGATAACGCTGACAACTCCAGAAACGGCCTTTACTGCTCTCCCGTAAGACCATCTTTCCATGACACGACGGGCAGGATGGCATCGGTGGCAGATCCAGCGCCAGCGGCATTTCCCCGCCTTTTTTAATGAGATGTGCCAACCAGCTGATTTGCTTTTGCATAAACACATCCAGAGACAGATTTCCCTGTGCAACCTGCTCGAGTGATTGTTCCCATAACGCCGTCATTCCCGGATCTGTACAGGCTGCCGGCAGGGCATCAATCAGCTGACAACCGGTGTCTGTCGCCCGGAGTGTTTTTTTCTGCCTGACAATCAATTTCCTGTTTTCCAGCGTGGTGATGATCCCTGCCCGGGTTGCCTCTGTCCCCAGCCCCGCATTCTCTTTCAGGACTTTTTTTAATGTCGGATCGGTAATAAAGGAGGACGCATTCTTCATGGCCGCAATCAATGTACCATCCGTATACGGTTTCGGTGGTGAGGTCGCCAGTTGTACAACCTTTGCCTCCTGTACCACACAGAATTCACCTTCGTGAAGGGACGGCAATGTTTCTGTTCCGGCTTCCAGCCCGGTTTCTGCCTCTTCTTTTACTGGCGGATCGTCTTCATGTTTCACAAATAATACAGACCAGCCCTTCACTCTTTCGACTTTCCCTTTGGCAACAAATTGTTGTCCGCCTATATCTAAAAACACCTCTGTTGCATCCCATTCCTGATCCGGCAAAAACTGCGCCAGATAATGGGCACGGATAAGTTTATAGACATTCAGTTCAGCCTCATTCATGGCGTTCAAATCAGGTGTCTGCCGGGTCGGTATAATCGCATGGTGAGCCGTAATTTTTGCATCATTCCAGACCCGGGAAATTCGCGCCGGCTGCAATTGTGCCAGCACATTCTGTAAGGCCGGATCGCTTTGTGATAATGCATCTAAAACAACCGGTATGTCGGCACGCATGGACACCGGCAGATACCCGCAGTCCGTCCGGGGATACGTGGTGGCCTTATGTTTTTCATACAGACTTTGTGCGATTTCAAGCACTTTATCCGCAGAATACCCCCAACGCCTTGAGGCCGCCTGCTGAAGTGTCCCGAGATCAAACGGCAACGGCGGCAAGGCTTTTCCTTTCGTTTCATTCACTGTACACACCGTCGCTTTCCCTGCCTGCCGGCACAGTTGCTCTACGGCCTGAGCGGCCTGAACGTGAATACAACGATGTTCATCATCACAATACTGCGAGGCAGGTCGCCAGTGAGCCTGAAAAATGATCCCCTGATGCTGCAACGAGGCGGTCACCCGCCAGAAGGGTTTGGAAACAAAGTGCGTAATTTCTCTTTCCCGCCGGACAATCAGGGCCAGTGTCGGCGTCTGGACACGTCCGACCGACAATATCCCACCAAACCCCAGTTCCCGGGCTTTGAGGGTAAACAGACGCGTCATGTTCATACCGATAAGCCAGTCTGCTCTGGCCCGCCCTAATCCCGCTGAATATAAAGAGGCCGTTTTCTCGCCGGGTAACAGGTTATTTAATGCCTGCCTGATACTCGCCTCATCCAGTGCAGACAACCATAAACGTTGTACCTTTTTCCGGTAATGACAGGCCTCCAGTAATTCACGGGCAATCACTTCCCCTTCCCTGTCCGCATCCGTGGCAATCACCACTTCCGTCGCCTGACTGAGCAACTGTTTTATGGTCTGAAACAACGAAACCGCGTCTTTTTTAACCACCATTTTCCACTGTTCAGGAATAACGGGTAAGGCACTCTGCCGCCAGGGGGCCGCAAACTGTGCGCCATAAGCCTCCGGTTCAGCCTGCTCCAGCAGATGACCTCTTGCCCAGGCGACCTGAACGCCATTTCCCTGAAAAAAATTATCCCGCCGCTGATGAGCGCCGATCACCCGGGCAATATCTTTGGCCTGAGACGGCTTTTCGCACAGAAATAATTTCATTACCCTGTTCTACCTCCTTTTTCCGGCTGCAACGTCATTCGCGGTTTTAAATATTTCCTGAACAAACTCCGGAGTCAGGGTATCACTGTACGAAGCGCTGTAAGTGATATACATGTGTGTTCCCGAACCATTTTTTTCCAGTTCGATGACGATATGTGCCGGCGGGTTACGTTTTCCCATATCCGCCCCCATTTTATAATAACTTCCCGGCGTCACTTCCCATTCCCAGCCCCGGCTTTCTTCTGCAATAGCCGTGGCGGCCCATTGATCACTTTCTTTACCTGACTGACACAGAGCACGGATTTTGGCATTCACATCCTCAAAACCATAATAACGGCGCAGACGGGCTGCGGCTGTATCAATATCAACAGGGATAACCACGTCATACTCCCGTTGTTCCCGTTTCTGCATACCACCATTCATGGTATGACTGACCTGATGCCCCAGGTCACTGATTTTCTGATTCCATTCTGCGATTTCCTGTGCAGAGCATCCGGTCAAAAGCCATAAAGAAAAGCATAAGGTAAGCAATCCGCTTTTTTTCATTGCAGCTCCTTATTATTAAATAATTAACCCAATATAAATAACATTCGTTATTTTTTTAAAGACGGTAAAAATGACGCACGTTTTCTTCCTGAAATGATATCCGGATCAATTTCACCTAAATAACGGGAAGCCTGTTGATAAGTTTCACTGTTTAAATCAAGGTTATGACGGGTGAGCTCATATTTCCGGTAGTTTACGGCCATCCCTGTCACATGACGAACCTGATAGCCCGCTAATTTAAGGACCTTGTCACGTTGCTGACGGGAAATAAAACCATAATGCTCTCCCTGCAATACACGCAAAGCAAGTTGATCAACCCCGACGAGTAACCAGACACATTTATAACCAACAGGAGATTTACTGAATATCGCCAGGTCAACAGGAGATGTTGATGAGATATCCGAAATAACCGCAACCGCAGGTAACTGAACTAATTGTTGTTCAACCTCTGAAAGTAATTTCTGAATAGTCCGAGTCCCTTGCTCCAGTGCCTGCTCAAGCTGATACAGCCACATTTCTGCATATAAGTATCCCTTCTTTGCATCATCAGTAATATGACCCGCCCGGGAAATAAACATCGGAAGACTGGGGATCATCCATTTACGCTTTTTTTCGTCACCGTCATTCTGAGAGTTGGGTACAACCCGCCCTTCCCATAGCCGGATTGCATAACTGGTATGGAGTTTCAGTGTTAATGTTGACTTTAAAGGGCCAGCCTGAAGTAACTGTTGAGAATGTTTATTTTGTTCCATAACAATACCCTTGCTTTGAGAAATTGACATACCGTACAAATGTCAACCCCCTATGCCAACGATAAATTCAAATTGAAAAAAATAATTTATTATAAAAACGTAGCGTTACTCGTCATCCTACTGAAATGCAGGTTAACCTTTGAGCATTGTTTCCACCGGAAACATCAGTAAATAGTTAAGGGTCTTCCTCTGTTGTAAGGGGAGTAGTACAGTACCTAATTGATTTATAAACACCATACAATGCATTTATGGTGTCTTATTTTAAATAAGAGGAAATTCTTCATGAGTGTGCCACAAACAAAAGCTGAGCTGCTTTTAGCTATTGATAAAAGTTTTAGTAAATTAATTAGTTACCTCAACGCAATCCCGCCAGAAATGACTTCAGATAACTCAATGGATGGACACGCCAAAGGAACGAAGATAAGTGTTCATGACCTTGTTTCATATCTGCTTGGATGGAATGCTCTTGTTGTAAAGTGGATCACTTTTGATGCTAAAGGTCTGCCTGTCGATTTTCCGGAAACTGGCTATAAATGGAATCAACTTAGTCTTCTTGCTCAAAAATTTTACTCAGATTACAGTGAGTTAAGTTATGAATTGTTAGTAGCTGAACTTCAGGCTGTAAAAAATGAAGTTGTGAAACTTATTGATGAGCGTACCGATGATATTTTGTATGGAAGACTATGGTACACAAAATGGACGATGGGGAGAATGATCTCATTTAACACATCTTCGCCTTACGCCAACGCTAATGGAAGATTAAGAAAGTGGGCAAAAAACAATAAGATCAGTTTAAAGTAAATATCAGAGTGAAATTATATGTACGAAAATATCTCTATGCCCATATCGTTAACCAGACTGCTCCATAGCTTGTTAAATTCTTTACTCTCGATGATGCAGATTTCGTTACGGAAAGCGAAATATCGCGTTCCGGACCTTCCTACCCGGATAAGAAAAACCCAATTTTTAAACACTGTTTCCAGTGGAAACACCGGTTAAGTTTTGAGCACTGTTTCCAGTGGAAACACCGGTTAAGTTTTGAGCACTGTTTCCAGTGGAAACACGGGTGATTTATTGAATACGCCTTCATTGCTCATTGGATATCCCTATGAGCGTACGGCGAAAACGCTGAAGGTACTGACGTGCAATATCAGGGGCACCCATCCCCCCCTGAGACGCCTTACTTCTCTCCGTTCTCTCCGGTTTGGTTTGCGTGTGCTGTGATACATCCGGAGTACCTGACATTTTCTGTAAAGACGCACTTTTCATCCCCGTTTCTGCTGGGGAAACGGAGTGATATCGCCCTTCACGGGCTGCCTTTAATAGCTGCAAGGCATACCCCACCGGATTACGTACACTTCCTGTCCTCACCCCCTGTGTCAGTTGCTGCACAATCGATATTGCGGCTTCTTCCGGCAACGCCTGTAACTGTTTTTCCAGCATCTGCCGATCATTCTCATCAATCCACTGATGCAGCCCCTGCACCTGAGTACCCGATAAATATTGCTCTCCCTGATCTACGTACGTATTTTTTACACTCTGTGTAAAAGTATTACGTACGTAACAGTTCGATTTTCGTACCCCTGAATCAGACTGGGTTTGTGTACTCAGTTCGATTTTCGTACCCGGTTTTTTTTCATCATTTTTTTCCCTGAGTTCGATTTTCAAATCCGGTGTTTTACACTGGGCTCGATTTTTTTTATGTTTACCCGGATGAAGTTGTGCCGTCTGCCCATTGAGTATCCGGCGTTGCCTGTCTGCCAGCGCTTCCGGTGTCTGAAGACTTTCAAGCCGCTGCTCAATGAGTTGCATTCTGGTATGCTGATGTCGCATTGACGGCTCGGTTTTCAGGGCAGTCAGCGCAGCGCGGGCCACGCACCGCACACTCTTATTTTTGTGATAACAACTTTTTTCCAGTACATCCATCCAGCGTGGATCTAATGTCTCTGCATCAAATGCATTCACCGGCTCATCATGTAACATATAGATATTTCCTCTGATACGCCCCCGTTTATCCCTGACCCGATGGCATAAACTGAGCCAGCCCGTCAGCCTCAGCATTAACAGTGCCCTGCTGACCGTTTCCCGCGAGGCTTTATCGCTGTGGGGTGTGGCTAACTGGAGTTGTAAGTCATCATAGGTCGGAAATACGGCCCCCTCATTTTGCTGAGCATGAAGGCGGATCATCATCCAGGTCAGTTTATCAACCGGGGAAAGTCGGGATTCCAGCAATAATTGCCGGGGGATTGCATCATGAACATTGCCGGCGTAAATCAATCCACTGCGCAGTGCCGTGCCGGGCTGGCTGTGTTGCCGGTGATGCAGTTGCTGCCGCATTTTTTCTAATGAAAACTGAATAATACTGTCCGGAGGAAATTGCATCTTATGCCCCACACAAAAATAATTTCATGCCTGAATACACTTATAGCTGCCTCCTCCGGTGAAAATACCGCACCGTAAAGAGGCAGTCTCAATATACTGAGGATCATGATGTTGAATATTCTGCCCTTACCGGCTAATCATCTTGTTATAACGTTCATGGCTCATCAGCTTCCAGCTTTGCCCCTGGTCCATACTGAGCAGACGCCAGAATGCACCAATATCAATTTTCAATACCGGGTAAACACCGCCCTTTTTTCCACCGCATTTCACTTTTTTACAAAGTCGTTCTCCCGAAAAATAACGTAGCAATAACCCGTTTGCCTTCCGCTGAATATGCTCCGGAACAGGCGTGACACATTCCGGAAATATCCGGGCGGATTGATGATGACTGATATTCCTGTTATCCGGCATGATATTTCCCCCTGTCAGCTGAATTCAGTATGCCGTCCCGGTGCCATTCCTGAACCGAATTCCATACCGTGGTCAGAGAGACATTCATTTTTTCGGCACAGGACACCATGATCTGAAGACAATCCGGATCATCCGGCTCCGGCATGCCCTCCTCTTTCCAGCGATACCATAATTCCGTTTGCTGCACATCTGACAGCCGCTGTGAACGGCCAGCATTTCCCCGGATCCCGGACAAACGCCGACGGGCTGACACCTCCAGTGACGTCATGCCAAAATACTGATTCAGCAAATCGATGGATGCCCCCAGTCTCAGACAGCGTTCAATCATCTGATTTTGACGGTGAACTTCTTTTGCCCGGGTCAGTAATAACCGTAAATTCTCCCGGTGGATCTGGCAGGTAATAATGGAGACCGGACTTTGAGAAAGATAATGCAGATCTTCAATGGTTAAACTGTTCAGTAACCGGATCTCATTGTCCGTCAGTCCCAGCGCCTCACAACGCCGCAGATTTCCGCTTTTTATTTCCATCACCAGTTCTGTCAGCAGATGATTCCCTGCCTGTGCTAATTGAGTCGCCATTACAGCCTCCTGTATTATTGAAAGCCTGCCAGAGTGTAAGTATCCACTGTAACACGTAATTCCGGTGCCATAACTCACGGGCTTTATTTGAAAGCAATACTTCTGCCCCTGCTTTTTGTCTCATGGTGCGCATATATTTTCGCCACGCCCGGCGCCGGCTCTGATAATACCGGGACCATATAAATCCCAGTAATTCCGCAGACAATTCAGCCTGCCGGCCTTTACCGGTAAAACACACCTCAATATAAGGTTCTCCGGCGGTCCCGGTTTTCCGCAGTGCATAACGGCAACGGCAAATTTCCGCACTGAACAACACCAACCGCCACCAGTCCGCATCCTGATTTTCCGGTGGACGGACAGAAAACCGGAAAACCTTATCATGCTCATATTTCCGGCTCCCGGCCCGGAATAACCGGCAGATATCCATCAGGCGCTGTATCACTTCCTGCTCATAACCGGTCTTTGCCCGCCCCCGGTTCAGGGGCAGATAACACGCCAGCGCCTCCGGCGATAAGGCGGTGCTTTTATTCCCATTCCTCTTCATCATTCACATCCGGATCAACATCTCTTTGTTTGGCATACAAACAACGCAACAAGTACATCAGTTTCATCCATGTCATAAACTGGGTATCATTCAATACCGGCGACATACCGGGCTGATATCCCCCCGTCAGCAGGGCTCTGAGGGCATCCGGAATATCATCATGGGACTCATCAGGTTCTGAGAAAACCGTCATCACACGCCCCAGCACCGAATGTGCTGACAACGTAATAAATCCCGGAGAATGCACCCCGGAAGCCGCCATAAAGGCGGAAGATAAATCCAGCTCATTCCCTAATTCAAACAAAGTACGGTAAATTTGCGTCTGAAGATGTTCAATATCATCCAGATGTGATGCCACCGGCCAGAGATCCTGACACGTCAGTGCCGTCACCGCATGACCGGAGACGGGCGCCTCCACCGGTGTGACATGCTCCGGGTTATTCGTGACAAACAGACTTCCGCCATCGACAGGCTCAATATCCGCCTCGTCGGTATCCCCGCTCAGCACAGGTGCCCCGCCGTATAAATCCGTCTGGATCTCCACAACCGGACGGGATTTTTTCTTTTCAACGACAGGAGATACTGAAGCCTCCTGACCTGAACCAGAAGATAGGGGCTCCGTTAACAAATCCTCTGCCGAAAAACCGGAGGTCATACCGGTAGGTACGGTTTCTGAATGCGCGGTTGTTGTATCACCCTCACTCTCCACCGGCGCAGGCAATTCCGGCTTTGTGCTGCGTCTGCCTTTATTGACCTTCAATTCAAATACCCAACGTTCATAATCCACACCGGCAACAGAACACTCCCTCAGTAGCCGGCCAATCAGTTCATCCAGAAACACGTCATAATCAAAAACATCATGGTTATCTATTTCTGTGCATGTCCTTTCAAAACATCCCAGAAAATCACAGGCTGGATCCGGCCCGTCATACTGAAAAAGAAACGAATCCGCTACCCGTTTTAATGTCGAACGCACGGACAATAATTGCTCAATTTGGGGTCTTCCCAGCCCGTTTTCCAGTAAACGGGGCATATAAGGTAATAAAACAGAAACAGTATCTTCCATCTTACTGATGTGTGAAATGCTGACAGGTAATCCGTCCGCCGTCATGCGCTGAGCGAATGCCCGGAGTGATAATTTTTTCCCCAGCGTTTCCTCATACAGAGAACGCGCCACACAAATCCCTTGTGCTTTTTCCAGAAACGTTAACTCCCCTCTGACTTCATTCTCCGCCAGATGGCCAATCAAACACTGCAAACGCCCCGGCCAGGGTTTAAATAACACATGAAGGCGGAAGAAACGCTCATCCTGTGTCTCCTGCCACAACTCAGAGAGGATCTGATAGCGCGTATTTCCGCCGTCACTGAAGATATAAAACTCACTCCCCGGTGCTTTGGTGACTTTAGGGACACTGTCCAGTCCGCGTGCCCGAATGGAACTCTTGATTTCCTCATAACGCGGGTTTCTGCCCTGACGTGGGTTATCCGGATTTGGCTGAAGTTGCTCAAGTGTTAATATCATCGGCATTTCAGACACCGGATTGACGTGGGCATTATCGGATAACGGGGAACTGACAGGATTTCCTCTGAGAAGCGCCTGACTGAGTTTATGCTGTAAATCTGTTTTCATTCTTCGCCTCTCCCTTAAAAATAATATCCCTGAGGAAAATCACTGAACCGGGTATACATCCCGTTAAACTGCACTTTCACCGTCCCCAGCGGTCCCTGTCGTTGCTTACCGATGATAATTTCTGCCACACCTTTGTCCGGTGAGTGTTCGTGATACACCTCATCGCGGTACAAAAATAAAATCAAATCCGCATCCTGTTCCAGCGAGCCGGAATCCCGTAAATCCCCGTTTGTCGGGCGCTTATCTGCACGTTGCTCCAGTTGCCGGTTTAGCTGGGAAAGGGCCACCACCGGACACCCGAGTTCTTTCGCCAGTGCTTTCAGACTACGGGAAATTTCACTGATTTCCTGCGTCCGGTTTTCCTGTTCAGGACTGCGCATCAGTTGAAGGTAATCCACAATAATCAGTCCCGGCGTACCCACTTTACGGCGGTAACGCCGTGCCCGGGCACGTAACAGGGAAGGTGTCATATTACTGGTATCATCAATCACCAGACGCTCCCCCCATTCGGCAATCTGTGACATGGCACCACCAAGACACTCCCAGTCATTTTCTTCCAGAGGCGCACTGCGGATAGCCGTCAGTGAGACATTGCCCAAATCACTGAGTAAGCGCTGCATGATTTGTTCCGCCGGCATTTCCAGACTGAAAAAAAAGACCGGTTTTTCTGCCAGACGCAGGGCATTCTGTGCAACGGTCAGCGCCAGTGCCGTTTTCCCCATCGATGGCCGTGCGCCCAGTAACACCAAATCGCCTGCCTGCAAACCACAGGTTTTTTCATCCAGCTCACTGAACCCCGTTGGCGTACCGGTTATCCCTTTTGCACTTAATGCCTCCTCCAGATGCTGAACAACATTATTTAAAATATCGAGCAACGACGGGGAATAAGCGGGCAGCCCTTTTTCTGACAGCTGAAACAGCCGCTGTTCAGCCTGCTCACATAACGCCGGTATATTTGCCTGAGCCGCCACACTCTGGGTGGCCAGCAGATTCCCGAGCATCATCAGACCACGGGCACGGCTGCGATCCACGACAATCTCCGCATAGCGGACAATATTGGCCGCACTGGGGGTGTTTTTGGATAATTCCGCCAGATAAGCAAAGCCCCCCACCCGCTCAAGCACGCCGTCTTTTTCCAGTACATCACTGAGGGTGATTAAATCTATCGGGCTGTTTATCTGACACAGGGCGGCCATTTTCTTCCAGATTTCCTGATGCGCTCTGGAACAAAAATCCTCCGCCTGTAATAACGGCGCCACTTCATCCCAGCGGTCATTATCCAGCATCAGCCCGCCCAGCACGCTCTGCTCCGCCTCCGGTGAGTACAGAGTTTCAGGTAATACAGCAGAAGAAGACTTTTTATGCATTGAAAAGCCCTCCGTTAATCCGAAATGCCCTGTTCCCACCGTGTAAATAAATTATTTTTTTTGGAATATGAATTGTTGGTGTCGGACGAACAGTCGTCAGAGATAAGCTCCCTGTGACTGCCCGACTATTTTCGGACCGGTAAGTTTGGCGACCCCGGTCTGAACGTACAGGCAGCCTATTTTTATCCATAACACACCTAAAGGAACATTTATGAATACAAACTATCAACTGCCGTCCGACATTGATTACATTGGCATTTTTGACAACAACACCGATACGGGCGAAGCCCGTTTTGACTTGTATGTCAAAACCTTCCGGAGTATGACCATGAAAATGACTGAAGAAAGCAATTCCCGCCAGAGTCTGTTCCGCCTGCAATGGCTGGGTGACTGGCTGGCTGAAATGTATGGCTGGAAAATGCTGAATCCCGATATCACTCCCCTGAATGCTATTCACAGCTATCTTATTCTTCGCGATAACCTGCCGGCAGCTCAGGTGGCAGGCATGACAACAGAACAGATACATCTGGCGCTGACTGAAGAGTGGGGCACATTCAAAGCTCGTAGAGGGGCAAAAGACTTTTTGCGCAGAGTCGAAAAACGCCCGGACTCTCTTGACGATCCTTTCCGGGAAATACATTAATTCTGATCGGGCTGGCAGTATCTGCTGCCAGTCCACGGTTAGACTGAACGGGAAAAAACAGGAGAATACCTTGATATTCATGGACGCACCTCCCGTTTCAGCACATCATCAAAACGGGTTTTCCATTCCGGAAACAGCTCTGAAACAAGATGATGCATAATGACTGCGGCTGCCGGTGTTTTACGCTGAGTCCGGTATTCCAGACGATGCACCGGTTGTCCCTGTGCATGACCATTTTTAAATATTTCCAGTTTGGGAACAGCGGTTTTCAGTAACGAAAGAGAAATCGACTCCGCAAAGGGGTACGCTTTTTGGTCAATAATCTGAGTTAATTCAGTCAGTGTTGCACGATCTAACACCGTATCTTCAACACAATTAGCAAGAATACGTATTGCCGGCAGGGGAATTCCGTAAGCCGTCAGCGGCACCAGCCCGCCGATTAATCCCAGTGTTCCCCGTAAAAATTCACGCGTATCCGGCAAAATAGGTTTGATTATCCCGACAGCATAATCGGTGGCAGCTAACAAAATGGTTTCCAGCATCACCGAAGCCGCGCCTTTTGAATCAATGATAATAACATCGTAAGAAGCGAATAACGGATGTTGCAGAATATTACGCAGACGCATTCTGCCGTCAGGTGCATGCAATATAGCCGCAGGGAGACGATCATGCGGATCGTTAGAAATGATGATATCCAGATTAGGGATAACGGAGCGTGATATGATGGTATCCGGCCGGGAAAGATCGGTCAGTTGCATTAACAACTCAAACAAGCCGTTTGGTGCTTCATATTCAAGTTTAAACAGACTGCTGGCTGTCGGCTGGGAATGATCGCCGTCGATCAACAGGGTTTTTAACCCTGCATCAGCACAAAAACCCGCAATATTGCTGGCTTTGGTTGACTTTCCGGCTCCGCCTTTTGTTGATATAATTGGAACAATTCTGGTCATTTTCTCACTCAGCATACTCTGGGTGAGAAGTCAAAAAAAATAATTACATTAGTGAATTACATCAAGCTTTTTAACTAGGGGATTGAAAATCCCCGTGTCCTTGGTTCGATTCCGAGTCCGGGCACCACCTTGTTATCAACAGACGTCAACCGACGTCTGTTTTGGTTTGTAAAGCCCGCTAAAATCAACACTCTCCCAAAGTTTCAACTCCACTGAATTCTACTCGATTCTACCCACATCAACCCCATTGCGTGGGTACAATTGCGGGTATACACTAGTTCGATAGAATTTTGTACCCACTTTATCTTTCAGGAAGCTCACTATGGCACTGACTGACGCTAAAATTCGGGCGGCTAAACCCGATGTGAAATCCTATAAATTAACCGATGGTGCAGGTCTGCACTTATTGGTTCACACTAATGGTTCTAAGTACTGGCGATTACGCTATCGCTACTTAGGTAAAGAGAAAACCTTAGCATTGGGTTTATACCCTGATGTCTCTTTATCAGAGGCGCGTTTAAAACGTGATGAAGCAAGAAAATTGATTGCTGACGGTATTGACCCGTGCGAACAAAAACGTGTGGCTAAAGCAGCTTCTGATGCTAATCTCTCTTTTGAAACCATCGCAAGACAATGGCATGCCAGCAATAAAAAATGGTCTGAATCACACAGTGAAAAGGTTTTAAAGAGTTTGGAGTCGCATGTCTTTCCTTATATTGGATTACGGGATATCACTACCCTCAAAACCCCTGACCTGCTTATTCCTATCCGTGCAGCAGAAAGTAAAGAGATTTATGAGATCGCTGCGCGTTTACAGCAACGTATCTCTGCTGTCATGCGTTATGCGGTGCAATCCGGTATTATTGGCTATAACCCTGCTATTGATACCGCAGGGGCTGTAACGACGGTACAACGCCAACACCGTCCAGCTCTTAATCTTGACCGTCTACCTGAACTCATTGCCCGTATCGATGCTTATAAAGGGCAGCCCGTCACTCGCCTAGCCGTGATGTTAAATTTATTAGTGTTTATTAGGTCAAGCGAACTTCGCTATGCGCGTTGGTCTGAAATTGACTTCGATAAAGCCTTATGGACGATTCCTGCTCAGCGAAAGCCTATACCCGGCGTTAAATTCTCACACAGAGGCGCTAAAATGCGCACTCCGCATTTAGTTCCCCTTAGCCACCAAGCCATCACTATACTGAAAGAAATTTGGGCATGGACGGGTGAACATGAATTGATCCTAACGGGCGCTCATAATCCCTTTAAACCCATGAGTGAAAATACAGTCAATAAAGCCTTACGTGTGATGGGCTATGATACGAAGACTGAAATTTGTGGGCACGGTTTTAGAACGATGGCGTGTAGTTCATTAGTTGAATCAGGTTTATGGTCGAAGGATGCAGTAGAAAGGCAAATGAGCCACCAAGAACGTAACTCAGTGAGGGCTGCTTATATTCATAAGGCAGAACATATAGATCAACGCCGATTAATGGTGCAATGGTGGGCGGATTATTTGGATGCTAATCGGGAACAAACGATTTCGCCATTCGACTTTGCAAAGTTGAATAATCCAATGAATCACTAAAACTTTAGCCATGTCATATAGGAGATCCATTTTCAATACGAGGAGTCGAATACTACTGTAGTATGCCGACTATATCGATTCATTGAGAAATGGGGGAAATATTCTTCATGGGAATTTTCATCGTCAAAACGCATGATAACTAACCACGATTTATCGTAATACATCTCATTCAATAAAAAAGCTTTATCACTGAAAGCCTCTGTCCTCACGGACAGGGGCTTTTTTGCTTTTAAATCAACCTAAAAGGAAATTATCATGGAAAATTACATTCGTTGCCCGGCCTGCGATTCAACTCGCATTCGTGAACGTCATATCGGGAAAAAGACAGGAGCTGTTGCTGGTGGCGTATCAGGCGCACTAGCTGGAGCGTCTATCGGCTCTGCTGTTCCTGTTGTCGGGACGATTGCTGGTGCTGCGGTAGGCGCTCTATTTGGACGTTTAGTCGCTGGAGCTACTGCTGGGGCTGTGAGTGGTTCAGCTTTAGATGGTGTGGTATTTGATCGTTATGAATGTATCGAGTGTGAATACACGTTTGATTGATAACCATAAGTTAACGGAAACCCCTGATGGGGTTTCATCTCTTAGGAATCTATGAGTCTGAACTGCCCCTAGTTTATTGGACAGGGGCTTTTTTTCGTTTTAACCCACACAAAAATAAATCATGGTAAAAAACATAACATGTTATCGGGATTGTAAGGCAACTCATTATCCTGCTCTAAACCGTCATTAATCATTTTTAAAGCGAGTTGCCTGTTTTTCAGCTGATTGGCTTTTTATATCAATATCATCTTCTAAAGGGAAATAGCTCCCTTTATCAAAATATCGCCATTAATTAAATCACAATACATCAATAATAGGACACGAATATGCGTATAACTGCGACGGCTTCCCCATGCCTAAAATCGGGGATGATTTCTGTTTTTATTACGAACTTAGGAAAATATAACGAAGGTGAACTGGTTGGTGAGTGGCTTGAGCTTCCAGCAACCTCAAAAGATATCGAACACTGTTTAGTGCGGATTGGCATTGATGGCATTCACTATGAAGAGTATTTTTTGACCGACTATGAATCCTCCATTGATGGCCTTTCTTCTTACATTTCAGAATATAGCCTTTTAGATGAGTTGAACGAGTTAGCCTCGCGATTAGCCATGTTATCGCCAGATGAAATTAACCTTTACCAGGCGGCAATTGAAATCGGTTCTTCAACGAGTTCAATCCATGATTTAATTCATTTAGCGGATAATTTAGATTCTTTCCAGCAATTAGCGGGGGTCTATAATGAATATGATTTAGGTTATTACTGGATAGAAGAAAGTGGTTGTTATGATTTAGCCCAACTGGGTCATTTATCCCACTACTTTGATTATGAACGCTATGGACGTGATGTTTGCCTTGAACAAGGCGGAATTTTTCACAGTGGAGGATATGTTTATCATACGGGTGGGTAGATAGGACAACAACATGAGAGTCAATCCGCTTTGATCCCATTGGGCGGGAAATAAAGAATGTCGTGGTACCCCAATGATATCCATAAGCTAGAACGTTAATCAAACTAAACTCTATTTTAAGCCATCTTTACGGATATCCGTAAAGATGGCTATTTGTGATATTATTTAAACTATTCCAATACAATTGTATTTTGCATTAGGACTATTCTCTAAGGGTATTCCTCCCATAGACATTCCCTATATTTAATGATATTATGAACCGTATTTGAGTAATATGATCAGCTTATTGGTTCTCCTCTAACAGATCCTCAAAACAATAAGCAATGCTTATCAATTGAGCAATTTTGAAAAACGGTAATATTTTCAATTGATAAGCACTCAAGCAAAATTCAATGGTGCTCTGGGACCCGATAACCCAGTGCGGTAGCTATACGTGTATGAATATTACCTTCTTAGATTCAATCAAATTGAGATGTTATATCGGTGTTTCCCGGTCGAGTATTCAATGAGTTGATAATGGGGTAAACTGAGCTTTTCTGTTGAGGTTTAGTATGGCTACCATTTCAGTAAAATACCGATTCTGTGGGTTAACCGACCCTGTTAAAAAACATGGCACCGGCAATGGAGGTCATCCCCGTTATCGCTGTCAGGCCTGTTGCCGCACTTTTCAACTCGATTATACCTACAACGCTTGTCAGCCCGGCATCAAAGAGCAAGTGGTTGAGCTTGCCATGAATAATGCGGGTATTCGTGACACCGCTAGGGCATTACATATCAGTATCAATGCCGTCGTCCGCACTTTAAAAAACTCTCGTCACGGAATGTAACAACACTGCCCCTAGATAACCTACAAATTCAGCTCATTTGTGAGGTCGATGAGATGTGGTCATTTATCGGTAACAAAAAACGTCAGCGTTGGTTGTGGTATGCATGGGAGCCTCGCTTAAAGCGGATTATCGCTCATGTATTTGGTTCCCGAAGCAAGAAAACACTGGGGAAATTGTTAAAACTGCTGTCTGGGTTCCGTATCGCTTTTTGGTGTACGGATGGTTACAGGGCGTACAAAGAGACACTCCCTAGCGAAAAACCTATTTTAGGAAAGCTATATACACAGCGAATTGAGCGTGAAAATCTGACGTTGCGTAACCGATTGAAACGACTTAATCGCAAGACGTTAGGGTATTCAAAATCATCCGGCATGCATGACAAGATCATTGGGACTTTCATTGAGCGAGAGTATTACGTTTGAAATGCCATCAACCCTTTGGATACGTGACCTGTTTCCCCAAAACCTTACTAGTAAATAAGAAATAATCCAAATATACAAAGAATCATCGGTAATAGTGATTGGTTAATAGGTCGGTAGCTCGATATTTAGATCCTAGCCAATCCAATATAGAAAACTAACTTATGTTTTTGCTTATCTTGTTTTTCCCCAATCTATTTGAATCCTAAGCGTGGATGATGAATAGTTTGAAATATAACTAAAAATAATATAGACGAAATTTTAAGTATTTATGTTGTAATGTTATTTTTAGCCCTAATGCAGCAATTCATTCCGATAACTTTGATTAGAAATATTAATTCATTTACAACCAATAAGTATATCACCAGAATTCAATCATATAGTGTGGCTTGACAACCCATTGAGGTAATTATGTTTTTTAGAGATAGTATAATAACAGAAATTTAACCTATGATTCTTTTAAAAAAAACTGGCATTAAAACACTAATAATAGCCAATCTTATAAATGCTTTTGTAGGCTTTATAATTATAATACAAATCACTAATAAATTAGGTGTTTCAGGTTTTGGATTATTTAGCATTTACCAAGGTGCATTATTAATAGCATGTTCCATTTTTAATTTTAAGCTTTGGGAACCACTAATTATAAGCTTAAATAAACGATATGATGTTCGAAAAATAAAAACATCCTTTATTGTTGAAATATTAATATCGTCATTAGGTATTTTAGTATCATTAATATTTTCTTATTTAATTATAACATTTTTAGATATAGCTAATGTTGATTATTTTATATTAACAATAAACTTGTTCAATATTTTATTTATGTCATTTAATACTTTTAATGCCATAATAAGATACCATTCTTATTATAACGTAACTTTGTTGGCAAATTTGTCATCTGGAGTCATTAAAATAATAGGAATAATGATATGTTCTCCAACCCTTTTAGATATTAGTATTATTTATCTATTATCTGAGTTTTTCAGGTATGTTGTAAACTTTTTCTCGTTGAGAATGGGTAATAGTGTTCTTCATGTAAAAGCAAGTAGAATTTATGCAATATTTTTAATATTAAAGTCATATAAATTAAATATTACCTCTATTTTAGATATTCCTGTCAATTATCTAGACCGATTTGTTATTGGTTACTTCTTGGGTATGGAATTAACAGGCTTATTCACTATTTGCCGACGAATATCAAGTGTCATAGTTCTAGTCATAACCTCATTTTATCAACATTATTATAGTAAAATAATAATACTAGCCAAGATTAACATATTGAACACATTAAAATTTATATCAAAAATAGTTATAAAAATAAATATAATTATTGTATTAGTTGCATTTTTATTAGCTTTTTTTGTAAAAAAAATAGAACTATTTATAACACTGCCTACCCTAATAACGAGTAATGCAAATTTTCTACTTATTATGATTTCTGTTATTGTATCATGTTATAGTTTTATTTTTTATAATCCCTTATATTTATATCTCAATGGGTATAAAAATGTTATTAAGTATACTTTTTTTTCTAATCTTATTTATCTGATATTTTTACTCATACTTATTCAATTTATATCATTGTATGGCGTGGTAATTTCATTATATATCCAAGCTCTTTGTTTGTTTTTTTTAAAAAAAAATCATATAAGGAAATGCAGTAATGCAAAGAATAAAAATACTCATATATAATACACTTTTTTCTAGGCTGCGGAGTAAAAACACACCTAAAGACAAAATAGTAAGAATACGTTATTGGCTATTAAAAAATAGTTTTATGTCTATAGGTAATAACTGCAATATACAGCAAGGAGTAAAGTTTAGAACTCCGAAAATCTAAAAATAGGAAATAATTCTGGATTTGGAATTAATAATTACATATATAGTGATGCTATAATAGATATAGGTAACAATGTAATGATCGGCCCTGAAGTTATGATATTTACAGCTAATCATAATTATTCCACATCTGATTATATGAATGAGTCTGGGTATAATTATCTGCCAGTCATAATCGAAGATAATGTATGGATAGGAGCTAGAGTGATCATTCTACCAGGTGTAAAAATAGAAACTGGCGCTATAGTTGCTGCGGGTAGCATAGTACCAAAAGGAATCTTAGCCGCTAATTGTATTTATGCTGGTAACCCAGCAAAACTAATAAAGAATAAATATGAATAGAAAAGCACTTATAGTAACTGATATTCAAAATGCAATGATAGCAGGAGGAGTTAAGTTACATACTCGTCAATTAATCACATTCCTTCAAAAAAATTCATTTGATGTTGAGTTATTCATAGAAAGTATACATCAAGATAAGTCATATTTTTCTGATCTAGTACCAGAAGATAAAATAATAATAACTAACCATAGAGGAAAATATTTTAGAAATAATATTATAGGTGTTTTTTATGACAAATACCTTACTAGAAAAATTAAAAGAAAGAATTTTAGTATAGTCATAATCAATACCGGTGATATATCTAAATACTGGGGATTTTCTATGAAAAATAGCAAAAATATACATATATTACATTCTTTATTTACAAAAAAAATATCTATAAAAAATATGTTTTTTGTAAATAATATTAAAAATAAAAAAATAATCACCGTTTCAAATTATGCAAAAAAATTACTAATGAAAAATACTAGTATAATTTCCAGTAATATTAATGTAGTGTACAACCATACTATGCACTCGTCTTGTCACAAGACTAATTTTAAAAAAAATAATGAAATCATTATTCTGTCTGTTGGCCAGCGTGTAAAATACAAAGGTATATATGATTGGCTAGAAGTATCAAAAAAAATTATAGCGCTAAGAAATAATGTTAAATTTATTTGGCTTGGAGATGGGCCTATTCAACTAGATTTAAGCGAAAGTGAACAAAAAAAAATTCATCTTGCTGGGTATAAGAAGGATTTATCAGAATATTATTCAACATCTGATATATATTACCATCCATCTCATATTGAAAATCATTCTTTAAGTATATTAGAAGCAATGTCTTTCAAACTTCCAATTGTAGCTTGTGATACCGGGGGAAACTCTGAATCAATTAATAATAATATATCAGGTTTAATTGTTCAAAAATCTAATATTGATGAACATGTGACAACACTCCTTAAATTAATTGATAATAAAATATTGAGAGACAGTTTAGCCGATAATGCTTACCATACCTATATAAAAAAATTCTCCCTTCCATCATGGGAGAAAAACATGATAAAGACTCTTGAATTATGAAAATAATATCTTATTTTTTGTCATTTTTAATATTTACTTCTGACTATTTCAGGTTTGCATTTGATATTCCTTTTACTGATAGGCTAGCTATAGTAATTACGTTTTTTATATTTTTACTATTAGTGGCATTTTATAAAAGAAAGGTAACAATAGTTGCTAGGGGTTTTTTTCCACTAATAATATTGTATATAATAATAACATTATTATTCTTATGGTCCTCATTTAACTCATTTAGTTATGAATTATCAAAATTGCTGATATTTTTGTCCTTTTTCCCTTTTTTTTCATCACTAAATAAATCTGAACTTAATCTATTTATTCGTAGTTTTATGAAGGTAGGTATTTTTTATTTTACGATTAATTTACTTATAATGATATTACAATTAGTATTTGGGGACCATTTTGTTAGCTTATTTTTGATGCCAACAGAAATGTACGATGATACCCAAAAAGCAGGGAGAGTAATGGGGTTGTATGGTAATCTTCCGGCTTTATCTATGAGTGCTCTTTGTCTTTTTATCTTATTTGATCAAAATATTTCTTTATTTAAGAAAAAGCATAGCTCTAAAATTAAGTTGATATTTTCTTTAACTATTATTATCTCAACATCCAAAATAGCTCTAATTTCTTTAGGTATTTATTATTCTTTAAAATACAGAAAAAAATTAATAACAGCTCGTATATTTCCAATTATAATTCTATCTATAGTATTTATTATATATTTATTATATGAACCTAGGTTTATTAATAAGTTAGATCAATTAGAGTATATAATCTCACTTAGGGAAAATCTAAATTCTGCACAACTTGGTCATGTTGACTGGCGATTTTATTGTTATCTACTAGCTATATCCATAGTTAGCCAAAATCCTTTTGGGCTCGGTCTTGGAACTTGGGGAGATTTCTCATCCACATTAAATAATCAAATTACTCATACATATTTTCAAGTTTATATGTCTGATAGTGCGTATGCACACATATTTGTTGAGCAAGGTATTTTTTCATTTCTTTATTTCCTAATTATTCTTTACCCAACAATTGTTGCAAGAAAAAAAGATACTTATATTTGGCCAATAATAGCATTAGTCTCCTTTATTAGTACGATGGGATTTTCTGATACTTCTTGGCCAGCTATATTTGCAATTTGTTATGGCTTTACAATCTTTAAAAAAAGAGATAACAATTTTGATGATATCAGTAATAATTCCCGTATATAATCGTTCTCATATAATAGAAAATACGTTAATCTCCCTGACAAAGCAAACTTATAAAGACTTTGAAGTTGTCATTGTTGATGATTGTTCAAATGATAGTGCCACTTTGGAGGTTATATTAAACCAATATTCAAACCAACTAAATATAATTTACATACGACATGAAACTAATAAACATGGCTCAGCTGCAAGAAATACTGGAATAATGCATGCCAAAGGTAAATATATTGCATTTTTAGATTCAGATGATATTTGGAGATCAGATAAACTATCATTATGTATGATGCAAAATATTGATAAAAAAACTATACTTTACTCTAAAGTAAAAGATAGAAATATAATTTCACCTAAAAAAGGAGTGCATCCACAACAAAATGTTGGTGATTATTTGATTATTAATTCAGGAACAATTCAAACATCATCAATATTCATGCATCTAAGCTTTTGTAAATCTATCCTTTTTGATGAAAAACTTGTTCGTTATCAAGATTATGATTTTATTATTCGCTCCCAACTTTATCATAATGCAAATTTCAAGTTTATCGATGAAGTGCTTGTTTTTATGACTGACAACGACTCCGGCTCTAGAATATCTAACTCCTTAAGCTATGAACCTGGGTTGGTTTGGATAAAGAAAAATTTACTTTCACCAAAAGCCAAATCTATTTTTGTTTTTAATAGACTAGTCAATTACTGTATTTGTTTAGGTAAAAAGAAAAAAGCGATGAGCCTTATAATTAAATATAACTGCTTAAGGTATATATTCTCTTGTAATTATAAAGTGATGATAAAATTAGCAATACCCTATTCTATATTAAAAAAGTTCATGAGAATAGAAAAATGAAAAAAGTACTACTTATAAGTAATATGTATCCCTCCAATAAATATCCATATTATGGCATATTTGTACATCGCGCTGAAGATTCTCTATCTCACAAAAATATACAAGTATCGAGAGTAGTCTTAAATGAGCCATCAAGTTCATTTAAGAAGAAAATTTTTAATTATATTATTTTTTACGTAAAAATAATATATGTGTGCTTATTTAAAAAAAATGATTTTATTTATGCGCACTACATATCACATTGTGCTCTACCGATTCTAATCGCTATTTTATTTAAACCAAAACTTAAAATAGTTACACATGTGCATGGCGGTGACATTAAATACCATAAAGGAAGAAAGAAATTTTTTTTTAAATTAAAATCAACTCTATCAAAAATGATCCTAGTTAAATCAAACTCTGTTATTTCACCTTCTTTATATTACAAAGAGCTATTAATAAAAAAATATAATGTAAGTCAGAATAAAATAATAATATACCCTTCAGGTGGAGTTGACTTATCAAAATTTTCATTTTCACCTCGACTGGGAAAGCCTCTAAAGTTAGGTTTTGCAGGGCGATTAGTTGAAAGTAAAAATGTTTCCATCATTATTGATGTAATTAAACAGACTAATAATGAAAATATTACTTGTGAAATCGTTGGGTATGGTCCAATGAAGGATGAATTGATGGAGAAAGTTTCAAATTTAAATTTATGTAATAACTTTACTTTTTTAGCTCCCAAATCGACTAGTGAACTAGCACTATGGTATAAAAATATAGATATATTAATCTATCCCTCAGAAGCTGAAAGTTTAGGCTTGGTTCCCTTAGAAGCCATGGCTTCCGGAACTATTGTAGTTCTATCAAAAATACCTGCTTTTGAAGAGTACATTAATAATTCTAAAAATGGTTTTCTTTGTAGTGATATTAATGAATATGTTGATGTAATAAATATGTTAATGACATTCAGCAACAAACAATTGAATCAGATCAGGTATTCTGCCTTAGAAACTGTTAAAAATAATTATTGCTCTAATAAAGTATCAGAGAGATTGTATGAATCATTTAGATAAAAGAAAATTAAGCGTAGTTTTCGCCTTTGGTACTGGTGGACATAAAACTCAGATGGATCGCTTAATGGTTTCTCTCATAGGAAAAAAACAAGAGAATGATTATTGGATTGCCTATACAGATGATTTAAGTAAATTTGATTGGGCTGATGAAGTATTATATATCATTGAACCACGTTCAAAAATCAAGTTCAGTCCATTAGATTTTTTCAAAAATCTTATCTTTTCATTTAAAAACTTTATTAAAATATATAAAAATTCAGAAAAAATAAAAATGATATCTGTAGGCCCTGGACACGTTATTTTTTTTGGTTTTTTAACTAGAGTATTTGGTGGTGAAGTTTTACATATAGAAACTTGGTCTAGATTTCATACAAAATCTTTTACAGGAAGAATTATGTACCTAATATCTAATAAGTTTTATGTACAAAATAAAGAGTTATTAAAGATTTATAAAAACTCAATTTACTCGGGTCGACTATGAAAATTTTATTAACCTTGGGTACGACACCATTTGATAGTCTTGTTAGATATATTGATACCCAGTTGAATAATACTAATATAGTAATTCAGTCAATGGGTAATTATATCCCTAAAAATCATGAACATTTTTCTTTTGAGAGTAATATTAATAAGATTTATAAAGACTATGATATTATCATAACGCATGCAGGAGCTGGTTCTATCTATAACCTACTAGAAATGAAAAAAAAAATAGTTATAGTTCCAAACTTAGAGCGAGTAGATAATCATCAACAAGATATTGCTTTATATGTTGAAAAAAACAATTATGCTCTTATTGCATGGAGATTTGAGGAAATACCTATATGTTTAGATAAAATAAAAAATGGAATTATACTAAATAAATATACTAAAGATGAGTTTAAAATGTATAACGATATTATTCAATTTATTAAAAGCTAATTTTTAAATATTCTGAATGATATATAACAACTATTAATAATGGATTGAACGATGAAAATTGCAATTACAGGTACAGGCTATGTCGGTCTGTCCAATGCTATGTTATTGTCACAAAATCACGAAGTCGTGGCAGTCGATATCATCCCCGAAAAAGTGGCGATGTTAAATAATCACCAATCTCCAATTATTGATACTGAAATTGAGCAGTTTTTACGGGAGAAAAAGCTTAATTTCCGTGCTACGCAAGATATCCAAGAAGCCTATACGGGCGCTGATTATGTGATTGTCGCCACACCAACTGACTACGACCCGAAAACCAATTACTTTAATACTAAATCCGTTGAATCGGTCATCCATGATGTGCAAAAAATCAATCCAAATGCCACGATTATTGTCAAATCGACTATTCCGGTTGGCTTTACTGAGCGCCTACGTGAAGAGTTCGGCTACACCAATGTGATTTTCTCACCCGAGTTTTTACGTGAAGGTCGTGCGCTGTATGACAATCTGTATCCTTCACGCATTGTGGTCGGTGAACGCTCTGAACGCGCCCAAATTTTTGCGGATTTGTTGCTCGAAGGCGCAATTAAAAAAGATGTCCCTGTTTTATTTACGGATGGTACAGAAGCCGAAGCCATTAAATTGTTTGCTAACACTTACTTAGCGATGCGCGTTGCGTATTTTAATGAACTCGATACTTACGCAGAAAGTCGGGGTCTGAATGCGCGCCAAATTATTGAAGGTGTGTCATTAGACCCACGTATTGGCAGCCATTATAACAACCCATCTTTTGGTTATGGCGGTTATTGTTTGCCAAAAGATACCAAACAGCTGTTGGCGAACTATGATGATGTGCCAAACAACCTGATTAATGCCATTGTGGAATCAAACCGGACGCGTAAAGATTTTATCTCTGATGCGATTATTGCCAAGTCACCGCGCAAAGTGGGTGTTTATCGCCTAGTCATGAAAGCTGGTTCAGATAACTTCCGTGCTTCTGCGGTGCAAGGTGTGATGAAACGCATCAAAGCCAAAGGGATTGAAGTCATCGTCTATGAGCCAGTGCTAAAAGAAGACGAGTTTTTCCGTTCAAAAGTGTATCGCGATTTAGAGGTCTTTAAAGCTGATTGTGACTTAATATTGGCTAACCGTCTTGTTGATGAGTTGGAAGATGTCGCTGATAAAGTGTATACCCGCGATTTATTTGGTAGTGATTAATTAATGGACATAAAATAATTAATGTTTTTTGCCAAGAAACATCATTCAATATAAACTACGCAAAAATTATACTAACTAGGTGTAGGCGTTAATACAATATTAATGATTATTGGTGCCCACTCTTTGTCCAAACATTTCTTTATAGGATGATACTGTGCTTAGGAAGCGTCTCCCTCTTACACTGTTAGCAACGAGCATATTACTGACAGGTTGTACCGTTACTCCCGGTGTTTATATGTCCACCAGCGGTAAAAATGTTGTTGATACGGGCGATCGTGATATTGATAAGTTTGTTGATATCTACCCCATTTCACCTAAATTACTGGATGAGTTATACACACCACACGATATCGCCAAGCCAAACCCAACGCTTGAAAAACAGCTTTCAACCTATGAATATCGTGTTGGCGTTGGTGATGTACTAAATATAACAGTATGGGATCATCCTGAGTTAACAATTCCTGCGGGGTCCTATCGTAGCGCAGCAGATTCCGGTAACTGGGTACATTCCGATGGTACAATTTACTACCCTTATATTGGAAAAGTTAAAGTTATTGGTAAGACTGTCACTGAAATTCGTAGCCTTATAAGTAATAAGTTAGCGACTTATATAGAATCACCTCAAATTGATGTCAGTATCGCCGCTTTCCGCTCACAAAAGATGTATGTTTCAGGTGAAGTTGCTAAACCAGGCACATTACCAATTACTAACGTCCCACTGACAATTCTAGAAGCGTTTAATAATGCGGGTGGACTGACCGAAAAAGCAGATTGGGATAACGTGGTATTAACGAGAAATGGTAAAGAAATTAAAGTTTCCTTACAATCACTTGTTCAATATGGTGATTTAACACAAAATTATCTCATGTTACCCGGTGATGTACTGTATGTACCGCGTAATGATAGCCAAAAAGTGTTTGTTATGGGTGAAGTTGGTCAGCCAGATACACTTACCATTGACCGTGCAGGTATGAGTATTACTGAAGCCTTAAGTAAAGCTGGTGGTACAAATCAAGCCACAGCTAATGCAACGGGTATATTTGTTATCCGCCCACTAAAAAACAAATCATCGGGTGATAAAGAACTTGATGCTCTACTACCGAAAAAAATTGCAGCGGTTTATCAGCTCGATTTATCGGATGCAACATCCATGGTGATGGGAACAGAGTTTAAACTAAAACCTTATGACCTTGTTTATGTGACTGCCGCACCAATAGTTCGCTGGAACCGTTTAATCACTCAGCTTCTGCCAACAATTGCTTCATATAATCAATTAACTGAAGGGGTCAAACGTGTTCATGACTGGTAATTATTATGTTTAACAATATTCTTGTTATCTGCATGGGTAATATCTGTCGCTCCCCTACAGGGGAGCGTTTATTACAAACACATTTCCCCAATAAAAAGGTTCATTCTGCAGGTATTATCGCCAAAGAGAATATGCCAGCCAATGAAAGTGCTATGCGAATTGCCCAAAACCATAATCTGTCATTAGATAATCATCAATCTCGTCGTTTAACCAAAGAATTGTGCCAAGAAGCAGATTTAATTTTGGTGATGGAAAACGATCATATTGATAAAGTTCATCAACAATTTCCCGAAACTCGCGGAAAAGTGATGCTATTTGGTCAATGGCTCAATAAAATAGAAATCCCAGATCCCCATAAACGTAGTGATGAAATGTTTGAGCATGTTTATCAGTTAATGGAAAAAGCCGTTATACAGTGGCAAGGGAAAATTTAATTTTAATTTTGGATGAATTGATATTTAACTTATTATGAATACAACAAAAAATAACCCCGCAGCCACAGATGAAATCGACCTGCTGGCATTATTCAAGGTATTAAAAACCAACTATATTAAGATTGGTTTTTTTACACTTATTTTTATTATCTTAGCCGCAGTTTATAGTTATTTAGCGACGTCCATTTATCAAGCTAATGCCACGCTACAATATGATAAAGCAAGTCAAGTCTCTCTGTTAGATCAGATGAGTGATATAATGCCGCTATCAAATAGTAATAGCCAAGTAGATTCAGAGATTGAAGTGATTAAATCTCGTATGGTGCTAGGCAAAACAGTAACAGACCTTAATTTAGATACCCAAATTGCACCAGCAGGCTTTTTCGATAAACTCTGGAATGATAAATCTTCTGTTACTATTTCTCTCTATTTTGTACCAGAGCAATTAATTGGCGAGCCAGCTACCTTTACTTATTTAGGTGAGGACAAATATTCACTCAGTATTGCAGGGCAAACTGTTGAAGGAAAAGTAGGTGAATTATTAAAGCAAGATGAAATCAGCTTATTGGTCTCTTCAATCAATGCAGAAATTGGTCAAGAATTTAATCTTATAAAAGACTCACGCTATTCCTCCATTGAAAATTTACGTAATACTTTAACTATTGCGGAAGTGGGTAAAGGTACGGGCATTATCAACATGGCAATCAAAGGCCCTGATAGAACAGAAAATGTCAAAATTCTTAATAGTATTATCCAAAACTATGTAGACCAAAATACTGAACGTAAAAAAGAAGTGACCAATAATACCTTACTCTTTTTGGATGAATATTTACCAAAAATGGCGGATTCAAGTCCGAAGTGCAACGCTAAGCCGCCTTTCTTAGCTCCGCAAACACCACCGAAGGTTGTCTGAACCCCAGACACTTGCGTGGCCTGCTGTTCAACGCTCCCTGATAGCGTTGTAAGTCTTCTTCTGTCACTGTCCGCAGGTCTGTTCCTTTCGGGATAAACTGTCTTAACAACCCATTCGTATTCTCGTTCAGCCCACGCTCATGCGAGGCATACGGATGGGCAAAGTACGTATCTGCGTTCAGTGCTTCTGCTATCGCCTTGTGCTCACTAAACTCTAGACCGTTATCGAACGTTATTGTGTGACATACATCCTGATACTCACTCAGCAGTGAGATAATGGCCTTACTGACTTCCACCGCATCCTTTGAAAACACCTTTTTTGTCAGGTAAATACGGCTTTTGCGTTCTGCCAGTGTCACGATAGCACCAGTGCCCTGTTTACCCTGCACCAAATCGGCCTCCCAGTCCCCCAGACGGCTACGGTCATCGACGACTGACGGCCGTAGCTCAATGGATACCGCATCAGGGATGCGCCCTCGTTTCTGCCCGTAGCCCTTACGATATCGCCGTTTGCCCTGCCTAAGATGCCTGTACAACTCGCCACCGCTACGCTTATCCGCATAGATATACTGGTAAATCCATTCATGGCTGACGCTAAGACCAATAATGCTGCCAATTGCACTTATTTGCTCAGGACTCCACTTCCACTCCAGAGCAAATATCACGAAATCTATGGTCTGCTGAGGAATTGTCCTTTTGGCAGATGACAGCCGCCTATCACAGCACTTCTGGTGTGCCTGTTGTGGGTTATAACCAGTATCTGAAGTGTTACGCCTCAGTTCACGGGAGACCGTGGACTTGCTTACACCGATACGGATACCTATCTCATGGCAGGATAAATTATCCTCACGCAGTATCGATATCTGGTATCGTTGTCCTTCGGTTAGTTGCTGATACTTCATACTTACTCGCTCATCTTTGGTCGGAAGAGCAGGATAGCTTATCAGTAGCTAACCGTCCTTCCATCTAACATGACCGAGCGTTGCACTTATTATCTGAATTCGCGAATAAAAATTAAGTTGGATAACTATGAAAATCAGTTAAATGCCTTCCGTAAGAAAAATGAGTCTATTGACCTGTCATTGGAAGCTAAAGCCGCACTTGATAGTGCTTTACAAGTTGAAGAAAAGTTGAATGAACTGACGTTTAAAGAGGTTGAAATTCAACAACTCTATACCCGTAACCATCCTGCATATCAATCATTATTAGATAAGCGCCAACAATTGTTACGTGAAAAAGAGAAAATTAGTAAAAATATTCAAAAACTACCGAATACCCAACAACAAATTGTTCGTTTAACGCGTGATGTTGAGTCTGAACAAGCAATTTACAATCAATTAGTAGCTAAACAGCAAGAATTGAGTGTATTGAACTCAGGGATCACCGCTGATGTGCGTATTATTGACTCAGCCGAGTCTCAACCGAATGCCGTAGCACCTAAGAAAGCATTAATCTTAGTGTTAGCTGCAATACTGGGCTTTATTGTGGGTTGTGCCTATGTCATTGCACGTGAATTCCTCAATAATAAAATTAAGGGTACAGAAGATATTGATGCATTGGGTGTCAATGTTTACGCCACGATCCCGTTTTCAGCTCATGAGAAAAAGCTGATTGCAGAGGGCAATATACGACCATTATCCCTTGAAAACCCAGCAGATACCGCAGTAGAGGCTATTCGTTCATTACGGACAAGTGTTTATTTCTCGGTAATGAACCAAGGGAATAACCTCGTCATGGTGACCAGTGCATCACCAGGTGTGGGTAAAAGTTTTGTGACTTCGAATATGGCTGTTGTACTTGCCAATGCAGGCAAAAAAGTACTTCTTATTGATACTGACTTACGTAAAGGCTGTATCCACAAGCTCTTTGGCTTGAGTAATAAAAATGGACTCTCTGATTATTTATCTCAATCAGATACCACTCAACCCATTATTCATCAAAACGTGATTGAAAACTTAGATATTTTTTGCCGCGGTAATAATGTCACCCACTCATCTGAATTATTAATGGGTGAACGATTTAAAAATTTACTTGAGACTGTCAAGGGACAATATGACCTCGTAGTGATTGATACAGCACCAATACTAGCTATTACTGATTCGGCAATTATTGGTAAATATGTCGGTACGTCATTATTGATTGCCTTCTATGGTGTCAATACCGTTAAAGACATAGAGTTGTCATTAAGACGCTTCAAGCAAAATGATATTGAAATTACAGGCGTCATCTTAAACGGTATAGATGCAAGATCTGACGACTATAACTATGTTTATGAATATTAGTCGCACAAGGAATACAGATGAGTGATATAACAGTACTGGTCACTGGTGGGCTTGGCTACATTGGTAGCCATACCTGTGTACAGATGATCCAGCAAGGTATACAACCTATTATTTTAGATAATCTATGCAATGCTAATCCTGAAGTGCTTAATCGCATTCAAACCATCACCGATACTCAACCTATTTTTTATGAAGGTGACGTCCGCGATAAAGCAATGCTCGACAAGATATTTGCCCAACATAAGATAGATTCAGTCATCCATTTTGCTGGATTAAAAGCAGTTGGTGAGTCAGTACAAAAGCCGATTGAGTACTATGATAATAATGTGAATGGTACACTCGTTTTAATTGAAAGCATGCAGCAGGCAAATGTTAAAAGCTTAATTTTTAGCTCCTCTGCCACGGTTTATGGTGATCCGGAAGAAGTTCCTTTAACTGAAAAATCCAATGTCGGTGGAACAACTAATCCGTATGGTACCAGTAAATATATGGTTGAACGGATTTTAACTGATCTCAATATTGCTCATAATGATTGGTCGATTACCTTATTGCGCTATTTTAATCCTGTTGGTGCCCATCCATCTGGGTTAATGGGTGAAGACCCACAAGGTATACCAAATAATTTAACACCCTATATTGCGCAAGTTGCTGTTGGTCGCCACAAGGAGGTCATGGTTTTTGGTGCAGATTATCCTACTCCAGATGGAACAGGTGTTCGTGATTATATCCATGTGATGGATTTAGCAAGTGGGCATCTTGCAGCCCTCAAAAATGTGAGACAAAAATCAGGACTACATATTTATAATCTTGGAACCGGCAAAGGTACAAGCGTTTTAGAAATGATAGCGGCTTTTGAACAAGCTGCAGGTCAACAAATACAATACAAAATTGTTGAGCGCAGGCCTGGTGATATTGCTGAATGTTGGTCTAGCCCGGAAAAAGCATTTGAAGATTTAGGATGGCAAGCTCAATACTCAGTACAAGACATGGTTAATGATAGCTGGCGCTGGCAGTCTCAAAACCCTAATGGTTATAAAAAATAACTGCTAATCTAAATAATAAACCTAAAGCGGACTTCATTTTGAGGTAAGCGCTTAATGAACCAGTAAAGCTTTACTCAACCTCACTGATTTCTACGTTCCATGGCATGAGATCCGACACATCATCTTTCGGACTTCGTTTTGGTAACTCGGTAAACAGGTGTTGGAAGTAATAATAAGGGTTCATGTCATTAGCGCGGCAAGTCATCACGAGGCTATACAAGTTTGCACTCGCCTTTGCTCCGCCTACCGAAGTTGAGAACATCCAATTTTTGCGACCTGTCGTGAACGGCCTTATATCTCGTTCGGTCACATTGTTGTCGATACTTATATCGCCGTCTTCAAGGTAGGTAAGCAGCTTAGGCCACTGGTTTTGCGTATAAGTGATGGCTTTGCCAAGTAATCCTTTAGGGAGAACGTTTTGACTGTCAAGCCATTGCTTGAACTCATCTAAAATAGGTTTGGCTTCTTCTTGTCGTAGTTGGTGTCGAGATTTTGCGTCAAGCCCTTTGGCTTTCTTTTCAATACCGTATAGTTTGCTAATAAAGTTCAGTGCTTTTTCTGGCTTGCCCGCTTTTTTTGATGGTGAAGCTTTTTGAGCATCAGTGAACTTTCTGCGTACATGCGCCATGCAAGCAGCTTGAGTCACGTCCTCAAGTTTGTCGTATGCACTGTAGCCATCCGATAGCAAGTAACCAGAGTAACCACCTAAAAAGTCTTGTACGCACTCTGCTCTGCGGCTGGCTTGATAGTCGTAGATAACCACTGGGTTATTGACGAACTCACCGCTACGATAGACCCACATATATGACTTAGATTGTGCTTTCTTATCTTCTTCACGTAATACTTGAACAGTGGTTTCGTCCGCGCAGATGAGCTTTTCTTTCAATAACTCACTTTTCATTGCATCAATAATGACTTGCACTTTGCTTCCTAACTGAACGCACCAGTTGGCCAGTGTAGCGCGGCTAATATCTATACCAGAGCGATTGAGAATATCCACTTGGCGATAGAGTGGCAGAGCATCAACGTATTTTGCTGTGACTACAGCGGCGAATGCATCTGCACTCCCTAGGCTTTTAGGGATCATACTTGCGGGTTTTGGTGCTGTGATAATCTTTGTTTCAGTCTGTGTTTTTTCACACTGCCGGCAAGCGTACTTGGTTCGCTCGTGACGTATAACACTAACCTTCTGTGGGATGATTTTCAGCTCTTCAGAAGTTTCAACACCACATTGATGTAAAGGCTCGTCGCAGCAGTCGCAATAAGGGGCATTGAGTTCATGTTTATGAACTTCACGCTCGAGCTCTTTTGGAAAAGGCTTACGGCCTGTTTTTTTCTTGTCGTCGTCGGATTTAGCCGTACTCTTTTGTTGCTCCGCTTCGTTAAACGTACCTTTGGGTATTTTTTCACTTTGTGATGAGAAGCGCTTTGACTTACTTAAATTGAGCTGTTCAATCAACAACTCAATTTTGGTTTTGAGCTCGGCAACCTCCTCTTGCTTTGCCGCAAGGAGTTTATCTTTTGCTTCGTTCTGTTGGTGAAGTTCAAGCAGCATAGCTTTTAGCTGGTCGATATCATCAGGGAGGTCGGTCATGTCTGGGCTCTGGTCATCTCAATGACTTAAGTGTGACAGCAAAAAAGGATCGTTCAAGCCCAACGTGACGATCAGTATCAGCGGTCACACTTCTAGATTATGAAGTGGACGATGAGCTTTGGCATGTTCGAGCGTTAACCCCGAAAGAAGCCGACCCAGTTGTTGCTTAGTAATATGAATGGCTCCGTCCTCACTGGGTCTTGGCCACTTGAAGGTCCCTTTTTCTAAGCGACGATAGTACAGCCAGAAGCCATTAGTATCCCAAAACAAGATTTTCAATTTATCTCGGGTACGATTGCAGAAAATGAACCAAGACTCACTAAACGGATCCATCTCAAGAGTCTCCGCGACAATCAACGATAGTCCATCAATGGACTTACGCATGTCCGTGACTCCAGAGATGAGGAAAACCTTACCTGTTGGTATCATTGTAGCGCTTCAAACCAAGTCTTAATTTGTTGCGAGCTAAGCGTTGCCGGCAGTTCTGCTCGAATGCCATTATTGAGAATTAACACAACACAACTTGTGCTCACGGTAGGCTCTGTCACCACGATAGGTTGAACCCTGGTTTCAGGCTCGGATTGCGTGAGCTTTTTCGACCAATAGTGAAAAGTCTGATAGCTTATGTTTTGCTCCGAGCAAAACTGCTTAATGCCTAAATTACTTTGTCGTTGCTGCTCTAGAATTGCAGCCCAGTATTCTCGTTTACTTTGTTGTTCCATAGTCCCTCCAATGAAAAAGCTACTATGGCAAATGACGAGTTTGTTTAGTATGTGTGGTTCATTAACCGCTTACGTCCCTCCAATGAAAAAGCTACTATGGCAAATGACGAGTTTGTTTAGTATGTGTGGTTCATTAACCGCTTACATTATAACTGCAAGGCAAGGCAAGGCAAGGCAAGGCAAGGCAAGGCAAGGCAAGGCAAGGCAAGGCAAGGCAAGATATTATAGCTACCGCTCATTTATTGGTGTTCATTATGCCCATTATGGTCGATAAGTCATCATGTGATAAGTAAACTCAATCACTCTCTTGCTGTGTGCAGTATGAAGTTGTTGGGGGTTCACTGAATAGGATTAACATGTAGCACGTGATTCTTGAATTCGCTCTTGTAGCCACTGTTCAACTTCACTTTTCAGCCAACGAGAACTACGTCCTAGTTTGATTGGCTTTGGAAATTCACCGTCTTGAATGAGTTTATAAAACCACTTATCGGTTAAGCCTGTTAATTGAGTGATGAATTTCATATCGATAAACTGGTCATTTAACAATGATGGCATTGTTGCTGTTGATGTTTCAATTGGATTTGTCATGAGGAAAAACTCCTGTCTTTAAAATTAAAGTCAGAAGCGATACCGGTTTGATGAAAGGGATATCACTTCAAGTCATGACATCCCTTCTCCAGTTTTTAATTACCGACTGCATCCAAATGACCGTTCACCATCCACATTGAACTTGGTATGCAACTTAGCGAGATACCGAATTCGATTTACAATGATATTTTGAGATTGATTCGTCACTATGTAGGTATACATGCCATCTTTGGTTTCTTCTTGCTCGACACGATATAAATGCGTGACATTTTTACCCGCAATGTTGACTAATGGACGAGACGGTAAATACTCAATTTTGATGGCACTGCACCAAGCCTGTTGTAACATAACATAAAGGGTTCCACTCTCTTTTTTGAAATCCCCTAAGGAGTGATAGATATCTTTGTTAAGCAGCAACATCACGTGGTAGTGCTTTTGTTTATTCTTTTCACCAATCTCTTTCACCCAACAATAATGTAATTTACAGGAAAGATTACGTTTCCAAGCCTCTTTTTTCTTTTTAAGGTCATTTTTGATTTTAGCCTTAAGTGATTCAAAGAATCGGGTAATAGCTGTGGAGTCATCTGCAACATCTTCTGGTGTAATTGGAAAGCGTAAATCAAGGTGTATGGCAGTTAAGCGTTTATGTACCGCTAGTGCTTTATTGATGGTACGGTTAATTTGGTTTACATAGTGTTGGTTTAGCTTTTTTGACATGACGAATTCCTCTTATGTTGGTTGGATGTCATATCAATAGGAGGGCAGTATTAAATTACAGCGTGGTTATTAGGAGAATAAGTTCACCGATCTAAGTCTGCTGCTTAAGGCTGCAAGATCGTCATACTGACTGAACTTTTAAGGGAATATGAGGTTGGTAAGTCAGTGTAGATTTATAAGACATGTGCTTAACCATATAGGTCATTTACGCATTAATAGGTTTATGGAAGATGATGCCACTCTAGGACTATAGATATCGTTTTAGATGTGTAGGTTGGTTTTTGTATTGGAATAGTCGTGTTGATATTTAAATGTATTGTTTATATGTAGCATGTATATTTATATAACTATACCAACACACCGATTAGGCTATTTTCGTTAAAAACCCTCAGTAAGTACTCAAGCGTATGGACATTAACCTGAAATTAAGTTGAGTTTGAGCGCATTTTTTCAATGAAAACCACAACTCACTACTCTGATATTAGTCCCCTATTTTCACTTCTCAATGACCTCATTTTTATACTTTTCCCCCTTAAAAAAACATGCAAATTTTAACTGCCACCCTCATTTTTTCGCGGGTCATCATGAATACCGTAAGCCCTGAAGCCTTCCAGCCAATATCATCAAAAACAAAGATGGTAAATTATAAGCACATGATAATAATGATATTTAATAAAGGTGCGCACTTTGAGATGCGCGATAATCTACGTAAAAATTAAGCCTATCGCTTATCCGTGGCTTTGGGGGCTGAACGTTTTTGCCGAGTAACGCGTATTATTTTTTTACGGCATAATGCATCTATTGGAGTTCGTTTCAGTATGTCATACTGGCTCATTAGGTTGGTGAGGAAGGGACGATGCCAAGTAAATACCGAGTTCATATTAATTTTAAAAACAAGCGCATCTATGATCACATACTCAAAGGTGCGGAGCGAGCTAATACAAAACCAGGAAAATTTGCAGAACAGCTTATTGAGAAAGAAATTAATCGTTCTATCATGCACTATAAAAATGATGATATCGATTTGAAAGAAGCCTATTACGAAATCACATGGGTAAAGTCGAAAGAAGGATTTATGTCGAGACCAACTAAATTCTGGCCCGGCGGTGTAAATAAAGATTACACAGTAGAGGAGTTTAATACTCAATTCATTAAATCTAAGAAAATTAACAGAACGGCTGTATCTGAATTAATTAAGAATGAAATTATCAATCTCAAAAATTATCCTGATAATCTCATCAAGCCACTTGCTGATATAACGCTTATACTCATAAAAGAAGTTAATGTGAATATCTTAGACATAAAAAAAAGTGGTCATGATGAAAAAAAATATCAGCCAAAAATTAGAGTTGCCTTGAACTATGAGGCAGAAATCGTCCCTGTGTATTTAGCTAATGACATCTTAGAAATAAATATTCTAGACATTAAACACTATACATTTGCCCAGTTATTTCAAGAAAATCGAGCTTATCATTTAAAAAAATTATTCTGTGTTCAAATAACGCGAAAAGGGGGGTATTTTTTGAGGGCACTCAATTCCCCCATTTACCGTGATGACGTGTTATGTGAAATCAAAGAAAAATATCAACAGAAAGTTAAAGCCTACATTGATGATAAAAATGTCAGTATAAAAAACCGTTCAGAGCAAGCTAAGCAACTGATGGTACTTTCTTAGTTATCACTTAATCACCCCCTTTCAGTTAGATATTTTTTCAGCGCCATATTATCTCCTTGTAAAATCACAAGGAGATTTTTATGTCTGCTGAACATATTGTTTCATCATTAATCAAAGCCACTCTATCTAACTCACTGTCACACCTGCAGACCCAGCTCTTACATGAAGTTAATCAACTCGTTCACTACTCCCCTACCATTGGCCTCATGGGCAAAACGGGCGTAGGTAAATCGAGCTTATGCAATGCGCTGTTTCAGTCTACCTTATGCCCTATTAGTGCTGTCAGTGGTTGTACCCGTTCAGAGCAACGATCAACCTGTGTTTTACGCTCAAACAGCGAACTATAAGAAGGAAGTTGAGATCTGCATTGTTTCACCTTCTGTATCTTATTCTTTTGGTAAAGTGGGGGTAGAAAAAAAAGAGATGGATATCTTTGTACCTGCAAACATAACTTCATTTGCTAGTCAAAGTCATCGGTTTTATAGCATCAGTGAGTTTACTATACGTAATGGTGATACCATTATAAAAGCATCATCAGACTAACCCATTAATTAACTTACATTTATTTTTATATCTATATTATTTTAGTGAATCAATCATCAGAATGCGTCACTAAAAATGATACTCAATATACCTATCATTTCGAGAAAGCTCTGCACCGCAAGGTGTAGGGCTTTTTTGTTTATTACTGTCTATCAATATCGACTGAATTGGAGTTCTATTATGTTTACCTTACAAGAGCAAGAATCAACGGTTATCAAAACCAACCTCGTCAATTCCCGTGGTCGTAGTACCTTCTGGCGTTTTTACTTTGGTACTGTGCCAGACTGGCAACGTATTGAAGGCGATATCTTTAATCTGATGGATAAGATGTGTGAGGTCTATCAAGGTGCTTTCTGGGAGTTCAGTATGCTGTCTAATGGCGGCGCATTTATCTGGCCTGATATGCTCGAAACCTCCCTGCAAATGTTTAACCCGCATAACGGAAATGAAGCTGAGTTAAGCCCTGAAGCAGCCGGTATTGCTGTCTGTTTACTGGTGTATAGCATCTGGTCATTTAAAACCGAAAGCCCTGTGCTGGTGGAATATTTTTACCTGTTGCGTGATTACGCTATACAGCATCCGGAGCAAGCTCAAATCTTTCGCCTTATAGACTGATTTATCAGTCACGGTTTTATCTTTCCCCCACCAGCAATCTTCATTTAATCCATTTATCGAATGATTTATCAGTTTAATTATTGAGGAGAACCCCTATGTCTCGTTTAGCTTCCCGTTTTGGCAATGCTTGCTCTATTCGTCGTGACCGCCCGCTAACCATTGAAGAATTATTCCGCACAGTACCTAGCGTATTTTCAGAAGAAAAACACGCATCCAGAAGTGAACGTTATACTTACATCCCTACGATTACCTTATTGGATAGTCTTCAAAAAGAAGGCTTCTATCCGTTCTTTGCTTGCCAAACGCGTGTGCGAGATGACAGCCGTCGTGATCATACTAAGCATCTGTTACGGCTGAGACGCCATGACCAAATTACGGGCAGCCTAGTGCCTGAAATCATCTTACTCAATAGCCATGATGGCTCATCGAGTTATCAGATGTTACCGGGGATGTTCCGATTCGTTTGTCAGAATGGCTTAATTTGCGGACAAACCTTTGGTGAGGTGCGTGTACCGCATAAAGGTGATGTGGTGGAAAAAGTGATTGAAGGGGCTTATGAAGTGTTAGGGCTATTTGAACGCATGGATGAGCAACGTGATGCCATGCAGTCCCTATTATTACCGCCACCAGCCCAACACATCTTTGCTCAATCTGCTCTCACATATCGTTATGGTGAAGCGCATCAGCCGATCACCGAAGCGCAAGTATTACAACCACGCCGTGTAGAAGATAAGAAGGACGATCTTTGGACGGTGTACCAACGTTTGCAAGAAAATTTAATTAAAGGGGGATTATCAGGCAGAAATGCGAAAGGTAAACGCGCTCGCACGCGTTCAGTGAATGGGATTGATGGTGATGTGAAGCTTAACCGAGCCTTGTGGGTGATGGCTGAAAATATGCTTCAACTAGCCTCGTAATGATGGAGATATTAACGATGGAGAGTATCAATACTTATACGAATACCTTAACACTGCTTCCTAATGAACAACGTACTATCAAACGTGCGTTGACCATACTGGATAAGTATCTGCGTGAACCGGGTATTGCTTTTACATCAACGCAAAATGTGAGGGATTGGTTACGGCTAAAAATGTCAGCATTAGAGCGTGAAGCGTTTATTGTGCTCTACTTGAATCAACAAAATCAGTTGATAAGCAGTGAAACCCTGTTTGCTGGCTCGATTAGCAGCACACAGGTTTATCCTCGTGAAGTCGTCAAACGAGCACTTCATTTTAATGCTGCTGCCGTTATCTTTGCACACAACCATCCGTCAGGCGATATCACGCCAAGCCAAGCGGATAAATCTATCACGCAACAATTAATAAAAGCATTGCAGCTAATTGAAGTACGAGTGCTTGACCATCTGATCATCGGTGGTCAGCAAATCTTCTCTTTCGCTGAGCATGGCTTAGTATGAGGTGAACCATGAATATCATCCGTAAATCTGCAGCAATGAAGATCCATCAGCAACATTTAGGCTCTCGCCTTGCTCGTTATTGTAGGGGAAAGTATCAATGGGTTGGTAATAGCGAGCATTATATTGGTAAGGAGGTGCCAGATTGTCGTGGCGTGTTAGCTGTTTATGTTGAACGTCGCCAAGACAGAGATGGCCCTTATGCGTGTGTCATGTGTGTGACATTGAATTGAATAAGTACTGATCACTTTGAGTTTATCCTATATTGGATGGATAAATTAAGCCTACTTCCACTTTGATTAGTATTCAATGGCACATATCAAACCGTTGGATCTTAACTGAATTAGGCATTGAGGAATTAAACAAAAATGACACAATAAGAACCTATCCCAATAGGATTTTATTCCAGACAATGATGGCACAGGCAAGATGCAGCATTGCCTCATAATTCTCGACCTTCTTCTCCCAACGAGTCAGGACACGACGGTAGCGATTCATCCAACTGTGTGTTCTCTCTACAACCCAGCGGTGGGCCTTAAAATCCGTGTTTTTGATGGCTTCTGATTCATCCTTCCGTGACTGGATATGAGGTTCATAGCGACGACTTTTCAGATACGCTCCCAACCATTCCGCTTCATACCCTTTGTCCATGCACAACCGGAGCCTCTTGCCCGGTCTGCCCGTCTGGAGGGCATCGAGCGTATCCGCAACCAGCTTTATGTCGTGCGTATTTGCTCCAGCGACAACCAGTGCAAGCGGAAGCCCGTTCCCGTCAGTCATCAGACTGCGCTTTACGCCCCGTTTCCCTCGGTCTGTTGGGTTCTTGCCTGTTTTTTTGAGCCTGCCAGCGGTGATTTGGTCATACAACCATCCATCGACAGCCACGACCAGTCAATAGCGTCCAACTGTTCGCAAGCAAGCAACCCGTTTTGCCAGAAGCGTTCAAATACGCCAGCATCCCGCCACTCCTGAAATCGGCGATGAGCAGAGCTTGACGAGCATATACCGGTGGCATTTAGCGCATTCCACTGGCAACCCGTCCTGAGTACGAAGAAAATGGCGTTCATTGCAGCGCGATTATCAACCCGCTTGCGGTGCGTACCCAGCGGGTGTTGAGTTCTATGCTCCGGGATGAGAGGAGCCATTTTCTCCCAGAGTTCATCACTGATTTGCCACTTATTACCTACCATACGTTGCCCTCATAAATTATCATTATGTATTATCTGACAATTCCTTTTGGGATAGGTTCTAAGACATCATTAAACATGTCAAATTGGCAATACCATGATTCATACTAGAAACAATTAACATGAACATGATCCCCATTAAATGTATACTTAAAAAGGATTCGAATACGTTATAATTACACCTGTCATCTGTGCAAAAAAACAATCTATTTGCTGCGCTCTATCGCCCCAACCGTGCTCAACAAAACCCACCAAACGGACAGAGGGTACAAAAGAGGGTATAAATAAAATCAAATTCAATTAATATTTTTAAATACAACCAGTTATAATGAAAAGTCGATTCCGAGTCCGGCACCACTTTCACTTCTACAGTGGTCTCCTCAGTTAGTTTAGTTCCTCATAATGATTAAGTTATCTTCTATTCCACCTAAACAAACTCAATACGATATTTGATATTTAAGCATAGCTTGTTCGATATAATTTAAAGACCATTTTATAGCGTACCACTCCCGACAGATATGAGCCTAAAACAAAGAACATAAGGCTTCTGGTAAGCGTACTCCGAGCAAACCTAATAGTTGCCGTTACTGATTGCTTTACGAGCAAAAAGAAATAATTATCGATTGGTGTTTACCCTGATATTTCTCTTGCTGACGCCCGCGTTATACGTGATGAAGCCAATATGGTATTAAAACGAATGGGGTATAATAGTAAAGCAACGGGGCATGGTTTCCGCCACACTATGAGTACGATCCTGCATGAAAAAGGGTTTAACAGCGCTTGGATTGAAACTCAATTGGTGCATAAAGATAAAAATTCCATTCGTGGAACCTATAATCATGCTCAGTATTTGGAAAGAAGAAGGGAAATGATGCAGTGGTATGCGGATATATTGATGAGTTAGAGCATAAATCAAACTGAATAATATCATTTAGCCACCTTTGCGAATATTCGTAAAGGTGGTCATTACCTAGACTTTATTTTTTTATTCTGAGTACTGATATCAAGCTATAATTTAACCTGCTGCGACAAGTACACAGCCACTAGAACATCCACAAGCGACTTTATGGCCTTCTAATGCTACAGGTATACCGTTAATTTTCATTAAACTATCTCCTTCAACAATAGTGCCTGTTTTTTTGCACGAAGGGCAATAAACAGAGTCACCCACACAAGCTACGCCTTGAGTTTGCTTGGCGAGAGAAGAAGCAGTCAGCACCGTACCACCAGTATTCGTCGTATCATTTTTTAAAATGATTTTTCTGCTGTTTACGGTGCTACGCATTAAGATATTTCTCCTGATACAGTTTCACTAAAATCTGTTCGACCTTTTTCTAAAACGTCAACGAAAAATGTTTTTTTATCAAATGATAAAATATTTTACTAGACTGGTAATCTATAAAAGAATCATATCTGAGTTAGTCATTTATAAAGTGAAAATTCTACGACACTAGTTTATTTTTATATATCTTAATAATAATCATTTCCAAATACATCATTCAAAAAAGATTCAAAATTACTATATTCCTTTTGGAATAAACCATCATAAGAGTGAAAGTAAACTTCGCCATAACTATCTTTCTTAAGGGATAAAAGCAAGGTATTTCCCCCATTATCATAACCAAAGGGTATAAAACTTCCCTGCTCATAGTGTACTGATTTATTATTCAGTATTACATCCAAATCACCAATATCCTCAATAAGCTTTTCAATAGGTAACTTTCCATACTTTATAGGGTTAAAACCTCCAAAATAAGAATTTATATTGGAATCTTCACCAATAAAGCCACCATTAATGGTAAGATAGTGTCGCTTAAATGCTTCTGGCAATTTAGCTATAAACAACAATTCAAATTGATTTAACTCATCATTAGATAAGCTTTTTTCAGGAAACACTAATTCTATTGTCATATAATTGGCTCCTTATTTATTGGGTAATCTAAATGGATATTCACTAACATTATTTGTGTCCTTGAATTGGCTCACTCCACCTTTATGCTGAATCCCATTATGTGAATCCGAAACAACTAGCTGCATAGTACCTTCATTAGTAATTGGATCATAATCATCTAGGTGGTGCCAAAGATAACGTTCCCCATCTAACATAGGTGTGGATTTTTGTCCAAATCCAGCCATATTTGCCGCTTCAAAATCATCAGGATAATTCCCTGTATACTTAATTTTTACTATAGGCTCAACTGGAGTACCATCTGGCTTCAATCTATCAGGATTATGATATAATGCCTTGCTTTTCGAATAGTCTAATCCACCATTCTCATTAATAATAACATCATCATATCCACGAGCCTTGAGTTTTTCTTCAACTGATTTACCGCGTAAGCTTACATACGTAGGTTTTACATCCTTTCGCTCAACCGTCAGAATATAATCGCGAAAATCCACCGGCTCAACATCGTGCCCCGTATGCCGCCAGACAATATCGTCATCCGCAACAGGCAGTGTCTCAGGTCGATAATCGAAATCATGAATATCAAACCCTTCAGGCTTATCGACTTTTTGTGGCAGAGGGGAAGGCCCTGCATGAATAATCGGCCCTTTTGGAATATCATCAATCCGCGCTGAGATATTAATAATTTTGCCTGACGCCGCTACCCCCATATACAGCTGAGTACCACCATCCACATCAAATCGGTATACTTCAATAGGCGCCAGCAGACTGAGTGCATGACCAAGGGATTGATACGCAGGTAAGCTGATGACTTCCATTCTTTCAGCTCCAGATGCCAGCTGACCTTTAATCACAGGAACTTGCGCTTTATCACTATCCGGCTCAGTATGAAGAGCAATCAACTGTGATGCCGCTGCCATTGCGACTGCGGTTTTATCAGTTGAGGCAAAGCCCACTCGCAAACGTGTCGGTGCCGTTCCCCATATCCGCAATTTCCAATAAATCCTGCTGGGTTAAACTATCGCCTTTATAATAGTGAGCCACCATAGCGAAAAAGATCTTCCTGCCGTCCATGGTGACGGGAAATGATACCCGCAAAACTTGTTCTAGCTCATTGGAAATGTTCTTACTTGAGCTCTGTTGTGTTGTACCCCAACCAAAATCGTTCTCTTGTTGCCCTACAGCAGCACCGGCAACACCACCACTTAAGGCTCCTCCCATTCCCATGCTCCCACCCAAACCACCGAAGAAAGGAAATGCCTGTGCAGTCCCAATCGGATTGAGTGCATTGCCAATGGTACTGAATAAGGATGAAACCCAGTTAGCTTCAGACTCAGATTGTTCAGTTGCTGACGGAATACCACAGGTATACGCACTGTAATCACACTCCCCAAAATTCGCCAAGTCTTCGATCGCATCACCAGCATCTGTATTGCCTTCGCCGCGCAAGATAGATTTGGCAAATACCGGTTCGGCAATGCGTTTAATTGCTATCACGCGGTGGAGGTCGTAGGGGAACCACAGTTGATAGCCTTCATCTCGCTGTTGATAATGGGCTGAACGGCTGATTTGCCCTGCCGTCATACGGTGAACGCTCTCGGGCAATCCGGTGTTAAATTCACCCGCGCGGTGCTGTTCACTGAGTGAATAGCCCTGTTCGCGACAAAAATCTTTCAACGATTTATCTTTGCCTTGAATCGCCGTCGGAGGAGATAGGGTGGTCAGTGCATCCGCCAGTGACTGCGGCTCAAGGGTTAAAGTATACGGGCGTGCCGTCATGCCTTCGGCGTGTATTAGCCCTTGCGTATCACTGCTGCCCGCTAAGGTGCGCCCTGTGCCACGTTCGGATAAAGTATAAGCCACGCCAATTAATGGTTGTCCTTTATCATCCACCAATTGCAGGTTAATCCAAAATCGGTAGTTGTCACAGATAATGCAAGATTCTGTTTTTTGACTCATGACGGCTCCGTTGTCGAGGGTATCCAGCCCAATTGTTGGGCATAGTCGGTAAACTGGGCGAGGGTGCGTGTGGCGACGTTACCGGCTAATATGGGGGAGATATGCAACCAACCGACCAAGCGTTCGTGCAATTGCCCTACAGGGGTGTCGAGCACCAGTGCGTTATCAGGTTGGTTCTCCCACAATTCACAAGCGAGGTTTTCTGCCATCAGTTGGATGCACGTTTCAGAGTTCTCCCACGCCGTTTGTAAATGCTCACCCAAGGTAAACGGGTGCACTTTCAGCTCGGGTATCAGCGGCGGACGGTCACGGGCGGGCGATATCAGGCAGACAGGTTGTGTGTCAGTATCCAGCATCACTTCATGCACCGGGTTCATCAACACATACCAATCCGCTTCGCGCATGCTGGGTATCAAGATATTGGCGATGCGGCTGTCCATTAAGCGTAATACCACCATTTCGCCATCCAGTTTCACTAATTGACGTTGTTGCCAATGGTGTAACTGCGCGTCCCACGCCATCGGGCTGCGGTAAGCCCAGCCCCAACTGGGGTCACTGAAGCCTTTGCGGTCAAGCAGCTGCCCGAGTGGGACGGCGGCGCTCGGTTTCAATTTCACCAACCACGGACTTTGTGCGATTAAATGGGCCAAGGGGGTGCCGTTATACAGCGGAAACGCCTGTTCAATCCAATCGTTGGCAAACAGCACATCCGTCGGGTTGGGCTGCGCCAAGGTATTGAGCAGTAAATACACCGGGTCACGGTGAGGCTCACTCAACCACGTTGTCCAAGGCGTCGGTCTCATGCATTGCCTCCGCTGGGTTTAATCACCCAACTGCCAGTGGCTTGAGCTTGCATCGCACAGTACGGTTTGATGGGGTATGGCGGAGGTGCAAACGGAGCCACCCCGTCAGGGAGCTGAAGATTGACCGCTTGCCCTGAGCCGCCTCCACTGTCACCAATCGCCACATTGCCCGAGGTAAACACGTTGCTCGGGGTGATGCGCACAAAGCTGCCACCGACTTTAAGCGTGATTTCGGTGGCGGCTTCAATCACCACTTTGCCTTGGCTGCTCAGATGGGTTTCTTGTCCGCTTTCACTGACCAATGCACCATCCACTTGCTGATGGTAAGCCCCCAGCACTTGCTGAAAAACATCGCCTTCGGTTAACGCTTTTTGCGTGCCTTTGACATGGAGGTGGTCATCACCCGCAATCTCAGCGTAGCGATGTTGGTCAATGCGCTGTTTGCTGTCCCGCTGAATATGAGTGTGATTATCGTTTTGAATGTGCACATTCATATCACGCTGTGCGTGAAAATAGATTTCTTCGTATCCGGCTTTGTCTTCAAAACGCAATTCATTAAACCCTTCGCCTTTATGAGTACAAGTTTTAAAGGTGGTACGCGTTTTTTCGTTGGGTAAATTTAACGGTGGTTTATTGCGTCCATTGTAGGTGCACCCCGTGACAATCGGCCTATCAATATCCCCATTCAGGTAACTGACTAAAACCTGTTGCCCGACGTGAGGAATACTCATAAACCCATAGCCATTGCCACTCCAGCCGTGTGACACTGGCACCCAGCAGGAGGCGCCGTGGTCGGGCGTGCCGCGTCTATCCCAATGGAAATAGACCACCACTTCCCCTTTGCTGTTGGTATAGATTTCCTCTCCCGGAGGCCCCACAACTGTCGCTAACTCATCACCATCAGCAGTCGGTTTATAACGATACGGCGGTCGCCACTCTTGCGTCTCTGGGATAAACGACACACTGTTGGACAACTGCGTTCCTTCGCCGCCACTGTTGTCGGCAAGGGGTTGTACGCCATGATGTGATACCCTGACCACCTGCCAACGCTTATTCATACGCTCATTGGGGTGATTGGTTAAAGTAAACATCTTACCGGGGTGCAAGGCAAAACAGTTGGTGCTGGCGTGCCCCATTTGACGGTTATTTTGCGATTGTTCATAACGAATTTGATTGAACGTTTCCCCTTCCGCGTCTTCTTGGAAGCGACCATAACTTTCGAACACTTCGTGTTGGTGGTGCACGTCACCAACGACTTGATGGCTGAGCGGGTGAGAAGGTCGCTGTTGATTGTAATCTTTATCAATACGAATATCGCTGCACTGCTGCTCGGCATAGCGCCATGTAGTAGCAGTACTGTCGGTAGTATCGGTATCAGCTTGCAGGTTATAAGTGAGGGTAATCCCTGCCGTCATTCCTAAATGGCGGTCGCTGTAAAACAGTTTCGGGCCTTCCTCAAACCAAAAGGTAATCCCTTCTTCGGCGGCGAGGCGGCACCAAAAATCATACATCGTTTCACGCTTTTGGGTAATGTACGGGCGTTCAAGGTGCTCTTCGGGATGATAAAACAATTTATCGTGTTTAATGTGCGATTCATTCAGCAAGGTTTCTAATATCTTTGGTACGGTGGTATCTTGGAAAATACGGCTGTCTTGCTTGAGAGTCATCACCCACATTTCTGGGCGTATAACAAATTTATACTATGTTTTCACTCCATCGGTATTCAGATTCTCGGCGCTTGCCAATAAGCCTTGTACCTCACGAATTTTTATCCCATCCCGTTTCACAGTCAAGGAAGAAGCCCCGCCTAATATATCATGGAAATCCACATCAAGTAGGGAGCTGACCGCATGAAGAGTTAAAGTAAATAGTTCTGACAACCCCTCTTGTAGATCAAATTCGGTAACCTGAAAGGTGTCATCGGGAAGCCCATCGATACGACAGTTAAACACCAAACCAGAGTTTAATTCCCCGTTATACCATGCTTTCAAGAAGGGATCTCGCTTCGCGGTACGGCGTTCTTGTTCCGCATAAGCCCTGCCAGCTGGTGTCATTTTGACTGGAGGTGGGTTAGCGGATTTACTTGAGTTTTGAGTGGACATACATGCTCCGTTTGAGGATCATACCGCGCCACAAACTACTATTGATAAAAACCATTCATCACGAATGAGTCATGGCTAATAGTAGAAAATCACGATTAAACCTCGACAATAACCAGTAATAAGTAACCAGATAAATAAGTTGTTCGATGTATCAATGTATCCAACCGCGATACTTAAATTTAAGTTAAGTATCCTACAAAACGAAACAATTTCGGTAAAGGCGCCAAGATCACATTTTCAGATAATCATTATTGGATTAATAAATAAAATTAAAATACCAATAAAAAACAAATATAGGCTTTTATATCGTTTTTTTGAAAATTCTTTTCTCATAAACACCCGCTTTTCTGTAAATAGATAACTTACCTCTAGAGCTAATCTTCATTTACAGCTGCTAAAGAGTAATATAATGTGACATTCGGCTATAATACTGGTCACACCGCTTTAAAAAGCCGTTGTATTTCTTTAATAGGAAAATAGACAACATTATGAACTCTTGGCCTTATCCTAAAATTGTTGCCCATCGTGGTGGTGGCAGACTCGCTCCTGAAAATACACTCGCAGCCATTGATATTGGTGCAAAATATGGACATACCATGATCGAGTTTGATGCCAAACTTTCCCATGATGATCAAATCTTTTTATTACATGATGATACTCTTGAGCGCACCAGTGATGGTCATGGTATTGCAGGCGAATTAAATTGGGAGCAATTATCAAATATCGATGCTGGAAGCTGGTATGGTCCAGAATTCGCCAAAGAGCGGCTGCCTTTACTCTCTGAGGTCGCAAAACGTTGTCAGCAACATGGCATGATGGCAAATATTGAGATCAAACCAACGACAGGCTTGGAAGCTAAAACAGGTCAAATTGTTGCGCTTGCAGCTCGTCAACTGTGGCAAGGACAAACAGCCCCATTGATTTCATCTTTCTCAATTGAAGCACTAATTTCGGCTCAACAATACGCTCCTGAACTACCGAGAGGGTTATTATTAGATGAATGGCGAGATGATTGGCAAACCCTTACAACACAGCTTGATTGTGTCTCCATCCATTTAGATCATACATTATTGGATGAAAAACGCGTAAAACGCTTAAAAGAGGCTGGCTTATACATTTTAGTTTATACCGTTAATGACCCTGCGCGCGCTTCGCAACTTTTAAACTGGGGAGTTGATGTAATTTGTACGGATGCGATTGATATCATTGGCCCCAACTTTGGTGCCTAATTAAATAGATTACATACTGATCTATAGATACCTGCTATTTCACTCGCCGCATAATTAAAAAACATAAAGCCAGCATTGAGTCTCACTTCTGGCTTTATGCTTATCACGATGAAGATTGCTATCCCCGACTCTAATTTACTTTTAACAATAAAACTAATTAAAAAATAGTGCAACCGCCTTAGTGATGTTTTTGGGTACCGTGTTTAATTATGACTGATATTAATTTTTAATGCTGCGGCAATTGCGATAGGCGAAAATGTCACGCTCCCCACTAACAATGCAGCTAGAATCGCAAAATAACTCCCCAAAGGCATATTAAAACTATACGCTTCCATTGTTCCCGTTGCATAAATGAGCACAGGAATATACAGCGGCAGCACCAGTAAACTCACGAGTACTCCCCCTTTTTTCAGAGATACCGTTAAAGCAGCCCCTATTGCACCAATAAAGCTCAGGATCGGTGTACCTAGCAACAAAGTACCTGCAAGTACAGAAAGGGTATTCGCGTCAAAAGAGAGCATTAAAGCTGCTATCGGTGAAAGTAAGATTAGCGGCACTCCAGTTACCAGCCAGTGAGCAATCACTTTAGCTAATACCGTTAAAAATAGTGGATGCGGTGCGAGCAACAGTTGTTCTAACGAACCATCCAGATAGTCATCTTTAAAGAGACGTTCGAGCGATAATAAAGAAGAAAGCACCGCGGCTACCCAAAAAATGCCAACAGCGATACGTGCTAATAACTGAGGCTCAGGCCCTATGCTCAATGGAAATAACGTAATAACAATTAAGAAGAACCATAATGGGTTTACCAATTCAGAAAAACTTCTAAATGCTATTTTTAGTTCTCTTTTAATCACTAGCCAAAACATTATTCATATCCGCCCGTCAGTTTTAAGGATCCAAAATGCCCCGACATAGCTTGATGAGAAGTAAAAAGAATGATCCCACCTTGTTCAGCATGCTGATGAAAACGTTCGGTAAGACGTTTCACGCCTGCGACATCAATAGCAGTAAAAGGCTCATCCAACACCCACAAAGGAGCTTCACTTAACCATAACCTTGCAAGATTCACTCGCCTTTGTTGCCCCGCTGATAACTGACCAACAGGAACATCTTCATAGCCAATGAGTGACACTTCTTCGAGAGCCGACCACAAACTATCCCCGGCAGGATGGCGATGCTGCATCTGATAATAAAACTGTAGATTCTCATAAGGAGTGAGTAGTGATTTAACGGCTGGCTTGTGCCCTAAGTAAAGTAATTGACGAGTAAAATCTTCTTTTAACTGATGAATCGAATGTTGCTCCCACAAAATATCCCCTTCATCGGGTTTTAACAGCCCAGCCACCATACGTAATAAGGTCGTTTTACCCGCACCATTAGGCCCTTCAACTTGTAAAATTTGGCCGGGCAATACGGTGAAATCCAGCTTTTGAAAAAGCATCCTGTTTTGCCGCTGACAACTGATTTGCTCGGCAGTTAACATAGTGTTTTATTCCTGTTATTCGTTTTTCGCCACTTTATTTAACAGAATATCACTAATACTGTCATTTGATATTGTTTCACCGCAAAGCACTTTCATCAAAACTTCGCCTCCTAAAGAAGATAATGAAAACAGCATGTCGGGGTTAAGCAGGCGAATTTTATCTATATTGCTTTCTTGGTTAACCAATACCACCGTTTTTACACCTTCACCAGCAAGTTGTTTTATCCCTAAGAGCACGAAAGTACTTAAGGCGTCGCTATCTGTCATCACTAATACATATTTTGCCTGTTTAACATTCGATTCGGCTAATAGCGCTGTATCTGTAGGGTCACCAGTGACGATATTATCTTTCTCAGGATAATGTGCGCGATGACTTTCTTGGCAGATCACCGCAACTGGCAGTTCGCGATTTTTTAACCCTTCATACATGCTTACCGCCATTGGCGTACTACCAATTACAACATAATGATTTTTCATATAAGAAAACCTCTTGCGAACAATTTCCTTTGTTCCTTTAGCTAACAGCCCTACAACATAAACCACTGATGTTGTAAAAATTGTAATACCAAGAATAATGACCGTAACAGTAAATACCCGAGCATCTGTAGAGACTGGCACTATATCGCCGAAACCGACGGTCGTCATACAAACTAACGCAAAATAAAATGCTGTGGTTCCATCTTTAACGACAGGTAGAAATTCATTACCAATATAGAGTGTGCCAAAAATGGAATAAAGCAATAATGCAATGATACAAGTTATCGCCACAAATCCCGCACTGGTTAAGCTGTGATGATGATAACGCTTCCAAAAAAAGCTCAACGCCAAAAAAAGGACCAGCGAAAAATAACCTTGATGAAGGTTTTCCGTTGCAATTTTTAAATCAACAAACGAAATAATGGCCAGTAAAAGCAGTGAAAACACCCATGCGATTCGGGCGCCATTAAGCATGAAAAAAGATAAAAATATCAATGAAATTCCTAACAAAAAACGAGGGATATCAAGCAACTTCATAAAGCCGAGAGATTTAAGCCACTCACTAAACCCATTCGCTCGCCAATCAATATAGTCAGTATAAGCCCCCAATACAGGCTTAATAATCATAAAACCATCAAAAATGATAAGTATTGAGATGATTAAACGGATAAATAAGGATGATTTCAGAAAAGCAATAAACGCGTTATCTGACATTTTTCCTTCACCCTCTGCTCAGATAAGATTACATAAAGTCTATATAACACATGTTGGTCATTGATGTTAGTTAGAATGCCGTTCTTCGGTTGATTTTATTGGTATAACCGACATATCCCTATATCAACTGATACAGTTCCATTTTTATACTTAGGAGAAATAAAATATAAAAAAAGCCTAACTATCAAACTGAAGCTATCTTAATTTGACTTTATTTCCTGTGTAAAATTAAACCAAATATCAACCAAATCTCATCAATTATTAGTTGTTTATTTTATTGAACTTAATTTCTAAGATAATATCTAAAAATCGATTTTTGGCGTTTTTTCTTATTACCTAACATGACTTAAGAATAAGAGTTCAATAAATTATGGTTAATTCTACGCAAGCAAAGAGATTTAGCTGGACAGCTTTACTGTGGTTGCTCATCTATTTCTGGTATTTCTCATCATTGCTCCAAATCTATGTTGTTGTTACAGGACAAAGTAACACCGTCGGATTAAGAGACTCTTTACTGTACAGCACACTCTGGTTAATCCCTGCGCTCTTTTTCCCTAGAAGGATCAAATTAGTTGCCGGCATTATCGGTATCATTCTTTGGCTTTCATCTGTCATTGCACTCGCTTATTTTGTCGTCTATGGGCATCAGATCTCACAAAGCGTCATGTTTGTGATGTTTGAAACAAATACAAATGAAGCAGGTGAATTTTTAAGGCAATACATTAGCTTTAAGGTTATCGCGGTTATATTGATTTATACTTTGGTCGCGATTTTCTTATGGTCACGACTAAAACCAGTGACCATGCCAGTGTCAGCGAGATGTGGTGTCTCTTTGCTCGTGCTAATCATCTTATTTGGCGTGCCTTATTATAATAAAGGAATTAAACAAGATAGGCCGTTCGCCAATGTCATGTCTTATGTGAATAGTAAACTTGCCTATGCTGCGCCTTGGCAATTTGTTAGTGGCTATTTTCTCTATAAAAACCAGTTAGCCAATATGGAAGAACTGATCCGTGATAACAGTAAGATCCCGCCATTAGAAAACTTTATCGATGCTAATGGCAATACGCCGAGAACTTTTGTTTTGGTCATTGGTGAATCAACAAGTCGCGATAGAATGAGCTTATATGGTTATAAACGCCCAACAACACCAGAGCTTGAGCAGCTAAAACAACAGTATCCCGATAATTTGTCTGTATTTAACGATGTCGTGACCTCTCGTCCTTATACAATAGAGGCGCTCCAGCAAATTCTCACGTTTGCCTCTCAAACTGAGCCCGAGTTATTTAATTCGCGCCCTTCAATCATGAATATGATGAAGCAAGCTGGATTTAAAACTTTTTGGATCACAAACCAACAGACAATGACGGAGCGTAATACGCTATTAACCGCTTTTTCTCGACAAACAGATAAACAATATTACTTAAATAACGATATGGCCCAAAGTTCACGTATTTACGATGAAGTTGTGCTAGCCCCGTTTAAAGAAGCTCTGGCCGACCCTGCTGAGAAAAAATTTATTGTTGTTCACCTACTTGGAACCCATATGCGATATGAGTTCCGTTACCCTGAAGATAAAGCCATCTTTAAAGGTAAAGATAGTCTGGTGCCAAGTAACCTCAAAGAGAGCCAAGTCGAAGATTACAATGCTTACGACAACGCACAACACTACAATGATTATATTGTTTCCACATTAATTAAAGATTTTGATTCATCAAAAGAAAATGGCTTTTTAGTCTTTTTCTCTGATCATGGTGAAGATGTCTTTGATACACCTCCTCATGAAACTTTAGGTCGTAGTGAAGGCAAACCAAGTCGTGTGATCTACAATGTTCCATTCCTAGTATGGCAATCTCCTGAATGGTTACAAAGCCATAATTTTAATTTGAACAGTAAAACCGATAGGCCTTATAGCACCATGGATTTTATCTACTCATGGTCTGATCTCGCGGGCTTTAACTACAAAGGCTACACTCCTCAGAAAAGCCTATTTAGTGACGAATACCAACCACAGCCGCGTTACATTGGTGACCCTGAGAATAAATCCTCTTTGATGCTGTATGATGATTTGAAAAAATAATTTGTCAGTAAAGCATCTTCTACCTAAGATGAAGAGCCTTTAGCGGCTCTTCATCTTTTTATTAAGAAACGTGATAGTTACTGAATTTTGCCATCTTGCCGAATAAATTTGACTTCGCCTTGCCAAAACTCAGCAAGAAAAACAGATTCGGGCTTATCGATCCCATGTTTAACCATCTGTTTATTTAACCACTCTTCGTCTTTTTCTATCGATTGCAATTCATTTAGCCTAACAACACCATCTTTCATAATAATCACTGATGGCATATTTGTTGGATCACAAATAACCGTTAATTGCCCATCTGGTTCAATCTGGGCATAATAGATTTCTTGGAATGAATGAACCCCTTGTGCATGAATTCTTGAGGATATATTCAAAATATCAATTTTATTCCCTTTTTCTAATATATTTTCCATAATAAAGTTTCCTTTACTAATAATAGGGATAGGATTGCCGATAGTCACGTTGCGAATAAAGTTAAATTTTTTAGTTAAATAGTTTAGCCCTGATATAAAAAACACACCTATAAAGAGTAAAATAATGTACTGATATAATGGGATTGTATCGCTATAAATCACACCACCAATAATTCCACCCAACACAAAATTCCCAATAAAATCAATAGGTGTCATCTGTGACAGCTGCGTTTTCCCAGACAAATTCATATGAGTAAGAACAATGGCAAAACCAATGATAAACTTGACTACAACAAGCATATAGTAATAACTCATATAAGACTTCCTTTCGTATACTCACGTTTTTATGAATTTTAGTTAAAGAAACCAGCATATTATTTTTTTGCTAATATCCAAGATTAATTATAGCGAAATAATAAAGCTCGTCTTTTTTATTAAGTTAAATATTGATATCAAGCATTAAAATCACTATTTTGCTGATAATGCTACCTTTTTATTTCAGGTAACTTTCAGAGACAACTGATTTTTAATTATTAAAAATATGAGTTATATTTATAACATGCTATTGATAGCAGATCCGTATCCACTTACATCATGCTAAAGGAAATATTTATGAAAAAGAAAATATTAAGTTCTCTTATTCTAGCAGGTATTATCGCTATGGCGGCAGGTTGTGATGATTCATCAAAGACAGATCAAACGATGAAACAAACTGAAGAAAAAGTGGAGCAATTAAAAGATGCTGGTGAGCAAAAAGCAGCCGAACTTAAGGATAGTGCAGAAGCAAAAGCGAATGACCTTCAAAAACAAGCTTCAGAAAAAGCGGATGAAATTGCAGATAAGGCTAAAGAAGTAAAAGAAGCTAGCGAACAAAAAGCAGCTGAGCTTAAAGAGAACGCCACAGAGAAAGCTAATGAATTGAAAGAAGCTAGCGAGCAAAAAGCGGCTGAGCTTAAAGAAAGCGCTACAGAGAAAGCCGATGAATTAAAAAAGGCTAGCGAGCAAAAAATCTCTGAATTTAAAAATAGTGCCACAGAGAAAGCTAACGAACTTGAAAAACAAGCTTCAGCTAAGGCAGATGAGCTATCTGATAAAGCTAAAGAGCTAAAAGATGCGGCTGATAAAAAATCAGATGAATTAACTGAATCGGCAAAAAATAAGCTATCAGAAACAAATGATAAAATAGCAGAAAAAAGCCAAGAAGTGAAAACAGACTCAATCAATAAAGCAGATGAACTAGCGACTGATGCCAAAAATAAAACTGAAGAATTAAAAGCAGAAAACAAATAACTATCTGTGCTAGATAACTCGGTTTATTCTCAAAGCAGGTCTACGCTGGCCTGCTTTTTTTATATTTTTATGCTGAGAAAGTAAAGCACACAAAACCATGTCCTGTTCCCCCTCAATTCTGGTATAACAATTTAAAACCGAAATAATATAAACACGTTACCTTATAAATTGGAGACAACATGCAAGTGAGATATAGCCTTGGGTATACTGATCCTAAAATCGTTAATCACGCTTTCGCGCTTCGCCAACAAGTTTTTACCCATGAACAAGGCTTTCCTGCTGAAATCGATGTAGATGTATATGATGATGATGCATTACATGTGGTGCTATACCTAGAAAATAGCCCTGTTGCTGTACTACGTTGTATTTTACAAGCCGACAAAGTGATAAAAGTGGGCAGAGTCGCGGTACTTAAACAATATCGAGGCAAAGGCTTTGGACGTAAGTTAATGAAATTTGTTGAGCAGTACGCTATCGAGAACCAATTTCATGCTGTAGGACTATCTGCACAACATACCGCAATCGCCTTTTACGAAACATTAGGCTATCACACACAAGGCGAAATGTATGACGAAGATGGTATGGATCATATCTATATGGTTCTACCGTTAATTTAAGTTCTAACGCCTTGAATTTTCCATATCACCCCTTATGATCAATAAAGTGATGCTTTTTTGTACGAGGTGATTATGGCAAATGGTTGGGCTAACGAAAATGCGGTTCAAGAACAAATTGATGCCACTCTTGATGACGCTATCGCTAAGGCTCGCAGTCAACTCCATTCAGGCGAAAGTGCTGAATACTGTGTTGAATGTGGTGAGCCTATTCCTCTCGCCCGCCGCAAGGCACTCCCTGGCGTACAGCTCTGTATCACTTGCCAAAATGCCGCCGATCAAAAAAGTGCCACATTTAGTGGTTATAATCGCCGAGGGAGTAAAGATAGTCAGTTACGGTGAATATGCCCTATTCCTAAATAACACCGAAACTCTACCAATATTTATTTCTACCTAAAATCCGAATATTAATGTTAATTTAATTAACCTTTCTAAGCTTTTTATCTAACTTTTTGTTAAATAGTTAAAAAGATAACAACAATGATAGTTAATAATGTGATTTATAAGGCTATATTTTTATGAAAACATAGAGGTTTTTCCTGTTTATTTGAAACCAGTCTCGATATATGGCAATATATCCGCCGGTTTTTTCGCAAATGGAGTAATAACAGCTAAAAAAACATTTGATAGCAACGGGCGCAATAACCGTTTTTATCGCTATCTCTGCAAACTGTTTCATTATTGTTCTTTCTACTGTTTCCCCACTGGGAACCCTTTCGCAATTTCATTGTTTCATTAAGAAGGACTGCGCGTTGCATACCCAACAGATTATTGGTATGTCAAAAATAAAATAAATCAAAGAAGGTTGTTATGAGTCAAAACGATACTGATTCTAAAAAAAATCGCTCAAAAATTAGTCCCCCGGTATTTTATACCTCTGCACTTGTGATTATGGTTATTGTTGGTTTTGCCGCCATCATGCCTGAAGTAGCAGAATCTCATCTAAGTCATCTTCAACAAAACCTATTCAATAATGCTAGCTGGTTCTATATTCTAGCCGTCGCTATCATTCTTTTGAGTGTGACTTATCTGGGACTCTCTCGTTATGGACAGATAAAACTCGGCCCCGATCACGCACAACCTAATTTTAGCTATGTGTCTTGGTTTGCCATGCTGTTTTCCGCAGGTATGGGGATAGGGTTAATGTTCTTTGGTGTTGCAGAGCCTGTAATGCACTACCTCAACCCACCAGTCGGTGATCCGCAAACGGTTGAAGCCGCGAAAGAGGCAATGCGTTTGACCTTCTTCCATTGGGGCTTACACGCTTGGGCGATTTACGCCATTGTGGCGCTGATTTTAGCCTTTTTTAGCTACCGCCATGGGTTACCGCTGACCCTCCGCTCCGCACTGTATCCTATTATTGGTGATCGTATTTATGGCCCTATTGGCCACTTTGTCGATATTTTCGCGGTTGTCGGTACTGTTTTTGGGGTTGCGACATCATTAGGCTTTGGCGTATTGCAGGTTAATGCAGGGATGAATCACCTGTTTGGTCTGCCTGTTAGCCCAACCGTACAAGTTATTCTGATCGTTGTCTTTACTGGCCTTGCGACGCTGTCTGTGGTTTCAGGCCTAGATAAAGGGATCCGCATTCTTTCTGAATTAAACTTAGGTTTAGCCTTTATATTGATGCTGCTGGTGTTGATCTTAGGACCAACCGTTTTATTACTGAAATCATTTGTTGAAAACACAGGTGGTTATCTATCCGAGATAGTCAACAAAACCTTTAACTTGTATGCCTATGAGCCTAAATCCAGTGATTGGTTAGGTGGTTGGACATTACTTTATTGGGGTTGGTGGCTCTCTTGGTCGCCATTTGTTGGGATGTTTATCGCGCGAATTTCACGTGGACGTACTATTCGTGAGTTCGTCACCGGCGTTCTATTTGTTCCTGCTGGCTTTACCTTGATGTGGATGACGTTCTTCGGTAATTCCGCCATTAACCTGATTAAAAACCAAGATGCCGTTAAACTGGCAGAAACAGTGCAATCAGATGTTTCACTCGCCCTGTTTGAATTTTTAACCTATTTCCCTTTCTCTACCGTACTGTCATTTTTTGCTATGCTGATGGTGGTCGTCTTCTTTGTCACTTCGGCTGACTCTGGGGCAATGGTTGTTGATACTTTAGCATCGGGTGGTGATTCAAATACCCCAGTTTGGCAGCGTATTTTCTGGGCTGGCTTAATGGGTATCGTTGCTATCACATTATTACTTGCAGGTGGCTTACAAGCACTACAAACCTTAACTATTGCCAGCGCCTTACCGTTTGCGATGGTACTATTAGCAGCAATTTATGGCTTATTTAAAGCATTGCGTATTGATGCTTATAAACGTGATAGCCAACAATTAGCCACAATTGCTCCGACAGCGAGCCGCAATCCAATTCCATGGCAACGACGCTTACGTAATATCGCGTATTTCCCAAAACGTAACCAAGTAAAACGTTTTCTCGGTGAGGTTGTTCATCCATCGATGGAAATGGTCTCAGAGGAGCTTGAGAAGCAGAATACGACTTGCCATATCTATAATGATAAAGATGATAGGATTGGCTTCGAGGTCGATTTAGGTGAGGATATGAACTTCCTATACGAAGTTCGCTTGCGCTACTATGTCCAACCTTCTTTTGCCCTTTCTGGCATGGGAACAGAGAGCGATGATGAAAAAAGCGAAGAGCAGAAATATTATCGTGCAGAGGTTCACCTTAAAGAAGGTGGGCAAGACTATGATGTTATGGGCTGGACCAAAGAACAGGTCATCCATGATATTCTCGACCAGTACGAGAAACATATTCACTTCCTACATCTACTAGGTAAGTAAACAACAAAAAGCCCCCTAATCAGAATGTTGCTGATTAGGGGGCAATTTATTTATTGCCCACGACATGCGAAATTCGCCCTAAGCGCTCTCTTTTTTATCCGCAATATGGCTGTAATCAGGACTTTCTAAAGCAATTAATTCATCCAGCAGTGCGGTTAATTGTTGCATTTTCTCCTGAGAAAATGCCTGCTCAATTTTTTGATAGCCCTCTTCCACTTCTTGACGTGCTTTATCGTACAATGTTTGACCACTAGGCGTCAGAGAAACATAGAGCTTACGCTGATCATTGAGTGGCTTTAAGCGAAAAATTAACCCTTCCCGCTCCATACGAGTCAAAATCCCTGTCAAACTTGGACGAAGAATACAGGTTTGAACTGATAACTCATGGAAATCAATAGAGCGTTTATCGGCAAGTACTCGGATAATACGCCATTGCTGTTCAGTCAAATTGTATGACTTTAAAATAGGGCGAAAGAACCCCATTGCGGTCTCTCTTGCCTGTAATAATGCAATTGTCAATGATTCATGCATAAGTTTAAAACTCACCACTCTAAAATGTTTATTTAATACCAATTAAATTGGTATTACACAATCTATTGCGCCTTTACACCGCAAATTTACCCTTAGTGATAGCCTATTCTATCCACTTAAAACCAAGGTTAGCACGGTAAAATAACAATCACAAAGAAAAACCCCAAAATATTAATGAGTAAACAATTCAACAGCAAACCAAAAAGTTAATAAAAAGTTACAATAAAAATTCAAAAAAAATATCAAAATACTGAATATCAATAGGTTACATAAAAACCTTCTGAATATGTTAAAGAGATCACAATTAAAATTAACAATTTCTCTAGCCTATTGCCAATTACCACTTTATACATTATTAATATATTAACAATCATTCGAAATCATCGTTTTCCTAATAAGGAGTTGTCAATGAAAGGCACTGTATTTGCCGTTGCCCTCAATCATCAAAGCCAAGTGGCTCACTGGCATGAGGCATTCGGGCAAGCCCCTTATAAAACCCCACCAAAAACACCTGTGTGGTTTATAAAGCCGCGTAATACTCGGATCAATTCAGGGGAGCCTATTTTGCACCCTGCCGGTGAAGTGGTGCAAAGTGGTGCAACGCTAGCACTGGTTATTGGTAAAGATGCACGTAAAGTCAGCCAGTCAGAAGCCAAAAATTATATTGCGGGCTTTGCATTAGCAAATGAAGTCAGCCTACCTGAAGACTCATTTTATCGTCCTGCTATCAAAGCAAAATGCTGTGATAGTTTCTGCCCTATTGGGGAAATGGTTGAAACAACATTAACTGCCCCTGTCGACATTATCACCCTCATCAATGGTAAAGAAGCTGACCGTTGGTCTACAAAAGATCTGGTTCGTGATGCCAGTGAGTTAGTTGCCGCACTCAGTGAATTTGCCACGTTAAAAGCGGGTGATGTGATACTGATGGGCACGCCTCATCAACGCGTCACCATTCAGCCTGGTGATGAAGTCACTGTTCAAGCAGAAGGCTTTCCGAGCCTAAGCAATAACGTTGTTGTGGCAGGAGGACAATAATGAAACACGCAAAAATTCGTTACCAAGGTACTGAGTATTCCGTTACGGTTGGTGAAAACGAGCAAATCACATTACCAAATGGCCAAGTTATTGCAGGCGATGATGCTAATGTTGAATGGTTACCTCCTGTTAGAGGCACACTGTTCGCACTGGGCTTAAATTATGCCGACCATGCTACTGAACTTGATTTCAAGCCACCTGAAGAGCCTCTGATTTTTATCAAAGCAGATAACACATTAACAGGCCATCGCCAAGTTTCGGTGCGCCCCGATAATGTTGACTATATGCATTATGAGTCAGAGCTTGTTGTGGTCATTGGTAAAGCGGCATACAAAGTATCACAAGAAGATGCGATGGATTATGTTGCAGGCTACACCGTATGTAATGATTATGCGATCCGTGACTATTTAGAAAATTACTATCGCCCCAACCTGCGTGTTAAAAGCCGTGACACTTTAACGCCTATCGGTCCATGGGTTATCGATAAAGATCAGGTTAAAGATCCCCATAACCTTGCGCTATATACCTATGTAAACGGTGAGTTGCGCCAGAAAGGAACCACTGCTGATCTCATTTTCAATATCCCATTTTTAATTTCCTATCTCAGTGATTTTATGACACTGCAACCGGGTGACATGATCGCAACAGGAACACCAAAAGGCCTTTCTGATGTCGTACCTGGTGATGAAGTGATCGTTGAAGTTGAGGGTGTAGGCCGGCTGATTAACTATATTGTCAGCGAAAAAGAATATGAGGAACGAGTGTAATGACTAAGATTAACCATTGGATCAATGGCAAAAATGTTGCCAGCAAAGAATATTTCCAAACCACCAACCCTGCAACAGGTGAAGTACTCGCTGAAGTGGCTTCTGGTGGTCAAGATGAAATAAATCAAGCCGTTGCGGCAGCCAAAGAGGCATTCCCTAAATGGGCTAATACGCCAATGAAAGAGCGTGCTCGTTTGATGCGCCGTCTTGGTGAATTGATCGACCAAAACGTACCTGAAATTGCAGAAATGGAAACTAAGGATACAGGTTTGCCAATTCATCAAACCAAAAATGTGTTGATCCCTCGTGCTTCACATAACTTTGAGTTTTTTGCCGAAGTCTGCCAACAGATGAATGGTCGTACCTACCCTGTTGACGACAAAATGATGAACTACACCCTAATCCAACCTGTTGGTGTCTGTGCACTGATCTCCCCTTGGAACGTGCCATTCATGACGGCAACATGGAAAACAGCACCTTGTTTAGCCCTAGGTAACACCGCTGTTTTAAAAATGTCTGAACTGTCACCATTATCAGCAAACCGTTTAGGTGAGCTGGCATTAGAAGCGGGGATCCCTGCTGGCGTACTTAACGTTGTGCAAGGTTACGGCAGCACAGCAGGTGACGCTCTAGTCAAACACCATGACGTTCGTGCCGTTTCCTTTACTGGTGGAACAGCAACAGGCCGCGTGATCATGCAAAACGCGGGTCTGAAAAAATATTCGATGGAACTTGGCGGCAAATCCCCTGTTCTGATATTTGAAGATGCCGATATCGAACGTGCATTAGATGCGGCTCTGTTTACCATTTTCTCAATTAATGGTGAACGTTGTACTGCCGGTTCTCGTATTTTCATCCAAGAAAGTATCTACCCTGAATTTGTTAAGCGCTTCGCTGAGCGCGCTAATCGCCTAATTGTCGGCGACCCAACGGATCCAAAAACACAAGTTGGTGCACTGATCAGTGAACAGCATTGGAACAAGGTATCCGGCTATATTCGCCTTGGTGTAGAAGAAGGGGCAACATTACTGGCTGGTGGCCCAGACAAGCCAACCGACCTACCTGCACATCTGAAAAATGGTAACTTCTTACGCCCGACCGTATTAGCAGATGTCGATAACCGTATGCGTGTTGCGCAAGAAGAGATCTTTGGGCCAGTTGCCTGCTTGATCCCATTCAAGTCAGAAGAAGATGGCCTACGTATGGCAAATGATGTTGAGTATGGTCTCGCATCTTATATTTGGACACAAGATGTCAGCAAGATCCTCCGCTTATCACGCAACATTGAAGCCGGTATGGTGTTTGTTAATACACAAAACGTACGTGATTTACGTCAACCATTTGGTGGCGTTAAAGCCTCTGGTGTTGGTCGTGAAGGCGGTGAATATAGCTTTGAAGTTTTTGCAGAAATGAAGAACGTTTGTATTTCCTTCGGGGATCACAACATTCCTCGTTGGGGTGTTTAATTTATTGAGATATTTAGTTTATTGGAAATTCAATAATAAATATTTAATCTAACTTATGCCCTAAATAATTCGGGCTGTAGCGAAAAATCACTCACACGCTACAGCTCGAAATATCACGGGGGAGGTAAAAACTTATGGGTAAATTAGCACTTGCGGCAAAAATAACGCATGTTCCATCCATGTACTTGTCAGAATTACCCGGCAAACATCATGGCTGCCGCCAATCCGCCATTGACGGTCATAAAGAGATCAGCCGCCGCTGCCGCGAACTTGGTGTTGATACTATTATTGTTTTTGATACTCACTGGTTAGTTAACAGTGCATATCACATCAACTGTGCCGATCACTTTAAAGGGATCTATACGAGTAACGAACTCCCTCATTTTATTCGTGATATGGAATATGAATATGATGGTAACTCCGAGCTTGGTCGCATGATCGGTGAAGAAGCCCGTAAACTTGGCGTTCGTGCTCAATCCCACGAAATCCCAAGCCTAACGTTAGAATATGCCACCTTAGTTCCTATGCGCTATATGAATAGTGATCGCCACTTTAAAGTGATCTCTATTTCTGCATTTTGCACCTCTCACAGTTTTGAAGACAGCCGTAAATTAGGCGAAGCCGTACTCACAGCCATCGAAAAATATGATGGCACGGTTGCCGTACTCGCGAGTGGCTCATTATCGCATCGCTTTATTGATGACCATCGTGCAGAAGAAGGGATGAACAATTATACCCGTGAATTTGATGAGCAAATGGATAAGCGTGTCGTCAAATTGTGGCGTGAAGGCCGTTTTAGTGAGTTCTGTAAGATGCTACCGGAATACGCCGACTACTGTTATGGCGAAGGTCATATGCACGATACGGTGATGCTATTAGGCATGCTAGGTTGGGATAAATATGCAGAAAAAGTTGAAGTGCTGACCGATTTGTTCGCCAGTTCAGGTACCGGACAAATTAACGCTATTTTCCCGTTGCCAAGCTATATCACCGATAAACAAAAAGTCAGTGCGTAAGGAGTCGTCATGCCGCATTTTATTGCTGAGTGTACCGACAATATCCGTGAACAAGCGAATTTGCCTGAGCTATTTTCTAAGGTAAATAGTGCATTAGCAGGAACTGGTATTTTTCCTTTAGGCGGCATTCGTAGCCGTGCTATTTGGTTAGATACTTGGCAGATGGCTGATGGTAAACATGATTACGCCTTTGTCCATATGACACTCAAAATTGGTTCAGGGCGTTCTCTTGAAGATCGTCAAAAAACAGGTGAGATGCTCTTTACCCTCATCAAAGAACACTTTGCTCAGTTAATGAGTGATAGGTATCTCGCTCTATCATTTACCATGGAAGAGCTTGATCCCGTGTTGAATTACAAACAAAACAATGTTCACGCTTTATTTAAATAAGGAAGCCTGATGCCGACGCCATTCGATAAACAGATCCCTCGCTACTTGATCCCATTATTAGGGTCACTGGTTGCATTTGGGCCATTATCGATAGATATGTATCTGCCTGCTCTGCCGCAAATGGGAAATGACCTCCAGGCGAGCCAAGGGCAGATGCAGTATACACTCGGCGCATTCTTTGCTGGCTTCTGTATTGGCATGTTGTTTTATGGGCCACTCAGCGACATTCTTGGTCGCCGTAAGATGCTGTTAAGTGGCCTAACTATTTTTACGCTCGCAAGTTTACTGTGCGCGCAAGCCTCTTCGGCTGACGCATTAATTGCTTTTCGTGCGTTACAAGCCTTCGGTAGTGGAGCCGCCATTGTCATGGCACGAGCCATTGCTCGAGACGTTTACCCAACAGGTGAACTGCCTAAAGTTTTATCTTTGATGACGTTAGTCACTATGATAGCGCCCTTACTGGCTCCCCTACTCGGTGGCTTTTTATTAATTCACTTTCAGTGGCAAGCGATCTTCTATCTTCTTGCACTGATAGGTCTTTGTTCTGCAAGTTGTATTTTCTTCTTGCTTCCTGAAACCTTGACACCGCAGAAAGAATCTAAAAATTTACTCAGTGTCGCGTTTCAAAATTACGCTCAAGTTTTAAGCGATAGAGAAGCACTGAGTATTATCGGTACGATGGCATTCTCTTTTGCGGGTATGTTTGCCTTTATCAGCGGCTCTCCCTTTGTTTATATCAACTATTTTGGCGTATCGGAGCAGCACTACGGTTTATTATTCGGCTGTAATATTCTCGGGATGATAGTGGTATTACTACTGAATGTCAGACTGCTCAAAGTATACAGTTTAACTCGCATACTCTGCCTACAAAGTGGTGCGCAATTACTGTTTGGGCTATTACTACTCATTTTCTACCAGCAAAGCCTGCCTATTATTGTTATTCTGGTGGTGCTGTTTTTATCGATGGTCAATGCTATCGGTACAAATAGCTTATCACTGTTATTGCAGCATCGAGGAAAAATTGCCGGTAGCGCCAGTGCGCTTGCTATTTCGATTCAATTTGCATTGGCGGCGCTGGCAAGTGTTGCAGTTTCTGTACTACAGGATGAATCCCCATTTGCTATGGCACTGGTTATGGCTGTCTGTGCCGGATTAAGTTTCACAAGCCAACGTTTCTCGGCTAAAAATGTCCGCTCACAGTTAGTCTCAGTGCCTTCGGAGAAAAAAGAAAAATGAGTATCAATGTCAATTCTACCTTATTCCGCCAGCAGGCTTATATCAACGGTCAATGGGTTAACGCCAACGACAATAGTCAATTCGATGTCACTAACCCTGCGAACGGTGAAGTCATTGCAAAAGTCAGTAATGTAGGTGCAGCACAAACCCAACAAGCGATTGATGCTGCGGAAAAAGCCCTACCCGCTTGGCGTGCTAAAAGTGCCAAAGAGCGTAGCCAAATTCTTAATAAGTGGTTCCAATTGATGATGGAAAACCAAAAAGAGCTTGCAGAGCTACTCAGTTGGGAGCAAGGCAAATCCATCACAGAATCAATGGGTGAAATCGCCTATGGTGCAAGCTTTATTGAGTGGTTTGCCGAGGAAGGTAAACGCGTTTATGGCGAAACAATCCCATCTCCACTTCCTGGTCGCCGCTTAGTGACGATTAAACAGCCTGTGGGTGTGGTCGCTGCGATTACGCCATGGAACTTCCCAAATGCCATGATCACCCGTAAGGTTGGCCCAGCACTGGCGGCAGGATGTACGATGGTACTGAAACCTGCGGCTGAGACCCCATTATCAGCATTAGCACTAGCAGCATTAGGTGAAGAAGCTGGTATCCCAGCAGGGGTGTTCAACATCGTGCCAGGTACAGATGCAAAAGCCATTGGTGGTGTACTCACATCAAGTCCTGTTGTTCGTAAACTGACTTTCACTGGCTCCACACGCGTTGGCAAATTACTGATGGCGCAATGTGCCGATACAGTGAAAAAGCTATCATTGGAGCTCGGTGGCAATGCGCCTTTTATCGTGTTTGACGATGCCGACCTTGATGCCGCCGTACAGGGCGCATTAGCGGCTAAATTCCGCAACAGCGGGCAAACCTGTGTTTGTGCTAACCGTATTTTAGTTCAAGAAGGCGTCTATGATGAATTTGCTAAACGCTTAGCAAAAGCAGTCACTGAGCTAAAAATCGGCCCAGCAACTCAAGCCGATTCACAACAAGGCCCTCTGATTAACCAAGCTGCGGTTGATAAAGTCACCGAGCATATTGCAGATGCGGTTTCTAAAGGCGCACGCGTACTGGCAGGCGGTAAACCTGCTTCATTAGGCGGATTGTTCTTCGAGCCAACCGTATTAGCAGACGTCACTGAATCTATGATCGTCGCCAAAGAAGAGACTTTTGGTCCATTGGCGCCTCTGTTTAAGTTCCGCGATGAACAAGAAGCCATTGATTTAGCAAATGATACCGAATTTGGTCTGGCTTCCTATTTCTATTCTAGAGATATCGGCCGCATCTACCGTGTTGCAGAAGCACTCGAAAGCGGCATGGTCGGTATCAATGAAGGCATTATCTCAAATGAAGTTGCCCCATTTGGTGGCATTAAGCAGTCAGGGCTGGGGCGTGAAGGTTCACGTTACGGAATTGAAGACTATCTGGAAGTGAAATATCTCTGCTTCGGTGGGCTATCTACAAACTAATTTGACCTTTACAGATTAGCGCACTGCCATCTGGCAGTGCGGGTTAGAAAGCGCCCAACGTTTCTTGCGTGATAAGCAGAGTTCAACAGGAGCAATACTCGCATGTTACAAAAAGATGTCATATCGCAAGTTGCACAGCGCCTTAATCAGGCCGAGAAAACACGTGAACAGATCCGTCAGATTTCATTGGATCATCCACAAATCACCATTGAAGACGCATACGCTATTCAACGTGAATGGGTTGGCCTAAAAATCGCTGAAGGTCGTTCACTGAAAGGCCATAAAATTGGCTTAACATCGAAAGCTATGCAGGCTAGTTCTCAAATTGATGAACCTGACTACGGTGCACTTCTCGACGATATGTTTTTTGACGATGGTTGTGAAATTCCAACAGATCGTTTTATCGTTCCACGTATTGAAGTTGAGCTAGCATTTGTTTTAGCAAAACCCTTAAGTGGCCCAAACTGCACCCTGTTTGATGTTTATAACGCAACTGATTATGTCATACCGGCACTTGAGCTTATTGATGCCCGTTGCCACGGTATTGATCCTGAAACAAAGCGCCCACGCAAAGTATTCGATACCATTTCAGATAATGCGGCGAATGCGGCGGTGATCTTAGGGGGGAGACCAATCAAACCTCGCGACCTTGATTTACGATGGATCAGTGCATTGCTGTACCGTAACGGTGTTATTGAAGAGTCTGGCGTCGCGGCTGCGGTACTTAACCACCCTGCAAACGGGGTTGCTTGGCTGGCAAATAAACTCGCGCCACACAACGTCCAACTAGAAGCTGGCCAAATCATTTTAGGTGGCTCATTTACTCGACCGGTTCCTGCTCGTAAAGGGGATGTATTTCATGTGGACTACGGCGTGATGGGTTCCGTTAGTTGCCGCTTCGTATAAGGAGATCATCGTGGATATCCTACAAAATAAATTTAAACATGCACTAAAAGAAGGTCGACCACAAATCGGTTTATGGCTGGGGCTATGCAGCTCATATAGTGCTGAATTGGTGGCTGGAGCAGGTTTTGACTGGCTACTGATTGATGGTGAACACGCTCCTAATAATGTACAAACAATATTAACTCAATTACAGGCAATCGCACCTTATCCATCGCAGCCGGTTGTACGTCCACCTTGGAATGATCCTGTCATTATTAAACAGTTATTGGATATTGGGGCACAAACATTATTACTGCCTATGGTGCAAAATGCAGAGCAAGCACAGCAAGCTGTTCGCGCCACACGCTACCCTCCGGCGGGGATCCGCGGTGTGGGGAGCGCTCTAGCACGTGCATCACGTTGGAATCGTATTCCTAATTATCTGCAACGGGCCAATGATGAGATGTGTGTCATTGTGCAAGTCGAAACCCGTGAAGCTATCAATAATCTTTCGGAAATATTACAAGTCGAAGGGATCGATGGCGTCTTTATTGGGCCAGCTGATCTCAGTGCAGACATGGACTATTCAGGTAATCCAAATCATCCCGAAGTGAAGGCAGTCATCGAAAAGGCTATTGTCCAAATTCGTGCAGCGGGTATTGCCCCTGGTATTTTAATGGCAGCGCCAGACGTCGCTGAACATTATTTAAAATTAGGTGCACTATTTGTTGCGGTTGGTGTGGATACAACATTGCTAGCGCGTAGCGCAGAAGCATTAGCGGCTCGCTTTGGCAATACCGTTTCTGAAGTGACATCTAACACACCCAGTGTGTATTAGTGATTTGCAATACAGTAGTAAACACCCAAAGCCATTAAGATAACTCGATCTTTCGGTTGTAAATACTTCGAGTTTGTCTCTAAGCGCTAAGCAAAAATCGCCGAGGAGCATGGATTATTGTGTGACTCGGATAGATGAGCAAGAGCGAATAATGAAACAACTTGGAATATGGCAAACCAATTACCCTACAAATATCAATCTGGTGGCTAAGGGAAAACAACATTAACAACCCTGTACCTACGGGGCAGACATGTTATATGGCTGCCTAAGAGCTTTTTGTACCCATAATAGCATTAAATGCATATAAATGAGGGAATTACAAAATGAGCAATTTATCCAATGTTGCTGAAAAAAATCCTGCTGAACAGCATAAAAATTTAACTGAACCACAACAACGCGTAATTAAAAAATTATTTCGCCGCCTAATTGTCTTTTTATTTGTATTATTTGTTTTTTCTTTCCTTGACCGCATTAATATCGGTTTTGCGGGTCTGACTATGGGGAAAGACATTGGTCTGACATCAACGATGTTTGGCCTTGCTGCCACACTATTTTATGCAACCTATGTTATTTTTGGGATACCTAGCAATATTATGTTGGGTATTGTGGGCGCCCGCCGTTGGATTGCCACCATCATGGTACTGTGGGGCATCGCCTCAACAGCCACAATGTTCGCAACAGGCCCGACAAGCCTCTATATTTTGCGGATGCTAGTCGGCGTCGCCGAAGCTGGCTTTTTACCGGGTATCCTAGTTTATTTAACTTACTGGTTTCCTGCTTATTTCCGCGCCCGTGCTAACGCTTTATTTATGGTGGCCATGCCTGTCACAATGGCATTTGGTTCCCTAGCATCGGGTTACATCCTCGAAATGGATGGTATTTTAAACCTAAAAGGCTGGCAGTGGCTGTTCCTGCTGGAAGGTTTCCCTTCCGTGATCTTAGGCGTGCTGGTCTGGTTCTACCTTGATGATTCGCCAGATAAAGCAAAATGGCTAACGAAAGAAGACAAAGAGAGTCTTCAAGAAATGATGGAGCAAGATAAGTTAGAATTGGTTCAGCCGCACGGTTCGAAAAGCCATACGGCATTACAGAATACTAGCTTATGGAAAGAGATTTTTACCCCTGTGGTCTTAATGTATACCGTGGCCTATTTCTGCCTGACCAATACGCTCAGTGCCATTAATATCTGGACGCCACAAATTATGCAGAGCTTTAATGAAGGCAGTAGTAACGCCATGATAGGCCTACTGACGGCTATCCCTCAGTTCTGTACTATACTTGGTATGGTGTATTGGAGCCGGCGTTCTGACAGATTACAAGAACGTAAAATGCACACCGCACTCCCCTACCTATTTGCAGCGGCAGGTTGGGTATTAGCGGCACTGACACATCATCCTGTCATCCAATTAATTGGTATCATTATGGCATCGACAGGTTCATTTACCGCAATGGCTGTATTCTGGACCACGCCAGACCAATCCATCAGTTTACGTGCTCGTGCTGTTGGTATTGCTGTTATCAACGCAACAGGTAATATTGGTTCAGCGGTCAGCCCACTACTGATTGGTTGGCTAAAAGACCAAACAGGTAGCTTCAATTCAGGGCTGTACTTTGTCGCTGGGTTGTTGGTCGTTGGGGCGCTATTAGTCGCATTTATCCCCATGAAAAGCTCACGTCCTAGAGCAACACCGTAATATTCAAAGATAACAAAATAGTCGAGCCGCAATCCTCTGTATTGCGGCTCGAAACCAACAGAGTAAAGGGAGAATGTGGTGTCATCATTAATAACCAATATTGATATCAGTAAAGATTATGATGAAACACAAGGGAATGATGATGTTCATTACCAAACATTCGGTAATATGGCCGCCTTTTTTGGCCGTGATATGCAAGCACATCGACATGATGGCTTTTTTCAGTTGCACTACCTTGAAACAGGTCATATCACATTACAACTTGATGACCTACGTTATTCAGTCCAAGCCCCTTTATTTATTCTAACGCCGCCTTCTGTTCCTCATGCCTTTTTTACTCAAGAAGATACAGATGGGCACGTGCTGACCGTTCGCCAAGATTTAATCATCCCTTTATTAGAATCACTTTACCCTGCTAACCCTGATTTAGTCTCTATTCCTGCGATTTGTTTGTCTGTTGCTGATAAACCCGATGACCTTGAAACTTTTAATCACTATTGGGCACTAATGGCTCGCGAATCGGCCAATAGCTACGCCGGACGCGATCAGGTATTATCCTCTTTAGCTCAAGCGCTATTTACTTTCCTATTACGCTCAATTCCCCTTGATGACCACCCAGTTAGTGGTGTAAGAGGAGAACATCGCCTATTCCAACGTTTTAACCAGCTTATTGATTCACACTACCATGAGCACCTTTCTGTTCCCGAATATGCAGACAAACTGGGTGTTACCGAATCTCGACTCAAAGATATGTGCCGACGTTTCGCTAACCGTCCACCCAAGCGCCTGATTTTTGACCGCATATTACGAGAAGCGAAACGTATGCTATTGTTTTGTGACAGCCCTGTATCAGAAATAGCCTACCAACTTGGATTTAAAGATCCGGCTTACTTTGCACGCTTCTTTAACCGTTTAGTTGGAGATTCCCCTAGCCAATGGCGAGATAAAAATATCCACTAATCTATGATAGTTAAACTTAATCATGACACGTGGTTATTGAAAATTTTAACGCTGTCTATTAACGCGTTTCTCTGCTATTTATCGCAATAACCATAATAAAAATGTTTAATAAACTGCTTTATTTATAAATTGTTCATTACTAATATCTATAAGTAATAATCAATGCGTATTTTCTATTTTTCATTGTCATTTTTATTTATTAATAATACGCGAATTCAGATAATAAGTGCAACGCTCGGTCATGTTAGATGGAAGGACGGTTAGCTACTGATAAGCTATCCTGCTCTTCCGACCAAAGATGAGCGAGTAAGTATGAAGTATCAGCAACTAACCGAAGGACAACGATACCAGATATCGATACTGCGTGAGGATAATTTATCCTGCCATGAGATAGGTATCCGTATCGGTGTAAGCAAGTCCACGGTCTCCCGTGAACTGAGGCGTAACACTTCAGATACTGGTTATAACCCACAACAGGCACACCAGAAGTGCTGTGATAGGCGGCTGTCATCTGCCAAAAGGACAATTCCTCAGCAGACCATAGATTTCGTGATATTTGCTCTGGAGTGGAAGTGGAGTCCTGAGCAAATAAGTGCAATTGGCAGCATTATTGGTCTTAGCGTCAGCCATGAATGGATTTACCAGTATATCTATGCGGATAAGCGTAGCGGTGGCGAGTTGTACAGGCATCTTAGGCAGGGCAAACGGCGATATCGTAAGGGCTACGGGCAGAAACGAGGGCGCATCCCTGATGCGGTATCCATTGAGCTACGGCCGTCAGTCGTCGATGACCGTAGCCGTCTGGGGGACTGGGAGGCCGATTTGGTGCAGGGTAAACAGGGCACTGGTGCTATCGTGACACTGGCAGAACGCAAAAGCCGTATTTACCTGACAAAAAAGGTGTTTTCAAAGGATGCGGTGGAAGTCAGTAAGGCCATTATCTCACTGCTGAGTGAGTATCAGGATGTATGTCACACAATAACGTTCGATAACGGTCTAGAGTTTAGTGAGCACAAGGCGATAGCAGAAGCACTGAACGCAGATACGTACTTTGCCCATCCGTATGCCTCGCATGAGCGTGGGCTGAACGAGAATACGAATGGGTTGTTAAGACAGTTTATCCCGAAAGGAACAGACCTGCGGACAGTGACAGAAGAAGACTTACAACGCTATCAGGGAGCGTTGAACAGCAGGCCACGCAAGTGTCTGGGGTTCAGACAACCTTCGGTGGTGTTTGCGGAGCTAAGAAAGGCGGCTTAGCGTTGCACTTCGGACTTGAATCCGCCATAACTATTAAAATGAAATAAATTAACAATTACTATTTATTCAAATTTCACAATTACATCATATTTTAAAATTAAATCAGGATGTTATATAACGTATCTCTATAGATTATTTACATATTAATCAATTAGGTATTTTTACTTAATTCTATAACTAAATATTATATCAAAATAAGATGATTTACCTAAAAGACCATGGTAAAAATCACTCATTCTACGTGTAATGGTGTTTGTTATTCTCAGGGTGAAGGTTAACTATGTACGATGATTTAAATTCATTAAGCCGTCAGCTTAAAATGGATAATTTTTCTTTCCTTGAAATTGAAGAAACCACTCAATCCAAGGATGAACAGCCATTATCTAATATGGCTATTAAGCAAGAACTCCCATTACCTGAGAAAATTGAAGTGGTTTCTGAATCAACGACTCAGCCCCAGCCAACCCAACCAAATGAGTCTTACTCAACAATTAATGAGTTTTCTCATTTCCTTAATTATAAAAATAATCACTACCATAATACAGCGGACTCAGCTTCTCATACGGAGCAACTTGTTATACTGAGTGAACTCTTTTCAAGTATTAGTAAAAAATAAAATACTCATTTACCTATAGTATAATAAAACCTCATTATGAGTTAGTGATATGCAAAAAACACTCAAAATCGTTACGTCTATACTTTTGTTATTCTTATTTATTTTATTAATTATCATTCCTCTAGATAGTGATAAACAGTTTCTATTAGGAGGCGTGTTAATTGTATTTACATTCTTTATTGGAATATTTAAAAATAAAAAACTACAGCTTGCCTTGATATTAATATCACTACTTTGTACTTCTCGTTATATCTGGTGGCGGGCAACAACGACCCTTTATTTTGATTCTTATATTGAGCTGATTTTAGGATCATTACTATTTATTGCGGAACTATATTCATTAGCTATTCTATTATTCGGTTATATTCAAACCTGTTGGCCATTAAAAAGAACGATCGCCCCCTTACCGAAAGATACTTCATTATGGCCAACGGTTGATCTATTTATTCCAACCTATAATGAAAGTATTGATATCGTCAAAGATACAGCGCTTGCTGCACAGTGTATCGAATATCCTAAAGATAAATTAAAAATTTATATATTAGATGATGGAAAGCGAGATGCGTTTCGCCAGTTAGCTGAAGATATTCAAGTTGGCTATATGATCCGCCCTGATAATAACCATGCAAAAGCAGGAAACCTTAATCATGCATTAACAAAAACGCATGGTGAACTGATTTGTATTTTTGATTGCGACCATGTAGCGACACGCGTATTTTTACAAGCAACAGTAGGGGCATTTTTAGTCGATGAAAAACTCGCTTTGATCCAAACCCCCCATTATTTTTACTCTAAAGATCCCTTTGAACGTAATTTAAGTGCGGCTAAAAGAGCGCCACATGAAGGTGCGCTATTTTATGGTCCAGTGCAGCAAGGTAACGATAATTGGAATGCCGCGTTTTTCTGTGGCTCTTGTGCGGTAATTCGCCGTAGTGCCTTAAAAGAGACAAATGGATTTGCGGTAGAAACGGTTACCGAAGATGCCCATACGGCCCTTAAATTGCAGCGTAAGGGATGGAATACCGCTTTCTTAGATATTCCTCTTTCAGCGGGTTTAGCGACTGAACGCTTAACTTTGCACATTAACCAACGTATACGTTGGGCACGAGGCATGACACAGATTTTTCGCGTCGATAACCCGCTATTAGGTAAAGGTCTGACATTTACACAACGTATCTGTTATTTAAATGCCATGCTACATTTTCAGTATGGGCTACCTCGAGCGATTTTCCTCTTATCCCCTTTGGTTTTTATTCTATTTGATTTAAATATTATCTCATCATCCGCAACACTCATATTTTCTTATGCGCTACCTCATTTGATTACTTCTAACTATGTCAATTCAAAACTTGTCAGTAGCTATCGCTATTCTTTCTGGGGGGAAATTTATGAAACAGTGATGGCTTTTCATTTAATACTCCCAACATTGATGAGCTTAATATCGCCAAAACTCGGTAAATTTAATGTTACTGATAAAGGTGATTTAACAGATAAAAACTATTTTGATCACACGGCCGTTCGCCCGCTCCTTATTGTCGCCGTACTTTTAGTCGCCGCAATTGGGATTGCCTTATTCAAATGGATTATGGGTCTATATCATTATATTGATAACGGTGTCATTGTGATTAACCTTATATGGGGTATTTATAGCTTACTGATTGTCCTCGCTTCTATATCGGTAGCAAAAGAGACCAAACAGTTACGTCGAGCCACGAGGGTTCCTGCATCAATCCCTGTGACCGTTTATTTTTCTGATAATAGCGTTATAGAAACTCAATCCATTGATCTCTCCATGAGTGGGGCAAGACTTAACTTCCCATTTGAGCATAATGTTACACAGACATTTATTACACAAATTGCCATTGGTATAGGCAAAGAAAGAGCATTTATCCCGATCCAGCAAGCATGGATTGATAATAAGCAATTAAGAATGGAATTTGCTCACTTAACTCATGCTATTCGACGTGATGTTGTACGTGTTGTATTAACTCGAGCAGATGCTTGGTTTAAACCTAAACATGCAAACGACAAACCATTAAGGTCATTTATCGACGTGCTGCAATGTGCATTTGAATTGTTCATTATCCGTAAAGATAAGAAGGCCACGGATAATTCCATTTTGCTTTCAAAACAAAATAGTAAAGAGCAGCATCATGTTTAATCGCCTGAAATTAATATTTATCGCTTACGCGTTATTAATAAGTCATACGGCCGCATTTGCCGTAGAGAGAGTGGATACACAGAAAAAAGTTTCTGCGCCATTAGACTTTATATTAAATAATGGGCTAATAAAAAATAGCGATGTTATAGACACTACCGCTGAAGAAATTACCTTGAAAAAAATTGGCCTCATAAACGGCCTGACCTTAAGTGGTGATAAACTCCAATCTGGTATTAGTTTTACTTTGCCCTATGATTTTATTGTTATAAATGCAGAAATACGCTTAATCATTTCAATCAAAGAAACTGAAAATATCGAAAAGGATAATTTACAAATAACGCTAAATGATCAGTCTTTAGGTTCGATACCGTTATCTCAACTTCATGAAAACAAATCGACTTTTACTTTAAAAGTGCCAAACGCCATTCTCTCTTCAAAGAACAATTTAAACTTTCAGATCATTAGTAATGATGACATCATTAATAATGAGTGGACATGCCAGCGCCCAGACTTAAAAGATCTTAATCTTGAGATTTCCCCTTTAACCTCAATGGCATTAAAAGGGGTATTAATGAATACGCGTAAATCACTCATGGATTTTCCTCGGCCATTTTTAGATCCTTTAAAAATGAATAGCAATGAACTTGCTTTTATCTATGCCGCTTCACCGACCCCAGATACCTTAATGGCCTCTGCCATTGTAGCCTCTATTTTTGGCATCAAAAGTGGGGAAAAAGGGAACCATTTCAATATTTATCTTGATGAATTACCGGAAAAGCATGCTGTTTTATTCACAATGGCGGATGAGACCATTTCAGGGATCTCCTTTAATCAGGCTAAAGGCCCAAATATCAGAATTATAGATAACCCTGTAAACGAGAAATACAAAATCTTGGTCATTAGTGGACGTCATGCACATGAGCTGCGTCAGGCCGCTTACCAACTCTTTACACCTGATTTACCTGACAGCAGCGATATGGCTATCGCCAACTATCATGTACAAAAACGGCAAGCTTATGATGCCCCTAACTGGCTTTCGGCGAAAAAAATAATCACTTTCAGCCAAATAATTAAAAGTCGCGACGCCCTGCAATCCCGCTTGTTTTGGAATGAAGAGAAAAACATTATTTTTCGCCTTCCACCTGATGTATTCATGTTATCAGGGAACAAAATCCCCGTGAAAATAGACTATACGTTTGATGGTAAAAATTGGATTGATATGAAGCATTCGATGCTAACTATCGCATTGAACTATCAATTTTTAAAAAATATTTCTGCTCAAAAACACAGCATTATTAGTCCAATCATGGAGTTTTTTACTAATAACCACGACAACAGCACAACACTTTATCTTGATAGCACAAGCTTATTTGGTGAAAACAGACTAAGCTTTTATTTTAATATCACACCGCATCAAGAAACGCCTTGTAATATCCGTAATAATGGTGAGATTGTTAATCAAATATTGTCTAGCTCTACATTTGATCTCAGTAATATTTCCAATTTTGGGGAGCTACCAAATACGGCTTGGTTTTTAAATGGCCTATTCCCATTTACGAAATATGCCGATTTATCAGATACCGTCATTTTATTAACCAAAAATCCAGCTAAAGAAGAAATCGCATTAATGCTTCATTTAATGGAAAAAGCAGGACGCATTACTGGCTTTCCGGTTAGTCAGGTCACCATACTCACTGATACAACAAAACCACAAAATAATTTAAAACTCACGAGTTCGAATATTATTGCAATCTCTAAATTAAAAGAGATCGCAGCATTCAAGCCACTAATAAAAGATACCTCTTATCATTATAGTTATGGGCAATTACAAGTCATGCCCCCTTCTCTATTGCAGAAACTGAAACTGCTTCTACTCGGAGAATGGAAAAATCAATTTGAAGAAGCAAACAATATTTTAATAAATTCACAAAAATGGCGAGGATTACTCAGCTTCCCATCACCTTGGTCTAGCAACAAAGTCGTGACCATTTTAACTGCGACTAACAGTGAACAACTGAAAAAACTCCATGATGATATTGATAAGCCTGGAAGACAACAACTCGAATCGGGTGATATCTTGCTATTTAATGATTTTGATGATGTTAAAGTTCTGCGAGTTAATGCATCATTTTTATCAGGCGAATTACCGCTACACACATTAGTCCTTTGGTTTTTTAGCCAACATTTATTTCTATTAATGGCTATGTTATTTACCACCTTATTCCTTATGAGTTTGTATTTGTTTAAAAGATTAAAAAACCATGAATCCAAACGTCTATCAAGGATGAAAAAATAAAATGAAAAATAGCTTATTAATAAAAGTATTTATTACTTTGCTCTGTGGTACATACCCACTATCGACGTTAGCTCGATCATTAGAAAATGAAACAGCCATTAAAGTTCTATTAGAAAAGGCCAATTATTGGCACAGTAAATCTAACTATGACCTTGCTTACGATGCGCTGAGTAAAGTTTTTGCCATTGAGCAATATAATATTGAAGCATTATATCTAATGTCATATTACAAAATTCAGCAAGGTAAAAAACAAGAAGCGGCTCTCTGGGTTAATAAACTCAAAAAATATGCCCCAGACGATCAGCGGCTTTCACAATTAGCCCAGTTTTCGCCCCGTGAAAATCGTTCCGATGAGATACTCAAAAAAGCCCGAGAATTTGCAACACAAGGTCAGATTGAACAAGCAATACAGGCGTATGACAAATTATTTACGCATAATCCACCTAGTGGTGACTTAGCGATTGAGTATTATGAAACACTCGCTGGCAGTAAAAAACACCTAGAAAAAGCAATCGCTGAGCTAAGAAAAATAGCACAGCAAACACCATCAGATGAGAAGGTACAGCGTATTCTTGCAACGGTATTAACCTATCAAGAGAAAACAAGGCGAGAGGGAATTCAAAAGCTCATCCAGATAGAAAATAAAGATAAGGCGGTGGTCAATTCATTGAAGCAAGCACTACTGTGGTTACAACCCGATGAAAAAGATCTGCCCGCTTACCAGCATTTTATGAATTTATCACCAAATGATAGCCTTGTAATGGAACACTATAACAATCGCATTGGTAACAGTGATATTCGTGCTGGATTTACGCTATTAAATAGAGGTAGCCTTGAACAAGCAAAGCAAAAATTCACACAAGCGCTAACAAATGATCCTAAAAATATCGATGCCACTGCGGGTCTGGGTTACGTGGCGCTCCGTCAAAAAAACTATCAAGAAGCAGAGAAGTTATTAAGTGAAGCGGCTAATAACACAACGGATCATAAAAGAGCCCAATGGTTAAAAGATATCAAAAATATTAACTACTATTCGCAACTAGATAGAGTTAAACAATTAGCGCGTAATCAGCAATTTGATCACGCAATTAGCTTACTTAAAAGTACCAGTGTGAGTGACCCACAGCAGCAACTTGCTCTCAATTTATTACTAGCACAAACCTATCGTGATAAAAAAGACTATGCTAGCGCAGAGTCGTTATATCGGACGCTTCATCAAAACTACCCTAATAATAAAACAGTGAAAGAGCAGCTAGTCTGGTTATTTAACGAACAAAAAAAATATCAAGAATTAGAGCTATTATTACAAACCTTCTCTCCTACTGAGCGCTATGATTATCAGCAAAAAATAAATTTCAGTGAGCAATACCGAAAAAATGCAGAAAAAGCACTTAATAATGGCTTAGTGAATGAAGCGGAAAATATTCTCACACAAGCCATTAATAAAGATCCTCAAAATGCTTGGCTGCACCTCGATTACGCCAGACTGCTACTTAAAAAAGGTGATCATCATAAAGCAAATGCAGTGATGAATAATTTGGTTGCAACCTACCCTTCACCTGCAACTTGGCATAGCGCGATCATTTTGGCAAGCGAGCAAAATCACTGGAAGGATGTATTGAATTTAATTCATAAAATTCCTAGTGGATCACAAACGGCAGAAATAACAGAGCTTAAACATCGCGCTAAATTTAATCAACAAATTGATATTGCCCAACACTACATTGATAGTGGGAATCACAATGCAGCATTAAATACCCTAAAAATAAATATTAAATCATTACCTCAGAACCCAGCCGATATTGGCCGCCTTGCTCAGCTATATATAGATGCGGGTGATAGTCAAATGGCGCTAAATGTGATCCATCAAAACCTATCCGTTGAACCACAAGGAAGCCTAAAAGATTATACACAGCAAATCCTTATCTTACGCCGCTTAGGATACTTTGCAGAAGCAGAGAGCTTGATGAACTCCCCGGCTTTACTCGCCACAACCAGCGAAAAAGAGTTAAATCACATTAGAGCGGGCTACCTCAGCGAACAAGCCGATTTATTTCGCGAAAAAGGTCATCTCAACGAAGCTTGGGAAATATTAGCGCCAGAAATAAAAAATGATCCGAATAATAGCCAACTCTTATTAGCTGTTGCCCGAGTTTATCAATCAAATGATCAACCCGAGCAAGCGAGTGATGTTTATCAATACCTATTAGCTATTTCCCCTAAAAATCAGGATGCATTAATAGGCTTAGTTGATCTAGCGATTAACAATGACGACAGTGTGGCAGCAAGAAAATATTTTGCAGAGATCAAGGCAACCAACAAAACCGATTACCTGATTTTGTCGGCTCGCCTTGCTGAGCTGGAAGGTCATAATACCCAAGCACTCAAATTATTAAAAACAGCACAATGGGGATTAATTCAGCCGCAAGAACAGCCAACTTATTTACCAGTAAATCACCCATTAGCTGGGCAAATACTCATGCACACTCAGCACAATCCTCGCCAAAAGGCCCAGTTAGACCATATTGAAATGATGCTTACAGATTTACAGCAAAAAACATCTGTCGCATTGAATAATACCATTCAGGTAAACAGCCACTCAGGGGAGTCAGGATTAAGCAAATTTACCGAAATCAAAGAGACCCTCACACTCTCTCTTCCACTGCTTGATAATATTAAGTTAGCGCTGAGCGTATCCCCTTCGGTTATTAGTTCAGGCAAAACTCCCGCTGAAAATGCCAGCCTTGTGGGCAGTGGAGCGTTAACGAGAGCCAATCGCCGTAGCCTAGTTGAAAGTGCTTCACGCGCTAATGTACATGCCGATGAAATTAATAGCCGTTCAATTCAAGGCTTAGAATCAAATATTTTATTGAAAGGCGATAACTTTCAATTGGATTTCGGGCATACCAATAGTGATGGCTTAATTGTTTCCTTAGTTGGCGGAGCTGAATGGTCAATTAACACCTCACCACATAGCCAATTAACTTTAGCAGCCGAACGGCGAGCGGTAACTGATAGCCAACTTTCATACAGTGGGCTTAAAGATAGTGTAACAGGTAGAACATGGGGAGCCGTGACACGCAATACGCTGTCAGCACAATACGCATGGGATAATAGCCATTATGGTACTTATGCCAAAGTTGCCGCTAATAAGTATATTGGTACCCACGTTCCTAATAACCAATCTGTTGATCTCAATGCTGGCTCTTATATTTATGGAATAAATGAAAATAATAAAACTCTAAAATTAGGCGCTAATATTCATTATATGGGATTTGATAAAAACCTTAATTATTATACATTAGGGCATGCAGGGTATTTCAGCCCACAGAAATATATTGCAGTTTCATTGCCTATTTCTTATGAGCAAAAATTAGATAATTTATCAGTAAAATTAAACTCCACTGTTGGATATCAATCGTACACGACTGAAAGTGCAGATTATTACCCTACAGATAGACAACTACAAGATGAATTAAACAGTTACACAGATAATGATGAATATATAGATACTCCGCGAATTCAGATAATAAGTGCAACGCTCGGTCATGTTAGATGGAAGGACGGTTAGCTACTGATAAGCTATCCTGCTCTTCCGACCAAAGATGAGCGAGTAAGTATGAAGTATCAGCAACTAACCGAAGGACAACGATACCAGATATCGATACTGCGTGAGGATAATTTATCCTGCCATGAGATAGGTATCCGTATCGGTGTAAGCAAGTCCACGGTCTCCCGTGAACTGAGGCGTAACACTTCAGATACTGGTTATAACCCACAACAGGCACACCAGAAGTGCTGTGATAGGCGGCTGTCATCTGCCAAAAGGACAATTCCTCAGCAGACCATAGATTTCGTGATATTTGCTCTGGAGTGGAAGTGGAGTCCTGAGCAAATAAGTGCAATTGGCAGCATTATTGGTCTTAGCGTCAGCCATGAATGGATTTACCAGTATATCTATGCGGATAAGCGTAGCGGTGGCGAGTTGTACAGGCATCTTAGGCAGGGCAAACGGCGATATCGTAAGGGCTACGGGCAGAAACGAGGGCGCATCCCTGATGCGGTATCCATTGAGCTACGGCCGTCAGTCGTCGATGACCGTAGCCGTCTGGGGGACTGGGAGGCCGATTTGGTGCAGGGTAAACAGGGCACTGGTGCTATCGTGACACTGGCAGAACGCAAAAGCCGTATTTACCTGACAAAAAAGGTGTTTTCAAAGGATGCGGTGGAAGTCAGTAAGGCCATTATCTCACTGCTGAGTGAGTATCAGGATGTATGTCACACAATAACGTTCGATAACGGTCTAGAGTTTAGTGAGCACAAGGCGATAGCAGAAGCACTGAACGCAGATACGTACTTTGCCCATCCGTATGCCTCGCATGAGCGTGGGCTGAACGAGAATACGAATGGGTTGTTAAGACAGTTTATCCCGAAAGGAACAGACCTGCGGACAGTGACAGAAGAAGACTTACAACGCTATCAGGGAGCGTTGAACAGCAGGCCACGCAAGTGTCTGGGGTTCAGACAACCTTCGGTGGTGTTTGCGGAGCTAAGAAAGGCGGCTTAGCGTTGCACTTCGGACTTGAATCCGCCCTCACTATAAAAAGAGCAGTAAAAATGGCATAAGTTATTCTTTTGGCCGCGAATTCAGATAATAAGTGCAACGCTCGGTCATGTTAGATGGAAGGACGGTTAGCTACTGATAAGCTATCCTGCTCTTCCGACCAAAGATGAGCGAGTAAGTATGAAGTATCAGCAACTAACCGAAGGACAACGATACCAGATATCGATACTGCGTGAGGATAATTTATCCTGCCATGAGATAGGTATCCGTATCGGTGTAAGCAAGTCCACGGTCTCCCGTGAACTGAGGCGTAACACTTCAGATACTGGTTATAACCCACAACAGGCACACCAGAAGTGCTGTGATAGGCGGCTGTCATCTGCCAAAAGGACAATTCCTCAGCAGACCATAGATTTCGTGATATTTGCTCTGGAGTGGAAGTGGAGTCCTGAGCAAATAAGTGCAATTGGCAGCATTATTGGTCTTAGCGTCAGCCATGAATGGATTTACCAGTATATCTATGCGGATAAGCGTAGCGGTGGCGAGTTGTACAGGCATCTTAGGCAGGGCAAACGGCGATATCGTAAGGGCTACGGGCAGAAACGAGGGCGCATCCCTGATGCGGTATCCATTGAGCTACGGCCGTCAGTCGTCGATGACCGTAGCCGTCTGGGGGACTGGGAGGCCGATTTGGTGCAGGGTAAACAGGGCACTGGTGCTATCGTGACACTGGCAGAACGCAAAAGCCGTATTTACCTGACAAAAAAGGTGTTTTCAAAGGATGCGGTGGAAGTCAGTAAGGCCATTATCTCACTGCTGAGTGAGTATCAGGATGTATGTCACACAATAACGTTCGATAACGGTCTAGAGTTTAGTGAGCACAAGGCGATAGCAGAAGCACTGAACGCAGATACGTACTTTGCCCATCCGTATGCCTCGCATGAGCGTGGGCTGAACGAGAATACGAATGGGTTGTTAAGACAGTTTATCCCGAAAGGAACAGACCTGCGGACAGTGACAGAAGAAGACTTACAACGCTATCAGGGAGCGTTGAACAGCAGGCCACGCAAGTGTCTGGGGTTCAGACAACCTTCGGTGGTGTTTGCGGAGCTAAGAAAGGCGGCTTAGCGTTGCACTTCGGACTTGAATCCGCCGGCGTAGAGACTAACTATAAAATATCACCATCTTCATTTATTGGAGCGAATGTTAGTTATAATACTTTTGGTAATTATGATGAGACAAAAGCTAATATTTACTTTAAATATTTATTCGACAAAGATATACTAGGAAAATAAAAATGATGTTTGACCAAGATAGTTACTTACAACGTGGTTATAAAACAGGCTGGCATGATTTAATTAATTTTTTATTTTATGAGTTTTCGTCAGGTGAAACTAATGAAGGCTGTAAAACGCTACGGCGAATTGGGCAACAGCTTGGTGAATTACACACTATTGAGAATTCAAGTACATTAAGTCAATTAGAAAAAAATATTAATACTGTTCTAGAAGTGTTCAATTGGGGGTTTGTTAAAATGGCACCCGCAAATAGTGAATTGCTTATTATGCATTGTGCGTGGCCTCACGCGCCTAAATCGGTCAATAAAAAATGGCGTCGAGCTAGCGCTAGTATTTTAGAAGGCTTATATACTCAGTGGTTAACATCGCAAGGTGGTAATAAATCAGTGCCTGTATTGTGGAATGAAAATGCAACTGAAGATATTTTCATATTTCGTTATGCTTTATTTAAATAGATTCATCAAATATAAATTATCATGATTAATAAAACCAAAGAGTTATCAATAAAAAATGAAAAAATCTCATTGGACTTAATCATTGGTCAAACCTGTCTTTTTTTATTAATTGATATATATGGAAGAGTTTCATATGTTAGTCAACGTTTCTTAGAAACTTACAACTACAATCGTGCAGATGTTATTGGATATAAGCCAAGCATAATAAATAATCAGTTGGTTTTAGAAAAAAACAGTCTTGATTTTATTTCTAATTATAGTAACACTGAAGATATTATTTTTATAACTAAAGAAAATAAAAAAATATTTTTTATAGCTAGATTAATGGAGATAGAAGAAAATAGCAACAATGTCTATCATTACTGTCTTATTTTATCTGAAGTAACAAGGCTAATAGCAGCTAAGAATAAACTCTCTTTCCAAGTATACCATGACCCTCTAACTGGACTATTAAACAGATATGGTTTTTATAGAAAAGGCAGAGAAGCTCTTAAATTAGCCAAAAATAGTAACACAGAATGCTATTTGGCGCTTATTGACATTGATAAATTTAAAAAAATAAACGATACCTTTGGTCATGGTTATGGTGATCGACTATTAAAACAGTTCACTAAAAATGTAAAAAAACACTTACCGAGTGAGGTTATTTTTGCTCGATTAGGTGGCGATGAATTTGTGTTAATGGTGAATGACATACATCATCATCATGCAGAATCTATCTTTTGGGAGCTGGTTCACTTTATGGGGACTTGTTCATATTGCCATTTAGAAGGAGAAGTATCGAATATCAATATTAGTGTCGGCATTGCACAATACCCGCGTGATGGTGAGCATTTAGGGAGTTTAGTAAAAAATGCCGATATAGCCTTATACCATGCGAAAAAACAAGGAGGAAATCAAATAAAGAAATGTATTTAGGTTTAACTATATAGCTGTTTTAACTAATAAAATTTAAAACCGTACTTAGTTGAAAACTACACTCAACAAGTAAAGATTATAATAAATATTTTATTTATCAAGGATTATATATGTTGAAAGCTGTCATACCTGTTGCGGGGTTAGGTACTCGCATGCTACCAGCAACAAAAGCGATACCTAAGGAGATGTTACCTCTTGTAGATAAACCTATTATACAATACATAATAAAAGAATGTTATATGGCGGGTATCAATGAAATTATATTTGTTACTCATTCATCTAAAAATTCAATTGAAAATCATTTTGATACCTCTTTTGAATTAAAATCGTTATTAGAACAAAAAGGGAAAGAGCAATTACTCAATGAAATAAATGGTATTTGCCCTGAAAATTTAAAAATTATGCATGTTAGACAAGGCTGTGCAAGCGGTCTAGGCCATGCGATATTATGTGCTCAGCCTTTTATTGGTGATAATGATTTTATTGTTGTTTTACCAGACGTCATTATTAATGAATATGCTTGTAATTACGCATCTGATAATTTACCCGCAATGATTGACCGCTTTTACTCGACAGGAAAAAGCCAAATATTAATTGAACAAGTCAATATCGAGCATGTCGAAAATTACGGGATTGTAGATTGCCATAATGAGGTTACTCATAGCGGAGAGTTTAATAATATCTATGCGATTGTAGAGAAACCACATAAAGAGAGTGCGCCATCAAACTTAGCTATTGTTGGCCGTTATGTTTTAAGTAAAGAGATTTGGCCATTGCTGGCAAAAACACCTATTGGTAAGAGTAATGAAATCCAACTGACGGATGCATTATCCATGCTTCTGAAAACCCATGCTATCGAAGGTTATCACATAAAGGGGCGTTCTCATGATTGTGGCGATAAAATGGGGTATATGAAAGCGTTCTTTGAATATAGTCGTCAGCATCAAACATTTGGCTCACAGTTTCATCGCTGGTTGAAAGATTCGGTAGAAACTGTTTAATCATAACGCCTATTTATAGGGTAGATTTTATGAATCAACAAAATCCAATCGCTAGTCTGATTTTTAGTTATATGCCTAATGCGAGATCTTGTTCTTTATTTTTTATATTTGTTTGTTATTCAAATAGATATAACAACTTTAAAAATCAGGATTGGATTTTTATTGCTAACAGAATAAGAAGATTACAATTAATCATGTTAATTCTTTTTTATTAAAAAAGTATGGGTCGTATTGAGAAATATTTTACCTCTGTCTGAATAAACTTATCTGATAATGATATCTCCTATGTAATACCTTAACAATGATGGATTAATTCGAGATTTCATTATGAATGAGTTTAGTCATCAGCTAAGTAAAACTGACTTCATTGAAAACAGATGTTTTATTATCCCATTACTTTAATGATTTTTGTTTAATTTTTATTAGTACTCATTCTCAGTCATGTAAGCAATGGACAATAACAACGAAATTTGATTTTTAAACCACAGCAGAGGCAACAAAATGAATATTAGAGATTTCGAGTATTTAAACGCATTAGGTAAGTTTCTTAACTTTAAAAAAGCGGCTCAATATTGCAATGTAGCTCAACCAACCTTAAGTATTCAGATTGGTAAACTAGAAAACACACTCGGCTGTTTTCTGCTAGAAAGAACCACCCGTCGGGTTAACTTTACACCTTTGGGTCTACAAATCTTAGAGCACAGCAAGATTATTTTAAAAGAGATAGAAGAAATTAAAGCCATTGCACAGCAATCTACAAATAATAATATAAAAACTTTTCATATTGGCATTTCTGATTCATTACCAGAGTATTTTGCCTCCTACATTACAGAAGCCGTCTTAGCAAGTGACCCTAATATTAACTTAATAGTCACGGTGGATAGCTCAGAGGAACTGTTTGCCCAGCTCGCCTCGATGTCCTTAAACTTGCTGATCGTTTCTTCAACAAAATGCCCCGATAACTTTATTTCAGCCTCCTTGATAAGCTTCCCTATAAACCATCAATTTGTCACCCAAAAAGGACATAGTACAGAGCAGCCAACGAGTATTTTAGGTTCGTATTCAGAAATAAAATCTAAAATCTGTTTTCGAAATGGCGATAGAAATATGGATAACTACTTGCACATTGGTAACTTAATCAATGAATCGATAGATCTTTTATTGAAAAAAAACCATATCGCCTAGCGCTTCTCTTACTGGAACTCAGCGTGCTACATATCGAAAACTCAATCTTCGCTATTGTAGTACGCTTAACCTAAGAGAAGTTTTAGCACCGACAACGTCTTGCAATGCAACTTTTTGTTAACTTTATTATTGTCATCGGTTCTCGATAGAGAAAGATCAGCACACCTTTTTTTCTTCCTAGGAAAAGTACTTTTTCTTTTAAAAATCACTGATAAAGCAATTTTTATTGGTAGTTTTTTTATCAAAAAATTCTGTAAAGTTTAAACTCATTAAGTAGTTAATAAATTTTAATTTATTGAATTAAATGATTATTTTTATAGTGCATCGATCATTTGTTAATATTAAAAATACTACCGTGATCACATTCTTATCATAAACTCTCTTTTTCAACGAAAAGTACCAGCGATCCTTTCTAAAGTCTCTTTCTTATTTTTAAATAAAAAGCTTCAATTAAGAAACACAAAATAAACATAAAATTAACATAATCCAGATGCCAGCGAAAATATGTACCCTATGATGCGCCGGCGCTGTTTGTGAGATAACGAGGTAGACATGAAACCAGAAGATTTTCGCTCAGATGCCAAACGCCCATTTAACAGCCAAGAATATTTAAAAAGCCTACAAGATGGCCGTGAAATTTATATCTATGGTGAGCGTGTTAAAGATGTCACCACTCACCCAGCATTTCGTAATTCAGCCGCTTCAATAGGACAGTTATATGATGCACTCCATGATAAAGCAACTCATGACAGCCTTTGCTGGGGAACAGATACCGGAAACGGCGGCTATACACACAAATTCTTCCGTTTCGCCACCAGCGCCGATGAACTGCGCCAACAACGTGACGCCATCGCTGATTGGTCACGCCAAAGCTATGGATGGATGGGACGCACTCCAGACTATAAGGCGGCATTCGCCAGTTGTTTAGGAGCTAACCCAGAATATTACGGCCAATTCGCTGATAACGCGCGTAATTGGTATAAACGTATTCAAGAAAGTGGGCTTTATTTTAACCATGCGATTGTTAATCCACCAATCGATCGCCATAAACCTGCTGATGAAGTAAAAGATGTCTATATCAAGCTGGAAAAAGAAACTGATGCAGGTATCATCGTCAGCGGCGCAAAAGTGGTTGCCACTAACTCCGCCCTAACTCACTACAACTTTATCGGTTTCGGCTCTGCACAAGTGATGGGGGATAACCCTGATTTTGCACTGATGTTCGTCGCACCAATGGACGCTGATGGTGTGAAACTAATTTCACGCGCATCATACGAATTAGTTGCTGGCGTAACAGGCGCACCTTTTGACTACCCACTATCAAGCCGTTTTGATGAAAATGATGCGATATTAGTCATGGATCATGTGTTGATCCCATGGGAAAACGTATTAATTTATCGTGATTTTGATAGAGCGCGTAATTGGGCTGTACAAGGTGGTTTCGCTCGCTTGTTCCCATTACAAGCCTGCGTGCGTTTAGCGGTTAAATTGGATTTCATTACAGGCTTACTGCAAAAAAGCCTTGAATGTACTGGAGTTGTCGACTTCCGTGGTGTACAAGCAGACTTAGGTGAAGTGGTCGCATGGCGTAATTTATTCTGGTCACTTACCGATGCAATGACTTCGGAAGCGAAGGCTTGGGAAGGCGGAGCCTATCTGCCAGATACGCAAGCAATCCAAACTTATCGCGTAATGGCACCAATGGCCTATACGAAAATCAAGAATATCATAGAAAGTAATGTCACCAGTGGTTTGATATATCTACCATCCAGTGTGAAAGACATGAACAACCCAGAAATCGATAAGTATCTGGCAAAATATGTGCGTGGCTCTAACGGTATGGATCATGTAGAACGTATCAAGGTGTTAAAGCTAATGTGGGATGCGATTGGAAGCGAGTTTGGCGGACGTCATGAGCTTTATGAAATCAACTATGCGGGTAGTCAGGACGAAATTCGTCTGCAATGTCTACGCCATGCTTATGGTTCGGGTAATATGAAAGCAATGACAGATATGGTTGACCGCTGCCTGTCTGATTACGATCAGCATGGTTGGAAACGCCCACACCTGCATAACAACAACGATATTAATAAGTTAGATTCGCTGCTGAAATAATCGGCAGCAGGAGGTCAATATGTCTTTAGAAAATGAACATCGCCTGCGTTTCAGAGATGCGATGGCAAGTCTTGGTGCAGCAGTTAACATAGTCACCACGGATGGCACAGCAGGTTGCTGCGGTATTACTGCAACAGCAGTCTGTTCAGTCACGGACACGCCACCCACTTTGATGGTGTGTGTTAACCGCAACAGCGCTATGAATGCGGTCTTTCAAGAAAATGGCCGCCTGTGTGTCAATATCCTTAACCATGAACAAGAAGAGATGGCGTGCCACTTCGCGGGAATGAAAGGCTCTACAATGGAAGAGCGCTTTGCTTGGAGCATCTGGGATAAAGGTATTTTGCAACAACCATTATTGAAAGATGCACTTGCTAACCTAGAGGGTGAAATAACCCAAGTGCAAGACATTGGTACGCATTCTGTTTATTTGGTTGAAATGAAGCAGATTATCGTGAGAGAAGAAGGTCACGGGTTAATTTACTTCAAACGTAAATTCCACCCAGTTATGCACCAGACATTAGCAGTAACCGCATAACGGATTAAACCATCAATATGCTTAGAGGGGCTATGCGATATAGCCCCTCTTTTTGATCCAACGCTAAGAAAGTCCTTTCTAAGCAATATGTTCCTACCGATACAGTCACCCTTCTTTTTTTCAATATCCCAACAAACACTATGTAATTATATTGACTGCCTAAATACAAATTAGTCATGTTTATAATTTTTCTAAATCAATACATTAGTACAAATCTATCTTTTATTGTTAATGTTTAGTTATTTCATTGAATGATAATAATTATTATTTACAATCTCATTACCGATTAATCTTTAACAATAATGGCTATGAAAAATGACACTATGAAGCCTGTCACTCGGCTTCTTCAATTAATGATTGGTGTGAGTCCGTTTATGGCAAGCGGCATGATGACTGCACAGAGTGCAACTCAAGAACCAACACAGCTAGGCCCTCTCAAAGTTTCCGCAAAATCACAAAAGGAGCTGAATGCTGAATATCCTTATTTGCAGCTTGGCTCCTCGTCCTATATTGATGGCAAAACCGTTGAGAGATTCCGAGGTAATTCAGCAGCCGATTTTCTACGTGGCGTCAGTGGCGTCCATCTTGGGGATATTCGTAATGGCGGAGCGTTAGATGTCAATATTCGCGGTTTACAAGGCCAAAGCCGCGTTCCCGTTATTGTCGACGGTACGCAGCAATCCATTGATGTTTACCGTGGTTACGCTGGTGTACAGCAACGCAGCTATTTAGACCCCGACTTGATTAGCCATGTTACCATCGACAAAGGTCCTACCCTTGCGACAGATGGCGCGGGAGCTATCGGAGGAGCGGTGCGGGTCACAACCTTACAACCTGCTGATGTTATTCCGAAAGGTGAAACTTTTGGGGTACGTTTAAGAGGGGGGCTTGCCAATAACACGGTCTCAGAACGATCCGGTTTTTATACTAAAACCAAAGAGAGTAATGACGCCAATCCGTGGCCGAATATGAATAGCCGCTTTGGTAGTGTCGCTATCGCAACAGATCAGGATCGCTATCAATTACTTGCAGCTTACGCCTACCGTAATCAAGGTAACTATTTTGCAGGTAAAAACGGCGCGAAACGCTATCGTGACGCCCATTATTCGTCAACGGGTGGCACGGGGATGACAACAGCCGCGGTGATTGACGCCTATCCTGCTGGAAAAGAGGTTCTTGATACCCATAGCCGTAGTGAATCTTGGTTAGTCAAAGGGGCTGGCGAGCTTACTGATACCCAAAAACTTGAGTTAATTTATCGCCGTTATGACGCTAAATGGGGTGAAATCATGCCATCGATGATTACAACCCCCAATAGCAAAGGGGAATCTAATCAATTTATCCCGAGTAAAATTACCATTGATTCATTATCAGCAAAGCACAATTTTGATCCGGATAATGATTGGGTCAATTTGACCTCTGAATTGTGGTATACCCACTCAGTCAGCCGTATGTACAATGCAAATATCGGTAACGTTCCTGTTTTCGATCAAAGTACTGAGCAGCGTCCAGACCCACAAAGTGAAGAGTACAAACAAGGGCTATTATCCGATATTAAAGCGGATAGATATGGCGTGAATTTAACCAACCGCTCAACGTTCGAAAATCGTCTTGGTGAGTTTAATTTAACAATTGGTGGTGCTTTCCAGTATGAAGATACCGGCCCTAATTCACCTGTCCTAAAAGAAAATCTGCAAAAAAACTATTTCTTGCGCAGTGGTGTTCGCAAAGAGTATAGCTTATCAAGCTCCCTAGAATATAAACCCGTGAATTGGTTAACAGTTCAAGTTGGAGGGCGTTATACCGAATATCATGTTAGAGATAGAAACAGCACCGCTTATGCGGCGAAATCTCGCACTCAAGAGTACACGTTTGCTCGCTTAAAGAAAAACGGTGAATATTTCACCAAATGGCCTGAAAGCTGGTATATGGAGTGGTGGCCTGATGAACAAGGAAACTACACGTTAGACTCTTTAAAGAAAACCCCATACGCAAACACAACGCTTGGCGAAAAGTATGACTTTGATGGTTATGACCCTGACCCAAGAGGGGAAAAAGGTTATCTGAAAAAAGAAGTCACCACAGAATACGCTTACACCAAACCTATTGAGCGGAAAGGAAGCGATTTCAGCCCACAGGTAGGGCTGGCATTTCACCTTGATGACAATAGTCAAATCTATGTTAAATACAGTGAAGCCGTTAAGAACCCAACTATCTTTGAGTCAACTTTAGGCAACTGGACCTCAATGCCGTCTGCTGATTTAAAACCAGAGAAAAACAAAGTTCTTGAAATCGGTGCATCAACTGTACAAAACTCACTATTTACCGAAGAAGATAAACTTGCCGCTAAGGTATCCTGGTTTAAGAGTGACTTACATGACATGATCACTCGAGGCTATCACCCAAATAACGCTTCTTGGTTCATAGAGAATGTGGATCTTTATAAAACATCCGGTATTGAATATAGCTTAGCTTATGATCAAGGTCGCTTCTATGCTGATGTATCGGGTAACTACTATTTAGAAGCCACAACGTGTGATACGAAAACTGCTGAGCGTTTTCGTCAGTACGCTTATGGCGATCCTAATACCCCAAACTGTGTGAATGGTGGTTTTGGCACCTCGTTAGTTAATATCACTAACCCACCCAAATACAGCATCAATACAACACTTGGGGTGAGGCTACTTGATGAACGCAACTTAGATATTGGCGTTCGCCGTATCTATAATAGCGGTCCTACTCATAAGTTAAACCGTTCATGGAATACCGTTGGGATGACGGGAACCCAGTTAATTTATTTATCAACCGTGACTTATGATGCTTACGCTAATTATCAGTTCAACCCTAATGCGGATATCAACCTTACCGTCACTAACCTCACTAATGAATACTATGTTGATCCAATGGCGCTTAGCTTGATGCCTGCGCCAGGTAGAACGGTTTCAGTTGATTTTACTTATCGCTTTTAAATAACAATTCCTGCCCAAGGAGTGGGCAGGAAGATGACAATTAAGCTTCGATTTTTTTCATATAACGATAGTGAGAAAAGGTGACTAATAATGCAACAAATGCAATACCAGCCCCTAGCATAAACCCGCCAGAATAGCCTACCGCCGCCGTTAGCCCCACCAGCATCATTGAGCTAGCCAATTCACCAATATCACGAGTACTCTGTACTGCTGTCATATCCGTTCCTGCTTGCGTATAGCGAGAAGCGAATTGCATACCTGCGGTCATAATCGCCACAGAAGTGACACCGGAAGATAATGAACCAAGTGTGATACAGGTAGCCACTAATGCCATTGATACGCCGCTCATCGACTGGAATGTCCATAATAGCGATGAGAGTAATGCGAATAATAGGCCAAATGAGAATGCGCGCCAGACGCCGATTTTACCAATCAACCAAGCGCCGCCCCCACAACCTAACACTAACGTGACCATGCCACCCGCCATTCCCATTTTCCCAATCTGAGCCAGCGACCAACCTGTATCATTTAAGAATAATTTTGCCAAACCAAAACCAGAAACGGCGGTCACCGCAGAAAGTAAGGTTAGCAGCAGTAGACGAGGTGCACCTTGACGCTTAAAGGTTTTTAATAAGCTCGCTTTTTCATCTTCCTGAATGGCTTGTGATGTTTTTAATGGGCACAACGAAATAAAAAACAGACTTAACAACGGCACACAAGCCAAAATCGCTAATGCCATATGCTGACCCAATGACTCACTCATAATCATCAGCCCTGCACCACCAATAAAAAAGCCAGCCATCACGCCCGCTATCTGCACGGCATTGATTTTTGATAGCATTGAGCCGCTGACTTGCTCTGCCGCCATACCGTCGGTGGCAATATCTTGTGTCGCACTCGCTAAAGAAGCAATAAATAGCAATACAACACAAGCCAGTGCATTTTCCACAGAGAAACCAATAAAGCTAAGTGCAAACATGGTGAGTGTCACGATAACCTGCATAGGAATAATCCAGCTCTTACGACGTCCTAACCGTTTTCCCCAATGGTTATCAACAAAAGATGCCCATAAAAATTTTACTACCCAAGGTAAGCCCACAAGTGGCAAAAATGCGAGTACCTTTAACTCACCACCATCATGTCGTAAAAAGGTAGGTAGAGCATCCATCGCAATCCCCATCGGTATACCTTGAGCGAGGTATAACAATCCTAAGGTCATCACCAGTTGTTTATTCTGTAACAGATCTTTCATATCCACTCCGACCACTTTTTTGTGTCGCAGATAACTTAGCCACACATCCAAGTGTTAATAACAAAAACAAGCCACAAAATAGCAGCATGACATCAATACGGTTAAAGCCAGCAGGCTGCTGCCATAACGAGAAAATAAATGCGATGAAAAAGAGTAAAGTTGATAAAGCAGCAATTAAAATCAGCATCTTGCGAGCATTTTTAATCACTAGACAGAGGATAAAAATGCCTCCCCAGCACAGGAAAAAAGCACTTATTGGCAATGTTAATGACAGAGACATCACAACCAGCAATGCGCTTACTGACAGCAACAGTCCACCACAGCATCCAACGATCCCCCCGGCAATCCGCGAGGCAGCATGCCGCCAACACCACATTGCCAACCCACTCGCTACCAAGACACAGCCACTAAATCCCGCGATAAAATGCAAAACGCTAAATAGCGTTTCGACGTTTGGTAGCCATTGATACTGGCCATAATGCAGTGGTTGAATACTGATAAAAGCACGAGTCCAGAAAGCGTGATCAGAGGAGTCTCGAACACCAACAAGCCGCCCTTCATTCAAATCAAAACGATATTGCTCAAAGTTGGCACTACCCGGTTGCCCCGCGTGTACTCCACCAATCACCAATGAATCGCCTTGGCGCATCAAGGTTTGTGGCGTAAAAGAGGGATAAGTTTGTTTAAGCCACTCGAATACTTGCTCTGGTTGATGCTCGCGTAGAACTACTTGGTGGTTATCAACCTTACGAAAGCCCCCCATCAATTGCTGCATGACCAACTGTGGATTATCAGGGCTTACACTTGATGCCAAGCCAACGGTTCCTAACGCACCTAACCCTGAAAGCGCCCCTGTCACAGCAAATAAAATTAGCCATGGATAGCACCATAATCCCAGCCAATTATGCAGATCATGAATAAATAAGCGTAAATTCAGCCGACGTGGTAGGCGCATCATCGAAGCTAGCTTGCGGCGGTTGATAATAAAGCCGCTAATTAACAGTACTGCCAACGCAAAACCAAATAGGCTAATCAGAATACGTCCTGGAAAATCAATAAATAGGTTTTTATGCAATGTGACCAGCCACATTGCAGGAGTATTCTGCGCTAAAGCTTGGCCCGTAATGGCACTATAGCTGTTATCGCACTGCCCCATCCCAAGGCAAAAAGTGATGGTAGGATTGGCTGATTGAGGTAACTGCACCAATGCAGCCTCTGGCTGTAACGTTAGTAATTGTGATAGCGGCAGGAGTTCTCCTGAAAGGGGCGCTTTATTCCACCAAAGACGTAAAGCATCACTTCCTAAGCTCCAAGTGCCACTTAGCATAATCACAAATAAAAAAACGCCCAAAAATGCACCCGCACTACGATGTAGATCGGACATTCTGCGCGTCAGTGGAACTTTCATTGTCCTCCCCCCCACAGCAATAACCACAATAGAGGAAGCGGCCACCATCCGTAACTGCGTAATAACATTTGTCGCCAGCTACTCGCGGTAAAGCTGTAGACAAACATCCCCATGGTGCAAAAAACGGCAAGAAAAACTGCTCCATACAAGCGGTTTAGAAGATCATCCGAAGGGTAAATGCGAACGAATAATAGGGAGAGAACAACTCCCCCTATTAAAGTGCCAATGATGGAAATCGCACTGACTAATTTCATTAAAAATCAGCCTTTACAGTCAACATCACGTTACGAGGTTCGCCGTAACGGTTATTCCATTGTGGAGAGAAAAGACCTGAATAATAGCGGCGATCGAATAAGTTATTCACATTGACCGCTGCGCTCCACGTTTCGTCAATTTGATACCCCAAACGCGTATTAAAGAGTGCATAACCCCCTTGACGTAAAGTGACATTGCCGTTGGTGGTACTATAAGCACTTTGTGCTTGCATACCGCCCCCAATGCTCCATTTACGTTCATCCCAAGGAAGATCGTAGTTGGTCCATACACGTAACATATGACGAGGCGTTAACGTGTTGTAGGCATTACCTTTGTTTTGGCTATCATCGCGATATTTGGTGTCTGTATAGGTGTAGCCGACAGAGACATCCCAAAATGGCGTAATATAGCCAACACCTTCTAATTCAAAACCTTGGCTACGTACTTTGCCCCCACTAATAAAGTAGTTATCAAAGCCTCCCGTCGGGTGATCAGGGTCAACTTGAGGATTGTTTTTGATATCTATCTGATAGATAGCCCCTGATAAGTTCAAGCTACCGTTGAGTAATCCCGCTTTAATCCCCGTCTCTAGCGTTTGCCCTTCAACGGGTTTCAGCATTTTACCACTCCAGGTTTTCGCGGTTTGAGGCTGATAAACGGTTGAATAGCTGCTATACCAAGACCAATCTTTTGCAAAATCCCAAATCACACCGCCATAAGGGGTGATCCGGCCATTTTCAGTAAATTTAGACGTTGGCGATTTCAATTCCCACCAGCTATCGCGAGCCCCAATGATCACCGTGACAGGCTCTACAACCTTAATGCGCCCCATACCATAAACGCCTTTTTGAGTTGTTTTCGTTGCACCTGGAGAGCTATAAGGCCCGACATTAGGCTTTGGTACGCTGTGTGGATCCCAGCGATAGACGTTCACGGGAACATTCAGTGAAGGGTCAAATTCCGCGCTATACTGCTTTTCACTCGCATGCGAGTAATTAACCCCCATAATCACATCATGCTTCTGCCCCCAGCCTTCAACCTTACCATTCAAGCTTGTATCAAGACTGATTTGTTCATTGCGGAATTTATAAGCGCCCCCCATTAGCATGGCACCATCCCCAGTTTCAGGGTCGATATTGCCCCATGCACCTGCATAAATTAGGCGAGCATTAACATGTTGATATTCAGTATTGAGTTTGTATTGCCAATCATCATTGATCTGGTGCTCAATCGCAGCAAAGGTGCGTGTGGTATCCCATTTAAAACGGTCCCAATCCACATCAAGGTAGCTTTTACGCGGAAGATGCAAATCACGACCATCTTTCCCCATAGGTACGCCAGCCATATTGGTGACTGAATCGATAGTTTGATATTGTGCACCAACACGTAATAAAGTATCAGGGGTGAGATCCGCATCAACCGTCGCGTACATTAAACGTGTTTTTTGATCGGATACATCATAGAAGAAATCCTTATCCTCCCACGCCATCACAAATCGCCCACGCACACTGCCTGCTTCATTGAGTAATCCACCAACATCCGCTTCACCGCGATAACGGTTCCAACTCCCCGCTGTTAAGCTGAGTTTCGCCATATCTTCCTTTGGTGCATGTTTGCGAACCATATTGACCGTCGCAGCAGGGTTTCCCATTCCATGAAGTAGCCCATTGGAGCCACGTAAGATCTCAACACGCTCATACACCGCCATATCTTGCGGTGAACTCGCCATATTACCGAGCAACGCTGGCACACCATCAATTTCAAAGGAGTCAATTTGGAAGCCACGTACATAGTAGGCGGTCGTTAACTTGACGTAAGGGACACTCGTTACCCCTGTGGCTCTTTGCATAACATCGTCAAGGGTTTGTAGGTTCTGCTTTTCGATTTGCTCGCGGTCAATAACACTGACAGATTGTGCAACTTCTCTTGGTTTTAGGGCTATTTTGCCTAATGTTGTGACGCCAGGCTCCACATAATCGTCATCAGCACTGGAGGTCGTTGTTACTTGCATGACATCATGCTTAGGTTGCGAGCTTTGTTCTGCCCCTGCTGATAAAGCCCATGGAGCAGTTGCTAAAAACAGTGCGCAAGGGGCAAGTTTTAGCCCTTTTAAGCGCTTAGCATTATGAACGGACAACATTTTCTACCCTAAAAAGTTAAATGATAATTGTTATCAATTTAGCAATTAATGGGGTGGGATACTTTCGAATGCCGGATTTTGTCTATCGCTATCCGGCAATAACTAACGTTTTTTGAGTTGATTTGGTGAGATGCCAAAGCGCTTACGAAAAGCGACAGAGAAGTGAGCGGGAGTATAGCCAACCTGATAAGCTACGGTAGAAATATTCGCATCATGGACGCTCAACAGCTGATAAGCCGTTTCCAATCGATACTCTTGCAACCAACCGTAAATACTATTACCAAACAGTTGGCGAAACCCTTGCGTTAACTTACGAGTATTCATACCAACACGCTTCGCTAATTCATCCAAGCTAGGCGGGGATTCTAACTCCTGCATTAAGATAGATTTCGCTATCTGCAAATTATCAATATCACGTTGACGCAATTTAGGCGCTATTTGCGATGGCTCATGTAAAAAGTGATCTAAGCATAACGCTGTAATTTCAGTTACTTTAGCGCATAAGTAGAGCTGATGTAATGATGGATGAGTAGGACAGGCAAATAGCTGCTGTGTCATTGCTAGTACACTTGCAGGAATTGAAAAATGTAATAATTGAGCTTTACTAGGATGGTAGCAGCTTTCAGGTAGCTTTAATTGATGTTGTTCCAACCATTCAGGTGAAATATCGATCATCGTATATTTCATCGGTTGGCAGGCGCGAAACAGGTTGCATAGCTGGTAATTTTTCTGGCTGCCAGAGAGTATCAATGAGGGTGAATTAACCTCGACATTATGTCCAGAGCTGCTACGACAACCCATTGCGCCTTGATGTATGGCCACTAACTTCAGGCCTGCCTGTTGTTCTTCATTAATCCCCAGATCATGTGGGATCACAAACTCACCGCGACTGATGCGCACAAAAGGCCCAACAGTATAATCTTCGCGGTTAGAATGCGCTTGATTAAGTTTATCTTCAGAACGTTGCTGCATGATTTTTTCGAAACAAAGGCGATGTACTGACTATCTTGTCAAATAAATAAGAAAATAACAATCATTATCATTTGCAAATTGTGCAATGCCAATTATTTTAGATTGAATAATCTGGCGTAATGCTTTGGATTAAGACGTAAAAATAACAACAAGGTTATCAAGATCATCAAAATATGCGCTATCCAAACCAAAGCAAAACTTTGGCTTACCTCATGTAACCAAGCAGCAAATAGAGGCCCAAAGGCCGCGATAATAAACCCGCCAGCTTGCATCAAGGAGGTTAATGCCCCCGCACTCACAGGGTGCGGAAGATGATCAAGAGAAGCAATAATACTCAATGCAAAACACCCACCTAACCCAATACCGATTAAACAAACCCACAAAAAAGCGAATAACTGAGGGAAAAATACTAACCCTGTAAACCCGATCATTTGGCTACATAATGTCACAATCAGCCAAAATCGACGGTCAATATTGTGAGAAGCAAGAATGGGAATTAACAAAGCAGAGAGGGCTTGAAACACGCTCAGTAAGGCAACCAGTGAACCACTATCAGCACTGCTCATACCTTGCTCAATAAAAAATGGCGCTAACCATGTGACTACCGTTCCATATCCTGCATTAACAAGGCCAAAACCAACCATGAGTAGCCAAGCCCTCGGCTTCGCTAAAAAGACAAAAACCGATCCTCGCCCATGGTTTTGATGCGTGGCTGATGAATCGATATTAACGACAACGGCGATTAGTGCAAATAAAGCGGGTAATGCCATCCATGCTAAAGCAATTTGCCAATGTCCTGAGGCTGTTGTACATGATTGTGCCATTTCGTTACAAGAAATATTGGCAAGCATCGGGGTCAACTGTGCCCCCATCGCCCACCCGCCATTAACATCGCGGAGTATAGCCCCGTCATCGCGGCCATTTTTTGTGGGAAACGTAATTTAATTAGTCCCGGAAATACCGCTTGAATATACGCAGCTCCCACACCACAAATAAAAGCGGTGATTAAGAGCTGCTCTCCATTAGTCACAAATAGACGCGATAAAGAGCCGATAAGCAACAATAACATCGCAAGGCTAAGCCCAACTCGCTCACCTAGCCTTTGGTTCAAGGCAGGAACAATTAAAGCGCCAACCCCCATTAATAGCATCGGTAACAGCGTCAGTAATGAAATGCTTTGGTAAGTCATCCCCGTAGTTTGGATAATCCCCTCGATCAGTGGACCTGGCCCCGTGATAAAGGGCCGTAAATTGATCCCGACTAATACGATAGTCATAACCAAACCTAATGAAGCGGTTTTATACCCAGCCATTAATGTTGTTGTTCCCGCCAGAAAGTATAAAGCGCGGATTGAGCCTCATTTTCGGGTTTTAATTGAATAAAAGTCAGCCCACATTGTTGCTGTGGCTCGACTCTCAGTGATTGGGCGATAGCCTCTGTCGATAAACCAAATGGCTCTGCATCTTGATTTGAATACGCATAAACAATCCGCGAAATCCCCGCCATACGCATCGCAGCTAAACACATTGGGCATGGCTGACCACTCGCATATACCACACAATCTTCTAACCGAGTGCGTTTTAAGGTTTCGCCTGCTTGACGTAACGCCATTAGCTCTGCGTGAGCCGTTGGATCGTTCAGCTCAAGCATCTGATTAACACCTGTTGCAACCACTGCGCCATCACGCACAATCACGGCGCCAAATGGCCGTCCACCTGCTTTGACATTCTCTTTAGCCAGTGAAATAGCTTGTTGTAAAAATTGTTTATCTTGCATTATTTCGCTCCTGAACGTTCAAGGATTTCAACCAAGTTGCTATATCCTTTCTGCTTTGCCAACGTCAATGGAAAATTGCCTGACGCATCTGCTAAATTAACATCAGCACCACCTTTGATAAGTTGCGTCACAATCGTGGCATATTTTTCGCTGCCATCACCGAGTATGATAGCTTCTATTAATGCCGTCCAACCAAGTCTATTTACATGGTTAACATTAACACCGGCATCAATTAGGGTTTGCACAGTTTTCACGTGACCGCGTTCAGCAGCGGGGATCAATGCGGTTCCCCCATAGCGGTTAGTACTTGCTAGATCTGCACCATTTTCTAGTGTCATCTCTAGAATTTCTTGTAGCCCTCTGGCCCCCGCATACAGATAAGGTGAATCTTGGATTGCATCACGGGCATTGACGTTAGCCCCCTGCTCGATTAGAAAGCGAGCCACTTCGATTTGATTGGCATGTGTCGCTGCCATTAAAGGAGTACGTAAACGTAAATCACGCTGTTCAATATTTGCACCTTGCTTAAGGGCTTGAGTCACCCCAGAAAGATCCCCTTTTTCAGCAAGAGTCACCAACGACGATGAGTCTACTTGTGCAAATGATTTGGCCATTAATATCAGTGACATACTAAGAATACCTAACATATAAGCTAACCACTTGGTCGTTAAACACCATTTTTTCATTGTGCTCCTCCTTTGTCGTCTATTTAATCTACTGAAAATATATGCTATTTAAAAATTAAATATTTAAATGTCAGGTATCTATAAAATGAATACATTGCTGAATTTTATTCTACTTAAGACCTTTATTACTGTGGCAGAAACCGGTAATTTCACCGTCGCTTCACAACATTTAAACTCAACTCAATCCACGCTAAGCCAGCAAATCCAACGCTTAGAGGCTTTGGTTGGACAGCCTTTATTTATCCGTGGTCATCGTATGCTCACACTGACGGAAACCGGCGAAGTACTTTTCAGTTATGCAAAGAAGATCATCGCTCTCAACGATATGTTTTTTATGAAAATCACGGGAAATGCGGTGATCCAAACGCTGCGCTTAGGTTTTCCGGAAGATTTTGCTTCAGGGCAAGTAACCCCGACTCTCGCCGCTTTTATGCATGAACACCCCAATATTCGTTTAGAGGTCACAAGTGGTCTTAGTCGCCAGTTATATCAACACTACCAGCAAGGAGCGCTTGATTTGATTATCGTTAAGCAGCGCAAGGGGGAATTTAAGAGTGATTATCGCTGGCCGGAGCCGTTATGTTGGCTAACGAGCGCCAATAATGAGTATTTAAATGCCGATTCTTTGCCTTTGATTGTTTTCCCTGAAAATGGCTTGTATCGTAACGATATGTTCCGCTTACTGGATATTGAACAGCGCCCTTGGCATATAACTTACACCTGTTCAAGCCTTGCAGGTATTCAAAGTGCCATTGCTGATGGGCTTGGGATCAGCTTACTGCCGTTACGCGCTAAGTTACCACAACACCGGATCCTGACGGAGCAAGAAGGTTTCCCCGCCGCCGAAGAGATGGAAATAGCGATGCATGTCCACGATAGTTCCGACGCGATTAAGGTGTTAGCAGAACGGTTGGCAAGACAGCTTGAACAACTTTGATAGCAGAGTGTTCACTTCCCCTAAAATGGAAGGCAAATACACAATTTAAATTACAGTCTCAGTGAATATTTTGCCATAAAAAACATCCCAAAGTTGGGGGCCAACTTTTAGATTAGTTATTACTTAAATCTAGTAAATCTTCACCAACAGATTCGTTATAATCCAATCTATGCATAGCATCTTCAGAAAGAGGGATAATGATTATTTTCATTTAGCCTCTTTTATTAAATGAGATTTAATCTTGGTAGACGATGTCTTGTTTGAAATATTTTACTTTATAAATCAACATACGTTAATACCATTAACGTATGTTGATAATTATTTATGAGATTACATCTTCAAAAATTTTTACATTTCTATATATTATTATTCCAGAAAGGCCTACGCTTGAGTCTATATAACATAGTAAATTATTTAATGGTAATTCTTTTTTTATTCCAAAATTTTCTTTAATCCACAAAGGAACTTCTTGATACTGCTTAATATCAAATATTATATTTTGCTTTTCAAATTCAGAAAAATCCCAATGTATAACTCGTTCAAATCGTAATTTTTTATTATTAGATAAAAATAACTCAAGAGTTTCCCCTTCTTCGATATAAAATATACCATATATATTTACATCATGAAAATTAATATTATTAATCATTGATAGCTTCTCCAGACTGAAGTGGTCTTCCGGCTGACCTAATTTTGCTTAGGGAAGAATTTGATGAATATTGCCACTATGGACATGTGGATCCTCCGCACCATGGTCATAACCATAATCTATATCTTTTACTGGCTTACCTCGCGAATTCAGATAATAAGTGCAACGCTCGGTCATGTTAGATGGAAGGACGGTTAGCTACTGATAAGCTATCCTGCTCTTCCGACCAAAGATGAGCGAGTAAGTATGAAGTATCAGCAACTAACCGAAGGACAACGATACCAGATATCGATACTGCGTGAGGATAATTTATCCTGCCATGAGATAGGTATCCGTATCGGTGTAAGCAAGTCCACGGTCTCCCGTGAACTGAGGCGTAACACTTCAGATACTGGTTATAACCCACAACAGGCACACCAGAAGTGCTGTGATAGGCGGCTGTCATCTGCCAAAAGGACAATTCCTCAGCAGACCATAGATTTCGTGATATTTGCTCTGGAGTGGAAGTGGAGTCCTGAGCAAATAAGTGCAATTGGCAGCATTATTGGTCTTAGCGTCAGCCATGAATGGATTTACCAGTATATCTATGCGGATAAGCGTAGCGGTGGCGAGTTGTACAGGCATCTTAGGCAGGGCAAACGGCGATATCGTAAGGGCTACGGGCAGAAACGAGGGCGCATCCCTGATGCGGTATCCATTGAGCTACGGCCGTCAGTCGTCGATGACCGTAGCCGTCTGGGGGACTGGGAGGCCGATTTGGTGCAGGGTAAACAGGGCACTGGTGCTATCGTGACACTGGCAGAACGCAAAAGCCGTATTTACCTGACAAAAAAGGTGTTTTCAAAGGATGCGGTGGAAGTCAGTAAGGCCATTATCTCACTGCTGAGTGAGTATCAGGATGTATGTCACACAATAACGTTCGATAACGGTCTAGAGTTTAGTGAGCACAAGGCGATAGCAGAAGCACTGAACGCAGATACGTACTTTGCCCATCCGTATGCCTCGCATGAGCGTGGGCTGAACGAGAATACGAATGGGTTGTTAAGACAGTTTATCCCGAAAGGAACAGACCTGCGGACAGTGACAGAAGAAGACTTACAACGCTATCAGGGAGCGTTGAACAGCAGGCCACGCAAGTGTCTGGGGTTCAGACAACCTTCGGTGGTGTTTGCGGAGCTAAGAAAGGCGGCTTAGCGTTGCACTTCGGACTTGAATCCGCCCTTCGGCTAATTTCCCATTACTAGCAATACTGATAAAAAATGCTACAAGCTTATACATATTTGAGAATAGGCATACCAAATGTTACTAACAAAAAGAGGTATAATAAATAACCTTACGTTACAAGTTATTAACCGGCCTAAACACATATCTATATTGATAATGCATTATAATGTACCTACCCTAAAATTATAAGATAAGCACACTCTATGTTTATAATTTAAAGTGAACTTCACAATAAAAACCATCATTACTTGGAAGGCATGATATTAATTCATAAACAATTTCATCACCTAGTTCTTTTTTAGAATAGATGGTTAAATAACTATACTCAATAAAATGAACAAAATTTAAAAACGGCGGATTCAAGTCCGAAGTGCAACGCTAAGCCGCCTTTCTTAGCTCCGCAAACACCACCGAAGGTTGTCTGAACCCCAGACACTTGCGTGGCCTGCTGTTCAACGCTCCCTGATAGCGTTGTAAGTCTTCTTCTGTCACTGTCCGCAGGTCTGTTCCTTTCGGGATAAACTGTCTTAACAACCCATTCGTATTCTCGTTCAGCCCACGCTCATGCGAGGCATACGGATGGGCAAAGTACGTATCTGCGTTCAGTGCTTCTGCTATCGCCTTGTGCTCACTAAACTCTAGACCGTTATCGAACGTTATTGTGTGACATACATCCTGATACTCACTCAGCAGTGAGATAATGGCCTTACTGACTTCCACCGCATCCTTTGAAAACACCTTTTTTGTCAGGTAAATACGGCTTTTGCGTTCTGCCAGTGTCACGATAGCACCAGTGCCCTGTTTACCCTGCACCAAATCGGCCTCCCAGTCCCCCAGACGGCTACGGTCATCGACGACTGACGGCCGTAGCTCAATGGATACCGCATCAGGGATGCGCCCTCGTTTCTGCCCGTAGCCCTTACGATATCGCCGTTTGCCCTGCCTAAGATGCCTGTACAACTCGCCACCGCTACGCTTATCCGCATAGATATACTGGTAAATCCATTCATGGCTGACGCTAAGACCAATAATGCTGCCAATTGCACTTATTTGCTCAGGACTCCACTTCCACTCCAGAGCAAATATCACGAAATCTATGGTCTGCTGAGGAATTGTCCTTTTGGCAGATGACAGCCGCCTATCACAGCACTTCTGGTGTGCCTGTTGTGGGTTATAACCAGTATCTGAAGTGTTACGCCTCAGTTCACGGGAGACCGTGGACTTGCTTACACCGATACGGATACCTATCTCATGGCAGGATAAATTATCCTCACGCAGTATCGATATCTGGTATCGTTGTCCTTCGGTTAGTTGCTGATACTTCATACTTACTCGCTCATCTTTGGTCGGAAGAGCAGGATAGCTTATCAGTAGCTAACCGTCCTTCCATCTAACATGACCGAGCGTTGCACTTATTATCTGAATTCGCGCCATTTGTGAAAATAATAAAATGCGCTGGATTGGCTGCTGTAATGAATTAAATGCAGCATATGCTGCAGATGGGTATGCGCGAATAAAAGGTATAGCTGCATTATCAACAACATTCGGTGTTGGTGAACTCAGTGCTATCAATGCTATTGCGGGCTCTTACGCTGAATATTTACCTATTTTTCATTTGGTAGGTATGCCATCTAGCGGTGCACAGGAAAGTAAAAAAATTCTTCATCACTCTTTAGGAGATGGGGATTTCACTCTGTTCTATAAAATGTTTCAACCTATTAGTTGTGCGCAAGCAATTCTTACCCCTGAAAATTGTATTGAAGAAGTAGAACGGCTGATCACATACGCTTTATTTAAGCGCCAACCTGTCTATATCGGTATTCCATCCGATTATGCTGAAATGCCTATTCATACAAATAAACGGTATTCAGTATGCACTGATATTCCCCAAAGTAATAATCAAAACCTAACCAAAGTTATTAATGTAATTTTAAATAAACTATTAACTAGCCAAAAAATTAGCCTACTTCCGGGAATTTTAGCTTCTCGTTTAGGATTAACCGATGAGCTTCAAACCCTAATAAATAAATCAAACTTACCTTATGCTACCATGATTATGGATAAAGGGGTACTCAATGAAACAGCATCTAATTATATGGGCATCTATTATGGACATTTAATAAATACCCCTGTTAGTGAATATATAGAAAGCAGCGATTGTATTATTAGCATCGGTGCAATGATGACGGATATGAATACGGGCTGTTTTACTGCCGCTATCCCTTCAGAATATCATATCAATATCATGCCTGATTATGTCAAAATTGGTTCTACAGTATACTCTCAGGTGTATATGAAGGATGTACTCGCTAAATTGAAAGAGCGAATTCCCTCATTTCATCAAAACCACCCTAAAGTTCAATGCTTAGATGAATCATTGTTCACCGGCTATCAATCAATATCGGCTGAATATCTATATTCTCGATTCGAAAAGATGTTTAAAGAAAATGATATTATTTTTACTGACACAGGAACCCCATTAATGGGTTTAGTCTTTGCACAACTTCCTAAAGGGGTTCAATTCTGTAACCAAACCTTGTGGGGGTCTATTGGATGGTCTACTGCCGCCGCTTTCGGAGCGGCTTTGGCAGCACCTAAGCGCAGAGTGATCTTAATTACAGGGGAAGGGGCTCATCAGTTAACAGCACAAGAAATTTGCCAGTTTGCACGTTTTCAATTAAAACCGATTATTTTCATTATCAATAATGATGGGTATCTATTTGAGCGCTTAATATGCAAAGATCCGGAAGCTTATTACAATGATATCGCTAAATGGGATTATGAAAAATTACCCGCTGCATTAGGTTGTCATGATTGGAATTGCCAAAAGGTAACACGTTGTAATGAACTTGATATCGCCATCAATCATGCTGAGTCATCCCCTTTTGCATCCTACATTGAAGTGGTCACTGATAAATACGTTGCACCTGAGCTTGCACATAAATTACGGGGAGCATTAGATTCGTTATACTCTTCTTAATATGAAATAACTATTATGATAAGAACTGGCAGCTGGTTATTAAATAATCAAAACCTTGCCAGTTTTTGCATTAGTCATTTTCTTTTTGCCTTATTTTTGTGCAATGTTCTCCTCTTAAAAAACGCCAAGCTAGAAGCATGATAAAAAGCATTAATTATCAATTAGTTATTTCATTTAATTGCTATTTCAAATCGAAATTTAAAAAATTATGATTAACATTTATCTTGGAATAACTCAAATTTTCATTTAGGTATGTAGGCTTAATATGGTATAACCGATTATTAAGAGAAATTTAATGGTTATATAATTTAAAAAAGAATAATATTCATACTTAAGCGAGATACGAATGATTACTGAGTCACGTTGTGTTTTTTCTGAAGGCAGTGTTACCCTCCCCTATGGATATAAAGAACAAACCGTCAATATCCTGATTTCCCCCACAGGGAATGCGGTTAACATTTCTCGGGATGACAAACCCGCTGATGAAACCTTTGATGACTATGTCGCTCGTCAAAAGCAGCTGTTACAACGCTCCCTGAAAGATTGGCAACTCCTTGAAGAAAAGCCCTCTGTACTGGGACTCGACGGCATTCACGGCTATCTCATCAGCTCACGCTACCGCCCGAACAAAAAACAGCAAGTCTATCAAATTCAGGCTGTTTACCCTTTCAGTGATACCCAAACCCTGATTTTTACAATGTCATCCCCCAACGCCTTTAACGATGAGCAATGGGCGTGGATGAACACTCTCCTGCTTAGCTTTCAACCAAGAGGGTAACCACCATGCCAGAAGCCGCCAGAGTCGGTGATATCATCGGTCATTCAAAATCGATGTGGGGAATGCTCATCGGTACGGTATTAGGGGCGGCTATTGCCATAGGAGGCGCAGTCATCTCTGGTGCCTTGATGGGGATTGGCATTGGAACAAGTTGTGTTGGTATCGGTTTTTTTGCTATTGGAGCTTCAGTAGCAATTGGGTATGGCACAGCTAAGCTAGCGGAATGGGCACGGGATAAATGTGTTGAAACGGGATCTAAATCCTTAAGCCCCTGCGGGGAAATCAAAACCGGCTCTCACAATGTACGAATTAACGGTAAGGCCGCCGCCATTTCCACTCGCAGTGACGTCAAGTGCGATAAGGAAAATAGTCTGCGTCAAATGGCACAAGGCTCTGACTCGGTGTATATCAATGGATTCCCTGCTTCTCGGGTCGGTGATAAAACCACCTGTGATGCCACGGTGATGGAAGGCTCCCCCAATGTCCGGATTGGTGGGGGGACACAAGCCACTGAAGATATAGAGCCTGAAATTCCGTCTTGGGTCACTACGGCCTCTGATTTAACCATGTTATTTGCGGGATTTTTAAGCTTTGGTGGAGGAGTGGCGAAAGGCCCCAGCGCGGTGGCAAAGCTGTGGAGCAAATTACCAGGCAGCGCCAAAATTAGCCGTTTCTTCTGTCGTTATGGAACGATACTTACAGCGATGAGCATGGCAATCCCCGCAATCGGCATACTCACTCGCCCTGTGGAGGTGATTGGTGGGCAGAAAGTATTAAACGGTGAGGATGAGCTGGATTTTACCTATGAGTCTGAATTACCGCTTCACTGGCAACGCAACTATTTAAGCAGTTATTGTTATGAGGGTGTATTGGGTCGAGGCTGGAGTTTCTTTTGGGAAACCCAATTGATTAAAACCGAAGACGGCTTTGTTTGGCAAAACCTGTCGGGTGACATCCTTCCGTTTCCAGACATCCCACTAGGGTATCGTAGCTTTTGTGAGGCTGCCCAAGGCTGGATGATCCACAATGACGATGACAGTTGGACGTTTCAGGATGCAGGTGAACTGCGTTATCATTACCCCCCTTTTGATACCGAAGGTCGCAGCCGCTTAAGCCACGTCATAGATAATGTCGGTAATGAGCAACGTTTCCACTACAACGAACAGCATCAACTCATTCACATTACCGGTTGCGGTGACCTGAATATCGTTTGTGAATACCAATCCTTTCCGTTTGAAGAAAAAACGGTATCACGTCTCACAGCCGTGTATCAGGTAAACGCCAATCAAGCTCGTCGCCGTCAATGTGCTTATTTTTATAACGAACACGCCCAACTGGTACGTGTCGAACAGCACACAGACCACCCTTACCGCCAATTTGGTTGGACAGATGCTGGCATCATGGCGTGGCATACGGATAAATATGGTTTACGCAGCGAGTACCGTTGGGAACTCTCCGACGATAACCTGTGGCGTGTGATTGAAAACACAACCAGCGAAGGGGAAAGCTACCGACTGGAATACGATGATATCCATCTCACACGCACCGCTTATTGGCATGATGGCTCTACCTCATTTTGGCAACTCAATGATAACTATCAAATCATTCAGTACACTGACCGAACAAGCATCAAAACCGAACTCTTGTGGGATGAGTTTGGGCTACCTTGCGGTTGTCGCAACGCCGAAGGACATACGCAAACCAGTGAATGGGATGAGTTAGGACGATTACTCAGTTTAACCGATGGTAATGGCAACCAAACCCGCTGGCAATACCAAAATGAACGTGACCGCCTTATTGCTGTCTTTTGGCCTGATGGCACTGAATCACGTTTAGAGTATGACCGTTTTGGACGGTTAATCAAAGAAATCTCTCCACTGGAGCAAACGACCGAATACCGCTATGACTTTAAAACTACACTGCGCCCCACCGTCCGCATTGATGCCAAACAGGGGCGCAGCGAGTTCCTCTGGACAAAACGCGGACAATTACTGCGTCATACCGACTGCTCTGACAAGCAGCACTACTGGCATTATGATGATGAAGGTCGTTTGGTTTCTCACACTAACGCCTTACATGAAGCCACAGAGTACCACTACGATAATGCAGGACACATCACGCGCATTGTGTTGCCGGATAATTCTACCGTTCAATTGGCCTGGAATGCCGCGGGGCTCCTCACCCATCACCAACGCAATGATAATACCCCGCGTCAGTGGCAATACAACGCCTTCGGTCGCGTCACAACGGAAATCGATAAACTCGCTCGGCATATCCATTACCATTACAATGCTGAGGGGGCATTAATTTCAATTGAAAACGCCAATGGCGGACGCTACCTACTTAACCGTGATGCCGAAGGCCGGCTCGTCGAGGAAATCCGACCGGATGATACGCTGCTGCAATATCGCTATAACAGTTTCGGACGTTTAGCCGAGGAAACTCGTTTAGGCGACCGTATGTTCCCTTCCCCCACTCGCACGGTGTTGTTACAGTATGACCCCGCCGGTAACCTTGCTAAACGGGAAACATTAACTGATAGCTATCAGTACCAGTGGGATAGCCTAAACCGCTTATTGGTGGCGTCGAGGCAACCGAATCAACTCGGCCTTGAAATGGGCTTGCAGGCTAACCAAGTTCACTTTACCTATGATGCCCTTGGGCGTATTACCCGTGAGCAAACGGGCGATGATATCGTCGAATTTGCTTACGATGAACTCAATAATCTGAGCTGTCTGACGTTACCTCAAGGTGACAGCCTAAACTGGCTCTATTACGGTTCAGGGCATGCCACTGCCATCAATCACCTTGTCGACGGCACCCCGCACTTAATCACCGAATTTGAACGCGATGACCTACACCGTGAAATCAGCCGTACCCAAGGTGCTCTAACCCAATATCGACAGTACGATAAGCTGGGACGGACGATAAGTACCTTCAGCTCACGCAATAAACCGCATCCACTCAATGGCATTGCCTCATCACGAAAATGGTTCTATGACGAACAAGATAACCTTGGCGCGATGGAAGACCATTATCGGGGTTGGGTGGAATACCTGTATGACTCTGAGCAGCGACTGAAAAAAATCTCCAGTGGCGAAAACATGGATGCCATGCTGTTCTATGACCGTGCGGATAATCTGTTAGAGCGTCCTCAATCAGAAATCGAGGCTCAAACGCCATCAATGCCTGCCCTAAGCCCACAAGGGGATAGGCTACTTCAATTTCAAGGCTGGCAATATCGCCATGATGCCTATGGTAACGTGATTTCACGCGGGCACCCTAACCAAGCCAAACAAACTTATCAGTATGATGGGGATAACCGTTTAGTTATCGCCCAAACCAGCGACATGAAAGCCCAATATCACTACGATGCACTGGGTCGTCGCATTCATAAAGTGGTTGAGTCACGGGCGCATGGCAAACCAACACGACACGAAACCCATTTTGTCTGGCAAGGACTACGGTTACTGCAAGAGCAGGATATCAATACCAGTAAACACCAAACCTATTGCTACGAAGAACACGGCAGCTATACCCCCCTCGCCGTTATCGTGAAGCAACCCAGTGGATACCACTATTACTGGCACCACTGCGACATTAACAGCGCCCCACTTGATGTCACCAACGAACAAGGCAATACGGTGTGGTCAGGGAAATATGAACGCTTTGGCTTTGTTCGCAGTAGCCCATTGAGTTTCTACTCCGACCCAGAACGCAAGATGGAGTCCTTCGAGCAAAATCTACGCTATGCTGGACAATATTTTGACAATGAAACCGGATTACATTTTAATACCTTTAGATTCTACGACCCACAAATAGGCCGTTTTATCATGCCTGACCCGATTGGGTTATTGGGTGGGATGAATTTGTATCAGTATGCGCCGAATCCGCTGATGTGGGTAGATCCGCTAGGTCTAGATCGCTTCCTTGAGATCGTAGGTGATGCAGCTACAACAACAGGAAAAAAATTCCAAGGGGCTGAGATTTATAAGATAACTAGTAAAGTTAAAGTTGGGGATGTGACCTTTAAAAAAGGTGATTATTTCTATTTAGATAATCTTCATAAAGATCACTACGAAACTTTTTCATCGTTGGATAAGTCTAAGGGAGTATTTAATTTGGATGGTTCTTATAATGAAAAGAAATCAATTAAAGCCGCAAAAAGAAAAGGTCCGGGATGCTAACATGAAAGCTAATTTAAAACATAATATATTAAAAAACAAAGATGACTTGATCGAGGGAACTTTTTGCTACTCTTTATTTGAGAATGCTTTCTTTGATGAAGTATTATTAATTGATCTAATAAAAAATGCTAAGTTATTTTTTAAAGAAAATAATCAAGATAAAGATATTTCAAATCTACTGACATGGATCGTTAATGGCGTTGATCAGTGCTTTGTATCTAATAATGATAAAGATGACTATTATTCAATTGAAAATTACTCTTCAGATTTAGAGATAAAATGGAAAAATGTGTGGCGAACTGAAATTAATGAGATAATTAGTAACAGTAATAATTGTTAATATTCGCTAATATGTAGTAACTCAGATTTGACCTGACAGTTACCGGTTATTCATACAGGTGTCTGTCAGATTCTATCAGTGTTAAATGTTGTGCTTTAATAAATGTGAACACTTTAACTATAGAACATTGAAAGAATATATAGATACTATCTTCCATGATAGTTCTGCAACAGCAATTATTGAGTCTTATTGAGGCGATAGAATAAGAGGTTTTTACTTTGTAGTAAAATCCTTAAGTTCAAATTCCACAAAAAACGACTGTATCACTACGATGCACAGGGTCATCACATTCATAACGTGGTTGAATCACGGACACATAGCAATCCAACACGACAGGAAATTCATTGGTTAAAGCAGGAAAGATAGCAATCAAAACAAATTTTGGCTGCTCGGCTCAATGCGGTATAGGAGCTGTCGGGGCAATGGATGGTAATCCCCCCGTTTTTAACCGAGGTTATAAGTAGAATCAGGTCATTCGTTGTAGATGTTGCATTGGGGTATAGCCATTCAACGCCATGTTCGGCCGTTCGTGATTATAAAACCATTGCCACCGTGTAGCATAGTCTTGTAATTCATCCAGTGATGAAAACAAGTATTGCCCTAACCACTCATAGCGGACTGTCCGATGATAACGCTCAATGTAAGCATTTTGCTGCGGATTACCTGGCTGGATAAAGTTTATTTTGATATCTTGCAGATTAGCCCATGATATCAATATATTACTGGTGTATTCTGGCCCATTATCACAGCGTATGCAAACCGGTTTTCCTTTCCACTCAATAAGTTGCTCTAGTACTCTTACAACCCGACTCGCCGGCAGGGAAAAATCCACTTCAATAGCTAATGCTTCACGATTAAAATCATCGATGATATTCAATAAACGGACTGAGCGCCCATCCGACAGTTGATCATGCATAAAGTCCATTGACCAACATTCATTGCTCGTTTCGGGTACCGTCAGTGGCTCGGGCTTATCCCGTTTTAGGCGTTTCTTCAGCTTTATTCGCATGTTCAGTGACAACGCACAATAAATTCGGTAAACCCTTTTGTGGTTAAATCTTAAGTTTTTTACGTTTCGAAGGTATAAAAAGCACAAGCCAAATCCCCAGTTGCGCTGGCTATCAGTGATGCGTATCAGCCAGTCAGCTATTGCTTCATTTTCTTTACTCAGTTTAGCTTGATAACGATAGCAACTTTCGCTCACTACAAATAACTGGCAGGCAAAACGTACGCTGATATTCCGTATTTTGACAGCTTCTTGCGCCATCCGCTTTCGATGCGATGGCTTCACCACTTTTTTGCCATAGCTTCCTGAATGATCTCAGCTTTCAACCTTTCTTCTGCATACATTTTTTTGAGGCGGCGATTTTCCTCTTCCAGTTCTTTCAAGCGGGTCATCATGGAAGCATCCATCCCACCAAAGCGTGAGCGCCACTTATAAAAACTGGCGTTGCTCATACCATGTTCGCGGCACAGTTCAGAAACAGGCGTTCCCGCCTCAGCTTGCTTAAGGATGGTGATAATTTGGCTATCGGTAAAACGTGCTTTTTTCATAGAGATCTCCTCAGTTCAGATTACAAGAAAATTCTACTTATTAATACACCGATTTTTCGGGGGGATTACCATTTAAGCTTTCATGAGTTCGATTTTGGTTATAATCTTGCTGCCAAAACCACGCTAATTCTCTAACTTGGCTTAACGATTCAAATAAATACGCATTTAAAAATTCACGACGGAACGAACCATTAAAACGTTCGATAAAGCCATTTTGTTGTGGCTTTCCTAGTTGAATATGGCATAGCGAAATTTGGTTATCTTCACAATAATTCAATAAGTTAACTGAGAACAGCTCAGGCCCATTATCGACTCGGAGTTGCTTTGGTAACCCCCTTTCGATTTTTAAACGTTCAAGCACTCTGATAACACGTTCTGCCGGTAATGACGTATCAACCTCAATCGCTAAACATTCACGTGTTCCTTCATCAAGAATATTGAGTGTTCTGAAGCGTTTACCACAGTACAAACTGTCGTGTACAAAATCCAAAGCCCATTGAATATTCGGGACTTTTTCTATCACTAATGGTCTTTTTTCACGCTTCGGAAGCACCTTTTTAACCCGTCGTTTCAAGTTCAATCCTAATCGACAATAAACGCGATAAACTCGTTTATGATTAAAAGAATAGCCTTGAAATCGCAGCCGAAAATAGCATTTCCAAAATCCTGATTGTGGTGATTTCGCTAACACAGATTGTATGGCATCGATCACCACTTGGTCTTTTTTACGCCAATCTAACGGTTGACGGTAAAAAGTAGCTCGGGGCAATGAAGTTAGTTTGCAAGCCTTAATGACTGATAAACCTGCCTCTTTTAATGATTGTGCACAGGACTTCTTTTCAGTCACTACCAACCCTTTTTTGCAAAAAGCTCCTTCATCGCATGATTTTCAAGGCTGACTTCCGCAAAGAGCTTTTTCAGTTTCGCATTTTCCTCCTCAAGCTCTTTTAATCGTTTAACATCATTAGCTTCCATGCCACCATATTTTGATTTCCAATTAATGGGATGGACTACCTCCTCCCTCTGAGGTTAACTGAATAAAATATACTCAGCAGGAGCATTATCATGAATGTTATCTATCTCGGTATTGATCTGGCTAAAAATGTTTTTCAGCTTTGTGGATTAAATCAGGCGGGTAAACCGGTTTATAAAAAACGCACTGATCGTAAAACGTTACTACAGACTATCGCGAATATTCCGGCCTGCCTGATTGGTGTGGAAGCCTCCACGGGAGCATTTTACTGGCAGCGTGAGTTCGAAAAACTGGGACATAAGGTAAAAGTGATCAGTCCCCAGTATGTAAAACCCTTTGTCCGCGGGCAAAAAAATGACGGTAATGATGCACAGGCTATCGCAATTGCTCTGATGCAGCCAACAATGCAGTTCGTACCACCCAAAAGCCCTGAACAGCAGGATATTCAGGCTCTGCACCGTGCAAGACAGCGTATTGTTAATCACCGCACTGCGACAGTTTGTCAAATCCGGGGACTGCTGCTTGATCGGGGAATAACAATCGGCTCGGCAGTCTCAAGAGTTCGTCGTGCTGTTCCGCTTATTCTTGAAGATGCTGAAAATGGTCTTAGCGTTAGAATGCGCAGGACGATTGCAGAACTTTATGATCTCTTTAACGATCTTGGTCGTCGCATAGGCTTTTTTGATAAAGAAATTGATGCTGTGTTCAGGCAATCAGAAGCCTGCCAGCGCATTGCCAAAGTTAAAGGCATTGGCCCTAAAACAGCAACAGCTGTTGTTGCCGCGATAGGCAAAGGAACTGAATTTAAAAATGGTCGTCACTTTGCCGCATGGCTTGGTCTGGTTCCACGACAGCACTCGAGTGGTGACAGGCAGGTACTGATGAATATGACGAAAAAAGGCGACAAGCATTTGCGAACCTTATTTATTCATGGAGCCAGGGCAGTCGTTAGAGTGGCTGCAAATAATAATGAGGGTTATTTAAATCAATGGGTTAATCAGCTAAAAGAGCGACGAGGATTTAACAAAACGACCGTTGCAGTCGCCAATAAAAATGCCAGAATTATTTGGTCAATTCTTCACAATGAAACCGAGTACAGACTGGCAGTGTAATAGCATACCTTTAAAAGTTGCAAAGTATTGAAAAATGGTCACAGGTTAAACCTGCACGATCGGAACCTGATTATTATATTGGCCTTCGTGGCCGTCCAGTTGTTGAGGCGATTGTGTGCGGATTACCCATTTGGGCACAGATATTTCTGATGCCGGATAGATGTAAGCAACAACCTAAAACCTGATTCAGTACTTGCAAAACGGAGGTAGTCCATAGATATAATAGGTGGCGTTACTAATCCCATTTTGGCGGCAAATATCGTCCACTTTCATACCAGAATCAGCAAGTTTTAAAATATTAACGATCTGAGTTTCAGTAAAACGGGCTTTTTTCATTATGACCTCTGCAATTTTTAGGACAGAAAATCTAATTATCGCTGTCTTATTTTAAGGGAAGTGGACAGCATGCAATATATAATGAAATGATGAAGTCAAAACTAGATGCTTTGGAGAGAGTTGCAAATAAAGAAAAATGGGATTATCGACGAATACAAAGTGAAGTATTGAACCTACAGCATGAGGCTCGTAAAGGATTCAAAACAGGAAAACTTACATGTGCTTGATTACGAGGATAAGGGCATGAATATCTATACTATTAGTAGTAGCTTCTCATTGGGAAATGGAGTTATTGACTTCTCAGACCCAAAGTCAAGATTATCAAGCTTTTTCATTTGGAATGAAGGGGATGATAAGTTTCTCTCATATTCACTACCAAAAGGTAAAGTACAAAGTACTATGCGGAGTGATAAACTGATGGTTTCAGATTATTTTCCTGCCAATATCGGAGTCCCAGTTTTTTCACAGAGAGCGGTATCTATATTTGAGCGTAGAATTGCATCTGAAATGTCCTTCTATAAATGTACTGTGGAAAATGCTAGTGAAACGATGTCTTTATGTAAGGTAAACAATTACCTTCCAATTATTGACGAGGAAAGAATAACGTTTAGGGAACTTATTGATGGCACTAAACTAATCGATATTCCTGCCTATAAATGTGATAAAGATTTCTTTATAGCGAGAGATAGTGTCTTTTGTGAGCAAATGATTGTCTCTCAACTATTTGTCGATTTATGTAATGAAGAAGGGTTGAATATTGAATTTTCACAATGTTAATGAAGTGTCTGGTTTCTAATGGAAAATATTTTTGGGATGGTCTAATAAAACTGTAGAGATTTATAGCTTATAATTAAGCAAAATCGTATAGGTATAAATATAACCCGAAAAGTAAAAGTGACCTTTAGTGCAAAGCAAAAACTGGAATATGCAAAACTCATGGTTGAAGGGGGATATAGCAATATTCAAGTTGAACAAATATCTGGGGCGGGCAAATCTGCTGTGTCGCGATGGAAGCAACAATACCTTGCTGAGTTAAATTGGGAAGGAGCAGAAAAACAGACTTTGAATGTCACACCTAAAAAACAAACACCAACAACTTCAAAAAAATGCTAAGATAAAATTATGGATAATATATATACTTTTAAAGCCTCCATTGTTAATTGCTATACCGAGAATGACGTTGTTGTTATTGGCGTAGGAGATGACCCTACAAGCCCACAAAATTATCTGATCTTATCAAGATTTGATGATGGGGAGGTTGATGATTCAATTGGCATTCAAACTAGTCTTTCAGAAAGAGAGTATTCTAATGCTATTGATAAAATCACATTAGAAAAAAATACCCTAAAAATTGAAATAAAAACTGACAAAATAAAGCAGGGTTAGCGAAATTATCTTCGAAATACTCTAGACCGATTGCAAACTCATAGGCTGCCGACAGTTCACGCAATACATTACCTGCTTGAACCTTAGCGCCTCGTCCATCAATTTCACGCACAAGCTCAATCACATTTTTTCGGGTTACTTCATGAGCCATAAGCTCACCTAAAACACGAACAACATCGGCTTCAAGCATGCGACGAACTTCTATTTGCCCTTTCTTCTTTCTTGAGCCAGAAATAATTTTACCGTCTTTGCCTTTACGATCTTCGATATGATCAACTAAATAAAGCTCAACAAGTTCTTTTACTGTTAACTGTGTTTTTTGCGGCTGGAGTTGTTTTTGTTTTTTATATTGTTTTTCTTCTTTTAGCTCAGTGACAGGGCATCGGCCTAATTGACGTAACTGTTTAAACTCTTGCAACTTAACGCTAGTCTCAATCAATGCTATTTGAGGAAAATTACCGACTTTTAGCTGTACAAGTTTACCTATAACTGGGCTACTATATCGGTAGAAAACGGTCTTACTGGCTGTTATGCCACAAAAAACACGTAAACCAGAGCTTTCGCAGGATTCAGAACTATTTTTACACTTAAGTTTATCGCTGCGATACTGTGTTAAGAATGGTTTTACTGATGATTTTTGGCTCATAAGTGTTACCCTAATTAACGCTTATTATAAAAGTATTCAATGTGTTTAGACTAAAGTGCAGATTGGTGCATTTACAATGCTCATTGGGTTTTAGCCCCATAAACAGCCTACATTTTAACCTACACTCAATCATGGGATTCTGTGACATTCTCTACAATAAAATGGAGTCTAATGAGACAGCCAACGGACACAGGATTAAATAAATTCAACAGATTAGACAAACAAGCTTATGACTGATAACCAAAATTTTGAATCCCACACACCAATGATGCAGCAGTATTTAAAACTAAAAGCACAACATCCTGACATATTGCTGTTCTATCGTATGGGGGATTTTTACGAGCTTTTCTTTGATGATGCCAAAAAAGCGTCTCAATTATTAGATATTTCGCTCACCAAACGAGGGCAAACGGCGGGTCAGCCTATTCCAATGGCGGGTGTACCACACCATGCGGCCGAAAACTATTTAGCAAAATTGGTGCAACTGGGTGAATCTGTCGCGATATGCGAACAAATTGGTGATCCCGCAACGAGTAAAGGTCCTGTTGAGCGTAAAGTCGTACGTATTGTTACACCGGGTACAATCACCGATGAAGCATTACTGAATGAGCGGCAAGACAATCTATTGGCCTCAGTCTGGCAAGAGCCTCAAGGCTATGGCTTTGCAACCTTAGATATCACGTCGGGGCGCTTTATCATCAGTGAATTCGATGACGAAGAGTCTCTACAAGCAGAGCTACAACGTACTCGCCCTGCTGAATTACTCTATCCTGAAGACTTTGCGAGTATGGCGTTAATCGAAAACTGTAAAGGCCTACGTCGTCGGCCTCTATGGGAATTCGAGCTAGAAACAGCAAAACAGCAGCTTGGCCTACAATTTGGCACAAAAGACTTAATTGGGTTTGGGGTCGAAAATGCCTCGAGAGCGCTACGCGCTGCTGGCTGCCTTCTCCAATACGTCAAAGATACTCAACGTACGGCATTACCTCATATCCGTAGCATCATCATGGAAAAACAAACAGATAACGTTATTCTGGATGCTGCAACACGTCGTAATCTTGAGATCACGCAAAACTTATCTGGCGGCACAGATAATACTTTAGCGTCTATTTTGGATTTATGCGTTACCTCGATGGGAAGCCGCATGCTCAAGCGTTGGCTTCATACCCCATTGCGCCATGTACAAACACTAACGAATCGCCAACAAGCTATCGCCGCCTTACAAGAGTGTGGTTTCGAGCTATTACAGCCATTACTACGTCAAATTGGTGATTTAGAGCGTGTACTTGCCCGTTTAGCTTTACGCTCTGCTCGCCCTCGCGATTTAGCACGTATGCGCCACGCTTTTGAACAGTACCAAGAGATTCATCAAATCCTCAACCAATCTAACAGCGAATATCTGCAAAACTTGCAAAAACGTATTAACCAGTTTGATGAGCTACAGGATTTACTGCAACGTGCGATTATTGATGCACCGCCTGTATTGGTGCGTGACGGTGGCGTTATCGCTCCGGGTTATAATAGCGAACTCGATGAATGGCGAGCACTTGCCGATGGAGCTACAGACTATCTTGATAGACTAGAAATTCGCGAAAAAGAGAAGCTGGGCATTGATACCCTTAAAGTGGGCTACAATGCGGTACACGGCTATTTTATTCAGGTCAGTCGCGGTCAGAGTCATTTAGTTCCTATTCATTATGTACGTCGTCAAACGCTGAAAAATGCGGAACGTTACATTATTCCTGAACTAAAAGAGTACGAAGACAAAGTCTTAACCTCAAAAAGTAAAGCGTTAGCTATCGAAAAAGCACTCTATGATGAGCTTTTCGATATGCTATTGCCACATTTGGCAGACTTGCAAATCAGTGCGGAGGCTCTTGCAGAGCTCGATGTGCTCAATAACTTAGCTGAGCGTGCTGAAACACTTGGCTATGCTTGCCCACAACTCACAGATAAACCAGGGATCCACATTACTGAAGGACGCCACCCTGTGGTCGAGCAAGTCCTGAGTGAACCATTTATTTCTAATCCGCTTTCACTTTCCCCACAACGTCGCCTACTTATCATTACAGGCCCTAATATGGGGGGTAAAAGTACCTATATGCGCCAAACTGCATTGATAACACTACTTGCCTATATTGGTAGTTTCGTACCTGCAACAAAAGCGGTCATTGGACCTGTTGATCGTATTTTTACCCGTGTTGGCGCATCCGATGACTTAGCCTCCGGGCGTTCAACCTTCATGGTTGAAATGACTGAAACGGCTAATATTTTACACAATGCAACAGAGCAAAGTTTAGTCCTAATGGATGAAATTGGTCGAGGCACTTCAACCTATGATGGTTTGTCACTTGCTTGGGCTTGTGCTGAAAACTTAGTTAACCGAATCAAGTCCATGACTTTATTTGCCACACATTACTTTGAATTAACAACCTTACCTGAAAAATTAGAAGGCGCGGTCAATATTCACCTTGATGCAATGGAGCACGGCGATACCATCGCCTTTATGCACAATGTTCAAGAAGGAGCAGCAAGTAAAAGTTATGGCCTTGCGGTAGCCTCTCTAGCAGGCGTCCCTAAAGATGTTATTAAGCGTGCCAAACAAAAGCTCAAAGAGTTAGAAATTATTTCAAATAATACCAACGCGAGCCATGTTGATAGCGCACAACTCAGCTTCTTAGTGCCAGAAGAGCCATCCCCTGTTCTTAGCGCTCTTGAAAGTATCGACCCTGATAAGTTAACGCCAAGGCAAGCGTTAGATTGGTTATATCGTTTAAAGGAAATGGATAAGTAGTATGCAAGACCACGCTGAACTTCTAGCGCCTATCAGGCAGTTTTTACGCTGTGAAACGCCTGATAGTTGGGTTAAAAAAGCCAGTGAACCAGAAAGCCTCCCTATACTCTTAAAAGATCATCTATTATGTGAGCTAAAGGCGGCGCAAAGTGCGATGTTTTTGATCCGTAAATATGCGGTTGATAAAGAGAGTGCGGCAACATTGCTTGCTTGGTTTAAGCCTTATGAAGACTTTGCCTACGATCGTATTGGTGATATTCATACGCTAAAGAATAAAAACCAAATATCAAAACAGATCTTGGCGAAAAAGCAGTCACCCTATAGCCAAGATTTAATTGATAAAATGGTACTCTTGATTAAAGAAGAGCTGCACCATTTTTATCAAGTGCTGGAAATTATGCATCAGCGAAATATTGCTTATGATGGTATAACGGCAAGTCGATACGCTAAAGGGCTATTCAGTCATATGAGTGGTCATGAACCACAAACATTGGTCGATAAACTGATTATTGGTGCTTATATTGAAGCTCGATCATGTGAACGTTTCGCGAAATTGGCTCCTTTTCTAGACGATGATTTGGCGAGCTTTTATGTCTCATTACTGCGCTCAGAAGCGAGACACTATCAAGATTACCTACAGTTAGCGCAATCAATCAGTAAAACAGATATTAGCGAGCGTGTTGAGATGTTCGGTCTCGTTGAAGCCGAACTTATCACCTCAGTAGACCACGATTTTAAATTTCATAGTGGCGTTCCTGTGTGACGGTAAGCTAAAGTCTATGATGAGAAACTCGACCATTTATTATCATTAACGAAAAAAGCCCTCAATCAAATATTGAGGGCTTTCGTTATGTATTCACAAAGATATTTACATATTAAATAAGGCTTCTAAGGAAAGCTCCTCTCCTTGTAAAATATCTTTTAACCGCCTTAGCCCTTCCACTTGTATCTGCCGCACCCTTTCTCTTGTTAACCCAATTTCTCGGCCAACTTCTTCTAGTGTCTCAGCTTCATAGCCTAATAGCCCAAAACGCCGAGCAAGGACTTCTCGCTGCTTTGGATTCAATTCAAATAACCACTTCACAATATTCTCTTTTAAGTTGTTATCTTGAATTGTATGCTCTGGGCCTGATTCATTCTCATCAGAGAGAACTTCAAGTAAAGATTTCTCTGAATCGCCAGCAATAGGCGTATCGACTGATGTAATACGTTCATTTAAACGCAACATACGGCTGACATCTTCTACTGGTTTATCAAGCTGTTCAGCGATTTCCTCAGCGCTAGGCTCGTGGTCGAGTTTTTGCGCTAATTCGCGGGCAGTTCTAAGGTAAATATTGAGCTCTTTGACGATATGAATTGGGAGGCGGATGGTTCTAGTTTGATTCATGATGGCACGTTCAATCGTTTGACGGATCCACCATGTCGCATACGTTGAGAAGCGGAACCCCTTTTCAGGATCAAACTTTTCAACAGCGCGAATTAACCCTAGATTACCTTCCTCAATAAGATCTAATAATGCTAATCCCCGATTATTATAACGTCGAGAGATCTTAACAACTAACCGAAGATTACTTTCAATCATGCGCTGACGTGAAGCAACATCTCCACGTAGCGCTCTCCTCGCGTAGAAGACTTCTTCTTCGGCAGTTAGGAGCGGAGAGAATCCAATTTCACTGAGATAAATTTGAGTGGCATCCAGAACACGCTGATTCGTGTTCTGGAGTAAATCCATTTCATCATCTAGTTCAGTAACCAGATCCTCTTCTTTGAACTGACTCTCATCAAAAGCATCATCCATCATGCTATCGTCGAGGTCATTGTATAACTCGTTAGCTTTCAGCGAACTTTGGCTCATCAGTGACTCCTACCCTTGATAATGAGGGCAGAATGTCATTGCACTCTGCCCAGTTTATCGCTGCGGTAAGTAGCGCAGCGGGTTTACTGATTTTCCCTTGTAACGAATTTCAAAATGTAATCTAACCGAACTCGTTCCGGTACTACCCATCGTGGCTATTTTCTGACCCGCGGCAACATCCTGCTGGTCACGCACAAGTAACGTATCGTTATGTGCATAAGCACTCAAGTAGTCATCGTTATGTTTTATTATTATAAGATTTCCATATCCGCGTAGTGCATTTCCTGCATAAACCACTTTACCTGGAGCAGAAGCAAGTACAGGTTGACCTCGTGAACCGGCAATATCAATGCCTTTATTTCCACCTTGAGCATCAGAGAAACCTTCTATTGTTTTCCCTTCCGCTGGCCAACGCCATTTTATCGATGAGCTATTTGTACTGCTTGCTGTCGTCGTAGAGGCGGTAGAAGCTGCCGTCGTTGTTGTTGCCGTAGAAGTTTGCGTTGCAGGCTTCTTATTATTAGGCAACATCTTACCTGAATTTTGACCGCTTCCATTTGCAGGATACGCATTAGTTGTTCGAAGATCAACCGGTTGCTGATTACTATTTGATGAATTTGAGGCCAATTGCCCGTTTGAGTTCACATTTCCGTTACCAATATTGATCACTTGCCCAACATTTAGGCTATAAGGCTCTGCAATATTGTTTTTAGCTGCTAACTCACGGAAATCATTACCAGTTATATAAGCAATATAGAATAGTGTATCACCGCGTTGTACGGTGTAAGTACTGCCACTGTAGCTACCTTTAGGGATGCTACCATAGTCGCGGTTATAGATAATACGCCCTTGCCCATCCATATTGACTGGGGCAGAGGTACGAATAGATGATGAAGAATTCGAAGACAAATTAGGTCGAGAAGAAGGCATCGCTGTACTTGTACCACCAGTAGGTGCCGTTCTTTGAACAGTTTGTTGACTTGATTGACTCGTCTGACCGTCATTTACGCTAGAAATAGGCGCTGCTGTATGGTACGGAGTTGAACATCCAGCCAATAATGCCCCGCTAAATGAAAAGATCACCGCCCATCGAATTCTGCTTATTGGGCTAACAATTTTCATGCTTCTTCTCCCGTGAAGAAAAATCTGACATAGCAAATAAATTTGTGTCAGTAAAACATTAGAGCCTGTTAGCTCTCGTCACTAAAAGTATTTTGCTTATTAAAGCAGAAATATAAAATATTGAACAAGCCAAATATATCAAAAATATAACAATTTGAGATTATGACTTAATGGAAAATACAACATTCTTAACTTTAAGCTGTTAAAGTGCCCTATTTTACCAAATATGACTATAAGCAAAAATTACGCTAAGTCACCCGCTACTAGCGGAACAAAACGTACTTTTTCGACCACATTAGCATGATAATCATTCCCTCTGCGCGTAATTAGCTTCAGCGCTTGATCTTTATCCCCCACAGGCAGAACCAAACGCCCACCTTCTTTTAATTGCTGTAGTAACCGAGGCGGAATTTCACTGGGTGCCGCCGTCACGATAATTGCATCAAAAGGCCCTTTAGATTGCCAGCCTTCCCAGCCATCACCATGACGAGTGGAGATATTGTGTAAATCAAGCTGCTTAAAACGACGTTTTGCCGTCCATTGCAAACTTTTTACCCTTTCAACAGAAAAAACATGTTTTGCAAGGTGCGCTAAAACAGCGGTTTGATAACCTGACCCTGTACCGATTTCTAATACATGATCATCTGGCTTAATCGCCAGTAATGCAGTCATTTTTGCAACAATATAAGGTTGAGAGATAGTTTGCCCATAACCGATAGGTAATGGAATATTATCATAAGCCTTATGCGATAGGGCTTCGTCAACAAAGCGTTCACGAGGAACCTGTGACAAAGCATCTAACAGACGCTCATCGTGAATTCCCTGTTGGCGTAGTTGTGCCAAAAGTTCTTTCATGAGGCCTGTTCTCATTTTACTTTCACTCCCGATTTTTCTAACCACTCTTCAACTAATGAATGTGCTTTATACGCTGTTAAGTCAACTTGTAATGGGGTAATTGAAACATAACCTTGTGATACGGCTTCAAAATCAGTACCCGGCCCAGCATCACGGATCTCCCCTACAGGCCCTAGCCAATACAACATATTACCTTTAGGATCTTCAAGGTTGTAGACTTCTGAAGCAGCATGACGGCTACCACAGCGAGTGACTTTGATCCCTTTAACATCCTCATAAGGGATATCAGGAACGTTAATGTTTAGTATGTTACCTGCCCGTAAAGGGTTTTTATGTAATAAAGCGAGAATATCACAGGTTATTTTTGCAGCAGTTTCAAAATGGGTATCTCCATCCAATGAGACCGCAATTGAAGGTAACCCTAAGTGCCTCCCTTCCATCGCCGCAGCAACTGTCCCTGAATAGATCACATCATCACCTAAATTAGGCCCACAGTTAATTCCTGACACAACAATATCCGGTCGTGGCCTAACGACTTTATTCACACCAATGTAAACACAATCTGTTGGCGTACCTTCTTGTACAGAAAAGTCACCATTAGCAAGAGTTTGGATCCTTAAAGGCCTATCTAACGTTAATGCGTTCGATGCCCCACTACGGTTGCGATCAGGCGCAATCACTTGCACCTGATAATATTGACGTAAAGCGGCCGCCAATGTCTGGATCCCCGGTGCAGTCACACCATCGTCGTTACTCAATAATATCTTTAACATCGGCACTATCCTGATTAATGATTTCTCGCACCACGCTTGTTGCAAAGCTTCCTGAATTAAGGAAAAAATTGAGTTTTAATGTAGTCTGGTCAATCCATTGCCATTGAAAATTTTGCGGTTTCACAATCATCGCTCTTCGTGTCGATGAGACGCGTTCGTTTTTCATCAGTGTCATCAAAGAGTGATAGCTTTCTAAGCTGTTGGTTTCAAAAACTAGTGCATCCTCTTGCGTACCTAATTCGCCATCACCGGGCAAAGGCGCAGTGATACTCAATTCGCCAGAAGCAACACGCGCTTGCAAGGTAGGCAACTCTTCTGCCGTTGCAACAAACCAACTTCCACGCCCTGTTAGTTGTAGCGCATCACCAAGTAATACTTGGTTTATGGTTTGGTTTTCAATCCGTTCACTTGCAACATGGTTAAACATAGCACTACGTGCGGCAGATAAATAGAAACTACGCTTATTACGTTCACGAACCGTAATTTCTTGGTTCGCCCAACGTAATGCTTGGGTTAGGTTTTGCCCATCACGGCCAAATCTTTGTTCCCCAAAATAATTCGGAATGCCTTGTTCTGCAACTTTCTGTAAACGAGCCTCAACATCCTCAGGTACTGAAATATCCCGGATCGTCAATTCAAACTGGTTGCCTTTCAATGTTCCAATACGTAACTTGCGTTTTTGTCTCGTTGTCGCGATGACTCTACAACCATCAAGCTGCCATAATGAAAAATCAGGCGTTTCTTTACCTGGCATTTGTAAACAAAACCACTGTTCAGTCACTGCATTACGGTCTTTTAAACCCGCATAGCTCACTGAACGAGCTGAAATTTTTGCAAATTTAGCTAACTGTTCAGCCACAAATAATGTGTTGCAACCTGTTTTTTCAACGCGAACCATAACATGTTCGCCTTCGCCGTCCAGTTCGAAGCCAAGATCTTCTTTGACAATAAAATCTTCTGGCTGACTTTTTAGCTTACCTGTTGAGAGAGGTTTACCATGCAGGTACTGTACATTCATGAGTTTCATTACCATTATCTTTCACTAACAGCACTACCGCCGCACATGCAATGCCCTCTTTACGCCCAACAAACCCCAATTGCTCAGTTGTTGTTGCTTTGACATTAATATCATCCATGTGACATTCAAGATCTTCAGCAATATTGACGCGCATTTGCGGGATATGTGGCAACATTTTTGGTGCTTGAGCCATAATAGTGACATCAATATTTCCAATGCTGTAGCCTTTTTCTCGAACATGGCAGTAAGCTTTTTTTAGCAATATGCGGCTATCTGCACCTTTGTATGCAGGGTCGGTATCAGGGAAGAGCTTACCAATATCACCAAGTGCTGCTGCACCTAAAATAGCATCTGTTACTGCGTGTAATACCACATCACCGTCAGAGTGTGCCAATAAACCGTGTTCATAAGGGATACGGACACCACCAATAATGATAGGACCATCACCGCCGAACTTATGCACATCAAAACCGTGCCCAATTCTCATTATTTATTCCTTTTATTTCATTCTAGAAAGATAAAATTCCGCCAGTGCCAGATCTTCTGGTCGAGTCACTTTCAGGTTATCAGAACGTCCTGAAACTAATACAGGTTGATAGCCGCAATATTCAAGTGCAGAGGCTTCATCTGTGATAACCGCATTCTCTTTCAAAGCTTTACTTAAGCAATCTCGCAATAACAACAAAGGGAAAAATTGTGGGGTCAATGCATGCCATAAGGCTTCCCGCTCCACTGTATGATCGATGAGATCAGAAGCTTTTCGGCTCCGTTTCATGGTATCCCTGACCGGAGCTGCCAAGATCCCTCCACAACAATTTTTTGTTGATAATTGAATAATTTTATTTAAATCGTCTTGATGCAAACAGGGGCGTGCCGCATCGTGCACTAATACCCACTTATTATGCATATTGCCGTCTTGGGCTAAAAAGTCTAACCCTGCTAATACCGAATCTGCTCGCTCTTTGCCACCTTCAACTGTCGTCACGCGTGAATCTTGCGCAATATCAAGCTTAGCAAAATAGTCGTCATCAGGACTCAACGCGATAACAACACTGGCAACATGAGGATTCAATAGCAATGCATTAATTGTATGCTCAATGATAGTTTTCCCTGCAACCTGCAAGTACTGTTTTGGGCAATCGGCCTTCATACGACTACCAATACCTGCCGCGGGAATTATCGCAACCACTTGCGAATCTCCCCCAATTATTGAGTTATTCATTATGTTGGATCTTACATTGAAATTAATGACCGATAGATATAACAGATTATAAAAGAGTTTATAACTTATTAATTTTTAGATTCTTTTTGGTTGTTACTCTCTTTTACCATTCTATAAAATGATTCACCAGGTTTGATCATTCCAAGCTCAGTACGGGCACGCTCTTCAATAGCATCTTGACCATCGTTCAAGTCATTAATTTCAGCAAATAGCTGCTCATTACGCACTTTTAAGCGAGAATTGATAATTTCTTGCGCCGCAACATCGTCTTTGACTCGGACGTAATCGTGAATGCCATTTTTCCCTAACCATAGAGAATATTGTGTCCAAGCCAATACGGCGATTAATAGAAGCGTTAATTTGCCCATTTTGCCCCCTGAAATGATTAGCTAATCATCCCATAACTGAGCTCATGACGCTACTATGAAGAAAGTAATGTCATAAAAGTAAGTAAAAATTACCGGTTAAATGGCTAAATTTTACTCAAATTAATGTTAACAATACGTCCTTTGTTTAATTTCTCATCCAGAATCAAATCTTATCTCTACGCCTATCATCAAACTATTACCTAACTGAGTAAAATTCACCAACGAAAACACGAGCCTTCATGCAAAATATTTTGCACTTATGTAACGCCACTATAGAAGACCAAGAACCCAAGTGGGTCTTATGTTCAGGAAAGCTAAGGGGAAATGACAGATGAACGCGAAGAGATGTTACTGAAAATCGCATCTATCCAGCAACATCATCTCATGAAGAATAGTTTAAATCTTAATCACTTGTTGATGAGTTAACAGATGAATAATCCTTGTCACCGAGTCGTTGATAGGCTGTAAACCATCAAGCCGTAACTCGGGTTTTAGCGGCTCTTGGTAAGGAGAATCGATCCCCGTAAACTGTTTAATTTTTCCTGCTCTGGCCTGTTTATAAAGCCCTTTAGGATCGCGCTGTTCACACACTTCTACGGGGGTTGCTACGTAAAGCTCAAAAAATTGATTTTCTTCAAATAGGTCACGAACACGCGCTCTATCTGCCTGATAAGGCGATATAAAAGCCGTTGCGACGATTAGGCCTGCATCGACCATCAATTTAGCTACTTCACCAATCCGGCGGATATTTTCTTGTCTATCCGCCTCGCTAAACCCTAAATCACCACATAAACCATGACGTACATTATCACCATCAAGCAGATAGGTTTTTATTCCCATCGCGGCTAAAGCTTGCTCAGTCGCTCCCGCTAATGTCGATTTACCTGATCCTGATAACCCTGTAAACCACAATACCGCGCCTTTATGCCCATTTGCCCTTTCTCTAGCTTGCCGAGTGACGGGATGATCGTGCCAAACAATATGATTATCCGTTAGCGCCATCATGTTTATTTTCCACCGAGTAAATCGCGCGCTCCCCAATGAGGGAAATGGCGTCGAATCAATTTATTGAGTTCGATTTCAAACTCGCTAAAGTTATCTTTTTGCTCAATAAACTGTCCGGTAACCTCACGTACTAAGCCGGCTCCCGCAGTAACATTCGTGAGCCTATCAATTAGGATCATGCCACCTGTATCAGCATTGTGTTGATAGTTATCTAATAATAGTGGCTCATCAAAAGAGAACTCCACCAGCCCAATACCATTAAGCGGCAGTTCAGTAGCGACCTTTTGTGTTAAGTTATTAACATCGACTTGATAGTGAATATTTTCAACTTTGGCGCGACTTCTTTTGCCCGCGATTTTGATATCCAACTGTTGCCCTTGAACAAGTGGCTGCTCCGACATCCAAACCACATCAATCAAGGCATGATGAGTGCTCTGCAACGTATCGTTTTCTGCAACAATTAAATCTCCACGGCTAATATCAATCTCATCTTCTAACACTAATGTGATTGCTTCCCCCGGAACAGCAAACTGCAAAGCACCATCGAATGTAATGATATCTTTAACTTTAGAGACTTGACCCGATGGTAATGCTTTAACAGATTGACCGATACTCACAATCCCTGAAGATAAGGTTCCACTATAGCCTCTAAAGTCCAAGTTTGGCCGATTCACATATTGGATCGGTAAGCGTAATGCCTGCTCTGAGGCTTTTTGCTGGACTTGAACATTTTCTAAAATGTATAGTAGTGTTTCACCTTGATACCATGGAATATTTTGGCTTTTGTTAACAATATTATCGCCATCAAGAGCAGAAATCGGTACAAACCAAACATTCAGATCAACAGGTAATTCGGTAGCAAATTTTTGGTAGTCTTGCTTAATTTTTTCGAAGACTGCTTCACTGTAATCCACTAAATCCATCTTATTAACTGCCACAATTAAGTGACGGATACCCAGCAGTGTACTAATAAAACTGTGACGTCGAGTTTGCTCTTGAACTCCTTTTCGAGCATCGATCAACAAAATAGACAGTGAGCAAGTTGAGGCGCCTGTCGCCATGTTACGCGTATATTGTTCATGGCCCGGCGTATCCGCAATAATAAATTTGCGCTTTTGGGTCGAAAAATAGCGGTAAGCGACATCAATCGTAATACCTTGTTCACGCTCCGCAGCAAGGCCATCCACCAGCAATGCTAAATCTAATTTTTCTCCTTGTGTGCCTATACGCTTACTGTCATTTTGCAACACAGAAAGTTGATCTTCATAAATTTGTCGAGTGTCATGTAATAAGCGACCAATCAGGGTACTTTTACCATCATCAACATTGCCACAGGTTAGAAAGCGTAATAGCCCTTTGTGTTGCTGTGCTAATAAGTAGCCTTCAACTCCACCTTGTTGCTTAATTTGTTCCGCAATAATTTCGTTGTATGCTAAATCTGCCATAACGTTTCCCCTTAAAAATACCCTTGACGCTTCTTTTGCTCCATTGATGCAGCTTGGTCACTATCGATTAACCGACCTTGACGTTCACTCGTCGTGGATATCAGCATCTCTTCGATAATTTCAGGTAAGGTCTCTGCCTGTGATTCAACAGCCCCCGTTAATGGCCAGCACCCTAGCGTCCGAAAACGCACTTTTCGCTTCGCAATCACTTCACCCGCTTTTAAATCTATACGGTCATCATCTACCATCAATAGTGTGCCATCCCGCTCTAATACAGGGCGCTCTTTTGCAAAATAGAGAGGCACAATATCGATATTTTCTAAGTAGATATATTGCCAAATATCCAGTTCTGTCCAGTTGGATAGTGGGAAGACGCGAATGCTCTCACCTTTATTAATTTGCCCATTATAGTTATGCCATAATTCAGGGCGTTGGTTTTTAGGATCCCAACGGTGTGAACGGTCTCTGAAAGAGTATATTCTCTCTTTTGCGCGTGATTTTTCTTCATCACGCCTTGCCCCCCCAAATGCTGCATCGAAACCATATTTATCCAGCGCTTGTTTTAAACCTTCCGTTTTCATAATGTCTGTATGCTTTGCGCTACCATGTATAAAGGGATTGATACCAAGCGCCTCCCCTTCTGGATTCCGGTAAACTAGGAGTTCGAAACCATAGTTTTTCGCCGTTTTATCACGAAATTCATACATTTCACGAAATTTCCACCCTGTATCCACATGTAATAATGGAAATGGCAATTTACCTGGATAAAAAGCCTTACGCGCTAAATGCAACATAACGGATGAATCTTTGCCTATTGAATAAAGCATCACTGGATTTGCAAATTCAGCAGCCACTTCACGTAAAATATGAATACTTTCAGCTTCCAACTGCTGCAAATGGGTCAATCGTTTTTCATTCATGATGGCCTCCTTCTATTAAGCCAATTCCAGCACGGCTGAACGCCATCTGTTTTCCACGACTTGATGACCAAACCAAGCTAACTGTTGATGTAATGCGACGACTTCACCAATCACTAATAAAGCAGGCGAAGGCGCTTTTTGCGCAAGTGCTTCTAATTCATGCAACTGACCACTAAGCACTTGCTGGTTACTGCGTGTACCACAACCGATGACTGCCACAGGGGTTTCTGGGGAGCGCCCAAAATAAATCAATTGTTTACTAATGCTATCCGCCTTTACCGTTCCCATATAAATGGCTAAGGTTTGATGACCTCTAGCCAAAGCTGGCCAATCTAATTCATTCCCATCATTCTTACAGTGCCCTGTGATAAACGTGACACTTTGAGAATGTTCACGGTGCGTCAAAGGGATCCCCGCATACGCTGTCGCACCAATCGCTGCTGTAATACCGGGAACCACTTGAAAAGGAATACCTGCGGCGGCAGCCACTTCAAGCTCCTCGCCACCTCGACCAAAAATAAAGGGGTCGCCACCTTTTAAACGTACGACTTTTTTCCCCTGTTTCGCTAGTTTGACAATTAACGAATTGGTCTCTTCTTGGGGAACTGAATGACGATGAGCTCGCTTTCCAACACAAATTTTGTCTGCATCACGCCGTGCTAAATCAAGCACTTCCTCACTAACAAGGTTGTCGTATAAAACAACATCTGCATTTTGCAAAACTTGCAGACCTTTTAATGTTAATAGCCCTGCGTCTCCGGGGCCTGCGCCAACAAGGGTCAGCTCCCCGCTAGTATCTTGTTCATACAGTTGTTTCTCTAACTGCTGCTCTGCTTGTGAAAGTTGGCCTTTTTCAACCAATGAGGCAAAGTGACCATTAAAGCTTTTTTCCCAAAAACGTTTGCGCTCACGCATGCTGGTAATAGACTCTTTCACCTTTTCGCGCCAGCGCCCTGCTATCTCAGCCATCTGGCCTAGTGAATGTGGTAGCATCCCTTCCAGTTTTTCGCGTAATAAACGAGCAAGTACGGGAGCCGTTCCCCCCGATGAAATAGCAACAACGACAGGGTCTCTATCGATGATTGAAGGCACAATGAAAGAGCATAGCGGCTTTTCATCAACCACATTTACAAAGGTGTGTTGAGACTCCGCATCATGAAAAACTTTCTCATTCAATGAGGGATTATCAGTTGCAGCGATCACCAAATATGCCTTCTCAATATGTGCAGAGTGATACTCACCTTTAATCCACTCAAATGCATTTTGCTCATAAAGGCGCTGTAAGAGTGGGTTTAATGTCGGAGAAATGACGACAAGCGCGGCATTAGCTTTAAGCAATAGCTCTGCTTTGCGTGCTGCAACATCGCCGCCGCCAACTAGCACAGCTTTGCGGGATCGAAGATCCACAAATAACGGTAAATATTCCATCTTGCTCTTCCGGTGTTATATCACTTTTTTATGACAACCATTTAAATTGACTATATGGCGTGCAAGTTGGGTTATGAAATGCCAAAAATTCATTAGATGTAACGCAAAGGAATAAGTCAGCCTAATGAGTTATGAAGAAGAAATACTCATAATGGCATCAAAGCAAAACGCGATTTCACGACTAAGATAAGTATTGATCGCTTCTTTTCTACAGATGCCTTGAAAAAAATGAGTTAGACTAAGCACATAAATAGAAAATAAATATAAATGACTAAGCCTTTATAAGTATTTAGCTAATTAAGACAAAACATTATGATAAAAACGGATAAAAAGAAACTCACCATTAATGATATTGCAAAGCTATGTGGCGTAGGTAAATCAACAGTTTCAAGGGTGATTAATCAAGACCCAATGGTTAATGAAGAGACTCGGCAAAAAGTTAATCAAATAATTGAAAAATATCAATTTACTCCCTCAAAATCTGCCCGTGCAATGCGAGGCTATTCAAACCGCTCTTTCGGCATCATCATGACGCGTTTAGATTCTTACGCTGAAAACCAAGCAGTCAGTTCCATGCTACCTATTTTCTATCAAAATAATATCGACCCTATTATTTTAGAGAGTCAATTTAAACCGGAAAAAGTTGAGGAACATTTAAAAATGCTTGCTCGCCAAAAGGTTGATGGGATTGTCTTTTTTGCTTTTTCAGGCATTGATATCAATAAGCTCTCCAATTGGAAACAAAAAATGGTTGTTATTGCGCGACCATTAGAAGGTTTTGTCTCTATTTGTCACGATGATGAAAGTGCGGTTAAAAACCTTATGCACTATTTTCATAAACAAAAAAATTACCAACAAATAAGTTATATCGGGATCAATGTTCACGATGAAACAACGGGCCTACTTCGTTACCAATCTTATCTACACTATTGTCAGCAGCAAGGTTTAACCCCTCACGCACAATTAGGTGAACTTAATTACCAAAGTGGCTATATGCTTGCTAAAGAGATCTTAACCACATCACCACAAGCCATACTGTGCGCAACAGACTCATTAGCATTTGGTGTACAAAAATACTTATCCGAACAAAACATGAATCATATCGATGTGGCCTGTATTGGGCGAAATGATTTATTGGCCTTTTTATTTCCTCAAACCAAATTCTACCGTTTAGGCTTTAGAGAGAGTGGGAAAGAGGCTGCTAATATATTGATTAAAATGGCAAAAGAAGATGTTCCGCCACAAAAAATCATTATCTCCAGTGATAAATTAAATTAATAACTTAAGAAAATAATTATTATTACTTGTGATCATCGTCTAGTTATGGGAACGTTCCCGTTCAAATAATGCAAATAAGAACCTATCCCAATAGGATTTTATTCCAGACAATGATGGCACAGGCAAGATGCAGCATTGCCTCATAATTCTCGACCTTCTTCTCCCAACGAGTCAGGACACGACGGTAGCGATTCATCCAACTGTGTGTTCTCTCTACAACCCAGCGGTGGGCCTTAAAATCCGTGTTTTTGATGGCTTCTGATTCATCCTTCCGTGACTGGATATGAGGTTCATAGCGACGACTTTTCAGATACGCTCCCAACCATTCCGCTTCATACCCTTTGTCCATGCACAACCGGAGCCTCTTGCCCGGTCTGCCCGTCTGGAGGGCATCGAGCGTATCCGCAACCAGCTTTATGTCGTGCGTATTTGCTCCAGCGACAACCAGTGCAAGCGGAAGCCCGTTCCCGTCAGTCATCAGACTGCGCTTTACGCCCCGTTTCCCTCGGTCTGTTGGGTTCTTGCCTGTTTTTTTGAGCCTGCCAGCGGTGATTTGGTCATACAACCATCCATCGACAGCCACGACCAGTCAATAGCGTCCAACTGTTCGCAAGCAAGCAACCCGTTTTGCCAGAAGCGTTCAAATACGCCAGCATCCCGCCACTCCTGAAATCGGCGATGAGCAGAGCTTGACGAGCATATACCGGTGGCATTTAGCGCATTCCACTGGCAACCCGTCCTGAGTACGAAGAAAATGGCGTTCATTGCAGCGCGATTATCAACCCGCTTGCGGTGCGTACCCAGCGGGTGTTGAGTTCTATGCTCCGGGATGAGAGGAGCCATTTTCTCCCAGAGTTCATCACTGATTTGCCACTTATTACCTACCATACGTTGCCCTCATAAATTATCATTATGTATTATCTGACAATTCCTTTTGGGATAGGTTCTAAGGATATATATTAAAAAAAACATAACTACGATGAGAAAATAAATATGCCTAGTGCCAAAGATTTAAAGGCCATTGAAGAGCTTATTGCACTGATTGGCGGTAAAAATAATATTATTAGTGTTTCTCACTGCTTAACAAGGCTGCGCTTTGTTCTTAATGACCCTAATATCGCAGAAATAGATAAAATAAAACAAATCCCTTTTGTTAAGGGGTGTTTTAATAATGCCGGACAGTTCCAAGTTATTATTGGTGTCGATGTTGACCACTATTATCAAATTCTTTCAAAGCATCTTGAGTTAGAAACAAAAAGTAAAGATGAAGTAAAGTCTGACGCCAAAAAAAATATGAGTTTTTGGCAAAGGCTTATCGCAAATTTGGCAGAAATATTCGTACCACTATTACCTATTTTAATTTGTGGTGGTTTACTTTTAGGTTTGCGTAACGTTATTGGTGAGATGCCTGTATCGGATAATAAACCTTTAACCTATTTTTATCCTTGGTTAAAGCCTATTTATGATTTCCTATGGTTACCTTGCGAAGCAATATTCCACTTTTTACCTGTTAGCATCTGCTGGTCTGCAACTAAAAAGATGGGGGGTACCCCAGCCCTAGGTTTAGTATTAGGGATCACTTTAGTTTCTCCTCAGCTAATGAATGCCTATAATTTAGGCTCACAAATCCCTGATGTTTGGAACTTTGGGCTGTTTACAATTGAGAAAGTCGGTTATCAGGCGCAAGTCATCCCTTCTATCTTAGCAGGTTTATTCCTCGGCTGGTTTGAGACCCGTTTACGCCGTTACATTCCCGATTATTTAAAATTGGTTATTGTTCCAATCGTCACATTGATTATCTCAGTCTTCGTCGCACACGTTATTTTAGGCCCTATTGGCAGAAGCATTGGCAATGGTATTGCCGAAGTCATCAAGCTATTAATGCTAGGTGACTTTGCGCCTATTGGCTCAGCTATCTTCGGTTTTTTCTACTCACCAATGGTGATCACAGGGTTACATCACACAACCTTAGCGATCGACTTACAGATGACTCAAAGTTACGGCGGCACCCCTATTTGGCCTATTATCGCATTATCAAATATTGCCCAAGCTTCAGCGGTTGTCGGTATCATTATTGTGAGCCGTAAAGCAAATGAACATGAAATTACTATCCCAGCCGCTATTTCAGCCTATTTAGGTGTAACAGAGCCGGCTATGTATGGTGTTAACCTAAAATATGGCTTCCCTATGCTATGTGCGATGGTTGGTGCTTCACTCGCAGGACTGATTTGTGGTTTAAACCATGTTCTATCTAATGGTATTGGCGTGGGTGGTTTACCTGGCATTTTATCGATACAACCAACTTATTGGTTAGTTTACCTGTTCGCTATGGTCGTCGCCGTTGTCGTTCCCATTGCATTAACCGTTATCGCCTATCGCTATAAAGAAAGAAAAGGCACGCTACAAGCTAATTAATATATCATCAAATTTAAGGTTTATTATGAATTACTTATACATTGTTTTTACAGATATCAGCGTGTCTGTTGAGTACAATAATAATAAATATGATTACACCTTTGACACCGTAAATAGTACTTATCATGACTGGTTAAATATCGCTAAGAAAATAAATAGCGACTTTCAATTGATTGACGGTGGCGTTATACAATGGCCAGTCGATGACGATGGAAAAAAATCTTATGTGATAAAAACACAAGATAATAAAACTATTGATGTCGCAAATTTATTTACAGAATCTCTTAATAAGCCATTTATTATTGAAAATATCAGGGAAGTAAATCAACAGGACAGCTTAGAGAGGAAATTCATTCATCGGGAAAAAGAACTTACTTGGTCAATTGAGTATTCCGGTTTAACATCAGGGAAAGATGAGTATTGCCAAGAGTCACTATTAACGGTGGCAAATGGGTATATTGGCCTGCGCGGTACATTACCGGAGATGACAGCGAGTCATGATTATTACCCTGCAACTTATATTGCAGGCCTATATAATCAAGCAACCTCTCAAGTCAACGATCACCAAGTGATCAACGAAGACTTTGTTAATGCACCGAATGGCCAGTTTATTTCGCTTAAAATCGGAGATGGCGACTACATTCATCCAAATAATGTAACCACACTTGCTCTAACCCGCCATTTAGATTTTAAAACCGGTGTCCTATCTTCTGACTGGCTTATTCAAACAACAGACGGGAAACAACTGAATATTCGCTGTTTCAAGTTTGCCAATATGGCAAATATGTCTCATTACTGCCTACATTACCAATTTATTCCGTTAAATTTTTCTGGCGAAATGACCCTTCTCACTCGCTTAGAAGGGAACACTTGTAATGCAGGAGTAGAACGATATCGTAGCCTAAATCAAAACCATTACAGTGTGTTAGAAGGTGGTGCAAAGCAACAAAATGCTTATCTGTTAGCTCAAACTCATCAATCAAAAATAGGGATTGGCTTAGCATCCTCTCTTTGTGGTGATTTCTTTTCACCACAAGACATTATTTGCCATTTTTCTGACTCAGTTGTTGAGCAAAGTATCACATTCAATGCTCAGAAAAATACCCCCTATACTGTTGAAAAAAGTGTCGCGCTAACCACATCTACGGCTTACCCCGATAATTGGCAAGATGTTACGAAATGGGAACTTCCCGCTTGGCAAACCCAGTTAGCAGAAACAAAACAAGCATGGCAAACTTTATGGGATGAAGCTGATATTGCAGTATCAGGGGATTTAATGACGCAAAAATTATTACGTCTACATACCTACCATTTACTTTCATCAGCGTCACCGTTTAGTAACGAAAAAAATAAAATTGATGTTTCCGTCACCGCACGAGGGCTACACGGAGAAGCTTATCGAGGGCATATTTTTTGGGATGAGATTTTCATTTTCCCATTTTATATCATGCACTTCCCTAATACCGCTCGCCAACTTTTACTCTATCGTTATCGCCGATTAGAAACTGCCCGACTCGCAGCGAAGGCCGCCGGTTTCCAAGGCGCTATGTTCCCATGGCAGTCAGGTCACGATGGTACAGAGCAAACTCAAGTTCTGCATTTAAATCCATTATCTGGTCAGTGGGATCCTGACCACAGTTGTCGCCAACGCCATGTTTCATTAGCCATCGCTTACAACGTTTGGCTATATTGGCGTAATACCCTTGATAACCCATTTATGGAAGAGTATGGCTTAGAGCTGCTCAATGACATCACGTTATTTTGGCTTAGCCTATGTCAGTGGGATGAGCAAGACCAACGTTTTCATATCAGTGGCGTCATGGGCCCCGATGAATTTCATGAAAAATATGCCGATGCTCAAGAAGGCGGCCTAAAAGATAATGCCTATACCAATTTAATGGTGGCGTGGCTTTTTAATGAGATGACGACGCTGTATCGCGATAAACGTTTTACTGACAAATTATCTGAATTTGGTTTTTCTGCAAATACGCTCGACAAGCTCTGCCAAATTAAAACGCAGCTCGCTGTCACGCTAAATCAAGATGACGTTATTGAACAATTTGCAGGCTACTTTGCGTTAGATGATCTCGACTGGGAAAGCTATCGCCAGAAATATGGCAATATTTACCGAATGGATCGGATCCTACGTAAAGAAAATAAATCAGCAGATGATTTCAAAGTCGCTAAACAAGCCGACACACTCATGTTGTTTAATAACTTAGATAAAACAACTGTGAAATCTTTAATTGAATCTCTGGGCTACTCATTATCTGAAAGCTTTGCGGAGAAAAATCTACATTATTACCTTGAACGCACCTCTCATGGCTCAACCTTATCGCGCATTGTTCATGCTTATTTAGCCGAACAAATACAGCTCCATGACCTATCGTGGCAACTCTATCAGGATGCCTTGTACTCAGATTACAACGATATCCAAGGTGGAACGACGGCTGAAGGCATACATACCGGAGTGATGGCAGCGACTTTAAATACTACGATCATGGCTTACGCTGGTGTCGATATTCGACAAGATATTCTTAATATCGCGCCTTCGTTACCTAAACAGTGGCAAGGGCTGAGTTTTAAATTAAGACACCAATGTGTTTTGTTCCACATCAGGGTAACTCATAACAATATTACGGTGATGAGTGATAAAGCATGCACAATATCAATCAATAACCACCTCTATAGCCTTGTTCCTAACACTCCTTTTTCCTTAAATTCTAATGAGGGTAACGCTAATGGTTAAAGGACTCATATTTGATCTTGATGGTGTTATTGTTGATACCGCCAGTTACCATTATTTAGCTTGGAAAAAGCTGGCTAGCGAAATCGGGATTGAAATTGATGAACAATTCAACCAATCCTTAAAAGGAATCAGCCGTGTAGAGTCATTAGATAAAATTTTACGCCATGGTAATAAGCAAAATTCATTTTCTATTGAAGAGAAAAATATGCTCTCTGAAAGGAAAAATGAATATTATCTAAAGTTACTTGATAACATTAGCCCAAAAGATATTTTACCCGGCGTATTAGATTTAATTAAGCAGGCTAACCAATACAATATACCTTGTGTTATTGCCTCTGCATCCCAAAATGCGCCAACTATATTGAAAAAATTGGCTATAGAGCACTATTTTCAATCTATTGTTGATCCTAAGAACCTATCCCAAAAGGAATTGTCAGATAATACATAATGATAATTTATGAGGGCAACGTATGGTAGGTAATAAGTGGCAAATCAGTGATGAACTCTGGGAGAAAATGGCTCCTCTCATCCCGGAGCATAGAACTCAACACCCGCTGGGTACGCACCGCAAGCGGGTTGATAATCGCGCTGCAATGAACGCCATTTTCTTCGTACTCAGGACGGGTTGCCAGTGGAATGCGCTAAATGCCACCGGTATATGCTCGTCAAGCTCTGCTCATCGCCGATTTCAGGAGTGGCGGGATGCTGGCGTATTTGAACGCTTCTGGCAAAACGGGTTGCTTGCTTGCGAACAGTTGGACGCTATTGACTGGTCGTGGCTGTCGATGGATGGTTGTATGACCAAATCACCGCTGGCAGGCTCAAAAAAACAGGCAAGAACCCAACAGACCGAGGGAAACGGGGCGTAAAGCGCAGTCTGATGACTGACGGGAACGGGCTTCCGCTTGCACTGGTTGTCGCTGGAGCAAATACGCACGACATAAAGCTGGTTGCGGATACGCTCGATGCCCTCCAGACGGGCAGACCGGGCAAGAGGCTCCGGTTGTGCATGGACAAAGGGTATGAAGCGGAATGGTTGGGAGCGTATCTGAAAAGTCGTCGCTATGAACCTCATATCCAGTCACGGAAGGATGAATCAGAAGCCATCAAAAACACGGATTTTAAGGCCCACCGCTGGGTTGTAGAGAGAACACACAGTTGGATGAATCGCTACCGTCGTGTCCTGACTCGTTGGGAGAAGAAGGTCGAGAATTATGAGGCAATGCTGCATCTTGCCTGTGCCATCATTGTCTGGAATAAAATCCTATTGGGATAGGTTCTAAGTCATTAAAACAAGGTAAACCCGATCCTGAAATCTTTTTAAAAGTAGCGCAGCTCATTGATGTGCCTGCTCAGTATTGTGTTGGTTTTGAAGATTCAATGGCAGGAATACAAGCCCTTAAAAAAGCGAGGATTTATGCTATTGGTATTATCGCTGAAGGCCCACTGCCTGAAGCTGATCGTGAAGTGCACTCATTAACTGAAATAGACATACATACACTAATCAAATAATAAATTATCGGATGGAAACTCTGTTTTCCATCCAGATATAAACAAGGAATAAAGAATGAAAACTAAACTATTAGCTACTGCTGTTAGCTTAGGATTAGCTATGCCTGTTATAACCGAAGCTAATACAAGTTCTCTATCAATAGAGCAACGTTTAGCGCTTTTAGAGCAAAGAACACTTGCTGCTGAAAAAAGAGCAGAACTTGCTGAACAAAAAGCAGCTAACGCGAATTCAGATAATAAGTGCAACGCTCGGTCATGTTAGATGGAAGGACGGTTAGCTACTGATAAGCTATCCTGCTCTTCCGACCAAAGATGAGCGAGTAAGTATGAAGTATCAGCAACTAACCGAAGGACAACGATACCAGATATCGATACTGCGTGAGGATAATTTATCCTGCCATGAGATAGGTATCCGTATCGGTGTAAGCAAGTCCACGGTCTCCCGTGAACTGAGGCGTAACACTTCAGATACTGGTTATAACCCACAACAGGCACACCAGAAGTGCTGTGATAGGCGGCTGTCATCTGCCAAAAGGACAATTCCTCAGCAGACCATAGATTTCGTGATATTTGCTCTGGAGTGGAAGTGGAGTCCTGAGCAAATAAGTGCAATTGGCAGCATTATTGGTCTTAGCGTCAGCCATGAATGGATTTACCAGTATATCTATGCGGATAAGCGTAGCGGTGGCGAGTTGTACAGGCATCTTAGGCAGGGCAAACGGCGATATCGTAAGGGCTACGGGCAGAAACGAGGGCGCATCCCTGATGCGGTATCCATTGAGCTACGGCCGTCAGTCGTCGATGACCGTAGCCGTCTGGGGGACTGGGAGGCCGATTTGGTGCAGGGTAAACAGGGCACTGGTGCTATCGTGACACTGGCAGAACGCAAAAGCCGTATTTACCTGACAAAAAAGGTGTTTTCAAAGGATGCGGTGGAAGTCAGTAAGGCCATTATCTCACTGCTGAGTGAGTATCAGGATGTATGTCACACAATAACGTTCGATAACGGTCTAGAGTTTAGTGAGCACAAGGCGATAGCAGAAGCACTGAACGCAGATACGTACTTTGCCCATCCGTATGCCTCGCATGAGCGTGGGCTGAACGAGAATACGAATGGGTTGTTAAGACAGTTTATCCCGAAAGGAACAGACCTGCGGACAGTGACAGAAGAAGACTTACAACGCTATCAGGGAGCGTTGAACAGCAGGCCACGCAAGTGTCTGGGGTTCAGACAACCTTCGGTGGTGTTTGCGGAGCTAAGAAAGGCGGCTTAGCGTTGCACTTCGGACTTGAATCCGCCTAATTTAGAAAAAGTATTACAAAATCGTCAAGTTATTAATCAGCCAATCAATAATACAACAGCTACGACAAATCATACTGAAGCCCCACATTTAATCGAAACCAATAGCCAATATGGCAAGCTTAAACTTTACGGTGATGTCGAATTTAATACTGATATTGCTAGTAAAAAAGGGCAACTGACCTCAGTAAATACTCAGGCAGGAAAAGATAAAGATTTTGGTGATTATGATAAATGGGGAATTAATGGCCGTATTCTAATTGGACTTGATGGTGAGCGTTCTTTAAATAATAACAACTATGCAGGCTTTTCCGTTCAACCACTCGCTAATATTAATGGACAAATTGGTTTAGATGATGCCAAATTCTACTTTGGTAAAAAAGAGAGTTGGCAAATAAAATTAGGCCGCTATGAAGCCTACGATATGTTCCCATTAAATCAAGATACCTTTATTGAGTATTCAGGTAATACCGCGAATGATACCTATAGTGATGGCTTTGGCTATATCTATATGATGAAAGAAGGCCGAGGAAGAAGCAATAGTGGCGGCAGCATGATGTTTAGAACCTATCCCAAAAGGAATTGTCAGATAATACATAATGATAATTTATGAGGGCAACGTATGGTAGGTAATAAGTGGCAAATCAGTGATGAACTCTGGGAGAAAATGGCTCCTCTCATCCCGGAGCATAGAACTCAACACCCGCTGGGTACGCACCGCAAGCGGGTTGATAATCGCGCTGCAATGAACGCCATTTTCTTCGTACTCAGGACGGGTTGCCAGTGGAATGCGCTAAATGCCACCGGTATATGCTCGTCAAGCTCTGCTCATCGCCGATTTCAGGAGTGGCGGGATGCTGGCGTATTTGAACGCTTCTGGCAAAACGGGTTGCTTGCTTGCGAACAGTTGGACGCTATTGACTGGTCGTGGCTGTCGATGGATGGTTGTATGACCAAATCACCGCTGGCAGGCTCAAAAAAACAGGCAAGAACCCAACAGACCGAGGGAAACGGGGCGTAAAGCGCAGTCTGATGACTGACGGGAACGGGCTTCCGCTTGCACTGGTTGTCGCTGGAGCAAATACGCACGACATAAAGCTGGTTGCGGATACGCTCGATGCCCTCCAGACGGGCAGACCGGGCAAGAGGCTCCGGTTGTGCATGGACAAAGGGTATGAAGCGGAATGGTTGGGAGCGTATCTGAAAAGTCGTCGCTATGAACCTCATATCCAGTCACGGAAGGATGAATCAGAAGCCATCAAAAACACGGATTTTAAGGCCCACCGCTGGGTTGTAGAGAGAACACACAGTTGGATGAATCGCTACCGTCGTGTCCTGACTCGTTGGGAGAAGAAGGTCGAGAATTATGAGGCAATGCTGCATCTTGCCTGTGCCATCATTGTCTGGAATAAAATCCTATTGGGATAGGTTCTTAATACTAAATACGATAATTGGTATTTTGAAACAAATCTATTAATCGAAGATGGCACCAGTATCTTTACCGATGGCGAATACCATGGGCGAAAACAAATCAATAAGAAAAATGTTATCTATGTTCGACCTGTGATCGCTTGGAATAAAGACAACTTTAAAGTAGCCGCCGCCATTGAAAGTAATGTTATTAAAAATGCTTATGGTTATGAAGATAAAAATACAGGTGAGTTTAAAAACCAATCTAAGCGTAATGGATATGGTTTAACTCTAGGTTGGAATAGCTTAAAAGATGATCCAACAAATGGTATCGACGTAAACTGGAGTACGGCTTATTTAGATGCTAGCAATGAAACAGATTTTACTACTGGTGCCAATATTTTATGGCGCCGCTTGCAGCTGGGTTATATTTACGCTCATAATGATATCAAGTCCTACGCATTAAATTATGATAGTGACATCGATAATGAAGTTATTTTTGGTCCAGGAAAATATGATATTCACACTTTATATACTTCATATGAGTTACCAAACATACTTGATATGGATAATTTTAAAATTTATATCGGCGCTTACTACTCTGTAATTGATGGAAAAGATATCGAAGTGAAAAATAGCGATAAAGATCGTTATGGCTCCAGAGTCAGATTTAAATACTTATTCTAAAAATTGAATTAAACATTGAGTGGCTGATTTATCAGGTCAGCCACTCAAGCTATTTGCAGTAACTTACCCTTCATGAAGCCCACATTCGCGTTTAAGACCGAAAAAGCGGGTCTCTTCTTCACTCATACCAGGCTCCCATTTACGAGTGGTATGTGTATCACCAACAGATAAATACCCTTGCTCCCAAAGAGGGTGATAAGGCAAATCATATTTGGTCAGATATTCATGTACTTGGCGATTATTCCAATCAACCACTGGTAATATTTTAAATACCCCTTTACCGATACTCAGTACGGGCAGCGTGGCACGACTCTTCGATTGCTCTCTACGCAGCCCCGAGAACCAACTTTGCGCTTTTAACTCCCGCAAAGCTCGATTCATCGGTTCAACCTTATTAATTTGATTGTATAGATCTATCCCCTCAGTTCCTTGTTCCCATAATTTGCCATAAATAGCTTCCTGCCACGCTGGAGATAATGGGGAGCGATAAACTTGCAAATTCAAATGGAGTTCATCTTTTAACTCTTCAATGAAGATGTAAGTCTCAGGAAAAAGATACCCAGTATCCGTTAAAATAACAGGAATATCGGGCATCACTTGTGTCACCATATGTAGCATGAGCGCCGCTTGTATGCCAAAACTGGATGACAATACAAATTTAGCGGGCAAATTATCTAATGCCCACTCGATTCGCTCAATAGCACTCAATTTTTCCAATTGCACATTCAATGCTGATAAATATTCAGCTTGTTGCACTTTATCTAATTTAAGTACTTCGGCAAGTTTGAGTTGACTCATACCGCCTCCTTCACTTCATAAAAATCGATAGCTGAATTCAGTACTGGTTTCACTACATTAGCGCGAATTAAGTAGTCGCCAAAACCTTCCTGATCTTCCCGCTCTTTTGCCCAACGACCAATCAAATTGTCTAAGATAGTTAAAATTTCCGCCGAACTAATATTCTCTCGATACATGCGCGGAATTCGAGTACCGATACGATTACCACCTAAATGTAAGTTATATCGGTCAATCGCTTTACCTACCAATCCAACTTCCGCCAGCATGGCTCGACCACAGCCATTTGGGCATCCTGTCACACGTAATACAATATGCTCGTTACCGATGCCGTGTGACGACATGATTTTTTCTACTTCACTGACAAATTCAGGTAAGAAGCGCTCTGCTTCCGCCATTGCTAATGGGCAGGTAGGGAAAGAAACACAAGCCATTGAGTTCTCACGCTGCAATGTCACCTCATCACTGATCAAGCCATGTTCACGTGCAATCGCTTCAATACGCTCTTTTTCCGATTCAGGCACTCCCGCAACTATCAGGTTTTGATTCGCCGTTAAGCGAAAGTCTCCCTGATGAATTTTAGCTATTTCTGCAACACCTGTTTTTAGTGGTTTATTAGGCAAATCGATTAAACGACCATTTTCAATAAATAACGTGAGATGCCAACGATCGTCTATCCCTTTTAACCAACCAATTTGATCACCACGTTGAGTAAACGCATAATGCCGAACTGGCTCGAAGGTCACCCCAGAGCGTCTTTCAACTTCTTGTTTAAATGTTTCAACACCAACACGTTCCAGCGTGTATTTTGTTTTAGCATTTTTACGTTCTGTCCGATTCCCCCAATCACGTTGAGTTGTCACGATAGCTTCTGCAATCGCCAGCGTATCTTTCAAATAAATAAACCCAAACTCACTGGCTAATCGAGGGTAAGTCGCCGTGTCACCGTGAGTCATCGCAAGACCACCGCCCACTAACACGTTAAAGCCAATTAACTCCCCATCTTGAGCAATCGCTACAAAGTTCATGTCATTGGCGTGTAAATCGACATCATTTAATGGCGGTATCACTACCGATGTTTTGAATTTACGAGGCAAATAGGTTTTCCCTAATATTGGCTCTTCATCCGTTGTTGCCACCTTTTCTTTATCAAGCCAAATTTCTGCATAAGCATTTGTTCGCGGCAGTAAATGCTCCGATATTTTTTTCGCCCATTCATAAGCTTGTTGATGTAGCTCAGATTGAACGGGGTTAGAGGTACAAAGCACATTACGGTTCACATCGTTTGCCGTCGCTAATGCGTCAAGCCCCACATGATGTAACATTTGGTGTGCAGGCTTCACATCTCCCTTTAAAATACCGTGGAACTGGAAGGTTTGTCGGTTAGTGATACGCACGCTGCCATACAGCGTATGTTCTGATGCGAATCTATCGATATCTAACCACTGTTTAGGCGTAATGATGCCTGCGGGCAACCGGCAACGAAGCATCATCGCATGGCGGGGTTCTAATTTTTGTTCAGCGCGCTCCGCTCGGATATCACGATCATCTTGTTGATACATCCCATGGAAACGAATTAGTAGGAAATTATCCCCTTCAAATCCGCCACTTAATCCATTTTTGAGATCTTCTTTGATAGTTCCACGTAGATAATTACTCTCGTTTTTCATCCGTTCACTATCAGCCAGTTTGCCTTCTACGACCAAAGGCCCGTATTTTTTATCACTCATTAGTAGACATCCCTCTGATAACGGCGCTCCACGCGCAGCTCACTTAAAAATTCATCTGCCGATTCGCTATCCATGTTTCCGTATTGACTGATAATCTCCAGCAACACCTGCTCCACATCCCGAGCCATGTGATTCGCATCACCGCAGACATAGATATGTGCCCCTTCTTCAATCCAGTGCCAAACTTCCTCACCTTGTTCACGCAACTTATCTTGCACATACACTTTTTGTGCTTGATCTCGGGACCAGGCCAATGAAATATTGGTCAACAAACCTTCTTTGACATAGCGTTGCCATTCCACTTGGTAGAGAAAATCTTCAACAAAATGTGGATTACCAAAAAACAACCAGTTCTTACCGGTCGCTTCCTCATTATCGCGTTGCTGCATAAATGCACGGAACGGTGCGATGCCAGTACCGGGGCCTATCATGATGACAGGTTTTGTACTGTCGGCTGGAAGACGGAAATTATCATTGTGTTCAATAAAAATACGCAGTTCATCACCTTCTTTTAGGCGATCAGCCAAAAAGCCAGAAGCACCACCTGTACGAGCACGACCATCAATGTCATAACGTACAACGCCGACAGTAATATGCACCTCATCTTCTGTTTCCGCCTGTGAAGATGCGATTGAATACAACCGTGGGGTCAATGGTCGAAGAAGCTCAACAAACTCTTGAGCGGTAGGCTGAGCGGCAGCTTGTCTCACCATATCAACAATGGGAGTATTTTGTGCATAGTGCAAAAGTGCCTGCTTATCACTTATTAACCCCAATAAAGTCTCGTCTTTTGACAAGTTGGCATATTTTTCAACAATAAGAGGGGTATTTTGTGTCAATTCTAAATGGTGAGTCAGTGCATCACGTAGTGTGTATGATTGTTCAGCCACTTGAACCTTTTCATCACCGGTTAACCATAATAAACTGACAAGCTCCTCAACAAGAGCAGGATCATTATCAAACCACACCCCAAGCGCATCACCAGGCTGATAGCGTAACCCTGAATCCCCCAAATCAATCTCAATATGGCGAACATCTTTTAGTGATCCGCGCCCTGTGATCTTCTGATTGACCGATAAAGATGCGGTAAGTGGCGACGTCTTAGTGTAAGGTGATGAATGAATTTCATCTACGCTCCCTACCTGAGCCGCAACAAGTTGATGAGTACTTTGCGTTGGCACTCGCGCTTTAAGTAATTGGCTCAGTTCCTCAATCCATGCATCTGCAATTGCTTGATACTCTACATCGGCATCGATACGTGCAAGTAATGGCTTGGCGCCTAATTGAGCCAGCTGCGTATCAAAATCTTTACCAGCTTGACAGAATTTCTCATAGGAAGAGTCGCCTAATGCGAAAACAGCGTATGCCGTTTCATTCAGGCTTGGAGCCTTTTTGGAGTGCAAGTATTTATATAATGCAACCGCCTCCTCAGCAGGCTCGCCTTCTCCTTGTGTTGATGCAACTATCACCAATATTTTTTCTTGCGCGATCTGCTTAAATTTATAATCTCCTGCATTCACTAAATTCACATTGAGCTTTTCGCTGAGCAACTTTTCTCTAAGTTGTTCAGATAAACGGCGCGCGTTGCCAGTTTGTGAAGCAGAAATGATTGTAATCGTTTCGTCCTGTGGCACGGGTGCACTCACAGGTGTACTAGTCACTGTATTTTGGTTTACCATTCCCCACAAATATCCAGACAACCAAGCTAATTGGTGAGATGAAAAATCATCCACGGCTGTCTGTAAGCGTGCAAGTTGCTCCATAGATATTGGCAATGCCGAAATTGGAGACTGTTTTTTTGTCATTATCTTATAACCCCAGAGTTGCTCATCATAAATTACTACCCCGATAGTTTGTCAGGTTATAACACCCTTTCGTAACGGGATAAGAAACGATCGCCATAACTAATAGCTAAAAAGCCTAATGAAAATAGTTAGTGAATCATACTCATAAAAATGGTTAGTGATAATTCGACAAAATAAGATGCTCGGAGTACAAATTACAGTAGAATACGCTGCATTTCGATTTATAAGGAGTTAGTTATGAGAACAAGCATCTATAAAGATTTTCATTTTGAAGCGGCACACAAACTTCCCTATGTACCTGAAGGTCATAAATGCGGTCGCCTCCATGGCCATTCTTTCATGGTAAGATTAGAGCTGACAGGCGAAGTCGAGGAAAAAAGTGGATGGCTTATCGATTTTAGTGATGTCAAAAAAGCATTTAAGCCAATTTTAGATCAACTCGACCATTATTACTTAAATGATATTGAAGGCCTCGAAAATCCAACCAGCGAGGTGCTGGCAAGCTGGATTTGGCATAAAACCAAACCCCTCTTACCATTACTCAGTGCCGTGACAGTGAAAGAAACCTGTAATGCTGGTTGTATTTACCGCGGCGAATAGACACTTTCTGGTATGCCGTGTTCAACGCGGCACATCAGGCGATATTAAGATATTTATGGGTTTGAATAGAAAGACGCCAATTTCGCGCAATACACGTATCGATACATAACTTGGTTGCTAAGCTTTTTTGGCTAATAGGCTGTAATGCAACAACTGGCGTATGTTTTTCGGTTCGTTTTGCCAACAATTTATCCAACTCTTCAATGTCTTTTTCACGCGCAACAGGGTGCTTGATTTCATTTGCTCGGTTAATTGATTCCGTAAGCACCTGTAATCCCCCTTTCATCCCCACTTTTGGTGATACCGTTACCCATGTTTTATCTGAGCATTGAATAGGATAAGTGCCACTCGTTTCAATTTGGCACTGATAGCCTTGATTTTCTAACTCACACGTTAAAGGAAGCAGATCGTAAATACACGGCTCTCCCCCTGTGATAACAATATGTTTAGCTGTATACCCTTGTTTTTTCATGAGGTTGATTAATTCATGACTATCCGCCAGCGCCCATGTATCTGTATCAACGGTTTTTAGTGCAATATCACCAAGTGTTGTTGCTTTGCTCTCTTCTTTCTCCCAAGTATGTTTGGTGTCGCACCAACTGCAACCCACTGGGCAGCCTTGCAAGCGAATAAAAACAGCAGGAACACCGGTGAACACACCTTCACCTTGTAATGTTTGAAAAATTTCATTGATTGGGTAATTCATCGCACTCTCTGGCATTGTCATCTTAATACGTATTATATCGCAGATATCTATCCGCGGTTAACCCACTTTATGGTAATGTAAACAGCTTGGATTTGATAAAGCACATCTGATTAAAAAAACCGAAACGATATTCGGTAATTAAAGACAGGACAAAAAATGCAAAGTAGTAAAAAAAATCAACTCAGAAAGGGACTGAGTGTCAGGCACATTCGCTTTATGGCCTTAGGGTCAGCGATTGGTACAGGCCTCTTTTATGGCTCCGCTTCAGCCATACAAGCAGCCGGCCCCGCAGTACTCATCGCTTATATGATAGGGGGCGCTGCCGTTTTTATGGTTATGCGTGCTTTAGGTGAAATGGCGGTTCATAACCCAGTTCCAGGGTCATTTTCTCACTATGCCAGCCACTATATGGGGCCATTAGCAGGCTTTCTAACCGGATGGAACTATGTTTTCGAAATGCTGGTTGTCTGCCTTGCAGATATCACCGCCTTCGGGATGTATATGGGCTTTTGGTTCCCTCATGTTGATCAATGGGTATGGGTACTCAGCATCGTTTTATTTATCGGTGCGCTGAATTTATGTCACGTTAAAATATTTGGTGAGCTTGAATTCTGGTTATCGATAGTCAAAGTGACCGCAATTATTGCCATGATTATCGGTGGTGCCTTCTTAATGTTCTACGGTTTTGGTAAAGAGACAGACCACGCTGTCGGCTTGCAAAACCTATGGGAACATGGTGGTTTTATGCCGCATGGCATTACTGGCGTTATTGCCTCTCTCGCCATTGTTATGTTTGCATTTGGTGGGATTGAAGTGATTGGTATCACCGCAAGCGAAGCTCAAAACCCAGAGAAAACCATCCCTAAAGCAATTAATGCCGTGCCTATTAGGATCTTGCTATTCTATGGTTTAACACTCTTTATCTTAATGTGTATCTATCCATGGAACCAAATTGGGCAAAACGGTAGCCCATTCGTGCAAATTTTTTCTAGTCTGAATATTTCTTCTGCCGCAAACATTCTAAACATCGTTGTTATCACCGCCGCCATTTCGGCCATTAACAGTGATATTTTTGGTGCTGGTCGAATGATGTACGGCATGGCTCAAGATAAACAAGCACCTAGCGCTTTCACTAAGTTGACACGCAATGGTGTGCCATGGGTAACCGTCTTGGTGATGTCAGCCGTTATGCTGCTTGGCGTATACTTAAATTACCTTTTACCTGAGCGAATTTTCGTGATTATTGCTTCAATTGCAACGTTTGCCACTGTTTGGGTATGGTTAATGATCTTGCTTTCGCAGGTTGCTATGCGCCGTAAAATGAGCCAAGAAGAGGTTAAACAGCTCAAGTTCCCTGTACCATTTTGGCCGGTCGGCCCTATGGTGACGATTGCCTTTATGGTATTTGTTATCGCATTACTTGGGTTCTTTGAAAACACACGAGTGGCTTTAATCGTCGGTTGTGTTTGGGTTGTGATACTTACTGTTGCCTACTTTATAATGCGCGATTACCAAAAAAATAATTAAAATAATCCTATCTGCAAAACACAACATAACGCCCCATCATTGATGGGGCGTTTTATCATTAACTTTCTAATTCAAGAGCCTGCTCAAGGTCGGCAATCAAATCATTTACATCCTCTAGTCCAATCGATAATCTCAGTAATCCATCACTTATCCCATAATATTGTCGTTCTTCTGGTGTATAAGTTGAATGTGTCATACTTGCAGGGTGTTGTGCTAAGGATTCACAATCCCCCAAGCTCACTGCTCGTGAAAATAGCGTTAAACGATTTAAAAAGCGTTTACCTGATTCCATGCCGCCTTTAATTTCACAGGCAATCATGCCGCCAGGTAATTTCATTTGTTTTTTGGCTAGCTCATATTGTTTAAAGCTCGGCAAGCCTGGATAAATGACAAATGCAATTTTAGGATGAGAAGAGAGATATTGTGCTATCTGTTGAGCGCTCTTCACAATACGCTCCATACGAACAGAGAGCGTTTTCATTCCTCGCATAATCAAACTCGCATCATGAGGTGATAAACACGCTCCCGTCATATCTTTTAACCCAACTAGCCGGATCTGCTTCGCTATTTCCTTTGTTGTTATGGCTGCGCCTGCAATAACATCACCATGACCACTCATATACTTGGTTAATGAATGGATCACAATATCAACGCCTAAAGTGATTGGCTTTTGTAGATAAGGAGTACAATAGGTGTTATCAACAACGACAATAATATTATGCTCCTTTGCAATATTCGTTACCGCTTGTATATCCACCAAGCGCATATCAGGATTAGCTGGGGATTCAAAAAAAATCATTTTCGTCTTTTTGCTGATCGCTTGAGCTACATTTTTAGGGTCACTCATATCAATGTGGCGTACCTGAATACCGAATCGCTCGAGTCCATTATGAAAAAAGGAATAAGTACACCCATAAACCGTCATATCAACTAATAGTTCATCACCTGGGTTCATTAGAGACCAAAAAGTCGATGTAATGGCTCCCATTCCTGACGAAAATACAATCGCTGCTTCACCTTCTTCTAAATCAGCGAGCCTTTTTTCTAACAAATCTAGCGTAGGATTATTAATTCTTGTGTAAATATACCCTTCTTTCTCACCACTGAAACAGGCGGCTCCCTCTTCCGCACTGCTAAATGAATAAGTTGAGGTTTGATATATAGGCGGAACCAACGCCCCTTTGTTTTCACGCTGGTCATAAAAACTGTGTATTATTCGAGTATCAAAAGCATTCCTCTGATTTAAGCTCATACCACTCTCCTAAAAAATTACTTCTCATTGGATTGAGGTATCCTAGAACCCATAATCTGCAACGTTCTTAATAGGATACTAATCCCCCGTAAAGTATTTGGATCTTTTAACAAGCTATAAACTGAACGAAAATTATGCGTTTTATCATCATATATCGCCTCCATCTTAGCCATGTTATATGCCGTTCCTAGCTCCCAAACTGGCGTTAACGTGTCTTCGAATGAATTGGATAATTTTTCAACCGTACCTAAATCAAGAATATCAACAAGGTCAGAAACTAAAGAAAGTAGATCAACGATATTATCTAAGCGTTTTAAATGCAGCAGTGGTGATATTTTCTCGGCGAAATGATCTACAGACTCTGAATTAAGTAGCTCAATAAGTTTGGAGTGCGTATTTTCATTTGACATGATAATTACCCTCTTACACTAAACCACGGATAGCAGCCCAATAAAGACCTCTATTGAAACTATTTCTGAGTAGTCCTCCCACCTTAGTTGCAGGTATTGGGATAACATCATGTTTATAGTCATACTGTAATGGCATACCTGCATTTAATCCCATTTGAGCAACGGCTTGTACACGCCCATCATAAATAGCCGCAGGATAACCATAAGTTAATTCACCAAAAATATTATCAGCAATAATCCCAGCTTGGTTATGACAGCTCCCTCCTGCTTTACTGATAGGCAAATCAACGGTATCACCGATTACATACACTCCATCTGTGCCGTAGACTTGCATGGTCTCATGATCTGTTGGGAGCCAGCCTTCACCATTATTGTGCTCACTTAAGCCTGTATTAATCACAGCTTCAACAGCTGTAATTGGCGGAGTGCTAATTAAAATATCAAAAGGCTGCTCATCACCTTCTTGTGAATAAGCGACTTTCTTGTCTGGATCTACTTTACTTAATGTAAAACCTCGTTGGGCTTTAATATTTTTTATATTAAAAATCTCAGGGATAGCTTCACAAACAGGTTGTTGAAGGAAAAGGCAATTACGTAATAATTGAGAGACTGTCGGGTAGGTGTATACAATTTCAATATTGTCTCTTACGCGACGTTTACGTAAAAATTCATCTAACATCAATGTCGTTTCCATTGGTGCGATACCACATTGATGAGGAACATTTGGCGTTTCAGGAAATGATACGGTGATAAAGATCCTACCTTTTTCAATTTTTGATAATTGATCTGCTAACTTTCTTGCTGGCTCATAAGAATAGAAGTGGTTACCTATTTCTTTTAACCCTTCTATTCTATCTGGCCTAGGAACACATCCTGTCGCGATAACTAAGTAAGGCGGATTCAAGTCCGAAGTGCAACGCTAAGCCGCCTTTCTTAGCTCCGCAAACACCACCGAAGGTTGTCTGAACCCCAGACACTTGCGTGGCCTGCTGTTCAACGCTCCCTGATAGCGTTGTAAGTCTTCTTCTGTCACTGTCCGCAGGTCTGTTCCTTTCGGGATAAACTGTCTTAACAACCCATTCGTATTCTCGTTCAGCCCACGCTCATGCGAGGCATACGGATGGGCAAAGTACGTATCTGCGTTCAGTGCTTCTGCTATCGCCTTGTGCTCACTAAACTCTAGACCGTTATCGAACGTTATTGTGTGACATACATCCTGATACTCACTCAGCAGTGAGATAATGGCCTTACTGACTTCCACCGCATCCTTTGAAAACACCTTTTTTGTCAGGTAAATACGGCTTTTGCGTTCTGCCAGTGTCACGATAGCACCAGTGCCCTGTTTACCCTGCACCAAATCGGCCTCCCAGTCCCCCAGACGGCTACGGTCATCGACGACTGACGGCCGTAGCTCAATGGATACCGCATCAGGGATGCGCCCTCGTTTCTGCCCGTAGCCCTTACGATATCGCCGTTTGCCCTGCCTAAGATGCCTGTACAACTCGCCACCGCTACGCTTATCCGCATAGATATACTGGTAAATCCATTCATGGCTGACGCTAAGACCAATAATGCTGCCAATTGCACTTATTTGCTCAGGACTCCACTTCCACTCCAGAGCAAATATCACGAAATCTATGGTCTGCTGAGGAATTGTCCTTTTGGCAGATGACAGCCGCCTATCACAGCACTTCTGGTGTGCCTGTTGTGGGTTATAACCAGTATCTGAAGTGTTACGCCTCAGTTCACGGGAGACCGTGGACTTGCTTACACCGATACGGATACCTATCTCATGGCAGGATAAATTATCCTCACGCAGTATCGATATCTGGTATCGTTGTCCTTCGGTTAGTTGCTGATACTTCATACTTACTCGCTCATCTTTGGTCGGAAGAGCAGGATAGCTTATCAGTAGCTAACCGTCCTTCCATCTAACATGACCGAGCGTTGCACTTATTATCTGAATTCGCGTAATCATAATTTAAAGTCTTACCGCTATTTGACTTTAGTTCTTTATTTTTAAAGTCAAAGGACTCAATTTTATCAATCACTAAATTAATTTCGGGCCGTAATAACGATCGTTCATGGCGACTTAATTCCTCTTTAAAGAATAAGTTAAATGCAACATACATAAAAGCTGGTTTATAATAATGAGTAGGGTTATCAGTCACTAATGTTATTTTTATTTTTTTAGAAAAAATATCCTTATTAAGTTTCCTTGCAAGAATATTCGCTAACATTGTACCACCTGTACCACCACCGACTATGACGATATGCTTCATACTTTAACCCACCTATTATTTAAGTTGTGTTAAATCGTTATCATATAGATATATAAATATAGTTTAATTTAATTAATTCGCCATACATTTAATTAATAATTAATATTCATCCACCAAATAAAACTAATTACATTAAGTGAATTATCATTAAATAAAAATAAGCAAGATTATAGTTATCTTTATTTTTAATTACCGAATGAAAATAATAACATTCATTTTAAGACTAACTTATTTATACAGTCTAATAATAAATATTTGTTTTTAGCCAAATAAACATTATCAGCAACTGACATATCGATAATGTTTATCGTAAGAGCAGAATAACTATAAATGGCTTTTTAAGTATGAAATTACTAATAGGTAGGTACTCAAATAATTTTTATACTAAGTCAAACTGAGTAATAATTGGGTTATGATCTGAAGCATCTGTGTTTGTGACATAACAATCTTTCACTTTTAAGCCTCTATAAAAGAGATAATCCAAAGGCCGTCCAAACGCTTTAGTGCGCTGATCAGTATCATAGTTAACCTCTTTAAGCCCCACGCTTCTAACAAAGCGTTTTAAGGCGTTAACCCTTTGGCGGCTCCACGCATTAAAATCTCCAGCCAAAAGTACAGGGCCAACGTGTTTCGATATATGCTCACCTAATTTACTTAATTGCCTTGTATAAACATCAACACCAAAACTAAAGTTTATGGCATGCACATTTGCAACCATCAAATGCTCCCCATTAGGCAAGGGATAAACTGTTATCAATGCCGATTTTGCTAAACGCAATAACGGCTCTTTTTCGCGTAGCGGGCAACAGTAGATAGGATGAGCAGTTGCTAATGTCATTACGCCAGCAGGATGCTGAGAAAAAGGCAACGCGGGCACTTGATCTGCTATCAGTTTGTGGGAGGCTGCGAATGAAATAAGCTCAGGCGACATTTGAGCTTCTTGAAGTAGAATCAGTTTTTTATCTTTAACTAACTCATTAAGGACCTTTTTCCAGTTAGGCCGCTGTTGTTTATAAATATTCCATGTCACAACATCTAAGGTTTCTCCCGCCGCAAATAGGGGAAGCCCCACGGGTAATGATTCTCCTAACATATGTACAGGCATTGGCTGAATACGTTTAGCGGGTTGACCTGCAATATATCTGACAGAATAGGTTCTTTTCGCCACGTTTCTGATCCCTACAAAATTAGAAGTTAAAAGCATTTTAGCAATTTTATAAACCATATGGCTTGTAGTATATCAAACCTACCCTGTTATATCTTATGTAGTTAAGGCTAAACTCCACTGATAATTATCTGTTCATTAACCATTTCTGAATTATTCATAGCATTTTGCAAGCATCAAACACATGGTTTGCGCTAAGCAAGTTCATAATCTATTGAAGAAATGTAGTATGCAGGAAGAGGTTAAAGCACAGATAAAAAAAGCCCCGTGAATTATCTCACGGGGCTTGATAAGTGGCGGAACGGACGGGACTCGAACCCGCGACCCCCTGCGTGACAGGCAGGTATTCTAACCAACTGAACTACCGCTCCACTTATTCTTCGCCTTTCGGCTGCTTACCGCTCTGCGATAAGTCTTCAATTTGATGTCTGGCAGTTCCCTACTCTCACATGGGGAGACCCCACACTACCATCGGCGCTACGGCGTTTCACTGCTGAGTTCGGCATGGGGTCAGGTGGGACCACCGCGCTATTGCCGCCAGACAAATTCGGTTCGTTCCCGTTCGCGTCGACACCGCAAACCAGAACTGCAATCTTGAACAAGCTGATTTTTCGCACCACTCTCTCGTGCGCTTCAACAATCGTCTCTCTAAAACACCTTCGGTGTTGTCAGGTTAAGCCTCACGGTTCATTAGTACTGGTTAGCTCAACGTATCGCTACGCTTACACACCCAGCCTATCAACGTCTTCGTCTTAAACGTTCCTTTAGGACCCTTAAAGAGTCAGGGAAGACTCATCTCAAGGCAAGTTTCCCGCTTAGATGCTTTCAGCGGTTATCTCTTCCGCACTTAGCTACCGGGCAGTGCCATTGGCATGACAACCCGAACACCAGCGGTGCGTCCACTCCGGTCCTCTCGTACTAGGAGCAGCCCCTTTCAATCTTCCAACGCCCACGGCAGATAGGGACCGAACTGTCTCACGACGTTCTAAACCCAGCTCGCGTACCACTTTAAATGGCGAACAGCCATACCCTTGGGACCTACTTCAGCCCCAGGATGTGATGAGCCGACATCGAGGTGCCAAACACCGCCGTCGATATGAACTCTTGGGCGGTATCAGCCTGTTATCCCCGGAGTACCTTTTATCCGTTGAGCGATGGCCCTTCCATTCAGAACCACCGGATCACTAAGACCTACTTTCGTACCTGCTCGAGCCGTCACTCTCGCAGTCAAGCTGGCTTATGCCTTTGCACTAACCGCATGATGTCCGACCATGCTTAGCCAACCTTCGTGCTCCTCCGTTACGCTTTGGGAGGAGACCGCCCCAGTCAAACTACCCACCAGACACTGTCCGCACCCCAGATTATGGGGCTACGTTAGAACATCAAACATTAAAGGGTGGTATTTCAAGGTTGGCTCCATGCAGACTGGCGTCCACACTTCAAAGCCTCCCACCTATCCTACACATCAAGGCTCAATGTTCAGTGTCAAGCTATAGTAAAGGTTCACGGGGTCTTTCCGTCTTGCCGCGGGTACACTGCATCTTCACAGCGAGTTCAATTTCACTGAGTCTCGGGTGGAGACAGCCTGGCCATCATTACGCCATTCGTGCAGGTCGGAACTTACCCGACAAGGAATTTCGCTACCTTAGGACCGTTATAGTTACGGCCGCCGTTTACTGGGGCTTCGATCAAGAGCTTCTCCTTACGGATAACCCCATCAATTAACCTTCCAGCACCGGGCAGGCGTCACACCGTATACGTCCACTTTCGTGTTTGCACAGTGCTGTGTTTTTAATAAACAGTTGCAGCCAGCTGGTATCTGCGACTGGCTTCAGCTCCATGGGTAAACCACTTCACCTAATGCCAGCGTGCCTTCTCCCGAAGTTACGGCACCATTTTGCCTAGTTCCTTCACCCGAGTTCTCTCAAGCGCCTGAGTATTCTCTACCTGACCACCTGTGTCGGTTTGGGGTACGATTAATGATAATCTAGAGCTTAGAGGCTTTTCCTGGAAGCGGGGCATGAGCTACTTCGCCACCGTAGTGACTCGTCATCAGACCTCAGTGTATAGCGAACCGGATTTGCCTAATTCGCCCACCTACATCCTTAAACCGGGACAACCGTCGCCCGGCCAGCCTAGCCTTCTCCGTCCCCCCATCGCAATTATCACCAGTACAGGAATATTAACCTGTTTCCCATCGACTACGCATTTCTGCCTCGCCTTAGGGGTCGACTCACCCTGCCCCGATTAACGTTGGACAGGAACCCTTGGTCTTCCGGCGTGCGGGTTTTTCACCCGCATTATCGTTACTTATGTCAGCATTCGCACTTCTGATACCTCCAGCATGCCTCGCAGCACACCTTCACAGGCTTACAGAACGCTCCCCTACCCAACAACATTTACATGTCGCTGCCGCAGCTTCGGTGCATGGTTTAGCCCCGTTACATCTTCCGCGCAGGCCGACTCGACCAGTGAGCTATTACGCTTTCTTTAAATGATGGCTGCTTCTAAGCCAACATCCTGGCTGTCTGAGCCTTCCCACTTCGTTTCCCACTTAACCATGACTTTGGGACCTTAGCTGGCGGTCTGGGTTGTTTCCCTCTTCACGACGAACGTTAGCACCCGCCGTGTGTCTCCCGTGATAACATTCTTCGGTATTCGTAGTTTGCATCGGGTTGGTAAGTCGGGATGACCCCCTAGCCGAAACAGTGCTCTACCCCCGAAGATGAGTTCACGAGGCGCTACCTAAATAGCTTTCGGGGAGAACCAGCTATCTCCCGGTTTGATTGGCCTTTCACCCCCAGCCACAAGTCATCCGCTAATTTTTCAACATTAGTCGGTTCGGTCCTCCAGTTAGTGTTACCCAACCTTCAACCTGCCCATGGCTAGATCACCGGGTTTCGGGTCTATACCCTGCAACTCATTCGCCCAGTTAAGACTCGGTTTCCCTACGGCTCCCCTATTCGGTTAACCTTGCTACAGAATATAAGTCGCTGACCCATTATACAAAAGGTACGCAGTCACCCCACCACTAAGCCCCCTTTGCTTGATTTTTTGGGTTGGGCGTCACAAAGGACGTTCCGCCAACCGCCATCAAGTAAGGATGACGCTGTGATGACTCACCACTGGCTTAGTGGTGGGGCTCCCACTGCTTGTACGTACACGGTTTCAGGTTCTATTTCACTCCCCTCGCCGGGGTTCTTTTCGCCTTTCCCTCACGGTACTGGTTCACTATCGGTCAATCAGGAGTATTTAGCCTTGGAGGATGGTCCCCCCATATTCAGACAGGATAACACGTGTCCCGCCCTACTCGTCGAGTTCACAACACCAACACCTTCGGATACGGGGCTATCACCCTTTATTGCCGGCCTTTCCAGACCGTTCTCCTGATGCTGATGCTGATTAAGACTCTGGGCTGCTCCCCGTTCGCTCGCCGCTACTAGGGGAATCTCGGTTGATTTCTTTTCCTCGGGGTACTGAGATGTTTCAGTTCCCCCGGTTCGCCTCGTTTGACTATGGATTCATCAAACGATAGTGCAACGAATTGCACTGGGTTTCCCCATTCGGACATCGTCGGTTATAACGGTTCATATCACCTTACCGACGCTTTTCGCAGATTAGCACGTCCTTCATCGCCTCTGATTGCCTAGGCATCCACCGTGTACGCTTAGTCGCTTAACCTCACAACCCGAAATTGTTTCAACGATCACCTGACTGTCATGGCTGTGCGTGGTGAACTTCTGCGTTGGGCAGTGCTCGCAATGCACACGTACTCATGTACGCTGCGCTTGCTGCGCGCTGTCCGCCTTGAATTTCACCCTGCTCGCTCATGCCACTCGTTTGAATGACCGAAAATTTCAGGTTTGAAATTTTGAGAGACTCTCACATTGTTTAAGCGATAAACAATGTGCGTTGTTTCAATTTTCAGCTTGTTCCAGATTGTTAAAGAGCATAATTGTTAAGCTAACTCACTGAATTAGCTTAATCATTATTGAGGACATCGTCTTTCACTCGATATCGGCGCAATTGGCGTCCCCTAGGGGATTCGAACCCCTGTTACCGCCGTGAAAGGGCGGTGTCCTAGGCCTCTAGACGAAGGGGACACGAAAATCACAAAACGTTTTGCGCTTTTCATGTAAGCCCTATTCTTTTGAATAAGTCTCCCACGTATAGCCTATTGCTCTACTTTTCATCAGACAATCTGTGTGAACACTTCACAAAACACTTCAACGGTAAGGAGGTGATCCAACCGCAGGTTCCCCTACGGTTACCTTGTTACGACTTCACCCCAGTCATGGATCACAAAGTGGTAAGCGCCCTCCCGAAGGTTAAGCTACCTACTTCTTTTGCAACCCACTCCCATGGTGTGACGGGCGGTGTGTACAAGGCCCGGGAACGTATTCACCGTAGCATTCTGATCTACGATTACTAGCGATTCCGACTTCATGGAGTCGAGTTGCAGACTCCAATCCGGACTACGATGTACTTTATGAGTTCCGCTTGCTCTCGCGAGGTCGCTTCTCTTTGTATACGCCATTGTAGCACGTGTGTAGCCCTACTCGTAAGGGCCATGATGACTTGACGTCATCCCCACCTTCCTCCGGTTTATCACCGGCAGTCTCCTTTGAGTTCCCGACCGAATCGCTGGCAACAAAGGATAAGGGTTGCGCTCGTTGCGGGACTTAACCCAACATTTCACAACACGAGCTGACGACAGCCATGCAGCACCTGTCTCAGAGTTCCCGAAGGCACTTAAGCATCTCTGCTAAATTCTCTGGATGTCAAGAGTAGGTAAGGTTCTTCGCGTTGCATCGAATTAAACCACATGCTCCACCGCTTGTGCGGGCCCCCGTCAATTCATTTGAGTTTTAACCTTGCGGCCGTACTCCCCAGGCGGTCGATTTAACGCGTTAGCTCCGGAAGCCACTCCTCTAGGGAACAACCTCCAAATCGACATCGTTTACAGCGTGGACTACCAGGGTATCTAATCCTGTTTGCTCCCCACGCTTTCGCACCTGAGCGTCAGTCTTTGTCCAGGGGGCCGCCTTCGCCACCGGTATTCCTCCACATCTCTACGCATTTCACCGCTACACATGGAATTCTACCCCCCTCTACAAGACTCTAGCTAACCAGTCTTAGATGCCATTCCCAGGTTAAGCCCGGGGATTTCACATCTAACTTAATTAACCGCCTGCGTGCGCTTTACGCCCAGTAATTCCGATTAACGCTTGCACCCTCCGTATTACCGCGGCTGCTGGCACGGAGTTAGCCGGTGCTTCTTCTGTCGGTAACGTCAATCATTGATGGTATTAACATCAACGCCTTCCTCCCGACTGAAAGTACTTTACAACCCTAGGGCCTTCTTCATACACGCGGCATGGCTGCATCAGGCTTGCGCCCATTGTGCAATATTCCCCACTGCTGCCTCCCGTAGGAGTCTGGGCCGTGTCTCAGTCCCAGTGTGGCTGATCATCCTCTCAGACCAGCTAGGGATCGTCGCCTAGGTAAGCCATTACCTTACCTACTAGCTAATCCCATATGGGTTCATCCGACAGCGCAAGGCCGAAGGTCCCCTGCTTTGCTCCTAAGAGATTATGCGGTATTAGCCACCGTTTCCAGTAGTTATCCCCCTCTATCGGGCAGATCCCCATACATTACTCACCCGTCCGCCGCTCGTCAGCGAGAAGCAAGCTTCCCCTGTTACCGCTCGACTTGCATGTGTTAGGCCTGCCGCCAGCGTTCAATCTGAGCCATGATCAAACTCTTCAATTAAAAGTGTTTGATGCTCAAAGAATTAAACTGACTACATTCTTTCATATATGAATTAACGTGTTAGTCACTCTTCAAGACTTTAAAATCAAATATTTTTTTGATAGTGTCCTGTGAGTGCCCACACAGATTGTCTGATAAATTGTTAAAGAGCGTTGCGACTTTATCTTTCGATATTAACCAGTTAGGTCACTGTCGCGAGGTGGCGTATATTACGCTTTCCTCATCGAGAGTCAAGCTTTTTTTCGCTTATTCTTTTCAGAATCTCTCGCCTGCCTTCGTTAGCCTGTTGGGCTTGCCATCACATTCAGTGTCGGCTCATCGTCGGTCAGTGGAGGCGCATTATAGGGAGTCAGAAAATTCTGGCAAGTATTTTTTTGAAAAAAAATGACAACCGACTACTTTTTAAACTTTACGCCGGTTTTTACAGCAAAATCGCCTTTTTATGCCTATCAAAAGTAAAAAGGCGATCTGATGATCGCCTTTCTATTTACTAATTGAAATGTTGAGTTTTACTGTTTAGCCACTATCTCATCATTTTCAACATCCAGAACAACTGGTTTACCTGGAATTAATTTGCCTGACAATATTTCTTGTGCCAGTGGGTTTTCAATCTCTTGTTGGATTGCTCGTTTCAATGGACGAGCACCAAAGATTGGGTCAAACCCTGCTTCTCCAATTTTCTCCAACGCAGCGGGTGTTGCACTCACTTCATAACCATGCTCTTCAAGGCGTTTATATAGACGACCAAGCTGAATGTTCGCGATATTAGTAATGTGCTCTTTACCTAATGGATGGAACACAACGACTTCATCGATACGGTTAATAAACTCAGGTCTGAAACTATGAGAAACCACTTCCATGACCATATCTTTCATTTCTGAATAGCCTATTGTACCAAAACGCTCTTGGATCAAATCAGAACCTAGGTTCGACGTCATGATAATCACCGTATTACGGAAATCGACAGTACGACCTTGCCCATCTGTTAAACGCCCATCGTCCAACACTTGCAATAAAATGTTAAAGACATCTGGATGCGCTTTTTCAACTTCATCCAATAAGATCACAGAATAAGGGCGACGACGGACAGCTTCTGTTAGATAGCCCCCTTCTTCATAACCAACATAGCCTGGAGGAGCCCCCACTAAGCGGGAAACGGCATGTTTCTCCATAAATTCTGACATGTCGATACGCACCATCGCATCATCACTATCAAACATAAAGTTTGCCAGTGCTTTACATAACTCAGTCTTACCGACCCCTGTTGGCCCTAGGAACATAAATGAGCCAATTGGGCGATTAGGATCTGATAGACCCGCGCGGCTACGGCGGATTGCATTTGAAACAGCAACAACCGCTTCATCTTGACCAATTACGCGTTGATGTAATTGCTGCTCCATACGCAGTAATTTTTCTCTTTCGCTTTCCAACATACGAGAAACAGGTATGCCAGTCCAACGAGCAAGAATTTCAGCGATCTCAACATCAGTGACTTTATTTCGCAGAAGCTTCATATTTTTACCTTCTGCTTTTGTCGCTACTTCTAGCTGTTTTTCCAACTCAGGAATACGACCATATTGCAGCTCTGACATTTTAGCCAGATCACCACTACGACGTGCTTTTTCCATTTCGTAGCGTGCATTTTCCAACTCAGCTTTGATATGCTGAGTGCCTGTTAACGAGGCTTTTTCTGCTTTCCACTCTTCCTCTAATGAAGAATATTCACGCTCTTTTTCCGCCAATTCTTCTTCGAGCATATCAAGACGTTTTTTACTCGCATCATCAGACTCTTTTTTCAGAGCTTGTTGCTCTAATTTCAGTTGAATAATACGGCGCTCTAAACGGTCAAGGGATTCAGGTTTAGAATCCATTTGCATACGTAAACTTGCACCAGCTTCGTCAATTAAGTCGATAGCTTTATCTGGCAACATACGATCTGTAATGTAGCGATGCGATAGTGTCGCCGCCGCTACGATAGCAGGGTCCGTAATTTGCACATGGTGGTGCAGCTCATAACGCTCTTTCAGACCACGTAAAATCGCGATCGTATCTTCGACGCTTGGCTCTGCCACATAAACTTTTTGGAACCGGCGCTCTAAAGCAGGGTCTTTTTCAATATATTGACGATATTCATCCAACGTTGTCGCACCAACGCAATGCAATTCACCACGCGCTAATGCGGGTTTCAACATGTTACCGGCATCCATTGCGCCGTCGGCTTTACCTGCACCCACCATCGTATGCAACTCATCGATAAACAGGATCACATTACCTTCCTGTTTTGCGAGGTCGTTTAGTACGCCTTTTAAACGTTCTTCAAATTCGCCTCGGAACTTCGCCCCTGCAATTAATGCTCCCATATCAAGGGATAAGACACGTTTATTTTTTAGCCCTTCTGGCACTTCCCCATTAACAATACGTTGCGCTAACCCTTCGACGATGGCGGTTTTACCGACACCTGGCTCACCAATCAATACAGGGTTATTTTTTGTACGACGCTGCAAAACCTGAATTGTACGGCGAATCTCTTCATCACGCCCAATAACTGGGTCCAATTTGCCTTGCTCAGCACGCTCAGTCAGGTCAACAGTAAATTTCTTTAACGCTTGGCGCTGGTCTTCAGCACCTTGGTCATTCACTTTTTCTCCACCACGCATCTCGTCTATTGCCTTATTTAAATTTGCTTTATTCACACCGGCCGCTTTGAGCATGTCTGCAAGTGATGTATTAGCTTCTAAAGCAGCGAGAAGAAACAGTTCGGAGGAGATAAATTCATCTCCATTTTTTTGAGCGAGTTGATCACATAAATTTAAATGGCGTATCAAATCACTTGATGGTTGCACATCACCGGCAACCCCTTGCACTTGCGGTAAGCGTGCGAGTGCATCTTCAATTTTTTGTTGCAATTGCCCTGCATTAACACCAATTGTTGTCAACAAAGGACGAACAGAGCCACCTTCTTGATTAAACAGTGCACTTAATAAATGAATAGGTTCTATAAATTGGTTTTCGCGCCCAAGGGCTAATGACTGGGCGTCAGCGAGCGCTTGCTGGAATTTATTAGTTAAACGATCCAGACGCATAACACCTCCACTAAAAATGGGATTAAAATTGCTTCTGGTGAATAAATGAGGTCTATTTTTATTTATTCAAGTTTATAATTAAATTATTTTAGCGATATCAGTTAATTCAGAATAAATCACTAAACACTAGTTATTTACCCATATCAATGAGGCCATGCGCCCCGTTTTACCCTCACGACGATAGGAGTAAAATCTGTTTTTATCGCTCACGGTACAAAATGTACCGCCGTAAATTGATGAAACACCTGCTGCTTGCAGCTTTTTGCGTGCTAATAAATAGATATCTGCTAAATATTTTTCGCCGTGAACCGTAAACCCTGATGCGAGTTCACTCGATTGTTTGACGAATGCTGCTTTCACCTCGGCACCGACCTCGAATTTTTCAGGCCCGATGGCAGGCCCTAACCAAGCCATTATGTCTTTTTTATCACAAGTAAATTGTGCTACCGTATTTTCAAGCACACCATCACACAACCCGCGCCAACCCGCATGAGCCGCCGCGACTTCACGACCATCTTTGCTACAAAAAAGAACAGGCAAACAATCAGCGGTCATGATAGCGCACACCTGCCCTACCTGTTGAGTATAGACAGCATCCGCCTGTTTGTTGTCAATGGCAGCACCAGTTAAGCGCAATACTTTTGTGCCATGGACTTGTTCAAGCCACAACGGTTGTTGTGGCAAGCCAGCCAAGGTCTGTAAGAGATGACGATTTTCACTGACAGCCGAGGGATCATCACCTACATGCCCCCCTAAATTGAGGCTATCAAATGGCGACAAACTGACCCCACCAATACGTGTGGTGCTACAGCATGATACATTCTTAGGCTTAGGCCAGTCAGGAAAAATCAATGAGCTCATTACCAATCCATATCGTCTTTATGCAGTTGATAGTCTGCCTTTAAGGCTTCAATAAGTTCAACCATATCATCCGGTAGTGGTGCATGCCACTCCATTTGAATCCCTGAAATAGGATGATACAGTCGCAACATCGTTGCATGCAGTGCTTGGCGATCAAATTTACGCATGACTTCAAAAAACTCGTCACTTGCCCCTTTTAATGGACGAGGACGTCCGCCATACAGTGGATCACCAATCAAAGGATGGTTAATGTGGGCCATGTGCACACGAATTTGGTGTGTCCTTCCCGTTTCCAAACGTAAACGCAAGCGAGTATGAGCTCTAAAATGCTCCATCACGCGATAATGTGTTATCGCAGGTTTCCCCATTGGGTGAACAGCCATATGAGTACGTTTTGTCGGATGCCTTGAAATGGGTTCTTCGACCATACCACCCGCAGTCATTCGCCCTACAGCAACTGCTTCATATTCACGGGTGATTTCGCGTAATTGCAATGATTCTACAAGGCGTGTTTGAGCGGGTACGGTTTTCGCAACCACCATTAATCCCGTCGTGTCTTTATCTAGACGGTGGACAATACCAGCTCGTGGTACATCAACAATTTCAGGATAGCGGTGCAATAGTGCATTCAATATAGTGCCATCTGGGTTCCCTGCACCTGGGTGAACAACTAGCCCACGAGGCTTATTAATAACGAGGATATCCTCATCTTCATACACAACATCAAGAGGAATATCTTGCGGCTCCCAACGATTGTCCTCTTCAATCAGTGCATCGACTAAAATTTGTTCGCCACCTAAAACTTTTTCCTTTGGCTTATTGATAACTTTTCCATTAACCTGCACTCTATCGTCTAAAATCCACTCTTTTATACGTGAACGTGAATAATCAGGGAACAATTCCGCTAAAGCCTGATCTAAACGTTGGCCGAGCTGTGATTCAGCAACAGTTGCATTAAGTTGTACTTGTTGAGCCATAAATTAATCTACTTTTTTAGTGTTTGTATTTTGACGGCGATGCCGTTTTATTTAAAATGTATGTTATTGTAACTCGAATTTTGCCGGGAGCCTTACGGATAGTCTCCCTCGAAACACTCAGAGGATAACCAACACGTGATGATACGTATCAAATATCTGGTGGCTGCTGCCACGTTGAGCCTGGTACTCACCGGATGCTCCAGCAATAATGAAGTCAGCCCTGATAGTACTCCGGCTGAAATGTACAGTATTGGCCAGCAAAAGTTGCAGGACGGCAACTATAAAGCGGCCATCAAGCAATTAGAAGCGTTAGATAACCGCTATCCATTTGGCCCTTACGCCCAACAGGTACAATTAGACCTGATTTATGCTTATTATAAATCAGCCGAGCTACCAATGGCGATAGCTGCGATTGACCGTTTTATGCGTTTAAACCCAACTCATCCAAATATCGACTATGTCCTTTATATGCGTGGGCTAACGGCAATGGCACTTGATGACAGCTTGTTACAAGGTTTCTTCGGCGTAGACCGTTCAGATAGAGACCCACAACATGCACGCGTCGCATTCAAAGACTTCAGCCAATTAGTGCGTTACTATCCTAACAGCCTCTATGCTAATGACGCCAGTAAGCGTCTTGTTTATTTAAAAGATCGTTTAGCAAGGTTTGACCTCTCTGTTGTTGAATACTACAACAAACGTGGCGCTTATGTCGCGGTTGTCAATCGAGTACAACAAATGCTAAGGGACTACCCAGATACTGAAGCTACCCGTAATGCATTAAAATACATGGAAATAGCTTATAAACAGATGGGATTAGATGAAGAAGCAAATAAAGTTGCTAACCTTATTGCAGCCAATCCAAATTAACAGAAAAATCAACATTGAAAACGGCAGCTTAGGCTGCTGTTTTTGTTTATCACATAAAAGTGAAACTGAGCATATAAAATAATCAAAGACAAAATCGGAAGGCAACTTTAATTGACGATAAATAATCTTTTTTAGGCCACTATTTTATTGTTTACTCTTTATCTGAATTTTAGCCCAAATAAAGTACCGACTATTTACCGTATTGATAGTCAACTTTTTCAGTTTCGCTCAAGAAACTCAACTTGGCAATCTCTTTCCCTCTCTTTTTTATCCTGAATCACAGTTCGGTTCGCGAAGGATTATCCTGTTCATTAAGCGTGATCTATATCAATTTTTTTAGATAAATAGTCAGTATTCTGAATACATCAAAGACGGAAACAATGAGAGGTAACTATATGATAGTAAACATAACTAGCAAACAAATGGATATTACCCCTGCTATCCGAGATCACATTGAGAGCCGTCTGACTAAACTCGACAAATGGCAAGTCGCTTTGATTAATACTCACGTTGTATTATCAAAAGAACCACAAGGTTTTATGGTTGATGCCAACATCAAAACTGCTACAGGAAAACTCGTTGCAAGCGCCAAACATGAAGATATGTATGTCGCCATCAATGAATTAATTAATAAACTCGAAAGACAACTGAACAAAGTGCAACATAAAGGAGAATCAAGAAGAGCCAGTAATAGTGTAAAAGAAGCTAACCTTGTTACGTTATAATTTTATATTGTCTACAAACTTATCTTGAAACCTTATCAACGCGCCTATCTTGGGCGCGTTTTTAATTTCCCCAATATCTTTTTTGTTGACATCTGCCCGTGTATCGGGTCTATTTAAGAAATGGTCAATAATAGGTAAATAATGATGCACATGAATTTTGTTTTCTTTTCTTTCTTTAGCCACTCCTACTAAGGGGCTTTTGTCGTTCGAGAAAGAAAAGATGACAAGATTTGAAAGCCCCCTGCTAGGGGGCTTTTTTTATTTACTGATATTTTATGGGGAAGGTAGGATGGACAACAGTACTAATTTACTGAAGATACGTGAAAAAATCAGCCAATTAGACAGTGAACTTCTCGGCCTACTGGCTAAGAGACGCGGGTATGCCGTTGAAGTAGCTCAAACAAAATTAGAAGATAACCGTCCAATTCGAGACAAAGAGCGTGAACGCCAATTACTGGATGTTTTGATCAATAAAGCCAAGCCATTAGGGTTAGATGGTTTTTATGTCACACGACTGTTTCAAATGATCATTGAAGATTCCGTTCTTACTCAACAAGCCATCTTACAGCAACATTTAAACTTAACACCAAATGACTCCGCGCGTTTTGCCTTCCTAGGCCCTAAAGGCTCCTATTCACATATTGCTGCTCGCCAATACTCTGCCCGACATTTTGACCAATTAGTTGAATGTAGCTGCCATAAATTCCAAGATATCTTCTCACTCGTTGAAAGTGGTCAAGCCGACTATGGTATCCTACCTATTGAAAATACCAGCTCAGGCGCCATTAACGATGTTTATGACCTATTACAGAACACCACCCTTTCAATCGTAGGTGAAATTCGACTACCAATAAACCATTGCTTGCTCACAACCGCAGGGGCTGATCTTAGCAAAATAGAGACGGTTTACAGCCATCCACAACCATTCCAACAATGTAGCCAATATTTAGCCCAATTCCCGCATTGGAAAATTGAATATTGTGATAGCACATCCACCGCAATGCAGAATGTTGCTCAACAAAACTCGCCAAATGTTGCGGCACTAGGAAGTGAAGCAGGCGGCGCGCTATATGGCTTGCAAGTGCTAGAACATAATCTTGCGAACCAACAAATTAACATGACACGCTTTATCGTCGTTGCTCAGCAAGCGATTGAGGTCACTGAGCAAGTTCCTGCAAAAACCACATTACTCATTACAACTGGTCAACAGGCCGGTGCTCTTGTTGATGCTCTAATCATCTTAAAAAATAATAAGATCATCATGAGTAAACTGGAATCACGCCCTATTAATGGTAAGCCTTGGGAAGAGATGTTCTATGTTGATGTGCATGCCAATTTACGTTCTGAAAATATGCAGCAGGCACTAAAAGAGCTGATTGCAATAACCCGTTCTGTTAAGGTGTTAGGCTGCTATCCTTCTGAAAATATTGTCCCCGTTGAACCAGAAAAAATTACGCCTTAATCTATTTTATCTATGCTGATACGTTAATAGTAAGCCAGTCAATCACATGACTGGCTTCTGACACACACTATTTACTTATTACACTGACCTATTTTCGTGAGTCGCACTTACCTGAAAATAATTAACCAGCTGTTTTAAATGCAATGCTTGCTCATTCAATGACGCTGCCGCCGCGACTGACTCCTCGACTAAACTTGCATTTTGTTGTGTCGTCACATCAAGTTGTCCAACCGCACTGTTTATTTGTAATATTCCAGCGCTCTGCTCGTGGCTGGCTTGACCTATCTCCTGAAGCCGTTGATCCATCTCTTCAACATTTTTGATCATTCCATCAATTTGCTGCTCTACATGTTCAACTAATTCCATACCTTCTTTAGTTCGTGTTAACGAATTTTCAATTAACAGACGAATATCATTTGCCGAGTTAGCACTTTTTTGGGCGAGTAACCTAACTTCACCTGCAACCACTGCAAAACCACGACCATGTTCCCCTGCCCGTGCGGCTTCAACAGATGCATTCAATGCAAGAATATTTGTTTGGAATGCAATAGAATCAATTAGATTAATAATTTCTGTCATTTGGTTAGAAGATGAATGAATAGCACGTATTTTGTTGGTTACCTCATTCATCATGCGGCCATTATTGGCTACAACAACCGCAGTGTCTGCGGCCAATTGTGTCGCTTGGTGAGTATGCTCTGCCGTATTTTGTACTGTCGATGTGATTTGTTCCATAGAACTCGCAGTCTCTTCCACAGAGGTTGCTTGCTCTTCGGTTCTTGCCGCTAGATGTTGGTTTCCTGCAACAATTTGCCCCGCAGCGGCTGAAATACTTTCAGAGCCATTTTGTACTTCTTGTACAATTTCTAATAAACGCTTTTTCATTTCGACTAGCGCTCGCAATAGCACCCCAGTTTCATCTTGATTTTTTATTTCAACATGTTGTGTTAAATCCCCTTCCGCAATCGCTTGAGCAAAGCCAACGGCGGCTCCCAGAGGCCGTGTAATCGACAGGGTAATAAACCATCCCATAATACAAGCTATAACAATGCTGATAATCGCGAGGGTTATTAATAAATATTTATTAAAATGGTAATCACCATCGACAATAACGCCCGAGGCTTGCATTCTGTGATTTTGCACTTCAATAAATTGTTGTACTTTCTCGCGGTATTCACGCTGTATTGCCGATGTTTTGTTCATCATTTCATCGATAGCAGCGCTTCTATTATTGTTATTGAGAAATTCACTCAACCTAGATTGTGACTGAAGGAATCGTTCACGAACATCATAGATCTCCGCAAGAACAGCAATAGACTGTGGATCCTTGGCATTTTCATCAAGCTCTTTGAGTAGTCGAACAACATTCGAGCTGATTTTCTTTAGTTCATTTCTGCGTCTTTCACTATCTCTATCATCCAATAAAATGAGTTCCTGTATCCCTATATAAGAATAAAAATTATCCATTAGCTGATTAGCATTAACAGTCATTGGATAATCTTTATAGATAATGTCTTGAATACCATTATTTGCTTTGTTTAAGCTAATTAAGGACAGTGCCGAGCTTAAGAGCAGAAGAAAAATAAAGAACGCAAACGCAATAAAAAGTTTTACACCTATTTTTATATCTTTCAGAGACATAGATTCCTCACCGAACTGGCCGTCATTTTATGACAGTTAATATCGGTAGATTATCGACTAACTTTATTAGTTAAATTGTTTAATTTATAAATATTCATTTTATAAATAGATATTAACAGACAAAATCAGAATAAATCGCTGAGTGACTCTAAGAATGTAATATTTTACATCATTAAAAATGGCAATAACTAAAACAAATTATAGATAGTAAAGCAGAAAGCGTACGAGCTTGAAGAGGGAATATTTTGATTTTGGTAATAAAAAAATAGCTCCTAAAATTAAATTAGAAGCTATTTTATACATTACTTACGATTGTCGTTCGCTCTTTGCAACAAGGATTGGCTTTCTTTCATAAAGTGATGTGCATCCTCACCAAACCAATCACTAACTTCATTAAATTGTCGTATAAATTCAGCCTTATCTTTACGTTCGAGCGTCTCAATCGATTGCCCTAATAACTGATAGTAACGGCGAATTAATTCAATATTTTCATCTGACGACATGATGATATCAGCATACAACTGTGGGTCTTGAGCAAATAAGCGCCCAACCATTGCAAGTTCCAACCGGTATATTGGCGATGAAAGATCGAGCAATTGCTGCAAATCAACATGTTCTTTCGCTAAGTTTTGCCCATAGGTGAAAGTAGTAAAGTGGCGCAATGCTTGAATAAAACTCATATTACGATCATGCTCACTCGCAGTGATCTTTTTCAAGCGAGCTCCCCAAACTTGTAATTGCTCAAGGAACCATTGATATGACTCAGCCCCTCTACCATCACAAAAAGCAAACACTTGTTTCGCAACGCTACCAACATCAGGACCAAACATAGGGTGTAAGCCAAGCACTGGCCCCTCATGAACAGCCAGCATTGCTTCCAAAGGTTGATGTTTTATTGACGCAATATCGATTAATACGGTTTCTTGGTTCAATTTCGGTAATTGCTTGATCACGCGCACCGTCAAATGTATCGGAACACTAATAATAACGACGCTAGCCCCTTCAACAATTGATTCTGCTTGTGCCCAATCATGTTCACCTAAAATTTTAACTTGGTAACCTGATAACGTTAGTAAGCGATTAAATAACCGCCCCATTTTACCATCACCACCAACAATCACTATTGGACCCGCATCAGGCTTTAATGTTTTAAACCCTTTATCATTTTCACGGGCATAGGATTCCCGCATAATGCGCCGAAGAATATCTTCTATTAGGTCTGGGGGGATCCCCATGCGTTCGGCTTCCTGACGGCGGGCGGCCAACATACTCGCCTCCCGCTCAGGTACATAAATAGGTAAACCATGTTGGCTTTTGACTTCACCAACTTCAGCTACAAGTTGTAAGCGCTTAGCCAACAAATCTAATAACGATTTATCAACCTCATCAATTTGTTCTCTAAGATGAGATAATTCTACAGACATACCTATACCTTGTATCAGCTCGCAATTTCAAATTTTTCTGCGCGCCCTTCAAGCGCAGGTAACAATGCTTGATGTAGCTTACGCAATACCGTTTCCGTTGTTTCCCAGTTAATGCAGGCATCCGTCACTGATACACCATATTTCATCTCACTACGCGGTTGCTCAGAACTTTGATTGCCTTCATGTAAATGGCTTTCCAACATAATACCGGTTATTGATTGATTCCCATTAGAAATTTGTTCAATAATTGAATCAACAACGAGTGGCTGACGACGGAAATCTTTATTAGAGTTACCGTGACTACAATCGACCATCAATGAAGGTTCTAGCCCTGCCTTTCTCATTTCAATTTCACAAGCCGCGATATCTTCAGGGCTGTAATTTGGCGTTTTACCACCGCGTAAAATAATGTGCCCATTTTCATTACCGTTGGTATGCAATAAGCTCACTTGCCCTGACTGATTAATCCCCATAAAACGGTGTGGCATAGAAGCGGCTTTCATCGCATTGATAGCTGTAGACAAGCTGCCATCCGTACCATTTTTGAACCCTACAGGCATCGATAGCCCTGATGCCATTTCACGGTGTGTTTGCGATTCTGTGGTTCTTGCACCAATTGCAGACCAGCTAAAAAGGTCACCTAAGTATTGTGGGTTATTAGGATCTAACGCTTCAGTGGCTAATGGCAGCCCCATATTGACAAGGTTGGTCAAAAGATCACGCGCAATATGTAGCCCTTTTTCCATATCAAACGAACCATCCATAAGAGGGTCGCTTATTAATCCTTTCCAACCCACTGTTGTACGAGGTTTTTCAAAATAGACACGCATCACAATATATAAACTATCACTCAGTTCAGCAGCAAGCTTCTGTAAACGTTGCCCGTATTCAATCGCCGCATCGACATCATGAATAGAACAAGGACCACATACCACGAGTAAGCGCGGGTCACGCTGATGGATAATATCAGCAATTGTTTGACGCGAAGCCGCGATGGCATGCAGATTGTTGTGACTCAGTGGAAACTTCTGTTTCAGTGCTTCAGGTGTAATCAGTACCTGTTCATCACGAATATTCACATTATTGAGTACATCTTTTTGCATGATCATTTTTATTACCTGCTTAACTTATTGTTTATATATTGTGTTTGAGTGCTTGGTTATTAACATACCATGTGACGTAAAGAATACAATCCATTAATGTAAAATATTTCCATATACGTAAATAAAAAATTACACAAACGCAAGACATTGATAAATAATAGATTTTAATAAAACAAACTATTGAATATCGCTTATTTATTATACAAAACCACTCTTTTAGTAAAGTTACGTTTACAAAAACAGGTAAAGCACGTAATTTAACTTAAGAGGATAATATATTAACGATTAGGTCGATAAGAAGGGAAATAAGTGACAGAGAAAGATCTAACTTCAGAAAATGATTAACAGTGAACTTATCTAAATCAATAAGGTAACAAATAGAAAGGCCCGCATAAGCGGGCCTTATCGTAACTTTCGGATGTAGCGAAAGCGTATTACTTGGCGTTCAGACGCTCTTTGATACGAGCAGCCTTACCAGAACGCTCACGCAGGTAGTACAGTTTAGCTCTACGTACGGCACCACGACGTTTAACAGCGATGCTATCTACGACAGGAGAGTGAGTTTGGAATACACGCTCAACACCTTCGCCGTTAGAAATTTTACGAACAGTGAATGCAGAGTGCAGACCGCGATTACGAATAGCAATAACCACGCCCTCAAATGCCTGCAGACGTTTCTTAGAGCCTTCTACGACCCATACCTTAACTTCCACAGTATCACCCTGACGGAATGAAGGTACGTCCTGCTTCATCTGCTCTTGTTCAAGTTGTTTAATAATGTTGCTCATAATAATTCTCTTACCCTAGGTAAACTGATATATGTTAGACAATTAATTTAATTGTCTGGATTCACTTGTTGCTCAGAACGATATTCATTTTGGAATTCGTTCAGCAACATCCTTTGCTCGTCAGTCAGAGCTAGGCTTTCCAGAAGCTCAGGTCTTCTCAGCCAGGTACGGCCAAGTGATTGCTTCATGCGCCAGCTATCTATCTTTGCATGATTCCCTGACAATAAAACATCAGGAACGTGCATGCCGTCTAAAACTTCAGGGCGGGTATAGTGAGGACAATCCAACAAGCCATCTGCAAAAGAGTCTTCTTGAGCAGATGCCTCATGACCAAGTACCCCCGGAATGAACCGAGAAACTGAGTCTATCAACACCATCGCGGGGAGCTCCCCACCACTTAGAACGTAATCACCGATTGACCATTCTTCATCAACTTCGGTTTGTATGATCCGTTCATCAATGCCTTCATATCGACCACAAACAAGAATAAGTTTCTCATTCGTTGCCAATTCGCAAACCCCAGCTTGACTAAGTTTGCGCCCCTGAGGTGATAAATAGATGACTTTCGCACCCTCACCTGCCTCAGTTCTTGCTGTATTGATAGCATCCCTTAATGGCTGCACCATCATCAGCATGCCCGGACCACCGCCATAGGGGCGATCATCGACTGTTTTGTGTTTATCGTGAGTAAAATCTCGCGGGTTCCAACACTCCACAGACAGCAGGCCATTTTTCACTGCCCGACCAGTTACCCCGTACTCGGTTATTGCGCGGAACATTTCGGGAAACAGGCTAATTACACCAATCCACATTATTTAGTCCCACTCATAAAAACCGTTCAACCGGAGATTTAAAAACCAGGATCCCAATCAACTTCAATCAGTTTAGATTTGAGATCGACTTTCTTGATAACCTGCCCATCAAGAAACGGAACCAGCCGCTCCTTGATGCCAAACGCATCTTTTAGATTTGCCTTAATCACAATGACATCATTAGACCCGGTTTCCATCATATCGGTGATGGTACCTAGGTTATACCCTTGCAACGTCACCACTTGGCAGCCCATAAGGTCTTTCCAGTAGTATTCGTTATTATCTAATTCAGGAAGTTGCGCTGAATCCACAACAATCTCAAAATTAGTTAACAGCGTTGCTGCATCGCGGTCATCAACCCCTTTGAGTTTCAGAATGATATCTTTGTTATGGTGTTTCCAATCTTCCAGTTCGATGTGTTGCCACTGACCAGAACGTTGAATAAACCAAGGCTGATAATCAAAAATACTTTCAGCATGTTCGGTGGACGAAAAAACTTTGAGCCAACCACGAATTCCATACGCAGCGCCTAATTTACCCAACACAATTGGGTTAGTAGGAGTCGCTAGATTTGCTTGCTTGCTCATAGTTACCACCGTGACAGATTAAGCTGCTTTTTTAGCTTGTTTGACCAGTTGTGCAACACGGTCAGAAATAGTTGCGCCCAGACCAACCCAGTGCTCAACACGATCCAAGTCTAAACGCAGTTCTTCTGCTTGACCTGAAGCGATTGGGTTGAAGAAACCGATACGCTCGATGAAACGACCGTCACGCGCATTGCGGCTATCGGTTACAACGATTTGGTAGAACGGACGCTTTTTTGCGCCGCCACGAGATAAACGAATTGTTACCATAACATCCTCATTAGTTAATAAAACAACCAGACTCCATCGAGGGATAGAGTCCGGTTGTCATATAAAAAGCCCGAAAATTTTACTCACTTTGACGCAAAAATCAATCAAAAGTGCATATTCTTTCTAGCTTCATTACTTAACGCCCCGGAAAACCCGGTGGCATCATTCCTTTCATACCACGCATCATTTTAGCAAGACCGCCTTTTTTCATCTTCTTCATCATGCGTTGCATATCATCAAATTGTTTCAAAAGGCGGTTGACATCTTGAACCGTCGTACCCGACCCCGCTGCAATACGGCGTTTACGGGAGCCCTTGATAATTTCTGGTTTTTCGCGCTCTTTGCGTGTCATTGAGTTGATGATAGCTTCCATACGGATAGTAATTTTATCATCCATTTGTGACTTCACCGCATCAGGCACTTGAGACATACCGGGTATTTTACTCATCATACTCGCCATGCCACCCATATTACGCATCTGCTTTAATTGACTTAAAAAGTCGTTTAAATCAAAACCGTCACCCGTTTTCAGTTTCTTAGCTAATTTTTCAGCTTGGTCACGGTCAACTTTATGTTCAATCTCTTCGATCAGAGATAACACGTCACCCATGCCTAAAATACGGGAAGCCACACGCTCAGGATGGAAAGGCTCCAACGCATCGGTTTTTTCACCAACCCCTAAGAACTTAATTGGCTTACCGGTGATAGCACGAATAGAGAGAGCCGCACCGCCACGAGCATCACCGTCAACTTTGGTCAGAACAACCCCAGTAAGAGGCAGTGCTTCGTTAAACGCTTTTGCTGTATTTGCCGCATCCTGCCCCGTCATCGCATCGACAACAAACAGGGTTTCTACAGGCTTGATAATGCGATGGACTTCTTGGATTTCCTCCATCATCGCCTCATCAACGTGCAAGCGCCCAGCTGTATCCACAAGTAATACATCATAGAATTGCAATTGAGCATGTTTTAAAGCTTTTTGCACAATCGCCGCAGGCTTCTCTTTAACATCGGAAGGGAAGAAATCAATTCCAACTGTTTCAGCCAATGTTTCTAACTGCTTGATCGCCGCTGGACGATACACGTCAGCAGAGACCACTAAAACTTTTTTCTTTTGTTTTTCTTTTAATAGCTTACCTAGTTTTGCAACGCTGGTTGTTTTACCCGCACCTTGCAAACCTGCCATCAACACCACAGCTGGTGGTTGTGCAGAAAGGTTGAGCTGATGGTTCTCTTCCCCCATCGCTCGAGTAAGCTCATTTTGAACAATTTTGATGAACTCTTGGCCTGGTGTTAAGCTTTTATTGACATCTTGGCCAACAGCACTCTCTTTTACCTTTTGAATAAATTCACGGACAACGGGGAGCGCAACGTCTGCTTCCAGCAGAGCCATGCGAACTTCACGCAATGTATCTTTAATATTATCGTCAGTCAGACGACCACGCCCGCTGATGTTGCGCAAAGTGCGCGATAGTCTGTCAGTTAAATTATCAAACATATGTCTTAGCTCAATTCTGTTTATGGGCCTACTGTCAAAGCTAGATTTGGTTATGAATACTGCAAAATACAAGTATTGAGTGGCTCATTTCGGCAAATTTGCTTATCGGTCTTTTCAAAGCAAAATAACCACTGACAGCCACAACTGAAACCAACGCCGAAAATTTTCGTCACAGTGTATCATACCTGACGTATATTCGCTGCACCCTGTTGGAGGTTGTTTTTACAGGCCAGATACCCAAATTATCCTCATTTTTAAATGAACATGGCCTGTAAAAAGGACTCTTAAATGCGATTAGCGATTAAGAAGAGGCTTATTAACAGTGCTAATGGTTGGAGCCTACAGTTGCACGCGTTATACTAGCTAACATTATCCACTAAAAATGAATAACGACACTATACTATGCCCGTATTTGCAGTCATAGCAGTTTGTACATATCTGTTCAGCATATCGCTGATCGTTCCCGGCCAGGTTCGTAAACAACCTGTCTATCGCCGGTTAGCCCTCTTATTAGCTGTTGTTGCACTGATTACCCATGCAATCACGCTAAAGTTGCTTATTTTTCGTGGAGCAGAAGGACAAAACCTCACATTGCTGAATTTAGGTTCCGCAGTTAGCCTATTAATGTGCATCATCATGACGGTGGTCGCCTACAAAGGCAAAGCGTGGTATTTGACACCTATTGTCTATAGTTTTGCCATTATTAATTTAATCCTCTCAGCCGTGATGCCAGGTGAATTTATCACCCATCTAGAAGGCAGCGTCCCGCTATTTATTCACATTGGCTTGGCCTTGCTTAGCTATGCAACCCTTTTAATTGCCGCCTTGTATGCATTCCAAGTCGCGCTTATTGACTATCAACTTAAAAATAAAACGTTCAAATTCAGAGCTGATATGCCACCAATGATGGTCATTGAGCGTAAAATGTTTCATATCACCCAAGTTGGTGTCATTCTGCTAACCTTAACTTTATGTACGGGCTTTATTTATATGGATAATATCTTTGATAAAGAGAATATTCATAAGTCTGTGTTATCAGTTGTCGCTTGGTTCGTCTATATCATTTTATTATGGGGTCATTTTCATGGAGGTTGGCGCGGAAAAAGAGTCCTATTTTTCCATGTAGCAGGCGCCTTTATCCTAACAATGGCTTTTTTCGGCAACCGGCTGATGCAACAAATTATGGTATCTTATCCATAAGATGGATAAAATAATCTTATCTATACTGCATAAGGAACCTAGTTTTGGATCACGTATCTACTGGTACGCTCATCATCATATTAATCGTTTTAATTATTATGTCAGCATACTTTTCAGCCTCAGAAACAGGTATGATGACGCTGAACCGTTACCGCTTAAAGCACCTCGCCAAACAAGGCAACCGTTCTGCAAAACGAGTTGAAAAATTACTCAGACACCCTGATAAACTGATTAGTTTGATCCTAATTGGTAATAACCTGATTAATATCGTAGCTTCGTCACTCGCGACTATTGTGGGGATGCGTTTATACGGTAACGCAGGGGTGGCAATTGCAACAGGTATTTTAACCTTCATCATCTTAGTCTTCGCTGAAGTTTTACCTAAAACGATCGCGGCGCTATACCCAGAAAAAGTCGCTTTTCCAAGTAGCTATATTTTAAAACCTCTACAAAAAATTATGCTGCCTGTCGTTTGGGCGTTCAATAAAATTACACTGATGTTTATGTACATTTGTGGAATAAAACCCCCTGTTATACGTAGCGATGCTGTAAGTAAAGATGAGTTAAGAACTATCGTTAATGAGTCGAAAGCAAAGCTCAGTCGACGTAATCAAGACATGTTGCTATCTATCTTAGATCTTGAAAAAGTGACTGTCGGCGACATTATGCTGCCAAGAAATGAGATAGTAGGCATTGATGTTAATGATGATTGGAAATCCATTGTACGCCAATTAACTCACTCACCTCATGGGCGTATTGTACTGTATCGTGATTCACTGGATGATGCGATTGGGATCTTACGAGTACGCGAAGCCTATCGCATGATGATGGAAAAACGCGAGTTCAATAAACAAAATCTGATCAAAGCCGCCGATAATATCTATTTTATTCCAAATAGTACGCTGTTAAGTACTCAGCTAATTAATTTTCAGCATAACAAAGAGAAAATAGGCATCATTGTCGATGAGTATGGTGAGATCCAAGGTCTGATTACTGTTGAAGACATCTTAGAAGAGATCGTCGGTGACTTTACAACCTCCATGTCACCATCATTGGCTGAAGAAGTTCTACCTCAAAGCGACGGGAGTGTACTCGTTGATGGTACAGCGAATATTCGAGACCTTAACAAAGCCCTTGATTGGCACCTGCCTATCGATGGCCCAAGAACTGTGAATGGTATGGTGTTGGAAGCTATTGGGGATATACCTGAATTACAAGAGAAAATTGTTATTTCACACTACTTAGTTGAAGTATTAGAAATCAGTGACAATATTATCAAACAGGTAAAAATTACGCCTTTAAACACAAAGTCGGCGGTATCTTCCTCTTAGTAAGCACAAATAAAAACTGCACCTGTATCGAATATCAGGTGCAGTTTATCCAGAAGCTATTTATCTAAACGTGTAGTTCTGTCAACTTCTCAGCTGGTAAAGCTAGCTCATCATTTTTGTTAACACGGATTTCTGACGCTAAGACATTGCGTGCAATTTGTTGAGCTTCTTCCAGTGAATGCATTTTATAAGTGCCACACTGGTAAATATTCAGTTCAGGGATCTTCGCTTGATCTTGGACTTTCAGTACATCCTGCATTGCACTTTTCCATGCATTCGCTACGCGTTGTTCATCAGGCTCTCCAATCAAGCTCATATAAAAGCCTGTACGGCATCCCATTGGCGAGATATCAATGATCTCAACACCATCACCGTTGAGGTGATCACGCATAAAACCTGCAAATAGGTGTTCTAGTGTATGAGTACCTTTCTCTGACATTGCCTCTTTGTTAGGAACCGTGAAACGCAGGTCGAAAACTGTAATCGTATCTCCACTTGGAGTTTGCATGGTTTTCGCCACACGGACGGCAGGTGCAGCCATACGCGTATGATCTACAGTAAAACTGTCTAATAACGGCATTTCTTGACCTCCTGAAAAAATTATTTTTATTTTCAAAAAATAAATGAAACTATTTTGGAATCGCCGAGTCTTAATAAATGAAAGACGCGCAAATTTGTTATCATCCCTAATTCTCTAAGAGATTTTATATTTGGCCACTTAACGTGGCCATTTTCTTTTTAACGCCCTGCATGCTTGTGCAGATACTCTTCAAAGCTTTCGGTTTGCTCTTTCTCTAGCATAGCTTGTTTTTCAATGGAAGCTAATCGAGCTTCTTCAAACTGTGCCTCAGTGATCACCTCGTAAGGTTCACTCACCAATTGCTGATAATATTTTTCTGCCAATGCTAAGCCATAGCCACCAATGCCTTGCTCAATCATTTTATCCATCACTAAAGCAGAATATGTCAGTGTTGGATCTTCAAACATCGCAACAAATTGGTGACAAACATCACGATACTTAGCATCACAGCAAGTATCAAGGACTTCAGCTACACGGATCAGATCGTTAAATAACTGCTGCCCGACTTCGACGAGTGGCTTCATTTCACTGCCACAACCAATACCGATGACTTGCCCAGGCTTACGCCCTTCGAGGATCACTCGGTTCCAGTTTTTACGGCTACAATCCAATTCCTGAGCGTTCATTTCAGGTGCATCAGCTAACACACACCAAATTAAAAACAGGTCGAGGAAACGAGTTTGTGTTTCATCAACACCAATCGCACTGAATGGGTTAATATCTAACGCTCTTACCTCAATATATTCGATGCCACCGCGTAGCAACGCATCTGACGGCGATTCATCACCTTTAGGCACACGTTTAGGGCGTATAGGGGCATACAATTCGTTTTCAATTTGCAACACATTAGTGTTCAATTGAATGTATTTGCCCTCTTTTTTAACACCTAGTGCAGCAAACTCCTCAGATGGTTTGTAAATGGCTTTTTTCAAGCCCGCGACATAACTATCTAAGTCATTAAATGTAATGTTTAAATCGCTCTGAGATTTATTTGTATAGCCCAAATCACTCATTCTCAGTGACGTCGCATATGGCAAGTAATAAGTACCACCAGCGGTCTTTTCAAATGTGAGTTTGGTATCCCTATCTTTGAGGAACGACCCGCAAATTGCAGGAGAAGCGCCAAATAAATAAGGAATAACCCAACCAAAGCGATAATAGTTCCTAATCAGACGTAGATAGCCATCCGAGATTTGTGCTTTGCCACTTTCAGCGTCTTTAACACCCGCCCACGCTTGCCAAAACTCAATTGGCAAGGAGAAGTTGTAATGAACGCCAGCAATGGTCTGCATTAATGCACCATAACGGTTTTTCAGCCCTTCGCGATATAAATTCTTGAAGCGGCCAACATTAGATGAGCCATATTGTGCCAGCGTGATTTTATCCTCGTTTTCGATAAAACAAGGCATGCTTAACGGCCACATCCTTTCATTATGCATCTGACGCGCCGTATAGCGATGTAAATCCCTAAGAAAAGCCAAACTATGCCCAATACTTTTATCAACAGGTGTGATGAATTCAAGTAAAGGCTCAGCAAAATCTGTCGTGATCCATTTATGTGTTAATGCTTTCCCCAACTCTTCCGGATGCAAAGTTTCAGCAATAGAACCTTCCGGAGTAACACGTAATGTTTCACGTTCAATACCACGTTGAATACCATTTAGTGCTTCTGGGTGCGCCTCTAACCATGAGAGCGCTTTAGATACGTCCGGGATCAAATCGACCTCCCGCCAGTGATGTCATTTTATTTTAGTAAGGTGCTTACTTTAGCGTAAATGGAGGAAATTGTCGCTGTTTAGATGTGTGGTTTATATAAAGCGAATCATTGAAACAGTATTAAATAAACAATAAAGCCAATAATAGGGCTAAAAAAATTTCTCTTTTGAGGGGCTTCTGATTATGGTACATCTGAAAAGATTCGAGCCTATGACCGCTCGGTTCGTAGCCGAGTACTCTATCCAACTGAGCGACGGATACAAATGCTTTTACTGCTGAACGGTGTGTTCAACACTTCACAATACTGTTTATCGAGGGGGGTATTTGGTACGCTAGATTAGCTAGTAGATGGTGCATCCGGGAGGATTCGAACCTCCGACCGCTCGGTTCGTAGCCGAGTACTCTATCCAGCTGAGCTACGGATGCAAATTCTTTTATTGTTGAACAGTGTGTTCAACAATTTAAAATACTGTTTATCGAGGGGATATTTGATACGCTAGATTAGCTAGTAGATGGTGCATCCGGGAGGATTCGAACCTCCGACCGCTCGGTTCGTAGCCGAGTACTCTATCCAGCTGAGCTACGGATGCATTACAATATCAAACTCTACACTTCTCAATGACTACTGTTGTTTCAGTTCTTAAAAACCAAAACGCAACCCCACCAGCTTTACTTATAGGGTTAAATATGGTGCATCCGGGAGGATTCGAACCTCCGACCGCTCGGTTCGTAGCCGAGTACTCTATCCAGCTGAGCTACGGATGCAGCTTCTAAAATGGCGGTGAGGGAGGGATTCGAACCCTCGATGCAGCTTTTGACCGCATACTCCCTTAGCAGGGGAGCGCCTTCAGCCTCTCGGCCACCTCACCGTTTTTAGTCACAGGCGATTTGTTTTTGACATCTCGTCTCTGTGTGGCGCACATATTACTTTCCTCGCTTTAGAAGTCAAACAATTTTTCCAAACTTTTTACTTTTCAATGATCGTTTGCACATTTCACAAGCAAGATGATTAGTTTAGCATCGAAAATCATATTCATCACGGGGTAATTTCACAATTTTTAAGGTCGTAAAAAAACGACTCATTGTGAAATTCTATCGTGAAAATATGCTAGCAAAACATGTTAATCATCATATGCAGTGCAAGAGAAGTGGTAAGGGCCATAGAATAAAAGGCCAATTAGCCACAGGGAAGCGAGAAAAAATTAAATATAGGAAGGGATATAGATAAAAGACAAGCGTCCATCTTTGCTGTGTGGGTCAAGATATGGACGCTTATTCATTATTATTGATTGTCTGGTTGAGTCTTTTCAGCCTGGATCCGTTGATAAATTTCTTCACGGTGAACAGAAACTTCCTTTGGGGCATTGACACCAATACGAACTTGATTGCCTTTTACTCCCAGTACCGTAACTGTTACCTCATCGCCTATCATGAGTGTTTCACCAACTCGACGAGTCAGAATAAGCATTCTTTGCTCCTTGAAATATTAAAAGAGTCGGGTCTCTAGGTTTCCCCCGCTATTGTCCATCACACACCGTGAAAACGTAAAGCAATGATATACACCTAAAGCATTGATGCCATCAAGGCAATCATTTTTAATTATATACATACAAAATATAACACCACTTACAACACTTTAACAATGTTGCAACAGCGAAAGTTACCTCACGGTGTATGAGGTAACTTCCCCAGTAGCTAGAGCCGTGAAGACACCCAATCTTCTACACTTGCCATAGCTGTTGGTAACGCACTCACATCCGTACCACCAGCCTGAGCCATGTCTGGGCGCCCACCGCCTTTACCACCGACTTGTTGAGCAACATAGGATATCAAATCACCCGCCTTTATTTTAGCAGTCAAATCATTAGTTACACCAACAATTATACTGACTTTATCACCACTTGTTGTTGAAAGCACGATAATCGCTGATTTCAACTGATTTTTGAGATCATCAACCATGGTTCTCAAAAGCTTAGGTTCAGTATTATTTAATTGACTAACAAGTAATTTAACGCCTTTGATATCTTTTGCTTTGCTACTTAGTGAAGCACTTTCTTGCGATGCTTGTTGATCTTTTAATTGCAAAATCTCTTTTTCTAGCTGACGAGATTTTTCCAATGCAGACTTAACTTTTTCAACTAAGCTACTCATATCGCCTTTGAGAAGATGAGCTATCGCATTAAGTTGCTCTGACTGGCTATGAACACTTTCCAATGCGCTCTCACCTGTTGTCGCTTCAATACGACGCACACCTGCCGCTGTACCAGACTCACTGAGGATACGGAACAAACCAATATCACCAGTACGGCTTGCATGCGTACCACCACAAAGTTCGATAGAGAAATCACCGCCCATACTCAGAACACGTACGCGCTCTTCGTATTTCTCACCGAATAGTGCCATCGCACCTTTCGCTTTTGCACTTTCTAAATCCATAAGTTCCGTTTCAATTGGTGTATTCTTACGAATTTGTGCGTTAACGATATCTTCAACTTCGCGCAACTGAGCGGCTGTCATAGCCTCAAAATGTGAGAAGTCAAAGCGCAAGTATTTATCATTAACTAAAGAGCCTTTTTGTGACACATGCTCACCTAGCACTTGACGTAAAGCGGCATGTAACAAGTGAGTCGCTGAGTGATTCAGACGGATTGCATCACGTCTTTCCACATCGATTTTGGCATCAATACGATGATTAATCACCAAAGAGCCTGATTCTACCTTACCAATATGACCAATCGCTTGACCATATTTTTGGGTATCCGTCACGATAAAGCTACCGCTATCATTACGCAACAAACCTGTATCACCGACTTGACCACCTGATTCTGCGTAAAACGCCGTTTTATCAAGGATCACCAAACCTTCTTCACCTGCGTTCAGGGAATCGACTGGCTGGCCATTTTTATAGATGGCAGTTATTGTTGCTAATTGTTCATTATAGGCATAACCAGAAAATTCGCTGTGCTTTTCGACCTTAATCAGTGAATTATAGTCAGTACCAAAGCCACTTGATTCTCTAGCACGACGACGCTGGTCTTCCATTGCGCGCTCAAAGCCTTCTTCGTCAACCTTAATATTACGTTCACGACACACATCAGCGGTTAAATCCATCGGGAAACCGTATGTATCATATAAACGGAATACCGTTTCACCATCTAAGGTATCCCCTTTAAGGGCAGCTAGTTCTTCATCAAGTAGCTGTAGGCCGCGCTCTAAGGTACGAGCGAACTGTTCTTCTTCAGTTTTAAGTACTTTTTCAACAGTAGATTGCTGACGAGCCAGTTCATCCGCTGCGGACCCCATAACGTTAATGAGTGGCGCCACTAGTTTGTAGAAGAAAGTGTCTTTTGCTCCCAGCATATAACCATGACGTACTGCACGGCGAATAATACGGCGCAATACATAACCACGACCTTCGTTGGATGGAATAACACCATCACTCACGAGGAATGCACAAGAACGGATATGGTCAGCAATGACACGAAGTGATTTATTTGAAAGGTCGTTAGAACCTGTCGCTTTAGCGGCTGCTGCGATCAGCTCTTGGAAAATATCGATATCATAGTTAGAGTTGACATGCTGCAATACTGCCGCAATACGTTCAAGCCCCATCCCTGTATCCACTGACGGCTTAGGTAGTGGTTCCATCGTGCCATCGGATTGACGGTTAAACTGCATGAAAACGATGTTCCAGATTTCGATATAACGGTCACCATCTTCTTCAGGGCTTCCTGGAGGACCACCCCAGATATGCTCACCATGATCATAGAAAATTTCGGTACATGGACCACAAGGACCTGTATCCCCCATCTGCCAGAAGTTATCAGATGCGTATGGCGCCCCTTTGTTATCACCAATACGGATAATACGATCTACAGGAATACCGACTTCTTTGTGCCAAATATCATAGGCCTCATCATCGGTCTCGTAGACGGTCACCCACAATTTTTCTTTTGGTAAGTTGAACCATTCTTTCCCAGTTAATAGCTCCCAAGCAAAGTTGATTGCATCATGTTTGAAGTAATCACCGAAGCTAAAGTTGCCAAGCATTTCAAAGAAAGTATGGTGGCGGGCTGTGTAGCCAACGTTTTCTAAATCGTTATGTTTACCACCTGCTCGCACACATCTTTGTGCTGTTGTCGCTCGGGAATATGCTCTTTTATCCAGACCAAGAAAAACATCTTTGAACTGGTTCATCCCTGCGTTAGTGAACAATAATGTTGGGTCATTGTTTGGCACTAGCGAACTGCTACTGACCACCTGATGACCTTTTGTATGAAAAAAGTCGAGAAACGCTTGACGGATCTCAGCGGTGCTTTTACTCATAATTATCCCGATTTCAAGCTGGAAACTGAATTACGAATTGTTGAGATGGAATGTAACATCACCTCTAATCAACTCTCCGATTAAAAAGTGACTGATAAGATAAAGTCTCTTTGTGTAGAAGTAAAATTTATACTCTTCATACTTCAAGTTGTAGCATGGTTGACTATGTTCACTCGTCCTAGTTACAGACATGATACATGTTCTTAGCGACTTATTTTTTTGTCGCCTCGCTGCGCCTTGAATTTTTTGTAGTATAGATACATCCATTCGTGGCTTTCATTGTAAAGCGTCTGAATATTTTCTGAAAGTATGTTTATACCTTTCAATGGGCTATTTTTCCACAGAAAAACCATTGTTCATCCCATTATAGCTCAAATGAAAAACAAAAAAACGCCACTCATTTTAGAGTGGCGTTTATAATCTTCTTATTTATCAAACTAATAAGTTCGTATTAAAATTCTTCTGGTGTCTCATCTTCATCAGTTTCACTGATATAGTCAGCCGCTGCGCTGCTAAACTCACCAGTATGCGTTAAAAGCATTTCACGCAATTTTTTATCGAGTTCTTCTGCAATTTCCCGATGCTCTTTCAGATACGTTGTCGCGTTTGCTTTACCTTGACCGATTTTATCACCGTTATAGCTATACCAAGCACCGGCTTTTTCAATCAACTTATGTTTAACACCTAAGTCGATCAATTCACCATAGGTGTTAATGCCTTCACCATAAAGGATTTGGAATTCAGCCTGTTTAAATGGCGCTGCAACTTTGTTTTTAACAACTTTAACGCGTGTTTCGCTACCTACAATTTCTTCACCATTTTTGACAGCACCGATACGGCGAATATCTAAACGAACAGAAGCGTAGAATTTCAGAGCGTTACCACCTGTAGTGGTTTCAGGGTTACCAAACATAACGCCGATCTTCATACGGATTTGGTTAATGAAGATTAAAAGTGTATTCGAGTTCTTTAAGTTACCCGCTAATTTACGCATCGCTTGGCTCATCATACGAGCCGCTAAGCCCATGTGTGAGTCACCGATTTCACCTTCAATTTCAGCTTTTGGTGTTAATGCGGCCACGGAGTCAACGATAATGACATCAACAGCGCCTGAACGCGTCAGTGCATCACAAATCTCTAGTGCTTGCTCACCAGTATCAGGTTGAGAACATAGAAGGTTATCGATATCAACACCCAGTTTTTTCGCATAGATTGGATCTAGCGCATGTTCAGCGTCGATAAATGCACAGGTTTTTCCGCTACGTTGTGCTGCTGCAATAACTTGCAACGTGAGTGTTGTTTTACCAGAAGATTCAGGACCATAAATTTCGACAATACGCCCTAATGGCAAACCACCTGCACCTAAAGCCACATCAAGAGATAAAGAGCCTGTTGAAATAGTTTCTACGTCCATTGAGCGGTCTTCACCAAGACGCATGATAGAGCCTTTACCAAATTGCTTTTCAATTTGACCTAACGCTGCAGCTAATGCCTTTTGTTTGTTTTCATCGATAGCCATGTTCACTCCCTTTGGTGCAATGGACTCTCCCACTGCAAATAGAACGATTGAATTCGGTTTGTTGATGATAAGTATACTGTATAATCATACAGTATCAAGAAGATTTTTAACTTAACATTTGTAAAAGTGTTTCAAGTGCATAAGCGGTTGATTGTAAACGAATTGCATTTCTATCACCTTGGAACACACAATGCTTAGTCGTAATATTAACAGTACCTGTAGAGTGTTTTTGAGCAAATCCAAACCAAACAGTACCAACCGGTTTTTCCTCACTACCGCCACCGGGACCTGCGATACCGCTGACGGAAACAGCCACATCAGCGGCGGCTTCTTTAAGTGCACCAAGCGCCATCTCCGAAACGACTTGCTCACTCACTGCGCCATACTTCTGCAATGAGGCTTCTGTCACACCGATCATCTGGTGTTTTGCCTCATTACTGTATGTCACAAACCCTCTATGAAAGTAATCCGAACTACCGGCAATATCCGTCAATACTTTTGCAATCCACCCGCCGGTACATGACTCCGCACAGGTTATCGTTTTACCTTGTTTTTTGAGGAGCTGACCAAGCTGAACGCTTAATGTTTCGAGATAACTTTCATTTTTCATTTGATTGTTTACCTTTACATGCCTATTTTTTGCGTGCGCGATCCCAGATCCACAACCCAGCAATTGCGATAGCAAATACTGAGCCAAAGCCAATACCGACACTAATCACAGACAACCCAGCTTTCATTGCCAGTGAATATAGCCCTAACATAATAAGCATGGCGCTATTTTCACCTAGGTTTTGCACCGCTATCGCGTTACCAGCCCCGACCGTTGCCTTACCTTTTTCTTGCAGTAACGCATTGAGAGGAACTACAAATAGCCCACCAAAAATCCCTAATACAGCCAAGATGGCGTAAGAAGGCATGAGTTTAGTTTGCAGAGCAAGTAATATCACCATAACGCCAATCACAATCCCTGCGGGAATACAGCGTGATACGGTTTTTAATGTAATAAATTTTGCGGCAAGCCCCGCTCCTACGACAATACCGACGGCAACCGCGGCATTTAGGTAGGTTGGCGTTGCATTATCTTGTAAGCCTAATGCGATAGGAACCCATGCCACTAATAAGAAGCGTAAAGTGACACCCGCGCCCCAAAACATACTAGTTCCGACCAATGAAAAGCGGCTTTCTTGGTTTGCCCACAGCGTGCGGCAGGCTGTCCAAAAATCAATAAATAGTTTTTTAAAATGCCAGCCTTTACCAGGGCGAGCGGCAACTAATCGAGGAATATAAAAATTGGCAATTACCGCTAACGCATAAAGCACTGCACAGGTCGCAAGGGCTAATATTAGGCTAACATCAGATAAAATACCGCCAACAACTGAGCCAACTAATATAGCGGCGATTGTTGATGCTTCCATAACGCCGTTTGCTTTTACTAAGTTATCGCCACTGGTTAGTTCACCTAAGATACCGTATTTTGCAGGGGAATATGATGCTGCGCCAATCCCAACAAGCCCATAACAAAGGAATGGGTTAAGACCCAAGCAGATCCCCAGCGCGCCAATAAACTTAAACAAGTTTGAAACTAACATGACACGCCCTTTCGAGAAGCGATCAGCAACTTGCCCTACAAATGGCGCTAAGATGATATAGGTAAATACAAAGACCATCTGTAATACGGGATGGCTCCATTCAGGATAAAACTCCGCTTTTAACTGGGCTAAAATGGCAAATAACAGCGCATTATCAGCAAAAGCGGAAAGAAACTGCGAAGCCAGAACCGCTTTCATCCCTCGGCTCATGAGTGGCGCATTGACATCTTGCATACCTTCAATCCTCTAACGCCATCTGTTTAAGCGTAACGAAATCTGTTTTACCCGTTCCGAGCACTGGTAACTCTTTTACAACACGAATATCCCGCGGCACAGCTAATTCGGTTAAGCCCTTACTTTTTGCGGCAGATGAAAGTGCACTTCTATCCAGCTCTTTATCTGTGGTAAACAGGACCAATGCCTCGCCTTTACTGCTATCCGGTTTCGTAACCACAGCATGATGGGCGTTTGGCGACAAACTGAATACCATCTGTTCAATACTTTCGAGTGAAACCATTTCACCAGCAAGCTTCGCAAATCTTTTGACACGGCCTTTAATCGTGCAGTAATTGAGTTCATCAAGTACGACGATATCACCTGTGTCATACCATCCTTCTTCTTGCTCACCATGCTGGTTTTCTGCCGATGGTTTTTCAAGAACGCCGGGCGCTTCAACACGCAAATACCCTTTCATGATATTTGGCCCTTTGAGTTGCAACTTGCCTCCATTTTCAATCCCGGAAATTGGGATAATACGGGAGCCCATTTGTGGCAATATTTGCCCTACCGTGCCTTCTTTAGAGGCCATCGGAACATTGATAGAGACAATAGGCGCACACTCAGTCACACCATAACCTTCAAGAATACGAATGCCGAATTTATCAAACCAAATCTTCTTGGTGCTATCTGATAATTTTTCAGCACCCGCAACGACATAGCGTAATCGTGCAAAATCATATTGATGAGCAAAACGTGCGTAGTTAGCCAAAAATGTTGATGTGCCAAATAACACAGTGCAATTTTTGTCATACACTAATTCAGGGATAACTCGGTAATGGAGTGGGCTTGGGTATAAAAAGACCCGGCTTCCTGAAAAGAGAGGAATAAACAGCCCAACCGTTAACCCAAAAGCGTGAAAGAGTGGCAACGATGACATAAAACGGTCACGAGGCGTAAAGTCTGCGATGGTTTTAATTTGCTCAACGTTTGCCATAAGGCTAGCGTGGCTGTGCACAACCCCTTTTGGCGTGCCTTCTGAACCAGAAGTAAACAGTACTAATGCTTCATCTTCAGCCTTACGAGGAATCACGGCCTTAGCTGGCATTAATAGGTGTTTAACTATCCATAATTTATCTTGCCAAGTTACGGTATCTTTTAAATCTTCAAGGTAAATCCAATTTGCTTCAGTAACTTGCTCTGGAATATGGGTTAAATTGCCTTTTTCAAGGAATTGTCGTGACGTAAAGATAACTTTTGCTTGAGAAGCTTTAAGTGCATTACGAATACCATGGCTACCCGCCGTATAATTCAGCATGGCAGGAACCCGTCCACGCATTAAAGCCCCGAAAATAGCGGCCGCCGTCACTGTTGTATTTGGTAATAATAGGCCAATACGCTCATTTTCATGGGTATAACGTTCGATTATTCGCCCAACGCCTAACGATTTTTTCAACAGCGTTTGGTAGTTATCTTCTTTAAAATTAATATCTTCAATACATGGCGAACGGCGTCCAAAGCGTTTTACGCTCTGAATAAATTCTTCAACCAGTGTGACTTGAGGACGGCAAGCCATACGTGCTGACTTCATAATGCTATATAAATGAATACCGGCTAAACGACGGCGTTCAATCGCTTTTGCCGCTTCAGGCATAGGGATAGTTTCAGCGGGTAAAATATGCAGAGTGATTTGAGGAAACCATTTCAAAGGAATAATACCTTTTAGGCGGCTAAAATAACTCCTTTCAGCGCCTTCAATACGAATAGGTACCACTTTTGCCCCTGATTTTGCCGCAACAAATGCCGCACCGTCATAAATTTTCATCAGCGAGCCGTGAACGCTGATACGCCCTTCAGGGAAAATAACGATTGGACGGCCTTTTTCAACTTCTTTGACTAGTTTGCGGATCCCCAGAGGGTTTGCCGGATCAAGAGGAACAATATCAGCATAAGGTTTTAGTAGTTTGATCATTCTCGGTGTTGCAACAGTCGAATAAACTGCAAACACAGGCTTGATAGGTAAAAACAGCGCAATTAATATCCCATCAATGAATGAAACATGGTTAGGTGTAATTAGACATTTGTCTTGATATAACTCTTTTTCGTCTCCCAGTACGCGGATACGAAATAAAAATCTAAGTACTGCCCTGAGCATATTTGCCAGCATAATAAATCCCTATGTTTTGTCTTCTTTTATCATTCCAACAGATAATTATGTCTTGAAAACCAGAATTAAGCTAAGTAGTTTACTCCTAAAGTGCCTTGAAGCACGATGCTTTTAAGCCAAATTTGTTAATTGAGTGATAATTGTCTCGACGGGCAGCTCCGCATCAATCACATAATGTGCGGTTGCTTGATAAAGAGGCTCCCTTTGTGACATGACCTCTTCAATTTCTTCTAATATTGATTTGCCTGTTAAGCTTGGACGTTGATCAGCTTGCGGCTCTGCTGCTAGTCTCGCCGCCAAAACCTCTGGTTTCGCGCTCAAATAGATCACCGTGCCATTATCACGCATCACACGTTGGTTTTCTTCAGATAGGATAATGCCGCCCCCCGTCGATACCACGGCATCTGGATCGGCTATCGATTTTAATACTTCACTTTCTAAGTGACGAAAGTATTCCCAGCCATGTTGTTCTACTATCCGCGCAATACTGGTTCCTGCACGTTCAACAATCAATTTATCGGTATCAATGAATTGACATGCTTTATAATCAGCCAATCGCCTACCGATTGTTGTTTTCCCTGAACCTCTCGGACCTATTATGTAAAACATTTTGATTCATCCCATTGTCATGATCATTACGAGGCATACGCTACGCGTTATAGATTTTTTAGTCTCAAAACAACCAATAATCATAAAAACAAAGCCACACGCTAAGTGTGGCCTAATTATTATTATTTAACTTTTAAGCTCGGTTAAGGAAGTCTCCATAACCAATCCATTTGTATGTCGTCAAGGCATCTAATCCCATTGGACCACGAGAATGCAGTTTTTGTGTACTCACAGCAACTTCAGCGCCTAGTCCAAATTGACCTCCGTCGGTAAACCGAGTACTTGCATTGACATACACTGCCGCAGAATCTACACGTAGGACAAAGTAGTCAGCTTGGCGGATAGATTCCGTTAAAATAGCATCGGAGTGTGCGGTGCCATAGGTTCGAATATGGTCGATTGCGGCATCAATTCCCGAGACAATTTCAACATTCAGATCGAGTGATAACCACTCATCCACTAAGTTTTCAGGCGTGACATCGACCACTTTTGCAGGCCCTTTTTGCAAGTACGGCATAGCTTGCTTGCTGGCATGTAAAGTGACCTGCTGTTCAGCCATTTTTTGGCTTAGTAGAGGTAAAAACGCCGCCGCAATTTTTTCATGAACCAATACGGTTTCAAGTGAATTACAAGCGCTTGGACGTTGGACTTTTGCATTAATCAGCACGTTGATTGCTTTATCAAAATCAACTGATTCATCAACAAATGTGTGACAAACACCAATCCCACCGGTGATCACAGGGATCGTCGATTGCTCACGACACAATTTATGTAGCCCTGCTCCACCTCTTGGGATCAGCATATCGACATAACGATCTAATTTGAGTAGCTGCGCCACTAATTCACGATCAGGGTTATTAATCGCTTGAATAGCATTCGCCGATATTCCGCTATTTTTTAATGCTTTTTGGATCACGTCTGTGATAGCCAAATTGGTATTATGCGTTTCTTTACCACCACGTAAAATAGCCGCGTTACCTGTTTTTAAGCATAAAGCAGCCACGTCAACGGTCACATTTGGGCGAGCTTCATAGATCACCCCAACAACCCCTAGTGGCACACGGCGACGTTGTAAATTTAAACCGCTATCCAACAGATTGCCATCAATCACTTGCCCGACAGGATCGGCTAATTGGCACACTTTTCTAACATCATCCGCGATATTTTTTAGGCGCTCTGGCGTTAGTAATAAACGATCTTGCAGTGCAGGCGACATCCCATTTGCACGAGCTTGTTCTATGTCTTTTTCGTTAGCGGCAAGAATCGCTGCACTTTCTTGTTCCAGTAGATCAGCAATTTGCTCTAAAGCCGCATTTTTTTGTTTTGTACTTAATTGGGCGAGTTGCCATGAGGCTTCACGAGCCGATTTTCCCATTTGTTCTAACATAATTAACCCACTATCATATCGTCGCGGTGGACAGCTACAGAGCCATGTTCATAGCCCAGTATGCGGCCTATTTCCTGTGAATGATGGCCCGCAATCATTCTTAAAGCGTCACTATTATAATGAGTGACCCCGTGAGCAAGATCTTTACCTGCCATATTCCGTATCCGTACAACGGCACCACGGGAAAAATCACCTTCAATTTTTTTGATGCCTTTCGGCAGTAAGGAGCTTCCTTTTTCCATAATAGCAAGTTGAGCGCCATCATCGATATATATATCGCCAGCCGCTGGAGCACCAAAGATCCAACGCTTGCGGTTTTCCATTGGGTTTTTCTGCCCATAAAACCGCGTGCCTACTGGAATATCTTCAATCACCGCGTTGATCACATCTGGCTTATTACCTGCCGCAATAATGACATCTATTCCTGCTCTTCCTGCAACATCGGCGGCTTGCAACTTAGTTGCCATCCCCCCCGTCCCCAGACCAGTAACACTTCCCCCCGCCATTTCACGCAATTCATCATTGATGCCATACACTTCTGGGATCAGTTTTGCATTCGGGTTACTACGAGGGTCAGAATCAAATAACCCTTCAATATCTGTCAATAATAGCAATTTGTCAGCATCACCAAGGATAGCGGCAAGGGCTGATAAATTATCATTATCCCCCACTTTAATTTCAGCGGTTGCGACAGCATCATTCTCATTAATCACAGGCACAATGCCATTATCAAGCAGAGCCTGCAATGTATCTCGGGCATTCAAAAAGCGCTCTCTGTCTTCCAGATCGGCCCGTGTCAACAGCATCTGCCCAATATGAATACCATAAATAGAGAATAGACGTTCCCATAACTGAATAAGGCGGCTTTGCCCTACCGCTGCAAGAAGCTGCTTCGACGCGATTGTCGCTGGAAGTTCGGGGTAATTAAGGTGTTCACGACCAGCAGCGATAGCGCCAGACGTGACAATAATAATACGATGCCCTTTTTGATATTGTTGCGCACACTGCCTGACTAACTCAACAATATGAGCTTGGTTCAATTGCCGTGAGCCTCCGGTCAATACACTAGTGCCTAATTTAACAACAAGTGTCTGGCTATTTTTCATCATTTTTCTGCCATTAAAATTAATCAATACAAATTAGGTATCATTTTTATCAGTTGGAGCGCGTTATGCCAACAGGCATAACGCTAAATTCAACAAAAGTTGGCTTAAAACAATTTTATGCGCTTAATTCCAATTTAAATTCTGCCATTTTTGCGGAAGGAAACAAAGATAGCTCAAGCTCAGAAAGTTGTTTGGAAAGGGATTGATGGAAGGATATGAGGTTCTGCTCAATGATATCAAGGATTGCATTATCTTTCAGTGGCTTATCTTGCCAAGTACCATGAATATTGTACAAACCCAAATGGTATGAATACTCAAACCCATCTTCATTTGGTGATAATAGCATCCACCAGCCCCAAAACTCGCGTCTTTCTGGTGCTGAATTGACATTAACGCAAACAGTTAGGCTATCGAAAAAATAGCAACCATCTAAACATTGCTTTTCTCGTAGATAAGGTCCTAAAGCAGAAAACTTCTTTAAATACTTCCCATTAGAGTAATCAGTAGGTAACGCCATGTAAGGATCTCCTTTTTGAGAAGATCCCTTTTTAACAAAAGTTAAAAAATAATCAAGTTATTAAATAAAATTAAACAATTTTACTTTTTAACCAATCTGTTGTTTCACTCAGTGACTTTTGGAAGTTTTCAAAAACAGGTGTCTCTGGCAGGGTTAATATATGGCTATCCATTGATGAACGCCTGATCAAATCGGATTCTGCTTTAGGACTATAAATATCACCTTTCCAATAAACCGACATCATAGGCACACGACAACGACGCCCTAAAAGCCCTTGATTTTTTAATGAATAGCAACTTAATTCATGCCGTAATGCCGCACCATCAACATGATAAATTCCTAAACGACTGGCGAAAACATCCAGCTCCATACGTGGAATATCGCGCTGATATTTTTCTTCATGCAATAAACTGTGTACAACTGGCCCTAAGACAGCGACAGCTTTGATTTTATCAGGGCACATATAGGCAAGCCTTAAAGCGACATTGGCGCCAAAGCGCAACCCAACAAGGCCAAAGCGTGTATGGTCTATCCATGGGATTGTGTTTAGCTGGCGAACCACTTGTTCATGGAGTTCACTGGTTTCTTGGGATAGCTTATATTTAATTGAATAGCCAATTGACGGCATATCTAATGTCAACATGGCAATACCAAGTGGCTCAAGGTAGTCACGGAAAAAACGGCAATAGTCGATTTGTAAACTATCCAGCGTTCCACATACCATGACTGTCGGATAAGGCCCCTGGCCCGTTGAAGGGATATGTAAAAAGCCACATACCTCTTTATTACCATCGACCTTAAACGCGATTTTTTTCAGTTTATAACGCGAAAATTGTGCGGCGCTATCATAGGCTTTGCATGCCAAGAGAATCGCTTGATCCGCTAATTCATCGCCTTTTATAAAAGGGTAAGCGGCAATACTGTACAAATTGGCAGCACGCAACCATGCCCGACTGGCTTTTTCTCCTCCTTCAAACTGCAAGGCTTTTTGTTGCCATTGCATGGCTTGATGAGACCACTCAAAGCACCAGTTACCGCGACGATTACCAATGATGGTATCAAGTAAATGTTCATCGCTACGTTCGGCTTCTGTTACCGCAATACGGCTCAAAACCTCTTCAATTTCTAAAGCGTCAATACCACGCCAAATCCACAACAAGCGATTGATCATACGATACCAGCCCGCGTGCTGGGCACCACTTAATGCCGAATGGCTATTGACAATAGGGGCGCTATAAGCGGAGTAAGAAACTAATGTTGATGTTTCAGTTTGCTTAACTTTTGGCTTGAACAGTTTTTCGGAGAGATTTTGTTGAGTCATCCTGATAACCTGTCGATTGAGCTAAAATAAAAAGGGAATGCCATTGCATCCCCCTTATCATAACGTTTCGTGTTTAATTTTATTAGGTAATAATGTTTTAAGCATCATAATAAAGGGCACACCCCATATTAGCGCTATTTTTACCTGTCATTTAGATCTAACTCAAAACCGTTATGGTTTATTTATCTTGCTCACACAAAGGCTTTACAAACACCACGCCCATATCCCATGGCTGTTCAATCCACGTGTTTTGTGGAATATCAACGACATAATCATCCACCAATGGGCGGCCTGCTGGTTTTGCAAAAATTGTCACAAAATGTGCTTTCGGGTACATATCACGAATGGCTTTTGCAGTACCACCAGTGTCAACGAGGTCGTCAATGACAATGAAACCTTCCCCATCACCTTCGGCACGTTTAATGACTTTCAATTCACGCTGGTTGTCATGGTCATAGCTGGAGATGCATACGGTATCAACATGGCGGATACCCAATTCACGTGCAAGAAGTGCACCTGGTACAAGGCCACCACGGCTAACCGCGATAATGCCGGTCCATTGTTCGACTGGTAATAAACGTTGTGCGAGTTTACGGGCATGTATTTGCAACATATCCCACGTTACGACATATTTTTCGCTCATAAAATTCGGGTCCCGACTGCTGAGTAATACTGAAATGTGTCTTGCGGAAAAAAGGTTGCGCGAGATTATAGTGATTTGACACAGCAAAAACCAGCAAAAACGGATAATTGTGATGAATTAATATGATTTACACTGACTATTTATAACAATTAGGTGTATGCTGAGAAAATCAATCGTGTGGCCTGAATATCTGTGCCACACCTTTTAAGCAGAATAAGTAGCTAAAAATAAATAAGACCAAAGTCGCTTAAGGAGATCTAACGTGTCTGAACTAGCCAAATTGTCACCACAGCCATTATGGGATATTTTTGCCAAAATTTGTTCAATTCCCCATCCTTCTCATCATGAAGAAGCGCTAGCAACACACATTATCGAATGGTCAAAACAAAAAGGGTTTCATGTAGAACGTGACCAAGTTGGTAATATCTTGATCCGCAAAGCGGCAACACCTGGCTATGAAAATCGTAAACCTGTTGTGCTGCAAGCACACTTAGATATGGTTCCGCAGAAAAATAATGACACGGTACATGATTTTACCAAAGATCCTATCCGCCCTTACGTTGATGGAGAGTGGGTCACGGCAGAAGGCACAACTTTAGGTGCAGATAACGGTATCGGAATGGCATCTACCCTTGCGGTGCTAGCAGATGATAGCGTTGAACATGGGCCACTTGAAGTACTGTTAACCATGACCGAAGAAACAGGCATGGACGGTGCTTTTGGCTTACAAGCAGGTTGGCTACAAGCGGATATTCTGATCAATACTGACTCAGAAGAAGAAGGCGAAATCTATATGGGTTGCGCGGGTGGTGTTGATTTTACAACAACATTTGACCTCACTCGTGAAGCCGTACCGCAAGGCTACAAAACCTTCACCATGACATTAAAAGGCTTAAAAGGCGGTCACTCTGGTGGTGATGTTCATTTAGGTTTAGGTAATGCTAACAAGCTGTTGGCACGCTTCCTTGCGGGCCACCAAGAAGAGCTTGGTTTAAAACTGTTAGAATTCACTGGGGGAACCGTTCGTAATGCTATCCCTCGTGAAGGGCATGTGATTATCGCTGTTCCAGCGGATAAAGTCGCTGAACTAACAGCCCTAAGAGCACGCTATGAAGACATCTTAAAAAATGAACTGGCCGTTGTTGAGCCAAACTTAGTTCTTTTATTAGAAGAAACTCAAAGTAACTTGAAAGCGCTGACTGAAGAGTGCCAAAAACGCTTTGTGTTCTTCTTAAATGCGGCACCAAATGGTGTGATCCGCATGAGCGATGTCGCAAAAGGTGTGGTAGAAACCTCACTTAACGAAGGCGTTGTCACGATGACGGAAGAGAAAGCCGAAGTGATTTTCCTCGTTCGTTCATTAATCGACAGCGGTAAAAACTATGTCGTGAATATGCTGACATCGGTGAGCAAGCTCGCACAAGCACAATACCGTGCAGAAGGCAGCTACCCAGGTTGGCAACCCGATGCAGACTCACCCGTTATGCATTTAGTTAGCGAAACTTACCAAAAACTGTTTGGTAAAATTCCTAATGTAATGGTGATCCATGCAGGTCTGGAATGTGGTCTATTCAAGAAGCCTTACCCTGATATGGATATGGTCTCTATTGGGCCAACCATTCGTGGTGCGCACTCACCTGATGAGCGAGTACATATCACCAGTGTTGGTGAATACTGGAAATTATTAACAGCGGTCTTAAAAGCGATCCCTGTTAAAAATTAATTGTTTCTTCAAATACCCGTCTTAATGAACGGTCTAGCTTTATGGGATCAGCGTCATTAATGGCGGGTGTTTTTTAGAAATCTAGTAATAATTGCCTTTCTATCTGTGGGCTTAATAACGTTACATGCAGGCCCACTAGCCTAACACCTCGATCTTTACGGCGGTGCTCCCACACTTGCTTAGCTAATGATATTAAGTCTTGCTTGTCTAAAATGGGATAAGCATGCTCTTGAGTTGTTTGCTGAAAGTCATTAAATTTCATTTTTATCCCTTGCCGAGCAATACGGCGGTCCGGTTTCACTTTCATAAGCCTGACTTCCAACTCTTCATATAATTGATTAAGTAATGGTAAGCAATCTTCCCAATGTTGAATATCTTCTGCCAGTGTGCGTTCGACACCAACAGATTTACGTAGCCTATCGGGATTGACTGAGCGTTCATCAATTCCATGGCAACGCTCCCACAGGACTTGACCAAATTTCCCCATCACTTTGATTAAGTTAACCACATCATAACTTTGTACATCACCACAAGTTTCTAGCCCCATATCGAGTAATTTTTGTGCGGTTACCTTCCCTACCCCAGGAATTTTCTTTAATGGCAATGACCAAACAAAGTCGGGCAACGCTTGAGGCGTGATCACGTATTGGCCATTCGGTTTATTTAGATCAGACGCTATCTTGGCTAAAAACTTTATTGGGGCTATCCCTGCCGAAGCAGTGAGTTGCAGTTCATCAAAAATTTGCTGGCGAATGGCTTGGGCAATCAATGTCGCTGAGCCGTGGTAATGCTCACACTCACTGACATCCAAATAAGCTTCATCCCAAGAAAGAGGCTCTATTAAATCCGTATACTGGGAAAAGATTTTATGAATGTGTAAAGAGGTTTCTTTATAAAGGGCCATCCTACCCGGTACAACTTTCAGATGAGGGCACAACCTTAATGCAACCGCCGTTGACATGGCGCTATGTACGCCATAACGCCTCGCTTCATAATTCGCGGTACTGATGACACCACGGCGGTCAGCACTCCCACCGACGGCAATTGGAATATTGCGCAAACTTGGGTCATCACGCATTTCTATCGCTGCATAGAAGCAGTCCATATCGATATGAATTATTTTACGCATAGCAATCTGATCGACAAACAACACTGTTCAAATATACAGTATATTTATAGACTGTGCAATTATTCCTCAAGCAAGCAACATAGATGAAAATAATTATTATTTTTATTACCCGAAAAACCACCTCAAAACGACTCATTAAAGATGTTTATAGAATGGTTAATTAGTAGGAAAATAATGAATAAAAATTATATTTCATGGTTTAAAATCAATAACTCTACACATCTCTTTTTATCAACATTTAATCACCTTTCTCTGGCTGGATTACTTGTTGTTACCTCCTCTGCATTTGGGCAAAGTGCATCGGAAGAGGTTAAACAGACAAAACAACAAGATGATGTCGTGCAATTCCCCGCGCTCTCTGTTGTTGGTAATTTAAATTCCAGTGTCGGTGCCGGTAGCTCTGTATTAAAACTGAAGGATATTGAGCGTACTCAAGCTAATAACCTTGCAGAATTAGTTGATCAGCTACCGGGGGTCTCCTCATCAGGTTCACCTCGCCCCGGTGGACAAACCCTAAATATTTGGGGCATGGGCGATGTGGAAGATGTCAAAGTGACCCTTGATGATGCCCCTAAAGGATTTGAAAAATATCGCCAAGGCTCTGTGTTTATCGAGCCTGAGCTGATTAAACGCATTGACGTTGATAAAGGACCACATAATATTATGGATGGTAATGGTGGTTTCGGCGGAACCGTTAAAATTACCACCAAAGATCCCGCAGACTTACTACTTGCCGATCAACATTTTGGCGCTATGTTCAAATATAGCTATCACACTAATGATCGCCAAAATATTTACAGTTCAGCACTATATGGTAAAACATTAAATGGCGTTGCAGATGGTTTGCTGTATATCAGTAAACGAAAAGGGGATGATTTACGCCGCCCCGATGGCACTCGATTTGGCTTTTCGCAAGCTGACCAACTCTCTTATTTACTGAAAACCAACCTTTATCTCAATGATGAACACACGCTCAGTCTATCGGTAATGCGCTCCGAATCAGATAACTTAGTTCCTTGGGCAGCCAAACGAGATGAGTTAGCAACACCAACGCAAAAAGAGATTGAGCAATATGGTTTTGACGGTGCGATAAAACGCAAATTGGTCCAACGGGATCAACAAGATCAAAACTATAGTGTGAAATGGAATTATATCCCTGAAAATAGTGATTGGATCAACCTAACGACAACTTATGCTTGGTCTAAGAGTCAACAGCATGATACCCGACCAGAAAATGCTTCAAAATACTTAACCTCCAGCTTAGGGAATAAAAGTTGGGTTGACTATACCGATCAGCTATTTGATATCCATAATGAAAGTCTATTTGATACTGGTCGTTTAGAACATCAACTTACTATAGGTGCTCGTTGGCATAAAAATGATCGCGGTATTTTGATGTTTGATGCGGGAAAAGCGAAAAACCCTAAATATAACTATGGTTATTATCAGCCACAATTTATGCCAGCAGGTGTTCAAGAAACCACTAGTGTATATCTCCAAGATGCGATTAGTTGGCACACACTCACTGTCACACCGGGCTTACGTTATGACTATGTGCAGAACAAAGGTAAAGGAAACTTAGCCGCAACCTATATGGAGCAAGACCCGCTAATTGGTCATGACTACCGTTCTGTCACTTATAGTGGTATTTCACCTCACTTAGGCATTCTTTGGAAAACGACACCGAATCTCACTTTATTCGGGGATGTTAGCCGCACATGGCGTGCACCTGTTATTGATGAACAATATGAGGTGCAATTTGCCAATAGTAGTTTAACCGGAAGTAGTCGAAACTTGGGTAAGGAGCGCATGGATGGGGTACGTTTAGGCGCAATACTCGACTTTGATCAAGTCATACAGGCCAATGATCAGCTGCAAATACGAACTACGCTTTTTCGTAACAGAGGAAAAGATGAGATATTCCGCCGCCGTGGTGAATACTGTGAAGCCAAGAAAAATGGTACTGGCGATTGTGGTCGCCCCTTATCCAATTACCGTAACTTACCCGGTTACACCATTGAGGGCTTAGAAATTGAGCTATTTTATGATAGCCCGAATGTATTCGGTAAAATGGCCTACTCCGCCATCAAGGGGGAACGTGATGCTTCCCCTCGAGACCCTTGGTTTGGGCAAAAAACATGGATTGGTGAGATCCCACCAGATACCTTACATGTTATGTTGGGGTATAAACTCCCTCAATGGAATGCCAACTTTGGTCTCACCGGTGACTTTGTTGGTCATCAAGTCCGCTCTCCCGCAGATAGAGATCCTAAAGCCGATTCATGGGGATACCCAAAGTCGAAAGGCTATGCACTCTATGGCGCATTTGCGCAATGGCAACCTGAATTTATTCCAGATACCAATATTAGAGTGACCGCGACTAACCTCTTTGACCGTGACTACTATCCCTACTTAGGGGAGTCTGTCTCAGGCGTTGGTCGTGATGTTCGCTTAAGTATCACCAAGTACTTCTAAGCAATCGATGGGCTCTCATCTCTGAGAGTCCATAATTGACAATAAAATAAAAATGATAATAATAATTATTTTTATTTATGACAACACACACTCCCTCTATAGAAAATAGCGACTTGGCAGAAGAAAGCCAACTTTTGCAACAGCACGCCCCTAGCCTATTTCGCTATATTCTTGCGCGCACACCTGATAGCGATATCGCAAACGAAATTTTACAGGATGTCTTTGTTCATACGATTGAAACATATCGCTGCCAAACTTTGCAATTTCCGAGAGCCTTTATGTACACACTGGCACAACGCAACATCGCCAATTTTTATCGTCGGCAACGCATCGAAGCGGAATATCAACGTTTGCTGGTGGAGCCTGAGCCAGAGTGGAATTTAGAAACTCAGTTAGTAGTCGAAGAGCAATTGCAATTACTGTCTGAGCAACTTGCCAAACTACCTGAAAATATGGAACAAGCTTATTTACTCGCGCAATTTGAAGGGATGACTTACCAACAAATTGCAACTCAGTTAAAAGTTAGTCCTAATTCAATCAAGTACTACTTACAAGTAGCAAAAAAAGTATTACAAAAAGAGCTCACTGAAACGTATTTAACTCATTGAGATAACTATTATTATAGGTAATAAATATGACAAAAACAGCAATGCCATCTATTAAAAAAGGGGTGGCTATCAGTTTATTGTTTCTTGCCAGCTACAGTGCAGCCGCTCAATCACCACAAATTGTTGCCCATAGAGCAGGAACGGCAGATGCGCCAGAAAATACGCTTTATGCAATTGAACTGGCTAAAAAAAATAGCGCCGATATTATTTGGCTAACCGTCCAACTCTCTAAAGATAATCAACTTGTTCTATATCGGCCAAGCCAGTTAGAGGCATTAACCGATAAAAAAGGGGTTATTTCTGATTACTCCGCTCAACAACTCACAACGTTCAATGCCGCCCATCAATTTAATAAAAAAGCTCATCTTCAATTACCGTTACAGCAAACCACGATCCCAACACTTGGATCCATTCTTAAAAAATATCCAGATACTGCGTTTTATATTGATTTAAAATCACCTGACGCCGATCCAGATACTCAAGCAGAAGCGGTGTACTCCCTGCTCGAAAAAAATAATGCTTTTAAAAATACTCGGTTTTATTCAACCAATGATGCATTTGTAAAAGCTCTAACCAAGCGCTCCGATAAAATTAATACCTTTGAAAGCCGTGATGAAACACGCACTATCTTAGCGAATAGCGCGATGAATCATCATTGTTCAGTCAGCAGTGATGCACAATCTAAATCGCGTTGGTATGGCTTTGAATTACACCGTAAAGTCGAGGTTGTAGAGAAATATACGTTAGGAGAGGCTCGCTCACCTGCAACGTTGTCATGGGATAAAGAAGCCATTGATTGCTTTAGAAAAAATGGTCAGGCCTACATTGTTCTATTTGGTGTCAATAGTGCGGCAGATTATCAATTAGCTAAAGAAATTGGTGCGGATGCCGTGATGGTTGATTCCCCTAAAACTTTTAAAAGCGAAATCATTAAGTAAATTTTAGCTGGCTTTATCTAATCGGTTTTACGTTAAAGCTATCTGTCTTAATTAGACCGCCAAATAAAAAATAAGCCTTAACTGTGAATGTTCGCAGTTAAGGCTGTCATCATACTAATATCGACTATTTAAATAATGCGGTGTTTTTCAAGTGCCTTTTGGCGAGCCTCTTCCCGTGCCATACGTTTTTTACGGGCATCGCAAGGTTCAGGGCAATCACAGACTTTTTCAACACCAATACTGCTTAACCCACCACAGCTACCTTGAATACTTTTGCGCTTAATAATATACCCTAGTGACATACCGAGAAATGCCAGTAGGAATAGGACGAAAGCTGCAATAAAAACATTTAGCATTCTTACATCCTCCTAATTACTGCTTTTTCTGTAAAAATGGCTTGAATGCCTTAGTATAACGCTCTTCAAAGCCTTTTTCTGTCTTAATGATCATAAACACAGGAATATCGAGCTTTTCAGCTAAGGCAAAACCTTCAACAGGCCCTAATACATTAAGCCCAGTCGATAGCCCATCAGCACTCATGCAAGTTGGTGCCAGTACCGTAATCGAAACGAGGTTATGTTTAATTGGCATCCCTGTTTTCGGGTCGATGGTATGAGAGAAGCGCACACCGTCTTGTTCAAAATAGTTGCGATAATCACCAGAGGTAGCTATAGACATATCACCAGGTTCAATCACTTCCTGAGCCGTTTGGTTTACGCCATCGGTTTGTGGTTTTTCAATCGCAATCCGCCAAGGTGCACCTTTACCATTTTTCCCTTTTGTACGTACTTCACCACCAATATCAACCATATAATTATTGATATTAATTGACTCCAAGTATTCAGCCACAACATCAACGCCATAGCCTTTTGCTATCGAAGAAAGGTCAACGTACAATTCAGGGATAGTTTTAATTAAGTTATTGCCCTGCACAGACAGCTTTTCTATACCAACCCATGCACGACGTTTCTCCAATTCACTATCTGTTGGTGCTTTGGTTACTCGCCCTTCTGGCCCAAAGCCCCATAAATTGACTAACGGCCCTACCGTGACATCTAATGCACCATTAGTTAATTCATTAATGCGTATGGCTTCTTTAACAACTTTCGCTGTTGCTGCTGAAACAGGAAAAGGAACATTAACCTCTTTAAATTGGTTGAAGCGACTTAATTCCGAGTCTGGACGATAAGTTGACATCTGATCATTCACTTCTTCTAAGCGCTTATCTATCTCAGCTTGGATAGATTCACTGCTTGGCGATGAAGATTCAGCAACATATTTAATGGAATAGTAGGTTCCCATTGTCTGACCCTGAAGGTTTGCCTGTTCAGGCCCACCGCAGGCAGCCAACAATAGTGTCGCTGCAAATAGCAGCACTGGGGTAATCACTTTTCTGTTCAGCATAATTTTCTCTGCTTCAATAATAAGCGCCCACACAAGTGGGCGCTATACTCGCCATACTTCAAGTTTCAACATTATTGATGGCATTCATTCACACGAGTCACAAAGCTGTTTAAATTCCTAGTCACTCATTGGCCTGCCGTCTCGCTGTACCTCGAATTATTTAAAGTATATACAAACAACTCTAGGGTTACTTAACCACCGAAATCATCCAACAAGATATTTTCATCTTCTACACCAAGATCTTTAAGCATCTTGATAACCGCAGCGTTCATCACTGGTGGCCCACACATGTAGAATTCACAATCTTCTGGTGCTGGGTGATCTTTCAGGTAGTTTTCATACAATACATTATGAATAAACCCGGTATAACCATCCCAATTATCTTCCGGCAATGCGTCAGAAAGTGCAACATTCCAAGTAAAGTTTTCGTTTTCAGCCGCTAATTGATCAAAGTCTTCTGTATAAAACATTTCGCGCTTAGAACGAGCACCATACCAGAAGCTGATCTTACGTTTCGAATTTAGACGTCTTAACTGATCAAAAATATGTGAACGCATTGGTGCCATCCCCGCACCACCACCAATAAAGATCATCTCTGCATCGGTTTCTTTAGCGAAGAATTCACCAAATGGCCCAGAAATTGTCACTTTATCACCCGGTTTTAGCGACCAAATATAAGATGACATGATGCCCGGTGGAACATCCGGATTACGTGGTGGCGGTGTAGCAATACGCACGTTCAACATGATGATCCCGTGTTCTTCTGGGTAGTTAGCCATTGAATAAGCACGAACTGTGGGTTCTTTTACCTCAGAAACATAGCGGAACAAATTAAATTTATCCCAATCCTCACGGTACTCTTCTGGAACATCAAAATCTTCATATTTCACTACGTGTGGTGGACATTCTATCTGAATGTAACCACCTGCACGGAATGGTACGACTTCACCTTCAGGAATTTTCAGTTTCAGTTCTTTAATGAAAGTTGCTTTGTTATCATTAGAAATAACTTCGCATTCCCATTTTTTCACTCCAAAAATTTCTTCTGGTAACTCAATTTTTAAGTCTTGTTTAACGTTCACCTGACAAGCTAAACGGCAACCATCTTTCGCTTCACGTTTATTAATGTGAGAAAGCTCTGTTGGCAGGATATCCCCACCACCTTCTTTGATTTTCACGCGGCATTGACCACAGGAGCCACCACCACCACAAGCAGATGAAACGAAAATCCCTTGGTTAGATAACATACCTAACAGCTTGTCACCTGCGGGAGCTTCAAAGCTCTTATCAGGGTCGCCGTTAACTTCAACTTTGATGTTCCCTGTATTGACTAACTTGGATTTAGCAAACAGGATCAGACCTGTTAGCACGAAGACAATCAGGGTAAACATCACTACGCCTAGAATAATAATATCCATGAATTCTTCTCGCCTTTATAGCTGCACACCGGAGAAGGACATAAAGCCCAGTGCCATCAAACCGGTGGTGACAAAGGTAATACCTAAGCCTTTCAGACCCGCCGGAACATCTGAATATTTCATCTTTTCACGAATCGATGCTAACAGCACAATTGCTAACATCCAGCCGATACCTGAGCCGAATCCATAAACGATAGATTCGCTAAAGTTGTAATCGCGCTGAGCCATGAAAGAGACGCCACCAAAGATTGCACAGTTAACGGTAATCAACGGCAGGAAGATACCCAATGCGTTATAAAGTGACGGGAAATAACGATCTAAAATCATTTCCAGAATTTGCACCAGTGCTGCAATAACCCCGATAAAGGTAATAAAGTTAAGGAAAGATAAATCGACCCCCTCAACTAATGCACCATCACGCAGTACTAGGTTGTACACAAGGTTGTTGGCAGGTACAGAAATACCTAACACCACGGTAACAGCAATACCTAAACCGAAAGCTGTCTTAACATTCTTCGATACCGCCAAAAATGTACACATACCGAGGAAGAATGCCAATGCCATGTTTTCAATGAACACAGCTTTTACGAACAGACTAATATAATGTTCCATTGACTTAATCCTTCTCTACCTGAGCTGGTTTCAAGGTACGTAATCCCCAAATCAGCATACCAATGATAAAGAATGCACTAGGCGCTAACAGGAACAAACCATTAGGCATATACCAACCACCATTTTGCAATGATTCCATAACGGTAATACCAAACAATTTGCCAGAGCCGAACAGCTCGCGTAGGAAACCAACGAGGATCAGAATGACACCATAACCAAGGCCATTACCAATACCGTCCATAAAGCTTTCTACCGGTGGCGCTTTCATGGCATAGGCTTCTGCACGACCCATAACAATACAGTTTGTAATGATAAGGCCGACGAACACCGACAGCTGCTTAGATATCTCATAAGCATAGGCACGCAAAATTTGGTCAACAACGATAACCAAAGAAGCAATAATTGCCATCTGAACAATAATCCGCACACTGCTTGGAATGTAGTTGCGAATTAATGAGATAAAAAAGTTAGAGAACGCGGTAACCAAAGTTACTGCGATGGTCATGACAACAGCCGTTTCCAGCTTAGTCGTTACTGCCAGTGCAGAACACACCCCGAGGATCTGTAACGCAATTGGGTTGTTATCAAACAAAGGCCCAAGTAGGACGCGTTTTACTTCTTTAGAATCAGCCATTATTCAGCGCTCCTTCACGAACTTTTTTCAGGAACGGACCAAAACCGTTATCACCTAACCAAAAATCAAACATATGCTGAATGCCGTTTGATGTTAGCGTTGCACCTGAAAGGCCATCGATACCATAAGGACTATCCGTAGAGCCACTACGGACAATTTTTATTGCCGGTACCCCCTGCTCATTGAACAGTTTTTTACCCGGCCATTGCGCCTTCCATTGTGGATTATCGACTTCACCACCAAGACCTGGCGTTTCACCATGCGAATAATATGTGATACCACGAGAAGTCACGCCATCCACATCTACCGCAACGAAGGCATACATCACCGACCATAGTCCTGACCCATAAACAGGCAGAATAATTTGTGAAATTTTGCCTTGTTCATCTTTCACAAGATAGATTTCAGCCGTATTTGCACGACGGCGAATTTTGGCGATATCTTCTTCAGGTGAAAGTGCAATGCTGGTTTCATCGCTACGTAATTCACTATTGAGGTCAAAGCGACTCTTGCTATCAGAAAGCTCATTAGTTTGGAAGTTCAACAGCTTAGGTTCAATACGGTCACTGTAAACTTTTTGCACTTCTTCCGCTGTCATTTTAGGTTGCAATAGACCTGCAACACTCAAAATATTACGTTGCGTATCTAATAAAATTTGTTCTTGCTGCTTAGATTTTAATCCTACAGCAGAACCGGCTACGACGATAGAACAGACTAGACATAGAATAAAAACGACTATGAACGTTCTTCCGACGCTATCTTTATTGGTTGTTTTTTCATTAGCCACGGGCTTTTCTCCGTTTAATATTTGCTTGAACGACCAGATAGTCAAACAGAGGAGCAAACAAGTTGGCGAACAGGATTGCTAGCATCATGCCTTCCGGATATGCCGGGTTTGCAACACGAATAAGCACACACATTACACCGATCAAAATACCGTAGGCCCATTTGCCTTTATCTGTAAACGAGGCCGAAACTGGGTCCGTCGCCATAAAGATCATCCCGAATGCAAAACCACCTAAAACCATGTGCCAGTACCATGGCATTGCAAACAATGGATTCGTCTCTGACCCGATAAAGTTAAACAGGTAAGACATGGCAATCATCCCAAGCATAACGCCAGCAACGATGCGCCATGATGCAATACGGAAGAAGATAATGAAGGCACCACCAATGAAAATCATCAATGTGGAAACTTCACCGATAGAGCCAGGCATATTCCCTAGGAATGCTTGCATCCAAGAGATTGGCTCACCAGATACCGTATTCATTAACGCGCGCTCACCGCCAGCAGCCCATTGAGAAAGTGGGGTTGCACCAGAGAAGCCATCCGCCGCTGTCCAAACAAGATCACCCGAAATTTGTGCAGGGTAAGCGAAGAACAAGAAAGCACGGCCTGCAAGTGCAGGGTTTAAGAAGTTGCGCCCTGTTCCACCAAAAATTTCTTTAGCGATGACCACACCAAATGTAATACCGAGCGCCGCCTGCCATAATGGGATAGTTGGCGGCACAATCAGGGCAAATAGGATGGACGATATAAAGAAACCTTCGTTGATTTCATGACCGCGGATCAGAGAAAACAGAATTTCCCAAAAACCACCGACTGCAAAAACAACCGCATAGATAGGTAGAAAATAGACTGCACCAAGCAGCATTTTACTACCCCAGCCCGCATCAGGTGTTAATGATGCCCCCAAGAATTGAGCTAAGCGATAGTGCCAATCACTCGCTAAAACTTGCTGTAGCTCAGCCCCACTGTATAAGTGGTAAAGTGCAGGAATGGCTTGGTTACCAACGTTATACATCCCCCAGAACATCGCAGGAAATACAGATAACCAAACCAAGATCATCATGCGTTTCAGGTCTATTGTGTCACGAACGTGAGAACGACCTTTAGTCACCGTACCTGGCGTATAGAAGACTGTCGTAACAGCTTCAAACAATGGATAGAGTTTTTCTAACTTTCCACCAGGCTCAAAATGATGCTCATGCTTTTCAAATAAATTTTTCAAACCCATGGAATTACCCTTCTAGCTCAATCTTGGTCAGTACATCACGAAGTACAGGGCCATATTCATATTTAGCCGGGCATACATAAGTACACAGTCCCAGATCTTCTTCATCCAACTCTAGACACCCCAACTCCTGAGATGAATCCGTATCTCCAGAAAGGAGGTCTCGTAGCAGGTGAGTTATCATAATATCGAGAGGCATTACACGTTCATAATTACCAATTGGCACCATTGAGCGCTCACCACCATTCATGGTTGTGGTGAAGTTGAAGCGTTTGCCTTTCAAGAAATGGCCAACCGTTGTACGTGTAATGGTGAATTTATTAAAGCCCGGCCAAATCCAGCCGAAAAGCTCTCTTTCACGCCCTTCACGTAATACTGAAACCTGATTATGGAAACGCCCTAAATAGTGATGTGTATCATCACAAGGTACGCCCCACAGTACAGAGCCAGAAATAATGCGGTTATCTCCCTCTTTGAGCTGACCTTTTGTTAACTCATAGAGATCCGCACCAAGACGAGTTTTAACTAAACGTGGTTTCTCAACTTGAGGCCCCGCAAGGGCAATCACGCGATCAGTATATAGATAGCCTGTTGTGAATAACTTACCAATCGCAATGACATCTTGATAATTAAGGTGCCATACTTTTTTATTGAGGCTCACAGGCTCAAGAAAATGAATATGAGTACCGACTAAGCCTGCGGGATGAGGGCCTGCAAATTCGCTATAGCTCACTTGTGGGTGATTATCAGATTTCGCTAAATCCCCCGCGCCATGGCAAACATGCACTTTACCTTCGGTTAAATGGCTAATAATGGTTAAACCATCATTAAAAGCTTGTTGTTGTGAACGAATAATCACAAGTGGGTCAGCAGCAAGTGGGTTGGTATCCATCGCCGTTACAAAAATCGCGGCGGGTGAGGAACCCAGTGCCGGTGAGCGGCTAAATGGACGCGTTCGCAATGCTGTCCATAAACCTGATTTAACCAAGTTTTCTTCGACTTGTTCACGAGTCAATCCTGCAAGCTCTTCACGCTTATAAGCAGCAAAGGCCTCTTGCTCGTCACCATCAATTTCGATAACAACGGATTGGAGTACACGACGCTCACCACGATGAATAGCAATAATTTTACCGCAGGCTGGGCTAGTGAATAAGACACCAGGGTTCTTTTTATCTTCAAAAAGAACCTGCCCTTTTTTAACGTGCTCACCTTCTTTAACCAGCATAGAAGGACGCATTCCGACATATTCTTCACCTAGCAATGCTACGTGTTGAATTTTCGGGCCGTCTTCTATTACTTGGGCTGGCTCACCTGCAATAGGAAGGTTGAGTCCTTTTTTAATTTTAATCATAAGATCTGCACAAGTTTCTAAGTTAACCCTAAGCTAATGATCCTGACATAGACCATAGCGACTCAGTAAATAAAAACAGCTCAAGTTACTCACATAACTCAAGCAAATAATTCTCTTGATATCGTGAAGCTATTCTCTTTCTGCCGCTCGTAATTTTATCAGTTCCCCCGACTTCTGTCCGGATATTCAAGTGACTTAGCTCAAGCAAATTACAATAAATTTTCAACTTTCTTTATAATTATTCGTAAAAAACGAGCATTTACATCATATTTATCGAACGCTGTGCGATTTTCACACAATATCTATTCCGTACGAAACTATTAATAGGCTATATCAAATTACTTTTAGCTCATTTAAAATAGCGCCATAATGTCTTTTTTTTAGGCAAAAATACTCATTTAAATTTGGTTTAAGTATGAATAAAAATATCCTTATTAGCTTTATTTTCAACCTGTTTTTTCTGCAAATTACGGTTGCTGAAGCGAATAACCATTCATTTTTGCTTAATAGTAAAACAACTAACCAGCAAAATTCCGCGATCTTTATTCAGATATTTAAGCAAGAAGGCGTCTTGGAGCTATATCAAAAAGCGCCGAACGGAAAATATAACTTATCTAAAACTTATCCAATTTGTAAGTTTTCGGGCGGGCTAGGCCCTAAAAAGCGCGAAGGTGATCTAAAAAGCCCTGAAGGCTTTTATCAAATAACCGCCTCCCAACTAAATCCAAACAGTCGGTATTACCGATCTATTAATTTAGGTTTTCCTAATGAATATGACCGAGCACAGGGCTATGAAGGTAACTACTTGATGATACATGGCGACTGTGTTTCTGTTGGTTGCTATGCGATGACAGATAAATACATGAGTGAAATCTACCAAACTGTTGAAAGTGCTTTTAAAAGTGGACAAAGCACGATTGATGTCAGTATTTACCCGTTTCGAATGACAAAAGAAAATATGTTGATCCACAGAAACTCCAGCCATTACGCTTTCTGGCAGCAACTAAAACCGGCTTATGATTACTTTCAGGATGTAGGCAAGCCCGCACAAATCTCTGTAACATCAGGAAAGTATGCTGTGAATAGCTTGCCAGAAAGGTCGGATACTTTATTGAGACTTCGATCGCAATATACGTTGGCCGAGGTGAAATAGCACGAAACTACCCGGTTCAATTTTGTGCCAATTTTCATTACCTGTTAGCGGCTGCGTGGCAATCACTGAAACAATATCGGTTGGTGTTGTGCAACTTTGAAAATCGATCTCAATATCCTGATCGAGTAATTTCGCCTTACCGAATGGAGCTTTACGAGTGATCCAATAAAGATTGGTTGAACAAAATGCCATTACGTAACGCCCATCTGATAGCAGCATATTAAATACGCCTTTACGACGTAACTGCTCAGCCAGCACCGCAATAAAACGGAAAACAGCGGGCCAATTCGAGGGGGTTTTCGGATATTTCGCTGCAAGTTGGCTCAAAATCCAGCAAAATGCTTTTTCGCTGTCTGTTTCACCTATCGGTCGATAATGCCCTGTATTTAGTGAGCGATACCCTTTTAATTGCCCGTTATGTGCATAGGTCCAATTACGTCCCCACAATTCACGCGTAAAAGGATGCGTGTTTGCTAGTGTGACATCACCTCGATTCGCTTGGCGAATATGTGCTATCACCGTTTCCGATTTGATTGGATACTCCTGCACAAAGCGTGCCACTGGGGATAAAAAGCTAGGTTGAGGATCTTTAAAAGTGCGACACCCCAGCCCTTCATAAAACGTGATCCCCCAACCATCTTTATGTGGGCCAGTTTGCCCCCCACGGGATATCAGTCCACTTAGGCTGAAGTTAATATCTGTTGGCACATTTGCACTCATGCCAAGTAATTCGCACATTACAAGACCCTCTATAGTTTAAGAAACTACTTTACCATTTCTTTTTCAATCAGCTGGATCAGGATATGAATCACTTTAATATGGATTTCCTGAATACGATCCGCATAACCAAAATGAGGTACACGAATTTCAATATCTGCGCTACCCGCCATTTTGCCGCCGTCTTTCCCAGTCAGCGTAATCACTTTCATGCCCTTTTCACGCGCAGCACTAATAGCTTTGATAATGTTGCCTGAGTTGCCAGAAGTCGAAATGCCCAGAAGAACATCCCCTTCTTTACCTACAGCCTCAATAAAGCGAGAAAACACATATTCATAGCCAAAGTCATTACTGACACAAGATAAGTGGCTAACATCAGAAATGGCAATAGCAGGATAGCCTGGGCGATTTTCACGGTAACGCCCTGTCAGTTCTTCAGCAAAGTGCATGGCATCACAGTGGGAGCCACCATTACCACACGAAAGCACTTTTCCTCCGGCTTTAAAGGAATCTGCCAGTAACACCGCCGCTTGCTCAATAGCCTGAATATTTGCATCATCACTAAGGAATTTTGCCAACGTATCGGCCGCTTCTGATAATTCACCACGGATCAGGTCTTGATACATGAGATTTCCCCTTAAATTTAACGAGTTTTGTGCCATGATAAACGGCATCAAGATAGGTAATTAATCTTTACTACTCAGATTGTTACACAGGGTACATTTTCTTTCTACATCTGATTACGCTTGATTTATGCATTTAGGGCTAATCAATGCGTTTTGCCTCTTTTTCTCCCTTTTCGCCTACTTCATCTATCTCACAAATTTTTTTATGAAACAATCACCAAACATTATTTGGTGATTTTGTGAGCCAAGTTGTAATTAAGATGTAAATGTCTTGCTAATTGTTTATTACTGGATATAGATTAAGAGAAACAACAGGTCAGACCTCTTACAAGTAGACAGGAGTTTCCCTATGACCCTACTCAGCATAATTCTATTTCTCGCATTAATCGGTATTCTCTGTTACCACAAGACTTCGTTAACATTGAGTACCGTTCTGTTACTTGCCTATACCGCCGTTATGGGGGTACTTGATGTATGGAGTTACTGGATGTTACTGCCAGTAGCTCTTGTGTTATTCCCTTTTGTTTTCACTCCCGTGCGTCAATCACTGGTTTCAGTGCGTGCACTGAAAATGTTCCAAAAAGTCATGCCTCCCATGTCTCGTACAGAGAAAGAAGCCATTGATGCAGGAACAACATGGTGGGAAGGTGACCTTTTCCGTGGCGCACCGGATTGGAATAAATTACATAATTACCCAAAACCACAGCTGACGGCTGAAGAACAAGCCTTCATTGATGGCCCTGTAGAAACGGTTTGTGGCATGGTGAATGATTTTGCAGTAAGCCATGAATTGTCCGATCTCCCCCCAGAAGTTTGGCAATATTTACGTGAGCACCGCTTCTTCGCCATGATCATCAAAAAAGAGTATGGTGGCCTTGAGTTCTCTGCCTATGCGCAATCCCAAGTTTTACAAAAATTGGCGGGTGTCTCCGGTATCTTAGCTATCACCGTTGGTGTTCCTAACTCATTGGGGCCAGGTGAGTTGCTGCAACATTATGGTACTGATGAACAGAAAAAACGTTACCTCCCTGGCTTAGCGACAGGTGAAGAGATCCCTTGTTTTGCGCTTACTAGCCCAGAAGCTGGCTCTGACGCCGGTGCTATCCCTGATACTGGCGTTGTCTGTATGGGTGAATGGCAAGGAGAGCAAGTGTTAGGTATGCGTTTAAATTGGAACAAACGCTATATCACTCTTGCCCCCATCGCGACAGTTCTTGGGTTGGCTTTCAAATTATCGGATCCCGATCGTTTATTGGGTGGTGAAACACAGTTAGGGATCACCTGTGCGTTAATCCCCACTAATACCCCAGGCGTCGAAATAGGCCATCGTCACTTCCCACTGAATATTCCATTTATGAATGGACCAACGCGCGGAAAAGACATCTTTGTTCCTATCGACTACATTATCGGTGGCCCTAAAATGGCAGGCCAAGGCTGGCGTATGCTTGTGGAGTGTTTATCTGTAGGTCGTGGAATTACTCTGCCATCTAACTCGACAGGTAGCTTAAAGAGCATTGCAATGGCGACAGGAGCCTACGCTTATATTCGTCGCCAATTTAAATTGCCTATTGGTAAGATGGAAGGGATTGAAGAGCCGCTCGCTCGTATCGCAGGTAATGCCTATTTGATGGATGCTGCTGCTACATTGATTACCTCTGGTATCATGTTAGGTGAAAAACCTGCCGTGCTATCTGCTATCGTTAAATACCACTGTACTCACCGTGGGCAACATTCAGTCATCGATGCCATGGATATTACGGGTGGTAAAGGCATTTGTCTTGGCCCATCTAACTTTGTTGGTCGAGCTTACCAAGGTGCGCCAATCGCCATTACCGTTGAAGGTGCCAACATCTTAACCCGTAGCATGATCATCTTTGGCCAAGGGGCTATTCGTTGCCATCCTTATGTGCTGGAAGAGATGGCGGCAGCACAAGACAATAATCTGCACAAATTTGATAAAGCGGTATTTGGTCATATTGGACATGTTATTAGCAACCAAGTCCGTAGTTTCTGGTTGGGATTAACCAATGGTCGAGGAAGTAGCGCGCCAACAAAAGATGAAACACGTCGTTACTATCAAATGTTAAATCGCCAAAGTGCTAACCTTGCCTTACTTGCCGATATCTCCATGGCTGTTTTAGGTGGTAGCTTAAAACGTCGTGAGCGTATCTCTGCACGCTTAGGCGATATTCTCAGCCACTTATATTTAGCAACCGCAACACTTAAGCGTTATGAAGATGAAGGTCGTCAAAAAGCGGATTTACCACTGGTAAAATGGGCTGTAGAAGATTGTCTGTATCAATCTGAGAAGGCTATGGATGATTTATTGAAAAACTTCCCAAATAGAATGGTTGCAGGTTTAATGCGCATTACCTTGTTCCCGACTGGTCGTGCTATGTCTGCCCCTTCTGATCGCCTAGACCACAAGCTAGCACAACTGTTAATGGAGCCATCTGAAACTCGTGACAGGATCGGTCGTGGGCAATATCTGACACCAACAGAGCATAACCCGCATGGTTTAGTGAATCAGGCACTGTATGACATCATCGCTGCAGAGCCAATTTTTGAGCGCATCTGCCGTCTGAAAGAGCGCAAGTTTAGCTTCACTCGCTTAGATAAATTGGCAGAGCAGATGTTGCCTGAAAATATTATCACACAAGAAGAAGCTGATATTTTACGTAAAGCAGAGGCAAGCCGTCTACGCACCATCAATGTTGATGAATTTGAGTTTGATGCTCTAGGCGTACACAGTGAAAAAAACCCTCGCGAGGAAAATGAAAAGCAAGCTAAGAAAAAGCAAGCCGCTTAATTAGCTGCCTACATTGTCAGCGCCATAAAGCCCCAAGCATATTGGGGCTTTATTTTTTGCATGGAAACTGGCTCATAAAAGGAAACTGAATATTTATTAAAAAGTCATAAGGTAGAGGATGGTGTGTCTTTTTATACAATAATTATTTTGTTAGTGGAGCAATCACGCTCGCTACCCATTCCTGCTATAAGGCCCGTTTGTATGGGCATTTCACTGTTCGACACCACTCCCCTTCAAACAACAGATGCTATGTGACTATTGCCTTTAGGTCGAAATACTAAGAAGTTTGGTTAGCAGATAATTACAGCGGCGTTTTTATTTAGCGCTAAAATACAAAACTCCCGATAAATATTACCGAGAGTTTTATCATCAAAAGGCGGTCAGCCTATATTAAGGCTGGAAATTGATTGCTAAAACGGCTTATTTTTTAACCGCAGTAACTTCAATTTCAACCAACCATTCAGGGTGAACCAGAGCCTTCACTTCCATTGCTGATCTAGCTGGTGTCAGAGGCTGAGCTTTAGTACCGAAGAATTGAGTATAACCTTTCATAAAGCCGTCAAAGTCCATTTTTCCTGTTTCTGGTGTTGCAACAAGGAAAACTTGCATTTTAACAACGTCACCTAATCCTAGGCCTTGTTTTTCCAATGCAGACTTAATTGAGTTAAGTACATTGACGGTTTGTTCTTCTGTGTTTTTACCGAATGAACCATCAGCTTGTTTTGATGGAACAACACCGCTGAAATAATAGGTTTTCATATTCGCAGGTACTTCAACTACGCTCGAGATTGGGAAGTCAGGTACTGCGGTACGAACGATTGAAGAATTATCAGCCATCGCTACGCTGCTGGCTAATAGTGCTGAAATTAGTAATGCTTTTTTCATATTCAGTTCCCTATTTTATGATATTGCTTTTTATAAAATCTAGAAATGACCTCTAGTGAAGATGCCATTACACCTTCTCATCAGTCATTCATATAAGAAGCCACTTTGCCCATAATAAAAATGGTCATCAAAGCAGCATAACATTTATGTGTTTATCTCTTACTATTTCAGTTCAAAAGATATCCACTAAGTGCTTAAGAGATATTATCCCTTACTGCAATATTTATGTTGTCAAATTTACCTTTAATTTGGCGATATATTTACCAGACATAAACTATGGTTTTTTTAGCCTATATTCAGACGCTACCGGAGTAAATTCAGCGCCATTAACCTATTTTAGTACCACATCCTTTCCATGACTTAACAATGTCATGAAGGTGATGAATAAGCTAAATACGAAATGAGTCAGTTTGTCAGAGACTCTCCCGCTAAAATTACACCAACGTATTTGCTGCGCCACAGATTAATGCTCGTCCTCAAAGATATCGTCTAGTTTAAGGGTATTTAACAAAACGCGTTTTTCTTCATTGTTGAATTCATTATCTATGATAATTAATATCAGCAACTTTAGACAGCCATTCACTTATCTAATCATTAAATCAGCAAAAAACTCTCTAAAACACTGAAGGTTACCATTCGTCCATTCAGTAAATGAATGGTGAGCATTAAAGTGCATCTGAACGAATGGATCAAGGGTAATATTCAATTCTTTACAATAATGACGGCTAATTTTATGGTAATCTAGAATTCACTAAGTGAAGTCATCTACACTATCCAGAATTTATAATATTTTAAAATAACAACTTATTTTTTCAACCCATAAACCGCAGTCTGAATGTAAAAGTAATAACTTTAATCCGCCTACCTGAAAGCGCCCTAATAATAGAAACTCAAAAGATAGATACCAATATCCCTACAGGTTAATTGGACATACGTCTACTTTGGATAAAAAACAATCTATTGGTTTACTCTAAAATAGGGAAACCTACTGCTCTCGATAAAAATAGTTAAGCTCACGATACAAAAGTAATATTTATCATTATTCAATAGACTGGCCGTTTTTTATTTATAGGTGGCCTTATTTCAATATAAACAAATAATTTTAGTTATAAGTTCAAGCAATAATAAATTAACCTTAGTTATTACAATGAATATATGTTTATTTTTTCAACATATAAACTTATTTTTTATCGCTTAATTTCTGAGATAGGATGAGTTAAAAACCGAAAGAAAATAGGTCAGGAATAGTATTTTAATAAATGAATTTTAATATTAGTTGGTCACGATACTGCTTTAAAAAGCAGTATCGTCAAAAAAGATTAAAGCTCTAATGCCAATAATTCTTCAATCGTTTGGCGACGGCGGATAAGTTTTGGCGTACCCTCAATTAATAACACTTCAGGTAACAGAGGGCGGCTATTGTAGTTTGATGACATCGACGCCCCATAAGCACCAGTATCATGGAAGACCAAATAATCCCCTACTTGCACATCAGGCAGTAAACGGGTCTCGACCATTCCTCCTTCTTGCTGGGTAAACACATCCCCCGATTCACACAAAGGCCCCGCGACAATAGTCTCTTTTAAAGGTACATTTTCTAATGAGCGCCCCTCAGCAGGTAATACAGAGATATGGTGATAACTCCCATACATTGCAGGACGCATCAGATCATTAAATCCACTATCGACCAACACATAGTGGCGGCTTCCCATCGTTTTAACCGCTCTCACTTCCGCGAGCAATACCCCCGATTCAGCAACCAAATAGCGACCCGGTTCAATTTCCAGTTCAATAGAATGACCTAAATGACGCTCAATTCGTTGGCGAGCAGTGTTCCAAAGGCTGTAATAGTGCTGAATATCGATAACTTCATCTTGTTCTCGATAAGGTGTCGATAACCCACCACCGGCTGAAATCGCCTGAATATCCGCATTTGACGAGATCACTTGTTCAACCATTGCATCACAGACATTTGCTAAGTGTTGATAATCGACCCCAGAGCCAATATGCATATGTAGCCCAACCAATGACAGATTATAACGGCGAATTTGTTCCAGTGCTTTTGGTAGGTCTTGATACCAAATACCGTGTTTACTGTTTTCACCACCTGTATTGGTTTTTTGTGAATGGCCATGACCAAAACCAGGGTTAATACGCAACCACACAGGATGACCCGATTTTTGCTCACCAATCTGGCTTAACATATCAATAGATCCAGCATTCACCGGAATATCTAACTCAGTCACCCGTGCCAAAGTGGCTCTATCCAGTACATCAGCAGTAAAAACAATTTCTGAGTTTTCACGACCAGCCTGAAAACCAGCCACAAGCGCACGCTCTATTTCACCTAGCGAAACAGAATCAACCTTGACTCCCTGCTCACGCATTAAGCGCAAAATATGAATATTTGAGCAAGCTTTTTGAGCAAAACGCACGGTATCAAAGGGTTTGAGCTGATTTATTCGTTCAATAATCACTGAGCTGTCGTACACCCAAACAGGGGTGCCAAACTGTTCAGGTAACGTCGATAAGTATTCGGGCGTTAAATATTGGCTAGTAGTGGTGGCAAATGAGGTCATGTTTTTCTCGCACGTAAATTTTTCTTATATTGTCCTATTATTCAGAGAAAGTTCGGGAAAAAAAATATCCATTTTGCTAAAGTCTATTCATTTTTGATATAGAAAGAAAAACATCATGCAAACTCTCTCTTGGCGACATATTGAAATCTTTCGGGCGGTAATGACGACGCCGAATCTAACAGAAGCAGCGTTACTGCTAAATACCTCACAGCCGACCATTAGTCGAGAGCTTGCTCGCCTTGAACATCTGCTACAGTTCAAATTATTTGATCGCGTTAAAGGCCGATTGCGCCCGACAGCACAGGGATTGCGCTTTTTTGAGGAGGTTGAGCGCTCTTATTATGGTTTAGAGCGGATAAAAAACTCAGTACAAACCATCCGCCGTTTTGATAATGCACAGATCTCCATCATATGCTTACCCGCCTTCGCCCAATCATTACTACCACAAGTGTGCCAAACATTTATGGCTGATTATCCTGACGTCAATCTGACAGTGATCCCTCAAGAATCACCAATCCTCGAAGAGTGGCTATCGGCTCAACGTTATGATTTTGGTCTAACCGAACACTTACAAACGCCACCAGGCACAGAACAACTCACATTAGGCTCGCTGAATGAGGTTTGTGTCTTACCGGCGGGTCATCCCCTTGAGCATAAACCCGTTTTAACACCGATTGATTTTCAGCAACAAAACTTCATTAGCCTGTCACTAACAGACAGCTATCGGCAGATTATCGATACCATTTTTGCCCAACATCAAATTGAGCGAAAAATGGTGATGGAGACGCATTCAGCATCGTCTATCTGCGCAATGGCGTTAAAAGGCATCGGTATTTCAATCGTCAACCCTATCACCGCTTTGGATTTCCACCAGCAATCAGCAGGTAAGCTGATCATTCGCCCATTGAGTTTTTCGATTCCTTTTACGGTGAGTTTAATTAAGCCGATTCACCGGCCATCATCACAACTATTAGATATTTTTACCCAATACTTACGGGCTTCATTTGCCAAAACTGAGCAGGATTTAAGTAGCGCGTTGCTGCATCAGTGACTGCCAATATTCTGAAGTTGTAAACCAGTTACCTAAAAAATCCAGTACAGCTCTTAATGTTGTCGGCATATTTTGGCGACTGGCATACACTGCATAAATTCCCAATGGCTGCGGCACATAGTCGGGTAATAACTGGAGCAGCTCCCCTGATTCTAAGTATTTTTTGACCGATAAATAAGGCTGCATAGCAATACCTGCACCATTTAATGCCGCTTGAGCCAAAAATACAGATTCATCGGCACTGAGTCGCCCTCCTACTAATACGGAAAAAGGCTCCCCATCTTTTTCAAAACGCCATAAACTGCGCCCAAAAAAATTGTAGGTCAAACATTCCAGTGGCGCTAAATCCTCCGGCTTAGTCGGTATTTTTTTATCTTTGAAAAAAGATGGCGCTGCACAAATCACAGAGTGGCACGTTGAAAGCGGCTTGGCTATCAAACTCGGCTCTAATTGATTCGTAATACGGATAGCCAAATCAATCCTATCTTCAATCAGATTCACCGCCTTATTTGTAATACTTAAATCAATCGCCATATTCGGGTAGTGTTGTAAAAACTCGGTTATTGCGACAGAAAGCGCTTGGCTGGCAATCGACTGAGCACAACTAATACGCACTAGCCCCGTCAATTGAGTCGCATCATGTTGCTGTTGTACAGGCAGAGTTAAAGAGAGTGCATTTAACTTTAGCGCTTGTTGATAAACCCCTTCTCCTGCCGATGTCAAACTCAGCCGCCTTGTCGTACGGTTTAATAAACGTACCCCAACCCACTGTTCCATTTCAGCAAGATATCGGGTCACCATCGCTCGTGACATATCGAGTTTATCTGCGGCAGCACTCATACTGCCATGCTCAACAATACTAATAAAAACCTGTACCGCCGTTAATCTATCCATCTATTTGACCGATTTGTGCAACAAAGATTTGCTAATTATGGCGTTTTTCTCATCATTATTGCAATTTAATATACACCCAACTTAACGAGGTTTTTAAAATATGGCTAACAATTAGGAGTTAATGATGAAACAACATGCTATCGACGCCGCCACTTTACTTGCAATGAGCGCTACATTTGCCCATGCAGCAGAGCTTAAATTAGATATCTATAATCCAGGAAATAACAGTGTATTTCCCGTTTCCTCTGAAATTATCAGCGGTGATAAAGAAGTTGTGCTGATCGATGCACAGTTTCAAAAAAATGATGCACAGGCCTTAGTGAAAAAGATAAAAGCGCTCAATAAAACCCTAACAACCATTTATATCAGCCATTCTGATCCCGATTATTATTTTGGATTAGATACGATCACGAAAGCATTTCCTAAAGCTAAGGTGATAGCGACGAAAGAAACCGTTGAAGCTATCAAAGCATCGAAAGATGGCAAGTTGGCATATTGGGGTGAAGTGCTTAAAAACGAAGCGCCAACAACACTTATCGTACCCGATGTGATACAAGGCAATAGTTTTACTGTCGATGGTGAAACTCTCTTTATTAAAGGAAGTGATGGTCCAGCTCCAGAGCGTACTTATGTTTGGGTTCCATCATTGAAAGCTGTCGTTGGGGGAGTCGTTGTCTCTGATAATATCCATGTTTGGATTGCAGATACTCAAACTCAATCATCGCGACAACACTGGCAACAAACTTTAGAAAGCATTCAAGCTTTACAACCTAAAACCGTTGTACCTGGGCACTTTACTGGCAAATCAAAAATGGATCTTAGCTCTGTTACCTTTACTCAAAATTACTTGAATACCTTTGAGGCCATGGCTGAACAAAGTAAAGATGCCAAAGAGCTTACGAGCAAAATGGAGAAGGCTTACCCTCATCTTGATGACAAATCGAGCTTAGAGCTAAGTGCCAAAGTCATTAAAGGCGAAATGCAGTGGCCACAATAAAATAATCTCAATTAGCCTATCCCTATAATGGATAGGCTAATTGAATCACTGAATAGTTAAGGAGCTATCATGAATAAAATCACCTTACATTACATTTATGACCCTTTATGTGGCTGGTGTTACGGTGCTTCACCATTGATTGAAATTGCCAATTCTCACCCTGACATTGTGTTAGAATTACATGGCGGAGGCATGCTGGCAGGCGCATCACGCCTTCATATGGATAATCAATTCCGTGAGCACATCAAACAATCCGATAAACGCATTGCCGCCATGACAGGGCAAATTTTTGGTGATGACTATTTAAAAATGCTGGATGAGCCAAATCTTGTTCTTGATTCAGCACCACCTTTACAAGCCATTCTTGCTTCTGAAAAGCAACAAAAAGCATTAGCGATGTTAAAAGCAGTTCAGCATGCTCATTACGTCTCTGGTCGTCATATCAGCAACCCAAATGTCTTATTAGCGATCGCACAAGAAATCGGGTTAGATAGCGAGCAATACCAGTTTGATTATGCCGAACAAGGAGGGAATAACCTTGAACACCATATTCACTATAGCCGCCAGCTACTGGCTCAATCCGGATCTTCCGGCTTCCCGACCTTACTCATAAAACAGCAGCATAAGTGGCTGCGCGTACCGTTACAAAACTATTTAGGTGATCCTCAAAAATGGCAACAATTTTTGGATTCACTAGTAGCAGCCAATCAATGATGCGCTACGACATCGCGCCATTGAACATCACTAAACACACCAATGGCGCAAATAACCAATAAGTTGCACTCAAAATGATAGCTGGGCCAAAGGGGATACGGGCGATAGCTTTGTGCCGATGACGTAAATAAATGGCCCAATAGTGAAGCCCGCCAATGCCCGCCGCTAACGCAAAAAACTGAGGTAAATTCATAAGCCCGAGCCAAGCTGCACATGCGGCAATCAGTTTAAAATCCCCTCGCCCCATTTGCGGGGATTGGCGGATCTTCTCCATAATTACCGTTAACAGCATGATGGAAAGGTAACTGGTGATCACCGCATAGATAGCCGAAACCACATTACCTTGCTCAGAGCACACTTGATACACTAACCCTACCCATAATAGTGGGTAAACAAGTATGTCTGGTAAATAGCCTATTTTCATATCAATAATAAATAGACAAACTATTAAATTGAAGAAAATACTAAATAAAATAACAATAATTAATTCATCATTTAATGAGAAATTAAATATTATTAAAGGAAAATAAATAAGTACCAGCCATTTATAACCTATCCTTATCCCATCTTTATTTAAATATTTTTTAGGAATATGTTGTAACATCAACTGTGAAATTTTCGCTGATATAACAATGATAAAAGCCATAAGTAATAGCCTATAGCCACATACATACCCCAAAAAACAGTATGAATTATCGATAGTTACATTTCCTGAACTTAAGTTGCCTCGGCATACTGTTAGCATTGGAAAAGTTGAAGTAATAAAATTATTAAGATCACTAAAAGATAAAAAAGAGAGATGATGGATAATTTTATGATAGATCCTTTCAATCGGTAATATCATATATTCTCCTTATTCCATTATGGAGTTATATACAAATATACCGTACCTCTATTTATTTCCCTACACAGTAATTCCGACACAATTTATCGTTTTAACCGCGATGATTTTTTGTCGTATTTGATAATATATTATCATTCATCACACCAATACCACACAGGCTAGACTACAAAAAAACCATAAACCGCGAATTCAGATAATAAGTGCAACGCTCGGTCATGTTAGATGGAAGGACGGTTAGCTACTGATAAGCTATCCTGCTCTTCCGACCAAAGATGAGCGAGTAAGTATGAAGTATCAGCAACTAACCGAAGGACAACGATACCAGATATCGATACTGCGTGAGGATAATTTATCCTGCCATGAGATAGGTATCCGTATCGGTGTAAGCAAGTCCACGGTCTCCCGTGAACTGAGGCGTAACACTTCAGATACTGGTTATAACCCACAACAGGCACACCAGAAGTGCTGTGATAGGCGGCTGTCATCTGCCAAAAGGACAATTCCTCAGCAGACCATAGATTTCGTGATATTTGCTCTGGAGTGGAAGTGGAGTCCTGAGCAAATAAGTGCAATTGGCAGCATTATTGGTCTTAGCGTCAGCCATGAATGGATTTACCAGTATATCTATGCGGATAAGCGTAGCGGTGGCGAGTTGTACAGGCATCTTAGGCAGGGCAAACGGCGATATCGTAAGGGCTACGGGCAGAAACGAGGGCGCATCCCTGATGCGGTATCCATTGAGCTACGGCCGTCAGTCGTCGATGACCGTAGCCGTCTGGGGGACTGGGAGGCCGATTTGGTGCAGGGTAAACAGGGCACTGGTGCTATCGTGACACTGGCAGAACGCAAAAGCCGTATTTACCTGACAAAAAAGGTGTTTTCAAAGGATGCGGTGGAAGTCAGTAAGGCCATTATCTCACTGCTGAGTGAGTATCAGGATGTATGTCACACAATAACGTTCGATAACGGTCTAGAGTTTAGTGAGCACAAGGCGATAGCAGAAGCACTGAACGCAGATACGTACTTTGCCCATCCGTATGCCTCGCATGAGCGTGGGCTGAACGAGAATACGAATGGGTTGTTAAGACAGTTTATCCCGAAAGGAACAGACCTGCGGACAGTGACAGAAGAAGACTTACAACGCTATCAGGGAGCGTTGAACAGCAGGCCACGCAAGTGTCTGGGGTTCAGACAACCTTCGGTGGTGTTTGCGGAGCTAAGAAAGGCGGCTTAGCGTTGCACTTCGGACTTGAATCCGCCATGAGGGTAATTGGGTATTAACTTCATACTGAACTTTATTTGAGATAAAAGCAAGATCCTTTTAAAAGAATTTTAGCTTAGTTTGATCTTATCGATGATCAAAATAATTTTATCTTAAATAAGAAAAATGAAATTTCACATAAGGAAGCGGGGATTGTAATGGAAGATCGATTAAGGAAGAATATTGAGAAAAACAGGTATTGTTATTATCACAATACCTGTTTTTTACTATAGGTTATGATTTCTGCTGATATTGTTCGATTGCGTGAATAATACCTTGACTATCGAGACCTAAGTCCGCAATAAGCTCTTCTTGGCTGCCTTGCGGTATAAAGAAATCAGGTAAACCAAGATTTAATACAGGTATCATCTTATGTTCGCGCATCAGGAATTCGTTAACACCACTGCCTGCACCGCCCATAATGGCATTCTCTTCTAGCGTGACTAACATGTCATGGCTGTTTACCATATCGAGGATCAGTGCTTCATCTAATGGCTTAACAAAGCGCATATCAACAACGGTTGCATTAAGCGCTTCGGCAGCGACGAGCGCATGTTTGAGTAATGTACCGAAGCAGAGGATGGCAATTTTTTCCCCTTGGCGACGAATGACCCCTTTACCAATTGGTAGTGGTGCAAGAGGTTGTAATTCTGCTCCAGTGCCTGTTCCGCGAGGGTAGCGTACCGCGCTAGGGCCATCTTTATAATGGTAACCAGTATGTAGCATTTGGCGGCATTCATTTTCATCACTTGGCGTCATGATAACGAGTGTTGGAATGCACCGTAGGTAAGAGATATCAAATGCCCCTTGGTGAGTTTGGCCATCAGCCCCAACAATCCCCGCACGATCAATGGCAAATAAGATAGGGGTTTTTTGAATCGCAACATCATGGATCACTTGATCGTAACCGCGCTGCAAGAAAGTGGAGTAAATCGCGACGATCGGATTATAACCACCGATAGCTAAGCCAGCGGCAAAGGTAACGGCATGTTGCTCGGCGATGGCGACATCGAAGTATTGGTTAGGGTACTCTTTGGAAAAACGCACCATTCCTGACCCTTCACGCATAGCCGGTGTGATAGCCATGAGCTTATCATCGTTTTGGGCTTCTTCGCATAGCCAATCCCCAAAAATCTTAGAAAATGTAGGACGGGTCTCTTTACTCTTAGGCAGGGTAAATGTGCTTGGATCAAATTTAGGAACAGCATGCCAACTGATCGGATCTTTTTCAGCAGGCTCATAGCCACGACCTTTTTTGGTCATGATATGTAAGAACTGAGGCCCTTTCAGATCACGCATATTTTTCAAGGTTTGCACAAGCGCAACGACATCGTGACCATCAACAGGGCCGATGTAGTTAAAACCTAACTCTTCAAACATGGTGCCAGGAACGACCATGCCTTTGATATGTTCTTCTGTTTTCTTTAATAGCTCTTTAATCGGCGGCATATTAGAAAACACTTTTTTACCACCTTCACGCAAAGTGGTGTAGAGCTTGCCAGAGAGCAGGTGAGCAAGATGGTTATTCAGCGCCCCAACATTTTCAGAAATCGACATTTCGTTATCGTTGAGGATGACTAACATATCAGGAGCAACATCACCGGCATGGTTCATGGCTTCAAATGCCATACCCGCAGTAATCGCACCATCCCCAATGACACAGACGGTTTTGCGGTTTTTATCTTCTTTTTCAGCGGCAATGGCCATACCTAAACCGGCACTAATTGAGGTTGATGAGTGACCAACGCTCAATACGTCATATTCGCTTTCGTCACGCCAAGGAAAGGGATGCAAACCATTTTTTTGACGAATGGTATCAATGCGATCTCGGCGACCTGTTAAAATCTTATGGGGGTAGGCTTGATGGCCCACATCCCAGACAAGGTTATCGAAAGGAGTTTTATAGACATAATGTAATGCAACGGTGAGTTCAACGGCGCCTAAACCAGAGGCAAAGTGACCGCTAGATCGACCAACACTACTAAGTAAAAATTGCCTGAGTTCATCACACAGCTTCGGCAGGCTTTCTTTCGGCAGCAGACGTAGCTCTTCCGGTGTTTCTGCCAGCGCTAGTGTTGGATACTTAGCGATATCAATACTCATTAGGGGGCCCACGACTATTTATAATTGTTAATAAGGTAATAACGCTGGTTAATTCCAGCGTTTGAATTTAGCTATTATGCCACTTTTATTATCAATAGTATGAATAGAAAGCAGCATTGTATACTCGTTATGATCTCGATGGCAGCGTTATTGACTATGTTCACGCGTGCTGACCATAGATTTTTGTATGATCCTAGCAACTTGTTCGCTTCTCGCCTAGCCGCATCTTTAATCGTTTGAGAGTATGTAAGATTAGCTTTTACGCTCGATAATGAAATTCGCTAGGGCGACTAAAGTTTGTGTATTATAGCCTTCTGCTTCAATGGCTTTTAACGCTTCCAACGCATTATAATACAGCTCGCGAGCTTTTTCTTGAGCCGCTTCAAGTCCTAGCAAAGATGGATACGTGCTTTTCTCATGCTCAGCATCAGCGCCTTGGCGTTTGCCTGTCACTTCACTATCACCAATCACATCCAAAATATCATCTTGTACTTGGAATGCGAGGCCAATAGATTCTGCATACTTATCTAATGCAGGTAGTGCCTTATGTCCTTTTATTCCAGCGGCATAAGCACCCATACGAATAGCTGCTCGTATTAATGCACCCGTTTTGTGTTGGTGAATACGTTCAAGGGCTGCAAGATCAACACGCTTGCCCTCAGCCTCAAGGTCGAGTGCTTGACCACCACACATACCCGCTAGACCACTGGCATAAGCGAGTTCTGACAACATAGCAATTCGGTCTTTGTCAGTAACATCAGGCATTTCTGCGGAAGACAGTAGCTGGAAGGCTAATGTTTGTAGCGCATCACCCGCCAAAATGGCATTCCCTTCACCAAATTTGATATGGCAAGTGGGTTGCCCACGCCGTAGGTCATCATCATCCATAGCAGGGAGATCATCATGAATTAATGAGTAGGCGTGAATACACTCAACCGCTGCCGCTGGCGCATCAAGATTAACAGAATCGACACCCAGCATGCTTCCTACAGTATAGGTCAAAAACGGGCGTAGGCGTTTCCCCCCAAGTAGTGCACCATGTTTCATGGCAGCGGCAAGGGGTAAATCAGAGAAAGGAAGCGCATCTAAGGCATTTAGTAAATACTGGTTAACTCGCTCATACGCTTGTTGTTGCTGTATTGTGAAGCTATTAGGGTGTTGTTCGGACATAATTTATTCGGTATCTGGTGAAAAATCATCAAGAGCTTTATTTTCATCATCGCTAAGCAGGATTTGCACGCGTTGCTCAGCCTGTTGCAGGACTTTTTGCCCTTGTTTAGCGATTTGGATGCCTCGTTCAAACTCATTGAGCGCATCTTCAAGTGGTAGTGAGCCAGACTCAAGGCGAGAAACAATTTCCTCAAGTTCTTTGAGTGAGTTTTCGAAGCTAACTACAGGTACTTGCTGAGATTTTTCTTTAGCCATCTTTCTTTAACCACAAATATTTAATCATTCAATCAAAGGATTGTATTAATTGAGCAGACTAACTTAGTCTCGCGCTGGATACAATTTATTATTGGTGTTTTTAGATTCAACACACAAGATAGTGCTATAATACGCCTCTTTATTGACAATTGGTAACCTGTACGTGTGTCACTTTTAAAATACGTTCACTTGCCCCTATAACATTAACATGCTGCTATTATGAAGTTTATCATTAAGTTATTCCCAGAAATTACGATTAAAAGCCAGACCGTTAGGCTACGTTTTATTAAGATCCTTACCAGCAATATCCGTAATGTCCTGAAGCCGTTGGGCGAAGAAATCGCGGTTGTCCGTCATTGGGATAACATTGAAGTGCGTGTTAAAGGGGAAACGAAACACGACGAAATTTGTGACATGCTGACGCGCATTCCCGGTATTCACCATGTGTTAGAAGTTGAAGAAAAGCCGTTCACCAGTTTGCACCATATTTATGAGATGGTGTATGACTCTTATGCGCCTTCGCTAGAAAATAAAACTTTCTGTGTGCGCGTCAAGCGAAGAGGGAAGCATGAGTTTACTTCTATTGAGGCGGAGCGCTATATCGGTGGTGGCTTAAATCAACATATTCCTTCTGCGAAAGTGAAGCTGACAGCCCCCGATGTTACGGTGCATTTAGAGATAGAAGACGAAAACTTGATCCTCGTAAAAGCACGCTATGAAGGTATTGGTGGTTTCCCTATTGGGACGCAAGAAGATGTATTATCACTGATCTCTGGGGGCTTTGACTCTGGGGTATCAAGTTATATGTTGATGCGCCGTGGTTGCCGTGTTCATTACTGCTTCTTTAATCTAGGTGGAGCGGCTCATGAAATTGGTGTTAAACAAATTGCCCACTATCTCTGGAACCGCTTTGGTAGTTCCCATAAAGTCCGTTTTATTGCGGTTAATTTTGAGCCTGTTGTGGCAGAAATCTTAGAAAAAGTAGATGACGGACAAATGGGCGTTGTCTTGAAACGCATGATGGTCCGTGCCGCTTCAAAGGTTGCTGAACGCTATGGCGTTCAAGCGATAGTGACAGGGGAAGCATTAGGGCAGGTATCAAGTCAAACATTGACCAATTTGCGTTTGATTGATAATGCGTCTGACACTTTGGTATTGCGTCCTCTTATCTCTCATGACAAAGAGCATATCATCAAAATTGCCCGTCAAATTGGCACAGAAGATTTTGCAAAAACCATGCCTGAATATTGTGGTGTGATTTCGAAAAGCCCTACTGTTAAAGCAGTGAAAGCGAAAATTGAAGCGGAAGAAGCCAATTTTGACTTTAGTATCTTAGATCAAGTCGTTGAGCAGTCACAAAATATTGATATTCGCCAGATAGCCCAAGAAAGCCGTGAACAAGTCATGGAAGTGGAAATGGTGAGTGAGCTTGCGCCTGAGCATGAAGTGATTTTAGATATTCGCTCTACGGACGAACACGAAGAGAAGCCATTATCCATTGAAGGGATTGAGGTTAAGCATATCCCGTTTTACCGCTTGGGTACTCAATTTGGCGATTTACCAAAAGATAAAACCTACTTGTTATATTGCGAGCGCGGGGTGATGAGCCGTTTACAAGCTCTTTATTTGCAAGAGCAGGGGTTTAATAATGTAAAAGTCTATCGCCCGTAACCAAGTCATGTCATAACTAAGATAAAGGCCGAACGGTATCATCGTATCGGCCTTTACTATTACTGCTCTAAATAATCATTAATCCCATTAGGTAAAATTAATTGAGATGCAACCTTGCCGGCGATATCGCGGCCAACCAGCAACTCAATCAATTTCAAGGCGAAATCAAAGGTTGTTGCTGGCCCTTGGCTCGTTAATAAGTTGACACGCTCATCAAAATAGACTCGCTTATCAACCCATTTATTTGCCGCAATTTGATTTTTCATCGTGGGATAACCTGTCATATTCCCGATTGGAAATAACTGGTGGTATTCCAATACCAAAGCAGGAACGGCACAAATCGCGGCTACAATTTTACCATCAAGGTGCATTCTCCTCGCTTTTTCCACGACTAATGGGCTGTCGCGGAAGGTTTCGGCTCCTTTTACTCCACCGGGAAGAACAATCGCATCAAAAGGTTCATCAGCCACCTTGATAATTGGGGTATCAGCGACAATTCTGACGCCTCTAGAGGCGGTTATTTCAATAGAGCCATCGTCAGTCACACTAGCTAATGTAACCTTGATCCCTGCTCTTACTAATAAATCAGCAGTGGTTACGGTTTCGATTTCTTCACTACCATTGGCGATGCATATCAGTACGGAAGCCGTCATTTTTTTCTTCTCGCTGTTTAATAAAATGGTACAAACGATCATTCTCTGGTGTGCTTAGGCCATGTGCTCTTGCTTGTTTAATGAGATAGCCTGTAATGTAGTCGATTTCGGTTCGTCGCTTATTACGAATGTCTTGTAACATTGAGGAGTAGTTACTCGCCGTACTGTGAATAATGCCATAAATATAGTCAACAAGCTGGGCTTTATCAGTATGCAGTCCTTCAATAGCCATCACTTGGCATATTTCATCAATTAGCAAATTAATTTGCTGTGAATGATTGAGTAAATCACCATTTTTACAATTATGAAGAATAGTGAGAGGATTTATCACACAGTTGACGGCAAGTTTCTTCCAACACGTCGTCAGGATCTGGTTATGCCATGCGACATCTGGAAGGGCCTCATGCAAAATATCGGCAATGGGGTAGTAATTTTCAGCCAGCGAGTTAACGGCTCCGATATGGGTTATACCATTAGCGACATGAAAAACTTGGTTGTTTTCTTGCCAAGCTGCGTGGGTGGTGATGCCGGATAAAAAAGGATGGCGTAAAGTGCCTAACTCATCAAGTGTCCCCATGCCGTTATGAAGTAACAGGATCGGGCAGGCGTCTGGTATATTATGCAGTAAAGGCAGTAGCGCATCGGAGACTTGCCATGCCTTTAAACACACAATAACCAATTCACTGTTTTGTAAATGATTGAGGTTGTTGCAAGGGATCCATTCACGAAAAATACGGCCATCGGGTTCGTTGACATCAACAAATAAGTCAGATTGCGCTATACGTAGCCAGCCTTGTATATCGTGCCCTTGCTGACTTAACGCGGCGAGCCATAATTTACCAATAGCACCACAACCGATAAGCGTTATTTTCATATTCCCCCTCTGGGTATTAGTCAGGTTCAAGCCAATAGTTATTTAATGGTCAGTTTTAACCCTTTCAAATTGCAGCTAGGTGTTAAAATCGTCATCTGATGGGTAAACACATAGCCAATGGTGCTGCGCTTGAAGCTCGACGAGTATAGATGCTTGTAAATTCATATATCAAGTATAGTGCTTTTGCTCTTAATAGAAAGAAGCTATCATGCATCACATTGATTATCAGGAGGTCATAACCATGCCATCATTTGATATTGTATCTGAAGTAGAAATGAATGAAGTGCGTAATGCGGTTGAAAATTCCGAGCGCGAATTAACCACCCGTTGGGACTTTAAAAATGTGGCGGCAAGCTTCGAACTCAATGAGAAGAGTGAATCTATCAAAGTAACGAGTGAGTCGGACTTTCAAGTTCATCAGTTGTTAGACATTTTACGTGAAAAAATGGCAAAGCGTGGCATTGATGGCGCTGTCTTGAATATTCCCGATGATGTTGTGCACAGTGGCAAAACTTACAGTGTTGAAGTGACGTTAAAGCAGGGGATTGATGCGGCAACGGCTAAAAAAATTGTTAAGTTAATTAAAGATAGCAAACTGAAAGTTCAAGCTCAGATCCAAGGTGAGCAAGTGCGAGTGACAGGCAAATCACGTGATGATTTACAATCAGTGATGGCACTTGTCCGTTCTGGCAACTTAGGCCAGCCATTCCAGTTTACTAACTTCCGTGACTAATAGGCACAACAGCCCGCTGCTGGTATTGCCGCGGGCTATTTGTATTAATCTTCACCTTTAATTATTGCTTCTAGTTGTTCTCGCGTTGTCAGTTTCCTATCCACTTTTACATAAACGCCCATTTCATCGGGAATAATGACGGCTTCTAATACACCCGGCAGCGTGGAAAGTTGAGCTTGTAACTTGTCGATATTTTTAAATCGATGAGGTAAAACAAGACGAATACTGCTGACATAAGGAGGCTGCCGCATGGTCAGACTCACGATAAACCAAATGGCTGTTAAGGCTAGCCCGCCAATAAATACGGCTGCCGCTCCATCCATATCATAGAGCCACCCACCGAGTATGCCGCCTATCGCCACACCTAAAAACTGGCTGGTGGAATAAACCCCCATTGCGGTTCCTTTATAGCCAGCGGGAGCTTCTTTACTGATCAATGAAGGGAGAATGGCTTCCATAATATTAAAGGCGACAAAAAATAGCTGTAATCCTAAAAAGATCACCCACAGATGGTTTCCCGATAACCATAAAGTGACCTCAGCTAACGCCAAGATAAAAATACATAGTAAAAACACCTGTTTCATTTTTCGGTGTTTTTCAGCATAGATAATAAAGGGAAGCACTGATACAAAGGCGATCAGCATGGTAATCAGATAAGCCTTCCAGTGATCTTTTGCCAAGTATCCCGCATGAGTCATGATTAAGGGGAAGGCAACGAAGCTCGACATAAGCAAAGTATGTAGGCTTAAAATGCCAAAGTTGAGTTTTAGCAACTGGGGGTTCGTTATGACTGTACGCAAATTCTCTTTTACGAAAGCGGATTCGCGGTTAGTCATATGCTGATGGCTATTAGGCACCACAAACAGGGTGACCACAATAGCACCGCCCGCTAGTAGGGTGATCCCCCAAAATAACCCACTTAATCCAACCCAGTGAGTGACGATTGGTCCTAGGACTAATGCGATAGCAAAAGTGATGCCAAAGCTAATCCCTAAAAAAGCCATGGCCTTGGTACGATTCTGTTCGCGGGTAAGGTCAGAAAGTAATGCCATAACGGCAGCAGAAATCGCTCCAGCACCTTGTAAGGCTCGACCAATAATGATCCCCCATATGGAGTCACTAAGTGCGGCGAGTACGCTACCAATGATAAATATCATCAACCCAAATACGATTAAAGGTTTACGACCAATTTTATCTGACATCAAGCCGAAAGGAATTTGGAAGATGGCTTGGCTTAGGCCATAAATACCAATCGCGACCCCGACCAAAAGCTCTGATGAATCTTTAAGGTGAATACCATAACTGGTTAATATGGGTAATACCATAAACATCCCTAGCATTCTTAGGGAAAAAACAGAGCCTAGCCCCCATGTCGCACGTAATTCGGAGCGGGTCATCTTGTTATCATTCATGGTAAAGCCTCGGGTATAGACGAAAAAGGTTATTCTATTGGGGAACCTAGAGGTAGGTAAATGAATATTTAATCATTATTAATAATCAATAATGATGTTATAAATGAAAACGGCAGGACTGGCCTGCCGTTGGGAGTTATTGTGTCAGAAATTATCTAACTAAAGCTATAACAGTATCGGTTGAAACTGTTGGGTCAACTGACATCATGACACTCAATGAAGTGATCGCCACAATGGAGAAGATAAACAGTTTACGAGCCCAAACACGGTCATCATTTTCGGTTTTAAACCCAGAAATTGCCATGCCAAGCCACCAAAGACTGACCGCAGCACCCACAACTAGATATTTATAACCAGCGTATCCGCTGATAGCTAACATGAGTGTGGCAACCATGAATGCCAAGATGTATAAGAAGATATGTGTCTTAGCGACAGAGATCCCTTTAATTACAGGCAAAACAGGAATATTAGCTGCTTTATAGTCTTTAAAACGGAAAATCGCGATGGCATACGAATGAGGCATTTGCCACAAGCTGAAAATCAATAACAGGATCAATGCACCTGTATCGAACTCATTTGTGACAGCGCAATAACCGATAACCGGTGGAGCTGCGCCAGATAAACTACCAATTAGCGTGCCATAGACTGATTTACGTTTCATATATAGGCTATAAATACCTACATAAACTACGAAACCAATTACCGCAAGGAGCATTGCCAGAGCATTTGCTGCTACAAGAAGTAGCAGCATGCCAGCAATACCTAATGCAGCGGCGTAAATCAGGCTAATTTTCGGGTCAATCAGCCCTTTAACTAAAGGGCGATTCTTCGTTCTTTCCATGATACGGTCGATATCACGGTCGATATAGTTGTTAAAAACACAACCAGAAGCGACGACCAGTGATACACCCAGCAAAGTCGCAATAAACAGCGGGTAATCAATCGAGCCTTTTGAGGCGAGAAGAAAACCGCCGATCACAGAAATTAGATTTCCGAAAATAATTCCTGGCTTGGTCACTTGCAGGTATTGCTTAAACATATCGGCAACTCTTTAGTCGAGCATCATATTGATGTTCAGGTTGTACATAATCCACAGAGAGCCAATGACAACGATACCGATGATTAGCATAGTGAACAGGAATGCAATCAGGTTCCAACGCTCATCTGATGATGTGTTCATGTGCAAGAAGCATACTAGATGAACGAGGATCTGTACAACAGCCATACCCACAACTGTCCAAAGGATAGTGGCTTGTGATGCTGTACCTTCCATCACCATCCAGAAAGGAATCACTGTCAATATGACTGACAGAACAAAACCAATCACGTAAGTCTTCATGCTACCGTGGCTTGCTCCAGTATGAGCATCTTTTGCGTGACTCATTTAAATTGCCCCCAGAAGATAAACAACGGTAAATACACAGATCCAAACAACATCTAAGAAGTGCCAGAATAGGCTCAGGCAGTTCAGACGCGTTTGGTTCACCTCAGTTAGGCCACGGCGTGAAACTTGGATAATCATGATGATGATCCAAACTAGACCACAAGTCACGTGGATACCGTGAGTTGCAACCAGCGTAAAGAAGCCAGACAAGAAGCCACTGCGGTCAGGACCATAGCCTTCTGCAATTAGCTCATGGAACTCATAAACTTCCATGATAACGAAGCCAAGGCCTAACAGGAAAGTGACAAACAGCCATAAGTTAACGGATGCAATTTTACCTTTATGCATGGCTAACATTGCAAAGCCGTAGGTAATACTACTGAATAACAGTAGGAAGGTTTCACCTAAAACGAATGACAGGCTGAAAATGTCTTTACCTTCAGGACCGCCGGCAGTGCCGTCAGCCAAGACAACATAAGTTGCGAATAAACAGGCGAACAGAATCAGGTCACTCATTATGTAGAGCCAGAAACCAAATACCTTAGTTCCGCCTGCATCATGGTGCCCATGCTCTGCATGGGCCAAGTTTTGATTAGTCATTGTATTAGTTGACATCGTTCACACCTGCCTTACGTAAGTCTTCAAAGTGCTTATTCTCGATTTGCTCGATTTCGGCCACAGGTACGTAATAATCAACATCTTCGTCGAAGCTTTTTGCAATCCAAGTAACAATCATGCCAGCGAAACCAACGATTGCGAGCCACCAGATGTGCCAGATCATCGCGAAACCTAAAACCAAGCTGAATGCAGCGATGATCACGCCAGCGCCTGTATTTTTCGGCATATGAATTTCTTCATATTTAGCAGGACGCTTATGAGCGGTACCTTTTTCTTTCATATCCCACCAAGCATCGCGAGTTTGGATGTTTGGCTCGATGGCAAAGTTATAGAATGGCGGTGGAGAAGATGTTGCCCACTCCAGTGTACGGCCACCCCATGGGTCACCAGTTAGGTCACGGTTTGCATGACGGTCACGGATACTCACGATGATTTGGATAACTTGACACAGGATACCCAGCGCAATCAGTCCAGCACCACATGCAGCAACAACGAGCATCGTGTGATAAGCCGGATCAATATTTTGGCTTAAACGACGAGTCATTCCCATAAAGCCAAGGATATATAGCGGCATAAATGCTAAGAAGAAACCAGTGATCCAGAACCAGAAGGCACGGACACCCCATTTTTCATTTAGCGTAAAGCCGTAAGCTTTCGGGAACCAGTAAGTCATACCCGCGAAACAACCGAATACCACACCACCAATGATAACGTTATGGAAGTGAGCAATCAGGAATAAACTGTTGTGCAGAACGAAGTTTGCACCAGGTACTGCAAGTAGAACACCTGTCATACCACCGACAGAGAAGGTGATAATGAAGCCGACAGTCCACAGCATCGGTGATTTAAACTCAATACGACCTTGATACATGGTGAACAGCCAGTTGAAGATCTTAACCCCTGTTGGGATTGCGATAATCATCGTGGCGATACCAAAGAAGGCGTTGACGTTTGCTCCCGAGCCCATCGTAAAGAAGTGGTGCAACCAAACGATGAAGGACATAACGGTAATAACGATAGTTGCCCACACTAACGAGGTGTAGCCAAACAGACGTTTTTTGGAGAACGTTGCCGCAATTTCTGAGAAAACACCGAATACAGGTAGTACAAGGATATACACCTCTGGGTGACCCCATGCCCAAATCAGGTTGATGTACATCATCATGTTACCGCCCATATCATTAGTAAAGAAATGGGTACCTAGGTAACGGTCTAATGTCAGAAGCGTCAGTGTAACAGTCAGGATTGGGAAGGGAACGCTGCTACGATCAGTACGTTCGTACAGAGTGCTGCCCAGCTAAATACTGGCATTTTCATCATCGACATACCCGGTGCACGCATGCGGATAATTGTCGCGATAAAGTTAACCCCTGTTAATAGTGTACCAATACCGGATATCTGGAGACTCCAGAGCCAATAATCGACCCCGACACCCGGGTTGTACTCCAAGCCCGAAAGCGGCGGATAAGCTAACCAACCTGTTTGTGCGAATTCACCCACCCCTAACGAGATGTTAATCAGCACAACACCGACGACGAAGAACCAGAAGCTCAGTGAGTTCAGGAATGGGAAAGCAACGTCACGCGCACCAATTTGCAGAGGAACAACAAGGTTCATCAGACCGACAACAAATGGAGTCGCCATGAAGAAAATCATGATAACGCCGTGTGCGGTAAAAATTTGGTCATAGTGGTGAGGGTTTAAGAAACCTTCTTGACCAGCAGAAGCGAGTACTTGTTGACCACGCATCATGATAGCATCCGCGAAACCACGGAATAGCATGACCATTGCGACAATGATGTACATGACACCAATTTTTTTGTGGTCAACGGATGTCAACCACTCTTTCCACAACCACTTCCATTTACCGAAGTAGGTGATCGCACCAAGAAGCGCAATACCGCCGATAATGATACAAATCAGTGTCACGACGACAATTGGCTCATGGAGCGGAATAGCATCTAGTGTTAATTTTCCGAACATGCCCTTATTCCTCAGCGCCTGTATGAGCGTTATGGCTCATATGCATAGATTGACCTGCAGTTTCATCTTTCTTGTCTGCAGGAGCGTGACCTTTATGGTGCTCATGACCAAACTTGAGAATGATGTCTTCATACAGATTTGGTTTCACGCTAGAGAAGTAGGTTACAGGAACGTTCATGCTAGGTTTGGCGACTTCATCAAACGCTTGCATGGTATCCATAGTCTTAGGTGACGCTTTCACCTTTTGTACCCACTCATCAAAACCTTGGCGATCAGGTGTTGCGATAGCATTAAACTTCATATCAGAGAAGCCATGGCCACTGTAGCTTGCAGAGAAGCCTTTATAAGTACCAGGTTCATTAGCAATTAAGTGAAGCTTAGTTTGCATACCTGCCATCGCGTAGATTTGACCACCTAACGATGGAATGAAGAACGAGTTCATCACCGAATCAGACGTAATTTTGAAGTTGATTGGCACACCAGTAGGGAATGCGATTTCGTTAACTGTTGCAATGCCTTGCTCTGGATAGATGAAGATCCATTTCCAGTCAGCCGAAATAACTTCAATAGTGACAGGTTCCTGATCACTGACTAATGGCTTATAAGGGTCAAGCTCATGAGTCGTCTTCCAAGTAATAGTACCTAGAATGATGATAATGATGATAGGAACGGTCCAGCAGACTAACTCAATTTTATTTGAGTGAGCCCAGTTAGGACGGTAAGTTGCTGATTTATTGGATTCACGATATTTCATTGCAAAGATAAATGCCATGAAAATAACAGGAATCACAACAACGAGCATTAAGCCGATTGCAATAAGAATCAGCTCTTTTTGTTTGACGCCAACGGCGCCTTTAGGGTCCATCAACACCATGTCGCAACCACCTAATAATAAGGCGGCTACAACTAGCGAGATTGCCCCAATGCTTTTTTTGTAGTTCATAAGTCTCATCCACGACCCCAAATGACAAAGATTCTAATTGTCGTTTCATCAGTGGGGGCATTCTACGGTAAGGTTATGTGAGTGTAAACAATTGTAAGGTAAAGAAGCAGGATTGTTAGCTCTTTATGTTAATATGATCACATGTAAAGAGCTTATGATTAAAAAGTTAAAAGTCATGCAGATTATAGGTATATTTTGCTAAAACGAAGGTAATACTAAAATATCTTTGTCATTTTTCAAAGAAAAATATGTACAAAAGTGAGCAAAAAATGAAGAAACTGCTATGATTGTTAAATAAAATGATAGGTGAAATTACGATTTTTAATGCCGATAAGGCGGCTAGCACCACCTTACCGGCCAAAATAGCTAAGAAAAATTGTTACTTTCTTGAAAAGAAAAGAGAGTTTTTAAATTTTTCTATAAGTATTCATGTTGACTTAAGTGAGCTATTTAGAACGTATATTTTAATGTATAAATAATCGCATCTTGATAGAAATCTTCACCTAACTTGTTATCAGCGTAGCGATATTGAACACCTGCTGCTAAATTTGGTGTTGCATTCCACCAAAATGCTAATGCACCATTGACACCATCACGACCACCGTTACCGCTGCCATAACGTTTATGGCGTGCAAACTCCATTTCGTGCCAGTTAGTGATCATGAAATTCTCTTCAAACATTTTGAATCCATAACCAGCAACCCAGCCGACGACATAGCCGTTATTACCTGAATAAAACGATTGATCGACATAGTGCATTGCAATAAATGGTTTGAACCACAGGTCACCAAATGCAGTGTTGTATCCTAAACCATACAATGTATTGACTTCATGGAAATTACCACCATATTTAGCTCCTGGCAGTGACCAAGTACCATAGACGTGTCCATATACGTTAAAGCCACTGTCACCTAAATAGAAACGTCCCGTGGTTTTGATTGTATAACGTTGGTTACGACCTGGTTCAGTACGGCGTTTATGGAATGGGTTTTCCACATCAAAGAAGCCGTATAATTCCCCCCAATTGAAGTTAGCACCGCCTTCTAACTCAATGTAGGCAAAGTCTTTTTTACGAGAAGTGTATTCTGACTTAGTTTCGGTGCGGTGAGACCAGTCTAGATAGTTGACATTGATATCCGCGAAACCATTCTGATAGCCAAGAAAGCCGTCGTCTGCATTCGCTGTTCCAGCTAAAGATACGAGTGCCGCGGCGCAGAGAAGTTGTTTTTTCATAATATATTATTTTCGTTTGAGTATTAACGATATTTATTATTCAGCCGTGAGGCTGATTAGCCCTTAACGTGTGAGATATTAGGCTTTTCATTTGTAATTAAAAAATATATTTCATTGAATAAGTGATATACATCACGATATGACGCGAGGGATATCAATATTTGCTAGTCAGATCTAATTTAAAAGGTCAAGAAAAACCCGAAACAGATTTATCTTATTTCGGGATAATTACTCTAGTTATTAATTTTTTTGATTAATTAATAGCTTTTTTAACTACTTTCTTGACCGCAAAGAAATCAAGGCATCCACCAATAATCAAACTTAATGCCCCAATCCCAACGCCGGTATTGAAGATGCTATTTTGATATTCAGGCAAGGAAAGCCAAAGTGATAGATGAGTTGTAAACAGATAGATTTTGACAGATGAGAATGAGCTGATTAAGAGCGTTATTAGCCAAATAGCAAGGATGCTAATAGCTAGCAAGAATAAGTAAACCGCGATTTTGTAGGCTTTTGCATATTGTTCACGGCGCTGGAATAGCCCAGTTGTTTGGGTATAGATAAGCGATGTGCGGCAGGCAAGTAGCAACAAGATCCCCGGTAGAGCAACGATAATCGAGAGTAAATAAAAGATTGGCCAATCATAAGCACTCACAAGAATACTGGCAACAGGGCCGATATATACGCGTCCTACTGCGGAAAGTGCAGATAGCAAAGCAAATTGTGTGGCAGAAAGAGACTTATTACATAAGGTCATCAATAAGGCAACAAAGGCGGCGGTACCCATTCCTGAGAAAAGGTTCTCAAGGAAAATAATTGTTCCCATAGTCATGATGTTAGGTGGCGTGACTGCAAGGAACCAATAGCCGATATTAGATACGCCTTGTAATATTCCGAAAATAAAGAGCGCGTTAAATAAGCTCATTTTTTTCATCAAATAACCGCCAAATAACGCCCCAATAATGGTCGCCAGCATACCTACTGTTTTATTGACAGTGCCGACTTCACTTAAGCTAAACCCTAGCCCATGCAGTAGAAAATTGGTGTTAAGTGCCATAACAAAAGCATCACCCATTTTATAAAACACCAGTAACAGCAGGATCAACCAAGCATTGTTACGGCTGAAAAATTCAGCTAATGGTTCATAGATAGCTTTTTTTAGTGAAGTTGGTGGTGCGCCATTATCTTCAGGCTCTTTGGCAAGCAGCGTCGCTACAACACCGATTAGCATTAACCCCGCCATGAGTAGATAGAGCTGTTTCCATGTGAGAAACGTATCTGCCATCCATAATGCTAATCCACCTGAAACTAACATACTGATGCGATACCCCATCACCGACACGGCGGCACCAAAACCTCTTTCCTCTGCACTGAGCAAATCGGTTTTATAGGCATCGAAGACAATATCTTGTGAGGCGGAGCAAAAGGCAACCATGACGGCAAGTGCTGCTAACCACCATAGGTGTTCGGATGGATTCATAAAACCCATCGCCCCTATGCTAATAATAAGTAGGATCTGTGTGGTGAGTAACCAACCTCGACGCCGACCAAAAAAAGGAGGCGTATATCTGTCCATCATAGGAGACCACAGAAACTTTAAAACATAAGCTTGACCAACAAGTGAAAAGAAACCGATTGTTTTGATATCGATGTTTTCAACTGTTAACCAAGCTTGTAATGTACCTGCGGTAAGGGCTAACGGAAGGCCGGAAACAAAACCTAATAGGATTAAAATGACTGAGTTAGGTAAAAAGGCACGGGACATAATCTTCCTATGATTGGTTATTTGTAAAATAGAGGACTTCCGTTATTGGTTGCTTATTGTAGTAATAGCACCACACTTTTAAGAGCCTATAGAAATAGGCTCTTACCGTATAATAATGAAGGGCGATTACCGAGCGTTTTGTCTAATAAACTGCGTCAATTCTTGGTCATTTGCCATATCATTAATTAAATCTGTTAACGCGATATTGATCGCTTTTTCTATTTTATCGTTACTTGCACCAAGTAATTCTTGGTTGTTGTAATTACGCGTAAAAGTACGTGATTTCGTCGAGCCGTTAGGCGCTGTCGCATTAACGGTCACACTGGTGTTTACCGTGATATTGTGACGTAGACTGCCTTCAGTGACTTGGGCGTTTAATTGATTTAATTGTACGACTAAGTTAACACTCGCGGGTGACGACACCATAAAACCACGTGCTGCCATTTGTTTCTCAACCGCTTCTTGCATTAAATAGCGAGGATCACGCGAAGGTGACAAGACCACTAAACTCCCATTACGGTTGAGTTCCGTAAGTGATTTTGATGGTCGGTTATCAACGCTACTCACACTAATTGCGGTTGCATTGAGTGTCGGGTTGCGCGCAGGTAGCGTGATTTTGGGTTCGAGCGATAAAGTGTTATTGCTTGTTGCACAACCTGCTAGGAGAAATAGTGCAAAAAGTGGAAAACAAAGTTTTCTTAACATAATTTTTTCCAGTTAATCTTTCCTAATTGAGTCTGTTCCGTTATGGTGCAATCTAACGAACCCTGTTATGTTTTATAGGGTATAGTGCCATTGTGACGGATTTTCTAAAGGGTTAGACAACCATTTTAGAAAAAATTCGCCAAAGCGGGTATTTATCATATCATTGTAGAGTGATTGTCCTCTACCGTGACAAAAAAAGATAACAAAAAAAACGTAAATGTTGGTTGAAGAAAGGAGTTATTTTTATGGGGATAAATGCACCGCAGAATATGCAGTCACGTATTCAGCAAAAGTTGCATACAGCCTTTGAACCTGCTCATCTTGAAGTGATCAATGAAAGCTATCAACACAATGTGCCTGCTGGTTCAGAAAGCCACTTTAAGGTGGTTTTAGTCAGTGAAAAATTTGAAAATAAACGTATGGTTGGCCGTCATCGCGAAATTTATGCTATTTTGGCGGACGAATTAGCAGGAAGTATCCACGCATTAGCGCTCCATACGTATACCCCGACAGAATGGGGGGAATTGGCGGATACGGCATTAAATTCACCTGCATGTCGTGGTGGTGGTAAAACAAACGGCTGATTGACTCATTCTCTGTTTTACTGTCATTGTGATGAAATGATTCACATCATTTTACGATGTCGACATTAATTTCGATGAGCATTTTTTCTCCAATTTGCGTGGAGAAGACATTTTTTAGTCGGAAAAGTCACAAATAAAGCGGATTGATCGCTTCTTTTATCAGCTTTTCTCGACTCGGAGCATCTGCATCGGTATAATGTCGCGTCTAATTTTCAGTAAGGTTTCGGGACGCTTCTGATATCAGGGATGACCGTTGTGTAAGCAACGCCCCCGGTTCTGGAAGGGAGAAGGTCGTTATGATTTAATGACCAAACTCTGGAGTAGACCGATCACTAAGATTTTTTTTGAGGTAAGAAGATGCAAGTTTCTGTTGAAACGACTCAAGGCCTTGGGCGTCGTGTAACAATCACCGTTCCTGCTGCCGATATTGAAAAAGCAGTAAACAGCGAGCTGGTTAATGTCGCGAAGAAAGTACGTGTTGATGGTTTCCGTAAAGGGAAAGTACCAATGAACATCGTTAAACAGCGTTACGGCGCGTCTGTTATGCAAGACGTTCTGGGCGATGTGATGCAACGTAACTTCATCAACGCGATCATCGAACAAAAAATCAATCCAGCAGGTGCGCCTAGCTACAAACCTGAAATGCTGGAAGATGGTAAAGATTTTGTTTACTCAGTTGAATTCGAAGTTTATCCAGAAATCGAGCTGAAAGGTCTGGAAACTATCGAAGTTGAAAAACCAGTTGTTTCTGTAAAAGATGAAGATCTGGAAAACATGCTGGAAACGCTGCGTAAGCAACAAGCTCAGTGGAAAGAAGTTTCTGAAGCGGCAACTGCGGATTCACGTATCACTATTAACTTCACTGGCTCAATCGATGGTGAAGAGTTCGAAGGCGGCAAAGCAGAAGATTTCGCACTGGTTATGGGCGAAGGTCGTATGATCCCTGGCTTTGAAGATGGCATCGTTGGTCACAAAGCAGGCGAAGAGTTTGATATCGAAGTTAACTTCCCAGAAGATTACCACGCTGAAAACCTGAAAGGTAAAGCAGCTAAGTTTGCTATCGTTCTGAAGAAAGTTGAGCAACGTGAACTGCCAGAATTCACTGAAGAGTTCATCAAGCGTTTCGGTATCGTTGATGGTACTTTAGAAGGTCTGCGTGCTGAAGTTCGTAAAAATATGGAACGTGAACTGAAAAATGCAGTTCGTAACCGTATTAAAGCGCAAGTTTTAGATGGTCTAGTTAACGCAAACGAAATCGAAGTTCCTGCTGCTGTGGTTGATGGCGAAATTGACGTTCTGCGTCGTCAAGCTGCTCAACGCTTTGGTGGTAACGAGAAGCAAGCGATGGAACTGCCACGTGAACTGTTCGAAGAACAAGCAAAACGTCGCGTTGTTATCGGTCTGCTGTTAGGTGAAGTGATCAGCGCTAATGAGCTGAAAGCTGATGAAGATCGTGTTAAAGCATTGATCGAAGAAATGGCGTCAGCTTATGAAGATCCAGCAGAAGTTATCGAATACTACAGCAAAAATAATGAGCTGATGAATAGTGTTCGTAACTTAGCATTAGAAGAACAAGCGGTTGAGAAAGTTCTTGAAGTTGCGAAAGTGACTGAAAAAGAAACTAACTTCACAGAACTGATGAACCAAGTTCAAGCGGGTTAATTTCGCTTTTTCAGTTGTGCAAATAATAAACCCGTGGCATTGCGCTGCGGGTTTTTTGCCAATTAGAGTTATCACATTTCAAGTTAGGGTGAGGGTGCCTAGATAGAGGCTGAGCTTGGGGGTTATTAGCCATTTGTGCTGCCTAAGATGGCTTACTTGTCGCTTTATTACCACTCGAATTATTTAAGGTAGGCGCACCAATCGTCTTGAAAATCACATTTTCGCCCTAATTTTATTATAAGCGCTGCGGTATATTCACATAAGATAGGCTGTTTGGTTCTCGGTTATCTGAAAGAACAAATCCGTGAATCCTTACAGACTTGTGTTAAACTATTTTATAGTGGGTCTTGTTTTCTACGGCGTCATTCGCTGTGTTCATGCTCATCTCTATTAACAGCTTTTTAGTTAACTTAAAAGAAATAACGAGATGAGATAATAGTGGAAATAGGCAAGATAGAGAATTTTTAAAGACAAACTGTTTGTTTGCTGCTTAGAATGCTTAAAAGTCGAACAAACAGCAAATTTAGGCGCAAGCACCAGATAGTTTTTAATAGGAGATTTCGATGTCATATTTTGGCGGTCAGGAAAATCTAGCATCCCAAATGGCTCTAGTGCCAATGGTCATTGAGCAGACCTCTCGGGGTGAACGTTCATACGATATTTATTCACGTCTGTTAAAAGAACGTATTATCTTCCTGACAGGTCAGGTGGAAGATCATATGGCGAACTTAATTGTCGCACAGATGCTATTTCTGGAAGCGGAAAACCCAGAAAAAGATATCCAACTTTACATCAACTCCCCTGGTGGTGTGATCACCGCAGGTATGTCTATCTATGACACAATGCAATTTATTAAGCCGGATGTCAGCACAATCTGTATGGGGCAAGCTTGCTCTATGGGCTCTTTCTTGCTGGCTGCGGGGACTAAAGGCAAACGCTTCTGCTTGCCGAACTCTCGTGTGATGATCCACCAACCATTGGGCGGTTATCAAGGACAAGCGACAGACATTCAAATTCACGCTCAGGAAATTCTGAAAGTGAAAACTCGAATGAATGAATTAATGGCATTGCACACAGGTAAATCAGTTGAAGAGATTAATCGTGATACTGAACGCGATCGTTTCTTGTCTGCAGATGAAGCCAAAGAGTATGGTTTGGTCGACCATATTTATACTAGCCGTTAATTAGCTAGGATTTATCCATACTTAATTAATATTAAAGAAATTTATTATCCTGTTTTAGGTTGTTTATCCAGCAAATAAACAGGGTAGTTTGACGATAAGTGAGGTCAACTGATGACAGAAAAACGCAAAGAGGGGTCAGGTAAGCTGTTGTACTGCTCTTTCTGCGGAAAAAGTCAGCATGAAGTCCGCAAGCTGATTGCCGGTCCGTCAGTCTATATTTGTGATGAATGTGTCGATTTATGCCTCGATATCATCCGTGAAGAGATCAAAGAGTTAGCTCCTCATCGTGAGCGTAGTGCACTGCCTACTCCCCATGAAATTAGAGAGCATCTTGATGATTACGTCATAGGTCAAGAACAAGCGAAGAAAGTACTTTCTGTTGCTGTTTATAACCATTACAAGCGTTTACGTAATGGAGATACCACTGCTGAAGGGGTAGAGCTTGGTAAAAGTAATATTTTGCTGATCGGCCCAACAGGTAGCGGTAAAACACTGTTGGCTGAGACGTTGGCTCGTTACTTGGATGTGCCATTTACGATGGCTGATGCAACCACATTAACCGAAGCGGGTTACGTGGGGGAAGATGTCGAAAATATCATCCAAAAATTACTGCAAAAATGCGACTACGATGTAGAAAAAGCTCAACGCGGTATTGTTTACATTGATGAAATTGACAAAATTTCGCGTAAATCAGATAACCCATCCATTACCCGTGATGTTTCAGGGGAAGGGGTACAGCAAGCGCTACTGAAACTCATTGAAGGAACAGTGGCGGCGGTTCCTCCACAAGGTGGTCGCAAGCATCCTCAACAAGAGTTTTTACAGGTTGATACCTCTAAAATCTTATTTATCTGTGGTGGTGCGTTTGCAGGGCTTGATAAAGTCATCGGTCAGCGTTTAAACACACGTTCAGGTATTGGTTTCGCTGCGGAAGTCAAAGGCGAATCTGACAAAATCAGTGAAGGTGAGTTGTTAACGCAAACAGAACCAGAAGATTTAATCAAATTTGGTCTGATCCCTGAGTTTATTGGTCGTTTGCCTGTTGTTGCGACATTAACTGAATTGAGTGAAGAAGCATTGATTCAGATTTTGCAGGAACCGAAGAACGCATTAACCAAGCAATATCAAGCGCTATTTAGCCTTGAAGGGACAGAGTTAGAGTTCCGTGAAGAAGCCTTAAAAGCGATTGCTAAAAAGGCAATGGCTCGTAAAACCGGGGCTCGTGGCTTACGCTCAATTGTTGAAGCCGCATTACTAAATACAATGTACGATCTGCCTTCTATGGAAGGTGTTGAAAAAGTCGTTGTTGATGAGAATGTGATTAATGAACAATCAGAGCCATTACTGATCTACAGCAAGCCTGATGCCCAAGCCTCTGGTGATAATTAGCGCCTAGGATTTAGCACCAAAAAGTTATCAGTGAAATGAGGGATCCTCCCCTCATTTCACTTTTTATCTTCAAGTACCCATTGAATGCTAAAATCTTATCCCCATATAGTTTATATTCTGAGTGTGGTTTCTTTGTTTTTAAAATAATTACTTTCTAAACAATAGTTGGAAACCCTTAAACTAGCGTAAGCTAAACGAAGAGAGAGCTTTATGAATCCTGAGCGTTCCGAACGCATAGAAATACCAGTATTGCCTCTGCGTGATGTAGTGGTGTACCCACATATGGTGATCCCACTGTTTGTTGGACGTGAAAAATCCATTCACAGTCTGGAAGCAGCGATGGATCATGACAAGCAAGTAATGCTGGTAGCCCAAAAAGAGGCCTCAACTGATGAGCCTGGGGTTAACGATTTATTTTCTGTTGGCACCGTTGCTTCAGTTATTCAAATGCTGAAATTGCCCGATGGTACAGTTAAAGTACTAGTTGAAGGTTTAAGAAGAGCACGCATAAGCAGTTTAACTGACAATGGTGAATATTTCTTAGCACAAGCTGAACTGTTACAGCCTGAATCAGTGAAACACGTTGCGGGAACTGATAACTTTTACAATGAAGCGGGTGCTAAAACGCAAGTTGCAGAGCTTCTTGATGAAAAAGAACAAGAGGTTCTTTATCGCACGATAGTCAGTCAGTTCGAAAGCTACATCAAACTGAACAAAAAAATTCCGCCTGAGGTGCTGACCTCGCTACACTCGATTGAACAAGATCAACTCGATAAACTAGCGGACACAATAGCTTCTCATATGCCATTGAAATTGGCAGATAAACAGCGCGTATTAGAGATGGCGAATGTCGCCGAGCGTGTTGAGTTCCTGATGGCCATGATGGAGTCAGAAACTGAGCTGCTGCAAGTTGAAAAACGCATCCGTAATCGTGTTAAAAAACAGATGGAAAAAAGCCAACGCGAATACTATTTGAATGAGCAAATGAAAGCGATTCAAAAAGAGCTTGGTGAAATGGATGACGCGCCAGATGAATACGAAGCGCTGAAACGTAAAATTGAAGAAGCGAAGATGCCAAAAGAGGCTCATGAAAAAGCGGAAGCTGAGTTGCAGAAGCTAAAAATGATGTCTCCGATGTCGGCTGAAGCCACCGTCGTACGTAGCTATATTGACTGGATGGTGCAGGTGCCATGGCATGCGCGCAGCAAAGTGAAAAAAGATCTTGTTAAGGCGCAAGAAGTCCTTGATAAAGACCATTATGGCTTAGAGCGCGTTAAAGAGCGTATTTTAGAGTATCTGGCAGTACAAAGCCGTGTTAGCAAAATTAAAGGGCCTATTTTATGTCTGGTAGGGCCTCCGGGGGTTGGTAAAACTTCTCTTGGGCAATCTATTGCGAAAGCGACAGGGCGCCAGTATACCCGTATGGCGTTAGGTGGTGTGCGTGACGAAGCGGAGATCCGTGGTCACCGTCGTACCTATATCGGTTCTATGCCGGGTAAATTGATCCAGAAAATGGCAAAAGTTGGGGTAAAAAACCCACTATTCCTGTTAGATGAGATCGATAAAATGTCTTCTGATATGCGTGGCGATCCAGCATCCGCATTGTTAGAGGTATTAGATCCTGAGCAAAATGTCGCCTTTAACGATCACTATTTGGAAGTGGATTACGATCTGTCAGATGTGATGTTTGTTGCTACGTCGAACTCAATGAACATCCCAGCGCCGTTACTTGACCGTATGGAAGTGATCCGTCTTTCCGGTTATACGGAAGATGAAAAGCTGAATATTGCTAAGCAACACTTATTGCCGAAACAAGTTCAGCGTAATGCCTTGAAAAAAGGTGAGCTAACCATCGATGACAGTGCATTAATCGGCATTATTCGTTATTACACGCGTGAAGCTGGTGTGCGTGGCCTCGAACGTGAAATTTCGAAATTGTGCCGTAAAGCGGTGAAAGCCTTATTGATGGATAAAAAGCTTAAACATATCGAAATTAACGCTGACAACCTAAAAGACTTTTTAGGTGTGCGCAAATTCGATTACGGGCAAGCAGATACTGAAAACCGAGTTGGTCAAGTGACAGGTCTTGCATGGACAGAAGTAGGTGGTGATTTATTAACCATCGAGACAGCTTGTGTTCCGGGCAAAGGCAAACTCACGTATACCGGTTCACTCGGTGAAGTTATGCAGGAATCCATCCAAGCGGCATTAACCGTAGTACGTGCTCGAGCAGAAAAACTGGGTATCAATAGCGATTTCTATGAAAAACGCGATATCCATGTACACGTTCCGGAAGGTGCGACGCCAAAAGATGGCCCAAGTGCGGGGATTGCAATGTCAACCGCGCTGGTGTCTTGTTTAACGGGGAATCCTGTTAAAGCTGATGTAGCAATGACGGGTGAAATTACTTTAAGAGGTCTTGTTTTACCGATTGGTGGTCTGAAAGAGAAATTACTTGCGGCACACCGCGGTGGCATCAAGACAGTATTAATTCCATTTGAGAATAAACGTGACTTGGAAGAAATTCCAGAAAACGTTATTGCAGATTTGGAAATTCATCCGGTTAAAACAATTGAAGAAGTACTCTCTTTAGCACTAGCGAACCCACCATTTGGTGCGGAAATCGTAAAAAATAAGTCAAAAAGAGTGAGCTGAATCAAGAAGTTTACATAAAAATGAGACTGACAGCTAATTTAGGGGTTGTCAGTCTTTTTTTTCGTCGCTAATTTAACGATGATTCTGATAATTATTTGGATGTAATCTGTTCTCTTGCCATTGGCATTCAGGATTGATATAACGGCTGCATCATTAATTAGCTTAAATAGCCTAATTAAGATCATAGTCAAAACTAATATGGGGATGATAAGAGTGAATAAGTCTCAACTGATTGATCAAATCGCTTCTGAAGCGAACATTTCTAAAGCTGCAGCTGGTCGCGTTGTTGATGCGTTTGTTGCATCTGTAACGACTTCACTAAGCAAAGGTGACGATGTTGCTTTAGTTGGCTTTGGTACATTCACTGTTCGTGAGCGTGCCGCTCGTACAGGACGTAACCCACAAACAGGTAAAGAGATTAAGATCGCTGCGGCGAAAGTACCTGCTTTCCGTCCGGGCAAAGGTTTAAAAGACGCGGTTAATAGCTAATTCAGTTTTCTTTTGGTTTTGTTTTATTTTTTCTAAAACACACACTGACTGAATAATATTAATCAGCTAATATAGAGGCGCATCATGGAAATGGTGCGCTTTTTTTTCAATCTGGGTTAAGATTAGCGTATTATTAGGAAATTGAATTTAACAAGCGGAGTTAAGCCTTTTTATGATGGACAATCTACGCACGAAAGCGAACAGTCCTTTTATCAAAGTGCTACTGGCTATTATTATCCTGTCATTCGTGCTGACAGGGGTTGCTGGTTACATGATTGGCGGTTCAAGTAATGATGCTGCTAAAGTTAATGGACAGTCAATTAGCAGGGAGCAATTCCAAACGGCTTTCTCGCAAGAGCGTCAGTCTTTACAAGATTCCTTGGGTGATAAGTTCTCTGAAATTGCTGGCAATGAAGAGAGCATGAAATTTTTGCGTAATCAGGTTTTAAATAACTTGATTAACAGTACGTTAATGGCTGAATATGCTAATGAATTAAACTTATCTGCCAGTGATCAGCAGGTAAAGGATGCAATTTTTGAAATGCCAGTATTCCAAACTAATGGAAAATTTGATGGCGATAAGTATCGTCAGATATTGGCAGCAAATAACTACAGTGCTGATAACTTAGCGGAACAAGTCCGTGCTAATTTAATTCTCTCTCAGCTTTCTGATTCATTTATTAAAACCGATTTTGCGCTACCTTCAGAAGTGAAAACATATGCAGAGCTCGTTTTACAAGAGCGCGAAATTCGTGTAGCGACCCTTTCGTTAGCCGATGAACAAGCAAAGCAGACGGCGACTGAAGATGAAATTAAAGCTTACTATAATGCGAATCAGGATAGCTTTATTGCTCCTGAGAAAGTGCAAGTTAGCTATGTAGAAATAGACGCGGCAGCTTTACCTCCACAATCAGTCACTGATGAAGAGGTAAAAACGTATTATGAGCAAAACCTAAAAAACTACACTCAAGCTGAGCAAAAGCACTACAGCATGATCCAAGTGGCGTCAGAGAAAGAAGCTAACGCTATCATTGATGAGCTAAAAGCCGGTGCTGATTTTGTGGCGTTAGCAACTGAGAAATCAACCGATAAGCTTAGTGCGGGTAATAAAGGTATCATTGGTTGGATGGAAGAAGCCTCGACGCCCTCTGAAATCGTTAACGCTAACTTAACGGAAAAAGGGCAAATCTCTACACCTATTAAGTCAGATTCAAATTTTGTGATTTTCCGTTTGGATGATATCAAACCTGAAAGTATTAAGCCTCTCGACTCGGTGAAGGATGAGATTAAAAATAAACTGATTCAGGACAAAAATAGTAAGCAGTTTTATGACTTACAGCAGAAAGTCAGTGAAGCGGCCACAAATGATAATGAGTCACTTGCTTCAGTTGAAGAAGTATCAGGTTTAAAAGTGGTGGCAACGGATTGGTTTGATAAAAATAATCCGCCAGCAGCGCTTAATTACCCTAAAGTGATCAACGAAATATTCAGTGAACGTTTAGTGGATCAAAATGGTTCTACGGGGATTAACTCAGATGTTATCGACGTTCAAGGTGACCGTGCATTTGTTGTCCGTGTATCACAATATGCACCGGAGCAAACTCAACCATTAGAAGCTGTTAAATCTCAAGTTGAAACACTCGTTAAGCGCCAGAAAGCGAATGCAGCATTAAAAGCTGAAGGCGAGAAATTAGTTGCAGCCTTGAAAGAAGGTAAAGGCGATACTGCGAATATTCAGTTTTCTGCACCTGAAAAGGTTTCACGCTTGATGCCTCAAACGCCAGTTATTGGCGCGGCAATGGCAATGGCGAAACCTGCTGACGGCAAAGCAACTTATACAACAGTGCGTGATGAAAAAGATAATTTAGTCATTATTCAACTTGATAAAGTGATCCCAGGCAAAGCTTCAGATAAAGAGCTTGAGCAGTTAACCGCAAACTACCGTGGTATGATGGGAATGGCGGTAAATGAAGCTTTGATTCAGAACTTACGTAATAACGCCAAAATTGAAGTGATTAATTTAGACTAAATTGCGAAGCCGCTCGTAATTCTAAGTGCAACAAAAATAAGTTGAGGCCACCTTTGGGTGGCCTTTCTCATTTCTATCATCACAAAAAAGCTTTTGCATAATAAATTTGGCATTGTGGCATCTCAATTTAAACAGGAGAACATCAATGACATGGATGAAATTTATAAAGCAATCATTAGGCAGCGCTGCCGTTATTCTGACGATATTAATGTGCTCACAATCGGCGCTAGCAAAAAAAGCAGAAGCTGATAAGCCAGTGGCGGCGGTGGTTAGTAAAAAGCCTAAGGAGGAAAAACCATCGGAGAATTTGAAAGAGACAAATCAAGTGAACATCAACCAAGCGAGTGCCGAAGAGTTAGCGAAAAAGCTTCATGGAATTGGCATACAAAAAGCGAAAGCTATCGTTGAGTATAGGGAGAAGTATGGCGCATTTAATACTCTTGAAAATATTTTGGAAGTACGTGGAATAGGGCCTGCATTTTTAGAGAAAAACAGAGGCAAGCTAGCGCTATAGTGAGCTGTGTGCCCACCTTGTTGTGGGCACTTAATCTTATTTGTGGTGAATGCCAATATTATAGTGTGATCTAAGACGATCCTATTATTGTAATACTTGCCTTGATACATAAAAAATGCGATCAGTATCGAAGAAAATAGAACATTTCAGCAAATAGCATGATTGTTTGTTATATTTTTGTAACGAATAGCAACTGGTCGGAGTAGTTATGGCAACGCAAATTAAAGTACGTGGTTATCATATTGATGTTTTCCAACATGTGAACAACGCACGTTATCTGGAGTTTTATGAATCAGATAGATGGGCTTGTATGGATGAGCACAATTTTCTGGGCTGGGCGCTAAAAAGCCAGCTTGCCATGGTGGCGGTTAATATCAATGTGAACTATTTTCATGGTGCCATACTTGGCGATGAGCTAACAGTGACAACGCGTATTGAAAAAATTGGTACTAAAAGTGCGTTGTGCTATCAGCAAATAACACGCGAAAGGCAAGGTAAGAGAGAAGTGGTGTCAGATGCAAAGGTGACTTTTGTCTTTATTGATTTAGCGCTGAATAAATCCATTAAGATTGAAGGGGAACTGCGCGAAAAACTTGAGTTATTATCCAAAAGCAGTACTGAAGATTTTATTACCGCTTAATCATTAACACCGGAAAGCTGTTAACTCTCCGGTGTGGTTAGCAAGCAAAGTACTAAGCGAGATTAGCGAGTTTTTTTAGAGAAGCTAACACCGACTCTTTATGGCTTAAATAATAGTCCAAGCCTTTACTGCGAAGGTGGCATGCAGCACACTCCCCACAACCGTCACCTTGTATACCATTATAACAAGTCAACGTTTGCTCACGTATGGTTTCTAAATGCCCATAATAGTCTGCAAGTGCCCATGTTTGTGCTTTATCGAGCCACATTAAAGGCGTTTCAAAGCGGATATCTTTTGCTAGCCCAAGGTTTACGGCATGGTTAAGTGCTTTAACAAATTCGTCTCGGCAATCAGGGTAGCCTGAAAAATCGGTTTCACATACGCCTGTGATAACCGCCTCTGCTTGGACTTGGTAAGCGTAGATGGCTGCAAGCGTTAAAAAGAGAATGTTTCTACCCGGAACAAAAGTGCTAGGTAGCCCATTAGTTGCACTTTCGTTATAGTCGGGTACAGGGATATTGTCGCGGGTCAAACTGCTTACGGCTAACTCATTGAGTAGGTTTACATCAAGGATTTTATGCGCGGCTGCACCCAGTGAATGGCTTAGCTTTTGAGCCACTTCAATTTCAAGCCGATGACGTTGTCCATAATCAAAGGTGACACAATGGACTTCATCATACATTTTTAAAGCTTGAATGAGACAAGTCGTCGAGTCTTGACCACCACTGAAGACAACAACAGCACGTTTCATAAACACTTCTCCTACTCAAAAATATAAATACTTAACTGATGGGTCATGGTAATGATGCTAGCGTGTGATGAACAGGGAAATTTTTGTCTTTTTGTGGTTATTGATGAATTATTTATGCTGTCGTAAATCTATTTAGGTAAAATCATTCTATTATATAAAGTCGACAGTGATATTTTTTTATAAATAAAAAGAGAATACCTATGTTAGATAAGATAGATAAAAAGTTGCTTCGCTTGTTGCAAAATGACAGTAGTCTATCTTTAAATGCACTTGCAGAGGCCGTTAACTTGACGTCGACTCCTTGTTGGAAAAGGTTGAAACGCTTGGAGGATGAAGGGTACATTCGCCACCGAGTGACCTTGCTTGATGGGGAAAAATTAGGTCTCGGTCTAACGGTTATTGTTATGATCAAAACGCAACACCATAACAGCGAGTGGTATGAACAATTTGTCTCTTTTGTTAGCCAACTCCCTGAAGTCCTTATGTTTTACCGTATGGCAGGAGAGTATGATTATCTGATGCAAGTCGAAGTCAAAGATATGAAATCCTACGATCTATTTTATAAGAAACTGGTTAATGGCGTTCATGGCCTGATTGATGTAACCTCTAGTTTTGCAATGGAAAAAATCAAGTATACGACAGCGCTACCTATTCCTGATTAGTGTTGTTAGTTCTGCTTTTCTCAATTGTTTTGCATCGTTAGGATGCCACATAATGGCAAATATTAAATCTTATTCAAGGCAGTAACTCAGTGCGATTATTTTCACAATTAAGCTGGTATTTTCTTAGTGAATGGCGGCGCTATGTTGGCGCGGTTTGCTTTCTCATTATTATTGCTATTTTACAGCTTGTTCCTCCACGGCTTGTGGGCGTTGTTGTTGATGGTATTAGCAACCAGACGATGGCTACGAGCCAGCTAGTATCTTATGTCGCCTTGATGTTATTTATCGCTGTCGTTGTGTATGGGCTGCGCTATGTGTGGCGGATTTGGTTATTCGGAGCATCCTATAAGTTAGCCGTACAATTGCGACAAAAATTCTATCGCCAATTAAGCCTACAAAATCAGTCTTTCTATCTACGCTATCGAACGGGGGATTTAATAGCGCGTACAACCAATGATGTTGACCGCGTTGTTTTTGCAGCGGGGGAAGGGGTACTGACGTTTGTTGATTCCTTAGTCATGGGATGTGCGGTATTGATCATGATGAGCGTGGAGATCAGTTGGCAGTTAACGTTATTAGCATTAATTCCTATGCCAATTATGGCACTAGTTATTAAACGCTATGGCGACCAATTACATCATCGTTTCAAACATGCCCAAGGCGCATTTTCATCCCTAAATAATCATGCTCAAGAGAGTTTAACCAGTATTCGCATGATTAAAGCTTTTGGTCTTGAAGATCACCAATCAAACCAATTTGAGCAGGTTGCGACAGAAGCAGGGCGGCGTAATATGCATGTTGCCAGAGTTGATGCACGCTTTGACCCAACCATTTTTATCGCTATCGGTATGGCTAACTTGCTTGCTATTGGCGGTGGCAGTTGGATGGTATTACAAGGAACATTGACGCTCGGTGAACTGACTAGCTTTGTGATGTACTTGGGGCTAATGATTTGGCCTATGCTGGCATTGGCATGGATGTTTAATATCGTAGAGCGTGGTAGTGCTGCTTATAGTCGTATCCGAAGTTTACTTGATGAGCCGCTCGATATTGAAGATGGGCATCAATCACTGGGTGCTGAAAAAGGGGCATTGAGCGCGAGAATTAAAACGTTTAGCTACCCTGAAACAGATAGAGTCGCACTCCACGACATTCAATTTGACCTCAAACCGGGGCAATTTTTAGGACTATGTGGCCCGACAGGTTCAGGGAAATCAACACTTATTACGCTGATCCAGCGCCAATTCGATGTTACTGAAGGCGCGATTTCTTATCAGGGGAAACCGTTACCTGAGATTCGGTTAGATGAGTGGCGAGGTCGTTTAGCCGTTGTTAACCAATCACCTTTTTTATTCTCTGATACGATTGCAGGGAATATCGCATTAGGCAACCCACAAGCCACAGTAGAGCAGATTGAGGAAGCTGCGCGTATTGCTTGCGTACATGATGATATTTTGAGGTTACCTGAAGGCTACCAAACCCAAGTGGGTGAGCGTGGCGTAATGTTGTCTGGTGGGCAAAAACAGCGAATTTCTATTGCGCGCGCTATTTTGCAAAATGCCGAAATTTTAATTTTAGATGATGCGTTATCGGCGGTGGATGGGCAGACTGAATTTACTATTTTACAAAATTTAAGTCGCTGGCGAGAGGGTAAAACATTAATCATTAGTGCACACCGCCTATCTGCGTTAGTCGACGCTGATAATATTCTCGTGTTATCCCAAGGAAGCATTGCGGCGGAAGGTATTCACTCAACGTTATCAGTCCAACCTGGATGGTATAAAGATATGTACCATTATCAACAAATCGAAGCCACTTTGGATGGTGATTTATGAGTCAGAAAAAACCATTGTGGCCAGCGTTAAAACGCTTACTTAGCTATGGCAAAGTTCACCGCGGTACAATGTCGGTTGCCATTGTTATGCTATGGGTCGCTGCTGCGGCTGAAGTCAGTGGGCCTTTGCTGATTAGTTATTTTATTGACAACATGGTGGCTAAGAAACAGATCATCATGCCGTTAACCTTATATTTAGCGGTTGGTTTTGTGTTATTACAGATTGCTGCTGCACTCTTACATTATTATCAAACGATCTTATTTAACAAAGCGGCTGTTGGCGTGGTTCAGGCTTTACGTACCGACGTAATGAACTCAGCATTAAGACAACCATTAAGTGCGTTTGATAAACAACCTGTAGGTCAAATCATTTCCCGTGTTACTAATGATACCGAAGTTATTAAAGACCTATTTGTGATGGTTGTGCCGACAGTCTTCCGTAGTTTAGCGCTAATTTGTGCGATGCTTATCGCGATGTTTACCCTTGAATGGCGCATGGCTTTAGTGGCAGTCATGATTTTTCCAGCCGTGATGGTGGTGATGCTCGTGTATCAACGGCTAAGTACTCCGATTGTGCGCCGCGTTCGTTCTTATCTTGCTGAAATAAATAATGGCTTTAATGAAGTGATCAATGGCATGACAGTGATCCAGCAATTCCGCCAACAAGCTCGGTTTGGCGAGAAAATGTTAGAGGCTAGTCAAGATCACTACCTTGCACGCATGAAGGCATTAAAACTGGATGGGTTATTACTTCGACCTCTGCTTAGCTTGATCTCGGCATCGGTGCTTTGTGGGTTACTGTTATTGTTTGGATTTGATGGTACGAGCACAATTGGTGTTGGGGTTTTATATGCTTTTATCAACTATCTTGGACGTTTAAATGAGCCTCTCATCGAATTGACCTCTCAACAATCTATGTTGCAACAAGCGGTCGTTTCAGGTGAGCGAGTGTTTGAATTAATGGATAGTCCGAAACAAGCTTATGGCAATAATATACAGCCATTACAAAGTGGTGCTATTGATATTCAGGGGTTATCTTTTGCGTATCGTGATGACAAAAAAGTGTTAACGGATATCAATCTTCATATTCCTGAAAATAGCTTTGTTGCTTTAGTTGGTCACACGGGAAGTGGGAAAAGTACCATCGCAAACCTGATTATGGGCTATTACCCTTGGCAGCAAGGGGAGATCCTACTTGATGGACGTTCCTTACACACACTTTCACATCAAGTTTTACGTAATGGGATCGCGATGGTGCAACAGGATCCTGTCGTTCTAGCGGCATCTTTCTTTGATAATGTCGCGTTAGGGCGTGAGATAACCCAAGAAAAAGTTTGGCAGGTTCTCGATGTTGTACAGTTAGCTGAGCATGTCCGATCACTGCCAGAAGGATTAGATTCGCTACTAGGAGAACAGAGGAATACGCTTTCTGTCGGGCAAAGGCAACTACTCGCGATGGCTCGGGTCTTAGTTGCAACACCCAAAATATTAATTCTGGATGAGGCGACAGCCAATATCGATTCAGGTACAGAACAGGCTATTCAAAAAGCACTGCGTATAATCCGCCAAACGACTACACTTGTGGTTATTGCACACCGATTATCCACAATTGTCGATGCCGATCAGGTTGTTGTGCTTCATCGTGGTGCAATTGTTGAAAAAGGTAGTCATACACAGCTACTGCAACAAAAAGGGCGTTATTATCAAATGTATCAGCTTCAACAGGTCGGTGAATCGTTGAATTTGCATGATGATATAGAGCCTGAAGCGTTATTGAATTAGCCTGTTTGCACATTTTTAACGCATCGTCAAAAGGCCACTCGGATGAGTGGCCTTTTCTTTTGCGATGACTATTTGAATTATAAGCATAATTAATTTTGGCATGCTATTTGCTGTTAGTGTAGTTGCAGCCAATGATGATGTTGTCGTACGTCTTTAGCTGGATAGGTAGGGGATCATATTATCCGGAGGGAAAATGAAATATATCATCGCAATTATTAAGCCTTTTAAGTTAGACGAGGTCAGAGAGGCTCTTTCAGATATAGGGATACAAGGCCTTACGATGACTGAAGTGCGTGGTTTTGGGCGGCAAAAAGGACATTCTGAATTATATCGTGGTGCAGAATATACCGTCGACTTCTTACCAAAAGTGCGTCTAGAAATTGCTGTTTCCGATGAATTTGCTGATCTCGTTATTGAGTCAATAGAAAAAGCAGCAAATACAGGGCAAGTAGGTGATGGGAAAATATTTGTATTAGAGCTTGAGCAAGCCATACGTATCCGTACTGGCGAGAAACAAGATGAAGCACTATAGGAGAGTAGCGATGAGTAAACTGTTTCAACGTTTGTGTTGGCTATTTATAGCAAGTTTTCCTGCAAGAGTGTTTGCATCTGATGACGGTGTCGATAAAGCGGATAACGCATTTATGATGGTTTGCACTGCATTAGTCCTATTCATGATCGTTCCGGGTATTGCTTTATTTTATGGCGGGTTACTGAGAAGCAAAAATGTCCTCGCACTGATGGCGCAAACTATGGTTATTTTTGCACTTGTTTCAGTGATTTGGGTCATCTATGGTTACAGTATTTCATTTAGTGAGGGTAATAGCTTTTTTGGGGGATTAAGCCAATTTATGCTCAAGGGTATCAATATTGACAGCTTATCTGCCACCATCCCTCAATTTATTCATGTCGCATTCCAAGGTGCTTTCGCTTGTTTGACGGTTGCGCTGGTGGTTGGTGCATTAGGCGAACGAGTTAAATTTTCTGCAATACTGATATTTACTGTCATTTGGACAACCTTTGCTTATTTGCCTATTGCTCATATGGTGTGGGGAGGAGGACTCCTTGCCCAAGATGGTGCTTTGGACTTTGCTGGAGGCACTGTCGTTCATATTAATGCCGCTGTTGCTGGGCTTGTTGGTGCTTACTTACTTGGAAAGCGCACAGGGTTGGGTAAAGAAGTCATAAAGCCTCACAACTTGCCGATGGTGTTTATGGGTACCGCAATCTTATTTATCGGTTGGTTTGGTTTTAATGCGGGGTCAGCGGGAAGTGCGAATTCCGTCGCGGCCTTGGCATTTATTAATACGGTGGTAGCGGCATCCGGAGCAATACTTTCATGGGTACTTGCTGAATGGATATTTAGGGATAAGCCCTCATTGTTAGGTGCCTGCTCAGGGTGCTTAGCGGGGTTGGTTGGTGTTACACCCGCAGCAGGAACGGTTGGGGTTGCAGGAGCATTAATTATCGGCCTACTTTCAGGTATTGCTGGGTTATGGGGGGTTGTGGTTTTAAAACGTTGGTTAAAAGTTGATGATGTTTGTGATGTCTTTGGTGTTCATGGTGTTTGCGGGGTGGTTGGGTGCTTACTCACGGGGGTGTTTACTTCGGCGGCTCTCGGGGGGATGGGGTATGCAGAAGGTATAACAATGATAAAACAAGTTGGCATTCAGGCGTTTAGCATACTTATTTGTGTTGTTTGGACCTCAATTGTTGCCTACCTTGCATTTTTAATCGCAGATAAGACAACAGGCTTACGTGTTGATGTTGAACAGGAGCGAGAAGGGCTTGATATCACTTATCATGGAGAGAGTGCCTATAATTGATCGAAGCCAAAAAGTGAGTTGGTACTAACATACAAGGAAGTTTATCAAACTAAAGCTGTTCAACACCTACATCTCAATATCTTGATAAACATAATGATAGATGAGTGCGGTCACGATATCCCAAACTAAAGCGAAAATAGTGAATGACCCCCAATAGTTGGATAACCCATTACTGGGGGCGTTTTTTAACTCACAAAATAGTTAGTGAGTACTCGCACTAATTAGCTATAGTTGACTTAGCGAGGCCTTCTTTTACGGATCACCCCTTCTTGAACCGCTGTTGCCACTAAGACCCCTTGTCGGTCATAAATTTGCCCTTTAACAAAGCCTCGTCCTCCTGAAGCGGAAGGGCTTTCAATGGCATAGAGTAACCAATCATCAATTTTAAATAGTCGGTGATACCACATTGAGTGATCGATTGTTGCGACTTGCAAATCTCTCTCCATAAACCCACGGCCATGTGGCTGTAGGGTTGCAGGTAAAAAATTATAGTCAGACGCATAGCCTAATAAGTAGTTGTGTAATGAGGGAATATCAGGCAATTGGCCTTTGGCTTTAAACCAAATATAACGAAAAGGCTCTTGCGGTGGGTTATTAAATGGGCTGTAAAATTGAATAGGCCGAAACTCAAAAGGATTTGGGCGCAAAGCATACTTTTTGACCGACTCGGGCAATTGGGTTGCCAAACGTTGAATGATTTCATCCTGTGATGCCAGTGTCTCTGGTAAAGGGACATCTGGCATGAGGTTCTGGTGATTAAACCCCTCTTCTTGTGCTTGGAAAGAGGCCGTCATAAAAAAGATGGGCTTGCCATGTTGTATTGCGCTGATGCGTCGTGTACTAAAGCTGCCACCATCTCTTAATATTTCGACATCATAGACAATAGGGCGTTGGCTATCACCAGGGCGCAAGAAATAGCTATGGAATGAATTTATTACGCGACCTTCGGGGATAGTCTGTTCCGCTGCGTACATGGCTTGACCAACAACTTGCCCCCCAAATACTTGAGGTAATCCAAGATCTTCACTTTGACCTCGATAAATACCCTCTTCGATTTTTTCCAGCTCCAATAGGCTGATTAAATTTTGCAATTCTGGGCTCATAGCAACCTTGAAAGTTGATTAATATTTATCAGATGCGGGTATTTTCCCATTAATACATAAAAATAGGTAGAGCGTTTTTTGTCTTATCGCTTTTATATATCAATAGTAGAAAGCATGGCTGGCTATGATTTTAAATAGGCGATGACTACCGTTTAGGCCGCTATGTTCAACAGTTGATTACATTTTGATGTTGTTTGTTACATTTTGAAATAATATTTTGTTGGTGAGTATTTTTTAGCTATAATCAATTCGCCTTCAGTAAAAATCACACTCTGATTAGTATAAAAATACTTAACAACAAATTGTTTTTTGGACATTTATTATGAAACTACACCTATGCATAATTGGCTTTGTTCTGCCTGCTTTTTTGGTCGGTTGTGAAGGTAATAATAATAATGTAAAAGAGACGAAGGTTAACAATCACAGCCATAATGCAAAGCAGCATTTAGACACTGACGTCATTAGAGGGCAAGTTGTCATTCCGCAGCAGGTCAAATTGCCTCAGAATGCCGTGATTACAGTAACCTTAGCGGATATTTCAATCGCGGAACTACCTGCGTTGATCTTATCACAAAAATATTATGAGACTTTAGGCAAACAGTCTCCTTTTCCTTTTGAATTAAGCTATCAAAAGAATGAAGTACGTCCAGATGCCCATCTTGCGATGAGAGCGACAGTATCTGTTGATGGTAATATCTTGCTGATTTCCAAAGTAGAAAATCTCTCTACTAGTGATGATACGAGCAAAGAAATTAGGTTAGTTATTGAACCCACCAGTTGATTATTTTTTAATAAATATCATTAATTACGTATTTTGTGCAAGAAATCAGCACTTGGCAGTAGTTTTCTTGCTATTTTAGTTGTCATCAAGCATAATGCCTCCTGCTTTTTAGGAAGCAATCTATGGGGGCTCTGTTGGTTCTCCCGCAACACTAACTTGTTAATTTGGTCAGGTCTGGAAAGAAGCAGCCACAGCAGGAGATGTGTGTGCCGGGATGTCGCTGGCAGGGCCCCCACCCAATTATGAGTTAAGTAACCTATCTGTTTATTTCCCCCCTCTTTCATCTTATAACTTAAGCTAATATTCATTGGCAGATAAAATAGCAAAATCGTAAATTTGAAATGAGTATTATTAATTTTAATGCTATTTTTATAAGATAAAGCGACGATTATTTGTAAGGTTTTATAAATTCTTTATGAATAAGCGTAGCGCTATTGAGAAGTTGTCTAATTATGAATATCCAAAGCTTAATTGGATAAAATACGAGCACGATGGATACATTGTTCGCGAATTCAGATAATAAGTGCAACGCTCGGTCATGTTAGATGGAAGGACGGTTAGCTACTGATAAGCTATCCTGCTCTTCCGACCAAAGATGAGCGAGTAAGTATGAAGTATCAGCAACTAACCGAAGGACAACGATACCAGATATCGATACTGCGTGAGGATAATTTATCCTGCCATGAGATAGGTATCCGTATCGGTGTAAGCAAGTCCACGGTCTCCCGTGAACTGAGGCGTAACACTTCAGATACTGGTTATAACCCACAACAGGCACACCAGAAGTGCTGTGATAGGCGGCTGTCATCTGCCAAAAGGACAATTCCTCAGCAGACCATAGATTTCGTGATATTTGCTCTGGAGTGGAAGTGGAGTCCTGAGCAAATAAGTGCAATTGGCAGCATTATTGGTCTTAGCGTCAGCCATGAATGGATTTACCAGTATATCTATGCGGATAAGCGTAGCGGTGGCGAGTTGTACAGGCATCTTAGGCAGGGCAAACGGCGATATCGTAAGGGCTACGGGCAGAAACGAGGGCGCATCCCTGATGCGGTATCCATTGAGCTACGGCCGTCAGTCGTCGATGACCGTAGCCGTCTGGGGGACTGGGAGGCCGATTTGGTGCAGGGTAAACAGGGCACTGGTGCTATCGTGACACTGGCAGAACGCAAAAGCCGTATTTACCTGACAAAAAAGGTGTTTTCAAAGGATGCGGTGGAAGTCAGTAAGGCCATTATCTCACTGCTGAGTGAGTATCAGGATGTATGTCACACAATAACGTTCGATAACGGTCTAGAGTTTAGTGAGCACAAGGCGATAGCAGAAGCACTGAACGCAGATACGTACTTTGCCCATCCGTATGCCTCGCATGAGCGTGGGCTGAACGAGAATACGAATGGGTTGTTAAGACAGTTTATCCCGAAAGGAACAGACCTGCGGACAGTGACAGAAGAAGACTTACAACGCTATCAGGGAGCGTTGAACAGCAGGCCACGCAAGTGTCTGGGGTTCAGACAACCTTCGGTGGTGTTTGCGGAGCTAAGAAAGGCGGCTTAGCGTTGCACTTCGGACTTGAATCCGCCGTTTACAATGTATAATAATAGAATGAAAGACAATATACACATTAAGCCGATAAAATGAATTATCGGCTATAACCAGTTATTATCTGTGCATATTAATAAGTAGTTACCTAACAAATTTCCAAACCGATGCAGGGATTTTGTCATAAAGTTTATTCATAGTGAGTTCTGCAAGGCGATGGTCAGCAGCTGAATAGAACAATTCTAACTCATCTTCAGAAAGCTCATACTTATTTTTCTCAATAACACGCTCAAGTGTATCGATGGTTGTGCATTTTCTTAAACGCATCAGATAATCAGTTTTGGTCATAATACCCTTTCTTTTATTGATAATTAAAAAAGCTTTATAACATGCTATGTTATAGTTTATATAGCGACGAATAATATCTTTATGTTTTGCTTGCAGGGCACTTTAAATCATCATCAAGTACGGAAACTAGATTTTGATTCATGCTCTGCCAGTCAATAATTTCACTTAGAGTTATTACAGGGCTTCCGAATAAATCATAAGTCTCATCAAGATACTCTTCAACTAATGATATAACGAGATTCTCTTTGGGATATTTTATCTTAAATTGCCACACGAAGGCTGCAATATGTTCAATGAGTTCATTAAGTCTAGCACTTTGTGGTGAACTTAAATCATTGACCCAGTGTGTATTAGTTTTCTGTAAGCTTAACATTGCTTCTCGATTCAAACTGTTACACAAGTATTTTAACTCAGATATATCATAATTTTTGGGTGAATATTCATCCATAATCACCTCCGCAGGCGAGACTAACCTTTGCTATGTGTATTTCTATATCTAAATAATCTAGTACAAACTAAATAAAACACCTTGGTTATTAACATAAGCATTTACTAATCAACGCATTAGGTTATATATACTTTGTAACAAAGTAGGTGTAATTTTTAGAATTATCAATAATTATATCAGTAATATTCAAATACGGGCTAGCAGCGCTAACAGTTTTCGCTGTGCTAATAATATAGCACTTTTATTACATAAGTCACCACCTGACCGCGGTTTTTTTTCAAAAATAAAGCAGGATAAAGGACTTATAGTGCTATTTATATCAATTAAGCGCAGTTTTAAAGGAGTTTTATATCCAATTAGAGATACTTTTCGTTTGTTTACAAAAAATAACGATGATTTTAACTTAAAAACGATATGCAAAATAATTTGAAGAGGTTTTTTTAACAAAATAGAGAAAAGATTAACGGTAATTGAATATGATACCAATATTGATAAGCATAATTAATTTTTAATACCAAATAAGTAATACCTACCGATTAATCGGTAGGTACATGACAGAGACTTATTTTATAAGTAGAGGTTCAATGTGACACCAGGTTTTAGATCTGCCATTTTGACACCTGAATTCCAACTCATTAAATCATTGAGCGCGAATTCAGATAATAAGTGCAACGCTCGGTCATGTTAGATGGAAGGACGGTTAGCTACTGATAAGCTATCCTGCTCTTCCGACCAAAGATGAGCGAGTAAGTATGAAGTATCAGCAACTAACCGAAGGACAACGATACCAGATATCGATACTGCGTGAGGATAATTTATCCTGCCATGAGATAGGTATCCGTATCGGTGTAAGCAAGTCCACGGTCTCCCGTGAACTGAGGCGTAACACTTCAGATACTGGTTATAACCCACAACAGGCACACCAGAAGTGCTGTGATAGGCGGCTGTCATCTGCCAAAAGGACAATTCCTCAGCAGACCATAGATTTCGTGATATTTGCTCTGGAGTGGAAGTGGAGTCCTGAGCAAATAAGTGCAATTGGCAGCATTATTGGTCTTAGCGTCAGCCATGAATGGATTTACCAGTATATCTATGCGGATAAGCGTAGCGGTGGCGAGTTGTACAGGCATCTTAGGCAGGGCAAACGGCGATATCGTAAGGGCTACGGGCAGAAACGAGGGCGCATCCCTGATGCGGTATCCATTGAGCTACGGCCGTCAGTCGTCGATGACCGTAGCCGTCTGGGGGACTGGGAGGCCGATTTGGTGCAGGGTAAACAGGGCACTGGTGCTATCGTGACACTGGCAGAACGCAAAAGCCGTATTTACCTGACAAAAAAGGTGTTTTCAAAGGATGCGGTGGAAGTCAGTAAGGCCATTATCTCACTGCTGAGTGAGTATCAGGATGTATGTCACACAATAACGTTCGATAACGGTCTAGAGTTTAGTGAGCACAAGGCGATAGCAGAAGCACTGAACGCAGATACGTACTTTGCCCATCCGTATGCCTCGCATGAGCGTGGGCTGAACGAGAATACGAATGGGTTGTTAAGACAGTTTATCCCGAAAGGAACAGACCTGCGGACAGTGACAGAAGAAGACTTACAACGCTATCAGGGAGCGTTGAACAGCAGGCCACGCAAGTGTCTGGGGTTCAGACAACCTTCGGTGGTGTTTGCGGAGCTAAGAAAGGCGGCTTAGCGTTGCACTTCGGACTTGAATCCGCCGAGTTTGATCCCATGCCTTTTGGCTATGCTGTAATAAGAGTCACCTTTCTTCACTCTATAAGTTTTGGTTTTACGACTATTGGCAGTAGGGGCTGAACCTTTTATCTTAAGGGTTTGGCCCGGATAGATAGTGGCCGTTTTCATTCCATTAAGCCGCTTTATCTCTTTACTTGTCGTATTGAATTTTTTGGCAATACTTGCAACCGATTCCCCTTTAGCCACTTTATAAGTGAAATTATTGGCGGGTTGGGTTGATCTCTGATGCTGATTTTTAGCCACAGCGAGACGGATATTATCTAAAACAGCTTGGTCAGAAAGTGATACTTTTAATTGCTCCGCTTTTGCTGTCGGTAACATAATATAATGTGGGCCATTAGGTGATGTTACACCACGCTTATAGCCAGAATTATAAATTTTCAGCGACTCTTCCGAAATACCTGTTAGCTCGGCAGCTTGGGTTAATGTAATTTGCTGCCCAACATCGACTTGAGTTAACGCTCTATTTCGGTTACTACGCGGTAATTTAATTTGATATTTTTCAGGTGCTCTTAATATTTGGCTAAGCGCTAATATTTTAGGCACATATTGTTTTGTTTCTTTAGGTAAAGATAACGACCAGAAATCAGTTGGCAACCCAGCTTCTTCATTCTTCTTAATCGCATTCAGTACACAGCCTTCACCGCAGTTATAAGCGGCTAAGGTTAATTCCCAATCATGTCCAAACATGATATTTAAATTTTCGAGCAAATCAAAAGCAGCCTTAGTCGATGTGACTAAGTCACGGCGCTCATCGACCCATTGATCTTGTTTTAAGCCATAAGAGCGTGCGGTGATAGGAACAATTTGCCACAATCCTGCCGCCTGTGCAGGTGAGGTTGCTTTTGGATTGAATGAACTTTCTATGATTGGAATCAGAGCCAATTCCATGGGTAAGTTACGATTATCGATTTCGTCCACGATCCAGTACATATAAGGTTCGGCCCTTAATGTGACGTCGTAGAGAAAACTTTGTTTTGTATAGTAATTACTTGCCTGTTCCCTGATGATAGCATTATCAGGTATATCCATCTTCAGCTCATCACTGATATAACCCCAAAGGTCGTTATCTACCGTTGAGATTTGTCTGCTTGCTGCCTGATTATGTGGAGCAACGGTTTCTATAGTGTGGTTTGCTGAAGACCTGTTCTGCTTGGTTTGTTGAGGCGAAGATTGGCATCCGGCCAGCAGAACAATGGCGATAATAGTCGCTATTGTCTTCATTGTGTCTTGGTTCTTTGTTGTATGTGTAAAAGTCGAACAATAATACTTATCCGACACAAAGAAGACAATAATTAAACGTTAATAATGATCTTTTAATTGACGTAGAACGGTAAAAACAGCTCTAAGTGGTGGGTTAGCTTGATTTATATTTAATTTTCTTTGCAATTGTGCATTATCACACTGTAAAAAAATATTCACTTTTCGTTCTGTTTTTAGCGTGGTAGGTACAGTTGGTTGATTTTTGTTTCGCTTAGCGGCAACCTCTTCTTGATATTGGCTAATTTGCGTGTTTTCAGGCCAAATATGGTGAGCGAATTTCAAATTAGATTGAGTATATTCATGGGCACAACAAATTAATGTGTCATCAGGGAGAGCAGCAATTTTCTGAATGGATTGATACATTTGCTCCGGTGTACCCTCAAATATCCTTCCACACCCAGCAGAAAACAGGGTATCGCCACAAAATAGATAAGGGGCTTGATAAAAAGCAATATGACCAAGGGTATGTCCAGGTAAGCCAATAACATCAAAATTAAAATCGTTAATTTTGACACTATCACCTTGCTCAACGATTTGTGTTGCTCCTTTAACTTGAGTCTCTTGAGGCCCAAAAACAGGTAGGTTACTGAAGTTTTTCAGAATACCTTTTACACCACCAGTATGGTCATCGTGATGATGGGTCAGTAAGATAGCCGTTGGGGTAAGCTTTTTTTGCGCCAATATTTCGAGGACTGGCTCTGACTCCGCGGGGTCAACAATGATACACTGTTGGTTATTATCAGACAGAATCCAAATATAGTTATCATTTAAAGCAGGGACTCGTATTAACTCCATAATGACCTCTCTATTTTGATTAAGGGGAATTTGATGAAGCCAGCGCGTATTGAAAAAAAGTTCCAGATGCCTGTGAGTTGGTCTGATATTCCTTTTGGGGAACACTATCGTCAAGCGTTGCAATATCAGCTTCGCCCTTGGTGGCCAAAAATATTTGGCTTTCATTTGCTTAAGCTTGGGCACCTCAGTACTGAGGTCGATACCGAAGAGTGTATGGTATCGCATCAGTTTTGTTTGGGGAATGGTGACCCTCGTTTTCAAGTTATCGCTGAACCACAAGCGCTTCCCTTTACGGCCAAATCAATCGACGCATGCTTAATTTCACACATGTTGGCATATAGCCATGACCCCCATTGGGTATTGCGTGAAGTTGACCGTGTGCTCGTTGATGATGGCTGGCTAATTATTTCTGGCTTTAACCCATTTAGCTTATTAGGGATCGGTAAAATGGTGCCGTTCCTTCGTAAACAGCAACCTTATTGTAGCCGTCTTTTTCCTACGTTAAGGGTATTTGATTGGCTTAGTGTATTGAATTATGAAGTACTTTACCATCGCAATTGTCAGGTGTTTCCATGGCATGGCCCTGAAAATTGGTTAAATCAGCGCATAAAAGGGGTAGGTACTTTAAATGTGATTGTTGCGAGAAAGCGAACTTACCCTCTAACTCCGACATTGCTCAAATTTAAACAACCGAAAGTTAAAATAGGCACTGCACTGGGGGCAACAAAGCGTATTTCTGATAGCACCAAAAAATTATAAATTTCAGCGATAAACACGCGATATGAATTAAGGCCTACACTGTGTGGGCAAATGTAGGCAAGTTGGGATTGAACCCGTTTAATCTTGTGTAGGTTGGTAACCTGTATCTTCTTTTGTTGGTGATTCAGCCGCTTGGCGTGCGAGTTCATCACATTTTTCATTTTCCGGATGGCCTGCATGGCCTTTTACCCAACGCCAATCAATTTTATGGCGAGCGATAGCCGCATCTAAGCGTTTCCAGAGGTCAACATTCACTACCGGAGACTTATCTGCTTTACGCCAATGACGACGCTTCCAATTGTGGATCCATTGTGTGATCCCTTGGCGAACATATTGGCTATCGGTGGTTAAAATAATATCACATGGTCGTTTTAACGATTCAAGGGCAACAATAGCAGCAAGTAGCTCCATACGGTTATTGGTTGTCATAAAAAAACCTTCATTGAGTGTCTTTTCATGCTGTTGGTAACGAAGAAGAATGCCATAACCACCTGGACCTGGATTACCCAGACAGGAACCATCAGTGAAAATTTCTACCTGCTTTGTCATTTCTGTTAAACTCTACCTTATTCATCAATCTCTAGTTTGACACAAAAATCCATTATGAGCACGGCGATAACCAGACAAATTGTCCTCGATACTGAAACCACAGGTATGAATAAACTGGGCGTTCATTATGAAGGCCATAACATTATTGAAATTGGAGCCGTCGAGGTTATCAATCGTAGGCTGACGGGGCGCAATTTTCACGTCTATATAAAACCTGATCGTCTCGTGGACCCTGAAGCTTTTGAGGTTCATGGTATCAGTGATGAGTTTTTACAAGATAAACCCGTGTTCGCTGATATTGCCGATGAGTTTATTGAGTTTATTCGTGGAGCAGAGCTGATTATCCATAACGCCCCCTTTGATATTGGCTTCATGGATTACGAATTTAGCAAATTGAATAAAGATATACCGCCAACGGCCGATTTTTGCCAAATAACGGATAGTTTAGTCATGGCTCGGCAAATATTTCCCGGTAAACGGAATAACTTGGATGCGTTGTGTGATCGCTATTTGATTGATAATACGAAACGAACTCTCCATGGGGCTTTGCTCGATGCCGAGATACTGGCTGATGTCTATTTAGCGATGACTGGTGGACAGACGTCTTTGGCTTTTTCAATGGAAGCAGATACTTCAAACGAAAGTTATGTTGAAGAAGTACAACGGATAGACCGTCCTGTCAGTGGGTTAAGGGTACTTTATGCGACGGATGAAGAGCTGATTGAACATGAAAAGCGGCTAGATATCGTCGATAAAAAAGGTGGTAAGCCTTGTCTCTGGCGTCAATCGCCTGAGGAAGGGGAGACGGTTCATTAATAGTTATTCGCTTTTAAGGCTAAAAACTGTTCAAATGCACGTTTTTTCAAGAAAAAGTATTGACTGTTATTGAAAGTATTCGTAATATGCATCGCGTTCCCAAGGGGAATGTTCGGAGCGGTAGTTCAGTTGGTTAGAATACCTGCCTGTCACGCAGGGGGTCGCGGGTTCGAGTCCCGTCCGTTCCGCCAGATATCGAAGCCCTGATTTTTAGAATCAGGGCTTTTTGCATTTATGCCTTTGTTCTCTCAAATACACAAAAGAAAAATCCCTCATAAATGTAATGATAGGGGATGCTCTTGATATCCCAATCTGTGTTCATGGCTATTGCAGCGAGTCAGTAATAAAGTTTATGAAATAGAGAACGAAGTCTTGAGTTAAGACTACTATTACACGTAAGCAATTTATAAATCTAAATAAACAGATGAAAGCTAACATGACATTAATGATCGTTATTGAGGTATGACGATGAGAAAATTAGTTAGATAACTTTAACTCCCATCCTTTTGTGTGAATCATTTCGCTTCACTACCTTTTAGTATTTCCCATCCTGAATAAATGATATTGATTTAATCCTCTTTTAGTTGGCGATTAAAACACTATCGTTCAATTCATAATCTATAAATCACTTATTCATCTCTTGATGGCTTTTAATGTTACTTTTAAGTGTTTTTGATAATAATAATGGTTTTCAATTTAAATTGGTTTTAAAAGTTAAATTTTGTTTTTATCCCTTTATGATACTCATTATAAGTATATTTAATTTTAAATAAAATAAACATAATAAGAGTATATTCATTTTTCTTGCATATTTATATTATGTAAATTAGTAGTCGTTTTCCAATATTATGAAATTAACTAAAAATTAACACGTCTTATTTTTAGTTATGCTGATTATTATTTTAAAAGTGATTATGAAATCGTGGTTAGTATTATTACCTAAATCAAAAGATAACGTTAACTTTTGAAGGAGTCTTATCTGATATTTAAAGATTGGTTATTATTTGAAATAATGTGGACTGCTTTGTATCTATATGAAAAATATATATTTATTTTTCTGTTTGCTATTTTATAAGAGGTGTTTAATAAATTAATTAATTTATATTTTCATTAATGATTATGACTATTTATAAAATTTAAAATTTAAAATTTAAAATTTTCATCTTTATTTGCGTCATAATTAGTGTTTTTATGGTTGAAAAGTCCATTTTATATAGACTATCTTAAAGTGATTCACCCTAGAAGCCAGCAAAATAGCTAGGTTTTACGATATTCAAGTTACTCTTTAATGGTGTAAACAGGAGATCTCTGTGCTGCCAGATGGTAGGGGGGAAGTTTGATTTTACTCCAATGCTCAAGTAAATTAATAGGCATTGATTCAGTGACAATACATAAAACAACATTATTTATACCTATAGACTTAAAGTTGCATAAAACATGTTGAAGATAGATTTTTTATTCAATTTTAAAATGGAATTTTAAATGGAATGGGTTTCTATGCATATCGATTTTTATTAGTTATCTTCGTTCGATATATTTATGTAAGTGACATTTAAATAGGTAAGTGTAATTAATTTAATGCATGGAGAAAAATAGTGAGAGTAGATGCGGTACAAATGCCGAAAAATAAACTCGATGATTCAAGAACTGTTTTTACCAAAGCTATCGGGAAAGAAATACATAAATTACGCAAAGAACGTTCGATGACAGGAAAAGATCTAGCTAAGCTAGTTAATGTTTCCCAACAACAAATATCACGTTATGAATGTGGAGTTTGTAATATAACAATAGATACATTGATTGTTATTTTAAATGCATTAAATGTTTCATTAACAGATTTCTTTAATCAGGTCTTTTTACAGGTATTCGAAAAGGAAAAGAAAATCTGTGTGCAATATCATAATGTATTTAGCTCTACTGACCAATCGGAAGAATTGAAGAAACAGCTCGAAATATTTTCTCGATATGACCAAACTAACTTATGGGGTTAGTTATTTTATCATTTCTTTTTATTTAAAGGTTTTTAAATTATTTATCTCTAAATAATTAGGAATACGCACGTCTGAAGGATTGTCAATACATTCCTTTTTTCAAATACAATATATTTATATTGCAGAGGCAATCATGAAAAAAATTATTTTAGCAACCTTAATTTCTGGTGCAATGAGCGCATCCGCTTTTGCTGTGGATGCAGGAAAAGGCACAGTAACTTTCACGGGGTCTATTATTGAAGCACCATGCTCAATCGCTCCAGGAGATGAAAGCCAAACTATTGATTTAGGTCAGGTTTCTAAAGGTTAATGGCGAGCAGTTTTCAGAAGTGTCAGTGCCTTTTTATCCCCCTGAAGATGATCCACAAGGTAGTACAGCTTGTATATCGCCAGAGGTAGCGGAGCAATTTGGATTGACTTCATCGGCAAAAAAAGAGTTGGCATGGTGGCATGACGGACAGTGCCTTACAGCAAGTAGCTTACCTGGGATGCAAATCCGTGGTGATTTAGCTACCTCGTCATTATACGTGAGTATTCCACAAGCTTATCTCGAATTCACTGCGCCTAACTGGGATCCACCATCGCGTTGGGATGAGGGGATTGCTGCGTTGATGCTGGACTATAACATTAATGGTAATGCCAATAATTCATATAACGGTGGTCACGATAGTTATGCGTTAAATGGAAATGGTATTGCAGGGGTGAACTTAGGGGCTTGGCGCTTTCGCGCTGATTGGCAAGGCCGTTTAAATCATGCTACTGGTTCTGGTGATTCGGTTAATAAAGACTTTGACTGGAATCGGTTTTATGCCTATCGCGCATTGCCGTCACTCGCGGCTAAATTGGTATTAGGGGAGGATTACCTTGTTTCTAATATCTTTGATTCATTTCGTTTTATTGGCGCCAGTGTGCGTTCTGAATTGAATATGCTCCCGCCAAATTTGCGTGGCTATGCACCAGAAGTGACAGGCATTGCAAAAACAAATGCGACGGTAATAGTTAGCCAGCAAGGGCGAGTGTTGTATGAAACACAAATCGCTCCGGGGCCGTTTCGTATTCAGGATTTGAGTGATGCTGTTAGTGGCAAACTCGATATCACAGTTAAAGAACAGGATGGTACAACCCAAGAATTTCAAATAGATACAGCTAGCTTGCCTTATTTAACGCGCCCAGGGCAAATACAATACAAATTAGCATTAGGCCAACCAACTAATTATCAGCGTCACAGTGAAGGGGACTCTTTTGTCACGGGTGAATTTTCGTGGGGCGTCAATAATGGCTGGTCACTATTTGGCGGTAGCCTGAATAGTAAAAATTACAATGCCGTATCGCTGGGTATTGGGCGTGATTTATTGGCATTTGGAGCTTTATCTTTCGATGTTACTCAATCTTTTGCCCGATTACCGAGTATGGGGAATTTAAACGGAGGTTCCTACCGTATTAATTACTCTAAACGTTTTGAGGCGATTGATAGCACTATTCAATTTGCAGGTTATCGCTTTTCCGAGCGTGACTTTATGTCGATGTCTGATTTCTTAAATGCACTGAAAACCGGTGAGCGTTATGGAGGGAGTAAAGAGTTATATACGATATCGCTGAATAAAAATTTCGGCGAGTTAGGAATGTCGTTATACCTCAACTATAACCACCAAACTTATTGGGATCAGCCGGATAATGATTATTACAGCATCATGCTGTCGAAATATATGGATATTGGTTCACTCAAAAATATCAGTGTTAACTTATCGGCAAACCGCAGTGTTTATAACGGTGTTAAGGATGACAGTATATATCTATCGACCTCATTCCCCTTAAGTAACGGCGCCAACGTAGGGTATTCGCTGAATAGTAGTCGCTACGATACGACAAATCGGGCGACCTATTACGACCGAATCAATGATCGAACGACATACCAGTTGAGTGTCGGGAGTAGCAAAAAAGGTGGAACGGGGAGTGCATTTATCACCCATCAAGCTGATATCGCACGTTTAACGGCTAATGTGAGTTATATGCATAACCAATATAGTGCATTTGGTCTATCAATGAGCGGTGGAATGACTTTTACCCCAGAGGGGGGCGGACTTCATCGTATTAATACATTAGGTGGAACGCGAATGTTAGTCGATACCGATGGTGTTTCGGATGTGCCGATCAAAGGGATTGGTGCACCGATTACCTCCAATATGTTTGGTAAAGCCATTGTTGGTGATGTGAGTAGTTACTACCGTAGTAAGGCTCAAATTGACTTAAATGCATTACCAGACAATGTAGAAGCACAGCAGTCGGTAGTACAAGCCACGCTCACAGAAGGCGCTGTAGGTTATCGTCATTTTGCTGTGGTATCAGGACAAAAAGCGATGACAGTACTGCGATTGCCTGATGGTAGCCACCCGCCATTCGGCGCTCAAATACAAAACAGTAAAGCGCAAAATACAGGAATTGTGGGTGATTCTGGAAGTGCTTATATCAGTGGTATTAACCCTCAGAGTGTGATGACTGTGACTTGGGGAGAAGATAAGGCTTGTCAGATCACCTTTCCTATTCAGTTAGGTTCTTTACAGGAAGCATTACTATTGCCGTGTATTCCGACAACGTTACCAGCATCAACGGTGATAGTGAAAAGATAGTTTTATGCAGCACAAGAATAGCCTAATTCACGAAAAGCATGGCTCAAGAGAGAACACAGAAATAAAAGGTAAATAACTATGCAATTAACGATTTCTTATCGTGCAACCATGGGGTTAATTGGTTTGGCATTATTTAGCAGCACAGCTTATTCCGCGGTATCGATGGATAGGACTCGGGTTATTTTTGATGGTGGACAAAAGTCAATCTCACTCAATATTTCAAATAACAACAAACAGTTATCATATTTAGCTCAAGGGTGGATTGAAAATGCGGAAGGGCAGAAGATCCAATCGCCATTGGTTGTATTACCGCCCGTACAGCGTTTAGAGCCAGGTAAATCAAGCCAAGTAAAAATTGAAGCATTACCTGCTATTAGTGCGTTACCTCAAGATCGTGAGTCTTTATTTTATTTTAATTTACGAGAAATACCGCCAAAAAGCGATAAACCAAACACATTGCAAATTGCTCTGCAAACACGAGTGAAACTGTTTTATCGACCTAAAGCGATAATGCCTGAAAAAAACGGTGCGCCATGGCAAGACAAATTAACCTTAGATAAACAAGGTGAACGTTATATCGTGAAAAATCCAACCCCGTATTACGTCACGATTATTAATGCGACGACTAATGGCAAAGCATCGGATGGCAAAGATTTTACACCTGTCATGGTGCCACCGTTTGGGCAGGATGATTTAGGCATCAGCGCTAATCAATTAGGAAATAATCCCGTACTGACTTACATCAATGATTATGGTGGACGCCCTAATTTGACCTTCCGCTGTCAGGCGTCGAGCTGTCAGGTTGTTCCAAATGGTAAAAGCGAATAATTCGAGTAAGCACCCGACTGACGGTGCCCATATTGAAGGAGTACGCATGACAGACTTACAAAGAAAAAACGTTTTCCGATACGGCTTACTTCTAGCGATGTTTAGCAGCACCGTCAGTTTATCAGGCATGGCGGCTGATAATAATGGCAATCTCTATCGGCCAGTAGATAACTGGAATGTCGATGGACAGCATGGTGTGTTGTACGTGTCAGGTTCATTAACGGAAAGCCCATGTCGGCTAGCGATGACATCTAGTTACCAATCAGTCGAGATGGGGAATTTGGATACCAGTACCTTGCAGCATAATGGTAGAGGAGCACCCGTACCGTTTCAGATTGAGTTAGAGGACTGTTTAGAGACTGAGACTCGTTTAGATAATGTACAAACGGGAATGACAGCATGGAGCTCCAGTCAGCCAGCAGTCAAAATTCGTTTTTTAGCAGATAGTGTGCCATCAATGCCGGATGTCGCTCGCGTCAATGGGGTAAGAGGATTGGGGCTGGCTATCACGACGCCAAATGGTTCACTGCTACCTTTGGGGTTAGAAAGTGAGCCACAGTTATTGCCTTCAGGGCAAAGTCAGTTGACCTATTACGTGACGCCGGTGAGAACGGGGCAGCTTGTGCCGGGAGCGTATTCGGCGCTGATTGCATTTGAAATGTTGTACGAGTAGGAGTGGTCATCACTATGACAATGAGACGATGTCGACTGCCGAAAGTGCTGGCAATGAGTCTGTTGATGAGCAGCTTGATGCTGTGTTCAGCGGCGACCCTTGCAGAAACCTATACCTTAACCGTGAAGGTCACAGTGGTTGAGAAGACCTGTGATATCTACGGGCCTGACGGGATTGGACAGCCCATCAATGTGGCGATGGGCGACCTGATCATAAAAAACATCGATGGCGTTAGCTACGGGAAAACTGACATTCCGTATACTCTAAGTTGCGACGATGCAGCAAGTAATCCAGCCTTAAAACTGAAATTTGATGGCCCCCGCATGAGTGGCCAAGCGGCGAATGTGTTGTCCACCTCGGACAAGAACTTAGGATTACGCCTTATGGCGGGTAACAGTAATCTGAATTTAGGTGTCTGGCGTCATTTTAATTATAGCACTCAGCCAACCCTCAGTGTGATACCGATTGGCAGTGGGACTGGGGGGATTAATGACGGTCAGATGACTGCATCCGCGACGTTGAGTGTGGAGTATCAATGATGAGGTTAAAAACAATATTAAGGTTAAGTGTCTTTGTATCAGCGAGTTTTATATTACAGATGGCACATGCTGTTGATGTCAATTTCACGGCGAATTTAATTCAAAACCCACCGTGTGATGTGTCAGGGCCTGAAGGTGTGAATCAACCCATTAAAGTCCCATTCGGTGAAGTTGGTATTACTAAAATTAATGGGGTTAATTATCAAAAAGACTTTACGTTAACGCTAAGTTGCGGTGCAGGGTTAGGGGAGTCGGTCGCTTTATATCTAGAGTACCGTGGTATGGCAGCGCCTTTTGACGACAAGGCATTACAAGCCAGTGTACCAGGGCTTGGGATCCGTTTGTATCACGAGGGGCAGGTTATTCCACCGAATACGGGAACCCCAATAAAAATGTCGAGTAATGGCAGCGCAGCTTTACCGTTATATGCGGTACCAGTCAAAGATACGGATCCTTCAGTAACCTTGTTTGAAGGGGGATTTACTGCAACGGCTAGCGTGGAGATGAATTATCCATGAATAGACTCAATGGTAAGGTAACACGCTGGATATCAATAAGTGCATGTTTATTATTTTGTAGTTGTTTGTCATTAACTACTCAGGCGATGAACAGTAATGATATCCAGTACAGCGGGACATTGATTGCATTGCCATGCACAGTCGATCCTACCTATGAAAATTTTGGGGTTGATTTTGGCGGCAATATTAATTCAAAGGATTTGCTGAATGGACAACGTCGTTATAGCAAGGAAGACATCCAATTTCATTTGACGGATTGTGATACTTCTTTGGGAAATAGTATTTCAGTGAAATTTAGTGGTGTTTCGACGACCGACAATGGATTACTGAATGTAGATGCTGGAAGTCAGGCTAGTGGGATTGCGATAGGTCTTGAAACCCCGAGTGGGGTAGCGTTACCCATTAATAACACTCAGGTAGAGCCTTTAATACCGATAAAAAAAGGGGATATGACTATTCGGTTGCGAGCATATGTGCAGGCGGTGGAAGGCGCAACGGTAGAGAGCATTCAACCGGGGTTTTTTACAGCAACTCTGACGTATGGCTTGATATATGAATAATGAATACATTTTAGTGCAAACTGAAAAATCAACCGCAGGAGCCAGTAGTTCCATGAGCAAAGCTGGATATCGTCAGACTTAGTGCTGAATGTCATTTGTTTTAACGATGAGGCAGAGGATTTCGGGCGTATTATCAGCTCTTTCTTATTGCCTTGGTGTATATAGACGAGAATAATATGAAATTATTACTAACCTTACTTCTATTAGTCCCATTACTTGCATTCGGTTCTAATTTTAGCCTAGAACTCGAGGATCGATTTGGCAGTGGTAATTGGCTTACTCCTAAAACAATCACTTGGCTCTCGCTTGACAGTATTCTTAATCCACAAAACATTGGACATAGGCCAACGTGTGGTTATATTAATAGTAGTTTTGGTCCCCCTCTTTGTAGTATGTGTACATTCGTTAGTCGTATTTGGTATCCAAGCATTAATGGAAAGTGGACGACGTTATGGTCAGATAGTATTCAATTACCGTTATCCTGTCACCATTATTCTAGTGATGACATCATCAGTGAGATTGTTTTTCAGACTGTTAAGAGTCGCCACCAGTTTTGGGAGCGAAGGCGTGTATGAACTAGCGCCGAATACTGCTGTATGTGCGCAACTGTACGGGCTCAGTACTACTGTACCTCCAACGATTCCCTATGATATGGAGAATTATGGAACTCCACTTCAAAATGCAACGTGTAAATATGTTAACTATGATATCGTACCACCTGTCTGCACAACCTCAATACCAAATATTAACCATGGTGTTATTAGCCGTGAACTCGTGGCAGGACACGTCGCTACTGGACAGGGCAGCATTAACTGTAATAAAAGTGCAAATGTGAGTATTTATGTTATGTACAATGATCCTATATCGAAAACTGATGTAATCAAGTCCCCCTCAGGATCTCAACTCTCTCATACTCTTACTATATCCTTGGACGGAAAAGATTATGTAAGTGTTATAGAGTCCACTATTGAGGGTGGGAATACCCCCATTTACATCTCTGATTCATTAGGAACAGAAGCGGCGGTTGCAGGTGAATATCTCGGCAGCACGATCATCGTATTTGATTATAGGTAATAGCGACAGCTCCTCTTATTATTGTTTACATGGGAGGAGCAATAACTGTTAATCGATATCGTAATTATGTTATTCATATTTTGGGAAGTGATGATGTACCAAGAAGAAGTCCCTTTATAATAGTAGTTTTTAGTGGCATAGTTAATTTGGTCATTGAATAGAGGTACTATTATACACTGCATAACTTAATAGGTGACATGTATGACAAAGCAAATTAGATGTAATTTCAGTATGGAATTTAAACTTGAAATCGCTCAATGAGTTCTCGACCAGAATTATGCCATGATTGAAGCAGTTAGTGCCATGGACATGGTGAAATCAACCATTGGATAATGGGTTCGGCAACTCAAAAATGAGCGTAAAGGTATTTCGCCAAAAGCATCGGCAATGACACCAGAACAAGTTGAAATTCGTGCACTAAAAAAGAAAATTGCTCATCTCGAAAAGCATGACGAGCTCTTAAAGAAGGCTACTTTTCTGGTGATGTCAGACTCCCTGAACAACTTGCGATAATTAAAAAACTGAGCCAAAGCTACCGTATTCAAATATTATGAGGCGTGTTTAGTATTAAACTCTTTTCATATCACAATCCAGTGAATCGGTAAAAATACCCCCGGCGTAATTATTTTTAGCTTCCATAAAAGCGACAAAATATCATCGTGTACTTTTAATTAAACTAAAGTGATGTAAATATAATTTATATATTGGGAGTTAGAATGGTTATTTCACTTTGTTAATGATGTGAATTATTTAAATTTGTATATTTTATGATGCTATTTTTATCGGTAATTTAATGAGCTAATAAATTATTAATGATTAATATAATTAAATATAAGTCAATGTAACTGAAATATGCCATGGTTATTTTAAAGGAAATGATTAATTTACTTTTATCTTGTTTGATAAAAAACGTATTCTTCCCTGAAAATAAACTTGGAGGTTGATGTATGTCATTGAATATAGAATTAAAAAACCAATTGGAATCATCTATACTTGATTTAAATCTGCCTGAAAATCCCTATTTTAAATCTCTGACTTCTGGTGAAATGACTCATGAACAATTTTTAAATAGCCAATTAGAATTTGCACCGATGGTTTATTTTTTCAGTAGGCCAATGGCACAAATTATAGCCAATATATCCGACCCTATTTCACGAATTGCCTTGGTGGGTAATCTTTGGGAAGAACATGGTCAAGGTATCAAGGAAAATGTACATGGAAATACAATCTTAACTTTGATCGAACGTTTAGGCGGTGATATATCCAGTATTGACTTACAGAACCCCCCTCCGAATGCTCGGATCTTTAATGAAGCATTACGTGGAGTTTCTGCTTTTTGTGATTTTCGTTTTGCTGCTTCTATGTATGCAGGTATTGAGAGAACGTTTGTTGATGTATCGTGCATGATATTTGAAGCTATAACTAAAGAGGGTTGGCTGCCAGAAGATAAGATCACCCATTATGGTTTACATCGAGAACTGGATATTGAGCACTCAGAAGATTTTTTGAAAGTAGTCAATCAATATTGGGATGAACCAAAATATCAATTTATGATTAAAGAAGGTATCAAATTTGGCTGCCAATTATTTGCTAATGCATATGTTGGTTTTTATCGGAGCATGGGCGAGTAGCTCCAAGGATATTTATTGTTTTTAGTGATATAAATAAAATGTAGAATTTGGCTATTTATGACTATTGATATTTATTATCATAAATAGCCGATTTTGGTTTGTATATGGCTAACCACTAATATAGTGGGGGCTGTGCATATGATATTTCTCAATGAGAACGATATAGGTGGTATTTTGTTTTAAATTTCCCATATAACAATCCAGTGAGTCGGTAAAAAGATGGAATAAATACCCCACCGCAATTGCTTTTAATTTCCATGATGGTAGTAAAAATATCATCACATATGCGATAGCCGCCCAACCAGTGTGTAACGAATGGAAACCAATACTTTATTGATTAGGCTCAAAAATCGGATAGGCCAGTAAATGATCTAAATCGACTGTCATGGTTGTTATCATCAATAATGCTGCTAATTTTCAGCTAGTTTCACCAAAATAGATAGCCAAATAAGATTGTCACTAAAAAATGAAAGCCGTAGTGCACAATATTGCGAAAAATTTCAAATGCCGCAATTAAACCTCTAATGCATTATTTTTATTTATTAGCAGATATCTCTTCTTCATGCTTATCTGCCTTGGATTATTCAGCGCTTTTGAGCTAAATATACTCATTTTTTGGCGGCTAGCGTGCTCCTGTTGTATCGAGATTATAACCAAGTCGTATAACGAATAGGGATTTTTTGTTTCGATGTGTAGAGCCACGCTTATCTCTTATCTAATCCACCAATTTTTCATAGCAAAATTTGCTAATAATCACTATTGTTATCCCTAAATGCATAAGAATGACAAATCACCTTGATCCCTGATGGTAAACTCAGGTTTAATAAGGGTAATGATTTGCGCAAAAAAATCATCTTTAAGTGATATTTTGCGCAATGGAAAGGATTCAGCTCTGAAATAGTTTAATTTATTGACGATTCGCGGGCACGAATGTAGCGAATAATTGCTGTGTGGAGCAAATTGCGTTAGTTTCATAGCTTGTCTGTGAAAAAGTGCAACAATTCCATATTGCGTTGTGAAAATTGGTTTAAGTACGTTTTTATCCGACCTGGAGTATACTAATGACGACTCGTAAAACCCTTGCTAATGCTATCCGCTTTCTAAGTATGGATGCGGTTCAAAAAGCAAAATCAGGGCACCCTGGTGCGCCTATGGGCATGGCTGATATTGCTGAAGTGCTGTGGCGTGACTATATGAATCATAACCCAGCAGATCCACACTGGGCTAACCGTGACCGCTTTGTGCTGTCAAATGGCCATGGTTCAATGTTGATCTATAGCTTGCTGCATCTGACGGGTTATGACTTATCTATGGATGAGTTAAAAAACTTCCGCCAGCTCCACTCTAAGACCCCTGGCCACCCTGAATATGGTTATACTCCAGGTGTTGAAACCACAACCGGTCCATTAGGGCAAGGTATCGCAAACGCAGTTGGTTTTGCTATTGCAGAGCGTACATTAGCTGCTCAATTTAATCGTCCAGGCCATGACATCGTCGACCACCACACCTATGTGTTTATGGGCGATGGTTGTATGATGGAAGGGATCTCCCACGAAGCCTGTTCTTTGGCTGGTACGCTGAAGCTAAACAAACTGATCGCGTTTTACGATGATAACGGTATCTCTATCGATGGTCATGTACAAGGTTGGTTTACAGACGATACGGCAGGGCGTTTTGAATCTTACGGCTGGCATGTTATTCGTGATATCGACGGTCATGATGCTGACCAAATTCATGCTGCTATTACTGAAGCACAGCGCGAAACAGACAAGCCAACACTGATTATGTGCAAAACCGTGATCGGCTTTGGTTCACCCAATAAAGCAGGCACTGAATCAGTCCATGGTGCACCATTAGGTGATGCTGAAATTGCGGCGACTCGTAAAGCTCTGGATTGGCAATATGGCCCATTCGAGATCCCACAAGAAATCTATAAAGCTTGGGATGCGCGTGATGCAGGTAAAGAAAAACAACATGCTTGGAATGAAAAATTTGCCGCTTATGCAAAAGCATTCCCTGAATTAGCTGAAGAATTTAAACGTCGTATGGCGGGTGAGCTACCGGCGAATTTCGATGCAGAAGCGAAAAAATTTATTGAACATCTGCAAGCGAACCCTGCGAATATCGCAAGCCGTAAAGCATCACAAAATGCATTAGAAGCCTTCGGTAAAGTCTTACCTGAGTTCTTAGGCGGCTCTGCTGACCTAGCACCAAGTAACTTAACAATGTGGTCAGGCTCTAAACCACTGAACGAAGACAAAGCGGGTAACTATATCCACTACGGTGTCCGTGAATTTGGTATGTCAGCAATCATGAACGGTATCGCTCTGCATGGTGGTTTTGTTCCTTATGGTGCAACATTCCTAATGTTCGTTGAATATGCGCGTAACGCGGTGCGTATGGCTGCACTGATGAAAGTGCGTAGTATCTTTGTTTACACTCACGACTCTATCGGTCTGGGTGAAGATGGCCCAACTCACCAACCTGTTGAGCAATTAGCTAGCCTGCGCGTGACGCCAAACATGAATACATGGCGTCCATGTGACCAAGTTGAATCAGCGGTGGCATGGAAATACGCTATTGAACGTAAAGACGGCCCAAGTGCGCTTATTTTCTCCCGTCAAAATCTGGAGCAACAACCTCGTACAGCGAAACAATTAGCTGAAATCGAGAAAGGGGCTTATATCCTGAAAGATAGCGAAGGTCAGCCTGAGCTTATCTTTATTGCGACAGGTTCAGAAGTTGAGTTGGCGGTGAAAGCTGCGGATCAACTATCTGGCGAAGGTCATAAAGTGCGTGTTGTTTCAATGCCTTCAACTGAAGTATTTGATAAGCAAGATGCGGCATACCGTGAAGCTGTTCTACCTTCAAGCGTCACTAAGCGTGTTGCGATTGAAGCGGGTATTGCAGATTACTGGTTTAAGTATACAGGCTTGAATGGTGCTATCGTTGGTATGCACTCATTTGGTGAGTCTGCACCTGCCGAAGAGCTATTTAAAGAGTTCGGTATTACTGTTGAAAATGCGGTAAAAGCAGCGAAATCATTGCTGAAATAATTGCGGTTACGGCCTAGAGATAGGCAGTAATCACGAGTGAAAATACGCCTCTGTATCAATTTTGGTGCAGGGGCGTTGTTTTTTTGTGCATTTCATTGGGTTTGACTATTGCGTTCTGTGAATATATCCCTTAATCTAATTCTTAATTAGCTGAACCGTTTCAGTCTTTACTGTGATTGAGATAAAAAATTTCAAAAATGTCGAGTGAAGCACACTTTTGATGTTTGACAGTTAAAATCAGCAGTAGAGTTTGTGTGAGTCAGTTATCCTTATCAGCCGTGTGATTTTGTTGAAATTCAAGGTGTAGGATGCCAATAAAAGTGGCGATTAACGGCTTTGGCCGGATCGGGCGGAGTGTACTAAATACGAGTCAGGGCGGCGTGCTGAAATAGTCGTTGTCGCGGTCAATGAGCTAGCAACTCCTGAAGGGATTGCTCATTTGCTCAAGTACGACTCTAGCCATGGGCGCTTTGCTTGGGATGTCCGTCTTAATGGTGCGTTGTTACAGGTTGGCGACGATAACATTCGTCTTTTCCATCAGCCTGATATCGGCGCCTTACCTTGGAAAGAGCTAGGGGTTGATGTCGTACTTGATTGCTCTGGGGTGTTTGGTTCCCGTGCAGATGGCTTAGCACACCTTGAAGCAGGCGCGAAGAAAGTACTGTTCTCTCACCCTGGTACGGATGATTTGGATGCGACAGTTGTCTATGGTGTTAATCATGATAACTTAACGATTGAAGATAAAATTGTTTCAAACGCATCTTGTACCACAAATTGCATTATCCCGATTATTAAATTACTCGATGATGCTTTTGGGATTGAATCGGGTACGGTGACAACGATCCACGCATCAATGAATGATCAGCCGGTGATCGATGCGTATCATCATGATTTAAGAAGAACGCGAGCAGCTAGCCAATCTATTATTCCTGTTGATACAAAGTTGGCAGCAGGAATTACGCGGATTTTTCCTAAATTCCAAGACCATTTTGAGGCGATATCAGTACGTGTGCCGACAACCAATGTGACAGCTATCGATTTGAGTGTTACCGTGCACAGTGATGTTAGTGTGGCTACAGTAAACGAACTGTTGCGAAGCGCCGCACATGGTCATTTTCGTGGTATAGTAGACTATACTGAATTACCGTTAGTCTCGATGGATTTCAATCATGATCCACACAGTGCGATTGTTGATGGGACGCAAACGCGAGTTAGCGGCAAGCATTTAATTAAAACCCTTGTTTGGTGTGATAACGAGTGGGGGTTTGCTAACCGGATGCTAGATACAACATTAGCGATGGCAGCAACAGGTTTCAACTAATTAACGGCTGACAGACGGTAGGGTAAACTGATACCCAAACAGCCATTAATGAAAACTTTATAGAGAATCAACAAGAGGATTCACCATGTCTGTAATTAAGATGACCGATTTGGACCTAGCGGGTAAACGCGTTTTCATCCGCTCTGACCTAAACGTTCCTGTAAAAGATGGCAAAGTTACTTCTGACGCACGTATCCGTGCTTCATTACCAACAATCGAAACTGCTCTCAAGCAAGGTGCTAAAGTCATGGTCACATCTCACCTCGGTCGTCCGACTGAAGGCGAGTACAATGAAGAATTTTCACTGCAGCCTGTTGTTGACTATCTAGCCGACAAAATCGATTATCCTGTTCGTCTCGTAAAAGACTACCTTGGTGGTGTGGATATCGCAGAGGGTGAACTTGTCGTTTTGGAAAACGTACGCTTTAACAAAGGCGAGAAAAAAGACGACGAAACGCTATCAAAACAGTACGCTGCATTATGTGATGTTTACGTTATGGATGCTTTCGGCACTGCTCACCGCGCTCAAGCATCAACGCATGGCGTGGCGAAGTTCTCTCCGATTGCATGTGCAGGCCCTCTGTTAAGTGCTGAACTTGAAGCATTAGGTAAAGCATTAGATAACCCTGCTCGCCCAATGGTCGCTATCGTAGGTGGCTCAAAAGTATCAACAAAACTAACGGTATTAGATTCTCTATCTAAAATTGCCGATCAATTAATCGTTGGTGGTGGTATTGCAAATACCTTTATCGCGGCAGAAGGCAACAACGTTGGTCGCTCTTTATATGAAGCGGACCTGATCCCTGAAGCGAAAAAATTACTGGCAAACTGCCATATCCCAGTTCCGACTGATGTTCGTGTGGCGACAGAGTTCTCTGAAACTGCCGAAGCGACACTGAAATCCAGTTCAAAAATTAAAGATGACGAGCAGATTTTGGACTTAGGTGATGAGTCTGCTGAGCGTCTGGCTGAAATTTTGAAAAATGCCAAAACCATTCTGTGGAATGGCCCTGTTGGTGTCTTTGAATTCCCTAACTTCCGTAAAGGAACAGAAATCGTTGCTCGTGCTATCGCCGATAGTGAAGCTTTCTCTATCGCGGGTGGTGGTGACACATTAGCGGCTATCGATCTGTTTGGTATCGCGGATAAAATTTCATACATCTCAACTGGCGGCGGTGCTTTCCTTGAGTTTGTTGAAGGTAAAAAGCTGCCAGCAGTTGTGATGCTGGAAGAACGTGCTAAAGCGTAATTAATTTGTCATGAACAACAGGCTGCCGATGCAGCCTGTTTAACACAGGACCTTTTCAAATGTCTAAAATTTTTGATTTTGTAAAACCGGGTGTTCTCACAGGTGATGATGTACAAAAAGTTTTCGCAGTTGCCAAAGAAAATAACTTTGCATTGCCAGCGGTGAACTGTGTCGGTACAGACTCAATTAATGCCGTACTTGAAGCGGCAGCGAAAGTACGTGCTCCAGTTATTGTTCAGTTTTCTAACGGCGGTGCTGCTTTTATCGCAGGTAAAGGCTTAAAAGCGGAAGGCCAACAAGCGGCTATTTTAGGTTCCATTTCAGGTGCTCAACACGTCCATCAAATGGCTGAGCATTATGGTGTTCCTGTGATCCTGCATACTGACCACTGTGCACGTAAATTGCTGCCATGGATTGATGGTTTGCTAGACGCAGGTGAAAAACACTATGCGAAAACCGGTAAGCCTCTGTTCTCTTCACACATGATTGACTTGTCTGAAGAAACTCTGGAAGAAAATATCGAGATCTGTGCTAAGTATCTGGCTCGTATGGCGAAAATCGATATGACGCTGGAAATCGAACTGGGTTGTACTGGTGGTGAAGAAGACGGTGTTGATAACACCGGTATGGATAGCTCTGCGCTGTACACTCAACCAGAAGACGTTGCTTACGCGTATGAGAAACTGAGCGCAATCAGCCCTCGTTTCACTATCGCCGCTTCTTTCGGTAACGTTCACGGTGTTTATAAGCCAGGTAACGTACAGTTAACACCAAAAATTCTACGTAATTCACAGGACTATGTTTCTGAGAAATTTAACCTGCCTCACAACAGCCTAGACTTTGTTTTCCACGGTGGTTCTGGTTCAAGCGCTGCTGAAATCAAAGAAGCTGTTAGCTACGGTGTTATCAAAATGAACATCGATACAGATACTCAGTGGGCAACTTGGGAAGGTATCCTGAACTACTACAAAAAGAACGAAGGTTATCTGCAAGGTCAGTTGGGTAACCCAGAAGGTGATGACAAGCCTAACAAAAAATACTATGACCCACGCGTATGGCTGCGTAAAGGTCAAGAATCCATGGTTGTTCGTTTAGAGCAAGCGTTCAAAGAACTGAACTGCGTTGACGTTCTATAATTGTGCTTAGGCTTGGTTAATCAAGCTAATCGCTAAATCAATCCCTCAGTAGGGTTATCTTACTGGGGGATTTTTTTGATCTTTTTGCTATCGCTAGATAAAGCCTCTTATGTCAAAATCAATCCCTAAGAACCCTTTATCTGATGCTGAAAAAGCGGGTCAACACTGGCAATCTCTATTAAACAGGCCAGAGCCACAGCGCCTTAAATCGGTTCTTGAGTCCACCGCATCTCAGCTCTCTCAATCTAAGAAAATAGATATTTACGATGCAATTGCTAATCGTAAACTGTATTCAGGACTCGTATTTACCTGCCAAATTGGTGATTTTCCTGTAGTGAACTGTCAAATATCAAAATATCGGTATAAAAAAGCAGTACAAGAACATGTGGAAATACCGAATTATTTAGCACGCCAGTTTGCAGTGACAAAGCCGGATCAAGTTTGGGCGGGTGACCGTTGGATGTATTTAGCTGTTGTGATGGGCTTGTTTGCCGAAAACCGATTAGTTGGGCAATGTCATTATCATCAAATAGTCAGTTAACGAAAAAGCGCTATCAATAGTTTTTGAATCAATAGGTAAGTCTAAAAATGTTCTGTTTCACTCGGATCAAGGAAACCATTATACAAGCCGTCATTACCGTCAGTTACTATGGTGTTATCAGATAAAACAAAGTTTATCTCGGTGAGGTAATTGCTGGGATAATGCACCAATGGAACGTTTTTTTAGAAGCTTAAAAAAAACAGAGTGGGTGCCGAGACAGGTTATCGAAGTTTTACTGAAGCTCAGTACCAAATAATCCGTTATATGACCGGGTATTATAGTCAACTCAGACCTCATCAATATAATGGTGGATTAACGCCCAATAAATTAGAGCGATTGTATTGGAAAAACTCTAAAACCGTGACTAATTTTTATTGACCACTACAAGCTGGCGGCTTTCCAATCCATGAAGGGCAGCCACAGATATACATTAACCTGCTACCCGATGCGAAAGATTTACGTGATTATATTTTAATTACGCCGATACCGTCATTGCCAGTGATTTATGTTTATTTAAGTAAAAAAGCTGGCGATGTAACACCTAAAGGGCGCACATACATAAAGCATGGAGCAGAAAGAGCTGAAGAAAGAGGGTTTTCATCTGAACAGATTGATAATATTATAGATAATAATCAGAAAAGTAAAACCAAACAAATTGATCCTATGTCAGGAGAACAGACATGGCGATACCAAGACAAAAGAGGTAATACAGTTTTCACTGATGAGCATTCACAGTGTATTATAACTGTTTATTCTCATCCAAAGAACATTAATGATACTAAATATATTCCTAAGTTGAGGTAATAATGATTTTTGAAACACTAAAAAACATGAAATTAGATATAATTGAAGGTTTATATTTCGAAATCTCGGATTATTTTTTATCCATAGATAATATTAGTGATCTTGATATTACTAAAGATAAAATTCACTCTTTAACAATTAATGAAACCGGAAACAAATATGTAATTAAGAGCCTATCTCAATAGGGATTAATTACCGCATAAAAAATATATTATCACTGTAACCAAAACCTTATACAGCCTGACTTTTAAACATCGATATGGCTGGGTAAGGTGATGAATTTACCTCCTATTGAGATAGGCTCTAAGGTCAATGCCAAAGGTTTAAGTGAGGAAGATATAAAAATAGTGTTCGCGAATTCAGATAATAAGTGCAACGCTCGGTCATGTTAGATGGAAGGACGGTTAGCTACTGATAAGCTATCCTGCTCTTCCGACCAAAGATGAGCGAGTAAGTATGAAGTATCAGCAACTAACCGAAGGACAACGATACCAGATATCGATACTGCGTGAGGATAATTTATCCTGCCATGAGATAGGTATCCGTATCGGTGTAAGCAAGTCCACGGTCTCCCGTGAACTGAGGCGTAACACTTCAGATACTGGTTATAACCCACAACAGGCACACCAGAAGTGCTGTGATAGGCGGCTGTCATCTGCCAAAAGGACAATTCCTCAGCAGACCATAGATTTCGTGATATTTGCTCTGGAGTGGAAGTGGAGTCCTGAGCAAATAAGTGCAATTGGCAGCATTATTGGTCTTAGCGTCAGCCATGAATGGATTTACCAGTATATCTATGCGGATAAGCGTAGCGGTGGCGAGTTGTACAGGCATCTTAGGCAGGGCAAACGGCGATATCGTAAGGGCTACGGGCAGAAACGAGGGCGCATCCCTGATGCGGTATCCATTGAGCTACGGCCGTCAGTCGTCGATGACCGTAGCCGTCTGGGGGACTGGGAGGCCGATTTGGTGCAGGGTAAACAGGGCACTGGTGCTATCGTGACACTGGCAGAACGCAAAAGCCGTATTTACCTGACAAAAAAGGTGTTTTCAAAGGATGCGGTGGAAGTCAGTAAGGCCATTATCTCACTGCTGAGTGAGTATCAGGATGTATGTCACACAATAACGTTCGATAACGGTCTAGAGTTTAGTGAGCACAAGGCGATAGCAGAAGCACTGAACGCAGATACGTACTTTGCCCATCCGTATGCCTCGCATGAGCGTGGGCTGAACGAGAATACGAATGGGTTGTTAAGACAGTTTATCCCGAAAGGAACAGACCTGCGGACAGTGACAGAAGAAGACTTACAACGCTATCAGGGAGCGTTGAACAGCAGGCCACGCAAGTGTCTGGGGTTCAGACAACCTTCGGTGGTGTTTGCGGAGCTAAGAAAGGCGGCTTAGCGTTGCACTTCGGACTTGAATCCGCCTGGCATCATTAATTGGAAATGAATAATCCCCAGCAACACCAAAAATATCGCTAACACCTATATCGTATAATCGAGTTAATAAATATTGTACCACTGTTTTTTTCATCATTTTCTCCATTATGCTTTTAAGACAGTCGGTAATGAATAATGAAATATCATTTGTAGATGAGTTTAAATGGAACTGCTCTATGTGATCGCTGTTATATAAATAAAATAATATAATAAAGCTTAAAAATGAGAATGTAGGGTAATCTTTTGTTTATTAAGAGCTAACAATATTTTCAATCTAGAAAGGAATAAACGAATTAGATAGTGTAGTCATTGACAGAACAAATATAAGTCATTAACGTTTTTTATTGTTTATAAACAAAAAATTATTGTTAAGGTGGCTTTATTATGAAAAAACTAAAAATACTTGTATTATCTTTTGCATTATTAAGTCCATTAGCGTTTGGGGCGACAGAAATTAATTATACAAAATCTCTGTATTTGAAATTTGCAGGCACGGTCAATGTTGTTATGAATGATGGTGTATCTGCTGATTATGTAAAGGCAATCTCTCAAAAAGCGGATGAGAAAGGTGCTGAATATTTTGTTATTACTTCGGTTGAGTCTGAAGGAAGTGGAAACGATGTTTCGGTAACGGCCAGCTTATATAAAAAATAATCATTAAACTAAGTTGTATCATTCACCCTTTATTAAAGGGAACGATGCAACTTAGTTGTTTTTTAGGTAGGGATTAACCTGTTGAGAGTGATATGCAAAGGTCAAACGCCCATGGAATATAAAGCGCTTTTTTAGGCCAAAGTATCGTTATTGAAATCGGCACTAACGTTGCGCAGCGGTTACCATGATTTCCACAAGCACTTGCTCTCTAGCCATATTTGCTTCAACGGCAGCACGTGCAGGGCTATTCTCTGTTGGCATCCATGATTCCCAAACAGCATTAAAAGCAGCAAAATCACGTTCCATATTTTTGATCCAAACTTGGGCTGAAAGAATACGTGTTTTGTCACTGTTACTTGCAGCTAATAGAGTATCTATTTTTGCAAGTACATCTTGTGTCTGAGCTGTGATATCACCATTTAAATCATTAGGAACTTGTCCTGATAAATAAACTAAACCTGCATATTCAACGCTATCAGCTAAACGTGGCTTTGGATTATTACGTTTGATCATATTGTGGTATTACCTCGTTAATCCAGTTAAAGAGATGGGAGATGTTTCCCCTGAAACTAATTGGCTGAGAATTTGAGCGCTGCCAGCGGCTAAGGTAAACCCTAAGCTACCATGACCAATATTTAACCAAAGATTGTTATATCCAGTTTTGCCTAATATTGGTGGTCCTTTTGGTGTTGATGGACGTAATCCACACCATGTTTCGGCATCTTCAATATTTGTTACATCAGGGAATGTGTTTTTAATAATATTTTTTAAGGCGGAAATTCGGTTATCACGCAAGCCTAATTTGTCATAACCGATATCCACCATTGCGGCGATGCGAAGTTGCTGATTAAGTTTTGCATAAACAATTTTATTTCCATAATCAGTTACATTGATTTTAGGCACCACATGTTCTTTTTCTGGATAAGGAATAGAAAGGCTATAGCCTTTTAAGCCAAGCATTGGTACATGAATACCTAATGTTTTTAGCAGTTTCCTGCTTCCATTCCCGGCACATACAATGACATCATCGGCAGAAATTGTTCCTTGCGGAGTAATAACACCTGTAATTCGCTTATCATCTTTAATAAATGAAACAACAGAATGTTGTAAGCATAGTGTAAACTCTGCTTGAGTTGATAAATATTGGAGTAAGTTTTTACAGAATAAATAACAGTCTGCACTTTCATCATCAGGAGCATAAATTGCGCCCACTAACTGTGATTGAATATTCTTTAATGATGGCTCTAAGGCAGTAATTTCAGTCGGATTTAAAACCTTTTGAAATTGACTGTCGATGGTTTCGCAAGCTTTATTAAAGCTTTTTTGGTCACGGTGAATAATTAGTTTACCCGATTTTTCCCAAGCAAAGTCACCGATATCACCATTATTACGCCAGATATTCATGATCTCTTGGCTGAGTAAAGAGAGGCGTAGTTGGTGAGCACCATTAATTTTATTTGTTTTGCGATTACAAGCTAAGGTGAATTGAGTTAACCAAGCCCATTGTTGCAGGGAAAATTGTATTTTTAAATTCAATGGTGAATCATCTTTCCCCATCCAACTTAAACCTTGTAATGGTACTCCTGCATCTGCTAACGGCGAAACATAGCGATAGCTAAGTTGTCCGCCATTGGCGAAACTTGTTTGCATGCCGACATCAGATTCTGATTCTAATAAAGTGACGGCATGACCCGCTTTGATTAAAGCATATGCAGTACTAAGGCCAATGACACCTGCACCAATAACCACCACATGTTTTTTCATAATTATCCGCAACCAATAATAACTGAGGAGTTATTATTTAACGGCGAATAAGTTAACTAAACAATTGAGTTTTCATTGCCAGAGTATAACTTTTGGTTAACTACTTTATTTCTTTTTTCGAGGGTTAGTGACAAAGTATTTACATAGTTTTGAGCCGCTTTAGTCAATGGTCTATCCGCACGATGGAAAACTGAAACAGCTAAATGCAGATCCTCTTTGAGTGGATAGATCATCGATTTTGGTAATGTGTGCTCAGCAGAGAAAATATCAGTAATACTGCAACCTAATCCTGCTCGAACAAATTCAGCCGCCATGTGGTAGGTATGCACACTAATATTTGAAACCGAGAACTCATGGTATTGCTGTAATAATTGCGCTAATGAGTCTGAACCTGGATGTATCCAACGATCTTGGTCAATATCAGCTAATGAAACAGGACCTTCATGTTTTTGCGTATCAACATAAACAAGGGGGATTTCAGCGATGGGTAATACCGTAATTCCGCCTTCAATAGCCAAATTGAAACCAATACCAATATCAAGGTCTTGTTGGGTTAATAATTGCATGATATCGACGGTATGATGGGTGCCAATCGTTAATTTTATATTGGGGTGTTTTTTAATAAACAGAGCGGTGACTTCAGGTACTAAGTTTAAACCTAGGCTTGGTAAACAGCCAATCGCTAATTTTCCCTGAGGGTTTTTGGATAAATTTTGCGCTAATATTCTTAAGCGGTCTAAATTTCGATAAACTTCTTTTGCTTCATCAAAAAGCAGTAAAGCCTCATCGGTTGGTAATAATTTCCCTCTAATTCGTTGGAATAATACTAACCCTAATTGTTGCTCAGCATGTTTGAGTGCTTTACTCGCCGCGGGTTGAGAAATATGTAAAACTTCAGCCGCACGCGTTAAGGAACCACAAGTCATTACAGCATAAAAGATATCGAGATGTCTTAATTTCATTCCATGTAGCCTACTGATTATTTATTTCTACGGACTATTCTAACGAATAAAGTATAAATAATCAGATATACTCGTCATAATTCAAATTTTGGTTTAGTTGTCACGAGAATTAATTCGTAAACGTGCAAGCTAAATAGATTGACTAGGGGAATATACGGGGTAAGAAAGCGGCTCGGCATACTGCCCTATAATAAATTGTTAGGAGAAGTACGCCTAGTAGTGTGTAGCTATTAGGTAAAGTATGTACCAATTTCAATAAATATTTTAATTAAGATACTGTTTGAAATATCAACAATAAAGGCACCGACCATAGGAACGACAAGGAAAGCTTTATGTGATGGTCCAAATGCTTTTGTGACTGTTTGCATATTCGCAATTGCTGTTGGTGTTGCTCCCATACCAAAGCCACAGTGACCCGCGCTGATCACGACAGCATCATAATCTTTGCCCATCATTTTGAAGGTGACAAAGCAGGCAAATAGCACCATGACAACAGTTTGTACAGCAATGATAATTAATACTGGCCCTGCCATGCTTGCCAATTGACCAAATTTTAATGACATTAACGCCATTGCCAAGAAAAGCGATAAAGCAACGCTACCTAATACATCGACGGTCGGCTCAAACACTTCGTGTTTAAATACATGAGTCAGTGTATTACGGATAATAATACCGATAAATAAACACCAGACAAAAGTAGGCAGTTGCAGAAAAGTATCTTTAAACAATGCACTGATATAGCCACCAATAACAATACAGATAATCAGCATTGAAATGGTTTCAATAACGTTATTTGCATTGATTTTTCTTTTGACGCTTGGTTGCTCAAAAGCTTCAACGATAGTGTCGCGCTCTTGCTCGGTTGTTTTAGGAATAGAGACCTTTTTCAAAAGATGACGGGCAACAGGGCCGCCAACTAAACCACCCAACACTAATCCAAGTGTTGCACAAGCCATCGCTAATTCAACGGCGCCTGTTACACCATATTTATCAGCGAGAATAGGGCCCCATGCTCCGGCATTACCATGACCACCTGTTAGAGTAATTGAACCTGCAATTAAGCCAATAAATGGACTTTCATTCATCATGACAGCCATACTCATGCCGACAGTATTTTGAATGGCGATTAGGATCGTTACTGCAATAGTTAATAGAACTAACGGCTTTCCTCCTTTAATCAGTCGAGAAAAGTCAGAACTTAGCCCGATAGAGGAAAAGAATGTGAGCATTAATAAACTTTGCAATGAAGCATCAAAAGTAAACGAATAACCTGATGTTTTATCAATAATTAACAGAACAATTGCAACAATAAAGCCACCAACGACGGCTTCTGGTATGTGGTTTTTTTGTAGGAACGGGGTAAATTTTACGACAAACATTCCTATGAGTAGCGCGATACATGCGACTAATAATGTATAACTGGCATCTAGGATCATTTTTTTACCTCTATTAGTTTACCAGAATTTTCACTATAACAATTTAACAATAGTGAAAAATGAAGTTACTTTGGTTAACTAATCTTTAACAATGAGTTTTATTAGGGTATCCATAACTTTTAGTTAATAGGGTCATAATTTTAGTGTGATCTTAATCATGAAATATTAAAAAGATTAAAATAACAACAATGGTATTTAATGATGGGTAAACCTAAATACCATGCGGGATCCGCACTATTTTCGGTGATAGCAAAAAATAAAAAAGTATAAATAATAAACAAAATTATAAGAGAAGGAGAACATGATAAGCGCAGGCCGAGCAATTTAAAGAAGTGTGATATACAACATAAAACAGCAGCATGACCTTTCTATATTTCGTTGCTTATCGAAGTGTTAATTTTCGGGTGGATTACTCTGTTTGTTGATTAATAACGGAGAAAAATATGATTGCTGTAATATTTGAGGTGCAAATACAACCCGACCAACAAACTCGCTATTTGACTTTAGCTGAGGAGTTAAGACCACTATTAAGTCATGTAGCTGGTTTTATTTCAATTGAACGTTTTCAAAGTCTAGCTACAGAAGGAAAAATGTTATCGCTATCTTGGTGGGAAAACGAATACGCAGTTCTGCAATGGAAAAATCATGTTTTACATGCGAAAGCTCAGCAAGAAGGGCGAGAGTCAATATTTGATTTTTACAAAATTAGTATTGCTCATATTACTCGCGAATATTCATTTAAAAAGGACAAGGATAATGTTTGATGTTCACGTTGTTTTAGACAATCAAATAGGACAATTAGCATTACTAGGAAAAACATTAGGTAATAAAGGTATTGGATTGGAAGGGGGAGGGATATTTACGGTTGGTGATGAATGCCATGCTCATTTTCTTGTTGAACAAGGAAAGGAAGCTAAAATAGCGCTAGAGCAAGCTGGACTGTTAGTACTTGCGATCCGGACACCATTAATTCGTAAGTTAAAACAGGAAAAACCGGGGGAACTTGGCGAAATAGCACGAGTATTGGCGGAGAATAACATTAATATTTTAGTGCAATACAGTGACCATGCTAACCAACTGATATTAATAACGGACAATGATAGTATGGCTGCATCTGTTACGCTCCCTTGGGCAATAAAGTGAACTTGCGATGGCTAATTTAATACGAAAAGAGGTTACCTTTGAGTCCTCAATAGCCGCGATAGGGGCGGCTATGTCTGACATTTCACGAGTTAAAATACTCAGTGCTTTGATGGATGGGCGAGCTTGGACGGCCACTGAGCTAAGTTCTGTGGCGAATATATCAGCTTCAACGGCGAGCAGTCATTTATCTAAATTATTAGATTGCCAGCTAATCACAGTAATAGCTCAAGGCAAGCATCGTTATTTTCGGCTAGCAGGAAAAGATATTGCTGAATTGATGGAAAGTATGATGGGGATCTCCTTAAACCATGGCGTACATGCCAAAGTTTCCACGCCAGTGCATTTACGAAAAGCACGTACTTGCTATGATCATTTAGCTGGTGAAGTTGCCGTTAAGATCTATGATTCCCTTTGTCAACAGCAATGGATCACTGAAAATGGTTCAATGATCACATTAAGTGGTATTCAATATTTTCATGAAATGGGAATTGACGTTCCTTCCAAACATTCACGTAAAATCTGTTGTGCATGTTTAGATTGGAGTGAACGCCGTTTCCATTTAGGTGGGTACGTTGGAGCCGCATTATTTTCGCTTTATGAATCTAAAGGGTGGTTAACTCGACATCTTGGTTACCGTGAAGTTACCATCACGGAAAAAGGTTATGCTGCTTTTAAGACCCACTTTCGCATTTAAGTTGTTTTTCTAATCCGCATATGATCAATTCAAGGCCGAATAAGAAGGCTGGCTCTGCACCTTGGTGATCAAATAATTCGATAGCTTGTCGTAATAATGGCGGCATACTATCAGTAGTAGGTGTTTCCCTTTCTTCTTTAGCGACTTGATGCTCTTGATCTTCCAATACGCAACCTAAAGTAAAATGCCCCACAGCGCTGAGTGCATATAATGCATTCTCTAGTGAAAAACCTTGTTGGCATAAAAAGGCTAATTGATTTTCGAGAGTTTCATACTGTTTTTCTGTAGGCCGTGTACCTAAATGTACTTTTGCTCCATCGCGATGACTTAGTAAAGCACATCTAAAACTTTTAGCGTTATTACGTAAAAAATCTTGCCAGCTTTCCCCTTCTAAAGGGCAAAAGTGAGTATGGTGCCTATCTAACATCTCAATGGCTAAGGCGTCGAGCAAAGCCCGCTTATTTTTTACATGCCAATACAATGTAGGCTGCTCTACACCTAGCTTCTGGGCGAGTTTACGGGTTGTTAAACCTTCGATTCCGACCTCATTAAGCAGCTCTAATGCGCTGTTAATCACTTTACTTTTATCTAATCTAGACATCATTAATTCCTAATTTTTGTTGACACTCTATCATGATAGAGTTATTTTACCACTCCCTATCAGTGATAGAGAAAAGTGAAATGAATAGTTCGACAAAGATCGCATTGGTAATTACGTTACTCGATGCCATGGGGATTGGCCTTATCATGCCAGTCTTGCCAACGTTATTACGTGAATTTATTGCTTCGGAAGATATCGCTAACCACTTTGGCGTATTGCTTGCACTTTATGCGTTAATGCAGGTTATCTTTGCTCCTTGGCTTGGAAAAATGTCTGACCGATTTGGTCGGCGCCCAGTGCTGTTGTTGTCATTAATAGGCGCATCGCTGGATTACTTATTGCTGGCTTTTTCAAGTGCGCTTTGGATGCTGTATTTAGGCCGTTTGCTTTCAGGGATCACAGGAGCTACTGGGGCTGTCGCGGCATCGGTCATTGCCGATACCACCTCAGCTTCTCAACGCGTGAAGTGGTTCGGTTGGTTAGGGGCAAGTTTTGGGCTTGGTTTAATAGCGGGGCCTATTATTGGTGGTTTTGCAGGAGAGATTTCACCGCATAGTCCCTTTTTTATCGCTGCGTTGCTAAATATTGTCACTTTCCTTGTGGTTATGTTTTGGTTCCGTGAAACCAAAAATACGCGTGATAATACAGATACCGAAGTAGGGGTTGAGACGCAATCGAATTCGGTATACGTCACTTTATTTAAAACGATGCCCATTTTGTTGATTATTTATTTTTCAGCGCAATTGATAGGCCAAATTCCCGCAACGGTGTGGGTGCTATTTACCGAAAATCGTTTTGGATGGAATAGCATGATGGTTGGCTTTTCATTAGCGGGTCTTGGTCTTTTACACTCAGTATTCCAAGCCTTTGTGGCAGGAAGAATAGCCACTAAATGGGGCGAAAAAACGGCAGTACTGCTCGGATTTATTGCAGATAGTAGTGCATTTGCCTTTTTAGCGTTTATATCTGAAGGTTGGTTAGTTTTCCCTGTTTTAATTTTATTGGCTGGTGGTGGGATCGCTTTACCTGCATTACAGGGAGTGATGTCTATCCAAACAAAGAGTCATCAGCAAGGTGCTTTACAGGGATTATTGGTGAGCCTTACCAATGCAACCGGTGTTATTGGCCCATTACTGTTTGCTGTTATTTATAATCATTCACTACCAATTTGGGATGGCTGGATTTGGATTATTGGTTTAGCGTTTTACTGTATTATTATCCTGCTATCGATGACCTTCATGTTAACCCCTCAAGCTCAGGGGAGTAAACAGGAGACAAGTGCTTAGTTATTTCGTCACCAAATGATGTTATTCCGCGAAATATAATGACCCTCTTGATAACCCAAGAGGGCATTTTTTACGATAAAGAAGATTTAGCTTCAAATAAAACCTATCTATTTTATTTATCTTTCAAGCTCAATAAAAAGCCGCGGTAAATAGCAATAAATTGGCCTTTTTTATCGGCAAGCTCTTTTAGGTTTTTCGCATGTATTGCGATATGCATAAACCAGCCATTGAGTAAGTTTTTAAGCACATCATCATCATAAGCTTTAAGTTGGTTCTCTTGGATCAATTTGCTGACAATGGCGTTTACCTTACCAGTAATGTATTCAAGGCTAATTTTTTCAAGTTCATTCCAACCAATGATAGGCATCACTTCTTGGATAGGGATAAGGTTTTTATTATTATCCGCGAATTCAGATAATAAGTGCAACGCTCGGTCATGTTAGATGGAAGGACGGTTAGCTACTGATAAGCTATCCTGCTCTTCCGACCAAAGATGAGCGAGTAAGTATGAAGTATCAGCAACTAACCGAAGGACAACGATACCAGATATCGATACTGCGTGAGGATAATTTATCCTGCCATGAGATAGGTATCCGTATCGGTGTAAGCAAGTCCACGGTCTCCCGTGAACTGAGGCGTAACACTTCAGATACTGGTTATAACCCACAACAGGCACACCAGAAGTGCTGTGATAGGCGGCTGTCATCTGCCAAAAGGACAATTCCTCAGCAGACCATAGATTTCGTGATATTTGCTCTGGAGTGGAAGTGGAGTCCTGAGCAAATAAGTGCAATTGGCAGCATTATTGGTCTTAGCGTCAGCCATGAATGGATTTACCAGTATATCTATGCGGATAAGCGTAGCGGTGGCGAGTTGTACAGGCATCTTAGGCAGGGCAAACGGCGATATCGTAAGGGCTACGGGCAGAAACGAGGGCGCATCCCTGATGCGGTATCCATTGAGCTACGGCCGTCAGTCGTCGATGACCGTAGCCGTCTGGGGGACTGGGAGGCCGATTTGGTGCAGGGTAAACAGGGCACTGGTGCTATCGTGACACTGGCAGAACGCAAAAGCCGTATTTACCTGACAAAAAAGGTGTTTTCAAAGGATGCGGTGGAAGTCAGTAAGGCCATTATCTCACTGCTGAGTGAGTATCAGGATGTATGTCACACAATAACGTTCGATAACGGTCTAGAGTTTAGTGAGCACAAGGCGATAGCAGAAGCACTGAACGCAGATACGTACTTTGCCCATCCGTATGCCTCGCATGAGCGTGGGCTGAACGAGAATACGAATGGGTTGTTAAGACAGTTTATCCCGAAAGGAACAGACCTGCGGACAGTGACAGAAGAAGACTTACAACGCTATCAGGGAGCGTTGAACAGCAGGCCACGCAAGTGTCTGGGGTTCAGACAACCTTCGGTGGTGTTTGCGGAGCTAAGAAAGGCGGCTTAGCGTTGCACTTCGGACTTGAATCCGCCATCAATAATATAATCAAGATAATGTTCAAATATACTTTCTAAGGCAGACCAACCATTTTTTAAATCAGTTTTTGTTGTGATGTAGGCATCAATCATAATTAATTGCTGCTTATAACAGGCGCTGAGTAATTGTTTTTTATTTTTAAAGTGATGATAAAAGGCACCTTTGGTCACCAACGCTTTTCCCGAGATCTCATCTATTGAAACAGCTTGATAGCCTTTTTCAACAAACAATATTCGTGCTGAGTTAACCAGTGATTGATAGGTACTCTTAAAATTTTCTTGTTGATGATTTTTATTTTCCATGATAGATCTAAAATAACATACCGTCAGTATGTTTATGGTATCATGATGATGTGGTCGTGACAATCTTAAGAACATTTAGGTTATTTTATGTATATTGAACAGCATTCTCGCTATCAAAATAAAGCTAATAACATCCAATTAAGATATGATGATAAGCAGTTTCATACAACGGTTATCAAAGATGTTCTATTATGGATTGAACATAATTTAGATCAGTCTTTACTGCTTGATGATGTGGCGAATAAAGCGGGTTATACCAAGTGGTATTTTCAGCGGCTGTTCAAAAAAGTAACAGGGGTCACACTGGCTAGCTATATTCGTGCTCGTCGTTTGACGAAAGCGGCTGTTGAGTTGAGGTTGACGAAAAAAACTATCCTTGAGATCGCATTAAAATATCAATTTGATTCCCAACAATCTTTTACACGTCGATTTAAGTACATTTTTAAGGTTACACCAAGTTATTATCGGCGTAATAAATTATGGGAATTGGAGGCAATGCAGCCACCTATCAATTTCGATATTGATTATTTAGCAATTCCTCAAATTGTTGAGTGTGAACAGTATACTTTGCATATTAAAGAGTATCAGTATCTATCTTCATTAGATGAGGTTGGATTATTGCATGAAAATATTAGGGGAAGTTTTTGGGATGATTTTTTTAAGGCGACAAATTTAAAAATAAAAGAATGCTATGTGTTGATCAATTATCAGAAAACAGAGAAAAGATCACACATGGTGCAAGTGAAATACCAGATTGGCTTAAAAGCAATAGATCCAATTGTTGATCACAACCAGTTTAAAGAAATTTATTTACCTAGTGGAAAGTACGCAAAGTTTTCATTTAAAGGCTCTTTGGCTGAATACCGTGATTTTAGCTTAAATCTTTATCTTTATTCTTTGCCTTCTCTAGGGTTACTTCGTCGTGAAGGGGTGGATATTGAAAAATATATTAATAATAAAGAAAATGTAGAATTACCAATAAAAGAAATTGAAATAGAATATTTTGTGCCAATTTACTAACACTGAAAACTAGTTTGTTCAAGCTTTGTTTAAATATGAAAAGGTATTTTATTCAAAATACGATTATTTTAAAATGAGATAATATGTCAAAAAAATCAATTAATCCTTCATCTGTTTTTAATTCATTGCAGTATGGATTTAGTCAAGCTATTGAAACTACAGGTACTCGGCAGCTTTTTCTCTCTGGGCAAGTTGGTGTTGATGCGAATCAACAAACCGTGGCTGGTGGTATTTATGAGCAAACCATTCAAGCAATTAAAAATATCGAGTATGTCCTTAAAGAAGCCCACGGAACGCTGAATGATGTTGTTATGCTGCGGATTTATATTAAGCAAGGTTGTGATAGTGATGAAGAGCAAAATGCGATATCTCAGGCACTAAAAGAAAAGTTTACCTCGGCGCCACCAGCATCATCTTGGGTGATCGTTACGGGGTTATCATTGCCAGAGTGGCTGATTGAAATTGAAGCCCATGCAGTGCTTAATTAAATGAGATTAACCGATAATATTAATTATCGGTTTTCGCCAACTCAATAAAATCTAGGTGAAATACAGACTGTTATTGATGATTAAATAATGATGATTTTTGTTCAATAGCGCGACGCTTATCTCAAAAATAAAAATACATACTAAAGTTAAATTACCTATCCAGATTGATTTTAAAATTCAATTTTATCAACAAAGCCAGTTGTTAATGTGTAACACCAGCTAAGTGGAAATGGATAACGCTAGTTAGTAGATTATTTCCACGAGAAAATGGAAATAATGTGGCTGCACAGTCATAGATGATTTTTCTATTCTACCAATGTAGTGGTTAAGTTTAATACTCATATTCGGTCATATACCAAGATATGAGCGTGTATTGTTATTTAACTAGGAAAATTTATCATGGCAAATAAGTTATCTATCTGGGCGGCGTCATTTATGTTTGCGAGTACTTCTTTGGTAGCCGCTCCTCAATTTGCGTGGGTTGGAACTTATAGCCCTAATGGTGAAGGAATATATCGTTTTGATATCGATAATCAAACGGGGCAATTAAGCCGTAAAGTTTTAGCCGCTCCACTTACAAATGCTGCACAATTGGTTTTATCAAAAAATGGTAAAGTGCTGTATGCAGGGAGTGAAACAGAAAAGGGAACGGTTCATGCATGGCAGGTTAAGGATAATGGGGAGTTACAGGCGATAAATAATGTTTCATCTGGAGGGGATGGCCCTGTTTATTTATCGATAACCCCAGATGGGCGCTACTTATTGGTTGCGAATTACCATAGTGGTGCTGTGTCGGTGCTTCCTATTCGAGATGATGGCGGTCTATTACCTGCAAGTGAAGTTATTCAACATGATGGCCCTGCTGGGGCCGCCTATCCTGAAGCGGCAGTTGAGGGGAGCTTTGCAATCAGTGATCATAACGGGCCTCATGCTCACATGATAGCAACCGACCCTTCAGGGGAATATGTGTTTACCACAGATCTCGGTCTTGACCGCATCTATCAATATCGCTTTGATGGAAAGAATGGAAAATTAATTGCAAATGATCCCCCATACATTATGGCATCATCAAAAGGTGCTGGCCCTCGCCATTTTGTTTTTTCTAAATTAGGAGACAGAGTTTGGTTGGTTAATGAAGAAGCATCAACATTAACTGAATATCAATTTGATAAACAAAAAGGTACTTTAAAAGAGAAGGCGACAGTTTCGACGTTACCTGAAAATTATAAAGGCACAAATTTTATTTCGGGTATTGTAGAGAGCCAAGATGGTAAACATCTCTATGTTGGAAATCGTTTACACAATAGTGTTGCACATTTTAGTATTAATGAAGAGGGTTCACTCAGCAAAGTATCACAAACATGGACACGAGGGGATTACCCAAGAACATTAACATTGTCTCCAGACGGTCAATATTTATATGTTATGAACCAACGTAGTGACAATATTACCCGTTTTAAGGTTGAACCGAATACAGGGGAGTTGGTGTTTGTTGATGACTATGTACCGATTGGCGCCCCTTCACAAATGGTCGTCAGTGAGACAAAATAACTTACAGGTTTTATTGGTGGTGCTAATAAGTGCGATCAATGCGAGTTGAGAAAAGGAAATTGCAATGTCCGGTGAAAAATTAGGGAATGAACGTATTCGAAGTGCAACAGGGAATAATAAGCGTCTGTCACGGCTCGAAATCAATGAAATTAAGCGTGCGGTTGAAATTGAAAATTCAATCAGTAAGCGTCAAGGTAAACAGCCTAAACAACCTCAAATTGTGCGTTTTCACTGTGGCTGTAATTGCTTTTCAATTAAGGTTGATTAATGGGAAAGCACCCAACAGTTGTTGGGTGCTTATATGATCAGTGTTTGACCAGCGTAGAAAAATAGTAGACGAGTGGTACAGCTAATACCCATAAGCTTATAGGGATCTCTCTCCATTTCCCTGCAACAGCTTTAATCAGAATATAGAACAGTAGGCCACCTGCAATACCCGTACCGAAACTATTGGCGATCAATGTGATCATCACCATCATTAAAACAGGTAAACCATCCGTAAAGTTTGCAAGGTCAACTTTACGTAGTCCACTGAACATATTTAGTCCAATCAAAATTAATGCAGGCGCGGTGGCTTGCGCTGGGATCATTAAAGCAATTGGTGTAAACAGTAGCATTAATAGGAACATAAAGGCCGCTGCAAGAGCCGTAAGTCCTGTTTTACCGCCGGCTTCCGCAGCCGCTGAAGACTCAATTAAAGCGGTTGCCGCAGGAATGCCTACCCATGGGCCGAGTGCGGCTGCAATTGAGTCAACGATAAATGGGCGGTTAATGTTCGGCATATTGCCTTCTTTATCAAGTAACCCCGCTTCACCACCGACAGCCAGTGTCGTGCCCATCGTCGAGAAAAATTCAGCGGCAAAAAATACAAATAAAAAGGGTAAGAAGGCGATGTTTAAGGCGCCAATTAAGTCAACTTCTCCGAATACAGGGCCTACTGAATGAGGAATACCAATAAAGGTATCGGGTAATTTTGTGACCCCAAAAGGAATACCTATAACGGTGGCAAATAAAATTGCCCATAAAATAGCTCCGGGTATACGTCGTGCTTGCAAGGCGATGGCGACAAAGAAACCAGCCAAAGCCACTAATGCCCCCGGTGATAAAAAATCACCTAACATCAAGGCGTTGGTTTTAGGGTTAGCAAGTACTAAGCCTGCATTTCGAAAACCGAGAACGGCAACAAATAAACCGATAGAGGCGGTTAGCCCAAGTTTGATCGATTGAGGAACCGAGCGAGTGACAACTTCGCGTAAACCAAATTTAGTGAGCAGGAAGAATAAAATGCCTGACCAACAAGCTATGCCCAAACCAATTTGCCAGTTAATCCCTTCGCTACCTGCAAGTGTGATACCTACCAGTACAGAGCCGCCAATGCCTGGTCCAACGACGAAAGGAAGGTTGGCATAGAAAGCCATTAGCAGACTCGCCAGCACAAAAACAATGATCGTGCCTGTTGTTGCGGCACCTTTATCCATTCCCCCAGCGGCGAGCAGCCCGGGGATCACAACTAACAAATAAGCGGCAGCAAGAAAACCTGTTACCCCTGCTAAGAACTCTGTTCTGACGGTGCTCCCTCGAGCGCGCAATGCAAAACGTTTTTCTAGCCAACTCCCTGATGTTGGCGCATTAATCATATTGTCAGCCATAAATTGGCTCTCCTATCATTATTATTAATTATTGTGATTGTGCGAGTGTTTACTGGTTTGAATCACGGGATCAACAATTTGTCGCGTTGTACCGTCAGTCAACCCTAGGTCAGTCAAATGAGGGCCTGCATTACAGGCAAGACAGGTGCCTTCAATAGCTTTAAAAACACGATAAGGCGGCTCCCAATCGGCTATTTCACTGCTAAGCTCTCGTAATTGACGAAACTGTTCGGCAAGCTGTTTTGCAGGCAGATCGGATAGCATGCCAGCAATTGGCATTGCAACGTGAGCGAGGACTTTACCGTTTTGAACTAAAGCCATACCACCGCCACTTTCGATAAGCAAATTAGCCGCGTGTGCCATATCTTCTGCATCACGACCTAGTACAACTAAATTGTGAGAATCATGTGAGTAGCTGGTTGCGATAGCACCGCGTAATTCACCCCAGCCTTCTAATAGTGCAATTTGTGGCTTGGCATCATGGCGTCCATGGCGATGTTGTACGCGGATCAAGCTAAAGCCATTCGGTATTTGAACTTTGCCATCGGTAATTTGCACATCAATTTCACCCCATTGTGTGAAGCGAGCTCCTCGAATATGGCGTAATCGAGCACTGCCATTAATAATATTATCAATTTGTAATGTGCAATCAGCGGCTGTGATAGGTGACAGACACATGGTATCTCTAGGTGGTAAAACGGTTTGATCTGTGGCTAGTGATTTAAATAGTTTTCCATCTTCGGAAATTTGCTGACCTGCAACATACACGCGGTGTGCTTGTAATTTTTTGAGTGAATCAAAGACCACCAAATCAGCGCGACGCCCTGCGGCAATTAACCCCAGATCGTGACGTTGTAAGCGAATGGCTGCATTTAAGGTTGCAAAACGGAGTACATCTGTCGCTTGCATACCATGCTCAATTAATAGATTCAGTAGGGCAATGATCCCCCCTTTTTCGATTAAAATATCAGGTGGAACATCATCGGTGCATACGGTGATTTGTGATGAGAGATGAGGTAGCTTTTGCAACTCAGCGACGATGTCTGGCAATAGATAAGGGTGAGAGCCACGAATTTCGAGTGTTAAACCAGCTCGCAATTTCTCTAAAGCATCTTCTGCTGAGGTAAGCTCATGATCAGATGTCACGCCAGCAGCGAGGTAGGCTTGTAAATCGGCTCCTTTTAACCCTCTAGCATGGCCTTCAATGAGTTTCCCCGACGTAAGCCCCGCGTTTAAAATCTCCTCCATTCGTTCACTACCATGAAGAACGCCGAACATATCCATCACTTCTGCAACACCATGGACCTCTGGCCAACTTAACATGGTTGACATTTCTTTTCCGGCAAAGTCGGCTCCTGACATTTCAAGGCCTGGTGTTGAGGGAACAGAGGAGGGGGCAGCTACCATGACATGCAGCGGTAAATTGCGGCTTGCTTCAATCGCATAACGGACACCTTCCAAGCCTAATACATTAGCCAATTCATGGGGATCCCAAAATACCGCGGTAGTTCCTTGTGTTAGCACTATTTCGGCGTAACGTACGGGAGGAAGATGGGAGCTTTCTAAGTGAACATGTGTGTCAATCAGCCCTGGTGAAATAAAATACCCGTTAAGGTCATGGATTTCCTTGGCATCACTTCGGCTTCCTGTTGGGTGGACACTCGCAATGAGTGAATCGACGATACCAATATCGGCGGCACGGATCTCGCCAGTGACCATGTCGACAATATTGGCTTGTGTGAGAAGCAGGTCAAAAGGGATTTCACCTTTTGCCGCTTGCACTGCTCTGCGTTTGCTGTAGTTGGTTTCGCTCATAAAATACCATCAATAAATGATCCTTTGCTGCTACTTTATGAGTTACGCAAACGTTTGCCAAGATGATAAAACTTATCAGATCATAAGAAAGGGTTATAATGGTGAATAAGAGCATTAAGGCTAGGTTAGGCTTTGTATGGTTAATTAGAGGGTTATAACAACGCCTTATCATAAAATAGAGTGTGAATAGAGAACATGAGTGAACCATGGCAGCGCCTGCCTGCATTGACGTTAAAACAGATACAATATTTTGTGACTTTGGCACATTTAAGGCATTTTACTGATACAGCGAGCCGACTAGCCATTAGTCAACCTGCGTTGAGTAGTGCATTACGTCAAATTGAAAGTGTGATTGGAGGAAAACTAGTTAATCGAACCGCTTCCTCTGTAACGCTAACAGAGCTTGGTGCTGCTATTTTACCGCATGCTGAACGTATACTGAGTGTTTCACACCGTGCTTTTAGTGATATTCAACAGATAATTGACGAAGGCGGAGACGGCACGTTGCGTATTGGCTTGGTGCCTTCCGTGAGTTCACTACTTTTTCCTGATGTGCCGACACAACTTAATTTGCACTTTCCTCGGCTGAATGTGGAGTTTTACGATAAAACCAATGATTCATTAGTTTCTCAATTAATGAATAATGAGATTGATTTTGGGGTTGGTGTATTAGACAGCTCAGTCCCTAGAGAGTTACAACTGTTTACGTTACAAGATGACCCTTTTGTCGCAGTCGTACATCGAGAAGATGTATTAGCGGGAGGCTTCCATTTGCCTTGGAAAATGCTTAATAATCGCGATATTGCGGTGTTTTCTAAAGGCAACATCCAACGTTTAGTGTTAGCCACATTGGAAAGCCACCGCTTAAAGCCCAATATTCGTTATCAAGTTGATTACATTGAAACGCTATATGGCTTAGTCCGTTCTAAATTGGCGATTGCTATTCTTCCTCACCTTTATACCGTACATTTACGCGACCCTGACTTAATGGTTTTGCAGTTACAGCAACCGGCATTGACTCGCACGGTGTCTTTGATGCGAACCAGCCAAATCTTAACACCAATGGTAGAATCCGCATTTACAGTGCTGCTTAAGACACTGAAAGCATAAGCTGCTTTTTAATTACTCATGCGGTTTTTCATCATCGCTGTCACGAGCCGTGACATACATGAGTACTAACAAAATGGTAATAAAGAAACGGAATGCATTGGGTATACCGTTCCATTGTTTTGACATCCACATTGCAAACCATTCACCCCCAATAGACATAAATGCGACTTGCCATAATAAGAATGCCAGTGTTAATCCGATAATTGCCCATTTTTTGCTTTGATTAAAAGCCACAGCATTTTTGTCGATATTTTTAAATAAGATGAAAGCTCCCCACCAACAAATGAGAGCCGCAATAATTTCAATACTAATAATAGTGATATAGACAAGATGGTGAAAGGGAGGTGAATTGATAGCCCGATACTTCACATTTGCATTAGGGAATATTGCATCCATTGTTAGGACATGCTGTACAAATAAAAAATTTGTGTTGTAATCGGTTAAATTATTAAAGGCAGTAAATGAAATGAATAAGGCTATAGCACAAACACAGAGTGATTTTGATAAACGAATTATCATTTGTTTCCCTTAAGTTATTTTTCATCGTTTCATCCGTTGATAATTCGACAAGATAGCATCATTGACAAATTGCCGCTATTAACCATAGTAAATATCAGACAATATTCATCATATTGGCGACTTATTCTAAATAAGATAAATATTGAATATAAGTGCTATAAATATTATGAAGAAGGTAGGCGGTTTAGCTTAGTTTAAAATATGTTTCTATTTTTAATATGCTAATATTTTTCTATTAGAAAATGATAATACACACACCAATAGTGAGAAAAATAGATAATGAAAACAATATGTAAAAGTGGATTGCTAGCTATTGCGATGTTTGCTGTATCTGCTTGTGATGATTTTGATCCATTGAGCCATAAAGGTGAGTTTTATTATAGTAATCCAACAAACGATAATATTTCATTTAAGGTCGATAATAACGATTATAATGTGCTACCAGGGCAAAGAGGCATTATTCAACTTGCATCGGGTAAACATACGTTAGAAAACAGCCAAGGTGAATTATTTTCGTTTATGGTTTTTGACAACAATAACGGGGGGATTATTAACCCAAATAACCTTGTTTATTATACCCTTTCAGAGGCTTATGTTGTTGAAGGTAAAGCTGATCGTTTTAAACCGACCACTTATAACGTAACTATCAACGGCCATGATGTCAATATGGCAGTAAGAAGCGCAAATGCGTTTGTCATTGATGCTAATTTATTTAAGTGTAGCTATTTATTGGGAGAGCCTTTCCCTGAATCAATCACGACACATGATCAAAAATTAGACGGTAATATTAAGTCAAAGTGTTTTGATAAGGCTGAATTAATTGAATATATTGCCAATGAATATGGTGAAGATTTACAGCCTAATATGCCGGAAGATGCCCTGCATGACTCCATCAATATGGCCTTTAGTTATGAGCTACCAACAGCAGACTTTACGGATCAATCGGTTCAGTCAATAGCCGAAGAATTGGTGAATTTACTAAAACAACTGAAAGAAACCAATGATACTGCTATCCATGAAAAATTAAATCAACAATTTCACCAGCTCAGTATCGAATTAGTGAAAGCTCATGCTAATAACTCGGCATCTAATTCAGTTTCAGATAACGAGCAATACAATAATTTTGTTCATCAGGTTGGTGAATTGAGAGGTTATGGTATTTGGGAAAAATAATAATAAATTTTAAATAATCAAAAAAAGATTGTATTTATAAAATCCCCCCAATCGTTGGGTAATCAATTATTGGGGGATTTTGTCTCCTTTTCTTTTTAAGAATCTGCCTGCAAACTAACCAGAGAATTCTTATGTGAAATGATTGTGATAAACGGATGATAGCTATTATCAAATAAGATCATCTGCATAGGAATAATAATATGAAGGCAATATTAAAGCCATTTCTTGGTATTACGTTTGCTTCTACCTTTTTGATGTTTTCTTCAATAGCAAACGGCAAATCGATCGTTGTAGAAAAAACACAGCCTGAAGTCTTAGACCTTGTATTTATACTGGATAAAAGTGGTTCAATGTCAGGTTTTGAATCTGATACGATTGGCGGCTTTAATCGTGTGTTAACAGAAAATCGTAATAAAAAAGGGGATGTCTTTATTACGACAGTGCTGTTCAATGATAAAACAACCCTCTTACACAATAGAGAGCCTATCGATAAAGTACCAAATTTAACTTTAGAAGATTATCAGGTTGGCAGTAATACTGCACTATTAGATGCGGTTGGTGACACCATTAGCAAAATGCAAGAAAACCGGAAGATAACAAAAAATAATAACGTTTTATTCGTTATCATTACTGATGGTGAAGAAAATAGTAGCCACAAATATAGTCAATCGAAAATTAAATCTATGATCAAATCGGCAGAAATGGAGGATAAATGGGACTTTATCTTCCTTGGCGCCAATATTGATGCGATCACTGCTGCCGATAGTATTGGTATTAGTCGCTCTAAAGCAACTGGATATGTGTAAGATAAAACCGGTTACGACAAAGCATATAAAGCGATTAATAATGCCGTTGAGTCAAAGAAAAATGCTGCACCAATATCAGAGGAATGGAAAAAAGAGGTTGAAACTGACGCGATGGAGCGCACAAATAAGTAGTGTAATGGAAGAGTAGATTTACTGATAAACTAATTCCTAAATATTGAACTGCACCCCAAAAGTGAGACGCTTTTAGTCTAATTTGAAGGGTGCTTTTCTATGTTAAAACATACTCTAGAGTTTAAACTTGAAATTATTCAGGCCTACCTAAATGGTGAGAGGGGGTAAAATACTCGATAAAAGATTTAAACGTAATCATGATACGACTTGGTGATGGATTGAAAATTATCAACAGCACGGGGTGTATGGGCTAAACGTTAAAACATGAAAACAGGTTTATTTTCCTGAATTCAAATTTCATGCGGTTCACATGATCCTAAATGAGACATTTTTACATGAGGGCTCTGACAGCTTGATATCAATGGCTGATCATATAAAGAATACGGTAGATAGGAAGTAAAAATAAACCGAAAGGGCGCCCAAACCAAATGAAGAAGCCTTCCCTGTTTTTGAGACAGCGATGGTAAAATTTCAGCTGAAATGCTGGGCAAGAACACTGTAATTTATGTTGAGAAACAACTTGGTGTTAAAATAGGTGAATATACAACATTTTGTAAAAATACTATTGGTGCTTGTGCTGAGGCATCAGCAGCAGACTCGTTGATCCGCCAAGGGGTTAAGCCAGAAAATATCCGATTTACCCAAGCGGTCAGGCCATGAGAGGTTTGGGAAAAAGATACAATCCCGCTAAAAGCAATAAAAGAAACATGTGACAATTGCCTAGTTACATGGCCAACAGGCGTAGATAAATGAGTGCATTAGCAAATGACTGGAAACCAAGACTCTGTACGGAAAGTGATTTATTTAGCGATTGAATCGGCCTCTAAAAAATGGAGTATGCCAATTCAAAACTGGAAACAGGCAATGAGTCGTTTTATTATTGAGTTCGGTGACCGCCTAAACGGCCACATTTAATAAAAGGCAAATACACAGAATTATTTACAGGGTCCAATGGCTCTCCCTATTTATTGTTCACTGATATCTTTTAGTTCTAGAACTCTTTTACACCCATCTTGATTACCGTTATCGCACGACTTGCTATACCAAATTTTAGCAGTTGATTTGCTCTGTCTAACTCCTAATCCTTTATCATACATTTGTGCTAGATTGAATTGAGCCAATTCATTGTCTTGTTCTGCACCCTTCTGGTACCACTGTAGCGCCTGCTGGTAATCCTGTTCAACACCATTTCCATACTGGTACAACACGCCAAGATTATTCTGAGCTGCACTATTATTCTGTTCGGCAGATTTCAAATACCACCGTAACGCTTGCTGGTAATCCTGCTCAACTCCTTCTCCAAGATAGAACATCACCCCCAAGTTGCTTTGAGCGCTAGAATTTCCTTGTTGGGCCGATTTCAGGTACCATAGCCGCGCTTGCTGATCATCTTGCTCCCCACCCCAACCATGACTAAACATCACACCAAGCTTATATTGAGCATCTGCATTGTTCTGTTTTGCTGCTTTCTCATACCACTGTCTAGCCTTCTGATAATCCTGTATAACTCCTTCTCCATATTGATACATAGTACCTAATCTGTATTGAGCAGTTGCATTTCCCTGTTCGATTTTTATACATAAATCATGATCTGGTACTTCACAACTTGCGGCACTAACGACTACTGGAAGCATTCCCAAAAAAAGGAGAAAAATCGTTTTTTTCATCTAATCCTTATTCCCTAATCAGCACGTGAGGTAGGTATCGCTATGTTATATAAACATATTAAAATCTAACGAATTTTAGTTCAGAGCATAAAAGCAATAATTCAATATGGAATTAATAAGTGTTATTGCTTATCTGGCTTTATCATCGAGAAAATAGCGAATGAAAAACATACCTGAAAAAGTGGCGATATCATTAAAGTAAGTTTAACTTAAGGTAAAAGAATAGCATAAACAAACAGTGACTGATTTTCCAACTATTAAAACTCTTTATACCGATTATATTCCCCCCAAAAGTCGAATACTTGAGTTTAACTAAAGGGGGGATTGACTGTAACTATTGACCTGTTGTCGGGATGTGGCGGAGTAGTTTTTCTAGTGGTTCGACAATTGCAATGACAACTTCATCTTGCAAACCTGAGCTTTTTTCTAACTGCTGCAAAATAGCTGCTTTACGGCTCTCGGCTAACGGCTCACCTGTCGTATAATGCTTAATCAGTTCTAAACCAATCACCGTCAATTGTTCCACATTCTCGGTAACAGGCGTTAACCTAACTAAGTTAGCATTCTGTTTAATAAGACGCTGGACTTGTGGAATATTATCTTGCCAACGTTTTAATCTCTGCTCTAACCATTGTGCTGCCGCTGTATCATTCGGTTTAGCGATTAATGCGTCAATATGCTGGCGGAAGGCTCTTGCTTGCATACTTTCGGCCGGTAAAGCATCGACAAATCGGTTAAGAGGTTCATATTGATGATATTGGTTTTCTCTCCACTTAAGATGATGGCGAGTATAGTAATGTGCAGGCTCTACAGATTCAGAGAGGATCATCAAAGGCTCAATTTCAACGCCATTTGCTAAACGTGTAAATTCACGGGCCGTTTGTGCATGCTGCTGTAAACCCACCGAAATGGTTGACCAAGCATCTGTTGCGTTTAGGCGACGATACATGTCATTCTCATTATTGACATCTTTTGCAGACCATAGGCGCTCGGATACGGCAAAAGCACGTGGCCATAGCTTAGTATCAATGATGGGAGCGCGAATATTTTCAGCCCATAACGCAATTTCCCCGCCGAGAATATTGGTCATTTTATTATTGTCGGGCGTGGTTGGCGCAATTCCTTCGGGAATGGCTGTTAAGTGGGTTCCTGTCGTTGGATAGCGAGCATTACCTATTATGGTATAACCGCTTAATTTATCATCCGTTAAAGTAACAACAGGACGAGTTTCTCCCATCCAAGTGTCCACTGAGAAACTGACTTGTTTAGGCGAAAACCACTCAATCTTATTAATTTCTCGACGTGATTTACCTGCAAAATCAATAAATCCACGCCATCCATTTGACCCCTTTATTAATGTAAAACTGCCTTTTACGGGGCTACCTTTTAACCTTTCGATTTCAAATTGCCAACTTTGCGATTGTTCACCCTGTTTAACATTTGTCTCTACAGTAAGTGGCTGAGGTAGTATCTCATTTCGATAATGGTATGCCGCACTTTGAGATTGGTCGAGATAGAAACCAGTTGAAAGTAAACCTTTAAATCCTTCTTGAGCGCTATCGCCTAAAGAATCTTGTCCTTGCCACGACTGAATAACAATATTTTTTGATAGTGAAGGGTGTTGAATTTCATCCCAGCCGACCATTTTACGGTTATGTTTTGTGAGGATTTGTTCAAGCCGTTGATTGAAATAAGCCTGTAGTGCATGGGTATCTTTCAGGTTGTTTTTTTGCATAAACTCCTGAATAGCTGGATTGTTTTTCCATTGGGTTGGGTCAACCTCATCTCCGCCAATATGGATATATTCATCTGGGAATATAGTGGTCAACTCGTTAATTAAGCTATCTGTAAATTGGTACACATTTTCTTGGGTTGGATTAAGTAGAGGCTGATGCACTCCCCAGTGACGTTCCATTTGGTAAGGGCCAGGTGCGCTCATAAGCTCAGGGTAGGCAACAGCAATAGCTGAGGCATGACCAGGGAAATCAATTTCAGGCACCACCCGAATTCCTCTTTCTTTGGCATAGGCGACAACTTGGCGCATTTGATCTTGAGTATAGTATTGGCCATCACTGGCTAGCTGTTGTAATTTAGGGTAGCTAAGTGACTCAAAACGCCAACCTTGGTCATCGGTTAGGTGCCAATGAAAAACGTTTAACTTAGCGGCTGCCATACCATCAATTTGGCGCAAGATATCATTGATTGGTAAAAAATGTCGTGAAGAATCAAGCATCACACCGCGCCAAGCAAAACGCGGACTGTCTTTAATTGTAAGCAGTGGGATAAACGTATTTTCCCCATCTGTTTGTATCAATTGTAATAATGTTTCCATCGCTCGCATTGCACCAAATCGGGTTGCCGCTTTGATCGTGGCGCCATGGTTATCTGTTGTGATTTGATAACTTTCGTCCATTTGTAGAGATGGCAATTCAGGTACTTTTTTCTCGATAAAAATTTTTATCGGGGCTTGAGTGTTGTTTGCTTGGTGTGGTGTTAATTGCCAGCCTGTTTGGGTCTCTATTCTTTCACGCCAACGACGGGTTGCATCACCTAAATCATCGCCTTCTACATAAATATCTAGCGTATTATTTAATACCCATTTTCCATCGGCATTTTTTACTTCAACTTGCTGTGGCCAAGGCATGAGCGGTAATTCAGATAATGATTGTGCTCCGCTTGGTAATGAGTAAATAAGTGAGGATATGACGATAGCAGACGTAAGTTTGTTAATCATAGAGATCCCTTATTATTCGTAATAGTGAATGCCATTTTGAGCATAAATCAATCTATGAAGTCCAACACGGTTATCGTATTAAATGATACGGGTCACATTATTTTTTATTGCGAATTAAGTGTGGGGGATGTTGATTTATTTAATTTATTGATTTTGTGATTGTTTTTAAATGTGGCTATTAGAAGGGAAAAGAGGGGGTGATGATGTTTAGTAGAATATTCAAGTGCGGGAAGGCAATGCGCGATCCCGCAAAAATTAAATCGATTAAGCTTTTTTGGCGGCTTCAAACATACCTTGAGCTAGGTAGTCTTGGGCTGTTTGTACACCAGGCAATACAAAATAGTAGCCACCCCCAAAAGGTTTAATATAGCGTTCAAGTGGCTCACCATTAAGCCGTTTTTGAGTATCAATAAAACCTGTTTTAAGATTTTTTTGGTATGAAACGAAGATAAGCCCCATATCAAGTAACCCATTAGGGGTTAAACCAAGTGAGTAGCTGTAGCTACGGCGCCTTAGTTTTGCGGTATAACGCTCAGGGTTACGAGGTTCGGCACGGCGCATGTGGGAGTCGAATAATACGCGGTCCCCATGAGGATCTTTGTCAAATTGAGGGTCATCATGTTCTTGCTTCATACCGATAGGTGCCCCTGTATCTTTATGGCGACCGAAATCATTTTCTTGGTCTTCAAGCGGGGTTCTATCCCAAAATTCAAGATTAAAACGGATGAGTCGTACTGCTTGATAGGTGCCGCCAGTACACCAACTAGGCTCTTTTCCTCCTTCGGTAACCCAAATAAGTTCATTCATTAATTGGTTATCATTGGCAGGGGCATTGCCTGTGCCATCTTTAAACCCAAATAAATTGATTGGCGTTGATTGGCTGTCAATATCACGAGAAGGTAAGAAACCATCTATTTTCCACAGTGGGAACATAAAAGGGGATGTATGCCTTAAAATATCGCGTAACGCATAAATGACGCTTTCTTGACTATTCGCACAAATTTGTAATGTGATATCACCGCCACACCACTTTTGCTCTAGCCTATCATTTGGAAAACTGGTCATTTCAACAAGATAGCGAGGTTTGATTTTATCTAACCCAAATCGTGTATCAAATAAGCTCTGACCCAGAGAAACCGTGACAGTTAAAGCATCTGGCTGAATGTGAGTTCCTAAAATCCCTGATTCAGCCGGCGGCATACGGTCATTAGGGGTTTTAGGTGCTGTTTGTACTTGCGTTAGATACGCAATTCTTTTTGTCAGTATTTCGAATAGCTTCTGTAGTTTATCGAGTGATTCAACGGTGACATTAAATGCAATAAATGAGGCATTTTTCTGTTCAGGCGTTAAAACACCCGCTTGGTGTAAGCCTTCAAAAGGGATCGTCTTATCATAGGACGACAAACAGGCATTTTGGCGCGTGTTAGCCGCAAATGTAGGAGCCGCTGCAATAAAACTACCAACAGCTAATGTTTTTAATGCATTGCGCCGAGATAAGCTGACAGTTGTAGAATCGTTTTGTAATTTAGCCTTCATGGCTTGTTACCTCAATATTTATAATATACATCAACACTGAGCTGATATCTGAGCTGTGCGAGGTCTTCAGCTTGCTGCGTTAATACGGAATAAAGTGCCATCATGTCTTTTTTGCTCAACTGGTTATAAGGCTGGTAAATCCCCGAGGGCAATTGATAAGGCTTCATGATCTCATTGGCCTTTTGATAATTATTTTGGATACGTTGGAGCACGTTGGGAGCGATAAAAGGGGTCAGCACTTTAATAACGTGTTGTGAGCCTTGCAGGTTTGCTGCTATATCGCTCAAATCAGATTGGCTATAGATATTCTCTTTGCCAGCCAATTTAGTTTCAAGGATCATCTCAATAAAATCGGCTGACGCTTGCACTAATTTAGGTATCTCAACATGTTCAGTCGCTACGCGTTTTTGAAGATCCCGGGCTTTTAGCAGTAGCTCATCGGTTGCAGCGAGTGCCGCTTTACTGTCTTTACGGTCAAATAATTGATATTCAATAAGATGGAAACCAGTGAAACGGTAATCTTTTTCTTTATCAAGAAAGTAGTCAGCCCTAGCATTAATGGTTCTGTCAGTATTACCAAACAATATAATAATTGGGCGAACAGATTCGTAATATTGATGTGCCTGAATATAGGCTTGTTCAGCGGTTTTGAGGTCGCCTTTTTTTAAACTTTTGTTCAAGGTTTCCAGTTGAGAAACCATTTTGCCTAATTGTTCCGTTGTATAACTTAAATAATTTGTAATGGCGGAATGATATTTCTCAGGGGTGGGAATATCACCTTTAGCGATAATTATGTCATCCCCTGTTTGTACAGGGGATCTTAATGCTTTTGCTGATACAGTAGTGGGTATTGCTATGACTAAAACCATACCGCATAGAAACATAGACTTTAGTGTTTTAGCATTACGCATGTTTTTTACTCCGAGAAAACAGCGCGATAACGACTATCCAATAAATGACAAATGTAATCACACTTAGCCAAATTGGTTGTGAGCGGTAAGCGAAGAACGAAGAGATAAAATTACCTACAATATTTGAATCATCTAATAGTGCTGTCGTATCCCATGCTGGGTAAATTAAAAACTCAGGAATAGCATAATCATATTCAATTAATAAGTTTGCGCTCTCTTCAACCCCTTTGAGTAGTAGCGATAAAGCAAGAAAGAGTAAGACCACGCCGGTGATTTTAAAGAACAGCTTCCATGAAATAAAACGGTTAGTAAGCAAGAAGGCATATAATGTTAGGCCTGCAATTAATACGCCACCTGCGACTTCTAAAGCAAATCCTGAAGCATTTTCTGCATTTAATGACATGATAAAGCTAGATAGGAAAACAACGATCTCACTACCTTCTCGAGCAATAGCAATAGCGATGATGAGTGCTGCTCCCCACCAATTATGGCGCTCTGCATTTCGGCTAATACCGGATTCAATTTCGGATTTTAAGGAACGACCATGCTTATTCATCCAATAGACCATTTGGACGATTAATATACACGCAAGGAATTCCATAAAGATCATAAACAGGGATTGCCCTGTATCATCAAGAATATTAAATACGCCATAAATGAGTAATGCTAACAAAATGGAAATGAGAAGACCGAGGGCAACCCCAGCCCATAAAAAACGCATTCCATTTCGTGCATCTGGGTGGTGTTTGATCCACGCATAGATAATGCCGATAACGAGTAGCGCTTCAAAGCTTTCACGCCATACAACAAACAGAACTTGCCCCATAAATTATCCTACTACTTCGCTATGATCTCACCTTTTGGGTGAGACAGGTGAAAATCATCAAAAAAGGTGTAACTTCCTGGTTTTAGAGGTGCAATGACGACAACAGAGCTAGCCCCCGGAGCGAGCACTTTTTCTTTGCGTAATTGGGTGCTTTCAAACTCTGCAGGTTCAGTGCCTGTATTGGTGATTTTGATCCGAATAATAGTTTTTGCAGGAACCTCAAGGACTCGTGGGATCAAGTCACCATTTTTCATTTCGAGTTCGACGGTAAATTTTTCTGCTGCGAAAACCGTATTCGGTATTAGCACTGAAAAAAGAAGCAGAGTAAGGCTTAGTAGTGTTCTCATCTTCATTTAGCTCAACAAAAGTGACCTTTAATAAAAGTAAAAGGGCTATTCGCAGCAATTAAGCAGCGGCTAGCCCTTAAACCCTATACACTCGCGATATTCAAGTTTAAATAACAGCGATATTAGTGATGCTGATGCGCACAGTTCATAAAGGTTTGTATGATCCTTGTGATACATTCATTTCACTTAGCTGCATCCCGAATGATTTAGAGTATTGATTCGTAGGTTAGTAGCTGCCTTTACGGCCGACGCCCGCATAGTCAAACTCCCATGAAACTTCGAAAGGTTTGAACCAAGGAGCAACGCCTGTTTCTTTATCGATATGACGACCAAAGGCAACTTGTTTGTTGTAGGATGGTGGATAAATTTTGTAGGTTACCTTGTATTTACCATTACCATCTAACTTGATGTTTTCGCCATAGTGAGGCCCATCACTTGCGACCATCGGCATGAAAGTACCCGTTTGGGTTTGGGGTTTGTCACCAAGTTTAGTTACTGTGTATTCGATGCTGAGATATGGGATCCAATCACCTTCAGCAAAACCATTCGGATTATCTTCAACCGCATGAATATCTGCTTCTAAATGGATATCTGCTTTATCGGCTGGAAGGTGGGACATTGCATGTTGTCCTTCTTCGGTATCCATTGTGATAGGCTGTAGATAAACACCTTGGATTTCCATTCCATTTTTAATGACGGGCTGGCCTAAAGGGTATTCTTGAGCAAAAGCAGCCACAGAGAATAGAGCTAAACCCGAAACAGCAGCTTGATAAGCGAGTTTCATCATTTTGTCCTTACCATTATTTTATTATAGGAAGCGCAATGATAATCATTATTATTACTGCTATTCAAGTTAAAGTTTAAGCTGAAAATTTCATTTAACGCCAAATACATGAAAAGTTTTAAAAAAATAATTACAGTAAGAAAGTTATTATTCTTTAAAAAATATCTTGTTATATCGAATATAATCAGCTTATTGATTTTATGTCACGATGAATTGAACAGAGTTTGTTTATTATCACCCCACGAATATATAAAGGTGTAAAGTATGCAAAAACGTTATCTTGATTGTACGGCTTCTGAAATACTGCATATGAATAAAAAGGCATTATTAGAAGCGATTAAAGGAAGTGAAGGGCGCCTAGTGGTTTCTGAGACTATTGGCACTATTCAACCTGTTTTAATGAATGTGACAAATGCTGAACTTGCAGCGAGTCAAGGTGCTGACATTTTACTATTAAACATTTTTGATGTGGATAATCCCGTTGTCCAAGGGCTTCCTGATAATACACCTCAAACAGAGATCATCCGCACGTTAAAACGCCTTAGGCGGATTCAAGTCCGAAGTGCAACGCTAAGCCGCCTTTCTTAGCTCCGCAAACACCACCGAAGGTTGTCTGAACCCCAGACACTTGCGTGGCCTGCTGTTCAACGCTCCCTGATAGCGTTGTAAGTCTTCTTCTGTCACTGTCCGCAGGTCTGTTCCTTTCGGGATAAACTGTCTTAACAACCCATTCGTATTCTCGTTCAGCCCACGCTCATGCGAGGCATACGGATGGGCAAAGTACGTATCTGCGTTCAGTGCTTCTGCTATCGCCTTGTGCTCACTAAACTCTAGACCGTTATCGAACGTTATTGTGTGACATACATCCTGATACTCACTCAGCAGTGAGATAATGGCCTTACTGACTTCCACCGCATCCTTTGAAAACACCTTTTTTGTCAGGTAAATACGGCTTTTGCGTTCTGCCAGTGTCACGATAGCACCAGTGCCCTGTTTACCCTGCACCAAATCGGCCTCCCAGTCCCCCAGACGGCTACGGTCATCGACGACTGACGGCCGTAGCTCAATGGATACCGCATCAGGGATGCGCCCTCGTTTCTGCCCGTAGCCCTTACGATATCGCCGTTTGCCCTGCCTAAGATGCCTGTACAACTCGCCACCGCTACGCTTATCCGCATAGATATACTGGTAAATCCATTCATGGCTGACGCTAAGACCAATAATGCTGCCAATTGCACTTATTTGCTCAGGACTCCACTTCCACTCCAGAGCAAATATCACGAAATCTATGGTCTGCTGAGGAATTGTCCTTTTGGCAGATGACAGCCGCCTATCACAGCACTTCTGGTGTGCCTGTTGTGGGTTATAACCAGTATCTGAAGTGTTACGCCTCAGTTCACGGGAGACCGTGGACTTGCTTACACCGATACGGATACCTATCTCATGGCAGGATAAATTATCCTCACGCAGTATCGATATCTGGTATCGTTGTCCTTCGGTTAGTTGCTGATACTTCATACTTACTCGCTCATCTTTGGTCGGAAGAGCAGGATAGCTTATCAGTAGCTAACCGTCCTTCCATCTAACATGACCGAGCGTTGCACTTATTATCTGAATTCGCGTTACTGGCCGAGCTATCGGCGTGAATCTAGAGCCTGTTCCCGCAGGTTTTAATAATCCTCATCAAGATGCGCAGTGGAAAATATCTGAAGGGCGATTAGCTACGGTAAAAAATGCCATCAAATTAAAAGAGATGGGAGTGGATATTATTGTATTAACGGGAAATCCAGGCAATGGCGTCACCAATCATGAAATTAATTTAAGCCTAAAAGAGCTTAAAGCGGCTGTGGGTGAAAATATTATCTTGGTCACGGGCAAAATGCATGCTGCGGGGGTGTTAAATGAATCTGCTGAGCAGTTAATTACCGAGACGGATATTCGTAGTTTTATTGATAGCGGTGCAGATGTGATTTTATTACCAGCCCCTGGAACGGTGCCGGGGATCTCTGCCGAATTTGTGCAAAAAATGGTGGCTTATTGTCATTCACAAGGGGTATTAACGATGACGGCAATTGGGACATCGCAAGAAGGGGCGGATATACAAACCATTCGCCAAATTGCGCTGATGTGCAAAATGGCAGGAACAGATCTGCATCATATCGGCGATTCGGGCTATAACGGTATTGCATTACCAGAGAATATTTTAAATTATGGTATTGTGATCCGAGGTGTTCGGCATACTTATTCACGTATTGCTCGTTCAATAAATCGTTAGTGTTTTTTAAGCCGAGAGTTGATAGGGAATAGCTTTCGGCTTTGTGGTTTATATTCGTTTCATTAGGTAAACCAAATGAGGAAAGTGCGACAGCTAAGGTGATTATTTATTAACGTTATCGGTATCTGTATTGGTATAGCTAATATTGTTTACAGTTTCTGGATAAAGCCAACTCATAAATAAAGTCAATCCAATAAATATAGGGATAACTGAAGCTAATAACAAACCTAAAGCCCATGAAAATGGTAGGTTTATGGACAAAAATGTCCATAATATAAAGGAAAGACCTAAAATTATGATTGAGATAATAATGGCCTCTATATTTTCTACCCTTCTCTTTGATGGTGCAAATTCAAAGGTTTTTGGGTTTACATCGAGTTTAGTAAATACACTTTGATTGATTTTTATATCAGGAGTTCTCGCAAGTCCTTTAAGGACCGCCTTGAGCATCCACTTCCTTTTTTCTATTGGAGAGAAAAGTGAATAGTTAAGCCAGTTTTCGATGGGTAATTTATATTCTTTACGCTCATTTGAGGCATTTTTATATTGAAAAACAAGATAGTCAGGCCGATTTCTACCGCCTGTTTTAATATGCACAATATACTCAGAGCAAATATTTTCCCAGAGTATTTCAATGTTCCCGTTTGGATATAGGGTATTAATAATACGAAATCCGTCGTTATCTACAGAAAAATAACCAACAGTTTTACTTAATCGTTTTAGTAGAGCATAAAATGAAACTAATAGTATGGCCTCAATAGTAATAAAAAGTAACTTTCCCAAGATAACTTCCCATAAAATGAGAGAAGTAAATGCATATAGCAATGCAAAAAATAGCCATAAAAAATAAATAACTGCTTGATTACCATGGCCAATTACGGGTTCTATAGGGCGTTTTAGTTCATTTGGTAATGGGTAAATTATCGTTTCGAAGATAACATAAGGGTTATTGTTGTTACTGATACTATTGTCGTTACTCATGCTATCCATACTGAAAGTATTGCTGTTGTAGCTATGGTTATTTCTACGTCTGTTGCTTTTCTTATTCTTGCTCTTATTTTTCTTCATATTTTAACGAACAGTATTTAGCATCAACTCTTTTTAATGGAATCGAAGAGGGTAACATAAGTCAAATTTGATAGCTAATAAATAACGATGTATTAATAATGTCTATTTTATAGCGGTAAAATCCTTAAGAGGTAAATGGCTTAATCTAATCAATGCTCATAGCTAAAAATTTGTACAATTTTTACTATACTTCAGGTAAAATCCAGCCCATTTTTTAAAACAATAAAAGAAGTGAGTTATGTCGCAAAATACTAATCCGGTGCCAAAAATTGGTTTTGTTTCACTTGGCTGCCCAAAAAATCTTGTCGATTCAGAACGTATCTTGACTGAACTACGCACAGATGGCTATCAAGTTGTACCAAGTTATGATGATGCTGATTTGGTCATTGTGAATACTTGTGGCTTTATTGATAGTGCCGTTCAAGAGTCTCTTGAAGCGATTGGTGAAGCATTAAATGAAAATGGCAAAGTGATTGTGACAGGGTGTCTTGGGGCTAAAGAAAACCAAATCCGCGAAGTACACCCAAAAGTACTCGAAATTACAGGCCCTCATAGTTATGAGCAAGTACTCAATCATGTTCATCATTATGTGCCAAAACCAGAACATGATCCTTTTTTGAGCTTAGTTCCTGAGCAAGGTGTTAAATTAACGCCAAAACATTATGCCTATTTGAAGATATCGGAAGGTTGTAATCACCGTTGTACATTCTGCATTATTCCATCCATGCGTGGTGACTTAGATAGTCGCGCCATTGGGGATGTACTAAATGAAGCAAAACGCTTAGTTGAATCAGGCGTTAAAGAGCTACTGGTGATCTCACAAGATACTTCCGCTTATGGTGTTGATGTCAAACATCGTACAGGCTTTTGGGAAGGTAAACCCGTTAAAACCAGTATGGTTGGCTTATGTGAGCAATTAGCGTCACTTGGTGTGTGGGTTCGCTTACATTATGTCTACCCATACCCACATGTTGATGAGGTAATCCCATTGATGGCGGAAGGGAAAGTTCTTCCTTATTTGGATATTCCATTGCAGCATGCTAGCCCAAAAATTCTAAAACTAATGAAACGCCCAGGTGCGGTCGAAAGAACACTTGAGCGTATTAAACGCTGGCGTGAAATTTGCCCTGAATTAACTTTACGCTCTACTTTTATTGTGGGCTTCCCAGGGGAAACGGAAGAAGATTTCCAAATGTTACTCGACTTCTTACAAGAAGCGCGCCTTGATCGCGTTGGCTGCTTTAAATATAGTCCAGTTGAAGGCGCGAAAGCGAACGAACTAGCCGATCAGGTTCCTGAAGAAGTTAAAGAGGAGCGCTATCATCGTTTTATGCAGTTGCAACAACAAATTTCAACAGAAAGGTTGCAAGAAAAAATTGGGCGCAAATTGCCTGTTATCATTGATGAAGTCGATGATGAAGGTGCAATTGGTCGTAGTATGGCGGATGCCCCAGAAATTGATGGTATGGTTTATTTAAATGGTGAATTTGACGTGAAGCCAGGTGACATTGTTAATGTGCTGATTGAGCATGCTGATGAGTATGATCTCTGGGGTTCAATTGTCTCTGAATAACCACCAAGTGAAAAGATAATAGACAAAAGCCTGCTCAATAATTGAACGAGCAGGCTTTTTTTAGCCGCATTATTAGTATCTAATTTCGATATAATCAATGTTATTGTCCTAGATCAAAGGATAAAAAACTATTCATGTATTATTTGATTTGTGATATTAAAATTTCATGAAAAATTGACATAATTTGAGAATGACTTACGGATGTATAAGGATGGCTATGTCTATTGATTTATCATCTCCAGTAATTTCTCCCAAATCAAAAGAAGTGGCGAAGGTGATTTCTTCAGAGTTGTTAATTCATTTTGCCAGTCTTGCTATCGAAAACGGATTGGCTCCTATCAATGATATGACTATCGATGCTTCACTCATTGAGCCTAATGGAAAAACGTTGTGGTTAAGTGAGATGCTGACAGCACCATTGGCTATTACCAACGTATTATCAAATTGTACAACTCAGGAAGCGTTATTTAGCTTATTTACTCATCCTGTTAAGTTACAGGGAACCTTTTATTATCTCGCCCCTATTTATTGTGAAAATAGAGCATTAATTGCCATCGTTGCGTTTGCTTCTCAAACGGTTGACAGCACTATTCTACTTGCCTTAGCAAACGCTGTTGGTCGTGAAATCAGTGAGAAAATAAAGCGTCACTTATGTTTGCAAGAGTTGGTTTTTGAAAAACATCAACCTACAGAGCGCCGAGAGCTGAGTATTCAGGAAGTCGAAAAAGCGGCAATTATCGAAGCGGCAAGGCTTTGTGGTGGAAAGGTCCAAGAGATGCATCAAGTCTTGAATATGGGGAGAACAACGCTTTGGCGAAAACTAAAGCAATACGACATTAATATTAAGGAATATAAGTAACTAACTCAAAGCGGCCTCATTATGCATGAAAAACAATGAGCAAAAAATGGTTGTAATTGATGGTTATCATCAAGAGATATAAAAGCCTTTCGAGTCGTTACACAAACCGCCGTATATTTTTACGGCGGCCTATGTTGAATCTATCAGAAATTGTCAGTGGTGGTAGTTGAAGCTCACCGTTTCACTATTTATGACGCCACTATTAATGAGCGAGTCTCAATAGATAATTGTAATTTTGTTTGTTCAGCTATTTGGTGAATGTTGTCGCCAAGATCCGTTAATATCGGTAGCCCCATTTTTGCCGCAATAATACAGGTATGGGAATAAGGGGAACCATTTGCCAGAGCAACACCCACTACGTTTGTATTTCTGTAGCGAAGTAGTTCAGAGGGGCCTAAGTTACCACTTAAAATAATCGTAGGCTCGGTGAAAGCACATGATGGCTGTGCGACAGATGATATTGACATAAGTAACTGATTTTTTAAGTCTTCAATATCAATAAATCGAGCTTGTAAATACTCATCGTCTAGTTGCTGATACTGTTTTGACATATTGTTGAATATGTTGGAAATCGCGTCATAGGCAGTATTGCGTTCATTTTCGATGCTTTGTGTGATTGATTCTACAAGTTCATCATCTTCTAATAATAAGCGATGTCCTCGAAAAATATTGGCAATCTCTTCACCATATTGTTCGCTCAGTGTATTAGCGAGAGAATCTAAGTGCGTTTTTAACTGTTCAATTGCTTTGGTGGCCCTACGGGTTTCGTTTTCACTTGTTTGATAAGACGAAATGCAAGGTTCAGTGTTTGGAGCGTGGTGATGAGCTAACCCTGCTACGGTTGGTACATAGGCCGTTTTCCCTACAAAGGTTTTGCTGTCCGTTGTTGCGATGTTATCTCCAAAATTGTGTTGGGCAAGCTGATTAAAAGCATCGATGGCATTTTGGCTATCTACTCCTTCTGCAACCAAAGTAATTTTGTCACCTTGACGCACTTGTAATAACGCAATTTGGTTCATGCTTTTCGCATCCGCGCGTTTTTCACCATGACGTAATTCTAGTGTGGCTGTAAAACCAGAAAGCAACGTTGCTAATTTTGCCGCTGGGCGGATATGTAGGCCCGAAGGATTTTTGACCACCCATTGGGTTGTTAATGCCTGCTCTGAAAAATGAGTATGTTTGTCTTTTTCATTCTCAGTGGTAGTGACGGTGTCATTTAGCTGTTGCTGTTTTGCCTGTAAAGCTTGTTGAGCTTCATTTAATATTTCATCAATTGAAGCTCCACCCGATGCGGCGGCCGTAATCGCTATGGCGCCTTCCACTAAAGGGGCGCTACATAAATGAACCTTTTCTGCCAAATCTGGATCGATGAGATCAAGTGCCGTTTCTGCACTGAGTAGTGCACTGCCTAAGTCCATTAATAAAATGATATGCTCGGCATCGGATAAACTTTCGATTGCCTCCATCACTTTCACCGCATCTGTGCCGATAGGGTGAGTTTCATCATCAACACCTGCCGCGGTGATGATGTGACACTTTTGTTTGTTTTGCATTTGCGCTGCAAGTTGATGCAACCCATCAGCGAGCAATTTACTATGAGAAACAATAATGAGACCAATCATATCCTTCTCCTTTACCAAAGTGTGGCGTTCGATCGTATCGTTTGATAATAGGGAATTTTACGGCAAAAAGAGAGCGCCTCGGCTGTTATTGAGCAATAAAAGTGCAAAATATTAGCGGAAGCGCAAATAAACCAGCCAATGCTCGTGGATGTTTGCTGTGTGGCAAGGATCGAGACTTAAAAACGTTTGCTCCCTTTTCCTGAAATTTTCATGGTGTCAGCTTACTGATACAAAAATTAAAGAAAAATGAAGTAACGGCATTATTATTGACTAATCATTGATACTTGGATGTCAGTTTTGAACCGTTTTTTTAGATTAAGAGCATTTTTAGAGAATAGGATTTAACGGAGAGTAACTTAAATTTAAAAGAAAAGTTGAGTGCACCTAGGCGGTTATTTATATGAAAGAGGGAGACGCGAATTCAGATAATAAGTGCAACGCTCGGTCATGTTAGATGGAAGGACGGTTAGCTACTGATAAGCTATCCTGCTCTTCCGACCAAAGATGAGCGAGTAAGTATGAAGTATCAGCAACTAACCGAAGGACAACGATACCAGATATCGATACTGCGTGAGGATAATTTATCCTGCCATGAGATAGGTATCCGTATCGGTGTAAGCAAGTCCACGGTCTCCCGTGAACTGAGGCGTAACACTTCAGATACTGGTTATAACCCACAACAGGCACACCAGAAGTGCTGTGATAGGCGGCTGTCATCTGCCAAAAGGACAATTCCTCAGCAGACCATAGATTTCGTGATATTTGCTCTGGAGTGGAAGTGGAGTCCTGAGCAAATAAGTGCAATTGGCAGCATTATTGGTCTTAGCGTCAGCCATGAATGGATTTACCAGTATATCTATGCGGATAAGCGTAGCGGTGGCGAGTTGTACAGGCATCTTAGGCAGGGCAAACGGCGATATCGTAAGGGCTACGGGCAGAAACGAGGGCGCATCCCTGATGCGGTATCCATTGAGCTACGGCCGTCAGTCGTCGATGACCGTAGCCGTCTGGGGGACTGGGAGGCCGATTTGGTGCAGGGTAAACAGGGCACTGGTGCTATCGTGACACTGGCAGAACGCAAAAGCCGTATTTACCTGACAAAAAAGGTGTTTTCAAAGGATGCGGTGGAAGTCAGTAAGGCCATTATCTCACTGCTGAGTGAGTATCAGGATGTATGTCACACAATAACGTTCGATAACGGTCTAGAGTTTAGTGAGCACAAGGCGATAGCAGAAGCACTGAACGCAGATACGTACTTTGCCCATCCGTATGCCTCGCATGAGCGTGGGCTGAACGAGAATACGAATGGGTTGTTAAGACAGTTTATCCCGAAAGGAACAGACCTGCGGACAGTGACAGAAGAAGACTTACAACGCTATCAGGGAGCGTTGAACAGCAGGCCACGCAAGTGTCTGGGGTTCAGACAACCTTCGGTGGTGTTTGCGGAGCTAAGAAAGGCGGCTTAGCGTTGCACTTCGGACTTGAATCCGCCAGATAAGTGAAATAACTTAAAACTAATATGCGAAATTATTTCACGGTAAAAATAATAATTCACTTAAGTAACATTAACGATATCGGCGAAGGAGGCTGACACACTGCAAGTTTACATGTGGCAGCCCAGAACATTAACTAATCTAGCCATGAAAATGGCCTATAGCAATTAAAACTGTAAAAACCTTAATATTCAAAATAAAAATATATTAATGGTTAAATTTTTTAATTAATTAAAGCTAAATAGCTAAATTAATATTATCGACAATGTGCATTGATAATCAATGATGTCATAAATTTCTAGAGTAAGTATTTATATATTCATACTCTTGTATTAATTGCGGTAACGATTTTATGCCGAGTTTTGTATAAATATTTGAGCGATGAACTTCAACCGTTCTTGGCTAAAGTGCTAATTTTTCAGCAGTTTCCTTACTCGTGTTACCTTCTAGGATCATATCCATGATCTCTTTTTCTCGATTGGAAAGACGATCAAATTTATCTGCTAATTTATTGTATTTCTTGAGCTCAGAATGCTCATTAGCAAACAATTCCATAGCATGGCTGACAGCATGCGCGATATCCGAATCTTTAAATGGAAATGAAAAGAAATCAAATGCGCCGGATTTGAAACTTTCACGGCAAAGCTCTACAGATGGCTTTTCTGATAGGATAATAAAAGGGATGATACCTAATGAACCATTGATATTATTCAATCTGCCAATATGATTATTTTCACTGTTTAGGAATATTAATACACACTCTTTTGCTCCTTCTTCTTGAGGGTACGTATAATTACTTGTAAATAAATCTTCATCATTATAGAACTTAAAATTGAAACCAAAAGATTCCATCATTAGTTTCAGTTTATTCTTAATGACATTATCATTTTCTATGATTACGTGAATGGTGTTATTCATCACCATACTCCTGTTACACTGATTTGATATTCATATAAAATTTGAAAAATACGTTGAGCCAGATTGCTACGTAAGCTAATGGTAATATTTTCTTGCTAATTTTTTAGATTTATTATTAATGTATTTACGGACCTTTAACGACCTTAATTTATATTATATTTCGCGACTAGGTAAATTTAATATAAAAGTAGGGTTAATGGTTAACGTTTGTGTCATTAAGTAAAAAATAATAAATATCTTACTATATGGTAAGTAGAAACACGTATGCTTTGTTTATCTCACTATATATTTTAGATATGTTATAAAATTTTTTTATGTAATGGAATGATAATATCGTAAAATAGTAGTCATAAAAAGCTCTAATACTAGATTTAGTATAGTTTCATTTGTAATAATCACAAATATATTTAATCACTCCTGTAGGTGATTTTTATCCTTATCATGTTAGAATTTTCATTCGTTATTATATGGCTGAGTGAAAACACGTAATGGCTTCTTTAAAAGATGTGGCTCGACTTGCTAATGTTTCATTGATGACAGTCTCAAGAGCCATCAATAACCCTGAGCTTCTGAAACCTGATACCCTAAAACAGGTGCAGCAAGCCATTCAAACACTTAACTATGTTCCTGATTTTTCCGCTCGAAAAATTCGTGGGAAGGGGTCGAAAATATCCACGGTTGGTGTACTTGCGCTTGATACGGCTACAACACCTTACTCAGTTGAAATTATTCTTTCAATAGAACAGACCGCAAGGCAGTTTGGTTGGAGTAGTTTTGTGGTCAATATCACATCAAATGATGATAATGAGCGTGCTGTACGACAATTATTGTCGCAGCGGCCGGATGGTATCATTTATACAACAATGGGGCTAAGAGAAGTATCGATACCAGAAGGGCTACATACTTATCCTCTTGTATTGGCAAACTGTATTGACCCACAGCAGAATTTTCCTGCCTATATCCCTGATGATTACCACGGGCAGTATCATGCAATGTGCAAACTGATTGAAAAAGGTTATCGACGCCCTTTGTGTTTGTATATTCCAAAAGAAACATTAGCGGGACAGACCCGTAGAGAAGCGGTTGAATCTTCATGGAAGTCGGCTGGATTACCACAAGAGGCATTAAAACAATATCACTTAGCGCTTGGTGATGAACATTATCTGGATGTGATCGACCTTATTAATAGGCATTGTGAAAGTGGTAAACCTGATTTTGATGTTGTGGTATGTGGTAATGATCGTATCGCTTTTTTAGCGTATCAGGTTTTGCTGAGCAAAGGGCTGCGTATACCTAAAGATGTTGCCGTATTGGGGTATGACAATATGATTGCGGTTGGGGAGCTGTTTTATCCACCATTGAGTACGGTTGTGCTGCCTCACTATCAGTTAGGGCAGGAGGCAGCATTACATATTATTGAACAACGAAAAATTGAAGGTACACAGTATGTTTCTTGTGACCTTCTGGAGCGCTCATCAATTTAATGAAAGGATCACGGTTTATTCGCGATCCTTAAAAAGTGGTTATTCGACCGCTTTATGCAGTGGCCATAATGTCGCCTTTATTAATTTGGCTTTCTGGTTTATGGCAAATAAAGTTAAAGCTCGCTCCCCTTCTTGCGGATAAATTCGGCTGGTAAAACACATTTCCCCCTCATTGATAAAAACTTCAATGCTAGATTTATCAATAAAAGCACGTATTTTGAGATACTGGGTTTGTGGTAACGGCGCACAGCGGTAATCACTAATAACATATTCTGGATAGTGGCGGGTGAGCATTAAGGTTTGTGTCTGCCCATCAATGAAGAATTGAGCACCATTACCAATCCAAAAACCGAATTTTTCAGCCGGGCTGTTCTGTAAATCCCAAATTAATTCAATTTCACAGGCTTTGGCATCATCATACATTTTAATCACACTATTTTTTTCTAACACACAAGGTGTGATCTCAATAGCTTCTTGCCGTAACGATGTCAGCTCTTTAATTGGGTTTACCTGTATTTTACCTTGGTTGTTCAAGGTTAGCTCTCTTGGGATGGTAAAGCAGCCTGACCAACCGTGAGGTTTTGATGGCATATGGCTTTCCCACATATCCATCCAAGCAATCGCTATACGCCGTCCATCTTTAGATAAGAAAGTTTGCGGCGCATAAAAGTCATGACCAAAATCGATTTCGGTAAAATGGTGAGTTATTTCATAAGGCTGTTGCGGTGACCAATGACCCACAAGATAGCCATTTTGGAAACGGTTTCGATACTGATGACCCGATGGTTTTTTGCCTTGAGGGGAAAATAATGTGACAAACTGTTCGCCTAAAGGGAAAAAATCAGGGCATTCCCACATATAAACATTTTTATCTTCTGTTTTAGCCAAAACTTGGTATTCACTAGGCCAATTAAGTAGATCCTCTGTGCTAAAGAGGAGAATTTGCCCCTGATTTAAATGGTCTCTTGCACCAACGACCATCCACCAACGGGAATCTTGATACCAAACTTTTGGGTCACGGAAGTGCATATAACCTTCAGGTGGAGGGATAAGGACACCTTTTTTCTCAAAATGTATGCCATCTTCACTCACTGCAAGGCACTGCGCTTGATAGATCTCGCTGTCATCCCCTTCATCGGATAACCAAATATGACCGGTGTAAAATAAGTATAGTTTTCCATGATGACTGACCGCAGAGCCTGAAAAACAACCGTCGCGATCATAGTCATTACCCGGTGCGAGGGCGATAGGTTGATGTGACCAGTGGAGCATATCTTGACTCGTAGCATGCCCCCAATGCATTGGTCCCCAATCTGAACTGTAGGGATGATGTTGGTAAAAAGCATGGTATAGACCATTATGATAAACAAGCCCATTTGGATCATTTAACCAACCCGCATAAGAGGCAAGATGATATTCAGGATAAAATTGCTTGTTTAGAGATTGTCTCGCTGTTTCAAGCGCTATCGATGCTTGTTCAATACGTTGTTTCATCATAGCTCCTTTACGTGTACCGATTGTTTATCAGTGCTTATTGTTAAAAAGATTAGGTAATGCACATTGATCCATAAATAGGATGAGGCGATATAACACGTGCGTTAATATTGTCTTTTATTTATACTCTAAGCTTTAAATGTTAACGTTAACAATCTGGGTTTTCCAGTACTAATTTGTGTTAATGTAATAATTGTATGTCGAGTCATTCAATCTTCGAATGGGGTGAATATGAAAGTTTGGTCTTTAGGTGATGCGGTCGTTGATTTAATTCCTCTGCACAGTATGCAATATGAAGCCTGTGCTGGTGGGGCTCCTGTGAATGTCGCTGCTGGTGTTGCAAAATTAGGGATACCAAGTGGTTTTATTGGGCGCGTAGGCGAAGATGCTTTTGGTCATTTTATGCAAAAGACGTTATTTGATATCGGTGTTGATACTAGCGCGATGGAATTTGATGAGCGGTATCGCACGAGTACGGTGTTAGTGTCTTTACATGAAAACGGTGAACGTGAGTTTTCCTTTTTAGTTTCACCTTCGGCAGATCAATTTCTCAGTAACAAAAATTTACCGCGTTTTGAAAAAGATATACTGCATTTTTGTTCGTTAGCGCTTGTTCATCCAGTTTGCCGCGCATCATTAAATGAAGCAATTGATAAAATTCAGCAAGCGGGGGGATTACTCAGTTTTGATATTAATATTCGACCTCAAATGTGGTCGGATCCTATTGAAATGCATACCAAGGTCGATGAATTTGCTTATCAGGCAGACATACTGAAACTCTCGGAAGATGAGTTATTGTGGCTTGTTGAGGAGGTGACATTGGATAGGGCAATAGAGAAACTCAAGAATTATCCTGCCCGTTTGAAAGTTGTCACTCAGGGAGCGAAGGGCTGCTTGGTATTAACCCATACTCATCAAATCGGCATTAGCGCATATCGTGTCGAAAGTGTTGATACGACGGGGGCTGGTGATGCTTTTATGGCTGGATTGCTTGCGGCTATCGCCCAATTTGGAGTGAGTGATAATGATGACGATTTAATGAAAGTCATTACACAAGCAACAGCTTGTGGTGCATTAGCGACAACACGTAAAGGGGCAATCAGTGCAGCGCCATCCCAGCAAGAGCTAACGGCATTTATTCACCAGCAACCACCATTACATATTCGCGAACTTTGAGAAGGGCTTTACGGATGTGAATAGTGATGTTAATTAATTCAAATTGATAAATAAAAGTGTATGATATTTATAGTGAAATTTTATTTAAGAAAACATCAATTTTGGGTTAATTATGTTACTGAGATCAGGGGTAGCATTGGCTATCTTTTCTTATATTTTATGGGGGATCACACCGCTTTTTTACCGTTTGTTGCCCGGCGCTGAACCTTTAGAGCTACTTGCCCAACGTGTAATTTGGTCGATCCCCTTTTTATTAGCCATTCGCTTACTGATTAAAAATAAAACGCTTTGGCAACAAGTATGGGCAGATAAACGCTCAATTATTTTATGTTTGTTTAGTTCATCTATTATGGCGATATCATGGGGGGCATTCACTTATGCATTAACCCATGGACAAGTACTTGCTGCCAGCCTAGGTTATTTTATTAATCCACTGTTTTCTATTTTACTTGGGGTCGTATTTTTACATGAACGGCTAGTTTTAGCCGAGAAAATGGCGGTATTGCTGATTTTTTCCGGTGTCTGTTTCCAAATCTGGCAGTATGGTGAATTGCCTCTACTTGCCCTTGTGATGGGAAGTGCTTTTGCCGTCTATGGTTTGATCCGCAAATTTATTCGTTTTGATGTTATCACTTCGCTTTTTGTTGAGGCGATGTGGCTATTGCCTGTCGCCATTGGGATCACATGGTGGCTATCCGCTAATGGCACGAGTGCTGTCGAGGCGGGGGATTGGCAAATCAAGCTGCTGTATATGCTTGCGGCTCCGGTGACAATTATTCCATTACTGTTTTTCACTGCGGCGATAAAACGCACAACATTAACCGTAATAGGGCTTGCCCAATATATTGAACCAACGATCCAATTCTTATTAGCTGTATTCTTATTTAATGAACTATTTGATTGGGTGAAAGGGGTTAGTTTCTCATTGATTTGGTTAGGATTACTGTGCTGTATTATTGCCTTGCTGCATAAGCGCTACAACGAATATCACAAACGTGTCCCTTATGTAACAGGTCGTGATAAGCGTTAGAAATGCTAAGCGAATATTGCGATAAATGAAGTGAAATACGATCTCTTATGGTTTAAGCAAACGATTGCGTATATAATCTTGTCCATGAAATCAGCTTTTTTATACAAGGTTATCCATCATGAATAAATTAGGTACAGCGCTTTGTCCTTCTGCAACAAAAGTGATGCTGCTCGGTTCAGGAGAGCTCGGGAAAGAAGTGGCGATTGAGTGCCAGCGTTTGGGCATTGAAGTTATTGCGGTTGATCGTTATGACCATGCGCCCGCCATGCATGTTGCTCACCGTAGTTATACCGTTAACATGCTAGATGGAGAGGCAATTCGCCAACTTGTTGAGAAAGAAAAACCTGATTTTATCGTGCCGGAAATTGAAGCGATTGCGACCAAGACCTTAGTGGAATTGGAGCAACAAGGGCAAAAAGTGGTGCCTTCTGCTAATGCAGTTTATTTAACCATGAATCGTGAAGGGATCCGCCGGCTTGCGGCAGAAGAATTAGGCTTACCGACCTCAGATTATCGTTTTGTTGAGACTGAAGCGGATTTTGTGACCGCAGCTAAAGAGATTGGCTTCCCTTGTATAGTCAAACCAGTAATGAGCTCTTCGGGTAAAGGCCAAAGTGTTATGCGCGGCGAACAGGATCTCAAAGCAGCATGGCACTATTCGCAAGAAGGTGGACGTACTGGTCAGGGGCGTGTGATCGTTGAAAAAATGATCCATTTTGATTTTGAAATCACGATGCTCACCATTAATGCCGTTGATGGTATTCATTTTTGTGCGCCTATTGGGCATCGCCAAGAAAAAGGGGATTATCGAGAATCATGGCAACCACAACAAATGAGTGAAAAGGCATTGGAAAATGCACAAGCGGCCGCTGCCAAAATTGTGACTGCATTAGGTGGGTATGGCTTATTTGGTGTGGAACTATTTGTATGTGGTGATGAGATCATTTTTAATGAAGTTTCGCCTCGGCCTCATGATACAGGTATGGTGACCTTAATTTCACAAAACTTATCTGAATTTGCCCTTCATGTGCGTGCTTTCTTGGGGCTACCTATCGGGGCAATCCGTCAATATGGGCCAAGTGCATCGGCGGTGATCCTTCCTGAATTGTCTAGTCGTGATGTTGTTTTTTCGGGGTTAGGGCAAGCGTTAGATTCGGATATTCAATTACGCTTATTTGGTAAACCTGAAATTGCCGGAACTCGCCGCTTAGGTGTTGCCTTGGCGATTGCGGATTCTATCGATCATGCGTTAAATAAGGCGAAGAAGGCAGCGGCAACCATAACCGTGAATGGGTAATGGCATTATTATCGCCCACTTAGGGTGAGTGGGCGATCATTGGCGTTAATGGTTATCCTGTATCACCATTGCCGCGCCACGCTCGGCAATCATGATTGTTGGAGCGTTGGTGTTACCACTTGGGATTTCTGGCATCACAGAGCAATCAATGACACGAAGTTGCTTAATGCCATGCACACGTAAGCGTAAATCGGTCACGGAAGTTGCTGTGTCTTTTCCCATACGACAACTGCCGACAGGGTGGTAGACGGTTTTACAAAAGTTACGTACAAACTCCTCTAATGCTGCCTCATCATGTTGAACCTGTGCTGGCGGCATTAATGTCTCTTTACTAACCGCTTGTAGTGCCTCCGACCCAAGTACTTTTAACCCAAATTTGACAGCACGTTTGCAGCCTTCCATATCTTCCGGTGCGGCTAAATAGTTGGCATGAATTTTTAGTGGCGCTTGTGGATCTTTGCTACGCAAGAGTAATTCACCGCGCGACTTAGGTTGTAAATAGCCCACTTTTAATGTGAAACCATGTGTCGCGGGCAGTGGCTCGCCGGGAACATCATCCCAGCTATCAAGTATGGGTAAAAAGTGAATTTGTACGTCGGGGCGACCTTGACCACAGCTATCAATAAATGCAGCACCTTCAAGTACGTTTGATGCTAATAATCCACTACGAAAAGCTAACCACTGAAAGCCATGTTTTATAGCATGGATACCTTTGTCAGCGCCAAAAAGACTAATAGGATCTTTGGTTGTGACATTAATGGACATATGAAGATGATCATGGAAGTTTTTACCGACAGGAAGGTCAGCGACCGTTTCAATCCCTAATGATGAGAGGTGATCTTTAGGACCGATACCTGAAAGCATGAGTAATTTCGCGGAGCCCATCGCGCCGGCACAAATGATCACCTCTTTTTGGGCGAAAACATCGACTTCACCACCATTTTTATCCTGATAGCTTACCCCAACAGCGACACCATCACGGATAATAATACGGTTAACTTGTTTATTAAGCTTTACTGTAAGTTTATCGCTTTGTGCGACACTCTTAAGATAAGTTTTTGAAGTGCTTGCTCTTTCGCCATTTTTCGTTGTTGTTTGATAAAAACTGACTCCTTGTTGGCTTTCACCATTAAGGTCATTAACATAAGGAAGCCCTTGCTCTTGTGCGGCTCGGATAAAAGCCATAGAAAGAGGGTGCCGATAACGGTTTTCACTGACAGGAAGCAGCCCTGCGGTACCATGATAGCTATCAGATAAACTTTCATTTTGTTCGGCTTTCTTAAACCAAGGTAGGACATCTTGGTAGCTCCAGCCATCACAGCCATAGATTTGCGCCCAATTATCGTAATCCTGTTTTTGGCCTCGAATATAAATCATGCCATTCACAGAACTGCTGCCTCCGAGAACTTTACCTTGTGCTATCTGCATCTTGCGATTATTTGCATGTGGTTCAGGTTCCGTTTCGTAGGGCCAGCTTTTTTGGGCAATAATTTTAGCTACCCCAGCTGGCATACGAATATACAGATGATTATCACTTCCTCCGGCTTCAATCAAAAGAACGCGTGACTGGGTTTCTTTAATAAGCCGTGCGGCAAGCACGCAGCCAGCCGAACCTGCTCCTACAATGATGTAATCATAGTTTTCATTATTCATACAGTTATTCCCCTGATCAAAGTAGCGTTGCTATAACAATTTATTTTCATGTTATTAACAATAACTCTTTATCTTATTAAGGTGTGAATAATGTGTTGTTTATGTGAAGAGTATCAAAATGAAAGTTGTGTGTTTTTTTCTCGGTGTTTTAGTATTTTGTTGTTTTTAAAGGATAAAAAAATCTAATTTATTAAGGTTTTTTGGGGTTTTCTTATTATTAATAAGTAAATGAGCTAATTAACTGAGCGCGAATTCAGATAATAAGTGCAACGCTCGGTCATGTTAGATGGAAGGACGGTTAGCTACTGATAAGCTATCCTGCTCTTCCGACCAAAGATGAGCGAGTAAGTATGAAGTATCAGCAACTAACCGAAGGACAACGATACCAGATATCGATACTGCGTGAGGATAATTTATCCTGCCATGAGATAGGTATCCGTATCGGTGTAAGCAAGTCCACGGTCTCCCGTGAACTGAGGCGTAACACTTCAGATACTGGTTATAACCCACAACAGGCACACCAGAAGTGCTGTGATAGGCGGCTGTCATCTGCCAAAAGGACAATTCCTCAGCAGACCATAGATTTCGTGATATTTGCTCTGGAGTGGAAGTGGAGTCCTGAGCAAATAAGTGCAATTGGCAGCATTATTGGTCTTAGCGTCAGCCATGAATGGATTTACCAGTATATCTATGCGGATAAGCGTAGCGGTGGCGAGTTGTACAGGCATCTTAGGCAGGGCAAACGGCGATATCGTAAGGGCTACGGGCAGAAACGAGGGCGCATCCCTGATGCGGTATCCATTGAGCTACGGCCGTCAGTCGTCGATGACCGTAGCCGTCTGGGGGACTGGGAGGCCGATTTGGTGCAGGGTAAACAGGGCACTGGTGCTATCGTGACACTGGCAGAACGCAAAAGCCGTATTTACCTGACAAAAAAGGTGTTTTCAAAGGATGCGGTGGAAGTCAGTAAGGCCATTATCTCACTGCTGAGTGAGTATCAGGATGTATGTCACACAATAACGTTCGATAACGGTCTAGAGTTTAGTGAGCACAAGGCGATAGCAGAAGCACTGAACGCAGATACGTACTTTGCCCATCCGTATGCCTCGCATGAGCGTGGGCTGAACGAGAATACGAATGGGTTGTTAAGACAGTTTATCCCGAAAGGAACAGACCTGCGGACAGTGACAGAAGAAGACTTACAACGCTATCAGGGAGCGTTGAACAGCAGGCCACGCAAGTGTCTGGGGTTCAGACAACCTTCGGTGGTGTTTGCGGAGCTAAGAAAGGCGGCTTAGCGTTGCACTTCGGACTTGAATCCGCCGATTGTTTTTTATTAGAGTATTTGCTGATTTTCGCTGTATTCTTAGTTTGAATATTAGTGGCATCCGCTATATTGCATTAATACAACTGATTGGGGTGAGGAAGTCGAAGATGAAGCAAGGTTTGATTGGGCTGTTATGCGTATTACCGAGCATGTTATTTGCTGATTCACTACATGAGCAATTTGCACAATTGATAGAAGCACCAGAAAAAACATTAAATTGCTTTGAAGCCGACTCTGCATATCGCTTTTGTTTAAAAAATCTCCCTAATCAAGGAATAGTTGTGGTCGACCAACAGGGCAATGAAGCCTATCGACCTTATTATTTTGATAATTGGCCTGATGAGCCTAAAAATGGGCTTTATCGTATCCGCCAAGGTGACAAAATTGGTTTTGCTGAGGCAAAAACAGGCAAGGTCGTGATTGAAGCAAACTATGATTGCGCCTACCCTTTTGAGAATGGGAAAGCCCATGTAGGAATAGGTTGCCAACGGGAAACGGATGGTGAGCATAGCTGGTGGGTTGGTGGCCATTGGGTATGGATTGATCTGCAAGGAAATAGGATAACCGCTCATCCTGCATCGTGAGATTTTACGACTATTCGAGTTTTATTTAACAAACCATTTCATTTATACCATTTCCATTAATATGATTAACTTATTGATAATCAACTGTTATTGTTAAGTTAATCACACTTTTTTCGTCTTTGCCATTTCGATAAAACCATTCGCAGTGAAAAACTGACCGCTTAATTTTGTATGCAACCGCTCGCACTGACTTTAGACATTCGCCAATAGATATTTTCTACCATAGAGACCATGGCAGAGCTCAAATTTTTTCTTATTGCACGGTGATAACGACTGCCAAAAAGAGACTTAGTAATGATAAAGAACGGTTCTTTGAATCGATTTGTTATTGATAAGTCAATAAAACATAAGAGAAGTTCGTTTTACCTCAGAAGGGTGTTTTATGAACAAAAATGGTATTTTAAAGCACATTCCTTGGATGATCCTTGGGATTATCGGTGCGATTTGTCTAGGTGTGGTTGCACTTAGACGCGGAGAACACATCAGTGCGCTGTGGATTGTTGTGGCTTCTGTGGCGGTTTATCTCATTGCTTATCGTTATTACAGTTTGTATATCGCGAAAAAAGTGATGAAGCTCGATGAAACGCGAGCGACACCCGCGGTCATTAATAATGATGGCTTGAACTATGTTCCTACAAATAGAAACGTTCTATTCGGTCACCACTTTGCTGCAATCGCAGGTGCAGGGCCACTTGTAGGGCCAGTCTTAGCAGCACAAGTCGGTTACTTACCAGGCACCTTATGGTTATTGGCTGGGGTGGTACTGGCTGGTGCAGTACAGGACTTTATGGTGCTATTTATCTCTTCTCGCCGTAATGGTGCATCATTAGGGGAAATCGTTAAAGAAGAGCTTGGCCCTATTCCGGGAACCATTGCGCTTTTCGGCTGTTTCCTCATCATGATCATTATCCTTGCAGTATTAGCGTTGATCGTGGTTAAGGCACTAGCAGAAAGTCCATGGGGCGTGTTTACGGTATGTTCAACAGTACCGATTGCGCTGTTTATGGGAATCTATATGCGCTATATCCGACCCGGACGAGTGGGGGAAGTTTCGGTCATTGGTATTGTGTTACTGATCTTGTCGATTTGGTTCGGTGGTGTTATCGCTCATGACCCATATTGGGGTCCTGCACTGACCTTTAAAGACACTACAATTACTTATGTTTTAGTTGGTTATGCGTTTATCTCTGCATTATTACCTGTTTGGCTGATTCTGGCGCCTCGCGACTATCTCGCTACCTTCTTAAAAATCGGTGTGATTGTCGGTTTAGCGATTGGGATTGTGATTTTAAATCCTGAGCTAAAAATGCCAGCGGTCACTCAGTTCGTTGATGGCAGTGGCCCAGTTTGGAAAGGCACGCTGTTCCCATTCTTATTTATTACGATTGCTTGTGGTGCCGTATCGGGTTTCCATGCCTTAATTTCGTCAGGGACAACGCCTAAGTTGTTGGCTAACGAAAAAGATGCTCGCTATATCGGCTATGGTGCGATGTTAATGGAGTCGTTTGTCGCGATCATGGCGCTAGTTGCAGCTTCAATTATTGAACCTGGCCTCTATTTTGCGATGAATACTCCACCAGCCGCTTTAGGTATCACTATGCCGAATCTGCATGAGCTTGGTGGTGCTGACGGTACGGCAATCCTAGCACAACTGAAAGATGTCACGGCACATGCTGCGGCAACCGTCAGTTCATGGGGCTTTGTGATTTCACCTGAGCAAATTATGCAAACGGCAAAAGATATCGGAGAGCCTTCCGTATTGAACCGTGCAGGGGGGGCACCGACGTTAGCGGTAGGCATCGCGTATGTATTCCATGAAATCATACCTGCTGCTGATATGGGTTTCTGGTATCACTTTGGTATCCTATTCGAAGCACTGTTTATCTTAACTGCATTGGATGCAGGAACGCGCTCAGGTCGTTTTATGTTACAAGACTTATTGGGTAACTTTGTACCTGTGCTGAAAAAAACCGATTCACTGTTGGCTGGGATTATTGGTACAGCCGGATGCGTTGGTTTATGGGGATATTTATTGTACCAAGGCGTGGTTGACCCACTGGGCGGCGTGAAGAGCCTATGGCCTCTGTTTGGTATTTCGAACCAGATGCTGGCGGCAGTTGCCTTGGTGCTCAGCACCGTAGTCTTAATTAAGATGAAACGCAGTAAATATATCTATGTCACTGTGTTACCAGCGGTTTGGTTATTGATTTGTACAACTTGGGCATTAGGTTTGAAACTGTTTAGTGATAACCCTCAACTCGAAGGTTTCCTCTATTTAGCTAAGTCTTATAAAGAGAAAATTGCGGCGGGTGGTGCTGACTTAACGGCTCAGCAAATCACTGACATGAATCACATTATTATCAATAACTACACAAACGCAGGGTTAAGTATCCTATTCCTAGTTGTTGTCTACGGTATTATTTTCTATGGTATCAGAACAGCGATGAAGGCGTATAAAAACCCAGAGCGTACCGATGCTGAAACACCTTATGTACCGGTGCCTAAAGAGGGCGTGAAAACCTCATCTTCACACTAATCTTTAGTGTATAAAATGGTGCCCTGCATTGTGAGTAAACATGATGTAGGGCATCTGTATTGGAGAGCATATGTTTGGAAATTTAGGCAAAACAGGTAAGTACTTAGGGCAGGCTGCACGTATGTTGATAGGCATTCCTGACTATGATACCTATGTACAGCACATGAAAGATAATCATCCAGACAAACCGATTATGACTTATAAAGAGTTTTTTCGTGAGCGCCAAGATGCGCGCTATGGTGGAAGCGGTAAAGGTGGATTTCGCTGCTGTTAATTAATGACGTCATGAGGAATACAATGAAACCAATCTCTGTCACGATTTTGACCGGTTTTCTCGGTGCGGGCAAAACCACCTTACTACGCCATATTCTTCAAGCAGATCATGGGCATAAAATCGCAGTCATCGAAAATGAATTTGGTGAAGTGCCAATTGATAATGCCTTAATTGGTGATCGTGCGACACAAATAACGACATTGAGTAATGGTTGTATTTGTTGTAGCCGCTCTAATGAGTTGGAAAATGCTTTGCTCGATTTACTTGATGGGTTAGATAGTGGGAAACTCGACTTTGATCGCTTAGTGATTGAGTGCACAGGAATGGCAGATCCCGGTCCTATCACTCAAACTTTTTTTTCTCATGAAGTGCTTTGTGAACGTTATTTATTGGATGGCATTATTACATTGGTGGATGCGGTTCATGCAAATAAGCAACTTGATGATTTTGCGATAGCGCAGGCACAAATTGGCTATGCTGATCGGATCTTATTAACGAAAACGGATGTTCAGCCTGAGCATGAAAGCTTAATTGAACGCTTACAGCGCATCAATGCACGGGCACCCATCTATCCCGTGACCCATGGTGAGATTGACCTCGATTTACTGTTTAATATTCAAGGTTTTTTACTCGATTCACAACTGAAAGTGAATCAACCCACTTTCCGCTTTACCCCTAAACAGCACAATGAAGTGAATTCTATCGTTGTTGAATTTGATTACCCTGTTGAGTTAATGGCGGTCTCTGATGTTATGGAGTCTCTACTGCTAGGATTTGCGGATAATTTATTGCGTTATAAAGGGATTTTATCAATCAAAAACGAGCCGAAAAGGCTACTATTCCAAGGGGTTCAACGCTTATATAGTGCTGATTGGGATAGCGATTGGGCAGAGAATGAGCCGCGTCACAGTGTTTTGGTGTTTATTGGGATTAATTTACCAGAAAATGAAATACGCCAAAAATTCGCACAACTCCAGACGAATAATGAAGAGCTATAAACATATCGATAACCCCTTTCCTGACTGCTAAGGGAAGGGGCGATAATAAACATACGAATCTTAACTTAACATCATAGCTTTTCATTGGTTCCAATATTAACTTAACCAAAATTAAATGGGTTAAATTTCTTGTCTCATAGGAACGGTACAAAAATATCAAAACTAAATTTTAATAATTTCAAAAGGAAACTTATTCTTTATTTTAAGGGGAATTTTAGGTTTGGAAGGGTAAAAGTGTGCTCTAATCGAAAATAATGGTTATAGATTATCGACCTTACTCATTTTTATTCTATTATGAATTAGTATAAAGAATCAGTAATTAAATGATCCATTGGCTTATGTTGATAGAAAAACGAAAAACCAGCGTGATAAGTTAATTTGCTATTATACTTTTAGTGATGCTATCGCGATATAACGTTCACCATCAATGATACTAAATTTAGTATCGTTGTTTTTATTGGCCATTTTATTAGTTCGGCCTTGGTTCTGTTGAAATAAACACGACTTACTCCACTGATATAACCAATAATAACAAGATTTTTTAACCCACTTTTACTAGCAAATACACTAGGGTGCCAAACAGGGCTAACTTACGTGTCTATCCTAACAGCGGCACCTTGACTGCAAGGGACTGAGAAAAAAGGAGATTGAAAGTTTATTAAATGCGATTTAGCCAAATCGCGAATTCAGATAATAAGTGCAACGCTCGGTCATGTTAGATGGAAGGACGGTTAGCTACTGATAAGCTATCCTGCTCTTCCGACCAAAGATGAGCGAGTAAGTATGAAGTATCAGCAACTAACCGAAGGACAACGATACCAGATATCGATACTGCGTGAGGATAATTTATCCTGCCATGAGATAGGTATCCGTATCGGTGTAAGCAAGTCCACGGTCTCCCGTGAACTGAGGCGTAACACTTCAGATACTGGTTATAACCCACAACAGGCACACCAGAAGTGCTGTGATAGGCGGCTGTCATCTGCCAAAAGGACAATTCCTCAGCAGACCATAGATTTCGTGATATTTGCTCTGGAGTGGAAGTGGAGTCCTGAGCAAATAAGTGCAATTGGCAGCATTATTGGTCTTAGCGTCAGCCATGAATGGATTTACCAGTATATCTATGCGGATAAGCGTAGCGGTGGCGAGTTGTACAGGCATCTTAGGCAGGGCAAACGGCGATATCGTAAGGGCTACGGGCAGAAACGAGGGCGCATCCCTGATGCGGTATCCATTGAGCTACGGCCGTCAGTCGTCGATGACCGTAGCCGTCTGGGGGACTGGGAGGCCGATTTGGTGCAGGGTAAACAGGGCACTGGTGCTATCGTGACACTGGCAGAACGCAAAAGCCGTATTTACCTGACAAAAAAGGTGTTTTCAAAGGATGCGGTGGAAGTCAGTAAGGCCATTATCTCACTGCTGAGTGAGTATCAGGATGTATGTCACACAATAACGTTCGATAACGGTCTAGAGTTTAGTGAGCACAAGGCGATAGCAGAAGCACTGAACGCAGATACGTACTTTGCCCATCCGTATGCCTCGCATGAGCGTGGGCTGAACGAGAATACGAATGGGTTGTTAAGACAGTTTATCCCGAAAGGAACAGACCTGCGGACAGTGACAGAAGAAGACTTACAACGCTATCAGGGAGCGTTGAACAGCAGGCCACGCAAGTGTCTGGGGTTCAGACAACCTTCGGTGGTGTTTGCGGAGCTAAGAAAGGCGGCTTAGCGTTGCACTTCGGACTTGAATCCGCCAACTAAGATTATTAACAATTAATAGTTGTTAGATAAACATGTTACAAAAAGAAATGTTTAACGGGGAATTGTTAGAAAGTATTAATAAAGTATAAAAAAATATGAATATGAATAAATCAAAAATTATTACTATCAATAAGTTATAGGTTTCTGGTTTTTTGCCATATAAATAAGAAATAATAATGATTGTAATATATTAAATAACGCTCCACTGCATACATGCCAAGTTTAAATAAAAATTACCGATTATTTGGTTAACATCTACATTTTATTGAGCAACAGCACTATGCTCGACCTCTATTGAGCTAAATTATCTACAAACCCATATTTAAGTATTATTGTAAGAATTATCTTAGTTATTTTCTACTGTTTTTATCTGTTTTTTTAATATTTTTAGATGCCATAAAAAAAAACAGGCCACGAATAATTAGTGGCCTGTTTTTCTTGAATTTTGATTATGTTAGCGCGCTTTTGCAGCCATTATTTCAATAATTTGAACATCGGTGTGCCTCATAGAGCCGGTAGCTAAAGCGCATAAGTTAGCTATGGATTGGTCTACATCGTCGGACACGATGCCATCAGAGCCTCTTACACAACTGTTGTCGAGAGCCATTAACACGGCTTTATAGGCGGCGCTAGCGCTGGTTGAAACCTTCATCGCACAACTGTTTGATGCACCATCGCATATCATACCACTGACATCGCCAATCATACTGCTAATTGCCATTGCGACAACCTCATAACGTGATTCTAGCAACCAAGCGATCCCCGCCGCAGCTCCCATTGCGGCTGTTGTTGCAGCACACAGCGCAGATAAGGCGGGCAGTTGATTATGGATATAGATTGCCATTAAGTGTGACAACATTAAGGCGCGAGCTAACTGCTCTTCTGTTGATTGTAAGTAGTCAGCAGTGACAACAACAGGCATTGTCGCCGCTATACCTTGGTTACCTGAGCCGGAATTACTCATTGCGGGTAATACGGCTCCACCCATACGTGCATCTGAAGCTGCCGATGTTCTGATCATAATTTCTGACATGAGATCTTTCGACAGCAAGCCTCTATCTCGCTGAGATTGCAACGTTTTACCAATATGCAGACCATAAACATGGCGTAGCCCTTCCTGAGACAGGGCATCATTTAAATGTGCGGCTTCTAAAATAAAGCGGATATCTTCAAATGGCGCTTGTGTTGCAAATTGATAAACAGCTTTGGCCGTGACAGGGGGAAGTGTCACGTCGGCAGCACAATCCACAGGGGATTCATTTTGTTGCGTTTGTTGGGTGCTATCAAAAATAACAGTATCGTTATGGATCATTTTTACGACATGCGTATGAGTACCCGCGATAACGACAGTTGCTGAGCCTTTATCTGTAAATACCGTTGCCTCTGAATAGATCACATCATCACAGGGATGCTTAATATCGACAGTAATAAGGCCCTGCGCCAACATATTTTTACTGCGTTCAATGGCACTCGTTGAGGCTGACTTTAATACCTCTAGCCCAGCGTCGGCATCCCCTCCAACAGCACCTAATGCCGCTGCAATTGGGAGACCCACCATGCCCGTTCCCGGTACGGTCACTCCCATGCCATTTTTCATTAAGTTAGGGGAAACGAATGCGGTGACACGAGTGACCGTACCACCAACGCAAGCAGCGGCTTTTGCTGCTGCTAAGGCTAAAGAGATTGGCTCAGTACAACCTAAAGCAGGTTTGACTTCTTGTTTTACTGCATGGATAAAATACTGCCAAAGAAGTGGCTGAGCTTGAACTTGCATAATGAATTCCCCTAAAGAACACCTGTTTAATAAGGATATTTTAAAGAATTATTGGGAGAAAATTTTCACTATGTTAGAGAAGATAAAATTGTTTGAGAGAAATTTTTTCTATAAAGATGCGAATAGTAAAAAATAAATTTCAAGTTTGAGCTTAATCACAAAAAATCCTGCCTAAGCGATAGGCAGGATAGTATTGGTTTTAAGACTCACTTTCGAGATCAAGTCTCTTACTTTGCCATCGACGAGAACGCCAACGCCATGCGTTAGTTAAACCACGTAACCATTCATCGGCAAAAAAGCCAATCCAAATGCCTAATAAGCCCATTTCCATTTTTATTCCTAAGAAATAACCGAGTGGAATGGCAACTCCCCACATAAAAATAATGGCGGTGCAAAGTGGGAAGCGAGCATCTCCTGAAGCCCTAAGAGCGTTAACCATGACGATATTGATAGTACGCCCCGGCTCTAAAAAAACAGAGAGCAGAAACAGCGGTAATAACACATGAATAATATTTTGGTCATCCGTTAAATTGTTAAGGATAGGGGAACGGAATAACCAAAAGAAAAATACCACGCCAATCGTGACATAAAAGCCCATTTTTAAGCTTTTTATTCCACGACGGTAAGCCTCTTCAAAACGCTTAGCGCCAACAAGGTGTCCCACCATAATTTCATTACCAATACTGATAGAGATACCAAACAGCATGATAAAGAGTGAGAGTTGGAAATAGAGTGTTTGCGCGGCAAGAGAGGTTTCTCCCATTAAACCGATAAACGCAGATGCGGTCATAAAATGGAGGATCCACACTAAATTTTCACCCGCAGATGGCAAGCCTATATGCAGTATTTTACCTAGCATTGTACGTGACCAGCGAACCAGCAGCTGTGGCGTAAACTTGATCCTTAATCCATAGAATAACAGGCAGAACAGCAAGATAACGGCGACAATACGGCCCACTACCGTCGACCATGCTACCCCTTCAAGGCCATATTGCGGCAGACCAAAAAAGCCATATAGCACAATCATATTACCAACAACAGTGATCACGTTAGCAATGAGCGTTACCCACATAGCGGGCTGAGCTTTGCCGTACACACGCAAGCAAGCAGCAAGAATGATGGAGATGGCTTCGGGGATTAGACAAATACCAAGAATATGCAAGTAAGCATAACCATCTTCCATAAGATGGGATGGCGTATTCATGATACTAAGGATTTTATATCCAAAAAACAGCGCGATAAGAGCACTGGAAAAACCGAGTAGAAAGTTAAAAGCGATAGAAATATGAATAGCTTGGCTGGCCTTTTCACGGCGTCCAGCCCCTAAATATTGGGCGATGACAACGCTACATCCCACACTAATAAAGTTAAATATGGTAATAAAAAGATCAAATACCTGATTCCCCACGCCCATTGCCGCAAGGTAGGCGGTTGAAACATGGCTCACCATATAGGTATTGATAAGTAATGTGGCCAAATGAAGAAAAATATCAATAAATATTGGCCAACTGAGAGAAAAGAGTGATCTCTCAGTGACATCGGATTGATGCATTGAGAACCTTCAAAATAATTAAAATAAAATTCATATGGATAAAGGAAAAGCAGGCAGATTTTACCCGTATTTATGTTGAGTTAATAGAGTCTATAGGTGCTTATTTAAGGAAAAGTTAATCTTTTGTTTAATAATGATGATTCTGCTAATTTATTCCTGATTGATAGTTATGATATCAATATAAAAAGACAACATCAGAACAGTAAAGGAGTCACAATGACAAAAATTAAAGCCGCAATAGTGGGATACGGAAATATTGGCCGTTATGCACTCGAAGCGGTATTGGCAGCGGATGATTTTGAACTTGTCGGTGTGGTACGCCGTAATGTACAGAATATCCCAGCAGAATTAGCGGGGTACACCGTTGTCGATGATATTGAAAAATTAGGCAAAGTTGATGTGGCGCTTTTATGCTCACCCACACGGGCGATTGGTGATTTAGCTGAGAAAGTTTTAAGTCAGGGGATCAATACCGTCGATAGTTTCGATGTGCACTCCGATATTGTGGCACTAAAAAAACGGTTAGATAACGTTGCGAAAGAGCATAAAAGCGTTGCCGTTGTTTCCGCGGGTTGGGATCCGGGCTCTGATTCAATTATGCGTACACTCATGTTGGCAATGGCGCCAAAAGGGGTCACCTACACTAACTTTGGCCCAGGAATGAGTATGGGGCACAGTGTTGCAGCGAAAGCTATTGATGGCGTTAAAGACGCACTATCGGTAACGATTCCGTTGGGTACTGGCGTTCACCGCCGTATGGTCTATATTGAGCTTGATGCGGGCGCAAACTTTGCAGACGTTGCTAACGCGATTAAAGCCGATAGCTATTTCTCATCCGATGAGACCCATATTCGCCAAGTTGATAGTGTGGACGCGCTGAAAGATGTTGGCCATGGTGTCCATATGACGCATAAAGGGGTTTCTGGAGCAACGCATAATCAATTATTTGAGTACTCAATGCGAATTAACAACCCTGCACTGACATCGCAATTTATGGTTTCTGCGGCAAGAGCGACGATGAAACAATCTGCCGGAGCATATACCGTGATTGAAATCCCACCAGTGCATTTCTTGCAAGGTGATCTCGATAGCTTGATTGCTAAGTTAGTGTAATCACTGGATGGCATGATTGTTTTTGCTACACTCATGCCAATTCCGTTTGACCTATTTAGTCTTTTTAGATAAACCATTAACGTTGGTTTACCGCTTATTTCCCCCGCAATATCGCCATGTCGCGCAGAGTGATAATCTGAGTTTTATTTTAGGTGATCGGGCTATTTTTATGATGGCGCAGCGAACGCTTTGTTTTTCCTTGAACGCAACAAAGACAAACGGATAGCTAAGAGAATCAATTCTGGCAGGCTGTAAAAAGAAAAGCACCTACGGTGAAGTAGGTGCCCTGGTGTTGGCAAAGCCATAGATACTCGTGATATTAAAGTTGCATTATTATTAGCGGTTTATGATTACCATGGACAACTTTCATTGAGTATTAAAGTACTAACGTTTAATTGATTTAAATTTTTCGGTTGTTGCAGTGAGAGCGACCTCCGTTGGTAGGCGCTCCATGGAGCTTGCACCATAGAAACCGTGGCAGTCTGGGCAGTTCGCTAAAATATATTCCGCATCTTCTGGGGTCGCAATTGGGCCACCATGGCACAGAACGATAACATCATCGCGTACTGATTTTGCGGCTTTAGCCCAGTCATTGATTAATGGCACACAATCTTTAAGTGTTAATGCTGTCTCTGCACCAATATTGCCCCCCGTGGTTAACCCCATATGAGGCACGATAATATCTGCACCCGCTTCGGTCATTGCAATAGCATCTTCACGGCTGAAAACATAAGGGGTAGTTAATAAGCCTTTCTCATGGGCTAGGCGGATCATATCCACTTCTAAACCATAGCCCATCCCAGTCTCTTCGAGGTTAGCTCTGAAGTTACCATCGATTAAACCTACGGTCGGGAAGTTTTGCACACCCGCAAAACCTTTGGCTTTTATTTCATCAAGAAAATGATCAAATTGGCAGAATGGATCTGTGCCATTAACACCGGCAAGTACAGGCGTATGTTTTACAACTGGTAAAACCTCTTTAGCCATATCCATAACGATTTCATTAGCATTACCATAAGCAAGTAGGCCCGCGAGTGAACCACGACCCGCCATCCGGTAGCGGCCAGAGTTATAAATGACAATTAAGTCAATGCCGCCTGCTTCTTCACATTTCGCAGAAAGGCCTGTACCGGCACCACCGCCAATAATTGGCTCGCCTCGCGCGATCATCTCTTTGAATTTTTTCAGCAAGCTTTCGCGATTATGTTTCATTGATGAACCTCTATTTGTTGTTCAAAATGTCCTGGTGTAATTGAATCACTTGTTCACAAAACTCCAGTGAGTTGATGTGATATGGACTCAAAATAAGTTTGCGTTTTTCTGTTGTTATAAGATTTTCAGTTAATGCATCAATGAAGGCTTGATCGGCTTCTGGATCCCAAAATTGAGCGCCTTCAATATCCAATGCTGAGAAGCCTGCCGTTGGGATAATAAAACGCACTTCACCTTCGCAGCGGTTCAGTTTGTTAGCTATCCAGCGGCCCATCTGCTGGTTTTCTTCTTTCGTTGTGCGCATCAATGTTACTTGCGCGTTATGGTTGTAAAATAATCGATGGCGATAATGGTCGGGCACCGTTGATGGGCGTCCAAAATTAACCATATCCAATGCCCCACAAGACAGAACACAAGGGGTCTGTGTTCGTGCTATCGCACCAAATCGATCGTCGTCACAAGCTAAGACGCCGCCAAAGAGGTGGTCACACACTTCTGTGGTGGTGATATCCAATACAGAGTGCAGTAAATGGCTATCGATTAATTTTTCCATCGCTTTACCGCCACTGCCTGTTGCGTGAAAAACCAAGCAGTCATACTGTGATTCAAGTTGCTCAGTGAGCTGTTGAACACAGGGGGTGGTTACCCCAAACATCGTTAATGCAATGGCTGGTTTTGATACATCGTCTACTTTATCTTCACGGTTAAAATAGATTGAACCAGCAATTTGGTTAGCGGCATTTTTTAGCACTTTACGAGAAATCACATTTAGGCCCGAGACATCGGTGACGGAGTACATCATCGAAATATCACTTGCACCGACATATCCAGAAGTATCTCCTGATGCCATGGTGGAAACCATGAGCTTTGGAATACCAACGGGAAGTGCCTGCATCGCGGGGGTAATTAACGCGGTACCGCCGGAGCCACCTAAGCCTAAAATAGCCGCTACATCGGTTTGTGCATTGAGGTAAAGGCTAAAAGCCAATGACATTGCCTCAATCGCTCTTCCTCTGTCACCACAAAAAACGGCTTCAACACCTGCTGGGTGGAAACTGGCAACCGTCTGTGCACTAACATCTGCATCTCTTTTTAATTGTGTTGGTTGCGTAGTCAAATCTACAGTGCGTACAGATAAACCCGTCTCTTTGATCAAATCGCAGACATAGAACAATTCATCGCTTTTAGTATCTAATGTTGTTGCTATGTAGATGTATCCCTGATGTTGTTTCATAGGAAAATCCTTACAGGTTAGGAAGATGTTTAATTTCTCATCTGAATGAGACTATAGTATCATTTTGGTTGAATGTAAAATGAGATTGTAGTCTCATTTTGAGGTTGTTCAATAATTTTTAGATATTGGTTTCTTTTATGGCTTGATAAATAAGGCATATTTGAATTTTTTGTGTTTTAATTTTTTTTAAAGCGAACGATAAAAATACAAGGTGCTTTAAGAATCGGTAGCTGTCATTATGGCAAAGTGTCATGATGAGTAACCATTCACTATTTTATCGTAGCGAAATGTTTTTAAGGGGAGGGAGACGATGTCATTAACACATTCTAATCATGAATATAAAGGCACAAGAAAACGGACTTACATTTTACTCGTTAATACAGCATTAGCGCTTTTTGAAAAAGGGAGTATGCCGTCAGTCTCTGAGCTTGCCGCTGAAGCGGGAGTGTCAAGGGCTACCGCGTATCGCTACTTTCCGACGCAAAGTGATCTGATCGCTGCCACCGTTAATGCGAGCTTGGGGCCAATTTTAACATGGCAACCACGTAGCCAAAAAACTGAAGAGCGTATTGATGAGTTATTATCATTTGCCTTACCTCGGATGTTTGAGCATGAAGGCGCATTGAGGGCGGCATTGCAAGTTTCATTGCAACAATGGGCACAGGGGCGATCACTGGCGCAAGACCCTAAAGAAAAGCGTCTTGAAAGGGGGAACCGTAAAGACATTTTAACGATGGTGACCGCTCCCATGAAAGATGAGTACCCTCAAGAAATTATTGATAAGGTGATCAAAGCATTTTCAGTCATTTATGGTTCTGAAATCTTTTTAGTACTCAAAGATATTTGGAAACAAGATGATGCTGAGGTCATTGAAATCGCACAGTGGATGGCAAAAGCAATTATTAACCAAGCCACTGCGGATAAAAATGCCCAAGGGTGCTGATATATCGCACTAAAAGAACGGTAGGGGGAGTACCTATCGTTCCTGATATATAGATTTATAACGCTTTCATAAAATAATACCTTTCATGCTTAATCGGGTACTCAATCAGTGTTGAGATCACCTGATAACCTTGTTTTTCATAAAAAGGTTTTGCTTGGAAACTGAATGTATCGACTTGTGCATATTTGGCCCCCAACTCTTTCGCTTTGTTCTCCATGGCTTGTATTAATTGTGATCCAATGCCTTGCTTTCTCAGTGACTCTTCGAGCCAAAAGTAGTTAATTCGTAGCCAATTTCCGAGTGTTGAGCCTGTTATTCCGCCTAATATTTCCCCTTCTTGTTCATAAAATACGGCTAATGGGGAATGAATATCTTCACTGAAAAATTGCAAATTATAGTTAATTAATGATTGATGAATACGAGCAACTTCAGATTCAGACGGGGATGTTGTGATACGTATTGTCATAATTTTGCTTATCTCTCAAGGTAATGATGATTTATACGGTTATTTACTATCTAATAATTTAATGAATTTAAAGTATTAAGAGGATACTATTAAGACTATTACAGATAATATAGGCACGCTAACTGCTCTCGCAGTGATAGGATTTTGCGATGATAAGATTATTGAAGATGGGCTTAGGCATTGCTATTTGTGCCTTAATTGGTGGAACCCTCACTTATCTTGGCGTACCTCTCGCATTAATGTTTGGTCCAATCATTGCTGTCATTGTGTTTAATCGCTTCAAAATTCAATTTGCCATTCCAAAATATACGCTCACATTTGTCCAGATATCATTAGGAACGTCTGTGGGGCTGATGTTTAATCAAGTCTCATTGGGGCAAGTGGAAAATCTATTTCTACTCCTTTTGATGTTGGTCGTCTGTTTAGCCGTCCAATTTTCATTCAGTTACTTTTGGTTTCATCGCAAAGTCGGGTGGACAAAACAAGAAGCGATGCTGGGCTCTGTTCCGGGAGCCATGGCGGCCATATTAGCATTAACAGATCATACCCATACCCCGCCACAAAAAATTGTCATTTCTCATACGATCCGCCTCATCATTTTAATTTTGTTAGCTGGGATCGTGGTAGGTAGCAATGGGGATCCCCAGCCGTTAATTGTACTGCCATCTTTGACGTTAGAAGCAACCTTCTGGTTAACGCTCATTGTATTAACGGGGTTAGGATTAGGCTTGGTATTGCAGCGGATGCATGTTCCTGCTCCATTTATGCTGACATCATTAGGTGCTGCGACGCTGATCCAAGGCTGGCTAGATGTGCAAATCCATTTTCCGGTGATGATCACTGAACTCAGTATGGTTTTGATCGGGATGAATATTGGTAACCACTTTATTGTTTTTCCACTGTCGTCATTGATCAAAAATATCTATTCATCGGCTCAAGTGGTCATTATTAATATTTTCCTAACCTTATTGATCACACTGTTTGCTGCATGGGTGACTGGCTATCCGATTTCGGTATTGTTGCTGGCTTGGGCACCGGGAAGCATGGAAGCGATGACGTTTGCTGCAATCACAATGAAGCTGGATGCTGGATTTGTTATGTCAAATCACATCATTAGGATGGTGATTATTCAAAGTATTCCTTCCATTGCTATGTTCTGGCAAGAAAAGCGGGCGAAAAAAAAGCGTAATAGCGATGTTGGCTGATCAGTGAGCGTTGACTCCCCTCGATAAGGGGAGATGTTTATTTTACATAAGCAAATAAGCCTAATGAATCACGCGCAAGAGATTGGCATTTAAATTCTTGCGGGAGCGGGATCCCTTTTAGGTCATTGTAGCTCTCTTTGTTCAAAACAGTCATTTGGTGTGAATCGTAATCCCCTAAATCCCACTTATTGCTGCGAGCAAAGTAAACGATAGCTCGTTCAATTTCTCTATCAGGGATTTGGGTGTAGCCACAATCATATTTTAAGTAGATAAAGACCGCTGTGAGATCAGCAAGATCTTCAGCTTCGTTGGGGGTCAATGCTCTGGCAGAATGGGTTATTCCTAACAGAGTTATGATGTAAAAAATTACAGTAAATTTGCGCATTCAGTATTCTATCTGTTTTTTATGTCAAGTAACGTTAACATAACAATAGAATTGTTAGTCAAGTATATTTTTCTTAAAACTGTGTAATATACCCTTAATAAGTACATGGTTTCCTTGACCTTCCTGTAAGGGGAAGCTTTATCATTTTTGGACATTAAACCATATTTTGGCCCTAAACGGTAATCACCCACGGAGCCAGATAGTTTGAATTCGTTTATTAATTTGATAAATAAAAGGAAGGTTATCAATGTTACGTCGCGATTTCATTAAGTTGAGCGCTATCACTTATGCGGCTAGTGCACTACCGATTTGGAGCCGTATCGCTGTGGCAGCCGAAAATTACCCAACACTGGCAATCCCTCCACTGCTAGAGCCTGATGCCCAAGGTAATATCCAATTAGCAATCAAACAAGGTGCTTCCCAATTTGTTCCCGGTAAAAAAACGACAACGTGGGGATATAACGGAGACTTACTCGGCCCAGCTTTGAGCCTGAAAAAAGGTCAGAGCGTAAATATTCATATTGCTAACCAATTACCAGAAGAGACAACCGTTCACTGGCATGGCCTTGAAATTTCAGGGGAGCAGGATGGTGGGCCACAAGCGATCATCAAACCGGGCGCTAGTCGCCAAGTCAATTTCACCATCGACCAACCAGAGGCGACCTGCTGGTTCCATCCTCATACTCATGGCAAAACAGGTTATCAAGTCGCAATGGGGCTTGCGGGCCTTGTGATTATTAAAGATGAACAAAGCGACAAACATGGGTTACCAAGCCAATGGGGCGTTGATGATATCCCTGTGATTTTACAGGATAAGCGACTTAAAGATGATGGGCAAATCGACTACCAATTGGATGTGATGAGTGCGGCCGTGGGTTGGTTTGGGGATTTGATGTTAACCAATGGTGCGGTATTTCCGAAACATGTGGCACCAAAAGGCTGGTTGCGTTTAAGGCTACTTAATGGTTGTAATGCACGTAGCTTGAACATCTCAACCAGTGATGGACGTAAAATGTATGTTGTAGCAAGTGATGGCGGATTGCTCGCTGAGCCTATTGCTGTGACCGAATTACCTATCCTGATGGGGGAAAGGTTTGAAGTGCTGATTGATGCGAGGGATGGCCGCTCTTTTGACTTGCTGACACTGCCTGTTAATCAAATGGGCATGACAATCGCGCCATTTAATCAACCCTTACCTGTGTTACATATTGAAACCACAATGGGTACTGGTGCGGGGAAATTGTCTGAACAGCTCGCGACGTTGCCCGCCCTCCCTTCATTGGCTGGATTAACGCGTCGTCGTTTTCATTTAATGATGGATATGCGCTTGGATATGCAAGGGATGATGATGTTACGTGAGCGCTATGGTGAGCAAGCGATGGGTCATATGGGCGGACATGGTGGCATGATGCAAGGCCACATGATGTCGAATGGTGAAAATGGCGGTATGGGCATGATGGGGCATGGTAATATGGGCGGTATGCGTAATGGCGGAGGCCACTGCGGAACCGGCTCTGGTGAACTTGATATCCATAATGCCAATACAATTAATGGTCGGGCATTTTCGATGACGGAAGCCGCCTTTGATGCCCCTATGAATCGCCAAGAAATATGGGTTATTTCCGGTCGTGGCGATATGATGCTTCACCCATTCCATGTTCATGGAACGCGCTTTCGCATACTAAAAGAGAATGGCAAGGTTGTGGAGCCTCATCGACAAGGTTGGAAAGATATTGTTAAAGTTGAAGGCCAAGTCAGTGAGGTGCTGGTGGAATTTAAACATCCTGCCACCAAGGCGCATCCTTATATGGCGCATTGCCATCTCTTAGAGCACGAAGATACTGGCATGATGATGGGCTTCACAGTGAGTTGAGGTGATATCACTTAGCCTTGTGTATTAGGTCGTTAATGAGCCATGCTGCTATGCCCTCATTACGCCCTAATACTGAAGTGAAAAAGTCAAGGATGACATCTTTTATTCATATCTATTGCTATTGATTTTATTCGTTTTCTCATCATAAAAAGGCCATATTGCCTGAAATTGTGAAAGATGAGTTATAAAATTTATAACAAGTTATCGGATCCTCTTTTACGACAAATGGTGAGTTCTGTTATACTCCTTCCAAATTTTGTTCTCATATTTCTAATGTTGCTGTTGGTCGCGGCTTAAAAGCGTTTTGCGTCTTATCATAGAAATGTGAATTTTAGTATTCAAAACAGATAGGTAGTGGGAAATTGAAACATACACTAGAAGTGATGATCTCTGAAGAAGAGCTCAGCCAGCGAGTCAGTGAACTAGCTGAAAAAATTAGCGCACATTATAAAAATATTGATGGCGAGCTGGTCTTAGTAGGTTTATTAAAAGGTTCATTTATTTTTATGGCTGACTTATGCCGTAAGATTGAAGTCCCACACGAAGTCGATTTTATGACCGTTTCAAGTTACGGTAACGCAATGAACTCAAGTCGCGATGTTAAAATAGTCAAAGACTTAGATGAAGACATTCGCGATAAGCATGTGTTGATTGTTGAAGATATCATTGATTCAGGGAATACCTTAAATAAGGTTCGTGAGATCTTTGAATTGCGCGGTCCTAAATCCGTGGCAATCTGTACTCTGCTTGATAAGCCATCACGCCGTGAGGTTGAAGTACCTGTCGAGTGGATTGGATATTCAATCGAAGACAAATTTGTTGTTGGGTATGGTATCGATTATGCACAACAATATCGTCATTTACCTTATATTGGTCATGTCACGCTGATTGAAGAGTAAGTGAATAATATTCGATGCGTTAGTTAAAAGAAGGGCCGTTCCATGGAACGGCCTTTTATTCGTTTATCGCGATAAATAAAAATTATTTTTTATTGGTCAATTTAGCAATTGCTTCACGGTAGCAAAGCTCTAATCTTTCACGGCTATCTGCGGTAATATGCAAGTCATGTAGACGACCATTGTTGATACCGTAAACCCAACCATGGATCATCACTTTTTGCCCACGTTTCCACGCTGATTGCATAATGGTTGAGTGACCTAGGTTGTAAACTTGCTCAACGACATTTAATTCACATAAGCGATTTAAGCGTTCGCAAGGTTTTAATTCACCTAACATTGAGCTGTGTCTGTACCAAATATCACGAATATGCAGTAACCAGTTATTGATTAAGCCAAGTTCAGTATTGTCAACCGCAGCCTCAATACCACCACATCCATAGTGGCCGCAGATGATAATATGCTCAACCTGAAGGACATCAACAGCATATTGGATAACCGACAAACAGTTTAGGTCGGTATGGATAACTAAGTTTGCAACATTACGGTGAACGAAGAGATCGCCTGGTGCAGCATTGATTAATTTTTCGGCAGGTACTCGGCTGTCTGAACAACCTATCCATAAGAATCTCGGTTTCTGAGCTTTGGATAGTTCTTTAAAAAATTCAGGATCTTTTTCTTTTACGGAAGCTGACCATGCTTCGTTGTTAGCAAACAGCTCTTCAATTTTTCTCATCATGACGTATAGCCTAGTTGTGTTACTTTACGTTAAAATCTTATACAGCATTTATTTATTAATTAATATTCAGTTGTATTAATCTTTACATCCTTATGATGTGCATTTCATTCTGATTAGACAATATTGATATGACTAACCACATGAATTGGTTAGCATATACCTATTTTCTCTTTTCTGCATAACAGTGATCAGAAAAAAATGGCATCATAGTATTATATTGCTCCCAAACCTATCCAAGAATAAAGGTGTTTTTTACATATGACTTACGCACTTGAGTTATCGCAGCTCACCAAAACCTATCCAGGTGGCGTGAAAGCCTTGCGAGGAATTGATCTAAGCGTAGAAGATGGTGACTTTTATGCATTACTTGGACCTAATGGCGCTGGTAAGTCGACCACAATAGGAATAATTAGCTCATTGGTCAATAAAACGAGTGGGTCTGTTAAAGTGTTTGGTTATGATTTAGACAAGCAAGTCGTACAAGCTAAACAACAATTAGGGTTAGTTCCTCAAGAGTTTAATTTTAACCCATTTGAAACCGTGTTACAGATAGTACTTAACCAAGCGGGCTATTACGGGGTTTCTCGTTCTGTAGCCCATCAACGGGCAGAAACCTATCTTTCTCAATTGGATTTATGGGAAAAGCGCAATGAGCGCGCGCGTAACCTATCCGGTGGGATGAAGCGTCGCTTAATGATTGCACGAGCGCTAATGCATCAGCCAAAACTACTGATTTTGGATGAGCCGACCGCGGGGGTCGATATTGAATTACGCCGTTCTATGTGGAGCTTTTTGAAAAAGCTCAATGCACAAGGAACGACGATTATTTTGACCACACACTACCTTGAAGAGGCAGAAATGCTTTGTCGCAATATTGGTATTATTCAGCATGGCGAGTTAGTTGAAAATACGAGTATGAAACAATTATTAAGTCAGCTGGAATCTGAAACCTTTATTTTTGACCTTGGCACAAGAAGCCCTATTCCAGAGCTTAAAGGGTATGAAACTCGTTTAATTGATACGTCGACCTTAGAAGTTGATGTGAAAAGAGAGCAAGGATTAAATGGGGTATTTAGCCAACTTAATGAGCAAGGCATCGAAATTTTAAGTATGCGCAATAAAGCTAACCGGTTGGAAGAACTGTTTGTGAACTTAGTGAAAAAAGAAAGTCATGCCGCTCGTTTGGAGGAAGCACAATGATTTCTCTATATTGGGTCGCATTAAAGACTATTTGGATTAAAGAAGTCACACGTTTTGGTCGTATATGGGTACAAACGTTATTACCGCCAGTGATTACAATGTCTCTCTATTTTGTCATTTTTGGTAACCTGATTGGTTCCCGAATTGGCGATATGGGTGGGGTAGATTATATGCAGTTTATTGTTCCTGGCTTGATTATGATGGCTGTGATAACGAACTCCTATTCTAACGTCTGCTCCTCATTCTTTGGCTCTAAGTTCCAAAAGAACATTGAAGAATTGCTCGTTGCGCCAGTACCGACACATGTCATCATTGCTGGTTTTGTTGGTGGTGGTGTTGCTCGCGGTATTTTGGTTGGGCTACTTGTCACCATCGTGTCACTGTTCTTTATTCCACTCCAAGTACACTCTTGGAGTATGGTGATAATTACATTGTTATTAACTTCAATCGTTTTTTCACTGGCAGGGTTATTAAATGCAATTTTTGCCAAAACATTCGATGATATCAGCATAGTTCCTACTTTCGTATTGACACCATTGACCTATTTAGGTGGCGTATTCTATTCACTCTCATTATTACCTCCCTTTTGGCAAGCGGTATCAAAACTCAACCCGATTGTGTATATGATCAGTGGCTTTAGGTATGGCTTTTTAGGTATTGCTGATGTATCAATTACCGTGACATTAGGTGTATTGATGATCTTCTTTGTGATTTTTTATGGATTAACATGGTATTTAATTGAGCAAGGGAGAGGGCTAAGAAGTTAACGATATAACTTATTTTCTTATCTCAAAGTGATTTAATTTAACCCCTAATAGCTAGCTAACTATTGGGGGTTTTTTTATACCTTAATATCTATCGACGATTAGTTAGATCCCTATATTCAATTCAGATTTTTATCAATCATGAAATTAACATGGAATACAGTTACGAAAATATACTTAGTTTGGTTTCTGGCGTAAATAATATTAATAAAAAACAATCACTATAATTTATGAGATAAATATAACTAAACTGTCTTTTTGCGATATATGTTCAAATGTAACTAACAAAAAAGTATTAAAATAATTTCAATCTTAAATTTTTTTTATTTTTCGTTGGGTAGGAAAAATAGATATTCTTAACATAATGATTTTATTGTGTTTTCTGATATCGAAAAAAAATAGCAAACACAAAATAGTAGAGATATCAGCACAGTAGGGTGAAATATTGCCTTACATTTATGTATTAGAATATTGAATACTCTCTTACCCCTCGAATTGGATTTAATAGCTTTCTTGTGTTTTATTTTTGGTTTTTTGTTCTATGGTTTCCTTTTTTATAGTGTTTTGTTTAGTGATTTGTTTGTTTTTAATGTAAATTAACGGTTTTCACACGTAAACTGGATTTTACACATAAATTGCATATACTCCTATGCAGGATGGTCGAGATAAGAAATAACCTTATTAAACTATGTAATTTCATAGTGAAATACCAATAAAAGAATTAGATAACAAATTATATATTTTAGGAGTCATCAAGATGAAACTAAATAAAGCCTTATTAGTTACTTCAGCTATCACTATGTCTTTATTCACTGGCGTTGCAAATGCAGATGTCATTGATGGTAAAGAAACGGGAACTATCCATTTTAAAGGGCAATTTGTTGAATCAACTTGTACTATCGAAACAAATAATGAGAACTCAAGTGAAGGAACAGTACAGTTAGGCACTTGGTTGGTGAGCCATTTTCAAAAATCCGATGAAACAACAAAACCAACAAAGTTTGTGATTGCACTTAACGAATGCCCTGATGTTATTAAAAAAGCAAAGATCACTTTCACTGGAACTGCGGATAGTACAAATAGCAGCTTATATAAAACATCCACAGAAGTTGGTGCTGGTATTGGTATTACTCATGCTGAAAGCGATACAGCTTATATTACCCCTGGAGCACCAGCGGGTGAAATTGAACTTAAAGGAGCTAATAATAGCGGTGAGAAGGAATACTATGCCCGTTATGTGACAACTGGCCCTGTAAAAGCGGGTGTGGCTAACGCGGATGTGACAGTAACAATTTCTTATAACCAATAATGCCAAGTAAATAAACAATAATAATTAAAGTGAGAAAAATTCTCGATTTAATTTAACAAAGTTTTAGCATTAATGGGAACATATCATTCTACACGTGATTATCAGAAGGTATGTTCCCCATATTTAGGGATAGCATTATGGTTAAAACATTAATATCTACTCTTTTTTTCTTCTTTTTAATCGTAACCCAAGCGAATGCAAGTGTTGTACTTGGTGGAACACGGGTTATTTATGATGCAAACAGCAAAGAAGCTTCCATTACAGTTCGTAATAATGATAAGACACCATATTTAATTCAATCTTGGATTGATCATTTCGATAGTAATAATCAAACTAAGTTACCTTTTGTTATCACCCCTCCCTTATTTAGAATTGAACCTGAATCCAGCAATTCATTGAGGATTGTTTATACAGGTAAAGATCTACCTGACGATAAGGAAAGCGTTTTTTGGTTGAATGTAAAGTCGATTCCACCGACTGATCCTAATGCTAAAAATAACCTGACTATTTCGATTAATAATCGAATCAAACTGATTTATCGCCCTAAATCATTATCGAGCGCAGACGCAGGGGCTGCTTATAAAAAAGTGACATTTAAAAGAAAAGGCAACCTGTTAGTGGGTAAAAATCCAACACCTTATTATGTCTCTTTTAGTGAATTAAAAGTAGGGAATAAATCTATTGACGAGCCTGTTATGCTTCCTCCTATGGGAGAGCATTCGTGGAATATTTCAGGTATTCAAGTTAATAAAGTGATGTGGAAAGCCGTGACTGATGTTGGTGGGATAACAGATAGTCAAGAGCAAGAATTAAAATAATAAAAAATTAAAGTCAGGTATGGAATTTTACTATTATGCTAATTTTTAATAAAGACGAGTACATACAAGAAAATTTAGTATCCATATTTGAACTCAGCAAGATTGCTCCTCATTCGCTCAGCAAAGCCATTGCAGGTTTAACTCTGTCAGTTGCTTGCCTTCCAATGGCGTTTGCTGGTGACTATTTTAGTCCTCACTCGTTAACGCCAGTTAATGGACAAAATATAGCCGAACTGCAAAGTTTAGAGCAATTTTCAACGCCTGGAGGACAGCAGGAGGGCGAATATCATGTAGATATCGTCTTAAATGGGCGAGGAGTAGGTTCTAAATCTTTGGTTTTTGTTAAGAGCAAAGAGGATCAAAAATTAATACCAGTACTCACTAAAGAGGAACTTGAAAATTGGGGGGTTAATGTTAAAACCCTTCCTACTTTTGCCAATTTAACTGAAACACAGCCAATTGAAGATATTTCAAAGTATATTCCAGATGCGTATACACGGCTTGAATTGACTAACCAGAAGCTGATTATTTCTATTCCTCAGATAGCGATGAATAAAACAGCGTCTGGAACAGTTGATCCTAGTTTATGGGATGATGGTGTACCCGCTCTGGTATTAAGTTATTTTTATCGGGGATCTAACACTTGGTATAAATCTTCTCATGCAGATACGTCATCCCACTATGTTAACTTACGCAGTGGGTTAAATGTTGGCCCTTGGCGTTTAAAAAATTATTCAACGTATTCTTATCAAAATAATCAAAGCCGTTGGCAAAATATTGAAACCTACCTTGAACGAGGCATTAATCCTCTTAAATCTCAATTAACAATTGGTGATACTTCAACGCCGAGTGAAGTCTTTGATGGTTTTCAATTCCGTGGTGCTAAACTCGCTTCAGATGAATCGATGATCCCCAGCTCTCTACGTGGTTTTGCACCGATCATCCGAGGAATTGCGCAAAGTAATGCCGAAATAACGATAAAACAAAATGACTATATTATTTATCAATCTTATGTTTCACCCGGCCCCTTTGAAATAAACGACCTCTATTCGACGGGAACGAGCGGAGATTTAACGGTGACGGTAAAAGAGGCCGATGGGAGTGAACGCTCATTTATCGTTCCTTTTTCTTCATTAGCCATTATGCAGCGTGAAGGTCAATTGAAATACGCAGTGACTGGCGGGAAATTTAAAAATAATAACAGTGGCAAAGAGCCTAATTTTGCGCAAGCAACTGTCATTTATGGTTTACCTAAAGGAATAACGGCGTATGGCGGTGGTCTATTTTCCAAAGATTACCAATCTTATGCTGCGGGTATTGGATTAAACCTAGGTTATGTTGGTGCTTTGTCTTCAGATGTGACCCAAGCAAAAACAAAATTTACTCAATTTGATAACCGACAAAAAACAGGTCAATCGTACCGTGTTCAATATACTAAAAATCTGTTAACTACAGGTACCACAGTCACCTTTGCAGGTTATCGTTATTCAACAGAGGGCTTTTATTCTTTCCCAGAAGCTAACGCTAATTATTTTCGAGACAGTTTTTATAGCAAAAAAAATCGTTATCAAGCGACGGTTAATCAGGATTTAGAGGCTTATGGCAACCTTTATGTTTCCGCTTATCAGCAAGATTTTTGGAATCAAAGTGGTCATGAGCGGACATTAAATGCGGGTTACAATAATAACTATAAAGGTTACCAATATACCTTGAATTATAGCTATTCTGATTTTTCAGGCTACGATAAGGCTGATCACCAATTTGTTCTCTCTTTTAGCATACCTCTTGGTGGCCTATCGATTAATAATAGTATGCTAAATCTCTCTATGAGTAGTAATAACAGAGGGGATAGTAATTATATGGCTGGATTGAGTGGATCCCTGTTGGATGATCATAATTTAAATTATTCAGTACAGCAGTCATACGGCAATCGAAATCAAAAAGCACAAGGTAATGCTTCATTATCTTATAAAAGTACGTATACCATCGCAAATGCTGGCTATAGCTATGACCAATTTTCACAACGCGCCAATTATGGCTTAAATGGTGCCATTGTTGTGCACTCTGATGGTGTGACATTATCTCAGCCAATCTATGACTCTTTTGCTATTGTGAAGGCGCCGGGAGCAAAAGGGGTTAAAGTTAAAAATAAAACAGGAATAAGAACTGATTGGCGAGGTTATGCGATAGTTCCTTATCTCAGCGCCTATACACAGAATGAAGTGTTATTAGATACCACGTCATTACCAGAAAATGTTGATTTGCAAAAAAGCGCACTGACCCTAGTTCCGACAAGAGGTGCGGCAATGTTAGCGGAGTTTAAGACATATACAGGATATCGAGTTTTATTGACAGTGACGCACAATGGACAAGCCGTTCCTTTTGGTTCAATAGGACAATTAGTTTCCGAACAAGATGGATTAAGCAGTGGTGGTATTGTTGGGGATAATGGTGATATTTATTTTAGTGGTATGCCAGAGCAAGGAAAGATCCATATTAAATGGGGAAATCAAACAGATGAACAGTGTATGGCCAATTACCAACTTAATGAACAAGAAAAGCAAATGCCAGTAGCATCTCTGCAAGCAATATGTGAATAAAGAACGGAGATAAAATGAAAAATACAGTATTAAAATTATCATCAATTGCATTTTTTCTCGGATTGCTATGTGGTTACCCAAATATAGCTATAAGTTCAGATATTTCTGCAAGGATCATTTTTTCTGATTCAGAATTAGTGTTTGATGATGCTGCGGGAGAGGTTGCATCGGGAACGATTATCGGGGAGGGATGGCAAATATATTCAGGAACAGTTTGTCAAAGCAACCTTAATAACCCGAAAGAGCAAGGGAAGTTTACCGAAATGAGATTTTATGATGCTAGGTACGCAACAGGCCTAACAGTTAATTTTGGAGGAAAAGCGTTCCCTGTTTATGCTGGAAATGTTAAAGGCGTTGGTTATGCTTGGGGAATTAGAGAGGATGGTGATCCTGAGTGGTATCCAATAAAAGATAGGTATGGAAGTGGCCCTTTTAGTTTAGAAAAACCTGATACTGAGGTCAGGATTGAAATTGCCTTTGCAAGAGTCAGAGTTGATGGTATCCCGCCAAAAGGTGATACAAAGATCTCTCGCGATGCTCGGGCATTTTTTACCTGTTATAAGGACGATGATCCCCAATATACTTATGATGGATTTATAGATAGTAGCTATACTCATTTAAAGTCGACAGCCTCTACTTGTAATATCAATACAAAAAGATTAAATATCGATTTAGGGGAGCATGATCTAAATAGGGTAAATAGGTTTGATGTTGGCTATAGGTTTGGTTTAGCAGAAGAAAGTATTGAGATGAGTTGTAATGCTGAGATGCGTGTTTATATGACATTAGGCGAATATGGAAGAGCCTCTAAAATAGGCAGTGATTTCATCGAGTTAACAGATAACTCGGACTCACCTGGCTATGGCGTGCAGGTTTTTCATAATGGCTCTCCGGCATTAAAAGTTGGTGGTGATAAAAACGTTGTTACCGATAATCATCAGCTTCTATTTCGTACGGAAGCAGGCAAAAAGAATTATACCGTTCCATTGCGTTTTGAATATGTTAAAACGGCCAAAAAGGTTAAAGCGAGTTCAGGGAATGCAGCATTAACACTAACGTTTGCTTATGACTAAAGGATTGATACCATGAGACAAGGTTACAATCTAATACGTTATTTTTTTCTCGTATTCCTTATCCCTATTCTGATTAATTCGGCCTCTGCAACAGTAATGGTCAATTATACAGGAAGCATTAAACATTCGACTTGTGGTATCAAAACACGGAATATCAGTGTTGATTTAGGAACTTGGCTAACTAATAGTCCTAGAGGTTTTGGCAGTGCAATAAATTCCCAGTCTGAATGGATTGAATTTACACTTGAGTTTGATTGCCCAGATAAAATGAGTGTATTAAATGGCCAATTTCAAGGTGTTTCAGAATCTAATGGCCGTTATTTATCGCTTGATAAAGGTGATGGATATTCAACGGGAGCTGCAATTGAATTACAAAGCTATGAAAATAGTCTCCACAATTGGGTCAACCGAGATATTAATACGCTATATAACTTTATGCAGAATGAAGCTATTAATAAGGGAAATACTGAATTAAAAGTGCGTGCTCGTTATGTTCAAACCAATAGTAAAATTACACAAGGTAAAGCAAACGCTTCGGTTACCTTTGTCGTACAGGCTAATTAATATGACCACTAAAAAAATACTGCGGATAGTATTGCTGAGTTATTTCGGGTTAACTATAAACCATGCTTACAGTTACGATGTGTTAGTCAACATCACAGGTGCTGTAAAAGCTTCAACTTGTGATTTAAGTTCTAACCAAACTAAAAATATTAATTTAGGGGATATTTATTTAAGCTCTACAGGTTTGGGAGGCAGCGTTGGTTCGACTAGCCCAAAGGCAGATTGGTCAATTAGCTTGAAATGTCCAAGTAATATTCCAGTGATATTTATACCTAAAGGTAACAGTTATTCTGGTCAATCTAGTGTCTTAGCGCTTGATGCGGTCGATGGCGTTGCAACGGGGGTTGGGATAGAAACAGAATATTCAATGGATAAAAATAATTGGAAAGCATTAACGCTCAATGTACGAAATGAAATTATTAATAGTGTAAAGAGTGAGGGTGACATTCATATTTTTATGCGGGGTTACTATAAACAAATAAATGAAAAAGTAACACCTGGTTTTGCAAATGCCTCCATGACTATCGATATTGTTTACCAATAAAGATAAGAAAAAAATTATTGAATAAAGCCAAGATAAATGAGTGAGATTTATCTTAGCCTTATTTTTTATTTAGAAAACAAAATTATTATAAAAGTTAAAATAATCAACAAGGAAACTATATTTTCACCCGCAATAAATGTAAAAAAGTACTACAGAGCAGATAAAGATGTTCAATATAGGTAAGTAAAAACAGTTATACATAACCGTATGATAATAAAGTAATTTTAGGTATATAATTTTAATTATTCATTTTTTGATGAAGATCAAAAAATAATATTCCTATATAACAATGAGTTGTGATGTGTGAGTTGTTTTTTTGTCACCTCTAAAATTTACGTTTTGAAAAACTTACACAAATCAAATACTACTTTAATGTTATATACTCTTTTTACATGTTACTCACCAGTCGGGTAACATGAATTTTTAACTATTTCTTATTTGTGTATATAAGTCTTTAATATGTTCTCGCATTAATTTTTAGAATAGCGATATTTACCTATATCTATACTATTTTATTAATTACGCGCTGAATAATTAACATTACTATTAATTACTATGTAGAGTGTAAAGGTATATCAATGAAAAAATTATCAACTCGAAATATTTTTATGGCTGTTATTGCTTCAGCATTTGCTTTTTCAGCAACAGCAGAAGAGCAAAGTGGAACGATTAAGTTTAAAGGACTTATTTATAATGCTACATGCACTATTAGCCTGAATGATACTAACTCACCAAATGCTGATGTAAAAATGGGACGTTTTGCTACTAGTGAGTTTACTGAGGAAGGTGATGAGGTTGGTGGTACTGGTGGTGATGGTAAATTAAAAATTAAATTAATTGACTGTCCTGATCAAGGTACTATCTCTATCAATTTAACGGGTCATGAAAACCGTTTTGATAAAACTATTTTAGAACTGGACAATAAAGGTAGTGCTGGCGTTGCAAAAAATGTGGGTATCCGTATTTACAATGAGGATGACCTATCCAAGCCATTAAAAATTAATGGTAGTAAAAGTGAAGAAATAAAAGTAAATGGTAACAGTGCTCAATGGACTGGAACTTTTATTGCTAAGTATGTAAGTACAGACGATGACGTAGAAGCAGGCCAAGCAGACGCAACATTAAATTATAAAATTACTTATAAATAATTTGATAACGCAGATTATCAATTATTAATCTGCGTTACTTTTTTTCTTGGAGGACATCCTATGTTTATGAAAAAAATAGTTCCTACACTGTTATTGTGTTTTCTTGCTAGTTCAACCAGCTATGCTGGCTTTGGTTTAGAAACAACGCGTGTTATTTATCACGAAAAAGAGAATAGCGAAGGTGTTGTTGCATTTAATACAGATAAAAATAGGAATTATTTACTTCAATCTTGGGTGGAAGATAAAAATAGGAATTATTTACTTCAATCTTGGGTGGAAGATAAAAATGGAAAAATAACACAAGATTTTGCAGTAACACCTCCATTAATTAAGCTAAAATCTGAGCAAAAAAACACGATCCAACTGACTAAAATAGCATCATTACCGAGTGACCAAGAAGCATTATATTGGCTAAATGTAAAATTTGTGGCACCGAGTAGTGAGGATTTAGAAAACGTTTTACGTTATTCAATGACAAACAAAATAAAGCTAATTTATCGACCTACAGCATTATCCGATAAAAAAGCTTGAAGATGTTGTCAATGAGTTAACTTGGTCTCGCTCTACCGCTGGAGTCAAGGTTGTTAACCCAACACCATTTTATATTAACATTGCAAAAATAAAAATTAATAACAGAGAAGTCGAAGCACCAAGCTATTTAGAACCACGCTCTGAAACAGTAATTAATGTTTCTAATTTAGGGGCTAGTTCCAATAAGGTTTCTCTAAACTATATCAATGATTATGGTAAAGGGTTAGATAGCCAATATCTTATAAAATAATAATCTAATAAAGTAGAGTAAAGGCCTATGAATCGTCTTTATCATAAAAAGTATCCATATTCACCTCTGTTTATGGCTATTGTATTCGCTTCATTGTCATTTGAAATGCGGGCTGCTGATTATTATCCACCTAGCTTGTTAAATATTGCAGGTACAGATACGCAATTGACTAATGAAGATCTGGATGTGTTTAGGGAAAATGATATAGCACCAGGGAAATATCATGTCAGGTTTTTCATTAATAATAATTTAATTCTTAATAAAGAAATTAGCTTTGTGATGATGCCTCGGGCAGATGGTGGAGAACAACTTACACCTTGTTTTAGTTTTGCGGATTGGGAAAGTTTTGGTATAGATTTTCATAAGACCTTAAAAGGTGATCAAGGGCGGATTCAAGTCCGAAGTGCAACGCTAAGCCGCCTTTCTTAGCTCCGCAAACACCACCGAAGGTTGTCTGAACCCCAGACACTTGCGTGGCCTGCTGTTCAACGCTCCCTGATAGCGTTGTAAGTCTTCTTCTGTCACTGTCCGCAGGTCTGTTCCTTTCGGGATAAACTGTCTTAACAACCCATTCGTATTCTCGTTCAGCCCACGCTCATGCGAGGCATACGGATGGGCAAAGTACGTATCTGCGTTCAGTGCTTCTGCTATCGCCTTGTGCTCACTAAACTCTAGACCGTTATCGAACGTTATTGTGTGACATACATCCTGATACTCACTCAGCAGTGAGATAATGGCCTTACTGACTTCCACCGCATCCTTTGAAAACACCTTTTTTGTCAGGTAAATACGGCTTTTGCGTTCTGCCAGTGTCACGATAGCACCAGTGCCCTGTTTACCCTGCACCAAATCGGCCTCCCAGTCCCCCAGACGGCTACGGTCATCGACGACTGACGGCCGTAGCTCAATGGATACCGCATCAGGGATGCGCCCTCGTTTCTGCCCGTAGCCCTTACGATATCGCCGTTTGCCCTGCCTAAGATGCCTGTACAACTCGCCACCGCTACGCTTATCCGCATAGATATACTGGTAAATCCATTCATGGCTGACGCTAAGACCAATAATGCTGCCAATTGCACTTATTTGCTCAGGACTCCACTTCCACTCCAGAGCAAATATCACGAAATCTATGGTCTGCTGAGGAATTGTCCTTTTGGCAGATGACAGCCGCCTATCACAGCACTTCTGGTGTGCCTGTTGTGGGTTATAACCAGTATCTGAAGTGTTACGCCTCAGTTCACGGGAGACCGTGGACTTGCTTACACCGATACGGATACCTATCTCATGGCAGGATAAATTATCCTCACGCAGTATCGATATCTGGTATCGTTGTCCTTCGGTTAGTTGCTGATACTTCATACTTACTCGCTCATCTTTGGTCGGAAGAGCAGGATAGCTTATCAGTAGCTAACCGTCCTTCCATCTAACATGACCGAGCGTTGCACTTATTATCTGAATTCGCGAAGAATGCTTCAATATTAATGATATTGAGTATATGACACAGTCACTTGATTTAAATACTAAAGTGTATTCAATGACTGTTCCGCAATCAATGATTAATCAGCAGCGCATAAGAAAAGCTGAAGAAGCACAGTGGGATGATGGCATTCCTGCTGTATTTTTAAATTACTCTTTTTCAGCTTTTAACACCTATGAAGGCGGTAAAGTCGATGATAACTATTATGGTAATATTCAGACGAAAATTAACATAGGCTCATGGCGTTATCGTAATTATTCCACATGGGCCAACAATCGGCACGATAAGAATAAATGGAATAATATTAGCAACACCTTATCAAGAAACATTAATATAATAAAAAGTGAGCTAACACTAGGGGACTTATATACAAGCTCGCAATTATTTGATTCTTTTAAATTTAAAGGGGTTAAATTAGCATCAGATAGGCAAATGGAACCTTATAACTTAACGAGTTATGCACCAAGCGTAAATGGTATCGCTAATTCTGAATCTATCGTGACTATTGTACAAAATGATCAAGTTATCTATAAGAAAAGTGTGCCTGCTGGGCCATTTGAAATTACAGATTACTATCCAATGAGTAATGGTGGCAATCTATATGTCACAGTAGAAGAAGCAAATGGTAATGAAGTTAACTTTATTGTTCCTTTCTCATCAATTGCTTTTTTAGAGCGAAAAGGCAGTATTAAATACAGTTTCTCTAGTGGTGAATATGATGGGAATAATAACGGTGATGGCCGTTATGTGAATGAAGCTGAAATCTATTATGGATTAACAGACTTTGTGACCGTTTTTGGTGGTGCACTCTACGCTAAAAAATACCAATCCTATGCAATCGGTACAGGGTTTAACTTAGGTGAGGTTGGGGCAATTACAACGGATGTTGTGCACTCTCGTACTGATGTTGATAATCAATCTACGTTGAGTGGTAATGCATTTAGAGTCAATTACTCAAAACATATTGAGACAACGAATACGAGCTTAGCTTTAGCGGGTTTCCGTCATTTTGATGCTGATTTTATGAATATAGATGACGCATTCTTTTATGAGGAAAAATACCGTGGCAGCTATGAAAAACTAAAAAATGAATACACCGTATCTCTTTCTCAACCAATACTCGATAGCTCAAGCTCGATTAACTTAAATAGTGTTGTTTATGAGTATTCAAGTGGTCATAAACAACAATCTTATAATGTTGGTTTTAACAGTAATATCGATAAGGTTCATTACAGTGTCTATTACACCTATTCAAAAGGTAGACAATTTGAAAATGATAACAGCCGTTCATACAATTTGAGTTTAAATGTCAGTATTCCGTTCGATGTGTTAAATAACACAATGAGTGTGAATTATGGCATATCAACGGATGACCAGCATCGTACTTCACAAACAGCACGTTTAAGTGGCAGCTATGGCGAATTATATCGTGGAACGTGGGATATTTATCAAGGCTACGGTAATAAAGGTATGAGCTATTCAGGGGGATTAAGTAGCTCTTATCGCTCCCCTTATGCAGTCGTTAATGCAGGGTACGCTTATAACGATAGCCATAAAAACTTTAATTACGGTATTAGTGGTGCATTTGTTGGCACTCAATACGGTGTGGTATTAGCACCTTCAATGCAAGATACAAGCGCATTGATTCTTACCAAAGGGACACAAGGTGTCGGTATTATTAATGGGCAGTCAGTTGAAACTAACGCTTACGGTTTAGCGATTGTTCCGGGGATGGCGCCATATCGTAAAAATACACTGGCGATTGATACAAAAACTATCCCACAAGATACCGAAATTGAAAATAACATTATTAATAATGTTATCCCAACAAAGGGCGCTTTGATACTGGCTGATTTCGACGCTAAAAAAGGCTACAAGTTATTATTTAAGTTACAGCATCCAACGAATAAAGAATTACCGGTAGGTGCAAAAGCTGTTACAGAAGATGAAGCGACTCATCTCGTTTCTAACTTTAATACCTTGTATTTAGTTGCAGATAAGCCTAAAGGGCGCATTAAAGTTAATTGGAAAAATGAGGGTGCTAATGAATCCTGTGATGTGGATTACAACATCGAAAATACCATGCCAACAAATGGGCTTTATATCCTGAATTCAGAATGCCGCTGAAAGGAGTAAGAATAATGAGAAAACAGATTAATTGGGGCTATGCAGCAGCGTTCAGCGTGGTGTTAATGTTCTCTGGGATAAATAGCAGTATTGCGGCTCAGAATTGTGTTGAAGGAGGGGATGGTCAAAATCACTCTGCAATGCGCGCAATGGTGGACATTAAATTAAGTGGTGCGATCAAAAAGAACGACGAGATTGCTCGTTATACATTTGTGCGAGAGAGTGGACGAGGTGGTGTCGCGCAGTGTGGGCCTGACTCACAAGTCTATGCTTATGCAACATACGGTGAAGGCAGCGGCATTATAGCGAGATATTATGGCGAAATTGATGGGAAGCCCGCTTACCATGTGCATGCTGGTGGCCCCGTAAATATCGTCTATGTCTTAATTGAAAGTAAATCAGAATTGCCTTTTACAAATCGTCCAGGACAAGTGTTGCCTGTTCCTGAAGGTGCACTTATGCCTATAGATGCAACGGTTATTTTTTATGCCGGTAAAGATAACCCGACGGCAACATCCTTTGATAATTCGGTGATTGGGGCGATACTCATTAAACGGTTTGACCCAGGTGGTGGCTCGACAAAAGTTGGTTATACTTATCGACTAAAAGGAAAAGTGACAAGTGCGCCGACATCTTGTGAAGCTAAAAATACCGATTTGTCATTTACGTTACCTCGGGTACCGACCACGGCATTCCCATCCGTAGGGTTCCCGACAACGCCGTCATCTGTTGAGGAACATATTAATATCGTCTGTACGGGGAATGTTTCAGCGAAGATCAAGCTCATTGCAAACAATACAGCGAGTTATAATGGCAAAGATGCAGTGATTAAAATCGATAATGAAGGGCAAGGTAATAATGCCAGTGGTATTGGGTTTGTTGTAAAATCACCATTAAACAATGATAACGTATTAGTTAATCAGGAGTTTGTTAAATTAGCTGATTTAGAAAAAGGTGAAACGCGTGTTCCTCTGAAAGCGGAATATTACCGTTATGGTAATTCTGTCAAAGCAGGGAAAGCAGAAGCGACGGCACAATTTGTTTTGCAATTTAACTAAACGATAGCAAAAGGGGATGAGCAGATCATCCCCTACAATGATGAATGAACAAAATACCCCGCCTATCTATTGGCTATAATGTCATGATAAAAATCGGTTGCACGAAAATAATAAAGACTCGTTTTTCTTAAAGTGGTTATTTAAACGCTGACAGTACCATACATATCCTCTTCAAATACAATATTAATATTCCCCCTATTACCATACTCATCGATAATAAAAATTTGCAGAGGGTCGGCCACATGATAGGGGGCAGGGCAATAATATCCCCAATAATAGAGTTTCTTATCTCTAAGATACATTTGATGACAGACGATAGTGATGGCGTGTTTATCTAAGGTGGTTTTTGACCAAAGAGGACCGAGATTTCCTTCCAGCCGAGGCCAAATCGCATAAGTTGTATCGCCTACAAATCGGCCATCTTTTTCCTCAGTACAATAAAGAGATTGGCGGATGTCTTTTATAATCCTATTTAGCCCTTTATTTAATATATTGGAATAGCCAATCTCTATATTATTAGGCTCTATAAACCAGCTATTAACATAAATTCCACTATAATAAGGCCCCCCAACGATCTTTATTGCATGGGGCATCACGTGATTATGGTACCAATCTTTAATTTTAGGGATATGTTGTAAGCTATATACAGGAGATTTATACTTTAATTTATATTTATTATGCGTTGTAATTTTAAATGTTTTACGTCTTATGACCCCGTAATTATGCTCATAATTCCCCAGTATCGCCCCTTTACTGATATGAAATGAAATATTTTTTGAGATTTCCTGCCAATCGTTATCTGTTATAGTGATGTTTTCATTATTATCATAATCAATTTTTTTAATTCCTTGAATGATAACCCGCTTAGGCGCAATAAAAATAATTTCTCCTTTATGATTTAAAGTGCCATTTTGTGAGGTATTGAATAAACCTTCACCATCGATTCTCACCCCGACTGCAATTTCATGTCCGGGATTGATCTCTTTCAGTGAGAAGTAATATGAGGCACTGATCCTTTTTGTGCTTCTTATGGCCTCTATAGATGCATTTTTTATGTGAGTAATCTCATTCTGTACGGCTTTACAATAGTCTCCCCGATGTTCAGAGATTATCCATTCATCACCGAGTAGTTGTTGATCTGAAAAGGAACAAAGGCGGATTCAAGTCCGAAGTGCAACGCTAAGCCGCCTTTCTTAGCTCCGCAAACACCACCGAAGGTTGTCTGAACCCCAGACACTTGCGTGGCCTGCTGTTCAACGCTCCCTGATAGCGTTGTAAGTCTTCTTCTGTCACTGTCCGCAGGTCTGTTCCTTTCGGGATAAACTGTCTTAACAACCCATTCGTATTCTCGTTCAGCCCACGCTCATGCGAGGCATACGGATGGGCAAAGTACGTATCTGCGTTCAGTGCTTCTGCTATCGCCTTGTGCTCACTAAACTCTAGACCGTTATCGAACGTTATTGTGTGACATACATCCTGATACTCACTCAGCAGTGAGATAATGGCCTTACTGACTTCCACCGCATCCTTTGAAAACACCTTTTTTGTCAGGTAAATACGGCTTTTGCGTTCTGCCAGTGTCACGATAGCACCAGTGCCCTGTTTACCCTGCACCAAATCGGCCTCCCAGTCCCCCAGACGGCTACGGTCATCGACGACTGACGGCCGTAGCTCAATGGATACCGCATCAGGGATGCGCCCTCGTTTCTGCCCGTAGCCCTTACGATATCGCCGTTTGCCCTGCCTAAGATGCCTGTACAACTCGCCACCGCTACGCTTATCCGCATAGATATACTGGTAAATCCATTCATGGCTGACGCTAAGACCAATAATGCTGCCAATTGCACTTATTTGCTCAGGACTCCACTTCCACTCCAGAGCAAATATCACGAAATCTATGGTCTGCTGAGGAATTGTCCTTTTGGCAGATGACAGCCGCCTATCACAGCACTTCTGGTGTGCCTGTTGTGGGTTATAACCAGTATCTGAAGTGTTACGCCTCAGTTCACGGGAGACCGTGGACTTGCTTACACCGATACGGATACCTATCTCATGGCAGGATAAATTATCCTCACGCAGTATCGATATCTGGTATCGTTGTCCTTCGGTTAGTTGCTGATACTTCATACTTACTCGCTCATCTTTGGTCGGAAGAGCAGGATAGCTTATCAGTAGCTAACCGTCCTTCCATCTAACATGACCGAGCGTTGCACTTATTATCTGAATTCGCGAAAAATAGATACAGTCTCTAAATTCTTTTTCATTTTCAAAAAAAGCGTCATTATTTTCATCTAAGATTTCAGCAGTAACAATAACTTCAACTTGATTATATCCATTTGCATAAATAACCGAATGAATATTAGTCGGATTATCTTTAAAATGAATGCTAAGATGGTTGATTTGTTTGAATTTTTTAGCTGGGGGTGAGTTAAGCATTTTGGCTCCAAATATTTTAAGCTAAAAGATCAATAGTGCCACTTTTAACAAAACGGATTTAAACAGTAATTTCCCCATCAATATTATGGCGATACTCAATAGTCATGATGCCTTCATTGCCAAACTCATCAACAATTTCAACATGGCTTGCTAAGGATGTGTTTGATTGAGCACGGCATTCAGCACCGAGATAGAGAGGAATGTGATCCACTAAATTGATTTGATGGCAAACAAGGGTGATACTATTTTGATTATTATTTGAAAAGCGGGCAAGTTTAGGCATATCGTTGCTAAATTGTGGCCACACAGAAAACGTATTTTTTTTATTAAACTCACCATTTCTCATGCTTGTAAAATAGAGTGGAGGCTTTTTCTTGTGGGTTAGCTCTGTCCAACCTTCGTTAATTGCGTGAAAATAGCCGACTCTATCTCGAGTCTCAATAAACCAACTCGTTAAGTATGCACCGAGCGCCTGATCATCGGTGGCATAATTCATTGCATGGGGCATGGTCGTACTATAAAACCAATCTTTATAAGGAGCACTATAAGGCAATGTAGGCGAGACCCTTTTTTCGATAATGTTATATTTGTTGGCTGTAATAATAGATATTTTTTTATAGCGAATAATGGCTGCATAATTCCGATAAGAGCTGGAGTGCCGATTGCTACCATTGCGGAATAATGCATCGGTCATGATATATTTCCAACCTTTATCAATCACCATAACATTTCTATTATCTGTATAATCGATAGGGGATATCCTGCTTACTGAAATTCGGCTAGGTGATTTAAAGACAGAGCCTGAATTTAAAGTAGGTGTTCCATTCATTGAGGTGTCAAAATTGCCTATTCCAGGAATATTAATTCCTACTGCGATTTCTAAGGCGGGGTTAACAATGTCGGATGAAATAAACTTGGATATTTGAAATGTCGAGCGGGTTATCGTTCGTAGGGTTGGTGGCTCCCGCCTTGATAGAGTTGTGTCATACTTAACTGCTTTACAAAATGGCCCTTTTTCATTCGAAATTTGCCAATTTTGATTTAAGGGTTTACCATCAAAAAATGAACACAGATAAGTGGCATCTTGCACTTCTCGTTCATTATTAAAATAAGGCTCTCCATCTTCACTAATAGCATCAACAGTAATCAATATTTCGATTTGATTTTTTTTATTTGCATAAATAAAGCCACTGGAAAACGAAGGCATATTTTGAAATTGGATCTTTAGAGTATATAACAGTCCAAACGTCTTCTTGTTTCTATTATCATTCATAGCATCCCCTTTATGTGATGTTTTTTTCAATCTAATATAAATTGGGATGTTAAATAATTATCTTTTTTATTAGCTATGGTGATTTAAATGATATTTTCTAGAGGTATTACTGAGATTAATATAATAATTTTTAATGTTATAGAAAAAGATCAAATAACGAAATGAAAGCTGTATTTTCTTGCTTGGCTAAAAAAGGAAGCTAAGTAACCCCCAACAAGCTAACTGCCGTTGGGGGATATAGCGTTAAGCGACTTGTACAGGAACTGCTTTGGCAACACGGCTCATAATATTGTCACCGTCAAAGTAAGCGACTTTGGGTTTATGGTGACGAGCGTCTTCATCTTTGATATCAACGTATGAGCAGATAATCAATCTATCGCCAACAGCAGCACGACGTGCAGCAGCACCATTGACTGAAATAATTTTAGAACCTCTTTCACCTGCAATTGCATAAGTAGAAAAACGTTCTCCATTATCGACGTTGTAAATATCAATGGCTTCGTATTCGAGGATCCCAGCGGCATCCATAAAATCCTGATCAATAGCACAAGAGCCTTCGTAATGAAGGTCGGCTTGTGTGACCTTAACCCGATGTAATTTACCTTGTAACATTTTTCTAAACATAATTATTGTCTACCATTTTTAATCGTCATGCTGTGTTTGCTTGTTTTTTTAAGCTGAAACTGTGGGTAGGTCAACCTGTAAATTATCAATCAAACGGGTTTGCCCTAACCAAGCTGCCATTAAGATGACCGCTTTTTGACTTATATTGCTCAATGGAGCAAGAGTTTCGGCATCACGAATAAATAGCTCATCAGGGGTAAAACCTGCTTGGCGAAGCGAATCATCGATTTCTTGGATAATTGCTTCAACGTTGTCAGGGGCTGCAATTAGCTTCTCTGCCGCCTGTTGCATAATGCTATATAGTTGTGGTGCTATTTTGAGTTCACTTGCTGATAGATTGTTATTTCTTGAACTCAATGCAAGCCCATTTTTCGCTCTGACGGTAGGCACAGAGACAATTTGTATATCAAAAGAAAGGTCACTCACCATTTTGCGAATTAGCTGTAATTGCTGGAAATCTTTTTCACCAAAAAACGCTAAATCAGGTTGGACTAAATTAAACAGTTTGGTAACGACTGTTGATACACCGCGAAAATGCCCAGGGCGACTCGCACCTTCAAGTATTGATGATAATTCAGGCACTTCAACAAAGGTTTGTTGCGCCATTCCTTCAGGGTAAACATCTTTCACAGAAGGGGCAAAAACGAGATTGATATCGCGACGTTTCAGCTTTTCACAATCCTCTTGCAAGGTTCGAGGGTAATTGGCTAAATCGGATTGGCGATCAAACTGCATAGGGTTAACGAAAATGCTGACAATTACAATATCAGCTTGTTGTTTCGCTTCATCAATTAAAGCTAAATGTCCATCATGCAGGTTGCCCATGGTTGGTACAAGAGCGATACGTTTACCTTCTAGCTTCCAGCGGCGGATCTCACGGCGAAGAATGGGAGATGTTTCGACGATAAGCATAGATGAATTCCTTATTATTGAGCCGTAATAAAATTATTCAAAAGAATGATCTTCACTAGGGTAGATCCCTGCTTCAACTTCTTGAATATACAGTTTAACTGCATCTTGAATATTGCCTGCTTGAGCAAGGAAGTTCTTGGCAAACTTAGGAGGGCGGGCCGTAATGCCTAATGCATCATGCATGACGAGAATTTGCCCATCAGTACCATTGCCTGCACCGATACCAATAACCGGAAGGAGTAGTTCTTCTGTAATATTATTGGCTAGTGAGGTAGGAACACACTCAAGAACCAAAAGCTGTATTCCCGCATTTTCTAGCGCAATGGCATCTTTCATGAGTTGGTTGGCGGTAACCTCATCGCGACCTTGTACTTTATAGCCACCAAGAACGTTGACGGCTTGTGGCGTTAGCCCTAAATGCCCACATACGGGAACGGAACGTTCACACAGCATTTTGACGGTATCGCATAGCCAGCAACCCCCTTCAAGTTTTACCATGTTTGCACCAGCCTGCATCAGAATAGCGGCATTAGCACAAGCTTGTTCAGGGGTGGCATAACTCATAAAAGGCATATCAGCGATAATAAATGCGTCTGGTGCACCTTTGCGTACACAGCGAGTGTGATAAGCGATTTGCTCTACGGTAACAGGGAGGGTGCTAGATTCGCCTTGTATGGTCATACCAAGGGAGTCACCGACGAGCATGACTTGGATACCTTGCTCTGCAAATAGCTGAGCGAAGCTGGCATCGTAAGCCGTCATGGTAGCAAATTTGTGTTTGTCTTTTTTAAACTGACCCAGAGTAGCCAGAGAAATTGGTTTCATTATAATAACCTCCGGAAAAGATCCCACTGACGACCCCTCCTGTTTAGGAGGTTCACTGTTTAGGTTGTAATATCCCAAAGGGTGAGGCCATTACGTGGGACGAGTGTGAGCCTTTCTGATAGCGGTTCGCCATCAGGAAAAATCAGATCAGGGGCAATGTCATTGAGCGGGTATAACATAAATTCCCGCTCTTTTAGCCCATAATGAGGTACGGTCAATCGTGGGGTATTAATAATATGATTGCCGAAAAGCATAATGTCGAGATCGAGCGTTCTAGGGCCCCAACGCTCAGCTTTGCGAACTCGACCAAGCTCCAGCTCAATGCGTTGTGTATGATCAAGCAACGCTTCTGGCTCAAGCTCAGTTTCAAGTGCAACCGCCATATTAAGAAAATCGTTTTGATCTTGTGGCCCCAGCGGTTTACTACGATAGATCGAAGAGGTGTTGACTATACGGCTGTTTGGGAGCGCATTTAACGCATCAATAGCCTGTTGAGCCTGTTTCAATGGCTCGCCAAGGTTACTGCCAATAACAATATAGACCAACTCCATTCTATGACCCCTGATTTTTATTTGGTTTATGGGCGCTTGATGATGACTTGCGTGGGCGATGGCGTTTACGCACTGGCGCACTACCTAGCTCAGCTATCATCTCACGCTGCTTAGTATTATTGGAACGCTGATACTCATCCCACCAGACAGCAAGCTCTTGAAGCTCATTTCTCCGTTCAACATTGGCCCTTAATTCTAATAAATCAAATGCAGCACGGAACTTTGGATGCTCCATTAATTTATTCGCGCGACGCCCTTGGCGGCGAGGAAGGCGTAATTGCAATTGCCAAATATCACGCATGGTGGTGGTGATACGTTTAGGTATCGCAATCGAACGGCACTGCTCATCAAGTATGTCATTCATCGCCAGTGCGAAAGCATCATAGTAGGCAAGCCCACCTTCTTGAGACAGCTTTTCTGCATGCTCCGTAACGGGATACCATAACATGACTGCAAATAAAAATGCAGGATTAACCCGTTTATCATTTTTGAGCCTAAAGTCAGTATTTTTGAGTACCTGATCAATGATTTTTTCCATTGGCGAATCATTGTTATTGGTAAAGCGACTACTGATAACCGGAAACAGTTGCTCAAATAAGTGGTACTCTTTTAGCATGTTATAGGTTGCATAACCTTGACCCGCTTGTAGCAGTTTCAGTGACTCTTCAAATAGCCTTGCTGAAGGAATTTCGCGCAATAGCGGTGCCAGACGTTGGATTGGTTGCGCCGTATTTGGCTCAATACGCATATCCAATTTACAGGCGAAACGCACCGCACGTAGCATGCGAACAGGATCTTCGCGATAACGAGTCTCTGGGTCACCAATAAGGCGAATAATGCCCGCTTTAAGATCGTTTAAGCCGCCCACATAGTCACGAACAGAGAAGTCATCAATGTTGTAGTAAAGGCTATTGACGGTAAAGTCACGGCGGATTGCGTCTTCTTCGATAGAGCCGAAAATATTATCCCGTAGCAACATGCCATTTTTGGCTTGCTGGGAGCGGTTTTTATCTTCCGACTCAATTTGGTCATGGTGACCGCGGAAAGTGGCAACTTCAATGACCTCTGGCCCGAACATAATGTGGGCGAGACGGAATCGACGACCGACTAGCCGGCAGTTACGAAATAGTTTGCGGATCTGCTCAGGCGTTGCATTAGTTGTAATATCAAAATCTTTGGGTTTTTTACCAAGGAGTAAGTCACGTACACCACCGCCAACGAGGTAGGCCTCATAGCCATTTTTATTTAAGCGATAAAGTACCTTCAGTGCATTATCACTAATATCACTACGTGAAATAGTATGCTCTGAACGAGGAATTACAGTGATATTTTCATCTGTTTCAGTCGTCATTGTCTCTGATTTCTCTGCCTGAATACCGGCACGTTTGGACTGACGAACCGTGGTTTTTGTTTGTTTAGCGTTCTGTTCTACGGACTGAGCTGTCGCAGTGTCAGAATAAGTGACTGGCCTTTCACCGGCTGCCTGTGCGTCACGCGTGTCCTTGTCATTTCGCGATAAAATATTACGGCAGAAATTTGCTACTCGGTTAAAAATAGTACACCTCGATATCATTACGAATATTCATTAAACAAAATAAGCGGCTAATCATAGCTTACTGGCCTTTCTTTGAGAATGCTTAAACGCATAAAAGTCATATTCAGTCATAAGCATTGTCAATAATATCATGAGATGGGATCGCCGCTAGCTGCCATTTATCCGTTGCGGTTTTTAAAATCTCATCGGTACTCAAATCACGCCAGTGCTGGATTGGCGGTTGATTCAGTAATGTTAGTGCATGGCATATTACTGGGCGAGGATCCGTCATCGGCAGTGCTGTGGCATGATTTTGCTTTGATAGCTTATTATTATCATGATTTAGGATCAGCGGTAAATGGGCATAATCAGGAACAGGCAATGAAAGGTGGTGATATAACGAAATTTGCTGTGAGGTGGTAGGGATTAGGTCTGCGCCTCTCATCACTTCAGTGACATTTTGATAATGATCATCAACAACAGCGACTAAATTATAAGCAAACAAACCATCTTTACGATGAATAATAATATCTTCTTCAGCGACATTGGCTGGTGTCACAATTTCGCCTCTGAGCCTATCTGTAAATTGATAAACGGGGTGAGTTTGTTTTAATCGAATAGCCGCTTGATGGTCTGGAAGATGGAGGTTGCGACAATGACCATCGTAATGCCCTTGCAACGCTTTGATACGTTGCCGTGAGCAAGTGCAGTAGTAACTTTTGCCTTGTTGGCGAAGGTCATCTAATGCAGCACGGTAGGCATCATGACGTTTTGATTGGTACAGTACCTGATCATCCCAATATAAGCCGTAATGCGCTAACGTTTTTAGAATATTATCAGCCGCGCCGGGAACTTCCCTTGGGGGATCAATATCATCAATACGCACCAGCCATTTACCTTTTTGCGAGCGTGCTTGCAAATAGCTACCTAGGGCGGTGACGAGTGAACCAAAGTGAAGGTTACCTGATGGAGATGGTGCAAAGCGACCAATATAGGGTGAAGTGGAGGTGCTCATTACTAGATTTCCTTATAACGGCGCAAGGTTAGTGCGCCGTTAAGGACTCCATAATCAGTGATTAGCCAGCCATTTGCTTTTCGCGAATTTCTGCTAATGTTTTACAGTCGATACACAAATCAGCGGTAGGGCGGGCTTCCAAACGACGGATGCCGATTTCCACACCACAAGATTCGCAGAAGCCAAAATCGTCTTCTTCGACTTTCTTCAGTGTTTTCTCGATTTTCTTAATCAACTTACGTTCACGGTCCCGGTTGCGTAATTCAAGGCTGAATTCCTCTTCCTGGGCTGCCCGATCAACAGGATCTGGAAAGTTAGCTGCCTCATCTTGCATATGAGTAACTGTCCGGTCTACTTCATCCCTGAGTTGATTGCGCCATGCTTCGAGAATGAGCTTAAAATGCGCCAACTGGGCTTCGTTCATGTACTCTTCGCCAGCTTTTTCATGATAGGGTTCAACCCCAGCAATGGCGAGAATGCTTAAGGACGATGTCTTACGTTTTTGCCCTTCTTGCATAATGCTTCTCCTACACACGCAAATTTCACAAAACCCCAAAGGGGGGAAAAATTAAGGTCGCTATAAATAGCAGAAGAGTGCCCTCTTGGCAATCGTTCATGCAATGAGTTTTGTAATGCTGTGAAGGCGCGCGTGTTTATTCCTTTTTAAGCCTCCAGAACCCATGCGTCTTCGCTTTGAGCAGCGAATAAACTATCATTATTTGATAGGTGTAAACTTAATTTTTTTACCCAATAGCATTTTTTGCGTATTGATATCTACTTGATAACACAGTACTTCAACACCATTTTCGATAGCTTCTTTCAAAAGTGTGGCATATTGCTTATCAATATGGGCTGCTGCCGAGACCTCGTAGATCCCCGTATGCAAAACTGCAAACAACAGTATGGCTTTTTTTCCTTCTTTAGCAATTGTTGTTAGCTCTCGTAAATGCTTTTGTCCGCGTTCAGTCACAGCATCGGGAAAATAGCCATGGTTATTTTCCAATAACGTGACAGATTTTACTTCGATAAAACAATCGGGTAGCCCATCTCCAGATAAAAAGAAATCAATCCGGCTATTTTCAGAACCGTATTTCATCTCAGGCTTTATTACACTATATTCGGATAATTCTGGAATGGTTTTTTGCGCCAACGCCTCGGCAATGATCTGATTAGCTCGTAATGTATTGATACAAATTAGATGATTTTGTGACGTTTGTGTCACTTCCCAACTGTGTGGGTACTTGCGTTTTGAGTTATTCGATGTTGAATACCAAATTTTATCTCCGGGCGTTGCACAGCCAGTCATCGCCCCCGTATTGGCACAGTGGATAGTCATGACTTCACCGTCAGGTGTAACGACATCCGCTAAAAAGCGCTTGTAGCGTTTGATCAGTGTGGCTGGTTGTAACGGGGGAATAAACTCCATATTGTCTCCGCAATCAGTATTCAGGAAATAAGCAGCAATGCTACAATCTTTGCCTGAAAATGTTAAATACCATTGGAGTTATCAGCCGCGTGTTACCGATTTATGACGTTAGTGATTCCTTACTTACGGCCTTACAGCAATCTCCGCAAGTGTTATTACATGCCCCTACAGGGGCGGGTAAATCAACCGTTTTACCTCGGCTAATATTAGAAAGTGGGGTGATTGACGGACGTATTATCATGTTGGAGCCGAGACGAATTGCGGCTCGTAGCGTCGCTAAACGGTTAGCCGAGCAGCTAGGCGAAGATATCGGTAACACGGTAGGGTTGCGCATGCGCTCTGAAAGCCGAGTTAGTGTAAACACACGTATCGAAGTGGTGACTGAAGGGGTTTTGACTCGCATGTTGCAAGATGATCCGATGTTAGAAGGGGTCGGTTTAGTCATTCTTGATGAGTTTCATGAACGCAGTTTACAAGCGGATTTAGGTTTGGCGCTACTGCTTGATACTCAGCAGGCACTGCGTGATGATTTAAAAATCTTGTTGATGTCGGCCACATTGGATGATCAAGGGCTGGTGGCTCTATTCCCTGATGCCCCCGTGATCGTATCCGAAGGGCGTGCCTATCCTGTCGAAAGGCATTTTTACCCCATCAATGCGAATAAATTATTCCACAAAGAGGTGGCAAATGCGGTTTGGCGATTACTTCAACAAGAAAGTGGCTCGCTATTGCTTTTTCTACCCGGTGCGGGGGAAATCGAGCGAACACGCTCAGAGCTAGCTTCTATGGTTAGTGAGGACATACTTTTATGCCCAATGTATGGGGCACTATCAATAAAAGAGCAGCAGCAAGCCATTCAGCCTGCCCCTGAAGGCAAACGTAAAGTCGTTTTAGCGACCAATATTGCAGAAACTAGCTTAACGATTGAAGGCATTCGCTTAGTTGTTGACAGCGGTTTTGAACGAGTAGGCTTATTTAATCCTCGCACTGGACTAACAAAACTGGTTAAACAGCGTATTAGCCAAGCGTCCATGCAGCAGCGGGCTGGGCGAGCAGGACGGTTAGAAGCCGGTATTTGTTGGCATTTATTCAGTCAAGAGCAAGCGGAAAGAGCTGCACAATTTAGTGAAGCTGAAATATTACACAGTGATTTAAGTTCGTTATGGTTATCCCTGTTGCAGTGGGGATGCCAAGCGGTGGAGCAGCTTCAATGGTTAAACCTGCCACCACAACCCGCAATAGCCGCAGCGAAAGAGTTGCTGAGTCGACTTGGGGCGATTGATCAACACGGCAAGCTAACTCCGCTTGGAAGAGGAGTCGCAGAACTCGGAAGTTCAGTGCGCACTGCCGCCGTGTTGTACAAGGCCTTGCAAAGTCAAAATAATGAAGTGATTAAATTAGCGGCGTTATTAGTGGCAATATTAGAAGAGCCTCCACGACAAGCTCACAGTGATATTTATTATTATTTGGATAAGCCTACAGAGAGTTGGTGCAAACGTGCCACTTTATTATGTGGTTATCCGGTCACAGCAGCAGTTGGCAGAAACGTCTCGCTAATAAGTGAGTGGTTACCTACTTTATTAGCGAGCGGTTTTCCAGACCGTATCGCGAAAAGTCGAGATCATCAAAGCCGCTATCAGTTAGCAAGTGGATTAGGGGCATCGTTAGATGAAAATGACGCGTTGTTAGGAAATGAGTGGCTAATCGCTCCAACACTTTGGCAACCTGAAACCTCAGCAGATGCCAAAATAAGTCTAGCAACCCCTATTGAGATCGCTAGCTTGCAGGCGGCTTGTCCTGATTTGTTTTATCAGCAGGAAACCGTCGAGTGGGATGAACAAAAAGGCACTTTAATTGCTTGGCGACGGTTGCAATGTGGGCAATTGGTTGTTCGCTCTGAAAGATTAACCCATCCTGATAGACAACAAATTAAACAGGCATTGTTACATTGGCTAAGGCAAAATGGATTAGAAAGTTTAAATTGGAGCCCGTTTGCACAGCAGTTTCGGATCCGTTGCCAATTGGCTCAACGTTGGTTTGCTGATACCACTTTACCAGATGTGGCTGATGAGGCTTTGTTGGCTTCCTTAGAAGCTTGGCTTGCGCCTTACTTAGATGGAATAACTCACCGTAAGCAACTTCAAGAAATCAATGTCGGGGAGCTGCTGATGCATCGTTTAGATTGGGAGCAACAAAAATGGTTAAAAGAGGCTTTACCGACGGACTATTTAGCGGGTTCGGGGAGTCGTGTAAGCATTCACTACTCTTTAGATAAGCCCCCGATGATAGAGATCCGCATGCAGGAGATGTATGGGCAGACATCGAACCCAACGGTTGCTCATGGCAAAGTCGTTGTGGCGGTTGCTTTGTTATCACCTGCGATGCGCCCATTACAGATCACCCAAGACTTAGGGGCTTTTTGGCAGGGCAGCTATCGAGAAATACAAAAAGAGATGAAAGGTCGCTACCCAAAACATTTATGGCCAGATGATCCTGCTAATACGCAACCTACCAATAAAACTAAAAAAGCGATGAATACCGAGGGGCGTTAAATAGAAGCGAATGAAAAAACAGGCGAGATATACACGAAACACACCGTGAAAAAGCATCATCAGTCAATTTGAGCCTTCTAATTTTTTGTTGGTATGGATAAGGTGCGCTAGCAACTCAATCCAGATATGGGTCGTGATAGAAGGTCTAACTGAGAGCGTTTTTATCTTGCGTTGTTATGCTATGTCTCAGACATGGCATGAGTTTCACTGTCTGTCAGTAAATCGATGTAAATATCTGCATAACGTAACAGAAAAAAGTTATAGCTAGCTTCAGGCATTTTTTATCCACTCATTGCGCGACAAAATTGATATGGATCCTACACGCTCTATTTGATATGGAATAATAGAGTAAATTTTAAAAATTACTTTAAATATTAATTGGTTAATTGAGTGTTACGTGTATGCGTGTTTTTAGTTGGAAAGTAAAGTATCACGGATAAAAATATTCAATTTTATTAATTGCTTATAGGGTTTATTTTGTTTTTTTGCCGTGTTGGTATGTCATTGGCAGTTTTTGAGATAAAATTTAGCGATGCAAATGATGTGCAGACAAAGATAAGTGCGTAACAAGGCTATTTTATGCTCTAATAGATGTCCGTGGTGATGGAGTGATATTATTTGCTGCGTAAGGTAATGAAATGTAATTAAGAGCTTTCTTCTGTGAACGCTTTGACATTTTAAGTCAGAATCAAGGATAGTACGTTAAGAATGTAGGTGATATGGAGCGACCATGTCCGGTAAAGATTTTGAACCTATTGGTAGACGTAAAAATACGTCGACGAAAAAAAAGCAGTCTCATTCACGCCGCCGCCGTGATGACTATGATTATGATGAAAAATTATTTGATGACGATGATATTGATGAGCAAGACCTCGATGATGAAGAGGACGAGCTAATGGCGAAGAACAAAAATAACAAAGGTAACAAAAATCGTAAGCCAAAAAGCCGATGGCGCTGGTTTTGGTTATTGGTCAAAATTTTTATTGTCTTTGCTGTATTGCTTGGAGCCTATGCTTTTTATTTAAACCAGCAAATCAAAGAACGCCTTGATGGCAAGGTTTGGGATTTACCTGCGGCAGTGTATGGCCGGATGGTTAACCTTGAACCGGGAATGGATTATAGCCAAGCTGAAATGATCCGCTTACTGGAAGGTATGCAATACCGTAAAGTGACGAAAATTACTAGCTCAGGTGAGTTTTCCGTTAAAGGCAACACGATTGAAATATTACGGCGTCCATTTAATTTCCCTGATCAGAAAGAAGGGAAAATATTGGCGCGCATGGTGTTTGACCAAGGGATCTTAACTAAAATTGAAAATATGGAAAATGGCCGTTCATTTGGCTTCTTCCGGTTAGACCCTAAACTGATCACCATGATGCAGTCGGCGAATAATGAACAGCGCTTAGTTTTACCGTTGTCAGACTTCCCTGAATCGCTAGTGAAAATTTTGATAGAGACCGAAGACCGTAACTTCTATGAACATGATGGGGTGAGTCTTTACTCTATTGGTCGAGCGGTTGTCGCTAACTTATCGGCGGGCAAATCTGTGCAAGGGGGAAGTACCCTGACGCAACAGTTAGTTAAAAACTTATTTTTAACGAATGAGAAGACATTCAGGCGCAAAGCGAATGAAGCCATTATGGCGCTCTTGCTAGATTACAACTATAGCAAAGACCGTATCCTTGAATTGTACCTCAATGAAGTGTTCTTAGGGCAAAACGGGAACGATGAAATTCGTGGCTTCCCATTAGCGAGCCTCTATTATTTTGGTCGCCCTATTAATGAATTAAGCCTAGACCAACAAGCGTTATTAGTTGGAATGGTTCAAGGTGCCACAAAGAATAATCCGTGGACGCAGCCAGAAAATGCGATTAAACGTCGTAATATCGTGTTGAAAATACTAGAAACACGCAATGTTATCGATAATGAAATGTATCAAGTGCTTAGCGCGCGTCCTTTAGGAGTAAAACCAAGAGAAGGGCTTGTCGCCTCTCAGCCTGCTTTTATGCAGATGGTTCGTCAGGAATTAAATGAAAAACTGGGCGATAAAGTTAAAGAGCTTTCTGGCGCAAAAATCTTTACGACTCTTGACCCCGTAGCACAAACTGCGGCTGAAAATGCGGTGGAATCAGGTGTGGCTCAGCTACGAGCAGATCGCAAACTGAATGATATTGAAGGGGCGATGGTCGTGGTTGACCGCATTAACGGTGAAGTTAGAGCGATGGTGGGTGGCTCACAGCCACAATATTCCGGTTTCAACCGTGCGCTCAATGCGCGTCGTAATATTGGTTCATTGGCGAAGCCACCGGTTTATTTAGCGGCATTGAATGAGCCTGATCGTTTCCGCCTGAATACATGGCTAAAAGATGAACCATTATCCGTTAAGGTGGGGAATCAAGTCTGGAGGCCAAGAAACTATAGCCGCAATTTTACAGGGGGAATGATGTTGGTTGATGCATTAGCGAAATCACAGAATATCCCAACGGTAAACTTAGGGCTAGAAGTTGGGCTGGATCAGATAGTTAATATCTTTGTGCGCCTAGGTGCGCCAGCGAGTGCGATGGAAAAAGTTCCCGCAATGCTACTTGGTGCGGTTAACTTAACACCGGCTGAAGTGGCGCAAATCTACCAAACCATTGGTGGTAATGGTAACCGCGCTAAACTTTCTGCATTACGCTCTGTTATTGATGGCAATGGCACTGAAATTTATCAAAGCTATCCATCCGCTGAGCGTGCAATACCGTCACAAGCGGCTTATTTAACGCTCTATGGTATGCAGCAAGTGGTGCAACAAGGTACTGGGCGAGTACTGCTGAAGAAATATGGCAAATATAATTTAGCGGGTAAAACGGGAACAACCAATGACTTGCGTGATAGCTGGTATGCAGGTATTGATGGTAAAGAAATCGCCATTGTCTGGATTGGTCGTGATAATAATGGGCCAACACAGTTAACGGGCTCTACCGGTGCATTGCGTGTGTATCAGCGTTATTTGGATAATCAAACACCATTGGCGTTGATTAATCGTCAGCCTGAAGGGATTGTGGATATGAAAGTGATGCCTGATGGTCAATTTAACTGTTCAGACTTTGGTGGCGGACGCGTATTGCCGATTTGGACTGAGGCGCCAGACGCATTATGCCAATCATCCGCACAGCAAGAGCCAGTTTGGGATTTAAATAACAACGCTCAACCGGCCCAAGAAGACGCACCAGATTGGGTGAAGGAAATGTTCGGTAATAATTAATTAGTACCGTAAAATGAAAATGCCCCGTGAGTATCAACTCGCGGGGCATTTTTTATAGGCGGAGCTTATACGATCAACACTTGAAATAACAGCAGACTGTTTGCATCGCTATAAATATTTTCACTACTTATCCAATTGGGATATGCCGTTTTAATTCCCCACTTTTTATTGTTTCAGCACTTGTTCCCAATGCTTTGACGGGTTCAACTTGTGAAATTGTAAGTTGTGCTCTAATCGCTTTAACATTAATGAGGAAACGCTAGTCGCGACAAAATGAGGGAGTAAAGGCGTAAATAAGGAGGCGAAGATATCGCCTCCGAGTGAAAGAAAGGTTAAGCAGTTTTCATTTTTGCAAATGCAACTTCTGCTGCTTCGATGGTTTTCTCAATATCTTCATCGCTGTGAGCAATAGACATAAAACCCGCTTCGAATGCGGAAGGCGCTAAATAAATACCTTGCTCTAACATAAGGTGGAAGAAGGTTTTAAAACGCTCAACATCACACTTCATGACGTCTTGGTAGCAAGTCACACTTTTTGCGTCAGTGAAGAAAATACCAAACATGCCGCCGACATGGTTGATCACCATTGGAATGCCTTGCTCCTGTGATACGCGTTTTAAACCGCGGGCTAATTTTTCAGTTAGCTCGGTCAGTCTCGCGTGAACACCTGGCTGTGCAACCTCATTAAGACAAGCAAGGCCTGCTGCCATTGCAACTGGGTTACCGGATAGCGTTCCTGCTTGGTATACAGGCCCAATCGGCGCAAGTTTTTCCATGACTTCGAAACGACCGCCAAATGCGCCAACAGGCATACCACCACCAATGATTTTACCTAGGCAGGTTAAATCAGGTTGTACACCATAGTAATCTTGCGCGCCGCCGAGTGCCACACGGAAACCCGTCATGACTTCATCAATGATCAATAGGGCATTAAATTCATCACACAGTGCACGTAGGCCGGGTAAAAACTCATCGGTTGGTGGAACACAGTTCATGTTACCCGCAACAGGCTCAACAATGACGCACGCAATATCTTGTGGATAATTTTCAAAAGCCTGACGAACCGATGCTAGATCGTTATAAGTGCAGGTGAGTGTATGTTTAACGAAATCTTCAGGTACACCCGGAGAGTTAGGCTCTCCCATTGTCAATGCCCCTGAGCCTGCTTTGACTAATAAACAGTCAGCATGGCCGTGGTAGCAACCTTCAAATTTAATAATTTTGTCGCGACCAGTGTAACCACGTGCTAAGCGGATCGCACTCATGGTTGCCTCAGTACCTGAGTTCACCATACGGATCATATCGATAGAAGGCACTAATTCACAAACCAGTTTTGCCATTTCCACTTCTGCGGCAGTTGGCGCACCGAAACTTAAGCCTTTATTGACAGCTTTGATTACGGCATCACGGACGGCGGGGTGGTTATGACCAAGCACCATTGGTCCCCAAGAGCCTACATAGTCAACATAAGCTTTACCATCAACGTCAAAAATATAAGCGCCATCAGCACGTTCAATAAATAAAGGCGTACCACCAACACCATTAAATGCTCGTACTGGTGAGTTGACGCCTCCGGGGATTAGCTGTTGCGCTTCATTATATAAGTTTAAAGATTGGCTCATGCAAGGCTCCTGAATAGGGACAAATAAATCGACTAAATACCGTTGAAACGAGACTTATCATACTTCAAGTTACTTAGATAGGGTGGCTCAAGCCATAAGGTAGCGCTGAGTGAGGCCACTTTTGGTTGGTCATCTACATGCAACTTGAATTATTTAATAGGCCTATTCTAAAGCACGGAACCAATTAAACCAAATGCATTGATTGGTATGCACAATGTGTTGAATTACGACACAGGACTTGAATCAATGACTAAGCTGGCGGATAATTAGTAAATTGATCTGAGTAAGCTATCTGCTTACGCTGAATTACCGGTTGACCGGCTTGGAGTAAAAAATGAGTGATGATGCAGCTCTGCCATTGCAGTTTACTGATGCGGCAGCAATTAAAGTAAAAGACTTAGTTTCTGAAGAAGACAACCCAAACCTGCGTCTACGTGTTTACATTACCGGTGGTGGTTGTAGCGGCTTTCAGTATGGCTTTACCTTTGATGACCAAATTAATGATGGCGACATGACCATTGAAAAACAAGGCGTTGCCTTGGTGGTTGACCCAATGAGCCTACAATATTTGGTTGGCGGAAGTGTTGATTATACTGAAGGGTTAGAAGGTTCACGTTTTATTGTGACCAATCCAAATGCGAAATCCACCTGTGGTTGTGGTTCTTCATTTAGCATTTAAGTCTTATCGTTGAGAGGGGCGTTCCCCCTCTCATTCATCGCTATTCTGAGTGTAATTGTTCACACAATGACTGGGCCGCCAGCACTACGCGAGGGCCAGCACGATGAAACCAATCTTCATTTAAACGAATAATCGGGATAGAAAGTTGCGTTTGCCAAAATTGGCGAACGGCAGTTTCTTGAGTCTCGGTTCCTGTCATTACAATCATCTCGGGCTGCCTAGCAATAACCTGTTCACGGCTGACTTGAGGCCAAGGCACAGCACTGTTTGCGAAAATATTTTCCCCACCACACATTGAAACAATGTCATTTTGAATAGTGTTACTGCCTGTACTAAATAGGGGTTGAGTGCCTAGTTGAATAAAAACCCGTTTTTTGGGGCGCTCTTGCTTAGCGTAACGTTGTTTTAGCTGGTTAAGTTGCTCACGCATCGATAAAACGGACTGCTGGGCAATTTGGGGCTGCGGGCTGTATTTAGCCAGTTGTTCGATAGCAGAAATAACCCCTTCAACGCTTTGTGGATCGAAATAGATAATAGGGATCCCCAAAGCAGCAAGTTGGTCGAGTGGGCGCTGAGGGTTACCACCTCGCCAAGCTAAAATAAGATCGGGTTTTAGTGCCACAATCCGTTCGACATTAAGGCCTTGCCAATCGGAAACCTGCTCTAATTGTTTCGCTTCGGCAGGATAATCGGAGTATGCACTGACAGCAATCAGGCTTTCGCCTAATCCAGCCGCATAAGCCAACTCAGTATTCGCTGGAGAAAGGCTGATCACGCGGTGTTTCGTGTCTGCAACAACCGATGTATTAAAAAATAGCAATAGTAGTAAGGCGAGTGTGGTTTGAAGTGTGCTTGGGTGCCATTTCATGCAGTCATTGCCTCTAACTAAAAGAATAAATAAAAAGCATAGCGTTTTATTGACTATGCTTTTTATTGACTATGCTTTTTATTTTAAACGAAAGTTATGCGAGTTCAGCTAAAATTGCTGCTATCATCAGTGATGATTGGCGCGCTGCAACAGGTAAAAACTCATCAAAACTGGTGTGTGATTCTTTATCTGCTACATCGGAAATAGCGCGTACGACAACAAAAGGTACAGCGAATTGATGGCAAACTTGGCCGATGGCGGTGGCTTCCATCTCAACAGCAGCGACTTGAGGGAAGGTTTTTTTAATTCGAGCCAAAGGCTCTGCGCCATTGATGAAAGCATCACCACTGCACACAAGGCCACGAACCGCATTCATATCCAACTGTTGAATACATTTTTCGGCGAGCACGATCAATTTAGGGTCAGCCATAAATGCGGGAGGGCATTGCGCCATTTGGCCTGGTTCATAACCAAAAGCAGTTACGTCCGCATCGTGATAACGTACCTCAGTTGAAACAACGATATCGCCAACATTTAAGTTAGGATCTAAACCACCCGCTGAGCCAGTATTAATTACTATATCGGGTTGGCAATGTTCAAGTAGCAACGTGGTGCCGATTGCCGCCGCCACTTTACCAATACCTGATTTTAGCAGCGCAACGTCGACGCCATTAATTTTCCCTGTGTAAATTTCACAGCCAGCACGGCTGAGAGTTTGGCAGCCTTCAATTTGTTCACGCAGGATGGCAACTTCCTGCTCCATTGCACCTATGATACCGACTTTCATTATGTCATACTCACTGTTGATTAATTAGACACTTAAGGTAGAGATGACTAAAGTGTAACATTGAAAGGTATTATTTCTCTGCCTTTTATTTTTGTCTCGTGTATAAAGGATGAGGAGTTGGTGTGAGCGAAATTAATTTTCTAACAAAATTAAATTATCAACGAAACTATAATAGCGCGAAAAGTCCTCGAGTCTCTGCTCACAATGAAGATGCTGTTAATCGCCAATTTGAAAGTGATAGAGGCCGAATTATCAATTCAGCGGCAATCCGTCGGTTGCAGCAAAAAACACAAGTATTTCCATTAGAACAAAATGCCGCAGTGCGCAGCCGATTGACCCATTCCTTAGAAGTACAACAAGTCGGGCGTTACATTAGCAAAACGGTTCTTCACGAATTAAAAAAGAAAAAGTTACTGGAAAAATATGGGCTACATGAGCGTTGTGATGCGTTTGAAAGCCTAGTCGAAATGTCTTGTTTGATGCACGACATCGGTAACCCTCCTTTTGGGCATTTTGGTGAAGCCGCAATTCAGAGTTGGTTTCGCCAACTGCTAGCCCCTCAATACCAATACACACCCGATTATCCGGATCCTTGTAAAATCGCCGCCATGCGTTTAACTGGGGATGAACGTCTTGATCTCTTCCGTCGTCAACTTAAACAGGATTTATGCTCTTTTGAAGGTAATGCGCAAGGGATACGCATGGTACATCGCCTATTGAAGCTAAACCTCACTTATGCACAAGTCGGCTCTATCTTGAAATATACGCGCGGAGCATATGATCTTGAGCCTATTCCTGAAGAATTTGATTATTTGATGAAAAAGCCGGGCTACTATTGGTCTGAACTCGGTTTCGTGAATGAACTATGTAAAAAATTAGAGATGGGTGAACATTGTCGCTTCCCACTTTCTTATATTATGGAGGCGGCTGATGATATCTCTTATTGTATTGCTGATTTAGATGATGCCGCTGAGAAAGGAATTTTTACCGTTGAACAATTGATCAACTATTTGCGGAACGAATGGGGGGGAGTCGAAAAAGGCGACTTATTTGATGAAACCATTATGAGCGCTTTTAATAATATCAGTGATAACCATACAAGACGAATTCAACAAGACCAATTTTTTATGTATTTACGAGTGAATATTACCAGTAAATTGGCTCGTTACAGTGCTCAGCGTTTTATTCAGAATCTCCCCGAAATCTATGCAGGGCGCTTCAATAGCGCATTGTTGGAAGATAAAAGCCCTGAGCATCGCTTACTTAAAGTTTTGAAAACGGTTGCATTTAAGCATGTCTTTAGCCATCACGAAGTAGAAGAGCTGGAGTTGCAAGGTTATCGCATCATTGGGGGGCTGTTAGATTTTTATCGCCCATTATTGATGTTAGAAAGGGAAGACTTTATTTCGCTAGTTGAAAATAACTATCACAAACAATTTTTTATCGAAACACGGTTATTCCATAAACTCTCTAATAAGCACCGTTTGTCATACAGTGAAGCAATTGAAGGCATATGTGCAACAAATGAAATAGAGAAATCTATTCTTGAGTTTTATTATCGGGCACGATTGATTCAGGATTATATCAGCGGCATGACGGATCATTATGCCTATGAAGAATATCGTAAATGTATGGTGTCAAACTGATTGTTTATTCGGCAGTAAGGTGATGAAGGCGTCAATTATTTTGAATAAGAGCCGTTCAAACAAACAAAAATAATAAAAAAATATACGTTAAGTGAAAAAGTGATAACTCATCTTGGCAAAAAAACTGCTATTATAGGCTAGGCGCGCTTTTTACTGAGCATATATTCTGCTGACTAGGTGATATGCACTAGTAGACGCTATAGTTACGCGTAGGTAGAGCTTAAAGTCAGTGTGTTGTCGCGTATCTTATGCCAGTGAGAGAGCATCTCTTTAACCAAAGAGAATATAAAATTATTTTCTGAAACTTAACACCTCGTAGTGACAAATTATGGCCCAATTTTACTCGCCAAACCGCCGTACCACCCAACGCCGTCAAATAACGGTGACAATCGATAGTCTAGATGCAGCAGGTCAAGGAGTTGCACGCTCTAATGGTAAAGCGATTTTCGTAGAAGGGCTTCTACCCGGTGAACAAGCGCTAATTGAATTGGTTGAAGAGAAAAGCCGCTTTGCGAAAGCAAAAGTGGTTAAACGTTTAAGTACCAGCCCACAACGGGTTAAGCCACAGTGCCGTTATTTTAATCAGTGTGGTGGCTGCCAGCAGCAGCACATTGATATTTCTCTACAAAGAGAAAGTAAAGCCAATGCATTACAGCATCTAATCGCCCGAGAAACTGGGGTTCAAAAAGAAGCCAAGCCCATTATTTTTGGTGAACCTTATGGTTACCGCCGTAGAGCGCGTCTTGGATTACAGTATCAAAATAAAAGCAAACACCTGTTAATGGGGTTTCGCCAAACTCAATCGAATACCTTGGTCGATATCAAGCAGTGCCCTGTACTGCATCACGACCTTGAACGATTGATCCAACCACTATCTGACTGCTTAAATCAGCTAAAAGCTGCACCAAAACTCGGCCATGTGGAGTTGATCCGAGCAGATAATAGCCTCATTGTCTTACTGCGCCACCTTGTACCATTGGCTCCCTCCGATCAGCAGCTGCTTAAAAGCTTTGAACAGCAACATGAGGTCTGTGTTTGGTTAGCAGGGGATGAACATAGCTTACATCCGTTAAGCGCTTCTACCGTGATACCCGAATATCAGGTTGCTGGGGAAATGTTACAGTTCAGCCCATTAAACTTTATTCAAGTCAATAGTGACATTAATCAGAAAATGGTTGCTCAAGCACTTGAATGGTTGGATCTGCACCCACATGATCGAGTTTTAGATTTGTTTTGTGGCATGGGGAATTTTACATTGCCTATCGCGAGGCGAGTCAAAGCCGTGGTTGGTGTTGAAGGTGTCGAAAATTTAGTCAAACAAGCGAGAAATAACGCGCAGCGCAATTCAATTGGTAACGCGACCTTCTATAATGAAAACTTAGAGGCGCAAATCCATACTCAGCCATGGGCAGCTGAAGGGTTTAATAAGGTATTGTTAGATCCTGCTCGAGCGGGCGCCGCTGGAGTAATGGAACATTTAGTTAAACTGATGCCCGAAAAAATTGTCTATGTTTCTTGTAACCCGACCACTTTGGCACGGGATAGCAAAATTTTGCTTCAAGCGGGATATCAGTTAGTACAACTGCGGATGTTGGATATGTTTCCGCATACCAGTCATCTGGAATCAATGGCGCTATTTATCAATAGCCCAGAGGGTTAACAGGTAGGGAGAATATATGGTTGCTGTAAGAAGTGCACATCTTACCCCAGCAGGTGAGTTTGCCCCAGAAAAATGGGTAAGCGGGCTGGGCCTAAATAATCCACAATCAGAACAAAAACTTATCCATACCTGGCAGTATTGTCATGAAAAATTAGCAGGGCAAGAAACGGCACCCCTACTGCTATGGCGTGGGATCGAGATGACCGAAATACTCTCGACGCTGAGCATGGATATCGGTAGCTTACAAGCCGCACTGCTATTTCCGTTAGTTGAAGAGAAACAGCTCGATGAACAAGCGGTAATTGATGATTTCGGTCAATCAATTTATGAGCTGGTAAAAGGTGTCCTTGAAATGGATGCCATCCGCCAATTAAAGGCGACACAGTCGGGGGAAACTAGCTCCGTTCAAGTGGATAATATTCGTCGTATGTTACTGTCGATGGTTGAAGATTTCCGCTGTGTTGTTATCAAGCTAGCCGAACGCATTGCGCATCTACGCGAAGTGAAAGATGCGACAGAAGATGAGCGCGTATTAGCCGCTAAAGAGTGTTCCAATATCTATGCGCCATTGGCCAACCGCTTGGGTATCGGTCAACTCAAATGGGAATTGGAAGATTTTTGTTTCCGTTATTTGCACCCAGAAGAATACAAGAAAATTGCGAGCTTATTGCATGAGCGCCGTATTGATCGCGAAGAGTATATCGATAACTTTGTGACCACATTGCGCAAAAAAATGCTGAAAGAGAATATTCAAGCTGAAATTTATGGGCGTCCCAAGCACATTTACAGCATTTGGCGCAAAATGAAGAAAAAATCGCTAGCATTCGATGAGTTATTCGATGTCAGAGCGGTACGTATTGTCGTTGAACGTCTACAAGACTGCTATGCAGCGCTGGGGATAGTACATACCCATTTCCGTCATTTGCCGGATGAATTTGATGATTATGTCGCCAACCCTAAACCCAATGGCTACCAATCTATCCATACCGTAGTACTTGGGCCAAATGGTAAAACCCTCGAAATACAGATCCGCACCCGCCAAATGCATGAAGATGCAGAGTTGGGGGTTGCTGCACACTGGAAATATAAAGAGGGAGCAACAGGGGTTGGTAAAGGAAGCAGCTACGAAAACCGTATTGCATGGTTGCGTAAATTGATAGCATGGCAAGAAGAGATGGCTGATTCAGGTGAAATGCTTGATGAAGTGCGTAGCCAAGTTTTTGATGACCGCGTATATGTATTTACACCTAAAGGGGATGTTGTTGATTTACCTGCGGGGTCAACGCCACTCGACTTTGCTTATCATATCCACAGTGATGTTGGGCACCGCTGTATTGGCGCTAAAATTGGTGGTCGTATTGTACCGTTTAGCTATCAGTTACAGATGGGTGACCAAATTGAAATTATTACCCAAAAACACCCAAATCCAAGCCGTGATTGGCTCAACCCTAATTTAGGCTATGTGACAACCAGCCGGGGGCGCGCTAAGATCCATAACTGGTTCCGTAAGCAGGATAGGGATAAAAACGTGCTGGCGGGGCGTCAAATTCTTGATAACGAATTAGCGCACCTTGATATAGGTATCAAAGAGGCGGAAAAATTATTGATAGCACGCTATAACGTCCATTCTCTTGATGAGGTCTTGGCCGGAATTGGCGGTGGTGATATTCGTATCAATCAATTAGTCAACTTCTTACAAAGTAAATTCAAGAAAACGTCAGCGGAAGAAGCCGATCGCGAAGCGATGAAGACGCTGGAAAGTAAAACTGCGGCGCCACGACCAGCTTCCCAAACGAATAGCAGTGGTCGCGTAGTTGTCGAAGGTGTGGGTAACCTAATGCACCATATCGCACGCTGCTGCCAGCCCATTCCTGGTGATGACATTGTTGGATTTATCACGAAAGGGAGAGGTATTTCTATCCATAGTGTTGATTGTGAACAGCTTGCTGAGTTGCAAAGCCATGCACCTGAGCGCCTAGTTGATGCAGTATGGGGGGAGAACTACTCCAGTGGTTATTCGCTAGTGGTGCGTGTTGTTGCTAACGATAGAAGTGGGCTGTTACGTGATATCACAACCATCTTAGCTAACGAAAAAGTTAACGTACTTGGCGTTAGCAGCCGTAGTGATGTTAAACAGCAGTTAGCGACCATCGATATGACGATTGAAATTTATAACCTACAGGTATTGGCTCGAGTATTGGCCAAACTGAATCAATTGCCTGATGTGATCGAAGCGAAACGCCATTCTAAATAATCGTAACATCGTTATGCAGTAATAAACGATCCCATGTTATCCTTGCGAAACATGGGATTTTTATGGTTTAAAAAGGTCAAAAAATGAGTACGACAGCATCACAGCTTGAACGATTACTAGGCATTATGGCGAAATTGCGTGATCCACAAACAGGTTGCCCGTGGGATACTCAACAAACGTTTAAAACGATTGCTCCTTATACGCTTGAAGAAACTTATGAAGTCATTGATGCCATTGAGCGTGAAGATTTTGATGACCTAAAAGGTGAATTAGGCGATTTGTTATTCCAAGTCGTGTTTTATGCGCAAATGGCGAAAGAGCAGTCACGTTTTGATTTTAATGATATTTGCCAAGCGGTTAGCGATAAACTAGAACGACGCCACCCGCATATTTTTGACGCAGAAAATCACCCTGATAGCAGTGTTGCACTGGCAGGATGGGAAAAGCGTAAGTCTGCTGAACGTGCACAAAAGGCGCAATTTTCCATCCTTGATGATATTCCAAGCGCGCTACCTGCCTTAATGAAAGCCTATAAGATCCAAAAACGTTGTGCATCAGTGGGTTTTGATTGGGACACGTTAGGGCCTGTAGTCGACAAGGTTCGCGAAGAGCTGGATGAAGTAATGGAAGAGGCCACTCAAGTGGTTGTTGATGAGCAGCGCTTAGAAGAAGAAATTGGCGATCTACTGTTTGCGACCGTGAATTTATCACGTCATCTAGGCCATAAACCCGAAATGGCACTTAACAAGGCCTGCCAGAAGTTTGAAAAGCGTTTTCGCCAAATAGAGTCACGTCTTGCACTAGAAGGTAAAACCACAGAAACCGCAACGCTTGAGGAGATGGAACAGCATTGGCAGCAAATTAAGCTCTCGGAATAATATTTGTTTTTAATGTGTTACCTTATTTTTTAAAATAGTTAGCATCAATACACGAGGAAATATCTTCATTTCCTAGAGGATATGAAACGATAATTGGTGATATAGGAAGTCTCCTTTCTGGAGGACAAAGGCAACGAATATCGATTGCAAGAGCACTTTATCGAGAACCTAAAATTTTGTTAATGGATGAAGCGACAAGTGATTTGGATGTAGAAAATGAGCGTAAAATAACGGAGGCGATTGCCTCACTGCAAATTACCCGTATTTTTGTTGCCCATCGCCCTGAAATGATAAAGTCGGCAGATAAAATTTTTAATCTGCAATTAAATCACTGGGTGTCACAATATGATTGACTATTATTGTTGCTGAAAAAGCCATCATAACTGCAAAGCAAGCTTAAGTTAACCTCATTAACATCCACTTAATACACGCTAGATTGCTGATCTTTTCTACGAGATATACAAAAAATTTCACCTAATTTAATAAAACCATCTTAGTTCACTCTAGTTTTGCTGAAAGGATTTAGCTTTTGCGAAAAATATGCTAGCCTTAGGAGGTGTTTCTGTATAGCGACACGAATTAAAGAGAGGTGAAGTGTTATGAGTGGCATCATAACGCAAATTTGCTAACCTAAAATAGGTATATGATGAGTAAACTCACATTGCTATTTTACTTTAGGGAAAACAGTTTCTACGCTGTCGTATCTCAAAAGCTATGGTAAGCAAAGTCACTTAATGGGTTAAATGGCTTGAGTGATAGCACTGTTGCTGTTTGCATGTTAATCAACCTTGTTTGGGGCTAGAAAATATTTTTTATTTTAACTAGCTGATATTAATGGAATATAGAGGAAAATTAACCTTATTATGCTTAGAACATTTGTAGCGAAATTAAGGTTCGGGTATACTGTTTTCCCGTCCTGTTATATCCATCATCTTTTAAACCTAAACTTTCAGGTTCAGCATGAAAACTAATTATATTTTTGTGACCGGCGGGGTCGTATCCTCTCTGGGTAAAGGCATTGCCGCAGCCTCTTTGGCGGCTATACTCGAAGCCCGTGGACTCAATGTCACCATTATGAAACTGGATCCGTACATCAACGTTGATCCAGGGACAATGAGCCCAACCCAACACGGGGAAGTTTTCGTTACAGAAGACGGCGCTGAAACTGACTTGGATTTAGGTCATTATGAGCGTTTCATCCGTACCAAAATGACGCGTCGCAACAACTTTACAACGGGGCGCGTTTATTCAGAAGTATTGCGCAAAGAACGTCGCGGAGACTATCTTGGCGCGACTATCCAAGTTATCCCTCATATTACCAATGAAATTAAAGACCGCATCATCCGTGGTGGTGAAGGTCATGATGTTGTTTTAGTCGAAGTTGGCGGAACAGTTGGTGATATCGAATCATTGCCATTCTTGGAAGCTATTCGTCAAATGGCGGCAGAAGTAGGGCGTGAACGCACACTCTATCTGCATCTGACTTTAGTTCCTTATTTGGCGGCAGCGGGTGAAGTGAAAACTAAACCAACTCAGCATTCTGTTAAAGAGCTGCTATCCATTGGTATTCAGCCAGATGTGCTGATCTGTCGTTCAGACCGCGTTATTCCTGCGAATGAGCGTGCAAAAATTGCACTGTTCTGTAATGTTCCTGAAAAAGCGGTTATTTCACTCAAAGACGTTGATTCCATCTACAAAATCCCTGGTATGTTGAAATCACAGGGCTTAGATGAGTATATCTGTAAGCGTTTCAATCTTGACTGCCGCGAAGCAAACCTTGCTGAATGGGAACAAGTGATTTATCAAGAAGCAAACCCTACTGGTGAAGTGACCATTGGTATGGTTGGTAAGTATGTTGAATTACCCGATGCTTATAAATCAGTTATTGAAGCTTTAAAACACGGTGGATTGAAAAATCGCCTAACTGTGAATATCAAACTGATTGATTCACAAGATATTGAAACTCGTGGTGTTGATCTATTAAAAGGCTTAGATGCTATCCTTGTTCCGGGTGGATTCGGTGAGCGTGGTATCGAAGGTAAGATCATGACAGCGAAATATGCGCGCGAAAATAAAGTGCCTTATTTAGGCATTTGTTTAGGTATGCAGGTTGCCTTGATTGAATTTGCACGTAACGTTGCCAATATGGAAGGTGCAAACTCAACTGAGTTTGATGCAAACTGTAAATACCCAGTCGTTGCGCTAATTACTGAATGGCGTGATGAAAATGGTAACCTAGAAGTGCGTTCTGAAGAGAGCGATCTTGGTGGAACCATGCGTGTTGGTGGTCAACCATGCCACTTAGTTAAAGACAGCTTGGTTCGTGATATGTATGGTGCAGATACGATTGTTGAACGTCACCGCCACCGCTATGAAGTGAATAATCTGTTGCTAAAACGCATTGAATATGCGGGGCTAAAAGTTGCAGGTCGTTCAGTGGATAACAAACTGGTTGAAATTATTGAAAATCCAAATCACCCATGGTTTGTGGCATGCCAGTTCCACCCTGAATTCACTTCAACGCCAAGAGATGGTCACCCATTGTTTGAAGGTTTTGTTAAAGCCGCTGGTAGCTACCAGAAAGGTGAGTTGAAATAAGATATGGCGGGGTAGGCAGATGTGCCTGCTCCCCACAATTTAACTTGTACTGAGGAAAACCTAATGTCCAAAATCGTTAAAGTGATCGGTCGTGAAATCATTGATTCTCGTGGTAACCCAACTGTAGAAGCTGAAGTTCATCTAGAAGGTGGCTTTGTTGGTTTAGCAGCCGCGCCATCAGGTGCATCTACAGGTTCTCGTGAAGCACTGGAACTGCGTGATGGTGATAAATCACGTTTTCTGGGCAAAGGCGTTCTGAAAGCGGTTGCCGCTGTTAATGGCCCAATTGCAGAAGCGCTGATTGGTCAAAATGCAAAAGACCAAGCGACTATCGATAAGATCATGATTGATCTAGATGGTACTGATAACAAATCTAAATTTGGTGCGAACGCGATTTTGGCTGTGTCATTAGCTAACGCGAAAGCGGCAGCTGCGGCAAAAGGTATGCCTCTTTATGAGCATATTTCTGACCTAAACGGTACTCACGGTCAATATTCAATGCCTCTGCCAATGATGAACATCATCAATGGTGGTGAGCACGCTGACAATAACGTCGACATTCAAGAGTTCATGATCCAGCCAGTTGGTGCTTCAACACTGAAAGACGCTGTTCGCATGGGTTCTGAAATTTTCCATCACCTAGCGAAAGTACTGAAAGCTAAAGGCATGAACACCGCTGTTGGTGATGAAGGTGGTTATGCGCCAAACCTAGAATCTAACGCTGCTGCACTAGGTGCTATTAAAGAAGCTGTTGAGCAAGCTGGTTATGTATTAGGTAAAGATGTCACTCTGGCGATGGACTGTGCGGCTTCTGAGTTCTATAACAAAGAAACTGGCAACTATGAGCTAAAAGGTGAAGGTAAAACCTTTACTTCTGAAGAGTTCACTCATTATTTAGAAGGTCTGACTAAAGAGTATCCAATCGTTTCTATCGAAGATGGCTTGAACGAATCTGATTGGGATGGTTTTGCATACCAAACTAAAGTGCTTGGTGACAAAATCCAATTGGTTGGTGACGATCTGTTTGTTACAAACACTAAGATCCTCAAAGAAGGTATTGAGAAAGGCATTGCTAACTCTATCCTGATTAAATTCAACCAAATCGGTTCTCTGACTGAAACATTGGCTGCTATCAAAATGGCGAAAGATGCGGGTTACACTGCGGTTATCTCTCACCGTTCAGGTGAAACTGAAGATGCAACCATTGCAGACTTAGCGGTTGGTACTGCGGCAGGCCAAATCAAAACAGGTTCTATGAGCCGTTCTGACCGTGTTGCTAAATACAACCAATTGATCCGCATTGAAGAAGCATTGGGTGACCGTGCTCCATTCAATGGTCTGAAAGAAGTTAAAGGCCAAGCATAATTTAAGCTAGGTTGAGTTATTTCTCAAAACGGGGAGCATTGTCTTCCCGTTTTTTATTAGCCCCCATCCCCCCATTTTTTTGTTTAAATTTCTTTATCTTTTGCTAAGGAATTACACGGACTCATCATTTTTTAGATGTTCACAAAATCGATAGTTTTTTATGTATCAAATGAAAAAAGTGTTTAATTGCGCGGTACAGCTCTCAATTTTGCATCATCTACATTTGAATTTCATTCGATTAACTCTATATTCCCCATACTGTAAATAAATATTAACAAGAGCTTGGGCACTAGGATGCTGATAAGCCAATGGAGTGAATATGGATGCTTCTGAATCTCTGAAACCTTCTGTTGGGCCAACGCCATCAAATGTAAAAGGTTGGGTGATTTTAGCGGTTGATATCGTATTGCTAATTTTACTTTTAAAATATTTACCATTTGATGATAAAGCGAATGCTGGGCTTGCAATGATGGTATTTATTGGTGTGCTTTGGTTGACTGAAGCGATACACGTTACTATCACTGCATTATGTATCCCAATCTTAGCGGTTGGTCTTGGTTTGATGAATACAGGCGATGCCTTGAAGTCATTTGCAAACCCAATTATTTTCCTATTTTTTGGTGGTTTTGCTTTGGCGACAGCGTTGCATATTCAAGGCCTAGACCGGCTGATTGCTAACCGTTTATTAATGGTAGCACGTGGGCGTTTATCCGTAGCCGTGGTGTTGCTATTTTGTGTAACGGCACTGCTATCAATGTGGATTAGTAACACGGCAACAGCCGCGATGATGCTACCCCTTGTGTTAGGTATCCTTTCTAATTTGGATGCGCGTCATGAACGTAACACCTTCGTGTTTGTTCTATTAGGTGTTGCTTATAGTGCGAGTATTGGTGGTTTAGGTACCATTGTTGGTAGTCCACCAAACGCAATCGCAGCTTCTGCACTTGGCTTGGATTTCTTGTCATGGATGAAATATGGCATTCCAATTATGGTTGTGCTGTTACCAATGATGTTTGTGCTGATGTTTATGATGCTACGTCCAAATTTGAAGCATCGCTTTGAATTAGAGCTAGAGCATGTGGAATGGAATGGTAAACGTATCACAGCGATGTGCATCTTTCTTATCGCGGTGCTGTGCTGGATCACTAGTACATTTATCAGTAAAGCATTAGGTGGCGTTAAAGATCTGGATACGATTATTGCCGTAAGTGCAGCAATCCTTATCGGGGTAACTGGTGTTGCGAGCTGGGCGCAAATCCAGAAAAACACGGAATGGGGCGTATTGATGCTGTTCGGTGGTGGTTTAACACTGAGCGCTATTCTAAGTTCGTCAGGTGCAAGTAAGATTATGGCTGACTGGATGCAAATGACTTTTGGTCAAAGCCATTGGTTCGTCATTATCTTAGCGGTCACTACGTTTATCATTATCTTAACGGAATTTACAAGTAATACAGCGAGTGCGGCGTTGTTAGTACCTATTTTTGCTACCGTAGCTGAAGCATTGGGCATGCCTGTTATGGCATTGACGATGATTATTGGTATTGGTGCATCTTGTGCCTTTATGCTACCAGTGGCAACACCGCCAAATGCTATTGTCTTTGGTTCTGGTTATATCAAGCAGATCGAGATGGTGCGTGTTGGTGCAGTGTTAAACGTTGCTTGTATTATTGTGATATCACTATTTGCTTGGTTCTTCTGGCTGTAATTCGAGTCAGTCATAACCGCAAAGTGATTGGAGGCCTCATATTGATGAGGCCTCCAGCTATTTAGCCCCGCTTGGCTTAAGGTAATAGTTAAAGAGTAAAGGAATAAATTGGCATTTTATACTCAATGATTATTCGACAGTTTGTCTCACCAACTCTTGCTGGTTGCTGCCAAGGCGTAATCGTCCTGTAAGGGCAAACTGGCTATCCCCCTGTAAAGAAAAGTTCATCGCTTCAATGAGACCTTTTATATCAATCTTATTTTGTGGACACATAAAGCTGTCCTTACATTGATATCGATGGCTTTCGAGTAAAATAGAACGCCCCGTCAGTTTACCATTTTCACTTAGTTCGAATTGGCTCCCTTCACTATGCAGTGTTGTTGCTTTGTATTTTGCTCCTGAAACCAGTAGACCTTCACGAATAGAGAGAGAAGCATTACCTGAGCTACTTAGATAGTTTTGGACGGCAGAGGTGATGTTGACAGCATTTTGTAGTTTTATACGGTCAGCGAATACATTGATTTTAGATAACTGTATAGGGTTAGCTTGTTGTTGATTAATGGTGACTTGGCTACCGGGAGAGACGGTAAATTTTAATTGGCTATAGTCTTTTAATGGTTTCGGTAGCAGTTTTTTGGGATCTGTTTTGTCTTTAATAAACTGTCTTTCAAAATTCCCTGCGACCAATGATAGGCTAGCAATATTGCTTGCAGAGCCGTTGTTCCATGTAATGCCATTAGGATTAGCAATGACCAAGTTGGCTGTTTGGCCTTTTATACCAATGACCCCTTGAATATTTGTAGCTTCGCTCCCGGTCACTTCGGCAAGGATCATTTTAGCGGCTTTCCCACCGAGAGCGCTATTGTCGCTGATATCATTATTAAATACTAAACCATGTTCATTAGAAGAGAGTGTTTCAAAGCGGTTAAATGAAATATGGTTCTCTAATGGAGCGGTAATATTGATGACTTTGGCTTGAGTTGTGTTGGTGGATGCGATTGCGTAGTGGTAAAAGGTAAATAAAAATAACGAGGTAATACAACGATAACGTAGTTGCATGGTGATGCTCCTTGCGATGAAAGATCCTATAAATTTAATTAAAGTATATCGGTAAAAGAAAGCGGTTAACCATATCAAAAAATATGGGGAGATAATCAAAAATAAAAAGAGTGAACATATAATAAATAAATTATTGCTTTGATTTAATAAGAGATATTTAACTTAAGAGTATGTGAGGTGAGATTGTAAACAATGACTATCAGTAGAGCCGCAAAGATACCTATTTCAGTTAAGCGTTAATTTAAATGAATAATAATGATTATTTGATGTTTAGTATCTCTTGTGGTATCGAATGGCATCGACTGCGTCAGGCGTTATAGGGAAGGGAAGAATAATGTCACGCTTAAGCTGACAAGTAATGCATTAAAAAGGGCCACTGTTGTGGCCCTTAGCGATTATTTTAGCTGAATATAATTATTCGGCTTTTTTGACTGGATGAGCATGCTCAAGCTCTTCTGTTTTTCCTGCAAAGCGGCGACGGATCACCACGTAGAATACAGGAACGAAGAAGATAGCCAGTGAGGTTGCAGCGAACATACCACCCAGAACGCCTGTACCAACGGAGTTCTGTGCTGCTGAACCTGCACCATTACTGAATACCAGTGGGATAACACCTAACATAAAGGCCAGTGATGTCATCAGAATGGGTCGTAAACGCATTTTCACAGCTTCTAATGTCGCTTCAACTAATCCTTTGCCTTCTTTTTCCATCAAGTCTTTGGCGAATTCAACAATCAATATTGCATTCTTCGCCGACAGACCAATGGTTGTTAAGAGGCCCACCTTGAAGTAAACGTCGTTCGACAGTCCACGAACGGAGGTAAACAGTAATGCACCGATAATACCCAATGGAACAACCAACATAACAGAGAATGGTACAGACCAGCTCTCATATAGGGCTGCCAGACATAGGAAGACAACAATCAGTGAGATAGCATACAGGGCAGGTGCCTGGTTACCAGACAAACGTTCCTGATATGACATACCTGTCCACTCATAACCAATCCCTTTCGGTAGGTTTTCAGTTGTCAGTTTTTCCATCATCAGCATAGCATCACCCGTACTTTGACCAAATGCTGCTTGCCCTTGAATGTTCATTGAAGGAACACCGTTATAACGCTCTAAACGCGGTGAACCATATTTCCAAGGATCTTGAGATTCATCCAAGAAGGCAGAGAATGGCACCATGTTCCCTTCGGCATTTCGAACATACAATGAACTAATATCGGAAGGTAGCATACGGCTTTCTGCATCACCTTGTACGTAAACTTTCTTAACACGACCACGGTCGATAAAGTCGTTTACATAAGTACCACCGAAAATTGAACTTAGCGTTGCATTGATATCTGCAATAGCGACACCTTGTGCTTGCGCTTTTTGTTGATCAATATAGATACGGTATTGTGATGTATCATCTTGCCCGTTAGGACGAACACCTTGCAAAATTTCAGGGTGTTGAGCCGCTAAACCAAGTAACTGGTTACGTGCCGCCATTAAGGCATCATGTCCTAAGTTACCTTGGTCAACCAATTCAAAGTCAAAGCCGTTGGCCGTACCTAACTCAACAATAGCAGGTAGGTTAAAGGCGTAAATCAATGCTTCTTGCTTTTGTGATAGTGCAGCGTTTGCACGACCCACAATCGCTTCAACGTGGTTTTCATCGCCTTTACGTTCACTCCAATTCTTCAGAACCACGAATGCGAGACCCATGTTTTGGCCTTGACCCGCGAAACTGAATCCACCAACGGTAAAGACAGACTCAACGTTACGTTCTTCTTTGGTATGGAAGTAAGTGTTAACTTCATCCAGTACAGCTTGTGTTTGCTCTTGCGTTGATCCTGGTGGTAATTGAACCATCGCTAAGAATACCCCTTGGTCTTCTTCTGGTAAGAATGAAGAAGGAAGGCGGATAAACATTAACGCCATACCTGCCACTAATACGAGATAAATGAGCAAGTAACGGCCTGTACCATTCAACATGCGGCTAACACTATCAGTATAGTGGTGTGCTTGCTTTTCGAATGTACGGTTAAACCAGCCGAAGAACCCTTTTTGGCTACCATGACTGCCTTTTTGAATTGGCTTTAATATAGTGGCACAAAGTGCAGGGGTTAAGATCATTGCAACCAGTACCGATAAGATCATGGCTGAAACGATGGTAATGGAGAACTGACGGTAAATTGCACCTGTTGAGCCACCGAAGAAGGCCATTGGAACAAATACCGCGGACAGTACCATGGCGATACCCACCAACGCACCTTGAATTTGCCCCATGGACTTCTTGGTTGCTTCTTTTGGTGATAAACCTTCTTCTTGCATAACACGTTCAACGTTTTCAACCACAACGATGGCGTCATCCACGAGAAGACCGATAGCGAGTACCATCGCAAACATGGTTAAGGTGTTGATCGAGTATCCAAATGCGGCCAAGACGGCAAATGTTCCCAACAAGACGACAGGAACCGCAATTGTTGGTATCAATGTGGCACGAATGTTCTGTAAGAACAGATACATTACTACAACAACCAGCATGATTGCTTCAACGAGCGTTTTAACAACTTCGTTAATCGAAATCTTAACGAATGGCGTTGTATCATATGGATAAACAATTTCTAACCCTTCAGGGAAGAATGGTTCCATATTCGCTAGTGCTGCACGGACATTGTTCGCCGTATCCAGCGCGTTAGCGCCCGTCGCTAGCTTAATACCGATACCTGCTGCGGCTTTACCATTAAATCGCGCAATGGTGCTGTAGTTTTCAGCGCCAAGTTCAACCGTTGCTACATCTTTTAAACGTACTTGAGAACCGTCTTTATTGACTCGTAAGAGGATATTGGCGAATTCTTCAGGGTTGTTTAAACGGGTTTGTGCAATGATAGAAACGTTCAAGCGTTGGCCTGCAACTGGAGGTGTTCCCCCTAATTGACCTGCCGCCACTTGGTTGTTTTGTACTTTAATTGCATTGATAACATCGGTTGTTGTCATGTTGTACTTAACGAGCATTTCTGGTTTTAACCAGATACGCATCGCATATGGCGTACCAAACAACTGTGTTTCACCAACACCATTAACACGGCTAAGTGGGTCTTTAATATTAGAGCCAACGTAGTCGGCAATATCATATTGTCCCATTGAGCCATCGGCAGAAACGAAGCCGGCTACCATTAAGAATGAGCTGGTAGATTTATCAACGCTAATACCTTGTTGCTGTACTTCTTGGGGAAGTAATGGCATCGCGAGCTGAAGTTTGTTTTGCACTTGAACCTGTGCAATGTCGCCATCCGTACCGGCTTCAAACGTCAGCATGATATTAGCAGAACCTGATGAATCACTGGTTGATGACATATACACCAAGTTATCGATACCATTCATATTCTGTTCGATAACCTGAGTCACTGTGTTCTGTACCGTCGATGCATCGGCGCCCGGATAGTTTGCCGAGATAGAAACAGACGGCGGTGCAATGGTCGGATACTGTGCCACAGGTAACTTGATAATTGCCAACAGACCAGCAAGCATAGTAATAATAGCAATTACCCATGCAAAAATTGGTCTTTCTATAAAAAACTTAGGCATTAATCAACCGCTCCCTTACTTAGACTTTTGTTCAGGTTGTGCCTGATTGTCTATAGATTGCGCTTCTAAATTAGCTTCCTTAGGAACGACAACAAGACCTGGTTTGATTTTTTGGAGGCCAATCACAATAACGCGATCGCCATCTTGCAAACCATCAGTGACTAGCCATTTGTTGCCTACAGCTTGTGCTGTTTTTACTTTTCGGACTTCAACTTTATCGTCTTTACCTACCACCATGACTTGAGCGTCACCTTGTGGAGTACGAGCCAAACCTTGTTGAGGAACCAAAATCGCTTTTTCCATGACACCATCTTCTAAGATAGCGCGCACAAACATTCCTGGCATAAGCTCTTTATTTGGGTTCGGGAAGACTGCTCTCATTGTGATTGAACCTGTTGTTTCATCCACAGTGACATCAGAGAATTCCAGAGCACCTTTTTGGGCATACTCTTGGCCATTATTAATGACTAAGCTCACAGGGGCTTTGCCCGGCTCTTTTTGTAGAGCGCCTTTTTCTATCTCGTTACGTAGACGCAAGAAATCTTCACTAGATTGCGTCACATCAACATAGATAGGGTCAAGCTGTTGAACTCGCATCAACTCAGTGGCTTGACCAGAAGAAACTAAAGCACCTTCGGTGACATTTGATTTCCCCGTGCGACCACTGATTGGCGCAGTAACTTTGGTATAGTTCAGATTAATACGCGCAGTTTCAACGGCAGCTTCTGCTGCTTTCACAGCCGCTAAAGCTTGTGCATAAGTTGATGTTGCCTGATCGTATTCTTGCTGACTAATGTAATTAGTACCTAAAAGTGGCTTGTAGCGTTTTACCGTCAAACCGGCCAAATTTGCATTAGCTTGCGCTTTAGCAAGTTCAGCTTTCGCACTATCATAAGTGGCTTGGAAAGGCGCTGGATCTATCTGATATAAAGACGTTCCGGCCTCAACATCGCTACCTTCTTTGTAGTTACGTTTGAGTATAATGCCACTTACCTGTGGACGGACCTCTGCGACACGATATGCGGATGTACGTCCAGGTAATTCGGTCTTGATAGTCAGAGGTTCGGCTTTTAGCGTAACAATTCCTACTTCAGGCGCCGGGCGTTCACCGCCACCTTTCTGTTCATCGTTACAACCTGATAAAGCTAAGCCACCTGAAAGAACCAACAGAGCCAGAGGTAACACCCCTCTGTTTTTTCGCATAAGTTAACCTCAATTAATCAACATGAGTAAAAAACAATATAAGAAAAATGGTAAACAATAAGATTTATCACTATGCTATAGTACAAACATACACGAATGTATGTAAATCAGCTTTGTCGATAAACGAGTTACAATGGCACTAAAAACTAAACAACAGGCCGAAGAAACCCGTCAGGAAATTTTAGATGCTGCCATCAAAACCTTTTCTGAACGAGGTGTATCGGCGACATCTTTAGCCGATATTGCCAAATCCGCTGGTGTGACCCGCGGAGCGATATACTGGCATTTCAAAAATAAAGTCGACCTATTCCACCAAGCTTGTGAGTTTAGTGACAGTCAAATACAACAGGCCGAAAATTATTATCGTTTGAAGTATAGTAATGATCCACTGGCAATTCTAAAAGAAATTTTAGTTTATATTTTGACAGATTTTATTGAAAGCCCTAAAAACCGCGCTTTGATGGATATTCTGTTCCACAAGTGTGAATTGGTAGGGGATATGGCGGCCATTGTTGATTTAAAAAAAGAGAATTACGTTGCTAGCCATCATCGTATCATTGAACTCCTACGCCATTGTGTTGAAGCAGGGCAACTCCCAGCTAATCTCGATTTAGAGTGTGGGGCAATTATGATCCGCGCCATGATGGCTGGGTTACTTGAAAACTGGTTATTGCAGCCTGATAGTTTTAAGATACATAAACGTACGGAAATATTGGTGGAAACGATGCTAGAAACATTGAAATACAGTCCATCATTACGCGTAAAAACGGATCAGACTGAATAACCGGAGAAAATACCATGTCATCAATTTTGATTATTGCTAATGGCGCCCCTTATGGTAATGAAACTTTATTTAACTCATTACGTTTGGCGATTACACTCAAAGAGCAGCACCCACAAACAGAACTGAAAGTGTTTTTAATGTCAGATGCGGTTACAGCGGGTCTTAAGGGGCAAAAGCCGAAAGAAGGTTATAATATTCAACAGATGTTGGAAATTCTAACGGCACAGCAAGTGGCGGTGAAATTATGCAAAACCTGCACAGATGCACGTGGTGTGAGTGAACTTCCCTTAGCCGATGGCGTGGAAATTGGCACTTTAGTTGAACTTGCAGCTTGGACATTAGAAGCAGATAAGGTTCTGACATTTTAAAAATATAATGTGCTGTTAGCAAAAGTTAGCAGTACATTATTGACTCAACAAGATACAAAAAAACCTTTTATGGGTTCATCCATGCAGACGACTAAATATCAATGGGTTCGGCAATTCATCATGATTTGCGCACTCTTTATGTTGCTTTTTTCTGGCTATAGCCATGCGGTGGTAAATAGCTCTCTTCCAAGTAAAAATGATATTCAAAATAAACTGAATACATTAAATAAAAAAAGCCATCCGAGTGCTGAAGATAAACTGGCTATTGCAGATATTGAAAAGTCGCTGGGTTTTTATGATGAGTTAAACAAACTTGATAGCAAGTCGGATGAACTGCAAAAAAGTCTAGATAGAGCGGGTGAAGATGCAAGGCATGCTGTTCGTGCTTTGCAGCAGCTTAAAAAGAGTAGCGAAGAAGATGCACTGAATTTTGCTAATAGCATCAAAAACATTCCCCAAAGTCAGCTGGAAACTATGCTCAGTAATACCCTAGAGTAGCTACAAGCAGAGCAAAATGATTTGGCTAGCTATAATAGCTATTTAATTAGTTTGCAAACTCAGCCTGAAAGGGCGCAAACCATCATGTTGGAGAATGCTCGTCGGTTACAAGAAATTCGCAATGAATTAAATAATGTATTTAATGACTCGGCAAAGTTACGCGATACGCAAATTGAGCTACTGCAAATAGAGCAGAATTATTTGCAACAACAAAATGAATATCAAAAGCGGGTATTACAAGGCAATACTCAGTTGCAAGAAGTATTACAAAAGCAACGTGACTATACGATTTTTTATATCGAACAACTTGAAAAACGGATTGAATTGCTTCAATCCTATATCAGTGATAAACGGCTTAATGACTCTGAAGCAACGGCAAGAGAAGCACAAACCTCCACTGAAAGCGATTTACAACTAAAACAAAACCCATTAATTCAAAAAGAATTAGCGATGAATAATGCCCTGAGTGAGCGCTTGATTGAAGTCACTCAAGGAAATAACCGCATGGTACAAAATAGCATTCGCGTGAAAGCGTGGCTAGAACGAGCAACGCAATCAGAACGCAACTTGAAAGAGCAAATTAATGTCCTACGTGGAAGCCTATTGTTATCGCGTATTTTATTCCAGCAACAAATTGACCTTCCTGATGATATTTTAACCAAAATTCTGCCTAATACGATTGCTGATTTACGTCTGGAGCAGTTTGACGTTAATCAACAACGTGACGCTTTATACCAAGTGAATAATTATATTGCGAATATAGAAAAGCAATTAGCAGAAAAATCAGGCGCTGAGCAAGGTAATAGCCAATTACTTTCCACAGAAGATAAAGAGGCATTAACGAAGCTGCTGGATGTAAGGCGTGAATTACTAGATGAATTAAACCTGCAATTAGGTAACCAAATTTCTCAGGCCATTAATTTGCAGCTCGACCAAAAACAGTTATTGAGTGTAATGAGTTCACTGGAACATACGTTGGCGCAACAAATTTTCTGGGTAAACAGTAATAAGCCGATCGACCTTACTTGGGTCAGTGCATTTCCAGAAGCGGCAACACAACAAATCAATAATTTTGATTTTAGCCTGTCAAAAGGCAGCATCAAAAAAGGAATAACAAACTCATTATTTGTCGTTGTTCCACTGCTATTATTAGCGTTAGTGTTTGTTTAGTTATACCACAAAATTTCGGCTCGCCTACAACAGATAAATCAAAGCTTATCTAGCTTAAGGCAAGATAGTTTATTAAATACGCCATTCGCGCTGTTCTTGACTCTTTTGCAAACCTTACCGACGGCGTTAGTGCTGGTGGCTTTAGGTTACTGGTTTTTAAAAACAGGTAATGTTCAAGGTGAATTTGTTTGGGCGCTCTGTTTGCAATTAGCCACTTTTTGGGTGTTATTTGAATTAACTTGGCGTGTGTTAAAACCCAAAGGAATTGCAGAAAAACATTTTGGTATTGACCCCAAATTTGCTGCACAAACACGGCGTCGAGTAACGCGTCTGTCACTGCCTTTATTACCATTAATTTATTTTTCTACGTATGGGGTGATTAATCCTCTAAAAGTTTCTGAAGACGTGATTGGGCAATTAATTGTTTTATTGTCATTGTTGATGCTGTTTATTTTTACATTGCCATTTTGCAAACATATTTGGAAAGAGAAGGGCAGCCATTTAACGCGTTCAGTAGTGATAACAATATTAACGTTCTCGCCTTTGGTATTGATTGGTTTAATGATGGCTGGGTACTACTATACAACGTTGCGTCTTGCTAATCGTTGGTTAGATAGCCTGTATTTATTGCTGCTTTGGTATATCACTTACAATGCGTGTTTACGTGGTCTAACGTTAGTGGCTCGGAAACTCGCTTATCAACGCGCAATTGAGCGTCGTAAAGCACAAAACCAAGAGGAGAGTGAGAACGAGCCAATTAAAGAGCCACCAATGACGATTGAGCTTATTAGCCAACAATCATTGCGCTTAACCACAATGGTCTTGTTTATTATCTTTGCATTAGGTTTTTATGCCATTTGGTCTGATTTCATTACTATTTTCTCATTTTTAGATAGTGTTGATTTATGGCATTACACGGCAACGACCGCCGAAGGTAGCAACACCTTACAGTCGGTGACCTTAGCAAACTTATTATTGGCTATGGTGATTATTGTGGTGGCATGGATCATGACTCGTAACTTGCCGGGATTATTAGAGGTTTTAGTATTATCACGGTTAAAATTACGTCAAGGCTCAACCTACGCGATCACGACAATTTTAACTTACATTATTGTCGGGATCGGGGCGATAACTTCTCTAGGTATGCTAGGTATCACATGGAGCAAATTGCAATGGTTAGCGGCCGCATTAACGGTTGGTTTAGGTTTTGGTTTGCAGGAAATCTTTGCTAACTTTGTTTCCGGGATCATTTTGTTATTTGAGCGCCCGATCCGTATTGGCGATACCGTGACTATCGGCACCTACTCAGGTACGGTGAGTAAGATCCGTATTCGAGCAACAACCATAATTGATTTTGATCGCAAAGAAGTGATCATCCCAAATAAAGCATTTGTAACGGAACGCCTAATTAACTGGTCGCTTTCAGATACTGTCACGCGGATCACGGTTGCACTTGGTGTGGCATACGGCTCTGATCTCGATAAAGTGAAACAAGTGCTACTTAATGCGGCGACATCGAATAGTAAGGTGATGACAGATCCTGCACCAGCGGTATATTTCACAGGATTTGGGGCGAGCACCTTAGATCATGAATTGCGTTTTTATGTACGCCAAATTGGTGATAGAGGAACGACCAGCGATGAAGTACATCGTGCAATCGACAGGTTATGCCGTGAAAACGATATCAATATCGCCTTTAACCAACTAGAAGTTCACCTTCATAATGACCAAGGTGAAGTGATCCAAGAAATTAAGCGTGACCCAAATTTAAAGAAAGGGGATAACGATTAACACGGTTTAGTCATTGGTTAAACAGGTTGCTTCGGCAGCCTGTTTGACTAAATAGTCATGTTTTACAATTTCAAGGGCTTTGAGAACAATATCAGTTTCAATATCTGATGTTTCAAGTAAGTAGATTAAATCAACAGCAAGCTGTGTTTCTTTTGGGGCATCTTTTAAAGAATCCATTCTGACTCCTTATTATTGACAGCGGGCTATTATGATACGAATTTTTTGCTATTTATATATTGATAGATATTAAATTTTTATCGAAATGTGAGCAAGTTGATATTATTTAATGATAACGGTGATGATTTTCACTGTAAAACATGAACAGATATTGAGCATATTTATCATGAGTATATGAATTGCTAAATCGAATAATGATACTACTAATGTTAAATATATCGGAAAATTATTAATTCAACTCATCTTTTATTGATGACTGAAAATAGATTGCATTAATTTGATAATCTAAAAATTGTTATTTCTTTATTTATTAACATTATGACAGTATATTTATTGTTATTGAATTATATGCGTGCTAATGTTGCTAGTTATTATTAGTGGTATAACTAGGTGATTTTGTGGTGAAATTATCAGAAAGTTTTTATTTAACAATTTGTATAGTGATAAGTTTTATTGTTACTTATTATATTGCAGGTATTGATGCGACGTTATGGAGCTCGCTATCAACACTTCATGGTTATACTATTTTTAATAAAGCCACACGTTATAAAAATATAATTTATTCATTATTATGTTCGCTGTTTGTTTTTGTAGGAACTGCACTTGGCTACTATTTAGGTTTTAGCTATCTATTTTTTATTGTTTTATTCTTATCACCTTTTTTCTACTATCAACTTTATAATGTTGACTCCTCTTTAGAGATGTCATTTAAGTACTTTATGATTTTCTTCATCATAGGGGCGACATTGAATAAATCCAGTTTTGATGGTCTGGTGATAGGGTTACTGATCGGGACGTTCATAACACTAACCTTTTGTTATAGCATCAGTAAACGGAAGAAAATTACTTTTTTTCAAATTAAAAGGTATATTTCATTAAAAAGGGATAGGGTCACTTACCATTTGATCTGCCAGTCACTGATCTACGCAGTTGGTTTATTATGTTGTGTCTTATCATCAAGAGCAATCAACGTTGATCACTTCTTTTGGGCGCCTTTGACCTTTATTTTTGTATTAAATCCTAAGTTAACAAATATTGTTAAATTAACTCGTGATAGAGTGATTGGCACATTGATTGTTGTTTTTGTTCTTTACTTGGCATTTAACGCATCGGTATTAATGCCATACATTGGTTTTGCATTAATTCTTCTCTTTTCGTTTTTAATTCCAATTAGTAATACAAAGAAAAATAACGTATTTGGAACAATTTGTCTCACAGGGCTTGTATTATCGCTTATTGAAATGTCGATTTACTTTAATAATGTTGACTATCACTTATTGTCCGAAAGGATCATGGAAACATTGATAGGGGGTCTATTTGCGATAGTAAGTAGCTACTGTATTAAATTGGTTATGAAAGGTAAGTAATCAAGATTATTAATATAAAGCAATTGTGTAGCCTTCGTTTTCTGTTATGGAATGAGGCTACATCCAAAAATGGTTCGCTTTATTTAATCTAAATATTGATTTTCTTGATGTTCTATTGCTTTTTCGATTCGTATCAACGCTTGTCGGCAACGGTATAAACGGCCGGCTAATGCGGCGATATCTTTTTGGCATTGGTGGCGTTGTGCCTGATTGGTTAGACTGTTTAACTGTAATTCGCGTTCACTCACCATTGCTAATAAACGGCGCTCATAGTCTTGATGTTGGGATAAACGCTCATATAGGTCGACTTGCTCTTTCTTTTCTTGATAATGACTCTCCTTTTTACGTAAGCCCTGTGTCGATAGTTCACGAGATAGCGCTTGAATTTGGTGAGCAATTTTTTCTGTCAGAAAGTTAACTTGTTCTTTATGGTTGAGTGACACACTGTGACAAAGTTGCTGATACAACTTATCTAACTCTTTCTGGCAATCTCCTAGATGCGTTGATTTTGTACTAAAAAGCTGAGTATCAAAGCGAGCGTGTGAAAATTCCTGATCTGCAATAGGCGCAATACGAGCTTGCAATGCGTCAATTTGCGTTTTTAGCGCATCTAAAAGAGGCTGTACTTTCATTTTTGTTCTCGCTAAAAGTGAAAAATCATGGAAAATTGATGTGTAACAATAAAACTTGCCGCAAATAAGCAGCCCCTTATTGCATTTTTATGGTACTTTAAATAGATTCTACCTTTTCGTGTTTACTATACTGATTGGCACTTATTATGACTGCTAAAGAGCAACAACTGCAATTAATTAAAGAAAGTATTGCAACCATCCCTAATTACCCAAAAGAAGGGGTGCTATTTCGCGATATTACCACACTATTAAATAACCCTGCTGCTTATCAGGCCACCATCGATTTGTTGGTTGACCATTACAAAGATAAAGGGGTAACTAAAATTGTAGGTACTGAAGCCCGCGGTTTTCTGTTTGGTGCACCAGTCGCATTACGTTTAGGGGTTGGTTTTGTTCCTGTACGTAAAAAAGGGAAATTGCCCCGTGAAGTATTAAGTATGACCTATGACTTGGAATATGGTACAGATACTCTTGAAATCCATCGAGACAGTATCCAGCCTGAAGATAACGTCTTAGTCATTGATGACCTGCTGGCAACAGGGGGAACGATTGAAGCGACAGTAAGAATGATCAAGCAACTCGGTGCTAAAATTGTTGATGCTGCCTTCATTATTAGCCTACCTGATTTAGGTGGCGAGGAGCGCCTTGCCGCAGAAGGGATCCACTCATTTAGCTTAGTCGAGTTCCCAGGTCACTAATTCTCGTTTCCTCACTATTTTCCTTACTATTTTTATCACGGTCTCGCCGTAAGGGCAGAGGCTGTGGTAGCATGGTGCTATATACCATGTTTAGAAACTGCATAATTCATGAGCTATCAGGTACTTGCCCGTAAGTGGCGCCCCCAAAAATTTTCAGATGTCGTAGGTCAACAACATGTATTGACCGCGCTTGCAAATGGTCTGGAACACCAGAGGCTTCACCACGCCTATCTTTTTTCAGGCACTCGTGGTGTCGGCAAGACGACAATTGCTCGTCTGTTTGCTAAAGGTCTTAACTGTGAAACGGGGATCACTGCGACACCTTGTGGTAAATGCACAAATTGCCAAGAGATAGAACAAGGGCGGTTTGTGGATTTGATTGAAATTGATGCGGCATCCAGAACAAAAGTGGAAGATACGCGAGAGCTACTGGATAACGTTCAGTATGCCCCTGCACGTGGACGCTTCAAAGTTTATCTGATTGACGAAGTTCATATGCTATCGCGCCATAGCTTCAATGCGTTGTTAAAAACCCTTGAAGAGCCGCCTGAACATGTCAAATTTCTTTTGGCGACGACAGATCCGCAAAAATTGCCAGTGACTATTTTGTCACGTTGCTTGCAATTCCACCTAAAAGCGTTGGATGTCAGCCAAATCAGCGAGCAACTTGAGCATATTCTCACCGCAGAAAATATTGAACACGATACTCGCGCGCGCCAACTGATCTCTCGCGCCGCTGATGGCAGTTTGCGAGATGCCCTCAGCCTAACTGACCAAGCGATTGCGATGGGGCAAGGAAAAGTGACGGCAGATATTGTCAGTCAAATGCTCGGCACGCTCGATGATGAGCAGCCACTCGCTATCATCGAAGCCTTGGTTCGAGCTGACGGTATTGCGGTCATGTCAGAGGTAGAGCATGCGGCGAGCCGAGGAGCGGATTGGGAGAATTTGCTGGTTGAAATCCTCTCCTTGTTGCATCGTATTGCCATGATCCAGCTGTTACCAGCCGTTAAAGAGACGGATCCATCATCAACAGAGGGGCGGCTCAGGCAAATTGCCCGAATGATCTCGCCTGCTGATTTGCAACTCTTTTATCAAACCTTGCTTGTTGGTCGTCGAGATCTTCCCTATGCCCCTGAGCGTCGCATGGGGGTTGAAATGGCGCTGTTACGTGCACTGGCATTCCATCCCAAAAGCATTATTGAGGAGCCAGTGACACCCACGGTAGTGGCTGCACCAGCACCGACAGCGATAGAGCCTGCTCGTTCTGTACCGCCTAAGCCAACAGCGGCAACAGCAAATGCTGCAATATCGGAAAATAGCCCGACATTGCAGCTACTAAAAGCAAAGGAAGCGTTACACTCCTCTCAAAATGAGGGACCTGACGCAAAAAAGAATAAACCGGCCGCGCCTGAAAAGGCTAAGCCGGCGATGTCAGCACTTGAGAGGCTGGCCGCCGTCACTAGCCAGCACCAACAAAATATGGCTAGCCGCGCATCTGACGCAAAAAAAGCGGCGAAACCAAAACCTTATCAGTGGCGTCCACAGTCTGAAGAGGCTAATACCAAAGAGGCGGTTACAACACCAACAGAAATAAAAGAAGCGTTGGAATATGAGAAAACCCCGGAATTAGCCGCGAAAATTACTGAAGAAGGTCGGGCGCGTGATAGCTGGTCTGCCGAGATCGCACAATTAAATATTCCTAAGCTGGTTGAACAATTAGCTTTGAATTCATATATAGAGAAAATAGACAGCTCGCACATTGTACTTCATTTACGCTCAGCACAGCGTCATTTGAATAAGCCTTCAGCGCATGAAGCGTTACAAAGTGCATTGAGCCAACATTATGGTCAACCTGTTGAACTGAAAATCGTTCAAGATGATAATACGGCAGTAAAAACGCCACTTGAATGGCGACAGGCGATTTATGAAGAGAAACTGGCGCAAGCCCGTCAGTCAATTATTGCGGATAAAACGATTCAAAAGCTACGCTCAATGTTTGATGCGCAGCTAGATGAAGAGAGTATTCGCCCCGTTTAACGCTACAGTCTCTGTTAGTAAGCTGTAGCCTCAGTAGTGAGAGATAACTATGTTTGGTAAAGGTGGTTTGGGCAATTTGATGAAACAAGCCCAACAAATTCAAGAAAAAATGCAGAAAGTTCAGGAAGAAATCGCCAATCTAGAAGCAACAGGCGAATCTGGTGCCGGCCTAGTCAAAGTTACCATCAATGGTTCACATAACTGCCGCCGTGTTGAAATCGATCCGAGTCTTCTTGAAGATGACAAAGAGATGCTAGAAGACTTAATTGCGGCAGCATTTAATGATGCGGCTCGCCGTATCGAAGAAACGCAAAAAAAAAAAATGGCAAGTGTTTCCAGTGGAATGCAATTGCCACCAGGCTTTAAGATGCCGTTCTAATGCAAACAAGTCCGCTTCTTGAGTCATTGATGGAAGCCTTGCGCTGTCTCCCTGGTGTAGGACCAAAGTCAGCGCAGCGTATGGCATTTCATCTGCTTCAGCGTGATCGTAGTGGCGGCATGCGCCTTGCGCAGTCGCTCACTCGAGCCATGTCTGAAATTGGTCATTGTCGCGATTGCCGCACCTTTACAGAACAAGAGGTGTGCAATATTTGTGAAAATCCACGTCGCCAACAAAACGGGTTGATCTGTGTGGTCGAAAGTCCAGCAGATATCTATGCTGTTGAGCAGACAGGGCAATTTTCTGGGCGCTACTTTGTACTGATGGGGCATTTATCACCCCTTGATGGTATTGGGCCGATGGATATTGGGCTTGATAGGCTAGAAGAAAGGTTGTCTTCTGAAACCATTATCGAAGTGATACTTGCGACAAACCCAACTGTAGAAGGTGAAGCGACGGCAAACTATATTGCACAAATGTGTGCCCAATATGGGGTGGCTGCAAGCCGCATTGCGCATGGCGTACCTGTCGGTGGTGAATTAGAAATGATTGACGGCACAACGCTATCGCATTCACTTGCGGGTCGTCAGCGCCTCTAATTTTTACTCCAAGCTACAGCTTTACAGGCTTCCTAACTATCTGAGTCACATACTTAGGTATGCGACTTGGAGTGCGTACGCTTACGGCCCGCTGTAGCTCGCAACTTCCCGCGTTTCGCCATTCTTTTTTCGCTTTTCGTTAGCTGTTATCTTTATTGTTGTAATGCATTTTTTACCTTAATGAGTTGAATTCCTATTTTTTGCCCCCAATTAAACTCCATCGATAAGTCAAAATTATCCCATTAGATTGATGATATAAGAGGCATTAATGAGTATGAAAGGACAAGAAACTCGTGGGTTCCAATCCGAAGTTAAGCAACTTCTCCAGTTAATGATCCACTCTCTTTACTCAAACAAAGAAATCTTTTTGCGTGAACTTATTTCAAACGCATCTGATGCGGCAGATAAATTACGTTTTCGTGCACTTTCAAAGCCTGAGTTGTATGAAAATGATGGTGAGTTACGTGTTCGTATCAGCGCGAACAAAGAAGATGGCACCCTAACAATTAGCGATAACGGTATCGGTATGAGCCGTGATGAAGTGATTGAGAACTTAGGGACTATCGCTAAATCAGGAACAAAAGCCTTTTTAGAATCTCTGGGAAGCGACCAAGCGAAAGATAGCCAAATGATTGGTCAATTCGGTGTTGGTTTCTATTCTGCATTTATTGTGGCTGATAAAGTGACCGTCCGCAGCCGTGCGGCTGGTGCAGCAGCAGATCAAGGGGTATTTTGGGAATCAGCAGGTGAAGGCGAATACACTATCGCTGATATCGAAAAAGCCGATCGTGGTACGGAAATAACCCTTCATTTACGCGAAGATGAGAAAGAATTTTTAGATAGCTGGCGCTTGCGCTCGGTAATCAGCAAATACTCTGACCATATTGCATTGCCTGTTGAGATTGAAGTTAAGAACGAAGAAGATGGCACTATCACTTGGGAAAAAATTAACCAAGCGAAAGCACTGTGGACGCGTAATAAGTCTGAAATTTCCGATGAGGAATATACCGAGTTTTATAAGCATATCTCTCATGACTATGCAGACCCACTGACTTGGTCTCATAACCGTGTTGAAGGTAAACAAGAGTACACAAGTTTACTGTATATCCCTTCACAAGCCCCGTTTGATTTGTGGAATCGTGAGCAACGCCATGGTTTGAAATTGTATGTTCAGCGCGTCTTTATTATGGATGATGCAGAACAATTTATGCCAAACTATTTACGTTTTGTCCGCGGTGTATTGGATTCAAACGACCTACCACTCAACGTGTCGCGTGAAATTTTACAAGACAGCGCATTGACTCGTAGCCTACGTAGTGCACTCACTAAACGTGTTCTGCAAATGTTAGAAAAATTGGCGAAAAACGACGCAGAAAAATACCAATCTTTCTGGCAACAGTTCGGTTTAGTGATGAAAGAAGGGCCTGCTGAGGATATGAGTAACAGTGAAGCTATCGCTAAACTGTTACGTTTTGCATCAACCCATAACGATAGCAGCGTGCAAAATGTGTCTTTGGAAGAGTATGTTGCTCGCATGGTTGAAGGTCAGGAAAAAATTTATTACATCACTGCTGATAGCTATGCTGCCGCGAAGAGCAGCCCACATTTAGAGCTATTCCGTAAGAAAGGCATTGAAGTATTGCTACTTTCTGATCGTATCGACGAATGGATGATGAACTATCTGTCAGAGTTTGATGGCAAACAGTTCCAATCTGTTAGTAAGGCTGATGAGTCACTAGATAAGCTGGCGGATGAAAACAAAGCTGAGCAAGAAGAAGCTGATAAACAGTTAGAGCCATTTGTTGAGCGAGTAAAAACGTTGCTGGGTGATCGCGTCAAAGAGGTTAAGTTAACGCATCGTTTAACGGATACCCCAGCGATTGTCACGACCAATGCGGATGAAATGAGTACTCAAATGGCGAAACTCTTTGCTGCAGCGGGTCAAACAGCGCCAGAAGTTAAATACAACTTTGAACTGAACCCTTCACACCCATTGGTTAAAAAAGCATCTGAAATAACGGATGAAGCGCTGTTTGCAGATTGGGTTAATGTGTTACTTGATCAAGCGCTATTCGCTGAACGCGGTACCTTAGAAGATCCAAACTTATTTATCCGCAAAATCAATGAATTATTAATGAAATAATGAGATAATTGATTTTCGTTTTTGAGCAAAAACCACGTTTTAGCGGGCGCTTTAGCGTGGTTTTTTTCTTTTGCGAAAGAAGTTAAATGCGAAAACGTTTACGTGTCTTCTTGAGTAAAGCGGCATGCTAATGGTATGGTATCTTGTTTTCTTTTCAAATTATAAAAAACTAAATAGCAAGGGGTTTACGCAATGCGTATTATTTTGCTCGGTGCTCCAGGCGCCGGTAAGGGCACTCAAGCTCAATTTATTATGGAGAAATTTGGTATCCCACAAATTTCAACTGGCGATATGTTACGTGCAGCAGTTAAAGCAGGTAGTGAGCTAGGTTTAAAAGCAAAAGAGCTAATGGACAATGGTAAATTAGTGACTGATGAGTTAGTGATTGCATTGGTTAAAGAGCGTATCAAACAAGATGACTGCCGCAATGGTTTCTTGTTGGATGGGTTCCCACGTACCATTCCTCAAGCAGACGCGATGAAAGAAGCAGGCATTAATGTCGATTTCGTATTAGAATTCGATGTGCCTGATGAAATCATTGTTGAACGTATTATTGGTCGCCGTGTGCATGCGCCATCGGGTCGTGTTTATCATGTGACATTTAACCCACCTAAAGTTGAAAACAAAGATGATGTCACTGGTGAAGAGCTGACTATCCGTAAAGATGACCAAGAAGACACCGTGCGTAAGCGTCTGGTTGAATACCATGACTTAACAGCACCTTTGGTTGCTTACTATCAAAAAGAAGCTGATGCGGGTAACACCAAATACTTCAAAATCGATGGTACACGCAAGGTCACTGAAGTGAGTGAAGAATTAGCGAAGATCCTTGGCTAATATTCAACAATAGTTATCAACAAAGGCAGCGATTATCGCTGCCTTTGCTTTTCAAGCATTAGAAAACAATAAAAGACAATATTTTGTGATATAAAGTTGGGAATAATTATCATTAAGGAGTAATTACCATGTCAAAAAGTCAATACGGCATTTTATTGGTTAACTTAGGAACCCCTGATTCCCCAACAACCCCAGCAGTGAAACGTTACCTTGCAGAGTTTTTAAGCGATGTACGAGTGATTGATGTTTCACGTGCGATTTGGAAGCCTATTTTATACGGTATTGTCTTGCCATTTCGCTCACCAAAAGTGGCTAAACTCTATCAATCGATTTGGACAGAAGAGGGGTCACCCTTACTTGCTTACACGCTACGTCAGAAAGCAAAGCTATCAGCTTGTTTTCCTGATATCCCAATGGAAGTTGGGATGAGCTATGGTTCACCATCATTGAAAAGTGCAATTGATTCATTAATGAGCCAAGGTGTGACAGAGTTGATTGTGCTACCTTTATATCCACAATACTCTTGTTCAACCACCGCCGCAGTTTATGATGGGATCTCGGCAATTTTCCGCCAAATGCGCACGATACCGTCCTTACATTTTATTCGTAGCTATGCGACGCATCCTGCCTACATTCAAGGGTTGGTCAATTCCATAGAGCAAAGTTTTGAGCAGCACGGGGAGCCTGATCGATTAATACTGTCATTTCACGGTATTCCTAAACGCTATGCAGACACTGGGGATATTTACCCTCAAGAGTGTGAAGCAACGACACGTTTAGTCAAAGAAGCCTTGAATTTCCCAGCAGAGAGAGTATTGATGACCTATCAATCTCGGTTTGGGAGAGAGCCGTGGTTAACCCCTTATACTGATGAAACGATGAAGCAATTACCCTCACAAGGTGTAAAGTCAGTGCAAGTTATTTGCCCCGGATTTTCAGCGGATTGCTTAGAGACACTAGAAGAAATTAGTGAGCAAAATCAACACTTTTTCAAAAGTCAGGGCGGAGAATCGTATCATTATATCCCTGCGTTGAATGATAATGATGATAGTATTAACTTATTTAAATTACTTATTACTAGTACAATAAATACAATCTAAACTTGTAATTGATATTAAATATGGCGTTAATCGATATATCATAAGTATCAAAATTCACTATACTAGTTAATATAAAAAGTTAATTTATTGTTAATATTTGTATTTTATTGGAACTGATATGAGCACTGATAGAGAGTCACCGGATGGCAAAACCGCAAAAGGAAAGCAAGTCTCACCATTTAACTCACAGCAAAGCGATGAAATCGATTTGATGGCTTTATTCGCTGTTTTATTAAGGAATAAGCTTCTTATTATCGTTATTACTGTTGTTATCACGCTTATCAGTATATTTGTGGTATTTCAGTTGCCTCAAAAGTGGAGCAGTACGGCTGTTGTCATCCCACCTTCTTCTGAGGAAATTAAAGATATCAATACATTGAGCGCACAGTTGAGTGTGCTCGATGTTAAGATTGATTTATCGGCACAGCAGATCTTTAATGCCTTTATTGACCAGTATCGTTCGAAAGTTAACCAAGAAGCTTATGTTCGGAGTACCAATTACTTCAAAAAGTTGTCAGAGCAAGTGAATTCTACAGATAAAGAAAATGAGCAGCAGCGGCTAGTCAATACTATTATTTCGAATAATATCGGCCTTAAGGACCAGTCAAAAGAGAAAAACAGTACCTCTAGCGACATCATACTGACTTTTGTGGCGCCAACACCTTCTGAGGCCCAAGACTTACTGTCTGGTTATGTTCGCTATACGGCAACTAAGGTCAGAGAGCAGTTTAAGAAAGATATTCAAAATGCGATTGCACAGCAATTGGTCTATGCTAATGAAACTTTTAAGCAAGAAGTGACAAAGATCCGTTCTGAATATGATGTAAAAGTTGAAAGGTTAAAACGTGCTATTGATATTGCAAAAGCAGCGGGTGTGCGCAAGCCCATTGTTAGTGATTCGGCAATCATTAGTGATGACCCCGATTACCCTATTGCATTAGGTACGGAAGCTCTTGAGAAGAAGTTAGCGATTGAATTACAAAACCGTGATATCGCTCTGTTGAATGAAGACCTACAAATTCGCCAACATTACATTAAAAATCTATCAGAGCTTGATATTGATACCCTTGACTTTATCCCTGCTAAATTTATGTTAGCGCCGGATCTACCCACTCAAAAAGATTCACCTAAATCAGTATTGATTATCATGCTGAGTGCTATTTTAGGCTTTATTCTGAGTTGTGCTTATGTACTGTCGCGCGAGCTATATCGCGACTATCACAAGAATAATAGCTAACTAAAAAGTGTTATTGATGTAAGCCAGCGCCTTTGTCTAAGGTGCTGGTTTGCATTTATCGTGCTAGAATAGTGCCATGTATACTCTCTAATTTATCCATTATGAAATTCCCCGGTCAACGTAAATCAAAGCACTACTTTCCTGTTAGCCTCAGAGATCCGCTGTTACAGCCTATTAAAGAGCGTTTAGATGATGGCGAAAACTGCCAATCTTATATTGTCGGTATCGATCAAACACTGGTCGATATTGAAGCTAAAGTCGACGATGCATTCATTGAACGCTATCAACTCAGTAAAGGTCACTCTTTAGTGATTGAAGATGATGTTGCAGAGGCTTTATATAAAGAGCTAACCAGTAACGCATTAATCACACATGAGTATGCCGGGGGAACCATCGGGAATACGCTGCATAACTACTCCGTGCTGGCGGATGATCGCTCGGTGTTATTGGGAACGATGTGCAATAACATTCAAATTGGAAGCTACTCTTATCGCTATTTATGCCATACATCGAGCCGCATGGATCTCAACTATTTACAAGGGGTCGATGGGCCAATTGGTCGCTGCTTTACCCTTATTGCTGAAAACGGTGAGAGAACCTTCGCGATTAGCCCAGGGCATATGAATCGTCTACGCCCTGAAAGTATCCCAGAAGAGATTATTGCTGGCGCTTCGGCGTTAGTTTTGACCGCTTATTTGGTTCGTTGCAAGCCCGGTGAAACCATGCCAGAAGCCACGATGCAGGCGATTAGCTATGCTAAAAAGCATAATGTTCCCGTTGTATTAACACTCGGTACTAAGTTCGTGATAGCGCAAGACCCCCAGTTTTGGCGTGATTTTCTGGCTGAGCATGTCTCTGTTGTCGCGATGAATGAAGATGAGGCGCTAGAGCTAACAGGGTATAATGACCCGTTGTTAGCTTCGGATATGGCTCTAAATTGGGTCGATCTTGTGCTGTGTACGGCGGGGCCATCAGGGCTATATATGGCAGGTTATACGGAAGAAGCATTTAAACGCACCACCCAACACCCATTATTACCGGGCGCTATTCCTGAATTTAACCTCTATGAATTTAGCCGCGCAATGCGTCAGCAAGATTGTGAAGTTCCTATGCGCATATACTCTCATATTGAGCCTTATATGGGGGGACCTGAAAAGATCATGAATACTAATGGTGCAGGAGATGGCGCGTTATCCGCATTGCTACACGATATCACCGCAAACTCCTATCATCGCTTCAATGTGCCTAATTCCAGTAAGCATACGCGCCAATATCTAACTTACTCTTCGCTTGCTCAAGTGTGCAAATATGCAAACCGCGTGAGCTATCAAGTCTTGACTCAACATTCGCCGCGTTTAACGCGTGGCCTACCTGAAAAAGAAGACAGCTTAGAAGAGTCCTATTGGGAGCGTTAATACGCAAGCCTTTGCATAATGCCTCATTGTTTGAGCAAAACAGTGGGGTATTTTTTTAGCTCAATGCCAGAAAAAAATTCCCCCACATCGTGGGGGAAGAGGACACAAAAAATATCATCAATAATGGTTTAGGCGGGGATGAGTATAACGACTTATCTATGCTAAAAAGTGGAGAAAATGTGAATCTATTTATTATTAATTATTCTATTTTAGAATTTTTAATAGTGAAAAATCGCATATTAGTCGGGGGCGAACAGTTCACGCTCTCTCAGTAAACCAGTCATGATTGTAAAGAGTAAGCTGCATCCCTGATACAGGGATTAACATAACAGAATTACCAGATAAACAAAGGGAAGCCGAAGCTTCCCTTAAACGTGTTTTAATGAGAGGGTTTTAGATATTCATCTAGGCTTTTACCTTCACCGGCTGTGGGAGAAGGGTCATCATCCATTGAGCAACCATATTCAGTGACATCATTACACATAAAAGTTGCCATCGCTTTAGCAATTTCATGTTCACCAATAATAATATGCTCAGCGCCACGCTCTTTAATAAAGCTGACTTCATCATCGTAGTGCGCGCGAACAATCACTGTGATATCTGGGTTTAGCTCTTTAGCATGCGCGACGATTTCACCTGCTTCATAACCATTTGGAATGGTAAGAAGCAGCGTTTTTGCACACTCAATACGAGCAAGGCTGATGATATCTCTATTAGCACCGTTACCTAAAATAGCACTGAACCCGTTTTCTGCTAGCTCTTCAAATTTAGCGCGAGTATCTTCAACCACGACTAATGGGATATCACGTCTACGCAGTTTATCTGCCAGCATAGTTCCTACACGACCGTAACCAACGATAATTGCATGGCCACAAATATCGACAGGAATTTGAGTTTCTTCTTCCAAAGTCTCTTCGAGTAACTGCTCTTCGGCGGTTTCGGTCTTCTCTAAGTACTTATCCAATAAGCTGAACAGAACTGGGTTAAGCATAATAGAGACAATGGCACCGGCTAACACAAGGTTTTGTGCCTCTTTATCCATCACGCCAAGCGCCATTCCCATCCCCGCTAAAATAAAGGCAAACTCACCGATTTGGGCAAGGCTGACAGAGATGGTTAATGCGGTTCGCCGCGAGTGACCAAATAAACGCACAAGCACCAACGCTGCGGCGGATTTACCCACAATGATAATAGCGAGAACAGCAATCACACCTAATGGGTGATCAATAATGACCACAGGGTCAAATAGCATACCAACAGACACAAAGAATAGAACAGCAAACGCATCTCTGAGCGGTAATGTGTCTTGTGCTGCACGGTGGCTTAGTTCTGACTCATTTAATACCATACCAGCAAAGAACGCGCCAAGAGCGAAGGAGGCATCAAATAAGGCGACAGCCGCATAGGCGATACCTAATGCAAGTGCCAATACAGCCAATGTAAACAGTTCACGAGAGCCGGTGGATGCGGTGCGCGATAAAATCCAAGGTATGACTCTGCGGCCAATCACTATCATGAGGATAATGAAGGCGACAACTTTACCTATTGTCCATGCAAGACCGATGAGTAACTCACTTAAGCTGGCTTGCTCTGAATTCATAATCGCGGCGGCGGCTGGCAGTAGTACCAGTGTTAATACCATTGCCAGATCTTCAACAATCAACCAGCCGATAGCAATTTTACCGCGTTGACTGTCAATCAGTTGCCGCTCTTCTAAGGCGCGAAGTAACACTACGGTACTGGCTGTGGATAAACAGAGGCCGAAAACAATCCCTGAAAAGGTTCCCCAACCAAAAAGGGTGGAAAGGCCTAAACCTAACAGTGTAGCAACCGCAATTTGTGCAATAGCACCGGGAATGGCGATGGTTTTAACCGCCATAAGATCTTTAAGCGAAAAGTGTAACCCAACGCCAAACATCAGTAGGATAACACCTATCTCAGCGAGTTCAGGTGCAAGTGTTGTATCGGCAACAAAACCAGGTGTAAAAGGACCGGCCAAGACTCCAGCCGCAAGATACCCCACTAGAGGGGAAATTTTTAATCGCTGAGCGATCATACCTAACAAATATGCAAGGGCGAGACCACCAACAATGGTTGTGATTAAGGGCGTAGAATGCTCCATTTAGTCTCCTTTTATTAATTTGAATTTTTAGGAATAAAATTCCCGTATTTTGGAATGCGCTTTGCATATAATTCTATTTTATCGTTATTTGAGAAAAATTTCCTTAAAAAATTTCAATGTTTTTCAAATAAAAGTACTGTATTAGTGCTAAATCGTTACAAAGATGTCATTTTTATGATTTTTTATTGAATTTTAAGTGGGATATAGAAGGAAATGCCCATACTTATTTTTCAATAAGTATGGGTGAAATAAAGAGAAATGGTTATTTTTGTTCTAAATTTGGTAGTAGTACAGTGAAAATTCCTAATAATGGTAGAAAAGCACAATATTGATAAACTTGTTCAATACTGGTCTTATCGGCAATCTGCCCTAGCACTGCCGCTCCAACGCCTCCCATACCAAATGCTAATCCAAAAAATAGCCCTGAAATCATGCCTGTTTTACCGGGGATGAGATCTTGTGCGTAGACTAAAATGGCTGAAAATGCAGAAGCTAATATTAATCCGATAATAACGGTCAAAATACTGGTCCAGTACAGGGAAGCATGCGGTAGCATTAGCGTGAAAGGCGCAACGCCTAAAATAGAAAACCAAATAACATATTTGCGCCCGATCTTATCGCCAACAGGCCCACCAATCATGGTTCCTGCTGCGACGGCAAAGAGAAAAATAAACAGATGGAACTGGGCGTTTTGTACACTAACACCAAATTTATCAATGAGATAAAAGGTATAATAGCTACTAATGCTGGCTAGATAAAAGTACTTGGAAAAAATTAAAATCAGCAATATCGTCAATGAGCCAATCACCGCTTTACGTGGTAGTACTTTGACTTCCACGTGACGAACGGGTTTTTTGCTGGTGGTGCGATGCTGTTGCTTATACCAACGGCTCACTTGCAATAAAACCACAATAGCTAATAAGGCCGCTAGAGAGAACCAGCCAACGTTCCCTTTACCATATGGCTCAATGATGAGTGCCGCAAGTAGCGGGCCTAATGAGGAACCTAAATTTCCACCGACTTGGAAGAACGATTGTGCAAGGCCATGTCGCCCCCCTGACGCCATACGCGCAACGCGAGATGATTCAGGATGGAATACGGAAGAGCCTGTTCCTACCAGCGCAGCAGCAAGCAAAATAACCGGGAAGGTTTCCGCCATAGCGAGTAGCAACAAACCTGTTAGCGTAAAGCCCATTCCTATTGGGAGTGAATAAGGTTGTGGATGTTTGTCAGTATAATAGCCAATGATCGGTTGTAGTAGTGATGCCGTAATTTGGTAAGTCAACGTGATCAAACCAACCTGTGCAAAACTTAATGAAAAGTCGGATTGCAATAACGGATAAATAGCTAATATCAAAGACTGGATCATATCATTCAGTAAATGAGAGAAGCTAATTGCGGTTAGAATACTGAAAACGGTTTTGCCTGTTTTGCTGATAGGCTTTGATGGTGCGGTATTGCTAGAACTTGTTGTTTGGTCGCTCATAGTTAGTAACTTCTAGTTGTGTTGCACAATTGTTATCAATATAGCGTATTTGTAATTTATTTGAACTAATAAATATCACGATAAAAAAAGTCACTCGTGTCATTATTTTGATTGATGTCTCACTTTAATGAAACAAGCATCATTTTATGCACTGGTTATCTAATTATGATCGCGGTTTTGTGCTATATACTCATCATACTTCAACGTGTGGTGCTACTGACGGCGCTCATTCGTATGAGACACAGCCTGCCTTATATTTCTATGGTAATACGTCCGTGACGTATCTTAAATGATATAGAGTATAAGATAGGCGGTGATATTAAACTTATTATCTACTTATACCGCACAAAATTCCTATATCGGCAGGGAGAAAGAGATGAAATTAACCTTTAAAGCATCGGTATGCGCATTAACGGTATCTTTAGCACTGTTGCCTATCGCACAGGCAAATGCTTGGGAAAAAGATAAAACCTATAACATCACCATTTTGCATACTAATGACCATCATGGTCACTTCTGGCATAACGATCACGGTGAGTATGGCTTAGCGGCTCAAAAAACGGTGGTTGATGAAATCCGTGATGAAGTTGCGAAACAAGGTGGAAGCCTATTGCTGCTTTCTGGTGGTGATATCAATACAGGTGTACCTGAATCAGACTTGCAAGATGCAGAGCCTGATTTTAAAGGGATGAACTTAGTCGGTTATGATGCGATGGCATTAGGTAACCATGAGTTTGATAATCCGCTTGAAGTGTTACGTACCCAAGAAAAATGGGCTAATTTCCCATTCTTATCTGCCAACATTTACCAAACTAGCACCGGTAAACGCTTGTTCAAGCCTTATCAAATTTTTGATAAGCAAGGCGTCAAAATCGCCGTATTAGGATTGACCACGGACGATACAGCGAAACTCGGCAATCCAGCTAATTTCCCAGACGTGGAATTTAGAACGCCATCGGTAGAGGCGAAAAAAGTGATTGAAGAGCTGCGTGAGACTGAAAAGCCAGACATTATTATTGCAGCTACCCATATGGGGCACTACGATGACGGTCAACATGGTTCGAATGCACCGGGTGATGTTGAAATGGCTCGTAGTTTACCTGCTGGATATTTAGATATGATAGTAGGTGGTCACTCACAAGATCCCGTTTGTATGTCTGCGGAGAATAAAAACTATAAACAAGTCGACTATGTGCCGGGAACACCTTGTGCACCTGATAATCAAAATGGCACTTGGATCGTTCAAGCCCATGAATGGGGGAAATATGTCGGTCGCGCAGATTTCGAATTTAAAAATGGTAAGTTCACACTGAAACATTACCAATTGATCCCTATCAACTTGAAAAAGAAAGTGACTAAAGAAGATGGCACCACTGAGCGTGTCTATTACACTCAAGAAATTGCGCACAACCCAGAAATGATGAAGTTACTGACACCTTATCAAGAGAAAGGGGGTGAGCAGCTGAATGTTAAAGTTGGCTCTGTTGAAGGCAAACTCGAAGGCGACCGTAGTAAAGTTCGTTTTGTGCAAACTAACATGGGGCGTCTCTTGTTAGCAGCACAAAAAGAGCGTGCAGGTGCTGATTTTGCAATTATGAGTGGCGGCGGTGTCCGTGATTCGATTGAGAGCGGTGATATTACATATAAAGATGTTTTAAAGGTACAGCCATTTACGAATGAATTAGTGTATGTTGACTTCAAAGGCAGCGAAGTGCTTCCATATTTGCAGGCTGCTGCGAACATGAAACCTGATTCAGGCGCTTACGCACAGTTTTATAATGTCAGCTTGATTGTTAATCCGGATGGTAGCATCAGTGACGTGAAAATTGATGGTAAGCCAGTTGATCCTGAAAAAACTTACCGTATGGCAACACTGAATTTTAATGCTATAGGTGGTGATGGCTATCCGAAAATCGATAATCATCCTAACTACGTCAATACAGGGTTTGTCGATGCAGAAGTGTTGAAAGGCTATATTGAAAAACATTCACCACTAAAAGCGGCAGACTATGAACCAAAAGGCGAAATTGTTTATAAAAAATAATGCCCAAGTCGCCTATTAATAACATTTCAATAGGCGAGTGAACTGCTTACAAGGCCTGATCCCAGACAGTAACTGGGGTCAGGCCTTTTCGTTTGCTTTCATACTTTCATCTGCTTGCAATAGGCGAGTTATTGCCGTGTGCAAATGGGGGATAAAATCTTTTTTAGAGTAAGTCGCGAACTGGATTTGCGCCTTAAAAAAGGGTAATTGATGCGCTAAGGCGGGATATTTATTGTGTAGCCGAGTGATATGTTCATCTAATGTATCTGGCCAGTCTGTGTCGTTAGGCGTCCGTAAAATATTTGTAGAGCGGATAAGTTTCTTAGAAGCTTCTTTGGATAATTTTAAGAACGTTGCCTGATCATCTGTACTCGCCATTTTCTGAATGTAATCTAAGAGAGTGGTGTGATAATCACCATTGACGGCTAAGGCGATGGCCCTTGATGGGCGGAATAGAGGAAAATATCGGGAAAGGTCGTCACCATAAATGATACGGCAATGGTGCTTTAGCCAGTATCCCCAACTGTTGGTGTTATTCGGTGACAGGACCTCCTGTTGACTGGCTATATCGAAATCCACCTTTGGAACAATAGGGTAAAGTCGAAGGCTATTTTCGCCTATCTTGCTGAGCGCTAAAGCCTCTGTGTTATCAATATTGCCGTGAAAAATAACACAGAGATCCAGATCGGATTTAGGAGGAGTAGCTTTGCCACATGCAACGCTACCATAAATAAAAATACTGCAAATTCTATCGCCATACTGAGCGAGTAGTTGTGATTGAACAGATGTGAGTAGTTCTTGATATCTCGCGGGTATAGGTTGCTTTTTTAATGTGCAGATATAGCCATTTTCATCAACTGCCATTTTTGAGTACCTTTTTCATGATGAAGATTGCAGTAACAAGGAGCGTTTTATTCCCTCTTTATCTCGAGAAATCTATTTTGTGATCTGACCAAAAATAACGTAAATCCAGCAAGTTAACAAATGCCGTTGGTTAAGCTTACTAATTTTGCACCTTGAAAGAGGTCATCTACGGTATGTCTTTATGATCGATCACGGAAGCAGGCTCCGGTGGTGCACCAAGGATAACATTAGGCCAGCGCAATACAGCGGCTGACGCTTCTGTTTGTCCTCCGTAGGCGTATAACAGCATAATGCCGCCGGGCTTAATCGATTTTTGTATCGCTGCGGTATACAGATGGATCGGCATCATGGCGGGGCCATTGTAAGCAAATTGAGGAAATGTATTGATGACCCGTTTGGTTTCGATCCCCAATACATTAGCGGAAAACTCGGCATGCCAAGCTGTCGGGGCATTGAGTGCGACACAATCGATATCGTTAATAGAGAGTTTTGCTTTGGCTAATGCGCCTTTTACGGTCTGTTTAAGGTAATATTCTGCTGTTGAACGTAGCACGTGGGTTACTGGCTTATTGAAACTGAGGCGGATATGTTGCGCTGTTGGCGAATATTGGTCTTCGACGACCTTAAAGCACCAAGTGCCACATGTTTCACCAAGGTGTAACGATTTAGAGCCCAGCAGGCCATATCCTTCTTTAACAGGGCCTACGATGAAGGCGGTGGATGCGTCACCATGAAAACGCATGGCGGCATTGTCGTCGTCAAGTGCCCGAGAGAATAGTGCTGTGGCAATGACTAATACCTTGTTATTTAAGCCGCTGCTTACCAAGCCACAAGCTGTTAGTAATGCTGACATCGAGCTATTACAGGTTGCCCCAATATTAAAGGCGCCACCACCGATACCGAGTGCCTGTGCGATATAGCCTGCATCACCACAACCAATATGGTCATCAAACATGGAAGTGACAATGAGGCAATCTATATCACTAGCGGCGACTTTTGCGGCTGATAACACCTTGGTTGCTGCTTTGATCCCGAGTGAGGAAGCGCTTTCATGATTGACCACGACTCTGCGCTCGACACTGCCTAAAAAGGGATCGGATAGATAAGGTTGCATGGCTTTATCATAAAGAGACTGGTGTTGGTGAGTTGAAAATTTAGGTGAATGAGAAGAGGTGATGGCCTCTTTATCCCACCATGCATTAGTGCGTAAACCTTCTGGTAAATGAATGGCAACAGCTTGAATTCCAACTGATAACATAGGTTCTCCTTACATGGTTTCTATGATGATGCCAAATGCATTGAGCGTTCATAACATTCATCGCAAATAAAACAGAAACGGTTTTTAACTTTTAGGAGTCTGTTTGAGTTGTTACTATTAAGACGGATATAAATTATTATTTTATTTATACGGTAAAGGCGGATTCAAGTCCGAAGTGCAACGCTAAGCCGCCTTTCTTAGCTCCGCAAACACCACCGAAGGTTGTCTGAACCCCAGACACTTGCGTGGCCTGCTGTTCAACGCTCCCTGATAGCGTTGTAAGTCTTCTTCTGTCACTGTCCGCAGGTCTGTTCCTTTCGGGATAAACTGTCTTAACAACCCATTCGTATTCTCGTTCAGCCCACGCTCATGCGAGGCATACGGATGGGCAAAGTACGTATCTGCGTTCAGTGCTTCTGCTATCGCCTTGTGCTCACTAAACTCTAGACCGTTATCGAACGTTATTGTGTGACATACATCCTGATACTCACTCAGCAGTGAGATAATGGCCTTACTGACTTCCACCGCATCCTTTGAAAACACCTTTTTTGTCAGGTAAATACGGCTTTTGCGTTCTGCCAGTGTCACGATAGCACCAGTGCCCTGTTTACCCTGCACCAAATCGGCCTCCCAGTCCCCCAGACGGCTACGGTCATCGACGACTGACGGCCGTAGCTCAATGGATACCGCATCAGGGATGCGCCCTCGTTTCTGCCCGTAGCCCTTACGATATCGCCGTTTGCCCTGCCTAAGATGCCTGTACAACTCGCCACCGCTACGCTTATCCGCATAGATATACTGGTAAATCCATTCATGGCTGACGCTAAGACCAATAATGCTGCCAATTGCACTTATTTGCTCAGGACTCCACTTCCACTCCAGAGCAAATATCACGAAATCTATGGTCTGCTGAGGAATTGTCCTTTTGGCAGATGACAGCCGCCTATCACAGCACTTCTGGTGTGCCTGTTGTGGGTTATAACCAGTATCTGAAGTGTTACGCCTCAGTTCACGGGAGACCGTGGACTTGCTTACACCGATACGGATACCTATCTCATGGCAGGATAAATTATCCTCACGCAGTATCGATATCTGGTATCGTTGTCCTTCGGTTAGTTGCTGATACTTCATACTTACTCGCTCATCTTTGGTCGGAAGAGCAGGATAGCTTATCAGTAGCTAACCGTCCTTCCATCTAACATGACCGAGCGTTGCACTTATTATCTGAATTCGCGAAATAATAATTTTTGGATTTTTAAATGTAATATAAAAATAAATATTAATTTATAATTTTCATAATTCAAGCTGGTAGCATATAAAAATATGCTTATATATCAATCGATTTAATAAAGGTGCTCATTTATTTTAGATGATGACTATTTTATAAAGTTATGATAAATCGACTGGCTTATGACTTATAAATAATAAAGCATAAACCAGTATGATGAATTGATAGTGTAAGGGAAATGAGAGTATTATCGATAACAACGCTCAGGGGATTTACACTTTCTTTATTTCAGCAAATGTTGCATTGAGAACGCGAGCTAAATCCTGTGGCGCTATTTCAATGTCTAACCCTCTTTTACCGCCAGAAATAAAGATGGTGGAAAATTGTTGCGCTTGGCTATCGATAACGGTAGGCAGACGTTTTTTCTGCCCTAGTGGGCTTATCCCTCCAACTAAATAACCTGTTGTTTTTTGTGCTATCTGTGGGTCGGCCATTTCAACTTTTTTGGTTTTGAAAACCTTAGCAACCAGTTTTAAATCTAACTGCCCTGATACAGGGGTTACTGCAACCGCTAACGATTTTTGATCACCATTAAGTGCAACAAGTAGCGTTTTGAAAACTTGTTTAGCATCTAAACCAAGTTTGCTCACTGCTTCATTACCAAAATCATGCACATTAGGATCATGATCATAAGGGTGGAGCGTGAAGTTTATCTTTTGTTTTTCAAGTAACTTTACAGCGGGAGTCATGTTTTTACCTATTTTGTATTCAATTTCGTAGATAACTAACTAAACTATCATCACCAAATAAATGTAAAGCACCAACGGTAACCACATAATTACCATCAGGTAATGCCTTTAGCTTGCTACTCCAATCTTGGTTACGTTGTTCCATGAGAACACGATAAACATCATCACTGAATGTTTTAGGTAATGTGACACGGTTATGGGGTTGGTAATCAAGCCACCAGCTTATCATGGTCTGTAATGAACGGGCATTAGCGCGCCAGTGCTCTAACGTATCTTGTAATAAAGGTAAGCCTTCTTGGGGCAAGTTTAATAATAGCTCGACTTGCGCATCAGTACCTTCCAACTCGATGATTTTCATCCGCTGAGATTGTGCATTACGGAGTAATTGGTAATCAATCCCATAGTGCCCGTGTAGTCCTAACCCTTGAGCTTGGGTGGATTGTAAAATTAGGGCGACTTGCCATGAGGGTAACGCATCAAATTGGCTTGGATTTTGATGTATTTCTTGGCAGCAACTTTGCAGTCGTTGATATTCGTCAGTGCTTAGGCGATCTTGTAGGGGGGCACGAAGAGCATTATCGGTTATAAAGGGGGAGCGGGTATCCGTGATGTCGGCTTCAACAATCAGGGCATCGGCTCGATTGAGTTTATCGAGAAGAATGTCAGAAAGTGGAAACATGTTTTCAGTTCCCATATGAATACTACCAACAATATGCAGCTTAAGATTTTTTGATAAGCGAACATCAATAGCTGGATAAGGGTAGACGGGAGCTGCTTCTGTATGTAACCAGTTTTTTAAGTTTTCGAGCAGCTTGGCCATTTCACTTTCCTACGTTTTAGTATCAGTCCTTTAGATTAAACAATCTTGTAGCGATTTGCGACTCACTTTGCGCTATTTTATCTGTAAAATTGGATTGGGGTTAGGCATGATATCACGAGCAATTTACCTAAGCGTGAAAAGCCCGACATTCAGTTAAACTCAATGTCGGGCTGTAGACTATTGTTGTTTCGGTTTAAAGCGTAGCAGTCGGTTAGCGTTAGTCACGACGGTGATTGAGGAGAGAGCCATTGCTGCACCTGCAACCACAGGGTTCAACAATGTTCCTGTTAGAGGGTAAAGAATACCCGCTGCAATTGGGATCCCCAATGTGTTGTAGACAAAGGCACCGAATAGGTTTTGTTTCATATTGCGCAATGTGCCTTTTGAAATGGCAACCGCATCTGCAACACCATGTAGGCTTTGGCGCATTAAGGTAATCGATGCTGTTTCTATCGCAATATCACTGCCGCCTCCCATTGCGATACCAACATCGGCACGGGCCAGTGCGGGGGCATCGTTGATCCCATCGCCAACCATTGCCACTTTATGGCCTTTGGCTTGTAAAGCTTCGATTGCAGCCGATTTACCATCTGGCATGACGCCTGCGATCACTTCATCAATTCCCGCTTCTTTTGCGATGGCTTTTGCGGTAACTGGGTTATCCCCTGTTAACATAACTAAACGAAAGCCTTGTTTATGTAAGCGAGCTAAGGCACTGACGCTGTCTTCACGTAATGGATCACGGATAGAAAGCAATGCAGCGATTTTATCTTCTACGGCTAACAAAACGGGGGTGACCCCCATTGAAGCTTGTTGATGCAATGTTTCTTCAATCGCACTGGTATCGATATGACTTTGCATCAATAATTTTTGGTTACCAAGTAATACCGTTTTGCCTTCGATGACGGCACTGACACCGAGGCCCGCTAATGTCCTAAACTGTTCGCTTGTAGGGAAGGAGAGCCCTTTGGCTCGATTGACAATTGCACGAGCAAGCGGGTGGTTAGAGCCACTTTCCAATGAAGCCGCAAGTTGTAGTACTTCTGTCTCAGAAAAGCCATTAAAGGTATGGATATCGGTAACCTGTGGCATGCCTTCTGTTAATGTGCCCGTTTTATCGAAGACGATAGTGTCTAACTCACTTGCTTGTTGCAGAGCATCGGCATCACGGACAAGCACACCAAATTCTGCCGCCCGCCCAACGCCAGAGATGATTGACATGGGGGTCGCCAGACCAAGAGCACACGGACAAGCAATAATCAAAACAGTCGTGGTGATGACTAATGCGTAGGTAATTTGCGGGGCTGGGCCGACAAAATACCAAATAAGCCCTGAAATGACAGCAATGGCAACCACGACAGGTACGAATATCGATGAAATACGATCGGCTAATTGGCCAATTTGAGGCTTACTGCTTTGAGCTTGGCGCACAAGATGGATAATACGCGCTAGTGTGGTTTGGCTACCCACAGCCGCCGCGCGAAATAACACAGTACCATCTTGAACGACAGTGCCTGCATGTACCTGATCGCCTTTGCTTTTTTGTTGAGGAATGGGTTCACCGGTTAGCATCGCTTCATCTAGCCAGACTTCACCTTCAATAATTTCGCCATCAACAGGTACACGATCCCCCGTTGTTAGGCGTAAAGTCATCCCTTTCTTGACTTGCTCAAGTGGCATATCCACTTCACCTTGCTCGGTAACCACGCGGGCAGTCGGAGGCGTCAAGTCCAGTAATCGCTCTAAGGCTTTTGAGGAGCGCTGGCGGGCACGTTGCTCTAGTGCATGGCCTAAATTAATCAGACCAATAATCATCGCACTGGCTTCATAGTAGAGATGGCGTGCTTGCTCAGGGAAAATCTCAGGCCACAAGTTGACGACAATTGAGTATAACCAAGCAGCACCTGTACCGAGTGCGACCAAAGTATCCATTGTCGCACTGCCATTTTTTAGGCTTTGCCAAGCGTTTTTATAGAAATGACCACCAGCAAAGACCATCACAGCGAAAGTTAAAACCCCAATGGTTAGCCAAATTGAGTGGTTTTGTGGCGTGAGCATCATATTGTCGCCGATCATCCCCCAGATCATCACAGGGATACCAAGGGCTAATGCAAGTGCAGATTGCCAACGAAAACGGCGCATATTTGCATCAGCGACTTGTTGCTGCCGCGCTCGGCGTTCAGCTTCGTCTTGTATGATTTCGGCGCCGTAGCCAGCGTTTTCCACCGCAGCTATCAGTGCGGCTGGCTGCGCGGTTCCCGTCACTAGCGCGCTACGCTCAGCAAGGTTAACACGGGCATTTTCAACGCCCGGAACACTGTTGAGGGCTTTTTGCACTTTATTAACGCAACTTGCACAAGTCATACCATCTAATAATAGCTGGATACTGTCATCTGAAGGGGAGATGTCAGGTTGCTCGCCTAAATCGGACTCTTGAGCCGGTATTTCACAGATTGCCGCTGAGTCAGTTTCCGGCTGTTCAGGCGATTTTGCCAGCGGCTGCGTTTTTGGGAAGTTAGCCCCCGCTTGATTTAATGTGGCTTGGTAACCCGCATCAGCCACAGCGGCAATTAACGCCTCTACAGGTGCGTTACCATATATCACGGCAGAGTTAGTATCGACATCCGCATGATCAACACCGTCAACGGCCTCAAGGGCAAGGCGGGTTTTTTCAGCACATTTCATGCAACTAAGCCCCGATAATGCTAATGTCACCTGACTGGGTTGTGCCACTTTTGCATGATAGCCTGCTTGCTCAACCGCATTAATTAAGGTATCTGCTGCTGCACTACCGTAAACTTTTGCTTGTTGAGTATCGACAATAGCAGCCGCTACACCGTCAACCGCTTCAAGTGCTTGCTGTGTTTTACCGGCACAGTTCATGCAGCTAAGGCCGGATAGCTGTAGCGTGATATCCGGTTGTTCGGCCATTTTTGCGTCATAACCCGCCTGTTGAATAGTTTCAATCAATGATTGAGCGCTAGCATTACTTTCAATCACTGCATACTCAATGGTGACGTTGAAATGATCAATGTCCGAGCGGGCTTCAAGTGCTTTGGTGACTGTACCAACACAGTGCATACAACTTAGCCCTTGCAGGGAGAGAATGATTTTGCTACTCATAAGTAAAATCTCCTTAACTCATGACGGATCCTGTCGTTTTTATTATCATGGCAGAATACACTGAAATTTTTAAACAAATATAAATTTTTTGATATGTAGGGAAGGTTAAACCTTCCCTCAAGGGTAAGGTCAAGGGGTATGATGAATATTAGTGAAATTGCCAAGAAAACCGGTCTTACCGCAAAGGCCATTCGTTTTTACGAAGAAAAAGGTTTAATTACTCCACCTGAAAGGGGGGAAAATAGTTATCGCTATTATCAAGATAGACACCTTAATGAATTAGGTCTGTTAAAACAGGCAAAAGATGTCGGTTTTACGTTAGAAGAGTGCGGCGAGTTATTGAGTTTGTTCCGTAACCCAGCAAGACACAGTGCGGATGTGAAAAATACCACAATGGCGAAAATTGCAGAGTTAGAGCAGACAATCGCGAAATTGTCTGCTATTAAAGATACGCTGCAAAACTTAGTGGACGCTTGTCCCGGTGATGAGAATGCAGACTGCCCGATTATTGATCACTTGTCTCGGGGTTGTTGCCATCATGATAAGGCTTAACATGCAGAGTGATCCCATCCACTGAGGTGATGATCACCTCAGTGCCTGCTTTTAAAGGTTGCTCACTGTATGTTCGCCAACTGCCATCGGCTAGGCGTGCGCGGCTAAAACCTTCATCCGTATCGGAAATCAGACGGACTTTAGTGCCAATGAGTTGGTGGCTCTTTTGGTTGACCTCATCTGCTTGTGAGTTTTTACGTAAACTCAACCATTTCCGCCATAATACGGCTGAAAGGATAGTTAAGATAGCAAATAAAATCCCTTGCCATTCCCAACCCAGAAAAGGCAGCACGAAAGTAATGATAGCCACCGCAACAGCAGCGATCCCCGACCATAATAGATAACCACCGGTGCCGAGCAGTTCACCAATCAGCAATAAACCACCAAGGCACAGCCAAAACCATGCGGGTTGAGCGCTGATAAGTTCTATCATGAGTTTTCCTGTTTCTTATTCGAGTGCGTTTTTTTGCTTTCACCGACAAGTTCAGCAATCCCTCCGATAGCGCCCATTAAATTGCTCGCCTCAAGTGGCATCATGATCACTTTACTGTTGTCAGCAGAGCCAATACTTGTCAGTGCCTCGGTATATTTCTGAGCAACGAAATAGTTGATTGCTTGCATATCACCCGCCGCGATAGCCTCAGAAACCATCTTAGTCGCTTTTGCTTCCGCCTCAGCAGCCCTTTCACGGGCTTCTGCTTGTAAGAATGCAGATTGACGATCCCCTTCTGCTTTGAGAATTTGTGACTGTTTTTCACCTTCCGCTTTCAAGATAGCCGCTTGACGAATACCTTCAGCTTCCAGAATGTCGGCACGCTTAGTACGCTCTGCTTTCATCTGCGCATTCATCGCGTTGACTAGCTCTTTCGGCGGCTTAACATCACGAATTTCGATACGGGTGATTTTCACCCCCCAAGGGTTGGTTGCGTCATCCACAATGTGCAGAAGGCGTGAGTTGATGGAATCTCGTTGTGACAACATCTCGTCCAGCTCCATGGAGCCTAATACGGTACGAATATTGGTCATTGTCAGGTTCAAAACAGACAGCTCAAGATTGCTAACTTCATAAGCTGCACGCACTGGGTCAACGACTTGAATAAAACAGACGGCATCGATGGTGACGTTAGCATTATCACGCGAGATAACTTCTTGCGATGGGATATCAAGGACTTGCTCCATCATATTGATGCGACGACCTATTTTATCCATAAATGGCACAATAATATGTAACCCCGGCTGCAATGTTCTGGTATAACGACCAAAACGTTCAACCGTCCATTGATAGCCTTGCGGTACTGTTTTGACACAGGTAAAAACAATAACAATCGCAATAAAAATAATAATCGGTATAGCACCAAACGCGAACAAATCCATGATCATTCCTTATTTAGTAAAGTAATGAATATACTTGTCGGCGATACTTACTGGCCATCGCATCTCCTGTTCCCATTGCCGACATAATATCCATCATTGTTTTTTTCACGGCGCCATCTCCAGCGCTGAGGTCTTTTTTCAAGAAGCTAAATAGCATTTCTAAAGCTTCTTCATTGCGATTCACTTCATGTAATTTTAATGCCAATTGCACAGCTAGCTCGGCATTGTCTGAGTCAGCATCAAATTCTTGTTGTAATTGCTGGATCTCTGGCGTATCCGCCGCTTGTCTGAGCAACTCAATTTGTGCCACTAACCCTTGATAGCGGCTATCTTGGTCCTGCATCGGAACCGATGTCAGTGTTTTTTCTGCCTCATCCACAAGATTCAGACCGATCTGTGTTTCTGCTAATAACAGGGTGATATCACTATTTTTCTCATTAAGCTGATGCGCTTCTTTAAGTAACGGTAGCGCTTCCTGAGGTTTCCCCTCAGCAATCAACTCTGCTGCTTGTGCGGCTTTCAACTCTTCTGGACTAGGCAATACGCGCGAAAGCATCTCTAATACGACTTCTTCGGGTTGAGGGCCTTGGAAACCATCAACAGGACGACCTTCTTGCAGAATATAAACGGTTGGTATTGCTCTAAGACCAAATTGAGCTGCAACATTTTGCTCTACGTCACAATTGACGCGCGCCAACATAAACAGACCCGCATAGTCATTGGCAATTTTATCGAGAGTCGCACCAAACTCTTGACAGTGCGGGCTTTGTGCAGACCAGAAGTAGAACATAACTGGCATCTGCATGGATTGTTCTACAACTTGGTGTAAATTTTGTTCATTAACATCCACGATTTGGGCAAAAGATTGCATAAAATATCTCTTTTAAATAAGTTTTTAATACTCTAAAGGTGGGGCTATTTTATTTTTTTTCAAGCCTTTTTTCCCTGACCTGCCAGTATTTTATCCATCAAGCAATCCGGTAGCAGCCGTTTCAGTATGCGAACTATGACGGTGAGCAAAGTGACTGAATAACGGATACGTGGACGAGGGCTTTCAAGGGCATGTACCAATTTTGCGACCACATGTTCTGGCGTTAAGGTAAAACGTTGTGCAATTCCTGGGTTTTTAACCGGATTATCTTGCTGTGTTTGCGCCACATTACTGGTGAAATTGGTATGGATGGGGCCTGGTTCAATTAAACTGACATGGACACCCGTGCCTTTTAGCTCCAAACGGAGTGCATCGGACCATGCCTCTAACGCATATTTACTCGCTGCATAGGCACCACGACCCGGCGTTGAAATAATTCCCATTACCGAGCTAGTTTGTACGATACGCCCCTCATGATGAGCTAGCATGGCTGGAAGCAAGCGCAAGGTCAATTGGTGTATTCCGAAAAAGTTAGTCGAAAATTGAGACTCTAATTGCTGGCGGTTAATACTCGTTAGCGCGCCGTACACACCAAAACCGGCATTATTGAATAAGCCAAAAAGGCGCCCTTGGCATAGCGTCAATACCTCATCGGCAGCGCTATCTATGCTATGGCTATCATCGAGGTCGAGTACAACAGTATCGAAGCCTAGTCCTTTTAGGTGCAAAACATCAGCTTCTTTACGGCAGGCAACTATCACATGATAACCTCGTTTGCGAAGTGTTTGGGCGGCACAAAAGCCAATACCGCTAGAAGCACCGGTGATAAATACCGACTTTTGCATAACTTTACCTACCTATAGGCTCAAATTGATATAAAAACTGCTTTACAATTACCCACTTATTTATTCTTTTAATTTGCTGAAGAAGTTAAATAAGGGAGTAATTGTTTTTCCATAAAATCAGCGATAGAAGGTTGAGCTTCTACAGTTGGGTGAATACCATCTTGTTGGATCCACTCAGGTTTAGTAATGATGGTTTCCATATAAAAAGGCAGTAGTGGAACCGCGTTTTGTTGTGCAAGTGCAGGATAAACATTTTCGAAACTAGAAGTATAACGCTTACCGTAGTTCGGCGGTATACGAATTTGCATTAAAAGCGGTTTCGCACCGGACTGCGTTATTTGTTCAATAATTTGTTGTAGTGTGTTCTCCATCTGTTTAACAGATAGCCCTTGCAAACCATCGTTTGCACCTAACTCGATCAATACCCAATCGGGTTTGTGTTGTTCAAGTAAGGCAGGAAGGCGCTCGAGCCCTTGGGCTGAGGTGTTTCCACTAATGCTACCGTTAATGACAATAACGGGTGGCGACGATTTCTGCCAACGTTCGGCAAGGAGTGAAGCCCATGCTTGCTCTGCCGGTAAGCGATAGCCTGCACTGAGGCTGTCACCAAGGATTAACAGTTTTGTGGCTGCGAGTGTTTGCCCACTTGCGACAAATAATAGGAGAAATACCAGTAAATGTCGGCGGAAAATATTCTTGAAGTTCATCATCTCATTAAACGTGTTGGTCAAGGGGAACATGAACTCACTATATTGCAAGGTGTTGAACTAATTGTCGAGTCCGGTCAAACAATTGCATTAATTGGCGAGTCTGGTTCTGGTAAGTCGACTTTATTAGGCATTATTGCCGGTTTAGATGATGGTAGCAGTGGCAGCGTTAGCCTATTAGGGCACGAATTGACCCAAATGGATGAAGAACAACGCGCTTATTTGCGTGCCCAGAGTGTGGGCTTTGTTTTTCAATCTTTTATGTTGATACCAACACTTAATGCCCTCGAAAATGTGCAATTGCCTGCTCTATTGCGAGGTGAGCCAGAGTCACAGAGCTATCAACAAGCAGCAGCCTTGCTTTCTGAACTTGGGTTAGGCCATCGCTTAAAACATATGCCGGCGCAGTTATCTGGAGGTGAACAGCAGCGCGTTGCATTAGCAAGAGCATTTAATGGGCGGCCTAAAATTCTGTTCGCCGATGAGCCAACGGGAAACCTTGACCGACATACTGGCGATAAAATCGCCGATCTTCTATTTTCCATGAACAAAGAGCATGGCACAACATTGATCCTTGTGACACATGATAACGAATTAGCTGCCCGTTGCCAGCGTCGCTTACGACTGGTAGATGGTGTATTGAGGGAAGAAGCATGATTTGGCGTTGGTTTTGGCGTGAGTGGAAAACGCCATCACTTCTGATCGTCTGGCTGGCGCTGACTTTAGCCGTCGCTTGTGTGCTTGCTTTAGGGCGTATTAGTGACCGTATTGAAAATAGCATCAGCTACCAAAGCCGAGAGCTATTAGCGGGTGACTTGGTGTTGCGCTCCTCTTATCCCAGTGATCCTGAGTGGTTGCAACAAGCAGAAGCGATGGGGCTAAAACTAAGCCAACAAATGTCGTTTTCTACCATGGCTTATTCGACGGCTGATGAAGATTTACGTCCACAATTAGTGCTGGTTAAAGCCGCAGATCAGGCTTATCCACTTTATGGTGAGCTTATCACTGAGCCAGCCGGACTTCGACCAACCAAAGGGGAAATTTTAGTTGCCCCTCGCTTGTTGGAGTTACTTAACTTAAAAATTGGCGATAACATCGATATTGGCGACGCGACCTTAAAAGTTGCTGGAACATTAGTCCAAGAGCCGGATAGCGGCTTTAACCCATTCCAAATCGCTCCGAGAGTACTTATCTCATTAGAAGATGCTGAATTGACAGGCGCCGTACAGGTGGGGAGTCGATTAACCTATCGAGATATGTTTGCTGGAGAAACCGCCACAGTTGATGCTTTTGAATCTCAGTTTGATGAGCAATTAAGAACGGATCAACGTTGGTTTACGTTAAAAGAAAATAGTGGGGCGGTAGGAAAAACTTTCCAGCGGGCGCAGCAATTTTTATTACTGTCGGTATTGCTGACATTGTTGCTAGCAATAGCGGCGGTGGTGGTATCGATGACTCACTATTGCCGTAGCCGCCACCAATTAGTTGCTGTACTTAAAACCTTGGGTGCAGGGCGCTCGGCGTTACAAAAATGGATAATAGGCCAGTGGTTGGCTATTTTGATAGCCGCAGCCTTGCTAGGGTCGCTACTAGGGCTAGCTTTTGAAGGTATTTTAATGCAAATACTCGGTGCAATGCTGCCGAAAGCGTTACCTTCTGCCAGTTTATGGCCATGGGTTTGGGCGATTGGAACTTTGTTTGTGATTGCTATTCTCGTGGGGATTCGTCCTTATCGTCAGTTAATTGCAACGCAGCCATCACGGGTATTACGTGAAGATGCTAACTCACCTGTTTGGCCATTACGTTACTATTTACCTATTGTCACCTTAATTGTTGTTGGTGGGTTATTTCTGTTTACAGGTGTGAACCCACTATTATGGTCGATTTTAGTGGGCATCGTGATCGTCGCTATTTTATTAGCTTTGATTGGTTGGTTGGGGTTATGGGTACTACGCCAATTTAAGTTTAAGCAATTAAGCTTACGGCTTTCGGTGAGCCGTTTATTGCGTCAACCTTTACAAACGGTCTCGCAAATGAGTGCCTTTTCACTCTCATTTATGCTGTTAGCCCTGTTGATTCTAGTCAGAGGGGATTTATTGGATAGGTGGCAGCAACAACTGCCAGCGGATAGCCCTAATTACTTTTTGATCAATATGAATGAATCGCAGATTAAACCTGTAACAGAGCTACTTGTGCAACACCAAGTGAAGCCGACGGAGTTTTATCCTGTGATCTTAGCGCGTTTATCAGAGATAAATGATAGCTCAGCGATAGAGTGGGCGGACGAGCGTGATCCAAATAATAATACCGTGCGACGCGAGCTGAGCCTAACATGGCGAGCTAAACTACCGGAAGCCAATGTGGTTGATGAAGGCACTTGGCCGCCTAAAGACGGTGAGGTCTCTATCGAGCAAACCGTCGTGAAACAATTAGGACTTAAAATCGGAGATAAACTCACTTTTAATGCCGGCGCTCAGGTATTTAGTGCAACAGTCACTAGTATTCGTACTGTTGATTGGGAAAGTTTGCGACCAAACTTCTTCTTTATCTTTGCTGAAGGAACATTAAAAGATGTGCCTGCAACATGGATGAGCAGTTTCCATTATGATGGCGACGGTAAGCTACTGACAGACTTAAGTCGTCATTATCCAACCATCAATGTATTGGATACAGGGGCATTAATTACTCAAATACAACAAATCCTTCAACAGGTCAGCCAAGCACTGGAAGTGATGGTCGTGTTGGTGATCTTTTGTGGCCTACTGTTGTTATTAGCGCAAATTCAGGTTGGTATGAGTCAGCGGGAGCGTGAGTTAGTGGTCTATCGTACCTTGGGGGCAAGCCGGAAACTGATGCGTAAAACCTTATGGAGTGAGTTTGCGCTATTAGGGCTAATGGCTGGATTAGCTGCTGCCTTTGGTGCTGAGGTCGCTTTATGGTTACTGCAAACTCGGGTGTTTGATTTCCCTTGGCAGCCTGAATGGTCAATGTGGTTACTATTACCATTATGTGCAGCCCTATTACTGTCTATTTGTGGTAGTTGGTTAGGATTAAGATTGCTAGGAACAGGCAATCAGCATCGTCGCATGCCGAATAATTAATCGCATTGATATACCACACAACAACCTTTCAACGCCCAGATCGCAGATAACATGTGATCTGGGCTATTCCCTATTTAGCCGCGAATTTTATTTCTTTGAAAAATAGCTTGTTACTTGCCATAGTTGAATAAAATAACTGTCTTATATCTATCACTAAACTGTCATCAATGCTGTTTATGATCCTATGGTCAACAAATGATTAACTATTTGATAGGAATATAATAATGCAGCATCGCCGCACCATAAAATTGCGCTCTTTATCATTACTCGCGACATTGATTACTTTTTCTACCACGGGATACGCACAACAAGAAGTTTCAGCAACATTAGCAGGGCACGCGGTGTTACCTGTGAATTCGACGATATCTGCCCCAACGGATGCAGCGAAAGATTTACAAAACAGTGGTAAATACACGACGGGAAGTCGTATTGAGACATTGGGAAGCGTTGAAGGGAAGTCAGCCGATCGCCCGACAGGCATGCATGTTCCCATTAAAGGGCAGCCATTACAAGGGCACTCAGGCATCAAACGTATGTCAGATGGCACTTATTGGGTACTGACTGACAATGGCTACGGCAATAAAGTTAACTCACCTGATTCAATGCTGTATTTAACTCAATACGACATCGACTTTAAAACTGGAAAAGCAACGCCATTAAAAACGGTTTTCTTTCATGATCCCGATAAAATCATTCCGTTCCATATTATTAATGAAAGCACGGATAAGCGTTATTTAACCGGAAGTGATTTCGACCCTGAAAGCTTCCAGTTTGCCGATGGCGTATTATGGGTTGGAGAGGAGTTTGGCCCGTATTTGATTAAGATGGATCTGAATGGCAAGGTGCTTGCTCTCTTTGAAACGTACGTTGATGGGAAAAAGGTCGTGTCACCAGATCATTATCAAGTGACAACACCGGCTAAGCCAAGCGATAGCGTCAGCTTTCAAGTGAACCGTTCAAAAGGTTTTGAGGGGATGGCCTCATCGCCAGATGGTAGCAAACTCTATCCAATGCTCGAAGGCGCATTGTGGGATAGCGAAAAACAAGATTATGAGAGCGTAGAAGGGAAACGGGCTGCACGCATTCTTGAATTTGATGTGAAAAAACAACAATGGACGGGGCGTAGCTGGTTATATGTTTTTGAAGATAATCAAAATGCCATCGGTGATTTTAATATGATTGACGATACTCATGGCTTGATTATTGAACGTGATAATGGCGAGGGAACCGCCGATAAAGCTTGTGCAGAGGGGGCTACGGATACCCAACATTGCTTTAGTCATTTAGCTAAATTTAAGCGAGTTTATCGGGTTGAATTTTCCGATAAAAACCAAGGTAAGCCAGTTAATAAGCAAGCCTATGTAGACTTAATGAATATTAAAGATCCTGAAGGCGTCGCGAAGAAACCATTGAATAATGGCGTATTTACCTTCCCATTCTTTACAATTGAAAATGTGGATGTTGTCGACGGTGAACACATCATTGTTGGCAACGATAATAATTATCCATTCTCATCCAGTCGCGAACCGAACCAAGCGGATGATAACGAATTTATTTTATTGAAAGTGCCTGCGTTGTTAAATCCTTAATTTCCTTGTCTATATTGATTTTGCTCGGGGAGTAGCCCGAGCTTTTTTATTTATCGCCAATTGTAAACATCGTGATTTTTACCGCCACCATTATTTTTTAGCGGATAACTCAGGCGGCTTCATCATTAATGTAAACATTAGCACCACAATAACGGGAGCCACAATAATAAGAAATGCCGGCGTGAAACTGTGCGTATAATCTTTAATAGCACCAGCAATAAAGGGGGCTAAGCAAGCGAGTGTCGATAGCAAATTAACGACAGAAAATAACTCTAAATAGGGGCCTCTGCCAAAATAATTCGATAATAATACGCTAGATGCTAAGAAAGTCATGCCATAGCCGATACCAACACAGAGCACAAACAGTATTAACCATAACCAAGAGGTGGCGATACTGAGAGAAATAACCCCAATGATCATAATAATCAAACTACCAATTAACAGTTTTTTCGGTTCCAACCATTCGCCCGCCGCACCGCCAATAAAGCGTGAAAATGCGTTCACAAATGCCATGGTACTGAGTAATGAAACAGCTACGGTGATCCCAAAACCACGCTCTTCAATATGAGCGACGGCAAAACTGTTTACTGTAATACCGCACCATAAAAATGAGGTATAGGTTGCTGCGATTAAATAGAATTGCCAAGTACGTAGCGCACGGCGTACTGTCCAAACTTCTTTGGTGCGATAAATAGGTTTGCTAACATCACTGACCTGTTTTTGTACCACGCTTTTAGCGTGTTCACGTTCGCGTTGACCTTCGCGTAAGACCAAAATAGTCAGCAGTGTGACAATACCGAGATAAAGCGCACAGAGTACCCAGTGCATACGCCATGACCCTAACTGGTTTGACGCATAGAAATAGATCCAAGGCCCCGCGACGCCCCCTAATCCCCCGATGGTAAAATAGAGGCCAAAAGCGAGAGACTGTTTTTCAAATAGGCGAGAAAGAACATAGGTTCCCGGAACGGTCGCGAGTAGAGTAAAGCCTATACCTATCAGGGCAGTACCGAGAAAATAGCGACTAATGGTTTCGGTCGAATAGAGGCTATAAAACCCCGCGATAAAGATGAGAGCACCGAGTAAAAGGGTGAGGCGAACGCCGATTTTACGGATCAGGACAGACGGAAGAAAACTGGCTAAACCACAAGTCAACCCCAATAACGTGAAACCAAACCCTGCCTCTGTCCAACTCCATTGCAGTTCCTCAATCATACTGGGGAGAACAACACCTAACGAGGTAAAGGTTGTCGCGGTGGCTAAAAAATAGACCATCCCTAACAAAATGAGGATACTCCACTGATAAAGTGGGCTAAACAACGGGGAATTTGAGGCTACCATGTCAACTCCGGTCACTCTGCCTGTTTTTTGCACAAAAAAGACAGCGATATAAACGCAAAATGCCCGAAAATATCGGGCATCGTATCGCGCTATTTTCCCTGTTTATTGGGCATAGTACCAGTTTAATTTTGCTTTTGCCCATTCAATGCCACTTTTGTACTCATTTGGTAACATATCGACGAGTGCGTCTAATGTATCAGCAAGCATTGACGGAGCATTATGCGTGAGATTTAAATGACCAACCTTGCGGGCTGGGCGTACTTCTTTTTCATACCAGTGTAAGTGTACGAGTGGTAGTCTGAGCCAGTGTGAGTTGACATCAGTACCAATCAAATTAACCATAACGGATGGACTAAACACTTCAGGTGATGGCATTGGTAAATCTAAAATAGCCCTCAAATGTAGCTCAAATTGGCTAATGGAGGCGCCATTTTGAGTCCAATGGCCGCTATTATGCACGCGAGGAGCAAGCTCATTGATGAGTAACTTATCACCAACCACAAAGCATTCCATTGCCATCACGCCAACATAATCTAACTCATCCATTACTGCACTCAACATGGATTGTGCTTGTTTTTGCTGTGAGTTATCTGCCTTCGGAAATGCTACGCTGGTACGTAAAATCCCTTCTTGATGTAGGTTATGGGTAATCGGATAAAACACACTCTCACCAGCGCGGTTACGCGCGCCAATGACTGAAACTTCGGCATCAAAAGGGATACCTTGTTCGACAATGCACTCCCCGTAGATTTCATCGGGGAGGCTGGCTTCATCACCAGGGCGAACACGCCATTGACCGCGCCCATCATAGCCACCAGTCCTACGTTTAACTATCAAAAAATCGCCAAGCGTTGAGAATAACTCAGGCCATTGATCTTTGGATTCAAGACAGGCCCAAGGTGCGGTTGCTAGGCCCAATGAATCAAATAGACTTTTTTGGGGGAACCTGTCAGCTAGGCGAGGGAAAATATCGCGATTAATAAACGCATTATGGCGGGCCAATTCTTTGGTCAGTGGTGTCTCAGGCCAGCGCTCAATTTCTGCAGTAATGACACTTTGTTGATAGGGAACGGCTTCTGGCTCGGCATCTAAACCAACAGGAAACACCGCGATACCAAGTGGTTCACCTGCTTGGCGTAACATTCTTCCTAATTGACCATTACCAAGGACACAAACAGGTTTCATTACGCCTCCCGAGGGTCTGGGTTGTTCAACACGTCATTAGTTTGACTTTCGCGCCAAGCCGATAGGCGTGTTAATAAGGCTGTGTCAGTGTTTGCTAAAATTTGCGCTGCCAATAATGCCGCATTTGCTGCTCCAGCTTTGCCAATTGCTAATGTGCCAACAGGAATGCCTTTTGGCATTTGCACAATAGAATAGAGACTATCGACACCGCTTAAAGCCGCACTTTGTACAGGAACACCTAATACAGGAACCAATGTTTTCGCAGCTAGCATCCCCGGCAAATGTGCCGCGCCACCTGCACCAGCAATGATCACATCAAAGCCATTTGCTTTTGCTTTTTCAGCAAAGGAGAATAATTTATCAGGCGTACGGTGTGCTGAGACGATTTCAACGTGAAAGGGCACTTGCAGCTCAGTTAAAACATCCGCCGCATGTTGCATAGTTGACCAGTCACTTTTAGAACCCATAACAATGGCGATTTTAGCCGCAGATTGTGCAGATACTTGGGCAGTCATTTGATGTGATCCTGTGGTTAATAAACTTTCACCGTGAGGTGGGAAAAATAAATTATCTCGATCATATCATGGTAAAAGGGTAAGGAAAACGTTTGCGTGGTTAAAATGTCAGCAAACAGACTGGGGGTTTAAGAGCGAGTCGAGTGTGTCTTAGGCTCGAAAGGGAAAAAAATAAGTTCGATACCTTGTTCGTTAATCACAAATGCGGAGCCTTCATGGTGCCATGCTCCTAATACACCACGATAGCAGCACTTATCGCCAACCTTCACTTCATGAATAGCAGGACGATGTGTATGCCCATGGATCATCCAATCAGCTTGGTAATTTGTTAAGGCGTTAATCACCGCTTGTGGGTTGACATCCATGATTGATTCGGCCTTCATACTGCTGGCGTATTGGCTGTTTTGGCGCATTTTTTCTGCTATCCGCCGGCGAATAAACAGCGGTAGGGCTAAAAATAGGCGTTGGATCCAAGGCGTATGCACTTTTTTACGGTAATTTTGATAAGCCTGATCATCAATACACAGTGTATCACCGTGTAAAATGAGTACGCGTTTACCATAAAGCTCCAGTAATGTTTCTTGGTTGAGTATAGTCATACCACATTGTTTGGCATAACGTTTCCCAAGTAAAAAGTCTCGATTACCATGGATAAAGTAGCAGGGAATGCCTCGCTCAGTGAGCATTGTTAGGGCATTGGCGACTTGCTGGTGGAGTGGGGTTTTATCGTCATCACCAATCCAGTAATTGAAAAAATCACCGAGTATATAGAGGCTATCGGCATGAATTGCTTGCTGATGAATAAAATTCATAAAACCGGCGGTGATCGCCGGTTCATCTTCACTCAAATGCAAATCTGCAATGATATAAGTGGACATATTGTTGAGTCGAATTATTCGCTAACAGTCACTTTTTCGATCACAACATCTTCGCGAGGAACGTCTTGGTGGAAACCGCTGTTTCCTGTTGCAACGCCTTTGATTTTGTCAACAACGTCCATGCCTTCTACAACTTCAGCAAAGACACAATAGCCCCAGCCTTCAGGACGTTCTGAACGGAAGTTAAGGAAGTCGTTGTCAACAACGTTAATGAAGAACTGTGCTGTCGCTGAGTGAGGATCGTTGGTACGTGCCATAGCAAGAGTACCACGCGTATTTTTTAAGCCATTGTTAGCTTCGTTTTTGATTTGTGCTTTTGTTGCTTTTTGTTTCATGCCTGGCTCAAAGCCGCCGCCTTGGATCATGAAACCGTCAATGACTCGATGGAAAATGGTATTATTGTAAAAACCTTCACGGCAATAGCTTAAAAAGTTTTCGACAGTAACAGGGGCTTTATCGTCAAAAGTCTTAATAACAATATCACCGTGATTGGTATGAAAAGTAACCATAATAGCTATCCTGAATAATTGTTTTATTGCGCCTTCTTATGAAGGCGTTGTTGTCAGAAAGTTTATATCACAGATGAAACCTGACTTGAAGTCACAGTCTGGTTTGTAAAAGCAGCGAGTGATAAAAATAGACAGGTAAACACTATGGTTAAACCTTGCATTATTGCAATGTTCAGGTTTCAATATCACTCTATTTAACAGGTTGATACCTTATTATTGAGATACCCCTTATAGCTTGAGCGAGTAATACGCTAAATAATTCAAGGTGTAACAGGGCGGCAACAGACTAGTCGGCTAGGCATAGGCAATATGTATGGCTAGCGTTAAAGGCAGTCGCCGTTTGTGTTGCGGCTTGAATCAAGGTAAGCCAGTAAGGAAAAACACGTACACATTAAACGGAATAGTTCAGATGCTACAGATTTTTAATACACTGAGTCGTCAAAAAGAAGAGTTTAAACCCATTCATCCAGGGAAAATAGGGATGTACGTGTGTGGTATCACCATTTATGACTTGTGTCATATTGGTCATGGTCGAACCTTCGTCGCTTTCGATGCGATTAGCCGCTACTTGCGCTATTTGGGATATGACCTGAATTATGTGCGTAATGTAACAGATATTGACGATAAAATTATCAAACGTGCGGCTGAAAATAATGAAACCGTCGATTCGCTGACAACACGGATGTTAGCTGAGATGCATAAAGATTTTGATGCATTAAATATTTTACGCCCAGACAGTGAGCCGCGAGCCACCCAGCATATTGATGAAATTATCGAAATCACCGATCTGCTTATTAAACGAGGTCACGCTTATGTGGCAGATAACGGTGACGTGATGTTTGAAGTCAAAACGGATAAAAATTATGGTCAATTGTCTCGCCAAGACCTAGAGCAGCTGCAAGCTGGGGCACGCGTTGAAGTTGCTGATTCAAAACGTAATCCGATGGACTTCGTTCTTTGGAAAATGTCAAAAGAAGGCGAGCCTAGCTGGGAATCACCATGGGGGTTAGGTCGCCCTGGTTGGCACATTGAATGTTCCGCGATGAATAGCAAAGCATTGGGTAACCATTTTGATATTCACGGCGGTGGTTCGGATTTGATGTTCCCACATCATGAAAACGAAATTGCGCAATCATCTTGTGCTCACGATGGTCCTTATGTGAATTATTGGATGCACTCAGGAATGGTGATGGTTGATCGTGAAAAAATGTCTAAGTCACTGAATAATTTCTTTACTATCCGTGATGTGCTTGAGTATTACGACCCTGAAACGGTGCGCTATTTCTTGCTATCTGGTCATTATCGTAGCCAACTTAATTACACTGAAGAGAATTTGAAACAAGCACGTACAGCCTTAGAACGTTTATATACTGCCTTACGTGGTACTGATAAATCAGTCGCCCCAGCGGGTGGTGAAGTCTTTAAAAAACGTTTTGAAGATGCCATGAATGATGACTTCAATACACCTGAAGCTTATTCCGTACTGTTTGATATGGCGCGTGAAATCAACCGACTGAAGTCAGAAAATAAGGTTGCAGCCAATGAATTGGCCTCTGAGTTACGTAAATTAGCGGGTGTGCTTGGTTTACTTGAGCAAGACCCGGAAGCCTTTTTACAAGGTAATGCTCAAGGTGAAGGCGACGAAGAAGTGGCTAAAATTGAAGCGTTAATTAAACAGCGTAATGATGCTCGTAAAAATAAAGAGTGGGCATTGGCTGATGCAGCCCGTGATGAACTGACGGCAATGGGAATCGTATTAGAAGATGGTGCTCAAGGAACAACTTGGCGCCGTAAATAGTCTTATCTTTATTTAAAATCAATCCGTTAAAATTTGAGTAGATAGCACTCAATCATTTTAACGGGTTTTATTATATCTATCGATATTCAACAGCTAGCCCTATTATTAGCGCAATAAGTCAAATTTTTATCGATTCAGCTTAATAGATTAGCTGAATTAAACTTTATGCGGTATCACATATTAATTATCTTTATATTTATAAAATAGAGATAGAAAAAAACAGCGTTATTTTGGGAGTAAACGCAAGACTGGTCTTTTTACGACTATCATAATAAGTGTATTTTGAATAAGTTGTATTTTATAATAATTAATTATTTTTAACTTTTTTAATAAATAACAGTTATTGTCATCTAATGGTAATAAGTATTAATACCTAATTGAAATAAAAAACTACCAATGGAATCTAATATAAATTTATATTCTAATTTTGAGTTTAATATTTAATCGTTATGGATTTTGTTGCTTGTTTTTTCGCTTTAAGTGTTTTTACTATATTATTTTAAATAAAAACTTAGATTTATATAAAGGTAAAAATAATATAATGACGTGATATTTTTCAATTATTAAAATTGTAGGTATTTACATACTTTTATTTTTATCTATTATTCTGATGAGTAGGAATAAACTCCTATTCTTGTTTTAAATTGATTTTTTATTTCTTTATTTTGTATTTGTTGTGGGGTCTATTTAGGCTCTATTAATCACTACTTGTTCATGAGGTATATCATGGCTTTTAAAACTAAGTTAATTACAGCGATGTTATTTACCGGTGTCAGCCTAGGTGCTGTTGCTGGTAGTAATAGTGACAATATTACACTTAATGGTGTAATTACGGCGGTAACTTGTAATGTGACTGCTAATGGTGGTAATTCAGTATTTTATGTAGGTAAATTTGCTCAAGATACCTTTAGTCCAAATGTACAAAACGGTGATACTCCACTTGTCGTACAATTAGATGCGTGTGACAAGGCATCCGATAAAGGTGCACTGTATGTACAAGGCACAACGGCTACTTCAAATACTGCAAAAAATATCTTCATTGGTGAAAGTTCAACCGTTGGCTTTATGCTGCAAGAAGACGGTAAACCCGATCAAGTTGTTGCAAACAAAGCAATTCCTGTGACTGTTTCTGATACTGCACCAATAACGTATACCTTCAAAGTTGGTATGGGTACAACGGATGCCTCGCCTGCTGTTGGTGCCTATTCAGCGCCAATTATTATTTCTTACGCATCTGAGTAATTAATAATATTTGAAGCGCAGAGCCCTGCGCTTCATTTTATCGTTTAAGGTGAATTATTAGGATAGGGAAATGATAGTAAAAGTATTTAGAGTTATCGGAACCATATTATTATTACTGAGTACAACTTCAGCAATGGCGGGGATCGTGCTGCATGGAACTCGTATAATTTATAATGAAAGTCAGGATAATGTAGGGGCTAATATTACTATCAAAAGTGAAGATAATTCGAATACTCCTTATTTAGTTCGTACGCAAATTTACCGTGATGTACAGGGGCAAATAGCGCAAAATAATTTTATCACCACACCTTCAATGTTCCGTTTAGAACCGAGTGACTTGAATCAAGTTAAAATTCTAAAAGTTAAAAATGACTTACCTAAAGATCGTGAGTCTATTTTTTATTTTAGAGCAATAGCGTTACCTGCAACGGATAGGTTAGATAATAACTCTACCCCCAAATTAGCAGGCTCATTGCAAATCGCAACGGGAAACACAATAAAATTATTCTATAGACCTGTTCAGTTTTCTGTCAGCCAAAAAGAGGCAATGGGCTTATTGAAGTTCTCTTTGCAAAATAATGGCTTAAAGGTGACCAATCCGACACCTTATTATATTACGCTCAGTGAAATCAAAGTGGGAAATAAGCTCGCTAAGCTGGAGCCTAAATTAGGTAATACCATGATTTCGCCTTTTAGTGACATGCTGTATCAAGATATTCACCAAAAAGGCAAAGTACAATGGAGCGCAATCAATGACTTTGGCGGAAAGGATCAATTCGATGGTTGGGTTCAATAAGTCTTCCTCGATCTTTTTTGTGCTGATGCTAACTAACATTGGCCAATTATATGCGGCAGGTACTGCAGAAGTTGATTTGTCGGCTTCCTTAGTCGATGGTAGTTGTTCCATTGAATTATCAGATAAGGCGCTACATTTTAAGCCTTATTCGGTTGCTAGTTTCCCAACAGCAAAAACAACAGTTGAAATTCAACCTATTTCAGCAAAAGTGACCTGTGAAGGGGGAAATACCACACCGTTATTAACATTAAAAGGCATAACGCCTTATAGCGGTAATAATCAAGTTTTTTTAGACAGTACGCCTAATGGCACAGGGTTTATGATCCAGCATGGTAAAAAAGAGCTTGGATTAAATGATTTCTATAATGGTGACGCGCTAGAAAATCAAGGAAAACAGGTGGCTTTAACACCGCTAAATTCATCGAACCAATTTTCAAGTACCGAGTATTTTGGGATTGGGCTTGTAAGCGTGGATAACACAGTTACCCCTGATTTTTTAAAAGCCAATATTACATTTACCGTTCTTTTTCAGTGAAAAGTAAGGGGCCACTGTGCAGAATTTTTTTATATTGTATAAGAAATTAAAGCGGGTGACGCAAATTAGCTTGATGATACTGACATTGAGTTATTTACCCTTAGCAAAGGCTGCACCAGTTCAAATAAATTTTTCAGCTGAATACTTTCAAGGCACATGTGAAATTAGCGTTAGTCATCCAGTTATTGCGTTTAATAATGGCGCTAATATTTCGACCTCTCAGGTTAAAAATGGTACAGCTAAACAAGAAAAATTTACCTTAGACTTTATTGATTGTGATAGTAAAGGGTTAACACACTATACGCCGAAAATTAAAGTTACGGGGGAAAGCAAAACCCTTGGTGGGCGTCATCTATATGTGAACTCAGCAAGCTCAACTACTAAAGGGTATGGTTTTTTACTTAGTACTGAAGGAAATACTTATTTCAAGAAAAATACTAATGTAGCCGAAACAGGATTAATTAATGCTAATTGGGTGGCAGAAAGTCCATTATCAATATTGAATAAAACCAAAATACCATTTACGGCAACAATTTCATGCGGGAATTGTAGTGGCGAATTACAAGCTGGGAAATTACACAGCACCGTAACTTTTCAATTTCTTTATGACTGAAAACGATGATGAAATATTTCTTAGCTTTATTAACATTATTGCTTAGTTCTCTATTTAATAGCGCTATTGCGGATGGCGGTGTGTTATTGAATCAAACGCGTGTGATCTTTTTAGAGACCGATAAAAACACAAAAGCAACGATTCAAAATCGTAGCAATAATACCTATTTAATTAAAGTTAATGCACTTATTTCACCTGATAGCTTAGAAAAGGCTCCCTTTTTAGTAAATCCACCATTATTTAGAATGGAGCCACAAAGTCAAAATACGGTAGTGATTGTTCCTAATCAGATAAAGCATCTACCTAAAGATAGGGAATCGGTTTTCTATTTAAGCTTTTTAGCAATACCGAGTATACCTAAGGAAGGATTAAGTGAGGAGAGTGATAATTACTCACAAGTCTCTTTTGGTTTGCAAATGGTGATTAAACTATTTTATCGCCCTGAAAGTATTATCAAGGGTGTAAATTCGTCAGCATCACAACTCACTTTTCAACAAAAAGGAAATGTTTTAGTTGTAAATAACCCAACAGCCTATTTTCAGACCTTTTCTTCGTTAAAGGTGAATGGACAACAAATTGATAATCAAAATAATGGAATGATGGTTGCACCGTTTTCGGAAATAAAATATCACATCAACCAAAATGCTAAAGAGGTAACTTGGCGAGTTGTTAATGATTTTGGTGGAGAAAGTCGAGAGTATCATTATTTAATGGGTCATACGGAGAAAAAATAATGAGACGCTCATCATGGTTTACTTTGTTTATTTTTCATTGCTTCTGGTTATTTTCTCTTTCATCTTATGGGCAAAATATGGTGAAGCATGATGGCATTGCCATGCAATCGACAAGGGTCATTTATCCAGAGTCTGCGAAAAAAGGTGTACCCTTTAAAGTGACTAACTACAGTAATATGGCTTATTTATTGCAATCTCAAGTTGTAAACCCAAATGATGATGGACTTAATAAGCCTGATTTTATTGTTTTGCCGCCATTAGAAAAAATAAATGAAAAAGACGCGGTCGTATTAATGATTAAATCAATTAATCATAAAATGCCGCAAGATCGTGAGTCACTATTTATTCTTAACATTAAGGCGATACCTAATCAGAAAAAAGAAACAGGCCATACAGGAAAGTCACAAATGATTATTGCGACACAGAATCATTTAAAACTTTTTTATCGCCCAAGTGGTTTACCCAAATATGGTACTGATGAAATATCAAAAAAATTAGTTTTTTCTCGTGATAAGGACTCTTTAATTGTTAAAAATCCAACACCTTATTATGTCACTTTTTATTCAATAAAAGTGGGCAATCAAGATGTTGACTCTTTATCTCTATTTGAAATGGTTCCACCTATGGGGCAACAGCGGTATCCATTACCTGAGAATATTAAAGGTGAGCTTGAATGGAGTTTAATTGACCAAGATGGTGGAGTAACACAGCAATATACGCGTTTATTGTAATTATTTCAGAACTCGTTATTGAAATGAATATAAGTAAAAAAGAGCACTTACTGCTTTAGGCTTAATTTTGCTATTGATAAGTCAATGGATATAAATATGAATAGAAATAAGCACACACTACCTGCTTGCGTAAGTCCAGCTAAGTTTACATGGCATCCTATTGCGTTGTGCTTGATGTTAAGCATTCATTCCGCTACCGCAGAAGATTATTTTGATCCTGCTTTTTTACAAGCAATGGGAGAAACCGATCAAGTTGATTTATCCGTGTATTCTAAAAAAGGGAGTATTGCTCCGGGTGAATATCTCGTTTCTGTTTATATTAATAAGGTCGGTATTGGGCAACTTCCAATTACATTTAAGGAAAATAAACAAGGCGTTGTTTCTCCAGTATTAACACCTGAGCTACTAGAAAAACATGGCGTTAATATTAAGCAACTTCCTACAACAAAGGATTTGCCGTTAGATTACCCGATTGATAATTTGCCGGCTTTGATCCCAGATGCATCAACACATTTTGATATTTCTATTCTAGAACTTGAAATCAGTATTCCGCAGATAGCAATGAAATCGAGCCATACTGAGGTACTCGATCCTGACTTATTGGATTATGGGATCCCGGCACTTATTGCGAATTATAATTTAAGTTATGGGCATACTGAAAATAGTTCACGGTATAGCTCAGATAGAAAAACCGATAACTTCTTTGCAACAGTAAGAGCTGGTTTGAACGCGGGGGCATGGCGTTTACGGAGCACGATCACCCATAGCCAAATAAAAACGGATGGTGGTGATAACCAAGATAATAACCAGCACTATACCCGTTTTACGAATACATATTTATACCGCGAATTATTCCCACTGCGCTCTGTGCTGTTAGTTGGTGAAAATAATACGGGGAGTGATGTTTTTGATAGTGTTCCTTTTCGCGGTATAAAATTGAGTTCTAGCGAAGAGATGCTACCAAGCCAGCTACGGGGCTATGCTCCACCCATAGAAGGGGTTGCGAATAGTAATGCAAGGGTAACCGTTCGCCAAAATGGGAATATTATCTATGAAACCTATGTCGCTCCAGGTGCTTTTTACATCAATGATATTCAAGAAGCAGGGCTTTCAGGTGACTATGATGTCACTATCACTGAGGCAAATGGTACTGAACGGAAGTTCATTGTGCCTTACTCATCATTACCTGTCATGCTAAGGCCCGGTGGCTGGAAATATGAAGTTACGGTTGGACGTTATGACGGTAATGTGACGAATTAATCCCGCGAGGCCGATTTTTTATTAGGAACGGCTGTTTATGGGTTACCTTATGACACCACAGTTTATGGTGGTGTATTAGCTGCTGAAGATTACCAAGCTGCAAACGTAGGAACGGGTATTTCACTAGGCAACGTAGGTGCCATTTCTCTTGATATCACGGCTTCTGCTGCAAAATTAAATCACAACTCACGGAAAACGGGGCAGTCTTATCGCCTTCGTTACTCGAAAAGTATGATGAATACGGGAACCTCCGTAGATCTCACCGCATTACGTTATTCAACACGTAACTATTATAATTTTAGTGAATTTAACTCTGAAGGTTATCAGCTTGAAGACGGGGTTTACCCGTGGTCAATGCAAAGACGGCGTAGTAGTTTCCAAACTCAAGTCAGCCAGCGTATGGGAGAATGGGGAACAATTTACCTTCGAGCTACGCGTGATGATTATTGGGGAAGCTCTAGAACCCAAACTGGAGGTTCGATTGGCTACAGTAATAGCTATAAAGGGATAACTTATGGCAGTAACTTTACTATTGATAGGGTTAAAGATGATAACGGAAATTGGCCTGAGAATAGACAAATTTCCTTTAACATAAGTATTCCATTTAGTGTATTTGGTTATTCAGATTCCTTACAGTCTATTTATTCTACTAGCTACTATACACGCGATAACAATGGTAAATCGCAAATTCAAACTGGGATAAATGGTAGTTTGATGGATGGTGATTTTACCTATAGCGCTTCTCAAAGTTGGGAAAATAAAGATGGCGCTAATAGCAGTAATATTAATGCTGGTTATCAAGGAAGTAAGGGAAGTATTACCGCGGGGTATAGTTATAGTCGTCAGATGAAGACATTTAATATGAACGCAAATGGCGGCATGCTGCTCCATTCCGGCGGACTTACACTGACAAAAAATATGGGGGAATCAGTCGCATTAGTTTATTTACCGGATGCACCGAATGTCAGTATTAATAATGGTTCCTCTTACTCTGATTGGCGAGGTTATGGTATAGCTCCTTATCTTTCTGACTATAAGAGAAATAGTATCAGTATCGACCCAACAACATTACCTGATGATGTCGATGTTGCTCAAACAAATATCAATATTTATCCGAGTAAGGGCGCAGTTGTTCCGGTTAAATTTGCGACAAAACGAGGGTATCAAGTGTTAATGACGTTGATTAAGAATAATGTCAATGTGCCGTTTGGTGCGATAGCTAGCTTACAAAATACGTCAGATAGTTATAGCAGCATCGTTGGTGATTCAGGGCTGGTTTATTTAACAGGATTACCTGAAAAAGGAAAATTATTGGTTAAATGGGGGGAGTCTACAGAAAAACAATGTGAAGTTCGCTTCGATTTAGCCAATATCGAGTTAGAGGCAGACCAACCAATACGCCAAGTAACTTATACATGTACCCCTGTGAAATTATAAAATAGATTAAGGTATTTGCCTGACCATGAAATATTATTATTTTAAATATAAAACCATGATGAGTTCAGTGTTTAATAAATATATGACTAGCACAGTCATTGCCTTTGGTTTTATCCATCCAGTCGCGTTGGCTGCAAATTTTAATGCGATGCCTGGCCAAGAGATTATTTCACTTGGTAATGTGAACGCCGAAATAACCCTAACAAAAATTAGTGCCGTAAATTCATCTAGCGCGATTAGGGCCGATGGTTTTGGTATTAATACATCTTCTTCTAAGGTTGATTGCTTACCAAGCTCGTATGAAATGACGGTGGGTAAAATGAAAGGTTATAGGGTAGATCAGGACATAATTATTGGTTTTCGTAGTACAAATGCAACAGGGGTTGCGTCGGTTGGAGCAGGTGCGAGCACATCAGGACCTTTTCATGATGTTACTGTAAAAGGGGCGTGGGATAACTACGGTAATTATACACCGTCACCAGTACAAAATGCGTCGACCATGTGGTGTGGCTCTGCTTGGCCTGAAGCAACTCAGCATCAATGGAATACGAATAGGAAAAATAATAAGGCATCAATACGAGGGGAGTTATTTTTATATGTTGGTAATAATGCAAAGCCTGGCTCTTATACGTTACCGAGTCTTTATCTTATAAAATCAGCTTCATCGGGTGATTTGGTCTCCCATCTAATTTTTCCGAGCGGAACAGTGACGGTCAGTTATCCACCTTGTTCCATTTCAACGCCGACAGAAGTCTCATTTGATACGAGAAAAGGGCTTCCCGTTATCAATCCAACATCTTCAATTAGTGTGAATTGTGGTGCTAATGATGGGCGAGCTTTCCAAATTGCTATTTCAGGCCAGCCTGTTGCCCCATCAACTGCCGTCGGAAATCATGCAATTAGCTTACACTATAGTGATGGCACAATCGGGGGATTAGTGCGCGGCTATATTGGCAGTAATGCGGTAGCAGATGCAGTAGGCTGCGTGGATAGGACTTCAAGTATCCCTTTTTCAGTCAATAATCAAGGGTTAAATTTCATGCAAATAGGCGCACAAACCGCAAGCTCTTCACAATCTCAGCCGCTGGTATGGTCGCTATGTCCTAATAAGACGGAAAAACCAGGGAAAGCAACCGGCGCAGCACAGCTTGATATAATTTTCAAATAAAAATAAGTAAGATAAAAAAGTCCCCCATTGAAGGGGGAAAACAGAAGTATATTAATTGTTATCATAATCAAGTAGGAGTTGCTATTAGGTGTGGTTGTTGCACCTCTTACAAACTTGCTTTTCGATAATGGCACACAGTGCAGCAGAAAGGCAATATAGGTATAGGCGGTTATTATCACATTTCGAGACTAAATAATTCTTGGGCTATTAATTTCTTAAATTAATCATCTAGTTTAGGAAGAATAGTTTATTGGAATAGAGTGCAAATATTTCTCCTAATTCGGATGTCGGTCACAGATAAGTTATTCAGTTATAGCTCGTTGGTGGGGTAAAGCTTACTCGCCTTCATTTTAAGATGAGATTGAGATGAGCCGACTCGGTGGTAAGTGAGAGAGAAAAGTATGTTAATAGAGAAAATGGCGGTAAAAGTAAGCTGATCTGCACATCAGCTTACTTGTTGGTATTTAGTCTTGAACTTTGATTTTTTGGTCGCCCATAGAAACTACTTTTCCTGCCGCGATTTTGCAACGCTTGCGAGTTTCTATTACGCCATCAACTTGCACTAAGCCTTCAGCGATCATGGCCTTAGCCATTGCCCCGCTTTCTGCCCATCCTTCTATTTTGAGCAAATCACACAGTTCTATGTGTGGGTGGCCTTCAAGCCTGAAAATATCCATGACAGCTCCTGATTTCATTAAATATCGTGATACTCTTCGCACGCTTGCAATGTATTTTGGATCAGTGTGGCTACCGTCATCGGGCCAACACCACCAGGTACAGGGGTGATCCAAGAGGCATATTTGGAGGCCTCATCAAAGTCTACATCACCGGTGACTTTACCATTTTCAAGGCGGTTGATGCCAACATCAATCACGATAGCACCCGGTTTAACCCATTCACCCGGAATAAAATTCGGTTTTCCTACAGCAACAACTAAAAGATCGGCATTGCGAACGTGTTGCTCAAGATCTTTTGTAAAACGGTGAGTCACGGTGGTTGTACAGCCAGCAAGTAGCAGCTCCAAGCTCATAGGGCGACCAACAATATTAGATGCACCAATGATAACGGCATTTAGCCCATAGGTGTTAATACCGTAGCGGTCGAGCAGGGTAACAATCCCTCTTGGTGTGCATGGGCGTAGACGTGGTGCGCGTTGGCATAAACGGCCGACATTATACGGGTGAAACCCATCAACGTCTTTATCTGGGTGAATGCGCTCAATAACTTTAACGTTATCGATGCCCGCCGGCAGAGGTAACTGAACTAAGATACCATCGATTTCAGTATCTTGGTTTAAATCATCGATCAGTTTTAGAAGCTCTGCTTCAGTTGTTGTATCAGGCAAATCATAAGAGCGAGATAGGAAACCCACTTCTTCACATGCACGGCGTTTGCTGCCGACATAAATTTGTGAAGCTGGGTTTGCACCGACTAAGATAACAGCAAGGCCTGGTGCGCGTTTGCCCTGTTCTATACGTTGTTGGACTTTTTGGGCAACTTCCTGCCGAATTGTCTGCGCAATCGTTTTCCCATCAATAATTTTTGCTAACATCTGTGACTTAATCCATATATGAGACTTGGGGATGTGCCTATTTTGTCAGAAGTTAGCGCCAATGTCAGTTCAATCTGTAACATAAAATGAGCAGATAGTTATTTTAGTAGAGAAAAGCCATTGACTCAGCGCGTAGCAACCGTATAATTCAACGCCATCAACCGTATAGGTTGCCGCATTTCTCTTATGCGCCCTTAGCTCAGCTGGATAGAGCAACGGCCTTCTAAGCCGTAGGTCACAGGTTCGAACCCTGTAGGGCGTACCATTTCGAAGTCAATGGACATCAACTGATGTCTTTTTTTATGCCTAAAATTCAGTGAATTAATTGAATTACTGTGAAAATAATCAGATAGCGTTATGCCATATTCAACCCGATAAGCTACAGCAAAATGGCTTTATCGAGCGTTTTAATGGTTCGTTTTGTCGTAATTTTTTGATTTGCTTATTTATTTGAATCGTTGAGCCAAGCTAGAGAGTTAGCGTGGTATTATCATCATTGATTCTTACCTTTTCTATAAACTAGTACAAAAAGGAACAAATGGTTTATAAATAAAACATATTCGATTTGACGTATGTGTTTTTTAGGTATAATTTAAAGAAAAGGCTAAAGAGGTACACATGGAACCATTACAACTGTTTAAAATTTTAGGCGACCAAACTAGGCTCGATATCGTGCTGCTTTTGAAAGCATCCGGTGAGCTATGTGTCTGTGATATCTATACGGCCTTAAATTTATCGCAACCGAAGACCTCTCGACATCTAGCAATGCTTAGAGAGGCGGGTCTTCTACTCGATTCAAAACATGGGAAATGGGTTCATTATCGGCTATCTCCGGCATTACTACCGTGGGTAAAAAGTATCATTGATGTCACCTATGCCACAGAGAAAAATAGAGTCGCAGATTTACTCAAAAGCTTAGAGAAAAAAGAATCTGCTAATCGCTGTTTTATATAAAATTTTTTAAATTAACATATTCGAAAAATCATATATAAGGTTGAAACATGAAAAAACTCGAAGTATTTGATCCCGCGTTATGCTGTAGCACTGGCGTTTGTGGAACAGAAGTTGATCAAGCATTAGTGGACTTTGCAACAGATGCAGATTGGTTAAAAAAACAAGGAGCGAATGTAAAGCGTTTTAATTTAGCGCAAGAGCCTATGGCATTTGTTAACAACATAAAAGTAAAAACATTTCTGGAAACCGCTGGCGCCGAATCACTCCCGCTCTTTATTCTTGATGGTGAGATTGTGCTGACAGGTCGATACCCTAAACGTCATGAGCTAGCAAGATGGTTTGGTATTCGCCTGAATATTGAGAAGGTGGAGACAGTTAAGTCGTGTTGCGGTAATGACAAAACATGTTGTTAACAGGGGCGATAAAATGAATTTTTTAGACAGCACACCTAATTATTTATTTTTCACTGGAAAAGGGGGGGTGGGTAAAACTTCTATTTCCTGTGCGACAGCAATCAAGTTGGCAGAGGAAGGGAAAAAAGTCTTACTGGTGAGTACGGATCCGGCTTCTAATGTTGGGCAGGTATTTTCTCAATCGATTGGCAACAATATTCAGCCAATAACATTGGTTCCAAACCTATTTGTCATTGAAATAGACCCTCAAGCTGCTGCCGAAGAATATCGAAATAAAATTATTAATCCAATCAAAGAAAATTTACCTGAAGCGGTAATTCAAAGCATTACGGAGCAGCTATCAGGCGCCTGTACCACAGAGATTGCGGCTTTCGATGAATTTACTGGATTGTTAACCAATACCGAAATTACCCGCCAATTTGACCATATCATTTTTGATACCGCACCTACGGGGCATACCATCCGTTTATTACAACTCCCGAGCGCGTGGAGTGATTTTATTAGTGACAATCCTGACGGTGCGACATGTTTAGGCCCAATGTCTGGCCTTGAAAAACAACGTGAGCAGTACAGCATGGCAGTGCAAGCGTTGAGTGATAACTCACTAACAAGGTTAGTATTGGTTGCACGTCCTCAGTCAGCCGCTTTGAGGGAGGTTGCGAGGACCTATAGTGAATTGTCTTCTCTGGGTATCAAAAATCAACAATTGATTATAAATGGTGTTTTCCCGGAAACGGCGATGACTGAAAATGATAAGTTATCCCATGCACTCTACTCTCGAGAGCAAGCCGCATTAAAGTCTCTGCCTGAGGCATTGCGTTCGTTACCCATTGATATTCTTTATTTACAAAATATCAATATGGTTGGTGTCGATGCATTGAAGCAGTTGTTATCGAATGACATGCCACAATTTTCAACCATTACTCCGACAAAACAACCTATTTCTTTACCCTCCTTGTCAGAACTGGTTGGGGAAATATCTCAGCAACAACATGGGCTGATTATGTTAATGGGCAAAGGCGGTGTTGGGAAAACAACGATTGCAGCATCAATAGCGGTTAAATTGGCAGAAAAAGGGCTTGATGTGCATCTGACTACATCAGATCCTGCTGCTCATGTTGAATCAACACTTGATGGTGTTTTACCCAATCTTCAAGTTAGCCGAATTGATCCCATCGCCGAAACTGAACGCTATCGTAATTATGTCTTAGAAACAAAAGGGAAAGATTTAGATGCAGAGGGGCGTGCATTACTTGAGGAAGATTTGCGCTCTCCATGTACTGAAGAAATTGCTGTGTTTCAGGCCTTTTCTCGCATCATTAGAGACGCAGGGAAACGTTTTGTCGTCATGGATACTGCACCGACTGGACATACATTATTACTTCTTGATGCAACAGGGGCATATCATAAAGAAATTGCTAAGAAAATGGGCAAAAAAGGCCACTTTTTGACCCCTATGATGCAATTACAAGATCCTGAGCGCACCAAAGTCATTATTACGACACTCGCTGAAACAACGCCTGTGCTTGAGGCGGAAAACTTACAGAATGACTTAATACGGGCAGATATACATCCGTGGGCGTGGGTAATTAATAATAGCCTATCTATCACGGAAACTACCTCACCATTGTTACTTTCAAGGGCAGAGCAGGAAGTCGTTCAGATTGAAAAGGTGGCATCAACGTTAGCAAAACGTGTTGCTATCGTTCCTTTACTTGAGACTGAGCCTGTGGGGATATCCGCATTAAGTCAGCTCGCAGAATAAGTTTTATTTTTAGAAAATAAAAGGTGCACGAAAGCACCTTTTAAACGAGGTTGTTATGTTTATTGCCGCATTAATTTTTGTTCTAACGATTACGTTTGTTATATGGCAGCCCAAAGGATTGGGTATTGGCTGGAGTGCTACAGTAGGGGCTGTATTAGCACTGATCTTTGGTGTGATCAGTTTTCAAGACATTCCGATTGTTTGGAACATTGTTTGGAATGCCACCGCGACATTTGTTGCAGTGATTATTATTAGCCTACTTTTAGATGAAAGTGGTTTCTTTGAATGGGCGGCATTACATGTTGCCAAGTGGGGCGGTGGTAAAGGAAGGCTGTTATTCAGTTATATCGTATTGCTTGGTGCAACTGTTGCAGCCTTATTTGCCAATGATGGTGCGGCATTGATATTAACGCCCATTGTGATTGCGATGTTACTAGCACTTGGTTTCAACAAAGGCACGACGTTAGCGTTTGTCATGGCGGCGGGTTTTATTGCAGATACAGCGAGCTTACCGCTTATCGTTTCAAACCTCGTGAATATTGTTTCTGCGGACTTCTTTAATATTGGATTTACTGAATATGCCTCAATTATGGTGCCAGTGGATATCGCGGCGATTATTGCAACGTTAGTGATGCTGCATTGGTTTTTCCGTAAAGATATTCCTAAGCAATATGATATGACTAAATTGAGTGAGCCTGCTTTAGCCATTAAGGACATGACAACGTTTAAAGCAGGTTGGCTTGTATTGGTGCTGTTGCTCATCGGTTTCTTTGTCTTAGAACCATTAGGTATTCCTGTTAGCGCTATTGCTGCAATTGGCGCCTTAATTCTTTGGGTGATTGCAGCCAGAGGCCATACGATTAATACCAAAAAAGTCTTACGTGGTGCACCGTGGCAAATCGTCATTTTCTCTTTAGGTATGTACTTGGTGGTTTATGGCTTAAGAAATGCAGGGTTAACCGATTATCTTTCTGAAACGCTCAATTACCTTGCCGATAAAGGGCTATGGGTAGCAACTCTGGGAACTGGATTTATTACCGCATTTTTATCATCCATAATGAATAACATGCCAACGGTATTAATTGGTGCTCTATCCATTGAAGGGAGTGAAGCGTCAGGAGTAATTCAGCAAGCAATGGTTTATGCCAATGTAATTGGCGCAGATTTAGGGCCAAAAATTACACCAATTGGTAGCTTAGCAACATTGTTGTGGTTACATGTGTTATCACAAAAGAACATGACCATTACATGGGGATATTATTTCAAAACAGGGATTATCATGACGATCCCTGTGCTCATTGTCACACTCGTTGCTTTAGTGCTTCGACTTTCACTGTTAAATTAAGGGTAAACCAATGAATGAGATCACCATCTACCACAACCCAAATTGTGGCACTTCACGCAATACCCTTGCAATGATCCGCAATAGTGGTATTGAGCCGGCGATTATTCATTATCTAGAAACACCACCCACTAGAGATGTGTTAGTAAAACTTATTGCCGATATGAAAATCACGGTAAGGGCGTTATTACGAAAAAATGTCGAACCCTATGAACAATTAAATTTAGAACAAGATAGCTATACAGATGACCAACTCATTGATTTTATGTTGCAGTACCCGATACTGATTAATAGGCCGATTGTCGTCACTCCGCTAGGCGTAAAGTTGTGTCGGTCTTCTGAAGTCGTGTTAGATATCTTACCTAATCAGCAACAAAATGAATTTATCAAAGAAGATGGTGAAGTTGTCGTTGATAAACAAGGGTGCAGAATAAAGTAAATGATGCTTTGAAATCATTGTTGTAGGTTAATGTTTATCAGCGACATTCTTTGTTGGAATAGACCAAATGCCCTTATGGCAAGTAAGGCAGTATTTTTGATTATTTGTAAAGTCGTCATGGCACGGTACACAAAACCAATCCATAACCTTTAAAATCGGTAAAACGGAATGAAATTACTGAGTAAGTTTATACGTTGAATGAGTTAACAATAAGGGCCATTTTAATAGATACATTAAAATGGCTCTTATTGTAATAAGTTGATTAATCAAGCGAAGGTTAAAATGTCACTATTACTTTTGAAGAGATTGTTTTATCGGCAGCTTCTAATAAGGCTCTTTCTATCTCTTTTGATGTAAGAAGGGGAAGATGCGTGATAGTTATCTTATTTTACCTTCTATTTTTATTGAAATTTTATTCTGTTTAAAAACAAAGTGTTATGATACCCTCTAAAAAATAAGGTATTTTGCACAAATTAGCCATAATTTATTGTTGCACGAAGGTTTTTTCCTGATAGTTTATAGTGTACTGCCGTATAGGCAGCTTAGAAAGGCCACCTGATGGTACACTTTCACATCGTTATGTGTACTGCCGTATAGGCAGCTTAGAAAGAAATATATGGACTTATACGCTAGTGTTAAAATGTGTACTGCCGTATAGGCAGCTTAGAAAGATCTTAAAATCTTCAAACTTTGTGACCTGTTGTGTACTGCCGTATAGGCAGCTTAGAAAAATCAGAGCGGTCGAATGATTTAACTTGATAGGTGTACTGCCGTATAGGCAGCTTAGAAAATCTAAACGGCTGGTGGCATTTATAACCCCTAGTGTACTGCCGTATAGGCAGCTTAGAAATTGCGGTTTGCTCGGTACCCACCCTGAAATATGTGTACTGCCGTATAGGCAGCTTAGAAAGGCATGTCTGCATTCTGATTGTGGAACACAAAGTGTACTGCCGTATAGGTAGCCTAAAAATGATAAATGATTATCCTGTGCGCTTTCCAATAAGCTGCACAGGCTTCTTTTTTCGCTATTTTAAGATTAATAATTAGATTATATTTATTGAGATTTCTAGTTTATTAAAACAGTGCAATTCCTTTAAACAATAAAATTAATCGGTGAGGCAGGATGAAGCTGCTAAATAAAACAATCTATACGCTTATTGTGGCATTTATATCAACAGCGGCAATGGCAGAGGAGTGTATAGGTGATAGTACCTATCAAGCATGTACAAGATCGAGTACTAATGCACAAGGCGATAATATTATTGAATCGTATGATACTGACGGTAACTCATATTCAATAACATCTGGCTCAAGAGACTATGCGAATGGTTCATCTGAAGTCTTTTCAGTTGATAGTGAAGGCAATGAATACTCGATAAAAAGTTGGTGTGACAGCTCTGGATGCCATACATCTGATAGCGAAGGGAATACGTGCACAATAACAAATACTGGTGAGATGATAGGCTGTTAAATGATAAAGAAAATACTAATAATATTTATTGTTTTAATCAGTGCAATATCAGTATTTGCATATAATAAGCTGACAATTTTTACTGTTCAGCCAATAGGCGCAATACCGGATGGTGTCACTGTTGTTATGTGGAAGAAAGGTGATATGCGTTTTTTTGAAAGTCCTGACGGATTATGTATGCAGAGAGTCGGCAAGGTTAATTTACTCTGTAGAATGACAATGTTAGGAAGCGCTATTGATAAAGATAATATTATTATCAGACTTCCCTATAGTGAATATGCCTATTTAAAATCAACAAATGGCAGAAAATTTGATAGATGATAAGACTCATAGCTATTATTAGGGATATGATGAGTTAGTGTTTTTAACTATTTTTGATATGTCTTCGCTAAATGGTGATTTAAACTTTTATACACATTAGGTGCGTGATATATAAAATCAATCATTACAAAGTGATTGATATCTTTTCTCTATCATTTATCTTATTGAAAACAAAGGGTAAATAGACGATGGCGGATTGATGAAATTTTTGAATTAAAAATAAGAATAACTGTCTAACTTACATTGCATATCGCAAAGACGAAGTGTTGAGATACATATGTACGCTAAAAACCTGTTTTCCCTAAAGTTACTCCATCCCAAATACGCTACAACATGGTTAGGAATTGTTATTTTATTTTTATTGGTTCAACTCCCTTATAAATGGCTTGTTCGGCTTGGTGCATTTTTGGGGGTTAATTCGAAGTATTTTATTAAAAGACGAGTTTCCATTATAAAAAGAAACTTAGAATTGTGTTTTCCAAATAAAAACCGCAAAGAAATAGACGATTTAGTTATCGAAAACTTGAGATCGCTAGGTATTGCGTTATTTGAAACCGGAATAGCGTGGTTCTGGAGTGATAAAAGAATTAAAAAGCTCTTTCAAGTCAAAGGAATATCTAATTATCAAGAAGCTATTGCCAAAAATAAAGGGGTAATTATCGTTGGGGTTCATTTTATGTCGCTGGAGTTAGGTGGCAGAATTATGGGGCTATGCTTTCCTGTAAATGCGATGTATCGACCACATAACAACAAAGCAATGGAATATATTCAAACAAAGGGTCGATGTCGTTCTGGCAAAGGAATGATTGATCGTAAAAATTTAAGATTTATGGTTCAAGAATTAAAAAGTGGCAAGGCCATTTGGTTCGCACCTGACCAAGATTTTGGTCGAAAGGGAACTGTATTTGCTCCGTTTTTTTCAGTCAAAAATACTTCAACGTCAAAAGGTACATCAACGCTTGCTCAATTATCTCACTCACCAACATTAACTGTCACACTGCTACGTAACCGTAATGGTATTAGTTATGACTTGGTGCTAGGGAAAGAAATAGTCAATTACCCAACTAGCGATACGCTACATGATGCCGCGACAATTAACTCTGTACTAGAGAAAGAAATAATGAAAGCACCAGAGCAGTACTTGTGGGCGCATAGAAGGTTTAAAACTCGCCCTGATGGGGAGCCTTCTCTCTATATTTAGAAAATGGTGACGCAAGATAAGGGGGATTCCCCCTATAATATAAGACCCGCATTGGTTGGGTCTTTTTAATTATTTGGTACTTCAAACATAAAGGGTATTTATTGGTAAGAGAGGGAATAGGAATAATTAATTATAGCAAATAATCCTATTTCTAGGTTACCCGTAATATTACATTTCCCAATGATCATCAACCCATGTAGCTTCTGAGTCTTCGATGCTAACACTCCATTGTGCTGTCGAAAACGCTAGAGTTAATTGCGAAAGACAATCTAACCAGTAATCGATAGACTCGAGCAAAATGGACTCATCATCAAGTGGTAATTTTGTTGAACCTTGTAGTAAGAATTGATCTGATGGCTCTTCATAAAAATAGAGAGTCTCCGCATCTTCTTTGTATGGAAAGGCTTGATTCAACTGATTTACCATGGTTTCAAACGTATTTTTTTCTTCAAAATTGAAAGGAGTCTTTTTTGTTGCGGAATAATAAATAGAAACGCCCATATTCGTACCTTGCTTGTAAGAATCCAATGTAAGAGATAAGTCAGATAATAAAAAAGAGGGGGAATATTTTAAATAAGAGTTAACTGAGATTGGCATGCTCAAGCAGAGCCTTTGCTTAAAATGTGACGTTAATTGATCGCTGTGACTGTGGTAGCTGGCTAACCTCTGGGCTAAGGCGAAACTAAATGCTGTTATTGAACTTATCGCTTAATCATTGGCTAGTCTGAATACCTCGATACTGAAAAATGACTTAAGAAGGTGAAAAGGCAAAGAATATTAAAAAACGTGTATCGCACAAAGAAGGAGACTATAAAAATAGCGAATTTTATTTTGCTAATTACCTTAATTTAAAAAAATATTGCCATACAGACGATAACATAAAAAATTATTGTAAGGCTGCTTAAGAAGGTCAGTAAGTTATTTTTATCTTCATTTATTATGACATAGACAAGCGGTGCGATAAAAAAGAGGATAGAAAAAATATAAAAATATAATGCGTAGCCGCGTAGAGAAAACATGAATGTCCAGCCTTTAATTTTACTGACTATCGTATGCTGCATACGAACAATAAAAATCAAAGTATAGTATTTAATTCTCTTGATGAGTAGGATATTTCTTATTTTTAATGAAGTGAGAATTAAGATATATCTGACAAATTTAGTTATTAATACTTAATAATGATGTGTGTTTTTATTTTAAATTTCATTTTGTCGTGATGAACAAATCGAGAGTAGGAAAGAGACAGATCACAACCTCCGTCGACTTTTTATATAAACTCAGTGCCCATCATTAGGGCTATTGATAGAAATTTTATTTTTAAATATCGGATTAAATTGATGTGATAGTTTGTTTATTACCTTGTAGTTTCTATGCTTAATTTATCTGATAAATTTAATGGTAATTGATATTAAGGCGCCTATTTGCAGATTATTTATTTCCTAGATACAATGAAAATACTTTAAAAATCATTGGTTACAAATCTATCGCGTACCATTAATCTTAACTTTTAGGGTAAAAATGAAAAAACATATTCTCTCAATTACAGTACTTAGCGCCGCCACATTGTTGGTTACAGGCTGTAGCTCAAATAATGATATGTGGGGTGAATTCGCGAATATTCTGAGCGACGCCAACCCAGTTGTTCAAGAGTCAGAGGAATGGGAAGCATATAGTATTAAAACAACACAGCAGGGTGTGACTTACGCTTCTGCTAGCTCTGCTGATCAACAGTTTGTCAGCAAAAAAATGGATGCTGAATATGCTGATGCTCTATATCGCGTATCAAGCCCTTTTGCGAGAAGCGATAAAACGAAAGAACAGTTAGCTAAAGACAACCAAGGTTATCGTTTTAAATATAATGAAATCATGGTGGTAAAAGATAAAAAAACGGCTAACACAATTGGGTATTGTGTGAATTATGACTCTGACCAAATAGAAAATGGTCAAGTAAAACCAGTGAAAGAAAAAGATAAGATTAGAAACCACTTTATCTATGTCGATAAAGTTAAGCCTTTATCTGTAATGACCGTTGGCAGCGACTTTACTAAAGTGATGTGCGGTGAAGAATTTTATAATAAATATAAAAAATAAGTTTCATCACAATCACTTCTTATAGGCGAAAAGAATTATTGTTGTGCCTCCATTTTATATCCAATGAGTTAGGAGGAAGCTCCTAACTCGGACTGGGGGATTTTTATATCAGACTAAATTGAATATAGCACAGTTAGTTGATATCAGATCAGCACCTCTCTAGACCACCTTATTTTTAAGCATGATTTTTTTGATCAGCCTTGAAAGGGAAATACCGACAAAGCTAGGCCTAGCAATGAAAATGAATGAGTGGGAAAAGGTTGACAAAGGGCGCCTATTATTTGTTCTAGCTCCCAGTTTTATATCAATATGATTTATTCTTTGATTCGAAGAAAGTCGGGGTCTAGGTGCTGATAATACAATACGTAACCACTGTAGGTTAAATTGTGGTGAGATATGAGATAACCATTAAATAGCTTTAACTAACATGAATAGTCTCGTCATAACAGCTCAAAGAATAAGGTTAACTTTAGTGTGAAATTTAATCTTAAAATAATAGAGAGTAAAGTGCGATGGCATAAAAAGACCTTAATTAATAAGTGGTCAATAATATCCGTAAGAGTGATTTAAAAGTCCCCCTTTTTTAAATGGTCATTGATATATTAAGCTAAAAATGAATTGATAAAATACTTAAGTAAAATAACGTATCCTGTTAGCTTTAATATTGCCCAAATCGTAGGTCTACGATAGGTTAATTTTCCTACAGATGTTACAAATTCTCCCTAGCGACCAAGTGTTTTTCTTTTAAATAATGAAAATAACTATTCATTTATAGTGACTTGTCATTTTTCTGTTAGCGCTAAATATATTATATCTTGCAGAAGTTCCGATATTGATAGAATAGGGTTTTGCATTGCTATTTGTCTAAAAAGTATTCAGTTTTATTTAGTTAATATTCTATTTTTATTTTATGAATAAACATTCATTAAAAATAATTTTTAACAAATAAATTTAATTTTAATCTAAATTAGAATACAATTACGTTACAAATAAAAATTAAATGATGATCTTATTATTTAGATACTGACGTTCATTTGATAAAAGGAAATGTTTTAAAATGGCAATAACTAGAAGAAAGTTTCTTATCGGCGGGGCTGTTGTAGCCGTGGCTGGTGGGGCGGGAATTTTAACCCCGATGTTAACTCGAGAAGGTAGATTTGTTCCTGGCACACCAAGACATGGGTTTGTTGAAGGAACCGCAGGTCCTCTACCTAAGCAAGCTGACGTTGTTGTGATTGGTGCTGGTATTTTAGGTATTATGACCGCTATCAATCTTGTTGAACGCGGCTTGTCTGTTGTAATCGTTGAGAAGGGGAATATTGCTGGCGAACAATCTTCTAGATTCTATGGCCAAGTCATTACTTACAAAATGCCTGATGAGACATTCCTGCTTCATCATATTGGTAAACAGCGTTGGAGAGAAATGAATGCGAAAGTGGGTGTCGATACTAGCTATCGTACTCAAGGGCGCGTAGAAGTTCCTCTTGATGAAGAAGATTTAGATCACGTCAGAAAATGGATTGATACAAGAAGTAAGAATGTCGGTTCAGATATTCCATTCAAAACTAGAATTATTGAAGGTGATGAATTAAATCAGCGCCTTCGTGGAGCTACATCAAATTGGACAATCGCCGGTTTTGAAGAAGACTCAGGTAGCCTAGATGCTGAGATTGCAACCTTTGTTATGGCGGAATACGCTAAAAAAATTGGGGTTAAGATCTACACAAACTGTGCTGCAAGAGGCTTAGAAACTCAAGCGGGTGCAATTTCTGATGTTGTGACAGAAAAAGGTGCGATTAAAACTTCTAGAGTGGTTGTTGCTGGCGGTGTATGGTCTAGACTGTTCATGCAAAATCTGAATGTTGACGTACCAACATTACCGGCTTACCAATCTCAGCAATTGATCAGTGGTTCACCTACTGCACCGGGTGGTAACGTCGCTTTACCAGGTAACATTTTCTTCCGTGAGCAAGCTGATGGCACCTATGCGACTTCACCTCGTGTGATCGTTGCTCCAGTCGTAAAAGAATCATTTATCTATGGTTATAAATATCTGCCATTGCTATCAATGCCAGATTTCCCAGTACACATTTCATTAAATGAACAGTTAATTAATTCATTTACACAACCGACACACTGGGAGCTAGACGAAGTTTCTCCGTTTGAGAAAAATAGGAATATGACCGCACTGCCAGATATTCCTGAGCTAAATTCTTCATTAGAGAAATTGAAAGCAGAGTTCCCTGCATTTAAAGACTCTAAACTTATCGACCAGTGGAGTGGTGCGATGGCGATAGCACCAGATGAGAATCCTATCATTTCTCAAGTTAATGAATACCCAGGTCTGGTGATTAACACCGCGACAGGTTGGGGTATGACAGAAAGCCCTGTTTCTTCTGAAATCACGGCAGATCTACTGTTAGGTAAAGAACCTTCATTGGATGTGAAACCATTTAGCCTTTATAGATTTTAGATTAAATCGATTTTAAGTTATCCGACCCATATTTGATAACAGCCCTCCTTGTGAGGGCATTTTTTGCTTTCTGCAATCTATTCCCTCATGCTAATGCTAAATAAGGCCGCTATTAGCGCATTCGAGAATCCATGCAGGAGGGGAGTCATCTCATTCGTGTAAAGGAAAATACAAAATATGTTAATCCTTTAATGGGGTCATTTAATTTCTTCTCTCTCTCTATGCAGAAAGGAATGATTGTATTTACGCTAACGGATACAGTTACTTTTTGAAGCTGTAGTAATACGGTGATGTACCATGATGGTAGAAATTTATATTGGTTGATTGGTTGTCGTAAGATATAGAAAGTGAGGTGACAAAGCAGCCATGGTTAATAGGTATTTAAAGGAAGAAACAGCGATTGAGCATCATTACAAATGAAGCTAACTGTATTTAAGGCGGGTCGTAGGTATTTACTCTGACTTTAAGGATAACAATACGCAGGCTTTTATCTTTGCTGATGTGATTAGTGACCATTGGTAGTTATTTTTACTGATTACGTATTGCTCTTTTGATTTATGGTAAAAAGTGAATTAGGTGCTAATACGTAATTTTTAATCAACTAACGGCAAAAACAGGTGCATGTGTGTTGTTAAAAAGACAAAGTCAAATGTTATAGCTCAATGTATTCAACGTTACTTAGTTTACCCTGTTCATTATAAATTTATATATTTCAGGTAGATATAGTGAAAAACTAATAAATATAAATGCGGCTATAAAATAGATGTTGATAGACTCCATGGTTACTGTTGTTGAAATCGTTGCGACAGCTAAGATTGTCACAATGATACGTCGGCTATTTGCAGTCATTATATTGGACAGCTCATTAAAAAATGTTTCAAAAAATCTAAACATAACAATTCCTTTTTATCGTTTCATGCTGAGTGTATATGATTTAAATAAATTATTGAAGTTTTTATTAGCTATTTGTGCTATTTAATATTACACCAAATTATCAAACTGGCTGATTTTTATCTTTTTTTAATGCAGGGCTATAAAAAGTAATTTATAAAATTTATTATTACGATGAAATATTTAAATTAAAATAATAAAGAGATATAAAAGGCAATGGATGTTGTTTCCATCTGATTGATTTGAATGGGTTATTTTTTATTCTTGTCCTTTCTAATAAGAATATTTCATGCTGGAATTATTATTAAAACATCAATGATTAAGTTGGTGTGGAAATAAGGTTAAGTGTTAATACTTAACTTTTTTATAGTGATTTTCAGATTGATCGACTTCACAATTTTATTCTTTTAATAAAATATCTCGCGTATTCTAAATAAGCCTTCTATTAACCACTATATAGGTGATTTAATTATATTGTGATGCTATTATAATTAAAACGTCAGGTAATAATCACGATTTGATATCGATAAATTTAAGATAAGTTAGGGTTATTGGGCGATTTAGCATGTTTTCATTTAAAGGCAGTGAAAACATTTTTTAGCTTATCGATTGTATTTTAGTCATGACATAATATTGACAAAGGGGATAAATAGGTGGTGTATTTAATAGATGAGTTTTAACACGATTCTGATTGATAGTTTTAATTGGATTATTTATCCTGCTGAGAGCCATCAAAATGAGGAATGAGTATGCCAACAGTTGATATAACTGACCTACTAGGTTATTCCATTATCAATACCATAAATATGATTTTTAACCCATTGGAGTATTTCTGCCAGGAAAACATGATTGAGAGTATGGGCACCTTGTTGCTATCTTTTATGATTTAATCACCTTATTGCTTGAAACCACTATTTTAATGATCAAAAAACGATAGTGGTATTTAGTAAAGCAAGTAAAAAATGATTGTTAACTAATTGATAGTATTGGGTTTTTGTGATTATGACGCTTTTTTTAATTTATCCTATCAATAAAAACATTATTCTCTAACAAAACTCCCCCCTTATAGATAAATATTGTAAATAAAATAATCAATCAAATGATTATTATTTTATCGATATGAATGATGTGGCATAGCGCTTTATTGCGTGTGTGGTTTTTTATTGTGTGTGGTGCATAACAAAAAATAATTACTATTCAAAATGGCATTGTTTTTATCTTTAATCGACGGATAGTTGTGGCTGTTACCGCAATGGTTTCTACTGATTTTGTGATTAATAAAGATGATTAATAGGGAGTTAATAGATATTACCGTCATTAATTATCAATAAATAATTAATAGGTAAGATTAAACAAAAACAGTATCGCCAAAGAAATATAAAAAATTTTTGTTAACCAGAAAGTAAATAATTTTTTCACTATTGAATGAGGGTAATTATGCCAGGATCTCTATTTCCTCAAGATTTTCTGTGGGGTGGTGCAATAGCGGCAAATCAAGCGGAGGGGGCTTGTTTTGAAGGGGGAAAAGGACTCAGTATTGCAGATGTTATTCCTTATGGAGCTAACAGGCATCCGGTAAAAATGGGGATCGAAAAACGTTTTAAATTACGAGATGATGAATATTACCCAAGCCATTTGGCAATTGATTTTTATCATCAATACAAGCGTGATATTGCGCTAATGGCAGAAATGGGATTTTCGGTGTTTCGCACATCGATTGCATGGAGCCGTTTATTTCCGCGTGGGGATGAAGTCACTCCAAACCCAGAAGGTATCGCCTATTATCTCGACTTATTTAATGAATGCAAAAAATATCATATTGAACCGCTAGTAACCTTGTGCCATTTTGATGTTCCGATGCATTTGGTCACTGAGTATGGCTCATGGCGTGACCGGAAGATGATTGATTTTTTTGTGACCTATGCCAAAGCCTGCTTTGAAGCATTTGATGGGATAGTGAAATATTGGCTGACATTTAATGAAATTAATTTGCTATTGCATACGCCGTTTTCATCATCAGGGTTAGTCTTTGAAGAAGGGGAAAATAGCGAACAAGTTAAATATCAAGCCGCTCATCATCAATTAGTTGCTAGCGCATTAGCGACAAAAATAGCCCACGAAGTCAATGCTCAAAACCAAGTCGGCTGTATGCTTGCAGGTGGTGGATATTACCCTTGGTCGCCTAAACCAGAAGATGTATGGGCGGCAATGGAAAAAGATCGTGAAAACTTGTTTTTTATTGATGTACAGGTGCGTGGGTATTATCCCGCCTATGCGCAACGTATTTTTCGTGAAAACAAGGTGACACTTCTGGTCACGGAAGAGGACGAGCAAATCCTTAAAAATACCGTTGATTTTGTTTCGTTTAGTTATTATGCCTCCCGCTGTGCCTCAGCGGATATGGGGGATGGTACAAACCTGTCGATTAATGCTGCACAATCTTTAAGCTCTCCGTATATAAAACAGAGTGAGTGGGGGTGGGGAATTGACCCTCTCGGTTTAAGATTAACCGCAAACATGCTCTATGATCGCTATCAAAAACCATTATTTCTAGTAGAAAATGGTTTGGGGGCGCATGATAAGTTAAATGAGGATGGTGAAATTATTGATGATTATCGAACCGATTACCATCGTTCACACATTCAAGCTTTAGGTGATGCTATTGCTGATGGTATCCCCATTATGGGATATATTTCATGGGGATGTATTGATTTAGTCTCTGCTTCAACAGGCGAAATGAGTAAACGATATGGTTTTGTGTATGTTGATAAGGATGATCAGGGAGCTGGCTCACTAACAAGGATACGTAAAAAATCTTTTTGGTGGTATAAAAAAGTGATAGCAAGCCATGGTAATGATTTGTATTAATGGCTTTTTCCATATTAAAACATAAAAAAAAGAGTCCCTTTAGGGACTCTAACTGAATGAAATCACTACTACATGATTTGTTCTTTACAGCGATATTATAATTATGCAATCGGTACTATAGCATATCTACGTACATGATGAAGACGTTAGTTTTTAATAAATATCTTAGCTTTTCGTTGATACATAGCTTAAATATATAATGTTTATATGATAATAACTTAAGTATTCAACTTAGCATGTTATTTTATATTACAAGCGTAATATTTTGTTACGCGCTATATCAGATAGGAAATGATATAACACTGGTACTAATAAATTCCCTGGTATTAGAATTCAGTATTCAACTGGTTAAATATTATACTTTTATTTTTGCGAATATTATTATTTACTATTTTATGGTGTAACGACATTGATACTGGTTAATGTGATTAAAGAACATCAACATTAATTTTTATTCCTCAATGATGAGATATCTCTCCCTTCGTTTGACTTGACACTAATGTACCGTATAAATCCGATGATAAAAATGTGAACTGTGTATCAAAACACACGTCAAGTGTTAATATTTTTAAAGATATTAATATTGCTTATGTAAAATTTTCTTGTGTATTCAATAGATTGGCTTTTTGGCTTATGTAATAAATAGACATGAATTGAAGGAGATTAACAATATTCATCAATGGGTTGAAGAAAAGAGGGCGTGCTGGTTTATTAAGAGTGATTTATTACTAAGCCAAAAAGGTGAGCTGATAAAGGTTAAGTTGCATACTACAGGCGTCAAAAGAGATTATTCTTTCTTATCAGATTGTTCACGGCAAAATTGATCCCAGATGATGTTGAAGTTGTCGTTAGGAAAAATATTTCCAGAACGTTCAATTAAAGGGATAGAAACGACATTTCTTCCATCTTGGTGCATATATGTTTTGACGAGGAATCGTTTATAGCCAAAGGAATTTTCGCTTTTAAAAACGAGTACCTCACCACATACATAACCAAGTATTCCGTGATCGAGTGTTTGCCGAATTTCATAGTAATGGACATTTTTATATTCGGCGGTTTCGGGAAATGTAAGGAAATCCTCCACTGCTTTTTGTGATTTTTTAACGATATCCAGATCAGGGGTATAATTTGCCATCATGCCAGCAACAAATGAGCCGCCTGCGATAAGAGCAATAATTAAATATGAAAATATATTCTTTTTCATGAAGTTACTCTTTTTATATTTGAATAATAGTAGTAATTTTAGAATTAGGCGATATTAAGGTAGCATAAGCATAGGCGTGTTTATATGGGGATGAAATAACAATAGTCAATTAAAGACAAAGGGTTACAATTAATAATAAATTGTTATGTTAAGTTTATTTGAATAGTTATTGTTATTTTAAGTTTTTTATTGATGACGTGTATGTACTTTAAATGAAAAATAATCAAAAAATGATTTAATGATTATTTTTCATTATTGTTGCCATATTTATCGCTTCTATTAATTGTGAACGATTAATTCTAGGGCTATTACTATCGAGTAGTTGTTGCCATAGGCTAATGGCTTTTTCATAGTTGGCGTGCATAAAGGCGTCTGAGGCTAATAGCATTAAAGCGGTCACTTCATGTTTATCAATGGATAATGCATACTCTATTACTTGCATTGTATCTTCAGTCATCTGTTGCCCCGCTTGATAATAGAGCACAGTCGCGATAGCTGAATAAAGTTGCGCGTTTTCTCCTGTATATTTAAGTGCTTGGTTATAGGCAATCAAGGCATTGTCATAGCTATTTTGATATAAATAATATTCACCAAGGATTGCCCAAAGGTCACCATTTTGGGGGGATTGTCGAATATTATTTTGTAAGCGTATCAGATCACTTTGTTGTTGCTGTAGTGGGGTCAATATATGTAATGGGTCTGAGATGCGCTGGTATTCATGATAAGTGGCGCTAAAGCGCGGTAGAAAAAAATACCCTGCTATTGTAAGGAGCAGTAATAGAGCTACGCATAAATGGATAGCATAATAAGAAAGGGTATCGTTGCGCTTCACTTCGGCGTGCTGTGATGGAATTTCATGAGTTAATTGTATGGACAGCTTAGACGTCGGAGTAATGGTAGCTTCCGTTGAATTATGTTGATTTGTTCGCGGTACTGAGGCTCTTTTTTTTATTAAATAATAGAGCAGGGCGATGACAAAGATGAATCCGATAAACGGCAGGCTCCAGAGTACAATGGTTCCCATGTGTAATGGCGGATTGTAGAGTACAAAATCACCGTATCGCTCGGTCATATAAGAGCGTATTTCAGCTTCAGTTTTCCCTTCCGCTACCATTTTATACACTTGATGGCGCATACTGACAGCGGTAGGGGCATTGGATTCGAGCAGGTTTTGATTTTGGCACTGAGGGCAGCGTAATTGAGCCGCAATTTGTAATGAAGTTGTTTGCTGTTCTGCGGTAGCAAATTGCCAAGTATCCACAATGTCGGCTTTGGCTATATTCGTCACCATAAGTAATAATGTTAGAACAACATAATGCAAGAGTTTATTCATGCTGACTTCGCCCTTTAAACCACCCAATAAAGAGACCGATGCACATGATAAAAGCCCCTCCCCATATCCACTGGATACCATCTTGCACATAGAATCGTAGCGCATAGCGGTTATTTCCCGTCTTTTCACCTAATACGGCGTACCAATTTCGCATCCATCCCCAGTGCATACCAGGTTCAATCATTATCTGTTGGCGAGCGGTATAAAATCGACGTTCAGTCTCAAGGTGTGTAATAAATGTATCTTTTTGATAAACGGCAATGAGCGCTTTTTCAGTGGTGTAATTGGATTGAGTATCCAACTGTAATTGCTTGAAATTAAATTGATAACCGGCGAGTGAAACGGTGTGATTAACCGTCATATTGGCACTGATTTCTTGTTTGCTTACAGTAGAAAAAGCAATACCAGTGGCAAAAATAATCACGCCAGTGTGTGCAAGTAATGAGGCTAGTCGCTTCTGTATTTCATTGAGAGGGCGTAGCCATAATAGCAACAGTAAGCCAACCATTATAGCCGTTGCGCTCGCGATAAATTTAGCATCACTCCATCGCAAAAGTAGGGCGATTACAGCGGCAATGATGCTAACAGACAAACGCCAACGGAAAAAAGAGCGGGTAGATGATTTGAGGCTCCCCACGGCCCAAGCGCCGATAACCATCAGCATAATTAAGCCAAAAGGCAGTAATGTTTGGTTAAAATAAGGCGCTCCGACTGATATCTTTCCCCACCCAAGTAGGCTGTAGAGCATGGGATATAGCGTGCCGACTAACACAATAAACAGGACAACCACAAATAAAATCAATGTCATCTGTAAATAGATTTCGCGTAGGGTTAATGCCCGTTTAGAGGCTGATGCTGCGGGTTTCGCCTTACAACCATAAATAAGTAAGGCGACGATGCTCATGCTAATAAATAATAAAAATAATGGTATTGCACGAACATTATCTAGGGCAAATGCATGGACTGACACGAGTATGCCCGAACGAACAATAAGCGTGCCAAGTAATGATAAAATAAATGTGACTATGGCTAAGATCATCGACCAATGGCGGTAACTTCCCTGTTTTCGCGAAGCCGCTAAACTGTGTAGTAGGGCGGTTGCCGCTAGCCAAGGCAACAGTGAGGCATTCTCGACAGGATCCCAAAACCACCAACCGCCCCATCCTAATTCGCTATAGGCCCACCATGAGCCTAGCGTGATCCCCATGGTAAGTATGCACCAACTTGGTACGGCCCAACGCCAACAAACCCATGCAATAGTTTGGCTGAAATTTCCAGCAATCAGCGAAGCCAAAACGCATGATGTGACGACCATCAAGCCGCTATAACCCAAGTAAAGTAGCGGAGGATGTAAAATAAGCCCCCAATGTTGCAACATTGGGTTGAGGTCGCGACCTTCAATCGCGGGCGGAAAGATCCGCATAAAAGGGTCTGAATAGAGCACGATAAACCAAAGTAGCGCTGCGCTCATTGCGGCAAGAATAGCTAAGGTTAAAGCAAAAAAGGGGTGATCTTGTTTGCGATAGCGCCAAGCGAATAACAGATGCCAAGTCGACAGTAAAAGCACCCAAAGAAGGAGTGAACCTTCATGCCCACCCCAAACCGCCGCTATTTTTATTAATAAAGGGGATAAACGGTGGCTATGTTGAGCAACATACACCACCGAAAAGTCACTTTGAATAAAGGAAATAGTTAGGCAAAGAAACGCAATAACGAGAAATATAAATTGCAGAGTAGACCAATAAACCCCAAGTAAGCGTGATTTTTGGGTGTGTTTGTAGGTACTAACCAACCCAAACAAGGCATGAAAATTGGTTATGCAGAGTGTTAACAGCAAGCTAATAAACCCGATTTCAGGGAGTATAAGTTCCAATGAGCACCTTGTTTGTGTTAATTAAGCGACCGTTAATTGCCCTGCATAAAGGACAAAGAAACGTAATAAAAAGACCCCAACCAAACTCGCACTACTGACAAAAACCACTCGGGCGGCACTTTGGCTATTATTGACCCATTTTTTCAAGGCCAGTGGGATCATAAAACCAATGCCAACCACACCAATCCAAAACCACCAAGTCCAAAAGCCTCCACCAAGTGCTGCGATAAGCGCGCGCATTTTGCCATCATCCCCTAATGCTAAACCGACAAAGAAAGCCGCTAATAAGAAGATTTCCAGCCAAACGACAAAGCCTTCAACGCGATGTAGAAAATGCGCTTCTGGGTTATGGACATTTTGGCGATAGCGCAATGCTAAAGCAATGAGCGCGACGGCAAGCCCCGATGAGATCCCTGAAAAGAGAAAGAGAGCAGGTAAGATAGGGTTATTTAAGAATGGATAGGATTTTAACGCGGAAAGTAAAAAACCGGTATAAGCCCCTAATAATACCGCCAGTACGAGCATGGTGATTTCAATGGCACGTATAGCAGGTGTGAATAAATTTAATAATGAGCGAATAAAGCCAAAACGCGGTAGCCATTTTTGCTGTATTGCGACCAGTTCAGTTTCGAAAACTTTAGCTAACCAGACAACGAGTACCACCATGTAGACTTGGAAGAGCATAACCCCCATCGACATGACGGAGGTCGGACTGTAGTGGAACATCAATTTCCAAAAGGTCCATGGGCGTGTTAAATGGAAAATTAAAATGAGTAATCCCAAAATAACGGTCGTCGGTGCCAGAAATAGAGTGGCTCTCATTAGTGTGCTCTTACTGGTTGCTTCAGACGGATAATATTGACGCAATAGCACGGCAAGCACCACTAACCCTGCTGAAATACCAATTAGAAAGAGGTAAACGGCAATGGGCCAATCCCAAACTAAAGATTCAAAATGGAAAGCAGAAGCAGTTGTCATTGGCTAACCTCCCCATATTTGAACGGAACTCGGTACATTTTGGGGCGAGTACCGAGGGCTATTTTATAGCGATACGTGGTTTTTTGACGCAACATAAGAGAAATATCACTGTTAGGATCATCCAGATTGCCAAAGACCAATGCCTTGGTTGGACAGGCTTCGACACAAGCCGGTTGTTTACCTTTTTTCAAGTTTGTTTTTCGGCAAAAATCGCATTTGTCGGCAGTTTTATTGACTGGGTGAATGAATCTTACTCTGTAAGGGCAAGCCGCAATACAATATTGGCAACCAACACATAGGTCTGGGTTAACATCGACAATCCCTGTCGTTTTATCAATAAATGATGCGCCCGTTGGGCAAACATCGACACAAGGTGCATGCTCACAGTGCTGACATGAATGCCGGAAAAAGCGATATTTGATATCTGGGAAGTGACCAATTGGCTCGCTGCGAATAATGGTTAGCCGAGAAACCCCTTCCGGGACTTGGTTGACTTCTCGACAGGCATCCATACAAGCAGTACAACCTATGCATAAGGTTTCATCGTGGATCATGCCGTAACGTACGCCATCCACTTGCATCGTATTTGCGAGGCTATGGAGTGTCGCACCTCCTGACGCCGCCAAGGCTCCTGCATAAATAATAAACTGACGACGCGAACAACTCATGGCTGCTCCTTAAGCAATTTTACCGCCGCTGGATTGAAGTCAGGGTTATTACGTTGGTCTGAGTGACAATCAACACAAATTTTTACGCGACCTTTGTCATTAAGTGTTTTCATCGTATCTTGTTTTGGATGCAGATTATGGCAACTGGCACAGGCAACTTTAGTCACATGAACATCGTGTGGCCAAAACGCTTTTTGTAGCTGTTCGGGTAAGTGACATGACATACAGACACTATTTTGTTGCTCCACGCTATACATAGGGTGGTTAAACCGCATCACATCTTTAGCCCCCTCACGGTGATGAGGGCCTGGGTTACCATGGCAGTTGGTACAGGTAACGGGAAGGTTATTATTAGGGTTAATGACCGATGCGTGAGTGCCATGCATACCTTCTTTGTCGGGTTTATGACAATCCAAACAGGCTGCATCTGGGTTACGTTGCTGAGTAACAACCCAACGTTCACCCGTCTCTGTCGCGGGAGGTGTCGCAGTAGAGGCTGCAATGCTCCATAACAAGCCTAATGCCAGCCCCCCAGCAGTGAATAACGAACGTAGTACGCTCATATTAACTCCATTGGTTATACCGCCTCTGTATGAGGCGGATCACGGTTATTGGCTTAACAGGTTGTTTTTACGAGCTTGCGCATCCCATTCGGGCACGACAGTTTTCAAAAACTCTTGTTTTTCAGCGTTGATTTTTTCCATATCCAGACCAATTGCTTGTTGCGCTTTTTCTTTGGTTGAAATGTCTGGAATAGCAATTTCATGTGTAATGCCTTTAGCACCTAATAGACGAACGAGTTTGGTGCGAGCATCAGCAGCTTTGTTCATTGCGCCACCGAGCATGCGCAAGCCTTCCTCTGGTGCGTGCATATGAATACCATGAGATGCAATAGCTAAATCCCAGCGCCATTGTGCATGGCGAATATCAGCTAAAATGGGCGCCATCTCTTTTTCGGTTGCCCCTGCATCCCAAGCTGCTTTAGCTTCAAAATGGGCATGAACAAGTTGATCTTCCACTTTGATTTTCATCTCTTGGATAGCTTGTTTGCGCTCGGCAACGACAGCTTGTAGCTCTTGCTTGCTTTGGGTATGGCAGTTACGACAGGTTTGTTCGAAATTATCGAATGGATTACCTATCTTATGGCTGGTGTAGAGCTCGCCTTTTTCATTTTGTAATTTAGGCATGTGGCAGTCGATACAGGTCACGTTGTTTTTACCGTGGATCCCCGCACTCCATGTTTCATACTCTGGGTGCTGTGCTTTTAACATAGGGGCTTTCGACAGTGAGTTTGTCCAGTCAGAGAAGGCGATATTGTCATAATAGACTTCCATATCCTCCACTTTCGTACCGTTATCCCAAGGGAATTTGACGGATTTATTTTCCCCTGCAAAGTAGTACTCAACGTGGCATTGCCCACACACCATAGATTGCTGATCAAAACGACTGGCTTTATCGAAGGGTTTACCAATCGCTTCCATGGCTCGAGCGGCATAAGGACGGGTGAGTGTTAAAGCGGGCTGGCCTTGCGCGAATTCTGGAGAGTCGGTTTTGTGGCAGTCAGCACACCCTAGTACGTTAACAATTTCAGGCCCACCTTTAGCCCATTTACCGTGGAAATATTCATCTTCCCCTTGCTCTTGGATAAGTCTGGCGACATCTGGGCTTTTACAGCTCCAACAAGCCATAGGGAGAGGTCCATCTTGTGCATCTTTCGGTGCACCAGTACGTAGTGTTTCTCGTACGTCAATTAAAGCATAAGCATGGCCTCGAGGCTTGTTGTAATCACGTGAAAAAGGGTAGCCAGCCCAGAGGATCACCAACCGGGGGTCTTCTGCCAGCGCATCTTCACGTTGTGATTGTTCGGATGTTGCACGCCACGAGTGATATTGATCAGGGTGAGCCTGAGCAAAGGATTCATTTTTAGTATTTATTGTTGATGATGCTTCCTTTGATGCAGTTTGTGCATGAACAGCAGGGGTTAACAACCATATCCCAGCCACCAAACTGAGTAAGTACAAAGTCCTGTTGATTATCTTTGCCATAAGGGCCTCGAGTGATATAAGCCAGCCATCCCATTGGCTGTGATATTATTATTTATAGGTGATGGCATAGGTTTTGATGCCATCATGACATGCTCAAGGAATAGCTCTAACAAATAACCACACTTAAAATATTGTTTTTGATCAAAGCTAAATTTACTAAAAGAAATGTCATTAAAATAATGTGATTAATATCGAATCGTGAATGTAAATTAGGAAAGAAAATATTGAGTCAGTTAAAATAAATGAGAGCAAAGCATTTAAGCGTCACTTTCATGTGAGTGAGGGTTTTTATTTATTGAATTCATATTGAAAGGCTTTATTATCAGTGGGATATGACTAAGTAATATGCTTATCTATTATTTAACTAATAACGAAAGTGTGCAGCACCTCTAATATTTTCAATGTGGATATTCATCGTTGATGACTATAACTACTACTTTAGTGGTAGTTTATAATGTTATATATATGAGGGTTTCATGAAACATTAGGATTAATTTGGTTTCTCATATTTAAAAAATGTTAATATTTTTTGTTTGAAGATAATTTATTTAAGTTCTAGTCAATAAGTTACATCGTTATTTCAAATAATACTTTCTGTATAAATTATTTCATTCTAAATAGCACATTCATTAATGTTACCTATTAGGTGGTATGTATTTTTTTACTCTCTATCGATAAGATTCTGCGTGAATACACATATGGCGGATTCAAGTCCGAAGTGCAACGCTAAGCCGCCTTTCTTAGCTCCGCAAACACCACCGAAGGTTGTCTGAACCCCAGACACTTGCGTGGCCTGCTGTTCAACGCTCCCTGATAGCGTTGTAAGTCTTCTTCTGTCACTGTCCGCAGGTCTGTTCCTTTCGGGATAAACTGTCTTAACAACCCATTCGTATTCTCGTTCAGCCCACGCTCATGCGAGGCATACGGATGGGCAAAGTACGTATCTGCGTTCAGTGCTTCTGCTATCGCCTTGTGCTCACTAAACTCTAGACCGTTATCGAACGTTATTGTGTGACATACATCCTGATACTCACTCAGCAGTGAGATAATGGCCTTACTGACTTCCACCGCATCCTTTGAAAACACCTTTTTTGTCAGGTAAATACGGCTTTTGCGTTCTGCCAGTGTCACGATAGCACCAGTGCCCTGTTTACCCTGCACCAAATCGGCCTCCCAGTCCCCCAGACGGCTACGGTCATCGACGACTGACGGCCGTAGCTCAATGGATACCGCATCAGGGATGCGCCCTCGTTTCTGCCCGTAGCCCTTACGATATCGCCGTTTGCCCTGCCTAAGATGCCTGTACAACTCGCCACCGCTACGCTTATCCGCATAGATATACTGGTAAATCCATTCATGGCTGACGCTAAGACCAATAATGCTGCCAATTGCACTTATTTGCTCAGGACTCCACTTCCACTCCAGAGCAAATATCACGAAATCTATGGTCTGCTGAGGAATTGTCCTTTTGGCAGATGACAGCCGCCTATCACAGCACTTCTGGTGTGCCTGTTGTGGGTTATAACCAGTATCTGAAGTGTTACGCCTCAGTTCACGGGAGACCGTGGACTTGCTTACACCGATACGGATACCTATCTCATGGCAGGATAAATTATCCTCACGCAGTATCGATATCTGGTATCGTTGTCCTTCGGTTAGTTGCTGATACTTCATACTTACTCGCTCATCTTTGGTCGGAAGAGCAGGATAGCTTATCAGTAGCTAACCGTCCTTCCATCTAACATGACCGAGCGTTGCACTTATTATCTGAATTCGCGTATAATAATTGCGGTTAATTTTTACTTTTTGCATTAATTTTGTTTGGGCAATGTTAAGGAAATCAACATGGCTGATATCACCCGTCGGGGAGTGTTGACTGGTGCATGGCGTCGCGCCGCACCCGTTATTCGACCGCCATGGAGTCGTAGTGAAGATCATTTCATTGAAAGTTGTACTCGTTGCAACCATTGCCTGACGCATTGTGAAACCTCAATTTTAATATCTGGCCCCGGTGGCTATCCCGTTGTTGATTTTTTGCAAGGGGAGTGCACGTTTTGTTATGCCTGTGCTGCCGCTTGCCCTGAGCCAATATTTCTTCCACAACTCTCCCAACCTTGGGATATTTCCATCTCAATTGCTCAAACCTGTCTGGCATATCGCTCTATTGAATGTCGGCGATGCGAAGACAATTGTGAGCCACAAGTGATCGCGTTTCGCCCATCACTGAGTGGAATTTATCAGCCCAATATTGATAAGCAAGGTTGTACAGGTTGTGGTGCCTGTGTTGCCGGTTGCCCCGTATCAGCCATTACTTTGGAGCATGAAAATGCGCAATAGCTGGCAAGTATGTAGTTTGATTGTACAAGTAAAAAGTGAACAGGCTTGCGCTGTGACGGCAGCTTTAAATCAATTACCCGGTTGTGAGGTGGCTATCAGTTCACCGGAAACAGGCAAATTGATTGTTGTTGTCGAGTCAGAACACAGTCGCACCCTGATTGAGACTATTGATTCAGTACGCAATGTTAATGGTGTGCTGGCTGTTTCGCTGGTTTACCACCAGCAGGATGAGCAATGTGAGGAAAATGATGAAACTCAGTCGTCGTAGCTTCATGAAAGCCAATGCTGTTGCGGCCGCTGCTGCGGCGGCAGGTATTGGCGTTCCGAGTATCGCTAAAGCGGTCGTCGGGCAACAAGAGGCCATCAAATGGGATAAAGCACCTTGCCGCTTCTGTGGTACAGGTTGTGGTGTACTTGTGGGAACGCAAAATGGTCGCATTGTGGCGAGCCAAGGTGACCCAGAAGCGCCAGTTAACCGTGGCTTAAACTGTATTAAAGGCTATTTTTTACCGAAAATCATGTACGGTAAAGATCGCTTGACTCAGCCATTGCTGCGAATGAAAGACGGTGAATATGACAAAAATGGTGAATTTACCCCGGTGACTTGGGAAAAAGCCTTTGATGTCATGGAAGAAAAAGTAAAAACCACATTAAAAGAGCGCGGCCCTGAAGGGATTGGCATGTTCGGTTCAGGCCAATGGACTGTGTGGGAAGGGTATGCTGCATCAAAATTGTTTAAAGGTGGCTTCCGCTCTAACAACTTAGACCCTAACGCACGCCATTGTATGGCCTCAGCGGTTGTTGGTTTCATGCGTACTTTTGGTATGGATGAACCTATGGGCTGTTATGATGACATCGAGCAAGCCGATGCATTTGTGCTTTGGGGTTCGAACATGGCAGAAATGCATCCTATCCTATGGTCACGTATTACCAACCGACGTTTATCTGACCCTAATGTGCGTGTTGCTGTACTCTCCACATTTAAGCATCGTAGCTTTGAGTTAGCTGATAACGGTATTGTCTTTACCCCACAGTCTGACTTAGTGATCCTCAATTATATTGCTAACTATATTATTCAAAATGATGCGGTGAATCAGGAATTCTTCGATAAACACGTTAACTTACGTCGAGGAACAACGGATATCGGTTATGGATTGCGTCCTACTCATCCATTAGAACAAAGTGCTAAAAACCCGGGTTCAGATGCCTCTGTGCCGATGACTTGGGAAGAATATAAGGCCTTTGTGGCTGAATACACATTAGATAAAACCGCTGAAATGACAGGGGTACCGAAAGATCAGCTAGAAGAACTAGCAAAATTGTATGCAGATCCAAACACAAAAGTCGTCTCTTATTGGACAATGGGCTTCAATCAGCATACTCGTGGTGTTTGGGCGAATAACCTCTGTTATAACTTGCACTTACTGACAGGTAAAATTTCTCAGCCGGGTTGTGGTCCGTTCTCATTGACGGGGCAGCCGTCTGCGTGTGGTACTGCTCGTGAAGTCGGTACGTTTGCCCATCGCTTACCTGCCGATATGGTGGTAACGAATGAAAACCACCGCGAAAAAGTAGAGCAAGTTTGGCAACTCCCCGCCGGCACGATCCCAGAAAAAGTTGGCTTACATGCCGTGGCGCAAGACCGTGCATTAAAAGACGGCACGCTTAACTTTTATTGGGTCATGTGTAACAACAACATGCAGGCAGGCCCCAATATTAATCAAGAGCGGATGCCGGGCTGGCGTGACCCACGCAATTTTATTGTTGTTTCTGATCCTTATCCAACCGTGAGTGCTATCGCCGCAGATTTGATTTTGCCAACCGCCATGTGGGTAGAAAAAGAGGGGGCTTACGGGAATGCGGAGCGCCGGACACAATTTTGGCGTCAGCAAGTGAAAGCGCCGGGAGAAGCGAAATCTGACTTATGGCAAATGGTGCAATTTGCCCGTCGCTTTAAAACGGAAGAGGTTTGGCCTGAAGAGTTACTGGCTCAAAAACCGGAGTATCGCGGTAAAACCCTGTATGACGTGCTGTTTGCTAACCAAGCGGTTACCAAGTTCCCGATCACTGAGTTAGCTGAAGATCAGCTCAATGATGAGTCACGCGAATTGTGCTTCTATCTACAAAAAGGGTTATTTGAAGAGTACGCCAGTTTTGGTCGCGGTCATGGTCATGACCTTGCGCCTTTCGATGATTATCACAAAGCACGCGGTATCCGTTGGCCTGTGGTCGATGGCAAAGAGACGCAATGGCGTTACAGCGAAGGCCATGACCCCTATGTCAAAGCCGGTGCGGGTTATCAATTCTACGGTAAGCCAGATGGTAAAGCGGTCATTTTTGCATTGCCGTTCGAACCCGCGGCGGAAGTACCTGATAAAGAATATGACTTATGGCTATCAACGGGGCGTGTGTTGGAGCATTGGCATACCGGCAGTATGACTCGTCGTGTACCAGAACTGCACCGAGCTTTTCCTGAATCACAGGTCTTTATCCATCCTCTAGATGCGAAAGAGAGAGGGTTACGTCGTGGTGATAAGGTAAAAGTGATTTCACGCCGTGGTGAAGTGACCACTATTGTGGAAACACGAGGGCGTAACCGACCACCAAAAGGATTGGTGTATATGGCTTTCTTTGACGCATCTCAGTTAGTTAATAACTTAACGCTGGATGCAACAGACCCACTCTCTAAAGAGACGGATTACAAAAAATGTGCCGTTAAATTGGAAAAGGTGTAATTGCATATGTCCCAGAAACCTAAACCTCAAAATAGTCGTCGCCGTTTCTTACGCGATGCCGTTCGTGCGGCAGGCGGATTGGCGGCGGTTGGTGTGGTACTGGGCTTACAGCAACAAACTTCCCGCGCGAGTGGAATTCGTCTCCGCCCGCCGGGAGCCATTAATGAAAATGCATTTGCGAGTGCGTGTGTTCGTTGTGGGCAGTGCGTACAAGCTTGCCCTTATGACATGTTGAAATTAGCAACATTAGCATCAGGACTGGCAGCGGGAACGCCTTATTTTATTGCGCGAGAAAACCCTTGTGAAATGTGTGAAGAGATCCCGTGCGCCAAAGTGTGCCCGAGTGGTGCACTGGATAAAGAGATTGAGTCTATCAATGACGCACGAATGGGGTTGGCAGTGTTACTTGATCAGGAAAACTGTCTCAATTTTCAAGGGTTGCGCTGTGATGTGTGTTATCGCGTTTGTCCGCTAATTGATGAGGCTATCACGCTGGAGCTTGAGCAAAACCACCGTACGGGTAAGCATGCACGTTTTTTACCAACAGTGCATAGTCAAGTTTGTACGGGATGTGGTAAGTGCGAGCAGGCTTGTGTCCTCGAAGAAGCGGCCATTAAAGTCCTGCCGCTAACGCTTGCGAAAGGTGAATTGGGGCATCACTACCGTTTTGGTTGGCTGGAGGGAAATAATGGCAAATCGTAAACGTGATGCCGGACGCGAAGCGCTGGCGAAAAAGGGCTGGTGGCAGAGCCATAAATGGTTATGGATGCGTCGTATCAGTCAACTATTGGTAATCGCGATGTTTTTGAGTGGACCTTGGTTTGGGGTCTGGATCTTACATGGTAATTACAGTAGCAGTTTATTGTTAGATTCAATCCCGCTCACTGACCCTTTGATCACGTTAGAAAGTCTTGCTAGTGGCTATTTACCTGCTATTTCGACATTAATTGGTGCAGCAATAGTATTGCTAGTTTATGCATTACTTGGAAAACGTATTTTTTGCAGTTGGGTTTGCCCTGTAAACCCTGTTACGGATGCGGCAGCATGGTTACGCCGTAAGCTCGATTTTAATCAATCCGCAACGATCCCTCGTTATATCCGTTATGTGTTGCTTGTGGTGATTTTAATCGGCTCTGCGGTAACAGGGACTTTATTGTGGGAATGGATCAACCCCGTTTCATTAATGGGCCGAAGCCTCATCTTCGGTTTTGGTAGCGGTGCTTTATTGCTGCTCGCCTTATTTTTATTCGATTTACTCGTTGTGGAGCATGGCTGGTGTGGTCACCTTTGTCCTCTCGGTGCCTTATATGGGATCGCCGGTTGTAAAGGGGCACTGATGGTCACAGCGATAAACAAGCAAAATTGTACTCGCTGTATGGATTGCTTTCACATTTGTCCGGAGCCGCAAGTTTTGCGTACCCCGGTTTTAGATAAACAGGCCCCAGCATTCATTTCGGATAAGGACTGCATAACATGCGGTCGTTGTATCGATGTGTGTTCTGAGGATGTTTTTAAAATAACACTACGATGGAGTTCGGGAGCGAAATCATGAAAACCCATGCCCTGATTAAGACAATGAGCCGTTGGATGGCGGTAATAGGACTCGTTGCCTCGAGCCTTGCTTGGGCGACAAATGGCGTTGATCTGTCTAAGTCACCAGAAGTTTCTGGTACTCAAGAAGGTGGCATTCATATTCCTAAAGAGCAGGAAAGAATGGCTTTAAACTATGTGAATCAACCTCCAATGATCCCACATAGCGTTGATGGTTATCAAATTACCACCAATACAAATCGCTGCTTACAATGCCATGGTGTTGAAAGTTATCGAACAACAGGGGCGCCTCGCGTTAGCCCGACACACTTCGTGGATGCTACGGGGAAAGTATTAGGTGGTGTAGCACCAAACCGCTACTTCTGCCTACAGTGCCATGTGCCGCAGTCCGATACTTCACCGATTGTGGAGAACACATTTACCCCATCCAAAGGTTTTGGGAAATAAGAGGCCGACATGGGAAACAATAACGCTAAGCCTGGTGTGATCCGTAGAGTGTGGCAATGGTGGCGACGCCCGAGCCGTTTGGCTTTGGGAACCTTACTATTGATTGGTTTTGTTAGTGGCGTCATTTTTTGGGGCGGCTTTAATACGGGAATGGAAATGGCTAATACTGAAGAATTTTGTATTAGCTGCCATGAGATGCGTGAAAACGTGTATGAAGAGTATATGGAAACGATCCACTACACCAACCGTAGTGGTGTTCGAGCAACCTGTCCTGATTGCCATGTACCTCATGAGTTCGGACCTAAAATGGTCAGAAAGATTAAAGCCAGCAAAGAGCTTTATGGCAAAGTATTCGGCATCATTGATACACCACAAAAATTTGAAGAGCACCGTTTAGCCATGGCGCAAAATGAGTGGCGACGGATGAAAGATAATAACTCTCAGGAGTGCCGTAATTGCCACAATTTTGAATACATGGATTTTACGGCACAAAAAAGCGTGGCAGCCAAAATGCATGATCAGGCCATTGTTGATGGAAAAACCTGTATTGATTGCCATAAAGGGATAGCTCATAAGCTACCTGATATGCGCGAAGTTGAGCCGGGTTTTTAAATGGAAAAGCGTCACTCAGGAAGGTTGATTAAATGGGATCACGCCTGAGAAGCATAGAGGCTAGTCAACAGTTAATGGTTTGACTAGCCTCAGTTTATATTTGTGCTATATCAATAAACCCATTGTTATTACGTGTATTGTATATTGCAGCAGCGCAAAGTTTGCCTGAGATATGATCTGGAGCCTTTAAATATGTGGAAAAAGCTTCACCAACTTGCTATTCCTGCCAATCTCTACCAACTATGTGGGCGGTTGACCCCTTGGTTTATTACCCTGAGCGTGATTTTTTTAGCACTAGGTTGGGGGTGGGGATTCGGATTTGCGCCCGCCGATTATCAGCAAAGTGATAGCTATCGCATTATGTACCTCCATGTTCCAGCAGCAATGTGGTCAATGGGGATCTATGCCATTATGGCGTTCGTCGCTTTTGTTGGTCTTGTTTGGCAAATGAAAGTGGCTGAATTAACGATTGCCGCTATGGCACCTATTGGTGCGGTATTTACCTTTATTGCCTTAGTCACGGGGGCAACGTGGGGCAAACCCATGTGGGGCGCATGGTGGGTATGGGATGCACGTTTAACCTCAGAACTTATTCTCTTTTTTCTGTATGTTGGCATTATCGCGCTTTGGCATGCATTTGATGACCGCCGGACAGCAGGAAAAGCTGCGGCGATCTTAGTCTTAATTGGTGTGATTAATTTACCTATCATCCATTATTCCGTTGAATGGTGGAACACATTACATCAGCCTTCAACGCGAATGCAGCAAAGTATTAACCCTGCAATGCGCACACCTTTGCGTTTGGCTATTTTAGGCTATCTATTTTTATTTATTTCTCTGACGCTGGTGCGTTTACGCAACCAATTATTACTACTGGAGCGTAACCGCTCATGGGTTATGGATATCGTGAATAAGAAGGGGCGTAAATAATGAGTCGTGCATTTGCATCTTGGGCGGATTTTTTTGCAATGGGCGGTTATGCCTTTTATGTCTGGCTGGCAGTTCTATTGACGGTAACACCGCTATTGCTGTTGTGTATTCACACCGTTTTACAACGCAAAATGATTATAAATTCCATCACTGCACAGCAAGCAAGAGAAGCAAGACAGAAAGCAGCACGAGCGCGTCGGGAGGCTGAGTGAATATTCGTCGTAAAAATAGATTATGGCTAGTTTGTTCCATTCTAATTGGTGTGGGGTTAATGGTCGCGCTGCTTTTATATGCACTTCGCTCCAGTATCGACCTATTTTATACCCCCGGTGAGATCATTTATGGGAAGCGAGAAACCCAGCAGATACCTGAAGTTGGCCAACGCTTACGTGTCGGGGGAATGGTGATGCCAGGTACCGTTCAGCGTGATCCGGACTCCCTGAAAGTTACTTTTACGGTGTATGACGCGGAAGCGGAAGTTGATGTGAGCTATGAGGGAATTTTGCCTGATCTTTTTCGAGAAGGGCAAGGGGTAGTTGTCCAAGGAGAGCTGGCTGAAAACCATCATGTCATTGCCAAAGAAGTGCTCGCTAAACACGATGAAAATTATACGCCACCCGAAGTTGAGCAAGCGATGCAGGAAAATCACCGTCGACCTGCCGCGGCTTATAAGGATAACGCACTATGATCCCTGAGGTTGGCAATATACTGCTATGCCTAGCGTTAGGTATTGCAGTATTACTCTCTATCTATCCATTATGGGGCGTATCTCGTCACGATGAGCGCTTAATGCGGGCTTCAAGGTCTCTTGCTTGGCTACTGTTTTTGTGTGTGGCTGGCGCATTTTTAGTGCTAGTCAACGCCTTTGTTATAAATGATTTTTCAATTACTTATGTTGCAAATAACTCCAACACGCAATTACCTGTTTGGTATCGGGTTGCGGCAACATGGGGTGCGCATGAAGGTTCACTGCTGTTGTGGGTGCTATTGATGAGCGGCTGGACGTTTGCGGTTGCATTATGTAGCTACCGCATGCCGCTGGATATTGTTGCTCGTGTTTTAGCAGTAATGGGGATGGTGAGCGTCGGGTTTCTGTTGTTCATCATTTTCACCTCAAACCCCTTTTCGCGCACCTTGCCCTCCTTCCCAATTGAAGGACGTGACTTAAATCCGCTCTTGCAAGATCCCGGCCTGATTTTCCATCCACCATTGCTGTATATGGGGTATGTTGGCTTTTCAGTCGCCTTCGCATTTGCTATCGCGGCGTTGCTTAGTGGCCGGCTGGATAGTTCATTTACCCGTTTCGCTCGCCCTTGGACGATGGCTGCGTGGTTTTTTTTAACGCTCGGCATCATGTTAGGTTCGGCTTGGGCCTATTATGAGCTAGGCTGGGGCGGCTGGTGGTTCTGGGATCCCGTTGAAAATGCGTCGTTTATGCCTTGGTTAGTAGGAACCGCGTTAATTCACTCGCTGGCGGTGACAGAGCAGCGAGCGACATTTAAGGCATGGTCTTTATTGCTATCGATATTTGCGTTTTCACTTTGTTTACTCGGTACTTTCCTCGTACGTTCAGGGGTGCTGGTTTCTGTGCATGCCTTTGCATCTGACCCCTCGAGAGGACTCTTCATTCTCGCCTTTATGGTCTTAGTTATCGGTGGCTCATTGCTGCTGTTTGCCATAAGAGGTCATAAGGTTCGTTCTCGTGTTAATAATGCGCTTTGGTCTCGGGAATCAATGCTACTGGCGAATAACGTCATCCTAACCGCTACAATGCTGGTCGTGTTATTAGGCACCTTACTGCCTTTAGTTCACAAACAAATTGGTTTAGGCAGTATTTCGATTGGTGAGCCCTTCTTTAATACCATGTTTATCGCGCTAATGGTGCCATTCGCACTCTTACTGGGGATTGGGCCTCTAGTGCGTTGGGGGAGAGACCGCCCCGCAGCGATTAGAAAATTACTCTTAATGGCCTTGCTCGTGACCTTGATATTGTCATGCCTACTGCCATGGCTAATGCAAGATAGATTAGAAGCGTTGACCGTGCTTGGTTTAATGATGGCTTGCTGGATAGCATTACTGGCGTTCGCCGAAATGTGTGTACGTATTAGTAAAAAAATCAAGCTCACACCAAGTTATTGGGGAATGGTACTTGCACATTTAGGTTTAGCAGTAACCATTGTGGGGATTGCCTTTAGTCAAAATTACAGCATTGAACGTGATGCCAAAATGAAGCCCGGTGAAAGTGTGGTTATTCGTGATTATACCTTTGTCTTTAATGGGGTACATGAAGCGAATGGCCCGAATTATCAGGGTGTGATAGGGAATATTGACGTTAAGAAAAATGGTGAATTACTCACTAAATTACAGCCTGAAAAACGTTTTTATAGCACCAGCCGTGCCGTGATGACCGAAGCGGCTATCGATGGGGGAATAACCCGAGATTTGTATGCTGCATTAGGAGAAGAGGTCGGTAAAGAGGTATGGACTATGCGCCTTTACTACAAACCTTTTGTGCGCTGGATTTGGTCGGGAGGCATTTTAATGGCTGCTGGAGCGCTATGCTGCCTATTTGATCCGCGCTATCGTCGCCGTAAACCCGTGCAGGAGGCTGCATGAAACGCAAAGTTTTCTTGATCCCTTTTATTATTTTCGCTGCTATTGCCGCCGTTTTGTTATGGCAATTGATGCGTAATGCCGAAGGGGATGACCCTCGTTTACTTGAATCTGCATTAGTGGGTAAACCGGTGCCTGTGTTCCGTTTAGAGTCACTTGAAAACCCCGGTCAACATTATGAGTCAAATGTGTTGATTCAAGGGAAACCTATCCTCTTAAATGTTTGGGCGACATGGTGCCCTACTTGTCGCGCTGAACATAAATACCTCAATCAGCTTGCTGCTGAAGGTGTACGCGTGGTGGGGTTAAACTATAAGGATGATCGCAATAAGGCGATTGTTTGGTTGCGCGAACTTGGTAACCCTTATGCTTTAAGTCTTTTTGATGGTGAGGGCATGTTAGGCCTTGATCTGGGCGTTTATGGGGCTCCTGAAACCTTCTTAATCGATGGCAATGGGATTATTCGTTATCGGCATGCAGGCGCAATGGATGAGCATGTCTGGAATAAGGAAGTGAAACCATTATGGGAACGCTATAGCAAGGAGGCCAGCCAATGAAATATGTTATTGGTTTGCTGATGCTAGCGGTTAGTGCAAGTAGTGCTTTTGCGGCGACTGAAGTTTTTACCTTTGATAATGAGCAGCAAGAGCAGCAATTTCGTAAGTTAACAGAAGAGTTACGTTGCCCGAAGTGCCAAAACAATAGCATTGCAGATTCAAACTCAATGATTGCTTTAGATTTACGGCAAAAAGTGTATGAGTTGATGAAAGAAGGCAAGAGCCGCGATGAAATCGTTGACTATATGGTGGCACGTTACGGCTATTTTGTGACGTACAATCCTCCATTGACGCCATTAACGGCCATCTTATGGGGATTACCTTTTGCAGCCATGATTGTCGGTGGGTGGATCATTTACGCACGTACTAAAAAACGTGTTCGCATAAAACAAGATGTTCCAAATGATCAGCAACATACCGCTTCAATAAAGCCAACGCGCTCAACTGGGTGGGTGTATGTCCCGGGGGTGATCATGGCTTTCGGAATTGGGGCCGCGGCTTATTATCAGGTAGGCAGTTATGGCAAAGTTGCAGATTGGCATTTAGCTTACCAACAGGCGCCAGCGTTGCTTGACAGAGCGTTAGATCCCTCAGAGCCACCACTTAATCTTGAAGAAATGGAGCGCCTTGCGTTAGGTTTACGTACTCGTTTGCAGGATGAGCCTCAAAATGCCGATGCATGGGTGATGCTAGGTCGGATTGGCATGGTATTAAATAATGCCACGATGGCGACAGATGCTTATGAGCGGGCTTATCGACTCAAGCCGAATGATGATAACGTGGCGCTAGGGTATGCCGAAGTGTTAACGCGTTCGTCTGATCCAGAAGATAATCGCATTGGTGGTGAGTTATTGCGTAAGCTGATTGCTGAAAATAGGACCAATGTTAAGGCATTAAGCATGTTTGCTTTTAATGCATTTGAGCAGGCTCGTTATGCAGAAGCCATCTCAGCTTGGCAGATGATGCTGCAATTATTACCTGAAAATGATCAGCGACGAACAGTCATTGAGCGCAGTATTGAACAAGCATTGATGATGGTGCATGAGAAAAAAACAGTTCAATAGTGGGTTGTTAACTGATTCAAAGCACTAAAACGGGAGCAATCGCTCCCGTTTTTATATTCTGCGTACCATTTTTTGATTTTATTTTTCTCGATACGTTTTATTTAAATGGTGGTCATTTTTAGTTTGAATCGATTCAATATTGAAATTAGGCGATTAAAATTGAAAAATAAGTAATTTATTTATTTGAAATCCTTTATAGTTAATTATTAATGATAAATTAACTTGGTTCCTTGTAAGCTATTGAAGTTAATATTTAATTTTATTTAATCTTATGATTGTTTTATAAGTAATATAATTACTATTTTATGATTAAATTAAATGATGATTAGATTACTTAATGCTTTCCTATTTTGTTTTGCATTAAAAACTAAATTTACCTTAACGTAATATGCTTTTGCTTTTTTTTGTTTTAGCTTTTGTGTTTTTTGCTTTTTTTTGCTTTGCATTGGGAACATATGATTATTATCACATTAAAATAACATTATCTAATTTAGAGTAAATGCCATGAGGTAAAATGGCATGAAAGCAGAACGACATAAAAAAATAATTAATTTTTTAAAAAACGCAGGCTCAGCAAAAGTTTCTGTTTTATCGAAAGAACTGAATGTCACAAAAGAAACCATTAGAGCAGATTTAAATTCTTTGGCAAAAAAAGGAATTATTAACCGTTGCCATGGTGGCGCATTCATTGAATTTGAATCCCTAGATAAGGTTGCTAAAAAAGAAATTATACAGTTTCTGGAATGTAACGATAGCCTTAATGAAATAACCAATAAGGATGATTCAGTGAACGGCAAAGTTTGTGTATTAGGTTCATTTAATGTTGATATGATTAGTTATTTGCCTCGATTACCAGAGGCAGGCGAATCATTATTATCAAACAAATTTATTTTTTCACCAGGTGGCAAAGGTTGCAATCAGGCTTTAGCTGCAAGTTATTCAGACTCACAAGTCCATTTTATTACTAAAATTGGCACTGACCAATTTAGTGATTATGCGGTGAATTTTATTTCATCATCAAAAATTAAGACATCAACAATTTACCAAACTGAAAAGTTCCAAACGGGTACAGCATCAATTTTCGTGTCAGAAAATAGTGGCGAAAACATTATCTCCATATATCCTGGCTCAAATATGGATATCAGTGCTGATGAGGTAAAAATTCAAAAAGATAAAATTATTAATTCGAATATTATCTTGCTACAACTTGAGACAAATATTGAAGCCTTAAGGGAAATTATATCGATAGGTAATGAGTATAATATACCGATTATTTTAAACCCTGCACCTTATAGTGATATTGCTATCGAACTACTTGAAAAAGTCGATATTTTAACGCCGAATGAAACGGAAGCCAGTTTGCTATCCGGAGTGAATGTTGTGGATATGGAGTCGGCTAAAAAAGCAGCCGACGTCATCTATCATAAAGGTGTTAAAAAGGTTGTGATCACATTAGGAAGTAAAGGCTCTATTGCTTACGATGGCAATAAATTTATTTACTCACCGGCCTACACAGCGGTGGTCAAAAATACGGCTGGCGCTGGGGATGCTTTCAATGGCGCATTGGCGGCCTCATTAGCAAAAGGTAAGCAATTTTCGTATGCGTTGCGTTATGCTTCGGCATTTTCATCGCTTGCGGTAGAAACGAGCAAAGCTTCAGAAATGCCTGAAGATATTAACGTGATATATCGTATTAACCAAACAACCTACTCTCAGGTTGTCACTCAATCCCCTGAATAATTCATATTCTGAAAGAGGAATAAAAATGAAAATTTTATTTATTGGTGAGTCATGGCACATTCATATGATTCATACTAAAGGCTACGACAGTTTTACTTCGAGTAAATATGAAGAGGGTGCAACATTTTTATTAGATTGCTTAAGAAATAAAAATGTTGAAATTGATTATATGCCTGCTCATACCGTTCAAATGGCATTTCCTAAAACGGTAGAAGAGTTAGAGAAATATGATGTCGTTGTCATTAGCGATATTGGTGCAAATACTTTCTTACTGCAAAACGATACTTTTTATAATATGAAAGTATTACCAAATGCACTGCAATTAATTAAGCAGTATGTCATTAATGGCGGTGGATTATTAATGATTGGTGGCTATCTATCCTTTATGGGAATTGAGGCTAAAGCGAATTATAAAAATACATTATTAGCAGATGTATTACCGGTAGAAATGCTTGATGGTGATGATCGTGTTGAAACACCTGAAGGTATTTTTGCAGTACCAGTCAATGCAGAACATGAATCCGTTAAAGGATTTGGACAATGGCCAATGTTTTTAGGCTATAACAAAGTTAAAGCTAAAGAAAATACAGAAACTGTTTTAAATATTGGCGAAGATCCTCTATTAGTCTTTGGTCAATATGAAAAGGGTAAAACAGCCTGCTTTATGAGTGATTGCTCGCCACACTGGGGAAGTAAAGAATTTATGGCTTGGGAACATTACTCTGACATGTGGGTAAATATCCTAAAACAGATCGCTCGTTAATTCAGTTATTGTCAAAAGTAAAATATCAAAAATAAGAAATTAAGTGTGGGGAATTTCCCCCGCACTTTGTACTCCGATTACAAAAATAATGACTCATAGTCAAAAAATCCAAAAGGAATATTTTATGAGTGCAAAAAGTTATTCTACACCATTACTGATGATAGCGACGGTTTTAGCCGGGATGTTATCGCCAATGCAATCTGCCGTTAATGGGCAGCTCGGGGATGTATTAAAAGATGGCAACGCAAGTGCGGTAATTTCGTTTGCTAGCGGTCTTGTCGTCATGTTTTTTATTATCATAGCGAAAAAACAGACTCGTCAGCAATTTGCCTCTATTCCAAGTTTAATTAAACAACGTAAAATTCCATTGTGGAACTGGTTTGCAGGCCTTTGTGGCGCAATGGTGGTTTTCTCTGAAGGGGCTTCTGCCAGTGCACTAGGGATTGCCACTTTCCAAACCGCATTGATATCGGCGCTATTATTATCAGGCCTATTGTGTGACCGTTTCGGTATTGGTATCGATGAGAAAAAACCGTTCACCCTTTTTCGCGTATTAGGCGCTGTTTTTGCCGTGGTAGCCACCTTATTTGTGGTGTCTCCACAATGGCACTCTACCTCTGCTATCTATTTAGCCATTCTTCCTTTCTTAGCGGGTCTATTAGCGGGTTGGCAACCAGCGGGTAACTCTAAAGTGGCAGAAGCGACAGGTTCAATGATGGTATCTATCACATGGAACTTCATTGTCGGCTTCACGGTTTTGACTGTCGCTTTGGTGATCCGTATGGCTCTTGGTCACATTACTCTTGAATTACCGGGGGTGTGGTGGATGTATCTCGGTGGTCCATTAGGGCTAATGTCTATTGCGTTAATGGCAATCTTAGTTCGTGGATTAGGGCTGTTAATGCTCGGAGTTGCATCAACAGCAGGGCAATTACTGGGTTCAGTTCTGATTGATTTACTCTTGCCATCATTGGGTAACACTGTCTATCTGGTCACGATTATTGGCACACTGTTTGCGCTGGTTGGTGCAATTATCACAACAATTCCTGAGTTTAGAGAAGCAAAAGCTGTGAAAACGGCGGGAGTGTAAAATGAAAGGTTATATTCAGACTGTCACTGGGCCAGTTAAAAAAGAAGATATGGGTTTAACCCTACCACATGAGCATTTGTTTAACGATCTCTCTACCGTTGTCGATGAACCTTTTTACGATTTCTCGCATGTGTTGGTCGATAAAAAAGTCAGTGCAGATATTCAATGGGGGCTAAAACACGATCCTTATTGCTGCTGTGACAATATGGATAAAAAACCTATCGACGATGTGATTTATGAAGTGAATAACTTTAAGGAGCTTGGCGGTAAAACGCTTGTTGATGCGACAGGCTCCGAAGCAATTGGTCGAGATGTTCGTCAATTGCGAGAAGTGTCCATTAAAACAGGTATTAATGTCGTTGCCTCATCAGGCTTATATATCGAAAAATTTGAAGGCGAGCGCCTAGTAAAAAGTATCGATGAAATGGCGAAAATGATTGATGACGAATTGAATATTGGTATTGATGGCACTGATATTCGAGCGGGGATGATTGGCGAAATTGGGGTTTCTCCATTTTTTACGGAAGGGGAAAAAAATAGCCTTAGAGCCGCATCCGTCGCTCAGCTTGCCAATGATCATGTCTCAATGAATATCCATATGCCAGGTTGGCAACGTCGTGGTGATGAAGTATTGGATATTTTAATCAAAGAGATGGGCGTTAATCCCGCTAAGATCTCATTAGCGCACTCAGACCCATCAGGAAAGGATATCGATTATCAGCGTCGTATGTTAGACAGAGGCGTATGGCTTGAGTTCGATATGATAGGGCTTGATATTTCATTCCCTAAAGAAGGGGTTGCACCAACCGTTACAGAAACCGTTGATGCGGTTTATAAGTTGATAGAGCTGGGATATAGCAATCAGATCGTTTTGAGTCACGATGTGTTCTTAAAACAGATGTGGGCAAAAAATGGCGGAAATGGATGGGGCTTTGTACCGAATGTTTTTCTATCGCTTCTGGCGAAGAAAGGCGTCGATCAAGCTACCCTTGACCGCTTATGTATCGATAACCCAGCTAACTTATTAGCTTAATAAATAATCTCCCCTTGTTTTTTTCTGTTCGATTTTGCGGTGATAGCTAAGCTATTGCCGCTTTTTGTTTTTTTATGGGGCGTGAAAGCAAAAGGGCTTTTTGTCGATAATTCCCGTTTTACTATTTTTTATTATTGAGAATGCTATTGGTGGATATGACTTATAAAAATAATATTTCGAATGGTTTTTATTTCAGGTGAATGTAATGGAAATTACGCCAATATAATGGTGCCAAATTGTTCTATTTGAATATAGAGGGAATGTAGGCCAAGTAACATTATTGACAAAAAACGATAACAACGATGATGTAAATGAGATACACTTTCGCGCATTAAAATAACAATAGATATTACGGAAAAATGTTGCACCTGCATGATAGATTAAGACAATTTGCAGCCTATCTTGCGCTACTTGCAGTAGCAATGCTGTTTATTGCACCATTGGTCTCAAAGTCAATGATGCAAATGGCTGATTGTTCTTCAATGGAAAATATGGCACCACACGTGATGCATCATTCGCATCAAGGTGCTCTATTGCCTGAAGAATGCCATTCTAACGGCATGATGAATCATCTGTTAATGTCGGGAGTCGGACTATCGCCGATGGAAGACATTGCCTGTGGCTATTGCCAGTTGTTGATCCATTTTCCATTTATCATTCTATTTATTGCCATTGCAATTCGCCAATTGGCAACGCTGACGACGCGGATCCCCCTTGAGCCTTGTATTCATCCATATTTGTTTCGGCCTTGGTCTCTGCGTTTTGCGCGCGCTCCTCCGTCTCTCTTTTCTTATTAATTATTGATCATTTTAAATTCACAATGTTGCATTTGCCGTATTGAGTGCAAAGGGCTTCGCCTGCTCTCTATCTTGAATTTGATTATCGAATTCAGGCGGCATGGCTACGTCATAAAGAAAAGAATTAGGCAAAATAATGAACAAAGAAAAATGTGTAATCGCACCACTGACACTTTTAGTAACGACCGCGATATTGTCGAATAGCGCAGTCGCTGAGGCAGAGAATCAAAGTCAATTTTCAGAACACTCAGTGATGATAGTCACTGCCCCCGTTGATTCACCATTAACTATCAGCACCTCACCAAAAACACCTAGACAGCCAGTGCCGGCGAGTGATGGTTCTGATTATTTGAAAACGATCCCCGGCTTCTCGCAAATTCGTAATGGCGGCACGAACGGTGACCCCGTTTTTCGTGGCATGTTTGGCTCTCGCTTACGGATTTTAACTAATGATAGTGAGATGTTAGGCGCTTGCCCATCTCGCATGGATGCCCCAACCTCTTATATTTCGCCAGAAAACTTCGACCTATTAACGATGATCAAAGGGCCTCAGTCAGTTCTTTGGGGACCAGGTAACTCGGCAGGTACAATTCGTTTTGAGCGTGAAAAACCCATTTTTGATAAAGCGGGTGTTCAGGGGAATGCAAGTGCGTTAACGGCCTCTAATCAGCGTTGGGATGCGAATGCAGATGTCAGTATGGGGAATGAAAAAGGTTATTTACGCTTAATAGGTAATAAATCTCGCTCTAATGATTATAAAGATGGAGATGGTAAGAAAGTGCCATCAAAGTGGGATAAATGGAATGCGGATGTTGCTGTAGGCTGGACGCCAGATGAATACACGTTACTTGAGCTTACCGCGGGGAAAGGGGATGGTGAAGCTCGCTATGCAGGTCGTGGAATGGATGGCTCGCAATTCAAACGCGAAAGTCTAGGTGTGCGTTTTGAAAAGACAAATATTGGCACAGTGCTTGATAAGCTAGAAGCGAATATGTACTACAACTATGCCGACCATATTATGGATAACTATTCATTACGTGACACAAGTGGCTCAATGGGGGGCGGCTCTGGTCATATGGGGCATATGATGGGCGGTGGTCATGGCATGATGAATATGCCAATGAAAATGCGTGTTGATCGTAAAACGGTGGGTGGCCGAGTTATGGGAACTTGGTTATGGAACGATTACGAATTACGTGCAGGGGCCGATATGCAAACTAATACTCACCGTAAGGAGAGCAATAACCACTGGAATAAGGATGCAACATTCCAAGATTATGGGCTGTTTGGTGAGTTAACGTGGAATGCAAATGCGCATGGGAAAGTCGTTACAGGTGCGCGTGCCGATAGGGTATTAGTGGATAATGAGACCGCGGTAGGGTCATCGGGGCGCAATACTGTGATGCCAGCAGGGTTTGTGCGTTATGAGCATTCGCTTTCTGATATGCCTGTCATGCTGTATGCCGGTGTCGGTTACACTGAGCGTTTCCCTGATTATTGGGAGTTATTTTCACCAACCTACGGCCCTGATGGAACAAGCAATGTGTTCGACCATTTAAAAACGGAAAAAACGACCCAGTTAGATATCGGTGCAAAATATAGCAATGATAAAACTAACGCATGGGTTTCCGCTTATATTGGGCGAGTCGATGATTTTATCCTATTCCGTTATAACCCACATAATTCGCGACAAAGTCAAGTTGAAAACGTGAATGCGATGATCATGGGGGGAGAAATGGGCGTCGCCTATAAGCTCAGTGATGCGTGGAAAGCGGATGCAAGTCTCGCTTATTCTTGGGGGGAAAACCGCAGTGATAGGCAACCATTACCGCAGATGCCGCCATTAGAAACCCGTTTTGGTTTATCTTGGGAAAAGAATGATTGGACGGCAACAGGGCTAATGCGTATTGTCAGTAGCCAACATCGTGTGGCGATTAATGATGGTAACGTAGTCGGGAAAGACTTCGGTAGCAGTGCTGGTTTCACGATTTTCTCCGTTAATACCGCTTATCGGGTGAATGATCATGTTAAGTTAAGTGCTGGTGTTGATAACCTATTTGATAGAAATTATAGCGAACACCTAAACTTAGCGGGTAATAGTGGGTTTGGTTATTCCTCTAATCAACCCGTGAATGAGCCGGGCAGAACGTTTTGGGCGAAATTGAACTTAACTTTCTAACGAGAAGCGGTTTTATCAAAACAGAACACCCGAGGTAATATCGGGTGTTCTACAAAAATAACGTTTAATTGTGGATGCTTATCGACCAATATTGCGTAGCGCATTGCCTTTCATTAGGTTCTCTTCTATCTGCTCTAATGAAACATTTTTTGTTTCTGGGACAAAATAGAGCGTGATAATAATAAATACAGCATTTAACCCAGCATAAACCCAGAAAGTATTCGTATCCCCTAAAGTCGATAGCAGTGTTAAGAACGTAGCACTAACGATCATATTTGCTACCCAATTTGAGGTAGTTGAACAGGTGATACCGAAATCACGACCTCTCAGTGGTTGTATCTCAGAACATAAGACCCACATAATCGGTCCCGCACTCACGGCAAATCCAATAATAAAGATAAGTAAAAAGGCAATACTACTATATTGGATTAGAACGGTATGCGTATCAAAAGAGAGCAAGTAGGCGAGTAAGCCGATACTGATTGCCATGACACTAAAGCCAAAGATCAATAATTTTTTACGGCCAAAACGGTCAACGATTGAGATGGCAAAAATGGTTGTGATGACGTTGACTAAGCCAATAAGAACTGTGCCATACATTTGTTGGGTGGTACTTTCAAACCCCGCTAATGAAAATATTTTAGGGGCATAGTACATAATGACATTGATACCTGTCAGTTGCTGCATAAATTGCAGAGCAATACCCAAAAATACAGTACGTCGGAAATTACTGTTATTTTTAAATAAACCGAATCCCGATTGCTTGATCTTTAGGCTATTAAAAATATCATCCAGCTCTTGGATCGCTTCATTTTCTGATTTTCTTAATTTTAATAATATAGTTTTAGCATCATTCGATCTATTTTTACTGGCAAGCCAACGGGGGCTTTCGGGTAAAAAAGTGACGCCAATAAAAAGCAAAACAGCAGGGATAGCTGTGATCCCTAACATCCAACGCCAAGCATGATCATAACTAAAAGCGGTATCAGAAATAAATGCAAGTAAGATACCTATTGTAATCATTAATTGATACATAGATATCATTCCACCACGGATCTTTTTCGGTGCGATTTCTGATAAATAAGCTGGAGTTGTGAATGAAGAAATACCAATTGCGAGTCCTAATATGACTCGCGAAATAATAAGTATATTGGCATTAGGGGAAAAGGCGGAGCCTAATGCACCAATAATAAATAATATTGAACTGATCAGTAAACTCTTTTTTCTACCACTTAAAGATGATAACCACCCGCTAATAATAGCGCCGGCTGCGGCACCAAACATCATTGAGCTGACAACCAGTTCTTGCTGGGTTGATGAGATATCAAGCTGTTGACTAATAAAGGGAAGTGCACCAGAGATAACCCCCGTATCCAAACCAAAGAAGAGGCCTGCGAGTGCTGCCAGTAAACCGACAAAGATAACCATAAGACTTGTTGAGGTATTATTCTTAACCATTATTATTAGTCCTTTATTGCAAAGTTGGATTATTAACTCAGTTATCTGTCCTTTAAAAAGATGAAACTAAAATTTATGCTAACGTGATATTTGTTTATTTTCAACACTCGATATATTTAATATGAACTTTAATGAAGTAATATTCAAATAATTATTAACATCATAGAATTGATTATCTATATTTGATGAGCTTTTAATGATGATTGTTTTTATGAAAATGAAATGAAAGTTAATTATCTGTTAGATAAGTTATTAAGATTAAATATAAGAAATAAAGAAAACTAACTCAGTGTAAGTTAGTTTTCTTTAATTTAATCAAATAATGACAGGGATATAATAATTTAATTCTTTAAGATAGAGGCGTGAGTTTTCAATAAACTCTTTATAATCGGGCGTAGACTTTAAAACATAGTTTTCAATGTCACAGCCTTCACCCCGAGCAATATCCATACTCGCAAGTACTTTTCCATATACGGTATAGATAATGTCGTTGTAATCAATACCGTGGAGTTCATCACACGTAAACTTAATTTGTAGATAATCGCCAGCAGGGAGAGTTATGCTTTTAAGATTAGGGGTAGGGGAGTCAACACCACTTTCTTCAAAGGTTGTGGTATAGCAGAATTGCCCCTCTTGATCATTGATAGAATCAACACCGTGGATAGCATACATATTGGTTGTGACACACTGAGCCTCATTGATAAAGTCTCTCCAATAGTAGCGTCTCAGCTCTTGGGTTTTAAAATTCCATTCATTGATGCTTTTGGTATAGCGATGCTGTTTACCGATAACCTTAACGGGATCTAATTTGGTTAGGCTGACCTTAACGCTGAACTCTTTACTTTCTCTTAGTGGCAGGCAAAAACCTTCAATTTTCCATCCGGTACGTTTGCGGTATTCAGAAGGGGTGATATTGAATTGTTTTTTAAATGCACGACAAAATGTTTGCTGTGAATCGAAACGATAGCGTAAAGAGATATCCATGATGCTATCATTAGTTAGCCTCAATGCCACGGCTGAGCACGATAATCGTCTAGCACGAATGTAAGAACCGAGAGCAAGTCCTGTTTGGTTTTTAAATAGGCGCTGAAAATGCCACTTGGTGTATCCTGATTTTTCGGCAACAGTATCTAAAGACAGGCGTGACTCTAAGTTTTTTTCGATCCAGAGAATCATTTCTCTAATAACACTTTCCTGAAGCATGATGACCCTTTTAAATTAACTTTGCCCAAAGTATAAAATCATAACTGGCTAAAAATCGGACTTTTATACTAGACAGATACATCCCAGTCGGTATCAGGATAGCATGCCGACTGAGAATTTTTTTAAATAGTTGTGAAGTTAAGTAAGTTTCTCGTTAAATTGACCTTAACCAAAATGTCTAGATTAATCTAATTCATAGGGTCATAAATTGATAGATTCGATATTCCAAATTTGTGAGGCATAGTCTTGGATTGTTCTATCAGTAGAAAAAAAGCCCATATTACAGATGTTTTTTGCTACCTTAGACTGCCAAGATAATGGGTCTTGATATAAATCGTCGACTTGTTCCTGTGTATTGATGTAACTACGATAATCTGCAAACAATAAATATGGGTCACCGCCATCGAGCAAGCTGTAGGTTAAATCTTGATAAAAGTTAGGAACGTCAGGTTTAAAGTAACCCTGTGCTATCTGGTCTATCACTTGTTTCAGTTCAGCATCATTTTCATAATACCAACGTGGATAGTAGTAATTCTGCTTGATTTGTTTTACTTCATCGATGGTATGACCAAAGATAAAAATATTATCGTGGCCAACATGTTCGCGTATCTCAACATTTGCGCCATCGAGTGTACCGATGGTCAATGCACCATTTAGTGCGAATTTCATATTACCGGTTCCGGAGGCTTCTGTACCTGCAAGTGAAATCTGCTCAGAAAGGTCGGTGGCCGGAATTATTTTCTGAGCTAGGCTTACTCCATAATCAGGAATAAACACCACTTTCAAGCGCGAACCGATACGCGCATCATTGTTGATAACCGCAGCAACATCATTAATGAGGTGGATGATTTTTTTTGCCGCGCTATATGAGGAGGCGGCTTTGCCTGCAAAGATCACCACGCGGGGCACCCAGTTGTGCTCTGGATCTGCTAATATTCGATTATAACGAGTGATGACATGCAGTAAATTTAAGAGCTGCCGCTTATATTCATGAATACGCTTGATCTGTACATCAAATAAGGCTTCAGGGCTAACCACAATTTGTTGTGTCTGGGCAATAAAACGCGCTAATTTAATTTTGTTACTGTGTTTAACTTGTTGCAACTTATCTAAAAATTGAGGGTAATCCATCCACTGCTTCAATTCAGTCAATTGAGGCAAATTAACTAACCATTGTTGGCCGATATAGCTTTCTATAACCGAAGTCAGCTCTGGGTTAGCAATAGCTAGCCAACGTCGCGGTGTCACGCCATTGGTGATGTTGCAGAATTTATTAGGGAAAATTCGGGCAAAGTCGGCAAACAGAGAGTCGGTCATAAGTTGACTATGTAACTCAGAGACGCCGTTGACTTTATGGCAGACAATAGCCGCCAGCCACGCCATTCGCACAAGCTGCCCATACTCTTCATTAATGATGGAGACACGACGCGGCAATTCGTAATCTTGCGGAAACTTTTGGCTCACATGTTGCAAAAATTCGTCATTAATTTGATAAATGATTTGTAGATGGCGCGGCAGAATTTTACGGATCATCTCGACAGGCCAAGTTTCTAAAGCTTCACTCATCAGCGTGTGGTTAGTATAAGAGAACACGTTTTGTGCTAATGCTAAGGCATCCTGCCAACTGACTTGGTGTTTGTCGACTAATAGACGAATTAACTCAGGAATGGCAAGAACAGGATGGGTATCATTTAAATGGATTGCCACTTTGTCAGCTAAGTTATCCCAACGTTGGTAAACTAGCCAATGGCGGTGAAGTATGTCTTGCACAGATGCAGAAACTAAGAAGAACTCTTGTTTTAAACGCAGCTCTTTGCCTGAATAGGTTGAATCGTTTGGGTAGAGGACGCGAGAAACGTTTTCAGACTCATTTTTTTTCTTAACCGCGGCATAATATTCGCCATCATTGAAAATTTGCAGATCAAATTCATCGCTAGCTTTGGCACTCCATAAACGCAGGGTATTTGTTGCCTCAGTATTATAGCCAGGAATAATTTGGTCATAAGCGACAGCGATAATATCGTTCGTTTTTACCCACTGATAGCGGCCCTCTTCTTCGGTCACATGGCCTTCAAATTGGATTTGGTAGCGATTTTCTGTTCGAGGAAACTCCCAAGGGTTGCCATGAATCAGCCAATCATCAGGGGATTCGATTTGTTGTCCATTACGAATGGTTTGTTTAAACATGCCGTATTCATAACGAATACCATAACCACATGCGGGGAGATTCAGGGTTGCGAGAGAATCGAGAAAACATGCGGCAAGGCGGCCTAAGCCGCCATTACCGAGGCCGGGATCTGTCTCTTGCTCTAACAATTGCTCAAAATCAAAGCCAAGCTCAGCTACGACTTGGGTTAGATCCTCATACATATTCATTGAAATTAATGTATTAGATAATGATCGACCGAGTAAAAACTCCATCGATAGATAGTAAACCTGCTTAAGCTGCTGTGAATAGGTTGCACGGTTCGTCGCCATCCATCGGTCAACGATCCGATCGCGAGCCGCCAGTATGATGGCTTCTAACCATTCTCGTTGTGTCGCAATATAAGGTTCTTTGCCAATCACAAATTTTAATTTATAGATAATGGAGCTTTTTAGTGCTTCTTGTGTCACTAGTGGCGAATGACATTCGTAAACAAAATGAGTGCTCACAATCTTATTCCTTATTGTTATGTAAATTATCTAACATCTCTTTTGTGACGAGAACGATACCTTGTTCTGTGCGATAGAAGCGTTGGCTATCTTCTTCAGGGTTTTCGCCAATAACGGTATTTTCTGGAATGACGCAGCCTCTATCGATAATACAGCGGCGTAAACGTGATGAGCGCCCAATATTCACTCCGGGCAGTAAAATAGAAGATTCGATATTACAGAATGAATTGACTCTCACGCGAGGGAATAACACAGAGTGTATGACAATCGATCCTGAAATGATACACCCCCCCGCAACAAGTGAATTCATGGTCATGCCATGGCTTCCCGAGCGGTCTTGGACAAATTTTGCAGGTGGTAAAGGCTCCATATAAGTACGGATAGGCCAGTTGCGGTCATACATATCTAACTCAGGGGTTACCGAGGCAAGATCCAGTGTTGCTGACCAATAGGCTTCTAATGTTCCGACATCGCGCCAGTAAGGAGGAACATCGGCATTGCTGGTGACACATGAATATTCAAAGGGATGAGCGAGAGCTTCTCTTCTGGCCACTATTTTGGGAATAATATCTTTACCGAAATCATTACTGGAACTCGGGCAAAGGCTATCGTCTTCTAACATTTTGTAGAGGTAATCACTGTTAAAAATATAGATCCCCATGCTCGCTAAACATGAATCAGGCGAATCTTTTAGTACCGGCGGGTCTTGTGGTTTTTCATGGAATTGGGTTATCCAACGATTCTCATCAATTTCCATTACACCAAATTGATGGGCTTCCTCTTTTTTCACTTTGATGCAGGCAACGGTAAATTTTGCATCATTGTTAACATGATCGAGCAACATGCGTGAATAATCCATTTTATAGATGTGGTCACCCGCAAGGATCACAATATATTCTGCACGATAATTACGGATAATATCCATATTTTGATAGACCGCATCGGCCGTGCCTTTATACCAATGGTCGGTAATTTCGCGTTGCTGTGCGGGTAGTAAATCGACAAACTCATTCATTTCTTCATTAAAAAACGACCATCCTCTTTGGATGTGTTGTACTAATGAATGAGATTGATATTGGGTAATAACACCAATTCGTCTAATACCCGAATTTAGGCTATTTGATAATGCAAAATCGATAATACGAAATTTACCACCAAAATGAACAGCAGGCTTGGCTCGTTTACTCGTTAATCCTTTAAGGCGAGTACCTTTACCTCCAGCAAGGATCAAAGCAACGGCCTTTTGAGGCAAATGACGAGCTAACATCATCATATTATTCATATCATTTTGAGACATACCTTAGAACTCTCCAAAATAAGCAAACTGTTATTTAAAGATTTCCCTATTGGTGTATACCTTTCATATTTCAAGTTTTTGTTCTTTTGAACTCAATGACTTAACTATTATTTTGTCCGCCATCTACTGTTATTCAAAATATTCAAGTATAGTAAAACTTAATATAATCGTTTATTGATTACTTTTAATCTAAAAAAGATGACTTTTTTTATTTTTTTATATTACTTACATTCAATAATATACTAGACTTTAGAAATTTAAATATGACTTTAAATGTTTTTCTTTTTTGGAATAAAATTAGTCCTAAATCAACTGACATAAAATGTCATAATTAGTAACAATAAAGTTATTTATCTTAATAATAATATGGCGATAATCTTATGAATGTTTTTAAAGGGCGGATTCAAGTCCGAAGTGCAACGCTAAGCCGCCTTTCTTAGCTCCGCAAACACCACCGAAGGTTGTCTGAACCCCAGACACTTGCGTGGCCTGCTGTTCAACGCTCCCTGATAGCGTTGTAAGTCTTCTTCTGTCACTGTCCGCAGGTCTGTTCCTTTCGGGATAAACTGTCTTAACAACCCATTCGTATTCTCGTTCAGCCCACGCTCATGCGAGGCATACGGATGGGCAAAGTACGTATCTGCGTTCAGTGCTTCTGCTATCGCCTTGTGCTCACTAAACTCTAGACCGTTATCGAACGTTATTGTGTGACATACATCCTGATACTCACTCAGCAGTGAGATAATGGCCTTACTGACTTCCACCGCATCCTTTGAAAACACCTTTTTTGTCAGGTAAATACGGCTTTTGCGTTCTGCCAGTGTCACGATAGCACCAGTGCCCTGTTTACCCTGCACCAAATCGGCCTCCCAGTCCCCCAGACGGCTACGGTCATCGACGACTGACGGCCGTAGCTCAATGGATACCGCATCAGGGATGCGCCCTCGTTTCTGCCCGTAGCCCTTACGATATCGCCGTTTGCCCTGCCTAAGATGCCTGTACAACTCGCCACCGCTACGCTTATCCGCATAGATATACTGGTAAATCCATTCATGGCTGACGCTAAGACCAATAATGCTGCCAATTGCACTTATTTGCTCAGGACTCCACTTCCACTCCAGAGCAAATATCACGAAATCTATGGTCTGCTGAGGAATTGTCCTTTTGGCAGATGACAGCCGCCTATCACAGCACTTCTGGTGTGCCTGTTGTGGGTTATAACCAGTATCTGAAGTGTTACGCCTCAGTTCACGGGAGACCGTGGACTTGCTTACACCGATACGGATACCTATCTCATGGCAGGATAAATTATCCTCACGCAGTATCGATATCTGGTATCGTTGTCCTTCGGTTAGTTGCTGATACTTCATACTTACTCGCTCATCTTTGGTCGGAAGAGCAGGATAGCTTATCAGTAGCTAACCGTCCTTCCATCTAACATGACCGAGCGTTGCACTTATTATCTGAATTCGCGAAGAGTGATTATATAATTTAATAAATAAAAATAATAAAACACATAAAAACCACATAAAACTTACATGTATAAAATTCTTAAAAAGACGGTTTAATGCTGAATAATACGAAGTTAGGATACACATTTTTTGTGATTAATGTCACAATAAATATCTAGGGATAAAAAGATCTATTTTAAAAATGTCCTTATGATTCACTGGATTATGTTTTATGGTTGAAATTAATCATTTAGTGCTATTCATAATTCGATGAGTTTTTTGGCGTCATTTTTTAATTTAAATCAATTAATTTAAATCAATTAATTTATGGAAGCAGAATGCTAATTTACGCATCGTCAAAACTAACTTTACTTAATTTATTTTTTTAGGGGGTTATTATGCAAAAAGATAATATTGCAAAACTACTTGGTATCAAAATTCGTAAACAAAGAGAAAGTCATAAAATGACGTTAAAACAAACGGCTAGACTAATTGGCGTTTCTGAAGATGAGATGACTCGCTTTGAAAGTGGTGAAAGCTGTATCGATGTCGATTCTTTATTCCAATTTGCCTGTTTATTTAACTTGGAGCCAACGACGTTTCTGTATGGTGTTGTTAACGTTAACCTAGGTACACGCTGCACCATTCATTAATAGGCGTATGATACACTCAGGGAAGGCTATAAAATATCTTGTAAACACCGTCAACAAAAGCACCAAATATCAACATAGAGAGATACTATGAGAAAGTTAATCGGACCGGAAGGAATGACAGAGTCATTATCTTTTTTGGCTCTATTTCTTCCGGCCTTGATTGTTAATTAAGTAATTATACTGAATAGTTTGATTTTTATTATCAAAAAATAATCAACAAGGTTATTATTGAATACATTATTGATTTGGGTAGATTATAAATTCACTTATCAAATAAACTGATTTAATTCCAATTGATTTAAAATCGATTCAGTTATTTTATTGATATCAATTAATTGTGAGTTTATGACGATTTTGTTTGTTTTATGTGGATTTAAGATGAAATGGTCAAGCTGTTTTATAATCAATGAATTTTCGTTAATTATTGAGAATTGGTTATTAGACATTAGAAAATTCTCAAATTGGAGATCATGATGGCATTGCTTAAGGGATAATTTATCAGAAACATTCCCTGTATTAAAAAACAGTTCTAGCGAGGCTAAAAAGCCATTGCTGTCTTTTAAATTAATCATAAGCACATCACCTTTTTCAATGTGTGAAAATGGACGAGAATATTGAATTGAGAGGGAATCAAATTTAAATTCAGGCAGTAAATTAAGGAGCAGCGATACTTTTTCTGCAATTAATGAACGTAATGTCTCTTTGGAAAGGCAATCCATTTTATCAATTTGACGGTGGGCGGATAAGCGCAATAAACCACTATCACGAGTACTCTTATTTGATAAGATTGATTTCATTTCATCATACTGGTGAGAAAAACGAAGCAGGCTATTTTGGCAGATATTAACATCGTTGTATTTAGCTAATTTGAGTAAATTAACTAACTCATTGGTTCCATAATTTGGAACATTATTGAGTAAAATATTTTTTCCTGAATTAATCGCAGATTGAATAATAAACTTTAATAGCTCTTCACCGCATAGGGATGTCACGATAATTGTATCAACCGCATCATTGTCGATGAGATGCTCGATTTTTCTTTTTTGGCAAATAAAGTATGCAGCTGAAGGTATCGGTGAATCTAACGAACAAACGGAGTTGAGTTGACAATGATGTTGGCTATGCAATATCGCTTCTGTGTACCATGTATTGTGCGTGGGGGAGCCTATGAGGCCAATACCTGTCTTATTTAACGAGACAAGCGCATGCTGCTCTTCAAGTAAGCGAAGGTGGCCAAACAAATAGAGAAAATGTGTATTCATTACCAAGCTCCTCACCGAAAGGTTAGTTTCAGGTGTTTACATAATCTCAACATAACAGTGTGAAATAATAATTTCATTATTATTTTTATTGAAATTCATGTTTTCTGATGAGTCTCACAATTTTTAAAGACACTGGTAATAGGCTTAGATTTCATCCATGAGTGGTGATTAATAGCATCAAGAAACGAGGTACAGGTTAGTGAGTTTGGAGATTGCCGAAATTGAGGAATATTGAAAGGGAAGGGGAATCGATACCGCTTTGTAATGTTCCGGGCTAAGTCACAACGGAGGTATTTGTGTCCAAAGCCCGTCTTAAGATTAAACTAGCTTACTGCCTTGGCGATAAGCCAGTGCAACAGTGAGTGATTGCGCAAGACACAAGGTTGCTGACTGGGAACGGAAGGCATCAACTTGGGCTTCTTTGATCACAAAACAGACATCACTAAAACTAGCGAGTGGGCTGATTTGGCTATCTGTGATAACAATCTGCTTTGCGCCAGTTTGGGCGGCTTTTTCGCTCACCATAATGGTTTCTTCTGCATAAGGTGTGAAACTAATAGAAATCACAACATCTTTTTCGTTAATTCGGTTGATTTGCTCTTTGAACATACCACCAAGGCCATCGATCAATTGTGGACGGCACTCTAAGTGGCTAAGGGCATAGCTAAGATAGGTTGCAACGCTGAACGAACGACGTAACCCAATGATATAGACATTTTCTGCTTCGGCTAATAGGGTGACGGCTTTTTCAAGATCTTCAGCGGGGGTTCTCGCTGCCATTTGTTGTAGCGCTTGCGCATTTGAGTGAGCAAACTCTTTTAAAATCTGAGCAGGATCATCACTCAGTTCTTGGTCGCTATCCATTTCACGAAATAAACGGGCGCGGTCGGTGTAACTTGCCGTTTCTTCCACTAAATTCATACGAAATAACTGTTTCATTTCGTTAAATCCGCTGAAATTAAAGGCATTAGCGAAACGGATTAAGGTAGATGGTGGAACATTGGCTTCCTTAGCGATGACAGCAACTGTATCAAAAGCCACACTATTTGTGTTATCTAAAACATATCGTGCTACTTGCTGTAGCCGTTTACTTAGTTCATCGTAACGGGAACGAACTTGCTCCTGAAACTCATTTAAATTCGATGCAGTTGACATAAAACCTCCGTGACTAGGCTATTGATTGTAGTTATTTTCAGCCGTTAGTCGAATTTTTTTGAAAAACTAATCCAACTAAATGGAATAATCAATTCATATTGCTTTTTATCTGAGGGCTGATTAAAACGATTTTTGAAACCAGTGTCTTTATCTTCAATCGACAATTTCATAAAAACTCAGTCTGGATCACATAAATTGAATGTTATTTCAGTTTTAGTTGAAAATGAAATGAATATTTCATATATCTTTAGCAACAAGGTAACTCTATCAGCTAAAGAGAGGCAACATGCAACAGATTCAGAATTTCATTGGCGGTGAACTTGTATCCAGCCAAAGTGGGCGTTTTGCACCCGTATATAACCCTGCAACCGGTGAACAAACAGCTCAAGTTGTGTTGAGCAGTGCTGCTGAAACTAAACAGGCAATAGAGGTTGCCCATAAAGCCTTCCCTAAGTGGTCAAAATTGTCTCCACTAAAACGTGCGCGTATCCTATTTAAATTTAAAGCGCTGCTTGAAGAGAATATGGATGATTTGGCGCGTTTAATTTCGAAAGAGCACGGTAAAGTATTTTCAGATGCTGTCGGTGAATTAACTCGCGGTCTGGAAGTCGTTGAATTTGCTTGTGGCATTCCACATTTACAGAAAGGTGAACATTCCGCCAATGTGGCAACCGGTGTTGATAGCCACTCCTTAATGCAGCCGTTGGGGGTATGTGCTGGCATTACGCCATTTAACTTCCCTGCGATGGTGCCTATGTGGATGTTCCCAGTCGCATTGGCAACGGGCAACACCTTTGTCCTAAAACCGTCGGAAAAAGATCCATCACTCGCTATTGAATTAGCAAAACTATTAAAAGAAGCGGGTTTACCCGATGGTGTTTTTAACGTTGTTCAAGGCGACAAAGAGTCCGTTGATGTATTGCTTCGTGCACCTGAAGTTCAGGCGGTCAGTTTCGTGGGTTCAACACCAATTGCAGAATACATTTACACAACAGCCTCAGAGCATGGCAAACGTTGCCAAGCACTAGGTGGTGCAAAAAACCACTGTATCCTAATGCCTGACGCGGATATGAACCTAGCGACAAATGCGATTATGGGGGCGGCGTTTGGTGCGGCTGGTGAGCGTTGTATGGCATTATCCGTCGTGCTTGCTGTTGGTGATGAGACCGCAGATACACTGATTGCAAACTTGAAACAGCAAATCGCTAAAATGACCGTAGGTCCGGGTATCGTTGATGGTAAAGAAAATGATATGGGGCCTGTGATTTCAGCACAGCATAAAGCAAAAATTTGTGACTATATCACCAGCGGTGAAAAACAAGGTGCTAGCCTGTTAGTTGATGGACGTGATTTCAAAGTGGCAGGTTTTGAAAATGGCTACTTTGTAGGGCCAACTCTGTTTGATAATGTCACTCCAGACATGGACATCTATAAAGATGAAATTTTTGGTCCAGTACTCGCCATTGTGCGTGTTCCAGATTTTGAAACAGGTCTGAAACTGATCAATCAACATGAGTATGGCAACGGTACGGCTATCTTTACTCGTGATGGTGAAACGGCTCGTGAATTCCAAGAGAATGTGATGGCGGGGATGGTGGGTATTAACATACCAATTCCAGTTCCGATGGCTTTCCACAGTTTTGGTGGCTGGAAACGTTCTATCTTTGGACCGCTGAATGTTCATGGAAATGATGGCGTACGTTTCTATACACGCATGAAAACGGTTACCAGCCGTTGGCCTGCAAGTGTCCGTCTGGAACATCATGAAAGCAGTTTCACAATGCCAACTATGGAATAAATGGAGCCCCATATGAATAAGCAGACAATGACCACAGCTCAGGCATTAGTTAAGTTTCTTAACCAACAATATGTTGAGGTTGATGGCGAGCAGTATCCGTTTATTCAGGGAGTATTTACCATCTTCGGCCATGGTAACGTAGTAGGTTTAGGGCAGGCGCTAGAAGAAGCGCCTGGACACCTGCAAGTTTATCAAGGATGCAATGAACAAGGGATGGCGCATATTGCTACAGGGTTTGCGAAACAGAAAAAACGCAAGCAAATTTGTGCAGTGACATCCTCTGTTGGGCCGGGGGCAGCAAATATGGTGACGGCGGCTGCGACAGCGACCGCGAATCGCATCCCTCTTTTATTGCTGCCAGGTGATACTTTCGCAACACGTCAGCCTGATCCAGTATTACAGCAAGTTGAGCAATATGGTGATGGCACGATCAGTACGAATGATTGTTTCCGGCCTGTTTCGCGTTATTGGGATCGGGTATCTCGTCCAGAGCAATTGATGTCAGCGATGATCAATGCCATGCGTGTCTTAACCGACCCGGCAGATACGGGAGCGGTAACAATCTGCTTGCCACAAGATGTTCAAGGTGAAGCTTGGGATTATCCGGACTATTTCTTTGCTAAACGTGTTCATCGCATTGAACGTCGTCCAGCGACAACCGTGAGTTTAGAAGAAGCGGTCAGTTTAATTCGTAGCAAGAAAAAGCCACTGTTAGTCTGTGGTGGTGGAGTGCGTTATTCCGAAGCGCATGATGCCTTCCGTACTTTCGCGGAGCACTATGCAATCCCATTTGGCGAAACTCAAGCAGGTAAAAGTGCCATTGTGGCAAGCCACCCTTTAAATGTGGGGGGTATTGGTACAACAGGCGGCCTAGCCGCGAACCTACTAGCAAAAGAAGCCGATTTAGTGATTGGTGTGGGAACACGTTTCACTGACTTTACTACCGCATCAAAGTCGCTGTTTAGTCACCCTGATGTACAGTTTTTGAATATTAACGTTGCTGAGTTTGATGCCTATAAGCTCGATGCCTTAAAAATTATTGCAGATGCAAAAGAAGGGCTAACGGCACTGGATGCTTTATTACAAGGTACTGGCTATCAAGCACAGTGGGGTGAGCGTATTCAACAAGCTAAGCAACAGTGGCAATCTGAGTTAGATAGATTATTCTCGATTCAATATAGCCCATTGAATTTTGTGCCAGAAATAGCGGGTCACCTTGATGATAAATTAGAGGAGTATCGTGAAGCGCTTGGTACAGAGTTGGCACAGACTCGCGTCTTGGGGCTAATGCAGCGCCATATGGAAGATGATGCCATCGTTGTTGGTGCAGCAGGGTCATTGCCGGGAGACTTACAGCGTATTTGGTTACCTAAGCATCCTGATACTTATCATTTGGAATATGGTTATTCATGTATGGGGTATGAAATTGCTGCTGCCATTGGCGCAAAAATAGCAGCCCCGGAACAACCTGTTTATGCGATGGTCGGTGATGGCTCCTATTTGATGCTACACAGTGAGTTACAAACGGCTATCCAAGAAAACGTGAAGATCACCATTCTGTTATTCGATAACGCAGGTTTTGGTTGTATTAATAACCTGCAAATGAGTCAAGGCATGGGGAGTTTCGGAACGGAAAACCGTCATCGTAACCCACAAACAGGGCAAATGGATGGTCCATTAGTTAAAGTTGATTTTGCTAAAAATGCCGAAAGTTATGGGTGTAAGAGTTATCGCGTACATGATGAAGCTCAATTGATCGCCGCAATTGAGGATGCTAAATCGCATTCAGGTTGTGTATTAATTGATATCAAAGTACTCCCTAAAACGATGACTAACGGTTATGAAGCGTGGTGGCGTACCGGAACAGCGCAGGTCGCGAAGAAACCGGAAGTGGTTGCCGCAGCAGATAAAATCAAAGACATGGTTGCTAACCGAGTACGGCAGTACTAAATCATTACTCTGTAGGGAGGGTAATGGGCTAAATGCTTTAGCCATCTCTTTGCATCACTCAAAATAAGTTGAAATATGCTTGTTTAATAAGGGGAAATAATACGCCTTAGCCAATCGGCACATTGAAATATTGAGAGCGGTGATGAGCTCTAATCAGACAAGATCAGGTTATTTATCGGGAAGTTTGCATGGATGCAGTGGTTGTTATTTGACGATTAAAGTGGTTGACGTCATTAGGTTATTTCTTTTTACCCAGCGAAAGCTGGGTTTTTTGTTTGTCCATTTTGGGCATTGAAGGTTAAAAGCGATTTAATAAAATGATGAGCGTCGGCAAAGACTAAGTGAGATTGATGAAAAAAATACCATCAATCAGCGAAGAAGAGACACCTCAATGTTTCTCTAATAGGGCTGGGCATTGTCGAAGATTGTCGGGAAAGCAATATGATTTAGGTTGATGTATCACGGCAAGTGTTAACTCATTTTACCGAGTGCGAGAAAAAACGCATTTTGGTGAAGGTATGAAGTGCTCGTTGGTGAAATGGCAACAACAATTCAAAGTTGAAAAGTCGTTTTCTTGGCATAAAGTGGCGTAACTCCTTTCACTTCACATCTTAAAGCTGTTCCTTTGATCGTTGGTCGTTCAGTCGCTGGGAACTTATCTTGTGCCATATTTATGGTTTTAGCGGGGGAACTCACGTCGACTCTTTCATTTTATCAGGAAAAAGGCAGTCAAAATAAAAGGAGTCGCTGTGACGAAATGATAATTAATGAAATGAATATTCTAAAATATCCGTTAAGTTGAATATCTCCCGTTATTAACCTTACTCTAATTGTGACTATCGGCATGCTCTAAAGGCTAATTGATTGAGTTTACATTGTTATTTTGTGATCAGAATAACACTAAAAATCCACTTTATTATAGCAATTGTTATCTAGTCCTCAAAAACATAATTTTCAATTAATTATAAATTGAAATGAATGTTTTATTTGTTATATTTCATCATATCCTAATAGTGGATTTATCGCCTCAAGGAGCATTTCAATGTTCAATATAGCACTATTTGGCGCAGGACGTATCGGGCAGGTTCATGCTGTCAATATTGCCGGCCACAAAGAAACTACACTTTACTCTGTGATTGACCCTTACCAACCTAATGCACAAGCATTGGCTGAGAAGTACCAAGCGAAAGTTCAATCTACAGAAGAAGCGATGCAGGACCCAAATGTTCATGGCGTTCTGATTGCTTCTGCAACGGATACTCACGCAGATTTAATTGAACTTGCTGCAAAAAATAAGAAAGTGATTTTTTGTGAAAAGCCGGTGCACTTAGATCTTGAGCGTGTTAAAGCGTGCTTAAAAAGCGTTAAAGAGCACAATGTACCTCTCTTTATTGGCTTCAACCGCCGCTATGACCCACAATTTCGCCACCTGAAAAATTTATTCGAACAAGGCGCAATTGGTAAAGCTGAATCTTTAATTATTACATCACGGGATCCATCACCTCCACCAGCGGAATACGTTAAGGTTTCCGGTGGTATGTTCAGAGATATGACAATTCATGACTTTGATATGGCTCGCTTTATGATTGGCGAAAACCCATGCTCAGTCTATGCACAAGGTAGCAATGTCGTTGATCCTGCAATAGGGCAAGCAGGGGATATTGATACCGCGTTTATTATTTTGAAATTTCCATCAGGAGCCATGGCAACCATCTCTAATAGCCGTCGTTCAGGTTATGGCTATGACCAACGTATCGAATTACATGGTGAAAAAGGGTTGTTAACAGCAGGGAATATCAAAGAAAACAGCGTTGAGTTTTTAAGTGACGTTGGTTGCTTATCCGCAAAACCTGAATTCTTCTTTTTGCAGCGTTACCACGAAGCGTATAAAGCAGAATGGGAGCATTTTGTCGATATCCTTGCAGGCCGTGCTGAATCAGAGACAACAGGTACAGATGGTGAATTGGCGCTTTACTTAGCAGACAAAGCCCTTGAATCACTAAAAACAGGCAAAGAAATTCAACTTTAGTTTTAAATACCTCTTGTTTACCGATTACTAAATAAAAAGCGGGAAATGCCATTCCCGCTTTATCAGTCACCTTACATAAATTTATGCGCTAATTATAAATAGAAAGGCTTGGGGGTACTAATGCTGGCTCTACTTTCATTTATCGGCTTTACCTTATTGGTTGCTGGGATTGCTTATTATAAAACCCGAAATGCACATTTGACCTCGTCTGCCGAGGGCTATTTTTTGGGTGGCCGTTCCATGACTGGCCTGTATATCGGTGGCTCTATGCTACTGATGAATTTATCTACTGAACACCTTGTGGGACTAAATGGTTTATCTTTCCGAACCGGTTTTATTGTAATGGCTTGGGAAGTTATGGCGGCATTAACCATTGTGTTATTCGCTATTTATTTTTTACCGAAATATCTTAAATTAGGTATTTCGACTATTCCGGAATATTTAGAGCGCCGTTTTGATAAAAACACCTTATTAATTACCTCTATTTTATTCCTCGCAATGTATGTGATTTCATTGCTACCTATTGTGTTATATACGGGAGCTATTGCTCTTGAAAGCTTATTCCAAGTTTCACATGTTTTTAATGTTGATAAAACAACCGCCCTGTGGATTATGGTATGGGGAGTTGGTGGTTTAGGCGCTATTTACGCCATTTTTGGTGGTATTAAGGCGATCGCGATTGCAGATACTGTGAACGGCGCAGGTTTGATTATTGGCGGTCTATTAGTGACAATATTTGCCCTGATTTATGTGGGAGATGGCAACGCTTGGGCTGGATTAACTGAAGTCTATCAATCACATCCAGAGAAATTTAACTCCATTGGTGATGAAGACTCACTCGTACCATTCTCGACTCTATTTACAGGGTTAATTGTTTCAAATATGTTTTTCTGGTGTACTAACCAGTCAATTGTCCAAAAATCATTGGGTGCTAAAAACTTAGCGGAAGGGCAAAAAGGGGTGATGCTCTGCGCGTTCTTTAAGTTGATCATCCCATCAATCATTATTTTACCGGGTATTATTGCATTCCATATTCTTAATGGTGAAATTGATAATCCAGATAACGCTTATCCCGTCTTAGTACACATGGTTCTACCTGAATTCTTAGTTGGATTCTTTGCCGCGGTGGTGGTTGGTGCTGTTTTCTCAACATTTAGTGGTGGTTTGAACTCTTCGGTCACTTTATTTACGGTTAATATTTATAAAGATCGTATCAATAAGAATGCGACTGAAGCTCAGACGGTTAAAGTCGGTAAATATTTGGGGATCGCTTTAGCGCTGGCAACCATGATTATAGCTCCTTTGGTTGCTAATGCTCCTGATGGCCTATTCTATTTAATTCAACAATTACAAGGTATCTTTAACGCACCTATTTTAAGTGTGGTGTTAGTTGGTTTGATGACTAAGCGTGTTCCTGCCATTGCTGCAAAATTAGGTTTATTGTTTGGTATGTCTGCTTACATCATTTGTAACTTTATTTTGGATCTAGATATCCACTTCTTCCATTTAGTGGGCATTTTGTTTGTCGCAAATATCCTCTTTATGCTGACTATTGGTTACTTCTTCCCGGGTAAACCTTATGAAGATGTTTATACTGAACAGGTTGATATCTCACCATGGCGTTTTGCGACCCCTGTTGCTTGCTTGATTGTACTAGGCGCTATCTCAATGTATGTCTATTTGGCTCAAGGTGCACCAAGCTATGTCATGATTGGTTACTATATTTTTGCCGCTATCCTTTTAACCTTTATTATTTATAAATTCTCAAAGGCGTGGTTAGTGGGTAAAACTCAGTCGGTTAATGCATAAAGGAGAGTGACGTATTATGGAGCCATCACTTATCCCGATGGTTAAGCAGTTTATCTCACAGCGTGACCCATTTGATCGCTTAGATGATATGCAGCTAGACCAATTAGTAAATAGCGTTGAAATTAGCTATTTGACTCAACGGGAAGTGTTGAAGCCGCACCAAATTGCTGGTCAAGGTTTATATCTGGTAAGAACGGGGGCGGTGGAACAACGTTATGAGGATGGCTCCTTAAGAGCAAGGCTGGGGTCTGGGGATGTTTTTGGGTTCAGTGTGTTAAACAAAACCCCAGAATCCCCCGGTGAATACCAAGTGATCGCTATAGAAAACACATTGCTTTATTGCATCCCTCGCGACTCGTTGTTGTTAGCGATGGAACAAAACCAAGCGGTTCGCCATCATTTTGCTTGTGAGGAAGGGCAGCGATTAGCATCACGGCCCAAAATCGATAACCTCACAGAAGATAGCCTGTTGTACTTAAATCCAGTCTCCTCCATTGAAAATGGCAATATCGTCGTGATTACACCCGGCACAAGTGTTCAAGATGCAGCTCAAGAGATGGTGCGAAAGCACCGTTCATCGGCATTAGTCATGGATGGGGAGACATTACTCGGGATCATTACCGATCGTGATCTGACGAAGCGGGTTGTGGCTTTAGGGCTGGATATTAAAACCCCCGTCAGCAAAGTGATGACTGAAAACCCAATCACCATTGCAGCCAATGCTCCTATCATTAATGCCATTGAATTGATGATGCAGCATAACATTCGTAGCTTACCAGTGATGACAAACCACCGTATCACTGGTGTTTTAACTGCAACGAGCTTAGTGCAGAAAAACAGCATGCAAGCGGTGTATTTGATTAGCCGCATTTATCGCCAAGAGAGCCTTGCTGAATTAAAAATGCTTGGGGTACAAAGGCAAGCTGTGTTTGAGTCTTTGATTGAATCCGGTGTTCAATCACACACTATTCAATTAATGATGACATTAATTGCTGATGCATTTAATAAGCAATTGTTAAGGCTGGCGGAACGAGAGCTAGGAGAGCCTCCCTGTGACTATTGCTGGTTTGCCGCAGGTTCACAGGCACGACAAGAGATGCATTATCTTTCAGACCAAGACAATGGGATCATTTTAGCGCGTGAAGTGACTAAGGAGGAGGAGGGCTGGTTTAGGCAACTGGCAGAGTATGTCTGCTATGGTTTAGACGAGTGCGGCTATTCTCTCTGTCCTGGGCATATTATGGCGACCAATCCCAAGTGGTGTAAGCCGTTAACACAGTGGCAGACCTATTATCAACAGTGGCTCAAAGAGCCTGAGCAACTGGCCTTATTAAACATTTCAGTTTTTTTAGATATTCGGTTTCTTTATGGTAGCCAAGTGCTGTTTAACTCATTGGTGCGTTCAGCAGAATCACATTTAAAAGGAAGTAAGCGGTTACTTTCAATGTTGGTCGCTAATTCAACGCGCATAAATCCACCTTTAGGTATGTTTAGGCAGTTTGTGTTGGTTAAAAATGGCGAAAACCACAGTGTCTTTAATATTAAAAAGCAAGCCGTTAATTTATTAGTGGAGCTTGCACGAGTTTACGCATTAGAAGCTGGTATTTTTACGCCATCAACCTTGACTCGGTTTGAAGTGGCGCGTGATTCAGGCATTATCAGTGCAGCGTCTTGCCAAGAGTTAACAGAAGCTTATTTGTTTATTAATCAGGTGCGATTTGGCTGCCAGCGCAGGGCATTGTTAGCCGGAGATGCGTTATCGAATTTAATTGTGCCTCAGCGGCTCACGCAATTTGAACGAAATCATTTGAAAGATGCGTTTCGTATTATAGCTCGCACGCAAGAAGCGGCGGAACAACGTTATCATGCTAAAGGTGTGATGAAATGATAGGTTCAATGCTGTGTTACCACCAGCCATTGGCGCGTTTAGCACGTCGCCGTGCGAAATTATTGCGTTCACCCCAACTACCGAAGCTATTGCAGGCAGCCTTACAATCACCGATACCGAACGAGGATAGTTTATTAAAAACCCAACAAATTCTGTCGATTGATTTAGAAACTACAGGGTTAGATCCTGAAAAAGATAGAATTTTAAGTATTGGGATGGTGACCATTGCAGATAGCAAAATCCTACTCAAAAGCGCCCAACACTATTATGTGAATGATAACGAACCGGTGAAAGCAGAAACGGCGGTGATTAACCACATTACGCCGGAACAGCTCAGCGATGGGGTATCGTTGCCTCACGCCATTGCATCATTTTTACATGAAGCAAAAGGTAAGTGTATTTTGGCGCACGGCAGTGCGATAGAACATGCTTTTCTTTCTAAGGCATTGAATATCAAAGAACTCCCTTTGCTCTGGTTTGATACACTTAACATTGAAAAAACGTTACTAAGCCATAAGAATATTAATCGTAATGATTTTAGTCTGTCAGCCTTAAGAAGCCGTTATCAGCTACCCGATTATGATGCCCACAATGCGCTCTCTGATGCTATTGCTACAGCAGAACTCTTTTTAGCACAATCTAAAGTGATTTACCCTTCCCAACATCCTGTTATTAAACAACTCTATAAGCGCTCACAATAGTATTTATAATGATTTTTTGAAATTTTCATTTCATTTTTAACCCTTTTTTATTTCATTCGTGAGATCAGATATAAAGAATATTATTTTTATTTCTTTATATATTAACTAATTACACAAAAAATTAAGGCTAGATCACATAATGAAATTAATATTTCTCGTTTTGTTGAAAATGAAATAAATATTCCGTATAAAGTCAGTATCAAATAAAAACATCAGGCACAGACATCGGGCTAGCTTGCGCTACACATGATGAGTTGCACGAAGGGAGAATACAGAATGAAAGAAATCCGCATTGGTCTGATTGGTACTGGCTATATTGGTCGTGCTCACGCAATAGCTTATGCGCAAGCGCCGACTGTTTTCCCATTAAAAGGCAAATTGGTTCGCGAAATGATCGCGGAAGTCACGCCTGAATTAGCCGAAGCACGTGCTAAAGAGTTGGGCTTTAATCGCTCAACGGATGATTGGCGAAAATTAGTTGCGGATCCAAACATTGATGTGGTCGATATTTGTTCACCAAACTTTTTGCACAAAGAGATGGCGATGGAAGCAATTAAGCATGGCAAACATGTTTATTGCGAAAAACCATTAGCCCTCAACTCTGACGATGCGAAAGAGATGGTGGCTGCCGCTGAGAAAGCTGGTGTGAAAACCTTAGTGGGTTTTAATTACATGAAAAACCCAACGGCACAATTGGCAAAAGAGATCATCGCTAATGGTGAGATTGGAGAAGTTATTCATTTCTACGGCACTCATAATGAAGATTATATGGCAGACCCTAATGCACCAATCCATTGGCACTGCTTTAAAGAAAAAGCCGGTTTAGGTGCTCTAGGTGATTTGTCAGCCCATATTGTCAACATGGCGCAATTCTTAGTCGGTGATATTGAAACGGTATGCGGTGATATGGAAATTGTCATCAAGCAGCGTCCAGAAAAGGCCGGCTCGTCAGTGATGGTCGATGTAGAAAACGAAGATCAGGCCCATGCCATGGTTCGTTTTGCGAGTGGAGCGATGGGCGTTATCGAAACTTCACGGATCGCGGCAGGGCGTAAAATGGGGTTAACCTATGTGGTTACGGGTACTAAAGGGACTTTATCCTTCACCCAAGAGAGAATGGCTGAGCTAAAACTATACCGCCATGATGAGCCTTCCAATCGCCAAGGTTTTAAAACAATTTTAGTTGGTCCAGAGCATCCTGACTATGCACCTTTCTGTAATGGCGCAGGGCATGGTATTGGGTTTAATGACCAAAAAACAGTTGAAGTCCGCGATTTAATTGATGGTGTCGCGACCGGTGAAAATATGTGGCCTGATTTTGAAGAGGGCTGGAAAGTGTCGCGTATTCTCGATGCTATCGCACGTTCTTATGAAGAACAGCGTTGGGTTAAAGTCACTGAAATCAATTAATTCTGTTCAAGGGGTAATTAATGGATAAGCAGAAGAAGTTAGATGTTATCTGCATGGGCCGTATCGCCGTTGACCTTTACGGACAGCAGATAGGTGCACGCTTAGAAGATATGAGTAGCTTTGCTAAGTATCTCGGAGGATCTTCAGGGAACGTTGCGTACGGAACAGCAATACAAGGCTTGAAGTCATCAATGTTGGCGCGTGTTGGTGATGAGCACATGGGACGTTTTATCCGTGAAGAATTACAGCGGGTAGGTTGTGATACTAGCCATCTAATTACGGATAAAGAGCGATTAACTGGGTTAGTGATCTTGGGGATCAAAGATGAAGATACTTTCCCTCTGATCTTCTACCGTGAAAACTGTGCGGATATGGCTATCACGCCAGATGACTTTAGTGAAGAGTACATTGCATCGGCACGTTGTCTGGCGATTACAGGCACCCATTTATCACACCCTAAAACCCGAGCAGCAGTGTTAAAAGCCCTAGAATACGCGAAACGCAACGGGGTGAAAACGGCGATTGATATCGATTACCGTCCAGTACTTTGGGGACTCACTTCATTAGGGGATGGTGAAACCCGCTTTATTGAATCGGACAAAGTGACAGAACAGCTGCAAGAGGTTTTATCGTTATTTGATCTGATTGTCGGAACAGAAGAAGAGTTCCATATTGCAGGTGGCTCTACCGACACCATTCAAGCACTAAAAAATATTCGTCAATTGACCGGCGCTGAACTGGTGTGTAAACGAGGTGCACTTGGATGCTCAGTATTTACTGATGCAATCCCAGACACCTTGGATGAAGGTATTACTGTCAAAGGGGTACGGGTTGAAGTCCTGAATGTATTGGGAGCAGGTGACGCCTTTATGTCGGGCTTACTTCGCGGTTATCTCAATGGGGAAGGTTGGGAAAAAGCCTGTACTTATGCCAATGCGTGTGGCGCGCTGGTGGTTTCTCGTCATGGCTGTGCACCGGCGATGCCAAGTCAGCTTGAGTTAGATAACTATCTTGAGCGTGCGGCGGTTGTACCGCGCCCTGACTTAGATCCGATGTTAAATCACTTACATCGTGTTACGACTCGTGCAACACAGTGGGAAGAGCTGTGTGTCATGGCTTTTGATCATCGAATTCAGTTCGTTGATATGGCTCGCGCGGCGGGAGCTGATGTTTCATGTATTCCTTATCTGAAAAAATTGATTTTCCGTGCCAGCCGTGAAGTCGCGGAGGAAGCAAACTTACAAGGTAAAGCGGGGCTACTGTGTGACAGTACATTTGGTCAAGACGTGCTAAATGATGTGACGGGACGTGGTTGGTGGATTGGGCGTCCAATTGAACTACCGGCTTCAAGACCGCTGTGTTTAGAGCACGGTAATATTGGCTCACAGCTAGTCAGTTGGCCAAAAGAGCATATTGTGAAGTGTTTAGTTTTCTTCCACCCAGAAGATAACCATCCACTACGCCTTGAGCAGGAAAAAACGGTACAAGAGGTCTATAGCGCTTGTTGCCAATCCGGCCATGAACTACTGCTTGAAGTTATTCTACCGGCTGATATGGAACGTAATGACGAACTATACCTCAGAGCCATCAAACGCTTCTATAACCTTGGTATCAAGCCAGATTGGTGGAAACTGCCGCCATTGAAAGCCGAGAATTGGGATGAAGTGGATAGATTGATCCAAGAGCGAGACCCTTACTGCCGTGGTGTCGTGTTACTGGGTCTTGATGCGCCACAATCAGAGCTAGAAGCGGGTTTCAATGCTGCTGCTGGGAAATCGATTGTAAAAGGGTTTGCAGTAGGTCGCACCTTATTTGGTAAACCTTCTCTCGCATGGATGAAAGGTGAACTGGATGATGACGCGTTAGTGCAGACCATTAAATCTAATTATCACAACCTGATCGCCTTATGGCGTCAGCGTAAATAATTTTACTCTTACCTATACACAGGAGCTTCATCATGGCAATCCAACTCGGAATTAACCCTTTGACATGGACCAATGATGATTTACCAACATTGGGCGCAGAAACGCCTTTAGAAACATGTTTAACTGAAGGTCGTCAGGCGGGGTTTGCCGGTTTTGAATTAGGCAATAAATTTCCACGTAAAGCCGAAATTTTAGGGCCAATTTTAGAAAAGCATGATCTTAAATTAGTTTCAGGTTGGTATTCAGGCGAACTACTGACTCGCAGCGTAGAAGAAGAAATTGAAGCAGTGCAAGGCCACTTAGCGTTATTACGCGATTTGGGCGCAAAAGTGATGGTGTTCGCGGAAGTCACTCACTGTATTCATGGCGACCAAGACAAACCTGTCCATATGCGTCCTTTGTTCCCTGCGGATAAATGGGAAGAATACGGTAAAAAATTAACCGAATTCGCTAAATATACCTTATCTCAAGGCGTACAAATCGCGTATCACCATCATATGGGAACCGTGATCGAATCAGCGGAAGATGTTGATAACCTGATGAAACACACCGGTGATGAAGTTGGTTTACTGCTTGATACAGGCCACTTAACGTTTGCCGGAGCAGATCCTGTCGAGGTTGCGAAACGTTGGGCTAAACGCATCAACCACGTTCACTGTAAAGATATTCGCCCTGATGTGCTAAAAGACGTGAAAAACCGTAAAACCAGCTTCTTAAATGCTGTTTTAGCGGGTGTCTTTACGGTTCCTGGTGATGGTTGTGTTGATTATCCAGCGGTATTTAAAGTATTGAAAAATAGCCAGTATGAAAATGGCTGGTTAGTGGTTGAAGCGGAGCAAGATCCTGCCATCGCTCATCCGCTGACTTATGCGACAATGGGCTATAAGAATCTGCATAAATTCGCGAAAGATGCAGGTCTTATCTAAATGACCATGGATAGCAAATCTCAATTATTTGAGTTGCTAATAATTGAAGAGTGAAGTTAGCCCGATGAGTCGAGTGATATCGATGATTCGGGTAACTGAGCTTCCACAGCTTAAAGTATTTTTTAGAGGCCGAGGTAAGCGATATGTCTAAATTATTATCAAAGTATCATTCTCCAGATGCGCATAAGCGTACTCAGCATATTACGCCTGAAATCGCCAACTGGGGATATGTGCACTTTGATGTGTATGAACTCAAACAAGGTGAATCTATTTCCTTGCCGGCATCTGAGAATGAAGTTTGTCTAGTGTTGGTTGCAGGTAAAGCAACGGTGAAAACGCCGGGGCAAACATTCGAAAATATCGGCGACCGTATGGATCCTTTTGAGCGCAAAAAGCCGTATGCAGTTTATGTGACAGCACAAGAAGCGGTTGAGGTGAAAGCAGAAACGGCGCTAGAGCTAGCAGTATGCCAAGCAAAAGGTAAAGGCACGTATCCGACACGCTTGATAGGGCCAGAAGACATTGATGCTGAGCAGCGTGGCCATGGTAATAACAAGCGTTATGTTCATAACATTCTACCTGATAATAAATCAGCAGATAGCTTACTGGTGGTTGAAGTCTTTACTGATGAAGGGTGCACAAGCTCTTACCCAAGTCACAAGCATGATACCGATAATGAACCCGCAGAAACTTATTTGGAAGAAACCTATTACCACCGTCTGAATCCATCTCAGGGTTTTTGTATGCAGCGTGTTTACACGGATGACCGTGAATTAGACGAGTGCATGGCGGTATATAATAAGGACGTCGTCATGGTGCCTAAAGGCTACCATCCAATGGCAACAATGGCGGGTTACGATAACTATTACTTAAATGTAATGGCTGGCCCGACACGTAAGTGGCTCTTTACGTGGGAAAAAGACCATAGTTGGATCAATAGTGAAACGTATGCCGCTAAACATCGTGATGAAAAGTAGTTATTAATACTCACAGACGGTTGTTTCTTGAATTAGTGAGAAACAGCCGAGGTTGTAGAGTACGTACCAAAACCAAACCAAAATCTGTTATCTATTGTTTGCCGGTAATTTATTACCGGCTTTTTTGTTTATTACGATATTAATAAGTTTACGAGGCCATTATTGCCAATAATAAACAGTATAAATGTGAAAAATTGAATTGTAATATCAGTCACATTATTAATATATTAATCTGTTCGTATGTTTCCATTGTGTTAATTCTGTGTAAACAAAAAACATGATGAGTGAGGTGTCAATGAAGCGTAAAACAGGTTTTTTCTTCGATGAACATTGTTTTTGGCATAGTACTGGCTTACATGCCACAACGTTACCCGTTGGCGGCTGGGTACAGCCTCCCGCTGGAGCTTCACATGCGGAATCACCGGAAACGAAAAGGCGGCTGAAAAGCCTAATGGATGTTTCTGGTTTAAGCCGCTCTCTGATTTTATCTTCCGCTGAGCCTGCAACTGAAGAGACATTACTTAAAATACATCCTCAAGAATATTTAACCCGTTTTAAACAAGTGAGTGATAATGGGGGAGGGCTGTTGGGAAAAGAAGCACCATTAGGCCCTGGAAGCTATGAGATTGCTAAATTATCTGTAGGATTGGCTTGTGCTGCTGTAGAGGCAGTACTTAAAGGCGAACTGGACAATGCTTATAGTCTTTCACGTCCACCGGGTCACCACTGTTTACCGGATGAATCGATGGGATTTTGTTTCCTTGCGAATATCCCATTAGCGATCGAACGCGCTAAGACACTATTTAATATTGAGCGTATCGCTGTCATTGATTGGGATGTTCACCATGGCAATGGAACTCAACATATTTTTTGGGATCGCTCAGATGTTTTAACCATTTCAATACACCAAGATGGTTGTTTTCCTCCTGGGTACAGTGGGGAAGATGATATTGGTGGTGGAGATGGTACAGGGTATAACATAAATATTCCGCTACTCGCGGGAGCAGGGCACAACAGTTACATCTATGCGATGGAGCAGATAGTGATCCCTGCATTGGCACGTTTTAAGCCTGAATTGATTATTGTGGCGAGTGGTTATGATGCGAATGCTATGGACCCATTAGCCAGAATGCAACTGCATAGTGAGAGTTTTCGTGACATGACTCGTCTTGTGATGAATGCCGCGGATAGCTTGTGTGACGGTAAGTTAGTTATCGTTCATGAAGGTGGATATTCAGAGGCGTATGTGCCTTTCTGTGGACTTGCTGTTATAGAAGAGATGAGCGGTGTACGTACCGAAGTGGCTGACCCCTTATTGGATTTTATTAGGTTACAGCAACCAAGAGCGGAGTTTGAACATTTTCAGCAACAGTTACTGGATAAGCTGAAAAAGAAATTTGGCTTATAACCAAATAAGTTTAGGTTTGCTCCTCGTGATGTGAGTCAGGAGCAAACCCTGCTTTTTAATAAGCAGCTGTAAATTGTTTGCGAATAAATTGCGGCTTTTCTGCTTCATCAAGAATGGCAACCGCAAGATCTTCAACTGAAATTTTGGCAGGAACGTTACCGTTCATCAATAATTGGTTGCCTGCAAGCCGAAATGTTTGTGTGCGCTCACCTGATTCTAACACCGCGGCAGGAGAGACAAATGTCCAATCTAGCTCGGGGGTGTTTTGCAGTTGTTGTTTGAACTCTCTGACCGCTTGCGCTCCCGGTTTGATTTCAGCAGGGAAGTCAGGGGAATCGATTAATTCTACTCCAGGAGCGATTTCAAGACTTCCAGCACCCCCTACGACAATAAAGCGTTTAACGCCAGACTGTTTGACGGCCTGTAAAATAGCCTGATTGCCTGTCACTGTATCTTGATATAGGTTTGGGTTTTGCCAGCCGCCATTAAAAGCACTGATTACAATATCCTGCCCTTTAAGGCGTGCTGTTAGCCAAGCAATATCAGTAACATCCCCTGAAGCGGTGACTAAATGAGCATGTTGCTGTAGTTGGTTACTATGGCGAGAAATGGCTGTCACTTGATGTTGGCGAAATAAGGCTTCATTCACGAGAACCTTGCCGACGAAACCCGTCGCTCCAATAATCGATATTTTCATCATTTTCCCCGCAAGTTATTAATAACATTAAGCTATAGTTAAATTTTATAGCTGCAATTGGATCAGATTTCCTACATCGCTCTATTTGAGTATATCTCAATGTGGAGAAGTATAGTGGTATTCCCTTAACCATTTACTGAACATTACGCGCAGTTTTCGGGGGGAAATAATGGAAACGCCCTGAACATTCAGGGCATCTTAGCTAGACAGGTTGTTATTTGGCATCCCTAAACAGTTTTAAGATGATACTTGTGATAATGGCAATAACGCCACCTAATGCCGTTTCCAATACCCTATCAAATAGCAGTACATAGGCAGGGTGTCGCCAATAGATGACCTGTTCAAGCACGGAAAGGATCAAACTTGTCACGATAAAGGTCATAAAAGTATAACCATGATGGAAACTCATCGGCATTAAAAAGGCAAAAACCACAATAGCGGTAAGACCAATATAAGGCATCAAAGGGGTATTGAATAAAAAATAAAGTAAAATAACCGAGAGCAAACTACCCGCAACACGTTGTAGCGTTATATGAATAATACTTTGTGATTTTGGATGTAGAACAAACACAAATGTCAGTAGCGTCCAATAAAAATGGCCGAGCTCCAACATCCGAGGGATCGCTAACGAAAGTGATAAACCAATAGCATAAGTCATCGACCGAGGAATAATGTATTTGCGTAGCGTAAACAAATTTTGTTCGACGAGGCTACCAGTAAGGATAATATGGCGATGCATCTTCTTACTTAGCAGGTAACAGGTCATTAGGGTGACGCTGCTCCCAATTAAAAAACCCAGTGCAAGGCTCTTTGATATATCCGGTAGAACCGTTCCAATGGTTGACATGATAATCATAAATTTCATCGTCAAATCCATAACGGGATCGGTTCCATAGAGTTGATAATAAATAAAAGAGAAAATAGCTAGGTAAACATAAAAGCTGGTGCCTAACCGTAAGGTATCCCCAATAAAAATGGCGAGCATGATCATGGCTAACCAAAAAGCCGTATAGAAATAGTTTTTATACTCTTTAGCGGCGTTAAAAAGGTTAAAGGCATATAGTGTTGAGAAAGCGGCCCACATAGAAGCTTGCACATCCATAATGGCGAAAGCAACTGCTGCACTTAATAGCATACAGCCACTAAACATAAGACCGTCATTAATCGCTGGTATTTTCCTCATAAAAAGATGCTCACAAATTGCGGTGTAAGTTATTATTTATTAAAGTAAATTTATACTATCATAAATATCGGCCAAAGGTCTGTACTCAATCAATTAGAATGAAAATAGACACAAAATGCCAAATTCCATCTAACGGTATTTTTTGCCATCTAAAAATTGCATAATAATCTAAGAGCATGTCATTAGAATTAAAATAAGGAATCTGTAATGCAAGTGAATCCCCATGATTTTGTCTGGATTAGCAGCCTTGATGATTTACCCGTGGAATCACTGCCGGAATGGGTTATTTCTCAATGGAATAAGCAATTGCCATTGGTCGTGCGCCGAGAAGCAACGGATGAAAATAAACTTTCAGTGGGTATTCGAGGGATCAAACCGGGACAGCGTGTTATTACTCAAATAGATAAGTCAGCAATTACTCATATTATGAATGTAGAGTCTCTCGTTTCTAACTCACGAGAATTACAGCGCTCTATGTTTATCGCATTACCGCCAGTACAAGTATTATTATTACTTTCACAGCATAATTGGCCATGGAAATGGGCGGTGACAGGGAGCTGTGCCTATACATTAGTGACCGATATTCAAAGTATGCTCGCAGATTGTGATTTGGATGTTTTGATCCGTTGCCCTACACGCCACAAAAAAGAAGACTTTGCGGAGTTTGCCATTAAAGCGAATACGCCTTTATGCCGCATTGATATACATGTTGAGACACCAAAAGGTGGTTTCTCTTTGGCAGAATGGTTTAAAAACGAAAAAGTCACGCTTCATACGCCGAATGGCGATGTCATGACAGCAGATCCATGGGATGAAAACCTGTAATTGATGGTGTTACAACCGATATTTGCGGGCGATTTAGCCATATTGAACAAAAATTAGTTTTGATGCTCGTACAGATGATTTTTTTATAAACAATCGGTTAAGTTGGGCTGCAAACAGCCCAATCGTATTAGATATGTTCAACGCTTGGCTCTTCAAGCCCTGCTCGATACCATTCCTGCATTGCCGGTAACGCTAGCATGCGGTCAACCCATTGTTGAGCGGCATTACTCATAGGCAGTTGATAACTACGGATCCTAAAGGCGACAGGGGCGTAAAAAGCATCCACCGCCGTAAATTGATTCCCTGCTAGCCATGGCCCACCAAAGGTCGTAAAGCCTTCTTGCCATAACTGTTGAAGCCGATTAAGGTCGGCTTGTAATTCTCGAGAAAGTTTTTCTAATGGAGCTTGGTGAGTCAGATTCATCGGGCATGTTTGGCGAAGCGCCGTGAATCCAGAGTGCATTTCTGCACTAGCGCAGCGAGCCCATGCACGTGCTTGTTTATCAGCAGGCCATACTTGAGGGAACGCTTCATAGAGATACTCACAAATCGCCAGCGAATCCCAGATCGTTTGCTTCCCATCGACTAAGCAAGGAACAAGGCCAGTGGGCGAGAAATTTTTAAACTTATCGTGGCTACTTTTCCCTCTACCAGTTTCAAAATAACAGAGGTTTTCATCGAAAGGGATACCGAGCGTTTTGAGCAAAACCCAAGGGCGTAGTGACCACGAAGAGTAATTTTTATTAGCAATCCAAAGTTTGTACATAGTATGACCACCCTATATCGGTAGAATAATGAGAGGGAAGATAGTGGCTAACAAGCCCATTTAATTTAAGTGTTTTATGGACAATGACAACGATTTATTAGACAGAATACAAAATTAGGTTATATTTTTTTTATATAAGTTATAACGAAAATTATAGTTGCAATAAGAGTAATAAAAATAAATGGTTTCTTTTATTTACATAAACTGAAGATAATTTTATTTACATTAAATGATTGGCACTAGACAAATTGAAATTTATTGAAAAAACGATAATGTTGATAGTATTTGAATATGTTCAACAAAATATTTGTTTAAGTTAGGGATAGGAATAATTTAAAAATCCCCTTATGATTACGGCAGGTTATTAAAACAAATGATTACCTTTTAATTTATAAGGCTATTTATCATGCAATGGAAAAATAGTGCCACTCGTTATGGGCATATATCACTGCTCATACATTGGTTAGTTGCGATTGTTGTATATGGAATGTTCGCACTGGGTTTATGGATGGTGACCCTTGGTTACTATGATAGTTGGTATCATCAAGCACCCGAAATTCATAAAAGTATAGGTATTTTATTATTTATTGTTATGGCATTTCGTGTGATTTGGCGGTTTATTTCTCCATCACCTAAACCGCTTGAGAGTTATAGTCGTTTAACCAAAATAAGTTCAGCGATCGCACAAATATTAATTTATGTGATTTTATTTAGTATTTTGATCAGTGGTTATTTAATCTCAACTGCTGATGGCCAACCCATTAGTGTTTTTGGTTGGTTTGAAGTACCCGCTTTATTTACTGGTGCAGCAACACAAGCAGATACAGCAGGGGATATTCATCTTTATCTTGCTTGGGCAGTTGTTTTGCTATCACTTTTACATGCCTTTGCAGCATTTAAACATCACTTCTTTGATGGTGATATTACTTTAAAAAGAATGTTGGGTTTTAATCCCGATAAATAAACGTGGAGAAAGATATGTTTAAGAAAACGGTTCTTGGTCTGGCAACTGGAGCATTATTTTTAACAGCAGGTTCTGCATTAGCTGAAACCTATAAATTTGATAAGCAAGGTCAACACGCATTTATCGAATTCCGTATCCAACATTTGGGTTATAGCTGGGTTTATGGCAGCTTTAAAGACTTTGATGGTAGCTTTACCTACGATGCAAAAGATCCTGCAAAAGACAAAGTCGAGGTGACAATTAAAACGGGTAGCATCGATACTAACCATGCTGAACGTGATAAGCACTTACGTAGTGGCGATTTCTTGAATGCGGCGAATTACCCAGAAGCGAAATTTGTCTCTACTGACGTGAAAAAAGAGGGTGAAAATTACAAAATTACAGGTGATTTCACACTCAATGGTGTCACTAAACCTATCACTTTAGATGCTAAATTGATGGGTGAAGGTAAAGACCCTTGGGGTGGATACCGTGCTGGTTTTGAAGCGCAAGGGAATATTAAACTGAAAGATTTTAACATCAAATCAGACTTAGGTCCTAAATCTCAAGAAGTTGAGTTGTTAATTTCAGTTGAAGGCGTGCAAGAGAAGTAATGATTCTTTAGCCTAAAATGCCCTCAATGCGACCCGCGCATTGGGGGCAATATATTTGGATTTTTAATTTCCTTTTTTCCTATAGCTTAATGACTTTGTAACAGGGTAGAATACATTAAAAATCAAATGGCTTGATCGTAAGTGCTTATTTAGGATAAGTCAGTTGAGGCGATTTATTAGTCAGGCATTGTTATAAAGGTATAGGCTCTTGGAGACAAATAATTCACGTAAAACAGCACTGATTGTTGTTGTTATTTTTATCGCGTTTGCACTCGGTTTTTATTGGTTGGGCAAAGATAACAATACATTATCAACACAAGCAGAGGCTGAAGTTCAATCAAGCTCTTTAGAGGCACCATTAAGCGTTGCTCAGATAGAGGCATTATCTGATATCGAAAAAGATATGCCGGTTATTAAAACGATAAAAAAAATCAATCCTGATGTTTATCAAGCCATAGAAAATATTGTTCGTGATTACGATCCTTCTAATGAACTACTGAGCCGACATATGTTTGATCAGATAGTGGGTAGTGTCATGAAGCTCGTGACTGAACGTATCCCTTATGCTTCGGATGAATCCATCATTAATTTTACCAGCAAAGTGAACGATTATTTAAATGTGCTGTTGGAAGCAGACCCGTCAGGAAAAACCTGTTTCTATTCACTGTTCCCATATTTGCGTGATTCAGCGGCGATTATGCCACCACAAAAAAGTCATTCGGTCCTCCTTAAACAATTAGAGGCAACCAATGAATTACTGATTTCCAGTGAAGCTGGCGTTAAACAGCCGACATTGTCGAATGAAGAAAAAAACACAATTCTGACGAATATTCAGGCTAAATTAACTGCAAAATATGGTAAGAAAACCTCATTACTAGGGGATTTAGAAAAAGCTAAGCAGCAACCGGCCGTCACTTGCCGTATTACAATGAGTTTTTACGATCACATTTTGGCGATGCCAGATAGCCAGAAAAAAGCGGCCTTTTTACGCTCTCTATTCGCTGGCACGAATCAATAATCAGTGAAGCAATATCCCATCTTAAAATGATGGGATATTGCTTCATCATGTTATTTCCCTGCCAAATATGACGGTTTAATAGACAAAGTCGAATATATCCTCACATTAATGAATGTATTTTTTGAAGCTAAATAGCCTTTAATTGTTATTGAATGTTTCAAAAGGTTGATTCGTCCTGCGCATAGCTCATAATTCTTCTATACTTTTATCATCAAATTATATTTTCAATTTTATGATGAATATGAACATGTTAATTGAGCCAAGTTGATACATTTTATTTATTCAGTCCATCACTGTTTGACGATGTGTAAAGTCTATTGGCGGTAACTCTTTGTTTCTAGGAGGTCAGATGTCGTTTGTTAAGAAAAGCATGGTTGCACTACTCACCGCGGCCGCAGTTTATGTTCCCTCAGTTGTCACTCAAGCATGTACGCGCGTCGTGTATTTAGGTGAAGATCAGCAAACCATGACCGCGAGGACGATGGACTGGAAATATGATATTGGGACTAATTTATGGATATTTCCGCGAGGAATGAAGAGAGAGGGTATCGCTGGGCCTAACTCCCTAAAATGGACGTCAAAATACGGTAGTGTGATTGCATCAGGCTATGATATTTCAACGACCGATGGGGTGAATGAAAAAGGTTTAGTGGCTAATTTATTATGGCTTGCAGAATCACAATACCCGCCAGCGAATGATAAGCAGCCAGCGCTCTCTATTTCATTATGGGCCCAATATATGCTTGATAACTTTGCGACGGTGGCTGAAGCGGTAGAAGCATTAGAGAAAACACCGTTATTGGTTATGACCGATAACGTACCCGGGCAAGACCGTTTAGCCACTTTGCATTTATCATTGTCAGATGCGAGTGGTGATAGTGCGATTGTTGAATACATTAATGGTAAGCAAGTTATCCACCACAGTCGCCAATATCAAGTCATGACAAATTCACCTATTTATGAAAAGCAATTAGCTATGCAAGAATATTGGCAAGGAATAGGTGGTACGGTTATGTTGCCGGGCACAAACCGCTCAGCGGATCGGTTTGCACGTGCACAATTTTATATTAATGCTATCCCACAACAGACAACACCAAATAAAGCTGTTGCCAGTGTGTTCGGCGTTATTCGTAATGTGTCTGTTCCTTATGGATTAACCACAGAAAACTCACCTGAAATTTCCTCGACTCGCTGGCGGACTCTAGTTGATCATAAACGTCAACTCTATTTCTTCGAATCCGCTCTAACCCCAAATATCTTTTGGACTAACCTTAAGAAGATTGATTTCTCTGCTGAAACGGGCAAGGTGAAAAAACTGACCCTCGGTGCTGAGCAGAGTCATATTTTTTCTGGCGATGCGACCAATGAGTATGTAGAGAGTGAGCCTTTTGAGTTTTTAGGTTTATCAGCAAAACAACTGGGTTATTAATCTTCCGCTACCAACCTTCTGGTTTTCCAGAAGGTTGATTCTGATCAAGCTACCAAACATCATCTTATGAAACCTTTGCAGGTCGATTAATAAAGTTATAAGATGTATTTAATATGCAACTTAAAGGTGATGATATGAGCGAGTTAGTTTGTTATAAGACTATGCCTGTGTGGGATAAAGCCTCTCTTCCTCTGATGTTTCAAGAGCGCCATAACACGAAAGAAGATACCTATGCACAACTTCGAGTACTAAAAGGATCACTCGATTTCGTTATTTTTTCAGAAGACGGTAGCGAGCAAAAATTTACATTTGATATTAATAACCAACCACCGATTATTGAGCCTCAAGTTTGGCATCGAATTTCGGATTGCAGCGATGATATGCAGTGCCAACTCTCCTTTTTATGTCATCCCGATATCAAATTCTATAAAGAATATGGCTTAACTATCCCACATTCGGAAGTGAGATTTTTGTGTGAAAATAACCTGTCTCAGCCATGTAAAACGTTAGATTTAGGATCAGGACGTGGACGCAATAGCTTCTATCTTGCATTGCAAGGTTATGACGTGACAGCGGTAGATATTAACCCACAACATATTCAGGCCATTGAATTTGTCAAAAAACAAGCTGGTATAGAGAATATTAAAACTGCGATTTATGATATTAATAGCCATCAAATCAAAGACGATTATGATTTAATCATCTCTACCGTTGTATTAATGTTTTTGCAGCGTGAACGTATTGCGGATGTTATTGCTAACATGCAAGCACACACATTACCGGGTGGTATTAATGTGATCGTATGTGCTGCTGAAACGCCAGATGCTCCTTTAGATTTGATCCCATTCAAATGCTTCCTCAAAGCAGGGGAGTTGCATGAATATTACAAAGACTGGGAGATTTTAAAATATAATGAAAATCCTGGTCATCTGCATAGAACGGATGCGCAAGGTAACCGTATAAAACTTAATTTCGCGACATTAATTGCCAAAAAGCGGTAGTGTTTGATTAGGTTAAGACAATTGCGGGATGCGTAAAACATCCCGCTGGTTGATTAAGCTTAGCTCGCCGCTTTGGTTTGCTCTGCTGATTTTTCTTGTGCACTTCTTTGCAATGTTCTTTCTAATAAAACCGAGTAAAGTGGTCTACCACCTAAAAATTGTGCCACCATGGTCGCGCCTAGACAGGTAATAATCATAGGTAAAATAAGTTGGTAGTTACTGGTCATTTCGAGTACTAACACTAACCCCGTTAGCGGCGCTCTGACTGTCGCGGCAAATAAAGCGCCCATACCCGCAATAGCAAAAGTGCCCACTTCAATGTGGTAATCCGGAAAAAGCTCTAACACGCAGTAACCGTAAATGCCCCCGAAAAGCGTACCTAAAGCGAGTAGTGGAGAGAAAATACCACCGGGGGCACCAGAGCTAAAGCTGATAGTGGATGTGAGGAAGCGTAGGGCAAAAAACAGTATTAAAACCGATACAGTAAAACTTCCTGTTACCATTTGGTGGATCACAGAAAAACCGCCTCCAACAACTTCAGGAGTATAAACACCAATAGCACCACAGCATCCACCGATTAGGCCTCCCATTAATACAAAACGAGAAACTTTATTTTGATAAAATGCGAGGAATTTCGTTTGTAGATAAAGCAAAAAGCGGTTAAAGCAAATACCAATCACCCCAAATAGCATTCCTAAAATTAAATAAAGCCATAATGTATTTAAGGGGGCAGATGAAAATTGTCCAATATTTAAGATGGCGGCTTGACCACTGATTAATTGGTAGACAATGGTAGAGGTAATTGAACCAATAAACACCGCTTTTATGGATATTAAGCTATATTTAAACTGTGGACGCATCTCTTCAATAATAAATAAGATACCTGCCAGTGGGGCATTGAACGCCGTTGATAGCCCCGCTGCTGCACCCGCAGCTAATAACGTATGACGTGATTCATTATCTTTAATACGAAAAATATCATAAAACATTTGGCTGATATTGGCGCCGAGCTGTACTGTTGGGCCTTCGCGGCCTAGCACCATTCCAGAGCCTAATGCACCTAATCCACCAAAAAATTTAACGGGGATAACGCGCCACCATCGTACAGGGCGTAGGTCTTGTAATGCGCCTTCAATTTCAGGTATCCCTGATCCCCCTGACTCTGGTGAGATTTTCTTGACGAGATAATAGCCTATCATCGCTAATATTGCAGATACTGCAAACATAGCAGGAATAAGTAGCCATTTGTCGGTAATAAGTTCATTAACAGAACTGCTTCGATAGTTGCTCACCCATGTTGTGCCTAGTTCAAATAAGGTTCCCACCAAGCCAACAAATGCACCAATGACCGCGGATAAAAGCAATATGCCAAATGGGGTCTTATTAGATTCTTTTAATCGTCTGAGTATTCCGAAACGATATTTCATTGCGGATTGACTCATTGAACTTTGTTCAGACATCTTTTTATGACTCTCTATTAGTGATGTATAGCAACTTATTGTAATTTTAGTATGACAAGCAGTATGTCAAACCATACCACAATTTTATTGTCAGGTATTTTATTTAATAAACAAAGCAAATAAAACGTAAGACTTTACTTTTTTTAATTATTGAAATATGACGTTATTTAATTAAAGTGAAATTAATAAGTCATAAATGTGTAATCATTTATAATATCTGTATAAAGTAAGCTAGTTTAAGTAAATAATAAGGGATATGCGCTAAAGTTTATTAGATTTGTTAATAAAATAATCGGTAAGTTAATATTTAAGTCGGGGAATGACAGGACGTTTGGGGATAATTGCGTATGATGGAATTCACCCCACAATGAAAACCATAATGGGGGTGAATTACTTAAATAGATTTAAAATTGGTAAATTAAACCTAAGCCAAGCACATTGTCTGTATTGATACCATAGTCATCGGTGAATTGGTTATCTTTTAATAAATTGATTTTGTAATCAATGACAGCGGCCATATTCTTGTTGAAATCGTAGGATGCACCAACCGCAATATACTTCACTAAGTCTTTATTGCCATAATTACCTAGGTTTTTACCTTTAGATTGGTTATAGCCAATGGAGGGTGTCAGGCCAAAATCGAACGAATACAATGCAACTAGTTCAAGATTTTCTGTTTTGTTGGCAATCGCCTCAGCGTCATCATCGCCAAATCGGGTTGTGTTGAGTGTTTGCCCATACATCGCGGCTAAATATAACTCATCAAGTTCTAATTTACTGCCAACGTTCCAAGCTTCGGCGCGTTTTCCTGTTGCTCCGGTTTTAATATTATTCTGGCTTGGCGTACGCGATGAATTTGAATAACCGCCACCAATTGAGAGACCCCAACCTAATTCATAAGCGGTAGAAAAACCGTAGCCATCACCATTGTTATCTAATGCGCTTGAGCCGGTTGATTTATTTTGATCGCCATTTTTACCTTGGTACTGTAGAGCGAAGCTTAAACCATCAATATAACCAAAACCATTGTTATTACGATAAGTTAGTAAATTGCGGTTACGGCCCATCATGAAGGTATCTTCTTGATCCATGGTATCAGCACCCCAAAGTGGCAATACGTCTGTCCAAGCATTGGTATCATAAATCACACCATAATTACGACCGTAATCAAGTGAGCCGTAGTCTGCAAATTTTAATCCAGCGTACGCTAAACGATTTTGGTTATCATTACTGGTTTCCGCTTTATTGGTCGACGTTTCCCACTCAAAACGACCAAAACCAATTAACTGGTCTGTAATTTGCGTGTCACCTTTAAACCCTAAACGGACTCGTGAATCATCCCCATCTTCCCCGCTTTTTGCATCGGCAAAATAGTGGCGAACATCAATTTGACCGTAAACATCCAGTTTATTGCCATCTTTGTTATAAACCTCAGCAGCATTGGTAACACCCGCCGCGAATAATGAGCAGATAGTCACTGCAAGAATAGTCTTTTTCTTCATAAAAAATCCTTTAAGCCATTTACTAACTAAGTGAAATCTTTTTGTGCCTAACAAATTAAGCGCGGGTATTATCAAGTTAACAAATCAAATTTAGCAAGTACTAATTCGAGCAAAAATGAAACTATTTATCTTAAGGATACTGTCATAAGGCTAATTTTCCTTATTTTATTAGTGAGATAGATGCAAATAGTTCTCATTTACTAAAAACATTAATATAGATCAATAAAGCATCAGATAAGCTTTAAATCCGCTTTCTTATTATCGAAAAAGGTTTAATCTTAATGTTGTATTAAAAATGCAACTTATGAGGCAATGAACATGTACTGTGTGCAATGTGAACAAACAATTAGAACTCCAGCTGGTAATGGCTGTGCATACGCGCAGGGTATGTGCGGTAAAACGGCGGAAACGTCTGACCTGCAAGATTTATTAGTGGCTGTACTACAAAGTCTGTCGGCGAGTGCAGTTACGGCCCGTGAATTGGGAATTATTGACCACGATGTCGATAGCTTTGCTCCTCGAGCTTTTTTCTCAACACTGACAAACGTTAACTTTGATTCAGAGCGTATTATTGGCTATGCACGTGAAGCGATTTATCTGCGTGATAAATTAATCAAGCAATGCCAAGCTAAAAATAGTGCCATTGTGTTTAATCACCCCCTGATTAATATCCAATTAAATGGCAACGATATTGCGACCTTGCAAAAACAAGCCGAAGCGTTCGCACTTGATATTGATAAAGCACAAGTGGGTGATGATATTCATGGCTTACGCATGCTTTGCTTATATGGGCTAAAAGGTGCTGCCGCTTATATGGAGCATGCTCATGTATTGGGCCAATATGATAATGAGATTTATCGTCAATATCATCAAATCATGGCGTGGCTCGGTACGTTACCAGCGGATATGAATGAACTGCTTGATAACGCGATGGCGATTGGCCAAATGAATTTCAAAGTCATGGAAATTCTAGATGCAGGTGAAACAGGGGAGTTTGGTCACCCTGTGCCAACAGAGGTCAATGTTCGCCCTGTTGCTGGTAAATGTATACTTATTTCAGGTCATGATCTGAAAGATTTGAAAATGTTGTTAGAACAAACGGAAGGAACGGGGATTAATATTTATACTCACGGTGAGATGTTACCTGCTCACGGTTACCCTGAACTTAAAAAATATTCACACCTTGTTGGTAACTATGGTAGTGGTTGGCAAAATCAGCAAACGGAATTCGCGAAATTCCCGGGTCCTGTGCTGATGACTTCAAACTGTATTATCGACCCTGATGTCGGTCAGTATAAAGATCGTATTTGGACTCGCAGTATCGTGGGTTGGCCTGGAGCGAAACATTTAACGGGAGATGATTTTTCTGAAATGATCAATCAAGCTCTATCAATGAATGGCTTCCCATATACAGAAATTGAACACAAAATTACGGTTGGTTTTGGTCGTCAAACATTATTGAGTGCCGCTGATACCGTAATTGATTTAGTTTCACAGAAAAAATTACGTCACGTATTTTTAGTAGGGGGTTGTGATGGTAGCCGTGGTGAGCGTAGTTATTATACGGATTTCGCTCGCAGTGTACCGGAAGACTGCTTAATTCTAACGTTGGCATGCGGTAAATATCGTTTCAATAAATTAGACTTTGGTACATTGGAAGGCTTGCCTCGTCTACTAGATGTGGGTCAGTGTAATGATGCTTATTCAGCAATCATGCTTGCAGTGAACTTAGCCGAAAAATTAGGTTGTGGCGTTAATGATTTACCATTGAGCTTGATTCTGTCTTGGTTTGAACAAAAAGCGATTGTTATTTTACTGACGCTGTTGTCGCTGGGCGTTAAAAATATTTATACCGGCCCAACAGCACCTGGTTTCTTAACTGAAAACTTATTAAATGTACTGAACGAAAAATTTGGTATGCGTAGCATTACAACAGTTGAACAAGATCTAGCTGAAATTCTGCCTGCTTAATATTAAGAGTGAAGGGGGGATATTTCCCCCCAATTGGAGTGATAGGATGACAATGCCGAGTAGTTTATGTCCAAATAGAATGCAAATACATTCTATTCATCAAGAAACCTCCGATGTATGGACGATTAATTTAATCAATCACGACTTTTATACATATTCACCCGGTCAATATGCACTTGTTAGTATTAAAAACAGCGATGAAATCATGAGAGCTTATACGATTTCATCGACACCTGGGCAAAGCCGTTTTATCACGATTACGGTAAGACGCTTAGAACAAGGCACAGGATCATGCTGGTTAACGGGGGCAGTAAAACCCGGTGATTATCTCTGGCTTTCTGACGCTCAGGGGGAGTTTACCTGTGCAGAGCTCAATAGTAACCAATATCTGATGTTAGCCGCTGGCTGTGGTGTGACGCCAATTATGTCGATGGTGCGTTGGTTGATGGCTAATCGGCCTCAGGCGGATGTCAAAGTTTTGTTTAACGTGCGTGATAGCCAACAAGTCATTTTTGCGGATGAATGGGATCAGTTGATTGAGCGATATCCATCTCGATTACAACTGTGCATTATGGCGGAAACGCCAGATAATGGTGGCGTCGCAGAAGGGCGATTAACCCTTGAGAAACTTTCTGCCTTGGTGCCGGATATTAGCGCTAGAGTGGTCATGACTTGTGGGCCTACACCTTATATGAAGAATGCTCAGCAATTCGCTAAAAGCCTAGGTGTACCTGCTGATCATTTCTTTATGGAACGTTTTTCGCTAGAGCCGGAGCCGGTTGAAAGTGAAGACGTAGTGACATTAAAAATACGCCACCGTTTGGTCGATTTTAAAGTTCCTGTCGGAACGTCGTTGCTGTCGGCTTTAGAACAAAATAAACAGCCAGTCATTGCGGCTTGCCGTGCTGGTGTTTGTGGTAGCTGTAAAACAAAAGTACTCTCAGGCAATTATACGACGAGCAGTACCATGACATTGACAGAAGAAGAGATTGCGGCCGGTTATGTCTTGGCTTGTAGCTGCCAATTACAAGGTGATACAGAAATAGCGTAAGTGACCTCATCAATGAACTGTCTCATTATAGTGGCTAAGTAATGAGACAGTGACCTATGTATTATTTATTAAACAAAAATACGTAATTGGTTGTAAGTTATTATATAATAAAAGGTAACTGAATATCGATATAACACATTAAACGAGTTTATTTAAGTGTATATCCTTCAGGTATAAAATAAACGGATAATTTACTTAATGTGTTGATAGCTGATACTGCAATCTCTTTATTTGGATCTTGGCAAAGATTGATAATACGAACAATAGCTTCTTGGTGTTCAATAGTTGCTTTATAATCTCCTAACGCTGATATAGCGGCGATTTTTATCTCATCATTCACTCGAAATGTTAGATTTGTCAGCATACCGACAATGGTTCTGTCCATAATTAAAACTTCACTCTTTAATTAACCTTGCAGTATTTTAAAATAAAAATAAATATATTAACCACTAAATTAAGAACCTATCCCAAAAGGAATTGTCAGATAATACATAATGATAATTTATGAGGGCAACGTATGGTAGGTAATAAGTGGCAAATCAGTGATGAACTCTGGGAGAAAATGGCTCCTCTCATCCCGGAGCATAGAACTCAACACCCGCTGGGTACGCACCGCAAGCGGGTTGATAATCGCGCTGCAATGAACGCCATTTTCTTCGTACTCAGGACGGGTTGCCAGTGGAATGCGCTAAATGCCACCGGTATATGCTCGTCAAGCTCTGCTCATCGCCGATTTCAGGAGTGGCGGGATGCTGGCGTATTTGAACGCTTCTGGCAAAACGGGTTGCTTGCTTGCGAACAGTTGGACGCTATTGACTGGTCGTGGCTGTCGATGGATGGTTGTATGACCAAATCACCGCTGGCAGGCTCAAAAAAACAGGCAAGAACCCAACAGACCGAGGGAAACGGGGCGTAAAGCGCAGTCTGATGACTGACGGGAACGGGCTTCCGCTTGCACTGGTTGTCGCTGGAGCAAATACGCACGACATAAAGCTGGTTGCGGATACGCTCGATGCCCTCCAGACGGGCAGACCGGGCAAGAGGCTCCGGTTGTGCATGGACAAAGGGTATGAAGCGGAATGGTTGGGAGCGTATCTGAAAAGTCGTCGCTATGAACCTCATATCCAGTCACGGAAGGATGAATCAGAAGCCATCAAAAACACGGATTTTAAGGCCCACCGCTGGGTTGTAGAGAGAACACACAGTTGGATGAATCGCTACCGTCGTGTCCTGACTCGTTGGGAGAAGAAGGTCGAGAATTATGAGGCAATGCTGCATCTTGCCTGTGCCATCATTGTCTGGAATAAAATCCTATTGGGATAGGTTCTAATATGTGATTATGTATTTTTATTTTGAAATACTAATAAGCTGAGACTTTTTTCGAATTAAATAATGCATTAAGTGCATTCTCTTATTAAGACGTTTTTTATGATGGTTGATTTAAATTAAATAAGATGTGACAGAAATAAAATAATTTACCTGTTTGGCGGGTTTTTTATATAGTATAGATTATTCAAAAAATTATAATAATGCAAATTAATATATTCAATATTATTCTTTTATCTTAGGATGAAAGATAAAAGGCGGATTCAAGTCCGAAGTGCAACGCTAAGCCGCCTTTCTTAGCTCCGCAAACACCACCGAAGGTTGTCTGAACCCCAGACACTTGCGTGGCCTGCTGTTCAACGCTCCCTGATAGCGTTGTAAGTCTTCTTCTGTCACTGTCCGCAGGTCTGTTCCTTTCGGGATAAACTGTCTTAACAACCCATTCGTATTCTCGTTCAGCCCACGCTCATGCGAGGCATACGGATGGGCAAAGTACGTATCTGCGTTCAGTGCTTCTGCTATCGCCTTGTGCTCACTAAACTCTAGACCGTTATCGAACGTTATTGTGTGACATACATCCTGATACTCACTCAGCAGTGAGATAATGGCCTTACTGACTTCCACCGCATCCTTTGAAAACACCTTTTTTGTCAGGTAAATACGGCTTTTGCGTTCTGCCAGTGTCACGATAGCACCAGTGCCCTGTTTACCCTGCACCAAATCGGCCTCCCAGTCCCCCAGACGGCTACGGTCATCGACGACTGACGGCCGTAGCTCAATGGATACCGCATCAGGGATGCGCCCTCGTTTCTGCCCGTAGCCCTTACGATATCGCCGTTTGCCCTGCCTAAGATGCCTGTACAACTCGCCACCGCTACGCTTATCCGCATAGATATACTGGTAAATCCATTCATGGCTGACGCTAAGACCAATAATGCTGCCAATTGCACTTATTTGCTCAGGACTCCACTTCCACTCCAGAGCAAATATCACGAAATCTATGGTCTGCTGAGGAATTGTCCTTTTGGCAGATGACAGCCGCCTATCACAGCACTTCTGGTGTGCCTGTTGTGGGTTATAACCAGTATCTGAAGTGTTACGCCTCAGTTCACGGGAGACCGTGGACTTGCTTACACCGATACGGATACCTATCTCATGGCAGGATAAATTATCCTCACGCAGTATCGATATCTGGTATCGTTGTCCTTCGGTTAGTTGCTGATACTTCATACTTACTCGCTCATCTTTGGTCGGAAGAGCAGGATAGCTTATCAGTAGCTAACCGTCCTTCCATCTAACATGACCGAGCGTTGCACTTATTATCTGAATTCGCGAAATAAATTAGATAAAATCAAGTAATTTTCCTTTTTTGTCATTGCGTTATAAATTTATTAATCGGGTAACTACGTTTTTTATTCACGTGTAAAAAATAAGTCAAAAGCAGCGTGTTTTGAACAGTGAATAAAATATTAATACATGCTTGGTTACATTTAGTAACGCGACGAATTGTTGTCATACATCAACTTAAACAAAACCTAAACAAGATAATCAACATGTGTTATTAACGCTATTTTCGGGGTGGTAATTAATAATCTTATGGTTATAATTCGCGTCGCATCAAAAGTGCAGTATCTCGTTAGGCGAGGCTCCTATACAAACACAGGTTACTGATCTGACGACGTCGAGAGACGCCCAAGATCAGGACAGGATATATCGAACGAAGGTATATCCCCATGTAACTTCCAATGTAAGTTGGATACGTTGTATAGTGCTAAAACCGAGACGTAGAGATAGCCACCGCATTCTCTCATCTGGTTTCGCCCCTATGTGAGTACTGTTTGAGTAAACAACAGTAACTAGGGACTAAAAAAATGACTTTCACTACCCAGAACAAAGCGGGATCTGTAGCAATTGCTCAGTCCGCAATGAAAGGCGCACGCCTGAATAACAACAACACTCAGCAACCAAAAATTGATGACGCAACTGTCAGCGCATATATGAGCCAATCTTATTTGCCTGTTTCTATTGCGGATTCTGTTGCTTGCGTGAAAAAGAATTTGATCGAACACTTAGACGGTGAGCAGATCCCAACGTATTTATTTGTTGTTGATCAGGAAAATTATTTAAATGGTATTCTTTCAGTCAAATCGCTATTAGCGGCGGATGAAGGGTTGCTTGTATCCGATATTATGAGACACAACTACTTTTCAGTGGCGCCTGATCAATCACGTCATGATGTTTATGATCTGATCAACCATAGTGGTTTGGATATGATACCCGTTGTTCAATTTGGCAAATTGATGGGGGTATTACGTCCTCAAGATATTGCTGAATTAATTGAAGATGAGAATACGTTAGACGCACAACTTCAAGGGGCGACTACACCACTTGAAGAGCCTTATTTAGCAACCAGCCCTATTACGTTATGGCGTAAACGTGTCGTATGGCTATTAATGCTATTTGTTGCGGAAGCTTATACCGGTACAGTATTAAAAGCCTTTGAAGAGCAATTAGAAGCTGCGATTTCTCTGGCCTTCTTTATTCCATTATTAATTGGAACGGGCGGGAACAGTGGAACACAAATCACTTCAACCCTTGTCAGGGCGATGGCGCTAGGGGAAGTGAGCCTACGTAATTTGGGCGCGGTATTGAAAAAAGAAGTATCAACCTCTTTCTTAGTGGCCGTGACTATTGGTGCAGCTGCTTTGATTAGGGCATGGATACTGGGTGTGGGTGCTGAAGTGACGATTGTAGTAAGTCTAACTATTGTTGCTATCACCATGTGGAGTGCAATTGTTTCTTCGATTATCCCAATGGTATTGAAGAAATTAAAAGTTGACCCCGCAGTAGTATCTGCGCCGTTTATTGCAACCTTCATTGATGGAACGGGTCTAATTATTTACTTCGAAATTGCCAAATTGGTAATGACGGAGTTCGCCTAAAGACACACCATCGACTTGATGCGGCAGTGTTATTCAACATCTGCCGCATTCACCCACTCATTCTGTTTTAAAACCTCCCCACATTTTCGGCACAAATACTGATTCTCCCCTCTGACAATTTTATTATGCCTTCTAATGGTTAATTCGTGCGTTGTGGAACACGCACAATGGTAGGTAAAAGTGCGACTTTTGACGGACGTGACCTCAAAGCGATGTGTACGTTTTGCGGGAACGTCTAAAACGTGTTCCATCATCCACTTCCACTCTTTGCCATGGGGAGCAATACCTTTACGGCCAAAGACTTGATACACTAATAGATGAGCCAACTCATGAGGGATCACCTCATTAATGAAGCTATCACCATTTTCAATCAGTAAGACAGCATTTAAACGAATTTCCCACTCTTTTAAGTAGGCACTCCCTGCTGTTGTTCCTCGCTGCTTATAGTTAAGTGTTGGTTCTGGAAAGATTTGTTCCAGCTTTTGTTGGGCTAAATTCAGCTTTGCCCTCAGCATGCGCATGGATTTTTGTTGAAGATAAATGGGGATTCGAACGGTTTTCATATAACTAAGCATAATATAAGCCGATATGAGGAAACAAGCATTATTGGCTATCATTATATAAAAATATATATTATATTTTATGATAATGTGTTTATTGGGAGGATTTATGAGCGAGGACTCTACAAACCAATTGCTTTTGGCGATGAAGCAGGCTGCAACACAAACGTCATCATTGCTGAAAACATTAGGTAATCCGGATCGATTACTTCTGTTATGCCAGTTAACGCAAGGTGAGGCGTGTGTGAGCGATCTTGAAACGTCGCTGGGCATACAGCAACCAACCCTTTCTCAACAACTAACGGTATTGCGTCATGAAGGGCTCGTGATGACACGTCGTGAAGGTAAACGAATTTATTATGCGATTGCCGATGAAAAGCTCTTCACGTTACTGAATACACTTTACCAACTTTATTGTCCGGTTCAGGAGAAATAATGATGTCTATTGATTGGGCTAATTTTACCCCTTGGTCAGCTGTGATGGGGGGCTTATTAATTGGCGTGGCAGTTTCCCTATTACTTCTTTTTAATGGCAGAATTGCTGGTATCAGCGGTATTTTAAGTGGCGTTTTAAAACCGATTGCAGGGGATACCGCTTGGAAGGTGGCATTTGTGCTCGGGATTATGGCGGCTCCTGCTTTATTTACGCTCTTTTTCTTTTCACCGGAAGTGTCGATCACGACGAGCACCCCTATCCTTATCCTCGCCGGTTTATTCGTCGGCTTTGGTACGCGATTAGGGAGTGGCTGTACAAGTGGTCACGGAATTTGTGGTATGGCGAGGTTTTCTCGGCGTTCGATAGTTGCGGTTATCACTTTTATGTTAGTGGCATTTGCGACGGTAGCGGTTATAAATTTATTGGGATTAAGAGGATAAAGTTATGCCAGTTATTATCGCATTAATCTCAGGTTTATTATTTGGCTTGGGGCTATTATTAGCGGGGATGGGAAATCCGGCTAAAATTCTTAGCTTCTTAAATATTACGGGTAATTGGGATCCTTCTTTATTAGTCACTATGGCAGTGGCGATGGTGATCAGTGCAATTGCATTTGCCTTCGCCAAAAAACGTCAAGCTAGTGTATTAAAATGCCCTATGCAGATCCCGACCAATCAAAAAATTGATAAGCCTCTAGTGATAGGGAGTGTGTTATTTGGACTTGGCTGGGGATTAGCCGGTATTTGTCCTGGGCCTGCATTGCTATTAACGGGGATGGGGTTAACACAAGGGATCATTTTTACATTAGCCATGATTGCGGGCATGTCTGTTTTTCAATTATTCAAAAAATAATAGCGTCAGCCCCAAATTTAAAGGGGCTGAATTTTTTATTAAAGATTAGTGATATCTATTAAATAACATTTCTGCTTTTCTATTTTCATATAAAAATATATCTATTCATATTTAAAAAAATACTTATCATGATAAATATTTAATTTAGCTCGTTGATTTATTCATAAAAAACGCTTTTAAACTGATAATAATATAAATGAACCGTGTGATGGCTATTAATCGCACTGTTTAAAAAACATTTATTATAAAGTGAATAAAGAGGTGCATTATGAAAAATCAATTTAAGCATCTTATATCCTTAAGCTGTTTAGGATCGCTATTACTAGGCGTTTCTCAGTTTGCCCTAGCACATGGTTATACAACAGAGCCACCAAGTCGTGCTTATTTATGTTCGGTGCGTAATACCACTGAATTAAAAAATACGGGCTGTGGCAATCAAGTACCTTATGACCCACATAGTTTTGAAGCACCAAAAGGATCCCCTGAGGCTGGTCCGGCTGATGGAGTCATTGCCAGTGCTGCGATAGCAGCTCACTCTGAAATGGATGAACAGTCGCCGACCCGGTGGGTAAAAAGTGAGCTTAAAACGGGGAAAAATACCTTTGCTTGGTATTTAACCGTTGTGCATTCTACCGATAGCTGGCGGTATTTTATCACTAAGCCTGATTGGGACCCATCACAGCCACTCACACGCGATTCTTTTGATTTAACGCCTTTCTGTGTCAAATATGAAAATGGCGTTAGACCACCAGTCGTCACAGAAATCGAGTGTGATGTGCCGAAAGATCGCTCTGGCTATCATGTCATCCTTGCGGTGTGGGATGTTTATGATACGTCAAATGCATTCTACCAAGTTAGTGATGTCAATATCAGCGATTAATATCGAACGATTAATTGTTGAACTCAATAAAATATCCCGTATTCCTTAACACATTAAGGGGTAAAACATGTTTAGACTAAATAAGTTAATGCTAGCAGCACTTATCGGTCATTGTGCTACTCAGTTTGCATATGCAGCGTTGCCCGGAAAGCCCACAATTCAATGGATGGATAACACCTATAGCATTGTTGAAATTAACCCTAATGAGGATAAATATGAATTATTAGTGACGAGAAAAGAGGCGGCAACTTTTAATGTCTCTTGGGATTTATGGTACGGAGATTATGGAACTACGGCAAAAGTGTATTTGAATGACCAAGAGGTATGGAGTGGTCCTTCAACCAGCTCTTCAGGTCAAGCAAGCCTTTCAATATCTAAAGGCGGGAAGTATAAATTGAAGGTTGCACTATGCAATGGCGACGAATGTAATTTTAGTGATGTGGTTGAAATTACAGTCCAAGATACAGATGGAAGCCATTTTGCTCCGTTGCAAACGCAACTTTTAGAAAATAACCAAGCTTACAAGCAAGACTCAGGAAAAGTCGTTGCTGCATATTTTGTTGAATGGGGAATATATGGACGGAAATTTTCTGCCGATAAAATACCGGCACAAAATCTTACTCATATTTTGTATGCTTTTATTCCTATATGCGGCGGAAATGGAATTAATGATAGCTTAAAGCAAATTGAAGGTAGTTTTGAGTCATTGCAGAAGTCATGTACAGGTAGGGATGACTATAAAGTGACTATTCATGATCCTTGGGCTGCAATTAATGTCTCTCAAACAGGAACTTCATTGTCATATAAAGGTAACTTTGGGCAGTTAATGGCAATAAAGCAAGCCTATCCCCATTTGAAAATATTACCTTCTGTTGGTGGATGGACATTATCAGATCCATTTTATGCAATGAAGGATAAAACCAAACGAGACAAATTTGTAACGTCTGTCAAAGAGTTTTTGTTGACATGGAAATTCTTCGATGGTGTTGATATCGATTGGGAATATCCTGGTGCAAATGGAGCCAGCACCACATTAGCGTCAGATAAAGATGGTGAAACTTATTTATTGTTGATGCAAGAGCTTCGCGCGATGTTGGATGAATTAGAGAAAGAAACCGGGCGCGAATATCAATTAACATCAGCTATTAGTGCCGCGAAAGCCAAAATAGATAAAGTCGATTTTGGGCAGGTACAAAAATCGGTTGATCACTTTTTTATGATGAGCTACGACTTTTATGGTGCATTTGATTTAAATACACTTGGCTACCAAACCGCACTTAATGCCTCCAGTTGGCGTCCAGATACGGAATATACAACGGTTAATGGGGTAAATGCTTTATTGAATCAAGGTGTTGATCCCGCGAAAATCGTGGTAGGTGCAGCGATGTATGGGCGTGGATGGACGGGGGTGAATGGCTATACCAACGGTAATCCATTTACAGGGAAAGCGACAGGCCCAGTTGCAGGGACATGGGAAAATGGAGTTGTTGATTATCGCCAAATCAAAAATCAGTATATGAGCGGACAATGGGTATATAGCTATGATGAAGTCGCAGAAGCGCCCTATGTATTTAAAGCATCAACAGGGGATCTGATTACCTTTGACGATCAACGTTCAGTGCAAGCAAAAGGGAAGTATGTGTTAGAGAACAAACTTGGAGGATTATTTGCATGGGAAATTGATGCGGATAATGGTGATATTTTAAATAGCATGAATTCGAGTTTAGGTAATAGTCTTGCTAAATAAATTGATATTAATATTTATTATAGAGGGAGTCTATTTCCCTCTATAATTATCCAGCATTAAGTGAGCGCTGTTTTTCATAAAGATATACTTCTATAAGATCTATTATTTTATATTACCAATGACTTTTATTTTAATTCTATTTATTAATTATATATCTACTAAGAAAATTAATGACTATTAAGTTAGTAGATTAGGATGTTTCTTGATTGTTTATGAACAACATTATGATAGTTCTATATATGAAGTCGACTAAATATTAATGCGCTGAAATCATTGTATTAGCTATTTAAATTAATTAGGAGCTTATATGACTAGATTATCCGTGGATGCAATTAATATAATAAGTACTATCAAAAAAACAGGTTCTTTTTCAACAGCGGCAGATGTATTGCATAAAACACCGTCTGCGATTTCCTATCAAGTATTAAATATAGAAAGTCGATTGAAAGTTAAGCTTTTTCACCGTAATGGACCTGTAATTCGTTTAACTAAGGAGGGGGAATTTTTATTACAGGAGGGGGCATGGATCTTAAATGCAGTGCAAGATCTCGAAAATAGAGTGAGAAATATTCCAACATTTGATAACCAAATTCGTATTGTGGTTGAAAAATTTCTACCGCTAGATATCTTTGTTCAAGATATTCGTGATTATATTAAGGCAAATGGTGATGTTCATATTTCAATCCTAAGAGAAGCAATGACAGGGGCTTGGGATGCATTAAAAGAAAATAGAGCAGATTTTATTATTGCTCTTGGGGGGATCCCTGAAAACATAAAGGTAAGAACCCAGCTACTAGGAAAACTTAGTTTTGCCCTTTGTGTTTCCCCATCACATCCATTTGCTTCACAAAAAACGATAATAACGAGAAATCAGTTAATAAACGATATCCACGTTGAAATTGCAGATAGTAGCCATGAGCTATCAATTAATAGAGAAAAAGAAGTCATATTAGGAAGGCAAATATTGGTTTGCGATTTAGAAAGTAAATTAGTCTTAATTAAGCGAGGAATAGGGTATGGGTTTATTTGTCCTTCACATATTAAAAAAGAGTTAAAGAACCAAGAATTAGTCATTGTTCCGGTAGAGATCCCTAAAGATGATCAATTTATTTGGCTAGCTTGGCATCCATCAAGTCAAGGTGGTAATTTCTCTTGGTGGAAAGAGCGATTAATAAAGAAGATTGATACATCAAGTTTTATTGAAAATTTATCTACGGTATAATAGAAAGCATACATAATATCTTGCATATTGTAGGCTTGGATGACGCTGAGCTACCCTAGTTATAAAAATACCTAATATATCTAGGGTTGGCTTCTTCTACGATTTCATTACGTTTATTATTCCATAGTAAATAAACGTTTTCTCTATAGACACTACCGCCTTTAACTGGTTTTTATAACCACTTATCTCTTTCCACTATGAAATGAAATAAATATGAGATATGCGTTTCTAAGTGCGAATCATTGCTAATATAAAAATTATTACATGGCAATACTTATTCTATAGGTATGATAAGGCATAAACGTGATGATTATATTCTTTAGCCCAATTAGTTTAGGAGAATTGTACTTTTGCTCAAGGAGTTCTAAAAATGAATTTAAGCGAGGAAATAAGATAGAGGATGAATAAAGAAATAAACCCCACAGTGTGGGGCTTATTGGTTTGGCTAATTATTTTAGGCCAGCAGCTTCACGTAAAATAGCGGCTTTGTCTGTTTTTTCCCAAGGGAATTGAGAACGACCGAAATGCCCGTAAGAAGCCGTTTGTTGGTAAATTGGATGTAGTAAATCCAGCATTTGAATCAAGCCGTATGGGCGTAAATCAAAGAATTCACGCACTAACAGAACCAGTTGCGCTTCTGGAACTTTACCTGTACCAAATGTTTCAACCATGATTGAAGTTGGCTCTGCAACACCAATTGCATAGGAGACTTGGATTTCACAGCGATCAGCTAAGCCGGCTGCAACAATGTTTTTGGCAACATAGCGAGCAGCATAAGCCGCTGAACGGTCTACTTTAGAAGGATCTTTACCGGAGAATGCACCGCCACCGTGACGAGCCATGCCGCCATAGGTATCAACGATGATTTTACGACCAGTTAAACCACAGTCGCCCATTGGCCCACCGATAACAAAGCGACCTGTTGGGTTGATAAAATATTTTGTTGTTGGCACTAACCACTCTGCTGGAAGAACAGGTTTAATAATTTCTTCCATTACAGCTTCATGTAAATCTTGCTGTTTAATATCTTCTGCGTGCTGTGTGGATAAAACAACCGCATCAATGCCAACAATTTCGTTGTTGTCATATTGGAAAGTGACTTGGCTTTTGGCATCTGGACGTAACCATGGCAGAGTGCCATTTTTACGAACTTCTGCTTGGCGCTGTACCAGACGGTGAGCATAAGTAATTGGTGCAGGCATCAGAACGTCAGTTTCGTTTGTCGCATAACCGAACATAATACCTTGGTCGCCAGCCCCTTGTTCTAATGGGTCTGCGCGGTCAACACCTTGGTTGATATCAGGTGATTGTTTACCAATCGCACTTAAAACCGCACACGAGTTTGCATCAAAACCCATGTCAGAGCTGGTATAACCAATTTCGCGAACGGTTTTACGTGTGATCTCTTCAATATCAACCCAAGCACTGGTGGTGATTTCTCCCCCGACCATCACCATACCTGTCTTGACATAGGTCTCGCAAGCAACGCGAGCTTTTGGATCTTGCTCAAGAATCGCATCAAGAACCGCATCAGAGATTTGATCGGCAATTTTATCAGGATGCCCTTCCGATACAGACTCAGAAGTAAAGAGATGTGTAGCCATGAGATTAATACCTTAAGAATTCGCTGATTGTAATTGGATGTTTTAACATCTAGACGTCTATTTTAATGTTTTAACAAAAAAAGTGCTACCTGTTTTTACGTTTGACAGAAAAACAATAAGTAAAAAGACGAGCCTTACAAATTTTATTTCTATTAAGCCAATAACGTTTTGCAATTTCTGCCTAATCAATGTATAAACAGCGACCGTGACGGTTAGTTAAAAATGTTCCGTTATATACCAGTAGGCGTACAATGTGCCTGCTATCTATCAGGAGTGTTTATCTTTCTCGCTATTGATAAAGATTAAACAGTTATATTGGGGGTTAATGGGTAATGATCCATAATCTACTGAATAACAGTAATCAGCAGCTAAATGCGGATCGCCGCGTGTTTTTGGCGTTTACTTTCCTGTCTTTATTTACTTCTTCTCGAAGTTACTATCATCTTCCTAGTACACCCTTGGCTATCAGTCAGTAACTGTCAGCCAAATGGTTGTATTTGTCACCGTTTAGATGTTCTAAGCACTTTAATTAATCCGAGTAATAGCTGTTTCCCCGACATAACTGCCTTGCAGAGCCACGTCTTAGGACGGGTCGCTGTCTGGCCGGAGAAAGCGTCACTCACCCCTCCATAAAGGAGTTTGTTATGAATGATAATATCGCTCGCAAAATGCGCCAGACGTACAACATCGCGTATTGGGGCGGTGGTTACTATCAGGTGAATGAGCGCGGAAATGTCTGTGTTTGCCCAAATCCTGATAACCCAGACACGTCTATTGATCTAGCCGAACTTGTTAATCAAGTTAAAGAGGAGCAGGAGCACTTGCGTTTACCCGCATTATTCTGTTTCCCACAAATCTTACAGCACCGTTTGCGCTCAATTAATGCGGCATTTAGGCGTGCTCGTGAATCGTACGGCTATACAGGCGACTATTTTCTGGTCTATCCGATTAAGGTCAACCAGCAGCGTCGAGTCATCGAATCATTAGTCAATTCAGGTGAACCGCTTGGACTAGAGGCAGGGTCGAAGGCTGAATTGATGGCTGTGCTAGCAAATGCCGGCCGTACTCGTACCGTTATTGTTTGTAATGGTTATAAAGATCGTGAATATATTCGATTAGCGCTTATCGGGGAAAAATTAGGTCACAAGGTTTACCTTGTTATCGAAAAAATGTCTGAAATTGAGGTTGTTCTTAAAGAAGCGGAAAGCTTGAATGTGACACCTCGTTTAGGCGTTCGTGCTCGTTTGGCGTCGCAGGGGTCAGGCAAATGGCAGGCAAGTGGTGGCGAGAAATCAAAATTTGGTTTAGCGGCAACACAGGTTTTACAACTTGTTGAAATTTTACGTCAGGCAGGTCGCCTAGAAAGTTTACAGTTGCTGCATTTCCATCTTGGTTCACAAATGGCGAATATTCGTGATATCGCGACAGGTGTCCGTGAATCTGCACGTTTTTATGTTGAGTTGCACCGTTTAGGCGTAAAAATTCAATGTTTTGATGTGGGTGGCGGCTTAGGTGTGGATTACGAAGGAACGCGCTCCCAATCAGATTGTTCAGTAAACTATGGTTTAAATGAATATGCGAATAATGTGATTTGGGCGATTGGTGATGCGTGTGAGGAGTTTGATTTACCACATCCGACGGTGATCACCGAATCAGGGCGTGCATTGACCGCACACCATACGGTCTTAGTTTCTAATGTGATCGGGGTGGAGCGAAATGAATTTACCAAAACATCTCCTCCCGATGAGGATGCACCGCGTTCATTGATTTCATTGTGGGAAACCTGGGAATCAATGCAGCACCAAGGTAATAGCCGTTCGTTACGTGAATGGCTCCATGATAGTCAGTTTGATTTACAAGAAGCGCATACGCAGTATGCTCATGGTGTACTCGACCTGACTCAGCGAGCGTGGGCCGAGGAGCTTTATTTGAATATTTGTCGTCGTATTCAACAAGACTTAGATCCCAGTAACCGTGCTCATCGTCCAATTATTGATGAGCTGCAAGAGCGGATGGCCGATAAGTTCTATGTGAATTTCTCGTTATTCCAATCGTTGCCAGATGCTTGGGGGATTGATCAGGTGTTCCCCGTTTTACCGATAGAAGGCCTTGATAAGCCTCTTGACCGTCGCGCGGTATTATTGGATATCACTTGTGATTCGGATGGTATTATTGACCATTATGTCGATGGTGACGGTGTTGAAACAACTATGCCAATGCCTGCATACGACCCTGAAAACCCACCCATGATCGGCTTCTTTATGATAGGGGCCTATCAGGAAATTCTAGGTAACATGCATAATCTATTTGGCGATACAGCAGCAATCGATGTTTGGGTTGATAGCCAAGGCAACGTGCGTTATCTGCAAAGTGAAGAAGGCGATTCGGTCGCTGATATGCTGCAATATGTGAAGCTAGTACCAGAAGTATTGCTTGAAAGCTTTACAGAGCAAGTTAAAGGCACTGGGTTGAGCGAGCAGTTGCAAAAAGATTTCGTTGATGAGTTTGAGAATGGGCTTTATGGCTATACTTATTTAGAAGACGAATAATTGGCGATAAATAAACGGTAGCTAATCACAGGTGGTGTAGAGCCACCTATGAGTCTAAATAATAAAAGTATTTGCAGATTACAAATACTGATAGAGGAAGAGTGATGATTAATAGCACATTAGGTAATCAGGTCGATAATTCACTGGTTTCTAACGCATTTGGCTTTTTACGTTTCCCATTAAACTTTCAACCTTATAACTCAGATGCTGAGTGGGTGATAACGGGGGTGCCGTTTGATATGGCAACTTCTGGTCGTGCGGGCAGCCGTCATGGACCTGCTGCTATTCGTCAGGTATCTACCAACTTAGCGTGGGAAAGCCATCGTTGGCCATGGAATTTTAAACTAACAGAGCGCTTAAATGTTGTGGATTGTGGCGATGTGGTGTTTGCTTTTGGTGATGCACAAGACATGTGCGATAAGCTACAAGCACATACAGAAAAATTGCTGGAGGCGGGCAAGCGCTGCTTAACATTTGGCGGTGACCATTTTGTGACTTTACCTCTGTTGCGCGCCCATGCAAAGCATTTTGGTAAAATGGCGTTAGTCCATTTTGATGCACACACAGACACTTATGGTAATGGTAGCCAGTATGACCACGGCACTATGTTCTACCATGCACCAAAAGAAGGGTTAATTGATCCGACTCGTTCTGTACAAATTGGTATTCGTACAGAGCATGAAAGTGATAACGGGTTTACAGTCATTGATGCCGCACAAGTTAATGATCGCGGTGTTGATGAGATGATCGAACAAATTAAATCTATTGTGGGTGATATGCCTGTTTATCTCACTTTCGATATTGATTGTTTAGATCCTGCTTTTGCGCCGGGAACCGGAACACCTGTCATTGGTGGATTAACCTCAGATCGTGCATTAAAACTGTTGCGTGGTTTACAACCGTTAAATATCGTTGGTATGGATTTAGTTGAAGTCGCACCAGCTTATGATCAATCTGATATCACTGCATTGGCCGCAGCAACCATTGCTTTAGATATGTTGTACTTACAAGCATCTAAAAAATAACCTATAGTTTGTCTGATTTTTAGGCTGCCTTCTAGGCAGCCTAATTTATTCTCAATAAAATAGATTGTTATTTAAACAAATATGAGGAAATAGCACTTTTTGCTATACCTCTTTGTGAGTAGTTCCACTTCGATTTGTTACCTATTTCCCTTTTAAAAGTTATTTCTTTCATAAATGCGAGTGATTATCACTCAATTACAGTCATATTTATCTCTATAGAACATAGTTGTAGTCTAATATCATGATTTTGTAACTTATTGTTAATCTTGCTAACGTATTAATCAGTTAGAGTCATTCATTTAACTATCCTTATTGGGAGAAAGCTTATGGCACTGAATAATAAAGTCATTTTAGTTACTGGCGCAGCACAAGGTATTGGTCGTGGTATCGCATTACGTTTAGCGAAAGAAGGTGCCAATATTGCACTTGTCGACCTGAAAAAAGAAAAATTAGCGGATGTGGCTAAAGAAATTGAAGCATTAGGCCGTAAAGCGACAACATTTGCTGCTGATGTCAGTAAGCGTGAGGAAGTTTTTGCCGCAGTTGCACATGCAGAAGCTGAACTCGGTGGTTTTGATGTAATGATCAATAACGCAGGGATTGCACAAGTTAAGCCTATTGCTGATGTACGCCAAGAAGATATGGATCTGATTTTCAAGATTAACGTCGATGGTGTGATGTGGGGAATTCAAGCGGCGAGTGAAAAATTCCAGCAGCGTAAACAAAAAGGGAAAATTATTAACGCTTCTTCCATTGCAGGGCATGATGGCTTTGCAATGCTAGGTGTTTATTCCGCTACAAAATTCGCTGTACGTGCATTGACCCAAGCCGCAGCTAAAGAGTATGCAAGTTCTGGCATTACCGTTAACGCATATTGCCCTGGTATTGTAGGTACGGACATGTGGGTTGAAATTGATGAGCGTTTTGCTGAAATTACAGGTGCACCAAAAGGTGAAACCTATAAAAAATATGTTGAAGGCATTGCATTAGGACGTGCTCAAACTCCAGATGATGTTGCTGGTTTAGTCGCATTTTTAGCAAGTGATGATTCAGACTATATTACAGGGCAGTCGATCTTGACTGACGGTGGTATTGTTTACCGTTAATCAAACCACTTATTAAGCAGAGCATTTTCTGTAAATTAACATTGTGCCTTGGCTAGTTAAAATAGGCCAAAGGCACAATTTAAATATTAATTCGCTATTATATTAGAAACTATATTTCTCCTACCTTTATTAACAGTAGATAAAACTATTTTATTTATTGTTATCATCCATCAAAAATCTTTAGGTAATGCATTAATTAATAATATGTTCAGGCATGTTAGTCTCGTTTAGCATACTCCTTGTCGTCATTGTGAACTCAATGTTTTCAATAAAACAGTATTGATAGGATAAAGAAATTTATACATTTATTAATGGAAAACGAATAAGGAAAAACTATGCCACATAAAATTAAAGTGATGACATTCAATACTTATTTATTGCATATTCCTTTTTTTAGTATTGGCGCATCCACTCAAGATGCTCGCATTAATGCGATGATAAAAGATAATATATTCTATGATGTTGATATCGTTATTTTACAAGAGGTATTTAATACTCATTCAGCACAAAAGCTTTTTTCGGGTATGAGGAGTTTAGGCTTTTTTTACCACACACCGGTTGCCGCACAATATAATGGGCGGATTCAAGTCCGAAGTGCAACGCTAAGCCGCCTTTCTTAGCTCCGCAAACACCACCGAAGGTTGTCTGAACCCCAGACACTTGCGTGGCCTGCTGTTCAACGCTCCCTGATAGCGTTGTAAGTCTTCTTCTGTCACTGTCCGCAGGTCTGTTCCTTTCGGGATAAACTGTCTTAACAACCCATTCGTATTCTCGTTCAGCCCACGCTCATGCGAGGCATACGGATGGGCAAAGTACGTATCTGCGTTCAGTGCTTCTGCTATCGCCTTGTGCTCACTAAACTCTAGACCGTTATCGAACGTTATTGTGTGACATACATCCTGATACTCACTCAGCAGTGAGATAATGGCCTTACTGACTTCCACCGCATCCTTTGAAAACACCTTTTTTGTCAGGTAAATACGGCTTTTGCGTTCTGCCAGTGTCACGATAGCACCAGTGCCCTGTTTACCCTGCACCAAATCGGCCTCCCAGTCCCCCAGACGGCTACGGTCATCGACGACTGACGGCCGTAGCTCAATGGATACCGCATCAGGGATGCGCCCTCGTTTCTGCCCGTAGCCCTTACGATATCGCCGTTTGCCCTGCCTAAGATGCCTGTACAACTCGCCACCGCTACGCTTATCCGCATAGATATACTGGTAAATCCATTCATGGCTGACGCTAAGACCAATAATGCTGCCAATTGCACTTATTTGCTCAGGACTCCACTTCCACTCCAGAGCAAATATCACGAAATCTATGGTCTGCTGAGGAATTGTCCTTTTGGCAGATGACAGCCGCCTATCACAGCACTTCTGGTGTGCCTGTTGTGGGTTATAACCAGTATCTGAAGTGTTACGCCTCAGTTCACGGGAGACCGTGGACTTGCTTACACCGATACGGATACCTATCTCATGGCAGGATAAATTATCCTCACGCAGTATCGATATCTGGTATCGTTGTCCTTCGGTTAGTTGCTGATACTTCATACTTACTCGCTCATCTTTGGTCGGAAGAGCAGGATAGCTTATCAGTAGCTAACCGTCCTTCCATCTAACATGACCGAGCGTTGCACTTATTATCTGAATTCGCGAATGAATCTGTTCTCTCTTATTGTGATTCAAACCATTGTTGGAATGCTAAAAAAGGTGAATGGGATATGGTTCAGCAGGTCAATTCAGGGATCGCGATAGTTTCCCGTTATCCTATAGTTTATCGTGAATATCAACTGTTTGATGATGCAGGATGCGGTGCTGACCGTTTCAGTGCTAAAGGTGGGGTGAGAGCCGTTATTGAAATAGAAGGTAAAATGCTTCAAGTCATAGGAACTCATCTGCAATCGGATGACAACTTCTGCCTAATGACCTCACCTTCATCCCATCGCAAAGCCCAACTTACTCAGTTAATTAATTGGGCTGAAACTTCAATCACTGAAGATCGTCAAATAACAATCTTAGGGGGAGATTTAAATATTAATTATGGTTCGGAAGAGTACGAGCAAGCATTAGATATTATTGGTTGGGGGGAGCCTCACCATTTTAATCCACGACCGTCATGGGATTTTTCAACCAATAACGTGATTAGAGAAGCTTATCCCGATACTAGGCAAAGTTGGCATTTGGATTATATTTTTGCCAAAAATATGCGTTCAATTAAACAGCAAACACAGGTGATCAAAAGCAAAATTGGTTATAACTATAATAATAAAGTCTTTTTTGATTATTCCGATCATTATCCTGTAGTGGCTGAAATTGAGTTGTGATAATTAGATATTTCAGCCACATATTTTTAAGGCGCCTTTATTGTGGAGCTAAATGGGTTAAGATGCGCTCCGCTTGTGTCCAGAGTAGTGAACCACCATCATCTTCTAACACGAAATGTTGGCAATTAGGGAAACGCGTTGCGAGGGTTTTACCAAAGTCTGGTGAATGAACAGTGCTTTCATCTTTCTCACCATACCACAGTGAAACAGGGCAATGGATCTCTTCAGGCTGGAAAGGCCAAGGCTGTAATGAGATCAATAAGTCTTGCACATAGCCTAAATTGCCTTGAAGAAAGGCTCGGTTCATACAGTCAGTATAGGCTTGCAAAAATGAGGGCTGATTGTAAACATTTTGATCAACCGTCGCGCTGCTATTGAGTATAAAAGCCAGTAACCAAGGTGCACTCACGTTTTTCTGTAACCAATCAGACAGCGCATCAGGTGTATTTCTGGCTTGCTCTTGCATATTGATAATATCGGCTTTTAATAAAGCGCTTGTCGCGGGATAGTCAAATTGATCTTGCCCAGCAACAATAGATAAAGTGTTAGGGGTGCCATAGAAAGCTAATGCCATGGCAAATACAGCACCTTGAGAAAAGCCAATAACAGAATATTGCTCAATTTGCTGAGCTTGCAATAACGCGTCAATATCTGCCGCAAAACGTGAAAGCGATTTTTGTGGATCTTGTGACGATTCGCCTAGCCCAGCACGTTCAGGTACGATGAGTCGGATATTAAGTGGATCAAGTTGCTCAAGGCCAAAGCCTAACGTTCCACTCATACCCGCGCCAGTACAAAAAATAACAGGGAATCCCGTTCTTGGGCCTGATTCATACCAACTTAAGTTGCGGCCATCAGACAATTGAAGTGAACCTTGGCGCGTGTTTGTGAATGTGTTTGTCTGCATTGCTGAGTCCTAACTTATTTTGGGGCACGGGATGGTCACAATCAATGTGAAAGTGGCAAGGGTATATTTGATTGAATCTTAATAATGCTAGCCATAAAACGAATAATAAAATAATCGTCAGGTATAATGCAAAGCCAATTACGAAAAAGATTATTTGTTCTCTCAATAAGGAGCTGATATGGGGTTTTCAGATGCGGATAAGCAGTGCCTACTGGCGGTAAAAGGTGTTGGCCCAACAGTTATAAGTCGGTTAGAACAAATGGGATTTTCGACATTAGCTCAACTGAGTGAAGCATCATATGAAGACATTTTAATTGCTGGGGCTGCTTTAACAGGCTCGAGTTGCTGGAAAAATAGTCCACAAGCGAAGAAAGCCGTAGAAGGGGCAATTGCCGCGGCGAAACAAGCCACCAAATAACCCTGATTTGGTAAAAGGGTTTCATTATCTAATTTGATAAAAACAACCTCTCTTTTTGCATGAAGTACTAAAAGGTTTGCTTTAAGGTTAGCTTAAAGCTAAATCATAATATTATTAACATCATGTATAAGAAAACTATTAGGGCAGTCATTATTATATTCGCTGTTATGGCGATGACTGCGAGCCCTAAAGGTATCAATATTTTTTCGAATCAATGTGAAGCCTATAAAGGGATACCAAAAAGAATTGCCGCAATGACATTCGGTGAGCAACTGATTAATCAGCAACGTGTTTTTTATACAATAACGTTAGTTGATGGCAAAAAAACGACGCAACAAATCGCCGTATTTAATACCATTGAGCATGAGCTAAACAAAAAAATGTTGGAGTTAATCCAAGCGGCTTTTGTCGTTGGTGCACCGGTTACGATACAACAGTGTGAGCAGGCGAGTATTGCAGGGTTAATGGTCGACTTTAACGGAGGAAAAACCATTAATCGATTTTAAAATGTCGAGCAAGCAATGGGGCGGTAAAGTCTTTTTTCAGATAGAAACCCCTCGGCAGCGTCATGATTGTTTGCCCAAATTCGCCAATACCCTCTGTTAGTGCTTTGCTATTTGCCGCTTTAGGGCGTATTTGTAGGACTTGTCCATGTCGAGCGGTGATACTTTCCACTTTGCCTAACACAATCAGATCCATCAACTCTTCCCAGTCTTGGCGCAGCAATTGCTCTTCCAAAGGAGAAGGGCTCCATAATAATGGGCTTGCGATACGACGTTGAGCGAGTGGTATTTGTCGTTCGCCTTCAATTGGAAACCATAAAACACGAGAGAGTTTTCGGTACACATGGCTATTTTTCCATGTTAACCCACTATTGCCTGTGAGCGGTGCGACCGCCACAAATGTGGTTTCAAGGGGCATTCCATTTCGGTCAATAGGGATGGTTTTTAGTTCGACACCAATATTGGCGAAATCTTGTTCGGGTTTACTGCCAGCGGTAGCTCCTAAAAAATATTCTAACAGCATACCCACCCAGCCTTTGTCACGTTTAAGATCGGGCGGCATAGGTAAGCCAGCGTATGCCGCTAATTCACCAAGAGTATAGCCAGCGAGAGCTTGTGCCCTAGCCATTAAAACGGACTCATTTTCAGGAGGGGATGGTGGTATAAATGGCATAATACGATTAAATAGTAACCAGAAAAAATTCACAGAGTAGCAATAGTATATCACTTTTTATAAGAGATATTTAATTTTCTGATATATAAGGAAATAATTCAGTCTATTAAAAAATAATCCTCAAAGAAAAATAGGTTATTCATGTTCATCCCATAATAATCACAGGATCATTCACTAGGTTATCCACAGAATTATTGGATAACTGTGAAAAACTTTAATTACTGTGTGTATTTACAGGCTTGACTTACGTGGTTTTTTGAACCTAATCACATAAATTGGGTAAGTTAAGCACATTACTTGTGGATAAATCATACATTGATTGATCTTTGCGCATTTGAACTCCTAAAGCATAAAGTCGAAAAGATAAACTGTGTATAAAGAGAGGGTGATTGATTCATCCTATTGTTTTTAATGAAGTTAATTAGTTTTCTTGTTTTCTGTTAAAAAACAGGGGAAGGGATATACCCTGATTACTAGCGGGTTGTTCACATGGATATCCACAGAAAAAGTGAATAACATCCTTATTATTCACTCTCAGTGTTTATAACTTTTATGATTTCTGTGTATTATCCTCAGTAGGTTGAAACCATGCAGATTTAAAATCAAACCAACCAAAGGTATTCATGCGTGCTCCGCGCATGGTTTTTTGGCCTTGCAACTCTAGCCAATGGTGAAAAATAGGGTGAAAAATTTGTGTGTCAATGAGGCTTTCACACCAAGATTCGACATGCAGCTCCTGCCGACGCCATTTTGATAACGCCTCAGAGAGCGTAGAGCCTAAACATTTGCGCAATAGTGGCATTTCATACAAGGTGGCAAAAATAGAAAATTCGAGCGGTTTAAAGAAGTTAGCGGTAGCAAGCCAAATATCGCTCTCGACAGTGCCATTAAACCACTCAGGATAATCAACAATGTTGATTTTTAGATCAACGCCTTGAGTTTTCAACACACGTTTCATGATTTGGCTAATAGAATAAAATTCATGGTGTTGATGATAGAAAGTGACGGTGAGTTCCGTTAAATCAGCAGGCTTAGGTAACTGTGTGAGCATTCGGCTATGATGCCAATGTAGCAATAATCCGTAAGCAGGCGCCCAATGCCGCTGATAGAAGGATTCACAGTGAGCTAATAAATTGATTGGTGTTAAAAAACTACACAGCCATTTACGTATATCGCTACGTCTGGAAAGCTCAGAGCGTTGATCCATTAATAAAAAGTAGCATCCTTCTTCCATTCTGCTTTCTAATGAATCATTAGGTTTATTATCGCTGTCCATTTTCAACGTGGTACAGACCATCTGCTCAGATAGTTCAGGCACCACCCAAATGGTCACTTCATCAAGGAGTGCTCGATAACCAAAATAGCGATCAAATGCGGTAATCGTGAGTTTTTGAGGCAGGTTTTTCTCAACGAAAAAAGGGCCGGTACCAATTGGCATTTTGTCAAAATTATCAATGGACTCCCACTCTTTAGGAATAATTGCTGCATGGGGGCTACCAAGTAGCAAAGGGAGTTGTTTATCCACTTCACTTAATTGAATATCGATGACATTAGGGAGAGGAGAGGTAACCGATTGGATGTGTGAAAACAGAGGCCAACAATGTCGTAAACGCATAAGCGAACTAATGATGTCATCGACTAACATTTCTCTACCATGATGAAAGTAGATGCTAGGCCTTAAATAAAAGCGCCATTCAGTATCACTTATCGCCTGCCAATGATGTGCGATACCATTTTCAACTTCCCCTTTTTCCTCATTTATATGGGTTAAGCCATTAAATATTTGGCTCATTAAATGAATTTCTGAACGCCGCATAGGTGTTCCCGGTAATAAATTGGGGAAGTCTCGATAGTAGATAATACGTAATAAATTTTTACCTTGCCGATAGCTTCTTTCTAATTCGGAGAGCACCATTTGGCGAATAGTTTCTTTATCGCCGACTAAGGCAACCAATTTTTCTATGCTCTCTTCTTTTAATAGGCGCTCTGCTTGGGCTTGCTGTAGCTCTAATCCATTAACATGAAACAGAAGGGTAGAACGCTTTCCTCTACCCGCTTCGGCTTGCCAACTAAGCCATCCATGAGACTGCATACTATTGAGCAAGGTACGTACATGGCGTCGAGAACAAAACAGGGTATCTGCAATATGCTGCAATGTGGTTTCACTGTCTTGCCCCTGAAAATGTTGCCACAGACGAACAAATTGTGTTTGTAAACGAGAACTGGTCATAAAAGAGGAACTCCGCTGGCGATTGTATCAATTTTTATTTCCTAATATCCGTTGATAATAGATACCAGTATGTAGCTCGTTTGGTCTGTTAGTTGACAGACTGACTCCCCGAATTATTGAGTAATGGTAATTTACCAGCCGATAGCATCATTATCGGCTTTTTTATTACCTTTATTTTGATGGCAATTTTTTAATGATTATACCTAATAATAGGGATAATTTTAAAAGAGATTAACCCTCTATGGTAAATTTATTCACTATTTTACAATAAAAAACGCCTGCGATTGGCAGGCGTTTGGGGCAGCGTTTTTGCTCTTAACGCATAAATGAAGGGATATTTTGCTCATATTGACGGATTTGATCAGCATGTTGCAGCGTTAAGCCAATGCTATCAAGGCCGTTCATCATGCAGTGGCGGCGGAAGCCATCAATATCAAATCGATAAGTCTTTTCACCCGCCTTGACCGTTTGCTTTTCTAAATCAACAGTGAATTGGCAGCCTTCATTGCTCTTCACATAGTTAAACATTTCGTCGATTTCTGCTTCGCTCAATTTAATCGGTAACAACTGGTTATTGAAAGAGTTACCATAAAAAATATCAGCAAAACTCGGTGCGATGACGACTTGAATGCCAAAGTCTGTTAAAGCCCATGGAGCATGCTCTCTCGATGAGCCACAACCAAAGTTTTCACGCGCAAGTAAAATCGTCGCCCCCTTAAAAATGGGTTTGTTTAACACAAAGTCAGGGTTGGGCTGTTGGCCTGCATCATCAAGAAAGCGCCAGTCATGAAACAGATGTTGCCCGAACCCTGTGCGAGTCACTTTTTGTAAAAACTGTTTTGGAATAATGGCATCAGTATCGACATTCGCTGCATCTAAAGGGGCAACAATGCCAGTATGGGTGATAAATTTTTCCATGAATGATCTCCTTTAGATTTGGATATCGCGAACATCCGCGAAATGCCCGTTGATTGCTGCCGCTGCCGCCATTGCTGGGCTAACTAAGTGGGTGCGTCCAGCACGGCCTTGGCGACCTTCAAAGTTACGGTTACTGGTCGATGCGCAACGTTCGCCGGGGTTTAAGCGGTCATTGTTCATTGCAAGGCACATGGAGCATCCAGGTAAACGCCATTCAAAACCTGCGTCAATAAAGATCTTATCTAATCCTTCTTGCTCAGCTTGGGCTTTAACAGGTCCAGAGCCTGGAACAACAATCGCCTGTACCCCTGAAGCCACTTTTTTACCTTTTGCGATAGCGGCGGCTGCACGCAAATCCTCAATGCGTGAGTTAGTACAAGAACCAATAAACACTTTATCAATCTTAACGTCAGACAATTTAATGCCCGATTCTAACCCCATATAAGCTAATGCTTTTTCTGCCGATGCGCGTTCTACTGGGTCACTAAAAGAGTCCGGAGATGGGATCGGTTCGTTGATGGCAATCACTTGACCGGGGTTCGTTCCCCAAGTGACCTGCGGTGCGATTTCGCTGGCTTGCAAGGTGACAATTTTATCGAATTGTGCACCTTCATCGGTTTTTAATGTTTTCCAGTAAGCAACGGCGTCATCCCACTCTTGGCCTTTAGGGGCAAATTGGCGACCTTTCATATAATTAAAGGTAGTTTCATCTGGTGCAATGATCCCGGCCTTCGCCCCTAATTCGATGGCCATATTACACACTGTCATACGGCCTTCCATGCTGAGGTTTTCAATGGCTTCACCACAAAACTCAACAATATAACCTGTGCCACCCGCGCTACCAGTTTTACCAATAATCGCCAAGACGATATCTTTTGCGGTGATCCCCACAGGTGCTTTACCAACAACTTCAATTTTCATCGTTTTGGCTCGAGCCTGTTTCAGGGTCTGTGTCGCCATGACGTGCTCAACTTCAGAGGTTCCGATACCAAACGCCAATGCACCGAATGCACCGTGTGTTGCTGTATGTGAATCCCCACACACAATAGTCATTCCCGGCAAGGTAATGCCTTGCTCAGGCCCCATAACATGCACAATCCCCTGATAAGGGTGGTTGAGATCATATAAAGTAACGCCAAATTCTTGGCAGTTTTTCATCAACTCTTGCATTTGAATGCGTGCCATATCACCGCAGGCGTTGATATCTTTCGTTTGAGTGGAAACGTTATGATCCATCGTTGCAAATGTTTTGCTTGGTTGGTGCAACGGACGGTTTTTCGTTCTCAGTCCATCAAATGCTTGAGGTGAGGTGACTTCATGAACCAGATGGCGATCGATATAGATAAGCGGGATCTCATTATCCACTTCGCGCACAACGTGAGCATCATATAATTTCTGATATAAAGTTTTGGCCATGTTACACCCCTTCGGCGATATAACGGGCGATAATATCACCCATTTCACTGGTACTGACTGATTTGCCCCCTCCCGCTAAGTCAGCGGTACGGTGACCATTTTCTAACGCTTTATTTACAGCCCTTTCAATGGCATCAGCGGCATCACTTTGATTCAAACTGAATCGTAATAACATAGCGGCTGATAAAATTTGGGCGATTGGGTTAGCGATATTTTTACCTGCAATATCTGGGGCAGAGCCACCAGCAGGTTCATATAAGCCAAAGCCTTCTTCATTAAGACTGGCTGACGGTAGCATTCCCATTGAACCTGTGATCATTGCGCACTCATCTGAAATGATGTCACCAAACAGGTTTGAACACAGCACGACATCAAATTGAGAAGGTGCCTTGATCATCTGCATCGTCGCATTATCAATATACATATGACTAACAGACACATCAGGGTATTCTTTCGCGATTTGATTCACGACTTCACGCCATAATACAGAGCTTTGTAATACGTTGGCTTTGTCAATTGACGTCACTTTATGGTTACGTTTACGCGCAGATTCAAATGCAATGCGAGCAATCCGCTCTATTTCATAGCGATGGTAAACCTCAGTATCAAAAGCATATTCATCTTGACCTTCGCCTTTACGACCTTTTGGTTGACCAAAATAGATACCGCCAGTCAACTCACGCACACAGAGAATATCAAAGCCTTGTGCTGCAATATCAGCTCTCAATGGGCAAAATGCTTCTAATGCCTGGTACAAACGAGCCGGACGTAGATTACTAAATAATTTAAAGTGTTTGCGTAATGGCAGTAATGCGCCTCGCTCAGGTTGACTATCGGGTGGCAAATTTTCCCATTTAGGGCCACCAACAGAGCCAAACAGAACGGCATCTGCACTTTCACAACCCGCGACTGTTGCTTCTGGCAGCGGTTTGCCATGGCGGTCAATTGCAATACCACCAACGTCATACTCTTTTGTTGTGATAGATAATGCAAAGCGCTGGCGGATCGCATCTAACACTTTATGGGCTTGGGCCATAACTTCAGGGCCAATGCCATCTCCAGGCAATACGGCAATATGATAGCTTTTAGACATTGTTATACAGCTTCCTTTGTATTGGATTGTGATTCTTTTTGATTTATTTTTTGTTTTTCTTTTTCAACTTGTTCAGAGCGCCAAATACTATTCAATACGTGCACCATTGCTTTGGCTGACGATTCGACGATATCCGTTGCCAAGCCCATTCCGTGGAAACGGCGGTTAAAACATTCCACGACAATATCCACTTGACCTAACGCATTTTCCCCTTGGCCTTTCGCTGACAATTTATAAGAAACCAATTTAATAGGGTAATTGGTGATATTGCTAATCGCTTGGTAAATAGCATCGACAGGGCCATTTCCTGTTGCCGCTTCTGATTTAACCTCTTCACCGCAACGCATTTTGACGGTAGCCGTGGCGACAACGCTAGAGCCTGACTGAGTACTGAAATAATCCATCGAAAAATGGTCGGTATCATCTTGTTGACTAGCGAAGAAGGCCAGAGCTTCCAAGTCGTAATCAAACACTTGGCCTTTTTTATCCGCTAAACTTAAGAAGGCGGTATACAACTCATCCAAGTTGAAATCTTTCCCTTCTTGATACCCCATTTCTTCCATACGATGTTTAACCGCAGCACGGCCAGAGCGGGAAGTTAAGTTCAATTGAATTGCTTTTAAGCCGATGGATTCCGGTGTCATGATTTCATAGGTTTCACGGTTTTTCAGCACACCGTCTTGGTGAATACCGGATGAGTGAGCAAAGGCATTGCTACCAACAACCGCTTTATTGGCTGGAATAGGGGTGTTGCATAATTGACTAACTAATTGGCTGGTACGATAAATCTCTTTGTGATTGATGTTGGTATGGACGTTTAACATTTGCTCGCGCAATTTAATCGCCATGATCACTTCTTCTAAGGCGGTATTACCAGCGCGTTCACCTAACCCATTAATCGTTCCCTCAACTTGGCGAGCCCCCGCTTGGACGGCAGTGATAGAGTTGGCAACAGACATACCTAAGTCATCATGGCAGTGAACTGAAATGATGGCTTTATCAATATTTGGTACTTTTTCATATAAAGAGGTGATGATCCCACCGAATTGGTAAGGGGTTGTGTAACCGACAGTATCTGGAATATTGATGGTTGTCGCGCCAGCTTTAATGGCTGCTTCAACAATGCGGCATAAGTTATCAATATCAGTACGGCCCGCATCTTCACAAGAAAACTCAACATCATCAGTATAACGTCTTGCGCGTTTGATAGAGTCGATAGCCATGTCCATCACTCCATCAAATGTTTTATTCAATTTCTTTTCGACGTGTAAATTTGATGTCGCTAAAAAAATGTGGATGCGGAATGCTTCGGCAACTTTCAATGATTCAGCGGCCACATCAATATCATTTTGTACGCATCGCGCTAATGCACAAATACGGCTGTTTTTGATTTCACGAGCGATAGTTTGTACTGACTCAAAGTCTCCCGGTGAAGAGACGGGGAAACCAGCTTCAATGATATCGACCCCAAGGCGCTCTAAAGCAAAAGCGATTTGCAATTTTTCTTTAACGGATAAACTTGCCTGTAATGCCTGCTCGCCATCACGTAACGTGGTGTCGAATATAATGACTTGATCGCTCATGTTGTGTTCCTCTTATACAGAATTTGTCGTTATATTTTTGCGGTGCCGGCAGGCATAAAAAAACCCGCGGCTAGCGCGGGTTTTTATGTTTCTGGACTGTGAGTTTCCTATCTTCCGTCCATAAGCATACCGCGCACATTGGATGCGAGTAGTAGTAGGCTTAGTAGGCGGATAGAAGTTGTCATTTTCACAGTCTCTAAATTTGGTTTTAATCAATCTGTATTTATTGATACGTGATCTTTTCTTGGCTGTCAACTTTAGTTTTTTTCGTCAATTTTGGAGAATGATGAATCATCACTAATACTTGGTGATTGTGACTAATTTCTATATTTTTAGTGATGTTTTTCCCTATATTTTACCGATAAGTTAGGGGTAAAATTCTTTTTATGAAAGAGCCGGGCTGAAACATAGCATAAACTGATGGTTTGGTTGCTTTTTGAACTGCTCTGTGAGGGGGAAAACGATAACATGAGATATAAAAATAAATTTTAATTATAGTTTTTATTAAATAAATTATTTAGTAAATGAATTATTTAAAATTAATCTGATAATGGGATAGTATCGTGGTTGTTGATGATATTTATTATGATTTATTTTTAGAATTGTTTTATTATTTTGATGCTAACAATAATAGTTTTAAATGATTTGATAAAACTTATTATGTCGATGAATACCTTCGTTTCATTATCGTATCTATATTGTGTTGCTAAAATGATAGGTAATATAATAGAAGCGTCGTTTTAATAAATGCAGGGAACGCGAAATAGCTTATCATTGATAAGTTTTTTGAAGAATAATATTTAATGAATTTATAAAAACCTTATTTATTTAAGGGGAGATGATTTTCATTAATTAAAAATGATAAATATCTTTATTGGAGTACATAATGACTGATTTTGATACGGCTTCACCAGCTAAAAAAGAGAATAATGACATCAATTTGCGAAATGTTGATCTCAACTTACTCACCGTTTTTGATGTGGTTATGCAGATGCAAAACGTAACAAGGGCAGCACAGGTATTAGGCATGTCTCAACCTGCCGTGAGTAATGCTGTATCCCGTTTAAAATCAATGTTCAATGATGAGCTTTTTGTCCGCTATGGACGCGGTATACAACCGACATCCCGCGCTAAACAGTTGTTTGGGCCGGTTAGGCAAGCTCTACAACTCGTTCATAATGAGTTACCGGGGGCTGGTTTTGACCCTAAATTAAGTGAGCGAGTATTTAATCTTTCTATTTGTTCTCCATTAGATATTCGTTTAGCTGCCGTTATCGTTGAAAAATTCAAACAAGTATCACCAAATATTAATGTACGTATTCATTGTTTCTTAGATAATAACATTGAGCATAAATTAAAGTACCAAGAGACAGATTTTTCGGTAAGCTATAATCAATTCGAAAAAAGCGAATATCAACATCAGGTTTTATTTAATGATGAGTTAGTTGTCGTGGTCGCCAATGATCATCCACGAATTCACGGTAATGTTACGCAAGAATTATTAATTAATGAAAAGCATGCCGTGATGTCAATGGATAATATGGGGTCCTTTAGTAAGCCTTATTATCATAATACAGAGTTATCACATACAATTAGCTATCAGGGCACGGATTTAAATAGTGTTTTAAATATCGTTTCTTTAACTGATTTAGTGGCAATTGTGCCAAAATGGCTTGTTGAAAACTCAGCAAATAAACTTCAATTACGAACAGCCGCTTTGCCATGGGCAGAAAATACGCGCCCTTGCTATTTAACGTGGCATGAATCAACGGCTCGGGATAAAGGACATCAATGGATGAAGTCACAATTTTGCCAACTAATCACTGAATTACCTATGTAGCATTGGCTTAATCATCCGCTGAAATCGCGGCAGTTGCACGGTTTATGATTAACTCATCATGGTAAAACTCTATGATGAGTTATGTTACCTGACTAACATTTGCAAAATATTTACATAATATCTCTTTTCACGACACTCTTTCACCTATACACTCAAATCATTCAGCTAACACTTGTAAGCTGAAATAATTAACTGGTGAAGCGCTTCGTGGGTTTGCCGAGCGGCTTCAGTTAACAAATGTACTATAGGAAAAACATTTTGATTACTGAAAATCTATATCCATACCATATGGTCAATCGCTTGCACAGCCGGTTTAATGCCGCTGATTCAGCGACTCGGATAGCTTTCAGTCAATGGCATAATGGGCAACAGAGTGATCTAACATGGAAAGAGGTTGAACAGCACTCTTTTGCCATTGCTCGCCGCCTTTTGGCACTCAATGTTGAAGTACAAGAAAATATTGGGTTATTTGCGCATAACAGTATGAATTGGGCTTTGGTGGATCTTGCGGTCTTACAGTTAAAAGCCGTTACTGTACCTTTATATGCGACCAGCAGTGTTGAACAAGCTGCTTATATTATTAATGATGCAAATATTTGTATTCTATTTGTTGGTGAGCAAGAGCAATACCAAGTTGCATGCCAACTAAAATCACGCTGTCCTCAATTAACCACTATCGTGGTGCTGAATGAGGATGTTGAATTAGTCGATGGAGAACTGGTTTCTGTTCACCTATCAAATTTTATCGCGCAAGCAGAGCCTGAATACCAAGACGAGCTAAATCAACGTATTGCGGCTCACCATCTGAGTGATCTTTTCACTATCATCTATACATCGGGTACGACAGGGGAGCCTAAAGGGGTCATGTTGGATTATTACAATATGGCGGCGCAGCTCTATCTTCATGACCAGCGTTTGAAGTTAAACATCGATGATGTTTCATTAAGTTTTCTACCGTTATCACATGTTTTTGAGCGCGCTTGGAGCTTCTATGTCATGCATACAGGTGCTCGCAATGTTTATCTCACTGATACTAATGCGGTTAGGGATGCATTGACACAAGTTAAACCTACCGTGATGTGTGCGGTGCCTCGTTTTTATGAAAAAGTGTATAGCGCTGTACAAAGTAAGGTTGCTAAAGCACCACTTATGCGTCGTTTGTTATTTAAATGGGCAATCGCACAAGGCAATAAAAGGGTTAAAGCGCTGGCACAAGGTAAGCAGCTAAATGCGCTGAATCAGTCATTGTTTAATTTAGCCGACAAGTTAGTGTTAACAAAGCTACGCCAACTGTTAGGTGGACGTATTCGCTTTATGCCTGCCGCCGGTGCTCGTTTAGATGATGATGTTATCGCCTTTTTTCTCGCAGTAGGCGTGAACATCAAATATGGTTATGGGATGACAGAAACTTGTGCGACGGTGTCATGTTGGGAAGAGGGGGAATACCCATTAGGCTCTATCGGCACACCGTTGTCATCGGTTGAGGTACGTATTGGCGATAATAATGAGATTCAGGTAAAAGGGCCTGTGGTCATGAAAGGCTATTATCATCGCCAAAAAGAGACAGAAGATGCATTTACCCCTGACGGCTGGTTAAAAACTGGGGATGCAGGTGAAATCGATGCTCAAGGTAATTTGTATATTACCGACCGCTTAAAAGATTTAATGAAAACCTCAAATGGGAAATATATTGCACCACAAATGATTGAAGGGGTGTTAGGCCAAGACCGGTTTATCGAGCATATTGCCGTTATCGCGGATGCGCGTAAATTCGTTTCGGCGCTGATCGTACCTTGTTATGATTCATTAGAAGAATATGCGCGTTCGATCAATTTAAAATATCGTGATCGATTAGAGCTATTAAAAGATTCGAATATTGTGGCTCTGTTTGAAAATCGCTTAAAAGAGCTACAGAAAAATATCGAAAATTTCCATCAGGTTAAGCGTTTTACGTTACTCCCGGCTAATTTTTCCATGGAAAAAGGGGAGCTCACACCAACCTTAAAGCTGCGTAGAAAAATTATTTCAGAGCGTTATCACTCTGAAATTGAATCAATGTACCGCGAATAATTCCTCAATAGAGCCGGATAACACATAGCATGATATCCGGCTTCTCTTTGTACTCTTTTTCATCGCTTTATAGTGATATTTTCCACCATTCTTCCTTTTCTTGGTTAATTCAACCAATAATCTGAGTAGATAAAGATAATATTCAAAGTTGTCATGTTTGCTTAATAAATGGTGTTTGCGTCACCTTAGACACAACGATATGTTAATAGCAGTCATAACTACGGCAGAAATGACAATACATAGTAGAGGACTGTCATACCTCTGTTAACTTGTAAAAATAGTCTGGGGGCAAACTCATGGAGATGTTGTCGGGAGCAGAAATGGTCGTCAAGTCTTTGATTGACCAAGGTGTAAAGCATGTATTTGGGTATCCAGGTGGTGCTGTTTTAGATATCTATGATGCACTTCATACGGTAGGTGGTATTGATCACATCCTCGTTCGCCATGAACAAGCCGCGGTTCATATGGCGGATGGTTATGCACGCTCAACAGGAGAAGTCGGGGTGATTTTAGTGACCTCGGGTCCTGGTGCGACAAATGCAATTACAGGGATTGCGACGGCATACATGGACTCTGTTCCTTTGGTTGTTTTATCAGGACAAGTAGCAAGCTCCTTGATTGGGAATGATGCATTCCAAGAGTGTGATATGGTGGGAATATCTCGCCCAATTGTAAAACACAGCTTTTTAATTAAAAAAGCCGAAGACATACCTGAAACCATTAAGAAAGCCTTCTATATCGCTGCAAGTGGTCGTCCAGGTCCTGTGGTTATCGACTTACCTAAAGATACGGTTAATCCGGCAAATAAATACCCTTACCGCTATCCTGAAGCGGTTTCTTTACGCTCTTATAACCCAACCCTTCAAGGGCACAAAGGGCAGATTAAAAAAGCGTTAACAAAATTGATTGCGGCGCAGAAACCTGTTTTCTATATCGGTGGAGGGGCAATCAACGCAAATTGTTCGGCTGAAATCATCGCATTAGCAGAAAAACTGCAACTGCCTGTTGTATCAACACTCATGGGGCTAGGGGCATTTCCAGAAACCCATCACCAGTCAGTTGGGATGCTTGGTATGCACGGTACATATGAAGCCAATAAGGTGATGCATAATTCTGATGTTATTTTTGCTGTTGGTGTGCGTTTTGATGATAGGACAACGAATAATCTTGAAAAATATTGTCCGAATGCAACAGTGATCCAAATTGATGTCGACCCAACCTCTATTTCTAAAACCGTTAATACAGATATTCCGATCGTAGGGGATGCTAAGCTGACACTTCAGCAAATGTTGAGTCAGCTCGATCAAGTTTCCACCAAACAAAATAGCCAAGCATTAAAAACATGGTGGAAAGAGATTGAAACTTGGCGAGAGAGAAAATGCCTCCGTTATGAAACCAATAGCCAAAAAGTGAAACCTCAGCAAGCGATTGAAACCATTTACCGCCTGACAAATGGTGAGGCGTATGTCACTTCTGATGTTGGGCAGCATCAAATGTTTGCCGCACTGTATTACCCATTTGATAAGCCTCGCCATTGGATTAATTCAGGGGGCTTAGGCACCATGGGCTTTGGTTTACCTGCCGCTTTGGGGGTTAAATTAGCACATCCACAATCTACGGTTATCTGTGTTACTGGCGATGGCAGTATTCAAATGAATATCCAAGAACTGTCGACCGCAATGCAATATGGTTTACCGGTGGTTGTGTTGAATCTCAATAATGGGTTTTTGGGGATGGTTAAGCAGTGGCAAGATATGATTTATCAAGGCCGCCATTCTCAATCTTATATGCAATCGCTTCCTGATTTCGTCAAACTTGCAGAAGCTTATGGTCATGTAGGTATTTCGATTCATTCCCCCGATGAACTCGAAGAAAAATTAAAACAAGCACTGGTAGAAGTGAATGAAAACCAACGCTTAGTTTTTGTGGATATTAACGTTGATGAAACTGAACATGTTTACCCAATGCAGATACGTGGTGGTGCAATGGATGAAATGTGGCTGAGTAAAACAGAGAGGACCTGATCATGCGTCGTATTTTATCCGTCTTACTAGAAAATGAATCGGGGGCACTTTCCCGTGTTATTGGGCTGTTTTCTCAACGTGGTTATAATATCGAAAGTTTAACGGTTGCACCTACCGATGACCCAACACTGTCACGTATGACCATTCAAACAAAAGGTGATGCAAAGGTGCTTGAGCAGATTGAAAAGCAACTGCATAAGTTAGTCGATGTCTTACGTGTAAGTGAACTGACGGCTTCAGCACATGTTGAACGTGAGATCATGCTAGTTAAACTGCAAGCATCGGGTTATGGCCGCGATGAAATTAAACGTTGCTCCGATATTTTCCGCGGTCAAATCGTTGATGTAACGCCTACGCTGTATACCGTTCAGCTAGCGGGAACAAGCGATAAACTGGACGCATTCATTGAAGCAGTCCGTGGCGTTGCTGAAATTGTTGAAGTTGCACGCTCAGGTATTGTTGGTGTTTCACGTGGCGATAAAATTATGCGGTGAAAAATTTATCGGCTGAAGGTAGAATACCATTGCATAGAGCCCCGATTGATTCGGGGCTTTAACCGTTGGCGGCTATTTTAGCTTGGCTACGGTTATCAGGGATTGTAAAAAATAAATAGTAAAATCAATATGTTGGTTTTATCTGATAACACAAAGAGGTTAACGTGAAACTGGATGAAATAGCCCGTTTAGCGGGGGTATCTCGCACAACGGCTAGTTATGTGATCAACGGCAAGGCCAAGCAGTATCGAGTCAGCGATAAAACTGTAGAAAAAGTGATGGCTGTTGTCAGAGAGCACAATTACCATCCAAATGCTGTAGCAGCAGGGCTACGTGCAGGGAGAACACGTTCGATTGGGCTAGTGATCCCCGATCTCGAAAACACAAGTTATACTCGCATTGCTAATTATCTTGAGCGTCAAGCACGTCAGCGTGGCTACCAACTGTTGATTGCCTGTTCAGAAGATCAGCCCGATAACGAAATTCGTTGCGTTGAGCACCTTCTACAACGCCAAGTTGATGCGATTATTGTTTCAACGGCGCTGCCACCTGAACATCCTTTTTATCAGCGTTGGGCCAACCGTTCTTTGCCGATTATTGCGTTAGATAGGGCGCTAGAACAAGAGCACTTTATTAGCGTTGTCGGGGATGACCAAGAAGATGCATTGATGCTCTCTACGGAGTTGAGGCAATTTTCCGCGGAGTCAGTCTTGTATCTTGGCGCTCTGCCAGAATTATCGGTGAGCTACCTTCGTGAACAAGGTTTTAGAAAAGGCTGGCAAGGTGATGCTCGTGAGGTCAAGTATCTCTATGCAAATAGCTATGAGCGGGCGTCAGCGGCGGAGGTCTTTGCTGACTGGTTAGATAAAGGCAATCAGATGCCTGATGCACTCTTTACAACCTCATTTTCGCTGTTACAGGGGGTGTTAGATGTTGCATTGAAGCGTGATGGTCGTCTACCTGAGCATATGGTAATTGCAACGTTTGGTGACAGTGAGTTGCTGGACTTTTTAGGTTGCCCTGTTTTATCACTTGCACAACGTCACAGAGATATTGCTGAGCGTATTTTAGAACTGGTGTTGGCAAGTTTAGATGAAAAACAAAAACCGGATGCAGGGATTACTCGTATTCGTCGTGATCTGTGCCGACGTGGTAGCCTCGGGCGCAAACAGTAAAATATCATTTAAATAATAAAAACCAGACAAAAAGTCAGGTTGAATATTAAGTGATATCGATCACGTTTATAAGTATTATGTTAGCCCCAAAGTAAATGGGGCTTTTTATTTCATGCTAAAAATAAGTAAATATTTAACTTTAGGACTATTCTTAACAAGGTAAATCTAATTTATCATTGTAAAGAAAATAAAATAAAAAAATTTGATTTAAGAAATAATTTTTAAATCAAAGAAAGCACGTAAAATTTTATTTATTGTAAAATACTGGCTATTAAAACAGTATTTTAATTATATGAAATATATGGTTTTTATTTTTCTGTGAGGCTGTTATCGATAATATTTACCTTTATTAAACATTCACGGTTATTTTGAAAGTAAAGAATCGGTTAACGATATACTGATTAAAAATGAGACATATAAAGGAAATATCATCATTTGAGTGTTTTTTCATCAGTAAAATAGAGTTTACGTAATATTTGCTCTTTTGTTGAAAATAAATGAATTATATCAATCCGTTATTCCTCATTTTATCTCCGAAGTAGATTTTACCCACTCTTATCTTTTCTGAATTGTTCTGTAAATAAAGCAAAAGCTAGGCGCGTCTGGCTTGACAACGTTTTCCTACCATTCGTAAACTTTATAAGTGGAGAATTGTGGGGTAAAGTGGGTAAATAGGAAATAAAGAGGTTTTACTGGGTATGTTTCGTGGGGCAACACTGGTAAATCTCGACAGCAAAGGGCGGCTTACCGTGCCTACCCGATATCGGGGAATGTTGAGCGAGGAATCTAAGGGGCAGATGGTTTGTACTATCGACCTCCACCAGCCATGCCTGCTGCTTTACACTTTACCTGAGTGGGAAATCATCGAAGAAAAGCTCTCTCGCCTATCAACCATGAATCCAGCAGAAAGACGTGTCCAACGACTTTTGTTGGGACATGCCAGTGAATGTCAAATGGATAGCTCAGGGCGTCTTTTGTTAGCCAGCACGCTACGTCAACATGCAGGGCTAACAAAAGAGGTCATGCTAGTAGGCCAAATAAATAAATTTGAACTTTGGGATGAACAGACTTGGTATCAGCAAGTGGAAGAGGATATTGCCGCTGAACGACAAACCCAAGAACCACTGTCAACCCGTTTACAGGATTTGTCACTATAAACATGACACAGCAACAATTTAAACATGTAACAGTACTGCTTGATGAAGCAGTAAATGGCCTAAATATTAAACCAAACGGTATTTATATTGATGGAACTTTTGGGCGTGGTGGGCATTCAAGGCTGATTTTAAGCCAGCTAAACGAGCAAGGGCGTCTGATTGCTATCGATCGTGATCCAGAGGCGATTAAAGCAGCGCAAGAAATTGATGACCCTCGCTTTATGATCAAGCATGGCCCATTTTCTGCAATTGCAGAGTATGTAGAAGAAGAAGGGCTAGTTGGCAAAATTGATGGCGTATTACTGGACTTAGGGGTGTCATCCCCCCAACTGGATGATCCTGAGCGTGGTTTTTCATTTATGCGTGATGGGCCGTTGGATATGCGTATGGATCCAACGAAAGGGCAGTCAGCCCAACAATGGCTAATGAATGCACAAGCTGATGACATCGCATGGGTTTTGAAAACTTTTGGAGAGGAACGTTTTGCAAAACGCATTGCGAAAGCCATCGTTGAGCGTAACCACAATCCAGAAGAAACACCTTTAACGAGAACTCGTGAGTTGGCTGAATTGATCGCTAAAGTCAGCCCTATCAAAGAGCGTCATAAGCACCCTGCAACGCGAAGTTTTCAAGCAATACGTATTTACATTAACAGTGAGTTGGAAGAAATAGAGCAGGCGCTTGAAGGTGCTGTCTCTGTATTAGCACCGGAAGGACGTCTTTCGGTGATCAGTTTCCATTCATTGGAAGATAGGCTAGTGAAGCGGTTTATTCGTCAAAATAGCAAAGGGCCTAGTGTTCCTGCTGGCATCCCTCTTACGGAAGCTCAAATACGGGAACTGGGTGTCGCTAAGCTGCGTGAAGTGGGCAAAATGAAGCCTTCAGACACTGAAATTGACGAAAACCCAAGGGCACGTAGTTCTGTACTGCGTTTTGCACAGAGGACACTGTAATTATGGTTCCAGAAAGGCATAGTCTTGGGAAAGTGATTGGTCGTGACCTTTTTCGTCATGGGATAATTCCTTTGATTTTGCTAGTGGCCATCATTATTAGCGCTATTTTTGTGGTCACAACTGCCCATGAAACGCGTTTGCTAACGGCAGAAAAAGACAAGCTATATGAAGAGAAAGATGCGCTGGATATTGAATGGCGTAACTTGATCTTGGAAGAAAACGCATTGGGAAGTCATAGCCGAGTTGAACGTTTATCGGTGGAAAAGTTGCAGATGGTTCATGTTGAACCTTCTCAAGAAAATATCATTGTCTCTAAGCAGTAGATAAGGTTACGAATGAAAGCACCTAAGTCAGCTAGGAATAAAAAACAGTCTGAAAATACCAGCTTTGTTAGCTGGCGTTTTGCCTTGTTGTGCGGCGGTATTCTACTGGCTTTAGTCGGGCTTTTAGTGCGTGTAGCTTATCTACAAATCATTTCGCCTGAAAAGTTAGTTAAAGAAGGGGATATGCGCTCCCTACGTGTTCAAGAGGTCTCTACAGCACGTGGCATGATAAGCGATAGGGAAGGGCGGCAACTGGCTGTTAGTGTGCCTGTTAATGCGATTTGGGCTGACCCAAAAGTGGTATTTGAAAAAGGTGGGGTGAACAATGATGAACATTGGAAAGCGCTCGCTGATGCATTGGAGATCCCACTTGAGCAGATCACCGCTAAAATTTCTGCCAATCCAAAAGGGCGCTTTGTGTACCTCGCTCGTCAAGTCAATCCTTCTATTGGCGAATACATCACGAAACTAAAATTACCCGGTATCTATTTACGCAAAGAGTCACGTCGTTACTACCCCTCAGGGCCTGTTGCAGCGCACTTAATTGGTGTGACAAATATTGATGGCGAAGGGATAGAAGGCGTCGAGAAAAGCTTTGAGCGCTGGTTAAAAGGGGAGCCAGGTGAGCGTATTGTTCGTAAAGACCGTAATGGGCGTGTGATTGAAACGGTTTCTTCCGTTGATAGCCAAGCGGCTCATAACTTAGTGCTAAGTATTGATGAACGCATTCAATCTATCGTTTATCGTGAATTAACGAAAGGTGTTCAGGAAAACAAAGCTGAATCAGGTGTTGCCATTTTAGTGGATGTGCACACGGGGGAGATTTTAGCGATGGCGAATAGCCCATCCTATAACCCGAACAATTTGGCAGGAACCCCCATGGATGCTATGCGTAACCGTGCGATCACCGATATTTTTGAACCGGGTTCAACGGTCAAGCCGCTCGTCGTTATGAGTGCATTAAATAACCGTATTGTCAAAGAAAATACCGTATTGAATACCTATCCATATCGAGTTAATGGTCATGAAATCAAAGACGTAGCTCGTTATCCTGAATTATCAATTACAGGTATTTTACAGAAGTCGAGTAACGTGGGTGTTTCAAAACTGGCGTTAGCGATGCCTGCCACAGAGCTGGTGGATGTGTATAGCCGCTTTGGGTTTGGCAAGCCGACTAATCTGGGGTTAGTCGGGGAAAGTAGTGGCATCTTTCCAAGTAAAAAAACACGGTGGTCTGATTTAGAAAGGGCCACCTTTTCTTTCGGGTATGGGCAAATGGTAACACCGTTACAGTTAGCCCGTGCCTATGCAACAATTGGTAGTTTCGGGATTTATCGCCCGCTATCGATTACTAAAGTTGACCCTCCTGTGCCGGGAACACGCGTTTTTCCTGAGCATATAATGCGCACCGTTGTGCACATGATGGAAAGTGTTGCCTTGCCGGGTGGTGGGGGAACAAGAGCCTCAATAAAAGGCTATCGTATCGCGATAAAAACAGGTACTGCGAAAAAAGTAGGGCCGGAAGGGCGCTACATTAATCAATATATTGCTTATACCGCAGGCGTCGCGCCTGCAAGTAACCCACGCTATGCCCTTGTCGTTCTTATCAATGAGCCTAAAGCGGGTAAATATTATGGTGGTGCAGTATCGGCACCCGTGTTTGGTTCAATTATGGGCGGTGTTTTACGCATGATGAACGTTGAACCTGATGCACTACAAACAGACGATAAAAACGACACAGTTCTTAACAGAAAAGAGGTTAAAAGTGGCAGATCGTAATCTTTGTGATCTTCTTTCGCCATTTGGCGTTAGCACAGCAAGTGTCTCGTTACGTGAGATGACATTAGACAGTCGTAAGGCGGCTGCCGGTGATCTGTTTATCGCAATTAAAGGCCATCAATCAGATGGTCGACACTATATTTCTCAAGCGATCGCCCAAGGGGTCGCCGCGGTGGTTGCAGAAGCGCATGGTGAAGCCGCTGAAGGTGAAATTCGTTATATTCACGGCGTTCCCGTTGTTTACCTAAATGATCTGAATAGTCGCCTATCAGCATTAGCGGGGGCATTTTATCAACATCCTGCTGAAAAAATGAAATTGGTTGGGGTGACAGGCACTAATGGTAAAACGACGACAACTCAACTGATCGCGCAGTGGGCACAAGGATTAGGTGAAACCAGTGCTGTCATGGGGACCGTAGGGAATGGTTTACTTGGGCAAGTTGCGCCGAGTGAAAACACCACAGGTTCCGCTGTGGATATTCAAGTTGAGTTGACTCAGTTATTGAAGCAGAAGGCTACATTAACCGCGATGGAAGTCTCCTCTCACGGCCTTGTGCAAGGTCGCGTAGCTGCCTTACCTTTCGATGCCGCAGTATTTACAAATTTAAGCCGTGACCATTTAGATTACCATGGTGATATGGAAAGTTATGAAGCGGCGAAATGGTTACTGTTTTCGACACATCAAACCAAAGCGCAAATTATTAATGCTGATGATGATGTGGGTCTAAAATGGTTACAGCGTTTACCGCAAGCTTGCGCCGTTTCTATGGAACAACGAATTCCTGAGCAATGGCAAGGGCCATGGTTACAAGCAACAGCGGTTGAATATCATGATCGCGGAGCAACCATTCAATTTACCTCATCATGGGGCAACGGAACGTTAGAAAGCCCATTGATGGGCGCATTTAACGTCAGCAACTTATTGTTAGCTATGGCAACACTGCTGACGATGGATTATTCGTTAGAACAGCTATTAGAGGCATCATCATCTCTTTCACCAGTATGTGGTCGAATGGAAGTGTTTAGTGCGCCAAACAAACCAACCGTGGTTGTTGATTATGCGCACACACCGGATGCACTCGAAAAAGCGTTGGCGGCAGCACGCTTACATTGTAAAGGCCAATTATGGTGTGTCTTTGGTTGCGGGGGAGACCGTGATAAAGGTAAGCGACCTTTGATGGGCGCAGCGGCAGAAGAGTGGGCGGATAAAGTCGTTATTACTGATGATAACCCGCGCAGTGAAGAGCCGTTAGATATTATCAATGACATTATGGCGGGGATCCTCGATTCAAGTCGAGTTCTTGCGATCCCAGGGCGTGCGGAAGCGGTTACCAGCTCAATCATGCAGGCAAATGCGGATGATGTGATTGTGATCGCAGGTAAAGGCCATGAAGATTATCAAATTATCGGTCATCGCCGTTTAGATTATTCAGATCGCCTAACCGTTGCAAGGCTATTGGGGGTGTTAGCATGATCCCCTTAACGTTAGCTCAACTGGCGGCCGTGACCGCTGGGCGTTTATTTAATGCTGAAGGTATTGATGCCGCTACACTGACATTAAGTGAAGTGAGTACAGATAGCCGCCAAATTGGTCAAGACTGCTTATTTATCGCCTTAAAAGGTGAGCGTTTTGATGCCCATGACTTTGCCCCTTCTGTGGTTGAAAATGGCGCTGTTGCATTACTGGTTGAGCGTGAGCTTGATGTTGATTGCCCACAGGTTATTGTGGCGAACACTCGTCTTTCTATGGGGCAACTTGCTGCATGGGTGCGCAAGCAAAGCCAAGCGAAAGTAGTCGGTTTAACAGGCTCCTCGGGGAAAACCTCTGTTAAAGAGATGACCGCATCCATTTTATCTCAGCGTGGCAAAACCCTGTATACAGCGGGTAACTTAAATAATGATATTGGTGTGCCATTAACGCTATTTCGGCTAACTCACGAATATGATTATGCCGTAATTGAAATGGGGGCGAATCATCCAAATGAAATCGCCTATACCACGAATATCGTGAAGCCTGAGAGTGCACTGGTGAATAATTTATTTGCAGCACATCTTGCCGGCTTTGGTTCACCTGAAGGTGTGGCTCGCGCAAAAGGGGAAATTTACCAAGGTCTACCTGACGAAGGTACCGCGATTGTTAACCTTGATAGTTATTCGCCACATTGGCAATTTCAACCGCGGCAAACCGTGTGGTATTACTCGCTGAAGCCACAAGACAAAGCGGATTTCTATCCATCGGATATTGAAGTTAAACAACTTTCAACAAACTTTACGTTGCATACGCCAGTTGGGCAAATTGCAATCACATTGCCTTTACCGGGGATGCATAACATTGCCAATGTCCTTGCGGCAAGTGCGCTTGCCATTTCAGTTGGCGCAACGCTGGAAGATATTCGCAATGGGTTAGCGACGACGAAAGCAGTGCCGGGGCGTTTATATCCGGTACAACTGAGTCCAACAAAAGTGGTATTGGATGACACTTATAACGCGAATGATGGCTCAATGATTGCAGCAATTAATGTTTTAGCTAAAATGCCCGGCTATCGTATTTTGATTGCAGGTGATATGGGCGAGCTTGGCGATTACGCACAAGATTGTCATCAACGCGTTGGCATTGCGGCAAAAGATGCAGGTCTGGATAAAGTACTGAGTGTGGGTACACTGAGCGAAATGATCAGTCAATTCAGTGAATGTGGTGAGCACTTTGCATTCAAAAAAGATTTATTAACCCGACTGATTCCGCTAGTCCAGCAGAATGAAGTTGTTTCTATTTTAGTTAAAGGTTCACGTAGCTCCGCGATGGAAGATGTCGTGAATGCATTAAAGGAGTGCTTTGCATGTTAGTCTGGCTTGCCGAAATATTGGTGCATCATTTTTCTGTTTTTAACGTCTTTTCTTATCTGACGTTCAGAGCCATTGTCGGTTTGCTAACGGCACTCGCTATCGCGTTATGGATGGGGCCACGTTTAATTACCTATTTACAAAAAATGCAGATTGGTCAAGTCGTTCGCGATGTAGGGCCTGAGTCTCACTTTAGTAAACGTGGCACACCTACAATGGGCGGCATACTGATTCTATTTTCAATCAGTATATCGGTGTTGTTGTGGGCGCGTTTAGATAATCCCTATGTTTGGTGTGTCCTGTTGGTATTGGTGGGATATGGCCTTGTAGGCTTCGCTGATGACTACTTAAAAGTGGTTAGAAAAAATAGCCGAGGCTTAATTGCTCGCTGGAAATATTTTTGGCAATCCGTCATTGCGCTCATTGTTGCTTTTTCAATGTATGCAGTCGGTAACGAGACGCCAGCGACACAATTAGTCGTACCTTTCTTTAAAGATGTGATGCCTCAACTGGGAATGCTTTATATTCTGCTGGCTTATTTTGTAATTGTTGGAACCAGTAATGCCGTTAACTTAACTGACGGTCTTGATGGTTTAGCAATTATGCCAACAGTATTCGTTGCGGCAGGGTTTGCTCTGGTCGCGTGGGCGACAGGTAACGTTAACTTTGCGAGTTACTTGCATATTCCGTTCTTGCCACACGCTGGTGAACTAGTGATCGTCTGTACGGCTATTGTTGGCGCGGGATTAGGTTTCCTATGGTTTAACACTTACCCAGCACAAGTCTTTATGGGTGATGTAGGTTCTTTAGCACTCGGAGGCGCTTTAGGTACTATCGCAGTTCTACTACGCCAAGAGTTTTTGTTAGTCATTATGGGTGGCGTGTTTGTTGTAGAAACATTATCAGTCATCTTACAAGTGGGTTCTTTCAAATTACGTGGTCAACGTATATTCCGTATGGCACCAATTCATCATCATTATGAGTTGAAAGGGTGGCCGGAACCACGCGTAATTGTGCGTTTTTGGATTATTTCCTTAATGCTAGTCCTGATTGGGTTAGCAACATTGAAGGTACGTTAAACATGGCTCGTATTCAGGGTAAACAGTATCAAGGTAAAAAAGTGGTGATTATCGGGTTAGGCCTAACAGGCCTATCCTGTGTGCACTTTTTCTTATCACAAGGTGTCATTCCACGTGTGATAGATACTCGTTCTGCCCCACCTGGCGTAGAGCAATTACCTAGCAATGTCGAATATCACCATGGCAGTTTAAATAACTCATGGTTACAAGAAGCTGATTTGATTGTCGCAAGTCCGGGTATTGCTCTAGCGACACCTGAGTTGCAACAGGCGGCTAATAAAGGCATTGAGATTGTTGGCGATATTGAGCTGTTTTGTCGTGAGGCTGATGCACCAATCATTGCCATTACTGGCTCTAACGGTAAAAGCACGGTGACTTCTTTAGTCGGGGAAATGGCAAAAGCCGCAGGTATCTCTGTTGGTGTGGGTGGTAATATTGGTATTCCTGCATTATCCCTACTGAACCAAGGTCACCAGCTTTATGTGCTTGAGTTATCAAGCTTCCAATTAGAAACCACATCCAGTTTACAAGCCTTAGCGGCAACCGTACTGAATGTGACAGAAGACCATATGGATCGCTATCCATTAGGGTTAGCGCAGTATCGCGACGCTAAATTACGTATTTATCATAATGCGGCGAATTGCATTGTGAACGCGCAAGACCCACTGACGTTACCACGAGATAGACGTCATGAAGCGTGTATCAGCTTTGGGGTCGATAGTGGTGATTATTATTTTGATACACAGCAGCGTTTATTAGTTGCGAAAGGGCAAGCCATCATTGATGTTGCTGATATGCATTTGACTGGGCAACACAATTACACGAATGCGCTGGCAGCGCTTGCACTGGCAGATATTGCAGGCATAGAGCGTAAGGCTTGCTTGGATGTACTGAAAAATTACGCTGGATTAATGCACCGTTTCCAACTGGTGTTATTGAACAACGGAGTACGTTGGATTAACGACTCTAAAGCGACCAATGTGGGTAGCACGGAAGCCGCACTAAATGGCTTAAAAGTGGATGGAACACTGCATCTGCTATTAGGTGGTGATGGTAAAGCTGCCGATTTTTCACCCTTAAAGCCGTATCTTGCCCAAGATAATGTGCGTGTGTACTGCTTTGGTCGTGACGGTAAAGCTCTAGCCCAATTGGAGCCTGAAAAATCTGTGCTGACGGAAACGATGGAGCAGAGCATGCGTTATTTGGCTCCACACTTAAAATCAGGCGATATGGTTTTACTGTCTCCAGCTTGTGCAAGTATCGACCAATTTAAAAACTTTGAGCAGCGAGGGATGATTTTTGCTCAGTTAGCGAAGGAGTTAGGCTGATGACTATACCAGGTGCTGTGCGCATAAAAAACTGGGTACTTGGTGAAAAGGGTGGCGTTATTGCTGGCTCAACACTCTATGACCGCACCTTGGTATGGCTGGCACTTGGCCTCGCTGCAATCGGTTTTATTATGGTGACATCGGCATCCATGCCGGTGGGGCAAAGATTGACAGAAGATCCTTTTTATTTTGCCAAGCGTGATGCCGTTTATTTAGCCATTGCCTTTGTTTTAGTGTTAGGCGTGATGCGGATCTCAATGGCAGTTTGGGAAAAATACAGCTTTGTATTGTTAATGGTCTCCCTGCTGTTATTAGCGGTAGTACTGGTTGCAGGGAGCTCTGTCAACGGGGCATCGCGTTGGATTGATATCGGTATTGTTAAAATTCAGCCGGCTGAGTTATCTAAATTAGCTCTATTTTGCTATGTATCCAGTTACTTAGTAAGAAAGTCAGAGGAAGTGAGAACACGCTTCCTTGGTTTTGTAAAACCAATGTGTATCTTGATTGTGATGTCATCATTATTGCTACTACAGCCTGACTTGGGAACCGTTATCGTACTAGTCGTCACCACCCTTGGGTTGCTCTTCCTTGCCGGAGCAAGATTGGCCCCCTTTATTATTGGGATTGCGGCGTGTGTTGTCGGGGTATTAGCACTGATTTGGTTTGAGCCTTACCGTTTGCGCCGAGTGACATCATTTTTGAATCCATGGGAAGACCCGTTTGGTAGCGGTTATCAGCTTACCCAATCATTAATGGCATTTGGTCGAGGTGAGTTAGTTGGGCAAGGGTTAGGGAACTCAGTCCAAAAACTGGAATATTTACCAGAAGCGCATACGGACTTTATTTTTTCGGTTTTAGCTGAGGAGCTTGGCTATATTGGCGTTGTGTTGGTGTTATTGATGGTATTTATGCTGGCATTTCGCGCAATGATGATAGGCCGTCGAGCTTTATTAGCTAACCAATTATTTGCTGGCTATTTAGCGTGTTCGATAGGTATTTGGTTTACCTTCCAAGCATTAGTTAATGTTGGGGCTGCTGCCGGTATGTTACCGACGAAGGGGTTAACATTGCCATTGATCAGCTATGGTGGCTCAAGCCTATTAATTATGTCTGCTGCTATTGCCGTGTTATTACGTGTCGATTTTGAAACACGTCTGCAAAAAGCGCAGGCGTTTGTAAGGAGTGTTAAATGAGTCAAGCAAAAAGGTTATTAGTCATGGCTGGTGGTACTGGGGGGCATGTATTCCCAGGTTTAGCTGTGGCCCATTATTTGCAGGCTCAAGGCTGGGAAATCCGTTGGTTAGGCACAGCCGATCGCATGGAAGCAACGTTAGTACCGCAACATGGTATTGAGATTGAATTTATACGGATATCAGGGCTTAGAGGTAAAGGCGCGTTAGCATTGGCTGCCGCGCCTTGGCGGATCTTTAAAGCGATACGCCAAGCAAAAGCCATTATCAAACAATATCAACCTGACGCTGTACTCGGTATGGGCGGATATGTTTCAGGGCCTGGTGGGATTGCGGCTTGGTTATCAGGTGTACCTGTGGTGCTACATGAACAAAATGGGATTGCAGGTTTAACGAATAAATGGTTGTCAAAAATTGCAAAACGAGTACTTCAAGCGTTCCCCGGTGCTTTTGCGGATGCGCCAATTGTTGGCAATCCAGTACGAAAAGATGTCTTAGCGCTGCCACTGCCCGAGGAGCGATTATCGGATCGCGACGGTAAAATACGCGTACTGGTTGTAGGTGGTAGTCAAGGCGCGCGTATTTTGAACCAAGTAATGCCAGAGGTTGCTGAAAAAGTAGGCAAACAGTTAAATATCTGGCATCAAGCGGGAAAAGGCAGTAAGGAAACTACAGAAGCGTTGTATAATGAACGGCTAAAAAATTCAGTTAATTCCGAGTATAAAGTTACGGAGTTTATTGATGATATGGCTCAGGCGTATGCATGGGCGGATATTGTGGTTTGCCGTTCTGGAGCGTTAACGGTCAGTGAAATTGCCGCAGCAGGGTTACCTGCGATTTTTGTGCCATTTCAGCATAAAGATCGTCAACAGTATTGGAATGCGCTTCCGCTAGAAAAGGCGGGAGCGGCAAAAATCCTTGAGCAACCACAATTTACTGCGGATAACGTTGCTAGCCTATTGGCGCAGTGGGATAGGCAAGCATTATTATCGATGGCGAAAAAAGCACGTTCTTGTGCTATCACCGACGCGACAGAGCGTGTAGCGGCAGTAATCAGTGAAGTGGCTAAATAGTTATCACCATCGATAACATGGCATAGATATAGAATTAACTAAAAGCGAAGACATACAGTGAATACACAACAGTTGGCGAAATTAAGAACATCAGTGCCAGAAATGAGAAGAGTCAGGCACATCCATTTTGTCGGTATCGGTGGTGCTGGCATGGGTGGTATCGCCGAAGTGTTGGCAAATGAAGGTTACCAAATTAGTGGTTCTGATTTAGCGCCAAATGCCGTTACTCAGCAACTCACGGCTTTAGGTGCAACTATTTATTTTAATCACCGTCCTGAGAATGTTGAAGATGCGAGCGTAGTCGTTGTTTCGACTGCAATTTCAGCGGACAACCCTGAAATCCAAGCGGCGCATGAATTACGTATTCCTGTTATCCGCCGCGCTGAAATGTTGGCGGAATTAATGCGTTATCGTCATGGTATTGCAGTGGCAGGTACACACGGTAAAACTACGACAACAGCGATGATTTCAGGGATCTATGCGCAAGCGGGCTTAGATCCTACATTTGTTAACGGCGGTCTAGTGAAATCCGCGGGGACTCATGCCCGTTTAGGTAGTAGCCGTTATTTAATCGCAGAAGCTGATGAAAGTGACGCCTCTTTCTTACATTTGCAGCCTTTAGTTGCGGTGGTTACTAACATTGAAGCGGACCATATGGATACTTACCAAGGTAACTTTGAAACCTTGAAAGATACGTTCATCAACTTCCTGCATAACTTACCATTTTATGGTCGTGCGGTGATGTGTATTGATGATCCTGTGATCCGTTCATTATTACCGCGAGTCAGTCGTTATGTGACGACGTATGGCTTTAGTGAAGATGCCGATGTACGCATCGTCAAATATGAGCAAAAAGGTAATCAAGGCTTCTTTACTATTGCCCGTGAAAATATGCCGGAACTGACCGTAGTGCTGAATGCACCGGGGCGACATAACGCTCTGAATGCAACAGCGGCTGTCGCCGTGGCGACGGAAGAAGGCATTGATGATCAGCATATCTTGTCTGCACTGGTTGAGTTCCAAGGTACAGGGCGTCGTTTTGATTTTCTCGGAAACTATTCACTACGTCATGTGAATGGTAAAGAAGGCGAAGTGATGCTGGTGGATGATTATGGTCACCATCCAACAGAGGTTGACGCGACAATAAAAGCGGCAAGAGCCGGATGGCCAGACAAACGAATTGTGATGGTGTTTCAGCCACACCGTTATTCACGTACTCGTGACCTATATGATGACTTTGCCCATGTCCTCAGCCAAGTAGATGTATTGCTGATGCTAGAGGTTTATCCTGCGGGAGAGAAGCCTGTGCCGGGGGCGGATAGTCGTTCATTATGTCGGACGATACGCGGTCGTGGTCAGCTTGATCCAATTTATGTGGCAGAGCCTGAACAAGTTGCACAAATTTTAGCTCAAGCACTTGAAGATAATGACTTAATTTTAGTTCAAGGTGCTGGGAATATTGGTAAAATAGCGCGTAATCTTGCTGAAACAAAATTACAGCCACCCATGGTAGAGGAGTGATTCATGGCCGAGAAAGTCGCGGTGTTATTTGGCGGAACATCTGCTGAACGTGAAGTTTCTCTTCAATCAGGCAATGCGGTGCTTGCTGGTTTACGTCAGGCTGGAATTGATGCGCATCCTATTGATACAAAAGATTTTCCAGTGGTCACTCTCAAGGATGCTGGGTTTGATAAAGTGTTTATCGCCCTTCATGGCCGAGGGGGGGAAGACGGTACAATTCAGGGGATGCTGGAGTTTTTAGGTTTGCCGTACACAGGTAGTGGCGTGATGGCCTCCGCCTTGAGTATGGATAAATTAAGAACAAAGCAACTTTGGGAAGGAGCAGGGCTAGCAGTATCGCCTTATGTTTCGTTGAGTAAATTTGAGTTTAGTTCACTTAAAACTGAAAAAATTGAAGAATTAGTCGCATATCTAGGATTACCACTTATTGTCAAACCGAGCCTTGAAGGGTCAAGTGTAGGGATGAGCAAAGTTGATAATTTAGGTGATTTATCAGCGGCGTTGGCACTAGCGTTTCGTTTCGATGAAACCGTACTGATTGAGAAATGGTTAAGTGGTCCAGAATATACGGTCGCAGTGCTTGGTGAACAAACATTACCATCAATTCGTATTCAGCCTCCTGGGGTGTTTTACGATTATGAGGCGAAATATCTTTCTGATGAAACGCAATATTTTTGCCCAAGTGGCTTAGATGCAGGATCAGAAGCGCAGTTATCGCAACTTGCGATGCGTGCTTATCAGGCGGTTGGGTGTCGCGGTTGGGGGCGAGTTGATGTAATGCAAGATAGTGACGGCCAATTCTACTTGCTAGAGGTGAATACCTCACCAGGAATGACAAGTCACAGTTTAGTGCCAATGGCAGCGCGCCAAGCAGGTATGGATTTTTCGCAGTTGGTAGTACGTATTTTGGAATTGGCTAACTGATATGTCACAGGCAGCATTGAATGTTCGGCATCATAAGCATAATGATGACAACAACGAGTCAGGGTCAGGCCCAAGTAATGGTGCTTTTCTCGGCGGGTTGATTTTCTTTCTAATGGTTGTGGGAACAATCATTTGGAGTGGCTGGACCGTCATGAACTGGATGAAAGATGCAGATAGGCTGCCAATGTCAAAGTTAGTATTAACCGGAGAGCGCCACTATACCAGCAATGATGATGTGAGGAAGGCGATATTATCTCTAGGGCAACCTGGTACTTTTATGACAGTTGATGTCAATGCCATCCAAAATCAGATAAGTGCGATGCCTTGGATCCGTCAGGTGACGGTTCGCAAACAGTGGCCTGATGAGTTAAAGATACATCTGGTAGAATACGTACCTTACGCACGTTGGAATGACCAAAATATGGTTGATCAGGAGGGGCGAGTATTTAGCCTCCCTGCGAGTGAAAGCAGCAAGGGCAATTATGTGATGCTCTATGGCCCCCAAGGTAGCCAAAAAGAAGTTATAAAAGAGTACATTGAATTTAAAAGAATATTGTCAGAACACAATTTAAAATTGAAATCAGTATCTATGACGGCACGCCATGCTTGGCAACTTATCTTAGATAATGATGTCCGAGTAGAGCTCGGGAAAAAAGAAGTTTTTCAGCGGTTAAATCGTTTCCTTGAACTTTATCCGCTTTTGCAGCAAGCCACAGATAAACGTGTCGACTATGTTGACCTTCGTTATACCAGTGGTGCTGCGGTGGGGTGGGCTCCGCTCCTAGTGGATGCACCACTGGAGTTACAATAATTAATATTGCTAATAACTCAGACTAGGCAGAAGCAAATGATCAAAACGACGGACAGAAAATTAGTTGTAGGCCTTGAAATTGGAACTTCCAAGGTGTCGGCCCTTGTCGGCGAAATTCTGCCCGATGGTATGGTGAATATTATCGGGGTGGGAAGTTGTCCATCTCGTGGAATGGACAAAGGTGGCGTTAATGACTTGGAATCAGTCGTTAAATGCGTGCAAAGGGCGATTGATCAGGCTGAGTTGATGGCGGATTGCCAAATTTCTTCAGTTTATCTTGCGTTATCAGGTAAGCATGTTAGCTGCCAAAACGAAATCGGCATGGTGCCCGTTTCGGAAGAGGAAGTGACACAAGAAGACGTTGACAGTGTTGTTCATACCGCAAAATCAGTTAGGGTTCGTGATGAGCATCGAATTCTTCATGTCATACCACAAGAATTCGCGATTGATTACCAAGAAGGTATTAAGAACCCTGTTGGTTTGTCAGGTGTACGTATGCAAGCCAAGGTACATTTGATTACTTGTCATAACGACATGGCAAAAAATATTGTAAAAGCGGTTGAGCGTTGTGGATTAAAAGTCGACCAGCTGATTTTTGCAGGTCTTGCAGCGAGCTATTCAGTATTGACCGAAGATGAACGCGAACTTGGCGTTTGTGTTGTCGATATTGGCGGCGGAACCATGGATATGGCGGTATACACAGGTGGGGCACTACGTCATACCAAAGTTATCCCTTATGCAGGTAATGTCGTTACCAGTGATATCGCTTATGCCTTCGGTACTCCACCGAGTGATGCGGAGGCAATCAAAGTTCGTCATGGCTGCGCTGTCGGTTCGATAGTGAGCAAAGATGAAACTGTTGAAGTCCCTAGTGTGGGAGGGCGTCCTCCAAGAAGTCTACAACGTCAGACTTTAGCGGAGGTCATTGAACCACGTTACACAGAGCTGTTAAACCTTGTAAATGAAGAAATTTTAAATTTACAGGAACAGTTACGCCAACAAGGTGTCAAACACCATTTGGCAGCGGGTATCGTGCTAACGGGAGGGGCGGCACAAATCGACGGCCTCGTCGAATGTGCTCAAAAAGTCTTCCATACACAAGTTAGGGTCGGTATTCCGCTCAATATTACAGGCTTAACGGATTATGCTCAGGAGCCATACTATTCAACTGCGGTTGGGCTTCTGCATTACGGTAAAGAGAGCCATCTTGGCGATGATACCGAAACGGAAAAACGTGCTTCAGTTAAAGGGTGGTTTAGTAAAATCACAGGCTGGCTGAGAAAAGAATTTTAATTTTTATTCAGAAGCATATTATTAGCTTCGAAGTAAAGCACAAAACGGAGAGACATTATGTTTGAACCAATGGAGCTAACCAACGATGCGGTGATTAAAGTCATCGGCGTTGGTGGCGGCGGCGGTAACGCCGTTGAACACATGGTGCGTGAACGTATTGAAGGCGTGGAATTCTTCGCCGTCAATACTGATGCACAGGCACTGCGTAAAACTGCAGTCGGACAAACAATCCAGATCGGTACTGGTATCACTAAAGGCCTTGGCGCGGGGGCAAACCCTGAAGTTGGTCGCAATGCCGCTGAAGAAGATCGTGAAGCTTTACGTAATGCACTTGAAGGTGCTGACATGGTCTTTATTGCAGCTGGTATGGGTGGTGGTACAGGTACAGGTGCTGCCCCAGTTGTGGCTGAGGTTGCCAAAGAGCTGGGCATCTTAACAGTTGCTGTTGTGACTAAGCCATTCAACTTTGAAGGCAAAAAGCGCATGGCATTTGCGGAATCTGGTATCACTGAGCTATCTAAGCATGTTGACTCATTGATTACGATTCCAAATGATAAATTATTAAAAGTCTTGGGTCGTGGTATCTCTTTACTTGATGCATTTGGCGCAGCTAACGATGTACTGAAAGGCGCTGTTCAAGGTATTGCGGAACTGATCACACGCCCAGGTCTGATGAACGTGGACTTTGCTGACGTACGTACTGTGATGTCAGAGATGGGCTACGCAATGATGGGGTCCGGTGTGGCTCGTGGTGAAGATCGTGCTGAAGAAGCGGCTGAAATGGCAATTTCAAGTCCACTGTTGGAAGATATCGATCTGTCTGGCGCACGTGGTGTTCTTGTCAACATTACCGCTGGTTTCGACCTGCGTTTGGATGAGTTTGAAACAGTGGGTAATACCATCCGCGCATTCGCATCTGATAATGCAACCGTCGTAATTGGTACATCACTTGACCCTGAGATGAATGATGAATTGCGCGTGACTGTCGTGGCTACCGGTATCGGTATGGACAAACGCCCTGAAATCACTCTGGTGAATAACAAGATGTCACAGCAAGCGTCTATGGAGCAGCGTTATCAGCAAATGCAAAATAGCATGTCTTCTCTGACAGAGGAAAAACCAGTTGCTGCGAAAGCGGTGAATGACCAAAATACGCAAGCGAATAAAGAACCTGATTACTTAGATATTCCGGCATTTTTGCGTAAACAGGCCGATTAATTTTAATTAATATTGGATTCTCCGCTTTTTGTGCTAAACTTTCCCGCTGGTTATCTAGTAAGATAATCAGCAGGACGGATAACATTGCGAGAAAAATACGATGATCAAACAAAGGACACTTAAACGTATAGTTGAAGCGACTGGTGTTGGTTTACATACCGGCAAAAAAGTCACGCTTACTCTGCGTCCAGCGGCGGCAAACACCGGGGTCATCTACCGTCGTACTGACCTAAATCCTCCGGTTGATTTTCCGGCTGATGCTAAGTCTGTCCGCGATACCATGTTATGTACTTGCTTAGTCAACGAAGACAACGTGCGTATTTCGACCGTAGAGCATCTGAATGCTGCTTTGGCAGGATTAGGTATCGATAACATTGTTATTGAAGTCAATGCGCCTGAAATCCCGATCATGGATGGCAGTGCAGCACCGTTCGTTTTCTTATTACTAGATGCTGGTATTGAAGAATTGAACAGTGCGAAAAAATTCTTACGTATAAAAGAGAAAGTACGTGTAGAAGATGGTGATAAATGGGCAGAATTTGCACCATACAATGGTTTTAGCCTAGATTTTACCATTGACTTTAATCACCCAGCGATTGATAGCAGCACTCAACGTTATAAGCTGGATTTTTCAGCAGAAGCGTTTGTGCGTCAAATTAGTCGTGCGCGTACATTTGGTTTTATGCGTGATATTGAATATCTGCAATCCCAAGGCTTATGCTTAGGTGGTAGCTTCGATTGCGCTATCGTTGTTGATGACTATCGTGTACTCAACGAAGATGGCCTACGTTTTGAAGATGAATTCGTTCGTCACAAAACTCTCGACGCTATTGGTGACCTATTCATGTGTGGACATAATATTATTGGTGCATTTACTGCATACAAGTCAGGCCACGCATTGAATAACAAACTTCTACAAGCGGTATTAGCAAAAGAATCTGCTTGGGATCTGGTCACATTTGAAGATGAAGCTGAATTGCCGGTGGCATTCAAAGCACCTTCAACTGTTTACGCCTAATCACACTGATAATAGTCAGTGTTGAGTAAGCAGTGATATTACTACCACATATATAATGATGTGTTAGTCTTTTCTGTTGGTTGTACTGGTACTCTCTCCGGCCAGTGCAGCCAGCCGCTCTAATCTCTCTTTTAATCTCTTCGGACTATTCTCCGCTAAATGCAAAAGTTGTTTTGCCGTTTCTGTACTGATCTTACGTTTATTCGCAACCTGAGCAGTTTTAGCTGTTTGATTATTCAGTGAGCTATTTTCAGCCTTTTTTCGCATGAGAACGGGATTGATTCTGATGTCTATAGAAGATAAAGATGGTAGAATAGAGTTTCGTAATGCAGAAAGTAGCTGAAGTTTTTCGTAATTCAGTCGCGTCATCCAACTTGCGTTAGCAACTTCGATAACCAAAATGCAATTACGGTAGTTTGCTACGCGGCACATGGGTTTTAATTCGCTTGGCAGCAGTGCTTTAACGGCTTTGTTTAGTTTATTAATCGCGATAGCATTACGTTGAATGGTGAGCAAGGGGCTGCGCGTTTTGGCGAGTGACTCCTCAAGAACATCGAACAAAGCTTGTGGGTGGCTATCTCTCATTGTTAGCTCCGTCTAAATAGGTAGGTTTAGTATCTAAGTATACTCTAAATTACCAAGGCTGTAGCAAGGTGCTGTTGGGTGTTTGAGAAAATCGCGCCAACAAGGGCCACAATCATAGAGATTGGTGAGTTATAGCAAGCGGGTATGGTTGGCATGCTGTTAAGCAATCATGAATAAGAATGGTATATTAGAAATATAATATAAGACTTTGATGGGCATTTTAAATCTTTGGCGACAATTTGGTATAAAATACTTTTGGCCGCACCTTTTACTAGGGGTTGTGGCTACGAGCATTGGCATGCCTGGGATTTTAAATGCGTTATCTGATGCTCAGCAAACGCAGTTCAACTCCTCTTCAATTAATCGCCAAAACCAAGCGGTTAATGCGTTTGATAATTTATTTGCTCAGCAAAGCCCTCAGCGCTCCTCATCATCGTCTTCTTATTCAGTGAATTACTGGCAGCAGCATGCGGTCAGGAATGTGATTAGGCAATTAACATTCGCTTTTTCAATCTCTGAAGATGATGATGCAAATCAGCAAGATGAAAAAAAAGGGCCACTGTTAGCACCTCAAGTCATGCTTGATACGTTGTATGCCATGTTGGCACAACGTTCACTTCAATGGAGTGATAGTTTCGATCAAACTGATCACTATGCTTACCCTCATTTCGTTGCATACCAACCCGCTATTTGGGTTGCTCAGGTACATGGTATCCGTGCGGGCCCTGCTTTCAGTTAATTGTTAGTTTTATTTAAGCATCTGTTCGAGATGCGCTGTATTTATTCAAAATACAGGGTTTTACTATTTAGTAATTAACTGAATTATCTGAGAATATATCAATATGTTAACAAAATTATTAACCAAGGTTTTTGGTAGTCGTAATGATCGTACTCTACGTCGCTTGCGTAAAGAGGTTGAAAAAATCAATCGTCTTGAGCCTGAATTTGAAAAATTGAGCGATGATGAGCTTAAGGCAAAAACGCAGGAATTTCGTGATCGCCTAAGCAAGAATGAAAGTCTCGAAAGCTTGATCCCAGAAGCGTTTGCGACAGTGCGTGAAGCCAGTAAACGTGTTTTCGGTATGCGCCATTTCGACGTACAGTTGATTGGTGGTATGGTTCTGAATGAACGTTGTATCGCTGAGATGCGTACAGGTGAAGGTAAAACACTTACCGCGACATTGCCAGCTTACTTGAATGCCTTAACGGGTAAAGGGGTTCACGTTGTTACAGTAAACGACTACTTAGCTAAGCGTGACGCCGAAAATAACCGTCCTTTATTTGAATTTTTAGGTTTAACCGTTGGTATCAACCTTCCGGGTATGCCTGCTGCGCTGAAACGTGAGGCTTATGCGGCTGACATCACTTACGGAACTAACAACGAATTCGGTTTCGACTATCTACGTGATAACATGGCATTTAGCCCAGAGGAGCGCGTACAGCGTAAACTTCATTATGCGTTAGTGGATGAGGTTGACTCCATTCTTATCGACGAAGCTCGTACCCCACTGATTATTTCAGGCCCTGCTGAAGACAGTTCAGAGCTGTATAAAAAAGTTGATAAATTAATTCCTAAGCTAGTGCGTCAAGAAAAAGAAGATTCAGACACTTTCCAAGGCGAAGGTCACTTCTCTGTTGATGAAAAATCACGTCAAGTTACGCTGACTGAACGCGGCTTGGTGCTGATTGAGCAGCTGCTGACAGAAGCAGGCTTAATGGAAGAGGGGGAATCACTCTATTCGCCATCTAACATTATGTTGATGCACCATGTTATGGCCGGCCTACGTGCGCATGCGCTGTTTACTTTGGATGTCGACTATATCGTTAAAGATGGTCAAGTTATCATTGTTGACGAACATACAGGTCGTACAATGGAAGGGCGTCGTTGGTCAGATGGTCTGCATCAAGCTGTTGAAGCCAAAGAAGGTGTTGAGATCCAAAACGAAAACCAAACATTGGCATCGATTACATTCCAAAACTATTTCCGTTTGTACGAAAAACTTGCTGGTATGACAGGTACAGCGGATACCGAAGCATTTGAATTTAGTTCTATCTATAAACTCGATACGATTGTTATTCCAACTAACCGTCCAATGATCCGTAAAGATTTACCTGATCTGGTTTATATGACAGAAACAGATAAATTTGCGGCTATTATCGAAGATATTCGTGAAAGAACACAAAATGGTCAGCCTGTTCTGGTCGGTACAATCTCAATTGAAAAGTCAGAGTTAATTTCTAACGCGCTTAAAAAAGCAAAAATTGAGCATAACGTATTGAATGCTAAATTCCACGCCTTAGAAGCAGATATTGTTGCAAACGCGGGTCAAGCGGGAGCAGTAACTATCGCGACTAACATGGCAGGTCGTGGTACCGATATTATGTTAGGTGGTAGCTGGCAGACAGAAGTAGCTGCTTTAGAATCGCCAACTCAAGAGCAAATCGATGAAATTAAAGCACGTTGGAAAGAGCGCCATGATGCCGTTCTTGCCGCGGGTGGTTTGCATATCATAGGTACAGAGCGCCATGAATCCCGCCGTATTGATAACCAGTTACGTGGTCGTGCGGGTCGTCAAGGGGATGCCGGTTCTTCTCGCTTCTACTTATCAATGGAAGATGCGCTTATGCGTATTTTTGCGTCTGATCGTGTCACAGGCATGATGCGTAAATTAGGTATGAAACCTGGTGAGGCGATTGAGCATCCATGGGTAACCAAAGCGATTGCTAATGCCCAGCGTAAAGTAGAAAACCGTAACTTTGATATTCGTAAGCAACTTCTTGAGTACGATGATGTTGCGAGTGATCAACGTCGTGCTATTTATAGTCAGCGTAACGAATTGCTCGATGGTGGTGACATTAAAGAAACCGTGGATAGCATTCGTGAAGATGTCTTTACGGCAACAATCGATACTTATATTCCACCGCAATCACTAGAAGAAATGTGGGATATTGAAGGCCTACAAAAACGACTGGTGAGTGACTTTGATTTAGATTTACCCATTAAAGAGTGGCTGGATAAAGAACCAGAGTTACATGAAGAAACGCTTCGTGAGCGTATAATGGAAAAAGCCATCGAAGTCTATCAGAAGAAAGAAGAGATTGTTGGCGCAGAAATGATGCGTAACTTTGAAAAAGGTGTCATGCTACAAACGTTAGATACGTTGTGGAAAGAACACTTAGCTTCGATGGACTATTTACGCCAAGGTATCCATTTACGTGGTTACGCACAAAAAGATCCGAAACAAGAATATAAACGTGAATCTTTCAACATGTTCGCGAATATGCTTGAATCGTTAAAATATGAAGTAATCAGTACACTTTCTAAAGTGCAAGTTCGTTTGCCTGAAGAAGTTGAAGCTTTAGAGCAACAACGTAAAGAAGAAGCTGAGCGTTTAGCAAGAAGACAACAGTTAAGCCATGAAGCTGGCGCTGAATCATTGATGTCTGAAGCGGAAGCGCAAATAGCAACACAAGGTCATAAAATTGGTCGTAATGACCCATGTCCTTGTGGTTCAGGTAAAAAATACAAACAGTGTCATGGTCGGTTAAAATAATTAATTATTACATCAAACAAGGCGGGGTAACCCGCCTTTTTAACGAAGAAATTATGGAAAAAAAACACCTTTATATCGCTGCTGGAATTATTCGTAATAACGCGCAAAAAATATTTATTACAGAGCGTCCAAGTGGAACGCATATGGCCGGTTTTTGGGAATTTCCCGGGGGAAAACTGGAAAACGGCGAACAACCGCAAGATGCACTTATCCGTGAACTAGAAGAAGAAGTTGGCATTATCGTCACTGAATGTGAGCTTTTTCATTGTGTCGAACACGAATTTGATGAACGTTATGTCACTTTATACTTCTTTATGGTTTCAGATTGGGAAAATGAACCTTATGGGAAAGAGGGACAAAAAGGGCGTTGGGTCGATCAAAAAGACTTGGTCGCAAGTGAATTTCCTCCAGCTAACCGAGTGATTATTGATATGTTAAACGCAGAAGATATTCACTGAGATTAAGTTAGGGGTTGTTGACGATAAACCGGGGCCGTATCCCAAGGTAAACAGCCATATTAGTGTTTTCTTGTTCGTGTAGAAAAATATCATTACTAGCTTATAGCAGTAGGATATTTATCAAAAATGCTTTATATCTCAATCTATCTCAGAGGAATGATTGGGATATAAAGCTCATCACTCATGTTGCTACTGGTCGGGTTGTTCGCTCCAGTTATCGCTGTCAGAAATATCCCCTTGGCTGGTAATACGCTTTTCTTCAGCAGCCCATTCACCTAGGTCAATGAGCTGACAGCGTTTACTGCAAAAGGGCCGATAAGGGCTTTCTTCACCCCAAACCACAACTTTTTGGCAAGTTGGACAATTAACTTCAATTTTCTCAGTCATTTATTACTACCCCTTATTAGCAGCAGGATAATTCAAAGGCCATCGTTGTGGGTACAATACCATTTTCACTGTCAATGTGAAGAAAACGGATAGCAAATCGCGTTTTATGACCTGAAATCTGAGGGAAAATTAATTTATCGCTGGATAACTTCACTCTTAATAACTCTTTGTCTTCAACACTATCTTGATAAAAACCATTATGGCACTCTTTTCGCTCAAAAGCGCCTGCGTGGCGGATTAAGCTCAAGATAGTATCTAATGCATCTTTGAGTGGCATGAGACTCTTTAGCCACTCGCTAATAGCCTGATCTTTTTGTTCTTGTGGCATATGAAGCCATAACTGTAATGTGGGCAGATCGAAACTACAGCATCCACCAGGGATACTTAAGCGCTGGCGCACCATACTAATAATTTTGTCATTTCGTAATTGTTGACCAAATCTAGGCGCCGCGGTGATATTGGTAATCTTAGCCGCAAGATCATCAAGAAGTGTTGAGATCAACTGGTTGTCTGCATTTGGAGCCTCGGCCCATGCAGCTAAACGCTTACGCTGTTTTTCTAGCTCTTTGATCAGATCAGAGCGTACTTCACCTCTATCAAGGATTTCAATTAATTCTGAAACTGAGCGGAAAAAGGCAATACCAGAGGTATAGGATGTAATGTGACTAAGCTCATAAACCTGTTGTAATAGTGTTTCGAGCCTTAACCATGAGCGAATTTTTTCATTCAATGGATACTCGTAAGTGACGAAGTTTACAGTGTTTGATTCACTCATATTTATTTCCTATTTTTGCTGTTGTGCTAACGTCATATACTTTTCGTGCAATGTGGCTACCTTTTCAGCTATGTTTAATTCACCATCATGGTTTGTAATAACATCATCAGCTTGTAGTAAACGGTTTTCTCTGCTGGTTTGGGCTTTCAAAATATTCACTACATGCTCTTCACTCACATTGTCTCTTTGTACCGTGCGTAAAATTTGTTCTTCAGGGGTGACATCAATAACCAGCACCCGATTGGCAAGATGAGCGAGTTTATTTTCAAATAACAGAGGTACAACCCATAACACATAAGGGCTATCGGCCTGCTGTAATTGTTGTTGTGTTTCTTGATGAATTAAGGGATGAAGTAGGGCATTTAGCCATTGTTTCTCGGCGACATCAGAAAAAATAATTTCCCTAAGACGTTGTCGATTGAGAGAGCCATCAGGTTGAATAATGTCTGCGCCATAACGAGAGGCGATAGCTTCAAGGGCTGGTGAGCCAGGCTCGACGACTTTTCTGGCAATAATATCAGCATCAACTAGCGGTATTCCTAGCTTGGCAAAGTGATTCGCAACGGTTGTTTTACCGCTACCGATCCCCCCTGTTAATGCAACAATATAGCTCATATTCTTCTTCATTCTATTGAAAAATAGTAGGTTACACGGATTTTTTTGATTTGTCTTCACTCACAAGATAATACGCACGGTAGGTTTACTGATCTTAACATCCGCAAGTAGTTTTATAGCATAAATAGGCAAAATGCTATCCTATAATTAAGCCATTAAATCCCTGTTATAACATTTCCTAAATTGAAGATAGGGAGGTACATTGCCACCATAATAGTTCCAACGAGGAATGCCATTAGCAATAGTAAGATAGGTTCGAGATTCTTTAATGACTTTTCAGTTAAGCTAGTATGTTGCGTTGAAAAATGTGTAAATAAATACTGTAAGAAGTGAGGAAGCTGACCAGACTCTTCTGCAACAGCGATTAGCTGATGCACAATACTTGGAAAGAAAGCGCTGTTTTTAACGGCAGCAGATAATGACTCCCCTTTTAAAACAGCATGATATACAGAAAGGCTTTCTTTTTTATACAACGGGTTATGCAGTGTATCCGCTGTACATTTTAAACATTCTGTTAGCGGCAAACCCGCTTGGAGTGTTGAGGATAAGGTTAAGACGCGAATTCAGATAATAAGTGCAACGCTCGGTCATGTTAGATGGAAGGACGGTTAGCTACTGATAAGCTATCCTGCTCTTCCGACCAAAGATGAGCGAGTAAGTATGAAGTATCAGCAACTAACCGAAGGACAACGATACCAGATATCGATACTGCGTGAGGATAATTTATCCTGCCATGAGATAGGTATCCGTATCGGTGTAAGCAAGTCCACGGTCTCCCGTGAACTGAGGCGTAACACTTCAGATACTGGTTATAACCCACAACAGGCACACCAGAAGTGCTGTGATAGGCGGCTGTCATCTGCCAAAAGGACAATTCCTCAGCAGACCATAGATTTCGTGATATTTGCTCTGGAGTGGAAGTGGAGTCCTGAGCAAATAAGTGCAATTGGCAGCATTATTGGTCTTAGCGTCAGCCATGAATGGATTTACCAGTATATCTATGCGGATAAGCGTAGCGGTGGCGAGTTGTACAGGCATCTTAGGCAGGGCAAACGGCGATATCGTAAGGGCTACGGGCAGAAACGAGGGCGCATCCCTGATGCGGTATCCATTGAGCTACGGCCGTCAGTCGTCGATGACCGTAGCCGTCTGGGGGACTGGGAGGCCGATTTGGTGCAGGGTAAACAGGGCACTGGTGCTATCGTGACACTGGCAGAACGCAAAAGCCGTATTTACCTGACAAAAAAGGTGTTTTCAAAGGATGCGGTGGAAGTCAGTAAGGCCATTATCTCACTGCTGAGTGAGTATCAGGATGTATGTCACACAATAACGTTCGATAACGGTCTAGAGTTTAGTGAGCACAAGGCGATAGCAGAAGCACTGAACGCAGATACGTACTTTGCCCATCCGTATGCCTCGCATGAGCGTGGGCTGAACGAGAATACGAATGGGTTGTTAAGACAGTTTATCCCGAAAGGAACAGACCTGCGGACAGTGACAGAAGAAGACTTACAACGCTATCAGGGAGCGTTGAACAGCAGGCCACGCAAGTGTCTGGGGTTCAGACAACCTTCGGTGGTGTTTGCGGAGCTAAGAAAGGCGGCTTAGCGTTGCACTTCGGACTTGAATCCGCCAGAAAAAGATATTCAAGTTACTATTTTTAATTAATTTTTTGATAGGTGGAACATAAAATAGCAACGTAATAATGAATCTTACGGTATTCGCTTTAAATTTCCAAATCAGTAATGAAATAATTAGCGTTATAAGTAAAAAATAAGGAAAATAATCAGTGACCAAATTAGATAAATAGATCATGATTTTTGTGATTAAAGGAAGCTCGTGTTGAAAACTTTGATAAATAGTTTCAAATTGTGGTAACACATAAACCAACATAATGAAGATTAATGCGATAGAAAATAATGTTAATACAATAGGGTATCTAAGTGACTTAGTGATTTTTTTCTTTGTCTCTTCATTGTGTTTTAGCATACCTGCAATGATTTTAAAGTTATTTTCATAATTTCCGGTTTTTTCTGCGACGCTTATTAAACTGATTATGGTGGGGGTGAAGATGTTAGGGTGTTTTCTTAAGCTATCAGAAAACCGATTGCCTTTCTTTAAGTCAGTGATCGTCGATGTGATAATCTTTTGCCAAAATGGTGAGTGTGTGTTTTTTTGCAAAATATATAGACTTTGGAGTAAATTAATACCGGATGATACGAGGGAATTTAGTTGATAGAAAAAATGCGTTCGGTAGTTAATATTGGCCGCGTTGAGAATGAATATGGTTTTTAAACGAATATGAAGTGGAGTTTGTTCCGCTTCTAAGAGTTCAATAAAGGCTGATTTTTTATTTTTAGAAATAATAAAATCTTGGACAATATTATTATCATGAGATAAAGCGGTATAAGAATAGATAAACATTAAATAATCTCCCCTGTCCCTGTAATAGCATAGAGCTCTTGTAATGTGGTTTCACCTGCTTCAATTAAGTTCAATCCATCCTGAAAAAGTGTTTGAAAATGAGTGATACATTGTTTTCCATGCTGAAAAATCTCAGTCAGTGCATCTTGCCCTAGATACTCATATATGGCGGTTCTCCCCATAAACCCTGCAAAACAGAGATCACATCCCGTGGATGACCACTCTTTAATCGTTTTATTGTCGCTAATTTGTGTATTTTTAGGGGGGGTGACTTTACAGTTTGGGCATAATCGGCGTACCAGCCTTTGTGCAATCACCATTTTTAAGCAAGAACTCAATTGGGATTGACTCACACCTAATTGCGCCATCCTTTCAATGGCGCTAAATGTGCAATTGGTATGTAGAGTTGATAAGACTAAATGGCCTGTTTGTGCGGCTCTGGTTGCTATTTGTGCCGTTTCTTCATCTCGAATTTCTCCTACCATGATAATATCAGGATCTTGCCGGAGTAAGGCTCTTAGTATGTGAGCGAAACTCAAGCCATATTTATCGTTTACTTGAACTTGGTTAATTCCAGATAGTGGGATCTCAATAGGGTCTTCAATGGTAGATATGTTACGTGAAGATTGGTTGAGATACTCTAATGCACTATAGAGCGTGACGGTTTTCCCACTGCCAGTCGGGCCTGTGACAAGAATTAAGCCCTGTGGTTGCAATAGCTCTTTTTTTAAACTCGCGAATTCAGATAATAAGTGCAACGCTCGGTCATGTTAGATGGAAGGACGGTTAGCTACTGATAAGCTATCCTGCTCTTCCGACCAAAGATGAGCGAGTAAGTATGAAGTATCAGCAACTAACCGAAGGACAACGATACCAGATATCGATACTGCGTGAGGATAATTTATCCTGCCATGAGATAGGTATCCGTATCGGTGTAAGCAAGTCCACGGTCTCCCGTGAACTGAGGCGTAACACTTCAGATACTGGTTATAACCCACAACAGGCACACCAGAAGTGCTGTGATAGGCGGCTGTCATCTGCCAAAAGGACAATTCCTCAGCAGACCATAGATTTCGTGATATTTGCTCTGGAGTGGAAGTGGAGTCCTGAGCAAATAAGTGCAATTGGCAGCATTATTGGTCTTAGCGTCAGCCATGAATGGATTTACCAGTATATCTATGCGGATAAGCGTAGCGGTGGCGAGTTGTACAGGCATCTTAGGCAGGGCAAACGGCGATATCGTAAGGGCTACGGGCAGAAACGAGGGCGCATCCCTGATGCGGTATCCATTGAGCTATCCATGAGCTACGGCCGTCAGTCGTCGATGACCGTAGCCGTCTGGGGGACTGGGGGAGGCCGATTTGGTGCAGGGTAAACAGGGCACTGGTGCTATCGTGACACTGGCAGAACGCAAAAGCCGTATTTACCTGACAAAAAAGGTGTTTTCAAAGGATGCGGTGGAAGTCAGTAAGGCCATTATCTCACTGCTGAGTGAGTATCAGGATGTATGTCACACAATAACGTTCGATAACGGTCTAGAGTTTAGTGAGCACAAGGCGATAGCAGAAGCACTGAACGCAGATACGTACTTTGCCCATCCGTATGCCTCGCATGAGCGTGGGCTGAACGAGAATACGAATGGGTTGTTAAGACAGTTTATCCCGAAAGGAACAGACCTGCGGACAGTGACAGAAGAAGACTTACAACGCTATCAGGGAGCGTTGAACAGCAGGCCACGCAAGTGTCTGGGGTTCAGACAACCTTCGGTGGTGTTTGCGGAGCTAAGAAAGGCGGCTTAGCGTTGCACTTCGGACTTGAATCCGCCACTTAATAGCAAATTATTGTGCATCCCTATTTATTCTATAGAATACTTTAGCTGGGTGCTAAGTATCCGTAGAACCAATTTTTCACCATATAATGTTGGTATCGTTGACAGGCGAATACTGTAATTATGCCCTTCGAAATGCCAACTCATTTGCCCATCTTGTGGTAATCGCTTCTCTGCAATATTCAATTTGGCAACTATTTTTATTCGAGCAATAATTTCATTATTGATTTCGAGAGGTGGTGAAGGAATAAAATAGAGCTTGCCATCTACACGTAAACGGATTTTTATCCCTTGTTTTGATGGTTCGATATGAATATCAGATGCGCGTTTTCTTACCGCTGTTTTGAGCATATTCTCTACAAAATCGACGGCGGGTGAACGTGTATCTAGCTGCTCGGCGCCATTAGGTTGATAGTTTGTTTCTGGCTCTTGGATCTCCTCATATTTTTTATTGAAGTAATGATCAATCTTTTCTTTTGGCCAAATGTCATAGCATACCGGCACGCTAGCAATAAAACGTAAAGTAGCAAGTATATTGTCATCTGGCTTTTTAGGTACACCTATAGATAATCTTTTATGATTGTAATCAACAATAATAATATAGTGTTTATCACAAATACTTTTTAATTCTTTAAATATAAAATCTCTTTCCCTGGTGCTATTCATAAACTTACCTTATATTAAAAGATGAAGGTATTTTCACATAATGCTTTTAATTTACTGTCACTATCATGTTCGCAGGCTACTTGCCATTGGAATGGTGAACTATCAGTAGGGATAATTGGGGTTAAAGTCACAGAGAGATTGGCAAGACTCTTATCGGCTATAAAGTTAATAATGCCTGACTTTACATCTATTGTTTTGATATATTTTCCTTTTATATTATTAGGAATATTTTCACTTCCTGCATTACAGCCAGTTAATGAGCCTTTATTAAACGCGCAAATTTCAATATTATTCTTATATGGTAAAACTGTTTGTAATACATCGGTTATTGCCGCTTTTTGCATATAACCTTGATATCCCGGTATTGCAATAGCACTTAATATAGAAATTATTGCAATGACAACCATTATTTCAATTAAAGAAAATCCTTGTTGATTCATATAGCCTCCTTGTTGAGTGAGGAGGCATCTTAAATTGTTCCATTTGATTATTTAATCTCTTCAAACCCTGCATACGAGCACCTACGAAAAATTAAAATAAAAAATGTATCGTATTACATTTTCTTGGGAGAAGACTCGCAAAGGTAAATATGGTGGACAATAAAATATCGCGTTAATGAGAAAGTATGATAAAACTAATGAGTAGAAGCGGGGGAAGTAGGGGCTATTTTAGAGAGAATGCTATAAACCTCGCACAGTGTGGATTGGGATATAAGATGAAAAAACTAAAGGGCTTTAAAGAGTAATCCATCGTTGAACATGACTGACAATCCACATCCGGCATAAGGGAATTATAGGGGGCAATAGCTGAGCTTGTCGTATCAGCCGACAAAGAGCAGTCTTATCCGTCATATCGGCAGTTGCGGGCCGAAAAGTGGAAAGCTTCGCGGTTTATGGCGAGGGGCAGTCATTGTAGAGACTTAAAAGAGTCCATTTAAAGTAGGTTTAAACAGAGATAAGGCACTCAGTTAAGTCGGTTGCACTATAAATTATATTATCTTTTATGTTTTAACAGGGCCTTGAATTGTTGCCAATCAAAATAAGGGCCGGGATCTGTTTTACGGCCGGGGGCAATGTCGCTGTGACCGGTGATGTTATCTTGTAATTCAGGGTATAGCTCAATAAGAGCATGTGTCAGTTTTACTAGCGAATTGTATTGTAAAGGCGTGAAAGGTTCAAAATCCGTGCCTTCAAGCTCGATCCCAATTGAAAAATCATTACATTTTTCTCTACCCTTATAAAGGGATTGCCCAGCGTGCCAAGCTCTTAAATGAAAAGGAACATATTGAATAATCTCGCCATCACGGCGAATTAAACAGTGGGCTGAAACACGAAGGTGTTTGATTTCATCAAAAAAGGCATGCTCTGTTGGGTCGAGTGTTCCAGTAAAAAGCTGGTTGATATAAGGCCCACCAAATTGGCCGGGGGGTAAGCTAATATTATGGATAACTAACAGGGAAGGGATAATGTTCTCAGGGCGCTCATCATGGTGTGGTGAAGGGATATGAGTCACATTTTGTAGCCAGCCATTATGTATTTTTATCTCTGGTAGCATAGTATTCCCGTTTTATTACTCGCTTATATTCGTTATCTTGAGTTGAGAAGATTAGCATATACACAAAATTATTCGAGATGTATGTTTGTAGCGGTGGTTCTATTTTCATACCCAAGCACATTGAGTTGTATGTACTGTAATAGCTTAGATGATTGGGCGATAGCAAGATGAATAACGTGCGCCATAAGGCTTGATACATGATGGGTATAGATAGCAATGGGCACAAGAAATTTATTGGAGTGGATTGATGGCGACGAGGCGTTATAGCGAAGAACAAAGACGTGAATTATTGCTTGAAAGGTTAAATAGCGATATTCCATTTATAGTAAGCCACGCGTTAAAAGAAGATCTTGGGCAAACAGTTGATTTTAAGCAAGATATTACGGGGCAGCTTTTACAACCTACTTCACAAGCTAAAGCGCGTATTATTACACGGGAAGAAGGCGTTTTTTGTGGACAAAAATGGTTAGAAGAAGTTTTTAGCCAGCTTGGTGGGCAAGTTAGCATTGTATGGCATGTGAATGATGGAGATAAGGTTGCGCCAAATCAGCTGCTTTGTGAAATGTCAGGGCCTTCACAAGTATTACTCACTGGAGAAAGAACGGCATTGAACTTTATCCAGACATTGTCTTCTGTTTCTACTGTAACTGCTCAGTATGTGGCGAAAATTGAAGGCACAAGAACCAAATTATTAGATACACGTAAAACGATCCCCGGCTTAAGAAGTGCTCTTAAATATGCGGTACTAATGGGTGGGGGTTTTAATCATCGTCTTGGTTTATCAGATGCTTATTTAATTAAAGAAAACCATATCATTTCGGCAGGCTCTGTTGCTCAAGCAGTGGCGTTAGCGAGGCGAGCTCATCCGGAAGTTCCTATTGAGGTTGAAGTTGAAGATTTAACTGAATTACTTCAAGCATTAAAGGCGAATGCAGACATTATTATGCTTGATAATTTCACTGTCACGATGATGAAAGAGGCTGTTGTACTGACAGCGGGTAAAGCCGCTCTCGAGGTGTCTGGTGATGTTACATTAGATACTATCAGAGAATTTGCGGAAACTGGGGTTGATTTCATTTCTGTTGGTGCATTGACGAAACATATTAGAGCGATGGATCTTTCAATGCGTTTTATTGAAGAAAAATAAGCAATATAGCCAGGACTCCCATCGCTAACCTAGTGCCCGATGATGGCTGCATTTAGCAACAACAGAATAAATATTAACCATCATAACTCCCCCTTTCTCATAACAAGAAAGGGGGAAGAGATTTTCTGTTTATTTAGTCACAACAGTGGGCATTTTGCCTTGATTCATGTATGGCAGCAGTAATAGCAAATATGAAAATTGAGAGCCGTTAGCTTAACAAATCCACCTTATTACGCTGTGCATAAAGCTAAAACGAGGGAGTGCTACGCCAACGCTTTTTACTCAGAAAGGTGGGTTTTGAGTATGGCCTTGATATTAGCTTGTTGATTACTAGCTAACGAAAATAAATATTGGAGCGATAGGCCGCGAAAGCGAGCATCGCCGTCTCATGCTAGTAGGCCTCCTAGGTTGAGGCAGGCTTATTTTTTCGTATAGGTAGTATCATCTAGGGCGCTTTGCTGTTTTTTGAACTATTCTAGGTGTATTCATTCCAACTAATTAGCCAGACATTTTTATCTATAAAACGCAGTGCAGTTAGAGTCTAATCAAGATGTAACCTCATCATTAATCGATAGATGAGCCGATTACAGATTTTTATATCGTGTAGCCTTGCTATCTTGGTGAATATAGACAACGCTTACATTGCGTAAAATAACAAATGACGTGAATATTTAACTAGATTGTTAAGGTTGCTCCTTGCGGATCTGCGTTTGAAACGGTTACTGTGAGTTAATATGGTTATTATTCGTTATTATTGAATATTAAAACACTAATGGTTTGGCTATATCGATTCAGTTAGCGTGTTTATAGCATAGAAATTCGCTTCAAATGTTAAATTACCGTGCTGGCAATCGGAGGATTAGTTATCAAAACATGCTAAAATTTAAAAAAATCTGTTAAAATTTGCAGGATTTTATGATTTAGCTCAAGGTCTTTATGGACAGTTAGTGAATACTTTGTTACTTTATTAATCCGTAAAGAAATTGGTATTACCAATTAACACTGAGCAATACCTAATCAATAATTAATCACTAACGATCATGGCAGGTTATGGCTTACGGTAAAATTCGCCAACCAAAATTATCAGATGTTATTGAGCAGCGCCTCGAGCATCTTATTTTCGAAGGGACATTGCGCCCCGGCGAAAAGCTGCCTCCTGAACGTGAGCTGGCAAAACAGTTCGACGTTTCTCGGCCATCAGTGCGTGAAGCTATCCAAACTCTTGAAGCTAAAGGTCTATTATCTCGCCGCCAAGGTGGCGGAACTTTTGTTCAAAAACAGATGTGGCAAAGTTTTAGCGACCCACTAACTGAACTTCTTACGGGGAATCCCGAATCTCAATTTGATCTTCTTGAAACACGCCATGCCCTTGAAGGGATAGCTGCTTATTATGCGGCGTTGCGTGGTACGGATGAGGATTTGGAGCGAATTCGACAAAGCTATGAGCTAATTATTAAAGCTCAACAAAGTGGCGATATTAATGCGGAATCAAATGCGGTTTTGCAATATCAACTGATTGTCACAGAAGCGGCGCATAATGTGGTGATACTGCATTTGTTACGTTGTATGGTGCCAATGTTGGAACAGAATATTCGTCAAAACTTTGAGTTTTTGTATACCCGCAAAGAAATGTACAAAGCAGTTAGTGAACATCGAGCTCAAATATTCTCCGCTATAATGGCAAGAGAGCCTGAGAAGGCAAGGGAGGCTTCCCATCGCCATTTAGCCTTTATTGAAGAGCTACTTTTGGATATTAGTCGTGAACAAACAAGGCGGGAGCGTTTTCTACGTAGGTTGCAGCAACATCCTGAATTAAATTAGTAATGCAGATTACTGACTGCTGCGTCTGCATTACTGTGACTACTCTCTGTGAGAGTTCTAGCGGCAACAACAGCAGGGCCTATCTTCTCGCTATTTTGTAGAAAGTAGCGCGAAGATAGGCTCCACATAAACATTAAAAAATAGATAACAGATAAGGAATACACCATGTCAGATATGTTGAAAAATGACGTGGATCCGATTGAAACTCGCGACTGGCTACAGGCGATTGAATCGGTCATCCGTGAAGAAGGTGTTGATCGTGCTCAGTTCATTATCGAACAGGTATTGAATGAAGCGCGTAAAGGCGGTGTTAACATTGCTGCTGGTGCATCTGGTAGTTCTGATTATATCAACACTATTGCTGTTGAAGACGAGCCTGCATACCCTGGTAACATGGATTTGGAGCGCCGTATTCGCTCCGCAATTCGTTGGAACGCAGTCATGACTGTACTGCGTGCTTCTAAAAAAGACTTGGAGCTGGGTGGTCATATGGCATCATACCAGTCTTCTGCAACTTTATATGAAGTCTGTTTTAACCATTTCTTCCGCGCTCATAACAACAATGATGGCGGTGACTTGGTCTTTTTCCAAGGTCATATCTCCCCAGGGATCTACGCACGCGCATTCTTGGAAGGTCGTTTAACTGAAGAGCAGATGAATAACTTCCGCCAAGAAATTGGTGGTAAAGGTCTGTCTTCTTATCCACACCCTAAATTAATGCCTGATTTCTGGCAATTCCCAACTGTCTCAATGGGTCTTGGTCCGCTAAATGCTATTTATCAAGCGAAATTCTTGAAATATCTTGAAAACCGTGGCTTGAAAGACACTTCAGCTCAAAGAGTGTACGCTTTCTTAGGCGATGGTGAGATGGATGAGCCAGAATCTAAAGGTGCTATCACTATCGCGACACGCGATAAGCTAGATAACCTTGTATTCGTGATTAACTGTAACTTACAGCGTCTAGATGGCCCTGTTACAGGTAACGGTAAAATTGTCAACGAGCTGGAAGGTATCTTTAATGGTGCAGGCTGGCAAGTCATCAAAGTTATGTGGGGCGATCGTTGGGACGAGTTGTTGCGTAAAGACACTAGCGGCAAACTGGTTCAATTAATGAATGAAACCCTTGATGGTGATTATCAAACATTCAAATCACGTGATGGCGCGTACGTTCGTGAGCACTTCTTCAATCGTTACCCAGAGACTGCTGCATTAGTTAAAGACATGACTGATGACGAAATTTGGGCGCTGAACCGTGGTGGTCATGATCCGAAGAAAGTGTATGCCGCATTTAAAAAAGCAGCAGAAACTAAAGGCAAGCCAACTGTTATTTTAGCTCAGACCATCAAAGGTTATGGTATGGGTGAAACAGCTGAAGGTAAGAACATTGCTCACCAAGTGAAGAAAATGAACATGGACGGTGTTCGTCACTTCCGTGATCAATTCAATGTGCCTGTGGCTGATGATCAACTGGAAAAACTGCCATTTATTACTTTTGATAAAGATTCAGAAGAATACAAATATCTGCATGAGCGTCGTCAAGCTCTAGGTGGTTATCTACCAGCACGTCGTACGCACTTTGATGAGAAATTAGAAATCCCTACGTTATCTGATTTCAGCCAATTGCTAGAAGAGCAATCAAAAGAAATTTCAACCACTATCGCATTTGTTCGTGCGTTAAACGTGATGTTGAAAAACAACTCTATCAAAGACCGTTTAGTGCCAATCATTGCTGATGAAGCTCGTACTTTCGGTATGGAAGGTTTGTTCCGTCAAATTGGTATTTATAGCCCTAAAGGTCAGCAGTATACGCCTCAGGATCGTGAGCAAGTGGCTTACTATAAAGAAGACTCTAAAGGTCAGATCCTACAAGAAGGTATTAACGAGCTAGGTGCAGGTTCATCATGGTTAGCGGCTGCAACATCATACAGCACAAACAACCTGCCGATGATCCCATTCTACATTTACTACTCAATGTTTGGTTTCCAACGTATCGGCGACCTAATGTGGGCAGCGGGTGACCAGCAAGCTCGTGGTTTCTTGATTGGTGGTACTTCAGGCCGTACAACTTTAAATGGTGAAGGCTTACAACACGAAGATGGTCATAGCCATATTCAATCACTGACTATCCCTAACTGTATCTCTTATGACCCTGCTTATGCTTATGAAGTTGCCGTCATTATGCAGGATGGTTTAGAGCGTATGTATGGTGAAAAACAAGAGAACGTGTACTACTACATCACGACTCTGAATGAAAACTATCATATGCCTGCAATGCCTGAAGGTGCTGAAGAGGGGATCCGTAAAGGTATTTATAAACTGGATTCAATCGAAGGCAGCAAAGGTAAAGTTCAGTTGTTAGGTTCTGGTTCTATGATGCGTCATGTTCGCGAAGCAGCTAACATTCTGTCAGCGGAATATGGCATCGGTTCTGATGTGTATAGCGTTACTTCATTCACTGAATTGGCTCGTGATGGTCAAGATTGTGAACGTTGGAACATGCTGCATCCTTCTGAAGCACCACGTGTACCTTATGTTGCTCAGGTAATGAATGATGCGCCAGCCGTTGCATCAACTGACTATATGAAACTGTTTGCAGAACAAATTCGTACTTACGTACCAGCAAGCGATTACCGTGTATTAGGTACTGATGGTTTCGGTCGTTCTGACAGCCGTGAAAACCTACGTCACCACTTTGAAGTGGATACATCTTATGTAATCGTTGCGGCGTTAGGTGAATTGGCTAAACGTGGTGAAGTTGATGTTAAAGTCGTTGAAGAAGCGATTAAAAAATACAACATCAACCCAGAAAAAGTTAACCCACGTCTGGCATAAGAGGTAATAATCAATGTCTATTGAAATCCAAGTGCCTGATATCGGTGCTGATGAAGTTGAAGTCACCGAAGTTATGGTTAAAGTTGGTGATAAAGTAGAAGCAGAGCAATCGCTGATCACTGTTGAAGGCGATAAAGCATCTATGGAAGTCCCATCACCACAAGCAGGTGTGGTTAAAGAAATTAAAATTGCAGTGGGTGATAAAGTCACCACTGGCAAATTGATCATGGTCTTTGAATCAGCAGAAGGCGCGGCTCCGGCTGCGTCAGCAGAAGCACCAGCGGCACCAGCCGCTGCCCCAACAGCAGCAGCTCTGAAAGAAGTGTCTGTCCCTGATATTGGCGGCGATGAAGTCGAAGTGACTGAGATCATGGTAAAAGTAGGTGATACAGTTGCAGAAGAGCAATCGCTGATCACTGTTGAAGGTGACAAAGCTTCCATGGAAGTTCCTGCACCCTTTGCTGGTACTGTAAAAGAGATCAAGATTGCGACTGGTGATAAAGTGAAAACAGGTTCACTGATAATGGTCTTTGAAGTTGCAGGATCAGCACCAGCAGCGGAAGCAGCACCCGCATCGGCACCTGCGTCAGCGCCAGCAGCCTCGGCAATTAAAGATGTTAATGTACCTGACATCGGTGGTGATGAAGTTGAAGTCACTGAGGTTATGGTGAAAGTTGGTGATACTGTTTCAGCTGAGCAATCAATCATTACGGTTGAAGGCGATAAAGCATCAATGGAAGTTCCTGCACCCTTTGCCGGTACCGTGAAAGAGATCAAAATCGCCACTGGTGATAAAGTGAAAACAGGTTCACTGATCATGACGTTTGAAGTTGCAGGTGCAGCACCAGCAGCATCGGCACCAACTGCGTCACCAGCGCCAGCCGCTTCCGCTCCGGCAGCCGCACAGGCGCCAGCACCAGCACCAGCAAAAGCAGCTGATAGCAAAAATGAATTTGTTGAAAACGACGCTTATGTACATGCAACGCCAGTCATCCGCCGTTTAGCGCGTGAGTTTGGTGTTAACCTTGCTAAAGTAAAAGGCACGGGTCGTAAAGGTCGTATTCTGCGCGAAGACGTACAATCTTACGTTAAAGACGCCATCAAGCGTGCCGAAGCACCAGCCGCTGCGGGTGGTGGTTTACCGGGCATGTTGCCATGGCCAAAAGTGGATTACAGCAAGTTCGGTGAAGTTGAAGAAGTTGAACTGGGCCGTATCCAAAAAATCTCTGGTGCTAACCTAAGCCGTAACTGGGTGATGATCCCTCATGTTACGTTGATGGAAGAAGTCGACACCACAGATGTCGAAGACTTCCGTAAGCAGCAGAACAAAGAAGCTGAGAAGAAACAACTCGGTGTTAAAATCACGCCACTGGTGTTTGTGATGAAGGCTGTTGCTCGTGCGCTAGAAGAAATGCCTCGTTTCAATAGCTCTATTTCTGAAGATGGCCAACGCCTATTCATGAAGAAATATGTCAATATCGGTATCGCGGTTGATACGCCAAATGGCCTAGTTGTCCCTGTTATCAAAGACGTGAACAAAAAAGGCATTATGGAACTGTCTCGCGAACTGATGGAAGTTTCTAAGAAAGCGCGTGCAGGCAAATTAACAGCTTCTGATATGCAAGGTGGATGCTTCACTATTTCTAGCCTTGGTGGCATCGGAACAACTGGTTTTGCACCAATTGTTAATGCACCAGAAGTTGCAATTATGGGTCTATCTCGCTCTTCCATCAAACCAGTTTGGAATGGTAGTGAGTTTGTACCTCGACTGATGTTGCCTATGTCTCTTTCATTCGACCACCGTGTGATCGACGGCGCTGATGGTGCTCGTTTCATCACCCTAGTAGGTCAATTGATGAGCGACATTCGTCGACTGGTGATGTAATAAATTAGGCCGGCTTATTAGCCGGTCTGTTTTATTTAGGCTGGGGCAGAATTTTTTACTGTTCATCCGAAACGTTGCGAGTTACGTCACGTAATGAGCCTTTTCAGGATGTTAACAATTCTGTAAACTGCTCGCGGTGTGTATTTTCCGGTGGAATAATTCGTTTTTCGGCTGCCCCGCTGGACAAAACAAAAAGAGGTCATGATGAGTACTGAAATTAAAGCCCAAGTAGTGGTACTTGGTGCAGGCCCTGCAGGGTATTCTGCGGCTTTCCGTTGCGCTGACTTAGGTTTAGATACTGTTTTAGTAGAACGTTATTCAACTCTGGGTGGAGTTTGTTTGAACGTTGGTTGTATTCCTTCTAAAGCACTATTGCACGTTGCTAAAGTGATTGAAGAAGCTAAAGCGTTGGCTGAACATGGGATTGTTTTTGGTGAGCCAAAAACCGATATTTCTAAAGTTCGCCTGTGGAAAGAGAAAGTGATTAACCAGCTGACTGGTGGTCTAGCTGGTATGGCAAAAGGCCGTAAAGTAAACGTTGTGAACGGTCTTGGTAAATTTACTGGTGCTAACACACTGGTTGTTGAAGGCGAAAACGGTAGCACAACTATCAACTTTGATAATGCGATTATTGCTGCGGGTTCACGTCCTATTCAGTTACCATTCATTCCTCATGAAGATCCACGTATTTGGGATTCGACAGATGCGTTAGAGCTAAAAGAAGTTCCAGAGCGTCTGCTTGTTATGGGTGGTGGTATCATCGGTCTGGAAATGGGTACTGTGTATCATGCTCTGGGTTCTCAGATTGATGTTGTTGAGATGTTTGACCAAGTCATCCCTGCGGCTGACAAAGATGTGGTTAAAGTCTTCACTAAACAAATCAGCAAGAAATTTAACTTACTGTTAGAAACCAAAGTGACTGCCGTTGAAGCAAAAGAAGATGGTATTTATGTCACAATGGAAGGTAAAAAAGCACCTGCTGAACCACAACGTTATGACGCAGTTCTGGTCGCGATTGGTCGTGTTCCAAATGGTAAAAACCTTGATGCTGGTAAAGCGGGTGTTGAGGTTGATGACCGTGGCTTTATCCATGTTGATAAGCAAATGCGTACTAATGTACCTCACATTTTTGCAATTGGTGACATCGTTGGTCAGCCAATGTTGGCGCACAAAGGTGTTCACGAAGGTCACGTAGCGGCTGAAGTTATCTCTGGCCTGAAACACTACTTTGATCCAAAAGTTATTCCATCAATCGCTTACACTGAGCCAGAAGTGGCTTGGGTTGGTTTAACTGAGAAAGAAGCGAAAGAGAAAAATATCAGCTATGAAGTTGCAACATTCCCATGGGCAGCATCAGGCCGTGCGATTGCATCTGGCTGCGCAGAAGGTATGACTAAGCTGATTTTCGACAAGCAATCTAACCGTATTATCGGTGGTGCTGTTGTCGGTGTTAATGGTGGTGAACTTCTGGGTGAAATTGGCCTTGCAATTGAAATGGGCTGTGACGCAGAAGATATCGCATTGACTATCCACGCTCACCCAACGCTGTATGAATCAATTGGTATGGCAGCGGAAGTCTTTGAAGGTAGCATCACTGACTTACCAAACGCAAAAGCGAAAAAGAAAAAATAATTTCTTAAGTCGCCTTAATAAACGGCCTCTGTAGTTGGCTGTTTATGACCAAAGAGCATAAAGCCAATGTGGAAACACATTGGCTTTTTACTTTTTCAAATATAAGCAGAGAGTCATATATATTTATCCTCTTATTTAAGTTGGGTTTATATTCTTAAGGAAAAAATTATCAACAATAATGTTTAGATGACTAATGGAATATTAAATTCTCATTTTTTATTCTGTTTTTATTTATATCTAATAAAGGGATGTGCATTTGATAACACGTAAATACGTAAGTCATGGCAAATTGGATTATTGTTTATACGTTCCGTAACTTACCTTCAATTGTGAACGAACCTGACATATCATTATCGATTATGGGTACTCACATAAATAAGCTAATTCAATGAAACTAATACCGACTGCCATTTTAATCCATGTTCCTGACGTTGCTGTCGGCTTAGCTTGGTATCAACAAGCCTTTCCACAAGCGGTTGCCGAATATCTACCAGAGTTTGATTTTACCGTATTACACGTAGGGAATTTCACTATCGAGGTTGTCCAAGCTGACGCAAAGGTCTGTGAAGGCAAACGAGGCACAGTATTATATTGGCAGGTGGAATCTTTCGATTTAGCGGTTGAGCATTTTTCTAAATTAGGTGCAAAACGGTATCGAGGACCGATGTTAATAGAAGGTAACAAACGAATGTGTCAGCTTGAAGACCCGTTTGGTAATTTAATTGGATTAAAAGGGCAATAAAATCAATTAAAACCTTTAAAAAAATTAAAGCCAATCGTAATGATTTGCCTTATCAATTAGTAACGTAAATAAAATTACGATAAAAATATAATTTGTGATATGAGAGGTAAAAACACATCAAAAAGGGTGCGTTAAATGCGTAAATGCATTATAAAAAGTGAGGTTTTATCTGCTTTTTATAACTCTTTATAGTATCTTAAGCTAAAAAATAACCCGAAATTAATGGTTAAGGCTTAAAGTAAGTAGAGGGATGTTGCTTTCTTGTGAATGAATTAACATTTCGTTTAAACTCTGCTATGCTGAACGCCCGAAGCTGGGCATAATTTTACTGCCATTGAGATTATGCGAGCAAGTTCCTCTGACCTGGCACCGGATGATGATTTTTTCAAGATGGTGCAGACAGCCGGGTATATAAATTACAATGAAGCGAGGAGAACGTCGTGCTAGAAGATTACCGTAAGCACGTAGCCGAGCGTGCCGCTCAAGGGATTGTCCCTAAGCCATTAGATGCTGCGCAAGTTGCTGCATTAGTAGAATTACTGAAAAATCCACCTAAAGGTGAAGAAGATTTCCTATTAGACCTGCTGACCAACCGTGTGCCCCCCGGTGTTGATGAAGCAGCGTATGTCAAAGCGGGCTTTTTAGCCGCTATCGCGAAAGGTGAAACTACCTCTCCTCTTATCAGCCCAGAAAAAGCCATTGAACTGCTCGGTACAATGCAGGGCGGGTACAATATTCATGCGCTAATTGAAGCTTTGGATGATGCTAAGCTAGCACCAATCGCGGCTAAAGCACTTTCCCATACTTTGCTCATGTTTGATAACTTCTATGATGTAGAAGAAAAAGCAAAAGCAGGGAATGAGTACGCGAAACAAGTTATTGAATCATGGGCAAATGCTGAATGGTTCATCGAGCGTCCTGAGCTGGCTGAAAAACTGACTGTGACTGTATTTAAAGTTACAGGTGAAACTAACACAGATGACCTGTCTCCAGCTCCGGATGCATGGTCTCGCCCTGATATTCCGCTTCATGCCCTAGCTATGCTGAAAAATGCTCGCGATGGTATTGAGCCGGATGAACCAGGTAATGTCGGGCCAATTAAACAGATTGAAGCCTTGAATAAGAAAGGTTTCCCGTTGGCCTATGTTGGCGACGTTGTGGGCACAGGCTCTTCTCGTAAATCAGCAACTAACTCTGTGTTATGGTTTATGGGGGATGATATTCCGTTTGTTCCTAACAAACGTGGTGGTGGTGTTGTACTTGGTGGTAAAATCGCCCCTATTTTCTTCAATACCATGGAAGATGCCGGCGCGTTACCTATTGAAGTGGACGTATCTAAGCTGAATATGGGCGATGTTATTGATATCTACCCATATAAAGGTGAAGTGCGTAACCATGAAACGGGTGAGTTACTGGCAACATTTGAACTGAAAACGGATGTATTGATTGATGAAGTCCGTGCTGGCGGTCGTATTCCATTGATTATTGGCCGTGGTTTAACGGCTAAAGCGCGCGAATCACTTGGCTTAGAGCCAACTAACGTATTCCGTCATGCGAAATCTGTTGCACAAAGCAATCGTGGTTTCTCTTTGGCTCAAAAAATGGTTGGTCGTGCTTGTGGCCGCCCAGGTATTCGCCCAGGTGAATACTGTGAGCCTAAGATGACTTCTGTTGGCTCGCAAGATACCACAGGCCCAATGACACGCGATGAGCTAAAAGACTTAGCTTGCCTAGGGTTCTCCGCAGATTTAGTTATGCAATCATTCTGTCATACTGCGGCATATCCAAAACCCGTTGATGTGACTACGCACCATACATTACCTGATTTTATTATGAATCGTGGTGGTGTTTCCTTGCGCCCAGGCGATGGCATCATTCACTCATGGTTGAACCGTATGTTATTGCCAGATACTGTCGGTACGGGGGGTGACTCGCATACCCGTTTCCCAATCGGTATCTCTTTCCCAGCAGGTTCTGGTTTGGTGGCATTTGCAGCAGCAACAGGTGTAATGCCGCTTGATATGCCTGAATCTGTTTTAGTGCGCTTTAAAGGAGAAATGCAACCGGGCATCACGCTTCGTGATCTTGTTCATGCTATCCCTTTATATGCAATCAAAGAAGGCTTACTGACTGTTGAGAAAAAAGGTAAGAAGAATATTTTCTCTGGTCGTATCCTTGAAATTGAAGGGTTGCCTGAGCTAAAAGTTGAGCAAGCATTTGAATTAGCAGATGCTTCCGCAGAGCGCTCAGCAGCAGGCTGTACGATTAAACTGGATAAAGCACCAATTATTGAATATCTCCAGTCAAACATTGTTCTGCTGAAATGGATGATCTCAGAAGGGTATGGTGATCGCCGTACCATTGAGCGTCGTATCAAAGGAATGGAAAACTGGTTAGCTGACCCGCAGCTTCTTGAAGCAGACGCTGATGCAGAATATGCCGCAGTGATCGAAATCGACCTAAATGAGATCAAAGAGCCTATCTTATGTGCTCCTAACGACCCTGATGATGCACGTTTGCTGTCTGATGTTCAAAATGAAAAAATCGATGAAGTCTTTATCGGTTCTTGTATGACAAACATTGGTCACTTCCGTGCGGCAGGTAAGCTGTTAGATCAGCATAAAGGGCAGCTACCAACACGCCTATGGGTTGCTCCACCAACTAAGATGGATGCAGCACAATTGACTGAAGAAGGTTATTACAGTGTGTTTGGTAAGAGCGGAGCACGTATTGAAGTGCCGGGATGCTCTTTGTGTATGGGTAACCAAGCACGTGTTGCAGATGGTGCAACCGTTGTTTCAACCTCAACACGTAATTTCCCGAACCGTCTTGGTACAGGGGCAAATGTATACTTGGCTTCGGCTGAACTTGCTGCTGTCGCATCTTTGCTCGGTCGTCTCCCTACGCCTGCTGAGTATTTGCAGTTTATGGATAAGGTCGATGAAACTGCTGAGGATACTTACCGTTATCTGAACTTTGATCAGTTAGAGCAATATACTGAAAAAGCAGATAGTGTTATCTTCCAAACAACAGTTTAATTTAGCGATTTAGCAACAAATCAAAAGCCCTGAATTTAATCAGGGCTTTTTTTATGGTCGCTAATTAGGGTGTTAGTAACTTGATTAGCCGATTTGATAGGCGATAGTAACAGTGAGGAAAAATGTCGCTAATCGCTCGATAGGAAGCGCAATAGATCCTTTATCGTTTGGTGGATGATGAAGGGGAATCTATATAGTTAATGCATAAAAAGTGGTTTTAAGTGATACAGAGGAGTAATTCGGTTAGATCGTAAGCGTCGAATACGCAATATTGTGACAGAGTATGCGGATATTTTGTTGTAGATCTATATCGATATCACTCTAAACTGTTATCTTTTTGGCTAATTAATATTCATTAATTTCAATCTTGGTATGATTACTTTTTAAAACGACTAGCTAAAAAAGACTATTTTATCATTATTTGAAATTCTTAATTTGAATATTAAAAAAAGAAAAAAGATTATCTTTTTATTGATTATATTAATTTGATGATGCTTATTTGATATTGAAACAATATTACTCGTTGCATTGAAGGCTATATTTATCATGTTTTTATTTTAAAAAGTCATAATAATCAAAGAGGTGTGGTATTTTTTTAACTTGGTTGTTTTATTTATGCAAATAATTACTTGCGTTTCGAGTTAAAATTGAAAGATTATATTATAAAGTATTAAACTACATTAAATTAGATATTTTGTTCTTTTCTTTAGTTCTTATTGTGATTTGTTTGGAGTTATTTTCTTATCAATCTTGATTGGTATGAGTGACTATTACTATATTCTATTGTTTTTAATGGTGAAATAAATTGTTACATCTATGACTCCTTTGGTGAGTGTGCAATTTACTCGAGTTAGGTGTAATGTTAATTATAAAAAAGTTATCTATAATACTTACATCTGAAAAACAGTATTTCGTTGAGATGTTTTAAAGATGCATAAAAATAGAATGTGTTATCATAATTAGAGGTAATTAATATCGGCAGTAAAAATATTTTTATAACTCTTATTAAGATAAGTAATAATAATTAAAATATTTTTTTATATATTTACTAATATAAGTATTGGTAATGGATTCTATTTTTCTTTATTTTGTTTTTTATTATAGAAGGTTAATCATGTTTAAGAAAACATTATGTGCACTGTCGTTAATTTCTGTTTCATATGCGGCATTCTCTGCACCTGTTGCTAATTTAAAAGTTACGGGCTCGATTACGCCACCAACATGTACTATCGATAACCAAAATGAAGTGGATGTTGAATATAAATTTGATACAGCGCCAAGTATGTTCCCTTTATCAGGTAACTTAACGTTAACGCCAGTATCGAAAAAAATTGAGATAGTGTGTGATGCAACAACGTATTTAAGCTTTGAAGCTAAAGATAACCGCAGTGATAGCCCTATGACGGCTGCTGATACCAACTTTGGATTAGGTAAATTTGGTACAGACGGCAGTAAAAATATTGGTTTTTATACCATCAATATGAAAAACGCGACGGTGAAAGCAAACAGTGAAGATGCAGGAAAGCAGACAGGGATCCGATCAGGCACGCTTTTCTCTGCCGCACAGGCCTTGGTTAAAAAGACAGGCAAAACAGCGTGGGCAATATCATCAACACAATTAGCCTCAGGACAAATCTTTGCGGCTGATTTTGAAGTTACCCCAACATTGAGCGAAGACTTAAAGAATAGCTTGGGTGATGTGTCTTTAGATGGTCACGCGGTATTATCATTTGGTTTTGGTATCTAACGTGATTTTAAGATAGGCCATCTATTTGGCCTATCCTAATTTTCGAGGTTGTTAGTTCATGATGAAAAACACAATAACATGTTTGGGCTTATTGCCGTTATTGGTAGCAGGTTTAAGTTATGCAGATATCAGTGCTAATTTGAAAGTATCTGGCGATATTAAACCACCAACATGCTCTATCAATAATCAGAATGAAGTGGATATTGAATATCGATTTGATATCGCTCCAGAAATGTTTCCTAGTTCAGATATCTTATATTTAGATGGTGAAACGAAAAGAATTGAAATAGTGTGTGATGCTGCCACTTATTTAAATTTTATAGCCAAAGATAATCGTAGTGATAGTGTCATAAATCCAGGCGATATCTTCTTTGGTTTAGGTAAATATGGTGTTGATAATAGCCAAAATATTGGTGTTTACACTATTACAATGTCAAATGCGACTGTTAAAGGAAATAGTGATGAAGGCGCTAAAAAAGTCTCTGTGTTGGCTGCGGGAGGGAGCGCTGTGCCAGAACTTTTAATAAGCCAATCGAAAAAAACAGCTTGGGCTGAAACATCGACAAAGTTAGCATCAGGACAAATTTTCGCGGCTGATTTTGAAGTTAAGCCAATGTTTTATGGTGAGGTAAAAGAGAGTGCTGGTGATGTATCCCTAGATGGCAGTGCGACATTATCATTTGGTTTTGGTATTTAATTTTATTTTATTCTAATCGGGTTAGGTTGTTGACCTATTTAAATTATTAGGGGCGTTAATTTAATATGAAAAATACAGTAAAATGTTTAGGTGTATTACCATTATTAGCCGCTGGTTTAAGCTATGCAGATACAAATGCTAATTTAAAAATATCTGGTGATATTAAGCCACCAACCTGTATGGTTAATGGAGAAGAGCAAACCAATATCATATATGACATGGGAAAACTCTCTGTTGATGTTATACCTATGTCGAATAGATATATTTTCCCGGAAAACTCAAAAATAAAAAATACGGTTACAGTGACATGTGACGCAGAGACTTATTTACTATTCATGGCGACGGATCTTTATGAAAGCTTAAATTTACCTTCGACGCCAGTAAGTCCTGATATTGCACATAAATATTTTCATATTAATGGGGGTAAACCGGCCGCACTTGGTGGTGTCTCATTTTTAGTAAAAGATGCTAAGGTCGATAATAATTCTGGATATGTTCGCCGTTTATATAACTCAATACATTCAACAGCGGGTCTTGGGCAATATGTGTTAACTAAGGGGGAATATTATGGATGGTCTAAGGCAAATGGTGAATCAATAAGAACCTATCCCAAAAGGAATTGTCAGATAATACATAATGATAATTTATGAGGGCAACGTATGGTAGGTAATAAGTGGCAAATCAGTGATGAACTCTGGGAGAAAATGGCTCCTCTCATCCCGGAGCATAGAACTCAACACCCGCTGGGTACGCACCGCAAGCGGGTTGATAATCGCGCTGCAATGAACGCCATTTTCTTCGTACTCAGGACGGGTTGCCAGTGGAATGCGCTAAATGCCACCGGTATATGCTCGTCAAGCTCTGCTCATCGCCGATTTCAGGAGTGGCGGGATGCTGGCGTATTTGAACGCTTCTGGCAAAACGGGTTGCTTGCTTGCGAACAGTTGGACGCTATTGACTGGTCGTGGCTGTCGATGGATGGTTGTATGACCAAATCACCGCTGGCAGGCTCAAAAAAACAGGCAAGAACCCAACAGACCGAGGGAAACGGGGCGTAAAGCGCAGTCTGATGACTGACGGGAACGGGCTTCCGCTTGCACTGGTTGTCGCTGGAGCAAATACGCACGACATAAAGCTGGTTGCGGATACGCTCGATGCCCTCCAGACGGGCAGACCGGGCAAGAGGCTCCGGTTGTGCATGGACAAAGGGTATGAAGCGGAATGGTTGGGAGCGTATCTGAAAAGTCGTCGCTATGAACCTCATATCCAGTCACGGAAGGATGAATCAGAAGCCATCAAAAACACGGATTTTAAGGCCCACCGCTGGGTTGTAGAGAGAACACACAGTTGGATGAATCGCTACCGTCGTGTCCTGACTCGTTGGGAGAAGAAGGTCGAGAATTATGAGGCAATGCTGCATCTTGCCTGTGCCATCATTGTCTGGAATAAAATCCTATTGGGATAGGTTCTAAGTAAGAATGAATTTATGAGGTCATTAATACCAGGGAAAGTATTTTCAGCAAATTTTGAACAAGAGAGTATGTTTATTAACTCACGAAATGATTTGGCTAAAGCAAATATTGAGCTTAATGATGAAGTTAATTATAATGCAGAAGCTATAATTACTTTTAATTTTAGTATTTAATAATAAAAAATGGGATTTGTATTTTATGCGGGGAATCTAATGTTAACTTATGCCTGTATAAATTTTTGATTATCTAAATGATTTTGTACAGATAAAATATAATCAAAATATTGTGAAATCATTTTTCCAAGCAGTATAATTTATCAAAATTCACAGTTACATATCCATTGTTATTAAGTAATATAAATAAAAATCAGGCACTCGATATCTCATGGCATAGTGTATTGGGGACAGCTTAATTTTTGATTAGGTAGCCAGTCTGTACGACTCGTGCTACCTTTGTACGAATTTAGCAGTAGTATATGGCTATATATAATTTGCTATCTCAATAAGATTTAAATCAGGATCTCGAATATAAATAGATAATATCTCTCCCATTGCGCCTGTACGTTTGACAGGGCCTTCTATAATCTCGACACCTTGCTGTTGAATAAACGTCATAATTTGGTTTATTGGTGTATTACTGATAAAACATAAATCGAGTGAGCCAGGTACGGGTAAATGAGCTTTTGGCTCAAATTCTTTACCATATTGGTGGATATTTATTTTTTGCTCCCCAAATTGCAACGCATAGCGCTGCTCACCGAAGGTTATCAACTTCATTTTGAGTACATGGGTGTAGAAATCAATGCACGCGTTTTGATCGGTTGTGGTTAACACCAGATGGTCTAAATGGTTAATCATCAGACACTCCTATCCTTCTTCTTTATGTCGTGTTATGCGATGACGCTTACTTTGTTCTGCTATTAGCCGTTTATCGTTTTTTGCAGAACAAAAGTTCATCAATGCTCCCCATATCATAGTGAGCTTTCTTTTTATCTCATGTTTTAGCGAACAATAATACTGAACTAGAGGTATAATTATAACGAATGACGTCTGGTGTGAGGTGGATTATGGAATACCAATTTTTTCAGGATATAACTGGAGAGATATCGGCAAAATTTTCGATGGATCATGAAGCGGTTGGTTATTGGCTTAATGAGGAAATTAAAGGCGATTTTAGTTTGTTAGATGAAATAGAAGCCGGATACGAATCGATTAAAGGTAGCGAGAAGCAATGGGAATTAATCGGTCATGAATACACATTGGTATTAGACGATGAAGAAGTGATGATCCGAGCGAATCAACTTGCTTTCGAGACGGAGGGTTTAGAAGAGGGAATGAGTTACTATGATAATGAAAGTGTCGCATTTTGCGGCATTGATGATTTTATGAGTATGCTTAACGATTACAGACAATTCGTTTTAGAAAATAAAGTAAAATAAATTTTTGTTTTAAAATGTTGTCAGATTTTAGATATTGTAGTTATTATTTAATTGCAATATCACATGGTTAGTTTGAATAAGAACTAAATTGTTGGGAGCATGTGATAATTTCATTTACCGAGTAATTCCATTTAAAAATTAGAGGACTGTATGAATACTGATGATGTTACCGGAGCGTTGAATGACGCAACGAATTGGTTTGCGGCAAATCAGGATCTGTTAGTTCAGTATGCGGTGAATATCGTTTCTGCTATCGTCATTCTTATTGTCGGTATGATGATTGCTAAGTGGGTTGGACGTGGCTTACATCGTGTGATGACAGCACGCGGCATCGACCCTACCGTGAGTGAATTTTTATCCGCGATTGTCCGTTATACTGTTGTTGCGTTTACGTTTATTGCTGTACTTGGCAAAATTGGTGTTCAAACAGCATCTGTGATTGCTGTATTGGGTGCTGCGGGCTTAGCTGTTGGTTTAGCATTACAAAACTCATTAGGCAACTTTGCCGCTGGTGTATTATTAGTCGTGTTTAGACCTCTGCGAGCTGGTGAGTATGTCCAAATTGGGGCTGTAGAAGGAACGGTTCAAAACGTTCAAATTTTCTCTACCACACTTAGAACAGCGGATGATCGCATTATCGTCATTCCGAATGGTAAAATTATTGCAGATAACATTATCAATATCACTCGTGAACCTGATCGCCGAACTGATATTATTGTTGGAGTGGCGTATGATTCAGATATTGATTTAGTCAAAAAAGTATTAGGTGACATTGTTGCTGCTGATGAGCGTATTTTACACGATAAAGGTGTGACTATCCGTTTACACGAAATGGCGCCATCTTCATTAAATTATTTAGTCCGTTTTTGGGCTAAAAATGGTGACACATGGCCTGTATATTGGGATTTAATGGAAAATTTCAAACGTGCACTCGATAAGCACGATATTGGTATACCATTCCCTCAAATGGATGTCCATTTACATCAACAGGCTGCTGTTGCAGTGAAAAAAGATATGACAGAATAAACGTATTTATTGAATGATAAAACTGGGTCAGTTTATTGTACTGTACCCAGTTTTTTTTATTTGCTGATTTTCCTTTCCTATCGTTTAGATAGCGAATGTCACAATAAGTTATTCTAATCTTCTATAAGAAATAATAATTTTCCCTAATAATTTTTTCTAATTAGAATCTCATTGAATAAAATGAATAATTATTAGGAATTTATGCATGTTTACGATTTATATTCAGGGTGCTTTACTTGGTGCTGCAATGATACTTCCATTAGGCCCGCAAAATGCATTTATTTTGCAGCAGGGAAGTCGAAAGCAATATCATGTGATGAGTGCATTTTTATGCTCCTTAAGTGATACAGTATTAATTATTGCTGGTGTTTTTGGAGGAAGTGCATTACTAAGCCAGTCTGAAATTCTGTTGCAATTGATTACATGGGCTGGGGTAGCGTTTCTAGCTTGGTATGGTTACGGCGCATGTCGTAGCGCTTTTCGTCGCGATGAAGTTAGGGTGCAAGCAGAGAATAAGGTTGCCAATCGTTGGCGAGTGATCGTGACTCTATTTGCGGTAACGTGGCTAAACCCTCATGTGTATTTAGATACTTTTGTGGTATTAGGCAGTGTGGGAGGGCAGTTAGAAAGCTCATTACGGCCGTGGTTTACGGCAGGGGCACTGACCGCATCTTTTGCTTGGTTTTTTGCTTTAGCGATATTAGCGGCTTGGTTTTCCCCCATACTAAATAAGCCACGTTCACAACGCGTAATTAATCTCTTTGTTGGAATGGTGATGTGGTTTATTGCCTTTCAATTAGCGAAGCAAGGGTTAGGATATTGATAATTTCTTATTAATCCGAAACGAATTTCACATAGGATGTGTTAATGTTTAAGTAAGGTTGTGGGATAAATAAGTTATGTCACCACAACTTTCTTATTATTGATTATTAGGAGGTCCTGTGAAGTTAAAGTCTCTTGTTCTTGCTGCCATGATGGCTGGTGTTGCGGTTCCTGCTATTGCACAAGCTAATCCGCTTCCTGAAGGGCCACATATTACAACGTCAGGTAATGCAATAATTAAAGCATCACCGGATATGGCGACATTAAATATCAATGTTGAAGTGACTGAAAAAGATGCAGCAGCGGCTAAAACAGGCGTTGATAAACGTGTTGCTGAATATTTTGAGTTCTTGAAACAAAATGGTATCGAAAAGAAAGATATCAATGCTGCTAATGTGCGTACTCAACCAAAATATGAGTATGATAAAGAATCTCAGAAATCATCCATTGTAGGTTATACAGCAATTCGTTCTGTTGAAGTTAAAGTCACTAAATTAGATCAACTCAATACCTTGCTTGATGGTGCATTAAAAGCAGGGCTTAATGAAATTAATTCAGTTCAGTTCGGTGTGAATAACCCTCAACAATATCGCGATGAGGCTCGAGAAAAAGCGATTAAAAATGCGATTGAACAAGCGAATGCCTTGGCAAAAGGGTTTAATGTTCAGTTAGGGCCTGTGTACAGTGTGAATTATCGTGCACCAGATGCGACCCCATACCCTGCGCCAGTCATGAATTACAGAGCGAAAATGGCACTCTCTGCTGCCCCTGAGCGCGATGTCAACGAAACTTATGAGCAGCAGAGTATTGATTTTAACGACCAAGTTGATGTGGTTTTTGAATTAAAACGTTAAGTTTCATCTTCTTGTTTTAACATCTGACGCCCTGTTTTGAGTAGGGCGTCAGTGACTTTCTTCATCGTACGGCTTTCCGGGGCAAAACGGTGCCAATATAGCATCCGACGTTGGCATAGCCCTGGCGTCAAATCAATTAATTCACCTGTACTAAGCTCATTAGCAATTTGTAAATGTGGGATCATGCAGCAAGTTGACCCCTGTTTTGCCAGTTGTACAAATGCCTCTGATGAATTAACGATGTGACATGGCACACTACCGGGCGATAGACCAAAATTCTGTTGTACAAAAGCTTGGTGCATATCATCAAGGTGGTCAAAGGCTACTGCTGGCGCTTTAAGAAGCGATGAACGTGTGACGCCCTCGGGGAAATATTTTGCTGCAAAATCGGGTGATGCAACAAAAATATAATCCAATGCTCCGAGTTTATCGACTAAACACCCCGGCAATGCTTGAGGTTGAATACTGATTGCGCCAACCACTTCGCCACGTCTTAACCGTTCTTGCGTTCGTGTTTCATCTTCCACTTGGATATTCAAACGAATTGGGCTATTGCCTAAAACAGGATTAAGTGCAGGTAATAACCAAGTTGCTAGACTGTCGGCGTTGACTGCAAGTGAAAGTAGTAATGGCGTTGACCCCCCGTTTTCATCACCGAGCCATTGTTCTTCGAGTAATTCTACTTGATGAAGAAGTGCTAATAGCTTCTGCCCTTGCTCTGTGGGGTGTGGCGGTACTGTCCGAACGAGTAGCGGCTGACCAAATAGGTTCTCTAATTGTTTGATCCGCTGTGAGACGGCAGATTGTGTAATACATAATTTTTGAGCTGCCCGCTCAAATCCTCTTTCACGAATGACAGCATCCAGTGCTTGCAACGCGCGGTAATCAGGGCGCTTCATTGGGGGTATTCTCCTTGTTGTTATTCTACGACTCACTATGCCATATTTTGCCTCAGAACACCTGCAATATTGATGACAATGTGTGAATCACAGAATATTACGAACAAAGCTGAACTTGTTAGGTGTCCGTTATATAATATTATTAGCAGATAAAAACCTCATTCACTCTTAAAAATAGTAGAAGGCATCGCATGACTCAGGATGAATTAAAAAAAGCAGTAGGTTGGGCAGCATTAGATTACGTGAAACCGGGCACGATTGTTGGTGTCGGCACTGGCTCTACCGCCTCTCATTTTATTGATGCTTTGGCAACAATGAAGGGGCAGATAGAGGGGGCAGTTTCAAGTTCAGAAGCATCGACAGCGAAACTTAAATCACTGGGCATTCCTGTGTTAGATTGTAATGATGTTGATTCGCTGGATGTTTATGTTGATGGTGCAGATGAAATTGATCACCATAAAAACATGATCAAAGGTGGCGGGGCAGCCTTAACACGTGAAAAAATTGTGGCAGCGATTGCCAAAACATTTGTTTGCATCGTAGATGAGTCTAAACAAGTGGATGTATTGGGTAAATTCCCTCTCCCTGTTGAAGTGATCCCAATGGCACGCAGCTATGTCGCGCGTGAACTTGTTAAATTAGGTGGTGTACCAGAGTACCGCCAAAATGTCGTTACTGATAACGGTAATGTGATTCTTGATGTGCATAATTTAAGCATTGTGGATCCTGTTGCTCTCGAAAACAAAATTAACGCCATTGCAGGCGTTGTTACGGTTGGTTTGTTTGCAAATCGTGGCGCTGACATTGTTTTAATGGGGACTTCTGAAGGCGTAAAAACGATTAAATAGTTTGTTCTGAATATCGATTTAATACTGCTGTTTGTTAGAAATCGGTTATTATTTGAATATCCCCCTTAGCCAGTTAGATTGACTTAGCTATGCTGATAACAGCATAGCTAGGAACGACTGACTTTAGCCTTTCTCAAATGATCATTTCATGATACTAGGGATGTATTGACATGGTAGATCACATCAAAGTCAAACTCGAACGCAACGAATATGTCCGTTTCAATAATTACTGTTATAAAAATGACTATTTTTCCGAGAATAGTGCATGGGATAAATCGTTGATTGTGATGGCGGTTGTTTTTTTCATCGCATTTATTGTGGCCTTTCAGCTTTTAAATATCACCCTTTTTCAGTTAACCATTGCGTTTATTATCGCCTCATTTTTATTTTTGTTTATTGCCGTTCGATTATTGAAAACGTTTAATCGAGCAATTCCTGATGAAGGCGGCTACCTGTTTTGTGAAAAGGAATATCGTTTTGATGAGATTGGGCTTCATGAGGTAAGTAAATATGGCAACGCATTGATTAAATGGGAGTCATTTAAATTTGTACGGACGGATGGTGATTTATTGTATCTTTTTATAGACCGTGTTTTCGCCATTATCATTCCAGCGCGCTGTTTTGCGTCGACAGAAGAGAGCCAACAATTTGTGCGAATGGTAAAAGAAAAAGCGATTAATTTAGTTAAGTAAATTTTTGCTGTAAAAACAATTGGTCTATTGGTTTGGAAGATAGATGCCTGTCTAAGTCATCTATTTTACTAATATCATCTAGCAATAAAAAAAATAGCAATTTTTATTTTCCCCTTATTTTGGTGATATATCTCACACTAATGCTTATTGCACAGGCAAAATCCTTATTTTGTGTTACCGCCCCTGATTTTCTGCCACATAATTTCTTTTTCTTCGCACTTAACCAGATAAATGAGGCAAACGATTGTATTGATACTGCGCCGTTTTTTGCTATGTTGGTACACGGAAAGTTCATCTGTTATGAATCTTAAGCTGATAGGGTAGGGTAAATGGTTAAGGTATCTTTGGAAAAAGACAAAATTAAATTTTTACTATTGGAAGGAGTTCACCAAAGCGCGGTTGATAATTTAAAAGCAGCAGGCTATACCAACATTGAATATCACAAAAGTGCGTTGTCGGACGAAGAGTTAAAAGAAGCAATTAAAGATGCGCGTTTTGTCGGTATTCGCTCCCGTACTCATCTGACTGAAGAGATCTTTGCGGCAGCAGAAAAATTAGTGGCTGTCGGCTGTTTCTGTATTGGTACAAACCAAGTGGATTTAGATGCTGCGGCGAAACGCGGTATCCCTGTTTTTAATGCGCCTTTCTCAAATACCCGTTCCGTTGCTGAGATGGTTTTAGGTCAATTGTTACTGCTGTTACGTCGTATTCCGGAAGCGAATATGAAAGCGCATCGCGGCATCTGGGAAAAACAGGCGAAAGGTTGCTTTGAAGCTCGCGGTAAACGCTTAGGGATTGTTGGTTACGGTCATATCGGTACTCAGCTAGGTATTTTGGCTGAAGGGATTGGTATGGATGTTTATTTTTATGATATTGAAAATAAATTACCGCTGGGTAATGCGACACAAGTTCGCTCAATGGCTGAACTATTAAACATGAGCGACGTTGTGAGCTTGCATGTGCCAGAAACAGCAAGCACCAAAAATATGTTTGCAAAAGAGCAGTTTGAACTGATGAAACCGGGGGCCATTTTCATCAATGCGTCACGCGGTACAGTTGTTGATATCCCTGCTTTGGCTGATGCACTGGAAAGCAAACATCTGTCAGGTGCGGCAGTTGACGTATTCCCGACAGAGCCTGCGGCGAACAATGACCCTAATGACCCATTCATTAGTGAGCTAATCAAGTTCGACAACGTGATTTTGACGCCTCATATTGGTGGCTCAACAGAAGAAGCACAAGAAAATATCGGGTTAGAGGTTGCAAGTAAATTAGCGAAATATTCAGATAATGGTTCGACGCTTTCAGCGGTTAATTTCCCTGAAGTTTCTCTGCCAGTACATACTGAAGATACTAACCGTCTATTGCATATTCATGAAAACCGCCCTGGAATGATGAATAGCATTAACCAAGTGTTTACTGAAAACAATATCAACGTTGTTGGCCAGTATTTACGTACTGCTGGAAATGTTGGTTACGTTGTAATTGATATTATCACGCAACAGCCCGATCACGCTGATGATATTCTGGTTAAATTGAAACAATTGCCGGGCACTATCCGCGCTCGACTACTGTATTAATCATTTAACCAAGCGTATCGAATGGATATTATGGCACTGGGTTACCAGTGCCATATTTTTTGTGGGGTAATAATTTCAGGAAGAGGAATATCCCAATGTGCCACGGGGAGAGCAGTGACCCGTTGGCAATCATGGGCAAGCCCTATTGGGTAAAATCCTTTCTGCTGCCAATTAGCTAAAGTCCTATCATAAAAACCGCCTCCCATACCTAAACGTTGACCCTGTTCATCAAAGGCAACCAGTGGGATCATCATGACATCTAACTGATTTATGGGTCGCACTTCGGTTACGTCTAATGGGGGTTCATCAATGTTAAATCGATTTTTAACTAACTGAGTTGTCGGCGCATAGTTTAAAAACAGCAGATGATGAGGGTTAAAGGGATGTAATACGGGCAGGTAAACTTTTTTCCCTTGCTGCCATAGTGCATCAATTAATGGTTGAGTGTGGATCTCGCCATCAAAAGAAAGAAACAACGCAATGTGTTGTGCTTGAGCAATCTTAGGGTGAGATAAGGTATGTTGTACGATTTTTTTTGCAGCCAGTTGTTGTTGCTCTGGACTCAGTTGCTGGCGTAACTGACGAACCGATTGGCGAATTTGCTGACGCATGACTGATAAGTTATCTTCCATAAGATCCGCAACCTTAGAGGCTATTATTAACTCTATTATTATTAGTGGTTTGATAAATATGTAAGTAATGGTTGGAAGTATAGCCTAATGAGCGTGAGATAATAGTATTAGAAGCAAGCTTATGGGAAAAATTGAGGGTCTCCAAGATGCCGTTGTAGGCTGTAACCCTTGAACCCTTGGTTCAAGGTGAACGTAGTTTAGCAACCTTTAGGCTTCCTGAGCGAATCAGGCATGCTCACCAGCGCAATAACCACATTCTGTTTTTTTGAAATATCGGCTCAGGGGACTGACCCACTCACGAGCATCTCAGAGAAATTTGGTTTGAGTGCGTAACGTCACTCTATGTACTTCATTGTATGAAATTGGATTTAAAAAGCAACCCTATTTTCGTTTATTTTTTTATACTAGTGTATGATTATTAAGCAAATTTAGCCGATAGGCATAACCTGCCTCTCAGTGATTTTTACCTGATCGTGTAATGCTTGCTCGATTGTTTGTTGCAGCATTTTTATCTTCTCTTCCATATTATATGCATAATCGCGTGTTTTTGTCTTTTCTTGTGTTAATTCGTGACACACGTTCAATGCAACGATAAAAATAAGCTGTTCTGTATTAGTAACACCACTTCTATCTTTGAGATCTTGAAGGCGTTGCTCAAGTTCTTGGGCGGATGCCAGTAGGGCTTCTTTTTGTTCGACAGGGCAGTTGACTCTCATTGAGCGCCCGAATATTTGAATGTCAACAGGTTGTGCGGACATGATACCTCCATACGAATAGGACTCGCCGCAAATACAATGTTCGGCGTAAAATAATAGATGGTTTATTCACTAATTTTAGCTGCTTTATTAAAAATACAGATCAAAAGCTTACTGGTATAGCGACCATCCTTGATGGTAGCATATCATGAATCATTAGCTAACATGACGAATTCAGATGTCTATACAAAAATCTTTACCAAATTATGAAACGTTGGACAACCTTCTCCAACAGCATTCTATCGCACTGACTGCCGCAGAAATTCACGGTTTAATTACAGGACTGATTTGTGGAGGAAGTCGCGATAGTGGCTGGCAGACATTAGTCCACGATCTGGCTAATGATGGTTTAGCGTTCCCTCAAGCTATTGCTCAACCACTACGTGAATTATATGACACGACTTTCCAAGTGTTGGACGACAGTGAATTTGCGTTCTCAATGCTATTTCCCGATGAAAATGCGTCCGTCTTTGATCACGCAGATGCACTGGCAGGATGGGTAAACCACTTCTTATTAGGTATTGGCGTGGCTCAACCTAAACTTGCAGATAAAAAAGAAGTCAGTGAAGTGATTAACGACTTACGTAATATTGGCATGCTTGGTTATGATGAAGATGAAGACCAAGAGGAGCTTGAGCAGGCGTTAGAAGAAGTCGTCGAATATGTCAGAGTCGCTGTTCAGCTTTGTTATATTACTTTCACCGAAGGGAAAAAAGAGCAGTCGACAACTGGCAATAATAAACCCATTCTTCATTAAAACAGTTTGTGCCTGTTCACCATCTTTGCTTATTTGAGCTAAATAGCCATTTGTAAAGTGAAACAGGTACAGATTAACTGCTTGCCGTTGTACTCTACCTAATTCGAGTTGCATCTAGGCGGCAAGCAAAGATATCCCCTCGAAAGAGTAAAGAATTGATGTTACTTGGGTGATTGAGCCTGTGCAAATAACAAGGTAATTTGAAGTGTGGTAAGTATATTCGCTTAATAAATAAGCGTAACCCTCTACTCAACAATCTAGATAATAAGGCAGAAACGGTATGAATAAACAGGAATTTATTTCTCGTCGTAACGCATTATTGGCTCAGATGAAGCCAGCAAGCGCCGCTATTATTTTTTCAGCGCCTGTGGCTCAACGCAATGCAGATTGCGAATACCCGTATCGTCAGCACAGCGACTTTCTTTACCTGACAGGGTTTAGTGAGCCTGAAGCCGTTTTACTGCTAATCAAAAGTGATGAAAAACATAGCCATACGGTGCTTTTTAACCGTGTTCGTGATTTAACGGCTGAAATCTGGTTTGGTCGTCGATTAGGGCAAGAAGCAGCGCCTGAAAAACTGGGCGTTAGTAAAGCATTACCATTTGATGAAATTGAAGAACAACTCTATCAACTCCTTAATGGACTTGATGTGATTTATCACGCGCAAGGCGAATTCGAATATGCAGACAAACTAGTTTTCGGTGCGCTAGATATACTTCGTAAAGGTAGTCGCCGCAATTTGCGCGCACCAAATACTATGATTGATTGGCGTCCTTTAGTGCATGAGATGCGTTTATTTAAATCGGAAGCTGAAATTGCGGTGATGCGCAAAGCAGGTGAGATCTCTGCATTAGCGCATATCAGAGCAATGAAGACCTGTAAACCAGGCATGTATGAATATCAGCTTTGTGGGGAGTTGGAGCACGAATTCACTCGCCATGGGGCACGCTACCCCTCGTATAACTCGATCGTTGGCAGCGGCGAAAATGCCTGCATTCTGCATTACACTGAAAATGAAAGTGAAATGAAAGATGGAGAGTTGGTGTTAATTGATGCGGGGGCTGAATTTGATGGCTACGCTGGTGATATCACACGTACTTTCCCCGTCAATGGTAAATTTACGCAGCCGCAACGCGCTATTTACGATATCGTACTGAAAGCATTGAATACGGCTTTAGAATTATATCGTCCGGGCACCAGCATTCATGAAGTGACGCAAAAAATCATTCGAATCAAAGTTGAAGGACTTGTGGAACTGGGTATTTTGCATGGCGATGTCGATCAATTGATCGAAAACAAAGCACATTTCCCATTCTTTATGCATGGTTTAAGCCATTGGCTGGGATTAGATGTTCATGATGTCGGATGCTATGGGGTTGAGCGTGATAGGATCTTAGAGCCGGGCATGGTTCTGACCGTAGAGCCGGGGCTGTATATTGCGCCTGATGCAGATGTGCCACCAGAGTATCGCGGGATCGGTATCCGCATAGAAGATGACATTGTGATTACCGAAAATGGTAATGAAAACTTGACCGATTTAGTGGTGAAGGACCCTGATGAAATCGAGGCATTAATGGCTGAAGCTAAAAATGCTTAAAATAAGTAGTAAAAGGTAATTAATACAACATGAACGTGATTATTGTTGGTGGTGGAATGGCAGGGGCAACATTGGCTCTGGCTATTTCATCATTAAGCCAAGGAAAATTGTCAGTATCACTGATAGAAGCTTCCTTACCGGAAGGCACACATCCAGGGTTTGATGCTCGAGCGATAGCGCTTGCCCATGGAACATGTCAGCGATTGTCTAAAATTGGTATTTGGGAAGCACTGGCGGATTGTGTCACACCAATAACTCATGTTCATGTTTCCGATAGAGGGCATGCCGGGTTTGTCAATATCAACGCGCAGGATTATCACATCCCTGAGCTTGGTAATGTGATTGAACTCCATGATGCAGGGGAGCGCTTATTTGCCTTATTGCGTAAAGCTCCCGGCGTTACTCTGTATTGCCCTGCGAAAGTTGAAAATATCCAGCGGCACAGTGAATGTGTGTCAGTCACGCTAGATAACGGCGAAACTCTTTCAGGCTCCTTATTGGTGGCCGCAGATGGTAGCCATTCTGCCGTGGGCCATGCCTGTCATATGCAGTGGCAGCAGGACGATTATGGGCAAGTTGCAATAATTGCCAATGTAAAAACGGCGATAAACCCACAAGGGCAAGCATTCGAGCGTTTTACTGAGTTTGGCCCTTTAGCCTTGTTGCCGATGTCGCAAGGGCGCAGCTCACTAGTTTGGTGCCATCATCAAGAGCAAGCCGAAACGATTAAAATGTGGGATGATGAAACATTCACTCAGCAACTTCAGCAAGCTTTTGGCTGGCGGCTTGGTAAAATCACTCAAGTGGGAACACGGTTTTGTTATCCGTTATCCCTTCGAAAAGCGTTAAATCCAATTAGCCATCGAACTGTGTTAGTGGGAAATGCAGCGCAAACGCTACACCCTATTGCAGGGCAAGGTTTTAATCTTGGGATCCGTGATGTCATGCAGTTAGCGGAATTGGTGGTTGCCGCACATCAACAAGGTCAGGATATTGGCGCTTATGCACTGTTAAATACGTATCAGCAAGCACGTGCTATTGATAGAGAACGAACGGTCACCATGACAGATGGTTTGGTTCGTATTTTTGCAAATCGCTGTTTGCCGTTAGTGGTTGGACGTAATTTAGGTTTAATGGCAATGGAAATGTTACCGTCAGTACGTGATGTATTAGCTCGTCAAACACTTGGCTGGGTGGCGGAACAATAACCACAGAACTAAGAGGAATAAAAATATGCAATCGTTTGATGTGGTTATCGCCGGTGGTGGTATGGTTGGCCTAGCACTTGCCTGTGGTTTAGAAGGCACAGGGCTACGTGTTGCCGTAATTGAAAGTCATCCAGCGAAAAAGCCTTTTTCGGACAGTGACCCTTATGCACTGCGAGTGTCTGCGATTAATGCAGCGAGCGAAAAATTACTAAGCTATTTAGATGTTTGGTCAACAATAAAATCAATGAGGGCTTCAGCCTACAACGGCATGGAAGTGTGGGATAATGACAGCTTTGGTCGTATCCAGTTTTCTGCAAAAGAGCAGAACCTCTCCCATTTAGGGCATATTGTTGAAAATAACGTGATTCGTGATGCGTTATGGCAAAAAGCATCCACCTTGCGAGAGGTGACTATACTGGCGCCGGCGACTATTCAAAAAGTCGTTTGGGGGGAAAATGATGTTTTTATTACCCTCACTGATGATTCGATGTTAACCGCAAGGCTTATTGTCGGAGCGGATGGTGCCAATTCTTGGTTACGTGGTCATGCCGATATCCCTCTGACATTTTGGGATTATGAGCACACGGCCTTAGTTGCGACGATCCGCACAGAGCAGCCCCATGAGGCGGTAGCACGCCAATCTTTTGATGGTAAAGGGATATTGGCATTTCTGCCGTTGAGTGACCCTCATCTATGTTCAATTGTTTGGTCTCAACCTGCCACAGAAGCAGCAAGACGTCAGCAAATGGATAAAGCAGATTTTGAAAAAGAGTTAGCGGTCGCATTTGATACGCGTTTAGGGCTATGCCAACTGGAGAGTGAACGACTGACTATCCCTTTAACGGGGCGTTACGCACGACAGTTTGCGGCGCAACGTTTAGCACTTCTTGGCGATGCCGCTCACACTATTCACCCATTGGCAGGGCAGGGAGTTAACTTAGGCTTTATGGATGTTGCCATGCTGTTAGGTGAAATCAAACGCCTGCATCGTGAAGGTAAAGATTTCGGGCAATATTTCTACTTGCGTACTTTCGAGCGCCATCGTAAACACAGTGCGGCTTTGATGCTTGCTGGTATGCAAGGGTTCCGTGAATTATTTGATGGCAACAATCCGGCTAAGAAATTATTCCGTGATATAGGATTGGTGCTGGCAGATAGCTTACCCGGCGTGAAACCTCAACTACTTAATCATGCTATGGGCCTGTTTGATATGCCTGAATGGCTAGAAAAAGTTCAGTTAGCCCCCTCTAAATAATATTACCTATCAATTGGCAGTGGTAAACGCTGCCAATCCCTCTCTTTTTGTGTTCGTGGAACACTCATTTTTTTCAATGATGGCAAGGCGATTATTGACGTAATTGTCATCGTTATTTTTTGTATTCATGATTGAGAAATTCTAATTATAGCCAAATTTCGCATTAGTTTTACTAATTTTGCTGTGGGGTGCTAACATTGGTTTTTCACTAACATCTCTAGAGATACGATGATTAACTCTACGCTTTTAGGTTAAATATAGTGGGATTGAGTGATCATTCTCAATTTTTTAACAAAATTAGCTGGATTATGTCGCTTGTAATCAGTAATACAGAGTGTTGGTAGCCCTATTTTTTTTAATGGTTTCTTACTAAAAACAGTGGTAGTTTTTAATAAGATGTTATCGTTTGCGTAGCGTTATTGGCTGTGGCGTGATAAATCATTTTCCTGCACAGCAACAGTGGCGCTCACCCTATCATATTCAAATGTAAAGAGGGTATTCATGGCAAAGCAAACCCCGCTATATGATGAACATATAGCCTGCGGTGCGAAAATGGTGGATTTTCATGGTTGGATGATGCCATTGCACTACGGGTCACAAATCAATGAACATAATTTAGTGAGAACCGATGCTGGGATGTTTGATGTCTCCCACATGACTATTGTTGATCTACATGGTGAAGGTTGCCGCGATTTCCTTCGCTATCTTCTCGCAAATGATATTGCCAAGCTGACCGACAAAGGGAAGGCACTTTATACGGGGATGTTAAATGCTTCTGGCGGAGTCATTGACGATTTAATTGTTTATTACCTTAATGATGATTTCTACCGCTTGGTTGTCAACTCCGCGACCCGTGATAAGGATATCGCATGGATTGAACAGCATATGAAATCGTATCCTGTCTCTATTGAAGTGCGTGATGATCTTGCCCTATTAGCGGTTCAAGGCCCTACAGCGCAACAAAAAGTCCATTCGCTATTGACGCCATCACAATGTGCCCTGTTGGCAGATATGAAGCCATTCTATGGGGTGCAAGCCGATGAACTCTTTATTGCAACTACGGGCTATACTGGCGAAAAAGGCTATGAAATAGCATTGCCGAAAGCGCAAGTGGTCGAGTTTTGGCATCAATTGCTGAAAGCCGGTGTTCATCCCGCAGGGTTAGGTGCGCGTGATACTTTGCGCCTTGAGGCTGGCATGAATTTATATGGGCAAGACATGGATGAGACTATCTCACCACTGGCTGCCAATATGGGATGGACGATCGCTTGGAAGCCTGAAGACCGCCAATTCATCGGTCGTGAAGCATTAGAGAAATTAAAAGAGCAAGGCACCGAAAAATTAGTCGGTATTGTTATGCGTGAAAAAGGCATATTACGAGCAGGCCAAACGGTACGTTTCACCGACGATTTAGGTAAATTACAAGAAGGGGTTATTACCAGCGGCTCTTTCTCGCCAACACTCGGTTTCAGTATTGCCTTGGCACGTGTGCCAAAAGAAATACAAGATAAAGCCATTGTTGAAATACGTAACCGAGAAATGCCTGTTGAGGTGGTAAAACCTGGGTTTGTGCGGGAAGGAAAAGCCCTCGTTTAAGAGTGGCTAATCCCCCATAATGAAAAAATTCGTAAATAAGAGTGAGGTTGATGATGAGTAATGTTCCTGCAGAGCTGAAATATACCCGTGAGCATGAGTGGGTCCGTCATGAAGGTGATGGCGTTTACACCGTAGGTATTACCGAGCATGCCCAAGAGTTATTAGGTGATATGGTGTTTGTCGATCTCCCCGAAGTGGGCAGCTCTGTTGATATTGGAAGTGAATGTGCGGTTGTCGAATCTGTTAAAGCTGCATCCGATATTTATGTTCCACTAAGTGGTGAAATCATTGAAGTTAACGAAGCGCTAGTTGATGCGCCTGAACTGGTCAATGAGCAACCTTATCAAGAAGGTTGGATTTTCCGTATTAAAATTACCGACGAATCAGAACTGGCTGATTTGTTAGATGCTGACGCTTACTCAGCATTGCTCGAAGAAGACGAATAATACCGTAAAACGCCCCGTAATGCTGTCATTACGGGGCGTTTTGCTTTGAAGCCTACCCTTTAGCAGCAGATTAGATATAGGAATGGGAACACAGCTATGACGATGCCTCTGAGTCAATTAGAAAACCGTTCGGAATTTATTCAACGCCATATTGGTCCATCAGAACAACAAGTAAAAACGATGTTGGACACTGTGGGTGCCACCTCTCTTGATGCACTGACAGACAATATTGTCCCTAAAGCCATTTTATTGGCAGAGCCACCAAGAGTCGGTGGTGGGGCGACAGAACAAGAAGCGTTAGCAGAATTGAAAGCAATAGCGAGTTTAAATAAGCGCTACAAGAGTTATATTGGGATGGGGTACGCCCCGGCTATTTTACCGCCCGTTATTTTACGTAACTTACTCGAAAACCCAGGTTGGTATACGGCTTATACGCCTTATCAGCCAGAAGTGTCTCAAGGACGCTTGGAATCGTTATTAAACTTTCAGCAATTAACGATTGATTTAACAGGGCTTGAATTAGCTTCCGCTTCCCTTTTAGATGAAGCGACAGCAGCGGCGGAAGCCATGGCGATGGCGAAACGTATTAGTAAATTAAAAAATGCTGAACGTTTTTTTGTTGCTGACGATATTCATCCACAAACATTAGATGTTGTTCGCACCCGTGCAGGCACATTTGGCTTTGAAGTGATTGTCGATAAAGCTGAGAAAGTCCTTGAACACGAAGGTGTGTTTGGGGCGTTATTGCAGCAAGTAGGCTCGACTGGTGAAGTCCATGACTACAGTGAACTGTATGCGCAACTCAAAGAGCGTAAAATTATAAGTTGTGTGGCCGCTGAAATGATGGCTCTGGTGATGTTAACCGCACCGGGTAAGCAAGGCGCTGATATTGTCTTTGGCTCAGCACAGCGCTTTGGTGTGCCTATGGGGTATGGTGGTCCACATGCTGCATTTTTTGCTTGCCGAGATGAATACAAGCGCGCAATGCCTGGCCGTATTATTGGTGTATCTCGCGATGCGTCCGGTAATACTGCACTGCGTATGGCGATGCAAACTCGAGAACAACATATTCGCCGTGAAAAAGCAAACTCAAATATCTGTACGTCACAGGTGTTGCTAGCAAATATTGCCGCAATGTATGCCGTTTACCATGGCCCAAAAGGGTTAAAATTGATTGCTGAGCGTATTCATCGCTTGACATCTATTTTCGCTAAGGCGCTACAAGATGCGGGTATCACACTACGTCATAAGAGCTGGTTTGACACACTCTCAATTGAGGTAGCAGATAAAGCTGCCGTTCTGGCGCGGGCGGAAAGTGCGAAGGTCAACTTACGTACTGATATTCATGGTGCAGTTGGTATCACATTCAGTGAAACAACAACACGCCAAGACTTGAATGAGCTATTCACTATCATCACAGGAAATGAGCAAAAATTGGATTTCGAACAACTTGATAAACAAGTTTCGTCCCAAGAGAGTGCTATTTGCCCTTCAATGCAACGTGATGATGCCATTTTGTCGCATCCGAATTTCAACCGTTATCATAGTGAAACGGAAATGATGCGCTATATGCACAGCCTAGAGCGTAAAGATCTCGCATTGAACCAAGCGATGATCCCGCTTGGCTCTTGTACGATGAAGCTAAATGCTGCGGCTGAAATGTTGCCGATCACATGGCCTGAATTTGGCGAAATGCATCCATTCTGCCCACCGGAGCAAGCTCAGGGCTATCATCAAATGATTGAGCAGCTATCACATTGGCTAGTTCAGTTAACAGGGTATGATGCAGTCTGTATGCAGCCTAACTCAGGTGCCCAAGGTGAATACGCAGGGTTATTGGCAATTCGCCGCTACCATGAAAGCCGCCATGAAGGACACCGTAATATTTGCCTTATCCCTGCATCGGCACACGGCACCAACCCTGCATCAGCACATATGGCTGGTATGGAAGTGGTGGTGGTACGCTGTGATGATGAAGGGAATATCGATCTGGTGGATTTACGTCAGCAGGCAGAAAAACATAGCGATAATCTTTCGTGTGTGATGGTGACTTACCCGTCAACTCATGGCGTGTATGAAGAGAGCATCAAAGAGGTCTGTGAGATCATTCATCAGTTTGGTGGGCAAGTGTACCTCGATGGTGCCAATATGAACGCACAAGTAGGCCTAACAACGCCAGGTTATATTGGTGCCGATGTTTCTCACCTCAATTTACACAAAACCTTCTGTATCCCACACGGTGGTGGCGGCCCAGGTATGGGGCCAATTGGCGTGAAAAAACATTTAGCGCCATTTGTTCCGGGGCATTCAGTTGTTGAACAAGAGATGATCACTGAGCAAGGCGCAGTTTCGGCAGCACCTTTTGGTAGTGCGTCCATTCTGCCAATCAGTTGGATGTACATTCGTATGATGGGATCTTATGGTCTGAGAAAAGCAAGTCAGGTAGCGATTTTAAACGCGAACTACATTGCTAAACGTCTACAAGGCCGCTATGACATTCTGTATACAGGTCGTGATGGCTACGTTGCTCACGAATGTATTGTTGACTTGCGCCCAATTAAGAAAGATACAGGGATCAGCGAATTAGATATCGCAAAACGCCTCATCGATTATGGTTTCCATGCACCAACCATGTCATTCCCTGTTGCGGGTACATTGATGATTGAACCAACAGAATCAGAAAGTCTGGTGGAAATTGATCGGTTTGTTGATGCGATGTTAGCCATCCGCAATGAAATTGACAAAGTGGCTAATGGGGAATGGACACTGGAAGATAACCCACTGGTTAATGCTCCACATGTTCAAACAGAGCTAGTGGCGCAGTGGGAGCATGCCTATAGCCGCGAGTTAGCTGTATTCCCAACAGCGGCCACAAAAGCAAACAAATATTGGCCTGCCGTGAAGCGCTTGGATGATGTTTATGGTGATCGCCATTTACATTGTTCCTGTGTGCCGATTGAAGAGTATATGTGATTAGCGTGTTGTAAATAATAGGTAGCCCTCAATAGTCGTATTATCAATTATTGGGGGTTTTTAGTTATAGTGGGGAAAGGATAAAACGCATCTTTTTCATCAATCGATAGCCGTTGGTATTTTCCGCGTGATAACACGATTGAATTAAATACCCGATATTATTACCGGGTATTTGATTCACTGATTCACACCAAGAGCAAACTCTATTGGTGAATAAATTACAACAACCAACCTTTTTGTTGGGCGAGTTTCAATTGTGGTAAGAGTTGCTCCCAAAATTCAGGAAACACTTCTTCTATAAACTCATTTCGAGCGATCACTTGTTCTAGGCGAATATTATTCTCGACCCAACTTTGTCCTTGATTATGTAAATTTAAGAGCATAGGAATGGTTCTATCAATAACATTGGCAAATTTCGCATCCAATGTTTCTGCCGCATCATACTCTTTCCATAAAGCCAAAAATTGCTCATTTTGTGGGGAAGGGAGTAAGCCAAAAATACGAACAGCAGCTTTGACCTCTTCTTCGCGAATAGCATCACGTGCCGCAACATCGTAAACCAAGACATCACCTGCATCGATTTCGACGATATCATGTACTAAGGCCAACTTAATGGCGTGATCAACATTCACCCCTTTGACATAAGGCGCGAAACTCATTGCAGCCATAGCAAATTGCCAACTATGCTCCGCTGTATTTTCCTGCCTCTCATTGTTGAGTAATTTATTTTTGCGATAAACACTTTTTAGTTTATCCAACTCCATTAAAAATTGGATAACTTCGGTAAAGCCGCCAAAATCTAAAACGTCAACGGACTTATTACCTTTTGCAGATGACATAAAAACCTCAATTATTTTTCTTCTTCCAACGAGTAAGGGAGTGGCTGAATAGTTAGGTGGCTTTGCTCATCCCCTGTAACACGAAATACACTATCCGCTTCCATATCATTATTCATAATGATTTGAATATTCACTTCACCATTTGCTAATTTCACCGCAGCAAGAACAGTACCGGTACGGCGCCATTTATCACCTAATTGCCATTCTACACCTTCACCGACTGCCGGAACGGATGTTGCTGTGCCTTTCAGCCAATACATCGCCCGCTTATTGGCGCCACGGAATTTTGCCCGTGCGACCATTTCTTGTCCGGTATAGCAACCTTTTTTAAAGCTAATACCATAAGGTAAGGCTTGCAGGTTGGTGGCTTGAGGCAAATGTTGCGCGCTGCTGGCTTGTTCGATGACGGCGTATCCCGCTTCTATTTCTAGTGATAACCATTGCTCATCATTAACCACTTCCGCATTAAGCGAGTCGGTAATTTTTTGTGCGGTTGCTTGGTCTGTGACGATAAGAAAACGTTCGTTAGGCAATGCGTAATGTAAAATTGTTGAGACGCCATCAACGGTGACTTGGTTTTCTGCATCAGGTAGCGTAGTGAATATAGTGGCTAATGCTTCGCGAGCCCCTTTCCCCGCGACACCGAGTAATTTTAGCTCTTGCTTATGTTCAAAGGTGACTTTCGAGAACACCGCGTATTTTTTTAGCTCGGCTAATTGGCTATCAAGTACGCTGGCTCTTTCAATATAAGAGAAACCATCAAGGTGGTGGAATAGACGCAAGTCACTCCACATTTTCCCTTTAGGATCACAGTGAGCGGTTAAGGTGTGTTGTGCTGGTGTCATTGCGCTAACATCAGCCGTAACTTGCCCTTGAAGGTACTTTTCAGCATCAAGGCCATGCAAATGAATTAATCCCCAGTTTTCCAGTGAAATCAATATAAGTGGTAAAGACTGAGAATCGAGAGGGAATTGTTTTGAGTGAGCAACTTCAGTAGTCATGATTTCACCTGTTTTTCTTTCGTATCAGAAGGGGGTTAATGGTAAAAGAGCTGGATTACATTGCAAGTAGTTATTATGATGCGCTATCAATTATTCAATATTTTTAATCGGCATTCTTGGATAAAAGCGCGATAGAGTGATGAAAATTATCGACATTGTACGATAGGTCATGTTTTCCCAATCAATTATCTGTTAGAGTATTGAAAATAATTAATCTTATCAGTTAACTGCAACAAATAAGGTCGTAGTGGAATGGATATAGAGAATAAAGCAAGAATTCATTGGGCTTGCCGTCGTGGTATGCGTGAGTTGGATATTTCCATCATGCCATTCTTTGAATATGAATATGAAGGACTCTCTGACAAGGACAAACGTACTTTTGTTCGTTTACTTGAGTGTGCAGACCCTGATCTGTTTAACTGGTTAATGAATCATGGGCGCCCAGACGACGATGAGTTGTTTGGTATGGTTAAATTGATTCAGGAAAGAAATAAAAATCGTGGTCCTGTGGAAATCTAATCTCTCCATTTCATGGAAAACTCAGCTTTTTTCAACCTGTGCTCATGGGGTAGTCGGCTTTATTCTATTGGTCGCACCATGGGCGCCAGGGAATTCAATGGTGTGGTTGCCGCTGTTAGTGATTGTGATTGCTAGCTGGGCAAAAAGCCAAAAAAGCATCAGCAAAATCAAAGGGACTGCGGTGCTGGTTAATGGCAATAAAGTCCAATGGAAAAAGAATGAGTGGAGTATCGTTAAGCAACCTTGGTGTAGCCGTGTGGGGGTATTATTGACACTCAGTGCCTTACAAGGTAAGCCACAGAAGATCCGTTTATGGGTTGCAAAAGATGCCTTATCAGAAGAGAGCTGGCGTAATTTAAACCAACTATTACTGCAATATCCTGATATTTAATCATTAGGGGTTATTGCAGTAATGGGGAAAGTCAGCATAGTCAACTTACAGTAATTCTTCAATCTCGGTTAAGATTTGCATACACCACTGTGCGATACGCTCATCGGTCTCTTCAAATTGATTCACATCATCTAAAGCCAAACCAACGAACTGTGTACCATCTTCTGTCAGTGCTTTCGGGCTTTCGAATTGGTAACCATCGAGTGGCCAAAAGCCTACAAATTGCACCCCTGTTGGCTTTAGTTGATGATATAGCATGCCTAGTGCATCAAGAAACCATTCACTATAATCAATCTGATCGCCCATCCCATACATAGCAACAATTTTGTTGTTAAGCTTAAGATTGGGAAGCGCATCCCAAATTGCCAGCCAGTCTTCTTGTATTTCACCAAAATCCCACGTAGGGATACCCAAAATGAGAACGTCATACTGCTCCATCAGTTCAGGCGGTGTATCGTTGACATTATGTAATGTAACCAAATCCTCACCGAGGATATCGCGTATTTTTTCCGCGACAATTTCGGTATAACAAGTACTAGAACCGTAAAAGAGACCTATTTTCATGTTAATGTAACTAGTTTTCATTGCAGTAGAGAGGTATTGTAACAGAATGAACGGTATCGGGCACACACTCTCAATATTTTAGGGCGATGAGAAGACGAACCGAACATCACCAATAGCTCTGTAACTTGAGATAGGATAGGTATAATAGCTTACGTGGCGGTTATGAAGAGGAATATAAGCAGCGTGGAAACCAAACAGCTTAATCCATTAATTGAGCAATTTCTTGATACCATTTGGTTAGAGCAAGATCTCGCTGAAAATACATTGGCATCTTATCGTTTAGATTTGCAATTATTAGATAAGTGGCTGGAAGCGAATCAATTGGATTTGGAAAGTGTTCAATCAATCGATTTACAATCGTTTTTGGCAGAACGGATTGAAGGGGGATACAAAGCGGCTAGCTCTGCGCGTCTATTAAGCGCTATGCGGCGTTTATTCCAATATTTTTATCGTGAAAAAATACGGCTTGATGATCCTTCAGCGGTGATTGCCGCACCTAAAATACCACAACGGCTACCAAAAGATTTGAGTGAACAGCAGGTTGAAGACCTACTGAATGCCCCTGCAACCGAGGATCCTCTTGAGCTTCGCGATAAAGCGATGTTGGAAGTCCTGTATGCTTGTGGGTTACGAGTCTCAGAGCTGGTGGGGTTAACTTTCTCCGATATTAGCCTACGGCAAGGTGTCATACGTGTTGTGGGGAAAGGGAATAAAGAAAGATTGATTCCTCTGGGAGAAGAGGCTATTTATTGGGTAGAAAAATACCTTGAAGAAGGTAGGCCTGACTTACTCAATGGTAAAGCCAGTGATGTTTTATTTCCTAGCAAACGTGGCACAAAAATGACGCGCCAAACATTTTGGCATCGTATTAAACATTATGCGGTGATTGCGAATATCGATTCTGAAGCGTTATCACCACACGTTCTACGCCATGCATTTGCGACACATTTACTGAATCACGGCGCCGACTTACGAGTTGTGCAAATGCTATTAGGGCATAGTGATCTCTCTACGACACAGATTTATACACATGTCGCAACCGAGCGTTTGCGCATGTTACATGAGCAGCATCATCCAAGGGGGGGATGTGCGTTAAAGGATAATTATGAAACATAAACTACTCTTATGGGCGGCTTGCATTGCAACATTTTCCGCCTCAGTGTCTGCGGCAACAGATGATAAAGTGATTGAAGAGAAGCTTGCCAGATATAATATCTCTGTAGAATCAATCAAACCATCGCCTATTGTAGGGCTTAATACTATTGATACTTCAGATGGTATTATTTATGTAACTGATGATGGGAAATATTTATTACAAGGCCCTATTTATGATTTAAGCGGCAAAATGCCAGTCAACATTTCTAATCAACCACTCATGAAAAAGGTTGAAGCGCTAAAAGATGAAATGATCGTCTTTAAAGCGCCGAAAGAGAAGTATGTGGTTACAGTATTTACCGATATTACCTGTAGCTACTGCAAAAAATTCCATGAATCGGTTGGTGAATTAAATAGCAAAGGTATCACAGTCCGTTACCTCGCATACCCACGCCAAGGTTTGGAGCATGAGTCTGCAAAACAAATGGCATCTATATGGTGTAATGCGCTCCCTCAAAGTGCATTAACTAAAGCGTTTAAAGGTGACGAAGTTGCCATGATTGATGAATGTAAAATTGATCTCAGTAAACACGTTAAGTTAGGTAGCCAATTTAAAATGACAGGAACGCCAGCGATCGTGTTACCTGATGGGCAATTATTGTCGGGTTATTTATCCCCCGATAAACTGTTAAAGATACTCGAACAAAATAGTTAACCATTGTGAATGTAGAAACTTTTTTACGCCAGCGTACACTCGCTGAGGATATTAAAACACTGGATGGTTTTCCTGAAATCCTTCAGCGAGTTTATGCCCATCGAGGCGTGACGGATATTTCACAGCTAGAGCGTAAAGCCGCTAACTTATTAGATTACCGCACGTTATCAGGGATAGATAACGCATTAACGCTACTTTATAGTGCATTGGAGAACCATAGCGTAATTACCATCGTAGGGGATTTCGATGCTGATGGCGCTACGAGTACGGCTTTAGCTATTCGCGCATTAAAATCAATGGGATATGTGAACTTAAATTACATTGTTCCAAATCGGTTTGAAAATGGTTATGGGCTGACGCCTCTTGTCGTTGAGGAAGCCTACAAACGCGGCGCGGATCTTATCATCACCGTTGATAATGGTATTTCGTCACACGAAGGTGTCGAAGCGGCTAGGCAGCATGATATTAAGGTCATTGTGACGGATCACCATCTTCCGGGAGATGTATTACCGAAGGCCGATGCCATTATTAACCCTAATCTAGAAGGGTGCCAATTTGCTTCTAAATCATTAGCAGGCGTTGGCGTGACTTTCTACTTAATGTCCGCGTTACGCGCCAAATTGCGCCAAGAAGGCTGGTTTGTTAAGCAGGGAATGAGCGAACCTAATTTAGCCGAATTCTTAGATTTAGTTGCGCTCGGAACAGTGGCAGATGTTGTTCCACTTGATACTAATAATCGTATTTTAGTGCATCAAGGTCTGCATCGTGTCAGGGCGGGGCGTTGTTGTGCGGGGATCAAAGCATTAATCGAGGTCTCAAAGCGGGAATGCTCTCGTTTGGTCGCCAACGACTTTGGTTTTGCTTTAGGGCCTCGTTTGAATGCCGCAGGGCGTTTAGATGATATGTCTGTGAGTATTGAATTACTCCTGACCGATGATATGGCCTATGCGCGAGAACTGGCTAATGAGCTGGATGGATTAAACCAAGCACGGCGGGAAATTGAAGCGGGGATGCAACAAGAAGCTTCCGTGTTATTTAATAAAATTGAGTATAGTGATAGCCAATTACCCAATGGGCTAGCTATCTATCATCCTGAGTGGCACCAAGGGGTTGTGGGAATATTGGCGTCAAGGATTAAAGAACAATATCACCGCCCTGTGATTGCTTTTGCACCCGCGGGTGACGGCACATTAAAAGGCTCAGGGCGCTCAGTACCAGGGGTGCATATGCGCGATGCATTAGAGCGCCTAAATACCTTACAACCGGGGCTAATGCAAAAATTTGGTGGTCATGCCATGGCGGCTGGCTTGAGCCTAGAAGAGAGTAAATTTGGCTTATTTAAGCAGCATTTTGAATCATTGATGGGGGAACTTATTCAACCCGATCAGCTATCAGGTGTTGTTTGGAGTGATGGTGAACTCAAACAGGATGAGTTCACATTAGAAATTGCTGAGTTACTACGTGAAAGCGGCCCTTGGGGGCAATCATTCCCTGAGCCTGTTTTTGACGGCTATTTTCGGTTGCTGCAACAGCGCTTAGTGGGTGAACGCCATCTTAAAATGATGTTAGAGCCAGTGAAGGGAGGGCCAATGCTGGATGCGATTATGTTTAATATCGATGTGCGGCGGTGGCCTGATAATAGTGTGAAACGCGCAAAAATTGCGTTTAAACTAGATGTTAACGAGTTTCGAGGTCAAAAGAGTGTTCAACTGATGGTTGAGCACATTTGGCCTGAATAAGGGAACTTTCTCAGTTTACGTCGATGAGAGGTAAGATTCGCTTTTGCAGTGCTATAAATTTTAGTGAAATTCCGTTATCATTGACGGTTTGTGAAGAATTTATTCTATTTATAACGACCAAACATAAGACATTGAAAAATGACGTTTGAAATTAACCCAGTAAAAAGTAAGATTCAGGACCTATCTGAGCGAACAGCGGTCCTTAGGGGGTATCTTTGACTATGATGCCAAGAAAGAACGCTTAGAAGAAGTTAATGCGGAACTTGAGCAACCAGATGTCTGGAACGAACCTGAAAGAGCACAGGCGTTAGGTAAAGAGCGATCTTCTCTTGAGTCGATTGTTGACACCATAGATCAAATGACCCAAGGCCTTGAAGACGTTGAAGGCTTACTCGAACTTGCTATTGAAGCTGATGATGAAGACACCTTTAATGAAGCAGGTGAAGAGTTAACTCAGCTCCAAGCAAAACTAGAGCAGCTTGAGTTTCGCCGGATGTTTTCTGGTGAATATGATAGCGCTGATTGCTACATTGATTTGCAAGCCGGTTCTGGCGGTACTGAAGCCCAAGATTGGGCCAGTATGTTAATGCGTATGTACTTACGTTGGGCAGAATCGAAAGGCTTCAAAACAGAAATTATTGAAGAATCAGATGGCGATGTGGCGGGTTTAAAATCGGCAACCATTAAAGTTATCGGTGATTATGCTTACGGTTGGCTAAGAACAGAATCCGGCGTACACCGTCTCGTGCGTAAAAGCCCATTTGATTCAGGGGGCCGCCGCCATACGTCGTTTAGCTCCGCCTTTATTTACCCTGAAGTTGATGACGATATTGATATCGAAATTAACCCAGCAGATTTACGCATTGATGTTTACCGCGCTTCTGGTGCGGGTGGGCAGCACGTAAACAAAACTGAGTCAGCAGTACGTATTACGCACATACCTACAAATATTGTGACTCAATGTCAGAATGACCGCTCGCAACATAAAAACAAAGATCAAGCCATGCGCCAGTTAAAAGCGAAGCTTTATGAACTGGAGATGCAGAAAAAGAATGCTGATAAGCAAGCGATGGAAGAGAATAAATCGGATATTGGCTGGGGTAGCCAAATTCGTTCTTATGTCCTTGATGATGCACGTATTAAAGATTTACGTACTGGTGTGGAAACGCGTAATACGCAAGCCGTACTGGATGGTGATTTGGATAAATTCATTGAAGCTAGCTTGAAAGCTGGCCTGTGAGGAAAAAATGTCTCAGCAGCAACAACAGGGTGCAGAACAAGCACCCGATTTGAATAACGAATTGAAAGCACGTAAAGAAAAACTCGTTGCTTTACGTGAAAAAGGGATCCCATTCCCGAATGATTTCCGTCGTGATATCACATCGGAAAAGATCCACGCACAATATGATGAAAAATCAGCGGAAGAGCTAGAAGACTTAAATATTGAAGTCGCCATTGCTGGTCGTATGATGACTCGTCGTATTATGGGTAAAGCATCATTTGCAACCCTGCAAGATGTGGGTGGTCGTATTCAAATCTATGTTTCTCGCGATGACTTAGCGGAAGGCGTTTATAACGAGCAATTTAAAAAGTGGGATTTAGGCGATATTTTAGGCGCTAAAGGCCGCTTATTTAAAACCAAAACAGGTGAATTGACTGTCCATTGTCACGAAGTGCGTCTACTGACGAAAGCACTGCGCCCATTACCGGACAAATTCCACGGTTTAGCAGACCAAGAAACACGTTATCGTCAACGTTACCTTGATCTGATTGCCAACGATGAATCTCGCCACACCTTTATGGTTCGTTCGAAGATCTTAGCTGAGCTACGTAACTTTATGGTCGGCAAAGGCTTTATGGAAGTGGAAACACCAATGATGCAAGTTATCCCTGGTGGTGCTTCTGCTCGTCCATTTGTGACTCACCACAATGCGCTGGATATCGATATGTATCTGCGTATCGCTCCTGAACTGTACCTAAAACGTTTAGTGGTTGGTGGTTTCGAACGTGTGTTTGAAATTAACCGCAACTTCCGTAACGAAGGCCTGTCTCCACGTCATAACCCTGAGTTCACTATGATGGAACTCTATATGGCGTATGCTGATTACCGTGACCTAATCGATCTGACTGAAGAGTTATTCCGCACGTTAGCGCAGAATGTTTTAGGAAACACTGTCGTTAAATACGGTGAGCAAGAGTTTGATTTTGGTAAACCATTTGCCAAATTGACCATGAAGGAAGCCATTTGTAAATATCGCCCTGAAACTAACGTTGCTGATTTGGATGATATGGATAAAGCGGTTGCAATTGCCCAGTCTATCGGCATCAAGGTAGAAAATAGCTGGGGCTTAGGTCGTGTTCAATGTGAAATTTTTGAAGAGGTTGCAGAAAGCCACCTGATCCAACCAACTTTCATTATTGAATATCCAGCGGAAGTTTCACCATTAGCTCGTCGCAATGATGAAAATCCATTTATCACCGACCGTTTTGAGTTTTTCATCGGTGGACGTGAAATCGGTAACGGTTTCTCTGAGTTAAATGACGCTGAAGACCAAGCAGAGCGTTTCGCTGAGCAAGTTCGTCAGAAAGATGAAGGTGATGACGAAGCGATGTTCTATGACGAAGACTATGTCACCGCATTAGAGCATGGTTTACCACCAACGGCTGGCCTCGGGATTGGTATTGACCGTATGGTCATGCTATTTACTGACAGTCATACGATCCGTGACGTGATCTTATTCCCTGCATTACGCCCATCTAAAGCTTAGTGCTATCAATAACAATGCCCAGCTGAGTCTGGGCATTGTTTTATCCAATCCAATCCTAAATCGTTAAATAATACGTTAGTACAGTTAGCGATTATTAAATTATTACTTAAGTTAAATTATTTTTGTTAATGTATTTCCTTTATCAATAGGGCTTAATTATTTTTTATTGTTGCGCTTAAGTGGAAATACTCAGACATCATTTTTATGTTTATAACATAATAAGTGTAATGTACTTAACAAAATGTTAATAGATAAAAGATTCGAATTTGTTTTTTTGTTAGAAAATATTTCATATATTGAAATATTGTACTTTTCAGAAAAATCAAATAGTCACCGCCGTCCTGCAGTGGAATTGTTTATTAACCGGATAAAGGTTTCGCTTGAGATCGTTAGATGATAATTTTTTACAGTTATTATTTATAAAACTCAAAATAAGTGTTCTTAGTAATTTTATTGCATTAAAAATGATGGGGTCGATACCGATTTAGTGCTAAGATTAAAATAATTAACCAAAATTTATGAGATGACTCTATTTCTAGATTAGGGCTTATAGAAAATAGATAAATTTTAGCTTACACTAGGTTTCTTGAATGTCATTATAATAGCGAAGAAAAGTGCTGGTAAGGTAACTATATGTTTTCAAACAATAAAATTTTTGTTGCGTCTTTGCTTTTGGCTGGGACAGCAATTCTCTCTGGCTGTTCTTGGGGCTCTAACACGAATTATTCAGAAAAAACTGATGCCACAGCTTCATCAACGGCTAATTCAGCGACGGGGCAGCAGTACATGGATTATTCCCATGCTGATTCTCAGACTGTTTTAAACACGGCAATTAATCATAAGCCCGCTGGGCAAAATCCTACGATGCTAAATCAATCTGGAAGCGAAGGTGAGTCATTCCAGAGTTTAAGCACCTGTATTAAAGAACTTAATGCACTGAAAACACTGTCACCAGCAGATTACAATCGCTTAGTCGGTTCCTTTAAAGAAGTGAGCGAAATTAATCAGCTTTATAAACAAGTCGCATCGACAGCAAGTCCAGACACGATTGAACTGTTACAAATGGCAATAGAAGCTAAAACAAAAGTTCTTTGCGCGAAAGTTCGTTATAACTCAGTCCTGTCTACCGAATCAACATTGGAAAAAATTAGTGGATTATGAGAATTAACCTAAGACTTTGTATATCTTTGGCCATTTTTTCGGCTGCTTTTAGTCAATTTGCAAAATCGGATAGCTTCAATAATGTCATTGATGACTTTGACACTTACCTGCAATTAGAGCAGGAAGGTAAAGTGCCGGAAAAGCCATTGAATATTCAAGGTCAGGGATATGACTCATTTTCATCTTTACCGCTCGCTCCTGAGCCAAAAGAAAAATCTAAATCTGCTGCGGGTAAAAATGCAGGCCAAAGTAAAACGCCTGCACGTACCCAACCTAAAGCTAAAGGGACGGTCACTCAGCAGACCCAAACTAAAGTTACGACGACAAAAGTAGCTACACAAGCTAAAGGTCAGATGACAGAACAACCTAAAGTTGCTTTGTCTGAATGCCCATTACCAGAAGAAAGCATTGTGGATCAACAAACTGGTTCAGCACACCAGTCTTTGTTATTGTCATCCTACCCTTATTTCTTTAATTCAAACCAATGGCATCCACAGTATTTATCGAAAGATTTTGCTAAATACCAAATTGTTCTAGATCCATTAGGACTTTACTCTGCTAAGTACTCAATGGGGGTATTGCGTGATAATACGGCTTACCTAGAACAGCTTGCCGATCTGCTCGCGCAACAACAATCGACTCACCTATTTAGATTTGGTGCTGCTCAAGGCGCCGGTCAGTTAATTGCTTATCATCAACTTTTAACCGATAGGCAATTAGTCGAAAAATTAATTGCACATAATAAAAGTGTAGCGGAACTCAGTCATGATATCGCCGAGAAACAATTTGAAATAGAGCGTATCAATAACGAACTTGCCGAAAATAAAAATCAAGTTGCTTTGTTACGTGAAAAACTAAGTGCAACAGATGATAAAGAAACCATTGTATTACTGACGGATGAATTGAACTCCGTTAAAAATATACTGGCAGATAAAGAAAATAATTTAGAACAACTCACTGCACAGAATCAACAAGCGCAGAAATCAATTGCGGCACTTGAGAAAAAACTTAGAGCCTATCTCAATAGGGATTAATTACCGCATAAAAAATATATTATCACTGTAACCAAAACCTTATACAGCCTGACTTTTAAACATCGATATGGCTGGGTAAGGTGATGAATTTACCTCCTATTGAGATAGGCTCTTAGCGAAAGTATTCAAGCTCAAGCATTAGCAGAAAAACAACTTGCTGAGAAAGATAAACAAATAGAGCAAGCAAAATTACAATTTGAAAATGCTCAGAAGCAAGTTGAACAATTAACCGCCCAGCTAACTCAATTAGAAACGGATGCAAAAGAGCAGGCGGAACGATTAAATAAAAATAGTGACGAGCAAGTTAAGCTCGTGACTGCTTCACTTGAAAAACAGAAGGAATTACTGAAGCAAAAAGAGTCAGAACTTCAGTTAACTCAAAAACAAAATAGCGATATTCAAGCTGAACTGTTGAAACAGCAAGCAGCTTCTAAAGCTTTTGAGGCTGAGCTAAAAGCGGCACAACAACTGTTAAAAACGAATAAAACAGAGCAAGATTCGCTGGCGAAACAGTATGCAGAAAGTCTGAAAATTCAGCAGCAGCTACAAGAAAAATTAGCGAAACAAGAGCAAGAGTTTGCAACAGCACAAACTCAGCTGAAAAAAGCCAATACGGATGTTGTTGAGCTGCAAAAAGAGATTGAGAAGCAGAAGCAGCTAATGACGCAAGCGTCGGATCAGCAAGTAAAAGCATTGACGGCTGATCTTAACCAACAAATTGCGTTATTGAAGAAACAAGAAGCGGTGTTGCAAAAAGCGGAGTCAGATAGCCAAGCGACACGCGAAGCGCTGGCGAAGCAACAGGCCACAGCGCAACAGTTAGTAGAGCAGAAAAAAGCGTTAGAAGCTGAGTTGAAGACAGCTCAAGCACAGTTACAAGCACAGAAAACGGAGCAAGCGACATTAGCGAAGCAATATGAAGCAGGTCAGAAAGCCCAGCAGCAGCTACAAGAAAAATTAGCGAAACAAGAGCAAGAGTTTGCAACAGCGCAAACTCAGCTGAAAAAAGCCAATACGGATGTTGTTGAGCTGCAAAAAGAGATTGAGAAGCAGAAGCAGCTAATGACGCAAGCGTCGGATCAGCAAGTAAAAGCATTAACGGCTGATCTTAACCAACAAATCGCGTTATTGAAGAAACAAGAAGCAGTGTTGCAAAAAGCAGAGTCGGATAGCCAAGCGACACGCGAAGCGCTGGCGAAGCAACAGGCCGCAGCGAAACAGTTAGCTGAGCAGAATAAGCAGCTACAAGCGCAGTTAAAAGATAACGAGCAGCAGGCCGCAAAACTGCAAGCCTCGTTAACGGCTCAAACGGCACAAGCGGAGCAGAAAAAAGCGTTAGAAGCTGAATTGAAGGCGGCTCAAGCACAGTTACAAGCACAGAAAACGGAGCAAGCGACATTAGCGAAGCAATATGAAGCAGGTCAAAAAGCCCAGCAGCAGCTACAAGAAAAATTAGCGAAACAAGAGCAGGAGTTTGCAACAGCGCAAGCTCAGCTGAAAAAAGCCAATACGGATGTTGTTGAGCTGCAAAAAGAGATAGAGAAGCAGAAGCAGCTAATGACGCAAGCGTCGGATCAGCAAGTAAAAGCATTAACGGCTGATCTTAACCAACAAATCGCGTTATTGAAGAAACAAGAAGCAGTGTTGCAAAAAGCGGAATCGGATAGCCAAGCGACACGCGAAGCGCTGACGAAGCAACAGGCTGCAGCGAAACAGTTAGCCGAGCAGAATAAGCAGCTCCAAGCGCAGTTAAAAGATAACGAGCAGCAGGCCGCGAAACTGCAAACCGTGTTGACGGCACAAACCGCGCAGACTGAGCAACATAAAGCATTAGAAGCTGAATTGAAAGCTGCTCAAAAACAGTTACAAGCGCAAAAAGCGGAAGTTGAAAAACAAGCTAAAGAGCGTGAGCAACAAATTAAACGCCTTGAAACTGATATTACGACTAAAGAGAAAAAAGCGGCTGAGATTGATAAACAGTTAGTCGAGGCGAACAAACAAATCAGTGCATTAAAACTGGATGCTGAGAAGCTAAAAGGAATTGATAATAAATATCAATCTCAGAATACTGAGTTAGAAAAACTGAAAAAACAGTTAGCTGACAGTGCTAATTTGCAAAAAGAGTTAGCAACAGCTAAAGATCAATTGAAGAAACTAGAAGCTGAATTGAAGCAGCAAATGTCATTAACTTCGAATGAAGCGCTTAAAGCCCAGATCATGGAGTTAAATAAAAAAGTCATGCAGCTTCAAGATGAAAATGACAAGTTAAAAGCGAAAATAGCGCCGAGTGGCTCTACATCGATTATGGGAGCACCTAAAAAGCAACTGTCTCAAAAAGAGCTAAAGGCAATTGCTCAAGCGAATGCAAAGCGTAATCAACGTATAATTGAGGAAATCACTAAGCAGAAATACAGTAAGCTTGATAGCTTTACGTATTATAAAATCCTGCAAAAAGGTAAGCCAATTACCAATGTGCAGAAGAAAAATATCACATTTATTATGCGAGAACAGCTTACTGATGGAACTCTGACGGTACTGTATAAGGATCAAGAGCCTGTCACATTGCCTTATAGTGAACTACCCGCACCGTTGAACTCCTTTGTTGAGAAAGCGGGTGAAGGGGGTATGGTTAAGGTTTATATTAAGCCAGAAGGTGGTTATGGCGTCGATGGAATACCTGGGGTCATTCCGCCAAACTCAATGTCGATTATTGATTTGAAAATTATCAGCGCTAAATAATCATAATCAAAAAGTTAAAAAAGGCCGTTTTACTAATTTAGTAAACGGCCTTTTTTGTTATCGTCCCTGCATAAGTACTGAAATTTTTTCCGTTATCCATTATTGAAAAACCACTGAAATAGAGATTAGAACCATCGAATTGAGAGCAATTCAGTTAGGGAAGGGCAGGCGTTTAGCTAATTATTATCTGCCTTTCTGTCAGTATATAGGGCAATGCACACATATCTATAACTGACAGGGCAAATGTATTTTTTAGAAATAATCTAAATCATCACATCAGTGAGTCGGTGATCTTGATTTACTTGGCGTATACCCAAAACGCTTACGATAGCTTTGTGTAAAATAAGATTGACTTGAAAAGCCTGCTTCCATTGATATTTCAACGATACTCATTTGAGTATTTACAAGCAATTGATGTGCATACATAATTCTTTTTTCGCTGATCCATGAACGTGGTGAGGTTGAATAAACCGCATTAAATAGTTCTTTAAAAGTTGTTAAGCCCATACCGAATGTTTTCGCAAAATCAGCCAGCTTCCACTCTTTTAAAAAGTTATTTTCCATGAAATTCTGTAATCGTTCTGCTTGTCGATTACTCAGTTGTCTTAAATTAGCCAGCAGCTTTGAGCCTTGTTCACTATAAGAAAGCAATAAAAGAAACTCAGATATACGTAATGTCACCAGTAATCTAGGGTATTGTTGGTCAACGATGGCTTTAAAGCTATTTTTTAATTCATCAATGAGTGTTGATGTAGTAAACCTAATCACATCATAGCTATTGGTTTCTGTACGTTCAATTTCACTCAATTGGCTGCCATAAAGATTAATGAACTCTCGTAAAAATTGATCTTCTAAGGATATCCAAAGAAATTCACAATCTGACTCATCATCCGTGCTTTTTAAAGCATATGAACCTTGTTTGTGATAAAGAATATCACCACAGTGTAGTGTTTCTATTGATGTAGGGCTTTCCCATATCAAGCTGCCCTTTTCAATAATAATTAATCCTTTTGTAGGTTGGTCGATAATAGAATACGGGTTCTCTTTATTAACCAAGACTCTTTTTATACGACGGTTAGTTACATTGCTATCATTTTGCATAACGCATCCTGAGTGTTAATTTTTTAATTAAATGTTGAATTTGTTAATGTAAAGTTAAGGTTGAATTCCTTTATCTATTTATTAGATGAACAATAAATTCATCTTTATCTGATTGATCAAAATTATATAAGGCGGATTCAAGTCCGAAGTGCAACGCTAAGCCGCCTTTCTTAGCTCCGCAAACACCACCGAAGGTTGTCTGAACCCCAGACACTTGCGTGGCCTGCTGTTCAACGCTCCCTGATAGCGTTGTAAGTCTTCTTCTGTCACTGTCCGCAGGTCTGTTCCTTTCGGGATAAACTGTCTTAACAACCCATTCGTATTCTCGTTCAGCCCACGCTCATGCGAGGCATACGGATGGGCAAAGTACGTATCTGCGTTCAGTGCTTCTGCTATCGCCTTGTGCTCACTAAACTCTAGACCGTTATCGAACGTTATTGTGTGACATACATCCTGATACTCACTCAGCAGTGAGATAATGGCCTTACTGACTTCCACCGCATCCTTTGAAAACACCTTTTTTGTCAGGTAAATACGGCTTTTGCGTTCTGCCAGTGTCACGATAGCACCAGTGCCCTGTTTACCCTGCACCAAATCGGCCTCCCAGTCCCCCAGACGGCTACGGTCATCGACGACTGACGGCCGTAGCTCAATGGATACCGCATCAGGGATGCGCCCTCGTTTCTGCCCGTAGCCCTTACGATATCGCCGTTTGCCCTGCCTAAGATGCCTGTACAACTCGCCACCGCTACGCTTATCCGCATAGATATACTGGTAAATCCATTCATGGCTGACGCTAAGACCAATAATGCTGCCAATTGCACTTATTTGCTCAGGACTCCACTTCCACTCCAGAGCAAATATCACGAAATCTATGGTCTGCTGAGGAATTGTCCTTTTGGCAGATGACAGCCGCCTATCACAGCACTTCTGGTGTGCCTGTTGTGGGTTATAACCAGTATCTGAAGTGTTACGCCTCAGTTCACGGGAGACCGTGGACTTGCTTACACCGATACGGATACCTATCTCATGGCAGGATAAATTATCCTCACGCAGTATCGATATCTGGTATCGTTGTCCTTCGGTTAGTTGCTGATACTTCATACTTACTCGCTCATCTTTGGTCGGAAGAGCAGGATAGCTTATCAGTAGCTAACCGTCCTTCCATCTAACATGACCGAGCGTTGCACTTATTATCTGAATTCGCGCAATAAATAATAATCAAAAGTAAATAGTTATTAAATCTAAAACAAATCTATTAATGATTGCGTTAATGTTTATAAATATCAATAGAGTTAATATTAAAATATTATAACTTCATTACATCTTAAATAACTGGTGTTATGATAAATAATCAAGCAACTAAACGAAATTAGATAGTTAACACTCTTCAAAATACCATTGGTGTTTTTCATTTAGCTAGAACCGGCATGACCAATATTAACTTTTATTAATTTAAGGAATTAGTACGATATGAAGACAAAAACTATCCGTGACGTCACCTTTGATTTATTACGTCAGCTTGAACTAACGACTTTATTTGGTAACCCAGGCTCAACAGAGGAGACTTTTTTAAAAAATTTCCCTAAAGATTTTCGTTACATTCAAACATTACACGAATCATCAGCGGTTGGTGCTGCCGACGGCTATGCTCAGGCGACTCGAAAACCAGCTATCGTCAACGTCCATACCTCCGCAGGCCTAAGTAACTCAATGAGTAATATTATGACTGCGGCACAGAATAAAACACCATTAATTATTACTGCGGGTAACCAAACTCGTGAAATGTTGTTAATGGAACCTTGGTTAACCAACGTTTCACCAACAGAACTGCCTAAACCTTGGATAAAATGGAGCTATGAACCTGTCAGAGCAGAAGATGTACCTGCTGCATTTATGCGCGCTTATGCAATGGCATTACAACCACCTGCTGGTCCTGTTTTTTTATCCATTCCGCTAGATGATTGGGATAAACCTGCATTAGGTGATGCTGTAGTACGCACTGTTGCATCACAATTTGCGCCAGACCCTATCCGGATTTCTCAATTTGCCGATAAGCTATCAACGGCTAAAAATCCAGCACTTATATATGGTTCTGGTATTGCTCGAGGGAAAGGCTGGGATATTGGGATTCAATTAGCAGAAAAATTGAATTGCCATGTATTCAATGCCCCCGCGTCAGAGGTGCCCTCATTCCCTGAGAACCATCCTCTTTATGCTGGCGGATTGCCTTTTGCTATTCAACCGTTATCAGAAAAATTGAAAGGCTATGATGTCGCTATTGTTATTGGCGCACCGATATTTCGCTATTATCCTTATGTGGAAGGCGAATATATTCCCGAGGGGTTAAAATTACTGCATATTACTGATGACCCTAATGAATCTGGAAGAGCTCCTGTTGGTGATAGTTTGTTATCTAGCCCGGTGTTAGCATTAGAAGCATTACTCAATCTAGTGCCAAAACGCTCAATAACACCACCTAAAGTTCCGCAACAACATCACAGAATGTCACCTCACCCAGCAGCACCGCCATTACCACATAAAGGTCAACAGCTTTCTGCATTAGAATTATTTCAAGGGTTACGTGAGTTTACTCCCGAAAATACTGTGTTAATCGAAGAATCACCCTCTAATCTTGGTGAATTGCATACCGCATGGCCTATTGATAAGCCAGACTCTTTCTACACTTTTGCAAGCGGAAGCCTTGGCTGGAATTTACCCGCAAGTATTGGTATCGCATTAGCAGAAAGAGATAGCGGTAGAAATCGTCCTGTTCTAGCCATTATCGGTGATGGTTCTTTGCAATATTCAATTCAAGGCCTATGGACAGCTGCTCAACTTAAGCTACCTATATTGTTTGTTGTACCACGAAACTATGAATATGCGATCTTGAAATCCTTTGCTGAATTAGAAGATTCCCCAGGCGTTCCGGGCCTTGACTTGCCTGATATAGATATCACTTCTTTAGCTAAAGGTTATGGTTGTGTTGGCGTACGTGCTGAAACAATAGATGAGATAAGCCAAATATGTAAGGTGGCATTTTCACGTTCAGTTCCTACCGTGATTGAAGTTCCTATTATTCCTACGACACCTCCTTTGTTGTAATTAAATAAACTTGAGGCGCAATGCGTGTTATTGCGCCTTTTTTGCGTATAAAAGAGGTTATCTAATGTTAGATACTATTATTACAGCGTTACTGCCTATTGTGGTTACTCTTTTACTCGGATATTTTGCAGGGTATCGACATGACTTCAATAAGGATCAAGCCACTATATTAAATAAAATGGTTATGTTGTATGCCTTACCATTATTGCTATTTGCAGGAATATTAAGTACTCCATTAACAGAAGTAATCAATAACGTTGATGTTTTCTTGTGGATATTCGTGGGCATGGTGGTGGGGTTTCTTGCTGTTTTCCTTATTTCCCGCTTCATCTTCAAATCTAGCGCTCGTTTAGCCGCATTACGTTCCATTGCTATTGCCGGTCCTGCTGTACCTTTTGTTGGAACCCCTGTATTAGGCGTTCTGTTTACTACAGATGCTGATATTGCAATTGCCGTCGGTAGCTTATTAATGAATTTAATTCAGGTTCCATTAGCATTAGTCTTTTTAGTTGGTGGCGATTCTGACAACACATCAACAAATAAGAAAAGTGTATTTTCAATTGTTGCTAACAGTATAAAAAATGCGTTAATGCAACCTGTCGTATGGGCACCTATCCTAGCTTTTATTTTATTACTGATTGGATTGGATATGCCTAAGTTTTTAAAAGGTTCATTTATTTTATTAGGTCAAGCAACTGGTGGAGTGGCATTATTTGCTGTAGGCGCTGTTCTCTATGCACAAAAAGTGAGTTTTTCTCTATCTGTTATCATAAACGTTCTGAGTAAAAATATTCTATTACCTTTAATTATACTGGTAATTATGATGGCGTTACATATACCTCATGTCGAGCGAGGCTTAGTGTCTGTAACACTGGCTATCCCTACAGCATCAATAGCGGTTATTTTTGCGGTGGAATATAAAACAGGGGAGCAAGAAATGGCATCAACACTATTTTGGAGTACCATTTTATCAGTTATTACAATGGGTGGCTTTATTTGGTTTACAGGAAGTTAAGTTAATTCAACGCTAAACCGATTGAAATTAAACGACCATGGCAGAATGTCAATTTTTCCTCTTACAGACAATACTCTTAAAAGTCTTTCCATGGTCGTTATTTGCATCTGCTTTGCGGTTTCTACTCGTCATCTCTGGCACTGCAAATTTTCGAATACCGTTTTCAAGTGACTCACTACATCGGCATAAAGCTCATCCAACAGTCAAAGGGGAGCCATACGTTATTTCATCGGTAAAATACTCTCGAAAACACCGCCTTTGAAAATATAGCCTATATGTATGATCACGGATATGACGTTGTTATGGATAAAGAAAAAGCGAATTATTATTTAGCACAAGTCAAACTCACAAAAGTTGTGAATACTCTTTCTACCAATACTATCCCTGCCAGATTTATACTGATAAAAAGTAAATGCCCATTAAGATATTAACCCGTGGCTAAATAGATATAACGCTATTTACCACGGCTCTATTCATTTATTATTTCAATTTCTATAGGCTGACTCTATTCTTTCTCTAGCCCATTAATCCGTAGCCACCCTGTTGTGAACGTTCCAGTATTAGGGTTAGTGTAACTTGCGTAAGCAAAACCGGGAAACTCTTGCGCACTAAATAGCCATACTGAATCCCCTTCAATGACATAAGGCTGTCCAGGTTTTTCGCAAGCTAAGGCTGGGTCTTCATAAAAGTAGAGGCGTTTTTCTTTAACTCTATAATTCCCTTTTGATGGCTCCTCAAGCTTATAATAGATATCCTCAGGCTTGGATACGGATTCCACATTTAACCAACCTCTCGCTCTACCATAACTTACAAAGACATATTCATTTTCCTCATCATCAATCATAGAGTTAGCTAGTTGATTAAAAACCTTCACCTTATCATTAGGTATTACAAAATTAATATTACTCTTGCATTCTGGTGTTGGAGCGGAGTGGAAATATGCTTTTTTTTCGCCAACGACCACCCATATATCTGATTTAGGTGAAAAAAATTCAGAACCGATCTGCTCGCGCCGTTGAGAGCAAAACTGCTCTCTTTTAATGCAGTTTTGATATTGCTCCCCTAACTTTTTATCAAACGCCAATTGCTTTAATTTCCGACCATCGCTATCTGTCGTCCATAACGTATTTGATCTCAGTAAATAACTTAAAGTACCTATTGGCCTTTGTAATTGCTCTCCCGGAAGATAATCGCTACAACTATCGATTATGCCTATTTCTAATATATTTTCGTCTTGATAACTGGCATCCATAGAGACTCTATCGGAAGACTTTTTATATTTTACGGCGGGTGGATAATTTGAACTAAGAATAAGATTTTCTAGCTCGGAATAGCAATAATATGACACTTCTTCATTCAGAAATTGAAGGTAACTTTCATCATCTTGGGCATATTCATTTGCACTGACTGATATCGAATGTAGAGTTGTAGTCAGCAAAACTGCAATTTTTAATAAATGGCGCATATACATTCCTTGTTACCCTGAGTAATAACATGTTCATTAAACTGGCCAATATAACGCGTTTACTCATGACATCTTAAAACAAAATATTCAGAAATACCCTCCAATGATTGACAAATTATTAGTGTATTATTCTTTTACTTTCCCAATAAAATAATAAATAAACACCTAAAACTTTATTTATTCGATCTAAAACGGGGACATCTGTCCCCGTTATTGATCAAGCCCATGTCTTACCAAAACAGCGCATACAGTACACACAAGATAATCATGATTGCATAAGAAGCAACGTTGAAGCCTGTTGATGTTTTAAAAGTTTCTGATGTCAGGATAATTGCACCTTGGCTATCATCTTCTTTTGATGTTGTTAAGCTGATCAGCCCAATCACTACCGCAGTAAAGAAGAAGGTATACATCATCTGGTCAAGGAATGGCATACCTAAAGGCATTAACTTCAAGAATAATGCAAACGGAATAGAAAGAAGCACACCAATAATTGCCCCTTTTGCATTCGTTTTTTTCCAGAACAACCCTAACAAGAAGACGGCTAAAATACCTGGGCTAACTAAACCTGTATATTCCTGAATATATTGGAAAGCTTGGCCAATATTCCCCAGTAATGGAGCAATAAAGCAGGCAATAATTAATGCCACGACCGCACTGACTCGACCTACATTAACTAATTTATGATCGCTGGTCGAAGGCGCAATATACTCTTTATAGATATCCATCGTGAAAATGGTTGCGACCGAGTTCAACATTGACGCTAATGATGAAACAATTGCAGCAGCCAATGCCGCAAATACAACCCCTTTCGCTCCGACAGGTAAGAATTGCGTTAACCATGGATAGGCTTTATCGGCCTGTGCGAGCGTTGGAATATGCTCTTGGGCCATTGTACCAAGTCCCGCAAGTAATTGTGGATCAGTGACAATCACATACGCTGCAATCCCTGGAACAACAACAAGGATAGGAACAATTAATTTCAAGAAGGCAGCAAAAACCAGACCTTTTTGTGCTTCATTGATAGATTTAGCCGCTAAAGCGCGTTGGATAATATATTGGTTGAAACCCCAATAATACAAGTTAGCGATCCACAAACCACCAATCAACACCGCAATACCCGGTAAATTGCTAAACTGAGGGTTATCTTGGCTTAAAATCATTTCAAAATGCTGGGGAGCTTCACTAACCATACGGCTCATACCTGCCATGATCCCTGCATCACCACCGATGTAACTCACCGCCATGATAGCCGTCAGTAAGCCACCCAAAATAAGGAAGAAGACTTGAACAACATCGGTCCACGCCACTGCCGATAGACCACCATAAAGAGAGTAGGCAATAGCAAACAGCGCCAAACCCAATATTGCATAAGACATTGGAATGCCAAGGATAGTCTGTAGAGCCAACGCACCTAAATAAAGAACAGATGTTAAGTTAACAAAGACAAATAAAGCTAGCCAAAATACTGCTAAAATCGTTTTTAACGTACGATTAAACCGTTTTTCAACGAATTCAGGGATAGTAAAAATACCCTTATCGATAAAAATAGGCATGAAATATTTAGCAACGATAATTAGCGTTAACGCAGCCATCCACTCATAAGAGGCAATCGCTAATCCGATAGAAAACCCTGAACCTGACATACCGATAAACTGCTCGGCAGAGATGTTTGCAGCTATTAATGAAGAGCCAATTGCCCACCACGGTAATGTTTTTCCTGCTAAGAAATAGTCTTTAGTGCCTTTTTTCTCGCCTTTTTTATTACGAGAAACCCATAAACCGACTGATATGATAATAAGCACATACAGGATAAATATCCCGTAGTCTAATGTGCTCAATCCAACGCCTTCTGTATGCATGATCAAGTTCCTTCACCTTCACCAAATGATTCACCATTAGTGTAAACGTTACCATTACATATCACTGTTAGATTAATCACAGATTTTTATAATAGATTAATTTTATCAACGAAATGTCAAATAATTGTATGTTATTTAACACATTGAAGGCGATTTTACGTACATAAAATGTCCGATTTTGGATTTTTTGAGAAAAAATGTCTCTGGTGGGTCAACGTCATCAAAAGGCATGATAACGTTTACATTGTTGAGATCATGAGGTTTTCAATGGACGTACAGAGTTACGCTGTACCAGTGTAGGGGAATAGATTAAACCACCAGCCTCTATATTTTCATTACGTGCTAAAGCAAGCGCTAATTCAGTGGCACGTTCAGCCATCATTTGGATGGGATAACGAATGGTTGTTAAACGTGGGTGAATATAACGGGCAATCAGTACATCATCAAAACCAATCACGGATACCTGTTCTGGGGAATGAATGTCATTTTCATCAAGTACTGCAATTGCCCCCGCGGCCATAAAATCGTTATACCCGACAACCGCGGTGATCTCTAAGGACTTAGTCAATAGATTAGTCATCGCCTGCTCACCACCCTCACCATAAGGCTTGCCATATTCGATATAGCTTTCAGGTAATGAAATTGCATGTTTTTTCAATGCATCACGATAGCCAAGTAACCGCTGTTCAGCGTCTTCTATTTTATGATCCGATGAAATATAAGCAATTTTAGTATGGCCTTGGCGGATCAAGTGCTCGGTGGCAAGATAGGCACCCTTGTAGTTATTCAACGAAATACAGCGATCAGCAATCGCCTCAATACGTCGATTAATCAATACCATGCTAGGAACTTCTTCGGCAAATTCTATCAGCTCTTCGTCTGACAACGCTTTAGAGTGAATAACGAGGGCATCACAGCGATTATTGATCAGCAATTCGATAGATTGGCGCTCTTCCTGTGCCGTGTGATAACCATTACAAATTAAAATGTGTTTACCATTTTTGTGGGCAACCGCATCAACCGCTTTGACCATCGTACCAAAAAAAGGGTCTGAGACATCATTCACCAATACCCCAATGGTGTTAGAACTTTGATTTACCAATGCGCGAGCGGCTGCATTTGGACGATAACCGAGTTTATTCATGGCACTTTTAACCGCAGCAATCGACATTTTGCTTGCCTTCGGTGATTGATTAATCACTCGAGAAACTGTCGCCACCGACACTCCCGCTTCTCTTGCTACATCTTTGATCGTTGCCATTTTTTACCTCTAAGTTCAGTCGATGCCATTAAACAATGCATTAGTATAAAAAACAATGGGGTATATTATAGATACAATGACCCTACTTTTAATATAGTAATACGAAAAACGCCGCATGAGGCGGCGTTACTCTCAGAAAATAAAGTGATAGCTCGTTTTCTGGTGATATATTTGATTTGGCTGTGAAATACCGCTGTATTGCTCCCCCCATTCAGGGTGGTTAACGGCATCCGGTGGAAACTGAGTTTCAAAGGCCACACCTGAAAACGGGGTATAATGACGTGATTTTCCCGGAACCGAAATCAAATAATTCCCTGTATAAACTTGCATTGCTGGCAAAGTTGTTGCGATATCCATTCGAACATCACCTTCTGGTGAAAAGAGTGAAGCGACCGTTTGCTCACCATCCGTAAGCTCTGGAGCCAAGATCATCGCATGATCATAACCACCAACTGCTTTTTGATCATCGTCTTGCAAAAAATCATAGCCTATACGCTTTTTACGACGAAAATCGAAAAACGTCTCAGAAACATCACGCCATTCGCCTGTTGGGATCCCCCCCTTATCGGTAGGCAGATAATGGGTGGCCGCTAGTTGTAAATCGTGCTCTAAGGCCGTTCTCGCCGAATCTTCCCCTGCTAAATTAAAATAAGCATGATTGGTTAAATTTACAGGGCACAACTCACTCACTTGTGTACGATAGTCGATAATGACTTTATTTTCATCCGTTAATACATAGCGGACTTCAGCTTGTAATTCCCCAGGAAATCCCTGATCGCCATCTTCTGAAACCAACGAAAAAATTGCCTCATATGGGTTAATTTGAGTCACCTTCCAAACACGATAACTAAAATTATCCCGACCGCCATGTAAACAGTGTTCACCTTGATTACTTGTCACCTGATACTCACGACCCGCTAAATTAAAACGGCCATGTGCAATCCGGTTCGCAACTCGCCCAACGGTTGCACCTAGATAAACGCCTTGATCCATTTGGGCCGCCATATTCGGTGAACCGAGTAAAACATCACGTTTACCTGCCGACATGGGTAATATGCAGCTTATCCAACTTGCTCCCAAGGTTGACAATAAAATTTTCATGCCATGTCTGTTGGTCAATGCAATCACTTTAGATGCACGTGCCACATACCCTTGGTCTTTCGATAACTGCATTCTTTTCTCCCTACAATTTTCATGCATTCGCCATGATCCCAGCACCATCACTAGGCTGGCAAACATAAATATCGGCCTTCAGCCCTGTCAGCGCTTGATACTTTTGCTCAACCGCATCAATGACAGGAGTAACGAGTTGCTGTTTCATCAATGCCACCACGCAGCCACCAAAACCGCCGCCTGTCATTCTCACGCCGCCTTGATCCCCTAGAACCGCTTTCACAATCTCTACTAAGGTATCAATCTCTTTTACGGTAATTTCAAAATCATCCCGCATAGAAATATGTGACTGCTCCATCAGCATACTCAATAGGGGAAGATTATTTTCAGTTAAGGCTTTTGCGGCGGCAAGTGTTCTGTCGTTTTCGCTAATAACATGCTTAGCGCGTTTAGCCACTAGAGGTGTCAATTCCCCCTGCTTTTGGGCGAATTGTGCCAATGTAACATCCCGCAAAGCTTTCACGCCGAATTGTTTCGCCGCAGTTTCACATTGCTGACGCCGGATATTATACTCGCTATCCACTAATCCGCGTTTTTTATTTGAATTGATGATCATGACGACAAGATCATCAGGAATTGGAATTGGTGCTAACTCTAGGCTACGGCAATCGATTAACAGTGCATGCCCCTCATCACCGCAAGCAGAAATTAACTGATCCATAATGCCACAATTACAACCGACAAATTGGTTTTCAGCTTGCTGACCATTCAAAGCGATGTCTTGTTGGCTAATCTCCAATTGATACAATATCTTTAATGTCTGTCCAATCACCACTTCCAGTGAAGCCGACGAGCTAAGTCCTGCTCCTTGAGGTACATTGCCACTTACCGCGATTTCACATCCGCCAAATTGATACCCTCTGGCTAATAGATATTTAACGACGCCCCGAATATAGTTTGCCCACATTTTTTCAGGCAAAAATAGGATCTCTTCATCAAGGCTAAACTCATCAATATCATAGTCATAATCGGCTGCAATCACGCGAATTAAACGGTCAGGGCGCTTTCTGGCTGCCGTCATTGTTTGATAATCAATTGTACAAGGTAAAACAAACCCATCATTATAATCAGTGTGTTCACCAATAATATTCACACGTCCTGGCGCTTGCGCATAGACCTCGGGCTGAGCATCAAAGCCCTTAATAAAGGCTTCTGTCACTTTTTGTTGGAGTATTTCGATGCTATTCATAGCAACCTCTCGATAATATCTGGGTAATAATGGAATGGCTCGGCCATGCTGGTTGTATGCTCTAAATATTTACTGCTGCTTGTAGTGAATGTCACTGACACCCCGTAACCTTTCCGCTGCTTGTTCAGGGGTTAAATCACGTTGAGTTTCAGCTAACATTTCATAGCCAACCATAAATTTTTTGATTGTCGCTGAGCGCAACAAAGGCGGATAAAAAAGAGCATGAAGCTGCCAGTGTTCAATCTCTCGGTTATCACTAAAAAATGGAGCGAAATGCCATCCCATCGAGTAAGGGAATGCACAATGAAAGAGATTGTCATAACGACAGGTGAGCTTTTTCAGTGCAACACTAAGGTCATCGCGTATCTCTACACTCATTTCATTCATACGCCGAATATGTATTTTAGGCATTAGCATGGTTTCAAACGGCCAAGCCGCCCAATAAGGCACAACAGCAAGCCAATGTGCTGTTTCCACTACCGTTCTAGAGCCATCTTTCAGCTCTGCCTGTGCATAATCCAACAGTAAATTGCTTCCTTGCTGCTGGTAATACTGTTTTAAGTGCTCATCTTTACGAGCAATTTCATTAGGCAAGAAATCACTCGCCCAAATCTGCCCATGAGGGTGTGGCTGAGAGCACCCCATCACCTCACCTTTATTTTCAAAAACTTGTACCCATAAAAACCGTTGGCTGAGTTCATCAATTTGCTGCTGCCAAGTTTCAATTACACGGCCGATTTGAGCTGTCGATAGTTCAGGTAAAGTCTTACTGTGATCAGGTGAAAAGCAGATCACTCGGCTCAAGCCACTGACCGCTTGTGTTTTAAATAAAGGCGATTGTTCTTTTGGCTGTGCACAAGACCTAGGTAATAGTGCAGAATAATCGTTTTGAAACACATATGTATCTTGATAATCAGGATTGATATCACCAGAAACGCGATGGTTGGTTGGGCATAAAAAACAGTTTCCATCGTATTTAGGCAGTTGTTTCACTTCCACCTTCTCATCTTGCCCACTCCAAGGTCGTTTAGCACGATGAGGTGAGACCAAAACCCATTGTCCTGTTAATGGGTTATAACGCCGATGCGGGCAATCTGATGGGTTGAACGCTATTTTATCCATGATGTTCTATTTCTCCTGTATCTATTACGATTCATAGCCATTAGGGTTTTGAGACTGCCAGCGCCATGAATCCATAGCCATGTCATCAATGGTACGAGTTGCCTTCCAACCAAGTTCGCGCTGTGCTTTTTCTGATGTCGACCAATACTCGGCGATATCACCGGCCCTTCTTGGCACAACAACGTATGGGATTTCCCTGCCGACAGCTTTTTCAAATGCGTGTAGGACTTCCAATACACTCGTTCCTCTCCCCGTACCGAGGTTGTAAATATGTAATCCTGCCTGCTGACTAACCACTTTCAGTGCAGCCACATGCCCATCCGCTAAATCCATAACATGGATATAATCACGCACACCTGTTCCATCAACAGTAGGGTAATCGTTTCCATAAATAGACAATTTTTCTCGTCTGCCAACGGCGACTTGAGCAATATAAGGCGTTAGATTATTCGGTATACCTTGCGGATCTTCCCCCATCAAACCTGAAGGATGGGCACCAACTGGATTGAAATAGCGTAATAAGGTCACAGACCAATTTGGTTCGGCGATCACCAAATCGGATAAACAGCGTTCAACCATGTATTTACTTGTGCCATACGGGCTTTGTGTATTGCCAGTTGGAAAGTTTTCTGTAATAGGCACCGTATCCGGTTCACCGTAAACAGTCGCGGAGGAGCTAAAGATGATACGATGTACGCCAGCACGCTGCATACATTTGGCTAGCACCAAGGTGCCATTAACATTCACATCATAATATTCGAGTGGTTTTTCTACCGACTCACCAACGGCTTTTAACCCCGCAAAATGGATCACTGCGCTGATTTTATGTTCAGAGAAAAGACGGTTTAACAGAGATTCGTCACGAATATCACCTTGATAAAAAAGCGGGCGCACTGCGGTTAGCTTTTCAATACGATTGAGCACTTCCTCTTTCGCATTGCACAAATTATCAATAATGATTGGAGCAAACCCAGCTTGGATCATCTGCACACACGTATGGCTACCAATATACCCCATCCCCCCTGTGACAAGCACTTTTGTTGGCTGCATCGTTTACCCCTTGATTCTATTAAGGATATGAAAATTCACTTTGCAAAGTATAGCAACGGGCTAATACCTTATTCTGTGATCTATCTCGCGATAGTGTAAACGTTTACACAAATAACCACAATAAGGGGCTTTTCAGAGGCGAAGAGCGATGCATTTTCAATATGTTCAACACCGGCCACATAGTGAAACAGTTTGTGAAATAAAGCACGATTGAGATATAAAGAGGTTTAATCAGGAAGATAGTTTGAAGAAAAAACCGAAAGCGAGGTCCTTTCGGTTATTTTTCTATTGGCGGTTTTCAACTAATGAATACATTCTTTATCGTATGGATCTAAGTGAGTCATGACATTGAGGATTTGCGGGTTTTCCATTAATTTATCACGTACATTTACCGCAATTTCATGGCCTGCCACAATCGACATATCACCATCGACCTCTAAATGAACATCAACTAAATAGAAATCGCCCGATTTACGTGTTTTCAAATCGTGAAACCCTTTGATCCCCTCAATGTTTTCAAGCACAGTACGAATTTCTTGCAATGTTTCTTCATCCGCACCTTTATCCATCAGATCTTGCATTGATTGATAAGTAAATTTATAGCCCATGCGGAAAACAAAAGTACCCACAATTAATGCCGCGATAGGGTCAAAAATTTTCAAACCACATAAGCTACCAATAATCCCAATCGCGACAACCAGTGAAGATGCCGCATCTGAACGAGCGTGCCAAGCATTCGCAACCAACATGCTGGAGTTGACCTGATTGGCAACTTTTAACATATAGCGGAAAAGCCCTTCTTTCGCCACCAACGAGACCAATGCTGCGACGAGAGCAATCGTGTGAACTTCTTGGATTAAATCAGGGTCAAGCATTTTTTGTACTGCCGACCAAATCATGCCAACGCCAACAATCAATAAAATAATCCCTAAGATCAATGAAGCACCATTTTCATATCGAAAATGGCCATAAGGATGGTCTTCATCAGGCTTTTTATGACTCTTTTTATTGGCAATTAATACCACAAAGTCAGCAACGAGATCTGATAATGTATGAATACCGTCGGCAATTAACCCTTGAGAATGAGAAATAAAACCAATGATAATCTGCCATATAGAAAGCACCATATTCACAATGACACTGACTAAGGTGCTTTTTTTAGCTGCATGAAACTTTTTCTGCTGAAGAGTAAGCTCATCACCTGTCGTATTTAATATTTTCTCTTTGTCCATAATATATTCTTAATGAAAAGCAAAATAATTATCATTTAATTAAACTTTTTAAATCAATTAGTTACAAAACCAACTGTAAATACTGACATATAATTAAAGAAAAGTCTTGTTATTTAATTGTAGTCTATCGAATTGACTGATAATCGTTATTTTTATTATTTTTGTATTAAATTGAATAGCAGAAAATGATAGTTTTTTTGTTTAAATTACATTGATTTAACAAAAGTTAAATCCTTTATACTATATTAAATCTTAACTGCTATAATGGCTTGAATAAACATATGAATGAGGTGGTTATGTATAATAAAATTTTAGTTCCTATCGACCTATTAGAAGACTCACTTAATCCACAGATCATTAAACATATCGAAGAACTAGCAAAATTAGGCTCACCAGAAATTCATTTTTTATCTGTGATCCCAAGCGCTGAGCTATTTTTTGGTATTGAAGTGACTATCTTACCTGAAAGTCATAAAAACTCGGCAGAACGCTCCGTGCTTGCTCTGAAAGCATTAGAAGACGTGATCAAAGATATTAATATCGCCGGTGAAAGAATTACCTGCAAAATTGGCATTGGCTCCGCCAAAGACGAAATACTCAGTTATGCCGATGATATCGGTGCGAGCTTAATTGTACTCGGCTCTCATCGTCCAAGTGCCTCCACCTATTTATTAGGCTCTACGGCATCAACTATCGTACGCCATGCAAAAACATCTGTCTTAGTTATTAGATAGCCATAAAGGAAAGTGCCACAGCATTAACCGTGGCACTTATAGGATATGTTATTTCTTGACCGAATCGAGCAGTTGATCATCCGTTGACCAAATACGATATTTCACATCCATATCTTTCGGAGCGTAAACTACAATAGGCAATTTGCTGTTATAACGAACAAAAGCATCATCACCAAGTTGCGTAGTCACAAAACGTTCTTTTGCAGGCTCTGAACATGCCATCATCGTTGAAGCGGGCCCTTTAACATCTTCTAACTGATAATAACTATAGCCCCAACCTTCCAGTGTTTTTTCTTCTAGATCGCCCATAAACCATTGACGGTTACAATCTGCTTTAATGGTTTTACCGATCACAAGCTCAACCTGATAATTATCTTCATTCGGTTTTGCTGCCAACTGGATCACATGACGTGTCATGCCATTTTCTGCTTTAGGATAAGGTGCGATCTTTTCTAACTCCCCTGTCGCCATTGCGCAAGACGATACTAAGGCTACTGCCATTACAGATAAAATCGCTTTTTTCATGATAAAATCCTATCAAATGCAATCATATTAATAAAAAATAGAAATCTTTTTACCTAGAGTAAGTGAAAAATACTACAGTTTACACCATGGATAATTCTTAATTTCAAAAATAAGAAAATATAACTATCTAATTCAATCCCATCATAGCTAATTTTAGTAGAATGATCATAAATTTGATAAAAACTATGTAAATTCTTCTCTGTTTTAATGCATAAATAATAGACAGTGCTTATACTGGAGATGAGGCTTAAATACATTCTGAGGAGGTACTATGTTATCTACAGAGCAAGATTTAGTTTCAAAGTTAATATCTACTCATCCCCGCTTCCAAAATCTTTATGAAAAACATCATCAGCTCGATAAAGAGATCAGCAAATTAGAAGGCCCTTCCGGTGCTGGTTATAATGAGCATGTTGCTAAGCTTAAAAAAGAAAAATTGCATATAAAAGACGAAATGCAAAAAATAATGCAATCGGCAAATAAAGGTTAATATTCAATTTACTAGGCTAAATAAGTAAGTTTTTATCTTGTTTTTGGTTTAGTTAAACCTTAATTAACAATTTATATTACTCATTTTCTAGTTAATTTTATCTTATTGTTTATTATGGCATAAGTCGTTACTTATGCCATTTTCGGTTTATCTTCTTATCATGCCGACTTTCTATTCCCTTCAATAACATGTATATTAAATACAATTTATTGTAGATAGATTGAGGTGCACAGATGGTTGGGAAACGTATCCAGCGGGAAATAAAAACTATCGAAAAAATGATCCAACTCTACGAAAAGGCACATCCTGCACCGGCTGATTCGCCAGAACAATATAAAAAGCTCTATGCCTATGCAATTAATCGGCTCGAAAAATGCCGTTATGGAGAGCAAAAGCCTGCTTGTAAACAATGCCCAATACATTGTTACCAGCCAAAAATGCGAGAACAAATGAAAATAGTAATGCGCTGGGCTGGGCCAAAAATGTTACTCCATCACCCCATCTTAGCCATCAGACATTTACTTGATGACCGAAAGCCAGTTCCTGAACTCCCTGAAAGAAAACGTAATAGAAATTCATCCACAGATAATTAACCGCTAGATAACTTTTTATTTACATTGTGATATTCGCTGGGTTTATTAGTTTGCTAAAATATATTGATAATGAGTGTGATGATAATAAAAGAAACAATCATTAAATAATCTTAAAAGCCCCCTTTCTTAACGCCAACTGTTGCCCTATCAATTTATGGCATGCTAATTGTCATTTATCGCTTAGCCCCCTAAACACTTGTAAATCTTTTTTAACTCGTCAATAGGTTGCTTCCTCGACAGAGCTTATATCCATTTCGTTTGAGTGACGTTTCTCTAAAAATTAGTACCCCATGATAACTAATAATCAAAATCTATGTTTATAGAACTATCAAAAACCATACTTTTAGAAAATATGTTTAATAAATGAGATTTCTATCTCAAATATTGTGTGATTTATGTTATTACGACAAATATTTATTATCGTTACATGTAACAAAATTAATTGATAACATGGCTAACAGATAAAAACATAAAATTTATTTATCAGTACTATATTTTCCGATATTAATAACAATAAAAGCTATCACTATATTTTCCTCCTAATATACAGAAAAAGGTGGCTTACCCCATCTAGATCAAAAAACACCAGAATTGAATAAAACCATTAGATTACTTTTTATGCAACTAAAAACCATTTATCAGTATTAATCACTATACAAAAACAACTAACTAGTTATAAATAACTAAAAAACATCTCTAACAATACTTTTCTCGAGCAAAAAAAGATATTAATTCGAAAAATTAGCATTTGGAAACATTTATTAATATTTAGAATTAATCTGTGACACAAAAAAGGCTGATTTACGCGAATTCAGATAATAAGTGCAACGCTCGGTCATGTTAGATGGAAGGACGGTTAGCTACTGATAAGCTATCCTGCTCTTCCGACCAAAGATGAGCGAGTAAGTATGAAGTATCAGCAACTAACCGAAGGACAACGATACCAGATATCGATACTGCGTGAGGATAATTTATCCTGCCATGAGATAGGTATCCGTATCGGTGTAAGCAAGTCCACGGTCTCCCGTGAACTGAGGCGTAACACTTCAGATACTGGTTATAACCCACAACAGGCACACCAGAAGTGCTGTGATAGGCGGCTGTCATCTGCCAAAAGGACAATTCCTCAGCAGACCATAGATTTCGTGATATTTGCTCTGGAGTGGAAGTGGAGTCCTGAGCAAATAAGTGCAATTGGCAGCATTATTGGTCTTAGCGTCAGCCATGAATGGATTTACCAGTATATCTATGCGGATAAGCGTAGCGGTGGCGAGTTGTACAGGCATCTTAGGCAGGGCAAACGGCGATATCGTAAGGGCTACGGGCAGAAACGAGGGCGCATCCCTGATGCGGTATCCATTGAGCTACGGCCGTCAGTCGTCGATGACCGTAGCCGTCTGGGGGACTGGGAGGCCGATTTGGTGCAGGGTAAACAGGGCACTGGTGCTATCGTGACACTGGCAGAACGCAAAAGCCGTATTTACCTGACAAAAAAGGTGTTTTCAAAGGATGCGGTGGAAGTCAGTAAGGCCATTATCTCACTGCTGAGTGAGTATCAGGATGTATGTCACACAATAACGTTCGATAACGGTCTAGAGTTTAGTGAGCACAAGGCGATAGCAGAAGCACTGAACGCAGATACGTACTTTGCCCATCCGTATGCCTCGCATGAGCGTGGGCTGAACGAGAATACGAATGGGTTGTTAAGACAGTTTATCCCGAAAGGAACAGACCTGCGGACAGTGACAGAAGAAGACTTACAACGCTATCAGGGAGCGTTGAACAGCAGGCCACGCAAGTGTCTGGGGTTCAGACAACCTTCGGTGGTGTTTGCGGAGCTAAGAAAGGCGGCTTAGCGTTGCACTTCGGACTTGAATCCGCCTTGAGTGGTTTTGTTTGATAAGGTGTAAGGATTAATTCAAAAAAACATAATATTGCGTTTATTTTGTCTATTTATGATTGCTTTTCTTATAGGCTAAGTTTATTTTTTTTTATATCTTATAAGGTATTTTATCAGTTGGTTTTTTATTTAAGTAAACATTGTCCATAAAATCAATCAATTGAATTTTAAGGTTTATTTCTATTATCTGTTCTGATTTTTTATTTGGATGAGTTTGTTAATAAAATCAATCATATTCGTTTAACTGTGCTATTTATGAATTTTAACTGTTTTTATCGGTGCTGCATCGCTGATTGCTGTATATTGGGAATAATTAATTCTTTTTCCATCTAATGCATTAAGATAACGTAAATTAACATTAACTTTTAACAGATGAACCGATAATTGCTTTTGATGGATTAAAATAAAAATGGAGGTCGGCTTCGCTGATTTTGAGAAGTAATATTGGACTCACTGTTAAATGTGTACATATTGAATCAAAGGTAATTCATATGATAAAACCAGTATCAACTACAAAATTATCACAAGTATCTGCATAGGCAGTTGCAGAAGCTACGAGTATTAAAGTAACCATAGGAAATCGGTGCATAATATCCTTTTAGGTTTATTCAATAGAATTAAAACTAAAATCTATCGCTATTAAAGGGATATTTCATTTAAGAAAATTGGGGATGAGTCGATTATGGGGACAGGGGTCCCCATATTTGGTCATAATGATTAAATAACAAACAAGTCCATAAACGCATTGACCGGCATCGCTTCAAGCAATGGCTTATCAAGTGATGCAGCAAGAATTCGTCTTTGTTGCGTTTCAGGGAACTGACGCGCTAGATTGGTCCTGTATTTCTTTAATAGTAGAGGGATCCCTTCTTTACGGCGACGTTTGTGGCCAACTGGGTATTCGATTAATACTTCATCAAGGCATTGACCATCTTTAAGCTTAATCGTTAACCCATTGGCGATAGAGCGCTTCTCTGGATCATGGTAATCCTGTGTGAAGCTAGGCTCTTCACGGCAAACTATTTTGCTACGTAAGTTATCAATACGTGGGTCATTAGCAATATTATCTTCATAGTCAGCAGCGGTTAAACGCCCAAAAATCAATGGGATCGCAACCATATATTGAATACAGTGGTCTCGGTCAGCTGGGTTATTAAGTGGCCCTTGTTTATCAATAATCCGTACACAAGCTTCATGGGTGCGTATCGATACGCTCTCAATATCATCAGCACTTTTACCAAGTGATTTTAATTGCTCATGCAGTTGTAATGCAGCTTCCACCGCAGTTTGTGCATGGAATTCAGCAGGGAATGAAATTTTAAACAGCACATTCTCCATAACATAAGAGCCATAGGGGCGTTGGAAACGGAAAGCTTGCCCATTAAACAGCGCATCATAGAAGCCCCATGTTTTTGCGGTTAGTGCGCTAGGATAGCCCATTTCACCTTTTTGTGCCATAAGAGCTAGCCGAACTGCTCGAGAGGTTGCATCCCCCGCAGCCCATGATTTACGTGAACCTGTATTTGGTGCATGTCGATAAGTACGTAAACTGTGGCCGTCAATCCAAGCGAGGGATACCGCATTTAATATCTCTTCGCGATTGAGTCCTAACATCTGTGCTACGACGGCGGTAGAGGCTACTTTGACTAAAATAACATGGTCAAGCCCTACCTTATTAAAGGCATTTTCTAAGGCGATACATCCTTGAATTTCATGTGCTTTGATCATAGCGGTGAGCACATGCCGAATTGTTAAAGGTGGTTTACCTTTTGCGAGCGTTTCTCGCGATAACCAATCCGCGACCGCGAGAATACCGCCTAAGTTATCAGAGGGATGGCCCCACTCAGCGGCAAGCCAAGTATCATTAAAATCTAACCAGCGGATCATGGTGCCAATATTGAAAGCGGCCTGTACAGGGTCGAGTTGAAATTGCGTGCCAGGTACTTTTGCGCCATTAGGCACGACCGTACCTGGAACGATAGGACCGAGCAATTTTTTACATGCAGGATACTCGAGCGACTCCATACCGCAACCAAGCGTGTCTAGAAAGCAATAATAGGCGGTGTCATAAGCTAAGTCAGAGACGATGGGATATTCGGTGACATAATCGACGATATCACTGATCACTTTATCGAATTCTTGCTGATTTAAGGTAGCTGTTGTCATTGATATGATCCTTATTAACGCTGTTCCATGCGAGTAAATAGTTTGTTTTCTGGGCCAATATAGTTAGCAGAAGGGCGAATAATTTTATTATCTTGGCGCTGCTCGATGATGTGTGCAGACCAACCTGCGGTTCGTGCCATAACAAACAGTGGGGTAAACATGGCGGTCGGAATTCCCATCAAATGATAAGTGACTGCGGAGAACCAATCTAAATTCGGGAACATATTTTTTTCACGCTTCATCACCGACTCTAAATGGTGCGCGATATCATAAAGTTGACGGTTTAAATTTTGCTCAGACAGTTGCAGTGCTACCGATTTAATAATGGGGTGACGGGGATCTGCAAGGGTATAAACGGGATGACCGAAGCCGATGATCACCTCTGATTTAGCGAGACGCGCCATAATATCGCGTTCCGCTTCCTCAATAGAGGCATAGCGTTGTTGTATCTCTAAAGAAACCTCATTTGCTCCACCATGCTTAGGCCCACGTAATGCTGCGATTGCTCCTGTTATTGCAGAGTAAAAATCGGTGCCTGTTCCGGCAATGACACGAGCAGCAAAAGTGGAGGCATTAAATTCATGTTCAGCGTAGAGAATAGAGGCTATGTGCATGAAACGTTCCCACTGCGCTGGTGGCTTCTTACCGTGTAAAAGATGCAGAAAATGTGCGCCAATCGACTCATCATCGGTTTCTGTTTCAATTCGGCGTCCATGATGGCTAAAGTGATACCAATACAGCAGCATGGAGCCGAGAGAGGCAAGTAACCTGTCAGCAATCTCTTTGGCTCCGGCTAATGTGTGCGCCTCTTTTTCAGGTAAAACACAACCCATGACAGAAACGCCTGTACGCATCACATCCATGGGATGGGCATTTGCAGGGATTGATTCTAAGGTTTGTTTTACACTGGCGGGTAAGCCCCTTAATGCCTTTAATTTTTCTTTATAAGCCGTTAACTCAGAGCTCGTGGGGAGCTTTTCATGAATGAGGAGGTAAGCGACCTCTTCAAATTCACACTGAGTAGCGAGATCGTGTATATCATAGCCTCGGTAGTGCAAATCATTGCCATTTTTACCGACAGTACAAAGTGCGGTATTCCCCGCGGCGATACCTGAAAGTGCAACGGATTTTTTGGGTTTAAATTGCGATGTGTTAGAAGTGTTCAGTTGTTCAGTCATCGGATCATCCTTTGTAGGGTTTGCACAACGTGTTTTATTGAATTAATTATTTCTGTTGTGAAAATAAGGCATCTAATTTTTGTTCATAATCGTAATAGTTAATACTTTGGTACAACTCGTCACGGGTCTGCATGATTGGCACAACACTTTTTTGCGTACCCTCTTGACGTAAAGTGGTATAAACCTGCTCTGCGGCTTTATTCATTGCACGGAAAGCAGAAAGGGGATACAGCGCAATCGCAATGCCAACACTGCGTAACTCATCAAGGGTAAAGAGTGGGGTTTTCCCAAACTCAGTCAGATTGGCAAGGACAGGTACTTGAGTATGATTGACGAATTGTTGATACATGCTTAATTCGGTTATTGCCTCAGGGAAGAGCATATCAGCCCCCGCTTCGATATAGGCATGCGCTCTTTCTAGAGCGGCCTCTAACCCTTCAACGGCGAGAGCATCAGTCCGAGCCATGATCACAAAATTATCATCAACACGCGCATCGACCGCAGCTTTAATGCGATCAACCATCTCTTGTGTAGAGACTATTTCTTTGTTTGGTCGGTGACCACAACGCTTTGCTCCGACCTGATCTTCTAAATGTAGGCCGGCTGCACCTGCTTTATAGATAGATTTCACTGTCCTAGCGACATTAAATGCGGAGGGGCCAAAACCAATATCGGCATCTACCATTAAAGGGAGATCACACACATCGGTGATGCGCCGAATATCAATTAAAACATCGTCTAAAGTGGAAATTCCTAAATCGGGTAAGCCTAAAGAGCCAGCCGCTACGCCACCACCAGAAAGATAAATGGCTTTGTAACCTGCACGCTGGGCAAGTAAGGCATGATTGGCATTGATCGTGCCAACTAGCTGTAGAGGTGTTTCACTATCCAATGCATTACGAAACGCTTGTCCGGCTGAAATAGATGACATAGAAAGCCTCATGTTATCAAAGTGCTAATAAAGTGTAGCTGAGTTTGTTTTAATTATGCGTAGCAAGTGCCGTGCCATAATCGCCGAATAATGGGATAATTATTTTATTTATTGAAAATCAATTAGATGTGAATAGTGTTGTTTTTGTGAGCTAACTTGGAGTTTTGTATAAAGCCATTGTGTTGTTTCAATGAAACAGTGCTAATGTCTATTGAAACATTATATGAAACGTAATTGGGTTTCAGGATCAAACTTATGCAAAAACCAATTATTTGGACAGTTTCTGTCTCTCGATTATTTACACTATTTCGTGATATCAGCCCAGAATTTAGCGCTCAAGCGGAGATAACACCACTCAATATGGGGTTTGAGCAGGCGGCAGAAGAGGTGCGTGAACGGCTCAAAACCGGGCATTGTGATGCAATAATTAGTGCTGGTTCAAATGGCGCTTACTTAAAAAGTCACGTATCGGTTCCGGTGATCATCGTTAAAGTCAGTGGATTCGATGTGATGCAAGCGCTCGCGAAAGCACGTGAGATCAGTCATAAAGTTGGCATTATTAATTATCAAAAAATTATCCCTTCATTAGATGAGTTTCAAAGAAACTTTGGTTTGCGCATTGAACAACGTAGCTATATCACCGCAGAGGATGCGAGGGCGCAATTAAAGTCATTAAAAGCCATGGGGATCAATGTGGTTGTTGGTGCAGGGCTGATTATGGATCTTGCCCAAGAGTTGGGAATGACGGGGATCTTTATTTATTCAACCGAAACAATACGCCAAGCTTTTTACGATGCTATTGAATTAAGTCGCATTTCTTACGATCAAAAAACCACACCAATCGGTTATCAGCCAGAAAACACAACCAAGGTACGACATACAATCAATGACTTAATTGGTGCTTCCCCTTTAATGGAACGAGTACGCCAAGAGATTATGCTTTACGCGCGCTCTGAGGCAACAGTGTTAATTCAAGGGGAAAGTGGCACAGGGAAGGAAATGGTGGCGCAAGCTATCCATCATGAATATCGATTATTTAATCAGCATAAAAGAAAGGCACCTATGCCATTTGTTGCTGTCAACTGTGGTGCTATCCCTGAAAATTTATTAGAAGCAGAGCTATTTGGCTATGAAGAAGGAGCATTTACTGGCTCTCGGCGTGGAGGGCGAGCAGGTTTATTTGAAATGGCAAATGGCGGCACCTTATTTTTAGATGAAATAGGGGAAATGCCATTAGCGTTGCAAACTCGGTTGTTAAGGGTATTGGAAGAAATGACGGTGGTACGTATTGGCGGATATCGCCCATTACAGGTGAACGTCCGTGTCATTTGTGCGACCCACTGTGACCTTGATAATTGGGTAAAAGAAGGGCGTTTTAGAGCCGATTTATTTTATCGACTGGGTGTTTTACGCATGAAAGTACCTTCATTACATGAACGCGGAGAGGATATCTATATGCTAGCAGAGCGGCTACTAAAACTGGCATTTGCTGGCTTACAACAATCACTGCCCGCATTTAGAGTTCAGCAACTATTTAGTTGCCGTGATTTTTTTAAGCACTATTTATGGCCGGGTAACGTGCGTGAATTACGCAACTTAATGGAACGAGTGGCGTTATATTGCAGCGCATATCCAGATAAAGCGATTACGCAAACGATGTTGGTAAGTTTATCGCCTGAACGTGAAACGGTGACGGCGGATTTTACACAAGCTAAGCAAGTCGGTGCCTCACTTTCTGAGGTGATGGATTATTTTAAAGGGGATAGACAAGCCGTTGCACGTTATTTAGGAATAAGCCGCACAACATTATGGCGGAGATTAAAGCAGGAAAACGAACAAAATTAATTCAAACGACGTTAATTGCCGATAAATACGATTTTCAATTATAAAAATGAATAAAAAAGATAATTAATCCTAGTAAGAACCTATCCCAAAAGGAATTGTCAGATAATACATAATGATAATTTATGAGGGCAACGTATGGTAGGTAATAAGTGGCAAATCAGTGATGAACTCTGGGAGAAAATGGCTCCTCTCATCCCGGAGCATAGAACTCAACACCCGCTGGGTACGCACCGCAAGCGGGTTGATAATCGCGCTGCAATGAACGCCATTTTCTTCGTACTCAGGACGGGTTGCCAGTGGAATGCGCTAAATGCCACCGGTATATGCTCGTCAAGCTCTGCTCATCGCCGATTTCAGGAGTGGCGGGATGCTGGCGTATTTGAACGCTTCTGGCAAAACGGGTTGCTTGCTTGCGAACAGTTGGACGCTATTGACTGGTCGTGGCTGTCGATGGATGGTTGTATGACCAAATCACCGCTGGCAGGCTCAAAAAAACAGGCAAGAACCCAACAGACCGAGGGAAACGGGGCGTAAAGCGCAGTCTGATGACTGACGGGAACGGGCTTCCGCTTGCACTGGTTGTCGCTGGAGCAAATACGCACGACATAAAGCTGGTTGCGGATACGCTCGATGCCCTCCAGACGGGCAGACCGGGCAAGAGGCTCCGGTTGTGCATGGACAAAGGGTATGAAGCGGAATGGTTGGGAGCGTATCTGAAAAGTCGTCGCTATGAACCTCATATCCAGTCACGGAAGGATGAATCAGAAGCCATCAAAAACACGGATTTTAAGGCCCACCGCTGGGTTGTAGAGAGAACACACAGTTGGATGAATCGCTACCGTCGTGTCCTGACTCGTTGGGAGAAGAAGGTCGAGAATTATGAGGCAATGCTGCATCTTGCCTGTGCCATCATTGTCTGGAATAAAATCCTATTGGGATAGGTTCTAAGTATCTTTAATGATCAAATGGCGCAGCACAATATTGTAATAAAATATTTTTTAATAGATAACCAATAAAATTTATCAATACGATTGTGGTTAAAATTCAATCAATCAGTGCTATTGCTTTTATTGAAGGGCTTGCTTTTAATTCGTTGTTTTAAAAGGTATTTTTATTTTTATTGCCTTTGCGGCCAACAACACTTTCCCAAGAAAAATTGTGATTTTTCTCACATAAATATTTTTACTAGTGAGCATTAGTTTTTCTCATTTTAATTTACCCCATTAAAGTTCTATATTGCCGCCAAATTAGTCTTACCATTTTATTTAAACACCTGCACTAGTCGCCGGACTGGGTATCTTTTAGGTACTCAATATTGCCGCGTGGCCCCCCGATGAATGCAGCGCAGAGACTCAAAATAATTCAATCTGTAGTTAGTTGGCCAAGTCTGAATGGTTAAGTGCATTAAGTAACAATGTGACTAGTGCGAATAAACCCAGTCAACAATGCTGTTATTTGAATGATGGCGAGTCATTATTTATTTTGTCAGTGGGAGAGTAGGTCGTGAAACAGGCCTCTACATTAATGCGCAAACAAGACAGTACATTTGTACCTGTCGCGGGCTTGACCATTTTTGCAATTGCTTCGGGGTATCTAATGAGCCTTATCCCATTATCAATGGGTGGCTTTAATATCGATACAAGTTATGCGGGCTGGTTAGCTAGTGCCTACTATATTGGTTTATTAATTGGGTCAATGATGATCGAACCTATTATTGCTAAAATAGGTCATCGTCTCTCATTTATTGCTTTTTTATTAATGTTGGCGGAAACCGTGGTTATTTTGCCGTGGACACCGAACATTTCTGCTTGGTTACCAAACCGTTTGATTGCGGGGATTGCCGTCGCTGGGATTTTCGTGGTTGTTGAATCGTGGCTCCTGATTGGTGACAGCCCTAAAGAGCGAGCGAAACGCCTCAGTTTTTATATGACATCTCTTTATGGTGGAACCACATTGGGGCAGTTGGCTATTGGTGTTATTGGCACTCAAGGCGCTTATCCATTTATGGTTGTGCTTGGGCTATTACTGCTTGCCGTTTTACCACCACTGTTATTTCGTCAGGGGCAACCAGCATGTGATTCGCATCAAAAACTATCATTGAAAAAAATTGCTCGTCTCAGTAAGCCTGCAATGATTGGTTGTATGACATCCGGAATTTTGATGGGAACAATTTATGGGTTAATGCCTTTATCATTAAAAAATGGCCCATTTAACACTCAACAAGTGGGTGTGTTGATGGCATCAATTATTCTAGGCGGTATGCTGATCCAGCCAGTCGTCAGTAAACTGTCAATTATGATGAGTAAAACGTTGCTGTTAGCGATGGTGTCATTACTGGGGGTATTTGCAATGGGGATTATTTATATCTCTAACGATTACCTTGTGATGATAGTCGCATTGGCGCTGCTGGGGATGTCTTCGTTTGCACTATACCCAATTGCGATTACGTTGGCCTGTGACAATTTAGATTCTTCTTATATTGTTGCGGCAACTCAAGTTATGTTGTTTAGCTATAGCGTGGGATCTGCTGTGGGTCCATTAGTCGCTGGAACCTTCTTAGAGCAACACAATGGTTTGGTTAACTTCTTCTTTATTGTATTAACGGTTACAACAATTTATATGCTTATTGCCAGTGTGCGTCGTAAAGCGGGTGTATTGGCAAACTAGCTATAAATTTAAGAAAATTAAGCAAAAGCCGTGTTACTCATTGAGCTAACACGGCTTTTTCCATTTAAAAGTTCTATTTTTTCTTCTTATTAAAAGACGCTGTCGCTAATGTTTCGCCAACCTCAATATTCCCTGTTTCTCCAACAATGCGTTGTTGCCACATTTCTCCTAACCGAAAATCCCATGATAAAGGCCGGATGACAGTACGACCAGCACTCGGTGCAAATGTCAGTTCACTAAAATATAATGTGTCTTCTGACATCAAAAAATCAGCGCGGCAATAGTCAAAAGGGCTGACAAGCCGCTGAGCTAACCTTAGCATATCTTGGAATAATGGTGGTTCAGCAACGGGTTCCAACATATTTGGGGAACCAAATGTCACGGGTTGCAGCTGCCATTGCGTATCGTAGATATTAATAAATTTATTACCCAACTCATCGCTATAGTCGATTTCTGCATACATTGGCTTACCTGCAAAGCAGTGGATACGACAGATCTCAGGTGCGAGTTTCCTATTTTTGTTCGCAAATAGGTCAATATATGATTCACAAATTATTTTGGCTTTAATATTTTTATAATGCCATTCACGCGTGATGTAATACAAATTTTTCATTAAGTGAAATGAAAGCTTGTCTTTCGCTTTTTGTAGATTAAATTGTGCTTTATTGACACAAATAACACTACTACCACTATCATGATTACATTTCAATACGAAACGTTCTGGTAATTTATCAATATTGATTTCATTAACGTCATTATAGGTGGCTAAAATTGGTACTAAATATTGTTCCCCAATTTTTCGAGAAACATATTCCCTGACTGCCAGTTTATCGGCTAATTGTGTATATAACGGATTTCGGTCATATATCATCCGATAATTGACTTTCTCATTAAAGCTTTTGGGAGTATCAAAATTAGGGATATAACCGATTTTTTTTCTAAACTTATTAGTGAGATAGAGCTTATCGCTGATAACTACCGAACGTAGTTTTTTGAGTAAATATTCGACTTTTTTCATATGAGTCGCCAACCATTCTTTATGTTATTTTTAATATTTTTTTACAATTTGAAATTGTTTGAAGATTATATTTCTTTAAACATAAATAGATATTAAATATGAGGGCTATTGTTAATAAATCTGCTTTTATAATTAATTTTTTCTTAAGATTGCTTTTAATATAAACAAAAACCCAATAACCTTAACTCGTCTAAGGTATTACACCTAAGATTTATCCTTTTTTATATCAAAATTCATCGTTTTATTTTTATACTCAATAAGTTGAGCCTAGAGATAAGTTATCGTATCACCCGTAACCCCGCTAAACCTTAAGAAATAATTTAATTCGAAACTATTAGTTAGCTAATCAATGATTAACCATCTATATTTAAAACGTAAAATTAATCAAATGTATGATGAGGTAACAGTGATGAAAACTAACGAATTTTCTCAGCCTTATTTATTGCTACTCGATATAATCACCCCTGCAATAACACAGTTTAATAAAACAACGAGGGAGACTCACAACCTCGTTGAAGGGTTGGGTGGTACGCCTGATGGTATAGATGTTGATCCTGTAAGACGTTTGATTTACTGGAGTAATATGGGAGATGACTTTGATGCTGATGACGGCTCTATCAATGTGATGAATTTTGATGGAACAGCCAGAAAGATGCTGATAGGCAATGGTCAAATCAGAACGCCAAAACAGCTTCAACTTGAGCAACAATCACAACGATTATATTGGTGCGACCGAGAAGGAGGGAAAATTAGTTCATGCAAAACCGATGGATCCGATTTACAAACTCACGTTGAACGACCACGCAATAATCAAGGTAAAGTCGATATATTAGACCAATGTGTGGGAATTGCCCTCGATGTTGCAAATAATTGGCTCTATTGGACACAAAAAGGTACTGCAAAAGGTGGGCTAGGTCGTTTATTTCGAGTGCCATTACAGCCAAAAGCCAATTATCATCCATCCGATAGGAAAGATATTGAATTATTACTCGACAAGCTTCCCGAGCCTATTGACCTATTAATTGATGAAGAAAAGCAAATTCTGTATTGGACAGATAGGGGCGGGGAGCCAAATGGTAATAGCCTAAATTGTGCGGAAATGACAGAGCATGGATTGGCTAATTATCGAGTGATTTGCCGAGGTTTTAACGAAACTATCGGCTTAACGTACGATAAAAGTGCTCAATTGATGTATATTGCCGATTTACTTGGCGGGGTTTATCAGGTCACTTTAGCAACTGGCAAAGTCGATAAACTACATCAAGGTAAAGGTTATACAGGTATAGCACAGTATGCGGGTTAGGTATGACCACTTTTATGCGTTTTTATATGGTATATAAAAATAAATTAAAGTATTTCTATATTGACTGATCCTCTTGTCCACCATTATTCACAATCAAGTTTATTTTTAATGGTGGGCGGAAAGAGAGATAAGGCCTGTCGAGCGACTATTTTGTTTTATGGTTATCAGTCGTCATCCATTTGGATAGAATAATTAAGCCTTCATGCACTGTAAAACCATTACGGCGATAATAACTTTCCGATGGAAAACCTTTCTCAGTATTTAGAATAATAGCGTTAAGGTTGCATGTAACGCATTGCTGTTCGATATATTGCATAAATGCACTGCCTAGCCCTTTACCCTGAAAATCAGGATGAATAAATAGCTCATCAATATAGTATTCAACCCCTTGATTCCATGGTTTTTTAAAACCAAGGCAAGCACCAACAATGCGCTTTTCTACCTGTATAACATAACCCATAAAATAATTATTACCTAAATGATGGGTAATAAACTCAATTATGGGGTGATGTGATGGCCATTGTTCAAACCAAGGAGCAGAGCTGTAGGTTTCACAGTAAAGTTTTGCGCACTCTTCAACCATTTCGCTGGTTAAAGTAATAAAATTAGCAGGAGGTAGCATGTATATCATCACCGTATTATTTTTTATTGTAATAGTTTATCAACAGAGTCGCACTATTAATACGTTTTAAATGCTCTGTGAGTGATAATAAGAATGGTGTATTTTATACTGATTAATAGATCTGGCTATGTTAGTAATAATGGTAGAATGGGGATGTATTCGAGTCGTTATATGAAATTAATTTTAATATTTGTATGGATATATAGCTAAAAAATAATTATTACTTTTTCTCATCATAGCCTATTGAAAATGAATATTCATTATTTTTAAAGTGAGTCTACAAACACGTTTCGAAGATAAAGATAATCAGTGAAGTTGTTGAAGGTCTATTTGTTATATGTGAGTTATAATAATAATTTCTTTTAAATAGGTTTTTATAGCCTTATAGTTATGATTGAATTAGAGTTTGAATTAAACCAAAGGGGATGGATATGAAAAGATGGTTAGTGATATCAATGCTATTATCATTGAGTAGTACTGTATTAGGCGCTACAGATAGATATGATGATTATTTATCTAGAATAAATAGTATTTGTAAAAAACATTCTGAGCCAGCAAATTGTGAAGATGAGGTCAATATTCTTTTACAAAATGTGCTTATGAATGGTGACATACTCTCACGGTGTGAAAAAGAGGAAGAAACGGGAACAATGTCTACAGAATGTAAAAATTTCGCTGACTTTTGGATGTATTTGACCAAGTAATGATGTTTTTTAATGAGGAAAAGGCTTTAGCATACATTACATTTTTCGTAGTCTTAAGCCTGAGAGGGATAACATATTCTGGAAAATATTTAGAACATCAATACAAACCTGATAATTTTACTATACAGTAGATAAATATTGTGACTTGATTATGAATTAAGGTTCTGGGTATTAATTAAAATTATAATGCGGTCTGATAAACGTTATTTTTAAAACTATCTGCTGAAGGTTAATTTCTGGAAATAATCCGATGCAGTAACTTGTTGCTTGAATGGTATTAAGATAAAAAGTCATCTTTAATTAAGTGATGACTTTTTATTTAATGAATTTTTAAATGTTGTATTATTTAGAACCTATCCCAATAGGATTTTATTCCAGACAATGATGGCACAGGCAAGATGCAGCATTGCCTCATAATTCTCGACCTTCTTCTCCCAACGAGTCAGGACACGACGGTAGCGATTCATCCAACTGTGTGTTCTCTCTACAACCCAGCGGTGGGCCTTAAAATCCGTGTTTTTGATGGCTTCTGATTCATCCTTCCGTGACTGGATATGAGGTTCATAGCGACGACTTTTCAGATACGCTCCCAACCATTCCGCTTCATACCCTTTGTCCATGCACAACCGGAGCCTCTTGCCCGGTCTGCCCGTCTGGAGGGCATCGAGCGTATCCGCAACCAGCTTTATGTCGTGCGTATTTGCTCCAGCGACAACCAGTGCAAGCGGAAGCCCGTTCCCGTCAGTCATCAGACTGCGCTTTACGCCCCGTTTCCCTCGGTCTGTTGGGTTCTTGCCTGTTTTTTTGAGCCTGCCAGCGGTGATTTGGTCATACAACCATCCATCGACAGCCACGACCAGTCAATAGCGTCCAACTGTTCGCAAGCAAGCAACCCGTTTTGCCAGAAGCGTTCAAATACGCCAGCATCCCGCCACTCCTGAAATCGGCGATGAGCAGAGCTTGACGAGCATATACCGGTGGCATTTAGCGCATTCCACTGGCAACCCGTCCTGAGTACGAAGAAAATGGCGTTCATTGCAGCGCGATTATCAACCCGCTTGCGGTGCGTACCCAGCGGGTGTTGAGTTCTATGCTCCGGGATGAGAGGAGCCATTTTCTCCCAGAGTTCATCACTGATTTGCCACTTATTACCTACCATACGTTGCCCTCATAAATTATCATTATGTATTATCTGACAATTCCTTTTGGGATAGGTTCTAAAAGAATAAGAATTTTACATATGTTAATTCTACTCTTAGTGATATCGCAAATCATTGTTAGTAATTGGATGACGGGTACTAAGTCAGTAGTTATTCCATTTTTTGAAGAGACTTATTTATTTACTTGGATTCATATCGTTTCAGGCTTTGTGCTTTTTTTCTTAACGTTATTTTTAGTCGTGTTATGTTTTCACCAGAGAGGGTTTAGATATTTTTATCCCTATCTCTGGGGGGATTTTAAGCAAATCAAAGAAGATATAAACTCTCTTTTAGCTAAAAAGCTACCAGACAGCTCACCTAAAGGGCTTGCCGCGACAGTTCAAGGGCTAGGGTTAGGTGCTTTATCAATTGTTATTTTGTCTGGTATTGCATGGTTTTTTCTATGGTTACAGCAGTCTCCATTTGCTTTAGAGGCTAGAAGTATTCATAAATCACTCACAATTTTAATTGAGATTTATATTTATGGTCACGGTGGTTTAGGGATTATTCATTTTATAATTTGGAAAAAAAGTAAAAATAAATAGGTTTGCTTGATACCTCATTGGCAATATGGGTGATTAGTCGCCCATATTCATTAAATGATATTTTGTTGCAATCTGTAGATGCTAATAAGTTACCGTGACGCAAATATGCGTTACCTAGTAAATCAATAGTTTATCTACTCTGAATATGAATAACCAAATCTAAAATAACGGTCCTATTACGGTTCGTATAATGCGATTGAACGGCAAGGTTAGACGGGGATGTTACGGGGAGGATTAAGAGCCTATCTCAATAGGGATTAATTACCGCATAAAAAATATATTATTGTAACCAAAACCTTATACAGCCTGACTTTTAAACATCGATATGGCTGGGTAAGGTGATGAATTTACCTCCTATTGAGATAGGCTCTTAGTCTGATAAAGACCAAAAAAATCCCAAATCGATTTAAATATGCCCACAATGCTTCACCTTTTTTATGATTATTCACACGAATACAGTTTAATTGCTTATAATTCAATTAGTTATGACTTTAAGCCCTAACTGTAGAATATTTTATATGAAATACAGTTCACATCTACAAGTTAATTACAATTATCACTTTAAGATTGTTGTATTTATAGGCCAATACCAATTAGTTTTTCCTGGGCGTTGCAATATTGGTACCATTGTCTGGAATAAAGTCCTATTGAGATAGGTTCTTAGTTGTTACCATTGAATGATTAATCATTAATTTAAGGCACCTATTGTGCTAATTTATTTTTACGTAAAAAAAGCCACACTAAGTGCTGATGAATCCCCTAATGATTTTTATCAAAATCATTAAGTTAAGGTAGATACACATCTTGTCATATGATCAAATGGTTTCGCCAAAAATCAATAATCAGACAACAAGATGTGCGAACTCGATATTTTACACGACTCTCTTTACCAATTCTGCCCCGAATTACACTTAAAACGACTCAACAGCTTAACATTGGCTTGCCACGCCTTACTTGACTGTAAAACTCTCACTCTTACCGAACTTGGCCGTAACCTACCAACCAAAGCGAGAACAAAACATAACATCAAACGAATCGACCGATTGTTAGGTAATCGTCACCTCCACAAAGAGCGACTCGCTGTATACCGTTGGCATGCTAGCTTTATCTGTTCGGGCAATACGATGCCCATTGTACTTGTTGACTGGTCTGATATTCGTGAGCAAAAACGGCTTATGGTATTGCGAGCTTCAGTCGCACTACACGGTCGTTCTGTTACTCTTTATGAGAAAGCGTTCCCGCTTTCAGAGCAATGTTCAAAGAAAGCTCATGACCAATTTCTAGCCGACCTTGCGAGCATTCTACCGAGTAACACCACACCGCTCATTGTCAGTGATGCTGGCTTTAAAGTGCCATGGTATAAATCCGTTGAGAAGCTAGGTTGGTACTGGTTAAGTCGAGTAAGAGGAAAAGTACAATATGCAGACCTAGGAGCAGAAAACTGAAAATCTATCAGTAGCTTACACGATATATCATCTAGTCACTCAAAGACTTTAGGCTATAAGAGGCTGACTTTTAGGTTGATTTAAAAGCAAAAAAGCCTCTGTCCGTGAGGACAGAGGCTTTCAGTGGCAGACCTGTTGAGAAAAAAGAGCTTGAACCAAGGTGGCGTGTTGCTGTGGCCTTCGGCGTTTTGTTCCATGATATTGGTAAGCTCGTATCAGACTATTCCCTAACAGACGAGGATTGCGGCTATCAGTGGAACCCTTTTAAAAGGCAGATAGCGCCTACTACCTGCCTAAGCAGCTTCTAGTACTGACTATAGCCTAGCCATATGGGGAATGTGGAAACAACACGAAAGGATAGGTGAGTTAAACACTAAGAATTCCGAATTGCTTGTTGAGCTGACCGAACAAGTCAAAGTCAATGAAGATTATCAAGAACGCGTCCAATCCCTCCATCAACTCGATACAAAACATACTCAGGAATTAGCTAATGCAATAATTCAAATTGATAAGATAAGTTGCGTAACTCGATGATATTTTTTTGCTCTATAATATTCCTCCCTGCCATCAAGTAGGTATTGCCCAACTTAAAAATCATAAAACGAATTAATAACAAGTTAACGGGCCGCCCACTAGCCAATAAAATTTAAAATAGAAGGTATACCCTGCAACAGCTGCTACATGTAGCAGCTGTTGCAGGTGCATTGATTGACATGAATAAGAGTGAAGGTGTTTAGTTATCTTTATTAGTCTGTTTTTCTTTCACGATGAGTAATGCGCGACGTAATGTTTCTCTTTCTTCATGTTCATCTTTTGATATTCCTGTAAATGATAATATGTTTGGAAGTGATTCGCCATAACCCGCTAGATTTTTATATAAATAAGAAAGGCAACCAAGGCAATTATATAATGTAGCCTCATTGAGTATACCTATCAGATTATCATTGGTTTCATGTTTCGTTAATACTTTATTTTGAATGATAAGGCTTGCCAGTTCTTTATCTGTAAGCAACATTTTCTCCTGAAAAAAAGCCTCCCTTAATTTTTTAAGGGCGAGCTCAACCGAATCGAGAAGCCCATAAACGGATTGTGGGGCAATGAGCTCGGAGTGATCATTATCATAAATAATCATTTTTTTTATCATTCTATTATATATCATGATTGAATGCAGAACTGTTTGGTTGTTGGGATCATTAATTACAGGGTTTTCTTCTATATCAGAAACTGACTGAGTGGAATTTTTAATGTCGGGTGTAACAATGATATATTCAGTATATACACCTTGATTTGTTAAAATAGGATTGATATAGGAGAGTAATGACCCGTATCGAATCGATTTTGGTTCAAACTTTATCTTTAATGCGAGATTGATAATAGCGAGTGTAGATGTAAAAAAACCTAATGGGAATTCTTCAAATGAGATTTCGTTAATAACCTCTCTTATGTTATCTAACTCGTTAGCGTAAAGTAGCTCAAGAATATAAGGGATTTCTTTGTATAATTTAAGAGATGGCACTTCGTCACAGAGCTCATCTAAGTATGATGATAATTCAAAAATGCTTATTTTTTTTAGGGAAAACTCAGATAAGTTTATGGAGGGTACAAGAGTAGGTAAAGGCAGATGAGATTTATTTTCAAATATAAAGTTTTCTAGAATATTAAGAATACCGTAACAATAACTAGGGATACATTGGTAATCCCCCCGAAAAATCGGTGTATTAATAAGTAGAATTTTCTCGTAATCTGAACTGAGGAGATCTCTATGAAAAAAGCACGTTTTACCGATAGCCAAATTATCACCATCCTTAAGCAAGCTGAGGCGGGAACGCCTGTTTCTGAACTGTGCCGCGAACATGGTATGAGCAACGCCAGTTTTTATAAGTGGCGCTCACGCTTTGGTGGGATGGATGCTTCCATGATGACCCGCTTGAAAGAACTGGAAGAGGAAAATCGCCGCCTCAAAAAAATGTATGCAGAAGAAAGGTTGAAAGCTGAGATCATTCAGGAAGCTATGGCAAAAAAGTGGTGAAGCCATCGCATCGAAAGCGGATGGCGCAAGAAGCTGTCAAAATACGGAATATCAGCGTACGTTTTGCCTGCCAGTTATTTGTAGTGAGCGAAAGTTGCTATCGTTATCAAGCTAAACTGAGTAAAGAAAATGAAGCAATAGCTGACTGGCTGATACGCATCACTGATAGCCAGCGCAACTGGGGATTTAGCTTGTGCTTTTTATACCTTCGAAACGTAAAAAACTTAAGATTTAACCACAAAAGGGTTTACCGAATTTATTGTGCGTTGTCACTGAACAGGCGAATAAAGCCGAAGAAACGCCTAAAACGGGATAAGCCCGAGCCACTGACGGTACCCGAAACGAGCAATGAATGTTGGTCAATGGACTTTATGCATGATCAACTGTCGGATGGGCGCTCAGTCCGTTTATTGAATATCATCGATGATTTTAATCGTGAAGCATTAGCTATTGAAGTGGATTTTTCCCTGCCGGCGAGTCGGGTTGTAAGAGTACTAGAGCAACTTATTGAGTGGAAAGGAAAACCGGTTTCCATACGCTGTGATAATGGGCCAGAGTACACCAGTAATATATTGATATCATGGGCTAATCTGCAAGATATCAAAATAAACTTTATCCAGCCAGGTAATCCGCAGCAAAATGCTTACATTGAGCGTTATAATCGGACAGTCCGCTATGAGTGGTTAGGGCAATACTTGTTTTCATCACTGGATGAATTACAAGACTATGCTACACGGTGGCAATGGTTTTATAATCACGAACGGCCGAACATGGCGTTGAATGGCTATACCCCAATGCAACATCTACAACGAATGACCTGATTCTACTTATAACCTCGGTTAAAAACGGGGGGATTACCCATTGACACTCACATTCAGGGCCTTGGCCGCAATCACAGTCATCTTCACAACTAGGGATATCTATTTTCTCGTGAGAAATTAACACCTCGATATACTCATACAGTGCATCTTCTCCCAAAAAAACAGGATCATTTTTAACATTTTGGTAAAGATACCGTTCTAAATAGAAGAGAGGATCTGGCGCTTCAAGTTTATCTTCAAGTAATTTTTTATAATTTGATACAAGTGGCGTCAGTAGGTGAGTGATTTTTTGAAAGGCGAGCAGGACACTAAGAGAAGTATAAGCGACTCTCAATTGCTCAAATTGGGTATCGTGTGGTTTACCTATCTCGCTCGCTTCTTTTTTGCAAGCATCAATAATCGTATCGATGTTACAAATTGTTGTGAATGATGAGGTTCTTATGTTGTTAATTGAGGTTGTAATTTCAAAAAGATTAACAATGGGGTTGAACGCTAATGTCTTGATGTAGTATTTGAGATAGGCCCTCACCCCTTTACAGAGCGATTCGAGATTATTGTGATGATTGTCGTAGTATTCACTCAGTATAAAATGATGGATATGACTGTAAAAATGTAATTGTTATTTATCGACGGAAAGACTCAGCGTTTTATACATATCTAATGCCACAATGGCGGGTATGGTGGCTTTTGTATATTTTCTTAATATTTCTTTTTTTTCTAAATTAGACACAACGTATTGAGCAATCAATGCGTTATACAGTTGCTCATATTTATAGAAAAACATCTGTCTTTCTGTCTGAGTAAAGACTGCTTTGCTATCGATGATATTAATCAATTTTTGATAAGTTTCTTTAGTATTGATGTTGTCATCACCATATTCCTGCGTTTTCAGATTACCTGTTTTTGCAAAAAAATCTTGATGTAATGAAAAATTTTCAATTTTTCTCTGGTTAGCTAGATTTAGCGTTTTATATTTTTTATTTTTACTTTTCCTTTCTTTTGTGTTGGTTTTTTCTGCTCTTTCCTTATTTAAAACTGTTATGTCGTAGGCTGTTAACATGATATTAGCAAAAATATGGGTGTACATGACATTCTCCAGTTGGTTTCCAATTTTCTACGAGGACATATTGCCAGATGATGTGGAAAATGAATATCTCTTAAGAACGTGAATCAATGGAGAATCAAATGCATCATCTAAACGAAAATATGAATCAGAATAATTTGCCTATACGTATTTTACGTATGACAGAGTTAACGGTAATGCTAGGGATATCCAGATCGAGCATTTATGAAAAATTGAACCCTCGCTCTAAGTACTACGATCCAGATTTTCCTAAACCGATCAAACTTGGTGCATCATCAGTTGGCTGGCAATACGCTTCAGTTGAAAAATGGTTAACTTCAAGAATGGTTTAATCAATAAGGCGGATGAAATGTCACAAAAAAATGAAGAGTTATATTTAAACATAGAGAAATTACCAGATTATTTTCAACGCATGATTGAGCAAGTACATATAAAAACAGGAGCGGCGGCTGAAATTATTTTGCCTACTCTGTTAAGTGTGATGTCCCTGTCGTGTCAGGATAGCTTTGATATTGAACCGATAAGTGGACGAAAATATCCACTGTCACTTTATCATGTTGTTTTGGCGAGGTCGGGGTGCCGAAAATCTACTGTTTATAAACTGCTCACAAAAGCAATTTCAGAATTTGAGCAACAACTCGAACAGGATTTTTATATTGAAAGAGATAATTATGAGCGGAGTCTGGTGCTATGGAATGTAAAATTTAGCGCATTGAATAAATGCTATCAAAAAGCGCTGAATCAGGGAATAAAAGTGAATGAAGCTTTTTTGAATTTAGAAGAGTGCCTTGTTCAAAAACCAGTAGCGCCAATAAAAAAACGTTTAGTAATCAATGATTCAACAAGTGAAGGTCTGGCTCAGGAGTTGGGGGATGGATATCCCGTATTGTCGCTGATGTCAGATGAGGCGGGTGAATTGTTTGAAAGTAGTTTATTGCGAAAAACACCATTACTAAATTCGCTTTGGTGCGCAGAGGGGAAATCGGTAAGCCGAGCATCTAGAGATAACTATGTCATCAAAGATTGCCGTTTTAGTCTGTTACTCATGGTCCAGCCAGCGTTATTTGACAGCTTTATGGATAAAAAAGGAAAGAAAGCAAAGAGTTCAGGTTTTTTAGCTCGCAGCTTATTAGTGGATCTAGATCAAATTCAGCAATTATGTGAGATAAAAAAAGTTTCACATTCAACTGAATTAAGTTTAGCAGATTTATCGGCTACGTTGATAAACCATTTACAAAAAGGAATAAAACGTCGGGAAAATGACGAAGAACGCCATTGTATTACTTTAGCACTCGATGCCCAAGGGGCGTGGAATGGCTATTATCAAGCTGTTAAAAAGATGATGGAGCCTGGTGGGGAATTACATGCTTATGATGATTACGCATCGCGCTTTATGGAGCATGCTTCTCGAATTGCTGGGGTGATGCAAATGTTTATGACACCCGATTCCACTGTTGTTACGTTGGAAACGCTGGAGTCGGCAGTCTATATTACTCAGTGGCATCTTAATCATTTTATCAAAAAAATAGATGATTTTAAGGAAGTCAGTGATGCTGAAAAACTCCTGTTATGGTTGGAGGAGCATCTTGTCAGTAATAAATCTTATGATTTTAGGCGAAATGACATCATTAAAAATGGTCCCTATTCACTGAGACGCTCTGACCGTTTGCGGCCTGCATTAGAAAAACTACAGCAGGAAGCTAAAGTTCAATTATTCGAAAAAAATGGGATTAACTATGTCAAGTTTATGGGGGCAAGAATGACACCTGAAAAGCTAGCCGAACGATTGAATATTCCGTTGAGTAGCAGAGGAGTATTCATACTCAATAACTCACCAAGATAAGGATAACTTCAGAGTTATTTTTAATAATATCAATGAGTAGGATTATATCACCAAGCGAGGTTTATTGCGGCTTTGGGGAGGGTTGAGTCTGTCTTTTATTAAATGGAATGATATCGGTATAGGTAATATATACCATCTTACTAAATACAATACTAATCTATAACAATAACACCTATCAATCAACAAAGCAATGTTTATTTAATCACCGTACCTATTGTGTCTATAACTCACTGTGTTATGGATGCGATAGGTACTTAAACACGAATACAGATATCACTATTTCTATGATAGTAAGGTAATAAAAATGTCAGCTTATGCATTAACTAAAACAGAATTGGATCAACTGATAACTATCGCGAGTGATCGCTATGATTCCTCGATATCGTATTATATCCTTCGTCGATTATTGGCAGTGGTTGAGAATACACTAGAACACCATAACCGAGTATTTGCAATCCGAGTTGATTTACGATTCGCTCAGGATCATATTCCTGATGCCCCAGATATGCCGGTATGTTTTCAACGCACAGATGAACGGGCCATTACCCGCTTTATCGAGTCACTGAAAAGCCAACTGAGAGCAGCACATCATCGTACGGGGCGTTCGGGTACACCAGTACTCCCTTATTATGCTTGGGTAAGAGAACGTAATGAAAGTGAATATCCTCACTACCATTTAGTTTTGTTATTTAATCGAGATATATACGGCTATTTAGGCAACTATTTACAAGATGATGCCAATAATATGGCGACTAGAATACAACGAGCATGGTGTAGTGCTATTGGCTTAGGGTAACCAGACTATGCACCATTAGTTAACTTTCCAGAGAACCCCGTATTTCGATTTGATAGACGAGATGCTCTAGCCCGTCATTCTAATTATTTTGATTTCCTATTACGCATGACGTATCTGGCTAAAATGAATACCAAGGAGTTCATTACTGACTTTAGAAACTTCGGAACCAGTCAGGTTTAATTGAGAGGCATTAGCTCAGACTTGAACTAACAGGTTTCGTTGGGTAGAACATAACTAAGCCTGACCGGCTGGTCTGAGCGATGAGCGGACTTTCATAGTCCCTCTCATCACTGATTAAGTATCCTTCAAATCACGGTGAGTTGACCAAGGGGAAGTGTAAACACATCTATTTTAGTTCCACCTACTTTTGACATTTCCGTGTTTTAAGCCTTAAGCCAGCACTCTTCTGACTATAGGTTTCATAACTTTATTCCTGCACATTATAACCATCAAAATATAAATAATTAGTCAAAGAACTACTAAGATGGCGTTGCAATGCCTTTTAATTGTGAAGAATATTCTTCGAAAATCCGATCGTATCGTTCTTCGTCTTTAGCCCGATTACTTTTATGCATAAAATCAGGTACCGGATTCCCTGTTGCCCTGTAGTTAAAGATTTGGTCCTGAACTAAACGCGACTGCTTATCTAGCGCTTTTTTGTCGTAAGCGCGCTCTTTTGCTACTTGCCTTAGCGCATTCTCAACAAGTATGCGAAGTTCATCTGCGCGGGCGACAGATTTCTTATTATCACTAACGTATCGATAATAAAATTGATAAATCGGAAGCAATATTGCTACAAATGCAACAAATTGTAGATATGTTGGATTGGTGAAAATAAATGTTATCGCAAACATAATTATGTTCAGCGCTAAAATAACACTCAGGAATGTTGAAGTTTTCTTTTTTAGACCTGCATCCCATCCCATGTTCTTACTTTGACAGAGCATTACCATTAACGGAGCAGAAACGCTCATGGGAGCATTAAGGTACCAGTTGCGGAGGCGATGATCGCCTTCAGTAGCTAAGTGTTTTTGGGCATACTCTAGACTTTCAGAAATAGGTATTTTTTTACCAGTAACGATATCATTCCATTCCATGTTAAACAAACTGGTATCATACTCCTCCTGAATACGCGCTGCCTTTTTCTTACAGTTACTTACATGCTCCATTATGAAGTGGTTAACAATGAAAAATACTACCCCATAGATAGTAAGAAGTGTTTTTATCCAAGGCCCCGTATGACCTGGATAAAAACTCATTACAAAGAAAATTAATGAAAGTATTGATGGGACAACAACCCCCGCGAAAAAAACTTTCATTAGAATAGCTTTGACATCAGAATAGATCTGACGCTGCCCAGCAAGAAGTTTGAGCATATGAGGCTCATTTTGCTTTTCATAGAAATCGTTCATTATGCGTTTCCTACTGGAAAATCTTTACCTAACACTTTCTGCCATAACTTTCCAGATTTTTCGGGATCAGAAAATTCAATCGATAGAGCCTCTTTCGCATTGTTGGCATCTTCAAGTGCCATTTCTTGCACCTTTTTCTGCTCTTCTGAACTTAAATGATTTATATCACCCTGGAATTTTTTTTGATCGCCAACATAACCGACGATTGCAGTAGCTAATACTTGTAAAGCATTTGAAAATTCGACATCGAGATATTCTGACATGGAATCTTTATTAAGTTCGTCATAGTGGTTTAGCATAATAGTTTCGAGCAAATATGAGCCAATTGCAGGTACGCCGCGCTTGCGCTTCCAATACTTAACTAAACGAATTACGTTCAATACCTTACCATTATGCTTTTGATTCACTCTAGTCGCACGGTCTTTATCAATACGCGGGTCGGTCTGTTTCCAGTTACCGTTGCCGTCTGGGATCAGGTAAAATGTGTTCCCATAGCTGTCTGGTGCTGTGATGAAGGCTGGAACAATATCAAAATTCCATGTATAGGATTTAAGATTGAGAGTGGCAGCCTCTCCTTGACGTTTACTATCAGCGGCGGAGTATTGAGGTACAGCTTTTAGCGAAGAAACGAATTTGTTGACGATTCTGCGTGAATTTACCCACTCACCGGTTTCGTTCAAATAGTTTTGGAAACGGGAATTTGTTCCCGGAGTTATATAGAAGGTTTTACCGCTTTGAGTGTATGTGCTGCCTTCAGCATGCATGACAATCATCATATCGATGTCATCAAGTTCACGAATTTTTGTTCTTCTGGAGAATGAACCAAACCACATTTTAGGCGTACTGCTTAACAGTGGGAATTTATCATCTTTATCTGGAAAACTGGTCAGCTGCTCATCGACTAACCAGTCACGGCTTCTTCTTCCGTTGCGTGTATCATCTGCGTCTAGATTGACAAAGTTGTTCATGAGGCTATCGAAAGCAGTACTAACCTGATAAGGCATGTGTTTTTTCCTTGTATTGGTACTATGTAAAGTAAAGGTAAACCATATGCAGGGAATGCGTACAGTAAATCAAACCTACTACATGTGGTGCTTTTTACGTATTTTATACGCAATATCTTGTGATTTTCATTAACGAAGTTTTCATTTCTATTGATGTAGGACAAGGTATAAATGTGAAAGCAGGAATGGTGCGGGATTAGAGCGATTGTAAATTTTACATTTTTAATAATGCATTAAAAATCATACTCACCGAGCTATGAGCATTGACCTTCTCCTCTCTAGTTAATGTAATGCGGACTTAACAATGTCTGCTTCTGGCACTAAACAGCTCACATGTAAAATTCAAATGGCTGTTTTGAGCGAGGAGCGGACGTTGGCACGATGGTGATGCGTTAACCAGTAAAGGCTTCTTCAATGGTGAAGTGGTCGACAGAATTTAGACGGATGTAACTACAGCGCTAAGTATTATGGCGATAATATGTTTACTATTTTGATACTACACTTGCGAATACAGGCGTCCAAGTTAAGTCCTGAGAGATCCCCTCATAATTTCCCCAAAACGTAACCATGTGTGAATAGATTTTGAGTAAGCAGGGTTGCAGCCACGAGTAAGTCTTCCCTTGTTATTGTGTAGCCAGAATGCCGCAAAACTTCCATGCCTAAGCGAACTGTTGAGAGTACGTTTCGATTTCTGACTGTGTTAGCCTGGAAGTGCTTGTCCCAACCTTGTTTCTGAGCATGAACGCCCGCAAGCCAACATGTTAGTTGAAGCATCAGGGCGATTAGCAGCATGATATCACAACGCTCTGAGCTGCTCGTTCGGCTATGGCGTAAGCCTAGTCCGTAGGCAGGACTTTTCAAGTCTCGGAAGGTTTCTTCAATCTGCATTCGCTTCGAATAGATATTAACAAGTTGTTTGGGTGTTCGAATTTCAACAGGTAAGTTAGTTGCTAGAATCCATGGCTCCTTTGCCGACTCTGAGTAGATTTTAGGTGACGGGTGGTGACAATGAGTCCGTGTCGAGCGCTGATTTTTTCGGCCTTTAGAGCGAGATTTATACAATAGAATTTGGCATGAGATTGGATTGCTTTTAGTCAGCCTCTTATAGCCTAAAGTCTTTGAGTGACTAAATGACATATCATGTAAGTTGCTGATAGGTTTCCAGTTTTCCGCTCCTAGGTCTGCATATTGTACTTTTCCTCTTACTCGACTTAACCAGTACCAACCCAGCTTCTCAACGGATTTATACCATGGCACTTTAAAGCCAGCATCACTGACAATGAGCGGTGTGGTGTTACTCGGTAGAATGCTCGCAAGGTCGGCTAGAAATTGGTCATGAGCTTTCTTTGAACATTGCTCTGAAAGCGGGAACGCTTTCTCATAAAGAGTAACAGAACGACCGTGTAGTGCGACTGAAGCTCGCAATACCATAAGCCGTTTTTGTTCACGAATATCAGACCAGTCAACAAGTACAATGGGCATCGTATTGCCCGAACAGATAAAGCTAGCATGCCAACGGTATACAGCGAGTCGCTCTTTGTGGAGGTGACGATTACCTAACAATCGGTCGATTCGTTTGATGTTATGTTTTGTTCTCGCTTTGGTTGGCAGGTTACGGCCAAGTTCGGTAAGAGTGAGAGTTTTACAGTCAAGTAATGCGTGGCAAGCCAATGTTAAGCTGTTGAGTCGTTTTAAGTGTAATTCGGGGCAGAATTGGTAAAGAGAGTCGTGTAAAATATCGAGTTCGCACATCTTGTTGTCCGATTATTGATTTTTCGCGAAACCATTTGATCATATGACAAGATGTGTATCTACCTTAACTTAATGATTTTTATCAAAATCATTAGGGGATTCATCAGAGTTAAGTCTTTTTTCTGGTTGTTTATTTGCTTTTAAATGGTATTAACATGAGTAAAGATGACTATATTCTTCGGGCACTATCAAAAATCTCTCACAAGCGCTGGGAACACTACATTATCAACCGAATTTTTCACAGATTGAATGACCCTGAGCTTGAATTCGTTTGCCAGCAGTGTATTCGAAAGGAAGGGCACTCTGGAAAAATTTATCTTGCAGACCTGCTTTTTCCGCAGCTGAAGCTGTATCTTGAAATAGATGAGGCGCACCATGATAGTGATGAAGCTAAAATGGCTGACAGAATCCGCTGTTTGGACATCATGGAAGCGACAGGATTTATTGAAAAACGAATTCCAGCCAATAACACGACACTGGACAAGATTAATCATCTTGTTGATGAGTTCATCCTTTTTGTTAGGGACAGAAAAGCCCAACAGGAAGCCCAAGGCTTATTCCGTCCTTGGGACTATAACAACCGTTATACCGCTCAAATACACATTAACGCAGGATTTCTTGAAGTAGGTCCTTACGCTGCATTCCGATATCACAGGGATGCTTTGCAGTGCTTTGGTTATGGAGATAAAGGACACCATCAATCAGGTAGCTGGCGGGTACCTGAGACTATTGTAAAGGCGATTGGTTTGAGCGGAGATGTTATGGTTTGGTTTCCGCGTTTATATAAGGCGGGGGAGTGGGACAACTCACTTTCAATTGATGGTGATCTGATAACGGAAAAAAGCCTTAATTCAACACGGAACTATAGGGAAACATGGTGTTATCGTATCGTAATGGCTCATTCTCGTGATGAACTGAATCGGATACTATATCGATTTCTTGGTGTTTTCACTCAAGATGAGCAACTATCATCTGAAGGGGTCAACGTTTTCAAGCGGGTAGATACACGCATCAAGGTTTATACAGCACAAAAATAACTCTGCATTTTGTAGCTTAGAGCCTATCTCAATAGGGATTAATTACCGCATAAAAAATATATTATCACTGTAACCAAAACCTTATACAGCCTGACTTTTAAACATCGATATGGCTGGGTAAGGTGATGAATTTAGCTCCTATTGAGATAGGCTCTTAGCCATAATTAAAGCTCCTGCGATGTAGAAATTTAATTATGGCTATAATCCTGAAAGAGCGAAAAGTGGAAGTTCACAGTTGTTCTCAAAATTGATGCAGGTATTACTAACATTACAGCATATTATCAATTGTGAGCATGTCAATTACACACCTTATGGATCGTCGCAACAAGGAGAATTTATGGATAATCTAACGAGGAATCAGCATTTTATATCTCAGACAGAGTAGCGCAGTAACTGCATTGACGAGAGCAGACCAAAAGATAAGCAGCGAATCTACAAATTTGAAATTGCAGATCGAGAAAATAGCGTTGTTCGCTTGACAAATACTGAAGGCGTCAAGATAAAGACGAACCTCTCCTTTAATGATCTCTTTAGTTTCGATGTTAAAAGCTCAAGGTTAAGAAAAAATTTAGAGGATTTCTTTCATAAATTTGAAATGGACTTAGGACCAGCAACTGATCTCCTTATCTCCGAGTCCAAGTTAAATTCTGGAAGCGATGTTTTGAAGGGTGCCACTGAACGAGTGCTCAAAGCAAAATTCATGGGGTGGATTAGAAACCCTTATTTGATTGCTCAAACAATTAATATGTATAAGGGATTGGTGGGGATGCATCCAACTGATCCTCTTTTGCTAGCACACTTCTCCGAGATTCGTACAGGAAAAAAACCTCACTTGGCCGAGGTTTGCACCGAGTTTAGGGTGACGAGTGAGCTATATTTCCAGTGGTTGGAGATTCTTTTTCTGGCGTTAATGATTCCACATGGAGCAACAAAAAGTATCCTAGAGTCGACTGTTGAGAAGATTGTTGAGTCAAAGGGAAATATGGGTTATTTGATAATAGCGACCTTTGACGATATTCCGGGTTGTAGAGTCGCATTGCCAGATACAGGCTACCTTCAAGGAACTAATGATCCCTATCATAATATGTTTCTTTTTAATTTGAGTCGTAGTGCGTTTGCTTCATTCAATGTGGTGGACTTGTCAAAGCAGAACCTTGTAAATATTCCGCCACAAATAAAGGGGAAAGTAGAGTCGTTCAACATAAAATTCTCAGCACAGCATCATCACAATGATATGAGGTTACTAGAATTTTTTAACGGGCTGTCCACCTATCAAGCCAATTCTCATATTTTTTGTGCTGACCCTAAGATTTTCGGAGTTACTACTATTTTATGAGTACAATTGTTTTAGGTTGAGTAGTAGTAAAGCCCGCTATTGGCACTAAACAGCCCACATGTAAAATTCAAATGGCTGTTTTGAGCGAATAATGGTCATTGCCCTAACTCGCTTCGGGACATATAAAGCGTGGTAGACCCTTTGCTCTAACTCGACAGTTTCAGATTAAAATTTCTATGTAGATAACGCTCGCCTAAGGGGCTGACAACATTACTGCCAAGTTTCCGCATAATACTGAAACCATCGAAATCAACGTACAATAAAATGCCATGTGTTGGAAATTCCTCTGGAAGCGTTTGTTATGTTCAAATGTCCACCACTTGCTGTGTATGAGTTATTAATGTCCTGATTTCATTACCTAAATATGATGGAGTAACACGGTCACTTGATTTTGGAATGCAAAATTTGCCTAAAACCATTATGTTTTGATTCAAAGAGAAGTGACTACTTGGTAAGCTCTTAGCTAGTTTCAACGTCGTGTATATATGTTTACCTAATCCAGTAGTCTTGGGGCTGCACTCTATAAAGCAAAAGCCACCAAGTTTTTGAATTGGTAGCCCTACAACACTTACTTTAACTACAACGGCTGCTTGAACAATTCCCTCTCGATGAAGGCGCAATTTTAGACTACCTAGATGATTGGTCGAGTAAAAGAAATCTTTCCAGCTTACTAACTTACCGCCAATAATGAGCATAATCTTTGCTCTATCTTTTGAATTAAGACGCCCATGATTATAGATTTCCAATAGGCTATTCATCGTGCGAACGTAAGTAGGTCTGCGTCCTTGGTTTCTATATTTCCGCTTAGTCGTATCATTCGGTGGAAACTGTTGAAAGACCCCTGCCTTATCTTTTAGCTTTTCCTTTTCTTCCGCATCCATTACATGAATACGAAACAATAATTCACCTTTAGCAAGAGCATCTTTAACTTCATGATCTGACTCTCCAGCAACAATTGTATCTCTGCCAGAGGATTTGTAACGGCAATACTCACTATGATCGGAGCCTTTTTCTAATCGGTAAAAAGCAGGGATGAACTGCTGTTTGCCGTAGCTTTCACGCTTATACCCATTCACATGCTTCAAAAACGCTTCACAGTTTTTATCTGGACATACGAGAGGATGAGCTATAGGGTGATCCCCATAAGAATCTGCATCCACACGAACACCATTGCTATCATAAGCAAAAGTTATTTTTATACCGCTCAAACTAGCCTCTTAAACATAACGCATGAGTTCAGGGGGGAGAAAAAGCGTAGCTTTTTCGGAGTCTTCTGGAACGATTTGTTAGGCCGGAAGATTTGGAACAACATTCTTAAAGCCTGTCGTGTTGTATAGGCCTAATATTTTATTTGTACGCACGTGTGTTTAACTCGTTAGGCCAATAAAAACGCGCATGATTAACTATCTGTATACAAATAAGTTATCAGCTTTCAACCAAATACACCATCTTGAAAAATGTGCATGCGTGTTTTTTAAACCTATCAACTAAAATCAAGCCTCTATAGTTAATTGATTTTATAGAGTTTTATTTATTTCGGATGGAATTGGTGCGCACTAATATTGTGTTCAAATCATATGGCTGTATCTCCATACACGGTTAGTCGATTTCTGGTAAAACCAAACATAGGTAAATAGATAAGAATTTGTATGGTAGCAGGAGTGGGAACTTTCGATTAAGCTAACGAGCCAAAACACGGAATGGGGCAATAACGAGCTGGCAGAGCCTTCAGGTAATGACCGTTTTTGGCACAGGGCTGATAAACAGCCCTGATAGATTTATACTTCAATTGACTCAGAAATCTCCAATGCATCATCGACTTCAATGCCAAGGTAACGAACCGTGCTTTCCAGTTTTTTATGTCCTAGTAATAACTGAATTACACGAAGATTCTTTGTTTTCTGGTAGATCAGGTATGGCTTAGTTCTGCGCATAGAATGCGTGCTGTACAACGAATTATCAAGGCCTAGCTTTTCAATCCAACCATGAAAAATACGGTTGTATTGTCTGGTAGAGATATGTTGAGCAGAACCTACTCGGGATTGGAAAATATAGTCTGCACTATGCAAGTGAGCTATTCTTATCCATGCAGCAACTGAATCTCTAGTTCCTTTAGTCAGCTCAAATTGGACAGGACTACCAGTCTTTTGTTGTAACACTGTTGCTCTGCTGGAGACTGAACTACCATATGCAACATCTGATACCTTCAATTTAACGAGATCACAGCCTTGAAGTTTACTATCCAAGGCTAAATTAAACAAAGCTAAGTCGCGAATTTTCCCTTCTAATTCCAGTCTAATACGGATTCCCCAGATATGAGATATTTTAAGCGGTCGTTTTTGCCCAATGATACGATTTTTATTCCACGGTGACTTAGACATAATTAAATCTCCTATGATGTAGAGATTTAATTATGGCTGTTATCCCGAAAGGAGCGAGGAGTTGACCTATTACCTCAGATAAGAACTGTTTTAACGTAACAAATTCATTAAGTCTCAAAAAGCAAGTATTATATTATTTACGAGGATGGTAGTATTGAATTAATGAGGTGTTACCTTGAACATGAAGAAAACTAGCTTCAATTATAACACCATTACAGTCTTCGAGTGTAACAGGGATGTTAATTTCAAAAGTTACCGGCTGCCCTTTGCCACCATTTATAGCAATATTGTCCGCATAAAGATACGTTCTGTTTATATTATCTAAAATGGGATTTAATCGACCCTGTAAGCCTTTGATGTATCCCGTGCCATTGATTATTACAGAACCAATGGTTTCAGTAGGCAACAAAGTTATTTCAATATCTTCTGCTGGATCCCATTTAGGGATTATAACTCCGGGAAATTCTGGATGAGCTACCAGTATAGAATAATTTCTACGAGTTAAAATTTCTAAGGTTAGGCATCCATTGGCATCAGTAGTGCCCTGCTTAATAGTATTGTTGTCTGCGATAGCAACGATTGATGCTGATGGAATCAACTCCCCTGTCGAAGACTTAATGATTATCCTTAACACTAGCGGCTCTATTTTGGGAAGCGACCCTGTTGAAAAAAAAGACTTTCTCAATGATTCTGAGGGGATCGTCCTCCCACTGTTTACCAATTTTTTATGGATGATTTCAACAAAACTTTCAGGAGTGCGGTCTATAAGAGATATGAAGCCGGTTGTAGGTAACACCCCTGGGATTTCTGTATCATCAAATTTAGCAGGAAGGATATATTCAGCACTCTCCTGAAAAGCCCTTGCTTGCATTGCTTTTCTTTCATGATTTGTCCAGAGTTTTTTTGCGTAATGCTCGGAAATAAACATTATGGTATAAAGAGCTTTGTCTTTATATATTTCATTAAGATAAGTATAAAGATCTTTACCCCAGAGATTTGCTTCTTCAAACGAATCATAAAATACTTTAACACCAGATTGCATCAAAAGATTGGCTACCTGCTGAACGTAGTTTCTGTCCTCACCTGCGAACGATAGAGCAATATCAAAATCTCTTGTCTCTGGCATTTTTATATTTATCCTTTTCAGTTTAAATTAATATTTAGTAGATAAGCATCGTACTAATCATGATTTACCTTCCCCATCTAAATAAATCAAGTACAATTATTACATTGACTTTAGAACATCATCATAAAATCTAGGCAACTTCCGCTTTTGGCACATAGCTGACGTCTGGATGATGTATAGATCTGCGCTATTATGGTACCAGCTAAATTTAGCTGGTACCTAGTAAGTTATCCAACTAGCGATATTCCTCTTATCCCGCCTTCAATAATACTCCCCTTATCTGCTTCCGCAATAAAATCAGCCCACCATTGCATCATGGGGCGTCTTTGCTCTAGGTAGTCACTGCGATTATAGGCGCGTCTAACTTCGTTTTTATCAACGTGGGCTAGGGCGGCTTCGATAACGTCAGGTGGAAATCCTTGCTCATTGAGTGCCGTACTAGCAATTGAGCGTAGACCGTGTGAAACAAGTACGCCACCGAATCCGGCACGTTTTAAAGCCGCATTGACGGTTTGACTGTTCATTGGTTGGGTAGGCTTGATACGGCTAGGAAAGATAAACTCACGGTTACCACTGAGTGGTTTCATTAGTTCTAAAATAGCTAATGCAGCGTCAGATAACGGAACTGTATGTTCTCGGTTCATCTTCATTCTGGCTGCGGGTATCTTCCATTCCTTGGTTTCAAAGTTGATTTCATCCCAACGGGCTTCAGCTGCTTCGGCAGGGCGGGATATGGTAAGTAGCTGCCACATAAACAAACATCTGGTAGGCAAAATAATATTAGCTGTACGCATTGTTTGCATCAGTTGCGGTAACTGCTCTGGGCGAATACTTGGCATATTTTTTTTCTTTGGTTTTTCAAAAGCTTTACCAATGTTGATACTTGGAACGGCATCAATTAAGCCAGTATTTTGAGCATAGATCATGACTTCGTTAATGCGCTGACAAAGACGGCGAACGGTTTCTAGAGCGCCTCTGGCTTGTACCGGTTGTATCGCTTGAACCAATATGTGAGCTTTGATATCGGTGACGCTGATATCGCCTATGGCGGGAAACACATCTCGTTCAAGTGAACGCCAGATATCATTACCGTAGTCCTCTGTGACGGTGGACTTCTTCACTTCCCACCAACGTTCAGCAACAAGTTGAAAGGTATTGGTTTTAGCTTCTTGAGAGTTTCTTATTTGATTTTTCTGATATTCTTGAGGATCAATATCTTTTGCCAGTAATGAGCGAGACTCGGCTCTAAGTTTTCTAGCATCCGAAAGTGTGACAGCTGGGTAGGCCCCAAAACTTTGTTTGGTCCTTTGTTTTGTATAAGGGCGGTAGTAACGGAATTGCCATAACTTGCTTCCGCTAGATTTGATTAGCAGTGTGAGTCCATCACCATCATACAGCTGATAGTCCTTGTCCTGCGGTTTAGCTGCTTTGATTTCGGTATCGGTTAATGGCTTAGTTTTTCTTGCCATAAAAAATCTCCATGCGTTTAGGCCCAACAAAGATGTTAGTTCTTTTCGTTGGGCCTATCAATGGGCCTAAAGGAATTAGCTTGGGTGGGATAAAATAGGACAGCGCAGGACATAAAAAAGCCCACAACTCATTGAGTTAGCGGGCTTTTCAGTCTTCCTTGGACGTCATTAGAAGATAATTTGGTGGAGCTGGCGGGAGTTGAACCCGCGTCCGAAATTTCTACATCCTCGGTACTACATGCTTAGTCTAGTCTTTAAATTCATTTGCCAGCTGCGGACAGACACGCCACCAACAAACTATCCTGATTAAATTTAACGCTTCAACCCCAGGCAAGGCATCCACGCGATCTCTTTTGGGTTTGACCTCTCTTGATCCCCGTCCTAAGAGCGGAGGCTAGGGAGAGAGGGCTCTATGCAGGTTATTAAGCTGCTAGTGCGTAGTTTTCGTCGTTTGCGACTATTTTTTTGCGGCTTTTATCGAGGCCAACCGCCCCTCGGCATGCACCTTGGGTTTCGCAAATCCCGTCGAATCCAGAATCAGCCCCAAGTTGTTAAGTGCAGTATAACAGAAAAATACTCTAAAAAGCTAGAACTTAGCGATTAGAATGTTTCATTATACGTGCTTTATCTAGTTTCCATTCGCGTTCTTTAATATCAGAACGTTTGTCGTGTGCTTTTTTACCTTTTGCAACGCCAATTTTGACTTTGCACCAAGCATTTTTCCAATATAAAGAAAGAGCAACGACAGTATAACCTTCACGGTTTACGCGACCATAAAGGGTGTCTAATTCTCGTTGGTTCAGTAACAACTTTCTGCTGCGTGTTGGGTCACAAACTACGTGAGAGGATGCAACATTTAAAGGTGTGATATTCGCACCAAATAAATAGGCTTCACCATCCCTAAGCAGGACATAGCTATCACCAATGTTCGCTTTACCAGCACGGAGCGATTTTACTTCCCAACCTTGTAGGGACAAGCCAGCCTCGAATTCATCTTCGATAGAATACTCGTGGCGAGCACGTTTGTTTAGGGCAATAGTTGCCGAACCAGGTTTATAAGCTTTTTTCTTTGTCATAGTTTGTTCATTATACTGTAAGCTGAAGTGAAATAAATCTTTCCGTGTTTAAAAATGTGCCGATTGTGCAATTATTGTGCTTAATCCGTTTTGTTTTTTGTTTAACCAATCAATAGTGGTATTATATGGGCAGTTTTTGGGGATAGGAATTGATATGCCACAGATTAGTCGCTCTGCGTTAGTCCCATTTAGCGCGGAACAAATGTATAAACTTGTTAATGATGTCATTGCATATCCAAGTTTCTTGCCTGGATGTGTAGGTAGTCGGGTGATTAGTCATAGTGATGACGAAATGACCGCTTCTGTTGAGGTTTCAAAAGCAGGTATCAGTAAGACCTTTGTAACCAAAAATGTGTTAGAGGATAACAAGGGTATCCATATGCAATTGGTTGAAGGGCCTTTTAGTAAACTGACGGGAGGATGGCGCTTTATACCTCTAAGCCCAGATGCTTGTAAGATAGAATTCCATCTTGATTTTGAGTTTACTAATAAGCTGATTGAACTTGCATTTGGCAAAATCTTTAAAGAACTTGCGAATAACATGGTACAAGCTTTTACGTTGAGAGCGAAGGATATCTATAGTGTCTGAGCTAAATGTTGAAGTCACTTATGCTTTGCCGGAGAAGCAATATCTATTACCAGTTAAGGTTATGGAAGGTGCTACAGTTGAAGATGCAATAATGGCATCTGGTATCCTTGCATTACGGGCGGATATTGACCTTAAAAAAAATAAGGTGGGTATTTATAGTCGCCCTGCAAAACTGAGTGATAAGTTGAATGAGGGTGACCGAGTGGAAATTTATCGGCCTCTTATTGCTGATCCTAAAGAGTTACGCCGTAAACGGGCTGAAAAATCTAAAGATAGTAAAAAATAACTCTCTTTTTTTGTGATTAAACCGAGTACTTGCTCGGTTTTTTATTGCCTGTTTTTGGATGGTTTAATCGTGCAGGTAGTATTACGGCTTAATCAGTATCTTTTCAACCAAATGAAAGAATTTTGCTATTATCATGTCTGGGTGCATATATTATGCCAGTACAAAAGCGCAGTATATTGACAGCATTCTATGAAAAGCGCTGTTGGTAATGAGAAGAACACTGGCGAAATAACGCCAATGAAATAGAGCTTAGCACTAGAGACAATGGCATTAGTGTAATAGAGGATAGGGGGGGAGACTCTTACTATTGCATTAAGTTAAGAGTTTTTATTACCTGTTGATGAGTGCCTTGATGGATTAAACGGTATTAATGTAATACGCGATACTCATGATGCCAGTCAAATAGAGTGCAGCAGTAAAAATAGCTTTTATTGAACAAATTGAGAGTTTTTGGTTTTGATAGGGCGTACTTTGAATGGCTAAGTGGCTAATTGTATTCATCGCAGCGCAATTTAGTGCTAGGTTTGAGAATTCTTTAGATAGTCTAAAGCAGCAATAACTACCTGTTTTATATTGATGACAGGTAGCTATTGTAAGGCTAATTAACAAATAAGTGGATAACGAATATCAGTTAACAAGCTTATTTGCTTAGCATCTTTTTAGTCGCGGGAGCTGCGGTTTGTGGCTGCTCTGAAACAGGTTCACTAGCTTCAGTGTTGCTAGAAGCAGGCTCAGCAGATACTGGCTGTGCATTTTCAATTTCTTTTGCTTCCATAGATTCCTGCTCTGAAAGATCCTTCTCATTTTTGATATCAGTCAGGATACCATTACGGTCAAAGCTAAGAGTCAAAGTTTGTTGCTTAACGGGATCATGACCAAGCTCTTGGCGGAAAACATAATACCAAGTTTGAGTACCAAACGGGTCGGTTAACATTGGTGTGCCCAAAGTATACGCGACCTGTTGCTGAGTCATTCCTTTTTGTATCTTAGCAACATCTTTCGCTGTCAGGTAATTACCTTGGTTAATGTCAGGGTGATAGACCAGACGCTCCATCATTGAACAACCTGATGACATTAATGCGAGTGATAGTGCAGCAGCAGTTAACAGTTTATAACGCATGGATATCTCATTCCTTTTGGAGTCAGAACATCAATGATAATCGACATTGATACATTTTAAAACCTTCCGTATTGACTCTAAGACCATAGGAGTGCAAAAAAGTTGTCAAAATTTATGCTGCAAGTAACTCTTTTGCATTTGCCAATGTGTTTTTGGTCACTTCACTGCCTGCTAATAAACGTGCAAGTTCTTGTAAACGTGATTTTTTATCGAGTAATTGCATGTGTGTTTCGGTTTCTATGCCGTTCGTTTCTTTACTGACATAAAAATGATGGTGCCCACAGCCTGCAACTTGGGGTAGATGTGTTACACACATGACTTGGGTTGATTCACCTAATTCACGGAGTAATCGCCCAACAATAGCAGCCGTTGGGCCGCTAATACCGACATCGACCTCATCAAAAATCAGTGCTGGTGTATCCATTTTTTTCGCTGTGATCACCTGAATAGCCAATGCGATACGTGATAATTCACCTCCAGAAGCAACTTTAGCAAGTGCTTGATGTGGTTGCCCTGGGTTTGTTGTGACATTGAACTCCACCTTGCTTGCCCCATCTGGCTGTAGATGCTCAGGGGTAAACTTAACATCAATAGTAAACCGACCATGAGGCATAGAAAGTTGATGCATACTATTAGTAATCAGTTGGCTCAGTTCTTGAGCATACTCTAAACGGATTTGGTGCAGCTCTTGAGCACAAGCCATCGCATGTTGATGATCTTGGTGAACTTGCTCACTTAGCATTTCACAATCTTCATTTTGGTTGGCTATTTTTTCTTGTTCGTCTAATAACTGCTGATAAAGCTCAGGTAATGCCTCTGGCATAATATGATGTTTACGAGCAAGGCTAATTTGTTTTGATATACGCTGTTCAAGTTCATACAAGCGATTAGGATCCAATTCATACTGATCACAATAATGCCTTAACTCATCGCTTGCCTCGCTGACTTGGATAGATGCTTCTTCTAGCATATCGAGTAGACTAGAAAATTTAGTATCAAGGGATGCTAACTCGGCTAATTCATGCTTGGCGCTGTTGAGTAAACTCAAAATATTAGCATCATCACTCTCGGACATAATTTGCATGGCATTTTGCCCAAGCGTTAAAAACTGCCCGTAATTAGCGAGTTGCTTATATTCCTGCTCAATACTTTCAAATTCACCTTGAACAGGTGAAAACTCAGCTAATTCTTTTAAATAATAATCAAGCAACTGTTGACGCGACTCACGCTCTTGCATCTGTTTTTGAAACATGGCGAGCTGTTGGCATGAATCATGCCACTTTTGCCATGCGTGTTTCATTTGTAAGAGACGCTCTTGTTGATTGGCATAGGCATCCAGCAGTGATTTCTGATGGTTATTATCGAGTAAAAGCTGATGTGCGTGTTGCCCATGGATTTGGATAAGCAGAGCGCCCAGTTCACGAAGCTGTGAAAGTGGCACCGCTGTACCATTAATAAAACCACGTGAACGGCCATCTAACGTAATGGTACGCCGTAAAAGACATTCACTTTGATTATCAAGTTCATGTTCAATGAGCCACTTGGCAGCCATATCTGCATCCACTAAGGAGAAGCGTGCACATAAGTCAGCGCGTTGTGCGCCGGGACGTACCATATTGGCATCGCCGCGGCTACCTAAGCAGAGACCAAGTGCATCAATAGCGATAGATTTACCTGCACCAGTTTCACCTGTAATTGTGGTCATACCGCTACGAAAATCGATTTCCAGATCACGAACGATAGCAAAATTATTAATGGTAAGTTGGGTAAGCATCTGCGCTCTCCTGTGAAAATACACACCTGTGTTTGTATACAGTGTATCCTGTTTTTTTATACAGTAAAGAGGCAGATGAAAAAAATTAGAAAGTTTTTTTGGCCCAGCCTAATTTTGAGCTTAACGTATTGAAATAGTTATAATCTTTTGGGTGAATAAGATTTAAACTTTTATTACTACGCTGTATGACGACTTCTTCACCATCTTGTATAGGAAGCATGATTTGGCTATCACAGCTCACTTCATAATCAATATTACTGCGTAAAAATTTCAGGCGAATACGACTATCACTGCTGATCACTAATGGGCGTGAAGAGAGTGTATGTGGGAACATAGGGACGAGTACAATTGCATCAAGATTTGGTGTGAGAATTGGCCCTCCAGCAGAGAGTGAATAGGCTGTCGAGCCTGTCGGAGTGGCGATAATTAACCCATCAGAGCGTTGTGAAAAGGCAAAACGATCATCAATGTACACTTCGAATTCAATCATATGAGCGACTTTACCGGGGTGTAATACCACCTCATTAATTGCGCTGCTTTTTCGTGCTTTCTGATTCGGTTTTATTACTTGTGCTTCCAGCAAAAAACGTTGTTCTTCATGATATTCGCCATCCAACACGCGAGATAATTGCTGTAAAGCATTATCAGGGTCAAGATCAGTGAGAAATCCAAGGTTCCCACGGTTAACACCAATCACTTTATTATTGTAGCGAGATAGAATTCTAGCAGCCCCTAGCATGTTGCCGTCACCGCCAACAACAATAACTAAATCAGCCTGTTGACCAATCTCTGTAAGGTTACCTGTGTTCGCATTTTGTAGTTTTAAATCTTTGGCCACTTGTTTATCAATAATGGCATGATAATTTTTAGATAATAGCCAATTATAGATTAATTCATGGGTCGCTAAAGCTTCGGGATGACGTGGATGCCCCACAATACCGATAGTTCGAAAATTTGTTTTTTGCGTGTTATTACCCTTACGCATAATTTTTTGGCCTCTCATTGCGTGACGTCCCTTGAATCCCTGTTTTATATCCCCATAATACTCTAATAAATGGGATTAATGCTAAATACGCGGAGAAATTCATGAGTAGTAAAGAACAAAACATGCATGATGAGCAAGCCCCTGAGCTAAATGAAGAGCAAAAGTCGGAGTTAGAGCAAGAGCAAGAAGCGCAGCAGGCGGATCCACAGGCAGAAGTACAAGCGTTAGCAGCGCGTATTGCTGAGCTTGAAGAACAACTCGCAGCGTCACAAAAAGTGGAGCGCGAAGCGATGCTACGTGCACATGCTGAAATTGAAAATATCCGTCGTCGTACGGAGCAAGATATTGAAAAAGCGCATAAATTTGCGCTTGAAAAGTTTTCAAATGAGTTGTTACCCGTGATTGATAACTTAGAACGTGCTATTGATGCCGCTGATCATGAAAGCGAAACATCAAAAGCAATGTTAGAAGGCTTAGATTTAACTCTTAAAACCTTTTTAAGTGCTGTCGGGAAATTTGGTATTGAAGTCGTTGGTGAGTCCAATGTGGCCTTTAACCCTGAAGTCCATCAAGCAATGACAATGGTTGAATCGCCTGACCATCAACCAAACCAAGTGATTGATGTGATGCAAAAAGGTTATCTTTTAAACGGTCGCTTATTAAGACCTGCAATGGTTATCGTTTCTAAGTAATTAACGCATAACTAAATTGAAACCGGGTGAGCAATAGCGACCCGGTTTTTTTGTCACTCAAAAAGTTAAGCTTCGATAACAGGCGTCCAATCGATGGCTTCAAGCCCTTGCTGCTGCAATAGTTGATTCGTTTGTGAGAAGTGCCCACAACCTAAAAAACCCCGGTGAGCTGACAACGGCGATGGGTGAGGGGCTTTTAGTACATGATGGCGCTTAGTATCAATGATACGGCCTTTCTTTTGGGCATGTGAACCCCACAACAAGAAAACAACGCCTTCTCTATGCTCATTAATGGCAGCAATCACTTTATCTGTAAAAGTTTCCCACCCTAAATGGGCATGAGAGTGCGCATTGCCTTGCTCTACGGTTAATACTGTATTTAACAAGAGCACCCCTTGTTGCGCCCAACTCAGCAGATAGCCATGATTGGGGCGTTTAAACCCAGGGATGTCGTTTTCTAACTCTTTGTACATATTGACCAATGAGGGAGGGGGCTTAATTCCCGGAAGAACTGAGAAAGATAAGCCATGGGCTTGACCCGGACCATGATAAGGATCTTGACCCAAAATGACGACTTTAACATCGGCAAGCTCGGTATATCTAAAGGCGTTAAACACATCTTGCTGTGGGGGATAAATAATTTTTCCTTTTTGACGTTCGTTCGCCACATAGGCAAGCGTGTCTTTAAAATAAGCCTGTGTTTTTTCTGAGCCAATGACGTCGTGCCAAGTAGGTGTGTTTGACATGAAAATTCCTATAACAAACAAATTATGTCTATAAGCTTACAGTTTAAGACCCAAGAGATAAAGGCGAGCTTTTGTCTATTTGATTAAAAAATTTTTTAAAAATAACTAAAAAAATTGATTTTTATAAATAATAAAAATTGATTTAAAACATAGTGTTGGGTGAATGACGGTTAATTACCCCTTGAAATTGTTGATAAATATCAAAGAAGCTGAGGGTTCTAGCTGGTATATAGTGTGTAGAAACATTGGTTAGACCAAATATTTTATTGGCAGTCAAATGAGTGGATTGATCCCAATCCTACCCGAACGTGGAGGTCGACATGATTACTGGTATTCAAATTACTAAAACTGACAATGCAGCGCTATTGAACTCTTTTTGGTTACTTGATGAAGAGAAAAATGAAGCGCGTTGTGTTTGTGCAAAAGCAGATTATAACGAAGGACAAATTGTTGCTAAGGATGAGTTAGGTGCTTTTGAGTACCGTGAAGTACCTTTAGAAGTTAAGCCAACAGTCCGTGTTGAAGGTGGTCAACACCTGAATGTCAACGTTTTAAGCCGTGAAACTTTAGAAGATGCGGTGAAAAACCCTGAAAAATATCCACAGTTAACAATTCGTGTTTCTGGTTATGCAGTGCGTTTTAACTCTCTGACACCAGAACAACAACGTGACGTGATCACTCGTACTTTTACTGAAAGCCTGTAATTGTTGTATTGTTCAAGGTAGAAGTATTAGTTTAAAATTAATTCAAAAAGCCATTGAATTAAATGGCTTTTTTATTCTTCTCTAATAAAGTACATTCTTTTTCCCTGCTGAAATTTCGCCTTTAATGATCTCCCTTATCACATCTTCAATGGGGAGAGTCTATGTCTTCTATCAATCAGAGTATCCAAACTAACTCATTAAATGAAATATCGTTAATTAAAGAAAGCATTAATATCTATCAGAGAAAAAGTGGTGTATTGGCATTGTGCTCTGAACAAAATCAATGGACGCAGACGCTATCGCCAACGCAACTTTTAGGCCCACATGCTCAATCGCATGATTATCTTATTGGGTTAATTGCTTATGGGGTCTATCTTAAAGATTGGAAAAATCTGCATGGTGTTGAGCGCCTTAATGCTCTGCAACTCAAAGAAATTGGCATTGATCCAAGCTTACTACGCGATAAATCAACAGGTTTTGAAGCTAATATTTGTCGCTTTAATGATTTGTATATTATTAGTTTTGCTGGTTCTGATGAACTCGTTGATTTCTATGCTGATTTACGACAAGGGCTGGGCTACTTTGAACCGCAATATTTTCAAGCGGTAAATTTAACCAACATTCTACATCGGGTCTCTAAAGGGAATATGATTTGTATAGGTCACTCTTTAGGCGGCGGATTAGCCACATTTGCAGCTCTTGCAAGCCAGACACCTTGCATCGCCTTTAGCTCTGCTGGTGTTTCTGCAAATACTATCAAGCAGATTGGTATGGATTACGACACCGCAAAACAAGTGGCAAAGGATGGTCTCGTTCGCTTTTATGTGGTTCGTTATGATTGGTTAGATTTGTTGCAGTCAGTGATGCCATTTCCTCCCGCCTTAGGTAACAAAATTGTGTTGGATTACTATAAAGGGGAAAAAACGTGGCGGGATTGGCTCCCTCATCGTCTGTTAACACGTAATTTTATCGCCCATACGATGCCAAAAATTCTCAAAATGATGTGTCATTTTACACCGTGGGTAAATAAACAGGCGATGGTTAATGATGATTTTAATACACAGTTAGAAGAATTTAGCTGCAATTTTGCATTGAGTCATGACAGCACTCTGGCAGATTGGCAAAACAGCTGTGAAAACAGTATTAAGCAAGGCAATGTGACTGAATTTTCTACCTTGCTTTCAATGAGAAATAAACCAGCGAATTTTAATGAGCTACTAGGGTATGCCGTTCGTTCGACTGATCCTCGCTTTATGAAAATTCTTCTGAGTTCTGCTTATACAGATGAAATCAGAAAAACGTCATTGCCACAAAATCGCACTTATTTGCATTTAGCGGCGCAGTCAGGAAGGTTAGAGCAACTGGAAGTTTTATTAGCTGAAGGGGTAGAAATCAACGCAATAGATGATTTAGGTAACACATCGTTACATGATGCATTAGGGAGCCATGCATTATCAGTTGCTGAGTTTTTACTGAGCCAAGGTGCTGATTGGCGTATTAAAAACTATCAGGGGTATGATTGCCGTGATGTTTTAGTAAACCATATGATTAAAGTGGATATGTTATCTGCGCAAGGAAAAAGAATGCGTGAAAAATTGCAGATGATAATGATGCAATAAAAAACGGGCCGTAGCCCGTTAGTTGCATTATTCAGCGTTATCGCGAGTTGGTGCCGTAGAAGAGGAATTTGGTTTACGGCGTTTGCCAATGTTCTTTTTGTCACGATGACGAACTTTGGTTTTCTTTTTGGACTCTTCTTCTTTTTTCTTTTTCTCTTTACGTTTTGCGAGCACTTTCTTAGATGGTTTTGGTTTATTCATCATAGATTCTGAAGGTGCTTTGGTGCTTGGGCGTAGACTATCGATGACTCGCATTTTAATGGAGTCTTCAATATAACGGCTGACTTTACCGAACAGCGGATAGTCATGAGCTTCTATCAGTGAAATAGCGGTGCCTTTGCGGCCTGCACGACCGGTACGACCAATACGGTGGAGATACACATCAGCGGTGCGCGACATGTCAAAGTTAAAGACATGACTGACATTATCGATATCAAGTCCTCGCGATGCAACATCGGTCGCTACGAGTACTTTGACTTGCCCTGTCACTAAACGACGAACGGCTTCATTACGTTTCGCTTGAGCCATTTCTCCTTCAAGGTAACAAGACTCAATACCTGCATCTCGTAACCATTGTACGACTTCACGGACACGCTCACGCTTACGAACAAAAACAATGGACTTAGTCACATCCTCTTGTTTTAGCAGATGGCACAACAAGGCTGTTTTGTGTTGTAAATTATCGGCACGATAGTAAAACTGTTGTATTTTTTTACGTTCGCGACGTGACGATTCGGCATCAATTTCAACAGGATCTTCTAGCAGTCGTTCAGAAAAATCACGAATAGCTTCGCCTTCAAGGGTAGCAGAGAACAGCATAGTTTGTTTACGCCAGCGTGTTTCACCTGCAATTGTTTCAATGTCATTGGCAAAGCCCATGTCGAGCATGCGATCAGCTTCATCAAGGATCAGGATTTCAACGGCGCGACAGTCAAAATTTTCTTCTTTGATGTATTGAAGCAAGCGGCCTGTTGTCGCGACAACAATATCTTGGTTTTCGCTAAAAACTTCAGCATGGTTCATATACGCGACACCGCCTGTAATCGTAGCGATATCGAGATGGTTATGTGCACATAACTCTTTTGCTTGGTCTGCAACCTGCATGGCTAGCTCACGCGTTGGTGTTAATATCAGCACTCGCGGAGGACCGGACTTTTTCCTTGGAAAGTCAAGTAAGTGTTGGATGGCTGGCAGCAAAAATGCGGCGGTTTTACCCGTACCAGTAGGGGCTGAACCTAAAACGTCACGCCCATCCATTGCGGCAGGGATAGCGGCAGCCTGAATTGCAGTTGGGCGTTCATAGCCTTTGTCTGCCAGCGCGTTGATCAGGCTTTCATCGAGTTCAAGTTCAGTAAATGTGGTTGCAGTCATGATATACCTCTATTTGGGGCGCTGATTATAAACAGGTTAGCCAAATTGTTCATCAGAAAATATCGATCTTTTAGCAAAGTGTACCTGTTTTAAGTTTCAACGGGCAGTGATATTGCCAGAAAGCGTGCTTTTCCGAGGTGAAAAGCACGCGATGGAGGTTAGCTGAGGATATTAATTAACCAAGTATGATAAGGGATACCAACTAAATCAATTAAAACAGCACCACTTAGCGGAACGATCATGAACGCTTTCATTGAGACATGTTTATAGCGTTCGCACACAGAGGACATATTTGCCATTGCATTAGGTGTCGCTCCTAATCCATGCCCCATTAATCCAGCACACATAACGGCGGCATCGTAATCTTTGCCTAAAAGTTTAAAGATCACGAATACAACCAATAGAACGAGGACAACCACTTGGGCGAATAGAATAATAAAGAGTGGTAAGGCAACGTCTTTGAGCTCCCAAATTTTTAGCGACATCATTGCCATGGTTAAGAATAGGCCGAGAGAGACCTCAGAAATTAAATCAACAGATTTTTGGTTGATTTTAAATAGGTTAACTTGGTCATTAATATTACGAATAATAATCGCAATGATCATAGCACCGACATAGCTAGGCAAAGAGAAGCCCGTTGCTTTGGTAAATTGTGCAGATGCGAATTGACCAATTACCATGATCCCGAGTACCAAAGCGAGCATTTTCAAAAAGGCATGAGCGTCAATGGACTCAATCTTACCTGCAATGGTCTCTGTTACTTTTGGGCTTTGCACTGACTCATCCGCTTGGATGGTCACCTTATATTTTTTAATCAGGAAAGAGGCAATGGGGCCGCCTAGTAGGCTACCGGTGATTAAACCAAAAGTTGCCGCTGCAATCGCCGCAACCGTCGCTGACTGCACACCTAAGCCTTCTGCCATTTGACCAAATGCAGCAGCACCGCCATGGCCTCCTGTTAATGAAACACCACCTGCCATAACGCCAATGACTGGGTCAATGCCTAATAAATGCGCCAGTCCGGCACCAAACGTATCTTGGAAGATCACTGTAAACCAGCAAATAAACAGATAAATAAACAGGAGCTTACCGCCGTTTTTGAGAATGCGAAAGCTGCCATCAATACCAATCGTGGTAAAGAAGGCAACCATTAAGAAGGTTTGCAAACTCGTGTCAAATTGGATTTCAGCTAAATTAAAGGATTTTAGCCCCCAAATAATCAGGCTTACTAAGAAGCCACCAATTACTGGGGATGGGATACAAAAACGTTGTAGCCATTCGATACGTTTTTTTAAATGGATGCCCATAAGCAGGCACAATACAGTAAGCAGGAGTGTAGATAATGTGTCTAGTTGTAATGTCATATAATTTTCCCGGTGTGCCCGCTTTCGCAATTTGTCGTCTTTAGCGGCTAGCCGCATCCTTATTGATACTTTAAAGGTTGCTTGTACGCTGCCTAGCGACAGTTTTGAAATTCCAAAGCCTATTTCTACTTAGCTGATTAACTAAAGAAGAACATGCTAGAGATCTATCATTGCCGCTTTATTTTTTGTCAGTACTTTTTCAAATACTGTTATTGTTATATCGCTACAAATTGAGTCTACGGGCGATTTATCAGTCGCGTTATTGTGTTTATTAGAATAAAAATTGGTAAATCAAATAAGCTGCTAATTTTGAAGTATGATTATCGATATCGAATTCTGGGTTGCACTCTGCAATATCAAAGAGTGCAATTTTGTTGCTGGCTTTAATCACCGAAAACAGTTCATCAAAGATCTCAGTAGTGATCCCTTTCGCTGCGGGAGCGCTGACTCCAGGCGCAATTGCGGCAGAAAAGACATCCAGATCAACGGTTATATATAAATAATCGACGTTATTAATAAACTGTTGAAGCCGCTCTATGGCCTTAGGTAATTGACTGTGATTTAGTTCTTTATCACGAATATATTGGCAACCTAATTTATCCGCCGTATCAAATAACACTTTCGTATTACCATGATCAGCAATACCTAAACAGAGATAATTAAATGGGCGATGATGCTGCTGGCATAAGTGTGCCGATTGTAAAAAAGGTGTGCCGGAAGTGGCTTCAGGTGCCGTTCGTAAATCAAAATGCGCATCAAAATTAATGATACCTATTGTTTTTGTAGGCTGGGTTTGAGCGATGAAGTCAAACAGTCCTTGAAAGCTGGCAAAAGCCACTTCATGACCGCCACCTAAAACAATGGGGGTCTGATTTGATGATAAAATATTGATAAGTTCATCCGAAAGACGACGTTGCGCTGCTTCTAAATCGCCATCGTCACAGCGAACAGTGCCGGCATCACGGATGGGCAAGGGGTGATGTATCGGAAGGCCAGCCAACTGCTGACGGATTGCATCAGGTCCTGCTTTGGCACCGAGCCGTCCTTTATTGCGCCTAACGCCTTCGTCAGATGCAAAACCAATTAAAGCAAACTGTGCAGGGGTATTTTTATTCATGACTTGATGGATACGTAGGTGCTCCTCAGTATCACCATCAGTACGGCCTTGCCAGATAAAAGGTGCTGCCATAATTACTCCATATTAATTAGTTTAGTCATGTTATGAGCTGCTTTGCAGGTCTCAGAGATAAACTCGTCAACTCGATGGGTTGAACGAAATTCAGGTGCCATCACAGAGACGACGGCAATCACATCGTTTCCTTTAAAAATAGGGGCTGAAACGCCTAAGACTCCTTCATCTATTTCACCGCATGAAACGCCATATCCTTGCTGGCGGATTTGCATCAGTGCATTTTTTAATTGCGTTATACTTTCAGGGGAGGGTAACTGTTCTTTATGAGTTTCAAATACTAATGATTGGTAGTCTTCATCTCGAAAGGCGAGCAAGGTTTTCGCGCTAGCGCCTTTAATTAGAGTATTACCACGGCCAATGACAAAAGAGCAGCGTAAGGCTTGTGAACTCTCAATCATGTCAACACAGATAGTTTCACATAGGTTTGATGTAATAATAGCGACCGTTTCTTGGGTCTTTTTACTCAGAGCTTGGAGTTCTAGTTGGGATGAATTCATGAGTAAGCTGTGGTGATAGTATTTTTCTTGAGTTTTGATACTCTGCGCACCAACAGTGTAAGTGCCATATTGTTTTGCATGGGTCACAAATTCCCAATTTATGAGAATGGCTAATAATCGATAAACAGTAGAAACTGGAATATTTAATGCGTTAGAAATCACTTGCGGAGTTACCGGAGCCGCGCTTGCAGTGATGTAAGATAAAATATTCAATGTCCTGTTAATACTGTTCATGGTATCCCCTTTTTTTCGAACTTAGCAGTAAAAATTTTGATGCTCAAATAATATTCTCATAATGTGAGAATTATTTTGTAGAAAAAGTGTAAAATTTGCATTCTTAAATTGTCACATAATGAAAGATTGATTGATTAATATACGATTTAGAGTGGTTGAATAACGTGAAAAAAAGCTATCGCAAAGGTGGTTTTACCTTTAAGCAGTTTTTTGTTGGTCATGACCGTTGCGCTATGAAAGTCGGAACCGATGGAGTATTACTTGGCGCATGGGCACCTGTTCAGCAGGCTAAAAAGGCGTTAGATATAGGGAGCGGCAGTGGACTCATTGCGCTAATGCTCGCACAACGCAATCAGCAAATGACCGTTGATGCTGTTGAACTAGATAAAGCAGCGGCTCAACAGGCACAGGAGAATTTCGCTGAGTCAAAGTGGGGAGAGAGGCTACAGGTTTTTGAGCAAGATATAACGCAGTTTAGTGTATCAAGGCAAAAAGCGTATGATTTGATTGTCAGTAATCCACCTTATTTTGAGCCATCAGTATCATGCAGTAGTGAACAACGAGAGCAAGCTCGCTATACCGCGACGTTAACCCATCAGGCATTATTAGATAGTGCGATGGATTGTTTAACCACAGATGGCCTATTTTGCCTTGTATTACCCTATGATGTCGGTGAAAAAGTTGAGCTTATGGCGCATCGTAATGGCTGGTTTACTGCTTATCGCGTTAATATTCGAGATAAAGCAACGACGCCATTTCACCGTATGTTGTTGGGATTAAAGCGGGAATTAGTTGAGCCAGAAATTTCAACGTTAGTGTTAAAAGAAGCAGACAATAACATCTATACTGAAGACTTTCAGCGGCTTATTCGGGATTTTTATTTGAAATATTAATAGCCAACCCTCAGGTTGGCTAGGTATGAGATTACGGTTTGAGTACGGTGGGGCCTGAATGCTCCAGCAGATCAGGGTAGTCTAACGTATAGTGTAGCCCGCGGCTCTCTTTACGCTCTAAAGCGCAGCGAACCATCAGTTCAGCCACTTGGACGAGGTTTCTCAGTTCAAGTAAGTTATTAGAAATACGGAAATTGGCATAATAGTCGTGAATTTCTTGCTGTAACAAATGGATGCGTCGCAAGGCGCGTTCTAAACGCTTAGTGGTTCGTACGATCCCCATATAATCCCACATAAATAGGCGTAGCTCATGCCAGTTATGTTGAATCACAACTTGCTCATCTGAGTTGTGTACACGGCTATCATCCCATTCAGGGAGAACGGGAATATCCTCGATCTGCGTGATCGCATGGCAAATATGCTGTGAGGCGGACCATCCGTAAACGAGGCACTCTAACAGCGAGTTAGATGCCATGCGGTTGGCTCCGTGTAACCCTGTATAACTGACTTCACCAATGGCATAAAGGTTGGGGATATCGGTCATACCGTTTTGATCGACGCTGACACCGCCACATGTGTAATGGGCTGCGGGTACAATGGGGATCGGCTCTTTCGTCAGATCCAAACCAAGTGTTATCAGTTTTTCATAGATGGTAGGAAAGTGGCTTTGAATAAAATCAGCGGGTTTATGGCTAATATCAAGGTACATGCAATCAGCACCTAAGCGTTTCATTTCATGATCGATCGCTCTTGCAACAATGTCTCTCGGCGCTAATTCACAGCGTGGATCATAGTCGGGCATGAAACGGCTTCCATCAGGGCGTTTCAAATAGGCTCCTTCACCACGTAACGCTTCCGTTAATAGAAAATTGCGAGCTTGCGGATGAAAGAGGCAGGTTGGATGAAATTGATTGAATTCTAAGTTAGCGACACTACATCCAATACGCCATGCCATCGCAATGCCATCCCCAGAAGAGATGTCGGGATTTGTTGTGTATTGATAGACTTTTGCGGCGCCGCCTGTAGCCAAAACAACGATTTTTGCTCGGATCGTTTCAACGTGCTCTTTTTGCCGATTCCAAACATAGGCACCGACAATACGGCTTTCGCCTGCTAATCCGATCTTATCGGAGCGAATGAGATCAACCGCATTATAGCGCTCTTTAACATGGATATTCGGATGCGCAAAAGCGAGATTGACGAGAGTCGTTTCAACCTCTTTGCCAGTTGCATCTGCATGGTGAAGGATCCTGCGATGGCTGTGTCCACCTTCGCGAGTGAGGTGATATTGGGTTTCACCTGTTTCAGTCACTTCCGTGTCAAATAGTACGCCTTGATCAATTAACCACTGAACGCACTCTTTGGCATTCGAGGCGATAAATTCGACGGCCTCTCTTTCACAAATACCTGCGCCTGCAATTAAAGTATCTTCTACATGGGATTCAATGCTGTCGGTATTATCGAAAACGGCTGCAATTCCACCTTGTGCGTAATAAGAAGCCCCTTCATTGAGTGTGCTTTTACTTAGGAGAGTAACTTTATGAAAAGGAGCAAGTCGTAAAGCGGCGGAAAGCCCAGCGACACCGCTGCCAATAATCAGAATATCAGTGTAATGCTGTGTGGGATCGTTCATAAGTGTTTGCATGTTGTATATACTCGTCGTTTCTACCCATAAGGGGCAGCATAAAACCCGTTATACAGACGGTTGCGCCCTAAGAAGTGGCAGGCCTAGCCGTTTACGGCAGAGAGCAGTCACAGTATAGTATCTATTGGAAGTTTCATGTTAGCCTATCAGGCTTGGCAATGCTATTTGTGAAATAGCGTTCAGCCTTGTATATCTACTAGGGGGTTGAGTCAGGTTTGGTACTTAGGGTAAATAAAGCGGTGTGATACGTAGAATAATGTATAAATTAGCGATAAATTAATTAGGATCACTTAGAACCTATCTCAATAGGGATTAATTACCGCATAAAAAATATATTATCACTGTAACCAAAACCTTATACAGCCTGACTTTTAAACATCGATATGGCTGGGTAAGGTGATGAATTTACCTCCTATTGAGATAGGCTCTTAGATCCTATATCGGTAGTCACACGGTTTTTTGTCAATTTTTTACTATTTTTATGTATTAAATTGAACTTCACTTGTTTTTACTACTCAAAGTAACGCTTGCTTTAGGAAGGGAGACATGATCAAGTTAACAAATTTACAGCCTGAGCGCGGGAGATTTTCCCAGTAATGAGCGAGCAACTAACGGACCAGATGTTGGTCGAAAAAGTCCAAAAGGGCGATCAAAAAGCGTTCAACTTACTGGTTGTAAAATACCAGCACAAAGTTGCAAGCTTGGTTTCCCGTTATGTACCACAAGCGGATGTACCTGACGTTGCTCAGGAGTCTTTTATCAAAGCTTATCGTGCGATAGGGTCGTTTCGCGGTGATAGTGCTTTTTATACTTGGCTATATCGTATTGCGGTAAACACGGCTAAAAATTATTTAGTCGCTCAAGATAGGCGCCCACCCGCGTCAGATCTTGAAGCAAGCGATGCAGAAAACTACGAAACTGCAAGCGCTTTGAAAGAAATATCGAACCCAGAGAACTTAATGTTGTCTGATGAATTGAAGAAAGTAGTTTTTCGAACCATTGAGTCGTTACCTGAAGATTTAAAAATGGCAATAACACTCAGAGAACTTGATGGTTTAAGCTATGAAGAGATCGCCGAGATCATGGATTGTCCTGTAGGCACCGTGCGTTCGCGTATCTTTAGAGCAAGAGAAGCTATTGATAATAAAGTACAGCCACTGATCCAGCAGCGCTAATATGTTTGTGTTTATTGAATTGTTTTTTGGAACACAAGATAACGTGCAAAAAATAGCGAAATCAGGGCATTAAACTGTAATTGTGATGCAATTAACTGAAGGTATTCGGGCATGCAAAGAGAGAAACTTTCCGCAATGATGGATGGCGAAGTTCTAGATGTAGAACTGTTAAATGCCATTTCATGTGATTCAACGTTACAAAAACGTTGGGAGAGCTATCATCTTATTCGTGATACTCTGCGTAATGACACACCTGATGTCATCAATTTTGACATAGCGGGTAAAGTCGCCGCAGCATTAGAGAATGAAGTTGTGCGTATTAATCCTCAGGTAGTTGTTGAGTCACAGCCTGAACCTGCAACATGGGGCGCGATGCCGTTCTGGCAAAAAATTCGTCCATGGGCAAGTCAAATCACCCAAATTGGTGTTGCAGCATGTGTATCCCTTGCTGTTATCGTTGGGGTGCAGCAGTATAATCAAAGTAATTCAACGGAATCGGTGATTGATGAACCTGTGTTTAACACCGTTCCCGTTGGAGCAGGCGCACCTGTGAGTTTAAATTTCTCTGATGGTCAACTTTTTGGTAACGAGCAACAAATGCAACAAGTTGAGCAGCAAAATCAGCGTGTAAATGCAATGCTACAGCAATATGAAATTGAAAGACGTTCAATGCTTAATCAGCAATATCATGATAATGATAATATTACTACAGCACCCGCTGGAGCTAAAGCGCGCTAATGAATAAGTGGTTATCCGTCATCTGCCTGGCGGGCAGCCTGATTTTATCTAATCAAGCTTCGGCATCTCAACAAGATGCCGAAGCTCTCTTTAAAGAGATGGGGAGCGCTGCCCAAAATCTTTCCTACGAAATGTCTTTTATGTCCTTTAGTCCCAGAAGCATCGTGCCTGTCCGTTATCGACATGGGATCATTAATAATGTTCCTGTCTCTCAAATGATCCAAATGGATTCTACGCGGCGTGAAATAGTGCAAAAAGGGGAAAGGATCAGTTATTTTGAACCCGGTTTTGATGCCTTCAGCTTAAATGGGAAGCATATTGTCGATAATTTGCCTTCGGTATTATTTGCTGATTATGACAAAATCAAACCGTACTATAATTTTATCGATGCGGGGCGAACCCATATCGGTGATAAGCCTTCACTCGTTATTCGCATTATTTCTAAAGATAACTCTCGTTTTAATTATGTTCTTCTGATTGATGAAGAAAATAAGTTGCCATTACGGGTCGATCTCTTAGATAACAATAACCAAACGTTAGAACAGTTTCGCGTCATTTCAACGGTGCTAGACAGCAAAACGGTGAATGACTCTCTAGTGAATTTAAGTAAGATTAATTTACCACCGCTGCTAGTCTCCCCTCAGGATAATCGTCCGTCATTTAAATGGCGTGTTGGACTTTTACCTCCTGGGTTTGAAGAAGTCTCTCGTTCAAAACGTAAACTTGCCGAAAATGATGAGGTAGAGAGCGCATTATTTAGTGATGGCTTATTCACTTTTTCGGTTAATGTCACTAAAGCTGAGCAAGGCTTGCCTTTAGAACAACCAGTCCAAAATGGCCGCCGCACAATTTATACAATGACTCAGAAACAAAATGTGATTACCATAATAGGTGAACTGCCGTTATCAACGGCACAGCAAGTCGCTGCAAGCATTCGTTTTCAGGAGTAGATGATGATAAAAGAGTGGGCAACAGTTATTCGTTGGCACCAAGGAAGGGCGTTATTGCGTTATGGGGCTTCTTCTGGGTGTGGTAGCTGTAGCGCGCGCGCGGCATGTGGTTCATACGCATTGAGTAAAATAGGGCCAAATACCGAACATCAGCTCGAAGTTGACATTGAGCAACCTTTAGTTGTTGGGCAAAAAGTGGAGGTTGGAATTCCTGAAGGGAGTTTGCTGCGCTCTGCTATGCTCGTTTATTTAACCCCGTTGATTGGCCTATTTCTGGTTGCAGCGTTAGTACAATTAGCGGGGTTTGAACAAGTCTGGGTTGCTCTTTCTGGTGTCGCTGGTGGCTTTTTAGGCTTCTTTTTAGCGCGTAAAATCGCCTCTTATTGGCGGGATGAGACTGCATTTCAACCAGTTATCTTACAAATAGGCTTACCCCCCAACGAACTGTCAGTTCAAGTTGATTGCTGAGTGAACCCGCCTTGCTTGATAGGCGGTTTGGCGAGTTCAGCGCTCCTATCTAGCAAAAACCTGCATAGTTTACAGTTGTTTTACATTGAACCTTTGTGTTACAGAGATCTTCTATGTAAAATGCAGCTAATTAGTAATCTTGTGATAATCATAGCATTTTAGTTCTGCGATACCTATTTATGCAGAGCTGATTTTGTAGGCAATTTAAAAGAAGATATTACCTTGAAAATCAATAACATAAGAAACTTTTCTATCATTGCTCACATCGACCATGGTAAATCCACGTTGTCTGACCGTATTATTCAGATTTGTGGTGGTTTAACGGACAGAGAAATGGCGGCTCAGGTTCTAGACTCTATGGATTTAGAACGTGAACGCGGAATTACAATCAAAGCGCAAAGTGTGACGCTGGATTATAAGGCCTCCGATGGTGAGACCTATCAATTGAACTTTATCGATACCCCAGGCCACGTTGACTTCTCTTATGAAGTATCACGCTCATTAGCTGCCTGTGAAGGTGCGCTGCTCGTTGTTGATGCGGGGCAAGGGGTTGAAGCTCAAACGCTGGCTAACTGCTATACAGCGATTGAAATGGATCTTGAAGTTGTTCCTGTGTTGAACAAAATCGACTTACCAGCGGCTGATCCTGAACGCGTTGCAGAAGAAATTGAAGATATTGTGGGCATTGATGCGCATGATGCGGTACGTTGTTCGGCAAAAACGGGGATTGGCGTTCAAGATGTTATTGAGCGTTTAGTGCAATCTATCCCTGCGCCAGAAGGTGACGCAGAGGCACCTTTACAGGCGCTTATTATCGACTCATGGTTTGATAATTATTTAGGTGTTGTATCACTTATCCGTATTAAAAACGGTACGTTACGCAAAGGCGATAAAATTAAGGTGATGAGCACGGGCCAAGTGTACAACGCGGATCGTCTTGGTATTTTCACACCAAAACAAATTGATCGCGACTCTCTCAGTTGCGGTGAAGTTGGTTGGTTAGTGTGTGCGATTAAAGATATCACAGGGGCACCTGTCGGGGATACTTTAACGGGCGCTCGTAATCCTGCTGATAAAGCATTACCTGGGTTTAAAAAAGTTAAACCTCAAGTTTATGCAGGTTTATTCCCAGTCAGTTCAGACGATTATGAAGCATTCCGTGATGCACTAGGCAAGTTGAGCTTGAATGATGCGTCACTCTTTTATGAGCCTGAAACCTCTAGTGCTCTTGGCTTCGGATTCCGTTGCGGGTTCCTTGGCCTGCTGCATATGGAGATCATTCAAGAGCGCTTAGAGCGTGAATACAATTTAGATCTGATCACCACGGCTCCGACCGTTGTGTATGAAGTTGTGCAAACGAACGGTGAAATCGTTTATGTCGATAGCCCCGCTAAGTTGCCACCATTGAATAATATCGAAGAGTTGCGTGAGCCAATTGCTGAATGTCACATGCTGATGCCTAAAGAGTATCTTGGCAACGTTATTACACTTTGTGTGGAAAAACGCGGCGTTCAGACAAATATGGTCTATCATGGTAATCAAGTTTCATTAACGTATGATATTCCAATGTCAGAAGTGGTATTGGATTTCTTCGATCGCTTGAAATCAACATCTCGTGGTTATGCTTCTTTGGATTATGCATTTAAGCGTTTCCAAACGTCAGACATGGTTCGTGTTGATGTTATGATCAACGGCGAGCGTGTGGATGCCTTGGCATTGATCACTCACCGAGCTAACTCACAGTATCGTGGTCGTGAATTGGTTGAAAAAATGAAGGATTTAATCCCTCGTCAACAGTTTGATATCGCGATCCAAGCTGCAATTGGTAACCATATTATTGCTCGCTCTACCGTTAAACAATTGCGTAAAAACGTACTGGCTAAATGTTATGGTGGTGATGTTAGCCGTAAGAAGAAACTGTTGCAGAAGCAGAAGGAAGGTAAGAAGCGCATGAAGCAAGTGGGTAATGTTGAATTACCTCAAGAAGCTTTCCTCGCTATTTTGCATGTTGGTAAAGACAACTAAAATTACAAGGAGTCTCAATGGCTAACACCTTTGCCTTGATCCTAACACTGGCGACAGTGATTACGGGGATTATTTGGTGTTTAGATCGCTTTAAATTTTCGCCTGAGCGGAAGAAAAAGCTCAAACATATACAGGAAGTGAGTCAAGGCTCATTAACTCAAGATGAGATGGATAAAGCTGTACGCCGTCCATCGTGGGTTGAAACAGGCTCCTCGATTTTCCCAGTATTAGCGATTGTATTGGTGGTTCGTTCATTTATTTATGAACCCTTTCAAATTCCATCTGGGTCAATGATGCCAACGTTGTTGGTTGGGGATTTTATGCTGGTTGAGAAGTTTGCTTATGGTCTAAAAGATCCCATTACGCAAACGACGTTAATTAAAACGGGAAAACCTGCGCGTGGTGATATTGCCGTATTTAAATATCCAGAAAATCCAACAATTGACTATGTAAAACGGGTTATTGGCTTACCGGGTGATAAAATTGTTTATGATCCAAACGCTAAAGAGCTGACAATTTATCCGAATTGCGCAGATAATAACTGTACGAAACAACTTCCAATAAAATATGGTCCGTTAGCGCCGAGTGAGTGGACCATGTTTTTCAATGTGGAGTCTTTGGTCGATAGCCAAAAAGGTAACTATGAAATTCCTCTTGACGAACCATTGCCAAGAAATGCATTACGTCAATATCAAAGAAGTGAAACTCTCGATACCGTCGAGCACCAGATTTTGATTATTCGTCAGGCCATTACGGAATCTCGTTACATACAGCCTAATATGCCGCCAAATGAGTGGATTGTACCTGAGAAACACTACTTCATGATGGGGGATAACCGAGATAACAGCTCAGACAGCCGTATGTGGGGCTTTGTTCCGGAACAAAATTTGGTTGGTCGCGCTGTATTTATCTGGCTAAGTCTTGAGAAACAAGAAGGTGAATGGCCGACAGGTATTCGCTTTAGCCGAATTGGGCCACTAGGTTCATAAGGTAGATTTATACGGGTTTTCGTGTGAAAACCCGTATAAACCGAAGCATTATTGTTTATCTCAGTGTACAATATAATTTAAATTAATATTTATTGGCTTCTTAATTAACTCTTATCATTTTATTCATTAATAGTGTTATGCTGAATTTTAAGCTTAGTTCTATTATATAAATGAAAGATAAAAGCGTTAAGAGTCAGTGCAAACGCAACAGTTTTGTTTTTTACAGGTCTGTTGCGTGTGCTTTTTTGTCAATCAGAGAAATGGCTGAACGCGCATGAACCCCTCTTTACTTGAGCAATTGCAACGAAAACTTGGTTATAAGTTTAATCAACACGATCTTTTAATTCAGGCGCTTACGCATCGCAGTGCAAACTGTAAGCATAACGAGCGCCTAGAGTTCCTTGGCGATTCTATTTTAAGTTTTGTGATCGCAAATGATTTATATCATCGCTTCCCGAAAGTGGATGAAGGAGATATGAGTCGCATGAGAGCAACGCTAGTGCGCGGAAATACACTGGCGGAAATTGCTCGTGAATTTGAGCTTGGCGAGTGTTTACGTTTAGGGCCAGGCGAACTAAAAAGTGGCGGTTTCCGCCGTGAATCTATCCTCGCTGATACAGTGGAAGCATTGATCGGGGGGATCTTTCTCGATAGTGATATCCAAACAATAGAAAAAATTATTTTAGATTGGTATCAAACTAGGTTGAATGAAATCAGCCCGGGTGACAAGCAAAAGGACCCGAAAACGAGACTACAAGAATATCTACAGGGGCGTCATTTGCCTTTGCCTAACTATATCGTTGTCCAAGTTAAAGGTGAGGCTCATGATCAGGAATTTACTATCCACTGCCAAGTCAGTGGTATTGAACAACCTATTAACGGGGTTGGTTCAAGTCGACGTAAAGCTGAGCAGGCCGCTGCGGAGCAAGCATTGAAAATTTTGGAGATTGAATGAGTGAAAAATTACCCCACTGTGGCTTTGTAGCTATTGTTGGGCGACCAAATGTCGGTAAGTCAACGCTATTAAACCAGCTATTGGGGCAAAAAGTTTCAATTACGTCGAGAAAGCCTCAAACGACGCGCCACCGTATTATGGGGATCCATACTGAAGATGAATATCAAATCATCTATGTGGATACGCCAGGCCTGCATATTGAAGAAAAACGAGCAATCAATCGTTTGATGAACCGTGCAGCTTCAAGTTCAATAGGGGATGTTGAGCTAGTTATTTTTGTCGTAGAAGGCACGAATTGGACTGACGACGATGAAATGGTACTCAACAAATTAAAAGGTCTTCGCTGCCCTGTGATTTTAGCAATTAACAAAATTGATAATGTCACGGATAAAACAGTGCTGTTACCGCATATTGGCTTTGTCAGCCAAAAAATGAACTTTTTGGACGTTGTGCCAATTAGTGCTGAAAAAGGTAAAGGCGTTGATACGATTGCAAAAATTGTTAAGCAGCACATTCCTGAAGCTGAGCATCATTTCCCTGAAGATTATATTACCGATCGCTCTCAGCGATTTATGGCATCAGAAATCATTCGTGAAAAATTGATGCGTTTCTTAGGTGATGAACTTCCTTATTCTGTGACTGTTGAAATTGAGCAGTTCAAAATGATGGAAAGGGGGGGATACCATATCAATGGCTTGATCCTTGTTGAACGTGAAGGCCAAAAGAAAATGGTGATTGGTAATAAAGGTAGTAAGCTTAAAACAATCGGTACGGAAGCCCGCATCGATATGGAAAAGCTGTTTGATACCAAAGTACACCTTGAACTGTGGGTTAAAGTGAAAGCTGGCTGGGCGGATGATGAACGCGCATTACGCAGCTTAGGCTATGTTGATGACCTAAAATAAATTTATTGGTGAAATTGTGAGTGGCTGGCAACGTGCGTTTGTACTCCATTCTAGACCCTTTAGTGAAACGAGCTTATTAGTCGATTTCTTCACTGAGGGGGAAGGCAAAATCCGCTTATTAGCAAAAGGGGCTCGCCGAAACCGTTCACCTTTTAGGGGCTGCTTGCAGCCCTTTACACCTTTGTTAATCCGCTGGGGTGGCAAAGGTGAGATTAAAACATTAACCCATGCAGATCCTATTTCACTCTCATTACCACTAACGGGAACCGTACTTTATAGTGGGTTATATCTCAATGAATTAGTGACGAGAGTCATTGAATTTGGTACTCCGTATTCAGCATTATTCTTTGATTACCTTTCTTGCTTACAATTACTTGCTGCTAGTGAACACACACCTGAAGCTGCGTTACGCCAATTTGAGCTAGCCTTGTTATCCTACCTTGGTTACGGTGTTGATTTTCTTCATTGCGCAGGTAGTGGCGAGCCTGTTTCAGACACAATGACTTACCGTTATCGAGAAGAAAAAGGTTTTATTGGTAGTTTAGTCATCGACCAACTTAGTTTTACTGGTAAACACCTTAAAGCCTTGGCAGCACGCGAATTCCCCGACAGTGACACACTGAGAGCGGCTAAACGCTTTACTCGTATAGCCTTGAAACCCTATTTAGGTGGAAAACCGCTAAAGAGCCGCGAACTATTCCGACAATTTACTAAGCCCCCTGTTGGTAATACACCAAAATCATGAGCTAAGTGTGACCGACAATGGTCAGTATGCCAAATCAAAATCTGCACCACGCCGATATTTTACGAGCCGCTTCCCAAAATCTAATAAGTTTGCTGAAAAAGTCGTCAAAATATGGAAAGGCGCTCGAAGCGATAGAGATTTATTCCCACTCAATATTAAATTGCAGTAGGATAGGAGCATTGAGCGTACTTGACTGTATTTATGATAGGGAGTGAAAAATGGCTGAGCTTTTGTTAGGTGTAAACATAGATCATATCGCAACAGTGAGAAATGCACGGGGAACACAGTATCCTGATCCTGTACAAGCCGCATTTGTTGCAGAACAAGCAGGAGCTGATGGTATTACTGTGCATTTGCGAGAAGATCGCCGCCATATTACTGATAGGGATATTGAGCTGCTAAAAGAGACTATTCAAACCAGAATGAACCTTGAAATGGCAGTGACAGAGGAAATGATTAACATTGCATGTCGAGTGAAGCCTGCATTTTGCTGCCTAGTACCTGAAAAGCGTGAAGAGGTCACGACGGAAGGGGGGCTTGATGTGGCGGGGCAATTACCCAAAATTACTGATGCTGTTAAACGCTTGACTGAAGCCGGTATTCAAGTATCTCTGTTTATTGATGCTGATCACACTCAAATTGATGCGGCGCAAGCAGCAGGTGCACCATTTATTGAGATACATACAGGTGCATATGCAGATGCGAAAACGGAGCAAGAACAAGAAATCGAATATCGTCGAATTCGTGATGGCGTAGCTTATGCGGCAGGGAAAGGCCTAAAAGTAAATGCGGGCCATGGTTTAACTTATCATAATGTTCAGCGGATCGCGCTATTACCTGAAATTTATGAATTGAATATCGGGCATGCCATTATTGGGCGAGCGTTATTTAGCGGCCTAGCGAATGCGGTGGCAGATATGAAAAAACTACTCAGAGAAGCGCGTTACTAATGGCAATCGTAGGTCTTGGTACGGATATTGTTGAAATAGCCCGAATAGAAGCGGTGATTAAACGTTCAGCTGACAGCTTAGCGAAACGGATATTGACTGAAAATGAATTTGCGCAGTTTCAACAACAAGCTCAGCCAGCTCGTTTCTTAGCAAAACGTTTTGCGGTTAAAGAGGCGGCAGCTAAGGCGCTCGGTACCGGAATTCGTAATGGATTGGCCTTTAACCAATTTGAAGTCAGTAATGACTCTTTGGGGAAACCGCTACTAACATTGGTGGGGGAGGCTGAAAAACTAGCGCAGCGTATGAACGTAACGCATATTCACGTATCTATTACGGATGAGCGCCATTATGCCGCTGCGACGGTGATTATTGAAAGTGTGTAATTGGCACACAATAGGCTCAATAACTCTTCTTATCCAGAGGGCATATTTGATAAGAAGAGGATGATACCTCGCCGTTATGCGGCGGGGGTAATCAACACTCAGCGATAGCGCTGGGTCGTGAGTAAGTGTCTGGGAACAGGTAGAAAGTGCTAATAGGCTAAATTTTATCAGCATGATGGATCATGACAAACTTATCCCATAATTGTTCTTGTGTTTCAATATGTTGTGGGTCTGTGATAATCGTATTGTTGATAGGGCAAACCGATTGACAGGTCGGTTTATCATAGTGGCCGACACATTCAGTGCAGAGATCTGCATCGATTTCATAAATTTCGTCACCCATATAGATAGCATTATTAGGGCATTCGGGTTCGCACATATCGCAATTGATACATTTTTTAGTAATTAATAGTGCCATTTCAATCAGTTAAATCTGTTACCATAAATAATTCTAATGAGGTGACTAATTCTACACGGAAATAGGGAAATTAAATACTAATTCTATCAATTTCACCTAACATCTTCTTTTTATGTTAAAAAATTGTATTATTTATTATGCATAACTGGAAAAGGGATAAGCGTGGCTATAATTTCCATAGCAAAGATAATAAACATTGTTGGCGGATTCAAGTCCGAAGTGCAACGCTAAGCCGCCTTTCTTAGCTCCGCAAACACCACCGAAGGTTGTCTGAACCCCAGACACTTGCGTGGCCTGCTGTTCAACGCTCCCTGATAGCGTTGTAAGTCTTCTTCTGTCACTGTCCGCAGGTCTGTTCCTTTCGGGATAAACTGTCTTAACAACCCATTCGTATTCTCGTTCAGCCCACGCTCATGCGAGGCATACGGATGGGCAAAGTACGTATCTGCGTTCAGTGCTTCTGCTATCGCCTTGTGCTCACTAAACTCTAGACCGTTATCGAACGTTATTGTGTGACATACATCCTGATACTCACTCAGCAGTGAGATAATGGCCTTACTGACTTCCACCGCATCCTTTGAAAACACCTTTTTTGTCAGGTAAATACGGCTTTTGCGTTCTGCCAGTGTCACGATAGCACCAGTGCCCTGTTTACCCTGCACCAAATCGGCCTCCCAGTCCCCCAGACGGCTACGGTCATCGACGACTGACGGCCGTAGCTCAATGGATACCGCATCAGGGATGCGCCCTCGTTTCTGCCCGTAGCCCTTACGATATCGCCGTTTGCCCTGCCTAAGATGCCTGTACAACTCGCCACCGCTACGCTTATCCGCATAGATATACTGGTAAATCCATTCATGGCTGACGCTAAGACCAATAATGCTGCCAATTGCACTTATTTGCTCAGGACTCCACTTCCACTCCAGAGCAAATATCACGAAATCTATGGTCTGCTGAGGAATTGTCCTTTTGGCAGATGACAGCCGCCTATCACAGCACTTCTGGTGTGCCTGTTGTGGGTTATAACCAGTATCTGAAGTGTTACGCCTCAGTTCACGGGAGACCGTGGACTTGCTTACACCGATACGGATACCTATCTCATGGCAGGATAAATTATCCTCACGCAGTATCGATATCTGGTATCGTTGTCCTTCGGTTAGTTGCTGATACTTCATACTTACTCGCTCATCTTTGGTCGGAAGAGCAGGATAGCTTATCAGTAGCTAACCGTCCTTCCATCTAACATGACCGAGCGTTGCACTTATTATCTGAATTCGCGGTTCAATATGATAACATTTATTATTATGTGCTAAATAGAATGTGTATTAGTAATATTATCTTAGAGAGTATGAGCTATCTCTATTTAATAGGGAAAAATAGAATAAACACATCGAAGTCGATTGTATTAAGTTAGCCTGTTTTTTAGATATACAATTTTTTGTATTATTTAGTATTCTTTGTTATGTGTCATTAGTTTATTATGGATTAAAGATTTAGCATTACAGTGACTATAAATTTTAGATGGTGGGATTTTGTTATTTATCGGGTTAATTAATATTGAAAACGCTGACTGTAAGGCTTATCTAAAATTATCTTATTTAGTGTGGTTGCTTTAATCTTATATAAGAGATAACTTTTAAAATAAAGGATTGGGGTTACCAATCCTTAAAAGGAACTCTTTAGCTATCAAACACTATTATTTTACAATTACGACAGAGAATGATTCCCAATTTTTTGATTTTTCATACTGGTAGTAATAGTATAAAATGCCGTTGATAACGAAGAACGACGCTGTTCTAATTTGCATGCCGTTAGCGTTAAAAGTAAAGTCGTAAACATTTTCAAGATTGCCATTATCTAAAACAACAAAGAATTGAATGGTCTTTTCTTCTAAATTATAACCATAAATATACTGTTTATTCAGCGTTAAATCTTGTACATATTGTAGATTGCTAAGGTAGCTGTTTAATTTCCCTTTATGGATAGGAGCACTTGTATCAATAATCCCTTTATCACTAACATTATAAATAAAGTAGGCCTTATCTTGAGGAGTATGGCCTAAGAAGAATATTTTTTGCAGCAGTGTAGACAAGCGTGGTTGGGTAAAACTGTTCAAATATACCCGCTTGAATACCTGATTGGATCAGAGACATATCAGCTCCTTTATTTATTAGTAAGTTAAATTGTTTATAAGCACTTTGATATTATGAAAATAAGGCATATTTAAAAATAATCATTATTATTAGCTTATTTCATATTTTTAAATGTTATGGTAATAATTGAATTTATAAATATTCACAACTGGTTAAGATTGTGATAGTAATAAGAAAAAAATGGTTAAGGTTTTCATTATGTTTGAAAGTTTTGGTGTTTTGAATTTCTGGACTTATATGGCAGGGTTGATTTTTATCATCATAGTGCCGGGGCCAAATTCATTATATGTTTTAAAATCAAGTACATCTCATGGTACTCAAGCAGGGTATCGGGCAGCATTAGGCGTATTTACCGGTGATGCAATACTCATTTTTCTCTCATTTATTGGGGTTGCGTCAGTGATAAAAGCGTCACCTACACTTTTTATGGTCGTAAGGTATTTAGGCGCGGCGTACCTGTTGTACTTAGGTTGCAAAATTCTTTATGCGACTTTTAAGCAAAAAAAATTAGCAAGTTCAGATACTGAGCCAATGGTGGTTAAATCAGAGAAAATTTTTACGCGTGCGTTGATCCTAAGCTTAACTAATCCAAAAGCGATTCTATTTTATATCTCCTTTTTTATTCAATTTATTGACTTTAATTACTCGCACGCTTGGGTTCCATATTTGGTGCTCGCGTCTATTTTGGAGCTTGTCAGCTTTATTTATCTTAGTCTGCTGATTTTTAGTGGTTATCTTATCGCGCGTTTTTTACGTGAAAAACAAATATTGGCTAAATTGGGTAACTGTGCGGTAGGAAGCTTTTTTATGGGGTTTGCTGCAAAATTAGCGATTTTTAGTAATTAAGGCGAGATTTTGCCTTGTTCACACTGTTGTCTATTTATCAGTTATCGTGGCATATCAAAACCACGGTAACTTCCTCTCTATGCAGTGATTGATAAATTTCCTCATTACCGCCCTACAGCAACTCAAATAATTTACGGTATAATCTATTTAAATAGATAGATTAGAGGTTGCTGTGACACAAGCCGAAGTTGATGAGTTTTGGATGAAGCGCGCTTTAGAATTGGCGAAAAATGCTCAAGATGCAGGAGAAATACCTGTTGGTGCTCTATTAGTGAAAGATAATCAATTAATTGCATCGGGTTGGAATCGTTCAATCGAAAGTCATGATCCTACAGCTCACGCAGAAATAATGGTGTTACAGCAAGGTGGTCGTGCGCTTAGTAATTACCGATTATTAGACACAACACTTTATGTAACGTTGGAGCCATGCATTATGTGTGCTGGCGCATTAGTACATAGTCGAATAGGGCGTTTAGTCTATGGGGCGAGAGACTTTAAAACCGGTGCTTGCGGTTCATTTATTAATATCTTAGAGCGCCCCGGATTAAATCATTATGTGGATGTGAAGGGCGGGGTTTTAGAAGAAACCTGCTCAGCGATGTTAAGTAATTTTTTTAAAATGCGTAGAGCACAAAAGAAAGCGCAGAAACAGATGTTGGCGCAAACAGAAGGTGAGTGCGGAGGATGTCAGCAGCAAAAATCACCTTAATCCCTCTTTCATTCTGATTAGCTATGATTAAGTTTCTAATTATTTGTTGTTACTGGCTCTGTAGGCTCCTTGGCATGGGAGCCTTCTTGTGTATGGGGTGAAAGAAAATATTGCCCCAAAGTGAGCGTATCCTTCGGGGGAATAGCGGGTAACTTCTGCTGTACTGGAGCAGATTGAACGTGTTTTAGGCTAACCTTTTCTTGGTGGGGATTTTGTGTTGAAGATGCTTGTGGTGCGTTTGAGGTCACATCATCCTGTTTTGCGGTGTCTGCATTTTCAACAGCCTGCTTCTGCTCGTTAGGCGTTGTAAGAGGCGGAAATAAAATGAGCGATTTTTCCGCAATCGCTAGTGCACGCTGTTTTTTATCTTGGTTTTGTAAATACCCAACCAAACTTTGATGGTAGCGGCGAATATTTTCAACATAGCGGTAGGCTTCGTGACCCCGTGCGTAACCATAGTTAAGTTGAGAATAATATTTTTTTTGTGTTAGAAGAGGTAACCTTGATTTCACATCTAGCCAGCGGTCAGGATCACCTCCTTGCATTTCAGTTAGCTTTCTAACATCTTGCATGTGGCCATAGCCCATATTATAGGCGGCTAAAGCAAACCAAATTCTATCGTCATCAGCAATGGATACTGGCAGGCGCTGCATCAGATATTCGAGATAGGCAGCTCCTCCTTTAATACTCTCCTCAGCGTCTAACCTATCAGCGACACCCATGGTTTCCGCCGTTGGTTTTGTAAGCATCATTAGTCCACGTACACCTGTTGGTGAGGTAGCCAAAGGATCCCAATGGGATTCTTGCCATGCAATAGCGGCTAAGAGTTTCCAATCAAGGGTCGTGGCATATTTTTCAAATAGTGGCTGATAATTGGGCAGTTTTTTGTTGATAGCGTTAATAAATGAAATGGTATCAAAATAATCGAATGAACTAACGTGACTGAAATATTTTTCATCAAGTCTTGCGAGTAAGTCTATTTCATTACTGACATTGAAAAAGTCGAGAAGGGCAGCGTTTAGGCTATCGTCATTAAGACGTTTCATATACCAAGTAATGGCGTGATCATCGACTAAATCGAATCCAACAGCAATTTCTGGATGAATGCGTTGTTGGAGGGCAACGGAAATTGAATCTTCGAGTGTATAGTCAATCAGCCCTTCGGCAACCATTTCTAACAATTGATTGGTTGTGTATTCGGTAGTTTCTTGCCAAGTCAGCTCTGGGTATTTACCGGCTAATGATTTGAGGGTGCTAGCGTGTGCAGAGCCTGCCATAACCACCAATTTTCCTTTAATATCATTAAAGCTCTTAGGGCGAGTAGAACCTTTTCGGTAGACCAATTGCTGTGTCACATTTAGGTAGCTTGGCCCAGTTTTCATTTTTTGTAATCTATCTTTATTATAGAGCAGACCAGCAACCCCGATATCTGCATTCCCCTCTTCAATATCATCAAAAATAAGCTCGACGGTGGGTCTCATGGTGATGATTAGTTTTACGCCGAGGTAATCGGCAAAGCTTTGTACAAGCTCATAATCAAAACCATGCAGATTCGCTTCATCGTCAAGATAAATCAGAGGGGAGCTAATCGCGCTGACTCGCAATTCACCTCGAGAGAGGATTTGATTGAGTTGATTATTTTGTGTATTGGGCCAGCGGAGATTCAGTCCGATAATCATGGCCGCAACAAGCGCAATAATCCCAATAATGAAATAATTAACCTTGATGTTATTCAAAAAAAATATCTCGTATGTATACCCTTTATACTTCAAGTCCAGATTGCTTTGCACTGTTTAGCAATCGAAGCTGCTATCCAAGCGAGTCAATAGATGAATGTTGCTATCTCTCAATCGCCCAGAAAATTGTGGGTGTTTGTATGCCGGTGTTGTAATAAAAATTGTTATAAGTAATGGTTATATTTCCAGTGTTTGGACATTTTGCTCAACAATTATGATCCGTGCAACCAATATTGTGCTATTTCGTTCCTAATAATTTTTAACGGTTTGCTTTATTTTTAGTCACGCAAACGGTTTCGTATTGATTCGCATTGCTCTATAATGTGTTCCGGTTCCCCTGCTTTTATGATCAGGGCTGGCGTTTAAATGAGAGAATTTAAGACTATGGAAATTTTGCGTGGTTCACCTGCTCTATCAGCATTTCGTATTGCTCGCCTGTTGGCGTTGTTTGCTGAAAAACAGCTTCCTGTTACGGATATTTATGCTGAATATATGCACTTTGCTGAACTATCAGCGCCTTTAAGTGAAAGCGAGCAAGGCAAACTGCGTAGTTTGCTGAAATACGGTCCTTCTCTCGCGGAGCACGAGCCTTTTGGTAAACTCATATTAGTGACACCACGCCCAGGAACAATTTCTCCTTGGTCATCTAAAGCGACAGATATTGCTCACAATTGTGGTTTATCTCAGGTCGAAAGAATTGAACGTGGTATTGCTTATTATGTGCAAGCCGATTCATTATCACAAGCACAGTGGCTAGACGTTGCAGCGCTACTACATGACCGCATGATGGAGAGTGTTTTTGGCTCTTTTGAGCAAGCTGAGGCACTGTTTGTTCATCATCAACCCGCACCAATGAAAGTTATTGATATCAGTCGTCATGGTCGAACTGCCCTCGAAAAAGCTAACGTAGAAATGGGGTTAGCACTTGCTGATGATGAAATTGATTACCTTCTAAATGCATTCACTGAGTTAAAACGCAACCCAACGGATGTTGAACTGTATATGTTTGCACAGGCAAACTCAGAACACTGCCGCCATAAAATTTTTAATGCAGATTGGATCATTGATGGTGAAAAGCAGCCTAAATCGCTGTTTAAAATGATTAAAAACACCTTTGAAACGACGCCAGACTATGTGTTATCTGCTTATAAAGATAATGCGGCAGTGATGGAAGGATCTTCCGTGGGGCGTTTCTTCCCAGAATCAGATAGCCGTACTTATCGTTATCATCAAGAAGATGCTCATATTTTGATGAAAGTCGAAACACATAACCACCCTACAGCGATCTCTCCATGGCCGGGGGCAGCAACGGGCTCGGGCGGTGAAATTCGTGATGAAGGGGCGACAGGGCGCGGTGCCAAACCGAAAGCAGGTTTAGTTGGTTTCTCAGTATCGAATTTACGTATCCCTGGGTTTGAGCAGCCATGGGAAGAAGATTTCGGCAAACCGGAACGTATCGTTACCGCTCTCGATATTATGCTAGAAGGGCCATTAGGTGGCGCGGCGTTTAATAACGAATTTGGTCGCCCAGCACTATTAGGTTACTTCCGTACCTATGAAGAAAAGGTTAACAGCCATAACGGTGAAGAGCTACGCGGCTATCATAAACCTATTATGTTAGCTGGAGGGATTGGCAATATCAGGGCGGATCACGTGCAAAAAGGTGAGATCCCTGTTGGAGCAAAACTCATCGTCCTTGGTGGGCCATCAATGAATATCGGTCTTGGTGGTGGTGCCGCATCTTCTATGGCTTCTGGTCAATCAGATGCTGATCTGGATTTTGCATCAGTGCAGCGTGATAACCCAGAAATGGAGCGACGTTGCCAAGAGGTTATTGATAATTGTTGGCAGTTGGGTGAGAACAACCCCATTTTATTTATCCATGATGTGGGAGCGGGTGGCTTATCGAATGCCATGCCTGAATTAGTGAGTGATGGGGGCCGTGGTGGTTGCTTTGAACTGCGCAAAATTCTGAATGATGAGCCTGGAATGAGCCCATTAGAAGTATGGTGTAATGAGTCTCAAGAGCGTTACGTCTTAGCCGTTGCTCCAGAACAAATGGCTCTATTTACGGTAATTTGTGAGCGTGAACGTGCTCCTTTTGCAGTAATTGGTGAAGCAACCGAACAGCGTGAATTAGTTTTAAAAGATGCGCATTTTAATAATCAACCTATTGATATGCCTCTTGATGTGCTGTTAGGTAAAACCCCTAAAATGTTGCGTGATGTGAATACATTAAAGGCACAACCAGGGGCGTTAGATAGAACGTCTATCCATTTAAATGAAGCAGTAAAACGCGTGTTGCATCTTCCAGCCGTCGCGGAAAAAACATTTTTAATTACTATTGGTGACCGTACAGTGACTGGTATGGTTGCGCGTGATCAGATGGTTGGGCCTTGGCAGATCCCTGTCGCGGACTGCGCGGTCACAACAGCGAGTCTTGATAGCTACTATGGCGAGGCTATGTCAATTGGTGAAAGAACCCCTGTTGCATTGTTAGACTTCGCCGCTTCTGCCCGTATGGCGGTAGGGGAAGCATTAACTAATATTGCTAGCGCATATGTGCAAGATCTAAAACGAGTAAAACTTTCAGCTAACTGGATGGCGGCGGCGGGGCATCCCGGGGAAGATGCAGGTCTGTATGAAGCTGTGAAAGCGGTAGGCGAAGAACTGTGTCCTGCTTTAGGGTTGACTATCCCTGTTGGTAAAGATTCGATGTCAATGAAAACACGTTGGCAAGATAATGGTGAAGAGCGTGAAATGACATCACCACTATCACTGATTATTAGCGCATTCGGTCGTGTTGAAGATGTGCGTTTGACGGTGACACCTGAATTAAAAACGGACGTTGACTCTGCCTTAATGTTAATCGACCTTGGTCAAGGGCATAATGCTTTAGGCGGCTCGGCTCTTGCGCAAGTTTACCGTCAGTTAGGTAACAAAGCACCGGATGTGCGCGACCCTAAATTACTATCTGGTTTCTTTGCCGCTATCCAACGCTTATTGTCAGAGCAAAAACTGCTAGCATACCATGACCGCTCTGATGGTGGTCTGTTCGTAACATTAGCTGAGATGGCATTTGCAGGCCATTGCGGTATTAATGTTGATATTAGCGAATTTGATGAAGATATTCTCGCCGCGCTGTTTAATGAAGAGTTGGGCGCCGTTATCCAAATTAAACAGCAAGATAAGCAATATGTTGAAAATTGCTTTGCTGAAGCGGGTTTAGGTGAATGTTTACATTATCTAGGTACGGTCACCCAAGAAGATGCATTAGTGATTAATAGTCGTGATACTGTTGTTTATCAGGAATCTCGCAGTACATTACGTGAGTGGTGGGCTGAGACAACATGGCAGATGCAACGCTTACGTGATAATGAGGCGTGTGCAGATGAAGAGCATAAAGCGAAGTTGGATAGCCAAGACCCTGGTCTAAATACTCAGCTTACTTTCGATATTGCAGAGGATATCGCAGCACCTTATATCCTGTCTGGTGTACGCCCTAAAGTTGCGGTGTTGCGCGAACAAGGTGTTAACTCTCATGTGGAAATGGCAGCTGCTTTTGACCGTGCTGGTTTTGATGCGGTTGATGTCCATATGAGTGATCTGCTCGCGGGGCATCTATCATTGGCAGGCTTCCAAACCTTAGTTGCATGTGGTGGCTTCTCATACGGTGACGTATTAGGTGCTGGGGAAGGTTGGGCAAAATCAATCCTGTTTAATAACCAAGTACGTGATGAATTTGCTGCTTTCTTTGCTCGTCAAGATACATTATCCCTTGGCGTGTGTAATGGTTGTCAAATGATGTCCAATTTATATGAGTTGATCCCAGGAGCAGAACTGTGGCCTCGTTTTGTACGCAATCGCTCAGAACGATTTGAAGCGCGCTTTAGTTTGGTCGAGGTAGCTAAGAGCCCTTCTTTATTGCTTCAAGATATGGTCGGTTCACGCATGCCGATTGCGGTATCTCATGGTGAAGGTTTGGTTGAGGCGCGTAATCCTGCCCATATTCAGCAATTGGAAAATCATTCATTAGTAGCACTGCGCTTTGTGAATAACTATGGGCAGGTCACAGAGCAATACCCTGCTAACCCTAATGGCTCAGTGAATGGTATTACTTCGGTGACATCAATGGATGGCCGCGCAACAATTATGATGCCGCATCCTGAGCGTGTATTCCGTACTGTAAGTCACTCTTGGCACCCAGAAAATTGGGGTGAAGATGGCCCATGGATGCGTATTTTCCGTAATGCGCGTAAGCAATTAGGCTAAGTAACCTGAATCTGATAGCCCCGTAATACGGGGCTATTTTTTCGTCGTTGCCGATTAGACAGGAACGGTTTCAATGATAGCAATATGGCTTTCTGTTGGAATAATTCGGTTGATTTTTAGACCTGCTTGCGAGAACAATGCGTTAAATTCAGCTTCTGTATGCTCGTTACTATCGTGAATAACACTAAAGCATATAAGCTCTAATTCCTTTCCAAAATGGGGGCGATTATCTTCGGGGATAATCGCGTCCATGACTAGTAATTTTGAGGTTGGTTTCATGGCGCGACGGATGGTTTTAAATATCTCAATAAGCTTATCATCACTCCAATCATGAGTTATGTATTTCAATAGGTAGATATCAGCTTCTGGACACTGTTCAAAAAAAGAGCCGGGTTGTAATGTCCAACGGGTATCATCTTTGAGCCGATGTAGAATATTTTTTTCTAGCACATGTTTCCTATCAAATAGGATACCCTTTAATGACGGATTACGTGCCAATACTTCAAGTAGCAGGTTGCCTAAGCCGCCAGCAATATCGGCAACAATGATATTTTCTGGGAAAGTATAATTTTTTAGGATAAATTCGTTTTCAATTTTTGATAAAGAAGCTTGCCCTTCATCAAAGCCTTCTGGTTGGTCAGCATTCTTTTCCCAGTAATCAAAGAATGTACTTCCGAATAAATCTTCAAATACGCGCTTACCATAAGCGGATTGTGTGAACTCTGCGCTCGTTAGCCAAAAGGTTTTATCAGTCAACCAGAGAATAGCAGGGCGCAATGAGTAGGGGTGATCAGTGCATAAAAAGGTCGCTTCTGGCGTTAATGCGTAATGAGTGCCATCTAAACAAGTAAAAATTTTACGGGTTGCGAGTACTCGAAGAATTTTTTTCACGACTCTCGCATCTGCCTTTATTTCAGCAGCCAGTTGCTCAACGGTCTTTGCTTCCTGCATTAAATGATCCGCAATATTTAACTGCACCGCGGCGCGTAGTGCTGCTTGAAATACAAAACCAATAGTTTGCTCAAGCACATACAACGCGGCTTGCATATCGTTCTGCTCTATTGTGTTACTTGATTGCATATTCATAAATTTCCTCATCGAATCTTTATTATCAAATCAATAAGTAAAAGTTAAGTATTGTCGTGAAGTATAGATTAGTAAAATTATTTCTTGGAAAGTACTCTTAATTTTTATCAATAAAAATTAGGGGTGCCATAGTGTTTATTATTTTCGCTTTAATTTGGATTTCTGTTGGTCTCGCAATAAATATCAATTTTATTAATTATTCTGAGGTTTTTTTATTCAGGTGATGAGGTTTTTTTTCGAGGTGTATAAAATTGGCGACAAACCCCTTATTTGGGTGTCTCCAAATGGAGACATTTAATTTGTTGAAAAATAAAAATAATTTTCTATGCTGTGGTGGGTGTCTTTAAAAGGAGACAGTATAGAGGAAAGAAAGAAAAATTTTAGAGGTGAAAAAGAAGAAATAAGAAACCGAAAAAATAAAAGTGCTTATCTTTCAATTAATTAATAAATATATTGAAAAGTTGGCACGATGTGTGCATAATAATATTCAGTTGCTCATTCAACATTATTATGTCGGTCCACATTAGGGTGGGAACATACCACATAAAGCAAGAATGATGCCAAAGTAAGGTGCCTACCGTCCAACAGCACAGATATTCGCTTTCGAGCCTTATCAAACACAGGGCGACACGTGGAGTGAGGCACCACCTATATGATTATAAAGAGATAATCATATATCACATCAGTAAATCGCTGGCGGAATAAAGTTGAACTCTTTATTCCGCCTTCCTGTATTTATCCCCCCATAATTTTTCTTGTTTATTCTCAATGAGATTGGCACATTGCTTGCTGTAACTAGCGTGACTCTTATGAAATAAGAGGGAAAATCGAACTGTGGTGATCATCAAGTTCACGTAATTCATTCAGTTCTGTTACCATGGAACCTCGTTTAACAGGTGTGAGATGAATGCATTGAGTAAATGGCGTCTATTTCCGCGCTCCTTGCGCCAATTGGTTGTCATGGCATTTTGGTTAGTGCTATTGCCACTATTGGTTCTGGCTTATCAGGCTTACCAAAGCTTGGAGCAATTAAGTAATCAAGCTGCTCAAATCAATAAAACAACACTTTTAGATACCCGGCGAAGTGAAGCGATGGGTGGACTAGCTTTAGAAATGGAAAGAAGCTATCGCCAATACTGTGTTTTGAAAGATGCTTCATTACATACCCTCTACCTCAAGCAGTTTTCTGATTATCAGCAGATGTTTGAGCGGCAAAAAACGATACTGCCTAAAAATGCAGATACATCGGCACTGACTCGCGCGTTGGAAGAATTAAAAACGGTAGTTTGTGAGAATAGTGAACCGCCTAAAGAAGTCACCGCAGCATTAAGCCAATTCTCAGAGCAGAATAATGCATTAATACAAGAGACCCGCGACGTAATATTTAGTCGAGGGGAGCAATTACAAAAAGCAATTGCCAATAAAGGACAGCTTTTTGGTTGGCAGAGCCTTATCCTCTTTTTATTGAGTGTGCTCTTAGTTGCTTTGTTTACTCGAATGATTATCGGGCCAGTGAAAGGCATCGAACGTATGATCAACCGATTAGGCACAGGCAGAACGCTGACAAATAATTTAAAATTATTTAAAGGGCCTCGAGAGCTACGCTCGTTAGCGCAGCGGATTATCTGGTTAAGTGAACGCTTAGCTTGGTTAGAATCGCAGCGCCATGAGTTTTTGCGGCATATTTCCCATGAGCTGAAAACACCATTAGCAAGTATGCGTGAAGGCACTGAATTACTGGCCGATGAAGTGGCGGGGCCGCTTACCGAGTCACAAAAAGAGGTTGTAGAAATTCTTGATAACAGCAGTAAGCATCTTCAGCAACTTATTGAGCAGCTTCTTGATTATAATCGTAAATTAGCAGATAGCCCGCCAGAAGCACAACATGTTGATTTGCAAAAATTGATTGAAGACATTGTTATGGCTCATAATTTACCTGCGAGAGCGAAAAATATTCAAACGGATATTCGTCTACGTATTGACCATTGCCTTGCTGAACCAACGCTACTAGGACGGGTTATTGATAATATCTACTCCAATGCGGTGCACTATGGCAGTGAATCAGGTAATATTTGGATCACAAGCCGCAGAATAGATAATAAGCTTGTTATTGAAGTTGCTAATACTGGCACACCAATTCCTGAGTCAGAACAAAGTATGATTTTTGAACCTTTTTACCAAGGGTCGCTTGTGAGAAAAGGAGCTGTCAAAGGCAGCGGATTGGGGCTAAGTATTGCACATGATTGCATTAAGCAAATGGGGGGTGAACTTTCACTAGTACCCAATAAATTAGCAGATGTCTGCTTTAGAATTGAACTGCCTTTAACTGCAGAGAATGAATAATAATGGCAAATAGGTCTACAGATGTTTTGGTTGCATTACGCTTTGCGGTGTTACCAAAGCGATATATCGGGTTAACGAAAAAAAACTCTACATTCATCCAAAAGCAAAAAGCGGTGCATATAGGCGCGTTATTGTTGTCACTCATTTTAACGGGGTGTACGACTCAAAATGGGCAATCTTCTTTAGATACGTTAGCTCAAGTTGTTGTCCCTGAAGTTAAAGTGACCGATTACCGTTATGCGGCATGTGAGGGCGTTTGGGAAAATTATCAGCCTAATGCGCGAGAAAATGCACTTTTTTGGTTGAGGATGATGGACTGTGCCGATCGTCTCGACCCTGCTACAGCACGCAAGCAGGCATCACAGATACAGATTGAAAATTGGTCGGACGCATTTCAGCACAGTATCTTAATGGGCGCGGCTGAACCCACAATTGCTGAACGACGCAAAATGGTCGACAGTATGAACACTTTTAGCCTTAATTTCCCCACGGCAATTCGCCCGTTATTACAACTTTGGCGTGAACAACAGGTACAAACAATTAATCTTGCTGAAGCCAATTCTCGTTTTAAGCGGCTACAGCAAGATACAGACAATAAACTTGACCGTATGAAAGAAGAAAATGCCAGACTGGTATTTGAACTGAATACAACCTCACGTAAATTAGAAAATTTAACTGACATTGAGAGGCAACTCTCCTCTCGCAAACAAATTACCAATGAAACGGAAAAAGAGGTTGAAGCGGTAGATAAAAAGCAACCAAAAGAAGCGGCTAAAACGGAAAAACCAGTCGCTGAAGATGGTAACTCTTCAACTAATAACCCATCGGAGAATGAGCGCAATGACCAACCGTAAATCAGCAAATCTTCTGCTGGTGGATGATGATCCTAGTCTGCTGAAATTACTGGGTATGCGCTTAAGCAGTGAAGGTTTTAAAGTCACCACCGTGGAAAGTGGGCCAGAAGCGCTAAAATTGCTTCAAAAAGAAAAAATAGAGTTGGTGATTAGTGACTTGCGAATGGATGAAATGGATGGAATGGCTCTGTTCGATGAGATCCAGAAGCAACACCCTAATTTACCCGTGATAATCCTCACTGCCCATGGCTCAATTCCCGACGCCGTTGCAGCAACACAGCGCGGCGTATTTAGTTTCCTAACCAAACCTGTTGATAAAGATGCGCTCTACAAGGCCATTGATGAAGCATTGGCATTATCTTCAACACCAATCAGTGATGAAGAGTGGAGCGAAGGCATTGTTACCCGCAGCCCGTTGATGATCCGACTGTTAGAACAAGCCCATATGGTCGCGCAATCGGATGTGAGCGTATTAATTAATGGGCAGAGTGGTACAGGTAAAGAGGTCTTAGCACAGGCAATCCATAAGGCAAGCCCACGGGCACGCAAGCCATTCATCGCGATTAACTGCGGCGCATTACCAGAACAATTACTTGAATCTGAGCTATTTGGCCATGCAAAAGGGGCCTTTACAGGGGCTGTGAGTAGCCGAGAAGGGCTATTCTTTGCCGCAAATGGGGGAACGCTATTTCTTGATGAAATCGGCGATATGCCAATGCCGCTGCAAGTTAAATTATTACGCGTATTACAAGAGCGCAAAGTACGTCCTCTTGGCAGTAATCGTGATTTAGATATTGATGTGCGTATTATCTCTGCAACACACCGTAATTTACCGAAGGCGATGGAAAAAAATGAGTTTCGTGAAGACCTCTATTATCGTCTGAATGTGGTGAATTTGCGCATCCCAGCCCTGAATGAGAGGGCGGAGGATATACCTATTTTAGCTAACCATTTACTACGTGAATCGGCATCTAGGCATAAGCCGTTTGTTCGTAGCTTCTCGACAGAAGCTATGAAGTGTTTGATGTCAGCCAGTTGGCCGGGCAACGTACGTCAATTGGTTAACGTCATTGAGCAATGCGTCGCATTGACTACAACACCTGTGATCAGTGAAGCGCTGGTTAGCCAAGCGTTACAAGGTGAAAATACGGCACTTCCAACGTTTGTTGAGGCACGTAACCAATTTGAGCTTAACTATCTACGTAAACTATTACAGATGACAAAAGGGAATGTGACACAAGCCGCTCGCATGGCAGGCAGAAATCGTACTGAATTTTATAAATTATTGGCACGTCATGATTTAGAGGCTAATGATTTTAAAGAATAATTGGCCTTATCATCTAAATTTATCGTGTTTAAGTCACTCAATTTATCGCTGCCGTGGTAATGGCTAGTGAAGAGTGAATTAAGGTATCAATATCAATGCTCGGGAGAAGAAATACCTTATGAGCCGTAAGCTTAATATTTCACTAGCTCAATTAAATTGGTTAGTTGGCGATATTGAAGGCAACTGTGAACGCATGTTGCAAGTTTTTGAAGAACAAAAGAATATCGCTGACATTGTTGTGTTCTCTGAGCTGTCACTCACGGGGTATCCACCGGAAGATCTTTTATTCCGTGCGGATTTTACCCAACGTTGTTTAGTGCAATTAGAACGCTTACAAAATGCGAGCACGGAAACAGCGATTGTTGTTGGTCACCCGTGGACAGAAGCGGGGAAAATGTATAACGCCCTCTCTTTTTTCTACCAAGGAAAACTCCTCACCCGCTATTTCAAACAAGAGCTGCCAAACTATGGTGTTTTTGATGAGCTTCGCTATTTCTCAGCGGGGGATAAAACTGGTGTGGTTGACTTTAAAGGTTACCGTATAGGCTTATTAATTTGTGAAGATATTTGGTTCGATGGGCCAGTGGATGCCGTTAAGCAAGCCGGTGCCGAACTATTGTTGACGATTAATGCCTCCCCATATGATCGTAACAAGGATCATAGTCGGAGTGATTTATTGGTAAGGCATTGCCAGCGTACACAATTACCTATCATCTATTTGAACCAAGTGGGCGGTCAGGATGAGTTAATTTTTGATGGTGGCTCTAAAGTGCTGGCGAGTGACGGTAAAATCACACATCAGCTGGTTGATTTTGATGAGCAAATCGTTAATTGCCAGTTTAATGAGTTATCCGCGGTACCGATGGAAAAGCTAGCACCAGCACTGTCACCAGTTGCACAGGTTTATCAAGGCTTGGTGATGGCAACTCGCGATTATATCAATAAAAATGGTTTTAATGGCGCTATACTCGGTTTATCCGGTGGGATTGATTCGGGATTAACAGTGGCAATAGCGGTGGATGCGATTGGCAAAGAACGCGTTCAGGCCGTGATGATGCCATTCCGCTATACCTCAGAAATGAGTATCCATGATGCCAAAGAGCAGGCTGAATTGCTTGGCGTTGAGTTTGATATTGTCTCAATCGAACCTATGTTTGATGCTTTTATGTCACAACTTCAACCAATGTTTGAAGGTACTGCTGTTGATACTACCGAAGAGAATTTACAGGCGCGTTGCCGTGCTGTTATTTTAATGGCGATGTCCAATAAGCGCCGTCGTTTAGTTTTAACGACCAGTAATAAAAGTGAATCTGCCGTTGGCTATTCAACCTTATATGGTGATATGGCGGGCGGTTTTGATGTTTTAAAAGATGTACCAAAGACATTGGTTTTTGAGTTAGCGAAATATCGTAATACGATCTCTCCTGCGATACCGCAACGTGTGATCGATAGGCCACCATCGGCGGAGCTGGCACCAGGGCAGCTCGATCAAGATAGCTTGCCGCCATACGATATTTTAGATGCGTTACTTGAAGCTTATGTGGAAAAAGATTATTCCGTGGCACAATTGATTGAGCAAGGCTTCGATGAAGCAACGGTTCATCGCGTTGTGCGTCTTGTCGATATTAACGAATATAAACGCCGTCAAGCGCCAGTTGGACCACGTATTACGGTGCGTAATTTCGGAAAAGATCGTCGTTATCCAATCACGTCAGGTTTTGGCCGTAAAAACTGGTCATAACAGGAATTATTTATGAAAAAAATTGATGCAATTATTAAGCCTTTTAAGCTGGATGATGTCCGAGAAGCGTTAGCGGAAGTGGGGATCACTGGGATGACGGTAACAGAAGTCAAAGGTTTTGGTCGTCAAAAAGGTCATACCGAGCTTTATCGTGGCGCCGAATATATGGTGGACTTCCTGCCTAAAGTCAAAATTGAAATTGTTGTGCCCGATGATATTGTCGAAAGCTGCGTAGAAACTATTATGCAGACGGCACAAACTGGCAAAATTGGTGATGGCAAAATTTTTGTCTACGATGTTGCTCGCGTGATCCGTATTCGTACTGGTGAACAGGACGAAGAGGCGATTTAATTTCCATGCTTTTTTCGCGGCTCTAGTCACATTTCAAGGGAGCCGCGCCATCGACCCCTACTTACTACGCATTATTTAGGGAATGGTCGTGGGGCAAACATCATGGAATAGCTTAGTCATTATTTAATAAAAAGCGGTAACGGCATAAACACAGGAATGGGATTAAAAGAGTGTTTAGTATGCAAAACCGTTACCGCGAAATTTAAATAGGTTATTTAAAATTAATTTAAAGGTAGAACTTTATGAGGGCCAAAGCACTCATAATGAATATTCTCTGCTGAAACGCCCATCTCAATCAGTTGTTTAGCGATGTATTGCATAAAGCCAACTGGACCACAGAAATAGAACTGCATATTTGGAACGCCTAACCACGCTTTAACCTGCGAAAGATCCATTAAGCCACTAAATTGATAATCAAATCCTTGTTTATCTTCTGCACGTGGCTGATTAAACCAAACAGCGGATTGGCTATGTGGATGGTGAGCAAGGTGTTTATTTACCTCATGATGGAACGCATGAACGGCACCATTTTCGGCGGCATGTAGCCAGTTAACTTGTGCTTCATGGCCTTCCTGAGTTAATGAATTGAGCATGCTCAGCATCGGTGTTAAACCGACACCCGCTGAAATGAGAGTGACAGGGGTTTTATTATCGATATCAATAAAGAAATCACCGCATGGTGGCGCTAAATGAACAATATCACCTTCATTTAAGTTTTGGTGAATATAATTGGAGACAACACCATTATCTTCACGTTTAACGGCAATACGATAACTACGACCATTTGGTGCTGTGGTCAGTGAATATTGGCGAATTTCTTGGTTAGTTAGGCTGTCATCATTGATATAAATAGTGATGTATTGGCCTGGACGATAATCTGCGACAGGCTGACCATCGACAGGGACAAACTCAAAGCTTGTGATCACATCACTTTGCGCCTGTTTAGCCGCAACACGGAACTCACGTAAACCTTCCCAGCCCCCTGTTTTATCTGCATTTTGGCGGTAAATTTCTGCTTCACGATTGATAAAAATATCAGCAAGGACACCATAAGCTTTACCCCAAGCATCTAACACTTCTTGCCCTGGGTTGAGTAACTCATCGATAGCAGCCAATAAATTTTCCCCGACAATAGGGTAGTGTTCAGGTTTGATATTCAAGCTTGCATGTTTTTGTGCGATTTTTTCTACAGCAGAAATCAATGCTTCGGGCGTCTCAATATGTGTTGCATACGCGCAAACCGCATTAAATAAGGCTTCACGTTGTGAGCCGTTACTTTGATGCGTCATGTTAAAAATATCTTTCAGCTCAGGATGTTGTTTGAACATTCTGTCGTAGAAGTGAGCAGTTAGTTTGGGACCCGTTGCAGCAATGGCTGGGATAGTGGATTTAACAATAGCGATAGTTTGGCTGTCTAGCATACAGGCTCTCCTGAAATAATTTCATTCGATGATGAATTTCATAACATGTATTTTAAATGCAATTTATAACTTTTAACACACAAAGTAAATAGGTCTATTATAAAAAGAGTTTAAAAATAGAAACTTTATAAAAGAGTCACCCAATAAATAGGATTTAATCTTTTAGCAATGCGAATATGGCTGATTTTATCTTGGTATGCTTGATAGTCTTTTATGACTGAGAAAATTTATGCAAACGTTTGCGTATATTTTTTCTTTAGGGCTATCACCCTGAAGAAAAAGAGTTTACACTGTGTGCTATTGCGATAGTTTTGTTATCAACTTATTGAATGGCTGAGGCAGGAGAAGCGAATGTTAAAGCGTGAAATGAATATTGCAGATTATGATCCACAACTGTGGGAAGCAATGGAACAAGAAGTCGTCCGTCAAGAAGAACACATTGAGTTAATTGCTTCAGAAAACTATACCAGTCCACGAGTGATGCAAGCTCAGGGATCTCAGCTAACGAATAAATATGCAGAAGGCTACCCAGGCAAACGCTATTACGGTGGTTGTGAGTATGTTGACGTTGTCGAGCAATTAGCTATCGATCGTGCAAAAGCGCTGTTTGGTGCTGATTATGCTAACGTACAACCTCATTCAGGTTCACAGGCTAATGCGGCTGTTTACATGGCGTTGCTGCAACCGGGTGATACCGTATTGGGTATGAACCTTGCTCATGGTGGTCACTTGACCCATGGTTCACCAGTCAACTTCTCTGGCAAACTTTATAACATCGTTCCTTACGGTATCGATGAAAGCGGAAAAATCGACTACGAAGATATCAAAGCACAAGCATTGAAACATAAGCCAAAAATGATCATCGGTGGTTTCTCTGCATATTCTGGTATTGTTGATTGGGCTAAAATGCGTGAAATCGCAGATAGCATCAATGCTTATCTATTCGTTGATATGGCTCACGTTGCGGGTCTAATCGCAGCAGGCGTCTATCCTAACCCAGTTCCACACGCACATATTGTTACTACAACAACCCATAAAACATTAGCTGGCCCTCGTGGTGGTCTGATTTTGGCGAAAGGTGGTGACGAAGAACTGTACAAAAAACTGAACTCAGCCGTCTTCCCTGGCTCTCAAGGTGGCCCGTTAATGCATGTTATTGCAGGTAAAGCGGTCGCATTGAAAGAAGCGATGGAACCTGAATTTAAAGTTTATCAACAACAAGTTGCGAAAAATGCGAAAGCAATGGTAGAAATTTTCCAACAACGCGGTTATAAAGTAGTGTCCGGTGGCACAGAGAACCATCTGTTCTTAGTGGATCTGGTTGATAAAGGTATTACAGGTAAAGATGCTGACGCTGCATTGGGTCGTGCAAACATTACGGTGAATAAAAACAGCGTTCCTAACGACCCGAAAAGTCCATTTGTTACCTCTGGTATCCGCATTGGTACGCCAGCGATCACACGTCGTGGCTTTAATGAAGGCGATGCACGTGAACTGGCTGGTTGGATGTGCGATGTTCTGGATAACCTCAATGATGAAGCGACCATTGAACGTATCAAACAAAACGTATTGAATATCTGCGCAAAATACCCAGTTTACGCATAAAATAAAATTAATTTAGTTTCAAAACCCGCTTCTACACTTTGGTAAAAGCGGGTTTTTTGCATTGAAAAACAAGGAGGAGTGATGGTAATTCCATCAACTCGCTGGCTAGCGATTGATTATTTTACCTATTTTTTCGCTTACAGTATTTTTCTACCATTCTGGCCAATTTGGCTACAAGGTGAAGGTATTGATGCTGAAATGAGCGGGGTGTTATTAGGGATTGGGTTAGCTGCGCGTTTCCTTGGTGCAATGTTTATTACACCGATGGTTAAAGATCAATCCAAACTCATTAACGCATTAAGAATATTGGCAGGATTGTCTCTACTCTTTGCTGTTGCCTTTTCCTTTGGTTCCCATTGGGCATGGCTATTTTTTGTCATGACTGGGTTTAACTTATTTTTTGCGCCATTAGTGCCACTCGGTGACTCGCTGGCAGGAACATGGCAAAAGCAGTTTCCCTTTGATTATGGCAAAATTAGGCTTTGGGGCTCCGTCGCTTTTATTATTGGCTCCATAGCGATGGGATATTTCGCCGATATATTAGGTCATCAATCCATTATGGTGGCTTTAATTATTAGCTGCTTAGCTTTATTACTCACGGCAATGTTAACGCCTGCAATTATGCCTAAAGGCATACCTAAAGTTGCAGGAGAAGATAAACTCTCATTTAGACAACTCATTGCGGATAAAAACGTAGTGACGTTCCTAATTTGTGTCACCTTGTTGCAAGGCGCACATGCTGCATATTATGGCTATGCCTCTTTATTTTGGAAGGAAGCAGGCTATTCTGACATCGTTATAGGTCGCCTCTGGGCACTTGGCGTTGTCGCTGAAGTTGTGGTTTTTATGTTGAGTAACAAACTATTTCGTCGTTGGAGTTCACGAAATCTACTTTTGTTATCTGCCATCAGCGGCATCATTCGTTGGGGGCTAATGGGGGCATTTACCTCACTACCAGTCCTTATTGTTGTTCAGATATTGCACAGCGGAACCTTTACCGTATGCCACCTCGCTGCAATGCGTTTTATCAGTGCTCGAAAAGAAAATGAAATTATTCCATTACAAGGTGTTTATTCAGCATTAGCAACAGGGGGCGGTTTAGCTATCATCACTGTTGTGGTGGGGGCTATCTATGAGCGTGTGCCAGACAATCACGGTTTAGTCTTTTATTTAATGGCACTATTGGCGATCCCTGCTTTGTTTATTAGACCGAAAGTTGTAGCACAATCATAAGGTTAACTTGGGTTTGTTCCTAAATATCAGGGTTAGATATATATCTGAAGTGAATGAACAATCCAAAATCACTAACAAGAAGGCATTTTGGTGGTGTAATCGATAGTAAAAAACGTGACACTAAAATGCTTTCTATCAAATTGAGTTATCTTATGGTGGGTTATATGAGAGGGGAGAATTAAAGGCATTGGGGGAAGCCCCAACACCTTTATTAAATCATTAACGTTTCAGTGACTCGGATAATTCTTCACGCATCACAGATAAAATCTCTTTAACAATGCGTGGGCTACCCGCAACAATATTACCTGAAGCTAAGTAATTATGGTTGCCAACAAAATCCGTCATAATACCGCCAGCTTCACGCATGATCAGTTCACCACCTAAGAAATCCCATGGTTTTAAACCAATTTCATAGTAAGCATCGACACGACCCGCAGCGACGTAACACAAGTCTAGAGCCGCTGAGCCTGTACGGCGGAAGTCTGCACAGCTCTCAAACATTTTGCTCATGATGTTCATGAACACAACGGCGTGTTGTTTTTGCTTAAAGGGGAAACCGGTTGCCACGATCGCGCCATCGAGTTCGCGAGCATCGGCACCACGTAGGCGATAACCATTTAATTGTGCGCCTTGACCACGAACAGCGGTAAATAACTCGTTACGCATAGGATCGTAAACAGCGGCGACTTCTGTACGGCCTTTAATACGAACCGCGATAGAAACAGCAAAGTGAGGGAAACGTTTTGTGAAGTTAGTGGTGCCATCCAGTGGATCGATTACCCATTGAATATCATCTTCTTTACCAAGTAACTCACCACTTTCTTCAGTAATGATAGTGTGGTCAGGATAAGATTTACGGATGACCTCGATAATTAAATGTTCTGCTTCACGGTCAACGTTGGTGACGAAATCGTTAGAGCCTTTTTGAGTGATTTGAACATTGTCAGGCGTTTCATAGCTTTTTGCTATGTGGTTGCCAGCCTTACGCGCAGCACGTATGGCGATATTTAGCATCGGATGCATGGGCTTTTTCCACTGGAATGTTAAAGAACGAAAAACTTTGAGTGGGCGGATTATATAGATGTTCGTCACAATAAGCAATTTTGTGTTAGACTCTTGCGATTATTTTTTAGAAAAACGACTAAACCATGTTAGACAATATCCGCATTATCCTTGTTGAGACCTCACACACTGGCAATATGGGCTCTACTGCTAGAGCCATGAAAACCATGGGTTTATCCAACCTTTATCTCGTTAATCCACAAGTACAGCCTGACTCGCATGCGATTGCGCTTTCTGCAGGAGCCAGCGATGTTATTGGCAATGCCACGATAGTCAATTCATTGGATGAAGCTCTAGAAGGGTGTAAATTAGTCATTGGCACGAGCGCGCGCTCCCGGACACTTTCTTGGCCGATGGTTGCACCGCGTGAATGTGGCGAAAAATCAGTGATGCAAGCGAAAACGGCGCCTGTTGCCATAATTTTTGGCCGTGAGCGTATTGGGCTGACCAATGAAGAGCTGCAAAAATGCCAGTACCATCTTTATATACCTACCAATCCTGAATATGGTTCATTAAACCTTGCGATGGCGGTTCAGTTGGTCAGTTACGAAATTCGCATGGCCTATTTAGCCCTAGAGGAAAAAAACGCAGTGAACTCGGAGGAGGATGAGGTAGAATATCCGCCGGTAGAAGATATTGAGCGTTTTTATGTGCATCTTGAAAGTGTGTTGAATGAATCAGGGTTTATTCGTAAGGCGCATCCGGGCCTAATTATGAATAAATTGAGACGTTTATACACCCGTGCACACATTGAAACTCAGGAGCTACATATTTTACGTGGTATCCTGACTTCAATGGAAAAATGGGCAAAAAAATGAGTTATCACTCCGTGAAAAATACTTGAGTAAATTAGTCAGGTAAATAGTTGACTAAATTAGTCGGGAATGTCACAATTGGGCAATATTTTACCACGGAGTATATGTTATGAGACTCACTTCCAAAGGGCGTTATGCAGTAACGGCGATGTTAGATGTCGCATTACACTCTCAGACAGGGCCTGTACCTTTAGCTGATATTTCTGAGCGTCAGGGAATTTCCCTCTCTTATCTTGAGCAACTTTTCGCTCGTCTACGCAAAAACGAGCTTGTTTCGAGTGTTCGTGGCCCAGGTGGTGGTTATTTGCTAGGCCGCGATGCTGATCAAATTTTTGTTGCTCAAGTAATTGCCGCGGTTGATGAATCTGTTGATGCGACACGTTGTCAAGGCAACAAAGAAGGTTGTCAAAATGGTGACCGTTGTCTAACGCATGCGCTGTGGCGTGATTTGAGCGATAGGATCACAAGCTTCCTAAGCAGCATTAGCCTTGATGAATTAGTTAAAAATCAAGAAGTCATAGATGTCGCCGATAGACAAGATAACGAAAAACGTCGGGCAACATTAGGTGGTCTTTCACCTGAAACGATTATTAATGTCCGTGCTTAATTATATAATATTTTAATAAATTGCAGTTGATACACAAAATGATGGGGTTCGAATGAATGATCATCATAGGTATCGTTAGAAAATGAAGACAATTTTGTCTTTTGGAGTAAGTGAGCAATGAAATTACCGATTTATCTTGATTATTCAGCAACAACACCCGTTGACCCACGTGTTGCTGAAAAAATGATGCAATGTCTAACAATGGACGGCATTTTTGGTAACCCCGCTTCGCGCTCTCACCGTTTTGGGTGGCAAGCAGAAGAGGCCGTTGATATTGCACGTAATCAAATCGCAGAATTGGTGAATGCCGATCCACGCGAAATTGTCTTTACTTCAGGTGCAACAGAATCTGATAACTTAGCTATCAAAGGTGCCGCTAATTTCTATCAAAAGAAAGGCAAGCACATTGTCACTTGTAAAACAGAGCACAAAGCAGTTTTAGACACCTGCCGCCAGCTTGAGCGTGAAGGGTTTGAAGTGACTTACCTTGCACCACAAAGCAATGGTTTGATTGACCTGAAAGATTTAGAAGCTGCTTTACGCGACGATACTATCCTTGTTTCTATTATGCATGTGAATAATGAAATTGGTGTCGTTCAAGATATCGCAGCCATCGGTGAAATGTGCCGTAGCCGCAACATTATTTTCCATGTCGACGCCACTCAAAGCGTTGGTAAACTCCCTATCGACCTGTCCACTCTGAAAGTGGATTTGATGTCATTCTCTGCACATAAACTGTATGGCCCTATGGGTATCGGTGCTTTGTATGTGCGTCGTAAACCACGTGTTCGCCTTGAAGCTCAACAACACGGTGGTGGTCATGAGCGTGGTATGCGTTCTGGTACATTACCTGTCCCTCAAATCGTTGGGATGGGTGAGGCTTACCGTATCGCAAAAGAAGAAATGGCTGAGGAGTCAGCACGCTTACGTAAACTGCGCATGCGTCTTTGGAATGGCATTAAAGATATTGAAGAAGTTTACCTCAATGGTGATTTAGAGAACGGTGCTCCACACATTCTGAATGTCAGCTTCAACTATGTTGAAGGTGAATCGCTGATGATGTCTCTTAAAGATTTAGCGGTATCATCTGGCTCTGCATGTACTTCTGCAAGCCTAGAACCTTCTTATGTTCTACGTGCCCTTGGAATGAATGATGAACTTGCTCACAGTTCTATTCGTTTTTCTTTAGGTCGCTTTACAACAGAAGAAGAAATTGACTATGCAATCAAACAGATTCATGGCGCAATTGGCCACTTACGTGAACTGTCTCCTTTATGGGAAATGTTCAAAGACGGCGTAGATCTTAACAGCATCGAATGGTCTCACCATTAATCAGACAGTTTCAGGAGTTTAAAAATGGCATATAGTGAAAAAGTCATCGATCATTATGAAAATCCACGTAATGTGGGTTCATTCGACAATAACGACCCAAGCGTAGGTAGCGGGATGGTTGGCGCGCCAGCTTGTGGTGATGTGATGAAACTGCAAATCAAAGTAAATGATAATGGAATCATTGAAGATGCGCGTTTCAAGACTTACGGCTGTGGCTCAGCAATTGCTTCAAGTTCACTTGTCACTGAGTGGATGAAAGGTAAAAGCTTAGATGAAGCCGAAGCGATTAAAAATACAGCTATCGCTGAAGAGCTAGAATTACCACCAGTGAAAATTCACTGTTCGATTCTTGCTGAAGATGCAATTAAAGCAGCCATTGCGGATTATAAAAGCAAACGCCAAGGCAAATAAGGCTTTAATTCCGGCTAATGGGCACATGGACATAAATAACTAAAATCCGTGTGATGAAAACATCGGTCGGTATAATTGATTAATTTTTAAGGCGGATGCTACCAATTAGTGAGTATCTGCCTTGTTTGTTTCTATAGTGAGGTTCGCAATGTCTATTTCTCTAACAGAAAGTGCTGCGCAACGTATTCAAGCTTTCCTCGCAAGCCGTGGTAAAGGTGAAGGTTTACGCCTTGGTGTCAGAACATCAGGTTGCTCAGGCATGGCCTATATTCTCGAATTTGCAGATATTATCAATGAAGAAGATACCGTTTTTGAAGATAAAGGTGTCAAAGTGATCGTTGATGGTAAAAGCATTGTCTACTTAGACGGTACTGAGCTAGATTTTGTCAAAGAAGGCTTAAATGAAGGTTTTAAATTCAATAACCCCAATGTCAGCAGTGAGTGCGGTTGTGGTGAAAGCTTTCACGTATAATGTCTTTTTATAGGCAATATTTTTAACTAATGCATTTCGTGGCTCCTGACACCTATCGAAAGCGAATATTCGCGCTGATTATTTAACATTGTGAGTGAGTTTTGATAGCTAACTACACGAAGTGCATGAGTGCGTCAGTTCGAGAAACTAAGTACTTATGGATTATTTTACTCTTTTTGGGTTAACGCCCAACTATGCGATCGATAATGAACAATTAACGCAACGTTTTCAATCGCTACAGCGCCAATACCATCCAGATCGCTTTGCTGCCTGTACGGAACAGGAAAAAATGCAAGCGCTTCAACAAGCGGCAACGATCAATGCGGCTTACCAAGCTCTTCGTCATCCACTAAAACGTGCCGAATATATGTTATTACTACAAGGGATTGATATTAATAACGAACAACATACTATGCACGACACTGCATTCTTAATGGAGCAATTAGAGCTACGAGAAGAGCTCGATAATATTGAGCACCATAATAATGCGACTGATTTGCTTACAGCGTTCATGACGAAAGTAAAACAAATGCAAAAAACACGTTCCGCATTGATGGTTGAGCAACTCGATAGTGCACAGTGGGAATTGGCGGCAGATACGGTACGTAAATTGCGTTTTCTCGATAAATTACAGCAACAAGCTGAACAACTCGAAGAACGTTTACTGGATGATTTTTAAGAGAAACGATTATGGCTTTACTTCAAATCAGCGAACCAGGCATGACAGCCGCACCACATCAACGTAAATTGGCGGCGGGGATTGATCTTGGTACGACTCACTCTTTGGTCGCCACGGTACGTAGCGGTGAAGCAACGGCTTTACCTGATCATGATGGGCGTTATTTACTACCATCGGTCGTCAATTATCAATCCGATAATAAACAAGTGGGCTGGGTGGCAAAACAGCTAGCAGAGCGTGACCCTGTTAATACCATTATTTCGGTAAAAAGAATGATGGGGCGTTCATTGGCTGACATCCAACAACGTTATCCCGACCTACCTTATCGTTTCACTGCTAGTGAAAATGGGCTTCCTTTTATTCAAACGGCAGCAGGGCAAGTTGATCCGATCCAAGTTTCTTCAGATATTTTAAAAACGCTAGCAAAGAGAGCGGAAGAAACATTAGGCGGAGAAATGGATGGTGTCGTGATCACCGTACCCGCTTATTTCGATGACGCACAACGCCAAGGAACAAAAGATGCAGCCCGCCTTGCCGGTTTACATGTTCTCCGTTTATTAAATGAACCGACAGCGGCGGCTATTGCCTATGGTCTTGATTCAGGCCAAGAAGGGGTCATCGCTGTTTATGATTTAGGAGGTGGAACATTTGATGTTTCTATTTTGCGCCTAAGTCGTGGCGTGTTTGAAGTCCTTGCTACAGGGGGCGATACCGCACTGGGCGGCGATGATTTTGACCAAGCATTAGCCAAATGGATTGCCGAGCAAGCAGGTATTCAGACACAAGGTGACCACCATTTAAATCGTCAATTACTGAATGCTGCAACCGAAGCGAAAATCGCACTTAGTGAGGCTGAAACCGCACAAATTTCATTGCCACAATGGCAAGGAGAAATTCAGCGTGAGGTGTTTGAACAGTTAATACAAAACCATGTGAAACGCACATTAATGGCCTGCCGTCGTGCATTGAAAGATGCACAAGTAGATGCTGATGACGTGTTAAATGTGGTGATGGTTGGTGGCTCTACCCGCGTGCCTTTAGTCAGAAATAAGGTTGGTGAATTTTTTGGTAAACAACCATTAACTTCGATTGATCCTGACAAAGTAGTAGCCATTGGTGCTGCCATCCAAGCTGATATTTTAGTGGGCAATAAGCCTGATAGTGACATGTTGCTGTTAGATGTTATCCCATTGTCGTTAGGTCTTGAAACGATGGGGGGATTAGTCGAAAAAATTATCCCTCGTAATACCACGATACCTGTAGCACGTGCCCAAGAGTTTACGACGTTTAAAGACGGGCAAACAGCGATGTCTGTGCATGTGGTACAAGGTGAGCGTGAAATGGTTTCAGATTGCCGTTCATTAGCACGTTTTTCATTACGCGATATTCCGCCAATGGCTGCTGGTGGTGCTCATATTCGTGTCACTTTCCAAGTGGATGCGGATGGCTTGTTAAGCGTCAGTGCAATGGAAAAATCGACGGGAGTAGCCGCTTCTATTCAGGTGAAGCCCTCATATGGGTTAACTGATACTGAAATTTCAAGCATGATTAAAGATTCAATGGCTAATGCGCAAGATGATTTAAATGCGCGCCGTTTAGCGGAACAAAAAGTTGAAGCCGCAAGAGTGCTTGAGAGTTTGACTAGTGCATTAGAGCAAGATGCTAATCTATTGACTCCCGACGAAGAGTCAGCGATTGATAATGCCGTCAATATATTAATTGAAGCAGTAGAAGGCACAGACCCTACTGCTATTGAAAATGCCATTAAACAACTGGATAAGCAATCACAGGGGTTTGCGGCGCGTCGAATGGATGCTTCTATTCGCCAAGCGCTATCAGGCCAATCTGTGGATGAGATATAATTATGCCTAAAATAGTTTTTCTACCTCATACAGAATTATGTCCGGAAGGTGCAGTTGTTGATGCACAACAGGGCGAGTCAATTTTAAATGCAGCATTGCGAGTTGGCATTGAACTTGAACATGCATGTGAAAAATCATGTGCTTGTACAACTTGTCACTGTATTGTTCGCGAAGGCTTTGATTCTCTCGAAGAGAGCAGCGAATTAGAAGATGACATGCTGGATAAGGCATGGGGATTAGAACCAGAAAGTCGCTTAAGCTGCCAAGCTTTGGTCGCTGACGAAGATTTGGTTGTTGAGATCCCAAAATATACAATTAATCACGCTCGTGAGCATTAATACTGATATAATCCGCTGTGTGGGGAAGCAAATATGAGCCTTAAATGGTCGAATAGCCGAGAAATCGGTGAAGCACTGTACGATGCGTATCCTGATTTGGATCCAAAAACTGTGCGCTTTACGGATATGCACCGATGGATTTGTGAATTAGAAGAGTTCGACGATGATCCACAAAAATCCAACGAGAAAATCTTAGAAGCCATTTTATTGGTTTGGTTGGATGAGTTCGAATAATTTTCAAATTTGATAGATAAACCGGGCAACTCGTCCGGTTTTTATTTATGAGCACTATCTTGATACCTATTTGGCCGTTAATCGGTTAAGTTACTTCTATCAGCGACTGATTTAGACAAGAGCTGCCTGTAAAAAACAGATACAGATAAAGTGGGAGAAACGATGACAAAACAAATTATGCCAGTAATGATTTCATTTGAAGCCGCGGCACCTTGTTGGGGTGAAGGGGCGTTAGTGAGTTCTGGCGATAAAGGAATAACTATTCATTTAAAGCATCCGGGTAAGTTGTGCGCGGTACAAAGTGCAGGGCGTAAATTGGATAGCCAAGGTATTCGTAATGTTTCTTTAACGGGTGAAGGTTGGGATCTAGAAAAAAGTTGGGCATTTTGGCAAGGTTTTCGTGCACCAAAAGGGGCAAGAACAATAGAGTGGCCAGTTTTGCCAGAAGCGGATCGCCAAGAATTAGAAAACCGTATCCGTACAATTGATTGGGTACGCGATGTGATCAATGCGCCAGCGGATGAGTTAGGGCCAGAGCAACTGGCGCAACGTGCGATTGATTTGTTGTGTCATATTAATGCTGAAGATATCAGTTACCGTATCATTAAAGGTGATGATCTACTTGAGCAAGGGTATGCAGGTATTCATACGGTAGGTCGTGGTTCAAGCCGTGCGCCTGCTTTATTAGCGTTAGATTACAACCCTACAGGCAACCCCCACGCGGCTGTTTTTGCCTGCTTAGTTGGGAAAGGGATCACATTTGATTCAGGTGGCTATAGTATCAAACCTTCATCATCCATGAACTCAATGAAAGCAGATATGGGTGGGGCAGCAACGCTGGTTGGTTCTCTGGCACTCGCTATTAATCGTGGTCTGAAAAAACGCGTTAAATTGTTCCTTTGCTTGGCTGACAATATGGTTAGCAGCAATGCCTTTAAATTAGGTGATATCATCCGTTACCGCAATGGTAAGTCTGTTGAAGTGATGAACACAGATGCAGAAGGTCGTTTAGTTTTGGCTGATGGCTTGATTGATGCAAGTAAAGAGCAGCCATCGCTGATTATTGATGCGGCAACTTTAACGGGGGCTGCAAAAACCGCAGTTGGCAACGACTATCATTCAGTGCTTAGCTTTGATGATAAACTGGTTGCTGAGCTTATGGATGCTTCAAATGAAGAGTTTGAACTGTTTTGGCGCTTACCACTGGCTGAATTCCACCGCCAGCAATTGCCGTCGGGGTTTGCTGACCTAAATAACATTGCTGCACCATCCCATACAGCAGGTGCAAGTACCGCAGCCGCATTCCTATCCCATTTTGTTGAGAATTATCGTCAAAACTGGGTGCATATTGATTGTTCAGCAACGTACCGTAAATCACCAGTGAGCCTGTGGGCTGAAGGTGCAACGGGAATTGGTGTAAGAACGATAGCAAACTTACTGATGAAAAAAGCAGGCTAAAAAGTTTTATCTTAATAAACATTAGCGGGGACGAAGGGGGCGACTTTTCGTGCCCGTTTTTTTATTATAGGGTTAATTATTTTTCTATGAGGCATAAGCATGTCGCAGCAATCCGAATCGAATAAACCTTTTAGCAACGATAACAATATCGAATTTACTGAGTTGGTTATTCCTCAAGGGGCATCGTTAAAATTAAGCGCACTTGAAGAAGAGCCTGAAGCATTAGTAGGGGTCTTAACTGAATGTTTTAAACAGCATAAGGTGGTACGCCGTGCCTTTTTAGTATCTGCCCAAGAAGAAAACCAAGAGGGTGATGAAGCTATTTTAATGGTGGCATTAGAGTTTGTGCCAGGAACTGAGAATATCGATGAGATTATTCATCAAGCGGGAACATTAGCGTGTGAATATTTAGACGATAATGAGTCCATTGATTTTTGTTTAGTTAATGAAGCAGAAAAGGGTATTAGCCATTTTATTACTGAACATATTCAACCTTTCTATCAACGTAAGTTAGGCAGTTGGTTACGTGATTCAATCCCAATTAAAAACACCAAATAAGCTTCTGCAGTGGGTTAGTGGCCCACTGTGGGGTATCCCTCATTAGACCAATAGCTTAAATAACCTAAGCAGCGAGCGTCATTACATATAGCGTTTCAGAATCATGCTATTTTTCAGAGAAACTTTTGTCGTGAGTTAATTGAGCGACTAATGACCTTTTCAGTATTGAGATGATAGGTTTGTCATGTAATGACAAATAGTAGGGTACATCGTCCATATTGATGGTTAAATAGTTTAAAGTCATAAATATTGCTGTGTCGATAACGATATGGCTAGTGTGAGTGTAGTCAGTAACGACTTAATATATGACGAGTTATAGTGGTCATTTAAAATACGATGCTCCCTTCTAAGGCAATCACCAAAATCGCCTGCAAATAAATATCACAATGATTTTTATAGGTCTGCTTAGATAAGGTTCGCTAATGAAGAAAGTACAACGACACTCAGCTCACGATGCGGCATTTAAAGGTTTCATGGCGCAAATAGAAAATGCTAAAGATTTTTTTCATTTTCATTTACCAGAGCATATTCATGCATTATGTGATTTTGAAACATTAACTCTCACTAATTCTTCTTTCATAGACAAACAATTGCGTTCACGATTATCAGATGTGTTGTATTCAGTTCAAACGACAGAAGGAGAAGGGTATATTTACTTACTCGTCGAACATCAATCTTCACCAGACAAATTGATGGCATGGCGATTAATGCATTATGCATTTTTAGCGATGAATCAGCATTTGCAACAAGGGCATAAGAACTTGCCACTAGTGGTACCTGTTTTGTTTTATCACGGGGAGAGTTCACCTTATCCATATTCACAATTATGGACTGACTGTTTTCCTCTCGCGGATGTGGCTAATAACTTGTACACACGTTCTTTTCCTTTAGTCGATGTCACGGTTATTGATGATAATGAAATTGTTAATTATCGTAAGGTTGCAATTATGGAATTGGCTATGAAACATAAGCATTTGCGGGAGGAAAGTGAGCATGTGATCTCCCTATTGGCTCAAGCGCTCAATAATCACTATAATACTGATAGCGATGTCATCACTATTCTCAACTATCTATTTTTTACGATGGATGCAGAAAATGTTGAGAAAATAGTCCAACAGTTGAGTGAAAAAACTGAAAAGCATCAAGAGGTTATTATGAATATTGCACAACGTTTGCAAGATAAAGGTGTAAAAGCAGGCTGGGAAAAAGGGCATCAACAAGGTCTGGAAGAGGGCATTGAAAAAGGCAAACATGAGGCAAATCTTGCTATCGCTAGAACACTTTTAAAAAATGGAATTAGCCTTGAGTTAATTATGGAAAGTACAGGGCTAAGCCAAGAAGAACTTATTTCCCTCCAGTGATGTGACAGGTGCCCTGTTTTGTTGATGTGAAGGGCTCTATTTTTTCTTTGTATCTTACAAAATCATCACAACACCGCCTACTGATACATTAATGGATTATCTTATGTGCGTTAATATCTGTTTTATCTGTACTGATGCCTAAAATAGTTAGGGTTTTTTCCGCTTTGTCTTATAGGTACTAATCGCACAATCTGTTAAATTGTGTAACCGATTTACGCACTATCTCAGTCTTTGCTTATTTTAACATCCAGCCAAGATTTCTGTAGCTTCCAACTTATAGATGGAAGTAAAAGCACCATATATTAACTATAAAAGGAAGAATCGGTCATGAATCAACATATTCGTTGGGCTTCATTGGCGGGTCTAAAAACAAAAAAACGTTATATTGTAGCAGCATTAGCCTCAGTTATTGCACTAACAGGTTGTGATAATTCAGACAACACAAATAGTAAAGAAAACAGCGTCGTAGCCGAAAAAAGTGCAACGACAGAAAAAGTGATTCAAACGGCACCGTTAGCGGCGGCAAAGGGAGCTACGCCGAAATTATCAGCAGCTGAAATGATGAAGCGCTATGCGGGTAAAGAGTTAACTATTCTTGATGCCTCTGAGTTGCAACTAGATGGGGCAAGCGCAATGGTTGTCACCTTCTCTGTGCCGCTATATGAGGAGCAAGATTTTAGTCAATATTTAAACTTAGTTGATGTGAAATCAGGAAAATTGGATGGTGCTTGGGAACTATCCGATAATAAAATGGAGTTACGTTTTCGTCACTTACCGCCATCAAGAGAGTTAAATCTCACAGTAAATACAGGGATTAAGGCGATAAATGGGCGTACGATAGAGCAACCATTTGAGAAAAAACTGCAAACAGCACAGATTATCCCAACAGTTGGTTTTGCAAGCAAAGGCTCCTTATTACCGAGCAAAGTAGCACAAGGATTGCCCGTTATTGCGCTGAATGTAGATAAAGTCGATGTGAATTTTTTCCGTATTGACGAAAAGCAATTACCACAATTTCTGTCAATGTGGCAATACCGTAGTAACTATGAATATTGGTATTCAGAAGAGTTTCTCAATAAAACCGAACTTGCTTATACAGGGCGCTTTGACCTCAATCCTGATAAAAACACTCGCCAAACCGTTTTACTACCTTTAAAAGACATTAAAGAGCTACAGCAAGACGGCGTCTACCTAGCTATCATGCAAAAAGCGGGTAGCTACAGTTATCAGTTCCCTGCAACAGTATTCACCCTGAGTGACATAGGGGTCTCACTGCATAGCTATCAAGATCAGGTTGATGTTTTTACGCAATCACTCGCAAAAGGTTCCGCCCTTAAAGGCGTTGAGCTGCGTATCCTTGATGAAAAAGGTCAATTGGTTAACCAAGCGACTACTGATAGCGAGGGGCATGCCAAATTAGATAAATTAGCGGGTGGAAAATTATTGCTAGCGACCCTTGATGGGCAAACGAGCATGATTGACCTTACTCAACCTGCTTTAGACCTCTCTGAATTTGATATTTCAGGCCCTACTGGATACGCAAAACAATTTTTTGTGTTTGGGCCACGTGACTTATATCGCCCAGGTGAACTGTTATTGGTTAATGGGTTATTACGCGACGGTGATGGAAATCCACTTAAAGCGCAACCTGTTAAAGTGGATGTTTTAAAAACGGATGGACAGGTTGTTAGAAGTTTTGTGTGGCAACCTGAGAAAGACCATGATGGTTTGTATCAATACCAGTATGAAATTCCTCAATCAGCGGAAACGGGGGGCTGGTCATTACGCTTTGATTTAGGTGACGGGTCACCACTACGTTACTATAAATTCAATGTTGAAGACTTTATGCCTGAACGCATGGCATTAGATGTCACTACAAAAGATAAACCTATTTTGAATAATCAGCCTGTTGAGTTTGATATTCAAGGCCGCTATTTATATGGTGCACCCGCCGCGGGTAATGAACTTCAAGGGCAAATATTTATTCGTCCTGATCGTGAAGCCGTAGCTAAATTACCTGGATTTGAATTTGGTTTTGCGAGCGAAGAAGGGTTGCAACGTAAGCTTGATGAATTCGATTTAACGCTAGATGATACGGGTGAAACCGCCATTAGTGTGCCACAAAGTAATTGGGAATCTTTACGCTCCCCAATAAAAGTTATTGCGCAAGTTAGTCTATTGGAGGCGGGCGGGCGTCCGGTGACCCGTCGTGCTGAGCAAGCCGTATGGCCAGCAAGGGAGATGGTGGGTATTCGCCCATTATTCAATAAAAAGGAAATTTATGATTATCGAACTGACCGCTATGCCCAACGCTATAATGTTGATGAAAATTCTTTAGCGGAGTTTGAGCTTGTCTTTGCTGATGCTGCCGGAAATAAATTAGAGGCCAACAATTTAACTGCACGCCTAATTTATGAGCGTCGTGATTATTATTGGAATTGGTCTGAAAGTGGTGGTTGGACATCAAACTATGATCAAAAAGATTTAGTGATGGCCAATGAAAACATCAAGATTAGTCAAGGTCAGACAACAAAAGTCTCATTTCCTGTTGATTGGGGTGCCTTCCGTCTTGAGGTTATCAATGAAAATAACCAATTAGTCACCAGTCTACCGTTTTGGGCCGGTTATTCATGGCAAGACAATACGGGCGGTAATGGGGCTGTGCGCCCTGATCAAGTTAAGCTGAGTTTAAATAAACCGGCTTATTTACCGGGTGAAAAAGCAAAAGTTCGTGTGGAATCACCAAAAGCGGGTAAAGGTTATATTTTACTTGAATCAAGTAATGGTCCACTGTGGTGGCAAGAAATTGATGTTCCTGAAAAAGGAATGGAAATTGAGGTACCAGTGAATAAAGAGTGGGCTCGCCATGACCTATACATTACTGCGGTCGTTGTTCGTCCAGGAGATGACTCGAAAGAGGCAACGGTTAAGCGAGCGATTGGGGTACTTCATCTTCCGTTAGCGGATGAAAATCGCAAGATTGGATTAGCGCTCTCAGCACCAACCCAAATGCGTCCAAACCAAGACCTTATCGTTAAAGTGAAAGCGACGGCACAAGATGGCAAGCCATTACCTGAAAAAGTCAATGTATTGCTATCTGCTGTGGATACTGGCGTGTTGAACATTACTGATTTTAAAACGCCCGATCCGTATGACGCCTTCTTTGGTCGTAAACGTTACAGTGTCGATCAGTACGATGTGTACGGTCACCTCATTGAAGGCCAAGGTAAGTTAGCAAATTTACGTTTTGGTGGTGATGGTGAAGATACTTCATTAGATCGTGGTGGAATGAAGCTACTTACAGAAGTGCAAATCATTGCGGAACAGGCGGCACCTGTCACATTAGATAAAAATGGTGAAGGTGAAATTAGCTTACCGATCCCTGATTTTAATGGTGAGTTGCGCGTAATGGCTCAAGCATGGAATGAGAAGGATTTTGGTCATGCTGATAGTAAAGTCGTGGTAGCGGCGCCGCTTATCACTCAAATGTCGATGCCACGTTTTATGGCTGGTGGTGATAAATCTTACTTCGCATTAGATCTCACTAACACGACGGACAATACACAAAATGTGACAGTGACTTTTAAAGCTTCTGGAATGGTGAAATTAGAAGGAGCCGCCACGAAAGAGCTAGCCTTAGTGAAAGGTAAACGTACAACGGTAACGTTGCCAGTTCGCGCGGATTATGGTTATGGTCAGGGTGAGGTTTCAATGACAATCAATGGTATTGATTTGCCAGATGAATCATTGAAAGCGTATAGCAATAGTTGGAAAGTCGGGGTTCGCCCTGCACAGCCTGCGGAAACGGTCTCTTATGCTGTTGCTATTGAGCCGGGTGAGCAATGGTCATTACCAACCGAGAATTTACAAGGTCTCTCCCCTAATACGCTCGAAGGTCAAGTTTTACTAACTAGCCGTCCACCATTGCAGATTGCCCGCTATATTCGTGAGCTATTTGCTTATCCATATGGCTGTCTTGAGCAGACAATCAGTGGCTTGTATCCATCGTTATACTCTTCACAAGCAGAGCTGAATAAGTTAGGTATAAAATCGCAGACAGATGATGACCGTCGCAAAGCCATTGAATTGGGGATCCCTCATTTATTAAGCATGCAACGTCCTGATGGTGGTTTCTCGTTATGGGATCGTAACGGTAGAGAAGAGTACTGGTTAACGGCATATGCTGCGGATTTCCTTAACCGAGCAAATCAGCGTGGTTATGCGGTGCCGAAAGAGGCATTAACCAATGCTAATAGTCGTTTATTGAGCTATTTACAAGATGGTAATCAAATTAATTACCCCTATGTAGATGATCAATCAGCCGCACGTTTTGCAGCCCAAGCCTATGCGGGCTTAGTACTTGCAACACAGCAAAAGGCGCCTCTCGGAGCATTACGACAACTCTACTCAAGAAGTCAGGAAGCCAATAGTGGGTTGCCACTAGTACAGTTGGGTATCGCTTTAAATTTGATGGGCGATAAAACACGGGGTGATAATGTAATTGCTTATGGGTTGAAAAAGCAGCGAGCTCGTTACAGCTACAGTGGGGATTATGGCTCAATCATTCGTGATGATGCGATGATCGTTGCGTTACTGAATGAATACCAATTGATGACAAAAGCACGTGATCAAAAACTGCAAATGCTTTCAAACAACTTGGTATCTCAACAGTACTTCTCAACTCAAGAGAGCAATGCGCTGTACTTGGCGGGACGTTATTATGTGAATAATACAGAAACCCCATGGAAAGCGGTCATTAATGGTCAACAACCACCGATGACCTCAGATAAGCCTATCAATGAGTTTTTAACTAAAGAGCAGCTAAAAACAGGTTATAGTATCGAAAATACAGGAACGAACACGTTGTATGGCCAATTGAACGTAGTGGGTTATCCATTGTATACGCCAACACCAAGTTCGAATGTGTTGAATGTGAAACGAACCTATTTAGATCTGCAAGGTCGTCCAATTTCACTCGATCGTTTAAGAACAGGTGAAATGGTCGTGGTGAAATTAGAAGTTAATGCTTCACAAAGAGTACCTGATGCTTTAGTGGTTGATTTATTGCCTGCTGGCTTAGAGCTTGAAAACCAGAACTTAGCAAATAGTAGTGCTAATCTGAGTGAAACTGCGCCAAACTTGCAGGAAGTGATTGATGATATGCAACAATCACAAGTCAACCATATGGAATATCGGGATGATCGCTTTGTGGCAGCCGTTGAGGTTGAGCAATATAGACCGACAACATTAGTCTATTTGGCGCGTGCCGTGACACCGGGGGTATATTCTATCCCGGCTCCACAAGTGGAATCGATGTATGTTCCTGAATGGCGTGCGGTAGGTAAAGCTAACGGCCAATTAGAAGTCGTTCGTTAATCTTTAATCAGCCCTTATACTGGATGCGTGATGATTTCGGAATAAGGGCTATTTGTTTGCGGTATATCCATCTATGAAAAAAAGATTACGACGCGCTGGGTTGGTTTTGCTCTGCTTGGTGATTTTTTTGCCTCTTTTATTTTTGCTGGCAGATAAGATTTGGCCATTGCCGATAAAACAAGTTGAGATGGCGCGCACGGTCGTTGCCCAGGATGGTACACCACTTTGGCGTTTTGCGGATAAAGAAGGAATATGGCGTTACCCCGTAAAACTGGATCAAGTTTCCCCTGAGTTTATCGAAGCATTATTGACCTACGAAGATCGTCATTTTTATCAACATCCCGGTGTTAACCCATTTTCATTACTGAGAGCATTGTGGCAAGACGTCAGTTCAGGGCGCATTGTCTCTGGTGGAAGTACGATCTCAATGCAAGTTGCTCGGTTAGTCGATCCCCATGACCGCACCATAACAGGGAAATTGAAACAGTTATGGCGTACTGCACAACTTGAATATCACTATTCAAAAGATGAAATACTGGAAATGTATCTTAACCGAGCTCCCTATGGAGGTACGATTGAAGGTATCGGTGCGGCCAGTTGGGTCTATTTAAACAAAGCACCTGATAAATTAACCTCGGGTGAAGCGGCATTGTTTGCGGTGTTGCCACAAGCACCTAGTCGACTAAGGCCAGACCGTTACCCCGAAAGAGCGCAAGCTGCACGCGATAAAGTGCTCGATAGACTCGCGGAATATCAGGTGTGGCCAGCAGATAAAATTGAAGATATTAAACAAGAACAGATTTGGTTAGCGCCACGCAAAAATCCGAATTCTGCGCCTTTGTTGGCGCGCCGAGTTGTCAAGGATGCACAAGAAACGGTCATTGAAACCACCATTGATGCAGGGTTGCAGCGCCAATTGGAAGAGATGGCAATTAACTGGAAAAACCAGCTTCCTAAGCAGACATCGCTAGGGATATTGGTAGTAGATCATACTGATATGAGTGTGAAAGCTTATATTGGGTCAATCGATTTTCAAGATAATGGCCGTTTTGGTCATGTCGATATGATCACGGCTTGGCGCTCACCGGGGTCAACATTGAAACCCTTTTTATATGCTTTAGCGATGGATGATGGCTTGATCCACGCTGAATCTTTACTGCAAGATGTGCCTCGACGCTTCGATGATTATCGACCGGGGAACTTTGATAGCGGTTTTAATGGGCCTGTGAGTGTGAGTGACGCATTAGTCCGTTCACTGAATTTACCCGTAGTACAAGTGCTTGACGTTTACGGAAGTAAGCGTTTTACGGCGAAATTACGTAATGTGGGAACAGAATTACGTTTTCCTTTAGCTAGCGAACCTAATTTGTCGTTAATTTTAGGTGGCACTGCCGCTCGTATGGATGAGCTAGTTGCGGCTTATAGTGCTTTTGCTCGCCAAGGGAAAGTGTCGCCATTGCGCTATCGTCCAACAGACACAATACGTGATCGCCAATTAATGTCAGCGGGTGCGGCATGGATTATTCGGCGTATTATGGGTGGTGAAGCGCGCCCTGTTCCTGATAGTAGTTTGACCGCGCAAGTTAATTTAGCGTGGAAAACAGGTACTAGCTATGGTTATCGAGATGCTTGGGCTATCGGGGTAAATCCACGCTACACAATAGGAGTGTGGGTGGGGCGGCCCGATGGTACTCCTGTTGCCGGGCAATTAGGTTATGCGACCGCGATCCCCATTATGAATCAAGTGAATAATTTATTGTTAGGGCGTTTGTATCAATCGAATCAATTGATGCCAAAAGACACCAAGCCATCAACGGTCAGTCAAGCGATGATCTGTTGGCCTAGCGGCACTGTATTACCAGAAGGGGATAGTAATTGTCGGCAACGCCGTTTAAGTTGGATTTTAGATAATACGATCCCGCCAACATTAATGGCGAAAGATCAAGAATCATTATTGGGGTTACGTCAGAAAATATGGGTAAATGAACAAGGGTTGCAGGTTGCTCCTGATTGCTCTAATGCAGTGGAAAAAGAGGTTTATTTGTGGCCGATTACCTTAGAGTCTTGGTTACCACAGAGTGAAAAACGGATAAATCGTTTACCGCCAATCGACTCGTCCTGTCCTCCACTGCGTACGGAAACACCACCTTTGTTTATTTCGGGCATCCGTGATGGGGAAATTCTGCAACGGCTACCAGGAAAAACGAGTTTGGATGTGCGTCTAATGACACAAGGTGGGCAAGGGCAGCAATGGTGGTTTTTAAATGGTGAACAGATCCAAGAGACTGAGCACAATGGTAGCGTTTTACTGACCTTCGATAAGGCAGGAAACTATCAAATTTCGGTATTAGATCTTGGTGGGCAAGTCACGTCAGTTAATTTTAAAGTCAAGTAACAAATAAAAAGTGTGACTGAGTCAAAAAAATAGTGTTTTTTGCTATAAAAAGTTTAACAAAATGTTGATGTGACTGTAGGAAATTGTAATCGTAGCCCCTATAATCAACGCCTTAATTTCTGCTGCTCGTCATCAGAAGATAAACAATATAAAAAACTACAACTGACATCTACTTTGTGTTTTGATTAACATGAAAGTTAAGAATACAAAAGTAAAAGTCACGATATCGCTAAGAGGTTATTTATGACGGTTCAACGTACATTTTCTATTATTAAACCAAACGCAGTGAAGAAAAATGCTATTGGTGCAATCTATAATCGTTTTGAAAGCGCTGGTTTTTCAATCGTTGCCGCCAAAATGTTGCATTTGACTCGTGAGCAAGCAGAAGGTTTCTACGCAGAGCACAAAGGCCGCCCTTTCTTTGAAGGTCTGGTTGAATTCATGACTTCTGGTCCAATTATGCTGCAAGTACTAGAAGGCGAGAACGCAGTTCAACGTCACCGTGACCTAATGGGTGCAACTAATCCAGATAATGCACTGGCAGGTACTCTACGTGCTGACTATGCAGACAGCTTCACTGAGAATGCGGTTCACGGTTCAGATTCTGTTGAATCAGCAAACCGCGAAATCGCGTATTTCTTCACTGAAGACGAAATCTGCCCACGCTAATTGGTAAACTAGTGTAATGCATTAGCATTATTCTTATAAAGTTTGTACAATGCGACGCCCTGTTAATATAATTGTTAACAGGGCGATTTTATTATGAACGTTGTGCTACCAAAGTAGCACTCGCCGAAAGTGTAACAACGAGGCAACTTAACATGTCCGATATGACAACCAGTGCACAATGTGCAACTTCCTCCGCTATTTCTGTCACACCAGAAAACAACACACAAAAAATTAACCTGCTGGATTTGAATCGCAAGCAGATGCGTGAATTTTTTGCGCAAATGGGTGAAAAACCATTCCGTGCCGATCAAGTCATGAAATGGATTTATCACTACTGTTATGACGATTTCGATCAAATGACAGATATTAATAAAGCGTTAAGAGCAAAACTAAAGGAAGTCGCTGAAATTCGTGCTCCTGAAGTTGCTGAAGAACAACGCTCAGCAGATGGCACCATTAAATGGGCGATAACGGTAGGTGACCAGCAAGTCGAAACGGTTTATATTCCAGAAGATGATCGTGCAACCTTGTGCGTCTCCTCACAGGTAGGTTGCGCGTTGGAATGTAAATTTTGTTCTACCGCTCAACAAGGATTTAACCGTAACTTACGGGTTTCTGAAATTATCGGGCAGGTTTGGCGCGCAGCAAAAATTATTGGTTCATTAAAATCCAGTGGTCGTCGTCCTATTACCAACGTGGTTATGATGGGAATGGGGGAGCCATTACTGAACTTGAATAATGTGGTTCCCGCGATGGAAATCATGATGGATGACTTTGGTTTTGGTTTATCTAAACGCCGAGTCACACTGTCAACTTCCGGTGTTGTTCCTGCGCTGGATAAATTAGGGGATATGATTGATGTCGCTTTGGCGATTTCATTACATGCACCGACTGATGATATCCGTGATGATATTGTACCTATCAATAAAAAATACAATATAGAAACATTCCTGAGCAGTGTAAGACGTTATTTATCCAAATCCAATGCGAATGGTGGTCGTGTCACGGTAGAGTATGTCATGCTTGACCACATTAATGACAGTATTGAACAGGCTCACCAATTAGCGGAATGTTTAAAAGATACGCCAAGTAAAATTAATTTGATACCTTGGAACCCGTTCCCTGGGGCGCCGTATGGTCGTAGTTCGAATAGTCGTATTGATCGTTTTTCAAAAGTATTAATGGAATATGGCTTTACAACGATTGTGCGTAAAACACGTGGTGATGATATTGATGCCGCCTGTGGTCAGTTGGCGGGAGAAGTGATTGACCGAACAAAACGGACCTTGAAAAAACGTATGGCTGGGGAACCTATTAAGGTGAAAGCAGTCTGAAGTTATAGATAAAGTCTAAATATTTGGTCTAATTATCATTTGGGTCATTTATGGATAGGCAAAATGGCCCTCATCACCTACAATGTTTTGTAGGTGATGATATTAATATAATTATCACATTAGGATTATTACGAGTAAAGCTAAGGAAAAATAGCTTTATATTTCATTCACTCGGAAACAGTGTTGCCAGCAAATGACTATCGATAACAATACCGAACAAACCCCAATCACTGTAGGAAAATTATTGTCTCAAGCGCGTGAACGTATGGGATTAACACAAGAGTCAGTCGCGGAGCGTCTGTGTCTTAAAGTTAGTACGGTAAGGGAAATCGATGAGGATGTGAAACCTGCTGGCGTTGAACCTACGTTTTTACGCGGTTATATGCGCTTATATGCGCGTATGGTTAATGTGCCTGAAAGTGAATTGAATGCGTTACTTAAAAATGATGAGCCGATTGCGGCATCAACAGTCTCATCAATGCAGAGTTACTCTTTAGGTAAAAAGCGTAAGAAGCGTGAAGGTTGGTTAATGAAACTAACCTGGCTAATTGTCATTGTTTTGATTGCTATGGTTGGTATTTGGTGGTGGCAAGATCATCAAAAACAACAAAATGAATTTGTTACGATGGCAAATCAAAATGATTTGCTTATATCTCAGCAAAATGAAAGTGGAAATCCAGTTGAGCTTTCCAATGGGTCAACAGAGACGCCAACAAATACATCTGAGACAGGTGAAGGTACCCTTGTCGACTTAAACGCCGCTCAAGCGACAGAGAATCAGCCAATTGAATCTTTGCCAGTAAAAACCGTTCCGTTACCGAATTCACCTAATACAACCGTGAGCGTTGATCGCACTCAATCAACGGAAGAGCCTGTAGCTACTCCTGTCGTTCAAGATGCGCTCACCATGAGCTTTAAAGGTTCATGTTGGCTGGAAGTTCGCGATGCGAATAATAAAGTCTTGTATAGTGGTATTAAGAACAGCGGCGACACCTTGGATTTACAAGGTAAATTGCCTTACCGCTTGAATATTGGTGCGCCCGCAAACGTTGATATCAAATTCAATGGTAATGTGGTTGACTTAAGCCGTTTTATTAAAGCGAATCGTTCTGCTAAATTAAAAATACCTGAAGCATAAAGTCACAAATTAAGAAGACGCAAACTGTATCCTAAAACTAGAATTGTGATAGTTTGCAGTTTGCGTTTTTGTGTATAGTGGTCATCGAAGCAATGATTATCAACTACACAACAGTGTTTAAGAGCACATGGATGTCCAGAGAGTAAAATTAAAATGCATAATGAATCACCGATAAAAAGACGTAAATCCACCCGAATTTATGTAGGTAACGTGCCTATTGGCGATGGTGCTCCCATTGCTGTCCAATCTATGACGAATACGCGCACGACGGATGTTGAAGCAACTGTGCGGCAAATCCAATCACTTGAGCGTGTAGGTGTTGATATCGTCCGCGTGTCTGTTCCTACGATGGATGCAGCAGAAGCCTTTAAATTAATTAAGCAGCGCGTGAATGTGCCATTGGTTGCGGATATTCACTTTGACTACCGTATCGCGATGAAAGTGGCTGAATATGGTGTTGACTGCCTACGAATTAACCCAGGTAATATCGGCAGTGAAGAGCGTATTCGCCAAGTCGTTGATAGTGCTCGTCATCACAACATTCCTATCCGTATAGGGGTCAATGGCGGGTCACTGGAAAAAGATATCCAAGAAAAATACGGTGAGCCAACACCTGAAGCATTGGTTGAATCAGCAATGCGACATGTTGATATCTTGGACAGGCTGAATTTCGATCAGTTCAAGGTCAGTGTTAAAGCGTCGGATGTCTTTCTTGCCGTCGGCTCTTATCGTTTATTGGCGCAAAAAATTGATCAACCACTTCACCTCGGTATTACAGAAGCGGGTGGGGCTCGTTCTGGTTCAGTGAAATCAGCAATTGGTCTTGGTATGTTGTTGGCTGAAGGTATCGGCGATACGTTACGTATCTCACTCGCGGCGGATCCTGTTGAGGAAGTGAAAGTCGGTTTTGATATTCTAAAATCGTTACGGATCCGCTCACGTGGCATCAACTTTATTGCTTGCCCAACCTGTTCACGCCAAGAATTTGATGTGATTGGTACGGTAAATGCTTTGGAGCAGCGCCTCGAAGACATTATCACGCCGATGGATGTCTCTATTATTGGTTGTGTAGTGAATGGCCCGGGTGAAGCCGAGGTTTCTACTTTAGGTGTGGCTGGCGCGAAAACCAAAAGTGGTTTCTATGAAGATGGCGTTCGCCAAAAAGAGCGTTTTGATAATGACAATATTATTGATCAGCTTGAGGCGAAAATTCGCGCAAAAGCAGCAATGCTTGATGAAAATAACCGTATAAAGATAAACCAAGTCGAAAAATAATTGTCAAACAACTGGCTCATTGAGGGCCAGTTTTTGTTTTTATGACTTTTTGACGGGGGTTCAGCGCATAGCTTGATGTAAAAATTAAACGGACAAACCCAAAAAGAGCAGAATATTCCCGATTGAAGCGGAATATTGTGGTTTGTCGATTGAACCCAATGACATTTCGCTTTTATAATCGAGTCTATTCGATTCCGAAAAAATAGAGACATAACGTGGCAAAAAATATCCAGGCCGTTCGTGGCATGAATGACTATCTGCCGGCAGACACTCGAGTCTGGCAGAAAATTGAAGCAGTACTTAAAAATATTTTGCAGGGTTACAGCTTTAGTGAAATCCGTACCCCGATTGTAGAGCACACCCCGCTATTTAGCAGAGCGATTGGTGAAGTGACCGATGTTGTCGAAAAAGAGATGTATACCTTTATCGACCGTCACGACACAGATAAAGCAGAGGTAAGTCTCACTTTACGCCCTGAAAATACTGCCGGTTGCGTCCGTGCAGGTATTGAGCATGGTTTGCTGTACAATCAGGAACAGCGTTTATGGTATCTAGGGCCCATGTTTCGTCATGAACGCCCACAAAAAGGCCGTTATCGTCAATTTCACCAACTTGGCGCCGAAGTTTTCGGTCTGGCGGGGCCAGACATTGATGCTGAACTGATAATGATGACAGCACGCTGGTGGCGCGCATTAGGTATCAGCGAACATGTGACGTTAGAGTTAAACTCAATCGGCTCTTTAGACGCTCGTGCAAATTATCGTGAAGCATTAGTGGCCTTCCTTGAGCAGCATAAAGAAAAACTCGATGAAGATTGCAAACGCCGTATGTACACGAATCCATTGCGTGTGCTTGATTCAAAAAATCAAGATGTACAGGCGTTATTAAATGATGCTCCTGAGCTATTTGATTATTTAGATGATGAATCTCGTGAGCATTTTGATGGTTTATGCAAATTGTTAGATGCAGCGGGTATTCAGTATCGTGTTAATCAACGTTTAGTGCGTGGTCTGGATTATTACAACCGCACCGTTTTTGAATGGGTGACAACAGCGCTAGGCTCGCAAGGTACAGTATGTGCTGGTGGACGTTATGATGGTTTAGTCGGTCAATTGGGCGGTAAACCAACCCCAGCAGTCGGTTTTGCTATGGGCATGGAACGTATGGTTCTATTAGTTGAAAGCCTAAATCCTGGCTTTATTGCTGATGAATCTGTCACGGATGTTTATTTAGCCTCATTTGGTGAAAATAGCCAAAAATCGGCGCTGTTATTAGCAGAGCAAGTACGTGATGCTCTACCAAACTTACGTGTGATGACCAACCATGGCGGCGGTAACTTTAAAAAGCAATTAGCGCGTGCAGATAAACAGGGCGCTAAAGTTGCGTTGATTTTAGGCGAAGAGGAAATCGCTAATCACCAAGTCGGGGTAAAAGATCTACGAACAGGTGAGCAAGAAACAGTATCGCAGCAGCAATTGGCACAGCGTTTAGCTGAACTGTTAGGTTAAGGAGAGGCACGTGGAAGTTTATACAAACGAAAATGAACAAGTTGATGCGATTAAACGCTTTTTTGCTAACAATGGCGTGGCATTGGTGGTCGGGCTTGTTTTAGGGGTTGGGGCTGTTTGGGGATGGAATTACTGGCAGTCACATAAAACAAATATGCTGCAAGAAAGCGCTCAACAGTTTGCAAAAGCGAGCGAAGAACTGCATTCAGGCTCTACTCAAGGTATTGAAGCTGCGCAAAAATTCGCTGCGGATACAACAGATGTATACAGCGCGATGATCGGACTAGAGTTGGCTCAAGTGGCTGTCGATAAAGGCGATTTAGCGTTGGCTGAAAAATCATTGTCTGCTGCTTTAACTAAAGCAAAAACCGATGATATGCTTGATTTAATTAATTTCCGCTTAGCAAGAGTGCAGCTTGCACAAGGGAATGCTGATGCAGCATTAGCTTCTGTTGGTAACATCAAAGGAAAGGCATGGCAGGCTGCTGCACAAGATGTTCGTGGAGATGCATTACTTCATAAAGGCGACAATGCAGGCGCAAAAGCTGCATATACTCAAGGGCTAGATAGTGAAGGCTCACAGACGCTTAAAGAACTTCTTACCCTTAAACTGAACAACGTATCTGTACTCTAAATTATTAGGGTCGTATCCAATCGGTAGGCCAATCCCCCTTAGAGCGATAGACATACGCGATAGGGGGAAATCAATGGATATCAACAGGATACGGCTTGAAATTGGATGAGTATAATTTATAAGAAGAAAGGAAACGATTATTATGCAGTTGCGGAAAACACTTTTGATTGGCTTAGTCGCTTCAGCTTTACTTGCCGGTTGTTCCAGCGAAACTGATTCTATCGTTATGGCACCACTTCCTCAGGTTGAAAACCAATTTACTCCAACGATCGTTTGGGATAAATCAGTCGGTAATGGTGTAGAGCAGTTTTATTCTGATCTATCGCCAGTATGGGATGGTAGTGCTGTTTATGCTGCCGATCGTAAAGGAATAGTGAAAGCATTAGAACTGGAGAGCGGTAAAGAAATTTGGTCAGTAGACCTTTCTAAGCGCACAGGTTTTCTTTCTGCTAACTTATCCGCACTGCTTTCGGGTGGGTTAACGGTTTCGGGTAACCATATTTATATTGGTACTGAACGCGGAACAGTCATTGCATTGAATAAAGAAGATGGCTCGGTGGTATGGGATGTCGAAGTAGCGGGTGAAGCCCTCTCTCGCCCAGTAGCCAATGATGGCTTAGTTATTGTTCATACTAGTAATGGCATGTTGCAAGCACTTGATGAGAACAGTGGTGAAATCAAGTGGACAGTGAATATGGATACACCATCATTGTCTTTACGTGGTGAATCAGCGCCAAGTATTGCCTATGGTGCCGCTATTGTTGGTGGTGATAATGGCCGCGTTAGTGCTGTACTTTTATCCCAAGGTCAACTTATTTGGCAACAACGTATCTCTCAAGTGACTAGCTCTACAGAAATTGGTCGCTTAGATGATGTTGATATGACGCCAATTATTGATGATGGTACTATCTATGCAATTGCGTATAACGGTACACTCGCAGCACTTGATATGCGTTCAGGACAAATAAAATGGAAACGCGATCTCGGCTCTGTCAATAACATGGTGCTTTCAGGTGAAAACCTTTATCTGGTCGACCAAAATGATCGTGTATTGTCTGTGCGTAAGAGCGATGGCGTAACACTGTGGACACAAGAAGATCTGCTTAATCGTGGGTTAAGTGCACCAGAAATGTACAATGGCTACCTTGTGGTTGGTGATAAAGAAGGCTACCTCCATTGGTTAGACATGAGCACTGGTGGTTTTGTAGCACAAAACAAAATTAACAGTTCAGGTCTGCATAGCCGCCCAGTTGTTGCCAGTGATAAGCTAATGGTTCAGGCAAGAAACGGAACAGTTTATCTGTTAACTCGTTAATTTTCTGACAAGCTGTCAATTTCTCGCTAAAATCAACGGTTCCTAGTGGTAGGAACCGTTTCGTTTTTTGTTTTCTGGTTGGGTTTTGTTTAAGAACCGGGATTCTTTTAGTTAATTAGAGTAGTGAGGCATCAAATAATGATACCCGTCGTAGCGCTGGTTGGGCGTCCAAACGTAGGAAAATCCACGTTATTTAATCGATTAACCCGTACCCGTGATGCACTGGTAGCGGATTTTCCTGGTCTGACTCGTGATCGCAAATATGGTCGTGCCGAAGTGGAAGGGCATGAGTTCATTATTATTGACACGGGTGGTATCGATGGTACTGAGGAAGGCGTCGAAACCCACATGGCAGCACAATCCTTACAAGCGATTGAAGAAGCTGATGTGGTTCTATTTATGGTCGATGCACGTGCAGGGTTAATGCCTGCTGATGAAGGTATCGCAAAACACCTGCGTAGCCGTAAGAAAAAAACATATCTGGTCGCCAATAAGACGGATGGTATTGATGCTGACAGTGTAATTGGAGACTTTTATTCACTTGGCTTAGGTGAAATCCACCCTATTGCAGCGTCACATGGTCGCGGTGTGACCCAGCTAATCGAAAAATCGCTAAAACCTTTCATTGAAATAGAAGAAGAAGTCGAGCTAACCGAGGAAGAAGAAAACGCGGCGTATTGGGCAGCGCAAGAGGCTGAAGCTGAGTTTGATGAAGAAGACGAGGAGTTTGATCCAACAACGTTACCAATTAAATTAGCGATCGTTGGGCGCCCAAATGTAGGTAAATCAACACTGACTAACCGTATCCTTGGAGAAGAGCGTGTTGTGGTGTTTGATATGCCAGGCACAACTCGTGACAGTATCTATATTCCAATGGAGCGTGACGGGCGTGAATACGTTTTAATTGATACAGCGGGTGTCCGTAAACGCGGTAAGATCACCGAGACGGTCGAAAAATTTTCGGTAATCAAAACGCTGCAAGCGATTGAAGATGCGAATGTGGTGTTGTTGGTCATTGATGCGCGGGAAGGTATTTCCGATCAAGACCTGTCACTACTTGGTTTTATTCTTAATGCTGGTCGTTCATTAGTGATTGCGGTTAATAAATGGGATGGAATGAAGCCTGAAGATCGTGAACATGTGAAAGACATGTTAGAGCTACGTCTCGGCTTTGTGGATTTTGCCCGTATTCACTTTATTTCAGCGCTGCATGGTAGTGGTGTAGGTAACCTGTTTGAATCCGTTGAAGAGGCCTATGAGTCTGCGACACGCCGTGTTGGTACTGCATTGTTAACACGTATTATGAAGATGGCGGAAGAGGAGCATCAACCTCCACTTATCCGTGGTCGTCGTGTGAAAATGAAATATGCGCATGCGGGGGGTCATAATCCGCCAATTGTTGTTATTCATGGTAATCAAGTTTCTGATTTGCCTGATAGCTATAAACGTTACCTGATGAATTATTTTCGCCGTTCATTGCAAGTGATGGGTACACCAATTCGTATTCAATTCAAAGAAGGTGAAAACCCTTATGCGAATAAGAAAAATCAGCTAACAGCAACTCAATTGCGTAAACGTAAGCGTTTAATGCAACATTTGAAAAAACGCTAAGCGAAGAAGTCGCACGTCAACGTGAAGCTTCTGAAAAAGCCGTAACAAATTATTCTGTTACGGCTTTTTAATAACTATCCGTTATTATTTAAAGTGAGCTAGGTTCAACCGTTTGGCTCCCTATCTATGCAGATTACAGAGGGTAACCATGCAAATTAAATCTTCGACACGTCTTAATAAGTACATTAGCGAGAGTGGAATTTGTTCAAGGCGTGATGCGGATCGTTATATCGAGCAAGGAAATGTCTTTATTAATGGCAAACGTGCGGCTATCGGCGATCAAGTTTTTAGTGGTGACGTTGTCAAAGTAAATGGACAACTTATTGAACCTAGGAATGAAGAAGACTTAGTGTTAATTGCGCTGAATAAGCCAGTTGGTATTGTGAGTACGACGGAAAGTGGGGAAAGAGATAATATCGTTGATTATGTTAATCACAGTAAACGTGTTTTCCCTATTGGTCGCTTAGATAAAGATTCTCAAGGGCTAATTTTTCTCACAAACCATGGCGATTTAGTGAATAAGATCTTGCGTGCGGGTAATGAGCATGAAAAAGAGTATTTAGTCACGGTTAACAAGCCTATTACTGATGATTTTATTCGTGGTATGGGAGCTGGCGTACCTATCCTAGGCACGGTAACTAAAAAGTGTAAAGTAAAGAAAGAAGCTCCTTTTGTATTTCGGATCACGTTAGTTCAAGGGTTAAATCGTCAGATTCGTCGCATGTGCGAATATTTTGGTTTTGAGGTCACTAAGTTAGAACGCGTGCGTATTATGAACGTGAATCTTTCTGGGATCCCATTAGGTGAATGGCGTGACTTAACAGATGATGAGCTAATTAAGCTATTTGAGATGATTGAAAAATCAGAATCAGAGGCTAAGCCGAAAAAGTCTGCTAAACCGAAAACATCAACGGCAGGGAAAACGGGTAGCAAGCCAAATGCAGGTAGTAAGCCTAAAGGAATGGCTGATACTGCGTCTCGTAAACGTTTCACTCAACCAGGCCGTAAAAAGAAAAGACGCTAACCTTATGTTTTAAAATGTCAGCCGTATTTTATGGCTGACAAGCTCTGTCTGTTAGTGACAGGGCATTTTATTTGCAAACTTAAACGTAGATACCGACATTTTCCCAGCTTTTGCGAGTAAGATTAACGACATGATGGTCAAATTTTTCTGTCGCTGTTCTAATGGTTGCTTTGGCGAAATCGTCAAATGTTGCTCGCGTGCTAAGTGTCTTATCAAACATAGTGCGGATCCAAATCTGTCCCGCTACCTCCCATGAGTAACCACCTAACGTTGTCGCCAGCAGGTAAAATGCTTTATTAGGTATACCTGAATTAATATGCACACCACCATTGTCTTGGAAAATAGATAGATTTTTGTAATCTCTCATATGACCGACTTGTGGGTCTCTGTTTGTTTCCGAAAGGCGATAGGCGGTTCCCGGTGCGGCCATAGAACGTAAAGCAGGAGCTTTGGCTTTATTGATAAAAAGGTTTTCACCGAGCAGCCAATTGGACTCAGCTGCTGTTTCATTTGCTACATACTGTTTAACCATAATACCGACAACATCGGCAACGGATTCATTCAAGGCACCTGACTGGAAAATATAATCAAAATCAGTCGTAAAGGTAATAAACCCATGGGTTAATTCGTGTGCAATAATATCAATATCATTATAAAACGGGCCAAAATAGATACTATCACCATCACCGAAATAGATAGCTTGTGAATTCCAGAATGCGTTTGGATAATTTTTGTCGAAATGAACTACCGCATTGATTTGCGAATCACAACCAAAGATCTTATCAATGTTGAGCTTCTCTTTATAAAACTGCCTAACATAGCCAATAGAATCATAAACAATCTGTACGGGTGTGTATGGTTGTGCAGGATCACCTTCTTTCATAACAATAAGATAGTCTTCATGGGGCATATGAAGTTCATCAGGACTCGGATAGGTAGGCTCCAGTGAAAGGTCAGAACGAGAGCAGATAGGTAGGTTAGAATGGGTATGGTTAGGTAAAAATGCTTTTTCCTGTGCATCGCGGATGATGCGTTCGTAGTTTGTACCTGGGCGGACTGAACAAGTAAATAACTGTTTTAGGTGTTCTTTATCTTCCGTCGAATAGCCTCTGCTCATTAATTCATTGATATGAAGTAGTGTGGATTTAAGCTTTTGGCATTGAGATTCTTTATATAAGTGATCAACAAGGTATGGGGGAAGATAGGAACGACCAAGAATATGATTCATAAATAGACTCCATTTTGTGGGTGGAAATGGAATTATAAGCTACAAGGGGATGAGTGTAACTAGTTGATAATTAATTATATTTGATAATTTTTGCTATTTTTTGTTACTAAAGCCGCCAAGTGCTTTGGCGACTTTATAAAAAATGATTTTTACACTTATTTCGCCAGCCAATCTTTTTTAGAGACTAAAAAGTCACTATACAGCTTGGCTTCGGGGGTATTGGGCTCAGGGTGATAGTCATATTCCCAACGGACTAAAGGAGGCATTGACATTAAAATGGATTCTGTACGTCCTCCACTTTGTAAACCAAATAGTGTACCGCGATCCCACACGAGGTTGAATTCAACATAACGACCACGTCGATACAGTTGAAATTGACGCTCTCTTTCTCCCCACTGATGGTGGCGACGTTTTTCTACGATAGGTACATAGGCATCTAAAAAACCATGACCAACAGCTTGTGTGAAGTCGAAACAAGTCTCGAAATCAGGTTGGTTTAGGTCATCATAAAATAGCCCACCAACGCCTCGTGGCTCATTGCGATGTTTCAAAAAGAAATAGTCATCACACCACGCTTTATATTTGCGGTAAGTTTCTGAACCAAAAGGTGCGCAGAGGTCGTGTGCAATGGTGTGCCAGTGGATCACATCATCTTCAAAACCATAGTAAGGGGTTAAATCGAAACCACCACCAAACCACCAAACGGGATCTTGACCCTCTTTTTCTGCAATAAAAAAACGGACATTTGCATGAGTGGTTGGAATATAGGGATTCAGAGGGTGGATCACCAAAGAGACTCCCATAGCTTGATAGCTACGACCTGCTAATTCAGGGCGGTGAGCGGTTGCTGAACTCGGGAGTTTTGTTCCTTGAATATGGGAAAAGTTAACGCCTGCCTGTTCAAAAATAGCACCTTGAGTTAACACACGGCTGCGGCCTCCGCCACCTTCTGCGCGTTCCCATGTTTGTTCTAGGAAGGTTTCCTTACCATCCAGTTCAGTAATTTTTTGGCAAATGGTTTCTTGTAGTTCAAGCAAAAATGTTTTTACTTGAAAAATATCAGGGTAATTCATTGTTTTCCAATAGAACGGTTGGTAAAAAAAAGTGAGTAAAGTATACCCTTTTGAGTTAAAAAAGGCATATTGAATATTGATTGTGCGCAAAAAGCGGTGATAATGGCAGAAAACTCAGTTAAAACGGGTCATGAACATGGAAATACGCATCTTTCGCCAAAGCGATTTTGAAGAAGTCATCACATTGTGGGAACGCTGTGATTTAAATGAGTTTGGGGATGATCCTGAACTTGATATTGAACGAAAACTCCAGTGTGGTGCAGATCTTTTTCTTGTTGCGGAAGTGACAGGTGAGGTTGTTGGCACTGTGATGGGAGGATATGACGGAATAAGAGGAACGGCATGCTATCTTGCGGTTCATCCAGAGTTTCGTGGCCGAGGTATTGCCAATGCTCTGATTAGTCGCTTAGAGAAAAAATTGCGAGCAAGAGGGTGCGGCAGAATTGAGTTCCTTGTGAATGAGGAGTCTGACGCTGCTATCTGTATGTTCGAAAAAATGTTATATGAAGAAGAGCAGCCAGCAAGGCTTATCTATACAAAAACACTGGATCGTGATTTGGATTTTTAATGCTGTTGTGTGTTTATTTCGTTATAAACTGGAATGTTTTCAGAAAAAGGTTGTCACAGTAAGCAGTCAGTCAGCCAATAAATAGAGGATGTTATGCCCAAAAGTGTAATTGTGAAGCTTTCTCAGATAGTCGCGCTAAGTGGTGTGTTTTTGCTATCGGGTTGTGCAGGCTCAGGGGGGTTTTGGTCTTCACTTTCACCAATGAACTGGTTTAGTAGCCCTATTACTGCGAAGGCAGCGGGTGTGGGGGAGATCACAGGGTTCACACCAATGCAAGCTGACATCATCAAGGAGCGATTAGATAACCGTTACACGATACGAAGTGGGATGCAAACTGAGCAAGGTGAAATTGTGACCGTGTTTCAAGGTATCGATGATGAGACGGTTAAAATTGAAGTGATTGGCCCTGAAAAAGGTTATGTTTCACGTATTATTGTGGATGACCCTGACATTAAAACTGAATGGGGAACGAAAATTGGTTCATCATTTAGCGGTATTTATGAAAAAGCTTTTGGCGCATGTAAAATGGCTGAGCCAATTAATAATCAACCGACTGTTGAATGTGTAGCCCCGCAAACATCCCATATCATTTATCGATTTAATGGTAAATGGCAAGGGCCAGAAGGTTTAATGCCACCGGATGATGAATTAAAGAGCTGGACGGTATCACAAATTATTTGGAAAAAATAATGGTGATTTAGCGTGATGATAGAGAGCTATTGGCCGATAGCTTGGATTATGTTCTAAACATTTAATTGATATAACAACGTGTTTTATTAAGGTAAAATACGTTGTTATTCCCTCCTAATATACGATCCCCTCTTAACCCACTTATCTTATTAAGAATAAATTGTGCATTTTTCTAAATGTTAGCCAATATTTGCGTTAAAACAGGTGAAAATCGTCATCGATGAGATACTATATCGCTAGACATAAATAATAAATTATTTAAAAGAGGTTGATTAGCATGTCTCATTCTCAGAGCGGTATTTTGAAAGATCATAGCCGTTTCGGTATTTTCATTGAAGCAATGGTGCAAGGGTCTCTGGCTGATATAAAAACAGGTTGTCAGCGTTTTGTTGAAACACTGACTCAATTACAAGAGCAGTATCCAACAGATAGATTAGGGGCTGTAGTGGCCTTCGGCTCTGATATCTGGAAACAGCTATCAACACCGGAAAGCGCGCCTGAGTTAAAACCATTTCATCCATTAGGTAAAGGGTTAGCGCCAGCAACACAGCATGATATTTTTATTCATATCCAATCTCAACGCCATGATATTAACTTTTCATTGGCACAGGCGGCACTAAAAGCATTCGGCTCAGCAATTAAAGTCGAAGAAGAGATCCACGGCTTCCGTTGGGTTGAGGAGCGCGACTTAAGTGGCTTTATTGATGGAACCGAAAACCCACAAGGTGAAGAAATTGCTGAAGTTGCATTAATTGCTGATGGCATTGATATGGGAGGCAGTTATATTCTTGTTCAGCGTTATGAGCACAGCCTCAATAAATGGGACCGTTTCTCTGAACAAGAACAAGAGAAAATGATTGGTCGCACCAAAAAAGACAGTGTGGAGCTGGATGAAAGCGAACGTAATGTGACTTCACACGTTTCTCGCGTGGTGGTTGAAGAAGATGGGGAAGAGCTATCGATTATGCGTCATAGCTTGCCATATGGTACGGCAAGCGGCAAACATGGTTTATTCTTCGTTGCGTATTGCGCGCGCCTCCATAATATTGAACAGCAGCTTTTGAGTATGTTTGGTGAAAAAGATGGTAAATATGATGACCTGTTACGCATGACCAAAGCAGTATCAGGAAGCTACTATTTTGCCCCTTCAATTGACACTTTATTGTCGTTATAAATTATTCTTATTGCCGCCATCTGGCGGCAATTTACTTTTGCGTCAATATCCTACTTTTCCCTTCTATTGCTTAGCGCCTTCATGAAGGCCTTTCACGCAGTCAACTTTATGATAACTAATATAATTTATTTGCTTATTGCCATAATTTCTTGAATATACCAATTTGATATATTAAAAGGCAATTGATAGCTACACAGTTATAAACAAAGCAGATAAAGTAACCTCATTAGCGTAGTTTTGGTTTAGTCATAAGTAGGTGCCTAATGCAAAAAGCGATTTTAAAGAAAACAGCCTTAGCGAGTCTCGCAACATTTTCATTGATGGGGAGCGCGCCGTTGGTAGCGGCTGAACTGCTCAATAGCTCTTATGATATCGCCCGAGAGCTATTTGTTGCACTAAACCCTGAATTTGAAAAGCAGTGGAATGAACAGCACCCTGATGACAAATTAACGATCAAGCAATCACATGCTGGCTCATCGAAACAAGCCTTAGCTATTTTGCAAGGTTTAAAGGCTGATGTGGTGACTTATAACCAAGTGACAGATGTACAAATCTTGCATGATAAAGGCAAGTTGATCCCTGAAAATTGGCAAGCAAGATTACCGAATAATAGCTCACCATATTACTCTACGATGGCGTTTTTAGTGCGTAAAGGTAATCCAAAGGGCATTAAAACGTGGGATGATTTAGCGCGTGAAGATGTGAAGCTGATTTTTCCAAATCCAAAAACATCGGGTAATGGTCGTTACACTTATTTAGCGGCATGGGGAGCCTATGCGCAAGAAAATAAAGGTGATGAAAAGAAAACCCGCGAGCAGATGAAGCAGTTTTTGAAAAATGTAGAAGTGTTCGATACAGGGGGACGTGGTGCCACAACTTCCTTTATTGAAAGAGGCCTTGGGGATGTATTGATTAGCTTTGAATCAGAAGTGAACAATATTCGTCAGCAGTATGGTGAAACGGACTATGAAGTTATTGTTCCTCCTGTCGATATTCTGGCGGAGTTCCCAGTTGCTTGGGTTGACAAAAACGTTCAGAAAAATGGTACGGAAGAGGTGGCGAAAGCCTATCTTAATTACCTATATAGTCCAAAAGCTCAAGAAATTATCACTAAATTTAACTATCGGGTGAACGATCAGGCAGTCATGGCGGCAAATAAAGATAAGTTCCCTGAAACCCGCTTATTTACGGTCGAATCACAGTTTAAGAGTTGGCCTGCGGTGATGGAGACCCATTTTGCGACGAACGGAGAGTTTGACAAATTGATGGCAGAAGGGCGCCGTTAATGCGTAAGTCAGGGAAACGCTTTTTGCCAGGATTTGGCCTCACACTAGGTAGCAGCCTATTTTATACCTGTTTGATCCTGCTGCTACCTTTGAGTGCGTTAGTCGTTCAGTTATCTGAAATGACGTGGCAACAATATTGGGATGTGATCAGCTATCCGCAAGTCGTTGCCGCTTATAAAGTCACCTTACTGGCTGCACTGGTTGCGAGTTTATTTAATGCGGTTTTTGGCATGCTGCTCGCTTGGATTTTGACTCGGTATCGTTTTCCTGGCCGCACTTTTTTAGACGGTCTTGTTGACTTGCCTTTCGCCTTACCTACCGCGGTGGCAGGTTTAACATTAGCTACGTTATTTGCAGCGTCTGGCTGGTACGGGCAGTTTCTGCATCACTTTGATATTAAAGTAGTAAATACTTGGCTCGGTATTGCTGTCGCAATGGCTTTTACCAGTATTCCGTTCGTTGTACGAACGGTACAGCCTGTGTTAGAAGAGCTTGGGCCTGAATATGAAGAGGCGGCACAAACATTGGGTGCAAGCCGTTGGCAAACATTTCGACGGGTGGTATTGCCTGAAGTTTCTCCCGCATTAATTGCAGGAACAGTATTGTCTTTTACCCGAAGTTTGGGGGAGTTTGGCGCCATTATCTTTATTGCAGGAAATATTGCTTGGCAAACTGAAGTCGTATCTTTGATGATTTTTAGTCAGTTACAACAGTTTGATTACCCAGCAGCGAGTGCGATTGCTTCTGTTATTTTAGCGGTTTCATTATTACTGCTATTTAGCGTCAATGTCGTACAAAGCCGCTTTGGCAAAAGGTTGGGAGGAAAGTAATGGCTCAGGTTACACCTGTCACGGGGGCTTCTCGTCAACCGATTAATTGGGCTAAATGGTCTTTGATTATCACTGGCATATTGTTTTCAGTCATGTTGCTGGTGGTGCCAATTATTTGGATATTTTTGACCGCTTTTTCCAAAGGTATTGATGCGGTTTTAATGAATTTGAATGACGCGGACATGTTGCATGCTATTGGACTGACGGTCCTTATTGCACTGATAACGGTGCCTGTCAACTTGATCTTTGGCACCATGCTCGCGTGGTTAGTTACTCGATTTCAGTTCCCTGGTAGGCAACTGTTATTAACCCTAGTCGATATTCCTTTTGCGGTATCGCCAGTGGTCGCGGGGTTACTTTATCTACTGTTTTATGGCTCCAACAGTTGGTTTGGGGGCTGGCTAGAAAGTTATGATATCCAATTAATGTTCTCGTGGCCCGGTATGGCATTAGTGACCATTTTTGTGACCTGTCCTTTTGTGGTTAGGGAATTAGTTCCACTGATGTTAAGCCAAGGTAGTCACGAAGATGAAGCGGCAGTCTTACTGGGCGCTTCAGGTTGGAAAATGTTTTGGAGAGTTACCTTACCAAATATCCGTTGGGCACTATTGTATGGTGTTGTTCTGACTAATGCTCGAGCAATAGGTGAATTTGGTGCCGTGTCCGTTGTTTCTGGTGCCATACGCGGGGAAACCTATACGCTACCGTTACAAGTAGAATTATTGCATCAAGACTATAACACCGTAGGCGCATTTACTGCTGCTGCGATCCTAGCTGTAATGGCGATTATCACTTTAATTATTAAAAGTGCATTGCAATGGCATTTGAGCCGGCAGCAATCCGAATCAGGAGTTCATTTACCATGAGTATTCAAATTGAAAAAATTGGGAAATTGTTTGGTAGGACGCAAGTGTTGAAAGATATTTCATTAGATATTGCATCTGGTGAAATGGTGGCACTGCTCGGTCCATCCGGTTCAGGTAAGACGACACTGTTACGGATTATTGCAGGGTTAGAACAGCATAGCCATGGCTTACTACGCTTCCATGGTCAAGATGTTAGCCGTATTCATGCTAAAGATAGGCATGTTGGCTTTGTATTTCAACATTATGCCCTGTTTCGTCATATGACGGTGTTTGACAATGTCGCGTTTGGTCTCACTGTTATGCCAAGAAAACAACGCCCATCATCGCAAGCTATCAAGCAGAAAGTCATGCAATTACTTGATATGGTTCAGTTGGCGCATTTGGCCTCTCGTTATCCTTCTCAGCTTTCAGGAGGGCAAAAACAGCGTGTTGCGCTGGCCCGTGCCTTGGCTGTAGAGCCACAAATTTTATTGCTAGATGAGCCTTTCGGTGCGTTGGATGCTCAGGTACGTATTGAATTGCGCCGCTGGTTACGTCAATTACATGATGAATTGAAGTTTACCAGTGTATTTGTCACCCATGATCAGGAAGAGGCCATGGAGGTTGCCGATAGGATAGTGGTGATGAGTCAGGGGCATATTGAGCAAGTTGGCACTCCTGATGATATCTGGCAACGTCCTGAAACGCGTTTTGTGTTGGAGTTTATGGGGGAAGTGAATCAACTCCATGGGCAAATTAAAGGTTCTCAGTTACATATTGATGGTTATGAATTCCCTCTACATCATGCAAGTGCCCAACAAGGCGAGGTAGATGTGTTTTTACGTCCATGGGATATAACACTGAAGAAAGACGTTGATGAACAGCACCGATTACCGGTTCGTGTGATTGAATCAGGGCCGAGAGGGCATTTCTGGCAGTTAACGGTACAGCCTATAGGTTGGGGGCATGAACCTCTCTCTGTAGTTTGGCAATCGTCTCATGTAACGCCTGTGCGTGGTGAGCACTATTTCCTTGGTAGTCAACAGGCTAAAATTTACCAAGGTGAAAATGAGCTCTTATTTCCCCAGTTAGCTAAAAGTGCCTAACCATTTCTAATATTGCGTTGATGTTGTTATTTCATCAACGCAATATCCCTCGATATTAAAACGTAATTTATGCCTGCCTGACCATTTTTGATCTGACCAATGGCATTTTTTTGAGACTATTTTCAGTCAAATTCCCTGTAAACATATCATATTATCGATATTAGTAATAACATCGACCAGAATTATTAATTACTGATATATAAGTGAATTTTTTTCATGCTGCTAATTTGTAGGTGTTAGGATACTATCTATATCATTCGAAATGGTGATTATAGATAAATAGAATAAGGAATAGACAGTGGCAACTCTGGAACAATTTATAGGTAATACGCCGCTAGTTAAACTTCAGCGTTTGACACAGGGGATGGACGCTGAAATTTGGGTCAAACTAGAAGGTAATAATCCGGCTGGCTCCGTCAAAGATAGAGCCGCGTATTCAATGATCACAGAAGCGGAAAAACGTGGTGAAATAAAACCTGGTGATACATTGATTGAAGCGACGAGTGGCAATACCGGGATTGCTTTGGCAATGATCGCCGCAGTCAAAGGTTATAAACTCAAACTATTGATGCCCGAAAATATGAGTAAAGAGCGCCAAGCCTCAATGAAGGCTTATGGTGCTGAACTCATTTTAGTCAGTACTTCAGTTGGCATGGAGGGCGCTCGCGATTTAGCTCAAGAAATGGAAGCGAAGGGGGAAGGGAAGGTCCTTGACCAATTTAATAACCCCGATAATCCATTAGCCCATTTTAAGACCACAGGCCCTGAGATATGGCAGCAAACCGATGGGCGCATGACTCACTTTGTTTCAAGTATGGGAACGACAGGAACTATCACGGGTGTCAGTCGTTATTTAAAATCACAATCATCACATATTCAGATTGTGGGCTTACAACCAGCGGAAAAAAGCCAAATTCCGGGGATCCGCCGTTGGTCGCCAGGCTATCTTCCGGGGATCTTCAATCAGGAATTCGTTGATACCGTTTTAGATATTAATCAGGAAGAGGCTGAGGAGACGATGAGAGCCCTCGCTAAACAAGAAGGTATCTTTTGTGGTGTTAGTTCAGGAGGCGCGGTTGCGGGCGCTTTGAGAGTGGCTAAAATGAATCCGGGAGCGGTGATCGTTGCCATTATTTGTGACCGAGGCGATCGCTATCTTTCTACGGGCGTGTTTGACGATTAATTAGCATCGCCATCTAGACACTGACAAAAGCATCAATGTGCTCGAATATAGGTGAGTCGTTGATTGCAACAGATATGATGGCGATGGATTTTATCCTGCCATAAAAAAACCACCAGAGGTCATACAACGCTATCTGGTGGTTTTATTTGAAAAGCTTAAAAGGGATTGCCGTTATTTTTTAACGCGCATAATAACTGTTTCACCCACGGTAACGCTACCACTAAGCTTAGTCAGCTCTTTAATTTCATCCATATTAGAAATCACAACCGGCGTTAGAACTGATTTTGCTTTTTCTTCCAGCAATGCAAGGTCAAACTCGATAACCAAATCACCTTTTTTAACGGATTGCCCTTCTTCAGCGATACGTTTAAAGCCTTCACCTTTCAGTTCGACTGTATCAATACCGAAGTGAACAAATAGTTCAATACCATCATCAGATTCAATAGAAAACGCATGATTGGTTTCAAATATCTTACCAATAGTCCCATCTACAGGAGCGACAATTTTGTTCCCTGCTGGTTTGATGGCGATACCATCACCAACAATTTTTTCAGCGAAAACAACATCGGGAACATCTTCAATATTGACAATTTCACCCGATAGAGGTGCGATAATTTCAATACTGCCACTGCTATTTTTATCATCCGAAACCAGTGATTTCAGTTTGTCAAACAGACCCATGGACCTTCTCCTAATCGTTTTTATATGGGACCGAACTAATGTGCTGCTCCTAGCATAACGTTTTTTCTTGGATAAAGGTATCAACAAGTTTCATCAATTCGTCTGCGGTTGGTTGGGCAAGGGCTTGCTCAGCCAGTGCTTTAGTATCTGCAAAGTTTGCATTACGAATTAATTTTTTAATACGAGGAATTGAAATTGCACTCATACTAAATTCATCTAACCCCATACCAAGCAGCAACAAGGTTGCACGTTCATCACCTGCTAATTCACCACACATTCCTGTCCATTTGCCTTCTGCATGTGATGCATCGATGACTTGCTTAATCAAGTTCAATACAGCAGGCGACATTGGATTGTAGAGGTGAGAAATCAGCTCATTACCACGGTCAACAGCTAGAGTATATTGAGTGAGATCGTTCGTCCCAATACTGAAAAAGTCAACTTCTTTTGCTAAATGATGAGCAATAACCGCTGCGGCAGGGGTTTCCACCATGACACCAACTTCGATTGATTCATCAAAGGCTTTGCCTTCTTCACGTAATTGACCTTTTAGCATCTCAAGTTCTGCTTTTAGTTCGCGAACTTCCTCAACGGAAATAATCATCGGGAACATAATACGCAGTTTACCAAAACTTGAGGCTCTTAAAATAGCTCTTAACTGAGAATGTAGAATTTCTTTGCGATCAAGGCAAATACGAATTGCCCGCCAGCCTAAGAATGGGTTCTCTTCTTTTGGCAAATTCATGTATGGCAGGTCTTTATCACCGCCGATATCCATGGTACGCACAATAACAGCTTGGCTTCCCATTGCTTCGGCAACAGCTTTGTATGCTTGGAACTGTTCTTCTTCAGTTGGCAGTGAGTCTCTATCCATAAACAGGAACTCAGTGCGATATAAACCAACCCCTTCAGCACCGTTACGCTCAGCACCCGCGACATCGCGTACAGTACCGATGTTTGCACACACTTCGACTTGATGACCATCCAGTGTGATTGCAGGTAAATCTTTTAATTTTGCCAGTTCATTTTTTTCTTGCTGATATTCTTCATTGAATTTTTTCAGCTTATCAATTTCTTGATCTGACGGGTTCAGATAGATGTGGTTGTTGACACCATCTAGAATGAGGTAGTCACCATTTTTGATTTTCGCGGTGGCATCTGAGGTGCCGACAATGGCAGGCAACTCCAGTGAACGAGCCATGATTGAGGTATGTGATGTACGACCACCTAAATCGGTGATGAAACCTAATACTTTATCAAGGTTTAATTGTGCCGTCTCTGACGGTGTTAGGTCAGCTGCAACCAAAATAACCTCTTTGTCGATGGCACTCAAATCGACGATAGGCATACCGAGGATATTTTTTAATAGGCGTTTACCAATATCGCGTACGTCGGCAGCACGCTCTTTCAAATATTCATCATCAAGTGCTTCGAGCGCTTGGGCTTGATCCTCAATAACGGAGTAAACCGCGGCATCAGCTGTTTTTTTATCACTTTTGATTAGAGAGACAATTTCTTGTTCAAGCTCTTCATCTTCCAGCAGCATAATATGGCCTTCAAAGATCTCAGCTTTTTCTGCACCAAGATTTTTTTCGGCTCGCTCTTTAATGAAGCTGAGCTGTTCGGCTGATTTGTTACGTCCTTCAATAAAGTGTTGGATCTCGGTTTCTATCTGGTCGTCAGTAATTTTTTTTGTGCTGACAGTGATAGGATCTTCTTTGAGGATTAAAGCCTGACCAAAAGCAAAACCTGGGGATACTAAAATTCCTGAAATCATAATATTACCTTACTACTGCGGGTAGGTGTTCTGATGTTGAAAAGACAACAGTAAGCTTATCTGTGTGTAAACTGATATCCCTGAATGATGCCATTCAGGGATGAAGATTAATGCGGTGACACAGGCTCTCTTGCTTGTGCGGTTATTCCAACTCACCCATCAGTTTAACTAAATGCTCAACTGCTTGTTTTTCATCTTCGCCTTCGGCAGAAATTGTCACAACAGTACCTTGAGTTAAGCCTAGAGTTTGTAACTTAAATAGGCTTTTTGCGCTTGCTGATTTGCCACCAGAAGTCAAAGTAATATCAGAAGAGAATGCTTTGGCTTCTTTCACAAATTGAGCGGCAGGGCGAGTATGTAAGCCGTTAGGTGCTGTAATAGTGACTTCTTGCTGGAACATATTATTTCCTCAATAACTTTAGTTTTTTATAATGACCTAAGCTAGTGTAGTTGAATAAACTTAGGTTTGCGTATTGTTAGATTATTAACTGTTAAAAAGGTTTCCTACCTTTGTTGCGTATCAACACTTTTTCAGTTTATTGGCCTAAATAATGTCAATTTAAATCGCAAAGAATATGAGTAATTGAACAAATCTTTGACTTAAAGTTGATTAATTTCGTGGCTCAAAATAATTACTATGTTTAATACTAAACCCTAGGTCAGAAATCATCTCAATACGTGCTAAAGTTTGATCCATTCCACAAAAAAAGCACCAAATAGGTGCTTTTTTAACGATTAATTAACGGTTTTTAAAATTACTCGGCGGATAGATCGGAAAATAGAATCGTTGATAAATAGCGCTCGCCTGATGAAGGTAAGATAACAACAATGTTTTTATCTTTAAATTCAGGTTCAGCTGCGAGTTTTACTGCGGCTGCAAGAGCAGCACCTGATGAAATCCCTGCTAGGATCCCTTCTTTTTCCATTAATTGGCGGGCAGTTTGAATGGCTTCATCATCACTGATTTTAAATACTCTATCAATAAGCGTGATATCTAGGTTGCCAGGAATGAAACCAGCCCCGATCCCTTGAATTTTATGTGGGCCTGGCTTGACTTCATCTCCTGCTAGCGTTTGGCTAATAACAGGGGACGTTTCAGGCTCTACCGCAACCAGAGTGACATTTTTGCCCTTGGTTTTTTTCAAATAACGACCGATACCGGTGATAGTACCCCCGGTTCCCACACCCGCGATAACAACATCAACCTTACCGTCAGTATCACTCCAAATCTCAGGTCCTGTCGTTTTTTCATGAATTTCAGGGTTAGCTGGATTATTAAATTGTTGCAGCAAAATATACTTATGCGGATTGCTGTTGACGATTTCTTCGGCTTTCTCAATGGCGCCTTTCATCCCTTTAGCGCCTTCAGTCAATACAAGATTCGCCCCTAATGCTTTAAGCAGTTTACGGCGTTCGACGCTCATCGTTTCAGGCATGGTCAATGTTAATTTGTAGCCTCTAGCCGCGGCGACATACGCCAAAGCAATCCCTGTATTACCACTAGTAGGTTCAACCAGCTCTTTTTCTTTGGTCAGAAGTCCTTTTTTCTCAGCATTCCAAATCATATTCGCACCAATACGGCATTTAACGCTGAAACTTGGGTTGCGTGATTCAACTTTCGCTAAGATATTGCCATTGCCGAAATACTTTAAACGTACTAACGGGGTATGGCCAATAGTTAGCGAATTATCATCATAAATTTTACTCATGGGATATCCTTATAATCAGGCAGTTGCCTATTTAGAACTGAGAATGATAGATAAGATTGACTCCAAACATACGTGAACTCGCTATTATTGCAAATATAAATTAAGTATAAGCTTATAACGAATTGCTATCTTATGTGGAAAAATTATAAGTAAAAGGTTGTGACACAAGCACCTATCATAAAATATGTTGCGCTGTGTCTGTGATCTGAGGGAGGTTGAAGATGAAAAAGTGCGAGGTGTAAATTCCCCCCGCACTCTTGATCAAATCAGTGAATAATTAATAGCGTGCATGACGAGCGCGGTATTGGTCAACCCACATTAAGGTCGCGCCACAAACGGCAACAGGCATAATAATCAAGTTAAGGATAGGTAACATCATTAACACACTAACTGCTCCACCAAATTGAATATTATTCATGCGGTCTTTGGCTAAAGCATTTTTCATTTCACTAAAGCTAACGCGGTGATTATCAAATGGATAATCGCAATACTGAATTGACATCATCCACGCACCGAATAGGAACCAAAGAATGGGAGCAACAGTTTGCCCAATACCAGGGATAAAAAACAAAATTAATAAGCCAATAGCGCGCGGAAGGTAATAACCGATCCTAACAAACTCACGCTTAACCATGCGTGGAACATCTTTTGCGATATCAACAATACCGCCATCAGGGGCGGGCACACCGGTTAATTCTGATTCGAGCTTTTCGGATAACCAACCATTAAACGGTGCGGCGATAATGTTGGCAACCGTACTGAAAAAGTAAGTAAATATAAGTAAAATCGAAATAACGGAAATAGGCCAAATAAGATAATCAAGCCATTGTAACCAACTAGGAATATAGCTCATGACTTGGTCAATCCAACCACCAAGTTTGGTATATAACCACCAAAATGCACCACCAAGTAAGATGATATTGGCTAAAAGTGGTAGAATAACAAAACGTTTAATACCTGGACGTGTAACAAGACGCCATCCTTGAACGAAGTAATAAAAACCCGAATGGCTTTTTTGTTGCGAATCTGTCGATTGTATCATACTTCTTATTCTCTCCTTTGCGGTTGACTATGTATCATATAGATAGGTTTTTAGGCTGGCTAGTCAGTATTTGCTTAAAAAAGCAGCAAACGAAAGCAGAATTGTCTCTTTCTTATCAGAAAATCGTTTAGGGGGTTGCACTTAGCACGTTTGACAAATAATCTTAAGATATATCCGTCATTTTTTAAGTTGTTTTTCGGTTGACGGCGTTTTACCGCTGAAATCCCCAAAATCATACCGCAATGCGGGGCGAGGGGAGCGGGAGTGCGCCTTGGCTTGCAACTTAAAGTATTTTGGCTTATTTTTTGCCGTGGTGGCATTATCATTCAACAATTAGAGATAGCAGCGATGCAGGATTTGCGTCTGATATTAGTGGTCGTAGGTGCGATAGCCATAATTGCGTTATTACTGCATGGTTTATGGACCAGCCGTAAAGAGCGCTCTAAGTTATTCCGTGATCGTCCCGTAAAACGCCGAAAACATGACAGTCAGGATAAATCATCGGATTATGATGATGATTCTGCATTATTCAGTGAAACTCAAAAGGTAGAGCCTCCCGTCTCTTCACCGGTAGTTTCTGAGCCTGCTCGTCAGGTTCAAGAAGAACGTCGTGCCGAACCTGATTTGCCACCCATTACATCTTCTACTCGTGATACCGAGCCTGTATTAAATATTACGCCTGAGCGTTCAGAGCCTGTTGAATCTGATATTGACTCGCGCGTTAATGCTGTAAATGAACAACCCGCGATGAAGGTGGAACCAACGGTTCAACCAATAGCGACACCAGTCTCTACAGCGAATGGGCGCACTCAGCATGCGCCTGAACAACCAGAATTTGATTTTGACATTCACGAAGAGCAAGAGGGGCCACAGCCGACACACCATGAACAGGAACAGGCGCACACTGAGAAGAAAACTGAACAACCGCAAAACCAATCTTCAGAGAACAACAAGGAGACGGTTCTGGTTCTTCATGTAGCTGCACTTCAGGGGCAAGTTCTACAAGGTGAAGCGCTGTTGCAAAGCATTCTTCAAGCGGGCTTCCAGTTCGGTGAAATGCGTATTTTCCATCGACATGTGCATCCATCGGGAACAGGGCCGGTTTTATTTAGTCTTGCTAATATGGTGAAACCGGGGTCTTTTGATCCAGAAACGATGTCAGAGTTCACCACTCCGGGTATCTCTATGTTTATGATGGTGCCATCGTATGGTGAAGCAGGGCAAAATTTCAAATTGATGTTGCAAGCTGCACAGCGTATTGCTTCCGATGTGGGGGGCGTAGTCCTTGATGATGAGCGTAAAATGCTCACACCTCAGAAAATTGAGGTGTACCATGCTCGGATCCGCAACACACTGAATTAAATATCAGAATCAACGAAACCCCCTTAACTGGGGGTTTTTTATCTTTACTGGTGAAACATGACTACAAAACAACATCTCGATACACTCAAACAACAATTACGTCATCATGAATATCAATATCATGTATTAGATGCACCTGAAATCCCAGATGCAGAATATGACAAACTCATGGAAGAGCTGAAGGCTATCGAAGCAGAACATCCTGAATGGATCACCAGTGACTCACCGACTCAGCGAGTGGGTGCGGCTCCATTAGCGGCGTTTGACACCGTACGTCATGAAATACCGATGTTATCGCTTGATAACGTATTTGATGAAGAAAGCTATCTTGCTTTCGACAAACGCGTGAGAGACCGATTAAAAGATCAGCAAGAACAAACCTTCTGTTGTGAATTAAAATTAGATGGCCTTGCGGTGAGCTTACTGTATGAGAATGGCGAACTCATCCAAGCCGCTACTCGCGGTGATGGAACTGTGGGGGAAAATATTACCTCTAATGTTCGTACAATTCGTGCTATTCCACTTCGTTTAACGGGTGAAAATATTCCTGCTAGGGTAGAAATTCGTGGTGAAGTATTTATGCCACAAAAAGGCTTTGAAGCATTGAATGAGGAAGCGCGCCGTACAGGTGGAAAAGTTTTCGCTAACCCTCGTAACGCGGCAGCGGGGTCATTACGCCAATTAGACCCACGTATTACAGCGAAAAGGCCTTTAACGTTCTACTGCTATGGCGTGGGGCTGGTGGAAGGCGAAACACTGCCAGATACTCATTATGAGCGACTGATGCAGTTTAAGAAGTGGGGGTTACCTGTAAGTGAGTATGTGCAATTACGGAAAGGCGCTCAGGCGGTATTGGACTTTTATCATGAGATAGAAAAAGCTCGCCCAACATTAGGCTTTGATATTGATGGGGTCGTCATTAAAATTAACGACATTGCAACCCAAGAAGAGTTAGGCTTTGTGTCTCGGGCACCTCGTTGGGCAACGGCGTTTAAGTTCCCGGCTCAAGAGCAGATGACATTGCTAAAAGATGTTGAATTCCAAGTTGGACGTACCGGAGCAATTACGCCTGTTGCACGTTTGGAACCAGTTCAAGTTGCCGGCGTGACAGTCAGTAATGCGACGCTACACAACGCTGATGAAATTGAGCGCTTAGGGGTTCATATCGGTGATACTGTTGTGATCCGTCGTGCGGGCGATGTGATACCTCAAATTGTGAGTGTTGTTGAGTCTGAACGCCCAGCCGATAGCCGAGAAATTGTTTTCCCAACTCACTGCCCAGTCTGTGGCTCTGATGTGGAACGTGTCGAAGGTGAGGCCGTTGCGCGTTGTACTGGTGGGTTGATTTGTGGCGCACAACGTAAAGAAGCACTGAAACATTTTGTCTCACGCCGTGCGATGGATGTGGATGGCATGGGCGATAAGATCATCGACCAATTAGTTGAAAAAGAATATGTGAAAAATCCGGCTGATCTGTACCAATTAAGTGCAGGGATATTGACGGGTTTAGATCGCATGGGGCCAAAGTCGGCACAAAATTTAGTGGAAGCCCTAAATAAATCGAAATCAACGACTCTCGCTCGTTTTATTTATGCGTTAGGCATTCGTGAGGTCGGTGAGGCTACCGCGGCAAATTTAGCGGCGCATTATGGCACCCTTGAAGCCCTAATGGCGGCAGATGAGGAGTCACTCAAAACGGTACAAGATGTTGGTCATGTGGTGGCTAAGCATGTCGTTAACTTTTTCCGCGAGGAGCATAATCAAACTGTCATTCAAGCGTTAATAGATAAGGCGAATATTCATTGGCCAGAAGCTGTTGCGGTAGATGTGAGTACGATAGATAGTCCATTTGCAGGGAAAACCGTGGTATTGACGGGCTCTTTGAGCCAACTGACACGGGATGAAGCAAAAGATAAATTAGTGGCACTCGGCGCTAAAGTCTCTGGCAGTGTCTCTAAGAAGACGCATTTAGTCATTGCAGGTGAGGCGGCAGGTTCAAAACTGGCAAAAGCAAATGAGCTAGGTATACCTGTCATTGACGAAAATGAGCTAATTCGCTTATTAGAAGCCTAATAATTAACGAGAGTTTGAAGTATCATTACCCAGAAAATGGGTAATGATATGATCTGTATCAATCTACCACCTAAGAATTAGAATTTACTGTAATAATGTGATCGGTATATATTTTTTGCAAAATACACTGGGGTCGTTTTCATACTAATGTGATTCCCGTCTCATTTAAATGTCGGCTATTACATAGAATAGATACATAAACCGCTTTATTAAATTTGTATGGAGTCGCATATGACCTCGATCCTGCATTTTGTTCTATCCCTTGTTGTAATTGGCGCTCTTGCAGTCTTAGCCAGTAGTAACCGTAAGGCGATACGACTACGCTATGTTTTTCAACTACTGGTTATTCAAATCGCATTAGCATACTTCTTCTTGAATTCTAATGTCGGTTCTTCATTCGTACTAGGCGTTGCAAGTGTTTTCACCCATTTATTAGGTTATGCAGCCGAAGGGACCAAGTTCGTTTTTGGTGGCATGATCGAAGGCAATCTAGCGTTTTTCTTCTTGCAAGTCCTCTGCCCAATCATCTTTATTTCCGCACTGATCGGTATCTTACAGCATATTAAGGTGCTGCCTCTTGTGATCCGTGTGATCGGTACGGTTCTATCTAAAGTCAATGGTATGGGCAAGCTAGAGTCTTTTAACGCGGTTAGCTCACTGCTATTAGGCCAATCTGAAAACTTTATTGCCTATAAAGATCAGCTAGGCAAAATGTCTGAACGTAGAATGTACACCATGGCTGCAACGGCAATGTCGACAGTTTCTATGTCGATAGTTGGTGCATATATGTCCATGCTAGAACCGCGTTTTGTGGTTGCAGCATTGGTACTTAACATGTTTGGTACTTTCGTGATCCTTTCCTTAATCAACCCATACCCACCTGAAGCCGAAGAAGAGTTACAGATGACCAATATTCATGAAGGTCAAAGCTTCTTTGAAATGTTGGGTGAATATATCCTTGCCGGCTTTAAAGTTGCGATTATCGTATCAGCCATGTTAATCGGTTTTATCGCTTTGATTGCCATGGTAAATGGTATCTGTATGGCGATTTTTGATATCAAGTTCCAAACCATGCTGGGCTACGTGTTCTACCCATTTGCTTGGATATTAGGTATCCCTGCTGAAGAAGCATTGCAAGTCGGTGGGATCATGGCGGTGAAAATGGTCACTAACGAGTTCGTCGCAATGGGCGACCTAAAAGAGGTTGCAGCAACGTTATCAACACGTTCAGTCGGTATTTTATCGGTATTTTTAGTCTCTTTTGCTAACTTCTCCTCAATCGGTATTGTGGCAGGGGCAATCAAAGGCTTAAATGAGAAACAGGGTAACACGGTTGCACGTTTTGGCTTGAAACTGCTGTTTGGTTCAACATTAGTTAGCTTCCTATCAGCGGCTGTTGTTGGCTTAATTCTGTAAAACATAAAAGCGTGGTAAAGTGTAAAACGGCGTTCATTATGAATGCCGTTTTTGCTTTTAGGAGGAAAAAATGGAAAAACAAGATCTCATTGATATGGCAAACACGCGGATGCCATTTGGAAAATATCAAGGTCGTGTATTGATCGATCTTCCTGAAGAATATCTGCTATGGTTTTACAAAAAAGGGGCATTTCCACAGGGGCGATTAGGGCAACTGATGGAAATGGCATTAGGCTTAAAAATAGAGGGGCTAGATGGCCTTGTAAAGCCTTTAAAACGAGTTTAGTTGTATTGGGTCAGTCATGGCCTAAAGCCGCAGTGACTTTCTGTGAAAGCTGGATAAACAAAGCTTGTTCATTCGCTGTTAAAGCACTACTGACTTTAGCGGCATTTTCTTTTCGGCCTGTTGCTGCACGTTGTAAAAAATCCCGACCTTCATCGGTTAAGTGAGTGATTAATTCTCGCTTATCTTGTTCAGATTGGTATTGGCTCACGAACCCAAGTGCTTTTAGTGCTCGAAGAAACTTGGATAAATTCTGCCGAGATATGCCTAACAGTTGGCTTAATTGCCCTGGTGTTTGATCCCCTTTGAGCCGAAGTATTTCTAATACATCATATTGCCCCCAAGTGACCTGTTCAGGTGTAAAGCTTAAACGCCTCGCAACCAAGGTACATTGCAAAAGTGATAGTGCATCTTCGAGTTGATTTGCCATGTTATTTCATCATGTTAGTGATTATTGACACAGTATAGCCTTATCAATCCGATAAAATCGACTATTGATTAACTAAAGTTAATCATATACAGTGTGGTTAATTAACTTTAGTTAATCATGTTGAGAGGGAATATGCAAAATTTACAAGAGAAAGTCGCTTTAGTAACAGGCGCATCAACAGGAGTTGGTGAAGAAATTGCACTACATTTATACCAATGTGGTGCGACGGTGTTTATAACAGGACGCAACGAAATATCATTACAAACAGCAGCCAATAAGATAGACCAAAGTGGCGAACGTGTTATTCCTTTAGTGATGGATGTGACAAGTCACGAGCAATTTAAAGCAGCAATTACACAAATTGAGCAGCAGTGTGGGGCGTTACACTATTTGGTTAATAATGCAGGGATCACAGGACCTCATGGCGTTACTATTGAGGATTATCCAGTAGCGGATTGGGATGCCGTTATCGCAACTGATGTGAGTGGAACTTTTTATGGATTAAAATACGGATTACCTGCAATTGTCAGGGCGGGAGGCGGAGCTGTCGTGAACTTATCTGCATGTAATGGCGTGACTGGTATTGCGGGTATTTCACCTTATACAGCGGCAAAACATGCTGTTTTAGGTCTAACTCGTGCAACGGCACTAGAGTATGCTCAAAAAGGGGTGAGGATTAATGCTATCGGTCCTGGTTATGTCGCAACGCCAAATATAATGAATTTACCAACAGAAACTCAAGAATGGATGGCATCGACTCACCCAATGGGGCGCATGGCAACGCGTGAAGAGATCGCAAAAACAGTCGCATTTTTACTTTCTGATGATAGCAGTTTTATTACAGGGGCATTTATACCCGTCGATGGGGGATATACGGCACAATAGGGATGCGGTGGTGATAGATATTCATGGCTAACTGCAACCACTTCTTCTTACAAGAAGTGTATCAAAAACAGCTATAGTATGAGGAAGAGTTATATCTCAATAGCGGCTATTTTTCTGAAGTAAAACCGGATGACATCCCGAACCAATCTATTATATTGGGATAAAACAGAGATAGGCTGACTAACTATTGACAGGATATAAGGTGGTGGAGCTAAGCGGGATCGAACCGCTGACCTCTTGCATGCCATGCAAGCGCTCTCCCAGCTGAGCTATAGCCCCAACAAAATGATTTTGATACCACCTAACAGGGAATTAGATGGTGGAGCTAAGCGGGATCGAACCGCTGACCTCTTGCATGCCATGCAAGCGCTCTCCCAGCTGAGCTATAGCCCCAACAAAATGATTTTGATACCACCTAACAGGGAATTAGATGGTGGAGCTAAGCGGGATCGAACCGCTGACCTCTTGCATGCCATGCAAGCGCTCTCCCAGCTGAGCTATAGCCCCAAACAAAATCTTTTGGACGGAGGGCATAATATTCAAGCAATGTCAGGGTGTCAATCAAATAATGTGGTTTTAAGTTTAATTGCTGAATTATAGAGCATTTCGTCAATGAATAAGGGGGTGTATAGAGATTAGAGGAGTACTTATAAGGTTGATAAGGTGTGAACCCCTATGATGCTAACCATCACAGGGGGCTTAATTAAATCAATTACTGGGCTGAGGCTTCACGTTCGGCGATAAACGACAACGCTTTATCAATGCGTGCAATAGCACGTGTTTGACCAATCGCATGAACGGTAACATCTAACGCAGGGGATTGACCCGCACCAGTTACAGCGACACGTAATGGCATGCCGACCTTACCCATACCAACGTCTAATTCAGCGGCCGTTTGTTCAATAGCTTGATGAACGTTTTCTGCTGTCCAATCGGTAATTGCTGACAGTTTTTGTTTCACCGTTTCTAATGGTTGACGTGCAACAGGGCGCAAGTGTTTTTTCGCGGCATCTGCATCGAACTCATCAAACTCTTCATAGAAGTAGCGGCAGGATTCAGCGATCTCTTTCAATGTTTTGCAGCGTTCACCGAGCAATTTAACTAACTCAGCTAATTGCGGGCCATTTTCAGTGTTGATGTTTTGTTGCTCAATATGCCATGCAAGGTGAACGGCAACTTCTTCTGGTGGCAATTGATTAATATAATGGTGGTTTAACCAAAGCAACTTATCGGTATTGAATGCGCTCGCTGATTTGCTGATTGCATCTAAGCTAAAGTATTCAATCATTTCTTCACGAGAAAAAATCTCTTGGTCGCCATGTGACCAGCCCAAACGAACTAAATAGTTGAGTAGTGCTTCTGGTAAATACCCTTCGTCGCGATATTGCATAACGCTTACAGCACCGTGACGCTTGGAGAGTTTTTTACCGTCATCGCCTAAAATCATTGAAACGTGTGCATATTCAGGAACAGGTGCTCCTAGCGCTTTTAAGATATTAATTTGGCGTGGGGTATTGTTGATATGATCTTCGCCGCGGATAACGTGAGTAATTTCCATATCCCAGTCATCAATAACCACACAGAAGTTATAAGTTGGTGAGCCATCGGTGCGGCGAATAATGAGGTCATCTAACTCTTGATTACTAAACTCAATCGGGCCACGGATTTTATCATCAAAAATAACCGAGCCTTCTTGTGGATTACGGAAACGAACAACATGCGGCTCGTCAGGCGTATGGTTATGAGCGTGATCACGGCAGCAGCCATCATAGCGAGGCTTTTCACCTGATGCCATCTGTTGATCACGCAGCGCTTCTAAGCGCTCTTTTGAGCAGTAGCAACGATAAGCGGTACCTGCTTCAAGCATTTGGTCAATAACATCGTTATAACGGTCAAAGCGTTTCGTTTGATAATAAGGGCCTTCATCCCAATTCAAATTTAACCAGTTCATACCATCCATAATGGCATCGATAGCTTCCTGAGTTGAGCGCTCTAAGTCCGTATCTTCGATACGCAGAACAAATTCGCCTTGATTATGGCGGCTGAATAACCAGGAATAAAGCGCAGTACGCGCTCCACCAACATGTAAATACCCTGTTGGACTAGGTGCAAAACGGGTTTTAATTTTACTCATCGAGATTGCCTTAATTGCGATACGTGGTTTCTAACATGCCAACGTTCTCTAAATAATAGGGAGGCGTTAAATATAAACAGCCTATCATTGATATGTGAGCGAAAGATTTCTTCTCGCTATCGGTCACCAGAGAAACACGTCAGCATGTCTAAAATGTTGTTCTATTCTATCACTCTAAAGTGATACCTCAATCAAGTTATCGATGTTGATGCAAATAAAATCCGTAAAAAAAGAAAAAGGATAGGCAATTTCTCAGCATAAAAATATTTTTGTTCTAATATTGTATTGGTTGGGTGATACAAAAGCTTAATTATTGGTTAAATAAGGTTCTTTTCTGGTGAATATTGGAACATCTTGCTTATTTTTACAACGAACAGAAAAAATCTATTCAAAAACCGTTGACTCAGAACGAGGGATCCCTATAATGCACCTCCATCGACGGCAGGGCGATTAGCTCAGTTGGTAGAGCATCTCCCTTACAAGGAGGAGGTCACTGGTTCGAGCCCGGTATCGCCCACCACTGTCGACGATGAAACAAGTAAGTGAAGTAAATAAATGGGCGATTAGCTCAGTTGGTAGAGCATCTCCCTTACAAGGAGGAGGTCACTGGTTCGAGCCCGGTATCGCCCACCATTTATTTACAAATATGTGAAACTTGTCATGAAGTGGGCGATTAGCTCAGTTGGTAGAGCATCTCCCTTACAAGGAGGAGGTCACTGGTTCGAGCCCGGTATCGCCCACCACTTCATTAGTTACTCGCATTTTCATAAATACTGGTTATAAAAATTAATAGATGGGTCGTTAGCTCAGTCGGTAGAGCAGTTGACTTTTAATCAATTGGTCGCAGGTTCGAATCCTGCACGACCCACCATCTTAATATTAAAACCAGTCATACCAGATGGGTCGTTAGCTCAGTCGGTAGAGCAGTTGACTTTTAATCAATTGGTCGCAGGTTCGAATCCTGCACGACCCACCATCTTAATATTAAAACCAGTCATACCAGATGGGTCGTTAGCTCAGTCGGTAGAGCAGTTGACTTTTAATCAATTGGTCGCAGGTTCGAATCCTGCACGACCCACCATCTTAATATTAAAACCAGTCATACCAGATGGGTCGTTAGCTCAGTCGGTAGAGCAGTTGACTTTTAATCAATTGGTCGCAGGTTCGAATCCTGCACGACCCACCATCTAACCAAATCCCCTAAATCAACAATAACCACCTTATTTTCATGATGTTTATTTAAGTATCAATGAAAAACCGCATTAAAATTCTAATCAAACCCACTGTAACCGCTTTGCGATCATTGAACCCTGCTTATCGATAGCGTTTTTGTCATGTCTGCGAAGCTAGCAAACAGAGATTTAGCCAATACACCGAGCTTAATGATTTGCTAGCTTGTAAAATTGATAAATAACCACTCACATAGATAATATCACTTCAACCTCTCATTTTTATTCAATTTTGCTCTAGTGCGCAGCGTGCTAGATAAAATAACAGAAATTCATTTCTCGGATAGCTCCATTAAATTTCCCACTGTAGAGTGAGCTAAATGCGCATATCTCAGCATTTTAGTCTTAATTGACTGTTAGCTGGGCATAATAATAAAAAAACTTGTAAACGCGTTGAGTGCAAATTGAACGCAGTCATTAAACTCGCTGAAAGCAACGTCTAAACCTAAATTTAGATATTAAATATTACCCAATGTGCTAATTGATGAAAATAATCTCTTATTAACTCGAGCGCATTATCTTTGCTTTATTATCACTTACCGTTATTTTATTTAATGAAAATATTAATGATAATTAGTTTTAATATTTACAATATCGAAAAATATTCATTAAGTTGCTATTAGTCACTAATCAGGTAATTAATAAACCACCTAAAATATGTATTAATAAAAATGTTTGGTTCAAAAATGATCATCAATAAATGATCGTCATTAAAAGATGATTTTGCATGGTGTTTATTTGTCGCTGTATCTACGCTGTATATGAGTTATAAGGAAGATAGGATCAAAAAAGGAAATAAATTTCGAATGATTATTGCTAGAAATAGTCTTCTTATTGGGCTAAGAATAATGGTTAGATAAAATCTACATTGTTACTCTTATAATGCTGTAGATGTTCTTTTTGTTGAGGATTAGATTTCATTTGTCTATATCAGATGCTAAAAACAAAAAAATTGTAGGAGTATCAGTCGAGCTTAACATGATAAAAATCTGCCGATAAAAATTTTGTAGACATAAACTCCCCATGTTTAATATATGTAAAAAATCTATAAGAAAAATATCACTTTTAGAGTGTTGTGGCGATATAAAAACCCGTTTATTTGTGGGAATTTAATTTTTTGTTTTTTGTGATATGCTTCATGTATAGCAAAGCAAAAAGATACTTAACGTTAATGTTTTGTTATGTTAGCTATGATAGCTGTAGTCTGTTTTTTTTGTGCTGCTTTAAAAATTAAGTATTTTCTGCCGATTGTAACAAAAGGACTATTGTTATAAGTTATTGATATTTAAGTTATCAAAATGATAATATGGGAAAAATTTCCATTTTTTACTTTGTTTTACAGTATTGCTGTAATTATCCTATTATGCGTATTCATAAAATGAATATTGATTTGAAAAATCATTAATAGTGTTACAGTATTAAATTATTCTGTTTATTTCTTTTATTTTTAGATTTTTTATCGGTTAAATGAGGTTAATTTAGATTATAATTCTACCGCTACCTGTTAGACTATGTCTGCATAGAACAACAACTATTAATTGTTAAACAGATTAACTTATTGAAATTAAAGAATAATACTTAGGTGGTGGGCTTTTTGTGATTCTGATAATATTTAGTTACACATTTGCAATGTCATTTTTGGATTAGTTGAAACTAATTATATGGCTAGTATATCATCCCTCTCAAGATATATGCTGAATCGTCGTTAATACACCCAAATGGCTATATCATAAATAAAGATAACAATAGAAAAACACAGAGAATCACCTGCTGATTTTTTATTTCATTAATAATATAAGTTGAAGCGAGAATGTTTATGAATACAAAATATCCTGTCGCTTGTGCAGTTGGACAAAAAATTAAATCGTTAAGAAAATCTCAAGGCTATACCGTTTTTCAGTTAGCTAAAGAGATTGATATCAGTGAGCAACAACTATTTCGTTATGAACGTGGGGTAAATCGTATAGATATTGATTGTCTAGTTAGAGTACTAAAAGTATTAGATGTAAATATGGGCGAATTCTTCAGTGAAATCCTGCAAGATGATACTCATGCTAATGAGGACAAAGAATCTAAAGGGGTTGATGACTCTATTTATTCACTCATTTAATCATCAGTTATTATGTTCCAAAGTGGAACTTAATTAAGCAATTAAAACTTAATTGTTTCAATTAAGAACATTAATATGCTAATAACAATTGAGAATTCTCTCTATTGAGTATACTGATAATTTATTGTAGCTATCTTTATTTATACTTTGCGAAATAAAAGCCCGTTTACGGGCTTTTATTTTTTGTAGCTAAGAATCTAGAAAATTATATGAGTAAAAATAACAACTCATCAAATAGTCTAAAGAAGATAAAGCTATCAACAATACACCCAGATAAAATCGCACATCCAAACAATAAAAGAGGCCGGCAGATATAAACATCAGTTAATTTCATTGTAAATCGAATTAACTGATGTTTGCCGTTGAACTAATTATCTTCTTGTGGAAGGGGCTCTAATACTGCCGTCACAATTCGAGAGCCGATCATCTCACTAATTCTTATCTGTAATGTCGCTAAGCTAATGACGGTGTCTTGTACTGGCTCATTTGCTGAAATGCTATAAATAAATTGATCCAGTGTCTGGTTATTCTCATTATCGATTAAAATGCCATAAGACTCATAAATCTCATCTAACCTTGTTGTGCCCTTTAGACTGAGCCCAGAAGTGGGTAATTCTATCGGGGTTAAATCAGGAGAGACTTGTTCAGAGAACAGCCGTTCGAGGAATAAACGATTTTCTGGTTTCAAGACGACAAACAAATGGTCATCGGCAATTAGTCTTGTTGAACCACGAGGGGGGAGCACGCTTTTACCACGAGTGATCATTGCGATGACAGTTTGGTCAGGTAGTGCCAATTGAGATAGACGGCGGCCGACAGCAGAACAGTCCTCACCCAACGTATACTCTACTAGGTCAGCATCAATTTGATCGACAGCGGTAATGTCCAAAGTCGCAGCGGGCAGTAATGGTGGTGGCTGCATTAAATTAAGTTTGCGTGCGACATAAGGTAGGGTAGAGCCTTGTAACGTCGCTGAGATTAATACCACGAAGAAAACCACATCAAAAATTAAGTTAGCGCCTGGTAGACCATAAATAAAAGGGAAGATCGCTAAGATAATAGGAACAGAGCCACGCAGACCAACCCAAGAAACCAGAGTGATTTCTTCACGACTGAATTTAAAGAATTTTAATACAGGCACGACAGCGATGGGGCGAGCGATAAAGGTGAGTACCAGTGCGATCACCAACCCTTCAAACCAGACCTCTAATAAAGAGCTTGGGTTAACTAGCAAGCCTAACATAACGAACATGATGATTTGGCTGAGCCAAGCCAGCCCATCATGGAATAAAAAGGTATTACGTTGGAAAACAAAGCGAGCATTACCAATCACAACGCCTGTAACGAAGATAGATAAAAAGCCACTACCTTGCAAGTTACTGGCTAGACCGAATGATAATAGACCACACGCCGCCACTAATACTGGGTATAACCCTGTTGCCAGTAACTTAATTTTATTAATGATCTTGATTGAAATCCAACCAACACTTAGGCCGACAAGTGTACCGATCCCCATTTGGCTAACGAACAGTAATAATAATTCGCTACCAGAAGCGCTTTGATTCATGAGGAGTTGCAGTAAGCCCACGGTTAAGAAAATTGCCATTGGGTCGTTGGTAGCACTTTCAATTTCTAACGTTGATTGTAAACGTTCATTAAGGTAGATACCCGCGTTACGCAATAGGGAGAATACCGCCGCCGCATCTGTTGAGCCGACAATGGCGCCAAGCAACAGCCCTTCAAGCAAGGGGATGCCAAGAATATAAGCCGCGGCGAGTCCGGTGATGCCCGCGGTAATTAACACCCCAAAGGTGGCCAAGGTAAATGCAGGCTTCCAAACAAGTCGAATCGATTTAACTGATGTTTGTAGGCCACCGTCGAACAAAATCAAGGCTAATGCGAGTGAACCTACAGCATAGGAAACATTCACGTTGTTAAACGCGATTTGGCCTATGCCATCTTCACCCGCTAACATTCCTATAAACAGGAACATAACAAGCATAGGCAAGCCTAGCCGAGCAGAAAGTTTGCTAGAAAAAATACCCAGTAAAATCAGTATGGATGTCAGTAATATCAGTTGTTCTATTGTTGGCATAATCAGATTTAGGTTAGAGGTTAATAAAACGCTGATGATGCAGTAGTGTTGCGTATAAAGTAATCAGCAATAAGAAGAAAAAACTCAGATTAACATGGCATTGATAATGTTTTTGTTTAAAACGACTTAAAAACATTTCCATTGACATATCATTATGATTATACAACAGATAACAACAAATAAATTGACGATTAACTGCATTTTTTTAAATTGTTATGACATGCTTATGCTATTTTTATAAGCTTTTGAATGCATTGTTTGGTGGAATCAGCGGTTTCATTTATATTTTTTTGTGGGATTTAACTTTAAAGTTAGTAAAGGTTGGCGTTTTGTGTAATTTTCACGCTAATCAATAAGCTATAAATTAGAAAAATAATTATTTAGAGGAAAACAGGCGAAAAAGATGCGGAGATTATCAATAAAATGATGCATTGGACGGAAAAGAGTAGATTGACCGATATAATCTGATATATCGGTCATCTAGAATTAGTGGAATCTTGCTTTCTTAGCAAGATAATCACCAATCATTTGTATTCCTTGAACAATAATGACTAATGTAACGACGGTGATTGCCATAGCAACGTTGTCGAAACGTTGGTAACCGTAGTTGAGTGCTAGGTCACCGACACCGCCACCACCGACCGCTCCAGCCATGGCTGTCGCTCCCACTAAAGTGATACTGGCTGCGGTTAAGCTTAAGATTAGCGATGATTTAGCCTCAGGTAAGATAAAGTGCCAAACAATTTGCCAATTGGTCGCCCCCATTGAATCTGCGGCTTCAATGATCCCCGAATGCACACTTAATAATGAGTTTTCAATTAAACGAGCCGTATAAGGTGCAATATAGATAACTAAGGGCACAATGGCAGCCGTAGTGCCGATAGAGGTGCCAACCATAAAACGTGTTAGAGGGATCATTGCAACGAGTAGAATAATAAAAGGCAATGAACGGACCGTATTGATTATTGGGTTAATAATGCGATAAACCCATTTATTTTCCCAAATCCCATCAGGGCGCGTCACAACGAGTGCAATCCCCAGCAAAATCCCCAATAGGGAACCGATAACCAGTGCAATTGAAACCATAGTGAAGGTTTCAGACATCGCGAGTAAAAATTGTTTACTCGTTAATGCGGTATCAAGCCATTGTGTCATAGTACCCCCTTATTGACAGCAACACCGCGCTGACGTAAAAATGCGATCCCTTGGTCGATATCTTCATCATGGCCGACGATCTGGACAAACATACTGCCTAACACGACACCACTTATCTCTTTCATATTGGCAAACAAAATATTGATTTTAACTTTATCCTGTAAGATCAGTTCATTCACAACGGGTTGCTGTGCGGAAGCACCTAAAAACTCTAAGCGGTAAACATTGCTTTGATGTTCTAAATTGTGCAAGACACGTTCAGGGATTTCTTCGTTAAGTACGGTACGGACAAACTTTTTTGTCGTCGGATGTTGTGGCTCTGAGAAAATCTCTAAAACAGTGCCTTCTTCGACAACTCGACCCGCTTCCATTACCGCGACACGATTACATATCTGCTCAATCACCTCCATTTCATGAGTTACCAACAAAATGGTGATATTTTGTTCACGATTAATTTTTTTTAATAATGACAAAATAGATTGTGTCGTTTGTGGGTCAAGTGCAGAAGTGGCTTCATCACACAATAAAATTTTCGGATTATTGATTAATGCTCGAGCAATACCGACACGCTGTTTTTGTCCGCCTGATAGTTGCCCAGGATATTGGTGTTTTTTATCACTCAGCTCTACATAGGCTAAAATATCATCCACGCGTCGCTGAATTTCTTTTTTGTCGACTCCTGATAGCAATAACGGCATGGCGATATTCTGTGCAACGGTCTTCGTTTCTAACAAATTGAAGTGCTGGAAGATCATGCCGATGCTTTTTTTATGGGCTCGAATTTCAGTTGCACTATGGTGAGCAATATTTTTCCCATTAATGATCACTTCACCTGACGAGGGTTTTTCAAGTTGGTTGACGAGACGGATCAAGGAGCTTTTTCCTGCACCGCTATAGCCAATAAACCCAAAAATATCACCTTCATGAATCTGCAAATTCACATCCTGTAAGGCAGTGAGTGAATGGCCTTCTTTTTCATAGACCTTCTGAATATTTTTAAATGTAATCATCAATCACTCCACATTACTCGTTTGTGGTGTTCGTTGGCTATAGGGGAGAGCAGGTTGCCATTCATCACCTAGTAGCTCCGCTTCAGTGCTATTTTTTACCTGCTCTAAATGTTGCTCATGATGAGCGAGGTACAACTGAGCAGCGATATGTTCAGCCAGTTTCTGCGCGCCTGTATTGGTATTAGGGATCAAACCAATAAGTGGCCCCATACTTAAGGATGCAGCTAAGTTAAAGCAGTAAATATTACTGAGCTTAGGTAACTCACAATCGGTTTTAGGGAGAAATTCAAAGTGATGGCCTAAATAGGGATAGGAGGCAAACTCACTATTTTGTTCAGCTTTAGAAGGGGTATACACATCACCCCATTTACGAATAAAAGGTGCGATGTGATTAAATGCACTGTGGCGCTGCCAATTAATACGATATCCGGTCGCTAAGATCAGGTAATCGACCACATATTCCCCTGTGGTTGTGGCGATATGCAGTTTCTTACCATTGACGTCTATCTTTTTGACCTGTGTATTAAAGTTAAAATAAGCATTTTCATGCCGAGAGACTCTCAGCGTGCTGCCATGCGGGGCCGGCGTTTTTGCTTTAGCAACATAATCACTGTAATGCCATTTTTGTGCATCGGTAAGCTGGTGATAAGCTTGAGTAAAGCCGGGGTTGCCTGCGACTTTTCCGCGATTCACCCTTGGCATATCTTTCGCTCGGATCAATAATTCAACAGAGCGCGCACCCTGTTCAAGTGCTGTTGCTGAGCTATCCATAGCACCGGCACTGTATCCTACGACCGCAATATCTAACCCTTTAAACCGGCTGTAATCACTACCGGCGTAAGAGTGCTCCCAGTAAGCAGAAGGGATCTCCGCCATAAAGCTTGGAATATTAGGTTCGCTAAAGGATTCCATACCTGTCGCAAGGATCACGTGTTGTGCTTGATATTGCTGTTTACCGTTAGGTGTTGCAAATGTGAGTAGGCAACCTTGTGGGTTGACTTGAATATCAGTTAATTGATATTGATTGAAAACCATTGGCGACGTCATGGTTTTAAACCATTGTAGATATTCCCCCCATTGTAAACGAGGAATTTTATCAAGTGCTTCCCACTCATCGTCACCAAACTGAGCTTTAAACCAAGCTTGAAAAGTTAAAGAGGGTGACGCGAGTGCTGGGCCAACCACCTGTTTTGGTGAACGCAATGTTTCCATCAAGGCCGGCGTTTGCCATGGGCCTTCTTGACCTTCTGGGGCTTGATCAAAAACTATCGCATCAATCCCTTGTAATTTAAGGGCAAAGGCTGCCGTGACCCCTGACATGCCCGCACCGATAATTGCAACATCTAATTGATGGTCATCAGACTGGTTTGGCGATAATGACCAGCGGTTTAATGGCAAATTAAGGTTTTGTAGGTCTTGAGTGATTTGCTCTTCCAAAGCATTTAACCCTTTTAGCTGTGTCACGAGATCACTCCTTGTCCTGTTTAAGTTCAAATGGTTCACCGAGTGAGAGCATCAGTCGATTAGCCCAAGAGAAAAAGGCGGTTGATTGGATCAAATCAAGTAGCTCTAGCTCACTTAGCCCTAGTTGACGTAGTGTCTCAACCTGTTGATGCGTGGCTCGTATTGGTGTCGTTGATAGCGCTGTTGTGAAATCCGTAATCGCCGTTAAACGGTCATCAAAACCCTCAGCTAAAATCGCGCCTACTGGCGTTGCGATAAGCTTCTCAACATCCGCTTTATGCTCTTTGGCATATTGGCTGGCTTTACGAGCATGTACCGAAGCACAATAGATGCAGCCGTTCACCTTGCTAACCGCCGCAGCAGCAAATTCACGTTCCCAACGAGGTAAGCCGCCGAGGGTATAAAAGACGCCACGATCGATAAGCGTACGTAGTGTTAGAATGTGACTTTGATGGGCGAGCAGCAAAAAATATTCAGAATTAAGTTGGCCGAATTTTTTCATCACCTGAGCTTCATCTGCTTCTAGCGTCTGTGGATCTCTCGCTCGTAGCCATGATTCCCATCCAAGTTGATCTTGAGTGAAGGCGGTCGGAGCGGGTTGGCCTTGATGAGTGTGTGAGTTGCTATTCCATTGTCCAGCAGTAACTGGCTCAGCAGATTTGGTGATAGTACTGTTACCTTGCAATAATCTTAACCCTTCAATTAAACGGGCTTGATAGGTGACAAAAGTTATTAATTGCGCAAGTAGGATAATATCCGCTTCGTGCCACCCTTGTTCAATAAGGGCATGAATGAGGGAGTAATGAGTTTGTTTTGGCTGGCTCACCAATATGCGTAAATAGTGTTCAGCGGCTTGAAGCGCTGGCGTATTCAAGTTAGGTGAGCGCTGCCCTAATAATTGATTGTAAAAATCGGCTAGCACATAGCTACCTGTCTGTTCAGCGATAATTCGCGCAAATAAAAACTTAATTTCTCCGGTTAATTGGGGTGACGGTGCGGAAAAAATCGCTTCAAAAGCAGCTTGCGTATTTTCTGTCGCGTTTGAACGTTCTTTCCTTGCGTCTGCTAAGGTAGACTCTGGTGTTATATTGATTAGCGCATCAATTAAATCATAATTTAAAATCGGCATTTCATAACTCACTTTTTTTTAACGTTTTTTATCTCCTTCATTACATATCAAGCGAATCGTTATTCGAACGAACAAATTATTATATTCATATGCCTAAAAGGCATATAAAATAGATTATATATTCTTTTTGTATTAAGTTATAACGAGATGATCTAAATAAGATGTAAAAAATATGATTATACTGGCCACATTATTTACACAGGGTCGTAACATCATGTTGAAAGAAAAAATAAAATACTTATCGCTTATTGCTACCGCTGTTATTGCATTAGCTGCATGTAATGATAATAGTGAAAAGGATAATCCGAATAAAAAAGAGATCACTATAGGTTTTGGGGTTGGTAATTATATCGACCAAGTTGAGAAAGGGATTGTACCCATCTTGGAAAAGAAGGGTTATAAAGTCAATTTACGCCAATTTTCGCAAAATAGACAAATAAATCCCGCCTTTGAAGAAGGTTCTATCGATGCCTCGGTAAACCAGAGTCGTGCATATATGGAAGCTTATAATAAGAAAAATAATATTAATATGGTGGCATTAACCGATTCTCCGAGTGCACCACAAAGCTTACGTTCGAATAAACATAAATCATTAGACGAAGTGAAAGACGGTATGATCGTTGCTTTATCCAATGACCCCGTAAATGCAGAGCGCGGCGCACGTATTTTAGAAGAGTTAGGTTGGATAAAAATAAAACCGAATATCAGCACATTAACCTTTAGTGTTAATGATATCGAACCTGCTAAATATCGTTTAGATATACGTGAAACCGATGCAGCTCAGGGGTTACGTTTATTAGATGATGTTGATTTTGTTGTTGTTAACGGCAACTATGTTGCCAGCGCTGGTCAGCGTATTGCCGATGGGCTGGTTGTAGAAAATTCACCATTAGAGCATCGGGTGATTGTGACTGTTATGCAAGACAATGTGAATTCCCAATGGGCAAAAGATTTAAAAGAGGCTTTTGAATCTAAAGAATACGCTGATTACATTCGTTCTCAGTCTATTTATGATGGTTTTATTGAACCTCAAGCATGGGCTAATTATCCAAAACCCTAGTCTATTTATTATTTTTTATTATGTTACATTTGACCACCTAATATTTATATTAGGTGGTTTTTTTATTTGAGTGATACGATTTTCTCTTCTATTTTTAATATGAAAATTCCTCTCTTTACTGATCTAGACAAATTGTGCTTTTTTCGTTAATTAGTTATTGAACAAGTTAAAAATTAAAAACTGAATTAACACATCATCAGGGGAATATTATGGAAAATGACTTAATCACAGCACTTAAATTATTAAAGTCAAAAACATGGGTTGATTTAACGCATCCTTTTGATAAAGATTCACCGCATTTTTTTATGTTTGAATCGGCAAGCATAAAGACATTATTTGATTATCCAGATGGTTTTTTTGCCCAACAATTTACTTTTCCAGGCCAATATGGCACACACATTGACGCCCCCTGCCATTTCGTTGAAGGGAAACGCTATCTGCATGAATTAGAACTAAAAGAGTTAGTTTTACCCCTAATTGTGATTGACCAATCAAAAAGAGCGAAGCAAGACCCTACGTTTGCATTTTCACGTCAAGATGTACTCAATTTTGAACAAGAGTACGGAAAAATAGAGCCTGATACTTTTGTTGCACTACGGACTGACTGGAGTCATCGTTGGCCATCTCAGGAGGCGATGGATAACAAAGATGCAGAGGGAAATAATCAGATACCGGGTTGGGGGATTGATGCATTGAAATTCTTATTTGAGGAAAGGGGGATCAAAGCAATAGGCCATGAAACCTTTGACACCGATGCGGCTAAGGATTTTCGTCGCCATAATGCATTATTAGGTGAATACTATGTTCTAGAGCAGGACACCTATCAAATTGAATTGATGACCAATCTGGACAAATTACCGACGAGAGGGGCGGTTATTTTTAATATTGTTGCCAAACCTAATAATGCGAGCGGTTTTCCCGTGCGTTCTTTTGCTATCTTACCTTAATGCTTCCCTTATCTTTATCAACCTGTTGTGAGGCAGGTTGATACCTTTTAGCGATAAATTTGTTCGCGACCTCCGTATTTTGCTGAATATCGTTCCTTAGATCGATGGTCAACGAAGGCTATTTATTTCTATATTAATAAATAAATTAACGTTGCTTTAACAATTCCAGCGATAGGGGGGTTGAATGAACTCAAGATCCGTCATCATTACAGGAGGTGGCACAGGGATTGGTGCGGCGTGTGCGCAACTATTCACACAGCAAGGGGATCAAGTTTTTATTGTTGGACGGCGTGCAGAGCCGCTAAATGCAGTTGCACTTGAAACAGGTGCCATTGCTATCGTTGCTGATGTCTCAACTGAAACTTCATGGAACGAAATTATTTTGCCACAAATTAAGCAACATACGAGCACTATTGATGTGCTGGTGTGTAATGCAGGCGGAATGGGGTTGGGGCGTGTTGAAGATATGAATGACCAACAGTGGCATCAAGCGATGAAAGCTAATCTTGATAGTGCTTTTGCGAGTGTTCGTGGTTGTATACCCCTATTAACGCAAAGTCACGGTAATGTCTTATTTGTCGGCTCACTGGCATCGTTGGCCGCAGGTCCGGAAGCGTGTGGGTATGTGACAGCCAAACACGCCTTAATAGGATTGATGCGCTCCGTTGCACGTGATTATGGTCATCAAGGTGTCAGAGCGAATGCGGTTTGTCCCGGCTGGGTTAGAACACCAATGGCAGATGAAGAGATGCAGCCTTTAATGGAGCAGCATCAATTTACATTAGATGACGCTTATCGATATGTATTCCGTGATGTACCGTTACAGCGCCCTGCAACGGCAAAAGAGGTCGCATTGGCATGCCGATTCTTATGCTCTACTGACGCATCAATGATTACAGGTGCTGCACTGGTTATTGATGGTGGTGCAAGCGTCGTTGATTTACCTACACTCGCTTTTACTTAAGGAGCTATTATGATTGAAGAAGTGGCTTTTATCCAAGTTGGCGCATTGTCAGATGGTTTTGCTCCAGATAGCTATATTTTAGAAACCAATAACCAATTAACAGGTAAAACATTTCAATTGAGATTCGCTGAAAAAGACCGACAAGAAGATATTTCTTTTCCAGCAGATCAACAAATTGAATGGCAAGGTGTGACAATTGATTGCCGTGTTACCTCAATTCGTTCAGGGGTTTATTTCGTCAATTTTATCTCCCCAGATGATTGGCAAGCCAGTGTTACCTTAATTATCAATGAAAAAGACGGTAACTGTGTATTAGTGCAAGGTAAACTCCCTGACGAAGCAGATATTCGCATTTCTGCCTTTAGTAAAGTAGAGCAAAATCGCCCTTTGACAGATGTCGAAGTGGAGATTTATTTTGGCACTTTAGGAGAGGTTCAACGCTCCTTACCAGCCTACACATCTGAATTAATTGGTATGCGCAATATGTATACCTATAATCCAAAAGAGCGCTATGAACATGTTTATCTTAACGAACAGTTTTATGCGTGGCATTGTTTAGATGGGGTCGAAAAGGGGTTAGCTGATGTTGACCGCTGCCACTATATTAAGGTGTCAGAGCAGTTATATTTATTTATTTGGCGTGAGAAAATTATTCCAACACTCGGCATTATCCTGATTGATTTAGATATGATGAGGACGGATGGTGGGATCATGGGGTATCAGGATCAGGCCTTTAGTGCGGTTAGCCTATTTCCCGTTGGGGCGCATGCCACTATTTTAAATAAAACCAGCTATCCGAAATAATTATTTATATGCCACTCGCTATTACGCGAGTGGCATTCTGCTTAAAGCACCAAGACTATCCATGCTGCTGCTAGTAGCATACATAATAAAGCGACGATCCCGCCTGATTTGGCAAATTCCGAAAATGAAATTTTCACGCCATAAGCGGCAGCTTGTTCGACTACAATGATACCGGCAAGGCTACCAAAGACGAATAAATTACTTGAAAAACCCGAGCCAAGTACTAAGGCGGCACCTAATGAGTCGGTATTACCGCTGGATGATAAGAAAGGCACCAGTAACATTACTGCGGGGTTATTACCAACAATGGTACTTAACACACCAGTGATCAAGAAAAGTACGATAGGGTTATTTAGCTCAACACCGTTATTCCGTAAATCATTTAACATTTGCTGAGGCAATCCCGTTGATGCAAATGCAGCATTGACGACAAATAATCCCATAATCAGTAATAACAGATTACCATCAACTAATTTCAGCATATCACTTGATGCAATCGAGCGATTTAGCAATAAAAACCCAGCCGCAGTTAATGCAATAAGCTCTCTTGGAATATCACTGATGACGAAAGCGATAATAACAATTAACGTAATAATGCCCGCTTTACTGGTTTCCCATACATCAAGTTTTGTTGCAGGATCAGTAGATGGAGTAGGGGGGGCCGCGGCTCCATCCACGGATGTTTTCGCCAGATACCAACGGTTCCGATAAAGAAAAACTAAAACAGCCCAAGTCAGTGGTAATGAGAGTAAGGCTGGTACAGCCGAAGCCTGGAGTAACCCAACAAATGAAATATCTAGCCCTTGGGCTGCGATCATATTTTGTGGGCTACCGATCAAGGAGCCAGAAGCGCCATTATTTGCAGCAAAGCAAAACCCTAACAAAAAAGGCACAGGGTTTAATCCCCGTGACAATGTAATAGAAACTAATAATGGGGTCATTGCCACCACAACAACATCATTGGTCAATAAAGCAGAAAGTAAACCACCTACAGCAATGAGTACAGCGAGTAACACAGGGGCACTGACTTTGAGCATGGCAACACGGTTTGCCGTCCAGCTGTAAAATCCAGATACGACAAAAGAGGCGGAAACCACCATCAACCCAAATAACATGCCAATAGTACGATAATCGATCGCATTCCATGCTTGAGGAGGGGTAATACTACCGACAGCCATCATGGCTAAGGCACCAATAACAGCAGCACCGGTTCTATCCACTTTAAAACCGGGGAGCTTACCAAACCCCATCGCAATATAAACAAGTAAAAAGATAATGATTGTGAGGCTCATAAACCATTCACTCATATTAGTAAAATTACGGGTAATTTAGCGGTGAAGGATCAATGAAGCAAGTTAGAATAACCTTTAAATAATAATAAGTTGTGAAAAGTCATTTAATGATAATCCTAATCAGTCTGGCTTAAATAAAAAATATTCGATGGATGGCGATCATAACCGTTGAATAGCATTCACAGCAGGTTTATTGGGCAAAGGTTCAATCACATAACATAGGCTATGGTGTTAGCATGAATAGGCAGCAAATTGCAGTAAAATTTCTTACTGATGGGAAACCAATGGTCCAATAAATGACGCGATAAAAGGGTTCCATTGGTTAGTGCGGAATGTAGATCAAACTAGAATGGGAGAGTTCACTCGATTGCCATTATACTTCCGTTCTCCCAATATATCTTTCTTTCAGTAATGAGGCGTGGATTGCAATATCCAATATCGGTGATGGTGGCAAATAGTTCGCTTGCCCAAGTTGCTGCATGGCATCAATTAAAGGGTTATCAATTCCTAAAGCATAATCTGCCAATAATGTTCCTGCTATGGTTTGTTTTGAGATCCCAGCGCCATTACAACCGCCCGCGCTATACACGCCTTTCATGAGTTTGCCCCAAATAGGAGCACCATTTCTGGTAACGCTGATTGTACCGGACCAAGTATTTGTTATCGGAACGTCGGCTAATTGCGGGTAGATTTTATTGAATAGCTGTTGATGCTGTTGTGTCACTCGATAAGTTTGTTCTGCACTGATCCGCCCACATATCGCAGGGGTAACATGCTGGTGGATCAATATACGCTGATCTTTGGTATAGCGTAACGTTGCGCCAGCAATAGCATTCACAGGTGTTAAGCCCCAGCTCTTCATCGCTGGTAAGCGTTGTTGTTGTTCGAGAGAAAGTGGGGCTGTGATACTGGCAAATGTCGCCATTGCTGCTTGGTTATGATTAATTGGTGTTAATTCTCTAGAGAGTGCATTCGTTGCTAACATAATGTTTGCTGTACGAATATTGCCATAAGGAGTCAGTACCTGTATGGTGGCGCCAGGCTGTATTGCCATAACGGGAGTGTAATTATACACCTTTACATTCTCAGGTAATGAGCGTGCTAAGCCTACCACCAATTTTGCTGGATTAACGAGAATTGAATTTGGTGTGTATATCCCTTTATGATAAAAATGCGTACCTAATTTGTGATAGAGCATCTCCTTATCGAGTAATTGATAAGGTTCACTCATTGTATTGAGATTATCGACATACTCTTGTAAAACACCTTCATTCTTTTTATCAACTTGGCAATGATATTTGCCGGCACTTTCCCAGTCACACTCAATCGCAAACTGTTCAGTTAATGTCGCGAGCTGATGAATGCCTTCTTCAAGCAACGTGCGATAAAATTGGGCTTTCTTTAGTTCGGCCGTTGAACTGCCAATATTATGAGGTAACCCAATAATAAATCCTGAATTTCGAGCAGATGAACTTTCGGCTGCCGTTGCGCAATCAAGGAGAATAATTTTAAGGTTCGGATTGTTGTGTGCAAGTCTTCTTGCAAAAGATAAACCCGCGTAGCCGGAACCTATAACTACCCAATCTGCGTCGGTATTTTGATTTAAGGTCGGATATCGGGGAGTGCGTGAAGTTTCATTTAACCAACCATTTTCGTTTTGATTAAATGGCACGGATGCGTATTTCATCTAATTTTGCCTAATAATATCTTGTGCTAGCGACGATATATGATGGGTATTGACATCATAATCAAAAGGTTAAATAACACTTAAAGATCATGACTATAACGTAAATTTGATTTTTTGATAGTGAAGAAAACTCAATTTCACATAAAACAGAGCGATGTTCGTGTGGTAACAGAGTGATAAAACGCGGCATATTGTTTTCATAAACGCTATCTATATCGAACGTATAAATATTCCATTAATAATCAGTTATATGTTGATTTTTTTACCAATAAGGCAAATAGAGAATTTCCATATTATTGGGGATTCTCTATTCAGTGATTGATAAAAAGGGATGTTAGCGAGGTGATTAGTGTTTTTTATCCTGACTATAGGGTTTAGATGCATCTATCGCATTTAAGCGCTCTTTCCATAGAGGATGGGTACTTAATAGCTTACTCTTCATTTCAGGTGATATGTTAGCCAGCTTGATAAATATTGATTCCATCATCTCTAAAGGGCGTTCTTGTTTTAACATATACTCAATAGCAAATTGGTCAGCTTCTAATTCCATATCCCGAGAGTAGCTCAATGTCATTAATTGATTACCTGAATTTAACAATATGTCTTCAATCCCTGATGATTTGCGCAGTATCCACATGCTGACAAATTTTAACGATGATGAACTCACTAAAGAATTCATTATATGATGATGATAATGATGGCCCATTTCATGTAATAAAACGGAAACAAGTTCATTTTCATCTTCAATTAAGTTAACTAACTCATCAGTAATGATGATTGTACCGTCAGTTAATGTTAATGCGTTGGCTTGTTTCGGGTAGTCTCTAAAAATAAGCCGTGGTTTTAAATCATAATTATTAAATTCTTGAGGTGTAATTCTTTCAAATAGCGCCTTAAGTTCTTGCTGCTTTTTTAATGGCAATTTACTTGGTTCAAGTACACTTTCATCTAAGAGTACGAGTGTTTCTTGGCCAAGGTGCATTTGAATTCGAACAGGAGTCTCTTTAGCAATAATCGATGCCATTGATGGTAGAAAGAATTGGAAAAAGAGATATACCATAGGAATAATACAGGCTAGTAAATACAGGCTAGCCATTTTATAACGTTCTAAAAAGTGAATAACACCAAAATGGAGTTTGCCTTTTTTCAGAACGAGTTTGTTACGTAAATGTTGCTCTTTATCACAGGTAAAACATCCACCATCAGAAAAATAGATAGAGTCTGGTAGTGTTCCTAGTGGTTTTGATAAATGAATATCTTGGTATAGATATGTTTTAACTTCATCGTTAACGTGAAGAGTAATTTGATGCTTATCATTATCTAACTCAATAAAGGCACTGTGTTTCAGTGCCTTTTTATTATAAGTATATTCACCCACTATGTTCACAACGATAATCCAAAGTCGAAGGAATCAAGCGTTTCATCATGAAAAGAATTAGAGTGAGTCTCATCATGAGCGAGTTCATTCTCTAGAGACATATCGCCTGTAATTTTAGTGTTCATGGCGAAATATCGTGCATGGCGAATTTGAGCAATAGGTGTAGCTAACCCTAGCGTAAATATAATAATAAGACTATTAGAGAACAGTAGAATTAGGTAAGAAAAATAGGTGATGGATGAGCTAAATTTTAGCTCGTTACTGAATTCTAATTTATTGAAAAACTCACGTCTCATCATGATATGAATGTAACTATAAGAGAAGAAAAACCCTACGTATAAGTATAAATATATGAATAAAAACAAAAAAACAGGTGGTTCTAACTCACTGAAGTTGCTTTCGTGTATGATAACGGTTTTTATCATAGAGATGATGCTAAACCCGCTTAAGATGATGAAAGGAACCAGTATTAAAAAAGCGATACTATAAATTTTAGCCACTGCCCGATAATTCATTTTTAGCTTAAATGCAGATTTGCCAAAGTAAAAGTTATTTGCGAAATACTCATACAATTGTTTGGTTCTTATTGCAAAAATGGCATATAAAGAAATCGCTATTAATAACAAAGTCGCGTATGTGCCGATAAAGTATCTACTCAGATTTATATGTTCATTGGTATTCGCTGAACTAAAGATAGCGATTAAACCTATGACTTGTCCTACCAAGAATGAAAAAGCAATTGCACCTAATAAAAGTAATAATGGAAGGATAAAAAAGTACCAATACCCTTTTTTATAACTGCCGAGAAAATTAAATCTTACATTTCTATAGCTTGTCATAATGGCATGGAAACGACATGAGCGAATAATAAAGTAAGGTAGCATCAAGAAAAACAGGGACAGAATAACATATGCTATTGGTTGGAAAAGATAGTTAACGGCTAAATATAATGCAAAAAAGAAAAATATAATAAGCCTAGATACTAGAATCCTTACAGGTGAAGCATGATACTCAAGACGTGAGCCATTAACCTCAGTATTACCTAAGAAGTAGCGTCGGGTTCTGACGGTGGCCCAAGCTGAATATATACCTAGAGTGAGTATCGTCAATAAAACATTCACTATCCATATAAAGAAATACTCAGTATTGTCACCATGAAATTTAACATGATGAACTTGACTACGTATATCTTCCTTTTCAATATCGATATCCAAAAGGTTTTTTGTTGCGTTTTCCATAAGGTTACTCTATTTATGTTTTATTTACAGTGTGCTGGGGATATAAAAAGTAACTTACATTTTAAAACGCTATACGTAGACAATTAGGCTGAAACTAATGAGATATAACGCATAGTGATGTGTATTTAGATGAAAATGACAGTGGTTAGTGAATTTTCAAGTATAAAATACAGCAAGCTAAATATGATACAACGGTTTATTCGTTAAAAATGTAAATTCCCAGCTTTACCAATCACAAATTTTGTGACTTAATCTAAATTATTATTAAGTAAAACTCAATATAAATAAATCATCATATGAGAATTTTTATCTTCATAAAGGGACAACTTATGGTTGTTTATTAGCTTTAATAGAGTAAAAGAGTTAATTCAAGAATTATCCTATTTTGAGTGAATGTACTGTATGATTCACACTTTATATGGGACATGTCTGGATTTGATGATTTTTATCATGAAATGGAAAGCTTTCTTTTTTAGATTATTGGGGTTACCGATACTATAGCGGTTCGTTTATAGCGAGTGACAATAGCATTTTTGATTTATCGACTCTGTTGGTTCAACATTGATAACAGTAAAAATCTCTTTATCTAAGGAAATAAAAATGATAGGCCGCACAGTTAATAGGGAGTGCAACAACTACCAAAGACAAAAAATATATTCCATCGGGATAGAGGATTTGTATTGATGTGACTTAGCTAATGAATAGTAAAAAATACGGATACGTTATTTAGATTAGAAGATATGTAATTTCAGATATTAATGATGGTTACTTTCACTCTCCACACAAAATGGAGAATGAGTTAGAAGTAAGAAATATCCGAACGTTGTAAGGTAATTTATATCCCTTTAGTTAAATGGACATAACGAATCCTTCTTAAGGGCTAGTTGGAGGTTCGATTCCTACAGGGGACGCCATGATAAGCGGAATAGGTGATAAAAGGTAATTTGAGTTTGTTGAAATGCGTATTAATAATAATTTTTACTAAGCAGTAATCCCTTTCGTGAGGCTGTTATTAAATGCTATACATAATACAAAAGCTCATAAAATGTTTTAGATGCGTTATCAGAAAAAACAGTGATAAACTTAGACGTTGCAAAGCATTGCGTTAGGCAGGTGAATGCATTCATGGAGGATGCTATTTATCCTGTAATTAGATTTATTTTCTATCGACCCAAACGTCGTGGATTAGTTGGGATAGCTAAACCAGCTCCTTAATGAGTAGGCTTCGCCAATGTAATGATAGCGCGTTATGGCATTCATTCTCCTCGCTCATATCTTAGCGATGGCGTAAACTTATTTTAACTTAAATGCGGTTGTATTGTGTTTTTTCACATATCGGAGATGGTCATGTCGGCTTCGTTATTGACAAAACAGAATCATGGAGATACCGCACGACCTAATGTAGCAGTTGAACAAGATTAGTGATGATAGCTGAGAACGAACAGCAGGCGATGTATTTGCTAAATTACATTAGAACGGAGTGTTTACAATAAGTTAAAAGAATTCTGCAAGCTTACTTAAGGCTTTTATGGCTGAAATTGCCACATCCTTATTGGGGTCCTTGCACAACTCAATAAGCCTAGAAATAGCAGTTTGCTGTTCAATCGTTGCCTTGTAATCTCCGAGAGCGGTGATTGCGGCTATTTTAACATCGTCATTACCTCTATTTGTTAATTCAACGAGTGTATGAATTATATTATTTTCCATATAACTTACCTTCAAATCCATATTTGATTTCTCATTTTGATATATTAAATGGAATTAAAGAATATTTTCATTCATTTATTGAGCACTAAATGAAATTAATTGTTATTTTAACTCGGAATATGTTTGGAATCTAACTTAAACGGGTAATGGATGTCACAGTGCTGGGATTTAGTTAAAGCAATGTGGGGCCTTGAATAACATGCCTTTGAAGAATCAATCGCTTTTTGATGGGGGGCTTGATTAATGTTGTCTATTAGCTATGGTGGCTAATAAGTGACTTTGAGATGAAAACCTTTTACACGCGCGCAAGCAACAAGGAACAGTGTTAACTTATTCATGACGAGATGAAACCGGAAAAGAGGCCGAAAGTAAAATACAGGCTTGACGTATAAAAAATGGTTTAGAGGGTATTAGCTGGCAAGTTGATTACTATTGTTAGTGCCTAATGTGCTAATACGCTATGCGGTGATGTAAAGCCGACAAAACACAGCCAATGCCGCAGTAATGCTAGATAATTGATAGCATGAAGAGCTGAACAGACTTAGCCACATTAGGGCATTGATACTCAATGTCGATTAATGGTGTACAAGAGAAAATCATTGCTGCTATAGGGTAACGAACAGAATTTGCCAGAGCAGTTTCAGTTTTATCGTGCAGCAAGACACGCAAAACTAATGGCAGGATATAACTCGATAGTATGAAGTTTTTCTTTTTATCGAGTCTATTAAAACTTTGCGCCAGTGGACGATACATTAAAACATCAACCATCATCATCGGTTTGTTTATAGGCGTTATCTTGGAATTACGTTTAGTTTCATTGGGGTAATAAAAGTGTGTGAGACCCCATATTCCCCTGAGAAATATTTATTCAGTTTAGTATTATTTAACTCAACGGACAGGTAAAGCAGGTTTTTAGTGGGAGGATAGCGGGTTTATTGGCTTACAGTGGCGTCCCCTGCAGGAATCGAACCTACAACTAGCCCTTAGGAGGGGCTCGTTATATCCATTTAACTAAGGGGACATAAATTATGTTACAACGTCCGGCATTCTACTTCTGACTTCTAATTGAATCAAGTTGTTACGTGGAATTTCTTTGATAAAAGAGTAATAAACTATAGTTTTAGGTGATCTTTTGCGCGATATGTTAATGAAACTATAAAAACACGTAATGTTATTATTGAGGGTAATTATGGCGTGAATTGCTCATCCTATGCAGGGATAAGCCGTAAATCGAGATTCGCATTTTTGCGCTGAATAACCATTTTTGATGAGTAATGCTTAGTAAACTCAGTGAGCGCCGATGTTTATCGCTTATCTTAAAAAGCCCATTCTAAGCCTCGTGAATACTGTACTGTTTATTACTCCATTGTAACGGATACAGTTAGCCAATCGTGCATTTGATCACTTTTCTTATAAAAACAATATACTTAATAATGTATACTTAGCGTTATGGTTGCTTGGTCATATTGAGCACTCAAATTGGTTAACAATTATATTTATTTGGTTTTAATATAAACGCATTGGTTTATAATTTGAATTGAAGTGCCATGGCTGGTGGTACAGGGAATGGAGAGTATTATGAAGTTTCGCATGAGTGGCGTTCTTCTTGCGGGGGTTTTGCTTGTTGGGTGTTCAAGCTCAATTAATCCTGAAACTCAGGAGCGCTCAGATCCGCTTGAAGGTTTTAACCGAGCGATGTTCAATTTTAACTACAATGTGTTAGATCCCTATATCTTAAGGCCGGTTGCCGTTGCTTGGCGCGATTATGTACCTATGCCTGCACGAAATGGTTTAACGAACTTCTTTGTCAACCTTGAAGAGCCAGCCAGCATGCTGAACAGCTTTTTACGAGGTGAAGTCAGCCAAGGGTTTAAACACTTTAACCGTTTCTTCCTTAACACCGTCTTTGGTGTTGGAGGACTCATTGATGTAGCTTCAATGGCTAACCCGCAGTTAGCAAAAGAAGATCCTAAACGTTTTGGTAACACATTGGGTTACTATGATGTAGGTTATGGTCCTTATGTGGTGTTACCTGGTTACGGTAGTTTTACACCACGTGAAGAGGGCGGTAATTTAGTTGATGATCTTTACCCAATGTTGAGCTATCTGACATTCTGGATGTCGGCAGGTAAATGGGCCTTAGAAGGCATCGAAACACGTTCCCAGCTACTCGATTCGGATGGATTGCTGAAAAATTCGTCTGATCCTTATTTGTTGATGCGTGAAGCATATTTCCAGCGAAATGATTTCTTATCAAGTGGTGGGGAGTTAAAAGCGACGGAAAATCCAAATGCCTCAGCTATCGAAGATGATTTAGATTCTATCGATTAATGACAGGAAGCTATCACTCTCTTTTGCTATGTATGGCATCAGAGAGTGATAAGAGTATTATTCATTGCCTCGTTTTCCTCGAGAAGTGATTGCATCAATCAGAGCAATAACACCTAAAACACCAATAAAGCCAACCGTAAACAGTGTTCCCATAAATACCTCCTCTCTATATCGTCATATTAACCTCTTTAGAATTAACGGTTAGCTTACGATTATTGCTTAAACGTTAATTTATTTTTCCTATATGCTAGCGGCGCTACGCCGAACCAGACAATGACTACATTGTACTAGACGTAGTGACAAGAACATGCAGGGTGTGTGATGTTATGAAAATGAATTGCAAAACTATTTACAACGAAGTGATCGAGAAAGAAGAAATTGAAATAGTTTTACAGTGATAAGCCCGATAAATCATTAGTTAATACTAAGATAACATTCAAGCCACAATTTAATTTATAGATTTACAGGGATAAAAGTCAAGAGCACTTCAGGTCTGAACGGCCTCAAACTCACTTTTAAGGGGATTTAAAGTAGTGTATTTTTCTGTTTTAATAATTAATGGGTATTTATTTTCAAGAAAACCGAATGGATATTAGTTAATTATTTTGTATAAAGGTAAATTTTTGGTGTGAGAGTTTTTATTTCTGTTTGTCCGTGTTTTAGGTTTATTGCAGCTACGACATATAAGATGGAGACAGTAACTAGGTTAACACTCTTTTTTATCCTTTTAGGACTAAAAAGAGAGATTGGTGCCAATTAAAATGAGTTATCGTTTTCATTAATGACGTTCAGAAGATAATGGGAGAATCATTTTAACGATTATGTTCCTTAAACAAGAAACCCCATGTAGAAAAGCATGGGGTTAGCTAACGGTTTGGCAGAGGGATCATCCCCTGTTATTTATTTGCATCGACACAATTAGAATGTGTAGTTGAAGTTCACACCATACAACCAGGCTGACCCTTCAGATTTAAACTCATAAGCAGGAAGTGGCAGTGCGTTAGTTTCTACTAGCTTCTCAGATATGTTGACTTTTTTACCGTACATATAAGAAATACCCAAGTCTACAGAAGCATTTTCATTAAATGCATAGGTTGTACCCGCACTTAACCAATAGCGATCTTGGTCTGGGATGGAAATTGAACGGTATTTTGTCGGTACAGGGCTTTCGTCATAGGCGATACCTGTACGGAATGTCCAGTTATCATCATAGTAATAGGTTGTACCTACTGCGAAACGCCAAGCATCTTTAAAATTTTCAGCCTTGTGGAATAATCGCTTTCCATCACTACTACGATATGCTGTTAAATCTTTGAATTCACTCCAGCCAGTATAAGCTACGCTGTAGTGCAATGCCCATTTTGGAGCAACTTTATGGTAACCTGAGAACTCCCAAATATCAGGAAGGTTTAGGTCAAGCTTACCTTTGATTTTTTCACCATCAGTGCCGACAATACCAGCGCCATTAAGGTAAGGGTTATTACTTGGAAGGTCACTTGAGTACTTACCATCTTTAAACTTGACGGTAACTTTAGAACGATAGGTTAAACTAAAACGGTTATCTGGATTGAGTTCGTAGAGGATACCTGCGTTCCAGCCGTAGCCCCAATCATCGCCTGTCAGTTTTGCCATTGTGGTACTAGCAGGAATAGGGGGTAATTCAAGTTTTGGTGTTAATTTACCTAATTTACCTAAATCACCTGCATGGCGAGTGATTTCAGCATCGGCATAAACCGCATTGACACCTAAACCAAAACTAAAGTTATCATTTAAACGGTATGCACCACTTAAATTTAAGTTGGCTGTTTTCAGGTCAGTTTTACCGCCAATAGGGCCTGCTGCATAGTTTTTACTAAAGTCAGTTGCGAGGCCAAAGTTGGTGGTCATTGATGTACCTACCGCCCACTTATCATTGATAGGGAAAATGAAATGCGCGTTAGGCACGAGAGCGCTTGGTGCAATATCATTTGCGGTTAAGTTACTGCCTAAAGGAGATGCTCCACGCCCTTTAATATCAACACTTGGGTCAATATAAACTGCACCGACTGAAATGGCTGGGCGATCAAATAACATCATTGCAGCAGGGTTACGACTACCTTCACTTGCGTTGTCACCGAGTGCGCCGGCTCCCGAAAATGCACGTCCGAGCGCAGATGTGGAATATTCATTAAGCAAAAAACCAGCGGCGCCCGCATTAGATGAAACTATTGCCACTGCTATTGCTAAAGCTGATCGAGTAAATAGGTTTTTCTGGCTCATGACCAAAACCCTCTTGTTTATTATGTATATTAGGCGACTTCTATCGCAAGAAGCGCAGAATTGTAGGGTCGCTTGCCTCTATGACAAATCAGACCAGTTACTAGAGTATAGGTCTGACCACCTCATATGTTGCAAGCATGTTTTTCGTTTATATACAAATTGTTTTCAAAATTGCGATGTATTTAACAAAATGGCAACATCCGTTGGGCGTAATTCTGTCATTGATGAGTATTTATGGGGTTAGATCAAACTTATCTCAGATAGTCAGGGAATAGGCTTGATATACACTGGTTTTTCTCTCTTTTTCAGCGTTATGATAGCAACTTAACAGTTTGTTGATTTGGAGAGTAAAATGACTGATGCGATTAACCGTTGTAGCGCGGAAGAAACTGCTGCTTGCTGCTGTGTAGATGTGGGTACAGTTTTAGATAATAAAGATTGCACTGCATCGTATCAGCATGTTTTCGCGAGCCATGAAGAAGCGGAATCTATGTTGAAACAGCTAACTGAAAAGGCCAAATCTGTTGAGTCAGAACCTTGTGCTATCGACCATTCCATCACCAATGTTGAAGGTGGTGTTGAGTTGTCTGCAAACTTTACTTTTAGTTGTGAAGCAGAAAGTCTGATTTTTCAATTAGGCTTACGCTAATCAAACAACTGATTAACTCTTTATCTCCTTCACTATAGTCTAATTGCGCTATAGTGAAGGTGTTTTTCTATTTAATTCCCTTTATTTTCTGCTCAACTCTTTTCTGCTTTCATTAATATTCATTAAGTTGTGTGCAAGCTCGCATTTTCTTAATGTCGCTATTTTCTGAATGTAACGTTTATGTTAACAATATTAAACAGGTCAGACCTCTTTAGCGAGGGTCAGCTAGCCACAAGCACTTTTTTAACAGGTTACGAGAATCGGTTAAATATAAATAAGTTACACCTATTATTTTAAAGTGCGGGTTTCACTTGTGGCTACAGAAACCAGCATGAAAGGTTTAGAGGTCATAAAAAACGGTTTATCACTTTTTAGCAGGAGCTACCATGAATCAACTTTCCCATCATGGCGAAAGCACTTATGCAGCAAAAGAGAGGATAGCAATTATTAGCGGCCTCCGTTTACCTTTTGCCAAGCAAGCCACAGCATATCAAGGTATTGCTGCGGTTGATCTGGGAAAAGCTGTTGTTGCAGAACTGCTAAGTCGAAGCGGTATTGAAAAACAACTTATTGAACAGCTGGTGTTTGGGCAAGTGGTACAAATGCCAGAAGCCCCGAATATTGCGCGGGAGATAGTGCTCGGTACAGGTATGAGTGTCTCGACGGATGCCTATAGTGTTTCTCGCGCTTGTGCGACGAGTTTTCAGGCTATGGCAAATATTGCTGAGAGTATGATGGCTGGTCATATCTCAGTTGGTATTGCTGGAGGTGCAGATTCATCTTCTGTATTACCTATCGGGGTTTCCAAGAAACTTGCAGCAACGCTTTTGTCATTAAGTAAAGCGAAGTCATTCGGGCAAAAGCTTTCATTGATGTCGAAATTACGTCTAAAAGATCTGTTACCTGTCGCACCCGCCGTTGCAGAATATTCGACAGGTTTACGGATGGGGGATACGGCGGAGCAAATGGCGAAAACGTATCATATCACTCGTGAGCAGCAAGATGAACTTGCGCATCGCTCACATCTGCTCGCGACCAAAGCTTGGGAAAGTGGTGTTTTGGAGCAAGAGGTGATGAGTGCTTACATGCCGCCATTCAAACAAGCCTTCACTCAAGATAATAATATCCGTACAAATTCAGTTTTATCTTCTTATGCAAAGTTAAAACCTGCATTTGATCGTAAACACGGTACGGTGACGGCAGCCAATAGTACACCACTGACCGACGGAGCGGCCGCCGTGCTAATGATGACGGAATCTCGTGCTAAAGCATTAGGTTATACCCCATTAGGTTATATACGTAGCTTTGCTTTCTCTGCTATTGATGTTTGGCAAGATATGCTGTTAGGCCCTTCTTATGCGACACCAATAGCGCTTAAACGTGCGGGGTTGACGCTACAAGATTTGACATTAATCGATATGCATGAAGCTTTTGCCGCTCAGACGCTAGCGAATCTTAAACTCTTTTCTAGTCGCCAATTTGCTCAAGAAAAATTGGGGTTATCAAAAGAAATTGGTGAAGTAGATATGGATAAGTTCAATGTGCTTGGTGGGTCTATTGCTTATGGTCATCCATTCGCTGCAACAGGAGCGCGTATGGTGACACAAACACTGCATGAATTACGTCGCCGAGGTGGTGGGTTTGGTTTAACAACAGCATGTGCTGCTGGTGGGTTGGGCGCTGCAATGATTTTGGAGGTGGAATAATGACGCACCATTCAGAAACAGGGGTTCAAGCCGGCCTCGTGCATGAAGCTTTTCGCCTTGAAGTTCATGCCCAAACAGTGGGTGTCATTTTCATTGACGTACCAAATGAAAAGGTCAACACATTGAAGGCTGAGTTTGCACAACAGTTCCTCTCTATTTTACAGCAAGCACAGTCGACACCTGGTTTAAAAGGATTGGTGATCACCTCTGGGAAAAAAGACAGTTTTATCGCGGGCGCGGATATTAGCATGATTGCTAACTGCCAAAGTAAAGAGCAAGCCAGTGAGTTATCTCGAGAAGGGCACCTGCTTTTCGAAAAGCTAGAAAACTATCCTTTACCTATTGTTGCGGCAATCCATGGAGCCTGTCTCGGTGGTGGGTTAGAACTTGCATTAGCATGCCATGTCAGAGTGTGCTCGAATGACGATAAAACGCGTTTAGGCCTACCTGAAGTCCAATTAGGCTTACTTCCCGGCTCAGGTGGAACCCAACGTTTACCAAAATTAATTGGCATACCAAATGCACTGGATATGATGTTAACGGGTAAACAGTTACGCGCGAAACAGGCACTAAAAATGGGGTTAGTGGATGATGTCGTGCCTGAAACCATTCTGTTAGATGTCGCTATTGCAATGGCGAAAAAAGGTAAAATCCAACGCGCGCCTATTCATTGGCAACATCGTTTATTAAGCAGTAATTTATTACGTAATAAAGTCTTTTCCAGCGCCAAACAAACCGTAATGCGCAAAACGAAAGGCCATTATCCTGCTCCAGAGAAAATTATTCAGGTTGTCAAAACAGGGGTAGAAAAAGGGGCTAAAGCCGGATATGAGGCAGAAGCCAAAGCGTTTGGCGAGTTAGTGATGACACCAGAGTCAGCCGCACTAAGAAGCTTATTCTTTGCGACAACGGCATTAAAAAATGAAACGGGGTCTAGTGCAAAACCACTCGCATTTAAGCAGATTGGTGTGTTAGGTGGCGGTTTAATGGGAGGGGGGATTGCATTTGTCACCGCAATGAAAGGTGATCTTCCTGTCCGTATTAAAGATATTAATGAGAAAGGCATTACCCATTCACTGCGTTATAGCTGGGATCTATTAACGCAAAGAGTTAATAAAAGGCGCATGCTTGCTCGCGAGCGTAATGCAGTGATGGCAAAAATATCAGGCACGCTAAATTATCAAGGGTTTGAGCATGCTGATATTGTGGTTGAAGCTGTCTTTGAAGATCTCTCACTAAAACAAAAGATGGTTGCAGAGGTACAAGAGGTCACTCACGGGAAGGCGATTTTTGCCTCGAACACTTCTTCATTACCTATTCATCAAATCGCTGAAAATGCAGCCCACCCTGAAAAAGTGATTGGCCTACATTATTTTAGCCCTGTTGACAAAATGCCTCTGGTTGAAGTGATCCCTCATCAGCAAACAGATGCAGAAACCATTGCGACGGTGGTGGCTTTTGCGAAACGCCAAGGTAAAACGGCCATTGTTGTGGGGGATGATGCAGGCTTTTATGTGAATCGTATTTTAGCGCCTTATTTGTGTGAAGCGGCTGAATGTTTAATGAGTGGCGAATCAATTGAGCATATTGATAGTGCGCTTGTTGATTTTGGCTTCCCTGTTGGGCCATTTAACTTATTAGATGAAGTCGGTATTGATGTCGGAACTAAAATTTTACCTATTTTAGTCAATCGCTTTGGTGATAGGTTTAAGGCTCCTGAGCTTCTGGATAAAGTGAATAAAGACGACCGTAAAGGCAAGAAAAATGGGAAAGGCTTTTATTTGTATGGGCATCAACCCGCATCTAAATTGATGTTCTGGAAAAAATCTAAAAAGCGTCAGGTAGATAGCAGTATCTATTCATTAATCGGTATTCAGCCACAAAATCATTTGAGCAAAATTGATATTGCTGAACGCTGTGTGATGTTGATGCTCAATGAGGCTGTTCGCTGTTTAGATGAGAATATTATCCAAAATGCACGAGATGGGGATATTGGCGCGGTATTTGGTATTGGCTTCCCGCCATTTTTTGGTGGGCCATTCCGATATATGGATAACTTAGGTATTCAAAAAACAGTAGATACGATGAATCAGTTAGCTGAGCGTTACGGTGATAAATTCCGCCCTTGTGAACGCTTGTGTCAGATGGCACAAACAAATGAAACCTTTTTTCCAGCAAACAAAAGTTGAGTATTGTGAAGCCACTTTCAAGCAGCCATAACGGTGGCTTCTTTAATTAACAACCTGAAATACCACTTAGCGTACAACTGTGTATTTTAAGGTACGATGATGTAACCAAAAAGCCTGATGTATTTGCTTTAATATAGCAATCATCGGGTTTTTTATTGATTGAAAATAGAAAAAGCTAGATGGTCTCTAATGTAGTTAATTGGTAGGTCAGAGGGGCCGATGGGAGCGGGAGCAATAAGGTAATTAGGCCACTGCTGCATGCTTTTCAGACAAAATTAAACGCAAAAAATTACTTAAATCATTTTATTTGTCGGTAGTTTGATGCAGAATCACTTTTCGCCCCACTGATGGTGACTCTGACAATAAATTATTTTAACAAAAAGATTAGCCAGTGCTATTTGCTAGGCTACTCAGATGGTGGATTATGCAAGTTTATATTATGCGTCATGGTGATGCCGCACTACAGGCCGCAAGTGATGCGGCAAGAGCGTTAACTCAAAAAGGGAAAGATGATTCGGTATTGATGGCTCAATGGTTGAATAAACGTCATCCAGAGATTGATCATGTCCTAGTAAGTCCTTATCTTCGAGCAGAGCAAACACTACAAACTGTCCGTGAGCATCTTAGCCTACCTGAACAAGCTACGGTAATGGAGATGTTAACACCCGGTGGGAATGCGGCATTTGTGGCAGATCATATTCGTGACCTAGCAATAATGGGAGCGAATGCCGTATTGGTGGTGTCTCATCTACCTCTTGTCGGGTATTTAGTTTCAGAGTTATGCCCTCATGAAGCACCTCCGATGTTTATCACTTCTTCGATTGCCTGCATTGAAATGGATGTGAAGCACCATAAAGCCCATTTAGATTGGATGCTCAGCCCAGCTCAATTACTCTCAGTCAATCAGTAATGGCGACCAGTTAGCCCCTAGGGGCTTTTAAACGGTCTGTTGTCGTGATGAAAAATGGCTAACGTTGTATTGTGTAATATGAAGACGCTGAAAATTGCTAGCGCCTAATGTGTTCTTGAGTTTCAATTAATAAGAGTAGTGACGCATTCCCGCCCCATTCTTTAGGTGCTTGATGAAAAGCAAGAATATCTGGGTGTTGGGCTAACCACAGTGGCGTTTGCTGCTTTAAAATATGCTTACCATGGCCGTGCATAATGCACGCACAAAAGACATTTTCGCGTTTACATGCGGCAATCAGCGCCCCAATTTCCTGTTTCGCTTCTAATTGCGTTAAGCCATGCAAATCAAGAAAAAGTTCAGGAACATAATCGCCTCGACGCAATTTTTTCAGTTCGTAAGGGCTAGAGCCGGGTTTCAAATAGCGAGTTGGGCCTTCATCTTCCAATTGAGGTTGAAATTCATCTGAAAAATAAAATGAAGCATCGATTTGTTCTTGTTGGACTTTTTTACTTGAAGGATGAGTGACTTTTGTTCGCACAGGAGTATGCAAGATTTGATCTTGTGCTATCTTTTTTGTGCCGCGAATAGCTTCTTTAAATAGATGAATGTCATCTTTGTCTAATTCAAATTTATTTTTCATTCGATTAATTATCTTAGCTAGCTGTTTAATTATCTTTTTCAGATAGTACTTATCTACATTAGTGTAACCTATTTTTGGTGACGAAGGTTATAGCTGTGGATTATAAGATTTAACTAACAAAATTTTAACGTTATGGGCAGTTTACATTGACAATTGTAGCTGTATTGACTAATTGTATATACATATATATACCTGTTATCTATTGCAGTGGTAAATGTACTTATTAAACCCATAGGATCTGTTATGTCATTTAAAACACTTGCTCATGATGTCGTCTGGCGAAATGGCCGCATTGCTACAATGGATCTGGGATCTAACGTGGCATATGGACTCTTAGAAAATCACGATATGGTCACGCGAGAGAATAAGATCGTGGCGATTGAACCAAAAGGTGAGTTAGATACAGCTAATTGTAAAGTAGTGGATCTAGAAGGGCGCTTAATTACACCAGGTTTAATTGATTGCCATACGCATTTGGTTTTTGGTGGCAATCGTGCGGCCGAGTGGGAGCAGCGGATGAATGGTGTCTCTTATGAGACTATTAGCCAACAAGGTGGTGGGATTAACTCTACTGTACGTGCCACGCGAGCGTTAAATGAAGATGAACTCTATCAGGTTTCACAACCGCGATTAGAGGCGCTGATCCGTGAAGGTGTCACAACCATTGAGATGAAGTCAGGCTATGGCTTGGATTTGAAGAGTGAGCAAAAACAGCTCATGGTTGCCAAAAAATTAGCCGAAGCATACCCAGTAACAGTCAGTTCAACTTTGCTATCAGCGCATACGGTACCGCCTGAGTATAAAGATAAAGCTGATGAATATATTGATCTAATTTGTACGGATATTATGCCAACATTGTGGCAGCAAGGGTTATTTGAAGCCGTTGACGTCTTTTGTGAGACGGTGGGCTTTTCGCTAGAACAGAGCCAAAAACTATTTGCAGCCGCACAAAAATTGGGGATCCCAGTCAAGGGGCATGTTGAGCAGTTGTCCAACCTTGGAGGCAGCGAACTGGTTGCTAGTTATCGGGGATTATCGGTTGATCATATTGAGTATCTTGATCTTAATGGTATTCGTGCACTAAAAGAGAGTGGAACAGTAGCCGTTTTACTTCCGGGCGCCTTTTATTTCTTGAGAGAGAAAAAATTGCCACCTATAGAACTGTTGCGTGAACATCAAATACCAATGGCGGTATCAACGGATTTTAACCCTGGCACAAGCCCTTTCGCTTCACTACGTATGATCATGAATATGGCTGCTGTACTATTTAGATTAACACCTGAAGAAGTATGGGCTGGAGTTACTTGTCATGCTGCGAAAGCATTAGGTCGCGAGGCAAGCCATGGACAGCTTAAGGTCGGCTATCAGGCTGACTTTGTGGTTTGGAATGCGGTTGACCCCGTTGAGATGATTTATGAGCAAGGTAGCCAGCCATTATATATGCGAGTTTATCAAGGCAATATTAGTCATCATAACTCATAAGTGAATTAAAGTATCAGATAGTTTGCACGCTGGTGGAGTAGGAACGGGATGAGAATATAAACCGTTCCTTCAAATAGAATAATGTCGATAAAATCAGCTGATTATTAGTTATTTTTGTTAGAAATTCATTAAATCATAAAATTCCTATGGCGCGAATTCAGATAATAAGTGCAACGCTCGGTCATGTTAGATGGAAGGACGGTTAGCTACTGATAAGCTATCCTGCTCTTCCGACCAAAGATGAGCGAGTAAGTATGAAGTATCAGCAACTAACCGAAGGACAACGATACCAGATATCGATACTGCGTGAGGATAATTTATCCTGCCATGAGATAGGTATCCGTATCGGTGTAAGCAAGTCCACGGTCTCCCGTGAACTGAGGCGTAACACTTCAGATACTGGTTATAACCCACAACAGGCACACCAGAAGTGCTGTGATAGGCGGCTGTCATCTGCCAAAAGGACAATTCCTCAGCAGACCATAGATTTCGTGATATTTGCTCTGGAGTGGAAGTGGAGTCCTGAGCAAATAAGTGCAATTGGCAGCATTATTGGTCTTAGCGTCAGCCATGAATGGATTTACCAGTATATCTATGCGGATAAGCGTAGCGGTGGCGAGTTGTACAGGCATCTTAGGCAGGGCAAACGGCGATATCGTAAGGGCTACGGGCAGAAACGAGGGCGCATCCCTGATGCGGTATCCATTGAGCTACGGCCGTCAGTCGTCGATGACCGTAGCCGTCTGGGGGACTGGGAGGCCGATTTGGTGCAGGGTAAACAGGGCACTGGTGCTATCGTGACACTGGCAGAACGCAAAAGCCGTATTTACCTGACAAAAAAGGTGTTTTCAAAGGATGCGGTGGAAGTCAGTAAGGCCATTATCTCACTGCTGAGTGAGTATCAGGATGTATGTCACACAATAACGTTCGATAACGGTCTAGAGTTTAGTGAGCACAAGGCGATAGCAGAAGCACTGAACGCAGATACGTACTTTGCCCATCCGTATGCCTCGCATGAGCGTGGGCTGAACGAGAATACGAATGGGTTGTTAAGACAGTTTATCCCGAAAGGAACAGACCTGCGGACAGTGACAGAAGAAGACTTACAACGCTATCAGGGAGCGTTGAACAGCAGGCCACGCAAGTGTCTGGGGTTCAGACAACCTTCGGTGGTGTTTGCGGAGCTAAGAAAGGCGGCTTAGCGTTGCACTTCGGACTTGAATCCGCCTTGTTTGGTGTTGCCAACATTATCAATTTGTTGTGTGGTAATATATGCTGTAAGGGGTTTTTGTTAGCCTTTAATTGGTAAATAGACTTGTAGGATATTTACAGAGGGTTAAGTTTTATTTGCGACTGTCAGAATATCCGCTATTTGATAGCACAACTTAATAGTATAACGGTAACCCTAAGTTTTTACTTTAAGGGTTTGGCATTTTACTTTTTAAAATGGAAACGATTGTGACAGCAGAAAAAAAAGGTAATAGAGACAACCCGATCCCGCTCTATTTGCAAGTAAAACAGTTAATAACAGAAAAAATCCATACAGGTGAGTGGCAGGCGAATGATCGTGTTCCCTCGGAATCTGAATTGGTCAAACAATTCGAATGTAGCCGTATGACGGCAAATCGTGCATTAAGGGAGCTGACAGCAGAAGGGCTGTTAGTTAGGGTTCAAGGGGTCGGTACATTCGTCGCAGAGCCAAAAGGCCAATCAGCGCTATTTGAAGTTCATAGCATTGAGTCCGAAATTCTGGCAAGAAATCATCAATATAGCTGTAAAATTATCAAGCTAGAAGAGGTTGCTGCATCGGTTTCGTTGGCTGCGGAATTGAATATCGCCCCTGAAACAAGGGTATTCCATTCAATTATTATTCATTACGAAAATGATGTACCAGTGCAAATTGAAGATCGGTATGTCAATGCGCTAGCGGCTCCTGATTATCTACAACAAGACTTTTTGACCATCACTCCTCATGACTACCTTTCAATGGTGGCGCCATTAACAGAAGGTGAGCATATCGTTGAGGCCATTGAAGCCGATGAGCGCGCCGCTAAATGGCTGAATATTGCGTTAGGCTCTTCTTGCTTATTAATTTCAAGACGTACATGGTCCCAATCATTTGTGGTGACTAGCACGAAATTATTATTTCCGGGGCATCGCTATAAATTGAAAGGGCATTTTACCTCTTAGTATCTCAAGGCAACGCTATTTTATGGGGTTGCTTTCCTAGCGTATTTTATCGAATAAATGTTGAAAATTACGTCTATATTGACCATGAGTAGAAGGTTTATCTTAATCTCATGGTGAATTTTGATATTTCCCGCTAAAACCCTTGAAAGATGTGAATTAATTGTAAATTTAATGTGATCTCACTGGCAGATTTAGAAGAAAATTTAACCACCAATTTGATGTGGTTTTTTCATAATCCATTGAAATATAATATGTAATTATTATTTATCTGCATTTCATTCTCAATTTTGATGTTAAATAGGGTATTGATTGTACATGTATATACAACTATACCTATATAAAGACGTTATCAGTACAAGCTGAATCTATCGAAAGAGGGTATGAATGTGACAACGATAAATAATAAATACAGAAATGGTGATATCAGAGCACCACGAGGTAACACTCTCAGCGCGAAAAGCTGGTTGACTGAAGCCCCTTTACGTATGCTGATGAATAACCTAGATCCTGATGTTGCCGAAAATCCACATGAACTGGTCGTTTATGGCGGTATTGGTCGTGCGGCACGTAATTGGCAGTGCTATGACAAAATTGTTGAAACACTTAAAAATTTAGAGAGTGATGAAACTCTACTGGTCCAATCTGGCAAGCCCGTTGGCGTCTTTAAAACCCATGAAAATGCCCCTCGCGTATTAATCGCAAACTCAAACCTTGTACCACATTGGGCTAACTGGGAACACTTTAACGAATTGGATGCGAAAGGGTTGGCAATGTATGGCCAAATGACGGCGGGTAGCTGGATTTACATTGGTAGCCAAGGCATTGTTCAAGGGACTTATGAAACTTTCGTTGAAGCAGGGCGCCAACATTATAATGGTGACTTAACTGGGCGCTGGGTGCTCACGGCAGGGTTAGGCGGTATGGGCGGGGCGCAGCCGTTAGCAGCAACACTCGCGGGTGCCTGTTCACTGAATATCGAATGTCAACAAAGCCGTATTGATTTTCGCTTGCGTACCCGTTATGTGGATGAGCAAGCGACCGATCTGGATGATGCATTGGCGCGTATCAAAAAATACACCTCGGAAGGGAAAGCTGTATCAATCGCCTTATGTGCTAACGCGGCTGAAATCTTACCAGAGTTAGTGAAACGTGGCGTTCGCCCAGATATGGTTACCGACCAAACGAGTGCTCACGATCCTCTCAATGGTTATTTACCTGTTGGGATGAGTTGGGAAGAGTATCGCGAGCGTAGCGTGAAAGATCCTGAAGGCACAGCGAAAGCAGCAAAAGCATCGATGGCTGAACATGTTAAAGCGATGCTCGCCTTCCAAAAACAAGGCATTCCAACATTTGATTATGGTAACAATATCCGTCAAATGGCCCTTGAAATGGGCGTCAAAAATGCTTTTGATTTCCCAGGGTTTGTACCTGCTTATATTCGCCCATTATTCTGTCGCGGTATTGGTCCTTTCCGCTGGGTGGCGTTATCCGGTGATCCTGAAGATATTTATAAAACAGATGCAAAAGTAAAACAGCTTTTACCTGACGATAAGCATTTACATCGTTGGTTAGATATGGCGCGTGAACGTATCAGTTTCCAAGGCTTACCCGCACGTATTTGTTGGGTTGGCTTGGGGGATAGGGCGAAATTAGGTTTAGCTTTTAATGAAATGGTAAGAAGCGGTGAAGTTTCAGCGCCGATCGTGATTGGTCGAGATCACCTTGATTCAGGATCAGTTGCTAGCCCAAACCGCGAAACAGAAGCGATGAAAGATGGTTCAGATGCCGTCTCTGATTGGCCTTTACTGAATGCCTTATTAAATACAGCAAGTGGAGCAACATGGGTTTCATTACACCATGGTGGAGGGGTCGGTATGGGCTTCTCTCAACATTCAGGGGTGGTGATTGTGTGCGATGGCACTGATGAAGCTGCTGAGCGGATTGCTCGTGTTCTACACAATGACCCTGCGACAGGTGTCATGCGCCATGCTGATGCGGGTTATGATATAGCGATTCAGTGCGCACAAGAAAAAAATCTTAACCTACCGATGTTAAAAACACGCTAAGAGGAGCCGGGCATGACTAAGTTAACTATCCATCCAGGAAAAATGTCACTGAATGATTTGCGTATTGTACTTGCACAGCCTGTAACGGTTGCTCTCGATAAACGCTCTCATTTGGCAATCGAAAAAAGTGTGGCAACGGTAAATAAGATTATTGCTGAAGATAAGACGGCATACGGTATTAATACAGGATTCGGTTTATTAGCCAATACCCGAATCGCTGCAAAAGATCTGCAATCGCTGCAACGCTCTATTGTGATGTCACATGCAGCGGGCGTGGGTGAACCGCTTGATGACGAATTGGTTCGTCTGATTATGGTTTTAAAAATTAATAGTTTAGCTCGTGGCTTCTCTGGTATTCGATTAGAAGTGATTGAAGCCCTAATTGCGTTAGTGAATCACCAAGTTTATCCCTTTATTCCTGCTAAAGGTTCAGTTGGTGCCTCTGGTGATTTAGCACCTTTAGCGCATATGAGTTTGCTGCTACTTGGTGAAGGGAAAGCACGCTATCAAGGTAAATGGCTCAGCGCTAAATCGGCACTTGAAAAAGCAGGGCTAAAACCGTTGAAACTGGAAGCGAAAGAAGGTCTAGCACTATTAAACGGCACCCAAGTATCAACGGCGTTTGCGCTAAAAGGGTTATTTGAAGCTGAGAACTTGCTGCTAAGCGGTATTGTTTGTGGCTCTCTGAGTGTGGAAGCGGCATTGGGGTCACGCAAACCATTTGATGCGCGCGTCCACGAGGTGCGTGGTCAAAAAGGGCAAATTGATGTTGCAAGACTATTTCGTGAGGTGTTAACACCAACGAGTGAGTTGGCTCAATCTCATGAAAATTGCGTTAAAGTACAAGACCCTTATTCGTTACGTTGCCAGCCTCAAGTGATGGGGGCCTGTTTGACGCAAATTCGTCAAGCGGCTGAGGTAATTTTAATCGAGTCGAATGCTGTTTCTGACAACCCATTAGTCTTTACTGATAATGGTGACATTATCTCTGGCGGTAACTTCCACGCGGAGCCAGTGGCAATGGCTGCGGACAACATCGCGCTTGCTTTAGCCGAAATCGGTGCACTGTCTGAACGACGTATTGCGTTATTGATGGATACGCACATGTCTCAATTGCCACCATTCCTCGTTAATAATGGCGGGGTCAACTCTGGTTTTATGATTGCTCAGGTAACTGCGGCAGCATTGGCGAGTGAAAATAAAGCATTAGCACATCCATCCAGTGTTGATAGTTTACCGACCTCGGCAAACCAAGAGGACCATGTCTCTATGGCGCCAGCAGCAGGCCGCCGCTTGTGGGAAATAGCAAAAAATGTGACAGGCATTTTAGCCATTGAATGGTTATCGGCATGTCAAGGGATCGACTTTCGTGAGGGCTTAAAATCAAGCGAGGTATTAGAAAAAGCCCGTCACATATTGCGTGATAAAGTCGCGTATTATGATAAAGACCGCTATTTTGCCCCTGATATTGATGCGGCAATTCAGCTCATTACGGAACAAAAGCTATCAACATTGTTCCCTGAAAACTCGGTTTTTCCTAAATAATACATCACGCAAATAATAAGCGGTCGGCAATGTATCGGCCGCTTGTAGTATTTATCTGCACGACCATTATTAAAAATAGTACCCATTAATCTTCAAGCGACATGAGAGATAGATATCTGTCTGTCACCTTAGTGAGCTAGTGTCTACTCATCATTCTGATAAGTAGCTTGAATGATTTAGGGTATATAAAAAACGAAGGATAAATCATGCAAAGCACAACAAAACTTACGCGTGGACTTTCTGCGCGTCACATCCGGTTTATGGCCCTCGGGGCAGCGATTGGTACAGGTCTTTTTTATGGTTCAGCAAAAGCGATTGAAACGGCAGGCCCTGCGGTTTTAATTGCTTATATTATTGGTGGCGCGGCAGTTTTTATGGTGATGCGCGCCCTAGGGGAAATGGCGGTACATAACCCCCTTGCTGGCTCCTTCTCACAGTATGCAAGTCACTATTTAGGTCCACGAGCAGGTTTTTTTGCTGGTTGGACATATGTTTTTGAAATGCTCATTGTCTGCTTAGCAGACGTCACCGCATTTGGTTTTTATATGAAGCTCTGGTTTCCTGAGGTCGCTCAGTGGATCTGGGTTTTGAGTATCATCTGTTTTATCGGGGCAATTAACCTTTGTCATGTAAAAGTATTTGGTGAAATGGAGTTCTGGCTCTCTATCATCAAAATTGTTGCAATTATCGCGATGATCATCGGCGGTGCGGCGATTATGGTGTTTGGCTTTGGGCAAGCCTCTGAGCATGCAGTCGGTATTACAAACCTATTTGAGCACGGTGGCTTTATGCCAAATGGGATCGGAGGGGTTATCGCATCGTTTGCCGTGGTAATGTTCGCCTTTGGGGGCATTGAAGTCATTGGTATTACGGCAAGTGAAGCTAAAAATCCTGACGTAACAATTCCTCGTGCTATCAATGCGGTACCAATTCGTATCCTACTCTTTTATGTCTTAACTTTATTTGTCTTAATGTGTATCTACCCTTGGAATCAAATTGGTCACCAAGGCAGTCCATTCGTACAAATTTTTGATAGCCTAGGCATTGCATCGGCTGCAAACATTTTGAACGTGGTAGTGATCACCGCAGCAATCTCCGCTATCAACAGTGACATCTTTGGGGCGGGCCGTATGATGTATGGTATGGCACACGAAGGGCAGGCACCGAAAGTATTCACTAAACTGACCAAAAATGGTGTGCCATGGATGACCGTACTGGTGATGTCAATTATTTTGCTGGTTGGGGTGGTATTGAATTATCTGATCCCTGAAAAAGTGTTCTTAGTGATTGCATCGATTGCAACCTTTGCCACGATTTGGGTATGGCTGATGATCTTGGTATCACAGGTAGCCATGCGCCGCAAAATGACGCCAGAGCAGGTGAGTAAACTGAAATTCCCTGTACCATTATGGCCAGTTGGTCCAGCACTTGCCATCATATTTATGCTATTTATCTTTGGGGTACTCGGTTATTTTGAAGATACACGTATTGCTTTATATGTGGGTATTGTTTGGTTGGTGATTTTAGCCGTCGTTTATGCACTGTGGGTTAAACAACCCAATGCGGAGACTGACGTAAATTACAACGCTGAGTCGGTAGAATAACGACTTATCCTAAGAGGCCTCCAGTTTAAACAGGGGGCCTCTTGACATTAAATAGCTTCCCCTCTGTTTTCCTCGCGATTTTATTGTATTAATCTGCTGATTTGTGTCTCACTTCGTGGCAAACTTGAACACTTTCGATATACAGTCTGGAGAAACCCTTCTTGGAAAAGATCTTCGTTGATGAAGCTGTTGCTGAGCTTCATACCATTCAGGACATTTTACGTTGGACAATGAGCCGCTTTAATGCTGCCAATGTTTATTATGGTCACGGTACTGATAATGCATGGGATGAAGCGTTACAATTAGTGCTACCAACGCTTTACTTACCTCTTGATGTACCGGATGAACTATTGACCTCGCGCCTGACCCCAACGGAGCGTCATCGTATCATTGAACGTGTATTGCGTCGTATTAATGAGCGTGTTCCAGTGGCTTACCTGACTAACTGTTCGTGGTTCTGTGGACATGAGTTCTATGTGGATGAGCGTGTATTAATTCCTCGTTCACCAATTGGAGAGCTTATCAACAACCATTTTGTTGGCTTGTTGGCTGATGAGCCGCGAACGATACTTGATATGTGTACAGGGAGTGGCTGTATCGCAATCGCCTGTGCGTATGAATTCCCTGAAGCGGAAGTGGATGCGGTCGATATCTCGACCGATGTGCTTGCCGTTACTGAACACAATATTGCGAATCATGGTTTAGAGCACCGCGTTATTCCTATCCGCTCTGATCTGTTTAGGGATATGCCTGACGTTAAGTATGATTTAATTGTGACTAATCCACCTTATGTTGATGCTGAGGATATGGATGATTTACCGGAAGAGTTCCGCGTTGAGCCTGAATTGGCGCTAGCGGCGGGAAGCGATGGTTTAAAATTGGTGCGTCGTATTTTAGCAAATGCACCACGCTTTCTGAGTGATGAGGGTGTATTGATCTGCGAAGTCGGTAACAGTATGGTACATCTGATTGAACAATACCCAGAAATTCCCTTTATTTGGTTAGAGTTTGAGTATGGTGGTGATGGAGTATTTATGTTGACGCGTGAGCAATTAGTTGAACATCATGCTCATTTTCAACTTTATATTGATTAAGAAAATATTGCGCGGCATTCTAATCAACCACAACATCAAAATAACAATCATGAAATATTAATTAGGAATTTGGTATGGCAGGAAATTCAATAGGGCAACTGTTTCGGGTTACCACTTTTGGGGAATCTCATGGCTTGGCTTTGGGGTGCATCATTGATGGTGTGCCACCAGGGCTAGCATTAACAGAAGCCGATCTACAAGGGGATCTTGACCGCCGCCGTCCGGGAACGTCTCGTTATACTACTGCACGTCGAGAGCCTGATCAGGTCAAAATTCTATCTGGGGTATTTAATGGTGTCACTACGGGAACCAGCATAGGCCTATTGATTGAAAATACCGATCAACGTTCTCAAGACTACAGCGCAATTAAAGATGTCTTTAGACCAGGGCACGCAGATTATACCTACGAACAAAAATATGGTCAGCGCGACTACCGTGGAGGCGGGCGCTCTTCTGCTCGTGAAACGGCTATGCGTGTTGCGGCTGGAGCAATCGCTAAAAAATACCTACAAGAAAAATTGGGGATCACGATACGTGCCTGTTTGACACAAATGGGGTCAGTGAAATGTGAAATCAAAGATTGGTCTATTGTTGAGCAAAACCCTTTTTTCAGCCCTGACCCTAGTCAATTAGAAGCGCTAGATGAGTTACTAAGAGGGCTAAAAAAAGAGGGAGATTCGATTGGCGCGAAAGTGACTGTCGTGGCTGAGAATGTACCAGCAGGATTGGGAGAGCCTGTATTTGACCGCTTAGATGCAGATATTGCTCATGCTTTAATGAGTATTAATGCTGTTAAAGGGGTTGAAATTGGGGATGGTTTTGGAGTAATTGGCCTGAAAGGGAGTGAAAACCGCGATGAAATCACTCGCGAGGGCTTCACTTCAAACCACGCTGGGGGAATTTTAGGGGGGATAAGTAGCAGCCAACCTATTATTGCGCATATCGCGATGAAGCCAACCTCCAGTATTACCGTTTCAGGTAAAACGCTAAATCGTGATGGTGAAGAAGTCGAAATGATCACCAAAGGTCGACATGACCCTTGTGTTGGTATTCGAGCCGTACCTATTGCAGAAGCAATGATGGCGATTGTATTGATGGATCACTATTTACGTCACCGTGGGCAATGTGCTGATGTTATACCCACAATGAAACCATTTTCAGGATTGTCGTAAAGAGTGCGTAAGGGGGCATAGTCTCCCTTATTGTTAATATGAAGGTTTGGATGACGCCTCCTTAAAAATACCTCATCTGGGCAGTGATACTCTGTGGGCTTGTATTTGTTTATCAGCGGCAGAGTAGATTACGTATCGCCGTAATGGCAATTCTGTTACTTGGATTAAAAATGGATTGGCTGACTGTTGTTGCACCTGAAATTTATTTATTACTTTTCTGTGTTGCATTGTTCGCGGGATTTATTGACTCCATAGCTGGCGGCGGGGGGTTATTAACTATCCCTGCATTACTTTCTGTCGGTATAACGCCTGTTGAGGCACTTGCAACTAACAAACTCCAAGCAGTTGGAGGTTCGTTCTCATCGTCACTCTATTTTGTTCGACGTAAAGCGATTAACTTACGAGAGCAAATGTTCCCCTTTATCATGACGATCATTGGTGCCATGTTAGGCGCCATCTTGATCCAAATGATTAATACGGATTTTCTCAAACAGCTCTTGCCTATCATGGTTATCTGCGTTGGCCTTTACTTTTTGTTAACACCGTCAATTGGTGCACAAGATCGTAAGCAACGTATTAGTATGCCTGTTTTTGGGGTTGCTGTTGGTATGACGATGGGTTTTTATGATGGTGCATTTGGGCCGGGAACTGGGTCATTTTTAGCATTAGGCTATGTGTTATTGTTGGGGTATAACCTTGCTAAAGCGACTGCCCATGCTAAGTTACTGAACTTTGCCTCAAATTTTGGCTCTTTAATATTTTTTATTATCGGAGGTCATGTTCTTTGGGTGCTCGGTTTTGTTATGCTTATCGGCCAAATGGTTGGCGCAAGACTAGGCGCTCGCTTGGTGTTAACGAAAGGGCAAAAACTGATCAGGCCAATGATTGTGATCATCTCTTTGCTGATGAGTATTAAATTGCTCCATGACAGCCATGGCGATGCTATCAAAGCTTGGGTTGTTTCATTATTTTAAAATGATTTGAATTTCCATGATTAAACATCATTATCAGCAGTTGATTGATATTTTTGAACAGTGCTTTGGCGAAGAGTACAACACCAAATTGGTGAAAGGTGACGATGAGCCAGTTTATTTACCGGCCGATGAGCAAACACCTTATCATCGCATTGTCTTTGCACATGGTTTTTTCACCAGCGCACTGCATGAAATTTCGCATTGGTGCATTGCGGGAGAGGCAAGACGCCAGCAAGTCGATTATGGCTACTGGTATTGCCCCGATGGTCGTGATGAAAAAACGCAATGTGCATTTGAAGTCGTTGAAATCAAACCTCAGGCGTTAGATTGGTTATTTTGTGTAGCGGCTGGCATTCCTTTTAATGTCAGTTGCGACAATCTAGAAGGGGATTTTGAGCCTGACCGTATCGCATTTCAGCGCAAAGTACATGGCCAAGTGATGGAATATTTAGCAAATGGTATTCCTGAAAGGCCATTACGCTTTGTGAACGCGTTACAAACGTTTTACAATACTCCACCACTTTGTGCAGAAGACTTCCCTTATCCGGAAGATATTTTTGCCTAATGACACATTAACGAGAGTAAGGATTAAGCATGCTTGCGGATTTTGAAACACGCATACTGACAAAAATTGATGATATGGTCGAACACGCAAGTGACGATGAATTATTTGCGGGCGGCTATTTGCGTGGGCATCTAACCCTTGCTGTCGCAGAGCTTGAACAAGAGAATGAAACCAGTGTTGATGCACTTTATCAACGTGTTGAAGAGAGTATTCAGCAGGCAATTAAAGGGGGAGAGCTCACCCCACCAGATCAAGTGCTGGTTTTAGGTATGTGGAAATCCTTACTGGATGACGTGCGTTAATCACACACTATATTGATTATTAAGAGGAGGAAGCTCCTCTTTTTTATAGGTTTATTTTATGTTTCATATTCGCCAAGCACAGCCGTGCGACGCAAAAAAACTCCCTACTATCGAGCGCTCTGCCGCGCAAGTATTTCGTGGTCATCATCAATTTGCTTGGATTGCTGACGATGAAGTGCAATCAGAGCAAGATCATCTACAGTTTATTCAGGACAATAGGGAATGGGTGGCGGTAGATAATGACGATCAGCCCATTGGCTTTATTAATGTCGACAAATTAACGCATAGCCTCCATATTGGTGAAATTTCTGTGTGCCAATCGTGGCAGGGTAAGGGCGTAGGTCGGGCATTAATTCAGCATATTCTCCAATATGCGTTACAACATCACTTTGACTATGTGACGCTAACCACTTTCCGTGAAATCCCTTGGAATGCACCGTATTATCAGCGTTTTGGATTTTCTATCATTGATGAAGAGGCTCTACCCACTGAGTTAGAAGAAATTCTACAACAAGAAATTGATGCTGGGTTTAATGCTGCTGATCGTTGTGCAATGAGGATTAAAACAGTCCGTCCGAATTAAGATAGCAGTAACTTACTGTTTTTAGACGTTAATAGCCGCATTGAACGAATGCGGCTATTTTTTGCTGTTCATTCATATCGCTTTTTAAGCGATAAAGCGCTCGATATTATTACGTCAATAGAGCACAGGATTCTGTTATTTTATGATGTTTTCTTGTGGCATCACTTTAACTTCACGGCCTTTGAGCAATTTTCTCACCCAAAAGCGGTTAGGGTGCAATGCGGCTAACGTTTCATCATCTAAAGGCAGTGGTTCATTAAAGATTTGTGCGGCGAGTAACTCACCACACAAAGGCGCGGTTGAAAGCCCTCGTGAGCCTAACGCCCCTAAGATAAAGAGATTAGGATAGGTTGGGGCGAGTATAATATTTGCCTGTTTTTCCATCTGTTCAGGTAAATTTTCATAAGCTGCCATTAATTGCGTAAAGTGAGGGATATTCCCCACTAGTGGCATATGGTCGCGGATCACACAGCGGATCCCTTGGCGAGCTTGTTGAGCAGAAACATCAACCTCTTCTGGCCAACTCACATCGGGCAAACTATTGAGCAGTTTTTGGCGATTATCTTGCTGGTCTACTTCACTGTATGCAAAATCTAAGTGGTTACGCTGATAACTTGCCCCAATACAGTGCTGCTGGTTATTGGGATTTACTGGGGTTAAATAACCTTCATAGCATAATACATTGTTAAGTTGGCTTAATGATGGTGTCGTTGGGATATGACTCACTTGCCCTTTCACGGGGGTCACTGGAAGTTGTTGGGTTTGTTGAAACTGGGTAAGTAAATGACCATTAGCAATGACAACCGTTTGATGTAAATATTGTTGCTGTTTGCCGGAAACATTCGCAGATAAAGTCCACCCTTCCTCAGAATGCTGTAATTGCTCAACATCGTGATTAAAATGAAATTGAACGCCTTTTTCAGCGAGATAGCGCATAAGGCTTTCACATAATTGAGCGGGGCAAAGCCATCCCCCTTTAGCATAATGAATACCAGCATGGTTAACATCAAGACCTGCTAACTCGGTTAACTGCTCACGTGTCTTTGCAGCCGCGAACGCAGCAGGCCACTCAGTTTGCAGCATCGCATCAATCTTTTTGCGGCTTCTTTCATGGTAGGCTAGCTCAGAAACACCGCACCACTGGCTATCAAATGGGATCCCCGATTGGGAAAGATGACGATAAAAGCGGTGCGCATAAGGGAACGCACTGACGAAAAAACGCTCTAGAGGGTTATCACGCCCATTGAGAAGTGGGTAGACCGCCCCTTGGCGGTTGCCAGAAGCATTTTGTGCCACTTGTTGGTCTTTGCAATAGAGCGTGACGTTAGCACCGCGCTGATTTAAGGCATAGGCGGTGGTTAAACTGGCGAGACCTCCGCCTATGATAGCAACATCGGTTGGTATTGCAGCTGGCTGACGAGCGAACCAAGGTGTCATCATTTCGTCATGCTTATCCGCTAAGCTGCCTGTTAACATTTCCCGTTTACGACCAAAACCTTTAATTTTTTTGATAGTGAAACCCGCTTGTTGTAATCCGCGTTTCACAAAACCCGCAGAGGTAAAGGTCGCAAAAGTGCCTCCTTGGCGGGCAAATTTAGCCATTGCAGTGAACAGTTGTTCGCTCCACATTTGTGGGTTTTTAGAAGGTGCAAATCCATCTAAAAACCAAGCATCTATCTTATTGTTTAAATTGCTATTAAGTAGAGGTAATTGTTCATTTACGTCACCAAACCATAAATCAAGAATGATTTCCCCATTTTTTAAGATAATACGTTGGTTACCGGGTAGGGGATCAGGCCATTTTTCACAGAGCATTTGGGAGAGTGGATCTAGCTCAGGCCAACGGCTGTGGGCTGCTTTTAGGTCTTCTTGGCTGAGGGGGTATTTTTCAAAACTGATAAAGTGTAAGCGTTGTAGTTTTGCGTTGGGATGATTTTGCTTAAACTCTTCAAAACATTGGCATAAAGTAAGAAAGTTTAACCCAGTACCGAAGCCTGTTTCGGCAATAACACAGGTTTCAAAAGGATGTGTTTCAAAGCGCGTTGGAAATTGATTTCCTTGTAAAAAAACGTAGCGAGTTTCTTCAAGTCCATCTTGATTAGAAAAATAGACATCATCAAATTGTTCTGATACTGGCGTACCTTCATCATTCCAGCTAAGGCGGGCTGTTTGCACGGCTGACTTTTTCACACTTATGCCTGTTCTTATCCAAATAATCATTGAATTTTAGCGCCGAACAGGCATCAAGGCTACCTTTGAACAAAAATGTTATTATGTTCGATGAAAAAAAAATACAAATATTTACCCTGATCGGACTTGTTCAGCTTACAAGTGTAAGCTAAAGTGACAACCTGTAATCCCGTACTCACATTATTAAAAGACATGAGGTAATGAATGAAGCGTGCAGTCATCACTGGCCTGGGTATTGTTTCCAGTATTGGTAATAACCAGGAAGAAGTACTGGCTTCTCTGAAGGAAGGTCGTTCCGGGATCACTTTCTCAGAAGAATTCAAAGAGGCGGGGCTGCGTAGCCACGTCTGGGGTAATGTAAAAATGGATACTGACGGTCTGATTGATCGTAAGATCCGCCGTTTCATGAGTGATTGCTCAGTTTACGCCTATCTGTCTATGGAGCAGGCAATTAGTGATTCGGGTTTAACAGACGAACAAGTTTCGAATTTACGTACTGGTTTAGTGGTTGGTTCTGGCGGGGGCTCTCCGCGTAACCAAGTTGCTGGCTCTGATGGTATGCGTGCAAAAGGCCTTCGTGGTGTAGGCCCTTACATGGTTACACGAGCTATGGCATCTGGGATCTCAGCTTGCTTAGCAACACCTTTTAAAATTAAAGGGGTGAACTACTCAATCAGCTCTGCTTGCTCCACTTCTGCACACTGTATTGGTCATGCAGTTGAATTGATCCAGTTAGGTAAACAAGACGTTGTATTTGCAGGTGGCGGTGAAGAGTTGAGCTGGGAAATGACCTGTGAATTCGATGCAATGGGTGCATTGTCAACAAAATACAATGATACTCCAAGCAAAGCATCAAGAACCTACGATACTGACCGCGATGGTTTTGTTATTGCAGGTGGCGGTGGTATCGTGGTGGTTGAAGAGCTTGAGCACGCGCTCGCTCGTGGTGCCCATATCTACGCTGAAATTGTTGGTTATGGCGCAACGTCAGATGGTGCTGACATGGTTGCCCCTTCAGGTGAAGGTGCAGTACGTTGCATGCAAATGGCTATGCAAAGCATTGATGGTAAGGTTGATTACATCAATACACATGGTACTTCTACCCCTGTGGGTGATACGAAAGAGCTCGAAGCGATTCAAGAAGTATTTGGTAATGACTCACCCGCTATTTCTGCCACTAAGGCAATGACAGGGCACTCTTTAGGTGCTGCGGGTGTTCACGAAGCCATTTATAGCTTATTAATGTTAGAGCATGGCTTTATTGCACCAAGTATCAACGTCGAAAACTTAGACCCTAAAGCTCAAGGGCTGAATATTGTTACGAAACCGACAGAGCAAGCATTAGAGACAGTTATGTCTAACAGCTTTGGCTTTGGGGGGACTAACGCAACGTTAGTGATGAGCAAATATAAAGGCTAATTGGTCTTTCACGCTATCAAATTAAAAGCGAGAACCTCGATTCTCGCTTTTTTTTATGGTCAATCACCGCCGCCGCCACCGCCACAATCTCCTCCACCTGAATCACCGCCTGAAAAGTGGCCACTATGGTTATCGTCAGAACGACTTGTATGATGATGGCTGTCTGAATCACTGCTTGGTGATAAATAGGGCGGATGTGATGATGATGTATTTGACGGAAAACGGAACACATCTTTTTTAATATTAATCACTTTTGCTTTGTTATCCACTACGCCAATTGTAATGACACTGACATTCTTAGTGAGGCGTAGTACCAATTTGCCATCGCAATACAGATGGACTTTACCAACCGTTTTCGCTAATAGCTCACCATTATCTTTATACGTTATTGTGGCAGGGTACTCGCTACTGATTTGGTATAGGTTATTGAATACAGTCACAAATTGATTATGATGAAGTGGCTTAGGCTGCCATTTAAAAAAAGCTTGTAACAATTTAAGCATAACAAATAATGTCGTCTAAGAGTGCTCACTGAGTATAAATAGGTAAAGGGAACATTGGCTGACTTGCTGAATGTTTAACGCCTTGTACTAAATGCAATGTGATGCTCAGTAATAAAAAATGCCCCTAACTACCGGTCGGGGCAAAGTTTACAGAGAAATCGATGAGATAATATAAGCTTAATCCGAGAGGGTGGATGGTTGGTGTTGGCGCTTTTTACGTATTAATTTAATAATTGGTGGTAGAGCGAGAACAAGTACAGCCATTACCAGTAAGCATTGAGAAATCGAACTACTCCAAAGAATATCGAAATCACCATTACTGATAGATAAAGAGCGACGTAAATTTTGTTCCAACATCTCGCCAAGAACAAAGCCAAGGATCAACGGCGATAATGGGAAATTCATTTTCCGTAGGATATAGCCAAATATGCCAAGTCCCATCATGAGTAGTAAGTCAAATGTAGTACTGTGAACCGCGTATACTCCAACGGCTGATATGGTGGCGATTGTCGGTACTAAGAACCAAAGTGGCACAGAGAGCATGCGTGTGAATAGCCCAATTAATGGAATATTCATGATCAATAAAACGATATTGGCTATCAACAATGCCGCGACTAATCCCCACACAATATCCGGTTGTTCCGTGAACATGCCAGGACCTGGAGTAATGTTATACAGTGTTAATGCGCCCATCATAACGGCGGTCGTACCTGAACCGGGAACACCAAGGGTCAACATCGGGATAAATGAGCCACAGGCTGAAGCATTATTAGCGGCTTCCGGCGCTGCAACACCTCGTACATCACCGTTACCAAACTGGTTGTTAGCCCCACTGATTTTTTTCTCTGTCATATAGGTGATAGCACTGGCGATGGTAGCACCCGCGCCGGGGAGGACACCGACAAAAAAACCGATAAAAGAGGAGCGTAACGTAGGGCCAGCACAAGCTTTAGCCTCTTTACGATTGAACAGCATACGGCCTGTTTTACGGATCAGCCCTTGGCCTGTTGCAGTTCCTTCTAACATCAATAGAATTTCACTAACGGAAAATAGCCCAATAACGAGCACAATAAATTGGATGCCATCCGATAAATTGACACTATTGAAAGTAAAGCGGTACTCACCAGAGTTTGCATCAACACCCACCGTGGCGAATGCGAGGCCAATTAATGCAGCCAGTAGGGATTTAACTGGGTTTTGGCTCATCATACTGCCAAGGCACGCGATGGCAAATACCATGAGCGCAAAGTATTCGGCGGGGCCGAACGCCAGCGCCCATTGTGCAAGTAATGGGGCGAATAGAATGATCCCGAAGATAGCGATGGTAGAGCCGATAAAGGAACTTACCGCTGAAATTGATAACGCCACCCCACCTTTACCCTGTTTTGCCATAGGGTAGCCATCAAGGGTTGTCATAATCGCGGCAGCATCACCGGGCACGTTTAATAAAATAGACGAGATTCGACCACCATATTCACAGCCTAGGTAGACGGTTGCCAACAATATTAAAGCCGATTCAGCAGGCAGTTTAAGGGCAAAAGCGAGCGGTAAAAGTATTGCAACGCCGTTTACTGGCCCTAATCCAGGCAACATACCGACAACCGTACCAATAAAGCAACCGATAAGTGCGATCACTAGGTTTTGTGGAATTAGTGCCACTTCAAAGCCTTGTGAAAGGTACATCCAAGTTTCCATGGCTATCTCCTTAATTAAACAAGTTGCCAATTGGCAAAGTGACATCCAGTAGCTTGTCGAAAGCATAAAAAAGCGTGATACCTAATACTGGGCCGGAAATGATGGCAGCAATAGGTGTCGCGCCAAACAGCAACGCAATACTGATAGTCAATAGAGAGGTCGATAACGGGAAGCCTAGCCACTCAAATACCCAAGCATAGATAACCAATGAAAGGATGAGTAATACTAAGCGACGTAACACATATGCCTTAGGCCATTCAATCGCTTCTTGTTTACCAACAAGTAAGATGAATGCGCATAAAGCCATTAACGAAAGTATGGCTATCGGAAAAGGGCGGGGGCCAAGTGGTTCATAGGCGTATTCACTTTGTATCCCCCAGCCAATATAGAGGCCGATACCACACAATATTAGCCAGACAATGGCGAATATGCGTTGGCTCATTATTGGCCTCCGTTATTTCGCTAAGCCAAATGAACGAGCTTGTTCGCGGTATTGCTCGATCTCTTTTTTGACATAACTATCCAGCTCTTGACCTGTTAAGTTATATTCAAATAACCCGCGTAGCTCACGTTGTTTCTTGAACTCATCGGTTTGTTGGAGTTTTTTGAAGGCTTCAACCCATTGATTATAATCTTCATCTGAGACTTTTGGCCCCATATAGAAACCACGAATAATCGGCCACTCAATGTCGTAACCTTGTTCTTTCGCTGTTGGAATATTTTCAAGGCCATCACCAAGGCGCTTATCGGAATAAACGGCTAATACACGCACTTTCCCATCATTAAGGTAAGGAGCCATTTCACTCATATCACCCGACATGACTTGGATGTGATTACCTAACAGTGCAGTTAAAGTTTCGCCACCGCCTTCAAAGGCCACATAGCGCATTTTGCGCGGATCCACATCAATCTGTTTCGCGAGTAATGCCGTCTTCATCCAATCTTGACTACCTACCGATCCACCAGCACCAAAGACGATACTGTTAGGGTCTTTTTTGAATGCTTCCATCAGATCTTTTAGATTTTTATAAGGAGAGTCTTCACGAACAGCTATCATGCCGTAATCACTTCCCACACTGGCGAGCCAACGTACATCATTTTCGTTGTAACGACCAAATTTCCCTTGTGCTAGGTTAAGCAGTGAGCCGCCTGAGAAAGCAACGATTGTGCCAGCTTCGGCTGGGCGTTGTGCAACGATGGCATTATAAGCCACCGCGCCAATACCACCAGGCATATAGGTAACACGCATGGGTTTTTCAATTTCTTTGGTTTCGAGTAGGGAAACTTGCACTAACTTACAGGTTAAATCAAATCCACCGCCGGGTTTTGCTGGTGCGATACATTCAGTACGCTCAGGTAGAGCCGCAGCTTGGTTAAGACCAGCAAAGAAAAGGGCAGCAGCGAGTGTCGCTAATGATGTTTTTTTCATTCTTTATTTCCTCACAAAAAAGCAGACAAAAAGAGATGTCATTGTTGTTTTTCTAATCATCATCATTGGCTCATAAAGCTTTCATTTACCTTTCATTAACAAACGAAGTTGTTTTTTTGTGATGAATATCAGATTGTTTATTATTAGTAGTTTTAACTTGTTAATTTAATGTTAATTTGTATTCATATAATATTCTTGTGAGCCACCTTGAAAATATTGTGCTTAAGTATTTTATTTCTCAGGGGTTAATGCGAACGTATACTCAGTATTGAATGAATTGAGAGCATACAAATGAGAATATTATTGGTTGAGGATCATGACGAGTTGTCGTTATGGTTACAAAAAGCGCTTAGTTCGACCGGCTTTGCTGTCGATATTGCGAGTGATGGCGCAATTGCTGATCAATTATTACAAACAGAAAGCTACTCATTAGTGGTATTAGATGTGTCGTTGCCAAGGCTCAGCGGGTTAGAAGTACTTGCCCAAATGAGAAAACGGGGTCAAGAGATCCCCGTGTTGTTGTTAACGGCAAACTCAGATGTCTCAGATAGGGTCAAAGGGTTAAATGCAGGGGCAGATGATTATCTCACTAAACCGTTTGATTTAGCGGAATTAGAAGCTCGGATCAGAGCATTATTACGGCGGAGCCAAGGGCAGGTGAATGAGCCACAACGTTTTGGTTCACTTTGCTACCATGAAGAAGGCTATTTCTTAGTGGATAAAGAGCCGCTGGCCTTAACACCAAGAGAATTCGCAGTACTTAATACATTATTTCATCGTCGTGGGCGGCCTGTCTCAAAGACACAATTATTCGAACAGGTTTTTTCATTGTCCGATGAAGCTAACTTACAGAGTATTGAATTGTATGTGCATCGAGTAAGGAAAAAACTCACAGGAACCGATGTCAATATCAATACGCTTCGCGGATTAGGATACCGATTAGAGCAGTGTAGTGTATGAAATTAGTCTCTCATCCACGCTCTCTCTTTCATCAGTTACTGCTCTTTTTCGGTATCCCCCTCATTATGTTGGGGGGATTCTCCGTTTATACTCACTATTACAGTGCCAAAAACGCGGCAAATCAGGCCTATGATCGGACATTATTGGCTTCGGCTCGTACTGTTGCCGAGCGGCTAAAGGTTGAAAACGGTCATTTGATTGTTGATGTTCCTTATGTCGTTTTAGACAGTTTCGAACGAAATATTAATGACCGATTGTTTTACCAAGTGATTGCGCCTAATGGTGAAACGATTTCTGGCTATGATGACCTACCTGAAATTCCCCCAAATTGGATGCGCTCTCAGTACTATACGGCGCTGGTCTATTTTTATGATGCCGAATATAAAGGTTTGCCTATCCGTGTGGCCACGTTTTATCAACCGATAAATGAAGGTGGCATGATGGGAATGGTGCAAATTCGCGTTGCTGAAACAGTCTCTTCGCGGCATGAGTTTGCTCGTCAACTATTAATATCCTCATTAATGAGCCAAGGTACAGTCGTGTTCCTGACATTAGTGCTGGCCTATTTATTACTGAGTAAGCTATTAACGCCGTTGAAAAAGTTATCTCAGTTAATGATGGGGCGCTCTGCTAATGATCTCACACCTATTCCTGATATTCTGCCATGGTCTGAATTATCGCCACTCGTGGACGCCCTGAATCGCTATATTGAAAGGCTAAAACGGATGGTTAAACGCCAAGAGCGCTTTAGTGCCGACGCTTCTCATCAATTGAAAACACCTTTAACGGTACTTAAAACCCAAGTGTCGGTTGCCCTGAATAGTACAAATGAAGTTCAGCGGCAGCAAAGTCTGCATGCGATTAATAAAACCCTCGACAGTACGATTGTCTTAACTGATAGGTTATTGCAACTCGCGCGTTTAAAAGCGCATGAGAAAGAGGCTATTCGTCACTATCGCGCGATTAATTTAGTGGAGTTAGTCCAACAGGCTTGTTTTACACGATTGGGGCAAGCCGAAAGTAAAGGAATTGACCTTGGTTATGAAGGACAAGAGCAATCATGGATTAAAGGTGAGCCTATTTTATTGGCAGAAATGTGTGCGAACTTAATCGATAATGCCATTAAATATACCCCTGATAACGGTATTGTAACGGTACGGATATTATTAAGTGAAAACAAACAGCATACCATATTAGAAGTTGAAGATTCAGGACCCGGTATCCCCGATAAAAAAATCAGTCGCTCAATGGAAGCATTTACACGCTTAAATAATGCATTAGCTATGGAAGGATCAGGTCTCGGGCTTGCGTTAGTGAAAGATATTGCAATTTATCATGGTACCGACCTGCAATTATTGAAGGGAAGAGAACTCGGTGGTTTGTTGGCAAAGGTGGTGTTTCAAACTAGCCAGTGATAAGTCAGATGAGGGTATTAATATAATCAACATTAGCACCCTCATTGCTGTAATTAACTTATTTATTCGTATTTTTGTTATCAAAATAATCTTGTACACGTGTTTTGATAGATTCACGTTGTACATCTGTTAGCGTATTAAACATGGTGACATTATCCGTATCTTTATTGAGAATTAATGCATAGTAATAAGCTTCATTGGTATTTCCGTTTAGGATATGTGACTCATAAAGTTTTTCTAAAGCAATTTCAGGTTCATATTTTAATAAATATTGATACATCTCAATTGCCTTATCTAGATCTCGTGGCATATCGTAAAAGCCTTCGAAATAGATATCAGCAATGCCGATTATATGTTCAGTAGGAAGAGTAAGCTCATTGATAATCTTCTCATCAGCACTTTCCCTCATATTGAGATATTTTTTGAGATATTGAGTAGTACGCTTAAGATTTTCATGATTGACATCAAGGTGAGCATAATAAAAATTATATAGATATTTAGCTGCTCTGATATCACCTTTTTCATAAGCCTTTTGAGCATAATCTAGAGCCTTTTGGGGATTTTGGGTTGTGTAATATTCTGACAATAACATGAGAACATCATCACGATTTTTAGACTGTGACTCCAATAATTCTACATACGCTTTCTCATTTATCGGGCGACGGAATATATAACTATACTGTTCGGTTCCATCTCTATAGGCAGTAAGTAAAGAGTTAAATGCAAGATCTGAAATGATAGGATCGCTTGAGCCTAATCCCTCATGTAGAAATTGAATCATAGACTGGTAGAGTTCAGGGTTTGCAGCGACTTTTTTATTATTTACAGCTAAAGACGCAAAGTGTACTTTAGAATATAAGTCATTTTTCAAGGTTCCCGCTGAGTACAATTCACGCTTTTTGCCATCATTCGTAATGATTTTATCAAGCGCAGGAATAATGATATTTAAATCTTTTTTATCAAGTAATTTGTTATACCAATAGGCCGCAGCAGTATGTTGTTGTTGCTCAATATACCAATGAGAAAGTTTTAATGTCGCATTAATATCATTATTTAAAGCCGGTAATACCAGTGTATTATAGCGAAGCAGTTCATCTTCCTGACAACATGCGAGAGGGTATTGTTTTAGCCACGAAATAGCTTCATACCAATTAGGTTCTGCGATCCAGCGATTTTTTTTATAATCATAAATACCATTTTGCAATGACCTAATATATGTGTAAGCAGATTCTTGATGGCCTTGTTCTCCTGCGGTTTTAAAAAATTGCCTCGCTTTTAAATGATCAATGCTGGCGCCCCGACCATATGTGTGTGCAACGCCTAGTTGATAATTAGTGGTGGCATCTTTATCTTTTAATGTATATTTCTCATCAAACTTATCCATTTCAGCGAGATAGCGCTCACCATCTTTACCTGATTTCTTCAATAATTCACGCGCTTTCGTTCGGTTCGCATTAACAAGGTGTAACCCATATAAATAATTTAAGCCTAAGGTGAGAGCAGCAGATTGATTCCCAGAGGCGATCTGCTTGCTATAATAGCTCATGATTTTAGCTCTGTTTTTTTCAAGCTGACCTTCATCCTCATAATAGGACCATAATTCATGTAATGCTTTAGCACTACCTAAGTTTGCTGCTTGATCTAGATATTTAAGCCACTTAACATTGTCTTCTTTTTGCCCATATTTACCAAATCGATAGACATCGGCTAGCCTGTGGGCGGCTTCGGCATCATTATTGTTGTATTGATTGAGTAGCTCATTGAATTTTTGTTGTTCTTTTTCAATAAGCTTCATATCGGATTCATAATTAAGAAATTCATAATTATCCGGTGTAATATGAATGCGCTTATAATATTTAAGTGCTTTTGAATAGTCTTTTTCGACGCCAAATTTACCATATTGGTAGCGATAACCAAGTTCGGCTAAACAGCGGTTACTTCCTTGGTCAGCGCATTTATTGTGCCACATCCAACGATCATCATTCGTTATCCCCGTGAGTTGGTCAAATTTATTATCATCAAAAAGAGTTCCGGGTAGACGGTCATCATCGACTTTACCATGAATAATAAACAGCATTGCATCAATGGAACCCAGTTCTGCGGCTGTAATTATGTCTTGATAATGTAATGCTAACGCCTTGTCATCAATTGTATTCTTGATGCTCATACGGTTAACATTCGCTATGGCATATTTAAACTTTGCGTCAGGGTTTTGCTTTAATAGAGGTTGAATAGCTGATTTTACTTGCTCATTATTAAGTGACTGTTCAACAAGAAATTGAATTGTTCCAGGATAGTCAAGAAAGTGTTTAAAGAGCAAGTTATAAGCGTTTTGACGCTCTATTGTGGTGAGATAATGATATTTTTGATCCGCTTTTAAAGTTGATAAAATAAGGTAGGCGGCTTGTTCTTTTTCGTGTTTTTCATATTTTATTAGCGCTAATGCATGATGTATATTCGCATCAGTAAAATAATGACTTGCTTTATTGTATAAGGAAAAAGCATATTCTCTATTATTAATCGGATCTTGTTCTAAAAGGTAGTCTGCATAGTAATACGCTAAGCTATAATCTGGAAACAAGGCGGACTTATTTCTTTCAACACTTTCTCTGAGTATATCCATAACGAAATCTTTTCCAATTTCATCGGATACATCAAATTGAAAATAGAGTCGTGCTAGTGCATATTGACTATCTTGTACCAATTTATCATTCGTAATATTTTCTTGTAAAAGACTGATCGCCTTTTTTAAATTTTGCTCTGTACCTAGCGCTAGAGCGTACTTTTTTGCGAGATCATAGTTGATTTCTGCTGATGGTGAGATTTCACTAGCTTTTTGAATTAGTTCAAATGATTTTTCAGGATTATAAAAATGCTTTCTATAGTCTGCATAGAGGTTTCCTACAGTGATCAGTGTTTTTGGAGAATTCGGATATTTTTCTAGCAGCATATTGATATATTTTTGGGCTTGACTATCAAGATACTTCCCTGGTGCATTATAAAGGTTGGCGGATTCAAGTCCGAAGTGCAACGCTAAGCCGCCTTTCTTAGCTCCGCAAACACCACCGAAGGTTGTCTGAACCCCAGACACTTGCGTGGCCTGCTGTTCAACGCTCCCTGATAGCGTTGTAAGTCTTCTTCTGTCACTGTCCGCAGGTCTGTTCCTTTCGGGATAAACTGTCTTAACAACCCATTCGTATTCTCGTTCAGCCCACGCTCATGCGAGGCATACGGATGGGCAAAGTACGTATCTGCGTTCAGTGCTTCTGCTATCGCCTTGTGCTCACTAAACTCTAGACCGTTATCGAACGTTATTGTGTGACATACATCCTGATACTCACTCAGCAGTGAGATAATGGCCTTACTGACTTCCACCGCATCCTTTGAAAACACCTTTTTTGTCAGGTAAATACGGCTTTTGCGTTCTGCCAGTGTCACGATAGCACCAGTGCCCTGTTTACCCTGCACCAAATCGGCCTCCCAGTCCCCCAGACGGCTACGGTCATCGACGACTGACGGCCGTAGCTCAATGGATACCGCATCAGGGATGCGCCCTCGTTTCTGCCCGTAGCCCTTACGATATCGCCGTTTGCCCTGCCTAAGATGCCTGTACAACTCGCCACCGCTACGCTTATCCGCATAGATATACTGGTAAATCCATTCATGGCTGACGCTAAGACCAATAATGCTGCCAATTGCACTTATTTGCTCAGGACTCCACTTCCACTCCAGAGCAAATATCACGAAATCTATGGTCTGCTGAGGAATTGTCCTTTTGGCAGATGACAGCCGCCTATCACAGCACTTCTGGTGTGCCTGTTGTGGGTTATAACCAGTATCTGAAGTGTTACGCCTCAGTTCACGGGAGACCGTGGACTTGCTTACACCGATACGGATACCTATCTCATGGCAGGATAAATTATCCTCACGCAGTATCGATATCTGGTATCGTTGTCCTTCGGTTAGTTGCTGATACTTCATACTTACTCGCTCATCTTTGGTCGGAAGAGCAGGATAGCTTATCAGTAGCTAACCGTCCTTCCATCTAACATGACCGAGCGTTGCACTTATTATCTGAATTCGCGGTTGGTTGATTGGTCAATCATTTCGATTAATGCATCTTGATGCCCAAGTTCGGCAGCTAGCTGAAGGTATTTTTGAGCCTGCAATTGATCGGGTTTTAAACTTTTTCCATATTTGTCACCATTATAGATTTGATACAGTAAATAAGCTTTTTTTGCATAATGATCGTCAACAATCATTGAGAAAATAGTAGGGAGATTAACCGTTGATGATAAGTCATTATTGGCACTTTCGGTCAGTGATATTAGATCCTTTTGGGGGGCATCGGATTGAGAAAATGCATAACTAGGTGATAGTGGTGATATCTGACTTATTGATGGAATAAAACTTAGGCTTATCAATGCAGTTAAAAGCACAGTCGGTGTTATCAGTGGCTTAATATTAGGGAGCATGGTTATCCTTTTTCATATTCATCATAAATCAAGTTGTACTATTATTTTAAACGCGATTACTTATATATTACCAATGCTAGTTTACAGTTGTTAACGCTTGGGGTATTAAAGAATAAACTGATCTTTTTCAGGAAAACCTGAAGCAAAAATTGCGTCAGGTTGTTTTAGCCAGCATGCCGTGATTTGCACGATATCTAACGGCAGTGGAATAAAAAATTTCCTTTTCCTGATAATATTAATTGCTTAGCGAATAACTTGTCCAAAACGGAATGTTTTGCTTATTTATATTTAGTTCAAACTATTCTAATTAATAGGTCATAATAAAAAACATAGCCCCACAAGTGTGGGGCATATGGATTACGACATTGCATTGCTTGAAGCTTAATTTTACTGCTAGGAGTCGTTTAAGCAATCTTTTTTCTGCTCAATTTTTTTCTTGCTCTTAAAAAGATGAGTCAGAGGGGTACGTAATTGCTGTGCTAACATAACACCTAATAATACCACGCCACCACCAATTAAATGGTAGCTTTGCAGCTCTTCACCGAGCGCAAAGATAGCGATGATTGCTGTAAATACTGGCGCTAAATTCATAAAAATCGAGGTCGTATTGGCGCCTAGGCGCATAACCCCTTGGATCCACAATGCAGGTGCGAGGATAGAGGCTGCAATACCCGCGAAGGCCACAAGACCAATGTTGTGACGGTTAAGCGACACGTCATCTGCCAATAAGAAATTGGGAATTAATAAAATAACGCCAAAGAAAACTTGTACATACAGTGAATCCCAACTTGATAATTGAATAGCCCAACGCTTAGTTAAGACGCCATATAAGGCATAAGCGGCAGAGGCAATCAACATCAACAGTTCACCGGTGCCTAATCCTTGGGAAAAGAGCGTTGCAGGGTTACCTTGGCTGACTAACCAAGTTAAACCCGCCAGCGATAACAGAGTACCGATAAAAATACCAACGGTTGGGATCACTCGCAGGACAAAAATACTGATGACAACGGTTAATAATGGGATTAAGGAGTTCATAATTCCCATAAAGGTTGCACTGACAGAATGAGCGGCATAATAGGCTAAGCTTTGGTAGAGCATCATACCCAGCGCCCCTAAAATGGCGAGTTGCCACCAATGTTTTCTGACTATCGACCAGTGACGCAAGACAGAGCGTAGCACAAATGGAGTCATGACAAGCAGAGCTAATGCCCAACGGTAAAAGGATATTGCGGCGGGATCGATAGCGGTTGCCGCGGCTTTATTCACTATCGCATTCATTGACCAAAGTAAAACCGCTATTAGCGGAAATAATAAATTTTTCATTAAAAGTTTCTCCCTAATGAGTGGCGTTAGTATACCGTTGTCAGATTTTTTATATATACTGATATCCAGACATTCGATAACGGTTTTCAGACAACATTTATGCAACAAGATCAAAAATCACCAACATGGCTGATTAATGAATGCAATATTATCGAACCTGCATTCATTGCATTGCGCCATGAACAAATTGATACTCAAAGCGAGTACAAATCGCATTCCCATCCATTTGGTCAATTGTTATATGTGGTGTGTGGCATTATGGAAATGGAAGTCGAAGGCAAACACTACCTTGCACCACCGGAATTTTGTGTTTGGATCCCCGCAAATACACAGCATGCAAGCTTTAATAAGCAGAGTGTGAAATTTCGTATTATCGATTTCGCGCAACGTTTTAGCGATAAATTATCATCCCGTGCTGGTGTGATTAAGCTCAGTCCTATCTTTCAAACAATTATGGCCGATCTTTATCAAAGGGGGGTCGTCGAGCCACAAACGGAGGAGGACATACGATTAGCCAGTGTACTGATTGACCAATTTGCAGTGTCACCTTGCCAAAAAACGTATCTGCCTATCACCAAAGATAAATTCTTATCGCCAATCCTAGCGTCTTTGCAAAAAGACCCTTCCGATAACACCACACTTGCGGATTGGGCGAAACGGAGTTACACCTCAGAGCGTACATTGTCGCGTCGTTGCCAGCAAGAGCTGGGAATGTCGTTTAGCGAATGGCGTCAGCGTTTACGCTATTTGCACGCCGTTTCTGCACTGGAACGAGGGAAAAGCGTACATGAAGTCGCACTGGATGTTGGCTATAGCTCAGCGTCTGCATTTATTGCGATGTTCCAACAGATCTCAGGGGTAACTCCCGACCGTTTCCGTGCGAAAGAATAGTGAAATCACAGTAATCGCACATAGGCAATGTGCGTGGAACGTGGCAAAATAAGCACTCATAAAATGAAACAACCATACAGTAGTTTGTATGTTGATCATTGAGCATACAATGACATGATTGGGGCGAATAAAGTGAAAATTTTGGTTGATGAAAATATGCCGTATGCTCAGCAGTTGTTTAGCAAACTGGGTGAGGTTAAAGCCGTACCTGGGCGTCCAGTACCTGAAGTTGAGCTTCTGGATGCAGATGCGTTAATGGTACGTTCGATAACAAAAGTTAACCGAGCACTATTAAGTGAAACGCCTGTCAAATTTGTTGGTACTGCCACGGCAGGTTTTGATCATGTAGATACGGCATGGTTGAAGGAAGCCAATATCGCCTTTTCTTCGGCTCCGGGGTGTAATGCCATTGCGGTGGTTGAGTATGTTTTTTCGGCCTTATTGATGCTTGCTGAACGTGACCATTTCGATTTGCGTGATAAAACGGTCGGTATTGTTGGTGTCGGGAATGTGGGTGGACGCCTCGCTAACCGATTATCCGCTTGGGGAGTGAAAACGCTTTTATGTGACCCGCCTCGTAAAGCAAAGGGGGAACAAGGGGCGTTTTTACCGCTGGAAACCTTGTTAGCTGATGCGGATATCCTAACGTTCCATACCCCATTGAATATGGATGGCGCAGATAAAACCTATCATTTAATGGATGCTGAACGCTTATCTAACTTACGTGATGGTACGATTTTAATTAATGCGAGTCGTGGTGAGGTTGTTGATAATCAAGCACTATTGTCTTTGTTAAAGCAAGGCAAAAACATGAGCGTTGTGTTAGATGTTTGGGAGCCAGAGCCTAATTTAGACACTGAATTATTAGAATGGGTAGATATTGGCACACCGCATATCGCAGGTTATACCTTAGAAGGGAAAGCGCGCGGTACGACTCAAGTTTATGAAGCGTACTGCCAATTTTTAGGTCAACCGGACCGTATCGCGCTATCATCGTTATTACCGAAACCGGAGATCAGCGCCATCACTTTTCTCGGTAAATTAACGCAAAGTCAACTCAAAAGGTTAGTTCATCTGGTGTATGATGTGCGTCGCGATGATGCCGCTCTACGTGAAGTAGCGGCAATCCCTGGTGAATTTGACAAATTACGTAAACACTACCAAGAACGCCGTGAGTGGTCCTCTCTTGAAGTGCACTGTGATGATGAACAAACGGTATCTCAACTTGCTGCACTGGGTTTTAATGCACATTTAATTAAGTGATCACAGCGTGTCTCGATAAAGGTTGGTGAATGTAACATCAACCTTTTATTAAGACGCGTAGATGATTTCATTTAATGGTTATATTTTTGGAGAAACAGCAATGACTGAAGGTTGGAATATTGCGTTATTGGGAGCTACCGGGGCTGTCGGTGAAGCTATTTTAGCATTATTACAAGAACGCGAGTTCCCTGTTGGCGAATTGCATCTATTGGCGAGTGAACGAAGCGCTGGAGAAAGCCTGCGTTTTAATAATAAAAGTTATCAAGTTCAAGACGCTACCGATTTTGATTGGTCACAAGCTCAAATCGCGTTTTTCGCCGCTGGGGAAGAAGCCAGTTTATATTATGCAGAGCGTGCCGCCCAAGAAGGGTGCATCGTGATTGATACGAGTGGTGTATTTGCGCTTGAACCTGACGTACCTTTAGTTGTTCCCAGCGTGAACCCTCATGTGCTTGCTGATTACCGTAACCGCAATATTATTGCACTAGCGGATAGTTATGTAAGTCAGTTACTTAGTGCGACGAAGCCATTGATTGAAGCGGCGGGTATCGGCCGTATCACCTTAACGAACATGTTGTCTGTTTCCTCCTATGGCAAAGCGGCTGTTGATGAGTTAGCGGGGCAGAGTGCTCGCTTATTAAACGGTATTCCTGCGGAAGAAGGGCGTTTTAGTAAACAATTGGCGTTTAATATGTTGCCTATGCTGGCAGATATGGAAGGCAGCGTACAGCAAGAACGCCGTTTAGTTGAACAAGTCAGAAAAGTTTTACAAGACGATGGACTACCTGTTGCGGTGAGTTTTATTCAATCGCCTGTGTTTTATGGCAATGCTCAAGTGGTGTATCTCGAAACATTGCGTCCTGTTGGAGTAGAAGAAGCTCGAGATGAACTGGAACGTTTTGATGATATTCAGGTCTCAGAAGAAGGTGATTATCCAACTCAGGTCACTGAAGCATCGGGTAATGATCGCTTAAGTATTGGCTGTATTCGTAATGATTATGGTATCCCTGAAATTTTGCAATTTTGGTCGGTGGCCGATAATGTGCGTTTCGGTGGCGCTTTAATGGCAGTGGAAACGGCTGAAAAACTGGCTCAGGAGTTGTTTTACTGATGTCAGAGTCAACAAAGTTGTCTCGCATTGCGTTAGGCATCGAATACAATGGGAGTCGTTATTATGGATGGCAGCGCCAACAGGAAGTGAAAAGTGTGCAAGGCTGTCTTGAAGACGCTTTGTCAAAAGTGGCGAATCATCCGATTAATGTATTTTGTGCAGGTCGCACGGATGCAGGGGTTCACGCAACGGGGCAGGTGGTGCATTTTGATACCCCTGTGATCCGCAAAGAAGCCGCATGGACAATGGGAGTCAATACCCATTTGCCAGAGGATATTGCGGTACGTTGGTGTAAACCTGTCGATGAAGAGTTTCATGCGAGGTTTAGTGCAACAGCACGCCGTTACCGTTATGTCATCTTTAATCACCGTTATCGGCCAGCGATTTTGTCCAGTGGAGTGACACATTTTCACTATCCACTAGATGAAAAAAAGATGCATGAAGCGGCGCAAGCTCTGTTGGGGGAAAATGATTTTACCTCATTCAGAGCAGTCCAGTGTCAGTCGCGGACACCTTGGCGTAATGTGATGCATGTGCAAGTCACACGTCACGGTAATTATGTCGTGGTGGATATTAAAGCCAATGCTTTTGTTCACCATATGGTCAGAAATATAGTGGGAAGTTTGCTAGAAATTGGCTGCGGTAATCAGGATATTAATTGGATGGCACAATTGCTCGAACTAAAAGACAGAACGAAAGCTGCGGCAACTGCCAAAGCTGATGGCTTGTATTTAGTATCCGTTGATTATCCTGAAAAATTCGCTTTACCGTCGAATGTGATGGGGCCGTTGTTCTTAGCGGACGAACTGATGTGAATCTAATTTTATATACTCTAAATAATTTCAGAAGCAGCTAGGTGACTTGTGTGGATGTCCAGAGTCAACAGTGCCGTCATTGAAGGTATCATGAGTATAGCATGGATGCTATTGATAATGAGGTTTGTATGGAGTTTATCAGTTTTATTATCGACTTTATTTTGCATATCGATGTCCATCTAGCAGAGTTAGTTGCTGAGTATGGTGTATGGGTGTACGGTATTTTATTTCTGATCTTGTTTTGCGAAACTGGGCTGGTCGTTACCCCATTTTTGCCGGGAGATTCGCTGCTGTTTGTCGCAGGGGCTATTTCCGCGTTAGATAGCAATGATTTAAACGTACATTTAATGGTCGCATTGATGATTACAGCCGCTATTCTTGGTGATGCTGTTAATTATGCGATCGGGCGTATTTTCGGCGATAAACTGTTTAAAAACCCGGATTCAAAAATATTCCGTCGTGTTTATCTGGAAAAAACCCATGCTTTCTATGAGAAGCATGGTGGTAAAGCAATTATTTTGGCTCGTTTTGTGCCGATTGTTAGAACATTTGCGCCATTTGTTGCGGGAATGGGCAAAATGTCTTATCGTCATTTCGCCTTTTATAATGTGACAGGGGCGTTATTATGGGTACTGTCATTCACTTATGCAGGTTATCTGTTTGGTGATCTACCCGTTATACAACAGAATTTGAAATTATTGATAGTGGCAATTATCTTTATTTCAATTCTTCCGGGGGTGATCGAAGTGATTCGTCATCGTCGTGCAGCCGCGAAAGAAAAACGTGTTGCGGTTGAAAAAAGTGATAATCCATAACGGATTTAAAAGTTTTTATCCACAGTGGTGTACCATTGTGGTTTAATGGCACAAAATTACATACTGGCGTTTTACCTGAGTGAGTTGATGTGGCAATTATTTTTGTTGCTTGAATTCGCTAAGGAAAGTCAGAGATCAATCAGACGAAAAGGTCCATTAATGAGCTGGATTGAAAAAATATTAAAAAAAGGTAACTTGACCCAATCAAACAAAGTCAACATCCCAGAGGGTGTTTGGACAAAATGTGATAGCTGTGGGCAAGTCCTCTATGGGGCTGAATTAGAGCGTAACTTACAAGTATGCCCTAAATGTGATCATCACATGCGTATTCATGCACGCCAGCGTCTTGAAGCTTTCCTCGATGAAAACTCGACAACAGAATTAGGCAGTGAGCTTGAGCCAAAAGATGCGCTGAAGTTCCGTGATTCCAAAAAATATAAAGATAGACTCTCAGCGGCTCAAAAAGAGACCGGTGAAAAAGATGCTATCGTCGTAATGAAAGGAACGTTAAAAGGGATGCCAGTTGTCGTGGCGGCTTTTGAGTTCTCTTTCATGGGAGGCTCTATGGCTTCCGTGGTAGGTGCACGTTTTGTGCGTGCGGTTGAACAAGCTCTAGAAGATAACTGCCCATTGGTTTGTTTCTCTGCTAGTGGCGGTGCGCGTATGCAAGAAGCGCTGTTATCACTGATGCAAATGGCAAAAACCAGCGCGGCATTGGCCAAAATGCAAGAGCGTGGGTTACCTTACATTTCTGTGTTAACTGACCCAACCATGGGGGGGGTTTCTGCAAGTTTGGCGATGCTAGGTGATATCAACGTGGCTGAACCAAAAGCGCTGATCGGTTTTGCAGGTCCTCGCGTTATCGAGCAAACTGTGCGTGAAAAGCTACCTCAAGGCTTCCAGCGTAGTGAGTTCTTACTGGAAAAAGGGGCGATTGATATGATTGTTCGTCGCCCTGAAATGCGTGATACCTTGGCAGATGTATTGGCAATGTTGACTAACAAGCCAAGTTTTAATACCACTGAAGATACATTAGTCGTCGAAGAAGAGGATGTGAAAATCGATATCGCCAGTGACGATGCTGTCATCGATGCTCCTGAGCAAGTAAAGGACTCTGCTAAGCATAAAAAAGATGATGAATAATCAGTTTACAATCCCTAATGCCGAGTCTCCGCTGGAGGCTTGGCTCTCTTATCAGACAAACTTGCACAGCCAAAATATTGATATGGGGCTAGAGCGAGTTGGCTTAGTCGCCCGCAAAATGGGTTTAACACAACCCGCACCTCGCGTCATTACCGTCGGTGGTACTAATGGTAAAGGTACAACCTGCCATACGATTGAATCTATTTTGATGGCTGCCGGTCTGAAAGTCGGTGTTTACAGCTCACCACACCTTGTTCGTTATACGGAACGTGTTCGTATCCAAGGTTCGGAATTGGCCGAGTCCGACTTTTGCCGTGCCTTTGCCGAGATTGAACAAGAGCGAGGCGATATCTCTTTAACCTATTTTGAATATGGCACGCTGGCGGCATTAACGTTATTTAAGCAAGCCTCATTGGATGTCGTGATCCTTGAAGTGGGTTTAGGTGGTCGCTTGGATGCGACGAATATCGTCGATGCAGATGTCGCGGCGGTGACCAGTATTGCACTCGACCATACCGATTGGTTAGGGTCAGATAGGGAACATATCGGTTTTGAGAAAGCGGGTATATTCCGCGGTGGTCGCTATGCGGTTGTCGGTGAACCTGATATGCCTCAGTCAATTGGTCAACATGCCGAAAATATCGGTGCGTTGCTGTTTCGTCGGGATAAAGATTGGTCATTTGAACAACAGCAAGATTGTTGGGCATGGCAGAGTCGTCAATGCCAATGGCTGAATTTACCACTACCTAATGTGCCGTTAGCAAATGCAGCGACCGCATTGGGGGTGATATGTTGCCTTAAAGAGATTGATAGCCAACTTGCGACTAAAATCACTGATCAGGCAATTCATGACGGCTTGCGATCGGCTCAGTTACCGGGGCGCTTCCAAATTATTGGTGAAAAGCCATTAATGATTTTGGATGTCGCGCATAACCCGCACGCTGCTGGATATTTGATAAACCGCTTAGCACAACTGCCTGCTGTGGAAGGGCGTCGTGTCAGAGCCGTGGTGGGAATGCTTGGAGATAAAGATATTCAAGGTACACTCACCTGTTTATCAGAGCAAGTGACGGATTGGTATGTGGCTCCTCTTACTGAGTTTCGTGGGGCGCCTGCCTCGCAGTTGAGTCAATATCTTGATTCACCACAAGTATTTGATTCAGTCGATGACGCGTGGCAAAAAGCGTGCCTTGATGCAACAGATAACGACATCATTGTTGTTTGTGGCTCATTCCATACGGTCGCTCACGTAATGATGTTGTTAGAAAATTCAAAAGGATAAAATCGGTGGCGAGTAAATTTCAGAATCGTCTTGTCGGTGCCATTGTTTTAATCGCGGCGGGGGTCATTGTATTGCCTGCGCTACTTGATGGCGATAAGAAATATAATGAAAATGAATTTGCGGCCATTCCTATTATTCCTAAACCTGGTGATGAACAGGATATCGAAGCTATTGCACCGCTGGCACAAAATCCGGCGTCAGGCCAAGCTTCTGAGGCTATGCTGTCAGAAGCGATTTCCGAGCAGAAGCAGGAGGAGCAACAGCGACAGCGTGAGCAACAAGCCGCTGCAAATTCTGCCTCTCAACCTCAAGAGGTGCCGAATATCCCTGCTGAGGCACCTAAACAGGTGGAGCCAAAGCCTGAACCTAAACCAACGCCAAAACCTGAGGTTAAAGTAGAGCCGAAGCCAAAACCTGAGCCTAAGCCAGAAGTACAGGCCCCACAAGGTAAAGCTTTTGTGGTACAGCTTGGGGCGTTGAAAAATGCAGCAAAAGTTGAGGAAATTGTCGCAAAATTGAGGTTGTCAGGGTATCAGGTTTATACCGTACCTTCACGGCCAGTCAATGGGCAACTGACGCGAATTTTTGTCGGACCAGAAGCTTCAAGGCAATTGTTAGAAGGCGCACTGCCTGAGCTACGTTCAATCACGGGGCTACAGGGAGAGATTAGGGCTTTTAAGCCATGATATTAAAATAGGAATATCACAAAAAGCCTGAGCTTTTAATCAATTACAGCGGCGAAGATGAATTTTTCTTTTCGCCGCTGGTTTTTTTAAATTGTATGTAAATTGGTTACGCAAACGTTTTCGTTTTCTGTTAGAATGCACTCCAGCCACTGCCGTGGGTGCGAATTTTGGAATAAGATATGGTCTGGTTAGATTACGCAATTATTGCCATCATTGGCTTCTCGGCATTGGTAAGCCTGATCCGTGGGTTTGTTCGAGAGGCGTTGTCACTAATCACATGGGGTTGTGCTTTTTTTGTGGCTAGTACATTTTATCCTTACTTGGCGGAATACTTTACGCGCTTTGAGGATATACTGGTACGAAATGGTATCGCCATTGCAGCATTATTTATTGCGACATTAATTGTCGGTGCTGTTGTGAACTATGTCATTAGTTCTCTGGTTCAAAAGACTGGCTTATCGGGTACAGATCGTGTTCTGGGGATCTGCTTCGGAGCGTTGCGTGGGGTATTGATTGTATCGGCATTACTCTTTTTTCTCGATACTTTTACGCCTCTACCTCAAAGTGAGGATTGGCAACGTTCGGAACTTATTCCGCAGTTCAGTCATATAATCAGGTGGTTCTTTGACTACCTGCAAAATGCGTCAAGTTTCCTACCGGAGAATATTTCTCCGTCTGGCTGATGAGGAAAGACTAAATGTGCGGTATTGTCGGTATCGCCGGTGTTACGCCGGTTAACCAATCAATTTATGATGCTTTGACGGTGCTTCAGCACCGTGGGCAAGATGCAGCAGGGATTGCTACCATTGATGGCAAAAATAATATTCGCTTACGTAAAGCGAATGGCCTCGTCAAAGATGTCTTTGAAACGCGGCACATGCTCCGACTACAAGGTAATATGGGGATCGGTCATGTCCGTTACCCAACCGCAGGTAGTTCGAGTGCATCAGAAGCGCAGCCCTTCTATGTGAATTCACCTTTTGGTATCACCCTTGCTCATAATGGTAATCTGACAAATGCGCATGAATTAACGCGCCGTTTATTTGAAACCGCCCGCCGCCATGTCAACACAACCTCCGACTCTGAGATTTTGTTGAACATCTTGGCTTATGAATTAGACCGTTTTGACCACTTTCCGTTAGAGCCAGACAATGTGTTTACGGCGGTTGCGGCAATGCATAAAAGGTTGCGTGGCGCATACGCATGTGTTGCATTGATTATTGGGCACGGTATGTTGGCGTTTCGTGACCCTTATGGTATCCGGCCATTGGTCTTGGGGCGCCGCATATTAGAAAACGGCGCACAAGAGTACATGGTCGCTTCAGAAAGTGTTGCGTTGGATACGTTAGGCTTTGAATTCTTACGTGATGTCGCACCCGGTGAAGCGGTTTATGTGACAGAGCAGGGGCAGTTGTATACTCGCCAATGTGCAGAAAACCCACAATTAACGCCTTGTTTATTTGAATACGTCTATTTTGCTCGTCCAGACTCTTTTATTGATAAGATCTCGGTTTACAATGCGAGACTACGTATGGGGCAGAAATTAGGTGCTAAAATTGCCCGTGAATGGGAAGATCTGCAAATTGATGTGGTTATTCCAATTCCAGAAACCTCTTGCGATATCGCCCTAGAAATTGCCCACATATTAGATAAACCATATCGCCAAGGATTTGTCAAAAATCGCTATGTGGGGCGCACCTTTATCATGCCAGGCCAGCAGGAGCGTCGTAAGTCGGTGCGTCGTAAGCTCAATGCAAATCGTGCAGAGTTTCGTGATAAAAACGTATTGTTAGTGGATGACTCTATCGTGCGTGGCACGACCTCAGAGCAGATTGTCGAACTCGCTCGTGAAGCTGGCGCGAAAAACGTCTATTTTGCTTCCGCTGCACCAGAAGTGCGCTTCCCAAATGTGTATGGCATTGATATGCCGAACGCGAATGAATTGATCGCCCATGGGCGTGAAGTCGATGAAATTCGTAAACTGATTGGGGCAGATGGATTAATTTTCCAAGATCTGAATGACTTGGTTGATGCCGTTCGTGAAGAGAATCCAGAAATTAATGAGTTCGAGTGCTCTGTATTTGATGGTATCTATGTCACAAAAGATATTGATCAAACTTATTTAGATTATTTAGAAAATCTCCGTAAAGACGATGAATTAAAAATTAAAGATCAAAATGAAATTGAGAACCTAGAAATTTATAACGAAGGTTAATCATTTCTTTATACATATTAAGAATGCCAGCGAGATGATTGCTGGCGTTTTTCTATGCACAATAAAAGTCTCTCACATCATGTGAAAGACTTCTATATAAAAGGCAGCCCTCTATGCGGATGGTTATGATTTATTCTATTAATTGGATAATTCATCCCAAAATTCAATAGATTGAGATGAAACTAATTTTGCTATAGTCATTGGTGATTCTTTATTTATAAAAAGAGTACCAAGCCCCCTAAAAAATAATATAAAATCAGATGCAATTTGTTCAAAGTCATCCATTGATGACTCATTTGTCATAGAAAAAACCTCACCCGCGAATTCAGATAATAAGTGCAACGCTCGGTCATGTTAGATGGAAGGACGGTTAGCTACTGATAAGCTATCCTGCTCTTCCGACCAAAGATGAGCGAGTAAGTATGAAGTATCAGCAACTAACCGAAGGACAACGATACCAGATATCGATACTGCGTGAGGATAATTTATCCTGCCATGAGATAGGTATCCGTATCGGTGTAAGCAAGTCCACGGTCTCCCGTGAACTGAGGCGTAACACTTCAGATACTGGTTATAACCCACAACAGGCACACCAGAAGTGCTGTGATAGGCGGCTGTCATCTGCCAAAAGGACAATTCCTCAGCAGACCATAGATTTCGTGATATTTGCTCTGGAGTGGAAGTGGAGTCCTGAGCAAATAAGTGCAATTGGCAGCATTATTGGTCTTAGCGTCAGCCATGAATGGATTTACCAGTATATCTATGCGGATAAGCGTAGCGGTGGCGAGTTGTACAGGCATCTTAGGCAGGGCAAACGGCGATATCGTAAGGGCTACGGGCAGAAACGAGGGCGCATCCCTGATGCGGTATCCATTGAGCTACGGCCGTCAGTCGTCGATGACCGTAGCCGTCTGGGGGACTGGGAGGCCGATTTGGTGCAGGGTAAACAGGGCACTGGTGCTATCGTGACACTGGCAGAACGCAAAAGCCGTATTTACCTGACAAAAAAGGTGTTTTCAAAGGATGCGGTGGAAGTCAGTAAGGCCATTATCTCACTGCTGAGTGAGTATCAGGATGTATGTCACACAATAACGTTCGATAACGGTCTAGAGTTTAGTGAGCACAAGGCGATAGCAGAAGCACTGAACGCAGATACGTACTTTGCCCATCCGTATGCCTCGCATGAGCGTGGGCTGAACGAGAATACGAATGGGTTGTTAAGACAGTTTATCCCGAAAGGAACAGACCTGCGGACAGTGACAGAAGAAGACTTACAACGCTATCAGGGAGCGTTGAACAGCAGGCCACGCAAGTGTCTGGGGTTCAGACAACCTTCGGTGGTGTTTGCGGAGCTAAGAAAGGCGGCTTAGCGTTGCACTTCGGACTTGAATCCGCCACCTGTATTAACATTTAAAATTATGGTATAAGGATCGGATATTGCTATAACAATAAATTCAGCAGGTCTATTTTTTCCAGTCCACCATTTATTAACATTATCTCTATCATTTATGCTAACTAACATATTAAGGTAATCAGAGCCATTACCGAATGAGATATTACATAGCGAAAAATTATCTAAATTGTAGCTATCTAAAAATGAAGAAAATTTATCAGGGAATGTAATATTAAGGAGTTCTTCTGATGACTTAAGATTCAATAATGGCTGATCACGTTTCAATAACCTTAAATCATCAAAATCACTACCTAATGGAGAAAATTTATTATCCAATTGCTCACGTATTTCTTCTAATGTTAGCAACACAATGAATCCTCTTTATTTTGTATGCCATACATCACCACTACTAATATGGGGAGTGCTTAGTACAGGAATTGCGTATTGAGCAAAATCAACATGGCGAATACATCAAGCTACACTATTAATAGTGAGATGGTTAAGTAGTTTTTAGCATCAAAAGATATGTGCTACTTACACATATCTTTTGATATAACGTATTCATTTGGTGCGAAAATAGATGATTTGTAGCATGTGTAGTAGCCTTTTGAGGTTAAATCAATACTGACATAGGTCGAAAAGAAAAAGCTAAACACTATGCCTATTATAAAGATAACAGCGAAAAATCCAGCTATCCTATTATTCATTTTTTGTAGTTCTTTTTTATATCCCAATATAAAACTATAATATGAAAAATATAGTATCAAAGGAGCTGAAAAACACAGGAACCCTGTTTGAAATGAGAATAGAATTCTAGGCTTCATTTGAAAGTAATCAATATAATATGTTGTTGATAGATAGATCCCGAAGATTGCTAAAAGTAAAAGCGCTATAGATGATAAGATTAACTTTGTGGGCTCTAATTTAACCACGACTGAATCTCCCCTACAGAGTAAAAAATTGGTCTGGATGGTAAGGTGTTTCTGGTTTTCTTGCTCTGTGAGTTTTTAAGCCTTTAATGATAGTTGTACTAATTTGGAATTTATTATCTAACCAGTACAATAGTATCCCTACAGATACACCTACAGCAAACACCTCTAAAGCTACAAGTATGACACTTGTTCCAGTCGTTAAAGCAGCAGTAGCTAAACCTCCAGTTATGGCTGTCGTTATTTGAGTGCTGATAGCTAGCTTTGCCATGTCCATGGGTATATTCACAAAAAAATCAACCAAGGTATATTCATTCTTGAATATTAATTCAATAGTTCTATAAGCTGCTGAGAAAACTATCGCAAAGCGAGCTGCGCCTACAGAGATATTATTCATGCCTTGAGTGCCTACTCCCATGTATAAAATACGAGGGTTGTTGACTAAATAACGAGTTCCATTTAAGTATGCTCTTATTCCAGCATGGCCTGATAGGCGAATATAAACATTATCGTTTGGCCCTGTATATTGAGTTGCTCTGATATTGAGATTCTCAAACTCGTTAACAATTCTGTTTATTCTGTAGGCTTCATAAATATTTTCTGAAAATGAAGATATTATATCTCCAATGCCAAATAGTGTTTCTTTCGGATCTTTGAAAGGGGTTGGAGTCGATAGATTTTTTAAAATATAATCAGTTTCTTCAATAGTGATAACTGCTGTGACATTATCATCATTAGGTGTTTCTTCGAAACTAAATTTTGCGTCCGCATCAATGAGTGTTTTTGATATAGGGTCGTATTTATACGCCATGTGGTTTTTTCTTTAATTTAGGTTATGGGAGAGAACTATAGCATTAATGACGCTGTATATTCGACAATAAAACAGCTAATGCCCCAATGTGGTACTCACCAAAACGGAGCGAAGCGACAACATCATTTTGTCTTTGCTTTTCTCCATGATGGGTTATTGGGGCATGGTTTCTTAGCGGGTTAATCTAACTAAGTTTGCTTAGGTTAGGCTTCTTTCGACGGTGTAATCCAAGAAATTCCAAGTAATTAGTACTATTCAACTTCATAAAAGGTCATGCAAAAACCTTCTTCACCATATAGGCCATCATCTGTAATAATAAATTCAAATGTTTTATTAGGATAAAGGCTTTTTAATCTAATTCCCCAAAAATATTTAAGAACATTACTAAATTCGGTCATTAAAACTTCGTTATCGCTGGCCGCATCGGTAATTGTCGATAAAAAAAGTCGTTAAATGAAAAAACATTATTGACCATTTCTAATGTTCTTTTATCCTTACCATAACCATCATATGGCTCTATTTTTCCATTATTGTTCTCACATCTGTATATAACACCATCAATTTCAATAATTTCAGGGCAAAACAGGCCAGCACATGCGAGAATAGATTCTAACCCAACACAGTTTGAAACAAAATTAGGCAAACTATAATCAAGTGGAAAAGGTGTAGGAAATATAGCAATGAGATCATTAGATACTATGCTCGGATATTTTTTCATTTTTACTCCAATAATTTTTTTATTTCATCAGGTATTTTTTAATTCTTTCTTTAGATATATTAGCCATCCTTCGCCCATCAGGGTCAAAAACAATTACATGACCTCCCGTAGTTTTAGAGTAAGTACCTGGTTCTCCCATAGTTGGTAACTTATTACGACTAATTACCTGACCATCAAATTTTAAATTTCTAAAATAATCTAAGAACCTATCCCAATAGGATTTTATTCCAGACAATGATGGCACAGGCAAGATGCAGCATTGCCTCATAATTCTCGACCTTCTTCTCCCAACGAGTCAGGACACGACGGTAGCGATTCATCCAACTGTGTGTTCTCTCTACAACCCAGCGGTGGGCCTTAAAATCCGTGTTTTTGATGGCTTCTGATTCATCCTTCCGTGACTGGATATGAGGTTCATAGCGACGACTTTTCAGATACGCTCCCAACCATTCCGCTTCATACCCTTTGTCCATGCACAACCGGAGCCTCTTGCCCGGTCTGCCCGTCTGGAGGGCATCGAGCGTATCCGCAACCAGCTTTATGTCGTGCGTATTTGCTCCAGCGACAACCAGTGCAAGCGGAAGCCCGTTCCCGTCAGTCATCAGACTGCGCTTTACGCCCCGTTTCCCTCGGTCTGTTGGGTTCTTGCCTGTTTTTTTGAGCCTGCCAGCGGTGATTTGGTCATACAACCATCCATCGACAGCCACGACCAGTCAATAGCGTCCAACTGTTCGCAAGCAAGCAACCCGTTTTGCCAGAAGCGTTCAAATACGCCAGCATCCCGCCACTCCTGAAATCGGCGATGAGCAGAGCTTGACGAGCATATACCGGTGGCATTTAGCGCATTCCACTGGCAACCCGTCCTGAGTACGAAGAAAATGGCGTTCATTGCAGCGCGATTATCAACCCGCTTGTGGTGCGTACCCAGCGGGTGTTGAGTTCTATGCTCCGGGATGAGAGGAGCCATTTTCTCCCAGAGTTCATCACTGATTTGCCACTTATTACCTACCATACGTTGCCCTCATAAATTATCATTATGTATTATCTGACAATTCCTTTTGGGATAGGTTCTAAATCTAAAATGTGACCTTTCGAGTCAACCAAGAATCGGGCTTTATTTTCCCCTGAAGCGTCATCAAGTTTTGAAGTGCCACTCAACCCAAACGGATCAATAAACCCTGTCGGATTATGCTCATACCTATACGGATTGAACCTACCCAGTCGCCCTATTGGGTCAGGGCAGCGATATTGCCCGGTACCCTTATCCTCTAGTACCGAAAGCGGTGATAATACAAGCTGGGCTCACTATCTTCGTACAGGCCTGCAAAACGAAAATGACACTGGGTATAATTGGGGTCATTATCTGCTGACTTGTCTTGTAACCGCCAAAACTGGATGTGCCCCACGTATTCAACCAGCCAGCGCAGCTCGCCTGACCCGCTTCGATAAATATCTCCCGTAGCATTCCTTGATGGTCGGCGGTGATATAGTGCGGTTTGCCACTCTGATAACGCGCGGTAGGCGTGATGTGTTCCGGCTGGTAGAGCCACTGAATATCCGAATCATAGGTTACCATCCTATCTGCATACACCGATGTTTCTTCCACTATTTGGTCTCCGGCCGTAAGTAGTGCCATGCCATCGCTTTCGGGCTATGTTGTGGAAATCGCGAGTTTACAGTTGCAATTTCGTTATCTACAGTCTTGGTTTTGCTTAACCGACGACCAAACGTATTATTATAGGTATAATGTCAATAATCCCCAGACGTTTACAATTGAAAGGGAATTATAAAACAATTATTAATAAGTCCGAAAGATGATAAAATTCTTTGCAGCCATATATTATAAATTATTTAATACTTTAATAGTGAAAAACAAGAATAGAATTCACCACAGTTAATTAAGCCTATAATGGTTTTGTTGATAACATCTTTTGTTAATACTTCCACAATAATTATATCAGAAGCTCAAAAATATAAACCATGGCAGCACTTTCCCGTTTCCTTATAATTTTTCAATATAGAAATTATATTGTTAACAGTGAAAAAAATTGATGAATATCTTCTCTCATCATTTAAAGTTACTTCTACATTATCATTTTTAGGAACAAGCTGCTTGTCACCACTAAAAATTTTAATATCTAGGTTCATGAATCATTTTTTCCTACCAAAAACTTTCAGAACCTCATAAATTACTGTTTGTTGATTTGCTTTATTAGATTTGCCTAATATTTCTATACCATCTGGAGTTCTCATGATTGACCTAACAGCCTTACCCGATAACTTAAAGCCTTTTGTTGATAAAATCACGGCCACAGCTAAACCAACCATAGAGATGCAACTCACGCCTGTTGAACAGCCGATTTTGTGGGAAAGTCGTATTGGTGGCATGCCTTATTTGCCTTTAGGCTCAGATTTTCCTGTCGATAGTGATGGCATTCCTTTAAAACTATTGGCACAAATTAATTTCGCACAAATGCCGCCACTTGAAAACTATCCAACAACTGGATTATTGCAGTTTTTTATCGGCGGTGATGATTTGTATGGTGCGGATTTTGATGATCTACAAACCCAAAACGGTTTTCGCGTCATCTATTGGGAGAGTGTTATTGAAGATAACGCAAAACTCCAACAAGACTTCTCCACCATTGAAGCCGCTTATGAAGATGAGTATTACTCACCAATAGAAGGGCAGTTTAGTCTCGAATTCACACCCGCGACACAATATATCAGCTCGAACGACTTTCAGTTTGGCCGCAAAATTTTAGATGTTGATGATCTGTATGATTACGAAGATCAGTTTGAAGGCGAGGATTTTTACGATGAATGGCTAGAACCCTACAATGAACACTTTGCGTCGAACGGTCATCGTATTGGCGGCTATCCTTTCTTTACTCAAACCGATCCTAGAGAGTATCGTAAAGAAATTCAGGACTATGTATTGTTACTGCAAATCGACAGTGATTATGAAACTGGCATTTTATGGGGCGATATTGGCGTCGGTAACTTTTTTATTCATCCTGAAGATTTAAAAAATAAAGATTTCAGCAAAGTGGTCTATAACTGGGATTGTGGTTGATAGATTTAAGGGCTTTTCATTGCGATAATTGCTACTATGGTTGTTGGTGATATCGAATCGTGCGGGGAGCAGAATGAAGAAGCTAATCATTGGGTTAACAGGAGCAAGTGGCGCAATCTATGGCGTTAGGTTATTAGAGGTGCTAAAACCTGTTAAGAATGTGGAAACCCATTTAGTGATGAGCGCAGCGGCCCGTCAAACCTTATCATTAGAAACACATTATAGTGTCAAAGAGGTTCAGCAATTAGCTGATCATCATTATGATAGCCGCGATATCGCCGCGGCTATTTCTTCCGGCTCCTTTCGTACAACGGGTATGGTGATTATGCCATGCACCATGAAAACACTTTCTGGCATTGTACACAGCTATACCGATACATTAGTCACTCGTGCTGCCGATGTGGTCTTGAAAGAAGGTAAAAAACTCGTTCTAGGGGTACGTGAAACACCGCTGCATTTAGGGCATTTAAAGTTACTGGTGCAAGCGGCTGAAATGGGAGCGGTCATTATGCCTCCAATGCCAGCCTTTTATCATCAGCCTAAATCCATTCAAGATATTGTTGACCAAACAGTGAACCGAATCCTCGATCAATTTGATATTGAATTAGACCAAGATTTATTTACCCGCTGGCAGGGAGGGAAGTAGTTTTATTCGATTGCCAGTTATAAATTGTCGCCGTTTAGTTAATCTACTGACCATGACGCATTGAATGGTCAGTAGCCTGCTCAAACTAGCTCGTTGAACTATCACGCGTTTTAAATAAATCTTCTAAGGCGATTTTTAACTCAATATATTCAAATTGAAAACCCGCCTCTTCCAAGCGTTTTGGGATAGCTTGCTGCCCACCAAGCACTAACGTCGCTGCTTCACCCAAAATGGCCTTAATCATAAAGGCGGGAGTTCGAACAAAAGCGGGGCGGTTAATGACCTCGCCTAAAATAGCGGCAAATTGGTCATTATGGACAGGATAAGGCGCTGTCATATTAAAGGGGCCTGATAAAGTTGGGTTATCAAGCAAAAAACAGATAGCATTGACCATATCGTTAATATGTATCCATGGCATAAATTGTTTGCCATGACCAATTGGGCCACCAGCCCCCATTTTAAAGATAGGAAGGACTTTTGCGAGCGCACCTCCGTTTAATGACATCACAATGCCTGTACGTAATAAACAAACGCGGGTCGATGGTGATTGCGCATTTTGAGCAAGGGCTTCCCAATGTTGGCAGAGTTGATGAGTAAATTCATCGTGTGGCTGCTCTGATTCTGTGACAACGGCTTGGCCTTGATCGCCATAATAACCAACCGCAGAGCCAGATAAAAAAGTATGCGGTGGTGTTTTACTTGCGGCGATTAATTCAGTTAAGCGTTGAGTAATTTTCCATCGGCTATCACACAACAATTTTTTCTGTTCATCACTCCAGCGCTTTTCAGCGATAGGCTCCCCAGCAAGGTTAATCACAGCATCAAAATCATTGAGATCTTGCTTATCCTGTAGTGAAGTCCAACATTCGATAGCCTTACAAAAGCGGCTGTAGACTTTCTGCGGGGAACGGCTTAGTACTGTTACCTTATCAGAGCGAGCAACAAGCCGTTGTACGAGAGGTGTACCAATTAAACCGGTACCACCGGTAATAAGTATCCGCATAATCGCCTCCTGTGAAAAATTGGACTAATCAGTGTAAAGCTTATCTGAGCTAACTATAGCAGCTACTCAGAAAATTTGCTGAGACTGCATTGTATTTCCTAAAAATTCGCTTGTTGTTGCTGTAAATAGCCTATTATTAAAGCTCCTGCAACATGAAATCAATACTCAAATTTGTGTGCTATCACTTGCAAGGGGAACGTGAAAAGCATACCTTGTTACAGACTGTTTGCTTGACCGATTTCGGCAATAGTTCTATGGCATAAAAACTGTGTTAACAGGTTAAAAAAAGGTTTTAAGGATGGAAGAACAAACCGAAGTGGTTGAATGGGTTGACATTGTTGATGAGAACAATGAGGTTATCGCTCAGGCCACACGTAGCCAGATGCGAGCAGAGAACTTGCGCCATCGTGCTACTTACATTGTTGTCCATGATGGAATGGGCAAAATATTGGTACAAAGGCGAACGGATAGTAAAGATTTCTATCCGGGCTACTTAGATGCGACTGCTGGCGGAGTGGTGACTCAAGGTGAAAATATTTTAGATTCTGCTAAGCGTGAAGCAGAAGAAGAATTAGGCATTGCAGGCGTGCCGTTTGCTGAACATGGCTTATTTTATTATGAAGGCGAAAACTGCCGTATATGGGGCGGTCTGTTTAGTTGTGTGAGCCATGGCCCTTTTGCATTGCAAGAGTCTGAGGTGGTTGAGGTGAATTGGTTAACGCCAGCCGAAATTAGTGCTCGTTGTGATGAATTTACCCCTGACTCCTTAAAAGCGCTCTCTTTATGGTTAACACGGAATAATGAGTTTGAGAAAGCTATTTCGTGTGCAAATAATTCGTAACTTAACGACTTAAATTGATAAGGGCTATGCTTTAGCCCTTTAATTCATACTGTCTTCTATTCTATAGTGTTACTGATACTATATTATAACTATTAGTTATAATTAATAAGTGGGCTATTTGATATATTTATATGCCCACTGAATTATGCCTTCCTGCTAATTAATTCTTGGTCACCATGTTGCACCATCCGAGAGAATAAATAATGACAATTCATAAAGATGTATCTTCTTTAAAACAACAACACCTACAAAATGTCACGAATAAAGCCCGTGCGATTATGGAGCGAGAGGGGATTGAAGCCCTCGTAGCTACCGTGGGAGATAATTTTTATCACTTAACCGGTTTTGCTAGTTTCTTCATGTATACCTTTAGGCAAACAGGCTCGGCGATCGCGGTAATTTTTCGTGACCCATCAGTGAAATCGCTGGTGATTATGAATGAATTTGAGGCTGCAAATTTGCAATTGGAAATGCCTAATGCACAAGTGCGTACATTCCCAATATGGGTTGATGTGGATGATCCTTATCACCCTGATAATGGCAAAGTTGTTAAGCAAAGGCCTATTCATAGCCCGATTGAGACTATCTTTACGCTATTAAAAGATGCGCTGGCCGAAGCCGATGTATATGGTAAACCTGTCGCCATTGAATTGGGTCAAATCAGCCATATGGGGAAAGTGTGGCTAGACAAGGTGATCCCAGAATTAAATCTAGTGGATTCCGCTCCGCTCTTCAATGAATTGCGCGTTATCAAGAGTGAATGGGAAATCGCTCACTTAAGAAAAAGTGCTCAAATTACAGAAGCGGGTATTCAAGCTGCTAGCGAATTAATCAAAGTGGGTTGTACTTCCGCTGAATTAACCGCAGCTTTTAAAGCTAAAGTGATGGAGTTTCCAGAAACTAACTACAGTCGTTTCAATTTAATTTCAGTCGGCAGTGATTTCTCCCCAAAAATGCTACCGGAAAATGTGCCTGCGAAAGAAGGGGATCTTATTAAATTCGATTGTGGTGTTGATGTTGCGGGATATGGGGCTGATATTGCAAGAACCTTTGTTGTTGGCAATGCTAACGATAAAGTTAAAGAGATTTATCAAACCATACATAAAGGCCATGAATACATGCTCAACCGTGTCGCTCCTGGGGTACGTTTAAGTGATGTGTTCAATGAAACTATGGCATTAATTCGCTGTTCTGGCTTACCACACTATAACCGTGGTCACTTAGGGCATGGAGATGGCGTATTTGTCGGGTTAGAAGAAGCCCCTTTTGTGAGTGCAGCGACGACTGATGTGTTTCAGCCGGGAATGGTGATGAGCCTAGAAACACCTTATTACGGTATCGGCATTGGCAGCATTATGATTGAAGACATGCTGCTAGTCACTGAAGAGGGAGTTGAAATGCTCAGCCATTTGCCACGTCATTTGGTTTCTGGTGGTTAAGTAAGAAGGAATTAATGTATGAAATGGTATCACTTTTTGGTGATCTTCCCGCTACTGGCTCTAACTGTGGGTATTTACTATGCCAATCGCGTAGAGCCTTTTGTTATGGGATTGCCTTTTTTAATGTTTTGGATTGTGGCTTGGGTGGTGATCAGCGCTTTAATTATGCTGCTAATTAATATTTTAGACTCTAAAAAGAATAAGGAAAAACAATGAGCTACGCTTTAGTTGTCATTACACTGTTTTTCCTATTGAGTATCTACCTTGCATTGAGGTCGAAAAAAGGTAAAACCATGGATCACGAAGGGTGGTCTGTTGGTGGACGTAGTTATGGCGCTTTATTAGTCTTTTTACTCAGTGCAGGTGAAATTTATACTACCTTTACTTTTTTAGGGGGGAGTGGCTGGGCATATGGGAAAGGGCCTGCCATATTATACACATTGGCGGTTAACGCTTTTATGGGGATATTTCTATATTGGGTGCATCCTCGTGTATGGCGATTTGCTAAGCAGAATGATATTAGAACCATCTCTGACTTTTTTGGGGCAAAATATCAAAGCCAAGGCTTAGCACTATTGATTAGCCTAATTTCCATTGTGGCGATGGTACCCCTTTTCGTATTGCAGCTTAAAGGGCTTGGTATTATTGTTTCTCAAGCCTCTTATGGTGCTATTCCCGCAGATATGGCGATTTGGATAGGCATCATTGCAGTGACCTTGTTTGTGATGATTTCAGGTATTCATGGTTCAGCATGGACATCGGCATTAAAAGATTTGATGATCTTAATTGTTGTTGTCTTTATCGGTGTTTATATTCCCTTGCATTACTACGGTAGTTTTGGCGATATGTTCCGTGCTATCGATACGGCTAGCCCAGGCTTTCTGACATTTTCTGAGCAGGGATTGAATATTCCGTGGTATATCTCAACTATCTTTTTATCTGTAGTGGCTTATTTTTGCTGGCCGCACTATATGGCCGCCGTATTTACAGCTAAAGATGAAAAGTCATTAAAGCGTAATAGTATTCTCATTCCTGCATACAGCTTGATTATGCTGTTTGCGTTCTTTGTTGGTTATGCTGCAATATTACAAATACCGCATCTTGATGGCTCAATGGTGGATTTATCGTTATTTGAGATCGCTAAAACCACATTTTCACCGCTTATTGTTGGTCTTATTGGTGCCGCGGGTATGCTGACGGCATTAGTACCTGGTTCAATGTTATTATTGACGACGTCTAATATGTTGGCGGGAGTGGTACAAAAAGCATTAAATGTGAGTGAAGAGAAACGTCAATCAGGAATTTATGCGCGTTTTATGGTGCCTTTGGTTGCGTTAGTGAGTTTGTACTTTATTTTTCACAGCAACGACACATTAGTGGCTATCATGTTATTAGGTGTTAATATTGTCGCACAATTTTTTCCCGCGTTATTGATGAGCTTTAGAAAACATAACCCTATGACGGCGACGGGGGCAATGGCTGGTATTATCGCAGGGGTCATTTTCCTTGCAGTGACTTATATTGAGCACATTTCGTTATCGCAACTGTTCCCTTGGTTAGGCAAAGGGCTTGAATTTATGAATATCGGTATCGCTGCATTTGTGTTAAATATTATTGTTGCAACGGTCGTATCGTTATTGATGTGTAGAAAGCAAAAAGCGATTTAGATGCTATTGTTGATAGGGCAGTGTTTTTGCCCTATCAATCAGTTAGTTATTTCTAATAGGTGGTGTAGTGGTTATTTGCTGGTATGGTTTTTAATATTTTAGTTTTATAACCCCATAAGTTAAATTGTTTTTCTGTGATGTTTTAATTTGCTACTTTTCATTCTTAATGCTTTTGCATCTTGGTTTACCAAGCGCTCATCTATTCTTGGTGCTTGGATATAATTGAATGTTTGATTTGCAGCCAGTGAGCTAGACAAACTGACAGTTTTTTCTTCAGTTTTGGCTCTCATTTCAAACTTATAGGACTTATCATTAAACAGAGCATCTAAGAAGTTAAAAAAATGACTTTTATCGGTTGTTTTAAATAGTCCTTTATTCGGTTCGAAAAATTCAAAAATAGGTTTACCATTTCTATATTTAACGACAATTCCCATTGAGTGCGTTTGACTGCACAGGTTACCAATAATATCCTTTTTCTTTATTAAGCAATCTTCAATGTGTGCTTTTAATTCTTTGGATGTAAAGGTGATATCGAAATCAATAGATGTAATTGAGTCATAATGTATATTTTCAAGCTGTGTTAATCTTTCTTTTGTAAGCTCTAAATAATAATCTTTCACTAAAGAGAAAAATAGTGGAAAGCGCAGTGAGTCTATTTCGCTTTCATTCTGAAAACATTTTGAAGAGACATCACTAACTAAGTTATTATAACGGTTTTTTTCTAACTTAAGAGGAGGATTAAGTGCATCATGGTAAACTTTATTGATAAACTCGTGTAGCTCTAGATATAAATGTTTTTCATCCTCTTTAATTGATAACGTGTTTTTTTGAAATAACCTATTTATGTAATCACAGTCATCTTCATTATATTCTTTTTTTATTTTATTGAATTTATTCAGTATATCTCTTAAAAAATAAATCATGTGATGATGATTTTGAATGTTCCTAGCTTTATTGAAATTCTGATTTAACAAGGCTTCACTATGTTTTTTAAAGGCTTTATAATGATAGGTGTCTTTTAAAAAATCAACCAACTTTATTTTTTTATGTTTTTATAAGCGTTATATGTCTCAGTGACATAGATCTCTTCTTGGTTTGCATGAGCATAATATAAAAAAGAGTTAGTTAGCCCATAACAGATCCCATCTTGTAAACTTTTCATATTATCTACCCCAATTATTTTTTTAGAAAAATTATTTTTTGAGGTGTTTTTAAAATGGTTGATAATATCAACTTGCTCAAATTTTACTGAATATTTAAAAGCATCTAGCATGCTCATCTCCGCGCTTAATTATATTTTAAATGTTTCTTTATTATTACTATTAATGGTAATTAATCTTGCAATTTTCAGCAGTTAAGAGGAGATGAGGAAAAGCGTCTCGCGTATTTTTGTTAGATAAAACAAAGCCAACCGTTTTTGTTCAGTTGGCTTTTTAATTAAGACAAAATGCTAATAATTTATATTAGGCATTTTCATTTTGTACGGCTTGGATCGCTGTCAGAGCAACGGTGTAAACAATATCATCGACCAATGCACCACGTGATAGGTCGTTAACCGGTTTACGCATACCTTGCAGCATTGGACCAATAGAAACGAGGTCGGCTGAACGCTGAACCGCTTTATAAGTCGTGTTACCCGTGTTCAAGTCAGGGAAAATAAACACGGTAGCTTTACCTGCAACAGGTGAGTTTGGTGCTTTCGATTTCGCGACATCTGCCATCACAGCCGCATCATACTGCAATGGACCATCAATCATTAAGTCTGGACGTTTTTCTTGTGCTAAACGAGTCGCTTCACGCACTTTCTCAACGTCGCTTCCTGCACCTGAATTACCAGTAGAGTAGGAGATCATTGCAACACGAGGTTCGATACCAAAGGCTTTCGCGGAATCTGCTGATTGGATAGCAATCTCTGACAGTTGCTCTGCGGTTGGGTCTGGGTTGATCGCACAGTCACCATAAACGAAGACTTGCTCAGGGAGTAGCATAAAGAAGACAGAAGAGACTAATGAGCTACCCGGCGCTGTTTTGATCAATTGCAGAGGTGGGCGGATAGTATTTGCTGTGGTGTGGACGGCACCGGATACGAGACCATCAACTTCACCTTTTTCGAGCATTAATGTACCCAAAACAACATTGTCTTCAAGTTGCTCACGAGCAACAACTTCGGTCATGCCTTTGTTTTTGCGTAGCTCAACTAGGCGAGCAACATAATCTTCGCGTACCTTCACAGGATCAACGATTTCGATGCCTGTACCAAGCTCAATACCTTGCGCAGCAGCGACACGGCGAATATCTTCTGGATTACCTAACAGTACGCAAGTTGCAATACCACGCTCTGCACAGATAGAGGCAGCCTTAACCGTACGTGGCTCATCACCTTCTGGTAAAACAATACGCTTACCGGCTTTACGTGCTAGTTCAGTTAATTGATAACGGAAAGCAGGTGGTGATAGGCGGTTAGGACGCTCAGAATCAGCCACGAGTGATTCAATCCATTCACTGCTAATATGACGAGCAACGTAGTTTTGAATTTTTTCAATACGTTCATGGTCATCCGCAGGCACTTCTAAGCTGAAACTTTGTAGATTCAGTGAAGTTTGCCATGTATTGCTTTTCACCATAAATACAGGTAGACCTGTTTCAAAAGCTTGTTCACAAAGTTGGCGAATAGGCTCGTCGATTTGGTAGCCGCCAGTTAGCAGGATTGCACCAATTTCAACGCCATTCATTGCCGCAAGAGACGCAGAAACTAATACATCTGGGCGGTCTGCCGAAGTCACTAAGAGTGAACCCGGGCGGAAATGCTCAAGCATATGAGGAATACTACGAGCACAAAAAGTCACTGATTTCACGCGGCGAGTATTGATTTCACCTTCATTAACAACGTCGGCATTCAAGTGTCTTGCCATGTCGATGGCACGCGTTGCAATCAGGTCAAAGTTCCAAGGGATTGATGCTAGAACCGGTAGACTTAGGCACTCTAAATCTTTTGCTGTGATATTCGCAATGGTTGCTTTGGTCGAATCATCAAAGATTTCAGAGAGGTCAGGGCGAGTACGACCTTGCTCATCAACAGGGGCATTCACTTTATTGACGATAACCCCGATAATATTTTTATTGCGTTGGCCGCCGAATTCGTTACGTACTAACTCAAGGCGCTCTTTCATTTGAGTTATATTGCTGTTACCCGGTGCGGTGACAAACACAATTTCTGCACCTAAGGTTTTTGCGATGTCATAGTTCAGAGACTGTGCAAAAGAGTGCTTACGCGTTGGCACTAAACCTTCGATTAATACCACTTCAGCATTTTTAGTTTGCTCATGATAACGGGCAACAATCTCTTCCATAAGCACGTCTTTTTTTGAAGAGGTCAGTAGTGACTCTACATATTCCATTTTTAATGGTTCGACGATAGTGGTGAGACTTGAATGAGAGCGTAAAACTTCAGTGGTTTGATCTTTACTACCGGAAATACGTGGCTGAGCGATAGGTTTAAATACGCTCAACTGGACACCTTTTTGTTCCATTGAACGAACGACACCTAAGCTGACGCTGGTCAAACCAACGCTAGTGCCGGTAGGAATTAACATAATTGTACGAGACACGGGAACCTCTTTAATCGGTTACTCTAATAAAACAGTATCATAAAGTAGTACCGCCAGCGGGTTAGGCTGGCGGTAGAGAATCTTAAGCGGTTAAGCGTGCTGAATCTTGAGCAATCACTAACTCTTCGTTAGTTGGGATAACCAGCGCTGGGCGGCTGTTATCTGTGGTGATTAAGCCTTCTTTACCGAAACGTGCAGCTAAGTTGCGCTCATGGTCGCACTCGAAGCCAAGTAGAGCCAGTTTCTTCAGCGTTAACTCACGTACTTGCGCAGAGTTTTCGCCGATACCGCCAGTAAAGATAATGGCATCAAGACGGCCTTCCATCAATGCACAGTATGCACCGACATATTTCGCTAAGCGATGGCAGAAAACGTCCATAGCGCGTTTAGCGTCGGCTTTGGTTGCATAGTTATCTTCAACATAACGGCAGTCACTAGTCACACCGGTTAAGCCGAGAAGGCCAGACTCTTTTGTTAGCAACTTGTTGATCTGCTCAACGCTCATGCCGAGTGAGTCATGTAGATGGAAAATGATCGCAGGGTCGATATCACCACTACGCGTTCCCATGACTAAGCCTTCTAATGGTGTCAGACCCATAGAGGTGTCAACACATTGACCGTTAACAACCGCCGTCACCGAGCCACCATTACCTAAATGGCAGGTAATAACGTTAAGCTCTTCAACCGGTTTATTCAATTTTTTCGCCGCTTCATGGGAGACATAGTAGTGGCTAGTTCCGTGAGCGCCATAACGACGGATACCATGCTCTTCATATAATTCATATGGTAGTGCATATAGGTAAGCTTCTTCAGGCATAGTTTGATGGAACGCAGTGTCGAAAACCGCTACGTTTTTGTGTACTAAATGAGGGAATGCCTTTCTCGCTTCCTCGATACCAATCAAGTGAGCTGGATTATGCAAAGGTGCAAATGGCACTGCTGCTTTAATGCCTTCAACGACGTCGTCATTGATCAAAACAGATGAGGTGAATTTCTCGCCACCATGAACAATACGGTGACCAATAGAAGAAATTTGAGCAGACAACTCAGGTTTTGCTGCAAGAATAGTGTTAACAATGAAATTCAGTGCTTCACTGTGTGCCGCGCCTGCACCTAATTCAGCTTCATGCTTAGCGCCGTCCATTTTCCACTTAATACGAGCTTCAGGCAGATTAAAGCATTCAGCTAATCCAGATAAATATTCATCGCCATTGGTTGGATCGATGATGGCGAATTTCAGTGAGGAGCTACCGCAGTTTAGTACCAGTACCAGCTTACTTGACATGGAAATACCTATCGTTAATTGTTGTTGTGAAGCCTTTAAGTTGCAAAAGCATAAAAAGACTTTGTAAAAAGTATGGTATCGCTAGAGACTAGCGCATTTGACACCTGATATTTCATGATTGATATCAATGATAATGTCAAAACTACATGTATCGGTGCCTAATAAAGGGTTAAAAAAGCCGTGTTTTTAATTGCATTAAGCGCATGATGAGTGAACTTAATGACTGGCGTTGAAATAACACGCAAAAACCCCAATATATATCAAAGCTGTAGAACAATTGAAACCAAGCATAAATTAACAGACTTCTACAGCGATGCTAAATGCGGCCAATTCTACTAAAATTATTTTATATTTTGTATGTTTTTTTTAGAAATGGCCGGTTTGATTGATTAAAATCATAAGCACCGTAAAAAATACGCATTTTATGCAAATTTACCTATCAATCAGGATAGCTGATTTCGCCAAAAATGATCAGATTAGTGCGGCAATAATTGAAAATTATCTATTTGTGCTTATTCATAGGCATTGCTGTTAAAATGGCGTAAGGTAAGTATTAAATGTGTTATTTCTTTATATAGGTTTGCGAGTCATAGGAAGGAATGTATGAGTACATTACAAAACTCACCATCGGGTTTTTTTAAACGATTTAGGTTGGGGAACCTGTACCTAAAAACGTTTCCTATGGAGAAAAAGTTAACCCCTATCTTCCCTGAATTGCGCATGATCAAGGCGACTCGGTTTGGTATTCGCTATATGCCGCCTATTGCTATCTTTACACTGACTTGGCAAATCGCACTAGGGGGAGACCTCGGTCCTGCGGTTGCAACAGCACTATTTGCTTGCAGTTTACCGATGCAGGGTTTGTGGTGGCTTGGTAAAAGAGCATCAACTCCACTTCCCGCCAGTTTGTTGAGTTGGTTCTACGAAATTCGAGAAAAATTTGTACAAGCAGGGATTGCGATGGCACCTGTAGAAGGGCAGCCTGATTACTTGGCATTAGCACAATTGTTACAACGAGCATTTAAGCAATTAGATAAGTCATTTATGGACGATATTTAAATTAAAAGTCCGATTTAACAACAAGTAACGCAAAAAGCCTGTCTAGATCAATAAAAGTGATGTTTTCACTGTCCATCATGAAATTTGAATGCGAAGATGAGCTAAAAATTTTCCGAGGAGAAGCATGATGGAAATGACCAACGCACAACGCCTAATTTTATCTAACCAATATAAAATGATGACTATGCTCGATCCTGAAAATGCGGATCGTTATCGCCGTCTACAAACGATTGTAGAGCGGGGTTTTGGTTTGCAAATGCGTGAGCTTGATAGAGATTTTGGTGAATTAAGTGAAAGCACTTGCCGTACCGTCATTGATATTATGGAAATGTATCATGCTTTACAGGTCTCATATGGCAATATGAGTGACCCACAAGGCATTGACGCGCGTCGAGTACAATTTTTAGGTTTTGATGCAGCAACAGAGGCGCGTTATTTGAGTTATGTTCGCTTTATGGTTAATACGGAAGGTCGCTATACGCATTTCGATAGCGGAACTCATGGTTTCAACTCACAAACACCAATGTGGGATAAATATGTGCGGATGCTGGGGATCTGGCGTGCATGTCCTCGCCAATACCACCTATCTGCGGTAGAGATTAGTCAAATTATTAACGCATAATGCGTTTGTAAGGGGTAAAAGTGGAGTTAAAAGCAAAAGGTTTACTATTTGATCTTGATGGTACACTTGTCGATTCATTAGCTGTTGTTGAGCGCTGCTGGTGCTTATTTGGTAAAGAGATAGGGGTAGCGCCAGAAGAAATCATTCGTTTTATCCATGGGAAACCTGCGCTAACCAGTTTACGCCACTTTATGCCTGATGCCAGTGAAGACGAAATTAATGCTCGTTTTCGCTGGTTAGAAGAAATGGAAGCTTCCGACACTGAAGGTGTTATTGCGTTATCAGGCGCCGTTGCACTGCTCACCCGTTTAGAGGAATTAGGGGTGCCTTGGGCTATCGTAACCTCAGGAACCGTACCGATAGCGCATGGTCGTCAACAAGCAGCAGGATTACCCGAACCCAAACATTGGGTCACATTTGAAAAAGTGACAAAAGGTAAGCCTGATCCTGAACCTTTCCTATTAGGGGCAAAATGCCTAAATTTAGATCCACAAGCGTGTATTGCATTTGAAGATGCACAAGCAGGCATTCACTCAGCCCTTGATGCAGGCTGCCAAGTGGTCGCTGTTCATGCCCCAGAGAGTATGCCAAGAAGAGAACAAATTCATGCAATAATCAGTTCATTAACGCAAATTTCGGTATCTGGCCCAGACAAAAATGGTGTTTTCACACTATCTGTATCAAAAAATGTTTAATACCGAATTAATCAAAGAAATTCTCCGCTAAACATGGTTAACTAAAGGAATTGATTAGCACTGTTTTTTTCGTCGAAAGGGGATGCTTTGAACGGAGAATTGCTGTGGGTGTTAACCCTGCTACTGATAGCTATCGTACTGTTTACCACAAACAAAATTCGGATGGATGTGGTCGCGTTATTGGTTATCGTTGCATTTGTTCTAAGTGATACTTTAACTTTAGAGCAAGCCACTGCGGGTTTCGCCGATCCTAACGTATTATTGATAGCGGCGTTATTTGTGATTGGTGATGGCTTGGTTCGAACAGGGATCGCCTATCAAATGGGCGATTGGCTGGTTCGTGTTGCAGGTAGTAGTGAAAGCAAGATGTTAGTATTTTTAATGCTAACGGTTGCTGGGCTAGGCGCTTTTATGAGTTCTACAGGGGTGGTTGCTATTTTCATCCCTGTTGTACTGAGTGTTGCCGCCCGCATGAAAATCTCTCCAGGTCGCATGATGATGCCATTAGGCTTTGCGGGCTTAATTAGTGGCATGATGACATTAGTTGCGACACCACCGAACATGGTGGTCAATAGTGAATTGGTCAGGGAAGGCATCAAAGGGTTTCAATTCTTCTCCATTACACCAATTGGTATTGTGATTTTATTGGCGGGTATCGCCTATATGTGGGTTGCCCGCCGCTGGTTAGGAAGTAGTGAACCCGATAAGCTCCCCGAACGTTATCAACGTACCTTTCGTGACCTCATTCGTGACTATAAATTAACCGGTAGAGCGCGCCGTCTTGCCATCCGTAAAGGCTCGCCATTAATTGGTCATTCCCTTGATGAATTGCATTTACGCTCTCGCTATGAAGCTAACGTGGTAGGCATTGAGCGCTGGCGGAAATTTCGCCGTGTTATGGTCAGTGCAACAGGGGGAACAGAACTTAGAGAGCAAGATGTATTGCTGGTAGATATTTCTGTCAGTGATGATGAGTTACGCCAATTCTGTTTTGAACAGAAACTGGAACCGATGATTTTACGCGGTGACTATTTTTCTGATCAATCTCGAGATGTTGGTATGGCGGAAGTGTCTATGAACCCAGATTCTGAATTATTGGGTAAAAGTCTTCGCGATATTAAGTTTCGTACTCGTTATGGCCTGAATGTTGTGGGGATCCGCAGAGATGGCAAGGCCATGGATGGTAAATTAGTTGATGAACCATTGAGGCTCGGTGATATTCTCTTGGTCATTGGGGATTGGAAACTGATCCGCATTTTGTCGACAAAACCGCGCAATTTTATTGTGTTAAACCTTGCTGCTGAAGTAGAGGCAGTCGCTCCAGCCGCCTCACAAGCTCCCCATGCGCTGTTTTGTCTGGCATTGATGGTCGCTATGATGGTAACAAATGAAATTCCTAACTTTGTTGCAGCGTTGATTGCGTGTTTATTAATGGGGAAATTCCGTTGCATTGATATGGAGAGCGCCTATAAGTCTATTCACTGGCCCAGTATCATTCTGATTGTTGGGATGATGCCGTTTGCATTGGCGCTTCAAAAAACGGGCGGGATCTCATTGGCGGTTGATGCCCTCATGGAAGTCGCGGGTAATTTGGGGCCACATGTCATGCTGCTATGTCTATTTATACTTTGTGCCACAATAGGTTTATTTATTTCTAATACCGCTACGGCCGTTTTAATGGCGCCTATCGCGATTGCTGCGGCACGTCAGATGGAGGTTTCACCATTACCGTTTGCGATGATTGTTGGGATTGCAGCTTCTGCGGCATTTATGACGCCAGTCTCGTCACCAGTGAACACATTAGTGCTAGGCCCTGGGGGCTATAAGTTTGGTGATTTTGTCAAAATTGGTGTGCCATTTACCATCATCGTGATGATTATAAGCGTATTATTAGTACCTATTCTTTTTCCTTTCTAATGAGAATGAAGCCCTTTATCAGAGGGCTTCTACTTCTTTTTGTATTCATTAAAAAACGTAACCGTTAATAGCTTAAATAACTTGAGATCGGCTTAAGCCGACTTCAGATTAACGCTTATGATAATTGGCCTGTAAAATACATGATTAAAAGTGGCAAAAAAATAGCAAACAAAAAACAATTTCTATTGTTCTCATAGAGAGTGATCATGGAAAAGTTATATTAGGTATTAATGGTGATTCAAGACGACTGAATATCGATTTCCCGACAGTATTAAAAGAATGAGAGTGAGTGTTATTGATTAAACTGGAATGAAAAGTACCATTCCAGTTTTGAAGATTAATGGCTAATTTCATCAAGAGATAGTTTAAAACCAGGTACAAAAATCTCGATAAAATAATCCATCTCGGGGCTTTGTCGCTCAGCAAGGATTTTTTCAAGGCGTTTTTTGGCTAATTTAAATTCACTATTTCCGGCAGATAACTCTTCTAAACATTTTAAATAAGCGCACAGCGAGTCAGCCTGTTTAACAATGCTGTGCTCTTCATCCGATTGCAACTCTTCAATGAGAAGTGGCTTGAAATCCTCTTGTAGCTCTTCTGGAAGCATATCTAGCAATTTTTGCTGGGCAAATTGTTCTATCTTTTTATATTCATGCGCAATCTGTGAATTGTGATACTTAATCGGGGTGGGAAGGTCACCCGTAATCACTTCACTGGCATCATGGTACATTGCTAATAAAGCAATGCGTTCAGCGTTAACGTGACCACCGAATTTGCGGTTTTTGATAATCGCCAGCGCGTGAGCGACCATGGCAACTTGTAAGCTATGCTCTGAGACATTCTCAGTACGGACATTACGCATTAGCGGCCAGCGATAGATGAGTTTCATTCGTGCAAGGTGGGCAAAAAAGTAGCTCATAAAACCTCATTAAATGGGCAAAGAAATGATTATATTATAGTCTATTTAAAATAGATATTGGTTTGTCAAAGGTTAAGGAAATTAAAATAGAAGTAAATTAATAATTTAAGCGGTTTTATATCGCTAATCATTCATTTATTTTATATCTACTGTAAAACAGCATTAATTAAATTTATTTCTATTGATAGCATGAGAAACTATATGGAGGGTTTATGCCTTGGAATTTGGGGTTTATTACATTTGAAAATTTTTGGCATGAAAAATTAAAATATGTCAGATTACATCATACGGCCGCTCATGGTAAGCCAACAGATATGACACTTTATAATATTGAGCATGGGAAGATTATAAAAAAAGCAGGTTCATTTGAGTATTCTGGCTATGAAGATTATTGGCGACTAGAAATAATAACAGAGCGAGGAGAAAGATTTATTACAAAAAATAATTTTTACTGTTCTATTACTGAAGATGATGACCCAACAGTTATTGTTGGTGTTAATGGTGATGCAAGAACCATGTATATTGCATTTTCTCACTCAAGTGGTTGCAAAACTAAACTACTAAGAGCCTAGTAAAGCTAATTTAAAAGAGACGTGATAATGCTATCATAATAAGATAGTAGCTTTAATTTTATTAGGCCAATATACTTTTATAGAGCGTCTGTTTATGATGCTCTTTTATTGTTGTTTTATTTGTTTTTAATTATTGTTTGATCTGCGGTGATAAAAATCTATAATCAGGAATAACATTCTTAATAAATAATGGTAGGGGATAATATGAAATACTTTCCAATTATATTATTGCTATTCTTTTTAGCAGCAGTTTATTTTATTTCTATTATATGATTATTGATAAACGATAATAAATAAGTCTGAATCATCTTTTTAAGAGTATTAACAAAACGTTGTTCAATAAAGAGGTGATAGGCCGTCTATTGTGTTTGCTGAATGCTTAGCTCTATTGTCTCAATAAGACAGCAGGGCTTTTTTATTTTCTAGCTTAAATTGGAAAAGTAATAAATGTTAAGCCGTAACAGACGATTCATAAAAAACACTCCCTTTTTTGAGGGAGTGTTTCTGTCTTAACGATTAATGAAGCATTATTGGCGATAATTTTCGATAAAACGACCAAATTTATTAATTGCCATTTCAAGATCATCTGCATAAGGCAGGGTCACGATGCGGAAGTGATCCGGCTCTGGCCAGTTAAATGCAGTACCTTGTACAAGAAGCACTTTTTCTTGTAGTAATAAATCAAGGATCATTTTCTGGTCATCATGGATATTGAAACGCTTAATATCGATTTTAGGGAACATATACAGCGCGCCTTGTGGTTTTACACAAGAAACCCCTGGGATTTGGTTAATTAGTTGCCAAGCACGTTCACGTTGCTCATATAACCTACCACCGGGTTGAATAAATTCGCTGATGCTTTGATAGCCGCCGAGTGCTGTTTGGATAGCATGCTGCATAGGAACGTTAGCACACAGGCGCATTGATGCTAACATTTCGAGACCTTCAATATAGCTCTTAGCTTGTTGTTTCGGCCCGTTTAATACCATCCAACCTTGGCGGAAACCTGCCACACGATAGGTTTTTGACAATCCGTTAAAAGTGACGGTCAGTAAATCTGGCGCTAATGCCGCAATTGAGTGATGCACGGCACCGTCATACAGGATTTTATCGTAAATCTCATCGGCAAAAATAATAAGGTTGTGTTGGCGTGCAAGCTCAACGATTTCTAACAATAACTCTTTACTGTAAACCGCGCCGGTTGGGTTATTTGGGTTAATGATGACAATTCCGCGAGTGCGAGGCGTAACTTTTTTACGAATATCATCAATATCAGGCATCCAACCTTGCTGTTCATCACACATATAATGAACTGCATTACCACCGGATAAAGAAACTGCCGCAGTCCACAACGGGTAATCAGGGGCAGGTACTAGCATCTCATCACCATTATTGAGCAGCGCTTGCATTGCTTGCACAATCAGTTCAGAAACACCATTACCAATATAAACGTCTTCAACCGTCATTTCACGAATATTGCGAGCCTGATAGTGCTGAACAATGGCTTTACGTGCGGAATATAATCCTTTTGAATCACAATAACCTTGCGAGCTCGGTAGATTACGCAATACATCGACCAGAATTTCATCTGGGGCTTCGAAGCCAAACGGTGCCGGATTACCGATATTTAGCTTGAGGACTTTGTTACCTTCTTCTTCTAAGCGCTTTGCTTCTTTTAATACAGGCCCGCGAATGTCGTAACAGACATTATCAAGCTTGTTAGATTTTTTAATGTTATTCATTCGTTCTCTCATTACCCTATTTGGGAAGACTTAAGTAGGGGGATTCCGGCTTATCTGTTACTACTCTACTCTTACCACGGAAGCTTTTGAAGATAGGAGATAATTTTTGGTGAAAAAGGTTGGTTTATGCTGTGATGTGACTGTTGATAACTAAACATGCCACTTAAGTTGAATGTAGATGCCAATAATATTAATTAATTTGAAGTTATCTGTTGTCAATTCTGGCTGTTTTGGAGGAAAAAATAGAAATTATGGGCAAATAATGGCTAGAAACAAAAAGATTGTATCAAATTGTAAGATTGATGACGAAATTGGATGTATAGAAATAAAAATTCATAAATTTCCGTGGAATTTCAACAGAAATTAGCTCTTTTTGTTAGTAATATTGATTGTTCTAGTGAGAAAATAATGAATAAAAATGAATGATAAAACTATAACTAACTGAAAAATAAACGTTTGAGTTAGGGCGTGAGTACATGTTTAAAGGCATTTACATTAAAATAATTGCAATTACATTAAATATGTTAGTATTTAGAGGACGGCAAATAAGAAGGTTGTTTTTACGATTTAAATTAAATCGATTGGTTAACATGCTTCTTTGTCGTTCGGTGGAACGTTCATTTTAAGATTGTCCCACTCGGATAAAGTGTAATAAATGTGAGTCTAAGGATTAGATAAACATCAAGCAAGTTATTTCAGTAATTAAACAAGCTGATCTCAAGGAGGAGAGCAGGAACACCAGGTAACATAAAATTATATAAGAGAATTAAAGATGATAAATTCCAATCGTCCAATAATGAACCTTGATCTGGACCTACTGAGGACATTTGTCGCAGTTGCCGATCTAAATACATTTGCTGCCGCTGCTGCTGCAGTATGTCGAACCCAGTCTGCTGTCAGTCAGCAAATGCAACGCTTAGAACAATTAGTCGGTCGTGAGTTATTTGCTCGCCACGGGAGGAATAAATTACTCACCGCACATGGTTTACAATTACTCGGCTACGCAAGACAAATTTTGCGTGCAAATGATGACGCAACAGCATCATTGACGTATAACGACGCTGAAGGTGAATTGAGAATAGGTGCATCCGATGATACGGTTGATATCTTACTCCCATTTTTACTCAACCGTATTGCGTCTATTTTCCCGCGTCTTGCTGTTGAAGTCAGGATCAAACGCGCACAATTTATTGAGTCGATGCTAGATAATCATGAGATTGATTTAGCTTTGACGACGGCGCGTATTAGCCATCATCCAAAAACAGCATTAAGAACAGTACCGGTGTTATGGCACAGTGCCCCTGATTTCCAGTTGCGCGCTAATGAGCCGATTCCATTAGTAGTTATGGATGAAACAAACCCATACCGCAAACTGAGTACTGATGCTTTAGATAATGCGGGGCTTGCATGGCATATTGCGTATGAAGCAGCATCACTTCCTGCTGTCAGAGCGGCTGTAAATGCAGAAGTCGGCGTGACAGCGCGACCGATGGAAATGCAAAATGCGGATCTGCGCATTTTAAATGAAACGGATGGTCTGCCTCGTTTGCCTGATATCCAATATTGGCTGTATAAAAATGCTGATGAACAAAAGGATTCAGTGTTAACAGTATTTAGTGCAATTGAAAACAAAAAGATCCCTTATGCTGTTGCACCTACCAGTGACGATGTCATTGTTAACGAAAGTGAAGGGTCATTTTAAGCACCAATAATTATTTGATGATTATTAATTGATTAGTACAAACTCAATGGAAAAAACCGCGATAACTTCGCGGTTTTTTTTTGAGCAAAACGGGGCAAAAAAGGACAAAGTAACCACTTAATAAGTATGGTTTAAAATAATATTACGTGAAATAATTGTGATGTAGATGGCAGAACATGAATTTCATTTTTTAGTTACAAAATTGTTATCTTGTTAACAATCATATTTTGCTGAATTGATAAAATAGGACTGCTTAGTCAGACAGTTACTTGATTTAGTGAATAAAAAACAGTTAATGTGACTTAGACTAAATTTGAATATTCTGTAAACAGTATGAGCAAATTTTCAATAAAACTGTGCGCTAGATCAAATAAAAAGAGCAAGTTTTCATCTGGTAAGACAGGTTTTTCCTGAGATAATAGTGTAGTAAAAGCGAATAATCAGTTAGACTAGTCATTGCGTTTATTGTGTGTATTTACACACTGACACGTTTTAGCTGATTTTGAGTACTTTTTGTTGCAATCTTGTTTTTGGTAGGTCAACGAATTGTAGCAAGTACGGGTTATTTTGCTTAAGTTGAGCAAAATAAATAGTCGGAGAGAGGACAAACCAAACACGGTCTTCAGACTGCTTTTTTATGTTTGGTGATGATTTTTGGTCTTTCTTCTCGGTTAACTGGGCAATTATGGTGTAATACTGCCGTTAAGAGCAGATTCACGCACCATGTGTAATGAGTAAGCAACGAGTATGTCTGAATCTATCCTAGCGTTAGCCCATAACTGGGCCTTTGCGATATTCTTTGTCGGCGCCATCGCCCTTTGTTCGTTTATGTTGGTCGCTGGTCATTTCCTCGGCAGCCGTGCCAAAGCCAGAACAAAACACGTACCTTATGAATCAGGTATTGATTCAGTAGGGAGTGCCCGTCTTCGGATGTCGGCGAAATTCTACTTGGTTGCCATGTTCTTCGTTGTCTTCGATGTGGAAGCCATGTTCCTGTTTGCATGGGCTGTAGCCGTCCGTGAAGTCGGTTGGTTAGGCTTTATCGAAGCAGCAATTTTCATTTTGGTATTGTTGGCTGGACTGTTTTATCTGGTTCGCGTTGGTGCATTGGATTGGACTCCTGTCCGTTCACGTCGCGCAGTTAAAGGTCCTAGTGAAGTTATTAAAATCAGCAATCGTCATCCGCAGTAACAAGCGAGGCATTATACAATGGATTATACGCTCACCCGCATAGATCCGAACGGTGAGAACGACCGTTATCCCCTGCAAACTCAAGAAATCGTTACCGATCCACTTGAGCAGCAAGTTAAAAACAGTGTTTACATGGGTAAACTTTCTCATGCCTTACACGATGTCGTTAACTGGGGGCGCAAAAATTCTCTTTGGCCATATAACTTTGGTCTCTCATGTTGCTATGTTGAAATGGTGACGTCGTTCACAGCAGTTCATGACGTAGCCCGCTTTGGGGCAGAGGTTCTCCGTGCTTCACCTCGTCAAGCCGACTTTATGGTCGTTGCAGGAACCTGCTTTACGAAAATGGCTCCCGTCATTCAACGTCTCTATGACCAGATGCTTGAACCAAAATGGGTCATCTCCATGGGTTCATGTGCTAACTCTGGCGGTATGTATGACATTTATTCTGTCGTCCAAGGTGTAGATAAATTTATTCCTGTGGATGTTTATATTCCCGGTTGCCCACCACGTCCTGAAGCTTATATGCAAGCTCTGCTTCTGTTACAGGAATCCATCGGTAAAGAGCGTCGTCCGCTATCGTGGGTTGTTGGTGATCAGGGGGTTTATCGTGCCAATATGCAATCAGAAAGAGAAAGAAAGCACGGTGAACGTATCGCAGTGACTAACTTGCGAACCCCAGACGAAATTTAAGGCTTAAAGCCATACAGCGTAACAGAGCAATGTGTTGCGAAATGATAAACCTGATCAAGCGTTATGGTGAAGAATGATGACAGATCAGATAGCGCAAGAGAGTACCCTGCCAGGATGGCAGACACAGGAACATTTAAATGATCCTGTGCTTCTGGAACTGCGCAACCAATTTGGCCCGGATGCCTTTTCTGTTCAAGCTACCCGTACTGGAATGCCAGTTATTTGGGTAAGACGTGAGCAGTTACTGGAAGTCGTAGACTTTTTGAAAAAATTGCCAAAACCTTATGTCATGTTATTTGACTTGCATGGGGTGGATGAGCGTCAGAGAATACATAGACAAGGTTTGCCAGAGGCAGACTTTAGTGTTTTCTATCACCTCATCTCGATTGATCGCAACCGCGATATCATGTTGAAGGTCGCATTAAATGAGAAAGACCTGAATGTACCTTCTATCGTGTCACTGTTCCCAAATGCTAACTGGTACGAGCGAGAAGTGTGGGATATGTTTGGTATTACCTTCCAAGGTCACCCAAACTTACGCCGCCTGCTAATGTCACCAAGCTGGGAAGGTCACCCATTACGTAAAGACTACCCAGCGCGCGCTACAGAATTTGACCCATTTGAGCTAACTAAGCAAAAACAAGATCTGGAAATGGAAGCACTAACTTTCAAACCAGAAGAGTGGGGCATGGCGCGTGGTAATGAAAACGAAGACTTCATGTTCCTTAACTTAGGACCTAACCATCCCTCTTCACACGGTGCCTTCCGTATTGTGTTGCAGCTAGATGGTGAAGAAATCGTAAACTGCGTACCAGATATCGGTTACCACCATCGTGGTGCTGAAAAAATGGGTGAGCGTCAGTCTTGGCATAGCTACATTCCTTATACTGACCGTATTGAATACCTTGGCGGTTGTGTGAATGAAATGCCTTATGTGTTAGCCGTTGAAAAGCTGGCGGGCATTGAAGTTCCTGATCGCGTGAAAACGATCCGAGTGATGCTATCTGAGCTGTTCCGCATTAACAGCCATTTACTCTATATCAGTACCTATATTCAAGACTCCGGCGCAATGACCCCTGTGTTTTTTGCGTTTACAGACCGCCAAAAAGTTTACAACGTCGTTGAAGCCATTACCGGTTTCCGTATGCACCCAGCTTGGTTCCGTATCGGTGGTGTTGCGCATGACCTACCACGCGGTTGGGATAAATTACTACGTGAATTATTAGATTGGCTGCCAAAACGCCTCGACTCTTATGTCACGACAGCACTGAAAAACACCATTTTGAAAGGCCGTTCAATCGGGGTTGCTGCTTATACAAAAGAAGAAGCCTTGGCTTGGGGGGTTACTGGTGCTGGTTTACGTGCGACAGGTCTTGATTTTGACGTGCGTAAATGGCGTCCGTATTCAGGCTACGAAAACTTTGAGTTTGATATTCCTATTGCTCACAACGGTGACTGTTATGACCGTGTGATGATCAAAGTGGAAGAGATCCGCCAAAGTATGCGTATTCTTGAACAATGTTTGAAGAATATGCCAGAAGGGCCTTTCAAAGCCGATCACCCATTGACGACGCCGCCACCGAAAGAGCGGACGTTGCAGCATATTGAAACCCTGATCAACCACTTCTTACAAGTGTCTTGGGGTCCAGTTATGCCTGCGAATGAATCATTCCAGATGATCGAAGCAACTAAAGGGATTAACAGTTACTACCTAACGAGTGATGGCAGCACAATGAGCTACCGTACTCGTATTCGTACACCGAGCTATGCGCATTTGCAGCAAATTCCAGCGGTGATCAAAGGTAGTCTGGTTTCCGACTTGATTGTCTATCTGGGTAGTATCGATTTTGTAATGTCGGATGTGGATCGCTAACCATGCATAATGAACATAATAAGCAGACCAGTCTTGATGGCGTAAATGTTTTTGAACCGCAAGAAACACAGCACGGTTTCGTTTTAACGGAAGCCGAGCGTGCTGAAATCGAAGGTGAAAAACACCACTATGAAGACCCGCGTGCTGCCTCAATTGAAGCACTAAAAATTGTGCAAAAAAACCGTGGCTGGGTTGAAGACGGTGCTATTTACGCGATTGCCGAAGTACTAGGTATCCCCGCGAGTGATGTAGAAGGTGTGGCGACATTCTATAGCCAAATCTTCCGTCAACCTGTAGGACGCCACATTATTCGTTATTGCGATAGTGTGGTTTGCCATATTACGGGATACCAAGGATTAGAAGCTGAAATTATCAATCAGTTAAATATTCGTCCAGGGCAAACAACGGCAGATGGCCGCTTTACGCTGCTACCAACCTGTTGTTTGGGTAACTGTGATAAGGGTCCTACTATGATGATTGATGAGGACACTCACAGCTACGTACAGCCTGAAGATATTAAAAAGTTACTGGAGCAGTATCCATGACAAACTCCTTTAAACAAGTGATCCGTACTGCGGAAACACATCCGTTGACATGGCGTTTGCGTGATGACAAACAACCTGTTTGGCTGGATGAGTATCGTAGTAAGAATGGATATAAAGGTGTTGAACGTGCACTTAAAGGCATGGCACCCGACGAGGTGGTTAGCCTTGTCAAAGACGCTGGGCTAAAAGGCCGCGGCGGTGCAGGTTTCTCCACTGGTCTGAAATGGAGCCTGATGCCAAAAGACGAAAACATGAAACTGCGTTACTTTTTATGTAATGCGGATGAAATGGAGCCAGGCACCTATAAAGACCGTCTTTTGATGGAGCAACTGCCTCACCTTTTAGTTGAAGGCATGATCATCGGGGCTTATGCGCTAAAAGCTTATCGTGGTTATATCTTCCTACGCGGTGAATATGTTGAGGCGGCCAAACACCTACGTCGCGCCATCGAAGAAGCGAAAGCGGCTGGGTTACTCGGTAAAAATATTTTAGGTTCAGGCTTTGACTTTGAACTGTTCGTGCATACCGGTGCTGGTCGTTATATCTGTGGTGAAGAAACGGCATTAATTAACTCCCTTGAAGGGCGTCGCGCGAACCCACGTTCAAAACCACCATTCCCTGCAACGTCAGGTGCATGGGGTAAACCTACTTGCGTAAACAACGTTGAAACTATCTGTAACGTTCCTGCCATCTTAGAGCATGGTGAGCAATGGTATATCAACCTCAGTGCTGGCAAGAGTAAAGATGCGGGCACCAAGCTGATGGGCTTTTCAGGCAGAGTGAAAAATCCAGGCTTATGGGAATTGCCATTTGGCACAACAGCACGCGAAGTGTTGGAAGATTATGCAGGTGGGATGCGTGATGGACTGACATTAAAAGCATGGCAACCCGGCGGCGCGGGTACTGACTTTTTAACTGGCGATCATCTTGATTTACCAATGGATTTTGAATCTATCGGTAAAGCAGGGAGCCGTTTAGGTACTGCGTTAGCGATGGCCGTGGATAATGAAATCAACATGGTGTCTCTGGTTCGTAACCTTGAAACTTTCTTTGCTCGTGAATCCTGTGGCTGGTGTACGCCTTGCCGTGATGGTTTGCCATGGAGCGTGAAAATTTTGCAGGCGTTAGAAAAAGGGGAAGGGCAGCCGGGCGATATTGAAACATTAGAGCAACTTTGCCGTTTCTTAGGTCCGGGTAAAACTTTCTGCGCTCACGCACCGGGTGCGGTAGAGCCATTACAGAGCGCCATCAAATATTTCCGTGAAGAATTCGAAGCGGGTATCTCGCAAAAAGATCTGCGCAATATTGCTCAGATAGCCGGTATCCAGCCCAACCTATTAAAACAGCGTTGGTAATATTTTTGCGAATGAGCAACCGCAAAAATCGATTTTCACGAAGAACGTATTTTTGATTAACGCCTGCTGTTGAGCGGGCCTTTGGGAAGCATGCTGACTATGGCTACAATATATGTAGACGGCAAAGAATATGATGTAAACGGGTCTGAAAACCTGTTACAAGCCTGCCTTTCTCTGGGGCTAGATATTCCTTATTTTTGCTGGCATCCGGCGCTGGGAAGCGTTGGCGCTTGCCGCCAGTGTGCGGTTAAGCAATATCAAAACGCGGATGACACTCGTGGTCGTCTCGTGATGTCTTGTATGACACCGGCAACGGAAGGGACTTACATCTCTATCGATGATGAAGAGGCCAAACAATTCCGTGAAAGTGTTGTGGAATGGCTAATGACCAACCACCCACACGACTGTCCAGTCTGTGAGGAAGGGGGCAACTGTCATTTACAAGATATGACGGTAATGACCGGTCATAATATGCGTAAATACCGTTTTACCAAGCGTACTCACATCAATCAGGATCTGGGGCCTTTCATTAACCATGAAATGAACCGCTGTATTGCCTGCTATCGTTGTGTGCGTTATTACAAAGATTACGCAGATGGTACGGATTTAGGCGTGTATGGCGCACACAACTATGTCTACTTCGGTCGTACTGAAGATGGCACTCTGGAGAGTGAATTCTCCGGTAACTTAGTTGAAGTGTGTCCAACGGGGGTATTTACCGATAAAACACATTCAGAACGCTATAACCGTAAATGGGATATGCAGTTTGCACCGGGGATCTGCCAACAGTGCAGCATCGGTTGTAACACTAGCCCAGGTGAACGTTATGGTGAATTACGCCGTATTGAAAACCGCTACAACGGCTCAGTAAACCATTATTTCCTGTGTGACCGTGGGCGCTTTGGCTATGGTTATGTTAACCGTAAAGATAGACCTCGCCAGCCACTGTTAAATAAAGATGGCGTGAAACAAGTGATTTCAGCCATTGAAGCGATGCAAAGTGGTGCACAGATCATCAATCAAGCGAAAAAAGTGATTGGTATCGGCTCTCCACGTGCCAGTGTCGAAAGTAACTATGCACTCCGTGCATTAGTTGGCGCGGAAAACTTCTACTCAGGTGTTTCGGCAGATGAACAGCGTCGCCTTGAATTGATGCACAACATTCTGCAAAACGGGGGGATCTATACACCAAGCTTACGCGAAGTGGAAGATTACGATGCAGTATTGGTTCTGGGTGAAGATTTAACTCAGACGGGTGCTCGTATGGCACTCTCGGTTCGCCAAGCCGTTAAAGGTAAAGCTCGTGAAATGGCAGCGGCCCAAAAAGTGGCAGACTGGCAAATAGCGGCGATCATGAATATCGGCCAACACGCGAAATACCCTCTGTTTATCACTAACGTTGATGATACGCGTTTAGATGATATCGCGGCATTTAACTACCGTGCTCCTGTTGCAGACCAAGCGCGTTTTGGTTTCGCTATTGCGAACATGATTAATGGTGATGCACCGGCTGTAACAGATTTACCTGCTGATTTACGAGCTAAAGTTGAAACCATTGCTCAAGCGCTGGCCAGTGCGAAAAAACCATTGATTATCAGTGGTAGCCACTCAGCAAGCGATGCGATGATCCAAGCGGCTGCTAACGTTGCGTTTGCACTCAAAGCAAAAGGTGCTCAAGTGGGGCTATCTTACCTTGCTTCCCACGCGAATAGTTTTGGTCTCGCAATGATGAAAGCACAGCCGTTGGATAGTGCATTTGAGCGCATTAATGCAAATGAAGTCGATGTCGCTATTGTGATGGAAAATGACCTTTACCGTCATAGCAGTGTTAACGCTGTCGATAGTGCATTGGCGAAACTGAAGCACCTCATTGTGGCGGATCATCAACATACTGCCATTATGGATAAAGCCACCTTGGTATTACCTGCGGCAAGTTTTGCGGAAGCAGATGGAACCTTGATCAACCAAGAAGGTCGCGCTCAACGCTTCTTCCAAGTCTTTGACCCATCTTTCTACGATAAATCTATCGTCATGAACGAAAGCTGGCGCTGGTTGCATTCACTGCAAACAGAAGCGCAAGCACGTGATGCAGATTGGTCTCAGCTTGATCATGTTATTGCGGATTGTGTGGCTGCGTTACCTCAGTTTGAAGGTATTGTCGATGCGGCACCAAAAGCATCTTTCCGTATTCGTGGTCAGAAACTTGCTCGTGAGCCACACCGTTATAGTGGGCGTACGGCGATGCTAGCGAATCAATCGGTTCATGAACAGCGCCAACCGCAAGATAAAGACACGGCGTTTGCGTTCTCTATGGAAGGGAACAACAGCCCAACGGCACCACGTCAGCAAATTCCATTTGCATGGGCACCAGGTTGGAACTCACCACAAGCTTGGAACAAATTCCAAAGTGAAGTGGGTGGCCATCTGCGTTTTGGTGATCCGGGCGTTCGTTTGTTTAATTCAACAGAAGGTAAACTGGGTTATTTCACGGAGATCCCAGCGGCTTATCAGGCGACTGAAGCTCAATGGGTGGTTGCGCCTTACTATCACTTGTTCGGCAGTGATGAGATGTCACAACGCTCTGAGGTGATCCAGCAGCGCATGCCGGAACCTTATATCATGTTGAATGAAAAAGATGCCGCGGCGATTGGCCTTGCAGCAGGTACTCAAGCGGAGTTCAGTTATGAAGGACAAACCTTTAATCTGACGGTGCGTGTGAGTAAAAATCTGTCGAGTGGTCAAATCGGTCTGCCATTGGGTATGCCAGGTATTGCACCAGCCATGGCGGGTGTATCAGTCAATAATCTGCGGAGGGGGGCATGATGGATTGGATATCCCCAGAAGTGATGGAAATTTTGGTTTCCGTCCTTAAATCGATTGTCATCCTATTGGTTGTTGTGATCTGTGGGGCATACATGAGTTTGGGTGAACGCCGTATTCTCGGTTTATTCCAAAATCGTTATGGCCCTAACCGCGTTGGACCATTCGGCATGGGGCAGTTAATGGCCGACATGTTCAAAATGTTGTTCAAAGAAGACTGGATCCCACAGTTTGCAGACAAAAAAATCTTTACGTTAGCACCTGTGATTGCGTTTTGTTCGCTGTTCCTCGCTTTTGCTATCGTACCTGTCAGCCCAACATGGTATGTCGCTGACCTGAATATCGGGATCTTATTTTTCCTGATGATGGCAGGTCTTGCGGTTTATGCCGTTCTGTTTGCTGGTTGGTCAAGTAACAACAAATACTCACTGCTAGGTGCGATGCGTGCCTCCGCACAAACGGTGAGCTACGAAGTGTTCTTAGGTCTTTCATTGATGGGGGTTGTGGCTCAAGCAGGCTCTTTCAATTTGATTGATATTGTGGACGCTCAGAAAGGTATGTGGAACATCATTCCTCAATTCTTTGGCTTTGTGACGTTTGCGATTGCAGGTGTTGCGGTATGTCACCGTCACCCGTTTGACCAACCAGAAGCTGAACAAGAGATTGCGGATGGTTACCACGTTGAATATTCAGGTATGAAATTCGGCCTGTTCTTCGTTGGTGAGTATATCGGTATTGTTACAGTCTCTGCCTTGATTGTAACGCTGTTCTTTGGTGGCTGGCATGGACCTTTCTTGCCGTCATTCCTGTGGTTTGCGATTAAGACTGCCTTCTTCATGATGATGTTTATCCTGATCCGTGCATCTTTACCACGCCCACGTTATGACCAAGTGATGTCTTTCGGTTGGAAAATCTGCCTGCCGCTGACTCTGCTTAACCTGCTGGGTACCGCAGCAGTTATTTTATACAACGCTCAGTAAGGGGTGATTGAACCATGACATTGAAAGATTTATTGGTCGGTTTCGGCACTCAAGTACGCAGTATTTGGTTGGTCGGTTTGCATGCGTTCCAAAAACGTGAAACGCAAATGTATCCCGAAGAGCCAGTTTACCTGCCGCCCCGTTACCGTGGTCGTATCGTATTAACCCGTGACCCAGACGGTGAAGAGCGTTGTGTTGCCTGTAACTTATGTGCGGTTGCTTGCCCAGTGGGCTGTATCTCACTGCAAAAAGCGGAGCATGAGGATGGGCGTTGGTATCCTGAATTTTTCCGCATTAACTTCTCACGCTGCATTTTCTGTGGGTTGTGTGAAGAGGCTTGCCCAACAACGGCAATCCAATTAACACCTGACTTTGAAATGGGTGAATGGCGTCGTCAAGATCTTGTTTATGAAAAAGATCACTTATTAATTTCAGGTCCGGGTAAATATCCTGATTATAACTTTTACCGTAAATCGGGTATGGCGATTGCAGGTAAAGACAAAGGTGAAGCGGATAACGAAGCCAAACCAATTAACGTCAAAGACCTGTTGCCATAAGGAGCGATATTCATGGAATTTACATTTTATATCGCCGGTCTGGTTGCTGTTTTAGCGACTTTGAGGGTGATAACCAATACTAACCCGGTACATGCGTTGTTGTATCTGGTTGTTTCTCTGCTGGCACTGTCTATGGTGTTCTTCTCGCTCGGCGCATACTTTGCGGGGGCTTTGGAGATCATCGTATACGCGGGTGCCATCATGGTACTGTTCGTTTTCGTGGTGATGATGCTCAACCTTGGGCGCTCTGTTCAAGAGCAAGAGCGTGAATGGCTGGCACCGAAAAACTGGATTGGGCCGGCACTGTTATCTGCAGTATTGCTGGCACTTCTGGTTTACGGCATTACCAGCCTGTCATACCAAGACGGTATTACTGGCACGGTGATTAGTGCGAAAGAGGTGGCAATTAGCTTGTTTGGACCTTATGTCCTAGCGGTTGAATTGGCATCATTGTTACTGCTAGCAGGCTTAGTAGTTGCGTTCCACGTAGGTCGTGACCGTACTGAAAACAGTGCTGATCTTGTTAGCAATGCGAAAGCGAAAGCGGAGGAACAATAATGATACCTCTTCAACATGGTCTGATTTTAGCGGCTATTTTGTTTGTGATGGGGCTAAGCTGCCTTGTTATCCGCCGCAACTTGCTTTTCATGCTGATCGGACTGGAAATCATGATTAACTCAACAGCGCTCGCTTTTGTGGTCGCTGGGAGTTTTTGGGGGCAACCAGACGGCCAGATAATGTACATTCTGGCAATTGCACTGGCTGCAGCGGAGGCGAGTATTGGATTGGCGTTGTTACTGCAACTCCATCGTCATCGTCAGAACCTGAATATTGATAAAGTCAGTGAGATGCGCGGATGAATTTACTCTATTTAACAATTCTGTTTCCGCTTCTGGGGTCAGTGCTATTAGCATTTTCCCGCGGTCGTTGGTCAGAAAATGTTTCAGCTATTATTGGGGCTGGAGTCGTCGGCCTTGCAGCGGTTGTTGCATTGTATGCGGGTATTGAGTTTTTAGAACAACCTGTACTTGCAAATGGTGCATATCCTCCGTACACCGATCTGCTTTGGACTTGGATGTCAGTGGGAGATTTCAATATCCCGTTTACGATTCGCCTTGATGGCCTCTCACTGACGATGTTAGGTGTTGTAACGGGCGTTGGCTTCCTGATCCACGTTTATGCTTCTTGGTATATGCGTGGTGAGGAAGGGTATTCACGCTTCTTTACTTACACTAACTTGTTCATCGCGAGCATGGTGGTTTTAGTACTCGCCGATAACATGATGCTGATGTATCTCGGTTGGGAAGGGGTAGGGCTGTGCAGTTACCTGTTGATCGGTTTCTACTACACCAATCCAGATAACGGCAAAGCGGCAATGAAAGCCTTCTTCATTACGCGTGTTGGTGACGTGTTCTTAGCTATCGGTATGTTTATTCTGTGGAATGAACTCGGTACTTTGAACTTCAGCGAAATGGCTGTAATGGCACCACAAAAAATGGCAGAAGGTGGCAGTGCAATCACATGGGCAACCTTAATGATCTTAGGTGGTGCGGTAGGTAAATCTGCTCAATTACCACTTCAGACATGGCTAGCCGATGCGATGGCGGGTCCAACTCCGGTCTCTGCTCTGATCCACGCAGCAACCATGGTAACTGCGGGTGTTTATCTTGTTGCTCGTACCCATGCGTTGTTCTTGATGGCACCAGAAATCTTACATCTGGTCGGCATTGTGGGCGGTGTCACCCTGTTGTTAGCAGGCTGTGCAGCATTGGTTCAAACCGATATCAAACGTGTATTGGCCTACTCAACCATGAGCCAAATTGGTTATATGTTCTTGGCTCTAGGTGTTCAGGCGTGGGATGCAGCTATTTTCCACCTGATGACGCACGCCTTCTTTAAAGCGCTGTTGTTCTTGTCAGCAGGTTCGGTGATCATTGCTTGTCATCACGAACAAAATATTTTCAAAATGGGTGGATTGCGTAAGCAAATTCCATACGTCTATACGGTGATGTTAATCGGCGGAAGTGCACTGGCTGCACTACCTCTATTCACGGCCGGTTTCTACAGTAAAGACGCTATTTTGTGGGGTGCAGAAGTGGATGGCCAAACGGTTCTCTTATGGGCTGGCCTCATCGGTGCACTACTGACAGCAATGTATACTTTCCGTATGATTTTCATCGCCTTCCATGGCGAAGCGAAAATTAAAGCGCACAAGGTCAAAGGATTTACTCACTCCATACCATTGGGCATTTTGGCAATTTTAGCGACATTTATTGGTGCGCAGATTCACCAGCCGTTAGAAGGCGTATTCCCTGTTAATCCACTGGAGCATGAAGCTGGTAAGCTACAGTTGGAGATGCTTTCAGGTAGCCTTGCTGTTATCGGACTGTTGATTGTGGCATTCATTTATCTGTACAGACGCTCTATCGCCACAGTTATCGCGAAAAGTGCACCAGGCCGTTTCTTCTCAACATGGTGGTATCATGCGTGGGGATTCGACTGGCTGTATGACGTTGTCTTTGTAAAACCTTTCAAGGGTGTTGCATGGCTACTGGAAAGCGATCCTGTGAACTCATTGATGAACCTACCTGCCTGCTTGTCTCGTTGGGCAAACAAAGGGTTGGCAATTAGTGAGAACGGTCAGGTCCGTTGGTATGTTGCCTCATTGGGGCTGGGTGCAGTGCTGATTCTTGCTCTGCTGCTTTTGGTTTAATTAAGGGACACATTGCGCCATGCTATTACCCTGGCTAATACTCATTCCCTTCATCGGTGGCCTGCTAAGCTGGCAGGCTGACCGGTTTAGCCACCGCGCACCACGTTGGGTTGCGCTGGCTTCAATGGGAATAACATTAATATTATCAATCTTGTTATGGCTACAGGGAGATTACTCTCTGGTAAATCCACAAGGTGTTCCACAATGGCAAGTGGAATATTCAATGCCGTGGATCCCAATGCTGGGTATTAATTTCCATCTGGCGATTGATGGCTTATCACTGTTAATGGTGGTACTAACCGCGATCATGGGGGCTTTCTCAGTCCTCAGTTCGTGGAGTGAAAACCAAGCCAACCAAGGTGCTTATCACTTTAACCTGCTGTGGATTATTGCAGGTGTGATGGGGATTTTTACGGCGGTTGACCTGTTCTTGTTCTTCTTCTTCTGGGAAATGATGTTAATCCCAATGTACTTCCTGATTGCTAACTGGGGGCACAAAGGAGCAGAAAACAGACAGCATATTAACGCTGCCACTAAGTTCTTTATCTACACACAAGCGAGTGGCTTGATTATGTTGGTGTCGATTGTTGGATTAGCATTAGTCCACTTCGGCGACACCTCTGTGTGGACATTTAACTACAATGAGTTGCTTGGTACTCAGATGTCTAGCACCGTTGGCTTTATGCTAATGTTAGGCTTCTTTATTGCCTTTGCGGTTAAGATGCCATTAGTGCCATTCCACGGTTGGATGGCGGATACCCAAGAGCAATCGCCAACAGCAGGCTCTGTGGATATCTCAGGTATCATGTTGAAAACAGCGGCTTACGGCCTGTTGCGTTTTACACTACCTCTGTTCCCTGAAGCATCGATCGAGTTTACACCTATTGCGATGACACTTGGTGTGATCAGCATTTTCTACGGTGCATGGCTTGCATTTAAACAAACAGACATTAAGCGTCTTGCTGCATACAGTAGCTTGTCTCACATGGGATTTGTGACGGTGGCAATCTACGCTAGCTCTGTTCTTGCATACCAAGGTGCAGTGATCCAAATGATCACAAATGGCTTGTCAGGTGCAGCATTAATTATCATCAGCGGGCAGTTGTATGAGCGTACACAAACCCGTGATATGCGCATGATGGGTGGATTATGGAAACGTATTAAATGGTTACCGGGTTTATCACTGTTCTTTGCCGCTGCAACTTTAGGTATGCCGGGCACAGGTAACTTTATCGGTGAATTCATGATCCTGTTTGGTACATTCAGCCAATTTACGCTGGTGACTTGCATCATGGTCTTTGGTGTGGTGTTCGCATCTGTCTACTCATTGTGGATGATGCAACAAACCTACTACGGTACACCAAAATCCGAGAGCGAAATGAAAGGGTTAACAGCACGTGAATTTGGTGTGCTGCTGGCTCTGGCTGTTTTACTGGTTATTATTGGCTTCTATCCACAACCAATTTTGGATACTTCAGAGGGTGCGATGGAAACATTACATAACTTGTACACTGCTTCACTTACAACATTAAGGCCGTAATTCGCCATGACAATAACACTTCAACAATTGATCGCAATACTCCCGCTATTGATCGTCGGATTGACGGCGGTGGTTGTGATGCTGTCCATTGCGTGGCGACGCGATCACCTAACAAGTGCCACACTGACAGTATTCGGCTTCGCCGTTGCGCTGCTATCTCTGTTCTTTATTGCAGAGGGTCTGCCAATAGAAGTCACTCCGCTTATTCGTGTTGACGGCTATGCGATGTTCTACAGCGCATTGGTCCTGATTGCGGGTATGGCAACCAGCATTTTTGCTTTCCATTGGTTGGAAGGCTTTAATGATAATAAAGAAGAATTCCATCTGTTACTGGCGATTGCGGTAACAGGGGGCGTCTTACTTTCAATGGCTAACCACATGGCATCCATGTTCATTGGTATTGAATTGATCTCTTTACCCTTGTTCGGTCTTGTGGCTTACACCTTTGAACGTAAACGTTCGCTGGAAGCAGGTATCAAATACATGCTGTTATCTGCCGCTGCCTCTTCTTTCTTGCTCTTTGGTATCGCCTTACTGTATGCAGAATCAGGCAGCTTAAGCTTTGCGGCTGTGGGTCAGAGTCTTTCTGATAGCCAAATCCATGCGCCATTGGTGTTGATTGGCTTGGGGATGTTGATTGTAGGCTTCGGTTTTAAATTATCACTGTTCCCATTCCAATTATGGACTCCAGACGTTTACCAAGGTGCTCCAGCTCCGGTATCCGCGTTCTTAGCAACGGGAAGTAAAATTGGTATCTTTGCAGTATTAATGCGTATCTTTATGGAAGCGCCTGCTGCTCAAAGTAATACATTGGCGATTGTTGTTAGCGTCGTCGCTATTGCTTCGATTCTGTTTGGTAACCTGATGGCTATCACTCAGAAAAGTGCCAAACGCCTACTTGGTTATTCGTCCATTTCTCACATGGGATACCTGCTGGTTGCCTTAGTTGCATTACGCGCCGCCCCAACAGATTCCCAAGTCACTGTCGCTATCTATTTAGTCGGCTATCTGTTTGCAAGTTTGGGCGCCTTTGGTGTGATCAGCATTATTTCTAGCCCATATCGTGGCGATGACCAAGATGACTTGAGTGCATTTCGCGGGCTGTTCTGGCATAAGCCTGTACTTGCGACAGTGCTTACCGTGATGATGCTTTCTCTGGCTGGTATACCGATTACATTAGGGTTTATTGGTAAATTCTATGTGATTATTTCCGCAGTGAAGGCAGAGCTATGGTGGTTAACTGGTGCCGTGGTCTTAGGTAGTGCGATTGGTCTATTCTACTATCTACGCTTTATGGCAAGCTTGTATAGCCGTGATGCAGAACATGCAGATCGTTATACTGGGCCAGAAAAAGCCACTTTCGGGACAGTTGTTGCTGCTATCTGTGCAATTATCGTGATCCTGCTAGGGGTATGGCCGCAACCGCTTATCAATCTCTCCTATATGGTATTGGCTGTGAGCCCGCTTTAATCTTCACCGCCATCACAGTAAAATAAACGGCTACTTTTCAGTAGCCGTTTTTTTTAATCAGCTAATTGGCGCTGATATTGATATTCGGCTTCATTAATAAAGTCCATAAAGGCTTCACAAGATTTGATGGCATTATGGATATTAAACGTCTGCTCGTCTAAACATGTCTGCATATAGTCAATCCATTGCGTTAAATAAGATTGTAACTGCTGAAAATGGGCAGCCACATCTTGTCGTTGCTCATCTATTTTTGAAATATCTTTAGTGAGCATAAGTAGGTGTGTCAGCTTATCAATGCGCTTTTTAAACTGCTGGTTTTTCTCATTTAAAACAGCGATTTGATCGACCAAATAGAGTCGAACATTGACCAATTTTATAAAATCTAAGCCATTGTCAAGGATAGTGAGTAAGCGCTTGGCACAGGCAATCGCAATTTTTAGCAGATCTTTTTTAGAAGGAGGGATATTTAATGATTCAATGAGCGATATATCAGGAAAAACATGCTCAAATAAATCCGCTAGCTTGTAATTTAAGATAACTTCTTCAGCTTTAACAATAGCAATTAACTCTTGGTTAAACTCATCCAATGTCTTTTGATTATTGTTAGCCAGTAATAAAAGGCGATTTTGTAGGTTACGATAGCTCTCACTTTTAAGGTGGTTTGCTTCTTCTAATTGTAATGCCAATAGATAATCGCTTGTGGTACGTAAAGGTGCTGTTAGCTTCTCTAGCTCATTTTTAAGCTCAGTAAAGTCATCGATAAATTCTGTTAACTCTAAATCCTGTTGACCTCCCTTTAAGTCATCAACATCCTGACTTGAAAATCGCTCACTAATCGTACTATCAATGATATAACGAGTTTTTAATTTCATTATTGGCAATGAGTTTCTGATTTGCTCATTGAGACTTTCTGCCTGAGTAGCAATCCGTTTTATTCGATTAAAAATGCTCGGATCGTAACTTAGAATGTTATGATTAAAATTATTAATTTTATTAATGAGCATTCTTACCTGATAAAACTCAATAGCAGGTAAAACTGGGAAATTTACGGTTTGGTGCATAGTATTACCTTTATTAAGCATGAGAGTAATGTGTCATTTTAATATCAAATAGTTCAATGAGTTGTTCTGAGTAAGTTTGCACAGACGCCCATGCGGTGATAATTTTTTTGAAACGAGCAATAAACTTTAAAAGGTTGGCAGCATTATCAATACGCGCAAAAGTTTCTATTGACTGCTTAATTTCGGTCAAAATAACAAGCCACATATAGTCTAAATGGTCAACTGCTAATCTTGCATCTTTAAAATAGCCTTCAATCTTCTGTAAATGTACTTCGCGAATTCAGATAATAAGTGCAACGCTCGGTCATGTTAGATGGAAGGACGGTTAGCTACTGATAAGCTATCCTGCTCTTCCGACCAAAGATGAGCGAGTAAGTATGAAGTATCAGCAACTAACCGAAGGACAACGATACCAGATATCGATACTGCGTGAGGATAATTTATCCTGCCATGAGATAGGTATCCGTATCGGTGTAAGCAAGTCCACGGTCTCCCGTGAACTGAGGCGTAACACTTCAGATACTGGTTATAACCCACAACAGGCACACCAGAAGTGCTGTGATAGGCGGCTGTCATCTGCCAAAAGGACAATTCCTCAGCAGACCATAGATTTCGTGATATTTGCTCTGGAGTGGAAGTGGAGTCCTGAGCAAATAAGTGCAATTGGCAGCATTATTGGTCTTAGCGTCAGCCATGAATGGATTTACCAGTATATCTATGCGGATAAGCGTAGCGGTGGCGAGTGTACAGGCATCTTAGGCAGGGCAAACGGCGATATCGTAAGGGCTACGGCAGAAACGAGGGCGCATCCCTGATGCGGTATCCATTGAGCTACGGCCGTCAGTCGTCGATGACCGTAGCCGTCTGGGGGACTGGGAGGCCGATTTGGTGCAGGGTAAACAGGGCACTGGTGCTATCGTGACACTGGCAGAACGCAAAAAGCCGTATTTACCTGACAAAAAAGGTGTTTTCAAAGGATGCGGTGGAAGTCAGTAAGGCCATTATCTCACTGCTGAGTGAGTATCAGGAGTATGTCACACAATAACGTTCGATAACGGTCTAGAGTTTAGTGAGCACAAGGCGATAGCAGAAGCACTGAACGCAGATACGTACTTTGCCCATCCGTATGCCTCGCATGAGCGTGGGCTGAACGAGAATACGAATGGGTTGTTAAGACAGTTTATCCCGAAAGGAACAGACCTGCGGACAGTGACAGAAGAAGACTTACAACGCTATCAGGGAGCGTTGAACAGCAGGCCACGCAAGTGTCTGGGGTTCAGACAACCTTCGGTGGTGTTTGCGGAGCTAAGAAAGGCGGCTTAGCGTTGCACTTCGGACTTGAATCCGCCCTTGAATATCAAAAATAACTTTTTTAATAAAGCGATCTTTATTGAGTTTGTTATTGATTTCAACAATTTCTTTAAGTAATGCGTTTTTTCTATGGCGGACTTTTTCAGCTTTGCTGCCGAATATCCCTCCTGTAATCAGTAATCCAATTAAACCACCAGCAAGGCCTGTAAAGCTTAACTTAACAAAATGGTCATATTCTTTTTCGAGTGTTAATACCTCTTTTTTGAGTAAAGTGACTTTCTCAAAAAGATGTGATTCAGAATTAATATCATCAATAGAATCTAATTGCAAATAAATTGACTTAACTTTAAATAATAAAGAATCAACATGTTGATTATTAGATAAAGCACCTCCAATAATATGTGCTCGAAAGTCAGAAATAGTATTTTTAATCCTAGAAGTTTTATTGGCTTGCATTTTAATATCATCTTGGATGAGATTCAGTATGCTTAATAATTCTGTGGCAATTTGCTGGTCATCATTTTGGTAAGTAAGCCCATCTAGCGCCTCGGCTGACAAGTCGTCAATGCTATTGGCTATTTGCTGTATAATAGGCATATCATTAATGTATTCAATGATTTGATTTCCAGTCTGAACAATATTTCGACTAATCAGTGATAAATTAATAGATTGTTGTTTAACTTCTTGTTCGACACCATCCCAACCACTGGCATGGTTGTGAATTAATTGAATAACCTCAGTCAGTGCGCTAATTTTTATGGGTAAATCAGTTGATTCATTAATTTTTAGCCATGAATGGATTTCTAATGTTGATGTTGGTAATGAAAGGGCAAAATGGGTATATCGATGAATATTCACTAAATCTTGGTGAGTAAAAATGCCGGCGGGGCGAGCAGAGTGAGGGTCTTGGTTGGTTAATAATGCAAGAGTTGCCGCTCCTATATTCTCTTTTTCAATTATTTTGTCATAAGTTATTTCACTCATAATGGTTCATTTCCAATTAAGTATTGTGGTTGAAATAAAAGGTAGACAACAGAAAATCACAAATATGAGTGATGCGATAAAAATGATAGAGCTAAAAATAGTATTATCTCTAAGCAATTTATCACCCATGGTAAAACATTAGATTCGCATTTACCCCGTATAGTTAAGAATAAATTACTTTAAGGATCGCCTAAAAGTAGATACTAAAATATGAAAATATATATTATAAATTGACGACCTAATATAATCGATAATAAATTCATTATGATTAAATGTTGAAATGTCTAATCATAAAAGTGCAGGAAGTTATATTAAATGTTCTAAGATAAAAATATTATGTCACTCTTTGACGCGTTAAGAGAGTGATTAATAAATATTAACTCTGCGAGCATTGTTTTTGTCATATCATTTTTTTATTTTTTAATATCGTAATTATAATTAATGTTTTTTTAGTGTGATGTGACGTATTTGAATACTTACCGTATTGTTACCCGATGATGATTATTTTACTTTGTACAAATATGATTAACAAATAACCATCAAGTAAAAAAACAAAATGGTGTTTTCGCGAATTCAGATAATAAGTGCAACGCTCGGTCATGTTAGATGGAAGGACGGTTAGCTACTGATAAGCTATCCTGCTCTTCCGACCAAAGATGAGCGAGTAAGTATGAAGTATCAGCAACTAACCGAAGGACAACGATACCAGATATCGATACTGCGTGAGGATAATTTATCCTGCCATGAGATAGGTATCCGTATCGGTGTAAGCAAGTCCACGGTCTCCCGTGAACTGAGGCGTAACACTTCAGATACTGGTTATAACCCACAACAGGCACACCAGAAGTGCTGTGATAGGCGGCTGTCATCTGCCAAAAGGACAATTCCTCAGCAGACCATAGATTTCGTGATATTTGCTCTGGAGTGGAAGTGGAGTCCTGAGCAAATAAGTGCAATTGGCAGCATTATTGGTCTTAGCGTCAGCCATGAATGGATTTACCAGTATATCTATGCGGATAAGCGTAGCGGTGGCGAGTTGTACAGGCATCTTAGGCAGGGCAAACGGCGATATCGTAAGGGCTACGGGCAGAAACGAGGGCGCATCCCTGATGCGGTATCCATTGAGCTACGGCCGTCAGTCGTCGATGACCGTAGCCGTCTGGGGGACTGGGAGGCCGATTTGGTGCAGGGTAAACAGGGCACTGGTGCTATCGTGACACTGGCAGAACGCAAAAGCCGTATTTACCTGACAAAAAAGGTGTTTTCAAAGGATGCGGTGGAAGTCAGTAAGGCCATTATCTCACTGCTGAGTGAGTATCAGGATGTATGTCACACAATAACGTTCGATAACGGTCTAGAGTTTAGTGAGCACAAGGCGATAGCAGAAGCACTGAACGCAGATACGTACTTTGCCCATCCGTATGCCTCGCATGAGCGTGGGCTGAACGAGAATACGAATGGGTTGTTAAGACAGTTTATCCCGAAAGGAACAGACCTGCGGACAGTGACAGAAGAAGACTTACAACGCTATCAGGGAGCGTTGAACAGCAGGCCACGCAAGTGTCTGGGGTTCAGACAACCTTCGGTGGTGTTTGCGGAGCTAAGAAAGGCGGCTTAGCGTTGCACTTCGGACTTGAATCCGCCTTTTGTGTGATCTTGAAGATAAAGATTGATATAAGTCAAGTAAATAATTAAAGTTAAATTTTTTAATCTATACAATAAGATGCGTAGTGATTTATTGGTGATGTAATAAAAAATTACTAATACATATTTGATTTTACGAGGCGTAACACCTATTGTCAGAAATAATCAATGTATTAATAAATTATATTGCACTATATAATTATCGATAGTCTTTGTTGAGTGTGGCAGTAGGGATCTAAAGTGGTATATAAAAAAATAGATAATTTAATAACTGAAATTCTTCATCAACTGTCAACATTGGCATTGGGCAATCAAGAATTCATACGTCTACATTGGCAATTGGATGGTCACTCTACATTTCCTGGGTTAGCTTGGCTATCGGCTCAATCCTGTTATCCGCAGTTCTATTGGTATCAGCGCACGGGAACGGATGAGTGTAGCGCTCTGGGAACCGTATATGAATTTAACGCAATCACTGAGGCCGAACAGTTTTTGTCTTTACATGCCCAGTATCCCGATATGCGTTTATGGGGCTTAAATGGCTGGAACGCGGTTGGTGAAGGAATTTCATTGGCCGATAAACAACAGGCAACGTTTTACTTTTTACCGCGTTTAGAAATTTTTCGCGTTCGTTCATCAATATCAGTCTATCTTAATATCAAAGGTGAAAATGACCGTTTAGCCGCAATCGCATTTTTAAAGCAGCTCAAGCCAGCGGCAACATTGCCACCTTTAAATACACAAATTATCGGTCATGAACATTTCCCTGAAAAGGCGCAGTGGTGCCACCTATTAAATAAAGCTATCACGAAAATGAGAGCCGGGGAGATGGAAAAAGTTGTGATGGCGCGTGAAACGAAATTGACGTTGTCACAACCCGTTTCTGTGGCGGAATTTTTAGCGGCAAGCCAACGAGTTAATTTTCAATGCTACCATTTTATGATGGCATTAAGCCAAGAAACAGGTTTTCTGTCCTCAACACCGGAGCGTTTGTATCTACGACAAGGTACACAACTCAATTCGGAGGCACTTGCAGGTACAGTCGCGAATCATCCTGATGACGCGATTGCTGCTGAAAAAGCAAAATGGTTGATGGAAGACAGTAAGAACCAACACGAAAACTTAGTGGTCGTGGACGATATTTGCCAGCAGTTACAAGGTATTGTAACGGGTATTGATGTTTCACCCGCGAAAGTGATTCGCCTACGCAAGATCCAACACCTCTATCGTTCGATTGCCGCAACTTTAGTGTCACCTTCAGACAGTGAATGTTTACAGCGTTTACAACCTACTGCTGCGGTATGTGGGTTGCCGAGAACGGTTGCTCGTCAGTTTTTAACGGAACATGAGCCTTTCTCGCGCCGCTGGTACGCTGGAACGGGAGGTTTCGTTAGCTTAAATAAAAGTGAGTTCGCCGTGTCCTTACGCTGTGCTCAAATTGAACATCAACGGTTGTCATTGTTCTCGGGGGCTGGGATTGTCAGTGATTCTGATCCGGAACAAGAATGGATTGAAATTGAAAATAAAGCTGCGGGGCTTAAATCTCTACTTGAACCCCCTGAAAAACCATAAATATAATATGGTTATTTTTCTTTTGGTTTCAATTAGTTCACTAAAAATTGTTCTAAGATCAAGAAATTTATATCAAGCGCATTACACTTACTGATAATAAACAACTTATTGAGCTCATTATGTCGAATTCTGTTTTTAATATGCGTTGGGCTGAGATTATTATCGAAGCACTCACCCGCCACGGTATGAAACATATTTGTATTGCGCCTGGTTCTCGCTCTACACCTTTGACGTTAGCAGCAGCGAATAACAATAAGCTTCACTGCCATACTCATTTTGATGAAAGAGGCTTGGGGCATCTAGCTTTAGGTTTAGCAAAAGCAAGCCTTGAGCCTGTCGGCGTGATCGTCACTTCAGGAACCGCAGTGGCTAACCTCTATCCTGCCCTAATTGAAGCCGGACTGACTGGCGAAAAAGTCATTTTTTTGACGGCAGATAGACCGCCGGAGCTTATCGATTGTGGCGCGAATCAGGCTATTCGCCAAACATATATCTTTGCGTCACACCCATCACAAAGTTTGATGTTACCCCGACCAACTCGTGATATTTCGGCGAAATGGTTAGTCAGTGCCATTGATAATGGGATGAATCAACTACACCACGGCGCTTTCCATATTAACTGCCCATTTGCTGAGCCGCTGTATGGTGAAACGGAAGGAGATTATGAATGGCAGCAACAACTTGGCGATTGGTGGCATTCTAATTTACCTTGGTTAAGCGAGCCTTTAACCAACACCGTTGCCCATATTTCTGACTGGTATTTTTGGCGTCAGAAAAAAGGGGTTGTTATTGCGGGCCGTATGAATAGTCAAGATGGTGAGCGTGTTGCAAACTGGGCGAAGGAACTTGGCTGGCCGTTAATTAGCGATGTGTTGTCACAAACAGGGCAACCTTATCCTTGTGCAGATTTATGGTTAGCTCATCCACAGGCCAAAGCGCGACTTAATGAAGCTGAACTGGTGGTACAATTCGGCTCGAGCTTAACAGGAAAACGCCTACTTCAATGGCAAGCGCAGTGCCATCCACAAGAATACTGGATCATTGATACGATCCCAGAACGCCTTGATCCCGCTCATCACTACGGACGTAAATTAACATGCTCAATTAAAGGGTGGCTTGATGCTCATCCCGCTCAACCAAGAGGGGCTTGGTGTGAAGATCTTTACTCGTTGGCTGAGCAGACACAACGGCATGTGAGTACAAAGTTACGCAATCACTTTTCTGAAGCCGCGATTGCGCATCAATTACCAGCGCTACTGCCGCCAAAAGGGCAGTTATTTGTGGGTAATAGCTTAATTGTTCGGCTAATTGATGCTTTGGCGCAATTACCCGTGGGTTATCCGGTTTATAGTAATCGGGGGGCCAGTGGTATCGATGGTCTAATTTCAACAATGTCTGGTGTCCAGCGGGCAACCACCAAGCCGACCTTGGGGATTGTTGGTGACCTTTCGGCACTGTATGACCTCAATAGCCTCGCTTTATTGCGAGCGCCTTCAGCGCCAACAATTTTAATTGTGGTGAATAATAACGGTGGGCAGATATTTTCTATGCTACCTACGCCTGAAGCGGCAAGGCAGCAGTATTATTGTATGCCACAAAATATTCACTTTCAGCATGCGGCACTGATGTTTGGCTTGCAGTACGCAGCACCTAAAGATTGGCTCTCTCTAAAAAACACTGTTGAACAATTTTGGTATAACCAACAAGGGACATTGTTGATTGAATTAAACACCGAGAGTGACGAAGGTGCGCGAACTTTAAAACAGTTACTTGATGAGGTAGGCAGTTTCTGATGTTAGCGGCTTATCGACACAATGAACATCATTCGGGGCCTTGGTTAGTGTGGTTACACGGGCTGCTCGGTAGCGCCGATGAATGGCTGCCGATGGTGGAACTGTGCCCTAACTTCCCGTCATTGCGTGTTGATTTGCCCGGTCATGGATTATCTCAGTCTATAAGCTGCCAAAGTTTTGCTGATTTTGATGAGCAGTTGGTTCAACTTTTACAACATCATGGTATTCAACATTATTACCTTATTGGATATTCGTTGGGTGCACGCCTTGCTATGCATACGGCTTGTTATCGCCAACCAGCAGGTTTAAGTGGGTTGGTAATTGAAGGAGGAAATGTTGGGCTAAATAGCTCATCGGAGCGGGAGTCTCGTTACACCAACGACCACCATTGGGCGCAACGTTTTCGCCACGAGCCGATTTGCCAAGTGTTAAATGATTGGTATCAACAACCTGTATTTGCACATTTAACTGCGAGCCAACGCCAACAATTAATCTTGTTAAGACAGCACAATAACCCCTTAGCTGTCGCTGATATGTTAGAAAGTACCTCTTTGTCTAAACAGCCTTTTTTGGTGGACAAACTGTATCAGCTTACGATGCCATTTCGCTACTTTTGTGGTGAACAAGATCAAAAATTTCGAAGCGTTTCGCAACAATATGCTTTGCCGATTACGCTAATTAATAATGCAGGGCATAATGCTCATCGGGAAAATCCGTATGGCTATGCCACTGCACTTCATCATTTTTTATCACACTGTGGTTAAAGGAACTTGATAATGATTTATCCTAGCGAAGAAAAACTCTATGCCCCAATCGAATGGCAAGATTGCTCAGAAGGGTTTGACGACATTCTCTATCACAAGTCGTCAGAAGGGATTGCAAAGATTACGATTAACCGTCCACAGGTGCGTAACGCATTTCGCCCACAGACCGTAAAAGAGATGATCCAAGCGTTAGCTGATGCGCGTTATGACGATAAAATCGGTACTATTATCTTGACGGGTGAAGGCGAAAAAGCATTCTGTGCAGGGGGAGACCAAAAAATTCGTGGGGATTACGGCGGGTATCGTGATGAAAGTGGTACTCACCATCTCAACGTCCTAGATTTCCAACGCCAAATTCGTACTTGTCCAAAACCTGTTGTGGCGATGGTGGCTGGCTTTGCTATTGGGGGTGGGCACGTATTACATATGATGTGTGACCTAACGATTGCCGCGGATAACGCGATTTTTGGTCAAACAGGTCCTAAAGTAGGCTCTTTTGATGGTGGCTGGGGTGCATCCTATATGGCACGCATTGTTGGTCAGAAAAAAGCGCGTGAAATTTGGTTCCTGTGCCGCCAGTATAACGCTCAAGAAGCATTGGAAATGGGCTTAGTGAATACGGTTGTACCATATGCCTCTCTTGAAAAAGAGACCGTACGCTGGTGTCGTGAAATGCTTGAAAATAGCCCAATGGCACTACGTTGTTTGAAAGCGGCACTCAATGCAGATTGTGACGGTCAGGCAGGCCTACAAGAGTTGGCTGGCAATGCAACTATGCTGTTCTATATGACAGAAGAAGGTCAAGAAGGACGCAATGCGTTTAATGAAAAACGTGCGCCAGATTTCTCTAAATATAAGCGTAATCCATAATGCGTAAGGCAACACTTTACGCGTTTAGCCTGCCGATGGAGGCAGGCGTTATCCTGCGCTACCAACGCCTGAAAACTCGCGATGGGTTGTTGGTTCGCTTACAAGAAGGGGATAATGAAGGGTGGGGGGAAATATCACCGCTCCCCGAATTTAGCCAAGAAACGCTGGCGGAGGCAACAGAAGAAGCCAAACATCGGCTTGCCGAGTGGGTAAGTGGTAAGCCACTAGCGGAAAGCCTGTTACCGTCGGTAGCTTTTGGTTGTAGTTGTGCATTGGCCGAATTATCGGGGGAACTTCCTGAGCAAGCCGACTACCGCAAAGCACCATTGTGTAGTGGTGATCCTGATGACTTGATTTTGCGTCTAAGTGCAATGGAAGGCGAAAAAATCGCTAAGGTCAAAGTCGGCTTGTATGAGGCGGTACGTGATGGCATGGTGGCGAACCTATTACTGGAAGCGGTGCCTGACCTAAAATTACGTCTTGATGCTAATCGTAGCTGGACGCGTGCAAAAGCAGATGGCTTTGCGAAATATGTAAACCCTGCTTATCGCGATCGTATTGACTTCCTTGAAGAGCCTTGTAAAACACGGGAAGAATCACTGCAATATGCCGCAGATACTGGCATTGCCATTGCATGGGATGAAAGTGTGCGTGAGGCTGGTTTTAGGGTGGAGCCTCAACCGGGAGTTGCGGCGATTGTGATCAAGCCGATGTTAACCGGTAGCCTTGCTTATTGCCGCCAATTAGTCACAGAGGCTCATCATCACGGTCTGCAAGCGGTGATCAGCTCATCGATTGAAAGTAGTTTTGGTTTGACTCAGTTAGCGCGCATTGCTAATGCATTAACGCCTAATACGCTACCAGGGTTGGACACATTAGATTTGATCCAGTCTCAACTGATACGCACGTGGCCAAATAGTTCACTTCCAGTGAAGCAATTAGATGAATTGACTATCGAATGGCAGAGTTAGTATTTTTCCAAGACTGGCCTTGGCAACATTGGGCCAGTCATCGACCTGAAGCAGTGGCATTAATTACCGATATTGAGCCATTGACATGGGAACAACTGAATCAACGAGTGATGAGGCTCGCTTATCACTTTACTCAACAGGGTTTACGTGACGGACAAACCGTAGTGTTGCGCGGTAAAAATAGTGTAGAACTGTTATTGAGCCAACTTGCAACATTGTATTGTGGGGCGAAAGTTTTGCCTCTTAACCCTCGTTTACCTGAGTCTTTACTGGCAGAACTGTTACCACATCTGAATATTGATTTTGCTATCGATTTTGATGATGGTTTACTGGCTAAGTTTACTTACCCAATTTTAGCCGTGTCAGAGCGAGCGGTAACGGCGCATGAGTGGGAACACCATCTGCCTCACTTTTCTCATGCGAAGACCCAACCCGCCACTTTGATCTTAACATCTGGCTCTACGGGGTTACCAAAGGCGGCAGTGCATAATGTGCTTGCTCACCTCGATAGTGCAAATGGTGTGTTACAGGCGATGGATTACCAACAGCATGATTGCTGGCTGCTTTCTTTACCGTTATTTCATGTTTCAGGGCAAGGTATTTTATGGCGTTGGTTGCTGCGCGGAGCGCAACTAGCAATACGCTCAACACCGCTTATCGAAGCATTACAAACGGTTACCCATGCGTCTTTGGTTCCGACACAATTGTGGCGGTTACTCAATCAAACGGAAACATTATCACTATCTTTAAAACAGGTTTTACTTGGTGGCGCGACGATCCCGACTGCATTGACTGATCTTGCCTCACATAGAGGCATTGATTGCTGGAGTGGTTATGGTATGACAGAAATGGCTTCGACCGTCTGTGCAAAACGTGCAGATGGTAAGAAAGGGGTTGGCCTTCCACTTAAAGGGAAACAGTTGCGCTTAGTCGAGGGAGAAATTCAGGTTCGTTCACAGAGCCAAGCGATGGGATATTGGTTTGATGGAAAAATGATTCCATTAAAAACTATCGAAGGTTGGTTCAAAACCAATGATAGAGGCGCATATATCGACGATGAGTATCATGTGATCGGGCGGCTGGATAACTTATTTATTAGTGGTGGAGAGTGTGTTCAACCGGAAGATATTGAAGCGGTGATTAATAACCATCCAGCGGTGAGTCAAAGCTTTATTATTCCAATTGATGATGTGGAGTTTGGTCAAAGGCCTGTTGCCGTGATTGAGTTCAGCGATAAATGTGAATTAGACACCATTCAAGGTTGGCTAAAAGGCAAACTAGCGCCTTTTCAATATCCTGCTCATTTTTTTCTATTAGAGAATAGCTTAAAAGGAAGCGGTATTAAGGTATCGCGCCAGCAAGTGAAAAATTGGGTGTTACAGCAACCCGACCTTATTCAGTCAAAAGAGAATTCAGGACTGTAGTTTATCTATTTTTGATGAAAACAGGGGTGATAAAGCATCGTCAGAGTCAGATGGGCTTGTTTCGTCAATAGTGCAAACTAATCACTGATTTCCGGCATGGCTCATAATAAACATCAGGCTCAAGATAAGAGCCTGACGTTTAACTAAGCGTGATTATTTAAGGGCATTTAACGCTTTTTCTACGCCCGCACCATATTCAGGGTGAACTTTTTTGAACAGGTCAATTTGGCGTTTTTGTGTCTCTTCAGAAGCCTCAATCAACTCTCCTGCAAGACGTTTGAACATGCGTTGATGCTCTGCATCATCAAGCAGTTCATATAATGCACGCGGCTGGCTGAAATAGTCTTCATCTTCGCGATGGTTCCAATGATCAGCTGCACCTTCAAGCGTCAATGGTGGTTCACTGAAATTAGGCTGCTCTTGGAACATACCTGCACTGTTTGGTTCATAGGTCACACCATTACCACTGTTACCATCAACACGCATTGCACCATCACGATGATAGTTATGGAATGGGCAACGTGGTGCGTTAACAGGGATCTGGTAGTGGTTAACACCTAAACGATAACGCTGAGTGTCGCCATACGAGAACAAACGACCTTGCAACATTTTATCCGGAGAGAAACCGATACCTGGAACAATATTTGCTGGGTTAAAGGCAGCTTGCTCAACATCGGAGAAATAGTTAGCAGGGTTACGATTTAATTCAAAGTAACCGACATCAATTAATGGATAGTCTTTGTGAGGCCATACTTTAGTCAGATCAAAGGGATTATAAGGCACTTTTGACGCTTCGGCTTCTGGCATCACTTGAATTTGTAGCTTCCAGCGTGGGTAGTCACCTTTATTAATGGCATCAAACAGGTCACGCTGAGAACTTTCACGATCTTTACCGATGATCGCTTCTGCTTCATCATCCATCAAGTTCTCAATGCCTTGCTGACTACGGAAGTGGAATTTAACCCAGAAACGTTCATTTTTATCATTGATAAAGCTATAAGTATGGCTACCAAAACCGTGCATATGACGGTAGCTACGAGGTATACCTCGGTCACTCACGTCAATGGTCAATTGATGAAGTGATTCTGGTAAATGAGAGAAGAAATCCCATTTATAAGCCATTGAACGCATATTACTGTATGGGCAGCGTTTAACCACGTGGTTCAAATCCGGAAATTTCAGCGGGTCACGCAGATAGAACACAGGGGTGTTATTACCAACCAGATCCCAGTTACCTTCTTCTGTGTAAAATTTTAATGCAAAACCACGGATGTCACGCTCAGCGTCTGCCGCACCACGTTCACCAGCAACCGTTGAAAAGCGTGCGAACATATCCGTTTGTTTACCGACAGCAGAAAAGATATTTGCACGGGTATAACGGGTAATATCATGTGTAACAGTAAAAGTACCGAATGCACCTGAACCTTTAGCATGCATACGGCGCTCAGGAATAACTTCACGGTCAAAATGGGCTAATTTTTCTAAAAACCAAACATCCTGTAATAGCATAGGGCCGCGAGGGCCTGCCGTCATCACATTATTATTATCAACAACAGGTGCGCCAGATGCAGTCGTGAGACCTTTCTTTTTCATCACAATACTCCAGTAAGTTATAGACAATAAAACTAAAAAATGCATTTATTCCGTTCGAAATACAATGCTTTCCATGCATAATGCCTTATTATCATTGGATTATAGTTGATTAGTTAAAGTATAACTAATACATAGTACCAATTACTGTGATAACTGATTAAAAATCAATAGGAATACTCAGCGTCGTTGTGAATGGTGTTGTTTTAATGACTGAAAAGTAAAAAACAGTAATAACTACTGAGAATTGGATTTATATATTGTAGTATGACTAAATAACTTCTATTAATGGGGCAATGATATGCGTAAAGGATTATTTCTCGTTGCAGCGGCAGCATCATCAATGATGTTCGTCGGGGCTGCACAAGCTGTTTCTGTTAATGCAAATGTGGGTAAGCATTATACTGAACTCAATGCAGGCATTGGTACTAAAGGCGCAGGCCTTGCATTTGATGGCTCATGGGCGCGTAGTGATCATGATGGTCAAATGGGTAGCTTAGGCGCAACCTTTGGTTTGCCTCTAGGTCCATTTTCAGCCTATGTTGGTGGTAAAGCCTTATATTTATCACCTGAAGACAATAAAGATGGTATGGCGCTAGCAGGTGGAGCCGGTCTTGGATGGCAAGTGATGCCTTCTTTGAATATTTATGGTGAAGCTTATGGTGCTCCGGCATCATTAACATCGGGAAGTCAATCTTATACCGAAGCAAAAGTCGGCGCACGCTATACTGTGTTTAAACCGCTTTCAGTTGATGCAGGCTACCGTGTCATCGATATTAAAGGTACGCATGACAACCCAAGCAACAAAATTGCTGACGGTTGGTATGTGGGAGCAGGTCTAAGCTTCTAATTACTGGTTGTAATATAGCGGAACCCGTACAGTTTGGAGTGACGCTATAAAATCGGATATCAAAAGCCCCCCAATAGTTGGTTGCTATTGGGGGGCTTTTCCGTTTAGTGAACGGTACGAGCTTTGTTTTTGACGCTAAATTTAGCCTACATTAGGTAGGTAGCCCGCAACGATAGCAAATTGAATAATGATCACTGCAAAACCGCATAATAAAACCAGACGGAGCAGAGTAGAGCCGCCTTTAACTCGGTAATGAGCTTGCTTATCGATAGGTTTTTCAACGGCTCTAACTTGCATTGTCAATAATGCGGGGATGATCAGGGCTAATACAGACAATGCAACCGCCGCATAAGTTAACGCCTGTACGAAACTACTAAAAAATAACGCTGCTAATAACGGAGGTAAAAAAGTTAACAAGCCTGTCTGAATACGCCCAATGAGGCTATCATTCCGTTTAAATAAATCAGCAAGGTAATCGAATAAACCAAGAGCAACCCCTAAAAACGATGTGGCTAGCGCTAAATCCATAAACAGATTAACGGCAATATTAACGCGTGGAGCCGTAACGACATCACGAATGGCGGTGAGTAAGCCATCTAGGCCAGACTTTTGCGCCAAAATCCCTAAAAATGTGTTAGAAGGGATCGACCCTAAAGTGGCTATCTGCCACAAGATATAGGCAACTAAAGGGATCGCACTCCCTGTAATGAAAATGATACGAAGTTTACGCACATCGCCATTCATGTAATTCACAAGGCTAGGCACGCTACCATGGAAACCAAATGAGGTGAAGATGACTGGCACTGCCGCCAGCAGTAGCCCTTTTTCAGCAGGCATACTGCCTAAGTTGACGGTTTCAACGTGGGGTAACATAACAGCCAACATAATGACTAAAAAGATAATTTTAGCTGTAAATAGTAGGCGGTTAATAAAATCGACAGAGTGCGTACCGATACAAACAACAGCACCACCGATAAGCGTAAATAAGATAATTGATGTTTTGGTCGACAGATGAATATCCCACCACGAGAGTAGGCTGTTGGAGATCAGGACACCTGCGCCACCAATATAAGCGGTAGTCAGCGCGTACATCAGAAGTAACATACTTAAGCCTGTGACGATTTGTCCAATAGGCCCAAGGTATTTTTTCGCGATTGATCCCAAGCCCATATCTGGTGGATTGTATTGATAAACCTCAACGAGCAGTAATGAGGTATAACTCATTAACATCCATAGGCCGACAAGTAGGCATGCAATACCTGTGAAACCGACACCCGCAGCGGCAAGTGGCATAGCCAGCATCCCTGCACCTATTGTTGTTCCTGCAACGATTAAAACGCTACCTAGCGTGCGATTTTTCACAAATTCCTCTGATTAAAAGTCGTGGATTTATTAGTTGAGCAGATTATGCGATCACAGTTTTTCTGTCAAATCTAAATTACAATGAGTGTAAACATAAAATTACACACGCGCATTTTTCTTATAAAGCAACGGTGAAAATAGCAACGAATTATTCGTCCTAGTTAATGAATAATCGTTATTGATATGGTGATTAAAGGTAAATACATCGGATTTTAAATGTTAATGGATGTTAATTAATTGATTGATATATATGATGTTTTAGATTAACAGGACAGTATCTCAGGAACCTAAGATAAATTTTGTGACGGGGTGGGAAAATCGAATTGAAAAATAAGATTAAATTCTTTAACCAGTTAATATAAATCAAATTTGTGTCAATCTTTCATCCCGATAATGTAAGGAAACATTAATTGAAAGGATGAACTTATGGACTTTTTGATACAACTTGCCATTATCCTCGTCTGCTTGTTCTACGGAGCAAGAAAAGGGGGAATGGCTCTCGGGCTGCTAGGCGGCGTTGGCTTAGTGATACTCGTTTTTGGTTTTGGTTTACCTCCTGGAAAACCGCCTGTTGATGTTATGCTTGTGATCATCGCTGTTGTTGCAGCATCAGCGACTCTACAGGCATCAGGCGGTTTGGATGTCATGCTACAAATTGCAGAACGACTACTACGTAAAAATCCAAAATACATCTCTATTGTGGCACCTTTTGTTACCTGTATTTTAACCATTTTGTGTGGTACAGGGCATGTGGTGTATACCATCCTTCCTATTATCTATGACGCGGCGATAAAAAATAATATTCGTCCTGAAAGGCCGATGGCGGCCAGTAGTATTGGTGCACAAATGGGGATTATTGCCAGCCCTGTCTCTGTTGCAGTGGTGTCTTTAGTGGCGATGTTAAATGGCATCACCATTAATGGTAAATCGCTCGAATTTTTAGATCTCTTGGCGATTACCATTCCATCGACCCTAATCGGGATACTGGCAATCGGTATTTTCAGTTGGTTCAGAGGGAAAGATCTCGATAAAGATCCGGAATTCCAAAAGTTTATTTCGGTACATGAAAATTACGAATATGTGTATGGCGACAGCGCGACACTACTCGATAAAAAGTTACCGAAAATCAATTGGGTTGCTATGTGGATTTTCCTCGCTTCTATTGGGGTTGTTGCAATTTTGGGGGCGGTTTCTGAATTAAGGCCATTGGTTAATGGCAAACCACTGTCAATGGTACTTGTGATACAGATGTTTATGCTGCTCGCTGGTGCGCTGATCATCATTATTTGTAAAACAAATCCGGCACAGATTTCGAAAAATGAGGTTTTTCGTTCAGGAATGATTGCCATTGTTGCCGTATATGGTATCGCTTGGATGGCAGAAACAATGTTTGGCGCGCATATGGATCAAATCAAAGGCACGCTTGGGGCATTAGTCAAAGACTATCCATGGGCTTATGCCGTGATCCTCTTATTGGTCTCTAAATTTGTGAACTCACAAGCAGCCGCTTTAGCTGCGGTCGTTCCGATAGCGCTCGGCATTGGTGTTGATCCTGCCTATATCATCGCATCTGCGCCTGCTTGCTATGGTTATTATATTCTTCCGACTTATCCAAGTGATTTAGCCGCTATTCAATTTGACCGTTCCGGTACGACTCGGATAGGTAAATTTGTGATTAACCACAGCTTCATTCTACCCGGCCTCATTGGTGTTGGTGTCTCTTGTGTGTTTGGATGGGTATTTGCAGGATTATATGGTTATCTATAATCTGTAAGTGACGTGTTTAATTAACAGCGATGGCGTAAAGAGAGCGTCATCGCTGTGAGGTTTTAACCGATTTCGATGTCAGAAAGGGGATGGCAACAACAAGGTAAAATCTCACCGTCTTGTACAAAGGCAAGCGGTTTTTGTTTATAGCCCACTTTCCCTTTTAATAGCATGACTCGACATGAGCCACAATAGCCTTCTCGGCACTGATATTCAACAGGAATACGGCTGTCTTCAAGTGCTTCAAGCAGGCTTGTGTGGATCTCGGTGTGGTAAGGTACTTGCACACCCTGCGAGAGCCGCAGGGTGACTTTATGGCTAGCCATGATTAGAGTTCGAAATCACTCAGGTCATCAGTGTTGACTTCAGAGTCAATCTGACCAACCAGATAAGAGCTAACTTCGACTTCTTGCGGCGCAACTTGAACGTTGTCAGACACCAACCATGCGTTGATCCAAGGGATTGGGTTTGAGCGTGCCTCAAAAGGTAATTTTAACCCAACAGCTTGCATACGGATATTGGTGATATATTCCACGTATTGGCACAGAATATCTTTATTTAGGCCAATCATAGAACCTTCACTGAACAGATATTCAGCCCACTCTTTTTCTTGTTCAGCCGCATCCACGAACAGTTTATAGCACTCGTCTTCGCACTCAGCAGCAATCTCTGCCATTTCAGGATCATCCTGCCCAGAACGTAACAAGTTCAGCATATGCTGGGTTCCTGTTAAGTGAAGGGCTTCATCACGCGCAATCAGTTTAATAATTTTTGCGTTCCCTTCCATTAGCTCACGCTCTGCAAAGGCAAATGAGCAAGCAAAACTGACATAGAAACGGATAGCTTCTAAGGCATTTACGCTCATTAGGCACAGGTACAACTGTTTTTTCAGTGCACGTAGTGATACTGTGATTTGTTTACCATTGCAGGTGTGAGTACCTTCACCAAACATATGGTAATAGTTGGTCATCTCAATCAGCGTGTCATAGTAAGCAGAAATGTCACGAGCGCGTTTTAAGATCTCTTCGTTTTCAACGATATCATCAAAGATGATTGCCGGATCATTCACGATATTACGGATAATATGAGTGTAAGAGCGTGAATGGATCGTCTCTGAAAATGACCAAGTTTCAACCCAAGTTTCTAATTCAGGAATTGAAATCAGTGGCAATAACGCCACGTTCGGGCTGCGACCCTGAATAGAGTCCAGCAGCGTTTGGTATTTCAGGTTACTAATAAATATGTGTTTCTCATGATCAGGCAAGCCATTATAGTCAATGCGGTCACGGGAAACGTCAACTTCTTCTGGACGCCAGAAAAATGAAAGCTGTTTCTCGATTAACTTTTCGAAAATCGGATACTTTTGTTGGTCGTAACGAGCAACGTTAACAGGTTGACCGAAAAACATCGGCTCAAGTAATTGGTCATTTCTCTTTTGTGAGAAAATGGTGTAAGTATGTGACATGACAATTCCTATTAAATTTTACACGCGCCGCCTTCACAATCTGAATCCGCTGACTCAACAACTTCTTCCAGATCACCTTGAACATCTTCCGCACCATCGCGGGTGTTGTGGTAGTAAAGTGTTTTCACACCAAACTTATAGGCGAGCAATAAATCTTTTAGCAATTGATTCATTGGTACTTTGCCTGTTGCAAAGCGCGTTGGGTCATAGTTGGTGTTTGCAGAAATAGACTGATCAACAAACTTCTGCATAATACCGACTAATTGCAAATAGCCGCTGTTTGAAGGCATTTGCCATAACAACTCATAGGCGCCTTTAAGATTCTCATAATCAGGTACAACTTGGCGTAGAATACCATCTTTAGATGCTTTAATGCTGATATAACCACGAGGTGGCTCGATACCATTGGTTGCGTTAGAGATCTGTGATGATGTTTCCGATGGCATCAACGCTGATAAGGTTGAGTTACGCAGACCATATTGTTGGATATCTTTACGTAACGTTTCCCAATCATAATGCAGAGGCTCATCAGTCAATTTATCCAACTCTTTCTTATAGGTATCAATTGGTAGAATACCTTTTGAATAAGTGGTTTCATTGAACCAAGGGCAAGCGCCTTGCTCTTTAGCCAATTCGTTAGAGGCTTTCAATAGATAGTATTGAATTGCTTCAAAGGTTTTGTGAGTCAAATTGTTGGCGCTGCCATCGGAATAGCGAACACCATGCTTGGCTAAATAATAAGCATAGTTAATGACGCCAATACCTAAAGTACGGCGACCCATTGCCCCTTTCTTCGCGGCAATAATCGGGTAGTCTTGATAATCGAGAAGGGCATCCAATGCACGTACAGCAAGCACGGCCAACTCTTCTAATTCATCAAGGTTTTCAATCGCACCCAAGTTAAAGGCTGACAGCGTACAAAGCGCAATTTCACCTTCTTCATCATTGATGTTATTCAATGGTTTTGTCGGCAGTGCAATCTCTAAACACAGGTTTGATTGACGCACTGGTGCAACTAAAGGATCAAATGGGCTGTGAGTATTACAGTGGTCAACGTTCTGAATATAGATACGACCTGTTGATGCACGTTCTTGCATCATTAATGAAAAGAGGTCAACCGCTTTAACACTGGATTTACGGATGCTGTCGTCTTGTTCATAAGCCAGATACAGGCGCTCAAATTCATCCTGATCAGCAAAGAAAGCATCATATAAACCAGGCACATCAGAAGGGCTGAACAGCGTAATATCTTGGTTTTTGATCAAACGCTCATACATCAATTTGTTGACTTGGACACCATAATCCATATGGCGAACACGGTTACCTTCAACCCCACGGTTGTTTTTCAGCACTAATAGGCTTTCAACTTCTAAATGCCATAAAGGGTAGAAAAGTGTCGCTGCACCACCGCGCACACCGCCTTGTGAACAAGACTTAACGGCGGTTTGGAAGTGCTTATAAAAAGGGATACAACCAGTATGGAATGCTTCACCGCCACGAATCGGGCTACCTAAAGCACGGATACGGCCTGCGTTTACACCGATACCTGCACGTTGAGACACATACTTAACAATCGCACTGGATGTTGCGTTGATAGAATCTAAGCTATCGCCACACTCAATCAATACGCAAGAGCTGAATTGACGAGTTGGTGTACGAACACCAGCCATGATTGGTGTTGGTAGCGAAATCTTAAATGTGGAAGCCGCATCATAGAAACGACGGATGTAGTCTAAGCGAGTCTCTTTTGGATAATGAGAGAACAAGCATGCAGCAACGAGAATATAGAGGAACTGTGCACTCTCATAAATCTCGCCCGTAACACGGTTTTGTACTAAATACTTACCTTCAAGTTGTTTGACGGCAGCATAGGAGAAATTCATGTCACGCCAATGGTCAATGAAACTATCCATTTGCTCGAACTCTTCTTGTGAGTAGTCTTCCAGCAAATGCTTATCATATTTTCCCATTTCAACAAGGCGAGTGACGTGCTTGTACAGCGCGGGTGGCTCAAATTGACCATACGCTTTTTTACGTAGATGGAATATTGCAAGACGCGCCGCAAGATATTGATAGTCAGGCGTATCGCCAGTAATAAGGTCAGCAGCCGCTTTGATCATGGTTTCATGAATATCAGACGTTCTGATCCCATCATAAAACTGAATCTGTGAACGTAACTCCACCTGAGAAACAGATACATTATTCAGGCCTTCAGCAGCCCAAGTGATTACCTTGTGGATTTTATCGAGATCAATGCGTTCTTTATGTCCATCACGTTTTGTGACTAACAGACTCTGGTTCATGAGCAAGTACACCTTGGTTGACCTACAAAATAGCATATTGCTAACGCAAAAAAGCTCATAGATTAACTCTATGAGACTTGTAGTGTTAGATTCAAATTACATACTATATGTAGTGGTTTGTTGATTTTACTATAACAAGATAATGTTAATAAGCGGTTTTATCAAGTGCACAAATCTGAGTCTTCTGTGGATAACTGTAGGGATAAAAAACGTCACCTTGTCGGTAAGCTGCACTAGAAAAGGAATTCTATAAGTGGAAACTCGCAACAGGGTGACGAAAATAAATTTTGCAAAATGCGATCGTTTGCTGTTTTCTTGAACGTAACGCTTGCTATTTATTCGTTGACAGTATGGAGCATATAATTAACGTCCACATTCGGGCCTAAATAGAATTTATCTTTAAGTGGATTATAATGTAACCCCATGATATGCCTATCTTTTAGCTGAGCCTCGTTTGCCCACGAAATCAGTTCAGAAGGGCGAATAAATTTTTTCGCATCGTGGGTGCCTTTCGGAACCATTTTCATCACATATTCCGCCGCAACGACCGCCATTAACCACGCTTTTTTATTGCGGTTGATCGTCGAAAAAATAACATGCCCACCGGGCTTGACCAATTTAGCACACGCACGTACGACCGACTGTGGATCAGGCACATGCTCCAACATCTCCATGCAGGTCACGACATCATAAGCTTGTGGATATTTGTCTGCGTGCTGCTCTACTGTTTCTTGTACGTATTCAACAGGGATCCCTGACTCTAATGAGTGCAGGCGTGCGACCATCAGTGGGTCCGCCCCCATATCAAGTCCCGTCACATCGGCACCTTCACGTGCCATACTTTCAGATAAAATTCCGCCACCACAGCCCACATCAAGTACTTTCTTACCAAATAAACCATCAACCCGTTGCATAATATAGCCAAGGCGAAGCGGATTAATGCGATGAAGTGGGGCAAATTCACCTTCGAGATCCCACCAGCGAGAAGCAATAGCTTCAAACTTCTCAATTTCATGCTTATCGACGTTCTGATACGCGGGGGTTGAAGTATCATTCATGAGTGGAGCTCCTGTTCCTAGATAGGTGTCCAAACGTTAATACGCGAATTTATTGAGGCCATAAAACGTTTTTTTGTTGCTCTTACGCAATAAACTCAAAGTATACGGACACATAAAGACATTTTTCCGCTATTATACATAGCTTGAAAGACAAATACTCACTTCTCATTTTTTTTATTAAATTGGCGAATTGTGGTATAGTTCTAAACCTTTGAATCCGAAGTTATGAGGGACAGTGGTTCCATGAGCGACATTGCCAGAGAAATCACACCGGTCAATATCGAAGAAGAACTCAAAAGTTCGTATTTGGATTATGCGATGTCCGTTATTGTCGGGCGCGCGCTTCCAGATGTTCGAGATGGACTGAAGCCAGTACACCGCAGAGTACTGTTTGCGATGAATGTATTGGGAAATGATTGGAATAAACCCTATAAAAAATCTGCCCGTATAGTCGGGGAGGTTATCGGTAAATACCATCCACATGGTGATAGCGCTGTTTATGAGACAATCGTTCGTCTTGCTCAGCCTTTTTCTATGCGTTATATGCTGGTAGATGGTCAGGGGAACTTTGGTTCAGTTGACGGAGATTCCGCAGCTGCAATGCGTTATACGGAAATCCGTATGGCGAAAATTGCCCATGAAATGTTAGCGGATCTTGAAAAAGAGACCGTTGATTTCGTCCCAAACTATGATGGTACAGAGCAAATCCCTGAAGTTATGCCTACGAAAATCCCTAACCTATTGGTTAATGGTTCGTCAGGTATTGCTGTTGGGATGGCAACGAACATTCCTCCACACAACCTAGGGGAAGTGATCAGCGGTTGCCTTGCTTATATAGATGATGAAGATATTAGCATTGAAGGTCTGATGGAGCACATCCCAGGGCCTGATTTCCCGACTGCCGCTATCATTAATGGTCGCCGTGGAATTATCGATGCGTACCGTACTGGCCGTGGTAAGGTCTATATTCGTGCGCGTGCTGAGGTCGAAGTTGACGAAAAAAATGGCCGCGAAACGATTATTGTCAGCGAAATTCCTTATCAGGTAAACAAAGCTCGTCTTATTGAGAAAATAGCTGAACTCGTTAAAGAAAAACGTGTTGAAGGAATTAGTGCATTACGCGATGAGTCTGATAAAGACGGCATGCGTATCGTGATTGAAGTGAAACGTGATGCGGTAGGAGAGGTTGTCCTTAACAATCTTTACTCGCTGACTCAGCTTCAAGTCTCGTTCGGCATTAATATGGTAGCCTTGCATCAAGGCCAACCAAAAATCCTTAATTTAAAAGATATTATTGCTGCGTTCGTTCGCCACCGCCGTGAAGTGGTGACTCGCCGCACTATTTTTGAATTGCGTAAAGCACGTGAACGAGCACATATTCTTGAAGCATTAGCCGTTGCATTAGCTAACATTGATCCTATTATCGAGTTAATTCGTCGTGCACCGACGCCAGCAGAAGCGAAGGCAGGGTTGATCGCACGCCCTTGGGATCTTGGTAATGTGGCAGCGATGCTTGAGCGTGCCGGTGATGATGCAGCACGCCCAGAATGGCTTGAAGAACAATATGGCGTACACGACGGTCAATACTATCTGACTGAGCAACAAGCCCAAGCGATTTTGGATTTGCGTCTGCAAAAACTGACCGGGCTTGAGCATGAGAAACTGCTGGAAGAATACCGTGATCTTCTGAAGCAAATCGAAGAACTGTTGTATATCCTACGTAGCCCTGAGCGTTTAATGGAAGTTATTCGCGAAGAGTTAGAAGCTATCCGTGAACTGTATAATGATGCTCGTCGTACTGAGATCACCGAAAATACAGCGGATATCAACATTGAAGATTTGATTAGCCAAGAAGATGTGGTGGTAACACTGTCTCACCAAGGCTATGTGAAATATCAACCACTGTCTGATTACGAAGCGCAACGCCGTGGCGGTAAAGGTAAATCGGCAGCACGCATTAAAGAAGAAGACTTTATTGAGCGCTTGCTGGTGGCGAATACCCACGACACCATCCTATGCTTCTCTAGCCGTGGTCGCCTATATTGGATGAAAGTTTACCAATTACCAGAGGCCAGCCGTGGAGCACGGGGTCGTCCAATTGTGAACTTGTTGCCACTTGAACAAGATGAGCGTATTACCGCTATCTTGCCAGTTCGTGAATACGAAGAAGGCTACTATGTCTTTATGGCAACGGCGAGTGGTACGGTGAAGAAAACGGCATTGCAAGACTTTAGCCGCCCAAGAAGTGCCGGTATTATTGCCGTTAACCTCAATGAAGGCGATGAATTGATTGGTGTTGATTTAACCAATGGTTCAAATGAAGTCATGCTGTTCTCTGCTCAAGGTAAGGTTGTCCGTTTTGCCGAAGATGCGGTTCGCCCGATGGGACGTACTGCAACTGGGGTACGTGGTATTCGTCTAGCCGATGAAGACAAAGTGGTTTCACTGATTATCCCTCGCGGCGAAGGCCATATCTTAACTGTGACTGAAAACGGTTATGGTAAACGTACGGCTGAGCAAGAGTACCCAACGAAATCGCGGGCAACTCAAGGTGTGATCTCAATTAAAGTCAGTGAGCGTAATGGTAATGTGGTTGGGGCTATCCAAGTGGATGAAACCGATCAGATTATGATGATTACGAATGCTGGTACTTTAGTGCGTACACGCGTTTCGGAAGTTAGTGTTGTTGGCCGTAATACACAAGGTGTGACGCTGATTAGAACAGCGGAAGAAGAAAAAGTTGTTGGTTTACAACGTGTCGCTGAAACAGAGGAAGATGAAAACTCTGATGAAGCAGGTGCAGAGGATATACCTAGCACAGACATGGGAACCAATACGCCTGAATAAATGTATGGGTCATTGATTCGACGGGCGGTTTACCGCCCGTTTTGCTATCTAACCATCCAGTTTAACAACTATCGCTTTTTACAACTTTTATCGAGTATACTCAGTCACAGTAACATAGCCTGTGTAGGATAGATCTTGAGATATTTACCGTCATTTAGAACATCATTACGATTATCCCGTGATTTATTCCGTATCCTCGGCTTAATGCTATGGGGAATGGGGGTTTTTATTACCTTATTCTTCCTTTATACCCAATTTAATGAAAGCAAGTCAGATATACGCCAGCAGTTTTATTCAGGGTTTGAAAATATGCAGGCGTTCATTTTGCAAACCGGTACCACATTGCGCTCTATCCAGTTTATGACTGAACAACATGAAGAGCGACTGGAAAATGAACCAAATTACGTCACATTACCTGCCACTGGTTCCTATAGCCTGTACCCATTATCACCCGAGGCGGATTGTACCTATTTTAAAAATAGAACCAGTGATTACCTAAACGCATTCGAACAACTCATTTATTTTTGGAAAGACAGTATTGCTGCTCCGCAAGGGTTAAATCATGTCTTTGTAATAGGTTCTAAAAGTTACTGCATGATGGATTTTCCAATCCGTACGACCGTATCTGACATTGAGATCTTAAAAAAGGTTGGCTACGAAAATATACGTTCCTATCAAAGCCTAAGATTACAAGGGCAAGAGCGTAACTTATATACGATTGTTCATGGTGCTCAAACCGATTCAGGGCAGTTGTATCTGATCCAACCTATTTATGTGAGTAGCCTTCTGTATGGGTTTATTGGTTTAGAGAGAACAATCAGCTTAAATCAATTTATACAACGTTCGAATAAATCCTTTGAAGTGGTCGTCCTTAATTCGTATAACCAACCGGTTTTATATTACCCAACGGACTTGAATCCTAAAAATTCCAATTTACTCTCTATTTCTGAGCCTAGTTTTTTTGGCTTTAGCTCCGATTATTCAAAACTGATTTTTAAAAAGCGCTTATCGCCATCATTAATGACAGTGGTGTATGCTGTTCCCACCAGCGAGATATTTGCAGAGCATAGAGCGTCCATTTTTTATAGTATCGTTATTAATATCACCTCTGGCTGCCTGATCTTTTTCCTCATTTGGTTGTTAGAGCGCAAAATGCTAGTGCCAGCCGCGAATACCGCTATTCGCCTTGAAGAGCATGAACAGTTTAACCATAAAATTGTAGCATCGGCGCCTGTCGGCATCATCATTCTAAGGTTAAGTGATGGTGGCAACATTCTGAGTAATGAATTAGCTCACGATTATTTCCGCTTATTAAGTGAAGATGATAAACAGCGCATACTGACAATTATTCGCCAAAAATCGAGTAATTACATTGATGTTGTGACTAGTAGTAGTACGCATCTACAAATAAGCTTTGTTAATTCGCGTTATCAAAACGAAGATGTTGCTATATGCGTACTGATTGATATTAGTATCCGTGTTCAGATGGAGAAATCCTTACAAGATGTGGCTGATGCTGCGGAACAGGCTAACCATGCTAAATCCATGTTCTTGGCAACGGTGAGTCATGAATTACGTACGCCACTATATGGTATCATCGGTAATATTGAATTATTACAGCGGCTTGAGTTATCCGATAAAGCGAATCGTCTTGTAACCACGATGGATAATTCATCCTCACTGTTGCTGCAAATTATCAGTGATATATTGGATTTTTCAAAAATTGAATCTAATCAACTAAACATTGAATATAAACTATTTAATTGCCGCGATGTTTTTGCTTTTGTCTTAGCTAACTACTTGCCTTTAGTCGCGAAAAAACAGATAGCGCTTTATTCCTTTATTGAACCTAATGTGCCTGATTTGCTATTGAGTGATGCGGTAAGGCTACAGCAGGTGATATCGAATATCATCAATAATAGTATTAAATTCACAGATTCTGGTTTTGTCTTTTTCTATGTTTGGCGTGACGAAAACTATTTAAAGATTGAAATTAAAGACTCAGGGATAGGCATGCCGCAAGCGGTTGTGTTACAACTTTTTGATCCCTTCTTCCAAGTGCATGACCAAAATAATTTGGAGCATAAAGGTACAGGTTTAGGGTTAGCAATCTGTGAAAAGTTGATTAACTTGATGGATGGAGATATTGAAGTTAATTCGCAAATAGGCTTGGGTAGCTCCTTTATTATCCGTATCCCACTTTATGGCCAAAAGTATACCGAACATACTATTCCGGAATACCGCTTTCATTATCGGATAGCGATTATTTGCCGGAACCAATGTCTTTCTAGCTTTTTAACCAGACTACTTAGACATAACCATTTTGTTGTCTGTGTTGATAAAGAAATTGATAAGGCAGAAAGTTATGATTTATTGATCACCGATAACCAAGACTCTCATGAGTTAAAGAGTAAAAAAGTACTTCATCTGTGTAATCTATATGTTGGTGATTTGCGTGAAGAGTCGCCTAACAAATGGTTATATAACACTTATCAGAATGAAAAGTTACCATCAATCATCGATAAATTTATTTCGAAATCACGAGGTGAGCAGGCTGCAAAAGAAGAGAGCAATAAAGCAAACTCCCTTGAGATAGATGGTTCACTGAGTTCATACCAAGTATTAATTGTTGATGATCATCCAATCAATAGGGTGATGTTAAGCGATCAAATATCCAATATTGGTTTTAGCACTTGTACTGCCGTTGATGGTATTGATGCACTGAAATATCTAGAAAACCATACGGTTGATATCGTTTTAACCGATGTGAATATGCCAAATATGGATGGTTATGGGCTGTCTAAAGCGTTACGAAACTTAGGTTCAACAGTTCCAATTATTGCATTAACAGCAAATGCAATGGAGGAGGAGAAGCAACGTTGCCGGGATGCAGGTATGAATGGCTGTCTATCTAAGCCAACCAAAATCACAACCTTGAAAGAAACCTTATTGAAATTCGTGGGTAATAAATAAGCTACCCGGTAAAAGCGTTAAAGAGAAAAACCCGTTTGTATCGGGTTTTTCAGCAATAACATAAAGGTGATTTATCGATTAATCGGTAGATGAGTTATCGATGCTAACAGAAGACAGGTAGTTAAGTAATGCGATATCGTTGTCGACACCGAGTTTCAACATTGCTGATTTCTTTTGGCTACTAATCGTTTTAATACTACGATTCAATTTCTTAGCTATTTCTGTGACCAAAAAGCCTTCTGCAAAGAGGCGTAAAACTTCACTCTCTTTTGGCGATAAGCGCTTATCTCCATAACCACTTGCATTCACTTTCTCAAGTAGCTTACTCACACTCTCAGGGGTAAATTTTTTCCCTTTTTGTAATGCGGCTAAAGCTTTTGGTAGATCAGCAGGCGCGCCTTGTTTTAAAACAATACCTTCAATATCTAGCTCAAGGATTGCACTTAAAATCGCAGGGTTATTGTTCATGGTGAGAACAATGACAGAAAGATCAGGGCAGTGACGTTTAATATATTTGATTAACGTAATACCATCGCCGTATTTATCACCAGGCATTGATAAATCAGTGACTAAGACGTCGGCATTTAAACGCGCTAAGTTATTAATTAAAGACGTTGAATCTTCAAATTCACCAACGATATTGACCCATTCAATCTGTTCGAGTGACTTTCTGATACCGAAAAGAACAATAGGATGATCATCGGCAACAATGACATTTAGGTTATTCATATTATTGGTTACCTTTTGGCATTAGCTTTTCCACTGAAACATCCAGCTCTCTAATGCAATTACTTATTTTTAAGCTATTTCCTTCTGCTATGTAAAGTTCCAAATCTTCACAAAGCTTGTGAAGGAACCTAAAATCTAGCATAGCAAAAACTCCTTTTAAACGGTGTGCTGTGTTTTTCAATTCGGCCAAATCCTCAAGACTTTCACTAGTATACAGTTTATTAATATCTATCGGAACTGTTGTTATAAACAAATCCTTATAATCGCTATTTGATAAAATATTTTGATAAGTTTGAAGTATGCTTTCCATCGATTCATCAGTTGTTGGTGTCGTATCGTGCTGGGAAAGTGGAATTCCGACCACCGACGCCAACTCGTCATCATCGGCTTGTGCATTTTCAATAAGCAAAGATATAGCATCAATCAGCTCATCTGCAAAGTTATAGTTAACTTCTATGTGCTGTGGTGTGATTGAGTTGACACCTGACGTTGTTCCAGAAATTTTTATTATGTTTTTAAACTGATTATCATCATTATCTGTTATCAATAGATCCCAATCCGTATGCGGTGAACTTTCGTGTAAATCTAAAAAGTCTGCACCATAATTAGATAGGATATTTCTGACAATTCGTGATGTATCAATATTGTGAATTGCTAAACGAATATGAATATCTTCGAGTAATGTAGGATAGCTATCGGCAATGATTGCTGATTTTGTAGGTAAAGTTAATTGATAGTGAGAGCCTATTGCAGGGCTGCTTTTAACAGTAAAGCTGCCATTCATCTTTTTACAGATAGCCTTGCATAAATATAGGGTGATCCCTGAGCGGTTAAACCGTGATGCGTTTAATACTTGCCCTGAGAATGGATGCTGAATATTGGCTAACTCCTGGTTTGTCAGGCCCATACCGCTATCTTTAATATCAATAATGATGGTTTTTTTATCTTCCTGATAATTCAGGCTAACGGCAATTTTCCCAAATGCAGTGGTATCAACGGAATACTCTAGGATTAACTGCAATAGATGTTTTAAGTAGGTCGGCTCTAATGAAAATAGAGAATCTGGATTAATATTATTATAGAAGTAGAGCGATAACCCTTTATTTTTAAGGCGGAAAAGGTTTTGTTTTAAGAATTGAGTAAGCAGCAAACTCACTGAGATTTTTTCAGTTTGTAGTTTTCCAGAGGAAGATTCTAAGGAGTTTAATAAGTTAATATTATTAAACCAACGATTAATATGGGTCGTTTGGGCGACTATCGTATCAATAAATTCGTGCTTATCATCTTCAGAAGCTTCAATCAGCCCACCCACCGCTTTATTCAGCTCGGTTAATGAAGGTTGAACTTCATGTTGCATGTTCTCAAACACCACTTTTCTCAGTTGAATATTTTTCTTATATTCGCGATTAGCCATCTCTTGTCGGCGTTGAGTTAATGCCTCTTTATCTTTATCAATAATAATGAAGAGATAAGTATCTTCTAGCATACTGATATTGACGAGGATAACTTCATAAACGTTATTCTCAATCGAGATTTGGATCATATCATGGTTATGGGTCGCCAATTCTTTAATATGGTTGAGATCCATCGAAGGCAATAAGGCGTTTACCACATTATTACTCAGTAATTTTTTATTTGATGTAAAATCATACACTAGAATGCCATAACTAATATTATTGATAATATCGTTATTCAGTGTCTCTTGAAGCTCTAATTGGTGTTGCATGACTGAGTTCGGTGAAATGATCCGGTTACGGATAAAGACGCTTGTAAAGAAGACAAGCAATATCACGACAACCATACAAGTAAGCAGCCATATATTATAGCCAATAACACCGACAATCAGGTCTTTTAACGGTACTCGGTAATAAACTTGATAGTTGCTACCTTCAATATGCTGTGCGAAAACTAAGCTCGTTCCTCGCACCTCAACATTTGTTCCTTTAGCGGTATCATTATTACGTGGCGATAACGAGATATTATCGCCTTTCAGGTTTGTTGGGAGTATCGAGTTGATCGATATATCAAACGAAATCACGCTGGTTAATTGGCCAGGTGAATTAAACATCAGACGATAGGTATAATAATAGATATTCTCAGGTGCCAGCTTTTGTAGGTTAGAAATGATCTCTCTTCTATCTAAGAGTGTCGACTGAGTTAGCATATCTGTACGCTTTTCTTCAGCGGTCATTGTCAGATAGCTCTCTTTATAACGTAACTCGGGCTTTAATATAGAGTGCGTGGTGACCAAGATCAGCGTGTTATCAGTGCCATTGAGGTAATACATCGAGTTATATTCATTTCGCGCCCCCCAGACGATTTCCATGTAGTTAGCTAATTTTGTTGCTAATAAGTTATTTCGCTCACTATCACTCCCAAATAAAATTGCATCAATGGTTTGATTTGTACTGCCTAGCCAGTAAACGTCATGACGAATTTTCGTAATACGGGCAGGGGAGGCCGGTGTCGTATTTAAGTTTGTAGTGGCTGGTTTTTCGTTAACCTGTTTATACATCAAGTTAGCTTGGTAACGATAATCCTCTATTTGGTAGGCCAATTGTTTCGCTATGGTATTCAAGGAGGATTGGCGGCTAAGTAGCCACGAGTGATACGAATTATATAGCGACAGCGAGAGCATCACGACAAGTAGCAGAATAAAGACGTAAAATAGGCGTGAGAGTAAAATGGTTTTTATCAAAGATTGTCTGTACATATTGTGGTGAACTGTCCTGTCGGCAAAAATATATTAATTGACTAAAAATCATACGCCTATGAAAAATTGAGACACCGATTTTGCACAGATATTAGCACTTTTATTATGAAATAGAGAACAATTGAGTGAAGATTAGCCAAACAGAACGAAAAAATCAATTTTTTTACTTTCAGGGGTAGACAAGCTGCGCCGATTCCTCCATAATCGCGCCCCATGGAAGGATGGCCGAGCGGTCGAAGGCAGCGGTCTTGAAAACCGCCGATGGGAAACCATCCTAGAGTTCGAATCTCTATCCTTCCGCCAAATTCGCCGGCTTAGCTCAGTTGGTAGAGCAACTGACTTGTAATCAGTAGGTCACCAGTTCGACTCCGGTAGCCGGCACCAAATAAGAACCCGCTATCTCTCAACCAGATAGCGGGTTTTTTCTTTTTATTTGTGCGCATAATTACAATGCCCTAAGTAGCGGTTGTGCCATATTTGTGTCATCGTGTGACATTAGCTCGTCTATCTTCATTGCATGTTCAGTTAGATGATTCGGCGCTAAATGAGCATACCTTCTCACTGCTGGCGTTAATGTTCCATCCGCTCTATTTTTCGCCTCCTTATGCACAAACACATACCTATGATGGTTCCCAATCTAACTGCGAAGAACCTTGCACGCAGTATCGTTTAACGCGACGCCAATGGCTTTAGCAAATTAACAATGCCACTTCACATACCAATCTTACCCCTTCGGAAGATTGATATCTTATTTCCTCTTCTTACACACTTTCAGTGTTATTGTGCATGCTGTCATTCAAAGCTTCAATACAGTTTGCTCTAGCAAATGGCCAAGGTGGCTTTTTCTTTTTTGGGTCTTTGCGAGACCCGCTTATCCATCCAGTATTAATCCATTTTTTAGTGTGGAGTACTCACGTATTCAGAAAAAGTTATTGTACTTGAACACACTAATAAAGAACTGAACAACAAAGTTGAATGCATGTCAAACCTGTTCAAAGAAGGCATGACACCAACACAATTCTGTAAAATGCTTAATGGCGTAAATACTCAACAGGTTCAAATGTGGCTAGCAGAACGCAGCTGGTTATATCACGAGACCAAATCAGGTAAAAATGTTCTCTGGCGCGTTGCTTCATATGCTTGTGATAAATACATGACTGAAAATCAGAGTGAAATTAATCCTCACGGTCATGAGCCATTCATCAAATATCAGCCTGTATCATTGAAGAAAGGTGCTAAACGTCTTTATGAGCTTTATCTTGCAGGTGAGTTACCAATGAAAAAGAATTGGAATGGATTAGTTATTCACGATAAAGAATACAAAGCCGTAGCCTAACCACACATAGCCCAAGGATGGGCTTGCAATCCAGATCACATATTACGCTTCTTAACTGAGGTCTTTTGCTTTGTTTTGTTCTTTACGTTAGTTACCATGGCTTAAAACAAGTAGGGGGTAACGTGAATAAAATCTTATTAAGCACTTTTTTTGTATTGGGTTCATTGCTATCAGTTCCTGCAAATGCAACTGTACTAGCACCTGAAGGTACAGGTGTTGGTGGCGTTTATGAAATGGAAGAAATGAAAAAGCTGATATGTGACGATCAGAATGATAAACAAAAATGTGAAAGGTTTGTATACATAGCAATGACAGGGGCATATACCTATGGAAAAGTAGCTGCGTCATGCGAAGAATGGATGAGAAATGGAGGTATCCCTAATGGGTTTGAAAGTCGCTGTGAGCATGTGAGTAAATTAGATGATTATTTTGATAAAGACCTGGAGTAACTCCACTAAGAATAAATAACGATTTGCTCCCCATTGCACTATATAACATATAGGCTATGGTGAAAGGCTCCTCTAAGTTGATGTGGGGATAGGAATGAAGCGCATCTTATTAGGTTTGACAGTATCTAGATTATTGAGTGGCTGCGTCACTGTGCCATATTCAACTGGGCAAACTGCAATAAAATGGCTTTATCGAACGTTTTAATGGCTCGTTCCATCGTGAATTTTTAAATGCGTATTTATTTGAATCATTGAGTCAAGTTAGAGAATTAGCGTGGTATTGGCAGCAAGATTATAACCAAAACCGAACGCACGAAAGTTTAAATCACCTCCCTCCGGAGGCCTATCGTAAACAGTTAGAAAACTTTAATTTAGTGTGTCTCAATTAATGTGGAGTGGACATACCCGCACAAGAAAATGCAAAAGTTACCAATAGTACAATGTTAAATTTAGGGTTTGTTATACACGCATCTGAAATTCTTGGCTTTAGTGAGATAGTAAAGAAAATTACAATACCAAATTGGCAGCCACAAAATGGCGTTTTTGGTGAAAAGAAAAAACTCTCTCCACATAGAAACAGCCTTTGCGATTGTAATAATGGATATAAAATATAAACACTGTCATGGTAAAATCAAATGAACCCACTTCGGTGGGTTTTTTATTGCCTTAAATGAGGTGTTGCCCTAATATTCATTGGACTTAAGCTAAACTTATTGAGGCAATGGAATGAAAAAATTACTAGCGTGTTTTTTGAGCATATCGATTTTAAGCTCTACGGGATGTTTAACAAAAAACTTTTGGGAAGATAACCCAACAGTCGAAACCAAATCACAAAATGTTGTTAAGTTAACAGATAAAATAATTGCCAGTTTTGAATATAAAAATATTAAAATTGAAAGTAAAACAACAAAAAACGATATAAATGATATCAAATTTCCGGATTCTGGATTCGGTTTTATAGGAGAAAAGTACGCCTATTTATTAACCAGTGGCTCTTCTGAATTAATGGAGTTAAATGAATTAGTGAAAATAATCCCATTAACTGCATTTGATAATCCCAAGGGAATAATTCGAATTAAAATACTTCCCAATAGCAACAGTCAATCACCGATCGAATTTATGCAGAATTACTTTGTATACACTGATCCCAAATTTCAATTTACTGACGCACAAATAAAGGCCTTAGAGCAGGCAGGCTTTAAGAATAGGGCACAAGGAAATGATAAATCATCTTGGGTAAGAACTGTGCCAATTAAAGGGTATATTATTGATAGGAATGATATAAGCTTACCAGTAACTTCCAATGCAAAACTAAATGAATTATATACTGTTGAACTGTATGCTTCCGAAGAACAGAAATCATTTAATGCAGGTAATTTGATTGCAAAGATAATAGCTACACCATTTACCGTTGTAGCAGATGTAGTCATCACACCTCCTCTTGCTATTTTTGTTTTGATTGCATTTAGTAAGTAATTTTCTGAATAGCAAGTGAATTGGTAGCTCAAGCACTAGTGAATAACCTGCTCCGGCAGGTTTTTTGTACCTAATTGTTTGCTTTGTTTTACGCTGCTTTCGGTATAACATCAATTAAATTAATAAAAAACTGAGTGTGAGGATGGGATGATGAAAAAGTCAATAATTGCAATTGTTTTATCTTGTATTGGTTTTAGCGTTTATGCAGGAACATCTTATACAAAGGAGGAATTAAATAAACTTGTAGATTCAGGCAATCCGCCAAAAGAAAAATATGAGCAAATACTTGGAACTGACACTATGCCATTTTCGCCATGCAAATCAGATGTCAATAAGATGTATAATCAATTAATTGGTGAATATCCCGTTAAAGTAATTCAGAATAGCCCAGACTCATATGTGGTAAAAATGTGGGCAAATGATGGATTTGTGGTAGCTAAATGTGCCAATGGTCAAAAAATAGTTTCAGGGGCAGAGTACGAATAATGGAAAAATATTCGTGGCAGCTGCTCTGATTGCATTATTGGTAGGCTGCGGCAGAAAACCAGATGCTCCGTTCGGCTTGAAATGAAGAGTAGATAGCGTGAGTTTTGTTAAAGATGGTGACTGTGAGAAAAAAGCTGGAATGACAACTCTTGGTAATGGAAAGCTATTTAATGATCTGTCCTATTACAGCACATTAAGATTTGATAAAAATGGATTGTTTGAGGTGTAGTCGATATTTGTTGGCGACTAAGAGCCTATCTCAATAGGGATTAATTACCGCATAAAAAATATATTATCACTGTAACCAAAACCTTATACAGCCTGACTTTTAAACATCGATATGGCTGGGTAAGGTGATGAATTTACCTCCTATTGAGATAGGCTCTAAGGCTCTATAAATAAATTTGTGTATTTAAATAATGAAAAAAATATTCTCTTTGATTGTTATGCTATGCGCTCTTTTCTGTATCACCAGTGTCAGTATGGCTGGTGAAAATGAAACAGCGGAAAAAAAGACAAAAATTGACGTGCTCCCGCAACCATACTCAACAAGTGATTTATATGGCTATTGGTTTGATACAAATAATACACCCGAAGTAAGAATTCTTAAACTGATGATCCTAGCTCCGAATGGTGTTGCGAGAGATGCATTGCTGATTGAACTAGGTGATAATGTAGAAGAAATCAAACAAGAATCTTTGTGGAAATTTGACCCGAATTCTAGCGTGTTAACGCAAAAAGTGACCAAAATGACTTATACAATCAATGGAAAAATAGAACCAATAGATTTTGGTGAGGTCGAGCCTGTAAAAGTATCTGTGACAATTAAAAAAAGAGGTGATGATATTTTTATGAATACTGTTTCTGATGATGGCACTGTAGAAACTTACCAAAAAATAACAAAAGAAATGAAAGATAAAATTCACCAGAAAGCGAAAGAAAATGCTAGAAAATAAATTACACATCAATACCTAGCTGAATATTCACCATTTTCCTCGAGATTATCTGGCGTGTGTAATTGACAACGTTATTCATGACCATTGTCTTTTGGTGGCATATCCTCTTGGTCGTAATTTTTAGGAACTGATGGACTTATTATGGTGTAATCAGATTTTTGCATTATGATAAGTTTAAATTAATGTTCTGATAATCTGATTTGGCTGTGTAAAAACGAAGAGCAGACAAATATCATCATGCCTGCTATTTAGTAAAGTAAGTCCTCATGCACCAAGGTGATGACTCACAATCACCAGCATTGATATATATTATGAGATCATAAAACGAGGCGATGTAAAAGGATAACGCTGGTGCGATAATAATTAAATAAATCATCCCTACTTTTGTTAATTGCTTCCTTTGTGTCGAAAAAATACCAACAAAAGCAATTAAAGATAATAAAGCTTGAAGAAATCTTGAAGTCGCAAAGAGATAAAGCATTGTATCTATTCGATATATGCCCTGAGCTGTTGGGTATTTTTCAAAAATAAATTGAATAGATGCAGTTCCAACATACCAAATTATAATGAATAAAAGATGAATTGAATATTCACCTTGAACAAGTTTTTTTAATGAACCCATAAAATTTTCTTTTACCATCAAACCTTAAGTTAAATTAAAACATATAGGGGGGTAAATGTCACTAAAGACTCATTAGCTGGGTAATAAAAGCCCAACAAGACACCATCAAAGCAATGCAAAGCCTATTTATAGACTCAAGCATAAAGATTTCAATGGGGTTAAACTATTTTTGTTCCCCTTTTAAATTGAGGGCACTGTATAAATTTGAGAATTTAGAGCCTATATAATCTTTATAGAAATAACATAGTCAAATAGGTGATACTCTATTCCTAGGGCATTGCCAGATTAATGCCGGCAGACAGTATTAAATTATAGCCTGTCATTGAAACAGGCTTTTAGTACTTTCTTCATATATCTGATAATTAATAATGTCAGGTAGGGCGACCATACACCAATTTATCATCGCGATTATTAAACAGATAATTTGAACACTTAACAACAGGATAACAACGACACGCCAAATCGTCACTTTGCTTTTTAACATGTGAAAAACGCCCGTTATAATGGCGATAGAATACGATGTTTTAAATATGAATAGAAAAAAGATAAGAAAAAGCTGTGTTTTGATTGGAATAGCATCACTACTTTTCATTAGTAAAAATACGGCGGAGCTGCATAGCTCTAAAAATAGCCAAAAACCCCAAACTGTAACAGCGAGAGAATACTTCCCTGTAACAACCCTTTTTAATACGCTCATTGATACTTCCTTTTAAGTAAACCCCCCTAGTAGCTTATTAGTTACCATATCTAATAGGCGGATGAAATATTATTTGGTTTTTGTCCAATCTCTTACATAGGTTTTATTGAGTAAGCCGGTTAAAAGTGAAGAGGGTTGATGTTGCCGCCTACCTTTTCTTACACGATGAGTGTATGTGAGCGAATTTTTAGCGTCATTGTTAGGCTTTAATAAAAGATCAAAAGCATCATCGATAGTAATACCTTTATTTTGGGCTAGGTATTTTGCTTGTAATCTTAATAGATTTTTTCTTGTCTTTACTACTATCGGGTTCATATGATCACTCCATTTTATATCTATATAATTTACCCGATATTTTTTGCGAAGGAAATATATTCCACTTAAGGATAAGTGGGTTTATTGAAAAAGTCATGATAATAGGCTGTGAAAAGTATAAAAACATATAACAACAGAGATAATCTCCTGCATTATTGCAAAGATAAAAACATTATTTCACAGCTAGCATAAAAAGCTAACAATATTAACCCGCTATTAAAAATAGCGAGTTGTTTAAACGATTTTTATATGAAAGATACTGCTGATATGTGTCATATCAGAGAATTTTCTGTAGACTCATCGTCAGCCATGAGTTTATATTTTTCTCTTTGAATCTGCATATAACAAAAATCAGCACGGCGCTCACACCATATTTGGTTACGATAAACACGCGATAATCGATTAGCTTGTGACCATGCTTTGGACGCTTCAAAGTATTTACCTGATCTTTCGAGACGTATCGCGTCACGAGCGACTTTAAGGTAGAGCGGACTATCATTATTTTGATTCACCATAAAAACTCCTAAATATTAAAATAAATCTTTGCGACGAGATAAAATGCAGAGGGTTAATTTTTTAATATACCTTTTGCTATTTTGATGACCTCAGGTAAATGTTCTATGGCGACTTGATTTAATTTTTTTGCTTTAAATTGATTAAGAATTTCCACTGCTTCATTTCGATATCCATTTTTGGCTAATTGCAGTATAAGGCTCTCTGCTTGTGAAAATAGAATATTAGGGTCAACATGAATTGTTTTATCTTCAATTACGTGTTTAGAACTGATAAGGGATAGGACAAATTCACAACGTTCAGCAATGCCATGTAAGTTACCCCAATTTGCTAAAATTTCTATACATAAATTATGAATAGCAATATTCGGCAATTTTGTAACTTGTTCTAAATTTACCAGTGTCATATGTAAAGCTTCGATTTGCCTATGCTGCTCTGTAGTATTTAAATCTAATATTTGATTGATTTTCTTAATATGTGATCCTGTGAGTTGCTCAAAATTGCCTTTATATATTACACATAATGCAATAATTTGTTTTAATGTAAGGCTATTAATATCAATATCTTTTTCTATAGGTGAATCTGTTGCACCTGTGTGAGAGTAAACAAAAGATTGATGTGCATTATTTTCAATATTATCGCTGTTAAAACAGCCTCCCTTAGACTGTAGAATGGCAATTAATTGGCGCATTACCTGTGTGTTTTCTTTAATAATATGTTCTAAATCCATCATAAAACCTCAAATGATTAAGTGAACAAGATGTTTTCACTGAACTTTGATTTTGTCGGTATTACAAGACTAAACACTGGTATTACCGACCCAATACAGTTCACCTGCAAATTCATGTTAGTCGTCTATCCCTTTATTGATGCATCGTTCAATTTTTGTTCTCCTAGGTTGAAGAAGGCTGACTTTATTACAGTATAATTAGTATTACGATGGTTATATTACTATATAAATAGTAAATGTAAACTATGAATGTAGTAATTTATCGGTTGAGTAACCTATTTGCTTGTTTTTAATAGAAAGAAAATTACTATGTTTGATAACGCGTTTTCTTGTTTGCAGAGAAAACGCGTTAAGAGAGGGGTCTAGAGAATTATCTTTTGCGGCGGTAAATGCGGTGCTCAACCATGACACCAATGAGTGAAATTTGATAATCGTGACTGTTCAACGTTGGGTAATCAGGGTTAAGAGGCACTAATTCAAACTCACCAGTACCAATACCTGTAGGCCGATATTTTTTGAATGTTCCTTGGTTCCCGCCATTTTTCGCAAACACAAATTCACCTGGGTTAGGCCAGATCTCGGTATCAATCACTACGATGTCACCTTCTTTAAACTCAGGTGTCATGCTGTCGCCTTCAACCCGTAATGCAAATGCATTCGCGCTGATATCGTCATCAACTAAGATGTATTCGAAATTCCCTTCATAGTCAGTGATCGGGTTGGCATCCTTAAATAACCCAGCTTGGACATAACTTAATAGTGGAATTCGTCGGCTATTGACCTCGGATATTGGCATAATGCTTTTGCCGTTGAGTAGCCATTCAGGATGAGATTGAAGAGCTTTTGCTATCTCTATAATATTTCTTGGTTTTTTGGTTCTACCATTTTCAATGGATTCGATTGATTGCTGACTGATCCCCGCTTTTTCTGCTAACTCAGTCTGGGTTAAGTTTAGTTCTTGCCGGCGTTGCCGGATCCTGCTTGCTAGTGACATGAGGTTAACCTCTTATAAAGAATAAAAATTATTGTTATTAGATATAATACAATTTTTATTGTAATTGACAAACAAAAATATTGGTAGTTTAATACTACTTATATTGTTATTGGTGAGTTGAATATAAAAGCGTCTAAAGCTGAGCTTAAGGTGCAGTATGAGTTGGGTTATTAGTTAAAAACAGTGTAGGAAAGGTAGGTTGCAAATGATGAATAGAAACATACAACAAATTCTTACATATTGGGGTGGTTGGTCATATGGCGATCATTGTGGTGTGATAGGTTGGTCATCTGTCTCCGCTGGTTTTCGTGATTTGGTAACATCAACAAGCAAGAGTAGGCCAATGTGTAGTGATGAAGATGGTTTGGTTATCGATTTATGTGTTGCCAAACTTGGGGTTGTTGGTATGGAGCGTGAACGTAGTTATATTGAAGACTATTATGTTAAAGGTTATTCAAAGCGGGCTATTGGTCGGAAATATAAAGTACGGGAAGGGGAAATACGTGAGAGAATACAAGTTGCCGAAAGTTTTATTTTAGGCTGTTTAGAAACATTAAATATTCAGTTAGATATTGATATTTTATGCGCTCAGCCAGTAATAAAATCAGAACGACGAGTGCGCGCGCAAAACATATATTAACATATTATAATTGAACGTTTTTGACAAATGATAGGCCTCTCTTTAGAGGCTTTTTTTTATTTTAAATAAGCTATTTATCAACGTAAAAGGTTAGAAATAGGGTAGCTAGAAAGCCTTAGTAATAAAATTTGTGCGCGCGCAAAAAAGGAGTTAATCTGCTAATACTGAAAATTTCTAATAACAAACAGTCTCGCTTTAGAGGCTTTTTTTATTTCACATAAGCTGTTCATCAACGTAAAAGGTTAGAAAATAGAATAGCTAGAAAGCCTTAGTAATAAAATTTGTGCGCGCGCAAAAAAGGGGTTAATCTGCTAATACTGAAAATTTCCAATAACAAACAGTCTCGCTTTAGAGGCTTTTTTTTATTTTAAATAAGCTATTCATCAACGTAAAAGGTTAGAAAATAGAATAGCTAGAAAGCCTTAGTAATAAAATTTGTGCGCGCGCAAAAAAGGGGTTAATCTGCTAATACTGAAAATTTCCAATAACAAACAGTCTCGCTTTAGAGGCTTTTTTTATTTTAAATAAGCTGTTCATCAACGTAAAAGGTTAGAAAATAGGGTGGCTATAAAGTCTTAGTAATAAAATTTGTGCGCGCGCAAAAAAGGAATTAATCTGTTAATACTGAGCGTTTTCAATCAGGTCAATTATGAATGAATCCTTAATGAATAGGACTGATGTTTTTTACTGATTAATGAAACTATGTTTATGAAAAGAGTATTTTACTGAATGAAAACTTTATCTCTTTGTTATATGCCTTTTATTTAAAATAATGCCTATCAATTATTCAGTATGGTTCAATAAAGTTATCATGGTAAAAGAAGCTTTTATTAGAACACTTATATAAAGTGAATAGATTTATGCCTGACAAATATGAATGGTGGGAGCCAATTTTGCGTTGGCTACAATATTATCTTCCGCTTATTGGCGGATTTTCTATTGCAACAACGATTGCCTATATTCGTGAACGACGCGAAGGGATGCTTTGGAAACAATCTTTATTGGAAGCGTTGATGTGTGGTTTGCTGAGTGTGGGCACAATCCGGTTTATTGAATGGTGGTTAGCACAAAATGGCAATACCGAGTCTTGGAGCTTATTAGCCGAATTTTGTGGTGTTGTGATCGGTTTTTTAGGAACAAAAAAACTCTATGGCATCTTTGAGATGATCATCCAATTTATTAAAAATCGATTTGGAGTTTAATGATGAATCAATTTTTTCTTAGCCAGCGTAGTGAACAAAACTTACGGGGTGTGCATCCTGATTTAGTCAAAGTGGTGCGCCGAGCGATCAAATTGAGCCGTGTTGATTTCATGGTTATTGAAGGAAAACGCAATGAAGCTCGCCAACGGCAATTAGTGGCTAATGGACAAAGTCAAACGATGAATAGTCGGCACCTAACAGGGCATGCCGTCGACTGCGCTCCATTAATTCACCGTCAAATTCCATGGAATGATTGGTCTAAGTTCGAGCTGGTTGCTCGAGCAATGAAAAAGGCCGCGGCGGAATTAAACGTGGAAATTGAATGGGGAGGTGACTGGGTTAATTTTAAAGACGGGCCACATTTTCAATTGTCATACCGCGCTTACCCTCTATGACATCGCTAACCAAGGTATTTACGGCGACCAGCCTGATCCTAGCTTTTTGGTTGTGGTGGGTAATGCGTGATTATGACAAGTTAAATCGCCAATATATGTCACTGAATCATCAAATGGCAGCGCAACAGGCTTTATTTAATGGGTATTTAAAATTTTCAGCACAACTCAATAAAATTACCAAAAATCATCTTAACCAACGAAATGAGGTGGATCTTAGTTCTGAACAAACCAAAGAAGTTATTAAAAAGAGGCTTTCTGACACTATTTGTGCCACTCATCGTGTGCCTAGTGATGCTACTGTCCAGTTGCACAAACATTCAGAAAGAATACGTTCCACAGCCGCAAATGGCGATCCCAGCTTATTTACTCGATGATTGTTTACCCCCGATTATTCCTCTCGAATTAACTTGGGGTGATTCGCTTCTACTGAATGAAACATTATTAACTATTATCGAACAATGTAATTTAGATAAGCAAGCCATCAGAGTGATTGAACAACAACGCCATACCCTCTTTTTCAAGTAAGCGTTTATTACATCTTTAACTAATTGAATAGCAGATAAAACAACCGACTATCACCGATAGCGCGGAAGATTGTCTATGCCTAATTATTGGGAATTCACATGGAAACAACAACGCTTTCACGGCTCAACCTAGATAAATTGCGCCAAATTATCGTGCTGCTCACACGACTACCGGAAGAACGCGTTCTTGATGGCAGTGTTTATACCGATGTATCGAAATGGGATGACTTTATCACTGTCACGCCATTGGTATCTCATTCTATCGGTACGGAAGTTAAATTCGAAGCAGAAAACAGTAGAGAAGTGGTGACGACGACACGGGAAACCACGGTTTCGATTACCGCACAAGGTAAGCAGGCATTCTTATTGATTGAAGATTTAGCCGCGCAAATGCACACATACCTTGCTTTGCAACAACTTAAAGCTATGGGGGCGGGATTAGTTCACGGATCAGAAATTCAATATTTCCCCGAGGAGGAGCCTGAAGGAAAGCAACAAAGAGCACAGCTCAATTTAACACTATCACATATTCATCGTATCGAATCATCACTGACTTATGGTGAATCGGTCGTTATAACCACGCTAAAGGAACCATTATGAGTTTATCTATTAAAGAGATCATTAATGCACAAATTTTACCCCAAGCGGCAGCCGTACAACGTCGTGATCTAAGTATGATTGCGATTTTTACGTCTGAAATGGGCAATGCGTTTGTTGATGCATCTTCGCGTTATGTATTTGTTTCTAATGAACAAGATGTTGCTAATTTATTTGGTACAAAATCGGCAACCTATAAAGCAGCACAAGCACTGTTTTCTGCGCGCCCTAAATTGAAGCGTGCGATGATCGCGCGTTTTGCGAAAGAGAAACAGACAATTGCCGCAACCGCGAATGCGCTAAAAGGCTCAACGATTTCTGTTGGACTGAATGTATTAAAGGCGATTACTGATGGTGCAATGACTTTGAACCTTGCGGGCTCTGATATTTTACTGTCGGCCCTCGACTTTAGTAAAGCTATTGATTTTTCAGACATTGCAAAAGTTATTAATCAAAAGCTACCTAGTGATGCCAACGTACAAGCGGTGTGGGATGCCATCGGTAAGCGCATGATCATTCAATCGAAAACGGCAGGAGTAGATGCAAAAACGCGTTTCGGTTATGTGAAGCCATCCACTAGCGGTACTTATGTGGGTAATTTACTCAAATTGGAAGAAGGCCAAGCTACGCTAACGGTGGGAGCCGCCGCACAAACTGTTAATGCAGAACTACCTTCCGAAGCCTTGCATAAACTACAAAATGTCTATCAAAACTGGTATGGCGTCTATTTCGCAGACTCTCTCACCGATGAACAGCTTGATGATGCTCATGCATGGGTGACCGCGGCTGACTTAAAAGTTATGGCCTATACCGCGACGCGTGATGAGCAGATTGAGTGGAACAACAGTAACATACTGAAAAAGCTGTTTGATAAAAACAGTGGTCGGTTGATGGTGCAATTCAACAAAACGGGAGATAACCATGCCGGTGCTGAGTTGTTGGCGATTGCTGTTTCAACGGTTTGGCAAGGACAGAACACCGCAAAAACTGTCAAATTTAAGCAACAAACGTCGGTACGCTCTGACGATCGCGTGACTCAAGATGCGGCACAAAAATGCCGTCGTTTGGGGATCAATTTTTATACCGATTATGACGGTATCAATATGTTAGCTGAAGGCACGATGCTCGGCGGCACATTTATTGATGAAGTGATGGGGCTGGATGCGTTTATCGATGCGTGCCAAAAACAAGCCTTCACGACCTTACAAGCAAGCCCTACAAAAATTCCTCAAACCGATAAAGGCCAAGCGATGCTAATTGGCTCCTTGATTGTCATTGGCAACGAATTTAAACGCAATGGCTTCTTAGCAGGGGGGATCTGGCGTGGCAGTGATATTGGCGAGGTGACTTTTGGTGACCGCTTAGATGAAGGTTTCTATTTTTATTCGGATAGCTTTGATGTTCAGTCACAAGCGGATCGAGAAGCACGCAAAATGATGCCGATTATGTGTGCAATTAAGCTCGCGGGTGCGGGTCATTCAGCAGATTTATTAATTCAATTCAACCGCTAAGAGGTCACTATGTCTGTTTATAATCACAAAAGTCTTATGGTTAGTATCAATGGTTATGAAATCACAGCCTTTGATGAATCTGCAGATGCGCTATCAATTGCTCCTGTAGGTGATGATGGTGCTTGGACGTTCGGCGCTAATGGGCGTGGGGTTTATGTTTTTAGTGGTAACCAGTCGGGAATATTAACACTGAAGTTACTGCAACACTCTGCAGATAATCATTTTTTATCGAATCTACGTAATCAAATGCTCAGCAGCCAATCTGCTCCCGCGCCGCTTGAATTGTATATCAAGGATACGTGGAACGGTGATGAGATTGTGGGGCATGTTGGCTTTTTCACAACACCGCCGACGCAAACACGTGGGGCTGGCCATAATGCGCAGTCATGGGTGATCCAATTTGAACGTGTGATCACTAAATTGGGTAAAGGAGCCTTTAACTGATGGAAAAAGATAACATCACTTATGAGCATCGTCATAGCAACTTTATCGAAGCGAAAACCCATGCCATGAAGCTATTGGGGATGCTAAAAGGTTGCATTGCAATGAATGGTGAACAGGTTGATATCGATGTGGGGGGCGTACTTGCCAATATTGGCTCCACAGAAATGCAAGGTATCGAAAAATTCATCTTAAAATGGGTGATAGCAAAAGATGCCGATGGCAATGTTATTCAGCTTGATAAAGTGGATGTGTTTAATACCCATTTTAATACTTATCGTTCCCATTATTATCCACTTATTGTTAATGGCCTAGTCTTTCATTTTGCTGATTTTTTGCCCGATGGAGTCGCATCCAAGGTAAATATGCCCAGTTTGGTCAATCTAACGGCATAACAGATGTAGATTGGTTAAAAATGCTGCCCATTATGGAAGGCAAATATACCGGTCATGATCTTAGAACGACAGCAACGCTCGGCGATGTGCTTGATTTTCATGAGGCCTATGTCGAGCGTTTGTTGTCTCAGCAGAGGGCAGAAGATGGGAATCGAACAACTTCTAACCATTATCGGTCTTAATGAAGAGCAAGTGGTTAAACTAAAAGGTGTCGTCACTGCCCTCGGCGCGGCGGCGACTTCAACGGCAACAGTTATTGGCCAATTAGGTGAGAAATTAAGTAATGCGGGTTTAACGATTGATAATTTGAAAGCAGTGGTTTCTGGTCTCGTGACGGCTATTGATTTTATGTCGAATAAATTCTTTAGCTTTATTGGTGGCGCGGTAGCAGGGGCGAGAGAGCTCTCTCAGGAAAAAAGTGTGTTATTTACCATTTCTGAGAAAGAATTACAGCAAGCTGATGAATATCAATCAGTCACGAAGAAAACTAGCTTATCAATAGAGTCAATAAAAACGAAACTCGTACTAGGGCTACTCCCTAACTTAACGGAGGTGATTAATCGCTTTAATGAATGGCTAGATGCGAATAAGACACTGATATCAGAGGGATTAACTCAGCTGGTCGTGTGGGGGAGTAAAGGCATACAAGCGATAGGGAATGCGGGTCGTGCCATTAATCTCTTAGTCGAAAAAACCATAGGGTGGAAAGCGGCAATCATTGGCGTTATAGCGGTGTTAGCGGCCTTTAAAAAAGCCGCTTTAATAGCCTTTGCCGCGAACCCTGTCATGTGGGTTGCGGCTGCGGTGGCTGGACTGATGGTGCTGCTCGGGGATCTCATGGCTTATCTAGACGGTGGTGAGTCACAATTTAGTGAGTTTTGGGCGCCAGCCATTGAATGGATACAGTCAGTATTAGCTTGGTGGAATACTTTTTATGCTGAAAATAAACTGATTTTCGATGGCATTGCTCAAGCATGGGCGCTCACTATCGATAGTGCTGTGATGATTTTCCGTGGCTTCTTTAAATATATAGGTAATGCCTTAAAGCTACTCTTTGGCTTATTCAGTGGTAATACGGCGATGATGGGGGAAGCATGGGAGGGCATGACCGAGGGATTGAAGGAGATTTGGGCAGGATTTGAACACTACTTTCATGGTTTTGCCACGGCATTTTTAGCATTATGGCAAGTGCTTATCCAAGGGGTTATTCAGGCTTGGGATGTCATTAAAAATGCAGCGAAAATGGCTTTTGAATGGGTATTGAGTGTTGCAAAAACCTTTATTGATGGTTTAAGTACAGTATTTTTTGCGATTATCGATTACCTATTGGCGCCATTTCAGTCAGCGTTTGATTTGATACAATCGTTATATGAAATATTCACCGACGATTCAACGTCATGGACGGAAAAACTTAATTTAGCATTTGCCGCAATTCAGGAATTCTTAACCGCACCATTTAAAGCGGGATGGGAATTTATTAGAAATCTTTTTGATCTCAGTGATACCGATATTGGCAAGTTTATTAATGATCTTGCGAATACGTTTAATGGGGTGACTGAATTAATTAAAAAGCCTTTCGAGTTGGCATTTAATTGGGTAAACCAAAAGCTTGATGAGTTGACATCGGGTATTATTTCAATATTAAAAGCACTGGGTATTATTGACGATAAATATCAAAGTGAAAAAAAATTAGTACAAATCTCAAATCTTGCTGGCGGCTTAATTAAGCAAAACCTAGCTGATCCCAATTTATCTAATGTCACAACTAGCAATCATAAGAGCATTGTTGTTAACCAAGGGGATGTTAATGTGAAACAAGATATTCATACCATGGATAGCCGACAAGCGGGTGTATTGGCGGTAGAGGGGATCAATCAATATGTTAATGAGATTGCATACCATTCCTTAAAGAGTGCGAATGCTGATTAACCCGCCGTTTTAAAGAATGAGTTGGGTTCAATTCAACTGATAAGGTCACTTAATGTGGCCTTTTTTATTTAGGCAATAGATTATGGATATTACAAGCGGAATATTTACTGGTCGAGCGTCTGTTATTACAAGAACGATTGGTCAGTTTGAACTTGATTGTACGATCCGCGAGACTCATACCTCTGCATTAAGGATCACAAAAAACCCCGTTGAATCGGGGGCTGATATTGCTGATCACGCATTTCTTGAGCCGAAATCACTGAGTATTACGGGAACGGTAGTGGGCTATGAACCTGCGAAATATTTTAATGATTTTTTAGGGTTCGATACCGAGGCTATGGGGGAATACCCTCTGCCGTTAGAAATATCGTCATCAATACGGCAAGCGGAAGCGATGCTGGGGCAATATATAACGATAGGACGGGTGTTAGCCAATAAAGTGCAGAAGGTGATTGCACCTTGGTATCCGGATGTATTGAAACCTTTTGCTGATAGTTCGCAGACATTAGATCGTGCTGGTCGTGCTTATGAATCATTATTGGCAATACAAAAAATGGGGGAGCCGATTGATGTACAAACAGGGCTTCGTTTGTACAAGAATATGATGTTAACCAGTATTGGCGCGACACAGGATAAGCCTGGGGCGGTTGAATTTAGTTTAAATTTAGAGGAAGTGTTTATTGTCGAGAGTCAGACGGTAAAAGGATTACACCCTGATTTAAAACAACAACCTCAAAAAAGTAATATGGGAAGAACTCAGCCTGAGGCCAAATCTGCCCATACTTTCCGTGAAACATTAGGGGGACGTTCATGATTTATGAAATACCCGTATCTAACGAGCCGATCCAAGAGCAATTATTTACCTTATTTGGTAAGGCCTTAAAGCTAACTTTGTACTACAACAAAATTTCAAAAAATTGGCAGTTTGATTTATTCGACATCAATGAGAATAAAGTTATTACACAAATGCAAGGATTAGCTGTTAATGCTCCTTCATTAATAGAGAAAAATCTCCCCTTTATTTTGACGTTAAGTGATAAATCACGTTTTGGTATTAATTCAATATCACAAAGTGAATTAGGTGAAAGGCTTTTGCTCTATATTGTTGATAAAGGATTTTGGTATGAAACAATTAGGCAGACAACTTAAGCTTGTTATTGGTAATGATGATGAATCTTTCGAAATAACACAATTACGCGTCACGTTTGATATCAAAAAAACATTAACACCAGAGCCTAACCCTGCTGTTATCCGTATTTACAACCTTAATGCGTCACATCGAAACTTATTAACCAGCAAGGTATTTAATCGGGCAGCACTTTCGGTTGGTTATGAAGAGCTGCAACTAATTTATGCAGGGGATATTATTGAGGTTAAGGTAACTGAAAGTGCGGAAGATATTATTTGTGAATTAATTTGTGGCGATGGATTTAAGGCTTATACCTGTACGTTAGTTAATAAAACATTATCTTCGGGTAATCGCGATCGTGATATTTTAACAGAAAATGCGCAGGCGATGGATATTGATATTGGTGTTATAGAGTTGCCAAATGATCGTCAACTTCCGCGTGCAAAAGTGATGTTTGGTGATGCAAGGGAATTACTGCATAAAATCGCGAAAAATAACCAGTCAGATTGGTCTATTCAGGATGGACAACTCATGTTATTGCCAAAACAAAAGGTGATAACGGATAACGAAAGTTTTGTTTTATCGCAAGAAACGGGGCTAATTGGTAAACCCGAAAAAAGTGAAGATGGCTTGACGATAACCTGTTTATGTCATCCTACATTAAAAATTGGTGCCCTCATTCGGCTTCAATCCATTACATCTGAATTTAATGGTGACTATAAAATTACGGAGCTAAGTCATACGGGCGATTTTATGGAGAGGGATTGGTATAGCAGGCTCGTTTGTGTTGATGGTACGTTTGATAAGGTGAAACAATGAAACAGCCAACACTTCTTGATGTGATGAATCAACACGCTCAGAACCAGCGCTACGATATTCATACTGCGTTGCCTGGTAAATTACTGTCTTGCAATGGGCATAGTGCGACGGTTGAATTAATGATCAGCCATGTCACTAAAGAGGGAAAAGTGATTGCGTTGCCGCCGTTAGTTGATGTTCCGGTTGGATTTTATCGGGGAGGTGGTTTCTGTGTCACAGTGCCTGTACGTGAGGGGGATGAGGGGCTGGTGATTTTTGCCGAGCGTTGCATTGACGGCTGGTATGTTTCCGGTAAACAGTCGCAACCGCTTGATCACCGTTTTCATGACCTATCCGATGCCTTCTTTTTACCTCAAGGCAGTAGTCAACCCAATAAAATTCCTAATTATTCGAGTGATTCACTATCGCTACAAACGGATGATGGCTCAACGTTTATTCGTATGCAGTCGGGAAAGATCATGATTAAAGGCGATATTGAACACCAAGGTAATTATCAGTTAACAGGTAATGCGTTGATTAAAGGTAACCATTCAGTGAATGGTAATAGTGAATCATCCGGCGGCACACTTAAACATAATGGCAAAAATATTGGCGATACCCACACGCACAGCGGAGTGCAAACGGGAGGAGGCAATACAGGAGGTCCTAACTAATGAAAGTACGTCGGCTTGATGATAACCATGATTGGTGTTTTGGGCGAGGGAGAGCAGATTACAACATTCGCTCGGAAGCTATCGCACAATCGGTGCTAACTCGCCTATTGTCATTGAAACAGGATTGGTTTCTTAATCGCGAACATGGCATTAAATGGTTCGATTATTTACGCAAAAACCCTAATTTGATAGCGATGGAGGCTGAAATAAAAGCGAGTGTATTAAATACGCAAGGGGTTGAGCAAATTACCGAATTTGATATTCAACTCAATCCTGATACAAGGTTGATGGCGATATCAGTCACTTATATTGATATTTACGGCCATAAAAAAGAGGTAATGACAGATGCTCCAAATTACTGAAACGGGCATAGTGATTGATAAGCTGACTGACGTTCACCAACGCTTAACGGAAGGGTTTAAACGTATCTATGGGGATGACATCAATCTGGATGCGGATAGCCCTGACGGCCAAATGATCGGCTTATTTTCTCAAGAGATAGATAATATTAATCAAGCAATTGCCCTGATAGCGCAGATGCTTGACCCCTATAAGGCCATTGGGTCATGGCTAGAACAACGCGCAATGTATGCCGGCATTGTTCGCCGAGGGGCCGATTACAGTTATCTCAATGAGGTGGTGATCACGGGTAAACAGGGCGTTACCGTACATAAAGGGAGCTTATTGTCTGATGATAATCGCACCAAGTGGGTCACATTGGCGGATGTCACGTTAGGGAGTAACGGCTCCGCAAGAGTGGATCTACGAAGTCAGGAGCTTGGCGCTTTTTCGTTGCCAGCAAATCGCCCCTTAACCATGGACACGGTGACCATTGGGGTTGATAGCATCACAACCACAAAAGCGGCAAAAGAGGGCGCTTTTGAGGAAACGGATGGCAATTTGTTATTACGTTTTATGCGTTCGCATGCCATCAATAATCATGATGATTATCAAGGACTAGAAGGCGCTCTGCTTGATTTACCGGATGTAAAACAAGCTAAGGTCTACGAAAACTACACCAATCAAACGGATGAAAAAGGCATTCCACCGCACACATTAAATGCCGTTGTTATTGGTGGCCATGATAATGATATTGGGCGAACGATTTTAAGTAAGAAAGTGGGCGGGTGTGGGGTATTTGGGCGTATCAGTAATACACAAACGTATGCTGGCGCACCGCGAACTGTCTATTTTGATCGCGCCGCTTTGGTGAATGTTAAAGTCAAATTACTACTTGAACGAGTGGGGGCTTCCATGATATCGATACCGATGCCATTAAAGCCGCGTTAGCCGCCACTGAATTTGATATTGGTGAATCGGTTTATGCGATGCGTTTAACTTGCCAAGTAAATGCAGTACAAGGCTTTTATATTAAATCAATTACCGTAAATGGGCGCGATGCTGTTTCAATAGGGGTTCGCCAATGCGCACAAATCAGGCCAGAAGATGTGGAGGTGCTGATTGAGTAAACCACGCGAAGACTTTTTGATTTGGCAGTACCGAGGAAAACCTAAAGCCCGACAAACCGTCGGGCTTTTGCTTTCTGAAACAAAGCAACTCTTTGAATCGGTCATTACGTTATCGACCATTTTAAATATCGACACTGCTACGGGGTATGGACTCGATTTAATCGGCAAACATGTCGGTCTTCATCGGCTCATGAAATCATTGGTGCCGAAAGACTATTTTGGCTTTCGGGGGATTGAAGGCGCGCTAGGCTTCAATATTGGGGCCTTTTATCGTTATGGTGATTCACTCAAAGGATCATCGGTATTGGGGGATGATGATTACCGCTTTTTTATCAAAGCCAAGATCATTAAAAATTACCAAAAACCCGATATCGCCAATATTACCTATTCCTTACGTCACTTATTGGGGGAGCAAGCCTTTATTATCGACAATTATGATATGTCGATGAATGTGGTTATCCCTGCCAATTATTTAACACCGTTTCGGATCCATGCCATCAAAGATCTCGATATTTTATCGAGGCCTATAGGGGTTAATTATCAATATCTCGTTATTACCGATGCACACCCATTTGGTTGGGCGGGGGATCAATCGGCATTTGGTTTTAACGATGGAAAATTCACGAGGTTAATGAATGTCAGTCATTAAAAAGCCAGACTTAAAAATATTCGCGCAAGATGCGAAAACGGGGGAAATTGAAACATTCCCAGATGTATTGCGTGGGTGGGGGATTACTTTAGACAGAACTGCTGGCAAGCCGCCATTGGAATGGTTTAACGCCATAGGTAAGCGTGTTGATGAGTGGTTGATGTATTTGACGCAGCGTGGCGTCGCTGAGTGGGATGCGACGCTATCTTACCCAAAAACGGCCATCGTTCAGTGGAATGGGGTTATCTATGTTTCCAATAAAGAAACCAAAGGTGAGCAACCTGATAAATCGCAAGCTGCATGGTCTACGCTGGGTGTGTTTTTGGGGTTGGGTAATTATTACAACAAGACTGAATCTGACGTCAAGTTTCAACCGAAAGGCAACTATGCCCCTGCTGGTAATTATCAACCAGCGGGAGATTATGCGACAAATACGGCGCTCAATAACGGCCTTGGTAAGAAGTTTGATAAAGCGGGAGGGGTAATCACTGCTAGTGGTCAAGCTATAGCGCTTCGAAATACAGATGACACTCAGCCACATAGTATTGGTTTTCTTGACTCATCGGGTAATCGCCGTGGATTGATTGGTTATACAAACGCGACAAATGATTTTGTGTTGAGTAATACACGTTCCGGAATAACCTTAAAATTAACGGCATGTGGTAAAGCGTTAATTGGTGATAAGGAAATAGCAAGAGCTGGCGATTATGGAATCGGTGCAAATGTAATAACAAGTAATAATTGGGATTTAATTAATAAAACAGGTATCTATACAAATTCATCAAGTGAACAACCAGAATTACCTGTGCGAGCAGGGTATTTATGCTTAATTCACATGCAAACTTCAATTAACGCAACTCAAGTTTGCTTTAGAGCAAATGCTTTACTGCCGCTAACTTATAGGCGTTCTTTTGATAATGGTTCTTGGGGGGAGTGGAAAGTAGATTATAACGAAGCAAATACCGCAGTTGATCGTAATGGTTATTTAAAAGCTTCAGGAACAGCAGAACACCTTAGCGATTGTCGTGTCGGTGTGCCTTTACCGTGGCCTCAAGCAACAGCGCCAGCTGGTTATTTAATTTGTAATGGGCAGTGGTTTAATAAAACGTCATATCCCTTGCTAGCCGCTGCTTATCCATCTGGTCAGCTGCCTGATCTACGTGGTGAGTTTATCCGAGGTCTTGATGCTGGTCGGAATATTGATAATGGGCGAGTAGTTTTATCATTCCAGCGTTGTGCCACAGAACATCACAAACATATTTCAGGATGGGGGGAAGCAAGTAATGCGAATGCAATATTTGGTAAGACTGTTAAAAATGGATACGTAGGTTCAGCTAGTACCGATCGTGATAACTACTTATTTTATACAAATGATGGTTCAGAGTTCCAAGGCAGTAATCCAAATTCTACAGGAATTATGGCAAATGAAACTCGCCCCCGTAACATTGCATTTTTATATATCGTGAGAGCAGCATAATGAAAAACTACAATTTAGAAATTGAACAAGCAGAAATCGGTCAAAATGGTTTAGCAACAAAAGCCGGTTGGATTAAAACGTATATTGCAGACCCGACCACTCGTGAATATCTCAATGCAAATATGGAATATATTTACTTTGATGTCAGCGTGTCCGCGGGAGCTTATACCGATGCACCTGAACTACCAACCAAAACAGGTTTTGCCATTGTGCGTAGTGAAGATGGCTCAAAATGGGAAATTGTGGCTGATTATCGTGGCAAAACAGCGTACAACACAGAGACCCGTCAGCCTGTTGAAGTCGATTTTATGGGCGATTTACCTGAAACACTCACACTTTTAGAGCCAAAAACGGAATTCGATGCATGGAACGGTAAAAAATGGGTCACTGACACAGAAGCCCAAAAAGCCGCATTAATCGCGCAGGCTGAACAGGAGAAATCACAACGACTGGATGAAGCAAATAATATGCTGACTTATCTGCAAGACTCCATCGATACAGGACTGGCAACCGATGAAGAAGCCGCAGCGCTGCAAGCGTGGAAAAAATACCGCGTTTTACTAAATCGTGTTGATACTTCTTTAGCACCTAATATTGAGTGGCCGGAAAAACCGTAATTTTTACTTATCCATAGCCGCTTTATGAAAAGCGGCTATTTTAAAATGCATCGGCTATTCTATTTCATAAAAAGCCTTATTATGTCCTTTTAGTCACATTGAGAGAAGCAGCTTTATTCCTAATATAGGCATTCCGATAAATTATTTTTTATTTATGCGGAGTGTAATGACATGGTAGTGAAAGCCACTGATAAGCCCTTTAAACAAGAATAAACTGGACTTTTTATCAAATACACACTAAATATTTTTATATGTCCACCATACTAGTATTACGCGTATCATTTTCCAGTGATTACCAATTAACAGAGTATTGCTAGTTATTCAATTCATAAAATGGCTGATATATTAATTGATTAGCTGGCTTATTTTATAAATATAGCCTTTCTGCATCATTAGGCCAGTCATCATATAGATGGTCAGTATAAAGTAAAAAGCATTCTGTGATGGCCCTATTAAGTACCTTATGGTGCACAATATCCCCTTCCGTTGAACGAACTTCCCAAATATTGCTTTTATAAAGTTTTGTGACTGTCATTGAACAACCGCCCATCACACTCATCGCTTCTTGAGTATCGTTAATAAGATCAAATAGCTCCCCCATTGAGTCGTAAACCTTCATTGTATCGATATGATAATAGTATTCAGAACCGTTACGTCGAAATCCGCAAGTCACATTAATTTGAAAACTAGTGTAATGGCTATATTTATTGGTTAATTGCTCAAAATCATCCTGATAAAGGTCTTTATTGTTATTTATTTGGGCATTGTGTTGCGCTGCTCGGATATAAGGAGCCTCATCGAACTCAAGTAATGTTGCAGATATCTCTAGGGTTGAGTTCACAATAAAAGCGTATAAAACTGTACCGTAATATTTGCCTTGAGCTGTTTGTACCGTTGCATTTTCTTCTATTTGAAAAGCTTGTTTAGGGTCAAAAGATGCTTTATCGGGGAAAACAGCGCCTATACTTTCTGTTATTTTTATGAGCTGAGCGCCTGTAAGTTGTATCGATGCCCTTAAAGGATCCTTTAAAAAAATACGTATATTGATTATAAAGTTAAGAAGTGATCAGCGATACGTATCACCGTATTTATTCTCCACTGAAAAATAGTGTATTGCGGTAGGAAATAAGTAAATCATCAGATAATTCCTGAAAATATTTCTAATGATATTCAAAAATAATTATCGGCTAATAAAGTTAGGCCTAGTTATTGCTATATCACTTTGAGATTGCTAGAGTCATTTCGCTTAAGCATTTTTATATAAAAGGATATTTTATGGCAAACCGCTCTTACCTTTATAGTATATCTAATCAACCAAGCTCTTATTATGACCGACCAGATATTGCGAATGGACTTTCTGAATGGTCATATGCAATACCAATGACCTATCGTATATTGATGTCTGGAAACCCAAAATTATGTGAGTCACTGCTATATCATGGGTACGATCATGAAGAAGAAGGGGAAAAAACACCTTTTTATGCGTTGACAAGTGATTTTGATATCGGGTTTGCAAGATTAAAGAAATTTTTTACCTCAATTGAACCGTTATTTTTAGAAAATGGTTATGATGCGAGTAAAGAAATCAAAGAAGCCCTTGAATTTTTAGAGCAGCATAAACAGCCATTTTTGCTATTAGAAACGATTGAATTAGATATGATGCTGACGGAAGGAGCGGATAATTTACGTCAAGCAGTTGAAGATGAAATACAAAGATGTTTACTGGTGGGGCGGGGCATTGATGCAATACCAGATGATAAAGAAACGGCAATTGAGGTAATTAAATGGGCAGCATCTGACCCAGAAAATTTATTTTCTGCTATCAATTTTAATAGCGAATGTGACTATGTTGATGCAGGTTATCCGATGGGCTTATCTTATTGGGAATCTAGCCTATATTATAGGATCTTGAATAAAAAAGAGTTCGAAGAAGAGTCATAATACTATTGAAATATCATGCTATTGGGGGATTAATATAGATATTTTCGATACAATCCCCCTATTATCTGCGATTAACGCCGCGTAGCACAGCGTTTTTTATGCTTAACGAAAGATAATTGATAGTGAGTTAACTTTACGATAAAGAGAACAAATAGGCTAAGTCAAATAGCGTTATTGCCTTTGTTTCAATTTCCGATAGATGAATGGGCTATATAAAACGATAGCTAGAATGATATAGCCTAATACCCATTTGAGTTGAAACCCATGAAAATATAGGCCAATAAAAGCAATGAGTAATATTGTAATTCTAATACCGAAAAGTTGAAAAAGATTTAACAAGAGTTCAATACAAAAAGCAAAAAACCTAGCGACGGCCTCGAAAAGAGCATCCATATTTTATCCCTATTCTCCACTGTTTTTATTGGCACTCATGGTACAGCATTAAGTTAAATTATCGTAGTGATAAATTGACACAAAATAATTTATCGGAAAAATGCCAATACCCATAACCTATTATCGGCACTTCTCCTGCGCTGACTTTCTCGCCTTGGTCTTGTATCTATTATTCCCCTTTAATCAGGCGTATCGCTAAATCAGGGCTAAAAACCCCTGCTTTAGGGCCGCCATGGCAATTAGCTGTTGGAGAAAAGTCGCCATCTGATTCCCCCGGTGGCTTTATCCAAGCGATTTTAACGGTTGCTGAAATATCTTTTGGGCCTTCACCTATCTTACGGCCAAGTGGATTGCACCATTGATTTGGCAATGCTGGTGCACCATGACCATTGCGTGAGGTATCAATAATCATATTGGATTTTATCCCTATCAGCGCCATTAAAAATCGATTAATGTCTTCACCATATTTTATAGTGGGCTCGGTCGCATAGTAATTAGAAATATTGAGTGAAAAACCTGATGCATCTTTTATTCCCGCTGCAATGAGTTGTTCTGCCATTGTTTTTGCGGGTTGCCACTTCATATTGCCAGCATCAAGGTATACATGCGCATTAGGACTTCGCGAATTCAGATAATAAGTGCAACGCTCGGTCATGTTAGATGGAAGGACGGTTAGCTACTGATAAGCTATCCTGCTCTTCCGACCAAAGATGAGCGAGTAAGTATGAAGTATCAGCAACTAACCGAAGGACAACGATACCAGATATCGATACTGCGTGAGGATAATTTATCCTGCCATGAGATAGGTATCCGTATCGGTGTAAGCAAGTCCACGGTCTCCCGTGAACTGAGGCGTAACACTTCAGATACTGGTTATAACCCACAACAGGCACACCAGAAGTGCTGTGATAGGCGGCTGTCATCTGCCAAAAGGACAATTCCTCAGCAGACCATAGATTTCGTGATATTTGCTCTGGAGTGGAAGTGGAGTCCTGAGCAAATAAGTGCAATTGGCAGCATTATTGGTCTTAGCGTCAGCCATGAATGGATTTACCAGTATATCTATGCGGATAAGCGTAGCGGTGGCGAGTTGTACAGGCATCTTAGGCAGGGCAAACGGCGATATCGTAAGGGCTACGGGCAGAAACGAGGGCGCATCCCTGATGCGGTATCCATTGAGCTACGGCCGTCAGTCGTCGATGACCGTAGCCGTCTGGGGGACTGGGAGGCCGATTTGGTGCAGGGTAAACAGGGCACTGGTGCTATCGTGACACTGGCAGAACGCAAAAGCCGTATTTACCTGACAAAAAAGGTGTTTTCAAAGGATGCGGTGGAAGTCAGTAAGGCCATTATCTCACTGCTGAGTGAGTATCAGGATGTATGTCACACAATAACGTTCGATAACGGTCTAGAGTTTAGTGAGCACAAGGCGATAGCAGAAGCACTGAACGCAGATACGTACTTTGCCCATCCGTATGCCTCGCATGAGCGTGGGCTGAACGAGAATACGAATGGGTTGTTAAGACAGTTTATCCCGAAAGGAACAGACCTGCGGACAGTGACAGAAGAAGACTTACAACGCTATCAGGGAGCGTTGAACAGCAGGCCACGCAAGTGTCTGGGGTTCAGACAACCTTCGGTGGTGTTTGCGGAGCTAAGAAAGGCGGCTTAGCGTTGCACTTCGGACTTGAATCCGCCCTTTTTATTTTAAATTGAGTCACAGCATATTTGAGTAAATCTGTTCTATCTTTGCGCTGCAATGGCGTTAGGCAACTCATATCCGCTAAGGCGTCAGGCTCTAAAATAATGGTAAGCTCAGTGTTTGAAATTGCTTTTGTTAATTGATTAATCCATGTTCGATATTTTTGGCTATTAGTAGTGTTGCTGGCGGAGGCTTGGCCTGAGCAATCGCGGTTAGGTAGAGCGTATAACACAAACATAAGCTGAGTTTTTTGCTTATCAGCTTGTGAAATATAACTTGTTATTTGCTGGGCTAATTCAGTCTCATTTTCATGGATTTTAGAAAGCCAAATAGCCGTAGGCACAGACGCTATTTTAGCCCGAATAGCCAGTGCTCTGGGATCGCTCTTGTTTTTTTCTACCCACAATGCGGCAGACGAGGTGGGATCAACGAAATACTCAGTTGCCATTAGGTTTCCGGTATAGCAAGCTGTAATTAAGCTTAAGAAAAGTATTTTATACATAAAATCGACTCCGGATTTAATAAGAAAAAATGGCTATTAATTATTAATATTGGTAAATAGCTTAAATTAATTTCTGCCACAGTTAAAACGATATAAATAGATCGTTATTTAACGTGCCATACTAAACCGGATTGAATAATTCAAATTAACAGCGATATGTTAATAAAACAGTAAGTTAGAAAACAAATAATAGAATATATTTATATTATAATTTGAATAAGCTGATTTTTTAACATGCCTAGTCAGTAAAGTAAATATACTTACTCGCTGTTATTAAAAATTGTGTTGTTTATCACGGTTTTACATTAATAATCTAAGATGAAATTTAATCAATATATTAATAAGATCTCAATCGATGTTAGATTATAATTTTTAGGAAATAGATAAAAACACACCGAGTCGTTGCTCGGTGTGTGGAAAGGGATTGTGGATTATCAACCGTTAAAAGGTTTGCTCATACTCACGTGCTTTTTCTTCATCATAATTATGTTCCCACTTGGCAATTACCAAGGCTGCGAGGGCATTACCGACAACGTTTAGTGCAGTTCGAGCCATATCGAGAATACGGTCAACCCCAGCAATAAAGGCTAAGCCCTCCAGTGGAATACCGACACTGCCTAAAGTGGCTAAGAGAACGACGAAGGAGACACCAGGTACGCCTGCAATACCTTTAGAGGTGATCATTAAGGTAAATACAAGGATAAGCTCCTGACCAATAGACAGTTCAATTCCATAGAGCTGAGCAATAAAGATGGCGGCAATACTTTGGTAGAGTGTTGAGCCATCGAGGTTAAATGAGTAGCCAATTGGTATAACGAAACTGGTTACTGATTTAGGTGCACCGTATTTTTCCATTTTATCCATGATACGTGGAAGCACGGTTTCAGAGCTTGCGGTGGAGTAGGCTAAAAGTAGCTCGTCTTTTAAAATTTTCATTAAGGTGAAAATATTAATTTTGCAATAACGAGCGACAATGCCAAGTACCACAATGGCAAAGAACAAAATTGCACAGTGAACCAGAATCACTAATTTTAGTAGTGGTACTAAAGAGGTAAAACCAAAGTTGGCGACAGTCACGGAGATCAGTGCAAAAACCCCGATAGGGGCATACAACATGATCATATTAGTGACGCGGAACATGGTTTCAGAAAAGGTTTGCAAAACGTCTAATAATGGTTGCTTCTTCTCTTTAGGTAATGAGGAGAGGCCCAAACCAAACAGGACGGCAAAGAAAATGACGGGTAGCATTTCCCCACTGGCCATAGAGGCAAAAATATTGCTCGGCACCATGGTTAAAATGGTATTGATAATACCCGAAGGGTGGCTTTCAACTTCTTGGGTGGTTTTTTCATATTGGGAGATATCAACTTGTGTCAACTGTGACATGTCAATACCAACACCAGGTTGGAAGATATTGGCGAAGCTTATCCCGACAACGATTGCAATAGTGGTGATAATTTCAAAATAGAGGATGGTTTTAAACCCGAGTGACCCAAGTTGTTTCGTATTTCCTACCCCCGCGATACCGACAATTAATGTTGAAATTACAATCGGAACAACGATCATTTTAATTAATTGTATAAATATTTTACCCGCGGGTGATAGAACATTAACGATTAACCAATCTTTATATTCTACGCTTTCATGCAAAAAAGCGCCTACGATAACACCTAAAATCAGTGCGACTAAAATTTGCCATCCTAGGCCAAATTTAAATGGTTTTTTTGTCGAAATGTGGTTTGAAGTCATAATGAAATCTCAAATATATTAATAATTTTTATGTTTGTACTTTTTCTATCGCAATTTTTATAGCGAATATTCGTTAAAACTACAACTGTTAGATCGTAAATATTGAGTTGTTTAGTCGATTAATTGAGCATGGCAATCATTATTTATCGTTGATTTGTATTAAATTGTAATAATTCTTTTCATAATTGATTTGCCACGGTGGAGTAAGAATGGGCTTGGTAGTTAAATGCTTAACCATCAATATTAATTAATTGTTTTCGTGGTGTAACTAAAATGTTAAATGCTGAGTGAGGATCATTCTAAATAAAACGAATGAATAGATTGTTTCTATTTATCTATTTAATGGATAAGGAAAATAAGTTATAGGCAGAAAAAGGCAATTATAAAAAACTAATTTTTTAAAATAATGTAAAATCTAAGTCAAGGAATTGTGTGATAGAGGCACTTGATCAACAGGGGAGGATGGAGTACCTATTGTATGAGAAAGAAACATAATAGATTATTGATTGAGCTTTGATTAGCCCTGATATGGGTTGACAACTTTTCGGGTGCTGTTTAGAACTTCATTGGGCATTTAGCACCACTGAGATTATGTGTATTTTATTCATTGGGAAATTTTAAGATTAATTGGTGATGGTACTTGGTATGTTTAATCGAATTAACATTTTTATCTTCTCGATAGTATTACTTCCACTAATAGGCATAGCTAATGGGCATGTTAACGACAATTCTAGGACAAATAATGTTTCATCAACTGCAAGTTCAGGGTTATCTCCCGAAGAAGTTGTTGTGAATTTTTATGAAGGCTATTTCAAAAATATAAATGAAGAAAGTCTAGTGGAGAACTATGTAACCCCTGAATTAGCATTAAAATTATACTATTCGTCAATATGTCACTATGATTCGGATGTAGATGAAAAAGAGTTGGAAAAAATTTGTAAAAAAGAACAAGAGTGCAGAAAAAATAGAGGGAATATTGTTTGTAACTGGGATGGAACTTGGATTGAGACAGATGTTAATTATTTTATAAAATCTCAGGATAATTATCCCTCTTGGGAAAAAAGTATAAAGATATTGAAAATTAAGCAAACTGATGCTTACTCAAAAATAAGTTTAATTTTAGGTGACGGCACTGAGCCAAAATTAAATTTACAGATTATCTTAGTTAAGCAGGGAAGTAACTGGAAAATAAATCGAGTTACGAAAGTTTAAAGAAAAGAAAGGGGAAGTTATACATGGAAAAACAAAAGCAATCTAGAAATAAAAATAAATCATGATATGGAAGAAATAATATATACATTAAAGCCAAGTGAGGGTAGTATGGTACTCTTATCGGTATATGAGGCGGGCTATTAATAAAATGAATTATAAATTGTCAATTTTATTTTTATTCAGCAGCATGACATTTGCAATGGATAACAATATCTTAAGTGCTGGCTTCTTATCCTATTTTCCTAATGAAATCATACTGTATTCAACTGAAAGTAATTTAAACAACAAAACGGTCACGGTTTGTATAAATAATGAACGCAATAATAAAGTCAAGTGTTACCATATGAATGGGCGTGACTTTCAAAAGACTGAAAAAGGTAATGATGGATATAACTCGATAAATAGCGATTTATTACTTAAATATAGTTACAAAAAAGAATTGCATGATAACAATAATGGTCTGTTTTTTGCTTTTATTTATGACGAAAACAATAAGATGAATATTCATTTTACAGCCCAAGATGCATCAAATTTCACTGTAAGTTACAGTCATCACACTTTAAATCTTGCGACTTGTTTAAGTACTGAAGGGCTTTATTTTTATGATAAAATAAACTTTAAAGCGGCGGATTCAAGTCCGAAGTGCAACGCTAAGCCGCCTTTCTTAGCTCCGCAAACACCACCGAAGGTTGTCTGAACCCCAGACACTTGCGTGGCCTGCTGTTCAACGCTCCCTGATAGCGTTGTAAGTCTTCTTCTGTCACTGTCCGCAGGTCTGTTCCTTTCGGGATAAACTGTCTTAACAACCCATTCGTATTCTCGTTCAGCCCACGCTCATGCGAGGCATACGGATGGGCAAAGTACGTATCTGCGTTCAGTGCTTCTGCTATCGCCTTGTGCTCACTAAACTCTAGACCGTTATCGAACGTTATTGTGTGACATACATCCTGATACTCACTCAGCAGTGAGATAATGGCCTTACTGACTTCCACCGCATCCTTTGAAAACACCTTTTTTGTCAGGTAAATACGGCTTTTGCGTTCTGCCAGTGTCACGATAGCACCAGTGCCCTGTTTACCCTGCACCAAATCGGCCTCCCAGTCCCCCAGACGGCTACGGTCATCGACGACTGACGGCCGTAGCTCAATGGATACCGCATCAGGGATGCGCCCTCGTTTCTGCCCGTAGCCCTTACGATATCGCCGTTTGCCCTGCCTAAGATGCCTGTACAACTCGCCACCGCTACGCTTATCCGCATAGATATACTGGTAAATCCATTCATGGCTGACGCTAAGACCAATAATGCTGCCAATTGCACTTATTTGCTCAGGACTCCACTTCCACTCCAGAGCAAATATCACGAAATCTATGGTCTGCTGAGGAATTGTCCTTTTGGCAGATGACAGCCGCCTATCACAGCACTTCTGGTGTGCCTGTTGTGGGTTATAACCAGTATCTGAAGTGTTACGCCTCAGTTCACGGGAGACCGTGGACTTGCTTACACCGATACGGATACCTATCTCATGGCAGGATAAATTATCCTCACGCAGTATCGATATCTGGTATCGTTGTCCTTCGGTTAGTTGCTGATACTTCATACTTACTCGCTCATCTTTGGTCGGAAGAGCAGGATAGCTTATCAGTAGCTAACCGTCCTTCCATCTAACATGACCGAGCGTTGCACTTATTATCTGAATTCGCGAGCTCTTAAACTATATTACTCTCTCGGTTATGGCGTTGAAAGTAACTGTCCTGAATACTTATATTCAGAACAATAAAATAAGACGCTGAATATCCAAATTTTACTTCGTCCTAGTAAGGTATCTATACGAGCAAAAAGTAAAAGCAGCAAGCGATATCTCATTAGCGTTATAGATAAAAATTAATTTATCTTCTTTTATGCTGCTTGATGTAGCTAAAATTATGTACAAGAGGAAATACAGATTAAAAGTCAATTTAACTCGTTATTTTAGGTGCATGAGATGGTGAGCCCTCTAATAACCTGTGATTCTATTTTTTAAGTACTATTCGATTGTTAATCATACAAAGTTTGTAGGGATAATATACTTTATTTAACGGATTATTAGATCAATTTAATAACTAAAAAGAACTTGAAATATAATAATATCATTGGATATGCATACAATTTATTTTGTGTGACTATATATTGAATGCTTAACTTAATTTCAAAATATGACATGTAAAAGATTGAGTTTAATATTATAGGTAAGCTCACCCATCTGATCTCATTCGTGCGAATGTAAGAATACATGAAATCAGGATCAGTATGATGCTTACACCATACTGATAAATCATGATTTGCAATCAAATGATGATTTTTTTCTTTATAAATCGTTAACCTCCGCTTGGCTCCTCGCCTTCAGTGTCTTGCCAATCTATTTGTTTTTTTTGCTGTATTGAAAGAGGAAGAGCTTCTCCAGCTGTTTTAGTCAGCTTTGCTCGGCGGATTCAAGTCCGAAGTGCAACGCTAAGCCGCCTTTCTTAGCTCCGCAAACACCACCGAAGGTTGTCTGAACCCCAGACACTTGCGTGGCCTGCTGTTCAACGCTCCCTGATAGCGTTGTAAGTCTTCTTCTGTCACTGTCCGCAGGTCTGTTCCTTTCGGGATAAACTGTCTTAACAACCCATTCGTATTCTCGTTCAGCCCACGCTCATGCGAGGCATACGGATGGGCAAAGTACGTATCTGCGTTCAGTGCTTCTGCTATCGCCTTGTGCTCACTAAACTCTAGACCGTTATCGAACGTTATTGTGTGACATACATCCTGATACTCACTCAGCAGTGAGATAATGGCCTTACTGACTTCCACCGCATCCTTTGAAAACACCTTTTTTGTCAGGTAAATACGGCTTTTGCGTTCTGCCAGTGTCACGATAGCACCAGTGCCCTGTTTACCCTGCACCAAATCGGCCTCCCAGTCCCCCAGACGGCTACGGTCATCGACGACTGACGGCCGTAGCTCAATGGATACCGCATCAGGGATGCGCCCTCGTTTCTGCCCGTAGCCCTTACGATATCGCCGTTTGCCCTGCCTAAGATGCCTGTACAACTCGCCACCGCTACGCTTATCCGCATAGATATACTGGTAAATCCATTCATGGCTGACGCTAAGACCAATAATGCTGCCAATTGCACTTATTTGCTCAGGACTCCACTTCCACTCCAGAGCAAATATCACGAAATCTATGGTCTGCTGAGGAATTGTCCTTTTGGCAGATGACAGCCGCCTATCACAGCACTTCTGGTGTGCCTGTTGTGGGTTATAACCAGTATCTGAAGTGTTACGCCTCAGTTCACGGGAGACCGTGGACTTGCTTACACCGATACGGATACCTATCTCATGGCAGGATAAATTATCCTCACGCAGTATCGATATCTGGTATCGTTGTCCTTCGGTTAGTTGCTGATACTTCATACTTACTCGCTCATCTTTGGTCGGAAGAGCAGGATAGCTTATCAGTAGCTAACCGTCCTTCCATCTAACATGACCGAGCGTTGCACTTATTATCTGAATTCGCGCTCCTTGCATATTAGCTAAGGTAAATATGCAATTATTAAATTCAGCTAGCCTTAAGTCGGAACCGGATAAGTTACACTCTGTAAAATTTGTATTTTCATAAATAGACGCACGAAGATCCGCACCTGCTAGATTAGCGCGTGTAAAATTGACGCTTATAAAATCATTCCAACACATATTTGACTCAGCTAAGTCAGTGTCTGTGAAGTTACAGCCGACTATTTCTGAACGAGAAAAAAATGTCCTTCTCATGTCTAAGGCGCTTAGGTCTAGGTCTTCTATGCCCATTCGAAAAATACTGAATCCACATGGATCAGGATCATCAAACTTGGGCATAGCCTCAGGAAGTCGTGGAGATTGGTCATCATAAATTAAGCCTAATTCCCGCAAGGTATTTATAGTTTCATCGAATGTTTTCTTCATGTAATTTTTCCTTGAAAACAAAGTTAAACAAATAAGAATTAGAAAGAGCGTAGTCTCAAGCACAATTCGTTCAACTAACATCACTAGAACTATTCAGCGAATTGAAGATAATAAAGTCCCAAATATAGAGACAATTAGTGCATTGGCTTCTGTTTTTAATGTCAGTGTATCTGAACTTGCTTCTATGTCGCTAGTAGAAAATATAGAGTTAGATAACCAAATAGCAGAAACTAGAAAACGGGTAAAGATGAAACTAAGTTACTAAAAAATATAATAGTCGCCGTCATAGTATACTCAACAATATATCATTGTAATTACCCTATTTAGGTTATTACTATCTAGGGAAGTCTTCTGCTCGTAAAATCATTCAAGTTATTCCTTTTAGATAAGTTTTTCTTTAAATCGCAAAAAATAGATTAATGTCTCTTACCAGAAAGAATTAGCACTGAGTTATTGAAATCTTGCTCCTATTTACCAATATAGTTGATAACAGAAAAGCAGGGGATCCTATTTGTGTAAACAGGCTCTGAATTCCTCAGGATTGACCAGTACTAGATTGATGGCTTTCACACTTTATTAATAAAGAGAATTAATAGCCGGCTTGTTTTCGTTTAAAGGCGGCGAGCAAGGTTCGCTCTGATAAATCTAAATAACGGCTCAATGTGTCAGCCGCTTCAAGGTTACACCCGGCGTCTAATAACTCTAATATCGATTGGTTTTTATCGATATAAGGGGCATATAGAATCTTAGGATCATTAAGATGACCAAAAGCTAGACGTAGTTCAGCGGCGATATTACGGTAGAGCTTAATTAGTCTTTCGCTATCAGACAACTCTACAATGGCAGTGTGAAATTTCATATTGGCTGTTCCCACACCAATCCAATTTTCCATCTTTTCTTGTTCGCGAGCTTCGTTGACGGCTTGCTTCATTTTCTGTACGGCAGGATGCATGGCATAGGCTTGCTTCAATGCATCACATTCAATTAATCGGCGTACTTGGTAAATGTCGATGATAGCAGCCATATCGGGTACTGAAACAAATACGCCCTTATTTGGTGCATAAGTAAGTAACCCTTCTTGTGTCAAAACACGAAATACTTCGCGCAGAGTATTACGAGAAATATCTAACTCTTCACTAAGAGCGGCTTCTGACAAACGTTGGCCTGGCGTAAGTTCCCCAACCGTGATTTTGTAGCGGATCGTTTCGGCGATAGTAACAGCTAAGGTCTGAACAACAGGTTGTTTAGTCATATCAATAGGTTTTAGGTATGAGCCAATGAGGAACAGTGTAAGAGTTTATCTTCACATATTCCCTAGTCGGCTTCAAGGCTCCTTTTGGTGCATGCTCAGCACAAATCTATCGTTTTTTGCACTCATATGGTGCATTTCGCCGTAATTAGCATTCAAAAAATGTTAATTATTTATGTGTTTTGTTAAAAAAGTGATCGGTCTTTGATTTTTAAATCGCAAACCACGATTTTGATTGCTTGTTAATTCGCCATTCACTATTAATTGTTCAACAATATATTAAAGATAGATTAACAATAATGTGTATTGGTAGAACAATGGCATGATTATTGCCTTTATAACTAACACAACATCGATAACGACAAAAACAATCCGAAAGGAGTATGCACATGGCAGCTCAAGAAAGTACCAGCACAGCAGAGTTCATAAAAAATAGGCGTACCTCATTGATTGGGGCAATATTTTTAATGGCGACATCTGCAATAGGGCCAGGTTTTATTACTCAAACAGCAACCTTTACTGTTACCTTAGGAGCCGCGTTTGCTTTTGGGATCTTGGCATCCATTATTATTGACTTTGTGGTGCAGCAGAATATTTGGCGAGTGGTTACTCTAACCAAAATGCATTCATCGGATATCGCTAATGCCACCATCCCCGGAAGTGGCTATCTACTTGCAGTATTGGTGATTTTTGGTGGTTTGATTTTTAATATCGGTAATATCGCAGGGGCTGGATTAGGGTTAAATGCCCTTGTTGGGTTAGATCCCAAATGGGGCGGGCTGCTCAGTGCCCTGTTAGCGATATATATCTTCTCTTCCCGTAAAGCGAGTACCTTCATTGACCGCGTGATCATTTTGTTAGGCCTAGTCATGATCGGTTTAACGCTGTTTGTGGCCTTTGCTTCCAATCCACCCGTTGGTGAAGCATTACGCCAAAGCGTGCTACCAGATACCGTTGATTTTGCGATGATTACTACCATTGTTGGCGGTACGGTAGGGGGCTATATCTGCTATGCTGGTGCCCATCGTTTACTAGATAAAGGGGCTGTTGGAGTTGAAAACATCCATGTTGTTTCAAGCGCTGCAACTAAAGGGATCTTAGTTGTCGGATTAATGCGCTATATTTTATTTCTTGCCATTCTTGGTGTGGTGGCAAGTGGCGTGACAATTGATATATCAGGCCAAGCTGCTAACCCTGCCTCTCAAGCTTTCCAAGCGGCAGCTGGGAATTTTGGCTTACGCATTTTCGGGTTGATTTTATGGGCGGCTGCATTAACGAGTGTTATCGGTGCTGCTTATACCTCCATGAGTTTCATTACCGCGTTTAAAAAATCCATTACAGAAAGGCAACGTAATATTGCCACCATCTTATTTATCGCAATATCGCTGGCGGTCTACTTAATGATGGGAACCGCACCTGCCGCATTATTAGTTTTTGCTGGTGGGTTTAATGGTCTGATCTTACCGATTGGTTTAACCATCTTTGTTTATATCGGGTGGAAACGTGCCGATTTGATGTCCGGCTATCACTATCCACGTTGGTTGTTATGGTCCGGTATCATTGTCTGTGCATTAACATGGTATATGGGGGCTATGTCGGTTGAAGCAATTTTTAACTACTTGAAATAGAGGTCAAATAGAACAATGAAAAAAATCATCGATTTAAACAGTGATCTCGGGGAAAGCTTTGGTCAATGGAAAATGGGCAATGATACAGCCATGCTGAAAATTGTCAGTAGTGCAAATATCGCCTGTGGCTTTCATGCAGGCTCGCCAGAAGGTATTTTGCGAACATTAAAAGCGGCGAAATTGAACCATGTTACGGTAGGGGCACATGTAGGCTATCCAGACTTAGTGGGCTTTGGGCGGCGCAATATGGATATCGCCTCGGATGAACTGAGCGCTGATGTTATTTATCAAATAGGTGCACTTAAAGGGCTTGCAACTGCGGTTGGTTGCCAAGTCAGCTATGTTAAGCCTCATGGGGCACTGTATAACACCATCGCCCATGATAAGCGTCAAGCAATGGCTGTTATTGATGCAATATGCGCTATCGATTCACAGTTAGTTTTGGTTGCACTTGCAGGCTCGCCACTGATTGGATGGGCCAAAGAGCGAGGGCTAACCGTTATTGCAGAGGCATTTGCGGATAGGGCTTATCACTCTAATGGTGCTTTGGTTTCCCGTCGGGAAGCCGGTTCGGTATTACATGATCCTGAGCAAGTTGCACAGCGCATGCTGCAATTAGTGAATGAAGGGGGAGTAATATCAATTGAAGGGGATTTTACGCCGATCGAAGCGGGCTCTATTTGTGTTCATGGTGATAGCCCTGGGGCATTAGCGATGGCGCAAAATGTGCGTGAGTTATTACAACAGCATGGTGTTGAAATCAGAGCTTTTTCGGGAGGGGCCCTATGACAAGTTTATTTAAGGCGTCAGAAAAAGCGATTATGGCAGCAAGAGCCGCAAGAGAAGCTATTCGACAAGGTTTTGATAAACCGACGGCGGGCTTGGCTGCTGGATTGACTCAAGCCAATATGATTGCGTTGCCTCGTGATTGGGCCTTTGATTTTTTATTGTATGCACAACGCAATCCGAAAAGCTGCCCTGTACTGGATGTATGCGAAGCGGGGAGTTGGCAAACCATTTTGGCTGAAGGGGCCGATTTGCGAACGGATATTCCTCGTTATCGCGTTTGGCAACAGGGGAAACTGGTGGATGAGATCACGGATGCCAGCAAGATTTATCATCAACACACTGACTTAGTGACTTTTTTAATCGGTTGCAGCTTTACTTTTGAAACATCATTGATAGAAGCGGGTATTGATGTACGGCATATCACGGATAAAACCAATGTGCCAATGTATAAAACCAATCGGTTATGCCGTCCAGCGGGGCGATTACATGGAGAGCTCGTGGTTTCAATGCGGCCTATCGCTGCGGATCGTGTAGCGGATGCGGTCAGTATTACAGGGCGTTTTCCATCGGTTCATGGAACCCCTGTTCATATTGGCGCCCCTGAACAATTAGGGATTGTCGATATTATGCAACCTGATTTTGGCGATCCAGTTCGCATTGAAGAGGGAGAAATACCTGTGTTTTGGGCTTGCGGTGTAACGCCACAAGCAGCCGTGATGAAATCAGGCGTTCCATTTGCCTTAAGCCATGCGCCGGGGCATATGTTTATAACGGATATTCCTGATGCAGCCTATCATGTATAAGGGGGTTTAATGCGATTTTTACCTGTCAATTTAAGCACTTTTATGATTGAGCTACAAAGTCTTGAAGAGACAATGGCTCTGACGGATGTACTGCGTAACATGTCACGTCAGCTTGCGATTGAAGAAATTACACCAGCAGCAAGAACCGTTTTAGTTCGCTTTAATCCTGTTATTACGAATGCCAATATCATCATTGATGAAATTGAAAGGTTAGATATTTCGAAGGCGGATCTTAAATTAGGCCAGTTGGTGACTATCCCTGTTCATTATAACGGTGAAGATCTTGCTGATGTTGCTGAACACCTAGGGGTGTCAATTGATGAAGTAATAAGAAGACACACTAACAATGAATACCAAGTGGCTTTTTGTGGCTTTGCACCAGGGTTTGCTTATATGGTTGCAAAAAATGCCCAATTAAATGTACCACGTCGGCCATCACCACGGATCCGAATTCCGGCTGGCTCTGTTGCTTTAGCTGGCGAGTTCAGTAGCGTCTATCCTCAAGCAAGTCCAGGGGGATGGCAATTAATTGGCGTTACACCAACGGCTGTATGGGATTTACATCGCACAGAGCCTGCACTGTTAAAACCGGGGTATCGTGTCAATTTTGTTGATGCTGCGAAAACGGGGATCACCTATAGCCTACCTCAGCCAACAGTTGCGCATCATAAGGATAGCCAACGTAGTGATATCACTGTCCTTGCCACAGGATTACAAACGTTATTACAGGATATTGGGCGAATAGGGCAGGCTGCATTGGGAATTTCTGAATCCGGAGCTATGGATAAAGGCGCGCTACGAAGCGCAAATCGGTTGGTAGGAAATGCAATCCATGAAGCAGTGCTGGAAATTACCCAGGGGGGTTTTAAAGCACAGGCAAATAAACCGTTATTGGTAGCAGTCACAGGGGCATGTTGTGATATCGAAATTACGACAGCCGAAGGTGTTACCTATTGCGCACAGCAATATCAAGCGATTCATTTAGCCTCGGGGGATATTATTCGCTTAGGAACGGCAACAAAAGGCGTGCGTAGCTATTTTGCGATACGCGGTGGCATCCAAAGTACGCCTGTTCTTGGTAGCTGTTCTTTTGACACATTAGCACAGGTAGGGCCTGCACCATTAACGGTAGGGCAGACATTAGCGGTTAAATCACTTAAACAACCAACGGCTATTTCACTTGATGAACAACCTGCATTTAACTACCCAAGTACGAGTGATGTGGTGGTGCTAGATATCATTTTAGGGCCTCGAACTGATTGGTTTACTCCACAGGCGGTACAACAGTTAACGTCACAATTATGGCAGGTTACGGCAGCATCCAATCGTATCGGGTTACGCTTGGCGGGCGATGCGGCTATTGAGCGTGCAATACATCAAGAGTTACCCAGTGAGGGAACGTGTATTGGGGCAATTCAAATCCCTGCGAATGGACAACCGGTCTTATTTTTGAATGACCATCCGTTAACTGGAGGTTATCCGGTTATTGGTGCGGTATGTGAATATCACTTGGATTTAGCGGGGCAGCTACCCGTTAATGCCCAAATACAATTTAACCCAATCGGGGTATTTAAAGAATATGAAGGGAGTCGGGATACTTATGCCTACAATGAATAATCAAACTAAACATAAAGTATTGATCGCAAACCGTGGCGAAATAGCAGTTCGCATTATTCGTGCGTGTCGGGATATTGGCTTCGATTCAGTCGCGGTTTACGCGGATCCCGATATTAACGCATTGCATGTTCAGATGGCGGATGAAGCATATGGATTATCGGGAAGTACACCCGCCGAAAGCTATCTGGATATGGATAAATTACTTGAGGTAGCGAAAAAATCAGGGGCAACCATGGTTCACCCTGGTTATGGTTTTCTATCAGAACGTGCAGAGTTTGCTCGTGCGGTACAAGGGTTGGGCTTGATTTGGGTTGGCCCAGAACCTGAAACCATTGACATATTGGGTGATAAAGTCAAAGCTCGTCAAATTGCGATGCAGGTCGGCGCACCTTTAGTGGCAGGAACCAAAGAGCCTGTCAAAGAGGCCAAAGAAGTCGTTGAATTTGCCCATACCAATGGTTTGCCGATTGCGATTAAAGCGGCCTATGGCGGTGGCGGTCGAGGCTTAAAGGTAGCATGGCACATGGAAGAGGTAGAGGAGCTATATCACTCTGCGGTGCGAGAGGCGACAGCGGCTTTTGGGCGAGGCGAGTGTTTCCTAGAGCAGTTTTTACATAATCCTCGGCATATTGAAGCGCAAGTTATTGCGGATAAATTTGGCAACGTGGTTGTCGTGGGAACGCGTGATTGTTCTTTACAACGACGAAATCAAAAATTAGTGGAGGAGTCACCAGCGCCATTTTTATCAGAACAATTACAACAACAAGTGATTAAAGCGTCTGTCGATATTTGTAGTCACGCCAATTATGTGGGGGCGGGAACCGTCGAATTTTTGTTAAGCCAAGATGGCAAATTGTCATTTCTTGAGGTGAATACGCGTTTACAAGTTGAACACCCTATTACCGAAGAGACCGCAGGGATTGACTTAGTCATTGAGCAATTACGGATAGCACAAGGTTTACCATTAAGTATCCGCGAAACCCCTAAACCACGAGGGCATGCTTTTGAGTTTCGTATTAACGCAGAAGATGCAGGAAATGGTTTTTTACCCACACCGGGGGTTATCCTTAAATTTGATCCCCCATCCGGCCCGGGTATCCGTTTAGACAGTGGTGTTGTGGCAGGGGCGACTATCCCAAGTACGTTTGATTCTTTAATGGCAAAACTGATTGTCATTGGCAATACACGCGAACAAGCTATCCAGCGCGCTCGCCGTGCTTTAGGCGAATTTTCGATTGAAGGCGTGGCATCCGTACTGCCTTTCCATCGTGCGGTGATGGAGCATGCTGACTTTTGTGAAAGGTTTAATGTGCATACTCGCTGGATTGAAACTGAATTTTCTGTTGAGCTTGCACCAGCAAAACGGCAATTACCACAAAATAACCCACAAATAACGCGTACCTTTATTGAAATCGATGGGAAGCGCTGTGAGCTTGGTTTACCGACACAATGGTTAGCTGGGTTAGCGATGCCATCGACAAAGCAGGCTTCAATAACGAATCATCAAGCGGTCGCACAAGATCAGCAAGTGAATGCCCCTATTTCAGGCGTACTGTTTAGTTGGTTAGTTGAAGAAGGCGACACGGTTGCTCAAGGAGAGGTTATTGGTGTCATGGAAGCGATGAAAATGGAAGTACAGGTGATCGCTCACCGTGCCGGTACGCTGAAATATATTGTCAATAAGGGTGATTATATTGATGCAGATAGCGTAATTGCAGAAATAAATGACTAGTTCACTCTGGAGCAAGTGTTTACTTGCTCCCGTTTAAATAACCATTATCGCGAAATACGTTCAGGGAGTGCACGCAATGGTGGGTTAGGGGCGGGCACACTGTGCTTATCGTCTTTTTTGATTTCTTCGCTATCGCGATAGACTTCACCACACATAAAATAGAGGTTAGGGCGCTTTGATTCGAGATAAGATTTACGGGTGATACACTGATCTTGTGTAAAAATGGTCTCAGTCACAGGCAATGCATCACAGGCATCTGTGCCACAAGGACTTACCCATAATGCCCAGCCAATGAGTACCATATGTCCTGCCATTTCGAGCCGCTCCTCCAACGAGTATTGGGTTAATACCATGCCACAGTGTGGTGGCTGAATTGACTGTTGATGATCTAAATAATGCAATGACAATTGTTAACCCGATAAATGTTGATATAAACGAGCATTAATTGGGTTTACGCGGATCTTACCATTGCATTTATCAAATGTATGTAATTGCGTGAAAAATCATTTTAAATTGGCATTAAATAGCAAATCAATAAAATTATTGGAATGGCAACCGTAAAAAGGGTTAAATCGAACGTATTTTATTTTTAACAATTTGGTTCTACAGCGAACTAGCCAACGAGTATAGGTGTATCGGCCGCGACAGCATAGTGAATAAAATGCTTGATCAAACTACCATAATACATATCGCTTCTATTATAGAACAGTGGTGTACATTGAATAGACGTCAGCGAAGGGCGAATAGTGTAAAGGGCGGATTATTCCAAAATTACGCCACACAGTTGTATTTTTTGTGGGTGAACTCAGCGAAAATAATAGGTCCAAGCCAAAATCCGGTTAAGCTAAATTTTAATGTCACTAGGTGGTAATATATCACTTATGCTATTCCCCCTGAAATATATAATAATGTTATTTCAAGGGGGGATCTTGTTTTGCTTACTGTGGTATTGCTATTTTAATCATCATAAAAAGATGGGTTAAGCACCCGATAAACCATTGCCAGTCATATCGATTGGATTCACATATTTATTAAAGTCTTCTTCACTTATTTTTCCTGAAGCAATAGCGGATTCTTTTAAAGTGATATTTTTGGCTATGGCATTTTCTGCAATATGCGCCGCATTTTGATAACCAATAATAGGTGACAAAGCGGTAACTAACATCACACTGTTATCGACATACTCAGTGATTTTAGTGGTATTTAATTGCGTACCTTCAACAGAAAACTCTCTAAATTTATGGCAACCATCAGCTAAAATACGAATTGAATGTAGCAAGTTATTGATAATAACAGGGCGCATCGCATTTAATTCAAAGTTACCTTGGCTGCCTGACATGGCGATTGCAGTATCATTGCCCATCACTTGAATACCTATCATCACAATTGCTTCGCATTGAGTTGGGTTAACCTTACCTGGCATGATTGAAGAGCCTGGTTCATTAGAAGGTAAAATTAACTCACTAAAGCCACAGCGAGGACCCGAAGCTAACCAGCGCATGTCGTTGGCGATCTTAATGAGTGCGACAGCTAATCCACGAATAGATGCGTGTGTGCGAACTAACGCATCCAGAGAGCCTTGCGCAGTAAATTTATTGGGTGCAGTAATAAAGGGTTTTTGAGTCAACTCAGCTATTTTATCGGCAACATCTTTTGAAAAACCGGCTGGTGCATTGAGACCTGTACCAACCGCGGTGCCGCCAACCGCGAGCTTATAAAGATCTAATTTACTACGTTTAATATCTTCGAGAGCATCTCTGAGTTGACCTGCCCAACCATACCACTCTTGACCAACAGTTAAAGGCACGGCATCTTCCAGATGAGTACGGCCAATTTTCACTACATTCATCCAAGTGCTGGCTTTTTTCTCAATAACATCAATTAAACTTTCAATACTTGGGATTAATTGCTCATCAAGTGCAAAAATGGCAGCAATATGCATCGCGGTTGGGAAGGTATCATTAGATGACTGCCCCATATTGACATCATCATTTGGCCCTATGGGCGATTGACTTCCTAACGTTCCACCAAGCAATTGAATTGCACGATTGGAAATAACTTCATTCACATTCATATTCGATTGTGTGCCAGAGCCAGTCTGCCAAACATAAAGAGGATAATGCTCATCCAATTGACCATTAATAGTTTCATCCGCAGCGATAACAATCGCCTCTTTTTTCCACTCAGGAAGTCGGTTAGCAGCACAGTTAACTAACGCACAAGCTTTTTTGATATAACCATAAGCGTGATACACTTCTTTTGGCATTAAATCGTTGCCAATATTAAAATGCTGTAATGAACGCTGAGTTTGTGCTCCCCAATAACGGTCGGCAGGAACATTTATTTTCCCCATACTATCGAATTCTTCACGAAAACCTGTCTCATTAATACCGATTGGTAATGTCTTATTTAGACTGTATTTATTTTCCATTATAAATTCCTAAATGATGAGAGGATGTATATCTAGGGAATATTATTTAGGATATATATTTTTTGTTCAAATCATTTATAAAAAATAAATAAAAAATCAATTAATGATGATTTGATTTCGATTTCACTTGTAAATTAACAGAAATTAACTGTGAAAAAATTCTATGCAACAAAAATAAATATTAAAAAGAAAAATAAATAGAGGGAAAAGGAGAAATAAATTTATTTAATATTAAGTCAAATAGTTTAAATGGCAAAAGTAGACTTACTTATGTTCTTCTCAAAACATTGTCTAGATAACCCATATTGGTTGTATTAATAGTGAGAATCGTATCAGTGAAGTAAAAAATCATTGAGCATGTAACAATGCCGCGATGAATACGTTATTCATAAGGGGGATAAACGGTGTCTAGTAACATTCCTTTAGTCTCAAGATTATTGGATTATTAATAATACCTATCAGAACAAGTTAACACATGGGATCTGATTATTTTTTATCAGATTTTTAATGGACTATCTATCCTTGATGATTAATTTATATGCACTATTACTCGCTGATTTTGGAAGCGCTTCGCAAAAATACAAAATATTTATCTGAAGATTGCAGTTTTAAGAAGTAGCTCATAACAATACTATAAGGTTTTATTTACGATAAAAAATAACTTATCACTAACAAATTTAGGCTTATAACGATTATGAATACCATGGAAAACGTTTTAACATTTTGGTTTGAGGAGTCAACCTCAAAACAGTGGTTTGAAAAAAATGAAAAGTTTGATGCTCTTATTATGCAGCGTTTCGGCGGAACACTAGAGCGTGCAGCAAAAGGAGAGTTAGCTTATTGGCGTATTTCTATTCGTGGGCGCTTAGCTGAGATTATCGTTTTAGATCAGTTCTCTCGCAATGTGTGGCGTGATACACCGAAAGCTTTTGCCCAAGACCAAATGGCACTGGTATTGGCTCAAGAAGCGATAAAACAAGCAGATTATAATTTGCTGCCACTATCTCAACGCAAATTTATTTTAATGCCGTTTATGCACTCTGAATCAAGCTTTATTCATCAGCAAGCGGTTGAGCTATTTCGTGGCTTAGGGGATGACAATACGCTAAATTATGAAATGCAACATAAGGCGATTATTGATCGTTTTGGTCGTTATCCACATCGAAACCAGATATTGGGGCGTCCTTCTACTAAAGAGGAAATTGCCTTTTTACAGCAACCAAATTCCGCTTTTTAGGTAGTTTCTAAACGCTGGGGTGGCTAGGTTTGCCGTGAATGGAAACACTGCAAACCCCTGTTGACAAAATGAAGAAGATTTAGTGGTATCACTTATTGATTATTGTGAGAAAAAAGGCGAATGTATTGCTGCATTCTTTCGCTTTATTAAAAGATTTATTACTAAGGTTATTTTAAACAGGTGAAAAGGATCTCTCTAATGCCTTCTAATAACCATAATGCGTTGATATCATGTCTATCACTTTGTTTTGGTATAATTTGTTATTATCTTCAAGCTGTACAGCAGCTATTTTTTCCTTTTTATAGAGAAGGGGCAAATACTTATCTGCTATTGCTAGCGTACTACAAATCAATGAGTTTATATTTACTCGGTTATTGGCTCTTTCTAATACCTGTATTTTACTTTTATCTCAAAAAAAGTTTGAATCATTTTCACCGCTACTTATTGTACTTTTTGATCCCAGGCCTTTTTTCTATACTCCTTTGGTTCATAGAACTTCTACCACACAGCCATCAAGTAGAGGGTCTAATAATTGAAATTATAGTAGCGGATATCCTCTTCGCTTATATTATAGGGGGGACATTTATTATCGCGCTAGTTGCGGTAATGTGTGATTTTTTAATGCAGAAAATTGCCTTAAAATGGAATACTGTATTGAGAAGGTTGCAGTGATGCTGGTGGCTTTAATTATTACTTTTGTGTTTATACGCTAATTAAAAAAAGAGCCTACATTCGCAGGCTCTTAACGTGATTATTAAATTGATACTCGTGGAACTACATGGTGATTTGCCATAAGTTATAAAAGGCAATACGTCCTGCAAGTTCAGCCAGTAAAACAGCACCCGCACATGTCGCTAATGTCGCTTTTGGTGCACGTTGTTTTAATGCCATACCGATAAATCCTGCCAAAGCAATAACTAAGACAACGACTTGGAAACCCCAGAAGCCAGTTTGCTCAGCGCTCAATGCTGGACCGGTTTCGGATAAGAACGCTTGATACCCCGCACGGCTAGCGAAAATAACCAACGCACCGATAAGGAAAGAGGCGATCCCTAATCCACGAGCGCCAATAGCTATTGCTAAAGCACCACCGCCAACTAACATGGTCATCCACATTTGCAGCGTAGTATAGCCCGTATTCCAGTTTGCGATTGAAGCAATGTTATAAACCTGTGGAATTGACCAAACAAACGCCACACCTGAAATAACCGCGGCAATATTCGCTAATTCACGTAGTAATGCTTGTTTATAAAAGAGTGTAAAAAACAAGGTTGCAGCGGCAAAAGTGACGAAGACACCACTTAAAAAGGCTTCGTTACTCATCGGTGAGCGACCAACACCTAGCAACATATTGAAAAAGCGCAGTGGTTGGCCCACATGTAGGCCACCAATACCTAACCCAATAATCATCACAACAAAGGCGAGGATATTGGCATTTTTCAGTTGCTTTTCATCAATTGAACCTATTTTTTTACTTAAATAAGCTAATAAAAATAGCCCAGCAGCAGACTGCCCCAACACGGTGAAAAAGACTAGTGGTAATTCATGCATTTTACACCTCCGCAGGGTTTTTTAGTTCACCACTTTTATCGCCAGAAGGTTTGGCATCTTTATGTGGTTTAATAACGATGTTTGGATTGGTAAGGCTAGGGTCTGGCATAGGCGCAATACCACACTCTGTACCGTGAAGCTCACGTAGGACATTGATATCATCAAAGTCCAATGCACGTTGTGGGCATGACTCAACGCAAACGGGTTTCATACCTTTAGCAACGCGCTCGTAGCAGCCATCACATTTGCTCATCAGTTTTTTCTTCTCGTCATATTGCGGCGCACCGTATGGGCAGCGTAATTCGCAGTAACGACAACCGACACAAACGGTTTGGTCAACAACGACAAGACCATCTTCGGCACGTTTGTGCATCGCCCCTGTTGGGCAACCTTCCACACAGGTTGGATTAGAGCAATGGTTACAAGAGATAGATAAATAGTAGCTATAGACATTTTGCTGCCAAATACCATCTTGTTTTTGCCAACTACCACCACCAAATTCGTATACACGGCGGAATTTAGGGCCTAAATCGAGATCTTTTTCGTCCTTACAACTGACTTGACACGTTTTACAGCCAGTACATTTTGTGGAGTCAAAATAAAAGCCATACTGTTTCATCAATTAACTCCTTAAGCGCGTTTCACTTCAACAAGATTAGTATGTTGTGGTGTTCCTTTCGCTAGTGGTGAAGGAACTTGTGAGGTGAGGGTATTGATACAGCCTCCTGTATCTAATCCTGCTTGATCCAAAGTGCGCCATGCGCCTTGTGGAACGGCAATAACCCCCGGTAATACGCGCTCAGTCACTTTAACTCTAATCTGAATGCGACCACGGTCGTTGAAAATTTCTGCAATATCACCATTGCTTAAACCACGCTCTTGCGCGTCGATTGGGTTAAGCCAGAATTGATGAGGGATCGCTTCACGTAACATTTCAACATTAAAATAGCTTGAATGGACGTGACCTTTGTCGTGGAAACCGGTCATTAACAGAGGGTAAGTCTGTTGATTACGTTGCTGCTCAACACCTTCTTTGTTTGCACAGTACTCAGGGATGGCAGGAATACGTTGACCCTCAGGGAGCTCCCAGTTTTTAACGCGCTCTGCTAACTGCTCAGAATAGATTTCAATCTTACCTGATGGCGTTTTCAGTGGATTCGCAATCGGGTCATCACGGAAATCTTTTAGGGCAATGTGTTTTGACGTATCAGCAAATCGACGGTCAATAATGCCTGCACCATCTGTTTCACTAAATTCAGGTAGATGAGGCATAGTTTCACGGGTTTTATTGTAGCAATACTCAATCCACTCTTCATAAGTGCGACCTTCAGTAAACTGCTCTTTTACACCCATTTTTTCTGCAATTTCGGCCAATACATCATAGTTAGGGCGATTTTCCCACAATGGCTCGATAGCATTTTGTAAACGCACCAGATAATGATATGCGCCACTTGCGTAAGAGTTGTTGATCAGATCGTTGGTCTCAACAGGAGTAACATCTGGCAACAGTAAATCAGCGTATTTAGCCGATGGAGTATTATGATTATCCCAAACTAAGATAAATTCACATTTTGACTCGTCAGATAGAATTTCATGTGTTTTATTCAAGTCAGCGTGCTGGTTACCAATAACATTACTGGAGTAACACCACATGAACTTAATATCGTTGTTTAGCTTATCTGCGCCTTTGATACCGCCATTTTCTGCGGTTAACTCTTTGCCGCGCACGATCGCTTCTGTCCACATAAAGGATGGCAGCGTTGCTTTGACAGGGTTTGGTAAACTAAATCCGGCAACAGGATAAGCAATGCTATTACCCCATAGGCCAGTGTTAGTACCTGGACGACCGATGTTGCCTGACATAATAGGTAGCATCATAATGGAGCGGCAAGCCTGTTCGCCATTCTCAGTACGCTGTAGACCCCAACCTTGTGAAATCCAAGCATGATTTGCGTTACCAATTTCACGAGCCAGTTGAATGATCCGCGAAACAGAAATACCTGTTAGCTTACTTGCCCATTCAGGTGTTTTCGCAATGCCATCAGGGCCATTTCCTAAAATATAATCTTTGTAGGAGCCATTACGTGGCGCTGAAGCAGGGAGTGTGCTCTCATCCCAACCGACACAATAGTTTTTCAAAAACGCTTCATCAGTTAGGCCTTCTTGGATCATCACATAACCCAATGCAGCAACCAGCGCGGCATCCGTACCAGGATAGATTGGGATCCATTCTGCGCCTAGCGTCGTCACGCTGTCAGTGCGACGAGGGTCAATAATGATGACTTTAGCTTTACTTTTCTCAAGTGCGTTCAATGTTTCATAAAATTGACCGCCACCAGACATACGCGTTTCGGCAAGGTTATGACCAAACATCACGACTAAGTCAGAGTTTTGGATCTCAGATAGGAGCGATTCTTCAACGCTACCGTATACATACGGTGTGATTTCCATTAATTGAGCATAGGAATAGGTGCCGTAGTCACCGAGAAAACCACCGGTTAGGCTTAATAAACGTTTACAGGCCGCACGACCATGTAAATTCGCCCCTGTCGAACCCGTACCATACTGATAATAAATGGCATCACTACCATATTTATCAATAGTGTATTTTAGTTTTTCTGCAATGATAGTAGTCGCTTCATCCCAACTGATTTTCTTGAACTTACCTTCGCCACGTTTACCAACACGTACCATTGGGTATTTCAAACGATCTGGGTTATAGGTTTTCCAACGTACAGAGCGACCACGTAAACATGGACGAATTTGGTGTTCGCCCAAAGTTGAGTCGTCGTACATGGTTTCGTTAGAAATACGGCTGATAACACCATCTTTAACATGGACTTTGAGTGGACAACGGCTACCACAGTTAACTAAGCAAGCGCTGTAACTGATTTTCTCGTTGACTTCATCAGGCATGATCTCTGGTGTTTTTGCTTGAGCGGTAAAAGGAAGAGTGATTGAGCCTGCAACAGCAGCAGCGGTAGCAACCGTTGCAGAGGTTTGAATAAACTCCCTCCGACTCAGCTCTCCAAAATGAGTATTTTTATTTGTTTTATGCATTGACATTGCCTATATGTAAAGTTCGACATCACTTTCTTGTTTTATATGTTAAAAAAAGTCACTCATCAGCAACATGACCTACATCAACAATATCCCTGATAAATTAGAGGAAATTAATTATTATCACATTAATTTTTAAAGGATTTTTTCTATTATCTAGAGGGGATAGTCGCATTTAAATTATCTATCGTTATGTGACTATTTATATAGGGAGGTGAGAGAAATAGAGGAAAAGAGGGGTTTCCCCCTCTTAAAAACTACTACCTAAGTTGTAATACCATAAATTAACTTAATTAATCACTATTGGGTATTAGATCCAGTGACTGTTTGACCGATAGCTCGCATATCTGTGCCTGTTGGTGACTGGTGAACGCGCAGTTCAAACTGTGGCAGAATGGAGAAAATATGGTCAAAGATATCAGATTGGATCCCTTCATACTCAACCCAAACAGTGGTATTGGTAAAGGCATAAATTTCAATAGGTAACCCATTTGAGTCAGATTCAAGCTGCCTTACCATAATTGTCATATTTTTATGGATTTTAGGATGTGCCTTCAAATAAGCTTCAACATAGGCACGGAAAGTACCAATATTGGTTAGCCTACGCTGGTTAAGTGGTGTCACTCTATCTTCGGGAATAGACGAGTTAAAGACTTTAATTTCAGAAATTTTATCACCAATGTAGGGCTCTAAAAGATTCGCCTTAACTAAAGAGTCAATCTGCTCTTGGTCAAGAAAATGGATACTCGTGGTATCTAGGCGAATACTACGTTTAATACGACGCCCCCCTGATTCAGTCATCCCTTTCCAGTTTTTGAATGAGTCTGAAATCAAGGCATAAGTTGGAATAGTTGTAACAGTGTTATCCCAGTTACGCACTTTAACGGTTGTTAAACCAATGTCGGTGACAGCACCATCGGCGCCATATTTAGGCATTTCAAGCCAATCGCCAATGTTAACCATATTGTTTGCAGAGAGTTGGATCCCTGCGACTAACCCCATGATTGGGTCTTTAAAGACCAACATCATGACCGCCGTCATTGCACCTAATCCACTGAGTAGGATCAGAGGGGATTTTCCGATTAGCAGTGCAATGATCATAATTGCAATGAGTACGGATGCGATAAGTTTTACGCTTTGGAAGATCCCACGTAACGGCAGGTGAGCTGTTTTTGCGGCGCGCTGTAATACGCTAAGCAAAATATCGAGAATAGAGAAAAACGTAAGTAACCCAAACAGTAAGCACCAAGCCTGTGAAGCAACACTTAATATCTGTTGTGCGGTAGAGCCTGAATGAAGCCATAGAACGGCTTGGATGTTGACGACAACACCTTGGATAACAAACGCAATGCGATTAAATAGATTAAACTGGGTTAATTGACGTTGCCAGCCACTGCCTTTTTTCTGACCACTTTTCTCTATCCGAGGAAGGATAATTTTGTGCAGAATAAAATGCAAAATTAAGGCGACAACAAGAATTAAGCCTAATACGATTAACAGTGAAGCAATTTCGGCATAATCTTGGTTGAACTGGCGTACCCAGTCTAGCAGTTGCTGCTGCATGTGTTCTCCTTCTTTATTGGCATCCATTGTGCTGAAAGATGCTTTAGTTCAATTTTCCACTTTATAGACAACTTATAGATAGTAACATAAATTTAACCAAAACTCACCCATAATAGCGAAACAATCTAAGATAGCCAAAAATATAAGCCGAAAATATGCGTTTAAAGCGAAATGTGAGCCTTAAATAAACCTATAGAGGCTTAATTAGCAGGTAATAAAAACGGCTGACTGTATTGACAAGATATGGCTCGTCAATAGGCGGCATATCTCATTTAGTTATTTATGGTGACTAAGTAGAGGAATCGGTGATATGGGGGCAACTGTGATTAACGCTATTGTTGGATAAAAAAACAGCCTTAATGAGTTAAGGCTGTATTGCAAAAAAATATGCACAGAACGCTAAAGATGAGGTAATAAAATATGCGCTGTCTTACATAAAACGTTTAGCAAGTAATTCAATAACTTCTTGAACATCACTAATAAATTCTTTAAGGGTATGCATGGGAACTCCAAATGTTAAAGTGTGATCTAGATCACTTGATGGCATTTTAACTATTGGAAAAGGAAAGTCAAGCTTGGATTAAATATTATTTTATTTTTTAAAAAATATTTGATGGCGAGTTTGTTAGGTAGGTAACAGGGGGAAACTCGCCATCAATCATGGGCTATTTATTGGTGCTTTTTAAGGCCCCAGCCAGTAGGAACAGGGTGAAAGAGCTAAAGAGCAATTCAATACCAATAAACAGGGTTAATAGGGTGATGGAAGTTTGAGCATTTCCGCTTAGTAGCATATAGGCGATGATAAAATCTAAAATACCAATCAAAATATTCATCATTCCGGCTGCTGAACTAAACAGCTTAGTACCTGCGTAGATCCGAATGACCCCGCCGAAAATAAATAAAATAGCGACAAAAATGGCGAGAAATAACAAGCTTTGTAGTGGGTCTGAGAGGAACGCATAACCTAAAATAAGGTAGGCGATACCGACGATTAAACTGAATAAAATAGACATATTCGCGTAGAGTCGGTTGAAGAAAATATTCAAAATAACGGCTACGCCACTGACTAATAACACCACGCCAATGAAAGAACTGAATACGATCCCAGATACAAGCGGATTAGTAATACAGACAATCCCCCCAATGAGCAATAATAAGGCAACGAGATAAATAATCGTTCTATGACCTTTTAATTGTGACTCTGCAAGGTTTTTAAGTTGATCTGGATTGATATTAAGCATGATAAGGCTCTCCCTTATGTCAAATAAAGAGTAGTTGACGGGGTTGATTTGTATTAATTTTAAAAATATAGGGCATTAGCATTTAGTTCAATAGCTATTTCACAAAAATAACAACAATGACTATTGTTAATACTAGAGAATCAATCTAAAAGTGATGAATTTTGATCTCACATTAATATTCATCAATAAAAAACACTCAATTAATGAGCGTCTAAAATGGATTTTGTTGCAACAATGACGTTTTTATTGTGTGGCATGGCTGTCGATCTCTATTTCATCACATAACTTGGTGTGTGCAATTTGAAAAGGAAAAGTAACGCTATGATGACTTATATCAATGGGCGGTTTATCCCAGAGGAGCAGGCCTCGATATCAATTTTTGACCGTGGGTTTTTATTTGCCGATGCTGTATATGAGGTAACAGCTGTCATTAACGGGAAGTTAATTGATTTTAAAAACCATATAGCAAGGTTAAAACGGTCATGTCATGAATTGGAATTAGCACTACCTTATACAGAGGATGTATTATTTGATATTCATCGGCAACTTATTGAAAAAAATAACCTCACTGAAGGCCTCATCTATTTACAATTAACACGTGGAAATGCAGGGCAACGTAATTTCTTATTTCCTGATAAAACGATCCCCCCAACATTGGTTCTTTTTGCTCAGCAGGTATCTATTATTGAGAACCCTCGTGTAAAAACAGGGATTAGAGTTGTGACATTTGAGGATATTCGTTGGCAGCGTTGTGATATTAAAACAGTTGCATTACTTGCAGCATGTTTAGCAAAAGAATATGCCCGCTCTCAGGGAGTTGAAGATGCCCTTTTTGTCAAAGATGGTTTTATAACAGAGGGCAGTTCCAGCAATTTTTTTATTATCACCGCTGAAAATAAAATTAAAACACGTAGCTTAAGCCATGAAATATTGCCCGGCATTACAAGGCAAGCCATTTTAACCCTTGCGCAAGAACAAAACTTAGCGGTTGAAGAAAGTGCATTTACCATTGAAGAGGCAATAACTGCTAAGGAAGCGTTTATTACTTCATCAACAACACTTGTTTGGCCGGTGATTGAAATTGATGGGCAGAAAATTGCTGGGGGCAAGCCAGGGCAGTTAGCACTCCGGCTTCGCGATATTTATATCCAGAAAATGTTAGCACTATAAAAACAATAATCAGTAGGATGGTTTGACGTTTCCTTGCAAAAATTCTGAGAGTGAAGAAACGGTGGCCATTCCTTGTAATGCTTGCATACTTTGTTGATGCAACTCTAAGCTTGCTGCTGCACAAAGTTCATCAATGACGGTAACTTGATAACCAAGATCATGGGCTTGGCGAGCGCTGCTTTGAATTGCGAGTAGTGAACTCACTCCGCCAAAAATAACCTGTTTAATATGATTTTCTTGTAACCAATGTGCAAGTTGATTTCCAGTAAATGCACTAACGCCTTTTTTAATCATAATGAGGTCTCGGAGCTGTACATCAAGATCTTTAACCCAATGACAACCAGAACTACTTAATTTTAATGCGTTAAGCTGTTTTGCACGGTGAAACATCGGAGAGCCTGCTGGGATATCTTGATAATCATCAGCAAACCCAACCTTGACCCAAATAACAGGGATGTTGTGGCTACGTGCAAAAGCAGCCGCTTGATTAGCGTTCTCAACAACATGACGTTCTTGCGCTTGTAGGTAACTGGTATTTGATAATCCATTCTTACCTATAATATCTTCAATGAGATCGATAATAATTAATGCTTGAGACATGAGCCTTCCCTTTAACAAAATAAGTAAAAAGACTTATAGAATTAAATTATAGCCCAAAAAACGGTCTAAGCTCTATGATCTTAATGGCAAAATTATTATTAAGGTAAATCAATAATAAATCCAACACCTTTCTTATCTAACCCATCTGTCACTCGGATAGTCGCATCAATTTTTGTCGCAAGATTATGGACAATGGAAAGCCCAAGGCCACTTCCTGTTTCCATTGTTCCGGGTACACGATAAAAACGTGAAAAGATAAGTTGGCGACTTTCTTCAGGGATCCCTCGACCATTATCTTGCACGGTTATAGTGGCACCGAACGGACTTAAATCTCTAATGGTGATCTTAATTTTGCCTTTTTTGTCACTATATTTAATCGCGTTTTCCAGCAAGTTGGTAAAAATAGTGGTCAATGCAAGTTTATCGGTGGTAATAAAAACATTATCAGGACTTTGTAATTCAATATCGATATCTTGGCTAATCGCATGGGGAACATGTGATGAAGTGATATGGGAAATTAAAGTAGGTATATTAATTTGCTCTTTATTGACAGAAAAGTCTTCAGCTTCTAAGCGTGCTAAATCAATAAGTTGGTGAGACAATGAAGCTGCCCGATTTAAAGCGGCTTGCATATCTTTGACAATCTCCTCCCTCTCTTTGACATTGTCTATTTGCATCAATAAATGCAATTGTGCAATCACAGCAGCGATAGGGGTTCGGAGTTCATGGGCGGCATCTGCCATAAAACGTTTTTCGCGCTGGTTGGCGGCATCGACCCGCAACATGAGATTATTGATAGCAGTAATAATAGGGCGGATTTCTTTATATTGCTCTTTGACTTCAATTGGCGTCAAATTCCCCGGCTTACGGCTGGAGATTATAGTTGCAGCTTGTCTGAGTGGTCGCAAACTGAAATAAGCGGTGACAATAATAGCGATTAGCATGATACCTAATATAAATAATAAAGGTATTGCGGTGCCTTCTGCAGGGCTGCCAATTATTGATTTACGGTCAAAATAGGATTCACCAAGGATCACCTCAATGGTGTGCGCGTCATTCCATGACACAGTAAAGTGCCAATTTGGTTGCTGTGCTTGTAATTCATTGAACGTAATATTGTCAGTTATATTAATTTTATCGCTATTACGGTATAGCACTTCACCATGTTGATTACGGATCACAACAAAAGGCTTATAGGAGACTTCCAAGCCATTTTCCATCGCATCGGTATACATTTTTTGTAATGAGGTGGCGATACGATCAAAATATTCAGGATTATTGGTAACGGCGCCTAAAGTATCAGCAAAGCCTTTGGTAACAATTTGTTGTTGCCGGTTAAAATCATCATCAATGCTAGGTAAATAAAAAAATTGTAGCCAGCCAACGAGCAGCCCCCACAGTAAAACCACTGAGCTTATCTGTAAGAAAAAGGTGTAAATAAAAAAGGATTTAACTTTCACTTGGCTGAGCTTCTTTTTTAAGTAAATAACCAATGCCGCGGATAGTGATAATGCGATCTTTACCTATCTTGCGTCGTAAGTTGTGAATATGTACCTCAAGCGAATTACTTTCTATTTTATCATCGAAACCAAATAGGCGCTGTTCAAGATCGGCCTTGCGAACTACATTATCGGCATTTTTCACTAATTCATATAAAAGTTGATACTCTTTGCCTGATAGTAGCAAAAGCTGATCATTTAAGAGCACTTGGTGATTGATTGGATTTAATTGCAGATTATCCAATTGCCAAATTTCCGATGAAAAACCTGCCATACGGCGGCTGACCGCTTTTACACGAGAAATTAACTCTGGCATGGCAAATGGCTTGGTTAAAAAGTCATCGGCACCAGAATCTAGACTGGTTACTAAATTATCCATCTGATTACGTGCGGTCAAAATAATAATCGGTATTGATTGGCCTGAGCGGCGCCATGCGATTAATTCCTCATTACCATCACCATCAGGCAATCCTAAGTCTAGGAGCATGAGATCAAAATTACGGGAATTGAGTTGTTGTTTAGCATCCGAAAGTAACCGTACCCAAAGTGGATTAAAACCTGCAAGTTCTAAGCCACGGCAGAGTGCTTTGCCTAATTGGAGATCATCTTCGACTAATAGAATATTCATTTTATCACCTCTCTGGCGAGCAGTATAAGCAGGCAACATTTTTCCGACAATATAATCAAGGTCAATTCAACGTGAGATTTAATAAAGCCTTAAGGTTTGTTTAACCCATTTTTAAGGTATGAATGAGTAATAAGATTATTATTTTAACGTCTTTGCAGTTATAGGAATAACTAAAATGAAATTACAACTTATTGAGAGCACAGCTTTCGTTACGGTTATTTTTATCTCAATGATTTTAATAGGGAAAAATTTTAATTTGCCGAAGGAAAGGTTATTTCCAGCGGTTTCAATAAACGAAATTCATGCTTGTACAAAAATAAAAAGTTGCATTGCAAATGAGAAAATCACTAAAGAAGTAAAGAATGGTACTAATCCGATGAAGGAAATCAAAACGTTTATTAGGCAGAAAATTTATTAATAAATAAGATAGGAAACTTCTAATGAAACAATTGTGTTCAGCGGTAACCTTGGTTGCGGCATTATTACCCTATAGTGCTGTCATGGCAGGGGAAACTATGCTGATATTAGGAGCTGGTGGCTCAGTAATGCCCGCTTATGAGGGATCCAATAAATACCTATTTTCACCGACAGTTGATATTAACTATGGCTATATATCCGATGATTATGGTGTATTTAGTATTGGATTAGAAGGGGCGGAATGGGCAATTGGTTTAACAGATAACTTCACGTTTTCTAGCCGAATTGGCTATGATGCCGGACGAGATGAAAAAATAGGGATTTTGGGCAATAAAAATGAAGATCTCAAAGGGATGGGCGATTTAGATGGTTCAATGACCGTAGGAGCCACAGTCAACTACTCAATCAATAACTACCAGCTTTATGTTTCAGCAGACATGGCAACCAAAGATCGCCACTATGGGGGGCGAAATATTGGTAGAACAGTGAACGTTGAAATCGGTGGTATTGGTAATTACCAAATAAATAGCAAGTGGGATATTGAATATACGTTAGCGACGGTCTGGGGAAATAAAGCTTATAATCAAGCTTATTTTGGCGTATCAAAACAGCAGGCAAGTCGCTCACGCTTTAATGAATATGACGCGGGAAGTGGCTTTAAAGATATTCACGGTGGTGCCATATTAAATTATAACCTAAATGAAGACACCGCGCTTTATACTGGCGTTGGTGCTTATTACCTAGTTGGAGATGCTGCGAAAAGCACGCTTACTGAGCAGCGTTTAGGATGGGTTGGTTTAGCTGGAATAAAATACACTTTTTAAAACGTATTATTTTAGATAGTGGCAAAGGAATGCTGAGCTAATTTAGCCAGACATTCCTTTAATTGACCACATGCCTAATCCATTGAATTTTGTTCAGGGATCCAGCCATCGTCCAGCCAAATTTCCTCTAATATCTCTTCAATACGAGCCTTATCTTGCGCAAGTTTGGTGCCTGAAATATTAATTCGCTGGCTAGAGCTAAAAGCAACCCGCGTTATCATGTCTGGATATTGTGGGCTAAGTTTACGAGTAATTTCAGTTTCAAGTGCTTGCAAGATAATATCACTAGGTTTTTGTGGTGCATTTTTATCAAATAAAATCTCAATGCGTAACATAATCGCCTCTACCTAACACTGTATTCATATACAGTATTTTTAGATTGAGAGAGGGATAAAGTCAATATCAGAATGATAATATTTTTTAAAAGACCAAAGGATTGTTATCCTTAAGAGGTAATTATCTATTTTTATCTATGAAAAACAAATGATTATATTAGCTTCTTACCCCAAGAGAAAGTGAAAATCAGTTGCCGAGTAATAGATAATAGGTATGCTAACAGGGTTTGTTTGTAAAATAATGGATTTTAGTTTAATGCTGACCGTCACGAGATTAACAGAGAAAGATTCGATAGAAATAGAAAAGGTCAATGGCCTCTACGATTTGTCATTCCCAGCTTATGAAAAAAGAAGTTATCAAGGACGACAAAGTATACTTAAACATAAAGATTATTATTTGTACTCTTTTTCTGATGAAGGTGTTTTTATTGGTTTTGTAGGAAGTTGGAAAATTGGTGATTATTTTTATATTGAACACCTTGCTATATCGCCTAATTTACGGGGAAAGGGATACGGTCAAAAAGTGCTAAGCGGCTTCTGTGAACAAGTGAGTCGGGTTATTCTGGAAATCGACCCTGTTATCGATGAAATTAGTGAGAAAAGGCTGCGTTTTTACCACCATTGCGGCTTTAAGCAAAATGAATATCAACATGCCCATCCAAGTTATCATCCTGAATATGCACCGCATCAATTGGCAATTTTAAGTTATCCAACAAAGATAAACCCGCAAACCTATCAGCAATTTAATGAAAAATTGACAAATGTAGTGATGCACGCTTCTTTGTTATAAGGTTTTAAATTAAACATTATGTTTGCTCAGTGGTAGAAGGTGTTCATCGGTAAAAATAGATCAATTCAGGATCGCCTTCGTCAAGGTTCTCTATTATTCCACTCGAAATAAACTGAGCATTCGCGAGTAATCTTTGCATGGAAACATTTGATTGATTGGTTGAGGTGAATAGTTTTGGAGTCACACAAGTTAATTTAAGCTGTTCTATTAACTGTGAGCCTATGCCTTGTCGCCGAAATTCGCTATCAACCATCAACATTTCAATAAATCCACATCCAAAAAAGCGGTAATGTAAAACGCCATAGGCAATAATTTGGCTCTGGCGTTCGATGAGATAGCAATTCTTCTCATTAACCCATTGCTGAATATTTTGGGCTCGTTCAGCAGTCGCTACGCTATCAATGTGTTTCAGTGCTTCGATATCTTGTGGTGTGGCGAGTCGAAAATAATCCAATCATTGTTCCTTTTTAATAATTATCATGCCGCTGTCTTTGTGCTATTAGCGTGTAACTGATTCAGACGGCGTGAAAATAAGCCTCATTAACGTTAGAAAAAACTTGCCGAGATATTGATACATAACCCTAAGATTGCCATGTTAAAAATAAAAGAAATAACGGACTGTAGCAATACCGCACGACGCATAGGAGTTGAGGCAACTTCAACATCCGCTGTTTGTGACGCGACGGCAATAGTAAAAGAGAAATACATAAAATCGGAATAACTCGGCTCAAGCAATTTATCAGGAAACCGCAACCATGGCTGTTGTTTATCTGAATTACTGTAATACAAATGTGCATAGTGCATGGTAAAGCCGGTAGGAAGCAGTAACCACGAAGAAATCAGTGTTGAAGCCGTTAGTGCATAAGAAACAAATTTATCATCTTGCGAAAAATCGCCATGGCCCCCTAACGCAAAAAATAACACCAATAAACTGACACAACAGCCCGCGACGAGAAAAAATATAACCATACGCGCACTTTCATCCTCAACTCTGGTTATTTTGCGTATATCTTTGACTTTATGATTAATAATTCGAGCAAAGAGAAAAAGTAAATAGATCCAAGCAAAGGCGTTCCAACTTAGGATCAAACACATCATAGTGCCTTGATATGGCAACAGAGCGAAAAAGGTAGTCAATGCAACAAGCAAAGAGATAATAAAGCGAGGCCGTGAACGAAATGCATGACGGAGAATATGTGTAATATGAGCAGGGTAACGTAACATCGACTAAACCTTCAACAGAATAGAAAAATAATATTCACTATATCAAATAGTTGTATATTTGTTCTAAGTAAATTGCACTATGATGGAAACCTTTGCACGATAGGTGCGTTGTCGCGGCGCAGTTTTTGCGATATTTCGTTATTAAGTGAGGTATGATTAAGATACTATCGAACATAATAAATCAGTGTAATTACTATACCTGAGGCTCTAATTTTGCTATTTTTTGCCAGCGAAAAGGGGATTTGTTCTTTTTTTATTGAGAAACACCAGAGATAACTTTTACTGAGCCTGAGATAATATATGAAAACATCTCTGTTATCACAGAAAATGCCATTCGTTGCCATAATAGGCTGGCTGTTGCTTTATTATGTGACAGGTGAGATTTCAGAAATTCTCACGCCACCTAACGCTGAAATTTCCGTTGTCTGGTTTCCTGCCGGAGTAGCAACGACGGCATTTCTATGTATGCATAAACGCCAATGGCCAATATTGTTATTTGGCTTCATTGTGTTAAATCTTTTTTTAGATGGCTTTGATAGTGAAGCTATTCTAATTTCAGTTCTTTACTCTATTTTAGGGGTACTTTCCTGCATTATTATTGCTTGGATTGTACGCAAATATGCCCATCAAGATGATGATTTGCATATTATCTTATTATGGCTATTTACCATCATCATCGTCAGTTTGTTAGATGCGGTATTGTTTTCGGTCAGCATGTATTGGTTGGATCATACTTCGATTAAAAATATCTTTTGGGATGGATTTATTGCTGATATTACGGGGAATATATTTGCTACAACAGTGATGATGGGGTTAATAAATACCCGATTTAAAACGATAACTAATTTGCGGATGCATTTAATTTGGGGCGTCATCGTTCTTGGCTTACTGATTATGAGTACTATCTTGATATTTAATGATAGTGCAATACAACTGTATAACGCCTATTTCCACCATCAACGTAATCTTATTCGGCTATCTTTGCTGTGTATCCCTGTTTTATTTGCCGTTATTTTATCCTTGCTCTGGGGGAACCGTGGGGGGTCATTAGCATTATTAGTGCTTGCCACTATCACTATCTATTATACCAGTAATCGACAAGGGCCTTTTTATCTTCACGGCTTGTTTCGTCATGAGTCTCTTTGGCTTATTCAAGGTTATTTGACAGTAATATCGCTATTAATGGTATTTTTGCGCGTTGTGACGCGTAGCACTCAACGGATCGATGAAAATCAAGGCATCTATACTCGACAGCATCTTGTTTATCAATTGAATTTAAACGATGGAACGATTGAATGGGGAAACTCAAATAACGGTATTCCTGATACAGATATTACTGCATGTTCCAATATTAAGCAGCTTATCGAGGCCATTCATCCTGAGGATCAGGAAAAACTTAATCAGCATTGGTATTCACAGCAGCATCATGCTGTTCTTCCCACAATACTATTTCGTTTTGCGGATAGCGATGGCCACTGGTGGACGATAGAAGATCGTGGCAGTGTATTTTTTGGTAGCAGCGATCCCATGATGGTTGTTGGTAATTGGTTTATTTCAAGTGAAGTTTCTTGAAATTGAGGTCATAACAAGGGATAGGTGATGCTACAAATTGCATTATTACTCTTTGGTGCGGAGTTCATCAGAGGAAAAGCTCATTACCTTTGGGGTATAGGGAGCCTTTGGTGTTTGATGGGTATTTTTATTTTTATTGATGGCCTTGATGGGAATGCTTTCTTCCCGATACATCTCTTTGGTTTGTTATTATTACTAGAAAGTTTGGTGACATTAAGTGTCGCTTCGAGTGGGGTTGGTACCCAAAAAGCAATACTCTTTTTTAAAGGTTGCCTATTTCTGTTTTGCGCACTGGTTATATTAATCAATCAAAAATTTAGTAATGTACTGCTATCAGCAATGTTTGGCTTTGCTTACTTTTTTACTGGTTTATTTGTGGTCGTGTCTGCATGGGTTGTTCGTTTCCCCGGATGGCAATTGGTCATGATATGGGGAGGAATTGAAATATTTTTTGCATTCTTTCTGTTTACGCATCATCAAGCCACTATCTCCTTTTTTCTCGGATTTTTAATGATAGGAAGTGGTTTAGGTTGTTTGCGAATTGCATTGCGCGCACGTTATATTCGGCGGGGAACAGCAATATTTGAGCTTATGCGTCCGAGGCCTATGTCATTTAAAAAGACAGGCGCTACCGCAACGAATACGACGGCTTCAACGGCAGATACTTTGAAGCAAAAAATAGATCCTAACTCAGTTTTAACGGTCCATATATGGACACCGGAAGGCTCTGCTAATCAGCGTCCTGTGCCACGCCCAATTATTAATCGCTATATTGCCGCAGTTGATGCCGATGGCGTTATTTCAACAGGGCATGCCGCATTAGAACTTTATCCCTATATCTATATTAGTTTATATCCAGCGGAAGATATTGACCGTTCTCCTTCAGAGTTTTTTAGAATATTGAAGGCAACGGCTGCTAATAATGTGCCGGGGCGTTTTTTACCCGATTATCAAACAGAAGCTTCAGAATGGTGTGATTCAGATAGGAGGATCACTTTCGAGGTTTATAACCCAGCATCATTGATAACTTTTTGGGAAAAATATCGGCAGCACCCAGTTTATAATCTGACATATCAAAATTGCTCTAGCAGCGTTGCGTATGCGTTAGAGGCTGCATTGGATGGGGTTTTATCTATCCAGAAAAGAAGCAGTTTTTTGGGAGTATTAAGTGTACTTTGTATGCCTGAATTATGGATAGCCGCTCAGATACGGCGTCGCGCACGGATGATGGCCTGGACTCCAGGATTGATGATGGATTATGCACGAGCATTACGCGCTATCGTCCATCCAGCGCCTATACCGTGGTACAAGCGCATACCATGGCGGCGCACGTCATAGCATTATGATGAATCAATAATCTATTTTGTTTAACAAGGGAGCGATGAGCTTCCAAAATGAGTCAAAGAGGTCTTTATGCTGAAAGTATACGCAATCTTAATGGTGTCTATATTAGCTGAAACAGCAGCGACAACCATGATGAAAGCGTCTGATGGATTTACCCGCTTGGTGCCGAGTATTATTGTTATCGTAGGTTATGCCGTCTCTTTTTATGGCTTATCGCAGGTCGTAAAAAGTATGAATATTGGCATCGCATATGCGATATGGGCAGGAGTTGGGATATTCCTTGTTTCGGTATTATCGTTCTTTGTTTACAAACAGAAACTCGATCTCCCAGCATTAATTGGACTAGGGTTCATTGCATTGGGCATTATTATTATCCAACTGTTTTCAAAATCGGTTATTCATTAAGCCAGTCTGGTCAAGAGCAGTATGCGGAGGCACTGTATCTTTACGTTAAGAGACTACGATTAAACGACTGATAATAATAAAAAATAAATTTTTCTATAAAATTTGAGCTGGCAGGGTTGAAAAGTGATGAGTCGTCCCTATGTATATTTATGGGTGATAGGTACATCCACTTAATCTCATTAATACTGAAGGAGGAATTATGGCTAACATTAAACCTTTTTCATTATTTCCAACAATTTCTGATAGCTTACTATCTAATCGGTTTGATCAGATAGACCGTTTATTCAGCCAACTCACCGGAAGCAGGCCTATTGCATCACCGGTTCAGACCTATGATCTGAAACAGATTGATGATAGCCATTATGAGCTTACGGTTAGTGTTCCTGGATACCAAGAAAGCGATTTAACTGTTTCATTAAAAGGTGGTCGATTATTGGTAGAAGGGAAACGAGAAGAAAAATCTCAGGAAGATAACGAGAAGTGGCTTCACCGTGGAATATCCTACGGTCAGTTTACGTTGCAGTTTGACCTAGGTAAAAATGTAAGGATAGAAAAAGCGGATCTATCAAGAGGGCTTTTAACGGTGGCCATTGAGTATGAATTGCCGGAAGAAGAGAAACCGCAACTGATAGCAATAGAAAATAAAGATAAAAATTAAGTAATTGATATAGAGTTAGGTTATTAGGCTACACATAAGGTGTAGCCTCAATCTGCAACCCTACCAGCTGGTAGGGTTTTTTGCATTTTATTGTTGCAACTATTTACTCATATTCACTCATTGATAATTAAAAAGTATTGATGATGAAAAGAATATTTTTAGTTGCGTCTCTATTTCTATTGGCGGGAAAAGATACAGCCAGACTTTGAAGACTCCAAAAGCAAACTTTTACCCCTGTTTTACCCCGCTTAAAATTTAGATACAAAAAAACCAACCATAACAGGTTGGTTTTCTTAGGGAATTCTGGTCGGCATGAGAGGATTTGAACCTCCGACCCCCGACACCCCATGACGGTGCGCTACCAAGCTGCGCTACATGCCGAACTGCGATTAATACTACTCATTTTCCCCATGAAAGCAAGACATTGATTGCACGACTGATTGATTTTTAAACGTTAATTTTCATTAAAACGCTTAAGCTCTGTGAAAATCTTCAATAACTGTGCAAGATCAGGTTTTTGGTCTTTAACTTCTCGACCTTGCAGGTCATAGATACTAAATTGACCGTTATGATCCATATACAGGGTCGCACTATTGGTCGTGATCACTACATCATTGTCATCGCCGGTAATAACCCACGGGTATTTACGTTCTGGGCTAAATAAATCTTCCCCTTGGCTATAATCCTCAGGCGAGTTAGACACATGCAGTAACCGTTGCATAATCGTCGTCAATACGTCTTGGTGGCTTGTCAGCTTATCAATTTGTTGACTCGGTGTATTAGGCCAATAGATAAGCAGTGGAACCTGCATTTTTTCCCGCTCAAAACGTTTATTACTAAACCAGTTTGTTGTGTCAGATTGTTCAGCATTATTATAATTCGCTGTAATAATAACAATCGTATTTTTCAAGCGACCATCACGTATCAGTGACTCTATTACTTGATTGATTTGTTGATCCGTCTGGTTACTTCCCGGTTTACCTTTAATATTTAAGAAGGAGAACCAAGGCGATTCATTTTTTAAACCTTTTAACCAGGAATCCCACTGAGAAATTGTTTGTGCATCACTATCAGCCGCTTTTGCAGGCAATGAATAATCGGCCAAGATAGCTTGACGGAAAAGCGGGGAATTAAAGCCATCGGTAGAGAATAGGCCGAATTGATACCCTTGTTTCTGCAATGCTTGGATAAGCACAGAGGCATACCGCTCATTAAGAATATTATCAAAATAGCTGGATGAGATACCATAAAATAGGCCAAAGAGAGCAGTATCGTTACGTAAACCCGTCGTATAGTGGTTGGTGAATTCGGTACTCATCTCTTTAAATGATTTCAGCGATGACATGCTATTTTGCTGTGTTTTATTGCCTAAATCATCAACAACAACTAACAGCAAGTTATAACCCATACCTTGGTCATAGTAGCTGAGCGGTTTTAATGGATACTGGATTTTTAGTGCAGTAGGGCTACCTTGTTGGAAAACACGATTTTGATGTTCTGATAAGTCCAGCAGACCGTATTTATCAAGCAGTTTCCTTGCCGTCATAGGTTGTGACAGCGGGTAATTATAACGCTGCATGGTAATGGGGCGATAGAAATTAGCATCAGACCATGCATACATTAGGTGCGACATAATAAAGGTCGCAATAAATATCCCCGCAAGTGGCTTACCAAAAGTTTGCCTGTTCAAACTGCGTAACTTTTGCCAACTCCACGTTGCAAATAGCATTTGAACGAGAAAGATAATTGGGATGGTGATAAACATGAGTTGCCACTCGCGAGCCATTTCACCTTTGTCAGGGTTGATGACAAGATCCCAAACTTGTGGCGTTAGGTGTAGGCCAAATTGGCTAAATACCCGAATATCAAAGAGTAATAATGTGGTGCCAACGGTGGCAAGGGCAACACAAATCAGCCTCAGCAGCCGCTGAGACATCACAATAAAGGTCAGAGGAAAGACAATGAGCAAGTAGCAAGCAAAAACGACAAAGCTAAAATGGCCAATCCAACTGACGAAGGCAAAAATACGCCCAGCTAGCGTATCAGGCCAATCGAAAATAAACAGATAGCTACTGCTTAGCCCAAGGCTAAGCAGTATATTGAAAAGTGCAAACCAGTGCCCCCAACTTATCATTTGGGAGACTTTGTCACGGTAGCGCTGCTGGGTCACCATACTGTTTATTTCATTAGTCTATTTAGTGAGATTGATCTTCTTTAACAGAAGACAACAAAGCGTTGGCGAAAGAGTCTGCAATCATTTTACGTTGAGTTGGCGCAACAGACGTATTAAGCAGATTGGTCACCATATTGCCTAACACCATAAGTGAAAGATCTACAGGAGTATGGTTTTTTTCTAACACGCTGACAAGTTCAGCAAGCAAAGTTTCAACTTTTTCATCACTATAGCGAGATGACTGTGGCATAAATTTCGACATCCTAAATTAGTTAAAGCTCACCTATGATAGCGTATAGCGGGATGTTTTTCTTCATTCTTCGCAAGAAATTTATATTCAAGTGAGAATAATGCTTATTAAGATAATTTGAATGAGTATTAGTTCAATTTTGCTAAGAACCTATCCCAATAGGATTTTATTCCAGACAATGATGGCACAGGCAAGATGCAGCATTGCCTCATAATTCTCGACCTTCTTCTCCCAACGAGTCAGGACACGACGGTAGCGATTCATCCAACTGTGTGTTCTCTCTACAACCCAGCGGTGGGCCTTAAAATCCGTGTTTTTGATGGCTTCTGATTCATCCTTCCGTGACTGGATATGAGGTTCATAGCGACGACTTTTCAGATACGCTCCCAACCATTCCGCTTCATACCCTTTGTCCATGCACAACCGGAGCCTCTTGCCCGGTCTGCCCGTCTGGAGGGCATCGAGCGTATCCGCAACCAGCTTTATGTCGTGCGTATTTGCTCCAGCGACAACCAGTGCAAGCGGAAGCCCGTTCCCGTCAGTCATCAGACTGCGCTTTACGCCCCGTTTCCCTCGGTCTGTTGGGTTCTTGCCTGTTTTTTTGAGCCTGCCAGCGGTGATTTGGTCATACAACCATCCATCGACAGCCACGACCAGTCAATAGCGTCCAACTGTTCGCAAGCAAGCAACCCGTTTTGCCAGAAGCGTTCAAATACGCCAGCATCCCGCCACTCCTGAAATCGGCGATGAGCAGAGCTTGACGAGCATATACCGGTGGCATTTAGCGCATTCCACTGGCAACCCGTCCTGAGTACGAAGAAAATGGCGTTCATTGCAGCGCGATTATCAACCCGCTTGCGGTGCGTACCCAGCGGGTGTTGAGTTCTATGCTCCGGGATGAGAGGAGCCATTTTCTCCCAGAGTTCATCACTGATTTGCCACTTATTACCTACCATACGTTGCCCTCATAAATTATCATTATGTATTATCTGACAATTCCTTTTGGGATAGGTTCTAAGTAAAAATAGGTAGAGATGACGGTTTCAGTTGCAGATAAATAGCATCGGTGTTTGAATACGCGCGACAATATTTCTGCTTGAACAAGGAGCCTACAATGAGTCTGGAAATTACCCAGATAGCTTTACATCAGTTGATCAAACGCGATGAACAAACACTCGAAGTGATGTTACGTGATTCTCTGTTGTCAACCGATAACGTTGTGCAAGACATGATGGCAGAATTACACCGAGTATACAGTGCGAAGAGCAAAGCGTTTGGCGAGTTTAACGAAGAGAGTGAGCTGGCGGACGCATTGAAATTATTGCGCAAAGGTGAAGAGGAGTTTCTCGGTTTTAGCCGTGCAATGACCGTGCGCTTAAAAGATGAATTGGCAAAATATCCCTTTGCTGAAGGGGGCGTGGTGCTCTTTTGTCAATATCGCTACCTCGCGGTTGAATATTTATTAATCGCGGTATTAAGCAGCTGTGACAGTATGTTTGTGACAGATAACCTCGATTTATCGACGACACATTATCTGGATATCCCTCATGCAGATATTGTAGCGCGTATTGATTTAACTGAGTGGGAAACGAACCCAGAGTCAACCCGTTACTTGACCTTTTTAAAAGGGAGAGTAGGGCGCAAAGTCTCTGACTTTTTTATGGACTTTTTAGCGGCGTCAGAAGGTCTAAATGCAAAAGCTCAAAATAAAGGCTTAGTACAAGCGCTAGATGATTTTTGTGATAATGCTCAGATGGATAAAAATACGCGTCAAGCGTATCGTCAGCAAGTCCATAATTATTGTACTGAACAGTTGCAATCAGGGGAAGAAATTGAATTACAAGCGCTATCGAATGAGCTGCCGGTAGTTGAGGAACAAAGCTTCAGTGATTTTGCTCGCCAAAATGATTATCAATTAGAAGATAGCTTTCCCGCAGATAGAGGTACGTTAAAGCAACTGACCAAGTTTTCTGGTAGTGGTGGTGGAATAACGATCAGTTTTGATGCATTACTGATGGGAGAGCGTATTTTTTGGGATCCAGTCACAGATACATTAACGATTCGAGGCACTCCGCCAAATTTGCGGGATCAACTGCAACGTCGTAGTGGCAAATAAGGTAACCACTAAAAATAAATAACGCCGCAATTGCGGCGTTATTTACTCGGCGTCCCGATAAATTCTAAAGCTCGGCTTGTGGCTTTAATTAAACGCGCAGGAAGTCAATGTGCGTCACTTTTGGCTTGAATGGGTGACGTTGAATTGCCTGAACTTTGACTTTAGTTTCTTTACCATCGATAACCAGGCTCAGAACTTCATAAAATTCTGCTTTGCCTTCTTGGTTAATTACTTCATCATGGTTAAGAGTAACAGAGATAGCTTCTTGGTTGCCACCGTAAACGATAGCTGGAAGCTGGTTTGCTCTGCGCAGGCGGCGGCTCGCACCCTTACCCTGCTCTTTACGTGCAATTGCATTAATAGTTAACATTACTATTTCTCTATACAAGAAAAAAATAAAATCCTGCTACAGGCGACCCAGCAGCAGGTTCGAGATTTGGCTTGTTGATGTGTAATTCGCTGACGCGAAACATCCAAGCGGGCGGCATTTTAACGGAAAACCGTCTTTACAGCAATCATAATCTAATCAATATCAGGAGTAGAGTTGGTCGGCAACTCGAAAACGCCCTTGATAATCAAATATTTTTTGGCGGATCTCCCAATAACTTTCCTTCTTACGAGCCACTATAAATTGAGGATAACGTAATAAAGCCTGCTGAGAGATAATGTCATTAGCCGAAGACCAATGAAAAGGAACGCCTGGCGCACGGAAATGTTCCCGCAAGAAATGGTATTCAAAAGCACGGCGTTGCGCCTGCGTATGCAAACGAAAGCGCTCCGAAACGGAGGTGCCATCTTCATCATAGTACGTGATTTTTAGCCATTCACCTTTGTTATCAGCACCATTGGTTAGTGCCATGCCGCCGCAACGTAAGATCAACGCATCTTTTAATTTCAAAGCCGCTTTTAGCATATCGTCAGGATCAGATAATACCCCATCGCATTTTTGGCAGCGGCGAGCGGCAATATCGTTTTCTGCACCACAATGAGGACATTGTTTAAAACGAAAACGGTACTCACATTGCTGCTTTTGACCTAATTCATTCTCTTCCCAGCCTTGGCAGCGGCGACCATAATGCTCGATAATTTGCCCATCTTCGGTGCATTTTCCCCAAAAAGTATTAGCAAACTGACAAAGAGGGCAGAATACCTGAACGGGAACACTGTTGGTGTTAGGCTTAGTTGAACCTACCTCAGGGCGAAAGAGGTCGTGAGGATTCCCTGCATAGTCTAAGATCAGGCACTCGGTTTTTCCCGGTGAAAGGCGCAAGCCTCGGCCTACAATTTGCTGGTATAAGCTGACAGATTCTGTTGGGCGTAGAATGGCAATAACATCGACATGCGGGGCATCAAACCCTGTTGTCAGAACAGAAACGTTGACTAAAAAATGCAGCTTTTTCTGCTTAAACTGTTGAATAATAGCCTCTCGCTCTATCGCGGGCGTCTCGGCGGTAACTAAGGCGGCGGTCTGTTCAGGTAAATAGCCGAAAATTTCTTTTGCGTGTTCAACGGTAGCGGCAAAGATCATACAACCTTGCCGCGGTAAGGCGTATTCAACAATTTGAGCGACAATTTTAGGTGTAATACGTTTTTGTTTCTTAATAGAAAGGTTTAATTCTTGTTCATTAAAAATGCCGGCGGAACTGAGAGAAACTTGGCTAAAGTCATACTGTAATACTGGCATATCAAGGCGTTCGGGGGTGACTAAGAAATGATTTTTAATCATGTAATGCAAAGGTAACTCATAAATGCATTCATGAAAAAAACAGTTCTCATCGCCTCTTATCATGCCGTGATAATGATATTGATAGATCCATCCTGAACCGAGTCGATAGGGAGTGGCGGTTAAACCTAGGATCTTCAATGCAGGGTTGTACTGGCTAAGGTTATTGATAATTTGTTGATATTGGCTTTTCTCATTCGCGCTAATACGATGACATTCATCAATGATGATTAAGGAGAAATTATCATTAAAACTGTCTAAGTTTCGCGCAACGGATTGTACGCTGCCAAAGACGACTTTGCTTTGGGATTGTTTGCGATTTAAGCCAGCAGCGAAAATATCAGCCTCAAGGCCATAAGCGATATATTTTGCATGGTTTTGTTCTACTAATTCTTTGACGTGAGCAAGAACCAATACTCTTCCTCGAGCTAAGCGAGCAAGTTCGGCAATGACCAAGCTTTTTCCTGCTCCCGTTGGTAGCACAATCACGGCAGGTTGCGTGTGTTGGCGAAAATAACGAACGGTCGCATCGACAGCTTCTTGTTGATAGGGACGAAGGACAAAAGGCATATTATTCAGTATTAATTAAAAATAGTGAGTCGCTTAATGTAAAATTTAGGTTAACACAATGGGTTGAGCTAAAAACACGCGTTAATTTTGAGACGCTATCACTTGTAGTTAGTTATTGATATAATAAAAGATGTGAGCACAATCACAATAACCTTTCAATTTTATTTCTAACAACTTAGTTGTCTTTAGGCACTAAGTTACTATTCCATCAAATTAAGAGTGTTTATGCGACTGGATAAGTTTTTGTCCCAGCAATTAGGGATTAGCCGGAGCCTAGTGGCGCGAGAGCTGCGTGCCGGAAAAGTCACTGTAGATGATGAAATTGTCAAATCAGGTGCGGTACAAGTCAGCCCTGAACAAGTTGTCGCTTATGAAGGCAGTGTTTTAGTTCATGTTACAGGCCCGCGTTATTTTATGTTGCATAAGCCTCAAGGCTATGTTTGCTCAACAGACGATCCTGCACATCCCACCATTCTCTATTTTATTGATGAGCCGCTGGCAGACAAATTGCACTCAGCAGGGCGCCTTGATATTGATACCACAGGGTTAGTATTGCTAACCGATGATGGTCAGTGGTCACATCGCATAACCTCTCCCAAGCACCACTGTGAAAAAACGTATCGAGTTGAGTTAGAAAACGACATTGCTGACGATGTTGCAAAACGCTTTGCCGAAGGCGTCATGCTAAATGGCGAAAAATATCCAACCAAGCCAGCTCAGTTGGAGGTCATCTCTCCAAAAGAAGTGCTATTGACCATCAGCGAAGGGCGCTATCACCAAGTAAAAAGAATGTTTGCAGCAGTAGGAAATCATGTTTGTGGGCTACACCGCGAGCGTATTGGTGATATTTGGCTCGATGATGATCTTGCTCCCGGCGAGTATCGTGAGTTAACCGAAGACGAAATCAACAGCGTTATCGTTCCGCGCTAACGATAAATTATTAATAAAAATAAATAAAATCGTTTCTGGTGTGCGACATATCTTTAAGGTGTGTCGTATCAGGCGAGAGCGAGATAGGAGTTTAAAGAGTGCAACAGCAAAAATCATCCTACATAGGGTTGATATTAATATTAGGCTTATTATCAATGCTTATGCCTTTAGCCATTGATATGTATTTACCTAGCTTTTTAGTGATGGGTGAGTACTTCAATGTCGATGAAGGGCGTATCCAGATGACGCTTAATAGCTATATTTTTGGCTTTGCAATTGGGCAGCTATTTTATGGTCCAATGGCCGATAGTCTGGGTCGTAAGCCTGTGATTTTAGGCGGCGTCATCGTATTTGCCATCGCCTCAGCAGCATGTGCGCTTTCTGAATCAATCGAATCACTCATCTTGTTTCGCTTCCTACATGGTTTTGCTGCGGCGGCGGCTAGTGTTGTGATCAACGCATTAATGAGGGATATGTTTACGCGTGATGAGTTTTCACGCAGTATGTCATTTGTTGTTTTAGTGATGACAATAGCTCCACTATTGGCACCGATTTTAGGTGGCAAGGTGATGTTATGGTTCTCATGGCATGCCATTTTTTGGAGTATTTCGATAGCGGCCGTGATTGCGGTTATTTTAGTGAGTTTATTTATACGTGAAACGTTACCTGTTGAGAAACGGCAACCCTTTCATTTAGGTAATACATTAAGGCAGTTTGCAACCCTTTTTCGTGCCAAACAAGTGCTGTTTTATATTTTAGCGAGTTCATTTTCATTTGCGGGAATGTTTTCATTTTTGAATGCTAGCCCGTTTGTTTATATTGAACTGAATGGCGTGGCGCCAGAAAATTTTGGTTACTTTTTTGGTATTAATATTATTTTCTTATTCATTATGACCACATTTAATGGTCGTTATGTTAGGCGCTTTGGGGCAGAGCGCATGCTCTACCTAGGGATCATTGTCCAATTCACCATGGGAATTTGGTTACTGGCGACCACGGCAATGGATGTTGGCTTCTGGGCTTTGGTGCTTGGTGTGGCGATTTATGTCAGTGGGATTGCCATGATAACTTCAAATGCAATGGCGGTAATTTTAGATAATTATCCACATATTGCAGGTACGGTTTCTTCATTAGCGGGAACAATCCGTTTTTCCATTGGGGCTTTGATAGGAACTTTACTATCGATGATCCCTGCTAAGTCAGCATGGCCGATGGTTGGCTCTATGGTTGCGTGCGTGGCTTGCTCAATGCTATTTGTTTTATTGGCGAAACGCGCCAAAAAATAAATTAATCCAATAAGACTGGCTGTTTCATGGATGAAACAGTGGTTTCCTTCGTACTTATTTCATTTCGTGACCATCTCTTTTTATATAGTGTTAAGCAAAAATTAATTACTCGGTAAAACCGAATTTTTTGCCAGTAAAATTGGAAAGTATGAATAAAAATGATCTAAATCAATAATCATTTGATAGCGATTTGTTAAATTTGTGTATTAAACTCAGGTAATTGCAGTTAAGTCATAAGTTGGTGGAGTTAGTGAGTTTTCTTCAAAATTACTCAGCTTATTATTAATGCCCGTTTAATAATGTAAAAAAAATGACTAATAGTTAGTCTCTGTGTTGAGTTTTAAGATCAAAAAAAATTTAAAATTTAACATTCATAGTAAAAAAATGTGCATGCAAGGATTTATGTCACAAAAATTTAACGACACGAGTAATATTTAATGTTATATTTAGGTATGTATATTTAACAAACCCGTTACTTTTGGGCTTTGTCGCGAATTCGGTTTGAACGAAGTTTGATATCGTTTACTGACCTCTAAACATTTATTTAGAGGAGGGAGAGTCAAAGCTTAAGGCTCGTAGGTATCTCGCCATAAAGGCAGCCTCAGCGAAGCGTTGATTAAGTAAATAGCCTTCGTTCAACGAACACTATGATGGTTTAGGTAGCAATAGGAATTTGTTGTGGAAAAATCAGGTCTTTCGGTTGTGCACAGGCTGCCGCAAAGTTACCGCTGGTTATCTGGGAAAATAGGCACGGACGTTGAAGTCGTACCTACAGATGACTTCGATAGCGATAAACTTGTGGGGCTGAAATTACTCAGCCATGACTGTGCTACAGATTGCATTGCAATGAAGCAGTTGTCAGAATCATTGTCTGAATTGCAAATTGAAAGTGCGATTTTAGAATGGCAAAAAGAAATTTGCCTCTTCATTCATGCTAGTGATGAACTTGCCGCCATGTGCCGCTTAAAGGCGGCTGGTGTTGCTATCGCGGAGCTTGAGTCAGGTTTTTATTCATCCTAACATCGCTATTGAACGCAATAAAAAAGCTTCCAGTTTTTAACTTGGAAGCTTTTTTATTGGCAAGGAATTTAAAAAGGTATTATCGGTTATGAACCATTAATGATGCGGCGACCAGCGTAGTACCGTTTGCTCCAATACTCATTAGTCATTTCTGATACGATAACACCACTGCTGGTAGAGGCGTGAACAAACTTATTGTCACCAATATAGATACCAACATGCTTCATGCGGCGACCGGTTTTAAAGAGAACCAAGTCACCTGCTTTTAAATTGTTACGGTTAACACTCTTACCGGAAGACTCTTGCTCTGAGGTCGTACGTGGTAAGGCAACACCAAATTGTTCAATAAAGGTACGTTGCACAAAGCTTGAACAATCAATACCACTTTTTGTTGTACCGCCAAGACGATATCTCACACCTTTCCAATTTGCATATTGATTCATGATCTTCGATTTGGTATCGACGCTTTGAACGAGTTGTTCGAACTCATCTTGAGAAGCCATTGCTAACGAATCGGAAGAACCATTTAACATACGTGGTTCAGAATGAGTGGTACGTTGAGCATTTCTTGAAGAATCAGGGGCAGTACAAGCTGACAGTGTCGCGGCAATTGCTATTGCTGGTATGATGCGCAAAATGTTGCGCTTAAATTTTTCAGATGTTGCCATTATTGTTAATATCCCTTGCCATTTCTTATTGTGTTTTTTTCCACACAACAAACGTAAACTTATCCCTGTGAAAAGCGCATTTTACAAAATGCGACACTGGCTTTTCACAGAAAGCGTTTAATACAGAACAACTAAAACTTGTATATGAGCAAAACGACGATTTGCTGCGTTGGCGACACGTTTGTTATGTCAACATAACAACAAACTGTTAAACACTCACCGTTAGAGTTTGGCAGTTGCATACTTATTTCGCCAAACATAGAGAGCATACATAAACGAAAGCAAAATGGCGAGTTAATAAGGTAATAATTTACAAAACATTATATTAAGCATGGATGTGTATCATCTTTTGTACATTTAGAGTTAAAAAAGTGTGTGTGTTATCGTTAGGTACTCAAATAATCGAGTAAAAATAACGATCTAGATCACGCTTTGAGTGAAACAACATTTGCTTAATAGCATAACAGCGTCTACAGGCTTTTTTGAATTGTAAAGAAGTTTAAATTTTTCTAAATTGAATAATCTAATACGATGGTGAAGCATACGATATTGCGCCGCAAGATCAAAGCAACGCAATATCGTTTTGCCACTAGTTTATTTGCATATTAGCCAGTTTGACGTGATATTCTCTTAGCATTCGCTGTTCAAAATCGGTAAATCGACGAGTGAGTGTGGCTCGAGCGATTGTAGATGAAAAGTAGTCGACGGGAATTAAGGTCGCACAACCTAGATTATCAATGATAAAAAATTGGCCGTGGGGTTTATAGCCTAATTGATAAACAATATTGTAAGGCTTTAATGCCATTGTCACTATTGCATCTTTAAAAACAGTCTTTTTAAAAATATCATAGGCAATTCTCATATTTTTTTGATGTTTTAAAAAAGCATTTTTATTTTTTAAATAATAATCCAGCGTATTGGATACATTTCCCGCTTTATCTTTTATTAACTGAAATACGTAGCCTGTACCTAACGTGGTTTTTTGAATGCCATAATAATGGGCAATCGCATCTGATGATGATTTATTTCGGTAAATTCGTTTGTAATACTTAATTTCACGTATTGTTTCTCGATCATCTCTATTTGAATGATGAACTTTGACACATAAATCATCACGCTCGGGATGCTGATAACATGCACGTTGCCGACCACTTGCAATCAAGAGGGATGGCGTCAATTCGATGGTTTTTGAAAGTAATGTTTTCATAGTGAATTAGGTTATAAGTCTATTAGTGATCATAACGATTATTGTTAAGGCTTCTATTTCTAAAAATATCCGTACTATTTTTAATAGATTAAACCTAATGGGAGTTGCAATATGTGTGATCGTCTCAAATTTGTGATCAACTTAACTAATTATGTGTTATTTCTTAGAGTTTGAGAAAAATAAAAAACTACGACTGTAAGTTAAATATTGTTTCATTCATTCAAATTAAGATTCGGTTATTCAGTAATAAAAAGTAAAAAATTATTACAGATATAAATAATTCATCGCAGATGACGATAACCTAATTTTAAGCGGATGACTTTTATGAAACTTACAGCAAATAAAATTTCTTTGACAGCGCTATTAGCAATAGCCATTTTTAGCTTTTTTCCTTTTGGTAGTGTTCAAGCAAAAGAAAAAAACTATGTTGGCGGTGGAACGATTACCTTTATCGGTGCAATTGTTATGCCTCCATGTCAAATTGGTGCAATTGATGGGCATATTGAAACCACATGTTGGTCTAGCAATAAAGGTAAACCAGAAATAACAAAAACGTCTTTAAAAAAATTGAGAGTAGGCATCCATGAATTGCCTAATAGTCAAGGCACTCAAAGCTTTAAATGGATAAATAAAGAACAGACGTTGGGTGTGTATACACTGACATATAACTGAATAAAAAAACTTAAGCGGTTTATTAGGTAGGAAGTTAGTTTAATTTGTTTAAGAAAAAGAAAGCCCTATGGGCTAATGCCCATAGGTGATATATCTAATTAATCGCAGCGGCCCATATAGCGGCGTTCAGGAATATGAATACGAATTTTTTCACCACTCGTGAGGTATTCAGGGACTTGAACCGTTAGGCCTGTTGCCATTGTTGCAGGTTTTGTTCGCGCACTGGCTGAAGCACCTTTAATTGCAGGTGTTGTTTCTACAATAACCATATCAACGGTTTGTGGAAGTTCGAGCGCCAATACTTGCCCATCCATCGTGAGCACCTGCATGCCAGGCAATCCCTCTTCAGGGATAAATAACAGCTCCTCTTCAATGTCTGCACGTTTAAAGAGATAAGGCGTATAGTCTTCATTATCCATGAAAACATATTCATCACCGTCGATATAAGAGAAGCTAACAGCGCGACGAGTTAAAGAGATGGTTTCTAAAATATCATCACCTTTAAAGCGTTCTTCGACTTTTTGACCAGTCTTAATATCAGTAAAGCGCATTTTATATAAAGTACTGGCGCCACGAGCGCTTGGTGCCTGAATATCGATATCTTTAACCAAGAGCAGCTTGCCGTTGTAACTCACCGCAAACCCGCGTTTGATCTCATTGGCTTTTGCCATAAATAACCTTCTTTATTATCGTCAGAAAAGAGTGCGACAAAATTACTCGCAGATAGGCGATTAGGCAAGATAGGAAACGTACTTTTCAATAAAAAAAATCTCCCCAACGGTGATGTTGGGGAGGGTATCATCAGTAAACAGGCAGTAAACCAGATAAGGAGAGTATGTGTGCTACGGCATTAATGACACCAAACAAGATAACAAATAGGATGATACCAATGCCGCCAGGCGCCCTATAACTGTTATTCGGGAAACGCTTACGACTTGCTCTTGCCATCAGCGCGGGCACAATCACTGCCCAAATAGTGGCAGCGAGGCCTGCAAAGCCAATGGCATAAATAAAGCCATTAGGAAAAGCTAGGGCAAATACAGCCGGTGGCAGGAAAGTGATTAAGGCAGATTTTAAACGGCCTTGTTTGCTATCGTTGAATCTAAAGAAGTCAGCAATAAAGTCAAACAGCCCCAAAGATACACCTAAGAATGAACTTGCCAGTGCCATATACGAGAACAAATTCAAAAACTTCGAAATAAAATCGCTGTTGGTAGACAAATTCATTTGCTTAAGCAGTGCACCAATATTATTGCCGTCCTCACGAATTTGGATAAAGGCAGAGCGTGGAATATTCCCTTGGACCGCATACTGCCACAAGATATAAATGGCAACGGTGATAATCGCACCATAGACAAGGCTACGAACCACAGAACGGCTATCTTTATTATAGTATTTTACAAGCCCAGGAACGTTACCGTGATAGCCGAACGATGTCAGCAAATAGGGCAGTGCAGCGAGGGCATAAGGTAAATAATGTGTATTGCCTTGATCGACTTGGTTAAACAGAATCGAAGGTGAGGCTGTGGTGACCATACCGCCAACTGACATAATAAAGGTGATAACCATACCACCAATTAAAATGGTACTTAAACGGTCGACGGCACGCGTAGATAACCAAACAACAAAGGCAACCAGAAGTGCGAAGAACAATCCAGAAACGGCTTGTGGAACGTCCATTTTTATATAGGAAGATAAATTTTCCGAGATAATCGAGCTACCCGCGGAAATATAAGCATACGTTAAAATATAAAGGACAAAAGTAATGGATAGCCCATTAATTGAGTTCCATACAGGCCCAAGTAAATCTTTAACCATGGTATGAAAACTTGCGCCAGCAGGGTAATTCATATTGGCTTCTAAAATCATTAATCCTGAAAGCAGCATACAAAAAAAGGTATACAGCAAAAGTAGGATAGAGCCTGTAAACCAGACACCGGAGGTCACCATGGGGATTGAAAACATACCAGCGCCAACGGCTGTACCCGCGATGATCATCGCCCCACCTAAGATGGAGGGCTGCTTATTTGTTTTTACTGCATCAACAGACATGGAAACTCCCGATTAATGTTTCTTTGTACTAGCTTAATGATACAGTTGAGACATGTTGATGTAAACAATAATTAAAGCACAAATAGGTAAAATTAAGAGTAGTAATAATAGGTTGGGTGATTATTGTACAAATAGCCTTGAGCTATTTGTACCTGAGTAAAGCGATTAAGCGGGGTGATGATAAAATTGTTGGTTTAGCCAGAGGTCAATGGCATTACGGCTAGCCTCAAAATGGGGTTCTGGGAGTTCATTCGGGGATACCCACATCAAGCTTTCGCACTTATCTTTTTCCATGATTTGCGGCTCGATATCGCCATTATATTCAACATGCATACAGATAGAGACAGTATGTTTACCTTCTTGGTGATAGGTGTTTATATTGTTACTAATACCAAAAACCGTTGGGGCGGTAATATCAATACCAATTTCTTCTTTTATTTCACGAATAGCACAGGTTTCGAATGATTCCCCAGCATCGACATGCCCCCCAAATATTGACCAGTATGGTGCGTGCTTGCTGCTGCGTTTGCCCATTAAAATTTGGCCTTGTGAATTCGTGATAATTACGCCAACACCAACGACAACGCCATCAACAGTAGACATCAACTTCTCCTTTCTTTTTTTATTCTATTCGGTGCGATTCTGCCAGTTTATAGCAGAAAAACAATCAGGAAAAACTACAAATATCACTGAAGCCATTGTGTTTTAATGGTATAACTATGGCTGCATACACATGACGATAATGATAAGGGAGATTCGAGGTTATGACTCGCCGGGTTGCTACAATTACATTAAATCCTGCCTATGATCTTGTTGGGCTATGTCCATCAATCGAAGTCGGTGAAGTCAACTTAGTGAAGACGGCTAGCCTCAATGCAGGAGGCAAAGGCGTTAATGTCGCGAAAGTTTTACGAGATCTTGGTATTGATATCACAGTTAGCGGCTTCATGGGGAAAGATAACCAAGAAGAATTCCAACACTTCTTTAGTGATAATGGTATGGCAAACCGCTTTTATATGGTGTCAGGACGCACAAGGATCAACGTAAAGCTGACAGAAGATAATGGTGAATCGACAGATTTCAACTTTTCTGGCTTTGAAGTCAGTAAAGAAGATTGGAACCGTTTCTCAACGGAGTCACTCAATTGGTTAGGCCATTTTGATATGGTGGTGGTGAGTGGTAGCCTACCAAATGGGATTGATCCCGAAGAATTCACTCGTTGGATGAGCCGCTTGCGTCAATTATGTCCATGTATCATTTTCGACAGTAGCCGTGAAGCATTAAAAGCAGGATTAAAAGCCTCGCCTTGGTTAGTAAAACCCAATCGCCATGAATTAGAAATGTGGGTGGGTCGCAAGTTACCTGAATTGAAAGATGTCATTGCGGCAGCACATGAATTACGCGATAAAGGCATTTCTCATGTGGTTATCTCGCTTGGTGAAGAAGGGGCATTATGGGTGAATGCTTCAGGCTCTTGGTTAGCTAAACCGCCTCGTTGTGAAGTGATCAGCACGGTGGGGGCTGGTGATTCAATGGTTGCAGGCCTCGCTTATGGCTTACTGAATGGTGAATCTAGCGCACACACATTGCGTATGGCCACGGCTATTTCAGCGTTATCCGTATCACAGCCTGATGTTGGCTTAAAAAATCGTAATAAGCTTGCCGATATGATGGCAAAAATTGAGATGGAATCACTGTAAAACGATAAAGGCGGCGGAGGTTAACTCGCCGCCTTTATGCTTTATAGATAGTGACTGGTTATTTTTGCTGTGACTTTAGCCAAGCAATTTCTTGGGGCCAAATATCTGGATTAATGGTTTCAAGGATCAGAGGGATACCATCGAAACGAGGGTCTTTCATTATGTAACTAAAAGGTGTGTAGCCTATATTACCTTCCCCTAAGCTATGGTGACGGTCGACTCGGCTGGCAAACTCACTTTTGGCATCATTTAAGTGCATACCTTTGAGGTACTCAAAACCAACAATGTCAGAAAACTGTTTGAAAGTCTCTTCACAAGCCTCCTCTGTTCGCAAATCATAGCCTGCTGCAAAGGCGTGGCAAGTATCAATACAAACACCTACTCGGCTTTTATCATCCACATCTTCAATGATTTTTGCTAAATGTTCAAAACGATAGCCTAAGTTTGAACCTTGCCCCGCCGTATTTTCGATGACGGCAATGACGCCTTGAGTTTCATTTAGGGCGATATTGATAGATTCGGCAATACGAGCTAAGCAATCATCTATATCGATTTTTTTCAGGTGGCTGCCAGGGTGAAAATTGAGTAGATCAATACCAAGCTGCTCACAGCGTTGCATTTCGTCAATAAATGCGATGCGTGATTTTTCTAACGCTTCTTGCTCTGGATGACCTAAATTAATTAAGTAACTGTCATGCGGTAAAATTTGGTGCTTACCATAACCGTATTTTGCACAGTTAGCCTTAAATTTTTCAATCACCTCCTCGCTAAGAGGTGGGGCTTTCCACTGGCGCTGATTTTTGGTAAACAGCGCGAATGCCGTAGCGTTAATTTCATGAGCGCGAATAACAGCTTGATCAACGCCTCCAGAAGCGCTGACGTGTGCTCCAACATATTTCATTCTTGACTCCTTCTTTTATGAAGAAGTATGCCATTAATAGGAGAATAAATGAAATCAACAAAAAGGCCGCATTAAATGCGGCCAAATTAAAAAATGAACAAAGAGTTTATAGGATAGTCTGGATAATGGCATTGATGGCGAAACCACCAATGATTAGCCATACAAATAAGATAAGCGCCATCAATAATGGTTTGATCCCCGCCTGACGTATTGCACTAACATGAGTTGTTAAACCGAGGGCAACCATGGCCATCGCCAACAATACGGTATCTAACGTGATAATGTGTTTTACTATTTCTGTCGGTATCAAATTGAACGAGTTGAATGCAGCGACCAGAATAAAGATAACGGCAAACCAAGGGATCGTGATTTTGCTTTTTTGGGCTGTTTGTCCTTTAGCGACCGCAGAGCGGCGGCTCAAATAAGCAGATAAAATAATTAAGAAGGGTGCAAGCATCATCACTCGGATCATTTTGGTGATCACGGAAGCATTCTCTGCGTCAGGGCCGATAGTGTGACCGATAGCGACGACTTGAGCGACTTCATGCACTGTTGAGCCAATATAAATACCAAAGGTGTCTTGGGTCTGTGTGAACCAACCAAAATGTGCATTAAGTTGATAAAGCCATGGATACACAAAAATGGCGATAGTACCAAAAATCACCACCGTTGAAACGGCGACGGCAACTTTACTGGCAGAGGCTTTGACAACAGGCTCTGTCGCCATAACCGCTGCGGCTCCGCAAATACTGCTACCTGCACCGATTAAAAAAGTGGTTTCATCATCGAGTCCAAACACCTTTTTACCTAACCAAAAGGCCAACAAGAAAGTGGATGCGAGGGTAAGTGCATCAATGAGCAACCCTGTGGCACCAACATCAGTAATTTGTTGGAATGTTAGGCGAAAGCCATAAAGTATGATCCCCGCACGTAAAAAATAGTGTTTGGCAAATTTGATCCCCTCATCACAACGATGACTAATAGCAGGGTAGATTGTATTCCCGACGATGATGCCTAATAAAATTGCCAATGTCAGGGCGCCTAAACCGACATCAATAAACCATTGCTGCTCTCCAAGATATATCGAAATTGCGGTTAAAACTCCCGCTAAAATAATACCTGAAATTAGTTTTAGAGCTGGGTGCTGTGCGCTCTGTACTAACGTTTTTGTATTGCTTTTATCCATAACCTTACCTTTAGTTACGACTAATACCCTTCATAAAAGCAGTTTATTCAGGGTATAGATAATTTTGGAATAAGCATATAACAAAAACTATAATAATTTAAATTGATTGTTTATATATAATCTATCTGAATTTCTGGTTATAAGTTTCTTCTGGTAAGTTGGTAATAAATCGTTAATATTAACAATATTATTACAAACTCTAGTGAACAATGTTGGGGCTACCTGTATGCGAATAACACTTAGGCAACTCGAGGTATTTACGGAAGTACTAAAAAGTGGCTCCACGACGCAAGCATCCCAATTACTCGCTTTATCGCAATCTGCTGTAAGTGCGTCGTTGACCGACCTTGAAGGGCAACTTGGAGTACAACTGTTTGACCGAGTAGGCAAACGGCTTGTGACTAATGAGCATGGTCGGCTGCTCTATCCCAAGGCATTGGCGTTGCTTGAACAAGCGTTGGAAGTAGAACAATTATTCAAAAAAGAGATGGGGGCGGTGCGTCTCGCTGCCAGTACCACAATTGGTAATTACATGCTGCCATCACTGCTGGCGGAGTATCGTCGTGACCACCCGACGATCCCATTAGAGTTAAATATCAGTAATACAGAGGAAGTTATTAAAGCGGTGATGGAATTTCGCGCTGATGTGGGTCTTATTGAAGGCGTGTGCCATAGCCCCGAGTTAATTACCGAACCATGGCTAAAAGATGAATTGGTGATATTTGCGGCTCCTAGTAATCCATTGGCGGGAAGAACACTCACCTTAAAAGAGTTACGTGATGCGCCTTGGGTGCTGCGTGAAAGAGGCTCAGGTACACGAGATGTGCTCGATCAGCTGTTATTTGCTCATTTACCGGGTTTTCATATTTTTATGGAGCTTGGTAATTCGGAGGCCATTAAGCATGCAGTTCGCTTTGGTATGGGGATCAGTTGCTTATCAAGACGCGTTATTGAGGAGCAATTGACGAACGGGTCGTTAGTAGAGCTAGAGGTTGAAGGGCTACAGTTACAGCGAACACTGTATTTGATTTATCACCGCCAAAAACATTTATCTAATGCAATTAAAAACTTATTAGATTATTGCAAGTAATGTGTTGCTGATTTAACAAAGTTTATGGATCGTATAAAGCCAAATGGTCAACAAGGTTGTTATTTGAACTATGATGCATAGGATATAAGTGTTTTACTAATAATTCCGTTGGGATTATGAAGGTATCTTATAACTGCCAAGAGTTACTTAGTTCTGACAGGATGTTTTGCTAGAATTCCTTCAATATTGATTAAATAAAGAAAAACAGGGAACAGATGTCAGAACAACAAACCACTACGGTACAAGGTAGCGGACAAAGCAAATTACGTCGTGAGTTGAAAGCTCGCCATCTTGCAATGATTGCCATTGGCGGCTCCATTGGCACCGGCCTCTTTGTTGCATCCGGTGCAACCGTTGCACAAGCAGGTCCCGGCGGGGCGCTTCTTTCTTATGCAATTATCGGCTTAATGGTCTATTTTTTGATGACCAGCTTAGGTGAACTTGCGGCTTATATGCCAGTGTCAGGTTCTTTCGCGACCTATGGCGCTAAATATGTTGATGAAGGTTTTGGTTTCGCATTAGGCTGGAACTATTGGTATAACTGGGCTGTAACTATTGCTGTCGACTTGGTTGCCGCGCAACTGGTCATGACTTACTGGTTCCCTGATACGCCGGGTTGGATTTGGAGCGCAATATTTTTAGCCGTCATTTTCTTACTGAACTATATTTCTGTTAAAGGGTTTGGTGAGGCAGAATATTGGTTCTCACTCATTAAAGTGACAACCGTTGTTATTTTCATCGTTGTCGGCGTATTGATGATTTTTGGTATCATGAGTGGTGCTGAAAATGCGGGATGGCATAACTGGACCATCGGGGATGCACCATTTGCTGGTGGTTTCTCTGCCATGATTGGTGTGGCGATGATTGTCGGCTTCTCTTTCCAAGGAACCGAACTGATTGGTATCGCCGCGGGTGAATCTCAAGACCCTGCGAAGAATATCCCTAAAGCAGTACGTAAAGTATTTTGGCGTATCCTTTTGTTCTATATCTTTGCAATCTTGATCATTAGTTTGATTATTCCATATACAGATCCTAATCTACTGCGCAATGATGTTAAAGATATTAGTGTTAGCCCATTTACCTTAGTATTTGAAAATGCTGGGTTGCTATCGGCAGCAGCAGTAATGAATGCGGTTATTTTAACGGCGGTACTATCGGCAGGTAACTCAGGGATGTACGCCTCAACACGTATGCTGTATACCTTAGCCCGTGAAGGTAAAGCACCACGCATTTTTGCTCGCCTCTCAAAAGGTGGGGTACCGCGTTATGCGCTATTTGCCACTACGGTAATTGCTGCTCTGTGCTTCCTAAGTTCAATGTTTGGTAACCAAACTGTCTACTTATGGCTACTGAATACTTCAGGTATGACAGGGTTTATTGCTTGGTTGGGGATTGCAATTAGCCATTATCGTTTCCGTAAAGGTTATATTGCGCAAGGTAAGGATATTAATGACTTACCTTATCGTTCGGGCTTCTTCCCAATTGGTCCTATCTTTGCTTTTGTTCTCTGTTTAGTGATTACATTAGGGCAAAACTATCAAGCGTTTTTAGAAGATAAAATTGATTGGGTAGGGGTTACAGCCACTTATATTGGTATTCCATTATTTTTAGCAATTTGGTTTGGCTATAAAATAGCCAAAAAAACGTCAATTATTCGTTATAAAGACATGGAATTCCCAAGCTACCGTGAAAATCTGAATAAATAATTGCTTAAATTATTTACACATATTCAATAACAGTAAGTTATAAATAAAAATGCCAATCAACAATGAACTGGGGTCAGTTCGAACGTTGATTGGCATTTTTTATAATGGGAAAAACCGAATAATCGGGTCGTTTCCTCATGATATGCTTTGCATGCTGAGTCTGGCGTTATCTTCTTTTTTAAAGACGAAATAGCCAATTTATCAATTGATTAACAAAAATTTTCGTCCACGATCACAATTCAATACATAGATGGAATTAAATCAGCAATCGTATTGATAAGTATTCTTATTTGCTTTATTGTTATGGGCACCAAAATAAAGGGGATAAGAGGTTTGATGTGAAGTTGATGGCAAAGTCGTTAGCAAAAGGGATAGGTTTAGCATTATTTGCAGGCTCTGTGATGAGTATCAGTATTAGCTCATTGGCTGCAACAGTTACTGATGTTGCTGGTAGAACGGTTGAAGTACCTGATAATGTTAATCGTATCTTACTTGGTGAAGGCCGTTTGTTGAGTGCAATTGCTTTACTTGAAGGCGATAAACCGCTTGATAGAATTGTTGGCTGGCAAGGCGACTTACGTAAACTTGATCCACAAACTTACGCGGCTTATAAAGCTAAGTTCCCTCAAATTGATAATATTCCATTAATTGGTAATACCAGCGCTGATAGTGTCAGTGCCGAAAAAGTATTAACACTGAATCCAGACATTGCGATTTTTGGCCTCTCTGGTCATGGCCCCGGTAAAAATAGTGAGTTAGTAGGGCAGTTAGAAAAGGCGGGTGTGCCTGTTGTGTTTGTTGATTTTAGAGACAATCCACTGCAAAACACGCTACCGAGTATCCGTATGCTTGGGAAAGCATTAAATCGCGAACAGACTGCAGAAAAATATGCTGATTTTTACGAAAAAAATCAAAAATTAGTGACGGATATCACCAGTAAGATCCCTGAAGATAAAAAGCCTACCGTGTTTATTGATTTACGTGCTGGTGCATTTGAAGATTGTTGTGGAACCGCAGGCAACGGGAACATGGGGAATTTTATCGACCTAGCGGGTGGGAAAAATATCGCCAAAGATGTGCTACCCGGTGCTTTGGGTAATATGAACCTAGAAAAGGTTATCGCTGTTGACCCACAAATTTATATCGCAACAGGTGCTAAAGCTCCCGGCAGTAAAGATGTCGGAGTGCAATTAGGGGCACAAGGCACTGTTGAAGATGCAAAAAGTAGCTTGAAAAAAATTACTGAACGCAAAGGAATTAGCTCTTTGTCAGCGGTGAAAGATGGCAAAGACTATGCAATTTGGCATAACTATTACAATTCTCCCTACAACGTATTAGCGACTCAAGTATTTGCTAAATGGTTCTATCCGGAGCAGTTTGCTGATCTGGATCCGCAAAAAACCTTGAATGAATTACATAGCCAATTTCTTGCAGTTGAGCCAACCGGCATCTATTGGGTAAGTGAGAAGTAAATTTTGTAGGTAATAATAATGAGTCTTACTACCGAGTCTATATCAACTGTTAAGCCGTCAGTGAGAGAAAATGATAATGGTGTGAAGCAGCATTATCAAAAAATGTTACGTCGTAGGGTAGCATGGATTGCCGTGATCATCGCTGCAATCTTATTATCATTGGTTATTGATTTCACATTAGGCCCATCCGGCTTATCGCTGGAAAAATTATGGCAAACCATCGTATCCCCTGAATCTGTAGAAGCGGGAACTCGTGTGATTGTTTGGGATATCCGTTTGCCTTATGCCCTTATGGCCGTTGTGATTGGCATGTCACTTGGCCTTGCTGGGGCCGAGATGCAAACTATCTTGAATAACCCGTTGGCAAGTCCATTTACCCTCGGTGTTTCCAATGCCGCTGCTTTTGGTGCGGCATTAGCGATTGTTTCCGGTATTGCTATTCCTGGTGTGCCTGATCAGTGGGTAATTTCAGCGAATGCCTTTATTTTTGCACTATTGGCTGCACTGATGTTAGATGCAGTGACCCGTTGGACGCGCGTTGCAACATCGGGTGTCGTATTGTTTGGGATCGCATTGGTATTTACCTTTAATGCTTTAGTTTCAATGATGCAATTTATTGCCACAGAGGACACTCTGCAAGGTCTAGTATTCTGGACAATGGGGAGCCTTTCAAAAGCAACATGGGTAAAACTCGGGGTGATGACACTCGTCTTTGCTCTAATTTTCCCATTGGCGATGATGAGTTCATGGAAACTGACTGCACTGAGGTTGGGCGAAGACCGAGCGATTAGTTTTGGTATTGATGTCCGTCGGTTACGTTTAACCACATTGTTGCGTATCAGTATCTTATCAGCGTTGGCAGTCGCATTTGTGGGGCCTATCGCCTTTATCGGCCTGGTTGCTCCTCATATCGCGCGCTTGATGTTTGGTGAAGATCACCGCTTTTATTTGCCAGCAAGCGCATTAATTGGTGCCTTAGTCTTATCCATGGCATCTATTGCATCTAAAAATATTATACCGGGTGTCATTATTCCTGTTGGTATTGTGACCTCACTCGTTGGTGTACCGTTCTTCTTAAGTATTATTTTACGTCATAGAGGTAGTGTGTCATGACAGATGGCCTGATTATTAATCGCTTTAATGCAGGTTATCCTAAAAACCCTGTGATTGAAGGGCTGACAACAGAAGCTTTACCAAGAGGTCAGATCACTGTGTTATTAGGGCCAAATGGAAGCGGCAAATCGACTCTGCTGCGCTCTTTGGCTGGTTTAAATAAAGCTACAGGGCAATTGCTGTTAGATGGAATGGATTTAACACAGCAAAACTTTGCTCAGCGTGCGCAAAATGTTGTCTATTTACCTCAAAGCTTACCAGCAGGTGTTCATCTTTATGTCTTGGAATCAGTGATCGTTGCTCAAAGAGCATCGGGTGGTCTGAGTAATGAAAATAGTAAAGATGAAGTGATGCATTTATTGCGTCAATTAGGTATTGAACATTTAGCATTAAGTTATTTAGACCAATTATCAGGTGGTCAAAAGCAATTGGTTGGTTTGGCACAATCATTAATTCGTCAACCAAACTTATTGTTATTAGATGAGCCATTAAGTGCATTAGATTTAAATTACCAATATCACGTTATGGATTTAGTGGCGAAAGAAACAAAGCGTCGCAATATTATTACGGTGGTTGTGGTTCATGATATCAATATTGCGTTAAGACATGCTGAACATGTTTTAATGCTAAAAAAAGGCAAACTGATTGCTCAAGGTGAACCAGAGGCCGTGATTACGCCAGATAGCTTGGCTGATGTGTACGGTGTTAGGGGGCGAATAGAGCGCTGTTCTCAAGGGGTACCACAAGTTTTAATTGATGGCTTAGTGGATAAGTTAGCGAGCTAGTTTTGATATAAATTAATAGTGTCAATGAAATTTAGATTGGCACTATTAATTGAATAAGAGAATAAAGGTTATATTTTTCTAGCGATAATTAGTTATAGAAAATTTCAATATATACAAATAGTATTTACCATAAATTTTCTATGGGTAATTTTTATTATCTAATAACCAAAAAAATAATAATAGTAATGATAGGGTTATAGACCCGAATATTGAGCTTATGTCATATCAAAATTCAAATCAAAATTATCTCTTGGAGAGTTGGGAATGGTAGTTTTCAATAAAAGAAAAATTGCAATAAGCGTTATTGCGGCAATCACAGCAGTCCCTGTATTTGCGGATGATAGTAAAGACACGATTATGGTTACCACCGCATCTGGCTTCCAACAAAAAATTGAAGATGCGCCGGCGTCTATTTCTGTGGTAACGCGTGAGCAACTAGAAAATAAAGCTTACCGTGATGTCACCGATGCATTGAAAGACGTTCCGGGCGTTCTAGTCACCGGCGGCGGTAGTAGTTCAGATATCAGTATTCGTGGTATGGATGCAAAATACACGATGATCTTGATTGATGGTAAGCGTGTTGATACGCGCAGTACGCGCCCAAATAGTGACGGTTCAGGTATCGAACAGGGATGGCTGCCACCACTACCTGCAATAGAACGTATTGAAGTTGTTCGTGGGCCTATGTCTTCCCTCTATGGTTCTGATGCTATGGGTGGGGTAATTAACATTATTACTCGCCGTGTGCAGCAAGAGTGGACGACAAGTTTACGTGCTGATACGACAATTACTGAGCGTAGAAATTCAGGAAACACTGGACAAGGCAGTTTCTATACTTCTGGTCCACTGATTGATGGCTTGTTAGGCGTGAAGCTTAGCGGTCAATATTCACACCGTGGTGAAGATAAAATCGTTGATGGTTTCGGTCGTCAAATCGTTGCAAGTGGTGGTGGAACACTGTCATTAACACCAGATGAAAAGAACACCTTTGATTTGGATTTCAAAAAAGATAGCCAGCATAGGGACTATCGTGAAGGCTATACGTATAAAGAAGGTGATAGTAGCAGCTTTAGTAAATATGAGATGACGCATACTGCATTAACTCATACAGGGGTTTATGACCTAGCTAACACTGATACTTATATTCAATACGATGAAACTAAGAACCCAACTCGTAAGATGAAATTTGATGATCTCATCATACGTAATCAAAGTGTCTTCTTAATTGGTGACCACAGTTTAAGTTTAGGTGGCCAATATCGTAAGGAAAAATTAGAAGCAGGTGATAATAAATTTGCACTAAACAAACTTGACCGTTATAGCTGGGCGCTGTTTGCGGAAGATGAATGGTTAATGACCAATGATTTCGCTTTAACCGGCGGTATCCGTATGGATAAAGACGAAAACTATGGTACTCACTGGACACCTCGTCTTTATGGTGTTTGGCATGCTGACGACCAATGGACCATCAAAGGTGGTGTGTCTACAGGTTATAAAGCACCTGACTTACGTCAATCTTCAGCAGACTGGGGGCAATCAACGGGTGGGCGCGCAGGTAACGCAGTGATTTACGGTAACCCGAATTTGAAACCGGAGAAAAGTGTTACAGAAGAAATTGGTGTAATTTGGAATAACCAAGACAATATTACCGCAGGGATCACGATCTATAATACCGATTTCAAAGATAAAATTACAGAAGTTAGACGCTGTGATAATAGCAATGCAAATATCAGAGACTGTACATTAGATGATGGTATTGGTGATAATGGTAAGCCATACCGTTTTGTTAGTGACCGTGAAAACGTTGATAAAGCAAGAATGCGTGGTGTTGAGTTAACGTTTAACTGGGGCATTCTGGATAATTTAGCGTTTTCGGCGAACTATACTTACACCGACACTGAACAAAGAAGTGGTGTCAATAAAGGTAAGCCGCTAAACAAGCAGCCAAAACATATGGGTAATACGACATTGACATGGGATACAACTGAAGAGTTGCAAACATGGGCACGCATGAATTTCCGCGGTAAAACGTCTGATTACCAAGGCCGTGGTGAGACAATGAATAATGGTACGGCGTCATATGCATTGTTTGATTTAGGGGCAAGCTACCAGTTGAACAAGAATGCAAATATTGTCGGTGGTGTCTATAACGTGCTAGATCGCCGCATTGACTCAACAAACTATGGTGCTGAATTAGAAGGTCGTCGATACAATATAGGTATCAACTATAACTTCTAATGAGTTTGATAACTGACTGAATTAAGGCTCTCTTATTGAGTTAAGAGGGCCTTGTTTTTTGGCGTGCGAAAAAGAGTAAAAAATGTCTTTTAATAGCAAAAATTTATAGAAGAAAACAAGTTATTAGCTACCAGCGCAAAATCGGCAAATTTATCAAAAATTCTCATCAAATATTGTCTGTTTTTTTAACAATACCTATTGCTATTTGATAACTTGAAGTGCAAAATGCGCGAACTAAAAAAATGACTGATACCTCAATTTCCGGTATCGGTTTTTTTTTGCTTTTTAAGTTCGTTTAATTTTATGGGGCCGGATAATAGGCCGGATAGATAAATTATATTTTTACGTGTAGCAAACATTTTATGCTACCGATTTGAGGAATGCTTGCATGGCTTACTTTTTCGCATTCGCAGCAGGGCCTGGTGGCCGTGGCTGCCGCATCGATGATTACGGAGCAATCGGCTGCTTCGCAACTTCACCATTTAACCTTTCATCTTTCTTCTCTGCCTATAGGCAGATGCAAAGTCTTCCCAGTAACTGTCGATTAAGTAGGTCAAATAGTACTCAATCGAAAGTTATGGGAGGGCTTTATCATGCCAAATAATTCAGTACCATTATCCATCGGTAGCAACCAAACTGGTGCAAACAACCGCGTAGAGCTGGCAAAAACGCTCACCCTGTTACAAGTGGTGATGATTGGTCTTGCTTATATTCAGCCAATGACGATTTTCGATACTTTTGGTATGGTATCGGATAAAACCGGTGGTCACGTCCCGACTTCCTATATTATTGCACTTGCTGCGATACTATTTACTGCTCTGAGCTACGGCAAATTGGTAAAACGTTTTCCATCTGCTGGCTCGGCGTATACCTACGCTCAAAAATCAATGAGCCCACATATTGGCTTCCTTGTAGGATGGACCTCGCTGCTGTCTTACATCTTTATGCCAATGATCAACATATTATTAGCGAAGATTTATTTACAAGATATCTTCCCAACGGTTGAGCCTGCTATTTTTGTTGTGGGGCTAGTTATTCTGATGACTGCCGCTAACTTACGCGGTATCAACGTCATCGCTAATCTAAGTACCGTGATTGCCATTATTCAAATAGGGGTCATGGTTGTATTTACCTTGATTGTGATTCATGGTGTATCGAATGGCGAAGGAACGGGTGAAGTTTGGACCTTCCGACCATTTGCTGATGAGCACACGGAATTGATCCCTCTGATAGCCGGAGCGACAATACTCTGCTTTTCATTCTTAGGTTTTGATGGGTTAAGCTCTCTGTCAGAAGAGACGCCAAATGCAGGTAAAGTGATCCCGCGTGCTATTTTCCTGACAGCACTTATCGGTGGGATTATTTTCATTACCGTGTCATTCTTCTTACAACAATTTTTCCCAGATGTTTCGCGCTTTAAAAACATCAATGAAACACAACCTGACATTATGAGATTTGTTGCTGGGGCATTCTTCCAGTCCATTATTTTGGTTTTCTCATGTGTTACCGTATTAGCTTCAGGTATGGCTGCACATGCAGGTAGTGCTCGCTTGATGTATGTGATGGGGCGTGATGGGGTGTTCCCAGAAAAAATCTTTGGCCACGTAAGTCCAAGATGGCGTACTCCGTCTTATAACGTATTAATGGTCGGTGTGTTAGCACTTGGCGCTATTTGGTTTGAGATGGACTTTGCAACAGCATTAATTAACTTTGGTGCACTGATTGCGTTTACGTTCGTTAACATTTCAGTTATCAGCCAGTTCTTCATTCGTGAACGCCGTATACATGGGATTAAGAATATCCTTAACTATTTGATTTTGCCTGTCATTGGTACGCTGACCGTTTGTGTACTATGGTTAAATATCGAAGAGGATTCAATGGTATATGGTTTAATTTGGACGGCTGTCGGTCTGGTCTATATGGCGATATTGACGCGTATGTTCCGTCGTCCAATGCCTCAAATGAGCGATTATTAATTTAGTCGATTGAATAAAAACAGCACCTCAGAGTGCTGTTTTTTTTTGCCTATTATTCAGGCTGTTAGTCTATTATTTGTTTTAACCTTCCAATCAGCTAATTGTGACACTGCACCGATATCTCAATCTAAAACGCTTTATAATGTGATATGGTTGTTAAATGATTATGACATTACAATTAATTGAACAGTTTATTGATAATTACCCTGACAGGAAGGCGCAGAAATGAATGCAGTAAACAGCCCTGAAAATCAACGATTATTACTGACACTCACCAATATTGTTGGTAAAAAAAATATCCTGACTAAGCCTCATAAAACCGAACGTTACCGCAAAGGGTTTCGCTCAGGTATCGGTAATGCTATAGCGGTCGTCTTCCCTACCACGTTGTTAGAGCAATGGTATGTTTTTAAAGCCTGTGTCGAGGCGGATAAAATAGTGATTATGCAAGCCGCGAACACAGGGCTGACAGAAGGTTCGACGCCAAGCGGTTATGATTATGATCGTGATATCGTTATTATTAGCACATTAAAATTAAATCAAATTCAAGTATTACCTGAATTTAATCAAGTTGTTGCTATGCCAGGCAGTACGCTGTATGACCTCGAGAAATTACTAAAACCATTAGGTCGTGAACCGCATTCTCTCATTGGCTCCTCTTGCATCGGGGCGTCAGTGGTTGGTGGGATCTGTAATAGTTCAGGTGGCTCCCTAGTGCGCCGAGGCCCGGCTTATACGGAGCTAGCCTTATATGGGCGAGTAAATGAAGATGGAAAAGTGGAGTTAGTAAACCACCTAGGGATTAACTTAGGGGATACACCTGAAGAAATTTTAACGAACTTGCAAAATCGACGTTATCGAACAGAAGATGTTGAACACAGTGAAAAGCTGGCGTCAGACCATGAATATGCTCAGCGAGTTCGTGATGTGAATGCGGATACACCATCACGCTTTAACGCAGATGAGCGCCGCTTGTTTGAAGCATCTGGTTGTGCGGGTAAATTAGCTGTATTTGCTGTCCGCCTTGATACTTTCCCTGCCGATACCTCAACACAAGTGTTTTATATTGGCACAAACAATCCGGATGTTCTGGAAGACATTCGCCGTCATATTCTTAGTGAATTTAAAAACTTACCAGTAGCAGGTGAGTATATGCACCGCGGTTGTTTTGATATCGCTGAAGTATACGGAAAAGATACCTTTTTAATGATAGATAAATTTGGCACTGACAAAATGCCACTATTTTTTACTATCAAAGGCCGAATTGATGCCGTATTAAATAAAGTACCGTTGTTACCGTCAAACCTTGTTGACCGCACTATGCAGCTACTCAGTAAATTATGGCCTGCACATTTACCTCCACGTATGAAGCAATTTCGTGATAAGTATGAGCATCATCTGATGTTAAAAATGGCGGGTGAAGGTATTGATGAGGCGAAAGTTTGGCTGAAATCCTTCTTTGCAACGGCGGATGGGGGGTATTTTGAGTGTACACCAGAGGAAGGGGCGAAAGCATTTTTACACCGCTTTGCCGCAGCGGGATCGGCGGTTCGTTATCATGCGGTACATAATAAAGATGTTGAGGATGTATTGCCGCTGGATATCGCTTTGCGTCGAAATGATCGTGATTGGTTTGAAAAATTGCCGCCAGAAATTGAAAAATTGTTAGTTCATAAACTGTATTGTGGGCATTTTATGTGTCATGTGATGCACCAAGATTATGTATTGAAAAAAGGCGTCGATCCAAAAGAATTGAAAGAGAAAATGTTAGCGCTGTTAGATGAACGAGGTGCACAATACCCCGCAGAGCATAACGTAGGCCACTTATATAAAGCTCAGCCACAGCTAAAATCTTTCTATAAAAAAGCCGATCCGACTAACACCATGAACCCCGGTTTAGGCAAAACAACGAAACGTAAAAATTGGGAGGGGGATTGTGGTTGCCACCACGATCACTAATCAGTGCAAGCGTTGTTTTTGGGCAGGAAACCCTGCCCAACCCATATTAGCTGGCTAATTCAGCCGCGTAATTGACCAGTGCTTTGAGCTGCTTACAGCGTTCAACATCGTTTTGATGTTCAATCATTAACGACTCAATAGATTGCATATATTCCATTAAACGGCTTTCAGTAAAGTAGTCACGGCGGTGCTGCAACCAGCGTTGCTGCTCATCATAGGATAAGGTTGAGGGGTAATTACGTGCTTTATAACGGAAAAATAGCTCTTTCATACGTGGGTCTTCAAAAGTGAGGTCTAACGCAGGCAGGTTTTTTTCCGGTGTTTCTCTAATAATATCCATCGTCGAGCGGTCAGAGCTACTGAAAAAGCCACTGTAAATTTGAGCATCAACATCATCCGGCTCTTCAAATGGTTGCGCTTGGGCAAAAATTTCAATCACTTTATGACGAATATCGGGGTGCTTACGTAAGATTTCCAAATTGCGTAGGCAGAGATCGCGGTCAACCCCCGTGCGTTCAGCATCTTCTGTACGCAATGTTTTCTCAGGCGCAAGAATAGGGCATTTATTAATGTGTACTAATTTAATCGGAACCGGTAATTCGCCATCTAATTCCGTTTTAGGGGTATATAAGCGCTCACGCAAAGTCTCAACGGGCAAATTAACCAGGGGTGAAATATCCGCCGCTAAATCACACATAATAACCGCATTACGGTTGTCTGGGTGCCATGCTAATGGTGCAACAAGGCTAATATAGGAGCGTAGAGCGCCAAACATGCCAGAAACATGCACCAACGGTGTCATATCGACAATGTCGATTAATTGGCTAACTTTATTTTTATTTCTTAGCTGGTAGAAGTAGTTGAACATTCTAGGTTGAGCGGCTTTGAGCAGCTTCGCCATATTTATGGTGGCGAGTACATCGGACATCGCATCATGAGCATTTTCATGGGCGATACCATTCGCTTTTGTTAGATGTTCAAGGCGCATACTAGGTAAGCCTTCATCATTTTCAGGCCAAATAATCCCTTCAGGGCGTAGCGCAAAACACGCTCTCACAGTATCTAATAAATCCCAACGCGAATTACCTTGCTGCCAGCTATAAGCGTAGGGGTCATAAAAATTACGATAAAAAATATTTCGAGTCACTTCATCATCAAAACGAATATTGTTGTAACCCATAATACAGGTATTCGGTTGGCTAAATTGCTGGTGGATCCGTTTAGCGAATTCAGCCTCATTGACGCCTTGGGCTAAGGCGAGCTGTGGTGTAATACCGGTGATCATCACCGCTTCTGGTTGGGGCAAATAGTCGTCTGTTGGTGCGCAATAAAAGACTTCTGGCTCATCAATAATATTAAAATCGAGATCGGTTCTAACACCTGCAAATTGTGCGGGGCGATCAAGTGCGGGGTGTTTACCAAAGGTTTCATAGTCATGAATAAAAAAGGTAGGCTGCTTTTTAGTCTCTTGCAACGTTATTCTCCGTAAGCCTTTGCTGCTATTTTTGTGATGATGAGGTTTTGTGATGGTTACTGATAAGGGGCAAATAATTTAGGCTAATAAACACAAAAATTGCTCCAGAGAATAGGCGGTAACTTCTCACAAATAGTAGCGACTATCATACCTGATAGATGTGAAAACCTGAACAGAGGCCCTTAAATGGTTGGCGTTGCAATTTAAATATGTAATAGGAACAAACTGCTATCTAATTGATATTTATATCAATCATTTGATATAAGATGCCCTTTTTTCTTGAAAAAACAGGTAAATCAGCGTAAAAATTTGCCTGATAAAGGATATTTTGATCTACTCTTTTAAATGCGACTAACAAAAAAGAGGATGTGAATATGAATACATATGATGAAAGAACACGTTTAATTTTATCTGAAATAGGTCATGTGACACTAGAGCTATTGGGTAATAGCGACGTGACTAAACAAAGTATTATTGATAAGTTGAAAAAGGATGCAAAAGAAGAAAACAACCCAGCGCGAAAAAGCATTCTTGATGATGCAGTGACCTTTCTAAATAGCCAAGTTTAGATAATACGAGCCCTCGTTTGAGGGCTAGTGACAGCAACATTTATCATTTCATTACGTGACCTTTCTTTCGTTGATCAGAAGATCAACCCGCAAGTTGATATTGCTAAAACAACGGCTCCATACCGACACTGAAGAGTGATTTGCTTCATAAATCAGTGATGTTAACGTTAACAAATGTGCTTAACATCACAATTTGAGTGCGATTTACTGGTTTAGAAAAAATGTTAACCTTAACATTTTTGGCATTTAGGGGAATTTGCAGGCGAATAACAATGAATAATGAATCGAGAAAGTACTACGTGTCATTGAGTGCGTTGCTGTTTTTTTTCTTTTTTACTTGGTCGTCAACATTTTCAATTGTTGCTATTTGGCTTAGAAAATATGTTGGTTTAGAAGGCACTGAAACGGGGATCATTTTTTCATGTATTTCCATAGTGGCGCTTTGCGCGCAACCTCTTTATGGCTTTTTACAAGATAAGCTAGGTCTACGAAAGAACTTATTACTGTTTATTGCGATACTTTTGATATCATCTGGCCCATTTTTTATGGTGTTTGGCTATTTATTGCAATGGAATGTGGTGGTAGGAAGCTTAATCGGTGGTCTTTTTATCGGTATGACTTTCCATGCCGGAATTGGGGTACTTGAGTCGTATACGGAACGTGTCAGTCGCTTGCGTGATTTCGAATATGGCAAAGCAAGGATGTGGGGCTCATTAGGTTGGGCGATTGCGACATTTTTTGCTGGTCGCAATATTAACGTTGACCCTAATTACAATTTTATCATGGCGAGCCTCTCCGGTGCGATTTTTCTCGTTATTTTATTAAAACTAAAAACGGCAAAACCAAACGCATTTAATAGCCTAGAGCATGGAAAACCTTCTGGCATAACCCTTGATGACGCCTTGCAATTGTTCACACTTCCTCGTTTTTGGGCGCTGATTTTATTCGTGTTGGGCACATGCATATACAGTGTTTATGATCAGCAATTTATGGTCTATTTCGCACACCAATTCCAAGATGAGAAAACAGGTAATGAAATGTATGGCTATCTGAATTCATTGCAGGTTTTCTTAGAAGCAGGAGGTATGTTTTTAGCTCCGTATATTGTTAACCGCATAGGAGCCAAAAAAGGGTTATTGTTTGCGAGTAGTGTGATGGCATTGCGGATTATTGGCTCAGGTTTAGTCGAAGGACCTCTCATGATCTCTATTATGAAATTACTTCATGCTGTAGAGCTGCCAATATTGCTGATTGCAATTTTTAAATATAACAGTCGCCATTTTGATAAGCGTTTATCATCGACACTGTACTTAGTGGGTTTTAGCTGTATTACCTCGATTGTGGGGAGTATTTTATCGCCGTTGGCGGGCTGGGGTTACGATAAAATCGGTTTTGCTGATACCTATCTGGTAATGGGGGGCTTTGTCGTGATCACCACAATTTTATCTGCTTTCTGTTTACGCAGCGATAAAATAGCGCTTGCCAAACAAACTTCCAGAGTTGCTCAGGAAATAGGCGTTAAGGACGAGGTACAAAAGGTATAACTGAAACAATTCAGCTCGTGAGTGGAGTCGATTGAGCAAAAATGCCTTTTTATTTGTTTTTATATCAATGAATAGATGAAATAGGGTTGTAACACGGTGCTGTTAGAAGGTATTGTGTAACGAGTGAATGCGTTTTGTTTTTCTAACAGAGGGTTTTTAAACATGGACAACGCTAACAAACAATCTTTCCATAATGTTTTGGAATTTGTGCGTATGTATCGTCGTAAAAATAAAATTCGTCGTGAAATTACCGACAATGAAAAGAAAATTCGTGATAACCAAAAACGTGTTTTATTGCTTGATAACTTAAGCGACTATATTAAACCGGGTATGACCATCGAGGAAATTCAAGCAATTATCGCGAATATGCGTAGCGATTATGACGACCGTGTTGATGATTACATCATTAAAAATGCGGAACTGTCCAAAGAGCGCCGTGAGATCTCGAATAAATTAAAAGAGATGGGCGAACTCAATAAAAAAGACGTGAAATAATTGAAGACTAGAGCCGAGGTTAGCTCGGCTCAATGTCATCGCATCAACCCCAGTGTGGTTTTAAATCTGGGTCAATAACAGCGTAAACCTGCCTATAGCTACTTTTATCTTCAGCGAGCTTCGCTAATATTCTCGCGACATCCTCTCGGCTAACGACACCATGGGCTTCCCCTGTTAAATAAAGTTGCGTTACCCGTTGCCGCGCTATTCATTAAGCCCCCAGGTCTTAAAATGGTGTAATTTATTTCGCTAGTCTGTAAATAGGACTCTGCCATTGATTTTTGGCGTACAGATTGCCCAAAAAGGGCTTTTGCTCTTGGTGATAAGGTTGACCAACTGTCGCCACAACCAATTGAAGTGACAAATAATAAACGATGTATCTGATGCTGCTCTGCTTGGCGGATAATATGGTAATTACCAACAAAATCGGCTTGCCCGCCGCCAATAGTGGTGAATATGACGGTATCAGGTGTCATGTGTGCAAAAATCGCCTCTAAAGAAGATGGGTCGGTGGCATCGCCAATAAAGGTTTGTATGCCTTCAGCCGTTAGCCGCTCAGCATCCGTTTGTTGACGCACTAAGGCTGTGACTTGGTGGCCTTGTTGAATACCAATGTTGGCTAATGCGAGGCCTATTCCTTTTGTTGCACCAAAAATTACCCAATGAGCCATCATATTTTCCTTTCAATTAACAATCAGTAAATAGAAATAATGATGGTTTTAATTTTTATTATCAATAATAGGTTTTGATTTATTGTTCTGTCAAATAAGTGGGAGAGCTATTCAGTGCAGAGAGATAGATATAAAAAAGCCCTGCGAGTTGCAGGGCTGTTTGACGTATTTAAAGAATATTATTCAAAATGAGCCGGTTTTGCCATTTGTGATGTCGCATAATTGGTTGCTACATGCCCACCGGCACCTTTACTGACAAAGTTTGAGGCTTCACGCTGGTAAACCTTGATTTCGAATGTTGATTCGACCACTTCAGGCGCTGGTGCTTTGGTCATTGGTGAGTAAGCATGACGTGCTGCCTTACTTGCAACAATAACCGTTGATTTCGCTACATAAGGCACTTCAACAGCTTCAGCCTTAGGCTCTTCAACTGCATCTGTGCTGGTTTGCGGCTGATCATCTTGTGCGGCTGTCTCTGCTGTAGGCTCCACTTTAGGTTGCTCAATCACAACGTCTTCAATGACCGCGACCGGTGCTTTAGGTTCAACGGTTGGTGCCGTTTCAACAACAGGCTCTGGTTGAGTGTCTTCTAGAGCTTGCTCTGTATGAACGACAGCCGGTTCAGCTTGTGGGGCAATGGCAGGTTCAAGAGAAACTGCATACTCATCTGCGGATTCAGCCACAAGATTAACGTTGGTTTCAGTGACGGTTTCTACTGGTTCGATAGCGACAGTTTCAACCGTTTCATTAGCCTGCTCGATGACCTGAGAAGGTGTGATATCGGTGGTTTCAACGGCCTCTACACTAACAATACCTTGTTGCTCAAGCATCTCTTCATTGGTCATGATAGCGATGGTTTCTTGTTGTGGTTGAACAACAGGATAGCTGATAAACACCTTACCTGACGCTAACTCAGGTGAGGCTACGGCAGCGAACAGAGGCATTGGTGATTTTGTCAGATGACGCTCATCACGGTAACGACGACGACGCTGACCACTGACACGTAGGTGACGTGGTGAACGACGTGAGCGACGTGGAATGATGGTATCTTGCTTATCTTCTTGGTTAGCAACTTGAACATCTTGTTGTTCTGAGCTATTTACCTCAGCCACTTGCTCATCAACATGAGTCGGAGCAGGGAGTGCTGCGATAGGCATAGCATCATTTTCAACGGCAGTTGCAACTTTAACCACTTCATCTTCTTGCGCTACGGCTTCAACATTATCAGTGATACGAATTTTTTGTGTCAATTGACGACGTTGACGACGAGGCGTAACAGGGCGCGTTTGAGGCTCTTCTTTCTCTACAGGTGTATTATCAGCACCTTGAACTGCCTCTTGTTGTGCCTTAGCTGCTTGTTGTTGACGTTTTTCATCTTGACGACGACGGCGTTCAGCACGTTGTTCGCGGCGCTGCTGTTGCTGCGCTTCACGGCTATTGCTATCAACGTTTTGCTCATCTTGCTGATTAGCGTTCTTATTATTGCGGCCTTTACGATTGTTAGCTTCGTCAGATTGCGCATTACGGTTAGAACGATTATCGCGATTTTCGCGGTTGTCACTGTTTTCATCACGATCACGGCGATTATTACGACGATTATTGCGGCGTTCATTGTTACGGCGCTTGTCGTTACCGCTATTTTGGCGACTTTTCTCAGCAGGTTTTTCAGTAACTTTTTCTTCTTCACCAGCAAAGAGTTTTTTGAAGAATTCAGCTACCTTGCTAAAAAAGCTCGGCTGGGCATCCACTTTAACCCCTTGTTTTGGTGTTTCAGTGCGTGCTTTGTTCTCTTTAGACTTAACAGTAACAGGCTGTTCTACAGGCTCTTGTAACGCGAAAGCAGAGATAGCTGGTTGCTCAGGGGCTTTACGTTCAGCGGCTGGATCTTCCGTACTGTTTAAGGTTTCCGTTTCATGGTAGTGAGCTAAGTTATAGCTCAGCGTATTTACTTCTTCACCTTTACGAATACGGATCACGTGAAAATGAGGCGTTTGCATTTGGTCGTTTGGCACAATGACCACGCGAACATTGCGTTGACGCGTTTCGATTTCGCTGACTGCTTTACGCTTTTCGTTAAGTAGATAGGAAGCAATTTGTACCGGAACGATAGCATGAACTTCATGTGTATTCTCTTTTAATGCTTCTTCTTCAATAAGACGCAAAACAGAAAGAGACAATGATTCATTATCACGGATGGCTCCTGTACCCGAGCAACGAGGGCACACATGGTGGCTAGATTCACCTAATGATGGGCTTAAACGCTGGCGCGACATCTCTAATAAACCGAAACGCGAGATACGGGCGATTTGAATACGTGCACGGTCTTGACGCACGGCCTCACGTAGGCGGTTTTCAACTTCACGTTGATGCCTGACTGGCGTCATATCGATAAAGTCGATAACAATTAAGCCGCCAAGGTCACGCAGACGTAATTGACGTGCGATCTCATCGGCCGCTTCAAGGTTTGTATTAAATGCGGTCTCTTCAATGTCTCCGCCGCGTGTTGAGCGTGAAGAGTTGATATCGATAGCCGTTAACGCCTCGGTGGTATCAATCACTAATGCACCACCAGATGGAAGGCGTACTTCACGTTGGAAGGCAGATTCAATTTGTGATTCGATTTGATAATGGCTAAATAGCGGAACATCACCGCTATAATATTTGATTTTACTGGCAAAATCACCACGGCCAATCGCTTCAATATGGTTACGTGCCATTTCGACCACTTTCGGGTTATCGATAAGGATTTCGCCGATATCTGGGCGTAAATAGTCACGGAACGCACGAACAATGACGTTACTTTCTTGGTGTATTAAGAACGGAGCAGGGCGGTTTTCAGCCGCTTTTTTGATAGCTTCCCAGTGGCGTAAGCGGTAGAGCAAATCTTGTTGTAAAGATTCTGCGGATTTACCCACGCCCGCGGTGCGAACAATCAACCCCATCCCATCCGGGATCTCAAGGGAGGAGAGCGCTTCTTTTAATTCTGTACGATCTTCACCTTCAATACGGCGAGAAATACCACCCGCACGCGGGTTATTTGGCATCAGTACTAAATAACTTCCCGCTAAGCTGATAAACGTGGTGAGTGCGGCACCTTTATTGCCACGCTCTTCTTTATCAACCTGAACGATAACTTCTTGGCCTTCCTTAAGGATATCTTTGATATTGGGGCGGCCTTGAGAGTGGTAATTGCTTGGGAAGTATTCGCGAGCGATCTCTTTGATAGGGAGGAAACCGTGTCTTTCAGCACCATAATCAACAAAAGCAGCTTCAAGACTTGGTTCGATGCGAGTTATTTTTCCTTTGTAAATATTCGCTTTTTTTTGTTCATGACCTGGACTTTCGATATCCAGATCATAGAGTCGTTGCCCGTCAACAAGGGCAACACGCAACTCTTCCTGTTGAGTCGCGTTTATTAGCATTCTTTTCATATTGTTACTTACTCATTATTTTTTACTTTCAATAAAGAGCAGCGAAAAAGGGAGCTATTGTAAACCGATGGCCTCGTGATTTTTACAAAGCCGCCTGCCTCCCGGCAGTCGTCCGTATAGAGACGCGCAGTATTCGGTGAACCTGATTTTTAGATTAAAAATTCAGCGTTCTTAATCAGGAAGCCGTCATAATTTTGTTAACGGAAGTTCCTAACCCAAAAAGCTAATATTCGTTGCTCGCTAATTATTTGATTTTGCGAAGCGTCTTACGCCATTGCCGCGCTTTTACTCAATCAAATAGCAAATCTGTATTTCATGCCAATTATCGTTTTATCAAACATTATGGCAGTTACATATTATCCCACTGCCAATGACATTATAGCAAGTCGATACATGCGTTATATGAAAATTTTATTTAGAAATATGACTAACGAGCTATTCTTTGACCAAATAAAAAAAAATGATAAAAAAATTTGTGGAGTCGGTATGATATATCCCGCATATAAGGTCGTAATTTAATCAATCAGAGTTAACACATTTTTGAATGAAAACACAAAATCAAGTTCAGTTTATCGATATTAGCGATGACGAAGCCGGACAACGTATTGATAATTTCCTGCTCGCAAAATTAAAAGGTGTTCCTAAGAGTATGATCTATCGCATCATTCGCAAGGGTGAGGTGAGGGTTAATAAGGGGCGTATTAAACCTGAGTATAAACTTATTGCAGGTGATCAAGTCCGTGTACCACCGGTAAGAGTCGCTGAGCGTGAAGAAGCCCCTGTTTCGGCAAAACTGGATAAAGTTTCTGCGTTAGCTGATTGCATTCTCTATGAAGACGACGCAATACTGGTCATTAATAAACCATCAGGCACCGCAGTTCATGGCGGCAGTGGCTTAAGTTTTGGGGTGATTGAAGGGTTAAGAGCGCTTCGCCCAGAAGCACGCTTTTTAGAGTTGGTGCACCGTTTGGATCGCGACACATCTGGGATTTTGCTGGTGGCTAAAAAACGTTCAGCATTAAGAGCGTTACACGAACAGTTGCGCCTTAAACAGATGCAAAAAGATTACCTCGCATTAGTGCGCGGGCATTGGCAATCACATACCAAAGTGATCCAAGCTCCGTTATTAAAAAATATCTTGCAAAGTGGTGAGCGTGTTGTTCGTGTTAGCCCTGAAGGTAAACCGTCAGAGACGCGCTTTAAGGTTGAGGAACGTTTTGATAATGCCACTTTGGTTAAAGCAAGCCCAGTAACGGGGCGTACTCACCAAATTCGTGTACATACATTACATGCAGGGCATCCGATTGCGTTTGATAACCGCTATGGCGATAAACAATTTGATAGCCAATTAGCGGATACAGGCCTAAAAAGATTGTTCTTGCATGCCAGCGCATTAAAGTTTACTCACCCTAAAACGGGGGAGGAAATGCGGTTACAAGCGCCGCTTGATAAAGAGCTTAATCAATGCTTAAAGGTTTTACGTTCACGTAAAAACTAAGCATATTAAGTTACCGGCAGACAAACTTGCCGGTAACTTATTGCGTTGTTAATTATCTAATGGATTGTAGCCATGATGGCGTAGCATCTCTAATAGCAGGATCAGAGGCAACCCAATCAATGTATTAGGATCACGCCCTTCAAGCCTATCAAATAAGGCAATCCCTAACCCTTCCGACTTAAAACTTCCGGCGCATTGGTAAGGCTCTTCTTTGCGCAAGTAAGTCTCGATTTCTTTATCACTTAAAGAACGAAAATAGACATTAAAGGGTTCACACTGCACATGGTAGTTTCCCGTCGTTGAATCTAATAAACATAGACCGGTATAAAATGTGACTTGTTTTCCTGAGGCTCTTTTCAGTTGTTTAAAGGCATTGTCATAATTGTATGGTTTGCCTGCAATTTCACCATCAATCACACAGACTTGGTCTGAGCCGATGATGAGATGTTGTTTATGCTGTTCACTGATGGCATGTGCTTTAGCATGCGCTAAGCGAGTGACCAATGCCTCAGCGGATTCATTTAACACTGGGGTTTCGTCTACATTCGGCGCTACGGCTAAAAAGGGTAATCCCAGCTTTTTTAACAATTGCTGCCGATAGGGAGAGGTTGATGCCAAAATAATCGATTTCATATTTTTTCTCGAAACTCATAGCCAAAAGGGTTAACTCATTTTAAACTATCTGACGCTTAACAGGCGATTTTTTGGTGAAAAGGCGAGTTTTGCCCGCCTTTTTCTTTGACTATAGCTCATTACAAAGTTAATATGCGCGCCTTATGCAAAAGGTAAAATTACCCCTGACTATCGATGCGCAGCGTGCAGCTCAAAAAAACCTCGACTATGTCGGGAGTTACACACCTGAGCAAGTAACACGTATTGCTGAATCAGTAGTCAGTGTAGACAGCGATGTTGAGAGCGAATTATCATTTAAAATTGATAATCAGCGTCTGACGGTCATAGAGGGGCATTCTGATGTGGATGTCACCCTACAATGCCAGCGTTGCAGAAAAGATTTCAAGCATCATGTTTACGTATCGTATTGTTTTAGTCCTGTCGTCAGTGACGAAAAGGCCGAAGCATTACCGGAAGGCTATGAGCCAATTCAAATTGATGAATTTGGTGAAATAGATTTGCTGGGAATGATAGAAGATGAAATAATTCTTTCCTTACCAGTGGTTCCGGTTCATGATTCTGAACACTGTGAAGTGTCCGAAGCGGATATGGTTTTTGGTGAACTACCGCCTGAGGCGGAAAAACCAAACCCATTTGCCGTATTAGCCAGTTTAAAGAAAAGTACTTAAGGAGTAAGGTCAATGGCCGTACAACAGAATAAACCAACTCGTTCAAAACGCGGTATGCGTCGTTCACATGATGCACTGACTGCTACCCTAGTTTCTGTAGACAAAACTACCGGTGAAACTCACCTGCGTCACCATGTGACTGCAGATGGTTACTACCGTGGCCGTAAGGTTATCAACAAGTAATTATAGATTTACAAGTTGATACTTTGGCTAATCTAACCATTGCGTTAGATGCTATGGGCGGGGATGTTGGTCCCCGCGTCACAGTGCCTGCTGCATTGCAGGCTCTGGCATCTAATCCAGCACTCAAATTACTGCTAGTCGGTCAACCTGACGCCATTCAACCACTGCTCGCACAACAAAGTGTTGAGCTGACTTCGCGTGTCGAAATTATTCCTGCTGAAAATGTTATCGCTAATGATGCCAAACCATCAACGGCAATACGTCAAAGCAAAGGAACATCCATGCGAGTGGCGCTTGAGTTAGTGAAGACTGGGCAGGCACAGGCGTGCGTGAGTGCAGGTAATACGGGTGCTTTGATGGGGCTAGCTAAGTTGATGCTTAAATCAATTGATGGCATCGAACGGCCTGCTTTGATGACCATTTTGCCTAATCAGCAAAAAGGTCAAACCGTGGTGCTAGACTTAGGCGCTAACGTCAATTGTAGTAGTGATATGCTAGTGCAATTTGCTGTGATGGGATCTGTCGTCGCTGAAGAGGTGGCCAAAATTGCTTCACCAAAAGTGGCACTACTAAATATTGGTGAAGAAGAGAGTAAAGGGCTTGATAATATCCGCGAAGCCGCCGCAATTCTCAAAGAAACCGCGGCAATAAATTACATCGGTTATGTCGAGGGCAATGAGTTGCTGACTGGCAAAACGGATGTATTAGTGTGTGACGGCTTCGCAGGTAACGTCACGCTAAAAACAATGGAAGGGGTGATCCGCGTCATACTTTCCTTGTTGAAATCAACAGATGAAAGCAAAAAGAATAAAAAACCTAGTTGGTTGATTCAATTGGCCAAAAAGTGGCTTAAAAAACGGCTGATGAAGCGTTTCGGGGAGTTGAACCCCGACCAGTATAATGGTGCAACTCTGTTAGGATTAAAGGGAATTGTCATAAAAAGTCATGGCGCTGCAAACGAAAGTGCATTTAAAGCTGCGATTGAACGGGCTGTTCAATCGGTAGATAGACAAGTTCCGGACAGAATAGCAGCTCGGTTGAATATCGTATTACCCAGGAGTGATCAATAACCTATGTATAGTAAAATATTAGGCACAGGCAGCTATTTACCCACACAAATTAGAACAAATGCTGATCTGGAAAAAATGGTTGATACTTCTGATGAGTGGATTGTAACTCGCACAGGTATTCATGAAAGAAGAATTGCTGGTGAAGATGAAAGTGTTGCCACAATGGGGTTTCATGCCGCACAAAAGGCCCTTGAAATGGCGCAAGTCGATAGCAGTGAGATTGGGCTAATTGTTGTCGCAACGACCTCTTCAACACACGCGTTTCCAAGCGCAGCGTGCCAAATTCAACAAATGTTAGGCATTAATGATTGCGCTGCATTTGATGTTGCCGCAGCGTGTGCAGGTTTTACGTATGCGATAAGCATCGTGGACCAGTTTATTAAAACGGGAATGGCAAAAAAAGCATTAGTGATTGGTGCAGATGCACTGTCAAAAACGTTAGACCCAAATGATCGCGGTACTATTATTCTGTTTGGTGATGCGGCAGGCGCGATGGTGCTCGGCGCATCGCAAGAGCCGGGTATTATATCAACACATCTGCATGCCGATGGGCGTTATGGCGAGTTGTTAGCGCTGCCGAATCGTGAGCGAGGCTCAGAAGATCAAGCCTACTTAACCATGACAGGCAATGAAGTCTTTAAAGTGGCTGTGCGTGAATTAGCGCACATTGTTGATGAAACATTGGCTGAAAGCGGTATCGCAAAAGAAGAACTCGATTGGTTAGTTCCTCATCAAGCAAATTTGCGTATCATCTCCGCAACAGCGAAAAAACTTGATATGGCCATGGATAAGGTGGTGGTTACGTTAGATAAACATGGTAACACCTCGGCTGCATCCGTGCCGACCGCCTTTGATGAAGCGGTACGTGATGGTCGAATCCAACGTGGTCAGTTAGTGCTCTTAGAAGCATTTGGCGGCGGCTTTACTTGGGGCTCTGCACTTGTTCGTTTTTAATTTACTGAGAAAATAGACATGACACAATTTGCTATGGTTTTTCCCGGTCAGGGATCTCAGTCTCTTGGTATGTTGTCTGCATTAGCGGCGGAAAGTCCGTTAGTAGAACAAACATTCGCTGAGGCGTCTGAAGCATTAGGTTATGACCTTTGGGCTCTTGTTCAGAACGGGCCAGAAGAAGAATTGAACAAAACATGGCAAACCCAGCCAGCGCTGTTAGCTGCATCTGTCGCTATCTTCCGTGTTTGGCAAGAAAAAAAAGGCGCGATGCCTACGATGATGGCAGGGCATAGCCTAGGTGAATATTCAGCTTTAGTGTGCGCGGGTGTTCTTGATTTTAAAGCGGCAATTAAACTGGTTGAGTTGCGTGGTAAATTGATGCAAGAAGCCGTTCCAGAAGGAACAGGCGCGATGTATGCGATCATCGGTTTAGATAACGAATCAATCGAGAAAGCTTGTCAAGATGCCGCTCAAGGCCAAGTCGTCTCTCCTGTGAATTTTAACTCACCAGGTCAAGTGGTGATTGCAGGTGAAAAAGCGGCGGTTGAGCGCGCTGGTGCAGCATGTAAAGAGGCGGGCGCAAAACGTGCATTACCATTATCGGTTAGTGTACCGTCACACTGTGCGTTAATGAAACCAGCGGCTGAAAAATTAGCAGTTGCGTTACAAGAAATAACGTTTAATCAACCAAATTTCCCAGTTATTAACAACGTTGATGTGAAAATTGAGCAATCAGCGGAAAATATTCGTGATGCTTTGGTTCGTCAATTGTATAATCCAGTTCGTTGGACTGAGACGGTAGAATTCATGGCAAATCAAGGTATTGAGCATCTTGTTGAAGTGGGTCCGGGTAAAGTATTAACTGGTCTTACCAAGCGTATTGTCTCTAATTTAACTGCCGTTGCAGTCAATGATCCTGTATCATTAGGCACTGCATTAGAAAACCTCTGAGGACGATATGAGCTTTGAAGGAAAAATTGCACTTGTAACAGGCGCTAGCCGCGGTATCGGGAAAGCGATCGCTTTAACGCTTGCTGCGCGTGGTGCGACGGTTATTGGTACAGCAACCAGCGAAAAAGGAGCAGAAGCGATTTCTGCTTATTTAGATGGAAAAGGCAAAGGTTTTGCTCTTAATGTGACAGACCCTGCATCAATTGACGAAACCTTGAATAATATTCGTCAACAATTTGGCGAAATTGATATACTGGTCAACAATGCAGGTATCACACGTGATAACCTTTTGATGCGTATGAAAGATGATGAGTGGCAAGATATTATTGACACTAACCTCTCATCCGTTTACCGTTTATCAAAAGCCGTATTACGCGCCATGATGAAAAAACGTTGTGGACGTATTATTTCAATCGCATCTGTTGTAGGTGTGATGGGAAATGCGGGTCAAGCGAACTATGCAGCAGCGAAAGCTGGGCTAATTGGTTTTAGCAAATCATTAGCACGCGAAGTCGCTTCCCGTGGCATTACCGTTAATGTCGTTGCACCTGGTTTTATTGAAACTGATATGACCAAGGCATTGACAGATGAGCAGCGTGCAGGCATTTTATCTCAAGTTCCTGCCGACAGGCTTGGTGATGCACAAGAAATTGCCAGTGCTGTAGCGTTTTTAGCTTCTGATGAAGCTGGTTACATCACAGGTGAAACATTACATGTCAATGGCGGCATGTACATGATCTAAAGAAATGATGGAACCATTTGCATTATTAGTGTTAATTAGCGCAAAATAATGCAAAATTTAGGTTTCAACAGCCGGGATTGGGTTGTATCTTTTCCTGTATTTTATAAACTACGAAAACCATCGCGAAAGCGAGTTTTGATAGGAATTTTAATAGTATGAGCACTATCGAAGAACGCGTTAAGAAAATCATCGTTGAGCAACTAGGTGTTAAAGAGGAAGAAGTTGTAACAACAGCTTCGTTTGTTGATGACTTGGGCGCTGATTCTCTTGACACAGTTGAGCTGGTTATGGCTCTGGAAGAAGAGTTCGATATCGAAATCCCTGACGAAGAAGCTGAAAAGATCACAACAGTGCAGGCTGCGATTGATTACGTCGAGAACGCATCTAACTAATTGTTTTAAAACTTGTCTAGGCGGTCACTCGACCGCCTATGTTTCTTTGATAACTTTTTTTCCCTCCTTGGAGGATTTACGTGTCTAAGCGTCGTGTAGTCGTAACCGGACTGGGCATGTTATCTCCTGTCGGCAACACAGTTGAATCATCATGGAAAGCTGTTTGTGACGGACAGAGTGGTATCAGCCTTATCGAACATTTTGATACTACCAACCACGCAACTAAATTTGCTGGCGTAGTTAAAGATTTCAATTACGAAGATTATGGTATCTCCCGCAAAGATGCACGGAAGATGGACCCTTTCATTCAGTATGGAATTGCTGCTGGTAATCAAGCTATCAAAGATTCCGGGCTGGAAGTAACAGAAGCCAATGCTACTCGTATAGGGTTAGCGATTGGTTCTGGTATTGGTGGTCTAGGCCTAATTCAAGAGAACTGTGAAGCATTACAAAATGGCGGTCCTCGTAAAGTTAGCCCATTCTTCGTTCCTTCTACGATCATTAATATGGTCGCAGGTCATTTAAGCATTATTTACGGTTTCCGTGGCCCAAGTATTTCGATTGCCACAGCCTGTACTTCAGGTGTTCACAATATCGGTCATGCCGCACGTATGATTGCTTATGGTGATGCTGATGTAATGATTGCTGGTGGCGCTGAAAAAGCGACAACGCCATTGGGTGTTGCAGGTTTTGGCGCAGCACGGGCTCTTTCTACGCGTAATGATGATCCGCAAGCGGCTAGCCGCCCATGGGATAAAGACCGTGATGGCTTTGTACTGGGTGACGGTGCGGGTATTATCGTACTTGAAGAATATGAACATGCTAAAGCTCGCGGCGCAAAAATTTACGCTGAAGTTGCTGGTTTCGGCATGAGCAGTGATGCTTATCATATGACATCACCGCCTGAAAATGGTGAAGGTGCTGCTCTGGCGATGGCAAATGCTCTGCATGATGCAGGTATTGAAGCTAACGCAGTGGGCTATATCAATGCTCACGGTACTTCAACACCAGCAGGTGACTTAGCGGAAGCGCAAGCGGTTATTTCGGTCTTTGGTGAAGGAACCGACGTATTAGTTAGCTCAACAAAATCGATGACAGGTCATCTATTAGGTGCCGCTGGTGCCATTGAGTCTATCTTTACGATCCTTTCACTGACAGAGCAAATCGTTCCGCCTACGATCAATCTGGAAAACCCAGATGAAGCTTGCAAACTGGATTTTGTTCCAGGCAAAGCAAGAAAAGTAGAAAATATGGAATATGCTCTGTGCAACTCATTTGGTTTTGGTGGTACAAACGGTTCATTAATTTTCCGTCGCTATCACGAAGAGTAACCCAGACGTATTACTTTACGTTGTAAAGGGTAAAAGCCTCAGTGTTCACAATACTGGGGCTTTATTTTTAGTGTCGTTTTGCAGTCTATGTCAGTTTAGTTTATGATAGTTAATATCCTGTTACTGACTGATTTATCAGCCATTATTATAAGAATTATCAATGCTATACTGGGTTAATGGAGTTGAGTGCCGTCATATTGACGTGACTGATCGGGCTGTGCAATTTGGTGATGGCTGCTTCACCACGATCCATGTGTTTAATCATCAACCAAAAATGCTTGATATGCATATTAGGCGTCTCATGCAGGATAGTTCTCGCCTTAAATTACCCCAACCAGATTGGCAAATGTTAGAGAAGCAGATCCACGCGATTTGCCAACAGCATAATGATGATGAATTCGTTGTTAAAGTGATTATTAGCCGAGGCACGGGGGGCAGAGGCTATAGCACTTTAGGGTTTAATCAGCCAACGGTAATAATGTCTATCGCGCCTTTTCCACAACATTACCAAGCGTTGCAGAAATCAGGTATCCAACTGATATTAAGCCGTATTCCAACGAGTAAAAATCCCTATTTAGCAGGGATCAAACACCTTAATCGCCTTGAGCAGGTGTTAATACGCCAAGAAATTGATGAAGCTCAGGTTGATGAGGCTTTAGTTGTTGATTCTGATGGTATTTTAATTGAATGTTGCAGTGCCAATATTTTTTGGCGCAAAGGCGATACGGTATTTACGCCAAATTTAGCATTTTCTGGCGTAAATGGATTAATGAGACAAAAGATCATAGCGCTTTTAGCTGCTAGTCAGTACCATCTTCGGGAGGTTGAACGTTTTCCCGATGTATTGGGGAACTGTGATGAAGTGTTTATTTGTAATACGTTGATGCCAATACTGCCGGTTGCTACGATCACCTTGGGTAACAATAAACCTCAATGGCAATATTCATCAAGGGAACTGTTTGAATATTTGTTTTTACGTTGCCAACTTTAGTCACTGAATGGTTAATGAATGAAACTCGCTAAAAAAATCTCTATCGCAATTGTCGTTATTCTGTTGGTAATAGGCGTAAGTGCCTATGTGATGTATCAACAGGTTTTGAACTATGCAAAAGAGCCGCTAAATCTAACACAAGAGAAAGTTTTTACGGTTCCTGCTGGAACAGGCCGCGTTGCGCTTGAAGCATTGCTGGTAGACGAAAAAGTGATTAATCAAAGTAACAAATTTCAATGGTTACTAAAATTGCGCCCAGAGTTAGCTAAAATGAAGGCTGGGACTTACCGCCTCCAGCCAAATATGGATATCGCGCAGATGTTAGCATTAATTTCCAGTGGCAAAGAGGCACAGTTTTCCATTCGTTTTGTCGAAGGTAACCGACTCTCTGATTGGACAAATATCTTACGTGATGCGCCTTACTTAAAACATGAGGCGGAAGGGAAAACACAAGAAGAGTTATACGCGCTAATTGGTTTTGATGGAACGACCACCCTTGAAGGCTGGCTATATCCGGATACCTATCTGTATACGGCGGGAACGCGTGATATTGATATATTAAAACGCGCTCACCAACAAATGAAAAAAAATGTCGATGAAGTTTGGCGAGGGAGAGATAAAGATCTACCTTACAAAAACGCGTATGAGATGCTAATCATGGCTTCAATCATCGAAAAAGAGACGGGTATTGACAGTGAAAGAAACCAAGTGGCGTCGGTATTTGTGAATCGTTTGCAGAAAAATATGCGGTTACAAACAGATCCTACAGTTATCTATGGTTTAGGCGATAAGTATCGCGGGAAAATTTATCGTAGCGACTTAGACAACTATACACCATATAACACCTATCGCATTGATGGGTTACCGCCAACGCCGATAGCAATGCCAAGTCTTGCATCAATTAAAGCCGCGGCACACCCTGCGAAAACGAACTATTTATACTTTGTTGCAGATGGTACAGGTGGGCACACATTCAGTAGTAGCCTTAATGACCATAATCGAGCCGTCAAAGTGTATCGAAAAATTGAAAAACAGAATGATAAGTAAGATGAAAAACGCCTATATCGTTATTGAAGGGTTAGAAGGGGCAGGTAAAACCACTGCGATTAAAACCGTTGTTGAAACATTAAATCAGGCAGGGATCCAAGACATTGCCTTTACCCGAGAGCCAGGGGGAACCCCATTAGCAGAAAAGCTACGTGAACTCATTAAACAGGGGATCAGCGGGGAAAAAGTCACTGATAAAGCCGAGCTTTTGATGCTGTATGCCGCACGTGTCCAACTGGTTGAAAACGTCATTAAGCCAGCCTTAGCGGCGGGTAAATGGGTTGTTGGTGATAGGCATGATTTATCTTCACAGGCCTATCAAGGGGGCGGACGTGGTATTGATCGCCAACTTATGCAGTCATTGCGTGATCTGGTTTTGGGGGAATTTAAACCAGCGTTAACACTGTATTTGGACCTACCTCCAGCATTAGGGTTACAGCGTGCGCGCGCTCGTGGTGAGCTAGACCGAATTGAGCAAGAGTCTCTGGCATTTTTTGAACGCACTCGTGCACGTTATCGTGAGTTAGCGGCCTCCGATGAGACTATTTTAACGATTGATGCAAGCCAGAATATTGAACAAGTTCAACATGATATTCGCCAAGCTTTGCAGCAATGGTTGGCAAAATAAGGTGATACAATGAATTGGTACCCTTGGTTGAATGAAACGTATCGTCAACTAATTACCTCCTACCAGCAAGGTCGTGGGCACCACGCATTGTTATTGCATTCACTACCGGGTAACGGAGTGGAAGCATTATGCTATGGTATTAGTCGCTGGTTAATTTGCCAAAATACAGACGGGCTAAAAAGCTGTGGGCAATGCCATAGCTGCCAATTGATGTTGGCAGGAACGCACCCTGATTACCATGTTTTAGAGCCAGAGAAGGGCAAAACAACGGTTAGCGTGGAAGCGGTAAGGAAACTGACAGAGACCTTAAGTAGTCATGCACAGCAAAATGGGGCTAAAGTCGCCTATATTCCTCGAACAGAAGCATTGACCGATGCAGCGGCCAACGCGCTCTTAAAAACCTTGGAAGAGCCAACAAAGCAGACCTATTTTTTATTAGGTTGCGAGAAACGTGAAAATCTATTAGCGACGCTACGAAGCCGTTGCTTATATACCTTTTTATCACCACCTGAATCGCAAATTGCGTGGTATTGGTTACAAAAGCAAATCGTTGGCGTCAACTATAACGACGCATTGACCGCGTTAAAGTTGTGCCAAGGGGCTCCAGTCGCGGCGATGTCATTGTTGCAACCTGAGCATTGGCAACAGCGTAGTGTGCTATGCCAGAAACTCGCTCATGGGATACAACATAATGATATGTTGTCGTTATTACCTGCGATTCATCATGATAAGGCGATTGAGTCGATGGGGTGGCTGCTCGGACTATTAGCCGATAGCATGAAACTGCAACAACATGCAGCCCAATTTTGTTTAAATCAAGACCAATTGCCACTTGTGAGCGTACTTGCATCACGAATGACAAATACACAATTGTTTGAAGTTTATGAGGCTTGGCAAAATTGCCGCCACCAATTGATGACAGTGCCCGCACTGAATCAAGAGTTACTTTTGACAAATCAATTATTACAATGGGAAGCATTAATTGTTACCCCAACACCATAAAAAAGAGTGAAATATGTTTGTAGTTGATTCACACTGCCATCTCGATTGCCTTGATTATGAAAAATTACATACAAGCGTCGATGATGTGATCGCAAAGGCGTCGCAACGCGATGTCGGATTTATGTTAGCGGTTGCCACAACGTTACATGGTTTTGATAACATGAAAACCATGATTGGCAAGCGTGCTAATGTGGCATTTTCTTGCGGTATTCATCCACTTAATTTGGATGAAGGGTATGATTTTGAGCGCTTAGCGCAATTAGCTGCTGGTGAAGAAGTGGTCGCGTTAGGGGAAACAGGGCTAGACTATTATTATCAGAAAGAAAATGCAGCACTTCAGCAAGCGTCTTTCCGTCAACATATTCGTATTGGTCGTCAGGTTAATAAACCTGTGATAGTTCACACGCGGGATGCGCGAGAAGATACACTGACTATTTTACGTGAAGAACAAGTGATGGATTGTGGCGGTGTTTTGCACTGCTTTACGGAAGATAAACAGACAGCCATGGAATTGCTAGATCTTGGTATGTATATCTCTTTTTCAGGGATAGTTACCTTCCGCAATGCAGAGCAAATTCGTGAAGCCGCAAGGGTTGTTCCATTAGATAGGATCTTAGTAGAAACGGATTCACCTTATTTAGCCCCCGTGCCGCATCGTGGGAAGGAGAACCAACCTGCTTATGTGCGGGATGTGGCAGAGTATATGGCAGTATTAAAAGGGGTTAGCCCTGAAGAAATGGCACGTATTACCACTGAAAACTTTAACCGCCTATTTCATTTGAATGTCGGCGAGAATAAAGCGTAATAATTAGTCAATATTAAAGGAATTCGCAATGGCAGAAGAAACTATTTTCAGTAAGATCATTCGACGTGAAATCCCGGCAGATATCGTTTATCAGGATGAACTGGTTACCGCATTTCGTGATATTTCGCCACAAACTCCCTCACATATCCTGATTATTCCCAATAAACTCATCCCAACAGTGAATGATGTGACTGCGGAAGATGAACTGGCATTGGGGCGCTTATTTACCGTTGCAGCAAAAATTGCCAAACAAGAAGGGATTGCTGAAAGCGGTTACCGTTTGATCATGAACTGTAATGAACACTCCGGGCAGGAAGTGTTTCATATTCATATGCACCTTGTTGGCGGTCGTCCTCTTGGACCATTGCTGGCAAAATAAGGTAATGATGTGAAAAAGATTTGGGGAACATTGATACGTATATTAACACTCAGTGCTGTGGTATTTGCGCTGAGCGCTTGCTCATGGGGTAAGCGTGATGGGTTAGTATTCAATGATCAACAACGAGTGATTATGGAGCCTGCGGTTCTTGCGCAAGGTATCATTGTAGAGCAACCTGTAGTCAGCGTTGAGAACTATGCGACGGTGGCTAAGATCAATATGAGCAATAGCCAGCCAAATCCGATGACTGTCATGTACCGTCTCTATTGGTACGACGATAAAGGATTGAAAATCGCAACAACCCATGATTTGCAGCAGATGATACCTGCAAATTCAGTGATTAGTGTTAATGCTGAAAGTACATCATCACTCGCGCGTAATGTACGTGTTTATGTATTTTTACCGCAAATGCTTGGAGACAAATAATGAAACGGATCTTGTTCGTTGCAGCGGCAGCGATGATGCTGGCAGGATGTCCTTCTTTTCAGCAGGATAGGCCTAAAATGCCTCCGCCAGTTGTCCCTGTAGAGCCAACTGAACCCACTGAGCCTACAACTCCACCACCAATCGATAAGGTGCCTACACCACCTAAGCAAAAAACCACAGATTGGTCTGCTGCTGTCTCGCCTTTAGTCGGACAGATGACAGGGGCAAATGGTGTTGAGAGCGGCAAAGTTCTGTTGGTGGATTCAGTTAAAAACAATACGACAGGTTCATTTTCTGTACAAAATGTGACCTCAGCCATCGTAAAAGCGGTTGATGACAGTCATCGCTTTAAAGTCGTACCACAAGATGTGGTCAATGCCGCGCGTAGAACGTTAGGTTTATCGCAAGACGATAGCCTTGTTACACGCAGTAAAGCGATTGGCTTAGGGCGTTACGTACAAGCTGATTATGTATTGTATAGCGTGATTTCAGGCTCTAACGACCAACGCGATATCGAAATGCAGCTGATGGCAGTGCAAAGCGGTGAGATCCTTTGGTCAGGAAAAAACGATATTGAGCAATGACAGTGCATTATTGGCACTGCTGGCAGGTTGCTTCCCAAATATTAACGTTAAAACGTGGGAAGTAACCCCATTAGCAGGGCTTTCAGGGGGAACCTATCACTTACGGTCACATACTCTCAATCTGATTGCGCGTGCTCAAAGTCAGGCGCAAACGGCTCTATTCGTGAATAGACGCAAAGAGGCGCGGGTATTACATCAATTACAACACTTTGGCCAAGCGCCCAAAGTGTTAGCAAGAAATTCAGATTGGTTATTACTATCATGGTGTGATGGTCAGCAACCCAGTGATACTCAATTTTTAACACCAACATTTCAATCTTTATTAGCGGCAACAATTGCTAAATTACATACTCAACCCTTACTCACTTATCGTCTACAGCTTAGGCAAGAAATTGCCCATTACGGGTATTTAGTTGATCCAAAACGCCAAGGGCCTCGGTGGCATCGATGGCACCAACATTTTTTATCCGCACCTATGCCAAGGGTTCTAAAGTTAGCCCCCGCCCATATGGATATTCATAAAGGCAATATTGTCTGTACTGAGAGTGGTCAACTGGCTTTATTGGATTGGGAGTATTCGGCAAATACCGATATTGGATTGTCATTGGAAACCTATTTTCAAGCGAACCAATTGAATACCACACAACGTGATTTTTTCTTATCAGAGTATTGCAATAAATACCATGCTTATGGCGATGTTGAACGCTTGGCTCACCAATGCCGGCTATGGACGCCATGGGTCAAATATATGATGTTAATGTGGTATGAAGTGCAATGGAACCAAAGTCAAAATAATGATTTTTTGTTACACTCAAGGTCATTAAGGCAATACTTTAGTTTGCCTAGTTAATTAAATTCGTATAACGCAAGTGCGAGCAAAAATCGTAAAACCGTTTTAAATAGTGAGGCATGTATGGGTCCGATAATGCTAGACGTTCAGGGCTATGAGCTGGACAGTGAAGAGCGTGAAATACTGGCACATCCGCTGGTGGGCGGGTTAATTTTATTTACCCGTAATTTTCATGATGCAGCACAATTAAGGGAGTTAGTTCGCCAAATTCGTGATGCATCCCGTCATCGCTTATTGATAGCGGTTGATCAGGAAGGCGGGCGAGTGCAACGTTTTCGTGATGGCTTTACGGCATTACCTTCCGCTCAAGCATTTGCAGCACTTAATAGCCAATCTGAAGGGGCAAAATTAGCGGAGGAAGCTGGTTGGTTAATGGCATCTGAAATGATTGCTATGGATATCGATATTAGTTTCGCGCCGGTGCTAGATCTTGGGCATCAAAGTATTGCGATTGGCGAGCGCTCGTTCCATGAAGATCCTGAAATTGCCATGATCATGGCGGAACGGTTTATTAAAGGTATGCGTAGTGCGGGGATGAAAACGACAGGGAAGCATTTTCCTGGGCATGGGGCAGTGAAAGCGGATTCTCATAAAGAAACCCCTCGTGATGACCGCGACCTTGAAACTATTCGTAAAAAAGATATGTCAATCTTCAGAGACTTTATTCAGCGCGATTTGCTTGATGCCGTGATGCCTGCACATGTCATTTATACACAAGCAGACGACCGCCCTGCAAGTGGCTCACCATTCTGGCTCAAATCGATTTTACGTGAGCAGTTGGGCTTCAATGGTGTGATCTTCTCTGATGATTTGTCGATGGAAGGGGCGGCTATCATGGGAAGCTATCCAGAGCGTGCAGCCGCTTCGTTGTCAGCCGGTTGTGATATGGTGTTGGTTTGCAACAACCGTGATGGTGCGGTGAGTGTATTAGATAACCTACCAAAGCAGCAAGGGAGCCTAGCTTCATCACTGTTCCATAGTGGTCGACAATATAGCTTGAAAGACTTACAAGGCGCACAACGCTGGCAAGAGAGCCACAATAAACTGGTAGAACTGCATCGTAAATGGCAAGAACAGCGTTAATTATTACCGGCCGTTAGTAAAAAAGCCGTAAACTGAACAGCCCCCAAAAGTTGGATGCTTTTAGTCTCACTTGAAGGGGCTTTTTCTATGGTAAAACAGTCCTTAAAACGTCAGTTTTAAATTACTTAAGCTTGAAGGTTTTTGCGGCAAAAAGTTTAACTCGATTGTTAAACAGGGGAGTCGTGAATGAAGGTATCTATGATTATCACTATGAAAGATGCAAGGTTAAATGAAAAGGACTAAGCCCTGTTGAATACAGAACTCAGTGCTTGAAGACCGCTTAATTCACGGTCAATTTTATGGGAACGTTCAATTGGGGGAGGAGCCACAGGGGCAAGGCTATGCCGCTTTATCTCTATGTAATCGCCTTGTGGTGGCAATATCAAAAGCAAGACTGCGTAAATTCGGCGTATGATTAATCAATGCACGGTGAGTAGATGCTTGGCTGATAAAGACAAAACTTTCCCCCCAAGGCTGTTGATAATTATCACGGACAATAGGCCCACAACGATGTTTAAGTAAGCCTGCAAGTGGTAAATGGTCATCGCCTTTAGCTAACGTCTTATCAGCTAAATGGGCAAAATCTCGTTTTATCTCTTTGGCTTTCAGATACCAGCGATCACGCGCCCAGATTGCAGCGGTTAAAGCGGTATTGTTATCACTCAGATACCAAACCTGTGGAACAGACTGCTCATGAGGGCATACACCAGAAACTGCATGGTTAAATGTTTTCGCACTGTGTAAGTAACTTGCTAGATTATCGCGTACACGTTGGCATTGCTCTGAAACGATGGAGGTTTTGTATGGGCCGATACGTAACCGCTGCCAGCAGTCGGCATCATAGATATCAAACGGTTCAATGGCTTTGCCATGATGATCGATAACGGTTGGATTAGCAGGAAGTAACTGGTAAGCACTCGGGTATCCGGCAATATCATCGGGAGAAAAGCCATAAAAATAGCGACTACCGGCGTAATAGCCAGTTTCCATCATTGACCACGCATGAAACGTTCCTTCCCATGGCGGGCCGAAAGCATACCATTTGGCAATAAGCTGCCGATTCTCTTCACTGGTTTGACGCAACCAGTAGCGTACAGCCAAATTAGATGCCGATTGCGCAATGATAATACATTTTTGTTTGTCACCAAAAAGGGTCTTTATGCGGTTAATCTCGGCATCTAATATTGTAACAAGCTCTCGGTGATCCGCTCGCCAATCATGGGCTAAAAAGAAGAGGTCTTGGCCTTCTCGATAACCTAAACCAACGTGCAAAACATCTTTCAGCTCCTGTGTGACCAATGTTGTGATGAGCTTAGGAACAATCGTGAATTCATGCAGTTGCTCTGTGGCTAAGATATTACAAGGGGTATCGGGAGAAGGAGCCTGATACTCATAATCGCTTTTCGTGAAAACGCCACGATAATCCCCCCAGATAAATGCTTGTTTGGATCTATCAAACAGTTTACTGCCTAAAATACCCGGTAGATAAATAATGGGTAAATTAGGGCTTTTATCATTGAGTTTGGCACGACGTAGCTGCGTGGCGATGGATTGTGCGCGTAGATATGACCATCCACGATTTAACGGCATATTAGCGCCCCTTTAATGGTATAAAAGTCACCGGCACATTTTCACTACCAAGGTGGGTTTTCTCTGCTTCCGTGACAGGAAAATGGGCACGGTCATAAACTTCAAATAGTTGGCAAGGTTCATTTAAATGATGATAGAGGCGAATACCTTCCGCGTTAGGGTTACTTTTAGAAAGCATAAAACGACCGCAGTTATTCATATTGATATCGCTAACAGGAGTGCCGTCTTTTGAGACAAATTGGTAATAAATATCCGATTCATGCTGTTGCTCAATATGGCAGGCTTGAACTGGGCCGCGGAACATGTGGGTAATACAATGTAACCCATCTGGTATGCTCAAGACTGTTTTATCGGTGTTCGCATCTTCCCATGGTAAAATAATTGGAGGATGGAAATGACAACGAGGGCAATAGCCTTTATCCATATAAGGTTCTGCAATGAGTCCACTACGTTTTACTAACAGTGTTTGGCATTCAGGGCAGTAGGTATTGGCGCTTTGCGTATCGAATACATTACCGACATAAACATAACGCATTCCATCATTGAGCGCTTGCAAACGTGCTTGTTCAAGGAGTGGGATAGCGGTGCGCTCGACATGAGTATATTGGTAGTCGGGATGAAAACGTACATAGTGTAGCGGGATTTCAGCATCAAGATGGGTTAGCATCCAATCAGAGACTTTTTTAGCCTCTTCTAATGTGTCATTGCGGCCTGTTACACACAGATTGGAGATTTCTAAATGTGGGTAATTACCTGATTTTCGAGCATCATAAACTTGTTTGATCCCATCAAGGATAGGTTGAAGGCGACCACCTGTGTGTTTGCGATAAAAGCTATCCTGCATTGATTTTAATGAAATACTAAAAATATCCATGACGGTGAGTAATTCATCAATCCCTTTTTCACTGATATAAAATGCGCTTTTATAGAGATTTTTTAAGCCTTTTTCACGTGCCAGTTTCGCGGTATCCATGACAAACTCGTGCCAAACAACCGGATCGTTATAAGTCCAAGAAAGAACACGAATATTGTGTTTTAAGGCATAATTCACCACATCTTCTGGGCGATAATATGCCACATGGCTGTCTTGAACATAGCGGGCTTGACTCGTTGTCCAGTTTTGGCAAAAGTCACAACGCAGCATACAACCAATATTGCCTAAAGAAAGAATGCGTTCACCGGGAGCGTAATGATAAACGGCTTCGGTTTCAATGGACTCTTGTGTCATAGGAACGGATTTGCCGTAGTTAAGCGTCACTAGGCGACCATTTTCATTGCGACGGACTTTACAAGTCCCGACTCGACCTAGGTTAATTTTACAGGCTCGAGGGCATAATTCACATTGAATACGTGAATTAGAAATCGGGTGCCAAAGGCGAGCAGGATGACTAGTTTGCTGCCATTGCTTCAAGATTGCCATTGATCTAAATCCTCACTCATTATTATTTTGCTTATTTGCCAGTCTTGTCGTTTTTCTTTTACCTGCTTGCCAATCGTTAAGTGTTTTCCTTAGTTGCCAAAAAAATGGGGAGCCTTTTGCCGGTGTATTGATTAAATACACACATTCCCCTCGATTTGCTAAATTTGAGATTAGTTTGAATCCAGGACCAAAGGTATAGGGTTTAGTCTTAATAGACTTATTTTTACCCGCTTGGGATTGCGTCAGAAAATCGGCATTTTGTCGTGTGGCATGGACTGTTTCGCGATTACCGCCTTGATAAGGAAAACGACCTGTTAACAGTTTATTGAGCCATATTGGTTTTTTGATGCTGTGTTGAAACTCAACTTGGGGGTGGGCCATTTTTTGGCTAGCGACTAACGCAGTGGCATAACATTCACGGATCAGATCAGGCAAAGCATCGGCTTCATGCTGCCAATCCTCAATATGGTGTTGCAGGATATTGAGAATGCTCCAGCGGCAACTTGGCCAAAAATCGGTATATAGCGTTCTGGAACCTCGTTTGAGTACTTTGCCAAGTAATTTATCGGTTAAATGTTGGAACCATACATCAAGTAAGCGCGAAGCTTGGATATTCTCTGTGTTACCATCCCACTGCGATAACATCTTGTCTTCAGGGACGAAAGGTAATAAAAAATGTTTTGCCTGCTGGGCAAAATAATCTGTTTTATCATCCTGAATAGCGGTCAATGTTTCGGTGGTGTGTTGGTCGGTGTGTTGGATCAACGCCTCGATACGCCGTGAACGGCTAGGGGGATGCCAGCGATTAGATAAAGCCACTTTTCCCGTAAACAGTGACTCACTATATTGATTGGCATAAAGAGTATAGCCTCGTTCAGGATTATGTTCGCAAGGTAATTCATCAAAAGGCACATAACCCAACCACTGGTGCTGTGGCTCTGTTAGGTTTAGTACCAAGCTACCGATTTGTTGATGACGCTTTGGAATATATCCCATGGTTTGCAGACCAATATCCCCATGAATATCAGCATAGCCAACCATCATTGGTGAGTTTTTTACATGCTTAAGGGCATCTCTAAATGAAGGCCAATCTTGGCATTTGGCGAGCTGATAAAAGGTAATGTCACCACTTGGGTCATCTAGTGCAGGCCAACGTAAAAACATACCGTAGCCATTTTTTTCTGACACTAACCGCCCTTGAGCAAAGCTATAAGTTGTGAAACTGTGTGATTTACCATTTTTCAGTTTGATTTCATGGATATTTTTAGTTAAAGGCAGATTCCCTGATGCCGTTTCAACCTGCTCATTTTCAAGGTCGAGCTTACCCCAAAATAAGTCTTGGTTATCCGCCATGATACCAACCATTCCCCATGCAGCATGGTTATTACGACCGACGATAATGCCAGGAGAGCCTGGAAAATGAGAGCCGACGACATTGAGTCCTTCATCACTTTCAAGGCGGCAAAGTAGATTAAAATTAGGATTCACATGCCCCATATGAGGGTCGGTAGCCAATAGCGGTTTTCCTGATTGGGTTAATGACCCACTGATGGCAATGACATTCGAGCCCGTATCGGGTGAAGCTAGCCCTAAATACTGCAATCCTTTTAATCCATCTTTGAGTGCCTTAACCACTTCTTGGTGCCAATCCCCATTTTCATTTAGTGGTAGTGGGGGAATTTGATGGCCTTCATGGCTAAAGGTTGCCAATAACTGTTGATGCTGTTTTGGCGTCAATCGATTTGCTATGCGCGTGTGGAATAGTTCATATTGCCAAGCGGAATTAATAAAATATTTCAGTTGTCCTAATAAATAACTGTCTGAGATTGAAAAAATTTCAGGACGATAGTGCAGTAATAAGCACTCGATGGGTAAGACTTTCATTTCACTAAGTGCTTGGTTGATACCGGCAGTATAAGCTTGAATATGTTGATATTGCATAGCCTGCCAAGAGTGAGTTGGTGCGGCACAATCAATGTTTGTCGCACGCTCAGCCAGCTCCACTAATCCTAATCGTCGCTGAAAAACATCGGTACGTAAGGCCCCATTTCCCATAATTTCAGATAAGCGACCACTGGCGACACGGCGGGATAAATCGAGTTGCCATAAACGTAGTTTAGCGGTGCCATAACCTTGACCAAAAAAAACCGCATTATCGCTATTCCCTTTAACGGAAAGTAATTGTGCTGATTCGAGGGATAGAGTGACGTGCCCCCATTGGCATGAGAGATGTTTGGTTTTCATGCTACATCCTTTTTAGCAGATGACAATTGAGTCGCGAGGTGTGATACGTATTCGATAAACTCTTCTTTTGGATAGCCTGCACTCCAACCTAATTGTTGTTGGGCCTTATAGGAAGAATAAGTGTAGGAACTGCCATCCATTATATGAAGCGCTTCGCAAGATAACGGCATTGTCAGCCCAAGGCTGGCGAGTTTATCCATTAACCAAGCAGGTATTTTCAGTGAAGAAGCCTTTTTGGCAGGTAAAGAAGGTCTGTCACAAAAATGGCTTAGCATCTGAAAAAGTTCGGGCATAGAGAAAGTCTCGCCAGCCAAGATATAGTTTTGGCGAACAATTTCCGGTGATAGTAGTGTGATGAGTCCATCACAAACATGTGACACATGACAAAGTTGAAATGTGCTTGTCGTTGCGATTTGAAAAGGGATTTTTCCAAGTAAAAAGGCGTTTACGGTCTGGGCTAATACGCTGTTATCACCTAAACCAAATACCCCACCGCTGATGGCAATATTGATAGGAGCGCCTTGGCATTGCTGTTTTACAACCAATTCGTGTGCAATATGTTTTGTTTCTTCGTAATAACTACGAAAGATGCCATTGTGCCGGTGAGATTCATCAAGTAATGCGCCTTGGGTTTCGCCTAAAGCAGCGGTTGAGCTCATATAAACGATTTTTGAAATATCAGCATCTTGAGCCGCTGCTAACAGGTTTGAGGTGCCGATGACATTAGTTTGATACATATGCTGCCGTGCTTGGCGGGTTGGCGCTAAACCGACACGGTAATCCGCAGCAAGGTGGATCACGGCATCTTGCCCTGCCAATGCTTGTTTTAAGCTTTGAGGTTGCAAAATATCACCAGTCACCACGTTCACCTTTTCAGGTAATTTGGGGCGATAGGGAATCACACGATTTTGTGGATTTCGAGATAATACAGTTAAATTATGACCTTGTTCAGCAAGCTTATGCAGCAGATGAGAGCCAATAAACCCAGTTCCACCAGTAATTAATAGGTTGCGGTTATTTATCGCCATTTTCTTCCTTACTGATAAAGTTAACGAGGGCAGATAGCATGAAAAAGCCATCATGCGGCGCATGAATAGGGCGCTGGTGCATGCGACCAATTGGGCAATAACGGGTAAAACTGTATTGTTGTAATGACAAAGAATCTAAATCGCCAAAATAACCAAGGGTCTGTAGGCGCCCAGGCCAAAGTGTTTGCGCTTGTTTTAGGCTATCTTCGATAGAAGCAACGACGAGTTGAAAGCCCTGAGTTAACCATGCTTGAGGGGCAAACTCTGTTTGATAAGTGACTCCCCAGCCTGTTTTTTCACTGTAAACACTCGGCTTATCGGGAGCGGATAGCGAATAAGTGAACCGATGTTCGCGAAATTGCGATATGCCTTGTAAGCGTAGGTTGTCAGACAAAATGGGAAGGTGATCAAGTGTGGTTATCAGTTGATGATAAAGCGCTTCTGCCGCTAAGGGGTTATCCAACAAAATGAATCGAGGTGAGCTACAGACTTGTTGATGAAAAAGGGCGATATCGTACAAAATCAATTCAATTGCAGGAAGTTGCTTGCCAATGATTGCCATGGCACTGATTTTTGGCCCTAGTTCGACCAATTTGATATGTGGCGGTGTGATTTGACGATAGTGTTGGATTAATGCCTCGCCCCCTGCGAGTAAGACCGTATCGACGCCAGAGAGTATCTGCTGATCATTTTGTAAATGACTTTGCCAATCAATGATTTCACACTCCTCATCATCAAGTGACAGAATGCGTTTAACCTGTTGCAAATAATTGATTGATATGCGGGCTTTCAGGCGAATTTTACTGCCAATAAGGTAAGCGGCACATAGCGCTTCTAGTGTACCTAATGGATCTTTTTCAGAAACAATAATCAGCAAACGCTTCGGTGCATGCCAATATTTTCCACCTAATTCACGATGGATCTTTTGTTCCAATAACTGATTTTCAGTCAGACGCTCCAAACGCGATAAACAAAATTGTTGCGTATTTTCATCTTCCGAAAACGACCAATTAGCTTCACGCAAAGTTGTTAGGCACAGTTTGATTTTATTTACACGCGTTTGTAGTGAGTTTTTCATTTTACTTGTGCCGCACAGGTGCCCTCTGGGGTAGATGCTCGTCCTAGATAGCGCAGGAAGGGTAGCGGTTGACCACAGGCACAATTATTGCCCCAACAACCCAGATCTTGCGTTAATAAGCGATGTGAAGGTATTGAGGCAAACAGAGGGCTTTCAAGTACAATGAGTCCATTTTTATTTTCTGGTGCATGGTTCCCATCTTCAGCCATGATTGAAAAACGTGAATAAGCAGGGAGATGAAAATGACCTTCAGGACAACTAATGTAGTGAAGAGGATGTTCAGTCATACCATAAATATCGCGAATATCGACGCTAGGCGCTTGTAAAACTTGTTTCAAACCTTGAATAATCTCAGGGCGTTCAAGTTGTTTTGTCATCCCTTTCCAACCACCGCCGGTTAAGCCTTTTATCGGTGATTTCAAGGTAAATGGTTCAGGGCGTTTTAGGCATAAAAATTCAAAAAACAGTGTTAAGCCTAAAATATAGATAGGGGCAGGATCATTAGCCCAGCGTTTGAGTGTAGACCACGCTAACTCACTATCAAATTGACCTTGCTCTGACACAGTAAAAACAAGCTCTTGTATTGGGGCACATTGGGTGAACTTTAAAAAGGCAGTGGCATAACCTGCATGCTCACCTGTGGCGGGATCAGGAGATAACATTAAAAAGCGAGAAGGTGTGGTTGAAATCAAATGATTATGCAAAAAAATTTGCACCATAGCCGTTTCAATACGTTTTAAACTGAGATTGTCAAAGAAAACGCGTGTTTTCCCATGTTGCCCAGTACCTGAACTATTTAACCATATACCATCAAGCTGGGTATTTGTCGCCAAATCCATGGTTTTAAACAAATTAATAGGGATCAGAGGGTTGGCTTCTGTTTCCCATAACTTTGCATAATTAACATTACGGTTTAAATGCCAGGTATCAGCTTGTTTCATTGCGGCTGAAAATAACGCATCATCAATACTTTCTGGCGCATAGGGTTGCGGGTTATTGATAAGTAAATCAATAGGATTGCTTGTGTTCTCAGACATTTTTTTCACTTATATCAGAATGCTTAGTTATTATTAAGTTTTATTATATGACCTAACTAAAGGTAAATATTCTGAATCAAGCGTTGCAGTTATCACTTTAGGAGAATTTTAAGTTTGAAAAGTTATCATGAAAGCCGTTTTGTTAGTGGTATTTATAGCGGATTGGGGAAATATTAATCGTTGGTAAATAGAAAGTGTCACTTAATTTAGTTGTGTTATTGATTTATTTAAGTGATCAAGCAGTATAAAAAGTTAATGGGGATGACATAGCGTGCTTTTAAGTGCGAAGAGGTAAAGTGATATCTCTTCGCTACAATGTCTCACTTATCGTTTTTTTGCTTTTTATAGGCGATAAATGCTTTATATAAAGGGATTAAACATAGCAATAAAGTTGCATATTTAATGACGGTGATCGTCATATGTAACATCCAAATATTGAGGTTTTCCAAGAAGGTTGGATTTAGGCGAATGAGTAAGATGAGTAGCAAACTAAACAGTAGAGTAACGATGTAGGTGATGACAAGTGAAAATGAAAAAAGAATAAATAAATCAATTCTTTGAATATTATTTTGTTTTTTATATTTAAATAAATTAACACAAAACTCCCAGCGTTTGTTCCGTCTCGCCACTTCATTAATAACGATCACGTATAATGAAAGAAATATTATCGTTATTTTAGTTATTAAAAAATAACCACTGGACAGCTCAAAAGGCAAAGAGGAAAAGACAAGATAGAGTGTAACAAGATGATAGATACAAATAATGCTCGATATAATGCTAGTAATGATTTGATATAAAATAAATTTCATTAATTATGCCTTTCAACAAGAACGATGCCGTTTACCGCCGAAATGATAAAAACCGAGAGATTTATCAGAGAAACTAGCCAAAAATAGGCAAATGATGATCTCTAATATGGGTTGTTTTCTCTACAAAATTTACACTATCCCGCTTTTTTTGTAAGCCCTTAGTGAACAATAAGCTGTCATGGCCCCCTTAAGTCCACATATATTGACTACCAATAATAACTGATTCTCATTATCAAATAGATTGGAAATTGGCTCAAATATTGATTAATATCAATCTATGCAAGCTGACTCGTTTCATTTTGCTAATGAATCACACTTTTTTGTGATCGCTTTCATATTAATCAATTAATTTGATATACATCAATATTTGGTATGACCAAATGACCAAGCGTGTTATCCTCAACAAACTTTTGGTCTTATAAGTGGTGATTAATGTTATTTAAGTTTTTTTATTTCGAATAAGACTTAAATAACATTAATTTATTTTGCAATGAGGGAAATATGGCCTTTTCTCAACCAAAAATTGTGATTGTCGGTGGTGGTGCTGGTGGCTTAGAGCTAGCAACACGACTAGGTCGTAAATTAGGGCGTAAAAAACGTGCAGAAATCACTTTAGTGGATCGTAATCCAAGTCATTTATGGAAACCTCTGTTACATGAAGTAGCAACAGGCTCTTTAGATGATGGTGTGGATGCCTTGAGCTATCTTGCCCATGCTCGTCACAACGCATTTAACTTCCAATTAGGCTCTTTGACACAAATCGATCGTGACAATAAAAAGATCATTTTGGGTGAATTACGGGATAAAAACGCGGAGTTATTGGTTCCTGAGCGTGAAATTGATTATGACATTTTAGTCATGGCACTAGGTAGTACTTCAAATGATTTTGGTACGCCGGGTGTTAAAGAGCATTGTATTTTCTTAGATAATCCGCAACAAGCCCATCGATTCCACGATGAAATGCTTAATCTATTTTTACGTTATTCTGTTCGCGACAATGCAGAAGAGAAAGTGAATATTGCGATTGTTGGAGCTGGAGCTACAGGTGTTGAGTTGTCGGCTGAGTTGTATAACGCGGTAGAGCAGCTAACCAGTTATGGATTTAAAGGATTAGATACTGACGCGTTAAATGTGACATTAGTCGAAGCCGGTGAACGTATTCTGCCTGCATTACCACCACGTATTTCTGCGGCAGCACATCAAGAGTTAAATAAGTTAGGCGTAAAAGTGCTAACTAAAACGATGGTGACCAGCGCTGATGACGATGGCTTGAATACAAAAGAGGGTGAGAAAATTCGTGCTGACTTAATGGTATGGGCAGCCGGTATCAAGGCACCTGATTTTATGAAAGAGATTGCGGGGTTAGAAACGAATCGTATCAATCAGTTGGTCGTTAAGTCGACATTACAGACAACCCGCGATGATACCATTTTTGCGATTGGTGACTGTGCCTCATGCGCTAAGCCTGACGGTGGTTTTGTGCCACCTAGAGCGCAATCTGCACACCAAATGGCGAGCCGCTGTTATGATAATATTTTGGCGATGATAAAAGATAAGCCACTAAAAGATTATATCTATAAAGACCATGGCTCTTTAGTCTCTTTATCGCGTTTTAGTACCGTGGGTAGCTTAATGGGTAACTTGATGCGTGGGGATATGATGGTGGAAGGGCGTATTGCACGTTTTGTGTATATCTCATTGTATCGAATGCACCAAATTGCGCTTCATGGCTATGTGAAAACAGGGTTAATGATGTTAGTCGGAAGTATTAACCGCATTATTCGTCCGAAATTAAAACTTCACTAACGTTTTAGTCAGTCGCAATAAATAGGAAAAATCCTCGTTTTTCATTAAACGGGGATTTTTTTATAAGTATTTTTAAATATAAACTTTAATCAATTGATTGATTATTTATGAATAAACTATTTTGAGCGACCCCAACGATTAAATACATTATAGGAGGTACACTATAAAGATGCCTGATATGAAGCGGCATTAATTTAAATATGCCATTTTAATTAAATTCTGGATTAGCTTATAAGCTAATATACTTATTATTGGCAGTTGCTACCTTCTATTATGTGGAATTTTTGTTTTATATAAAATTATAAAAGTATCCGTTGAGTCATGCGAGTATCAACCTCATAGTGTCACCTAAAACCGCTCTCAATGGGCGTTGCCGCTAGGTAAATAGAAATGGGGTGAAATCATGTTAAAGCTGTAGGCAAGAAAAGGTAATATAAAAAATGCTAGTCGTGTTCTCTGATGAAAATTAAAAAGGTCGTTTGCATTCATTGAATGAGAAATAAAAAAATAAAGGGGGAAATTGATAGAAATTAATAAAAAGATATCTTCGTGTTATTACTTAAAATAAGTGTAAAAAAGACTTTTTTATAATTATAATTACCAAAAATTGATCGTAATCAATATGTGAAAATAGATTAAAATTTAATTTATTGACTTAACAACCAACAGGAGTAAGTTAAATTTTTATTGACTTGTTCTTGATTAAGAAAACTCTAAATCTTTTGATTGTTTTGCCAGTAACTATCGAATTATTAAAGCGAAAAGTTACAATGGGACTATTCACTAACATTGTCATTAATAAGGGCAGCCTATGAAGCTAACATATAAGGTGTTATTAGCAGCAATAGTTATTTGCCTTATTATTATTGTATCAATAACTTCGCTGCGTTTCTCCAAGGATGAAAGTCGGTTGGCGACGGTAATTTCGATAGAGCCAATAAAATCGCATCGGCTGATTGAACAGGAGAATTGTTCAGTTATGGGGATATTTGATGGATTTAATCAGGAATATCTATCGCGCTATCACCCAGCTCAAAGTGAATGTAAGATGGTATTTATGATTGAGGCACTCCAAAAGGACTCCTTATCATCACTACTTGAACGTGACAATCGTAAATGCATAGTAACAGAAAAAGTAGAACAAATTATTGTGGGTTATGATGTGGTATACCGTATTGGTAACACCCTAGGCAAAGTACGCACCGTTTATGATCCAGGACTATTTATCCCCCTTGATGAAAATGGGCGATTAGATTTAAGTACCTCTAGTAGTCAACTTTGTAAAGCGGCACGTAACCAGACTGATGCATTAGTGCCGTTTTATTGCGTCAAACTTGATGAAGCTAGCCGAAACTCGCTGAATATGAATAATGCCGTAGAGATTTATGCGGGAAAAAACACCTACGCTTATTTTGAATAAAAATGAGCGGAAAAGCCCCAGTAACATTATTATGTGGCTGGGGCTTTTCATTTGTTCTAACGCATCATAGATTATGCTTCTAGTAAGTTATCCGCACAGTCACGCAACAACTGTTTGATAAACTCAATGCGTGTCACGCGCTCGCTGAGGTCATGCACAAATTTCAACCTTACAGGACCATCGAGGCGGAAGGTTTTCGGTTGATTTTGTAATAGACTGATTAAGAAGTTTGGCGAGACTTTATGTTTTTCACCAAATTCAATAAATCCACCTTGCTCATGAGCTTCAATTCGCTTGATACCTAATTTTTCCGCTTCTAGCCTGATAGCCGCGCTGGCAAGTAAGAAACGTCCAGCATCGGGTAATGTGCCAAAACGGTCAACCAGCTCAGTACGAAGATCATTTAACTCATCTTCATTATGAGCACTGGCGATACGCTTATAGAACGATAAACGAATATTAACATCATGAATGTAATCATCGGGAAGCAGCACGGGCATGCGCAGTTCAACTTCTGTTTGCTGATTAACTAAGTCCTCTAATGAAGGCTCACGCCCATCTTTTAATGCCTCTACCGCGCTTTCCAGTAACTCCATATACAGCGTAAACCCGATCGTCGTCATCTGCCCGCTTTGATCTTCACCGAGCAATTCACCCGCACCCCGAATTTCCAAATCATGAGTGGCAAGGGCAAATCCCGCACCAAGATCTTCAAGGGAAGAGATAGCTTCTAAACGTTTATGTGCGTCAGCAGTCATCGCTTTTGGATGTGGCGTTAATAAATAGGCATAGGCTTGATGATGAGAGCGGCCTACACGACCTCGTAGCTGGTGTAGCTGCGCTAAGCCAAAATGGTCTGCACGTTCAATAATGATGGTATTCGCTGTTGGAATATCGATACCCGTTTCAATGATGGTCGTACAAATCAGGACATTGAAGCGTTGATGGTGGAAATCGGTCATCACACGCTCCAGTTCGCGCTCACGCATTTGCCCATGACCGACCACAAAGCGCGCTTCTGGTACTAATTCTTCCAGACGTTTTTTGGCTTTTTCAATATTTTCAACATCGTTGTAGAGATAATACACTTGGCCTCCACGTAATGTTTCACGCAAAATGGCTTCACGAACCACAAGGTCATCATATTGGCGTACAAAGGTTTTCACGGCTAAACGGCGAGCAGGAGGCGTTGCGATAATCGACAGATCCCGCATGCCACTCATGGCCATATTGAGTGTACGAGGGATAGGGGTTGCGGTGAGCGTTAAAATATCCACATCCGCACGCATAGCCTTAATACGCTCTTTATGACGAACACCAAAACGGTGCTCTTCATCGACCACGAGCAACCCTAAGTCATGCCACACTAAGTCACTTTGCAGTAACTTGTGGGTACCAATCAAAATATCGACTTTCCCTTGAGCGGTTTCTTCGAGTATCTGTTGCTGCTCTTTGGCGGTTTTGAAACGAGAGAGCATTTCAATTCTTACCGGCCAATTTGCGAAACGGTCACGGAAATTATCGAAATGTTGTTGAGCCAGCAAAGTGGTAGGCACAAGCACCGCAACCTGTTTATTATTATTGATGGCTAAGAAAGCTGCTCTCATAGCGACTTCGGTTTTACCGAAACCGACATCACCGCACACAAGGCGATCCATTGCGATAGGTTGACACATATCGCTAAGCACGGCATTAATTGCCTGCTCTTGATCGGGGGTCGTTTCAAAAGGGAAGCCTTGACAAAACTCTTGGTACTGCTCTTTGTCATGTTTAAAGGCAAAGCCGGGTTTGGCGGCTCGCTGAGCATAGATATCAAGTAGTTCAGCCGCGACATCACGGACTTTTTCTGCGGCTTTATGCCGCGCTTTCCCCCAACTATCGCTACCAAGGCGGTGTAACGGGGCATTTTCATCTGCACCACCGGAGTAACGGCTGATAAGATGCAAGGATGAGACAGGAACATATAGCTTGTCGTTACCCGCATAGGTCAAAATCAAATATTCCGCTTTAATTCCACCTGCTTCAAGTGTTGTTAATCCTTGGTAACGACCCACTCCGTGCTCAATATGAACAACTGGCTGCCCAGGACGTAGTTCGGCTAAGTTACGGATCAGCGTATCAGTATTGATAGTTCGGCGGTTATCTGTGCGGCGACGAACAACACGTTCCCCTAATAAATCACTTTCACATATCAACGCACGGTGTTGTACTGATTGAATAAAACCGTGTTCAGCAGCCCCGATCATGATGGCAAAACGGTTGCTTACTGGGCTGGAGTAGTGACTAATAGTCTCAGGGCGAATTTTGATCCTTCCCAATAATTCAGTGACTGTCTCGCGCCGGCCTTCACTTTCAACAGAGAAAATGACGGTGCCATCAAAATGTTCAACAAATTGACGCAATTTTTCAAGCGGCTGTTTACTTTGCCCTTGTGTACCGATATCTGGCAACGGTAGGTAATCTAAATTAGTGTTAGCTGCCTTATCGGCTAATTTTTCAACAGACAGCTGTACTCGCGGCCATTTTTTTAATGCCTGATTGAGTTGCTCGACGGTCAGCCATAAATCTGTCGGTGGCAACAAGGGGCGCATCGGGTCAACACCGCGGCTTTCGAAACGTTGTTGGGTATCACTTTGGAAACGTTCGGCAGCTTCTTGGTAGTGCTGTGAGATAAACAGCGTATTTGTTGGTAGATAGTCAAATAGCGATGGCAAAGGTTGACTAAAAAAGAGCGGTTGCCAGTATTCAATCCCTGTGGGAAGTGTTTTTTTGCTGACTTGTTGATAGATATGTTCAGGGTCACGCCTGACTTCGAATCGTTCACGCCACTGGCTACGGAAGCGTTCGATGGCATCTTTGTCTGTTGGAAACTCGTGTGCAGGCAACAGGTTGATGCTCTCAACTTCTTCAAGCGTTCTTTGGCTATCGACATCAAAGGTACGCAGACTATCAATTTCGTCATCAAAGAAATCAATTCGGTAAGGGAGTGCGCTCCCCATTGGGTACAGGTCTAATAATGCGCCACGTGTAGCGTATTCCCCGTGTTCCAAAACTTGTTCAACATGGCGATAGCCTGCCTTATCTAGCTCGTCGCGCAAGTTATCGCGCGAAAGTTTGTCACCTTTAGCCATCACAAGTGCATGGCTAGCCAGAAATTCAGATGGGCAAACCTTCTGCATTAAGGTGTTGACCGGAAGGATCAAAACCCCTTTTTGCATAGTAGGTAAGCGATACAGTGTTGATAAACGGTGTGAGATAATTTCTTGATGTGGTGAAAAGTTATCGTAAGGCAAGGTTTCCCAGTCGGACAATGTTTCAATTGGCAGTTGCGTAAACTGTTGAATTTCATCGCGGAGACGTAAGGTGTTTTGCATGTCTCTTGTGATAATGACCACAGGCCCTTGATGACGCTCTATCATCTCTGCGCATTCAAGTGCACCCGCGGCCCCAATCAAGCATCCAAGATGACGGACATCACCACCGCGTGTAGGAAGTTCATAACGAAATTTTGAAGACATAAAAATATTCGGTTTCTCAAAGCATAATGGCTAAACGACCTGTTTTACCCCGTACAATTGTCTGAAAGTAAGACAAACAGGCCGTGCCAATAAGAAAAAAATCCACAAAACCGGGGCCGGGTGGTTCCATTCATCATTCGTACCCTTTATTATCGCTGAACACTTCGCTTTGGCAACAGGGGCGTTACAGATTTCATGTCTCAATCTGTCTCAATATTTATAGGTCTGCGTTACATGCGCGGACGAGCTGTCGACAAATTCGGCCGTTTTGTATCCAGTTTATCAGCCATTGGTATCACGCTAGGGGTTGCGGCATTGATCACCGTGACCTCCGTCATGAATGGATTCGAACGATCGTTACAAGATAGCATACTCTCTTATATGCCGCAGGCCGTTTTAACGTCGGCAACGGGGCATATTGACCCACAAAAGTACCCCATTGCAGATCTACAGGGCCTGCAAGGTGTTTCTCATATTGCACCGCTTGTGCAGTCGGATGTTGTTTTGCAAAGCCGCTCGAATGTCGGGGTAGGCATGATGCTTGGCATCACTTCTGACGAACGATCACCACTATTAGATAACTTGATTGACGGGCAGCGCTCAGAATTAGTCGAGGGGCAATATCGTGTCTTCTTGGGGAATAAGCTGGCGGAAAATTTAGGTTTAAAGCGTGGCGATGAAGTTCGTTTGATTATCCCTGGAGTCAGTCAGCTTACGCCAATGGGGCGTATTCCGAGCCAACGTTTATTCACGGTGGCAGGGGTGTTCCAAACCAATGGTGAGGCCGATGCCAGCGAACTGATTGTTGCGCAAAATGATGCTGCTAGGATGATGCGCTATCCCGCAGGGCATATTACAGGCTGGCGGTTATTTCTGAATGAACCGTTAAAGGTCGATACGTTGAGCCAACAAAATTTACCTGACGGACTGATTTGGACCGATTGGCGTGAACGCAAAGGTGAGTTTTTTCAAGCGGTCAAAATGGAAAAAAATATGATGGGTCTGTTGCTCAGCCTCATCATTGCTGTCGCTGCTTTCAATATTATTACTTCACTCTCTTTATTAGTTATGGAAAAGCAAGCTGAGGTGGCCATTTTAAAAACGTTAGGTTTAAAGCGTGGGCGCATTTTGGCGATTTTTATGATCCAAGGGGCAGGTGCGGGGATCATTGGCGCATTAATAGGCTCACTGCTTGGTATGTTAATTTCCAGCCAATTGAATTTCTTGATGCCGCTATTTGGCATGTTGCCAAAAGGGGTTCACTTACCCATTGTGCTTGATTTTTATGGTATTTTAATTATTGCGGTATGCGCAATGCTCATTTCGCTGCTTGCGACGCTTTATCCTTCTTGGCGTGCGGCGGCTGTGCAACCTGCTGAGGCGTTACGTTATGAATAAACAACCACTTCTTATCTGTGAACATTTAAGCAAGGTCTATCAGGAAGGCGCATTGTCGACGCAAGTATTAAAAGATGTCTGTTTTTCGATTAATGAAAGCGAAATGATGGCAATTGTTGGTAGTTCAGGCTCCGGGAAAAGTACCTTACTGCACCTATTAGGTGGCCTTGACACCCCGTCTGAAGGCGAGGTGATTTTTCGGGGGCAACATATTAACCGCCTCTCATCGGATCAGCGTGCCGCCATCCGTAACAAAGATTTGGGGTTTATTTATCAGTTTCACCACTTATTACCTGATTTCACGGCATTAGAAAATGTGGCTATGCCATTACTGATTGGTGGTATGAATAAATCAGAAGCCTTTGATAGAGCGACTAAAATGCTGGATGCGGTTGGCTTAGCCCACCGTTCAGGGCATAGGCCATCCGAGCTTTCTGGTGGTGAGCGGCAGCGTGTGGCGATTGCTCGAGCATTAGTTAATCAGCCTGCATTGGTACTTGCGGATGAGCCAACAGGGAACCTTGATTTACGTAATGCAGATGCGATTTTTGAGTTACTCGGTGAGTTAAATAAAACCCAAGGCACCGCATTCTTGGTGGTGACTCATGATATGAAGCTAGCGCATCGTTTATCGCGCCAACTTGAGATGCGTGACGGGCACCTTCAACAAGATATCACACTGGGGGCAGTGTAATGTCTGGATTACCGCTGACTTTACTTACAGCGTTACGGTTTAGCCGTGGCCGCCGCCGTACAGGGATGGTATCACTGGTTTCTATCGTTTCAACACTTGGTATTGTTTTAGGTGTGGCCGTCTTGATTATAGGTTTGAGCGCCATGAATGGGTTTGAGCGCGAACTTGAAAATCGCGTTTTATCGGTGGTGCCACATGGGCAAATCTATGCGGTGAAAGCCCCATATCAAGATTGGCAATATGCTGAGAATGTGATCCGCAATACTCCCGGGGTTAAAGCAGTGAGTCCGTATGTTGGGTTTACTGGCTTGCTGGAGCGCGGAGCTAATCTCAAAGCAATACAGGTTATGGGGGTTTCGCCGAAAACCGAGTCAGAAGTCAGTGCATTGCCTAAATTTGTACTCGATGATGCGTGGAAAGATTTTAAAGCAGGGAAACAATCGATTATTTTAGGGCAAGGTGTTGCTGACTCACTGAATGTTAAAGTTGGGGATTGGGTAACCATCATGATCCCCAATACAGATGCGAGTTTAAAAATCCAACAACCTAAACGGATCCGTGTTCAAGTTTCAGGTGTTTTTCGTTTAAGTGGGCTATTAGATCACCAATTAGCGCTGATCCCTATTGCCGATGCGCAAGCGTATTTAGGCTATGGTGATGGCATTACAGGGTTTGAAATAAAAGCCGATAATCCATTTAATGCGGATAAAGTTGTTTATGATGCGGGCCTGAAAACCATGCATCATGTGGTTGTGAAAAGTTGGATTGGCGACTACGGCTATATGTATAACGATATTCAGATGGTACGTAGTATCATGTACTTGGCTATGATCCTCGTGATAGGGGTTGCTTGTTTTAATATCGTGTCTACGTTGGTCATGGCGGTCAAAGATAAGAGTAGTGATATTGCTGTATTGCGGACACTTGGTGCTAAAGACAGGCAAATTCGGGCGATTTTTTTGTGGTATGGTTTGCTAAGTGGACTCGTTGGCTCCTTAATAGGGGCAATACTTGGCGTGGTTGTTTCATTAAATTTAACCACCATAATCAAAGGACTTGAGTATGTTATCGGGCATCCTATCTTGTCTGGCGATGTCTATTTTATCGACTTCCTTCCTTCTCAATTGCACCTATTAGATGTGGTGTATGTGTTGCTGACAACGGTGGTATTAAGTTTGTTGGCAAGTTGGTATCCTGCACGCCGAGCAAGTAAACTTGACCCAGCTCGTATCCTGAGTGGTCAATGATAACTAACTGGGTAGCCTATCGTTACCCAGCTTGTTTTATTGCTCCCCATTGCGACGCGCAAGTTGTATCTGCTTATAACTGCGCGTTTCTATCAATGTGTCATTGAAATCATATTGCTGAGCGAGAGACATCAACTGCTGTGTGAGCTGAGGGAGCAGTGAAAGCGTGTCTGTCATTATGGCAAATTCAGCAAACCAGCCAATACCCTCTAAATAATCAATAGTGATATGTACATCGCCAAGAAAATAGATGCTACGTTGTTTGCTGGTGGCGAAATAGCATTGATAGCCAAGTGTTGTCAGCATATTTTTGACGTGAGCACAATCTTCAATATTAATCGCTTTACATTCTGAACTGCCAGGGCCTTTGACTATCCATAATTTAATGCCTGAAGGGAACATTTCACGGACTGACAGACTTATTCCTTGCTGCGCAAGCTGACCATCAGGCATATCAAAAAAGTCATCTTTTTCCGTATTATTTTCCGTAAAGACTTCAGCGCCATCAGCCATGATCCGTTGTAAAAAACGGTTTGGGTCAGGCAATCTAAATTTAATTTCGGCTTCATATTGACCAACAAAATGTTCACTCATGGTAATTCCTAGTTTTATTTATGGGGCAAGGTATTTTCTTCTAAGCTGTGGAACAATGCAGGTATTTAAATGCGAAAGAGTACAACTTATAAAAAGAGGGAAAAATAGTCTTTCCCTCCGATTTAGATGTGCTATTTGCTTTTTTTCATAATAGATTGATCAAGGTAACCCATCACAAATGCGGATAAAACAAATGTTAAATGGATAATGACATACCACATTAATTTGTTATCAGGGATATTCTGTGAGTTCATAAAAACTTTTAACAAATGGATTGATGAAATGGCTACGATAGAAGCTGCTACTTTATTTTTTAATGAGGTTGCATCCATCTTACCTAACCAACCCAATTTTTCGCTATTCTCAGGGATATTGAGCTGGGAAACAAAGTTCTCATAGCCTGAAAACATCACCATTACGAGTAAACCACCGACTAACGCCATATCAATTAATGATAATAGTATCAGAATTAAATCTGCCTCAGGGATTGAGAAAATATTGGGGATCACATGCCATAGTTCTTGAAAGAACTTAATCGTTAATGCAAATAGAGTCAGTGATAGGCCAAAGTAGATAGGGGCAAGTAACCAACGTGATGCATACAGCGTCTTTTCAAACAATTTTTCCATATAAACCTTTTACTGTGTGATGAATTAATCGTGTTAAAAGTAAACTCGTCTATTTTAGCGAGTCTAAATTCAGACTGCGATATTTAGTTTGGTTATGAAGATATAATCACTGAGAAAAACGTATTATTATGGTTTAGTGGCGTTTAAGATAAGTGATAGATAAACATTTAGCCTCACAATTCCTTTTGTTATTTGTTGCGTTATACTGACATTCGAATTAGGTTTGGGTAACGATTATGATCATTGCGAGTAAGGTATAAAACTCGCAGCGATAACAACATGGAAGAAAAAGGTATTTATTGATGTTGCGATTTCGTCATAGGCTAAAGAAACTTAAAAAAATTAAAATGTTACGTCGTCAACGAGCTCGCGATCGTTTTTTTTACAGTGAAAATAGAATAACCAATATGAAAAATGTGAAAGTCGTCGTACTAACTGGGGCGGGTATTTCTGCTGAATCAGGCATTCAAACTTTTCGTTCTTCGGATGGTTTATGGGAAGAACACCGCGTTGAAGATGTGGCAACACCGGAAGGGTTTGCTCGTGACCCACAATTAGTGCAGCGTTTTTATAATGAACGCCGCCGCCAACTCCAACAAGAGAATATTAAACCAAACCCTGCACATTATGCTTTAGCGCAATTAGAAGATTTGTTAGGGGATAATTTTCTGCTAGTGACTCAAAATATCGACAATTTACATGAGCGTGCGGGTAGTAAGCGTATTATTCATATGCACGGTGAGTTATTAAAAGTCCGGTGTAGTTGGTCAAATCAGGTATTAGAGTGGAAAGAGGATTTATCCACAGATGAACGCTGCCATTGTTGCCAATTTCCTCAACCGCTAAGGCCGCATATAGTTTGGTTTGGTGAGATGCCATTAGGTATGGATGAAATTTATCAGGCTATTGAGAATGCGACACTCTTTATCGCAATTGGCACGTCTGGTCACGTCTATCCTGCGGCAGGTTTTGTGCATGAGGCAAGGCTAAATGGTGCACATACTGTCGAGCTAAATTTAGAGCCAAGTCAGGTTGAGAGTGAATTTGAAGAAAAACATTATGGTTTGGCTAGTGAGGTCGTGGTTGATTATGTGAAGCATCTTATTGCCGAACTGACGATGGCGAGTGAAAGCAAGATTTAACACGCGATTTAATGAAGGGGGGTAAAACCCCTTCATCATATCACTTTCTTGCATGGCGTGATGTTAGACGTTTTCATCTAACATAGCAGGCATCGTAATCTCTTTTACACAAGTTGCGTTACTCGTACTTAAAATAAACTTGACGGCATTAAGGACGTCTTGCAAGGGGATTAATGCACCTTCAGTGCGTGAAATAACGTCATCGACAGGCACTGATAGAGGGTATTCCGTTGCTAAATAACCGAGATTAATCACAGAAATAGCTATTTTATCTTGGCGTAATGTCTCCCTTAGCGAGTGAACAATACCGCGTAGTGCATACTTTGAGGCAGAAAAAGCCACTTCATGACCGTTATGGTTATCTAATCCCCACGTTGAGCCAATTAAGATGATTTTGCTATTTTGGCCAAGTCGTAAATTAGGCAACATTGCCTTGAGGTGCAAGATACAGGCACTGATATTGGTTTGGATCATCGTGAGCAGTTCAACATCATCCGTTGATTCAAATCGATAATCGTCGGTGAACGCATATTTTTCCCAAATGCCGACATTATAAATTAGGCAGTCAATCGGGCTATCTTGCAGGGTGCTCTTTACGGTTTGTACAGAATTCGTTTCCGATAAATCAGCTTGGATCCAATGAAAATTGTTATTGGAGAAAGAAGGCATAGAGCGAGAAACGCCATAAATAGTATCTTGTGCGGTAGGAATACCTTCAATTAATGCTTTTCCCAACCCTTTACTGACACCATAAACTAAAAATTTTTTTGTCATCGATATTCTCTTTATTTTAAGCTGAATGAAATAGATACCGTCGCGATGGTTTGCTTTGCATAGATAATAATAGAGGAATAAAAATAATGCTATTGGGAAGTATAAGCTTTAATTCAGCGATGGCTAAAATAAATAATAGGCAAAGTTAAACAGTTGACTAAAAAATAATAATCCCTTGATAACTGGATAATAATAAGTATAAAAATAGTTTTATTTTGTTGAATGCTGCTATCAAAAATAGGGTTAGGCGATTTATTTTATGGAATTTATTATTTGTTATTAGATATAAATAAATATGCTTATGATAAATATGTTCTGACTAAGAACAAATAATTATTTCTGTTTATCAGAGTAACTCGATAAAGATTAAGGACGGCGGATTCAAGTCCGAAGTGCAACGCTAAGCCGCCTTTCTTAGCTCCGCAAACACCACCGAAGGTTGTCTGAACCCCAGACACTTGCGTGGCCTGCTGTTCAACGCTCCCTGATAGCGTTGTAAGTCTTCTTCTGTCACTGTCCGCAGGTCTGTTCCTTTCGGGATAAACTGTCTTAACAACCCATTCGTATTCTCGTTCAGCCCACGCTCATGCGAGGCATACGGATGGGCAAAGTACGTATCTGCGTTCAGTGCTTCTGCTATCGCCTTGTGCTCACTAAACTCTAGACCGTTATCGAACGTTATTGTGTGACATACATCCTGATACTCACTCAGCAGTGAGATAATGGCCTTACTGACTTCCACCGCATCCTTTGAAAACACCTTTTTTGTCAGGTAAATACGGCTTTTGCGTTCTGCCAGTGTCACGATAGCACCAGTGCCCTGTTTACCCTGCACCAAATCGGCCTCCCAGTCCCCCAGACGGCTACGGTCATCGACGACTGACGGCCGTAGCTCAATGGATACCGCATCAGGGATGCGCCCTCGTTTCTGCCCGTAGCCCTTACGATATCGCCGTTTGCCCTGCCTAAGATGCCTGTACAACTCGCCACCGCTACGCTTATCCGCATAGATATACTGGTAAATCCATTCATGGCTGACGCTAAGACCAATAATGCTGCCAATTGCACTTATTTGCTCAGGACTCCACTTCCACTCCAGAGCAAATATCACGAAATCTATGGTCTGCTGAGGAATTGTCCTTTTGGCAGATGACAGCCGCCTATCACAGCACTTCTGGTGTGCCTGTTGTGGGTTATAACCAGTATCTGAAGTGTTACGCCTCAGTTCACGGGAGACCGTGGACTTGCTTACACCGATACGGATACCTATCTCATGGCAGGATAAATTATCCTCACGCAGTATCGATATCTGGTATCGTTGTCCTTCGGTTAGTTGCTGATACTTCATACTTACTCGCTCATCTTTGGTCGGAAGAGCAGGATAGCTTATCAGTAGCTAACCGTCCTTCCATCTAACATGACCGAGCGTTGCACTTATTATCTGAATTCGCGGACGGTTAGTTCTTAATGCGAGATAAATATGAATGTCTTAATCATTTCAGGTAGCCCCGCGCTAAAGTCGCGTTCATCAGCATTGCTTGATTATGCTCAACAATGGCTGAGTCAGTTTAATTTGATAATTCAACGGATAAGTGTGAATGAATTTGATGCGAGTGTGCTGTTACAGGGTAAATATCAACATGCACAAATTCAAAAATTTATCCAACAAGTCAAAGAAGCTGACGGTATTATTATTGCGTCGCCGGTTTACCAATCCTCATACAGCGGCGTACTTAAAGCCGTGATAGACCTATTACCTCAACGCTCTTTATTACATAAAACAGTATTACCCATCATGACAGGGGGGAGTGAACATCATCAGCTAGCATTAGATTATGCCTTTAAACCATTACTTACCGCATTGAAAGCAGAAGAGATTATTAGTGGCATCTATACTAGTGACCAGCATTTTCAGTATTCAGAAAATACGCATCAATATCTTATTTCCCAAGAAATAATTGAGCGACTAAATAGTAATTTACAGGCTTTTTATCACACGTTAAATAAAAATTATTTTCAGCATATTAACTATCAGACTCAATTACCATTAATCAATGAAATGAGGCTTTAAGTATGGGCTACTCACGTATTGTTATTTTGAGTTGGTTAGTGCCACTGAGTTTATTAATCGTTTGGCAATTTTCAGTCAGTACAGGTTGGCTTTCGAGCCGAATATTACCTGAGCCTCTACAAGTTTTTAGTGCGGGGTGGAACCTTATAAAAAATGGTGAACTTTGGGAGAACTTAGGAATTAGTGCATTACGTGCGGGCATTGGATTTATTATTGGCAGCTCAATCGGATTAATATTGGGATTAATAACAGGACTTTCTCGATTAGGTGAACTCTTATTAGATAGTTCCATTCAAATGATCCGTAATGTGCCCCATTTAGCACTAATTCCCTTGGTGATCCTTTGGTTTGGTATTGATGAATCGGCAAAAATATTTCTTGTCGCACTAGGAACCTTTTTCCCAATTTATTTGAATACGTTGCATGGTATTAAACATCTCGACCATAAATTAATTGAAATGGCAAAAAGCTATGGTTTACACGGTTATAGCCTATTTCGCCATGTTATTTTTCCGGGAGCACTACCTGCAATATTTGTAGGGGTACGTTTTTCATTGGGCTTGATGTGGCTGACATTAATTGTTGCAGAGACGATTTCGGCTAATGCGGGGATCGGCTACTTAGCGATGAACGCTCGCGAGTTTTTAAGAACGGATATCGTGGTTTTCACCTTAATTATTTACGCCTTATTAGGAAAAACAGCCGATACACTCACTTATTTACTCGAAAGGGTTCTACTTCAATGGCATCCCAAATGGCATAAAAAAGAGGTCACAGCATGATAACGAAAACACAATGTTTTGCAGCCAATACGGGGATCCCAATTCAATTAGAGGGCGTGATAAAAGGCTTTAGGGGAAATAACGTCTTACGGTCACTCAATTTTGCTATCCCCGCTGGGCAATTCGTGACCATCGTGGGGCACAGTGGTTGCGGAAAAAGTACCTTATTACGTTTGTTGGCTAATTTAGATTCGCCAACATCAGGGGAGATCACCGTGGCAAAACAGCCTTTATCCAATTTTCATGGGGATATTCGCATCATGTTTCAGGAGCCTCGGCTCTTACCTTGGAAAACGGTGATTGAAAATGTGGCGCTCGGGTTAAACAGAACGTCGCACAATGAGGCACTTAAGGTGCTAGCCTCCGTGGGTCTGTCAGACAAGGCGGGTGAATGGCCAGAAGAACTTTCAGGAGGACAAAAACAACGAGTCGCTTTAGCGAGAGCATTAATCCATCAGCCTCGTTTGTTACTACTCGACGAGCCTTTTGGGGCATTGGACGCCTTAACACGTATGGAAATGCAACAACTGCTGATCAAATTATGGCACCAGTATCAATTTACGGTGGTTTTGGTCACGCATGATATTCATGAAGCAGTATGGACCTCGGAGCGAGTATTGATGCTAAAGGAAGGGATGCTGCATCTGGATATTAATATCAACGAAAACTACCCCAGAAACTTAACCAATGCCTTTTTAATTGATTTGGAATCACAAGTACTCAATGCGTTGACTGAGCGAAAGTTTGCTTGATCACTGAAAATAAGGAATCTCAAGATGACGATACAACAAAAACTGCAATTGTTTTGGTTTTTACCAACGCAAGGGGAAGGGCGTTATTTAGGAACTCAAAAAGGTGGTCGGGCAGTCACACTCCAATATTTACAGCAGATTGCGATTGCAGCCGATAGCCTTGGTTTTCATGGTGTCCTGATCCCGACAGGAAAAAGTTGTGAGGATCCGTGGATAACGGCGGCATCCTTACTCTCAGTCACACAAAAATTACGCTTTTTAGTCGCGGTGAGACCCGGCTTACAGTCACCGACATTGGCGGCTCGAATGACATCAACATTGGATAGGCTCTCTGATGGTCGTGTGTTAATCAATGTGGTGACAGGTGGTGATCCTGTTGAAAACAGAGGCGATGGTATTTTTTTAAATCACAGTGACAGATATAAAGTAACTAAAGAGTTCCTTGATATATACAGACGCCTTATGAGAGGGGAAGCGGTTGATTATCAGGGTGAACATATACAGGTCGAAGATGCCAGTTTGCTATTTCCTCCGGCACAACCATACGGGCCTCCTCTCTATTTTGGCGGGTCATCACCAGAAGCAATGGAGATTGCCGCTGAACAGATTGATACCTATTTAACATGGGGAGAGCCACTTGCGGAGGTTAGTGAGAAAATTAATGCGGTGAAAAGACATGCTCAAGCTAAAGGGAATCATGTGGAATTTGGTATTCGGTTGCATGTGATTGTGCGAGAGACGGAGCAAGAGGCCATTGATGCCGCCAACCGCCTTATTTCACACATTGATGATGAAACAATTGCCAAGGCGCAATCGGTCTTTTCTCGGATGGACTCCGCCGGCCAAAAACGCATGCAATCATTGCACAGCGGTTCAAAAGATAACCTTTTCATTGCCCCTAATTTATGGGCGGGGATTGGCTTGGTGCGTTCTGGGGCTGGTACAGCTTTAGTGGGCGATCCTCAGCAAGTTGTGGCACGTATCAGGGAGTACCAATCGCTTGGGATCAGCAAATTTATTTTTTCAGGGTATCCACACTTAGACGAAGCCCATCAATTTGCAGAATTAGTGATGCCGCTGTTAGTGGATAAAGAGGCCGCGCTATCACCGCAACACGTTAGGTCACTTGGTGAAACGATCGGTATCCACATGCGACCAAAGCAGGCAGTGTAGGGTAATAGCCTCACTATTTTATTCGATTCTTGCCAATAATTATTGTTGGCAATGCAACACTATTTAGCGTGTTAGGAGAGCCTTGGTGAAAAAGTTTATTTTATTGATGGTATTGTGGGTTATGTATACCTTTACCAGTTTTGCTTATTCAGAAACGAAAGTGATTAATATTGGGTATCAGAAAGCGAATATTTTAGCATTGCTTAAATATCGAGGAACGCTAGAGCCGGTATTTAAAGAATATAATGTGAATGTTCGCTGGATTGAGTTTCCAGCAGGCCCTCAAATGCTAGAAGGCTTAAATATTGGCAGTATTGACCTTGCGGCAACAGGGGATGCACCACCAATATTTGCTCAGGCGGCTCAAGCAGATTTTGTATATTTAGGCCATTCACCCAGTAACCCTCAATCAGAAGCGATTGTCGTACCTAAAAACTCGCCCATTCAATCCGTAAGTGATTTAAAAGGCAAGCGGGTTGCCTTAAATAAAGGCTCCGATGTTAACTATTTGCTAGTTGCTGCCTTACAGCGGGCCGGATTGAAATATAACGAAATAACGCCAGTTTATTTACCACCATCAGATGCCAGAGTGGCTTTTGAACAAGGTGCTGTCGATGCATGGGCGATTTGGGCCCCTTTTTTAGCAGAAGTTGAAACAAGCTTGCCTGTACGTGAAATTGTGAATGGGGAAAATTTAGCTTCTCACTATACGTTTTTCCTTGCTAGTCGGCAGTTTGCTGAAAAACAACCACAATACGCTGAAGCGATTATTACGCAATTGAGCCAGCAAAGTGAGTGGGCAAATGCCAACCCGCAAGCAACGGCTGCAATTTTGTCTGCATCAACGGGTCTCGATAAAAAAATATGGTTAAAAGCGTTACAACGCACAAATTATGGTTTTATTCGTATGAGTGATAGTGCATTTTTAGAGCAACAAAATATTGCGAATATCTTCGCGAAGATACGTTTAATACCTGTTGCTATTGATGTCAAAAAGGCACAATGGAAAGTAGAAGCTAATGCAAATAAAACCTAACTTTATCAACAATAAGCCATAACAAGATAAATTTTATTAAATATTGATAAGGCGACAAAACTTATCAATAAGTGGTACTCGATTTATCTTATCAGTATTATTTTATCGGAAATAAGCCACCATTAGCCCCAAAGGTGATTTAAAACAAGAATTGTTCATACGTTCTTTCTCATAATAATCTTATTGATACTTGGGGGAATTACGTATGGACAAACTTTTAGAGCGGTTTTTTGAATATACTGCTTTTGATACACAATCAAAATTAAATGCTAAAACAATACCTAGTAGCACAGGCCAGCTAAAATTTGCTCGTGCACTGGTCAAGGAACTAAGAGAGCTCGGTTTTGAAGATGTCGCTCTTTCAGAACAGGGGTGTGTGACCGCTTGTTTATCTGCGAATGTTGATTGGGATGTTCCTACTATTGGTTTTATTTCACATTTAGACACTTCCCCGGATTGCTCTGGTAAACATGTTTCCCCCCAGATTTTAGAAAATTATCGAGGTGGTGATATTGCTTTAGGCATTGGTGATGAGGTGCTATCTCCAGTGATGTTTCCTGTATTGCATGAGATGATCGGCAAAACATTGATCATGACAGATGGTAAAACCTTACTTGGTGCGGATGATAAAGCAGGTATAGCAGAGATAATAACCGCATTTGTGCGTTTAAAGGCCAATAATGTGCCACATGGTAAAATTTGTCTTGCCTTTACTCCTGATGAAGAGATAGGGCGTGGTGCTCAATATATTGATTTAAATGTCTTTGACGCACGCTGGGCTTATACCGTTGATGGGGGGGCGGTCGGTGAACTCGAGTATGAAAACTTTAATGCCGCGAATGTAGCGATAAAAATCGTGGGTAATAATGTACACCCAGGTACGGCAAAAGGGGTGATGGTGAATGCGTTAACACTGGCAAACCGTATTCACGCTGAATTACCGAGAGAAGAAACACCGGAAAATACCGATGGTTACGAAGGTTTTTATCACCTGAACTCCATGAAGGGGACAGTTGAAAAAACAGAAATGAACTATATTATTCGTGACTTTGATAGCCAAAAATTTGAAGAGCGTAAGAAAAATATTATCCGTATTGCAGAAAAAGTAGGGCAGGGATTACACCCAAGCTGCTACATTGAACTGACTATCGATGATAGCTATTACAATATGCATAAAGAGGTAATGAAACATCCACATGTTATTGAAATAGCTCACCAAGCCATGAGAGATTGCGGTATTGAACCTATCGTGAAGCCGATTCGTGGTGGAACCGATGGCGCTCAACTGTCATACCGAGGCCTACCTTGCCCGAATATTTTTACGGGTGGCTATAACTTTCATAGTAAGCATGAATTTATTACCCAAGAGGGTATGGAGCAGGCTGTAAGCGTGATAATGCGTATTGTTGAGTTGACGGCTGAACGTGCGCGCAATTAAACCGTAGGCGTAGGCTAAGAGTCTGCACCTTATGAATTCACCATAAGGTGCAGAATGATATTATTGATTAGTCATCAAAGTACCAATAACCACTATTGATGAGCGCAGTCATTAACGCAATGAAATTCACGTCATCAATTGCATCACCAAGCTGCTGAGCATTCACCGCGTCATAACGGCATAGGCTATCTGCCGCAGCATAACAAGTCGTTTCTAAGCATTCACCATTAACAAAGAATTGATCGCCGACACGTAATGCCCTGAGGCCATTGAGTTTATACAAGGTCTCTTGCTGTGTTTTAAGCAGATCGTACACCTCATCTTGCTCATAAGGCGGCTCTGGCGGTGCAAGGTCTAGCTCATGGCGTGATTGTGAAATAAATTCACCGAGCCATTTACGGAAAAGCTCAGGGTCGTGGAGCATGGACTCCATCATTTCACGTAACTTGATTTGTTCGCCCTGCAAGATTTCAGCTGGGTTATCTCGGAATGAGAGGTCAGGGTCACTATAGCGGTAGCTCCCCAAATCATTGGAAATCAAATAATCCGCAAAGCTACTAATAAGCTCACGGGTATTCGGTGCACGGAAGCCAACAGAGTAGTTGAGAGAAGGCTCAATGGCGTAACCTTCATGTGGGAACCCAGGTGGAATATACAGAATATCCCCCGGCTCCATCTCTTCATCAATAATGGCATCGAATGGTTGCACTTGCAGAAGATCAGGGTGAGGGCAGTGTTGTTTCATCGGCACTTTTTCACCAACGCGCCAACGCCTACGACCTTCACCTTGAATGATAAAAACATCATATTGGTCTAAATGTGGGCCGACACCGCCGCCAGGAACAGAGTAGGAGATCATTAAGTCATCCATTCGCCAGTCAGACAAGACTCTAAAGGGTTTCATCAACGCCGCGCTGGGATGATGCCAATGGTCAACGGCTTGTACTAGGATAGACCAATTCTCTTCGCCTAAGTGGTCATAACTTTCAAAAGGACCATGAGCAACTTCCCATAACCCTTCTTTATGGCTGACTAAACGGCTGTCAACCTCATCTTCCATCGCCAGTCCCGCGAGTTCATCAGGCGAGATAGGATCAATAAAACGTGTAAAACCATTTTTAATGAGTAAAGGGCGTTTCTGCCAATGACTATCCAGAAAACTCTGCCAGTCAAGATTCAGTTTATAATCCATCTTATTGTCCTGCGTTAACATATCTATTGATAGTATACCTGAATTTGCCGCCATAGCAGGGGTTAAACAAGCGCGATGATCACAGATTAATTATCTTGATTCACTTCTTGCCGACGAAAAGTTACTTCCACTCGTGCACCACCGAGCGGGCTGTCACTGATCGTAATATCGCCATCATATTGGTCAATAATTTCAACGGCGATAGATAAGCCAAGGCCTTGACCGGGCCTTAAGGTATCAACACGTTGCCCCCGCGCAAAAATAAGGTTACGTTGGCTTTCGGGTACACCGGGGCCATCATCATCGACAGTGATCACCAAATGGTCATCCCCAACACGGGCGGTCACTTCGACGAACTCAAGGCAGTACTTACAGGCGTTTTCCATTATGTTGCCCATCACTTCCATAAAGTCATTCGGCTGGCCTAGCCAAGTCACTTCAGGCGAAATATCAACGGTAATCGAGACACCTTTATTTTGATAAACCTTATGTAAGGCGCTAGCAAGACTATCGAGCAAAGAGGGAACTGAGGATATCTCGCGCAACATAAGGTTATTGTCACCTTGAGCAGAAGCCCGATGCAAGTAATAACCCACTTGTTGAGAAATACGACCAATTTGCTCAAGCATCACAGGCTCTGCTTGCTCAATCGTCATCTGTTTACCTGTTCTTAGTGAGCGCAAAGTGGACTGTAAAACGGCAAGAGGGGTTTTTAGGCTATGGGTTAAATCAGAAAGCGTGGTGCGATATTTGCTATAACGCTTACGCTCGTTAGTCAGCAAATTATTTAAGTTTCGAACCAAGCCACGCAACTCATAAGGTGGATTTTCATCCAACATCTCGCGTTCACCTTTTTCTAGGCTACTAATTTGTGAAACGAGCGATTTAATGGGGCGCAAGCTCCAATAAGCGGCGAGCCAAAGTAGAGGGATCACTAAAATAAGATTAGCAAGCAGTACATAGCCAAACCATTCCCAGACTAACCCCGTTTTTTGTAAGTCCTGAGGCAATGTATCAACGACCACAATAGTCAGCGGTGGGAGATTTTCTGTCGCACCATATTGATTGACGGACACTGAGTGGGTTAGCGGCTCGTCATTATGGTTCATATCATCAAGTTTACTGTTAAATTCAGGGTTGTTTTGTAACAACAGGCGAGTTTCACCGATATCAGTGTCAATTTCATACAACCCTTCTTTTTTTAACCAATCACGGCGAATGAGGTTTTCGACGTTAGGCATTTCCCGTTGGCGCCATAGAACCTGCCCGTTTTCATTGTATATTATGATTAACGTTGGATTATTTAAGGTGAAATTAGGCGGTACGCGAATATCAATTTTGTTATTTTGCCACTGCACTAAACTATAAATAAGATTGCTTTGACTACGTAACAAGGTATAGGTCGTTTTATCAAAACTAATTAAATAGCCTAATATGGCGACAATACCATAGGAGAGCGTTAGGGCGAGGATCACCGCTGAGGTCGCACACAAAAAGCGTGCCCTCAGGGATAAAGGCTTAAATTTAAATTTCTTTAGCCGCATATTAGCCATTCACATCAAAACGATAGCCTTGCCCACGGACAGTCACTATCACGTCATTAGCATGAAACTGCTGTATTTTTTTACGTAAACGGCCCATTAACACATCAATTGTATGGCTTTCACGTAGCTCAGCATCAGGGTAGAGCTGGCGCATCAACGAATCTTTGCTAACCACTTTCCCATTGTTACGTAGCAAAGTTTCAATAATCGTGTATTCAAAAGCGGTTAATTTAACGGGTTCACCATTTACCGTGAACTCTTTTCTTGATAAATCAATGACGAAGCCATCTAATTCTAATACCTGAGAGGCGAGGCCACTATTTCTGCGCATCAGAGCTTGCATACGTGCAACCAGCTCTTCAAGATGAAAAGGCTTAGTAACATAATCATCTGCACCACTATTGAGCGCTTGGACCTTTTCTTGCCAACTTTCACGTGCAGTTAGTACCAGTACAGGAATGTTGATTTGTGTACTGCGCCAGCGCTTGATCATAGATAAACCATCTTCATCAGGTAACCCTAGGTCGACCATCGCAATATCGGGACAGCTTTCACGTAAAAAATAGTCAGCTTCTTTAGCGTCTTCGGCTGCATCGACTTGATGACCAAGCTCTTTGAGTTGAACCGTTAGGTGGTGACGAAGAAGAGCATTGTCTTCAACGATAAGAATACGCATCTAAAACCTCACATTAAAAAGAGAGAATTGCTCGATATTATTGCAACAAGAATAGCATTAGAAGCTCTATGGTAAAAAGATAAGCGCTTTACAACAAGTGATTAAGTAAACCAAAGGCAAACAAACCCAAGATATGGGCAGAAACAGTAAAAGTAGGCGGGATATTTCCTGCCTACTTTTGCTTAGAGAGAGGACTTAAAAAGGTGAAAATTATTTTAACTCATCAATAAAAGTGACAGCGTAACCAATGTAATTAGCTGGCGTCATCCCTTTCAAGCGCGTTTTTTCTTCTTCTGGAAGGGCAAGTCCGTCGATAAATTGCTGCATGCCTTCAGCCGTGACGCGTTTACCGCGAGTAAGCTCTTTAAGCTTCTCATAAGGTTTTTCAATGCCATAACGGCGCATAACGGTCTGAATAGGCTCAGCAAGTACTTCCCAGTTTTGGTCTAATTCATCGAGCAGGTGTTGCTCATTAACTTCTAATTTATTTAAACCTTTTAGGGTAGATTGATAAGCGATTAGCGAATAGCCAAGACCAACCCCCAGATTACGCAATACAGTCGAGTCAGTCAGGTCACGTTGCCAACGTGAAACCGGCAGTTTGCTCGCTAAATGGCCCAATACTGCATTCGCTAAACCTAAGTTACCCTCTGAGTTCTCAAAATCAATAGGGTTAACCTTATGTGGCATGGTTGAAGAACCAATTTCACCAGCAATGGTTTTTTGTTTGAAGTGATTCAGTGCAATGTAGCCCCAGATATCACGGTCAAAATCTAACACAATGGTATTAAAGCGTGCGACACAATCGAACAGCTCGGCAATATAATCATGCGGCTCGATTTGCGTGGTGAATGGGTTCCAAGTAATACCTAAAGAAGTGACAAATGTTTCGCTAAACTCGTGCCAGTTAACTTCTGGGTAAGCTGCGATATGCGCATTATAGTTACCAACCGCACCATTAATTTTACCTAAGATCTCAACTTGCTCTAACTGATGGTATTGGCGCTCCATACGGTAAGCAACGTTCGCAAACTCTTTACCGATTGTTGACGGTGTTGCCGGTTGACCATGGGTACGTGACAGCAAAGGTAGGTGACGATATTCCTGAGCCATTGCTTTAACTTTGTCAATAATTTGACGCCATTGTGGCAGTAGCACTTCTTCTCGCGCTGTTTTTAGCATCAGCGCATGAGATAAGTTGTTAATGTCTTCAGAAGTACAGGCAAAGTGAATAAATTCAGAAACAGCGTGTAATGCAGGTACCTGCGCCACTTTTTCTTTTAGAAAGTACTCGACGGCTTTCACATCATGGTTAGTTGTACGCTCGATCTCTTTAATGCGCATAGCATCTTTTTCGCTGAAGTTCGCAACAATTGCATCTAGGTAAGCGTTTGCGTCATCATCAAATGATGGAACTTCTTTGATTTGAGCGGTTGCCGCCAGTTTTTGTAGCCAGCGAACTTCAACTTGCACGCGAAATTTCAGTAAGCCAAACTCACTAAAAATAGTGCGTAGTGCGCTGACTTTATCACCGTAACGGCCGTCAATCGGGGATACAGCGGTCAGTGAGGATAATTCCATTGGTAGCAACTCCAAATTTTAAAAGTGAGACAGAATTTCTTTCGCCTGATTACTCAGACGGCTTCGGGAAAACATTAATTGCAGACGACTTCCCCCAACTTGCTGCCAGAGTACAGCACTACGGATACCACTGAGCAAAAGTGTTCTGACTTTCGCTTGAACCAGTGAATTTTTTAAAATATCAGGGGAGCCAGTCACTTGAATCCGAGGGCCTAGTGGACTAATTACATCCACGTAGATCCCCGCTAATGCGTTAAAAACACCGTCAGACATAGGGTCAAAATAGCTTGCTTGACGCTCAAACTGTTCGATTCGTTGCCCGAGCTTATCCATAGCTTGTTGATTCTTATTGAGGCGGCGTTCTAGTACGATAATACTGAGCATATAGCGGGTCACTTCAGCGGATAATGCGCTTGCGTTATTGCCGCCAGATAGCATGCCAAGCATCGCACCAAGACCTGTTTTTAGGTTGACAGGGTCATTCCCATAAACATCGATGGTGGAAGATGGATTCATGTTGGTTAAGCTATTGACCATGACTTCAAGATCATGGTCGTTACAACTACCTTCTTGTGCAAGTTTTTGAACCATGTAACTGGCTTGGCAGATGCCCGCGAGCGCAAGTGTAATATCGCGATAATTTTTAGCCACAACTACTCCTGAATACGAGATTCGATAATACCGCCACCTAGACACACTTCATCAAGGTAAAATACGGCTGATTGACCTGGAGTCACTGCTGCAACAGGGTAATCAAAAATAACTTCAACTTTCCCGTCATTAAGTGGCGTGACAGTACAGGGGATGTCAGCTTGACGATAGCGGGTTTTGACAGCACAACGTAATGTTTGTGTTAAAGGCTCTCTGTCGACCCAATCTAATTGTTGGGCGATCAAACCTGTTGACATCAGACGAGGATGTTCATGCCCTTGTGCAACAATTAGGCGATTATTTTCAACGTCTTTATCGACAACGTACCAAGGTTCATCCGAGCCTTCTTTCATACCACCAATACCCAGCCCTTTACGTTGGCCTAGCGTGTGGTACATCAAACCTTCGTGTTGACCAATGGTTTCACCATCAACGGTCACAATAGGGCCTGGTTGTGCAGGTAAATAGCGCCCAAGGAAATCACGGAATTTACGCTCACCAATAAAGCAAATCCCCGTAGAGTCTTTTTTCTTTGCGGTGACTAAACCGACTTCTTCTGCAATACGGCGGACTTCTGGTTTCTCTAATTCACCAACAGGGAATAGGCTTTTAGCAATTTGCGCATAGCTGAGGGTATAGAGAAAATAGCTTTGGTCTTTATTGTTATCTAAGCCTCGAAGCAATTGGCTTTTACCATTCACATCGCGGCGGCGCACATAATGGCCCGTTGCGATATAGTCGGCACCGAGATCTTCTGCGGCAAATTCAAGGAAGGCTTTGAATTTGATCTCTTTGTTACACAAAATATCAGGATTTGGCGTACGGCCTGCTTTGTACTCGGACAAAAAGTGTTCAAACACATTATCCCAATATTCTGCTGCAAAATTAATGGTATGAAGTTCAATGCCTAATTTATCGCAAACAGATTGTGCATCAGCAAGATCGGTCGCGGCGGAACAATACTCTTCGTCATCATCCTCTTCCCAGTTTTTCATGAACAGACCAACAACCTGATACCCTTGCTGTTGAAGCAAATAAGCTGAAACGGATGAGTCTACACCTCCGGACATACCGACGATGACTTTTTTTTGGCTGTTATCTGACATGGAATACTCTCACTGCGGAAAAATTAAGCCCCATACTTTACCATGTTGTACCCTTGTTACGCCAGCGTTAGCAGGGGGAATATTCTAATCATGATTTCTGCTCGAAATGGGTATTGGCATACCCGCAAACGATAAGTATCTGTTAGCGCTTAGAGCCAGCCTTGTTGTGACACAACATGAATCAGCCAAAGTGCTCCCCAAATGCGGATAACACATCAAGTGGATATTGAGTGCCTTCGAGAAAACAACGTATGCTTTCGGCGACAAGCGGTGAACGCAAGCAATCACTGTTCAAAATATCCTGCGCGCTCACCCAATGGCAGCAAGTGATATCGCTATCTTGTGGCTGGGTATCACAACGCTCAGGCAGTTCCAATGCAAAGAGAAAGCGAATAAAGGGGGTGTTATCGGGAGCTATCCATTGGTGAATTTTAAGCAGTTTTTGCGGTCGCCCTTTAATGCCCGTTTCTTCGAATAATTCACGTTCAGCAGCGGCTAATAGTGTTTCATCTGCTTCTAGGTGACCTGCGGGTTGGTTCCACGTCGGTTTGCCATTAACCCATTCTTCAACAACCAAAAACTTATCCTTCGCATGGACAATCGTTGCGACAGTAACATGAGGTTTAAACAAGAGTGATCTCCTTCCATTCACCAGGTGCTAAATTATTAAGAGTATACTCACCAATTTGATAGCGAATTAGCCGCAAAGTCGGATAACCAATATGCGCCGTCATGCGCCTAACTTGACGATTTCTTCCTTCACTAAGTGTGATTTTTAGCCAGCTAGTCGGGATGTTCTTACGTTCACGAATTGGTGGGGTTCTCGGCCATAACCAATCAGGTTCATTGACTCGTTCTATACCAGCAGGGCGTGTCGGACCATCTTTAAGAGTCAGACCTTGGCGAAATTTCACAAGAGCCGCGTCATCAGGGATACCTTCAACTTGCGCATAATAGACTTTATTAGTGTTTTTTTGCGGTTGTGTTAAACGCGCTTGTAATTTCCCATCATTAGTCAAAATGAGTAATCCTTCGCTGTCACGATCTAACCTGCCAGCCGCATAAACATCGGTTATTGGAATATATTTTTTTAGGGTATCTCGGCCTTGCTCATCGGTAAACTGCGGTAATACATCGAAAGGTTTATTAAATAAGATCACTTTACGCGACGTAAGGGGCTTAGATTGAGTCCGAGATGACAATGAAGAACGAAAATGCTCAGAGGTGGCTTTTGACCCAAACTTGCGCGGCGCTTTCTTACTGGCTGGTGGTCTAGCTTTATAATTCGATGTAGACATGAGAATCCATTTTAACAGATTAACTAAATATTGATAAAAACAGGCCAACAAAATGTTGGCTGAGCTTTCAGTGTAGTTGATTTTTAAGAAAAATGACACAAAAGAGCAAGGAGGGAGATGAGGTTTATTGTCAATCACAAAGAGAAGATAAAAAATGTCATTTAAAGAGGGCATTTAAAAAAGTTCAAAATGAAAGATATAAAAGTATAAGGAGACGGAGATAGTTTATTATTTATTAAGCTTGAGAATAATTTTTATATTTAAAGTTGTATCTCTATCTAGAGATGTTAATTTTATACATCTAAGGCGCATGAGCTTATCTTATTGATAAACTTAATAGAAGAATAATAGAGATTATTTTTATCAGTGGTTATTAATTAAAAAAAACAAATAATATAATAAAAAACTTTAAAATCATTAAATCTGTTAAAACCTATTAATTTACAATGATAAATTGCTTTAATAAACCTAGTTTATGTGAGCAAAACGAATTTTTCTTAATAGCATTTAAGATAAACTGCAAATAGTCTCTTTTTTCAACAACTATTCATTTATTCACTAAATCATCGAAGCAACATCTTGGTTACGTAATTTCTTTAAGATTAGGCTTTTATCGTACCTTGTTGATTTAATGGGAAATGTGTTAACTAAATCAACAAAAAATGTGAGTCAGTCAGTACGTTTAATGCGATCCGCATAAAACCTTGAACGACTAACCATTGGCGTTAGAGAAAGTTTGAAGTAGTATTGACAGGTCTCTTACAAAAAATTAACAAGCAAATGCGCAAGTGAAAGGAGAGGTTAATGGAAAGCAAAGTAGTAGTTCCGGCAGAAGGCGCTAAAATTACCATTGATGCTAAAGGCAAACTGAATGTTCCGAACAACCCGATCATTCCTTACATCGAAGGTGATGGTATTGGTGTTGATGTGACGCCAGCGATGTTGAAAGTGGTTGATGCAGCAGTTAAAAAAGCCTACAACGGCGAGCGCAAGATTTCTTGGATGGAAATCTATACCGGCGAAAAATCTACTCAAGTTTATGGTAAAGATGTTTGGTTACCGCAAGAAACTCTCGATTTAATCCGTGATTACCGTGTTTCAATTAAAGGCCCTCTGACAACCCCAGTTGGCGGTGGTATTCGTTCTTTGAACGTAGCGCTACGTCAACAACTCGACCTCTATATCTGTCTACGCCCTGTGCGTTACTATAAAGGTACGCCAAGTCCTGTTAAGCAACCTGAACTCACTGATATGGTTATCTTCCGCGAAAACTCAGAAGATATCTATGCGGGTATTGAATGGAAAGCAGGTAGCGCAGAAGCAGATAAAGTCATTAATTTCCTGAAAAATGAAATGGGTGTAACTAAGATCCGTTTCCCAGAAAATTGTGGTATTGGCGTTAAACCTTGCTCAGAAGAAGGAACAAAACGTCTAGTTCGTGCTGCGATTGAATATGCTATCGATAACGGTCGTGATTCAGTGACTTTGGTTCATAAAGGCAACATTATGAAGTTCACTGAAGGTGCCTTTAAAGATTGGGGTTACCAACTGGCATTAGAAGAGTTCGGTGGTGAGCTACTTGATGGCGGCCCATGGGTGAAAATTAAGAATCCAAAAAATGGCAAAGACATCATTATCAAAGATGTGATTGCTGATGCGTTCTTACAACAAATTCTTCTGCGCCCAGCGGAATATGATGTTATCGCATGTATGAACCTAAATGGTGACTATATTTCTGATGCATTGGCGGCACAAGTTGGTGGTATCGGTATCGCTCCAGGTGCAAACATTGGTTCAGAATGTGCACTGTTTGAAGCAACACATGGTACAGCACCTAAGTATGCAGGTCAGGATAAAGTGAACCCAGGTTCAATTATTCTTTCCGCAGAGATGATGTTACGTCACATGGGCTGGACTGAAGCGGCTGACCTAATCGTTAAAGGTATGGAAGGCGCAATCGAAGCTAAGACCGTAACTTATGACTTCGAACGTCTGATGGACGGCGCTAAACTACTGAAATGTAGCGAGTTCGGCGACGCAATTATTAGCCATATGTAATTTGTTGCGTAATATAATTAATAACGGGAGCGTAATGGCTCCCGTTTTTTGTTGCCTTAAATTAATTTGATTGTTTTTTTTGGGTTACCTGCCTTAAGGTAGGTATTATATTATTTCTACCATAATTAATTTACCAAAAGACAAAAGTGATAGACCTAGTATTGAAGAGCTTAGAAAAAATATATGGGGAAGATATAAAAATATTTGTTGGTTTGTATTGGTATAAAAGTAATACAATAACATATTAATAACAGGAGTTTTATGGATGGGCTAATTGTTATTACATTCTCAATCATTATCGGTTTTATTGCTCTGGTCCTTATCCTTCCGGTTATTATTTTGTCACTGTTTGATAAAAGCAGGGAAGCAAAGAAGCACTCAGTAACAAAGTATCAACGTGAAATGGAGAAAATAGAGAAGCCAGAGGTAATAGCAAAACAGATTGATAATGAAGAAAGGATGACCTTGATAATTTTTAGTATAGTTATTCTTATCGTATTGGTAGTAACAATTTATATTCTCTTTTGCTACAGATAACCCGCTTCTTAAGGCGAATTACTCGGGAAATGTAGCTGATTATCGTGAGCAACAGCGATAAAAATGACGGGATCATTTAGACATGCTAGAAATATGATGGATGTTTTTAGTTAGGGTTTAGTGTTTGTGCAGAATTTTGCTATTATTATTACCTATCGTATTTTGAGCTAAAAGTGTAGTGGCATAGTGAATTTGGTCACTTAGTTAGAGGTGATATCATCACCTCATAAGTTAACAGGTGACACTATGACAAAACGTACAAGACGACTATTTAGCGCAGAATTTAAGTTAGAAGCAGCGCAGTTAGTCCTAGACCAAAACTACTCAGTGACTGAAGCAGCCCAAGCCATGAATGTGGGCAAGTCCACTATGGATAAATGGGTTCGCCAGCTCAGAGAAGAGCGCCAAGGAAAAACACCTAAAGCTTCACCGATGACCCCTGAACAAATAGAAATTCGGGAATTAAAAAAGAAGTTGGCTCGCCTTGAAGAGCATAATGAAATATTAAAAAAAGCCACGGCTCTGTTGATGTCGGACTCACTGAACAATTCTTGATAATCAAGAAACTCAAGCAGAGCTACAGCGTAAAAACATTATGCGAAGTCTTCAATGTTCATCGAAGTAGTTATCACTATTGGCTTAAACGCCCAACGGTAATTAATGCTGAAACAGTAAAACTGCGCAGCTTGGTCAGTGAGGCTCATGCCGCAAGCAATGGCTCTGCGGGTGCGAGAACCATTGCAGATATAGTCACAAATCAGGGTGTAAATCTGAGCCGATACCGAGCGACAAAGCTTATGAGAACGCTTGGGTTAGTGAGTTGCCAAGTACCAAGACATCGTTACCGAAAAGCTTCACAAGAACATATTGAAGTTCCAAATCACTTAGGTCGTCAGTTTGCGGTTACTGCGCCAAATGAAGTCTGGGCTGGCGATGTTACGTATATTTGGACAGGTAATCGGTGGATGTATTTAGCGGTTGTTATCGATCTTTTTGCCCGCAAAGTGATTGGTTGGTCGATGTCGTTATCACCTGATTCTAGGCTAACAGGCAAAGCTCTTTCGATGGCTTATGAGTCTCGTGGTAAGCCTAAAGGTGTCATGTTCCACAGCGATCAAGGTAGTCACTATACCAGTCGTAAATACCGCCAATTATTGTGGCGTTTTCAAATAAAGCAGAGTTTATCGCGCCGAGGAAATTGCTGGGATAATGCGCCGATGGAGCGCTTCTTTAGAAGTCTGAAAACGGAATGGGTGCCAACGGTGGGTTATCGTAGCTTTGCTGAGGCTCAACAAGAGATCACTCGCTACATCATTGGATATTACTGTCAACTCAGGCCACATCAGTATAACGGTGGTCTAACTCCCAATGAGTCAGAACGATTATATTGGGAAAACTCTAAAACAGTGGCCAATTTTAGTTGACCACTACAAAGTGGAGGGAATATGTTATCCATCCATCCATCCATCCATCCATCCATCCATCCATCCATCCATCCATCCAGACAGAGAGAATGCCCTTCTGATTAAAGTCATTTAGTAAATAAAAATTCAGAAGGGATATGTTATGAACTATACAAAATTTGATGTAAAAAATTGGGTTCGCCGTGAGCATTTTGAGTTTTATCGGCATCGTTTACCATGTGGTTTTAGCTTAACAAGCAAAATTGATATCACGACGTTAAAAAAGTCATTGGATGATTCAGCGTATAAGTTTTATCCGGTAATGATCTATCTGATTGCTCAGGCCGTGAATCAATTTGATGAGTTGAGAATGGCGATAAAAGATGATGAATTGATCGTATGGGATTCAGTCGACCCACAATTCACCGTATTCCATCAAGAAACAGAGACATTTTCAGCACTGAGTTGCCCATACTCATCCGATATTGATCAATTTATGGTGAATTATTTATCGGTAATGGAACGTTATAAAAGTGATACCAAGTTATTTCCTCAAGGGGTAACACCAGAAAATCATTTAAATATTTCAGCATTACCTTGGGTTAATTTTGATAGCTTTAATTTAAATGTTGCTAATTTTACCGATTATTTTGCACCCATTATAACAATGGCAAAATATCAGCAAGAAGGGGATAGACTGTTATTGCCGCTCTCAGTACAGGTTCATCATGCAGTTTGTGATGGCTTCCATGTTGCACGCTTTATTAATCGGCTACAAGAGTTGTGTAACAGTAAATTTAAATAAGCTCAGGTTAAATTAAAGGGTTTCATATCTAGTGAAGCCCTGTTTTATTATGTTTTGAGTTAACTTATCTGCAATGGCGGTCATAGAACCGACTGTTTACCCTCAAATAAATGTGTGAGACGAATTATTATATCATCCTTCCGCAAAAGGCTAAAAACCATAAACAATAAAATATTTTTTGTCGGCTTTTGTTCGCACTTTTTATCTGTTTCTAGGCATTTTATGATAATTTTTTAAAGGTAAGCTTGAAATAATACGTCGATGCCAAGATATCTATCAAATCATGATATATAAACTAAATGGGATGAAGAATGAATAAGATAAAATTTGTTGAACAAGCTCTAACGGATGTGCTTGGCAAAGAGATTGGTTCAGTGGAAGTGATTGAACAATATTTTTCGCCAAACTACATACAAATTGTCGACGGTAAAAAAATTAATTATGAAGAATTTGTTGCGCATCTTAAGGTATTAAAAGAGGCCACGAATAATATTAGTATTACCATAAAATCCATTGCCGAAGGGCAAGACTGTGTACATACCCAACATATTGCACATGCTGAGAAAAAGAGCGGCGATGTCAGTGAATTTGAAGTATTTGCCTGCTTCCATTTATCTGAAGGGAAAATCGTGCGTTGTGAAGAATTAACACGCATGATTGCTGGTGAAAAAGCAGATGGTGACCTTGGCTCTCGAGTTTAATTATAGCACTATCATTAATTTACTAAAAACATTGAAAATAAGTCAATCATGTTAACGCCATGTTGCAATGGTGACTTTTTTACTGTTATTTCGCTGAAAAACATAAAGAGTGACGAAAAAGATTTTTATCGTCACTCAATTTGATTTAATTATGAAGGGTAAGTTAACACTAATCCAACGCCAACTTCTTTAATGGCTGCAAACTTGGAAAGATGAATTTTAGCCGCTAAATCCGTACAATGGCAGGGATGTATTTGATCGACATTAAGTTGGCTAAAATAGTGCCCAGTTTGATTTAAAACCTCATCAGAGGCTTCTTGTAAATGGAAACCGCCGATGACTGTCACTATCTTATCTATTTTTGTCACTTGTTTTGCATATTCAACAATATTGCAAATACCTGAATGCGAACATCCGGTAACTATAATCAACCCTTCCGTGGTTTTTATTGCCAATGCACTATCGTCCCAAACATAGTCATCAATAGTTTGATGGTCTGCATTAATCGTCGTTCCAATAGGTTCTTTCCCTTCAAAAGTATTATTTCTCGGGATCTGCCCTAAGAATATAACATTGTCGGAAAGGTAAAACGGCTTATCTGTTTCATAGTTATCAAAATAAGCCTTTAATACATCTTTAGGTATATTGGCACCAATCACTTTGGTGTCAAATTGCTTTGGAAGAAGTGCATCTGGATGGTAAATCAAGCGGATCTTTTGTGGAAAATAGCAATTACGTCTATCGTAGTGCTGTATTAAATGATTTAGTCCCCATGTATGGTCGTTATGTCCGTGAGACAGGGCTAAATCAGTGATCGTAGCAAGGTCTATCCCTAATGTGTGTGCGTTATCGATAAAAATATCGGAGTAACCAGTGTCAAAAAGAATTTTATGGCCATCAGCTTCGATATGGTAGCAAACACCTGGCTCACCACAAAAGTAGCTATCGATAAGGGTATTGTTATCAACAAGTACAGATATTTTTATTGTCATTTTTACTCATTATTTAATTGGTGAATAGCTAATTAGTCTTACTGTTATATCAGACAAAAAGCAATGAATATCCAATTAAAAATGCTTTTCTAGACAGTCGTAAAGGCAGTTACTGAGTAACTACCTTGTTTGGACGAGTATGGCTTATTCTTGGTTATGCGATTTGGTTGGCGTAGAGGTAGGTTCAATGTGAAAGGTCGCAATGATCTCCTCAAGTAATTCAGACTGAGTTTTTAAGGATTGTAATGAACCTTGCAATTCTTTCGTCATTGCCGCATTCGCTTGGGTGGTGTTATCGAGTTCATTAATTGCAATATGGATTTGTCCAACACCATGAGTCTGCTCATTAGACGCATGCGAGATGTTCTGTATCATTTCATTAATATTAGCGGTACTTCTTGCGATAGCCACAATATTATCGTTAGCATCAGCGGCTAATTGGAAGCAGTGATGAATTTTTTCATTTGAATTATCAATCAGCACTTTGATTTCTTTAGATGCTTGATTACAGCTCATCGACAGCTCACGTACCTCATTTGCAACAACAGCAAAACCTTTGCCATGCTCGCCAACTCGGGCGGCCTCTACTGCGGCATTTAAAGCCAATAAATTAGTTTGAAAGGCAATATTATCAATGGTTGATGTGATTTTGCTGATCTCTTTAGAGAAATCGACGATATCATCCATGTTCTCAACGACGTCAGAAATAAGTTCACTACTCTTATCAATAGTAATGCCGTTCTGTGCCATTAGTTGGCAGGATTCATGAGTATGGGCGCTATTAAGTTTAAAGGATGAATCTAATTCCTCTATACTTGCAGCCGTTTCCACAATAGCAGCAGCTTGTTGATCTGCACGAATAGATAGGTCCTGATTCATTTGAGTGATATCACCGATCTCATCTTTGATAGTATGGGTATTAGAATAGATATTTTTGACGATATTAATTAACTTACTCTGCATATTCGAAACATGCTGTTTCAACAGTTTAATTTCTGCTAACCCTTTATTGTCAAAATGATGGTGAAGGACCCCTTGACTGACTTTTTCTATGCCATCAATGACTTGATTAAGAGGGCGAATAAATAAATGTTGTAGAACTAAACGTACGAGTAAGGTTACCAATGTTAGGCTAATGATCACCGCGATAATACCAATCAGACTTTTGCGATACAATTCTTCGCTTGCCGCGGTGATATCATGATAACCCTGATTTAACTGCTGATGATAATAATTGAAATTTTGTTCGAAAGTATCTTGAAAACCTTGTGTAGGTTGATTTAAGAATTCATAAGTTTTTCCTTGAACTAAAAATAGAGATAGTTCCATTAACGCTGAATGTAATTGAGTATAGCTTTGTTGTAACTCATTAAATGCTAATTCGTTTTTATTTTGTGTTAATTCTGTAAAAGTTGCCCATTGTGATTCGGTTTTATTCATCTTCTCCTGAAATTGTTGAACTAAACTATCAATATCAGTATTAGCAGTTTGCATTTTGTTTATCACTAACAAATGTCTTGAGCTGGCTCTATTTAAGGTATTTCGAGCCTGTAAAAGAGATTGCCATGTATCATTTAGTGCAGACTGCTCTTGATAAATATCATCTAGTCTTTCTAGTGCCGTTTGATAATTTTTAAGATAACTAAAAAATAACCAACATGAAGAGAGTAATAGTAGGATCAGTAATCCAGATAATATCCAAATGAGAGTTGTTGTTTTAAGACCTGAAAATGAGAACCGGGAAAAAGGGGAATCAGTTTTTTGTGAAGTCGCGAACATCATTATTATTTCCTTACATACTGTCGGTAACATGTTTCAACACGTACAAATAAACGACTTATTTGATATAAGGTGATGATCAAATCGCTAAGTGATTTGCTACACACCTTATGGTGGTCATACAGAAGTCAGGTGTAGGTATTCCCTAATGGTATCGGCAGGAAATGCGTATACTTTATATTCAAACTGAATGCTAACCGAAATATAACGAGGGATTAATCGAGGGAATTGAAATTAACTTATTGTTTCATAATGATTATTTTTTGGCGGCACAGCAATATACCTAAGCAAAAAAATAACTGATTACTTTTTTATATTTAGAGATAATATAACTGTTAATGTTATTAAATAATAAGATACCACTATGCTTTCATTGTTCTTAAAGTGTTCATTAGGGGCATTAGCCGTTTTAATTATTGCTTTACTATCAAAAAGTAAGACATTTTATATAGCAGGTTTAGTACCTTTGTTCCCAACATTTGCCTTGATCGCCCATGTGATCATTGTTCAAGAGCAGGGAGCATTAGCACTACGTAAGACCGCATTATTTGGTATATGGTCATTAATTCCATATCTATTGTATTTACTGACAGTCTATTGGCTCGCCACAAAATTTTCAGCGTGGTTTTGTTTAGGGTCTGCGACGGTTGTCTGGTGTCTCTCAGCGGCGATATTGATCTACCTCTGGAGAATGTATCAATAATTCACAAAAGACAGTGTTATATGTCTCCTTATCAGGAATAATTATATTTTAATGTAAATAATTCATTCTGCGCTCACTTATTTGTCGCATTTTGTTACAATTTCAATATAGTAATTAGGTACGTTTTATAAAAAATCGCTGTGGTAAAAATGTTATTAAGAAGCCTAGTTCTGTTGCTTATGGTTGGTGGTGCTTATATTGCGGGTATTATGACGAATATCGCTCAAGTATCAGAATTCGACACTAAAAAGAAAATTGAAAACTCAGTAGAAGATTTTCTCGCTTACCCAACGGCGGCTAAGTATCGAAATGTTAATTACCATGTGCTGAATAAAACCCAGGATGGTGAAGAAACGGGTTATTATTGTGGTGAAGTATTTGGGTTTAAAAATGAGTTACCCTATGGCTTTAAACGGTTTATCGTGCGCTCCCATAAAAATGCGTCAGGTAACACGATGGTATCCATTCCTTTTGTTGAAGAAATTGATGACATTATCCCAATAGAACAATTTGAATTTGTATGGGAAAAATATTGCCAGCCAAACAAGCAGGCTGATTTATCAAAAAATCAGCTTTCATCATTTCTAAATGACTAGGCGGTTTTAATCGCAAATGTCGCTAAAAAAGTCGGCAGGTAATGGTCAATAACAAATCGAGGGTTAGGTTGCCAATCTTCATAAAACCCAGCGAGCTGAAAACCGGCCTTTATTTGTCCACCAATTAAATCGGTTAATGAATGACCAAAAACAAAAGCTTCTTGATTTTGCTGTTTCAAGTGGATTTGTTCCTGGGTTAATGCCTCTATTTCAGAAAAAGGCATTTTATAAGTCGGCTTAATTATTTGTTGCTCCTTATATTGTGGGTCACGGTCACCGACAAAAACGATTGGGTTAAAAAAGCTGGATAGTAGTCTGCCATGTGTATTTAAAACACGATGACATTCACGCCAAACAGGATTTACATCCGGTATATAAAGATTAGAAATAGGGTGGAAAATGAGATCAAAGTGGTTATCTGGGAATACGTGTAGATCTCGCATATCACCTTGGATAGTTTCTAGTTTTAAATTCTCACGAATAGCAACTTGTCTATCTTGTTCTAATTGTTTATCTGATAGGTCAAAAACAGTGACATCAGCACCAGCAGCAGATAAAACAGGGGCTTGTTGCCCTCCTGCTGAGGCTAGACATAGAATTTTTTTCCCTTTTATATCGCCAAGCCACGCTTTAGGTAATGGCGAAGGCGTCAAATGAACTTGCCATTCACCTTGTTTTGCTTTTGCAATGGTCGGAGAGTCAACGGGAATTGACCAAGGCTGTTGCAGTAAAGCTTGCTTATCCCATGCTTTTTGATTAGCAGCTAAAAAATCAGTCATAAAAAGAACTCCTCAAAACATTATTTTACTAATGTAACGTAAGAAACGAGGAATGAAAACAAAAATGTACTAATTGGTACATTTGATGGGGGTATTGTGGAAAATGGAACTGTAGCGCTATGATGGTTTATGGTTTAACTAAATAGTAGAGAACATGCTCGAAGGTAAATTCAGCAATTTTCTGCATACCTAATTTCTGATGTGCTTTTAAAGAGCGTATGTTACTACTATTAATAAATGCGACGGGTTGACCGGTCTGTTTAGCACATATCGTGTCATACAGGGATTTAAGAATACTTTTCCCTCGATATGCAGTATCAATACATACGGGACCGTAAAACCAATTATTTTCTATAATGGGGGCAAAGTGTTGGGTGATATATTGCGCCAATGCAGGGAGGGCTTTAGCGAGAGGGCTAAAACTAAAAACGACGCCAACAATATGTTCATTTTCATAGGCTACAACGGTATGACTTGCGCTAGCAAACATCCCTTTAACTTTACCTAAAGGGTACTCACCTAATAACCCACCACCTTGTGATTGTGCGTTAATTTGCAACAATTGGGCAACTTTTTCACAATCCGTTATTTCCATTAATCGGTACTGGATCATAATACGATTCCTCAAAATCTCTTCATTTATTGATGAATATAGCAGGTGGTTTTACCAATAAGGATCCGCAGTGTCGATAGTGAGAGTGAAAAATAAATTCTAATGAATTTTATTTGTTTTGATCTCATAATGGTCAAAATTATCTGCTCAACGTTAACCAAAATGCTTGCTAAATCTTATCCTATTTTATTATTAGTGATTTCGAATGTTTTTATGATGTTTGCATGGTATGGACACTTAAAGTTTACAGATAAGCCACTGTATAGCATCATTTTTTTCAGTTGGTTAATTGCATTTGTAGAATATTGCTTTGCGGTTCCAGCCAATCGGCTAGGGCATCAATATTATAGTGCAGCTGAATTAAAAACGATGCAGGAAGTTATCACACTTTGTGTCTTTGTGGTGTTTTCTGTGCTTTATCTTGGGGAGAGTATTTCGATAAACCATATTATTGGCTTTATTTTGATCTTTGCGGGCGCCTTTTTTATCTTCAAAGGCCCATTTTAAGGGCTTAAATATGTCTCTCCCCTGTCTTAAATATAGGGGAGAGACGAGCGATTATACCCAACCTTTCTCGCGGAACTGTTTTAATACAATAACAAATTGCTCCATTTCTTCGGGGGTTCCTAGCGTTAAACGGCTCCAACCCATTGCTGGTGGAAATTCACGTCCAACCATAATGTGCGCATCGGCCATTCTTTTTTGGTATGTTTTGACATCACCTTTAACTTTATGAAAGATAAAATTCGCTTGTGAAGGGGCATAGGTAATACCGAGTTCATCTAATGCGGTTTCAACGATTTTTCTAGATAAGTTATTGGATTTCAGACTATATGCAATAAATGATTTATCCTGCAAAGAAGCAAGAGCGGCAACGGCGCCAGCCGTATTGGTATTATCTAAAGGTAAAAACGCATCAATGGCAGCAATAACTTCAGGGGTTGCGATACCGTAACCAACACGCAGTCCTGCTAACGCAAAAATCTTTGAAAAGGTGCGAGTGACAACAAGGTTATTTTTACCCTGTTTCACAAGCTCAATGGCACTGATAAATTTCGGGTCTTCAACGAATTCAGCGTAGGCTTCGTCTACGATGAAGAATTGTTTATCTGAAGATTTATGCATCCATTCGCTTAATTCGCTTGCTGGTGTGATCATCGCCGTTGGGTTATTTGGGTTACAAATATAAATGATTGATAACCCATCAAATTCATCAGCAAGTTGTTCCATTTTTTTTAGGTCGAATGACAAATCTTCTTTTAACGGAACTTTAGTGATTTTACCTGCAAATGATTGAGTATATAACTCGGCGTAATTGAATGTTGGGTCGGGCGTAATAAGTTGAAGTCCTTGATTTTGTTGGCGTGCTTTTGCTGCTAGCATCGCAACAGCAGCTTGGATGGTTTCTGAAGAGCCATTTCCCAATGTGACATGCTTGTCGGTCAAGGCATAGTGTTTACCTAGTGCTGCAATTAGGTCAGCTCTAGCATCATCAGGATAGCGGAATGAACCGGGTAGAGCGGCAATAACGGCATCTTTTGCTTTTGGCGACATGCCGAGTGAATTTTCATTAAAATTAAGCAGCAAAGGGTGTTGCGCATCAAGCAAAAATTGCGTTTTTGTTTCCGCAACAGCTTGATTGAAAAGAGAGTTTACAGCTAATCCGCCCATAATGGCTGAGCTTGTTTTTAGAAAAGAACGACGATCCATGGTGTTTCCTTGCAAAAAAATAGTAATCATTAGATTACTGAAAATAGATTTGTTGTAAATAATTATTTATCACAAGTGATTATTTATTCATTTTGTTAAGATCGGACTTTAAGCAAAATACAGGTTAATTATTACTTTAATATATTGATAAATATAAATAATCACTCAGAATTTATGGTTTGTTGTGATAAAAAATTTCTTTTCATACATCAATGGTTGTATAATGAATTACATATCGAGGGTTGTATAATAATTTGGATGATAAAATGAAGTTATTTATGTTTTATGTTGGTGGCAATGCAGGGAAGTCAAATATAGAAGTTCATGATATTCAATTCGTTGTAGCCGAAAAACCGACAGATGCTTGGCCTGCATTGCGGGAAGCTTGGTTTGGCGATAAGGATAAGATCCATATCGACGGCTATGCAACGATTAATTGGGTGGATGGATTTAAAATCGAACTACATCAGGAGCCTTCTTTAACGACACAGCGGCTATACTTTATTAATGTTGGAGGGTATCAGCCATCTACTCTGGCCGAACTGCATGAGTTTGATCTATTCGTTGCTGAATCGGCGGCGGAAGCAAAGCAAAAAGCGATTAATGCATTATTAGTTAATTGCCAACAGCAGCATAAAGACAATTTAAAGGATGTTGATGATTGTCTCTTATTGGATCAAATTGGCAATTATTATATTCACCTTATCCCTCAGCCAGACGGTGAGCATTTTAAGCCTGAATGGCAAGGCTATCAGCCTATCGGTATATGATTTTTATCTCGTAGGTCGTTTGATGATGTGAGTTGTAGGGCAGTGTTAACTGCCCTAATTCGTTTATCGCTGTTGAGGGGTATTATTGTTTGAAATTTCAATAACGGAGACTCGAACAACGTATTGTTTACCACTTTCTCCCTTTGGCGCATCAGCTGCAATTTTTTTCAGGGTCTCATCTGGCTGAGTTGTCTGAATTGACGTTGAATATTGCATTGCTCCATTATGGCGACCATAGTGACGGCCAGAACCGTTGTAGTGACGGTTATTATCACAAGGGCGGTCATTATATTGTTGCTGATTGTGATAACCATTTTTATGCCAAGCACCATCACAATAATTATTATCGTTATATGCGAAAGAAGAAAAGCTAATGGCAAATAAACTTGCTGAAATAAAAAGAGGCTTTAAATAATTCATATTTATACTCCTGTTGGGTACCGACTAATAATTATTTTGGCTCTTTTATTTATTATTTCAATGTTATTTACCTAAATAAAGAGATATATCATAGTTTCATCACTAACTACTCTTATTTCCTTCACAATGAAAAAAAGTTGTATTGATCTTTAAAATAAAGTAACTATTTTTATTTTTTATAGGCAGTAATACGTAATAAAAATATTGGTATTTTGAATACGCTTCTTCTTTCAATTGCAATTAATTGATTTATAAGTAATTTTTATGTTGATTGGTACGGGTTAAATTGGTTATGGCATGCTACCGTTATAGATCAGAGAAAAACTTCGCTAATTTACTCAATGAACTAATTGAAGCGACGGCAATCTCTTTATTATAATCGTCACATAAAACTAACAATCTATCAATAGCGTCTTCTTGCTCGATTGAACATTTATAATCACCTAAAGCATTAATTGCCGCTATTTTTACATCGTTGTTAGTACCATAAGTAAGCTCAACAAGATTTTTTACGATCCTCTCTTTCATTCTATTCCCATATTTAAATGATAATCATTTCTCAATTATAATATTATGAGTGAAATTAGAAAACGTTTTTTTTATTAATGAATAATGAAAAAATATAAAAATTAAATATCAAATTAATGTGATGGGATATCATATTGAATGAAAAATTAATTAAATTGACAATATTATAAGTTAATTAATAAAAGATAAGATATCCTTAATAACGGCTTATAGAACACGCTTGTTGTATTCACCAATAAATCAAATTTTAGCGAACTTGGCTCATTTTGTTCACATAAAACAAGTTAATATCGTTATAATTAGTCTGACTAGCTAAATGCCAAGAAGGATTATGTATTGAAACGTATAAAAACCAAACTGTTTATCGTCATTTTGATTATTATTGCTGGCTTTGTATATCAATATGTTACAGCAATTCATGACTCCGACATTCAAAAAATGGCTCAGCAATTGGTCGAAAATAAACTCGCCTCACAGCAACCAGTGAACTTCAATGACGTTAAGGTTGTTAAGCGGAATCAATACAAAGAAGGTGAAAGTGTAGGCGTATGCGGCACATATCAGGTCGGTAATGATGGTCGTGCACTACTTTTTGTTGCTAATATTGATATTCGTGACGGGCAATTTTCAGGAAAGAATCAGTTATTGTTGAGCGATAACGAGGACATTCAGGCCTCTATCAAGACGATATGCCAAAAAGAGCAACCATAACAGCTCATGAGATAATAGAATGTGCCCAGTTTCGATAGAGACTGGGTACATTTTTATAGATTGATGCTTATTTCGTTTTGTTCAACAGAAGCTCAGTTTGGATTTTGCAAGCGGAGATTGAGTCATTTAGCGATTTCGCGAATTCGTCCTGGCTCTTAAAGCTACCTTTATTATCGCGGATGGTTTTAATGACAACAGCCAAGTTCTTTTGTAAATCAGCTTCGTTTGTCTCTAATTTAGCGAGATCAACATTTTTACTTTTTAGCTGAGTAAGTGCATCTGCTGCTAATTCGTTGCTGCTTTTATCTGAACGATAGGCATCATTGAGTGTTTGGCCTGTAATATCACAATAATCAATGGCAGTTTGGCTAATATTTAGTGGTTCATTAGCGCCTAGTGCGATAATCGGTGTAAAGCATACAGCAAGTAAAAGACGTTTCATGGCAGTACCTCTAGTTTTACACTAAATGAATTTTAACTTTATCGGATAATAGACAGAGACTATAGCAGAATAGGCCGAAAAGAGGGTGTCCTAAGTATTATTTCGCATTTTGAAACAAAAAAAGAGCCAGTAAAAACACTGGCTGCCATATTGAGCAAAAGCAATGTAAATGAAAATTACGTTATATAATTTATCATACAACGGTAATAAGAAAAGCGGTTTTGTGACTAAGATTAGCTTATTTGTAACAAATATGATCTTGATCAGCAATTGCCATTATGGAGAGATGGAGGAGGAGAGAGTAACCAGCCTTTAATTTAATGAATATAAGTAAAGGCTGGCTAAAACATAGGCGAATAATTATTTTGACCAATGCCCATGATGGAGAACGTCTTCAACTAATTCATGAAGAACGATATGAGCTTCTTTGTCATCATGAAAACCAGAAGTTTCAAATGTAGTTGCTCCAGTATCATGAATAATATAGAGATCGCTACCTGGATAAACTTCTAATACCCTTGCTCTTAGTTCTGAAGCAAATGCGTCATAAAGGCTTTGGGATACAGCATCATCAGAGATTTTAATGGTGATTTTCATTTTTTAACCTTAAATAGGGTTTCGATTTAATTGTAAATTTTATGGTGATGTATAAATAGAAGCAATAATCATTTTTCAATATTCTTTTTACGATGTTTTTTTAAATGTTCTATTTGCTTATTTAATAAACAGTTTGAGGGTATTCACCCTTAATATAAGGCAATAAATTTATTGAATAATAAACTGAATATGTTGGTGAAATTAAATTATTCATTTTATTAGTAGAGCAGGAATTATTAATAATAAAGAAATATGTATTTATAAAAGGGAATAATATAAGATTTTGATTATTATATAACCAAGTTGGTGAATAAAGCGATAATATCATAAAATCAAATGATTAACTTTATGAGTTCACTCTTGTTGTGAGTGCAATTTGTTGATTTTAAATCAAAAATATTATCTAGCACACATCTTTATATTAGGTATTTATATAACAAATATCAATCTCAAAATTTAAACTTAAAAAATGTTTTACACGGAAGATAAAAAAATATAGTTTTATGACTCTTTGTTTTGTATTTCATTGTGCACGTTTAGGGATTGGTTTCTTATAATCGAAAGGGTGCTTGGTGAGATGAAACATTACAAAGATTATCATTAATTATACAGCGATCTTTATTTACATATAATAAAGTAAGGGGAATGGTTTGGTAGAAATCGTAAATTATCTAAACGACATTGTTTGGGGGTCGCTCCTCATCTATTTATTACTTGGCGTAGGTGTTTACTTTACACTTCGTACAGGATTTATTCAGTTTCGCCATTTTGGTCATATGTTTGGTGTTTTAAAAAATAGTAATCAAGCCGATAAAGCAGGGATATCGTCTTTTCAAGCATTGTGTACCAGCTTAGCGGCTCGGGTGGGAACAGGGAACTTAACCGGTGTTGCCATTGCGATAACGGCAGGAGGCCCTGGAGCCATTTTTTGGATGTGGGTGGTTGCGATGTTAGGGATGGCAACCTCATTTATTGAATCAACCCTCGCTCAATTGTACAAAACAAAAGATGACCAAGGAAATTATCGAGGCGGTCCTGCCTACTATATGCAAAAAGGATTAAACCGCCGTTGGATGGGCGTGTTATTTTCCATCTTTTTAATTATTGCATTTGGATTGGTATTCAATGCCGTTCAAGCAAACTCAATTGCACAAGCAACTGCTGTAGCATTTGATTTTAACCCTCTATATGTTGGCATTGCGCTTGTGGTGATGAGTGGTGTTGTTATTTTTGGCGGATTAAAATCAATTGCAAAGGTTGCTGAGCTAATCGTTCCTATTATGGCATTGGCTTATTTACTGCTAGCATTTTGGGTACTTGGACATCATATTGAACGCTTACCTGACGTCTTTATGATGATTATCCGCAACGCTTTTGGGTTACAGGAAGCGGCAGGGGGGGGCAATTGGTTACGGTGTTGCTCAAGCGATGACTCAAGGTATCCAGCGCGGGTTATTTTCGAATGAAGCGGGGATGGGGTCTGCACCGAATGCAGCCGCTTCTGCCGCTCCATATCCCCCACATCCTGCTTCACAAGGTTATGTGCAAATGTTGGGTGTTTTTATGGATACGATTGTTATTTGCAGTGCGACGGCGATCATTATTCTCTCGTCTGGTGTACTTGAAAACCCAATGGATAAAATCAGCGGAATTGAATTAACGCAGCAGGCCTTGTCATCTGTTGTGGGAAGTTGGGGTTCAACCTTTATCGCAATCGCAATCTTTTTCTTTGCATTCACTTCAATTATTGCCAACTATGCTTACGCAGAGAGCAATATGATATTCTTAGAAAATAATCACACCGCAGGTTTGCTTATCTTGCGCCTAGCTGCATTAGGCATGGTGATGTTTGGTGCCTTAGCCGAGATGCCATTGATATGGAAAATGGCGGATTTATCGATGGGGCTGATGGCAATTACTAATTTAATTGCCATCTTGCTACTGTCTGGTATCGCGTTTAAATTAACCAAAGATTATAACTTGCAAAGGAAAGCAGGAAAAATTCCTACATTTGATATTGCTCAGCACCCTGAATTAAAAACGCAGGTAGAAGAGGGGATTTGGGATAAGGAAAATGTAGCCCAGTGGGATAAGCAAAAATCTATTTAATCATCATAAAAATAAGAGTCATGTCATTCTGGCTGGCTCTTATTTCCCTCTTATTGACGCCGATGTCAGCTAGCCCATTTTCACTCAATTTAATAAAGGTTATCAATAATACTTGCTTTCTAATAGGCTGAGCTTTAAGGTTTTTCTCATAAATTCAAAACTAATGGTTAAATTGAGTAAACAATGAAATTAGGGCAACATGCAGCAACATTTTATGGCGTAGTCTCTATTTTACTGTGGAGTACGATTGTTGGTTTAGTGCGAAGTGCGAGTGAAAACTTTGGTGCTGTTGGTGGAGCCGCATTAATTTATAGCCTTGGTACTGCCATTCTGGTTGTATTTATGGGGTTTCCCAAAATTCGTGCTTATCCTAAGCGCTACTTAATTTGGGGAACATTACTCTTTGTTAGTTATGAAATGTGTTTTGTATTAGCTCTGGGGTTGGCAAAAGACCGACAACAGGCTATTGAATTAGGGATGGTGAATTATTTATGGCCCAGCTTTACGATAGCATTAGCTGTTTTGTTTAATCGCCAGCGGTTTACTCTATTGCTTGGTATTGGGCTACTGTTAGCATTTGCTGGGTTAATATGGGTCATTTCGGGTGATCAACCTATTTCAGTTGCGGCAATTGCGGATAATATTTCAAGTAACCCATTAAGTTATTTACTCGTTTTTATTGGAGCTGTCCTCTGGGCGTTATATAGCAATGTGACTAAGCGTATTTCTGGGGGGCATAATGGAATGGTGCTATTTTTTCTACTCACTGCGATAGGGTTATGGATACTTTTTGTGTTTGAACCTAATAAGCAATTCAATATTTCATGGCACAGTATCACATTGCTGTTAGTGGCATCCTTAGAACCTATCCCAATAGGATTTTATTCCAGACAATGATGGCACAGGCAAGATGCAGCATTGCCTCATAATTCTCGACCTTCTTCTCCCAACGAGTCAGGACACGACGGTAGCGATTCATCCAACTGTGTGTTCTCTCTACAACCCAGCGGTGGGCCTTAAAATCCGTGTTTTTGATGGCTTCTGATTCATCCTTCCGTGACTGGATATGAGGTTCATAGCGACGACTTTTCAGATACGCTCCCAACCATTCCGCTTCATACCCTTTGTCCATGCACAACCGGAGCCTCTTGCCCGGTCTGCCCGTCTGGAGGGCATCGAGCGTATCCGCAACCAGCTTTATGTCGTGCGTATTTGCTCCAGCGACAACCAGTGCAAGCGGAAGCCCGTTCCCGTCAGTCATCAGACTGCGCTTTACGCCCCGTTTCCCTCGGTCTGTTGGGTTCTTGCCTGTTTTTTTGAGCCTGCCAGCGGTGATTTGGTCATACAACCATCCATCGACAGCCACGACCAGTCAATAGCGTCCAACTGTTCGCAAGCAAGCAACCCGTTTTGCCAGAAGCGTTCAAATACGCCAGCATCCCGCCACTCCTGAAATCGGCGATGAGCAGAGCTTGACGAGCATATACCGGTGGCATTTAGCGCATTCCACTGGCAACCCGTCCTGAGTACGAAGAAAATGGCGTTCATTGCAGCGCGATTATCAACCCGCTTGCGGTGCGTACCCAGCGGGTGTTGAGTTCTATGCTCCGGGATGAGAGGAGCCATTTTCTCCCAGAGTTCATCACTGATTTGCCACTTATTACCTACCATACGTTGCCCTCATAAATTATCATTATGTATTATCTGACAATTCCTTTTGGGATAGGTTCTTAGCAACAGGCGGTGCGAATGCGTTATGGACGCTCGCTGTGATCCGAGGCAATGTCGCTTTATTAGGTACGTTATCTTACTTTACACCTGTCATATCAACGGCGTTTTCGTCAATTCTATTAAGCACTGCGCTGACATTAGGTTTTTGGCAAGGAGTGGTAATGGTAACTCTTGGGTCGATTATCTGCTTTCTTGCAACTCGGCGGCCATCTAAGGTAAAAAGCGCCCAATAAAGTAGGGCGCTATCGTTGGTAATTAATTATGCTTTTTCATCGGTTAATTGCACGGTTTTGTTGCAAAAGAGGTTGCCAACAAACAGTGAAATTATGAAAGCGATAACACCCGGTATCAACCAGCCCATACCTTGTTCAAATAGTGGTAAGTTTGAAACAAGGAAGCCCTTCACATTATCACTTAGCAACGTCATATTATTTAATGTATCTAATAGGCTCATAAAGACGATAACAGCGATAGTAATACCGTAAGTGACTCTTGGTGCAGCCATATAACGTCTTGCAAATTGCAGGAATACAATGGTGACCGAAGATGGGTAGATCATTAATAGCGCAGGAATAGTCACTCTTAATAATGTGTCTAGGCCGAAAGTAGAGACAATGGTGGTCAGCAATGTGAAAAAGACCACCCAAAAACGGTAACCTAAGCGATGGTGGAAAGTCGCAAAGTAGTCAGCACAAGCACTCGTTACGCCAACAAGGGTTGTCATGCTAGCTAATAAGACAATCCCACACATGATCCATGTGCCAATTGAGCCGAATAATGTATCCACGTAACGTGAGAATATTTGACCACCATTGGTTGCTGTATTGGCTACAAGTTCACTGGTTGCGCCAAGATAGAATAAGCAAATATAGAGTGCAGCGAGTAAGCTAACAGAGATTAAGCCTGCTTTGATGGTAATAAAAGCCACTTGGCGAGGCTGAGTGATATTTTTTGATGCTAAAGCACGAGCGACAATCCCACCAAAGGCCATGGCAGATAGCACGTCCATGGTTTGATAACCATCAATTACCCCACCAAAAAAGGCATAATCGGCATATTGTTTTACTGGTGCATTAATCGGAGATAATGGCTCTGCCACCACAGCGATCCCGACCACAACCAATAGAATAAGCAAGGCTGGGGTCATAAACTTGCCGATTGCGCTGATCATCGTGCCTTGTTTAAGCATAAAGAACAAAGAGCACACGTTAAAAATCAAGGCAAAGGTAAGGTGTGAGGTGGTGCTTTTTTCAATGAAACCTAATGGAATGAAGCCCATTTCAAAAGCCGTATTTGTCACCCTTGGCATCGCAAAGGTTGAACCTACAATTAAGTATAGCGCCACCCAAAAAATGACAGCAACCCACTTAGGTAAATCCACAGACAGGCGCTCACCACGGCCTTTAACGGCGACGGTAACCAGAGTCATAAAGGGCAGGATAACACCCGTAATAATAAAGCCAAGCGATGTGCTGAACCAATCTGTACCCGATTGGTAGCCTGCCATAGGAGGGAAAATAATGTTTCCTGCGCCTAAAAATAGCGCGAAGACCATCATCCCAAGAATTACCATATCTTTAGTCGAAAACATGTTACTACCTGTTTGTAATGTATATTTTGCAATGAATATTTTAGTATTACAGTATTTTTAAGGGGGCAGATAGTATCAAATTTAGAAAGCTAAGTAAGGTTTTAGTCATCCATTTGGCTTTTGGATGTAGGGAAATAGGGAAGGGAATGGGTAAACAAGTAGTCTGATTCTGTAAGATATGATTAATTGGCAGTGAATATCACTGCCAAAAAGATTATTGTTGGTTAATAAATTTATTTAGCGCAACGGCGACACCGTCTTCGTTATTGGTGGCAGTGACAAATTTTGCAATATCACGAACGTTATCGATAGCATTTCCCATAGCGACGGGAAATTTGGCGTATTGCAGCATTTGTATATCATTATTTTGATCGCCAATACTCATGACTTTATCAGGTGTAATGCCGAGTTTTTCACAAATTAGCTGTAGTGCTGCGCCTTTACTTGCCGTTTTACTGGAGATTTCTAAAAAGTAAGGACTGGTTTTTATGAGAGAATAACTTTCAAAAGTATCTTCAGGAATATAACTGATCCCAACGCTCAGCTTTTCAGGCTGGTCTATCATCATCACTTTAGTAAATTTGAGACTGGGATCCATTTCGTTTGCTGGACAATATACGAGTGGAGTATTTGTCAAATAAGCATCATGGACGGTGTAATGGCTAATGTGACGGTTGGCGGTGAACATGGTGTTTTGTGCAAGTGCATGCATATGCACACCAACATCGTTAGCGAGAGAAACAAAATATTGGTAATCCTCAAAATCGAGAAGGTTTTCAATTAAATGGGTACCATCATTGGCTTGATGTATCACACTACCATTATTGCTGATGCAATAATCTGATGCATTATCTAGCCCAAGTTCTTGAAGGTAGGGGAAGATCCCAGAAAATGGCCGCCCAGATGCAAGTACGACACGGACACCTTTATTTTTTGCCTGAATAACCGCCTCTTTAACAGCAGGGGTGATTTGGTGTTGAGAGTTGAGTAAAGTGCCATCTAAATCAATCGCTACCAGTTTGATAGACATCAACGCCTCCGGTTAATGATGTTTTATTGAAATACCTTACTCTATTTACACAAAATGTAAATTAGCTAAAAAAGAGCAATAACGAGAAACCGGTGCAACATGAGCCATTTTATCGTTCGCCACGATCTTAAAATGATTAAGTAAATGATTTTTGCCGCTTATTGATAACCTAACTGAGTTAGAAAATAAAACGGCATAAGTGACAATGGCTTATGGCATTGGGTGATGTAGGGGGAGGGGCCTCAACGCAAATAAGGCATCTTCACTCACCGTTATAGGTTAAATGCAGTGGCTCCTTTACATCTAAATCAATATCAACATTTTGTCTGAAATCAAACGGTGTAATGCCGTATTCCTTCCTAAACATATAGGTAAAATGTGATTGTGAGCCAAATCCAAAGTCTAAGGCGATATCAAAAATAGACTGATCGCTATTTCTTAATAGGTTGACTGCACCCGCCAGTCGACGTTGGCGAATATATTTACCTAATGAAATCCCTGTGACTTCCTTAAAGATTTTCTGCATATGCCAGAGGGAGTAGCCTGAGTAGGCGGCAAGCTCTTCCAAATGGATAACACGACCTAAATGTTCTTCGATCCATTTGCTTAGAGCATCAACAAGTGCTAAGTGGTTGTCTTGTGGCATCTCGATTCAATTACTGAGGTCGTTGACCTTTTGGTGTTAGATTTTTGTTCAAAATACATCTGTTTTGTCGAATTGAGTCAACGAAAGCATTATTCCTCAATCACGTAATAGAAAACAATAGTAAAACAGATTGCATCCGAACCCCATAGGGCGAGTTTATACCCCTTTTAGCATGGTACAGCGATCTCGCATAAACGTATCTACCCAGCTTCATTTATTTAGAGATTAGCTAAGTATTTATTGGTAAGGCTAAAAAATAAACACGAATAGCTAATGGGCTAAATAAGGTAGCTGAAGTATACACAACTTCATTTGATCATGACAAAGGCCGCTTGTGCGGTATTACGATTAAATTGATGAAAAAAAAGCCAATTAAACACAATTTTTGGCAATGAGTAGGAAAAATAAGCATAAAGACGAAAATTGACATGAACTGCTTATTTTCCTCAAATTTTATTCTGATGGCTGAGGTAACATTTGGCATCAAAACATAGTCTATTCGCCAATAGTATCATTCTGTTTATCTTAGCTTTACCGTAATTTATTGATAATTAATAATTATGATGCTGTTTTTTTAAGGGAGAGTATTGTTGAAATACAAATTGATCATCGGTGTATGCATCGTGATAACCTGTATTTTTTTATATCTTTTAGCCATGGATAGCCTTTGCGACCAAGGTGGTGAAAATTTTATATTTGGAATATGTCAAATAACTGACTTGTTACCGTTTTGATTTTATCCTTTAATACGCCATACTGTGCGTCTTGCGCATCTTTATCAGATAACATCAATATTTAATATGATAAAGGCTCAAGATAGGGCAGAGTATGTGTTTCAGTAGTGTTAATAATAAAATTCAAATAAACTTGTATGCTTAGCTCAATCAATAGAGATAACAAGCAAGTACATAGGATGATAAGGGTAAAGTTATGGCGCAAGAGCAGCAAACGCTAAAGCGTGGATTAAAGAATAGGCATATCCAATTGATTGCTTTGGGAGGTGCCGTTGGCACAGGGCTGTTTCTTGGAATAGCAACAACCATCAAAATGGCAGGCCCTTCGGTATTGTTAGGGTATGCATTATGTGGGGTTATTGCTTTTCTGATCATGCGCCAGTTAGGGGAAATGATCGTTCAAGAGCCTGTTGCAGGTTCATTTAGCCACTTCGCATTTAAGTATTGGGGAGGCTTTGCAGGCTTCCTCTCCGGATGGAATTATTGGTTTATGTTTATCCTCGTTGGGATGACGGAACTGACTGCCGCGGGGAAATATATGCAAGGGTGGTGGCCTGATTTACCGATTTGGGTTTCTGCCATCGTCTTTTTTATCGTTGTAAATGCGGTCAACTTTATTAATGTGCGCGCTTATGGTGAAACTGAGTTCTGGTTTGCCTTAATCAAGGTGGTTGCAATTGTTGCGATGATCCTCTTTGGTTGTTATTTACTGTTTAGTGGGCGAGGTGGTTCAGAATCTGGGCTGTCTAACCTATGGGAATATGGCGGCTTCTTTGCTAACGATTTTCTTGGTTTATTAATGGCTCTTGCTATTATTATGTTTTCATTTGGTGGCTTAGAGTTAGTCGGGATCACCGCCGCAGAAGCTGAAAAACCTGAACAAAGCATTCCTAAAGCGATTAACCAAGTTGTTTATCGTATCTTGATTTTCTATATAGGCTCGATATTAATTTTATTGCTGTTGTACCCATGGGTTAAATTAGATAACGATACAAGCCCATTCTATATCATCTTCCATAATTTAGGTGATGCTCTGGTCGCCAACGCATTAAATGTGGTTATGTTGATAGCGGCGCTGTCCGTTTATAACAGCGGCGTATACTGTACCAGCCGTATGCTATTTGGCCTTGCTCAACAAGATAATGCACCTAAGTTTCTGGCGAAAGTCAATAAAGGTGGTGTACCTATTATGGCATTAATTGTTTCAGGTATTGTGACTTCGGTAGGTATCTTGATCAATTTTGTGATGGAAGGGAAAGCCTTTGTATTTTTAATGTCATTAGTTGTGACAACGCTAGTCATTAACTGGATTATGATTTGTATTTCTAACTTAAAGTTTAGAGCGCAAATGAACAAGCAAGGTATTGAAACTAAGTTTAAAAGTATCTGGTATCCGTTCGGCAACTACTTGTGTCTCGCTTTCTTGGCATTGATCTTGATTGTGATTTTGATGATGGAGAGTTTGAGAATTTCTGTACTGATTATGCCATTATGGATAGGCGTCCTGTGGATTGGCTATCAATTCTCAGGTGCGAAAAAACAAGGAATGGCGAAAAAGAAGGCATCGACAGCTAATTAATTAGCACTCATATCAATTAGTGTAATTATTCAATACATTGATAGGAGACACTATGGATACACGGTTTGCTCAGTGCCACTGTGGCAGCGTTAAATTCAAAGTCACACTATCCGATGGATTGAATACCGCAAGAAGATGCAATTGCTCCTACTGTCGTATGAGGGGAGCAATTGCGGTCTCTGCTCCGTTATCAGGTATTGAAATTATCGAAGGCAAAGATAAATTGACGGAGTATCGTTTCAATACACGCCAAGCCGCCCACTTTTTCTGCTCAATGTGTGGCATTTATACCTTTCATCAACGACGTTCAAACCCTGAACAGTATGGGGTCAATGTGGCTTGCCTAGAGGGTGTTTCACCTTTTGATTTCGAGACAGTCAATGTGATGGATGGCGTAAATCACCCAAAAGATGGCGGTGGTGGCGTTATCGGGTATTTAACTTATCGGAAAGTTGCTGAATAACTTCATTTAAACAATAAAATAGCCAGTGACAGAGCGTTGTGACTGGCTATTTTTTTAGGTGCTTAATAAAAGGTTGGTATTACCATTGCCAACGTAACCAAGCAAAGAGCACGTTACCGTTGTTATATGTTCCAGGGATATAGGTTGCTTGCAGTGCTAATCTGTCATACTCCATAGAAACTAATGGAAGAGGAAGTGGCAGCGGGATGTAATAATAATCATCACGCGCGGTTACACTCAAGGTGAAGCCAGCACCCATTTTAAAACCGTCTAGTTCCCCAGGGATCCACATTTTTTGATAAGCATAGCCCGCGATTGGCTCTACTTTATTATGAGAGTCCATGAATGCCATAGCATATAGTGCATGCCAGTCATTGTCTTCATCATAGCGATATTTACCTAGCCCAAATCCCCATGGGGTTTCGTTATAACTATCGGTTTTCTCTTTATCGTAAGTAAAGCGGTTATGCCATGTTAAAACGGGAACATAGATATCGTATTGATTTGAATCCCAAGTGGTACTGACATTTCGGGTAAATTTATCCCATAGCCCCTCAGACTCCTTATCAGTAGAAGGGGATGAAGCAAAGCAGAAGGTGGTCATCATTAAGGCTGATGCCCCTACAACTTGCTGCAATTTTTTGTTAACTCTCATGGTAAATCCGACTCAGGTTAATGCATGTTTTGGATATTGTAGATTGAGGTAGTGAGCCAAAAATATCACTGCTCACGAAATGATTGTGCTCATTAATTATTTTAGATTACCTAGGTGCGATATAACAGCATTAATTGATATTTACTAATATTGGCAATAGTCTTAATTATTTAGATACTAATGCGAATATTATTCGGTTTTTCCTGAATAACAGGCGTCAGCAAGTGGTGGATAGGCTGGTTTGTAGCAAGGAAAAATGCGATACTCTATAAGTATTTTTGGCTCGGGGCGTCGATAAAGACTGAGAAGCACCCGTATTACCTGATCTGGATAATGCCAGCGTAGGGAAGTCGGAAGCGTCAATGATAAACCTTCCAATAAGACCGCTCCTTACGTTGTGCTTAGGAGTGAGATTTCATGAGAATCAATGCGTTAACCATCGCGGGAACAGACCCATCGGGTGGAGCGGGGATCCAAGCAGATTTAAAAACCTTTTCGGCTCTTGGTGCTTATGGCACGAGTGTCATGACGGCGTTGGTGGCGCAAAATACCCGTGGTGTTCAATCAGTTCATGAACTCCCTGAGACGTTCGTGGCAGCACAACTTGAATCCGTACTCAGTGACGTACGCATTGACAGTGCTAAAATTGGCATGCTGTTCAATCAGAAGGTGATTGCGGTCGTTGCTCAGGCTTTAGAGCAGTACAACATCCCTCATGTGATTTTAGATACGGTCATGATTGCCAAAAGTGGCGATCCTCTACTACAGCCTGATGCCGTTGATGCAATGAGACGAAAGCTGTTGCCATTGGTATCATTGATTACCCCGAATTTACCTGAAGCTGCCTCGCTATTAGGTGAACACACTGCCAAAACAGAATCTCAAATGTTAAGTCAAGGGCATCGATTACTGGATATGGGGTGCCAAGCTGTTTTGATGAAAGGGGGGCATCTTAGCGACAGTGAAAGCCCTGATTGGTTAATAACTTCAGAAGGTGAATGGCGTTTTACCTCACCAAGAGTGAATACTCGTCATACACACGGTACGGGATGTACATTGTCTGCTGCACTCGCTGCATTAAGGCCACGCTTTAAGGATTGGCAACAGACTGTTCCGGAAGCAAAAGCTTATTTACAAGCGGCGTTAGAGCAAGCTGATAGCTTAGAAGTGGGGTCGGGGATTGGGCCGGTTCACCATTTTCATGCATGGTGGTAATGAATAGATTGAAAATGCCCTCGTATGAGGGCATATGCGAGGCGAATTAAGCGATAGTCACGTCTTTACTGAGGTAAACATCCTGTACGGCATTGATCAATGCCACACCTTCTTGCATGGATTTCTTAAAGGCTTTACGGCCTAAGATGAGCCCCATGCCGCCTGCACGTTTATTGATAACCGCAGTGCGTACTGATTCGCTCAGATCATTTTGTCCAGAAGCGCCACCTGAGTTGATAAGACCTGCACGACCCATATAACAGTTCGCTAATTGATAACGAACAAGATCGATTGGGTTATCGGTTGTGAGTTTGGTATACACGCGCTCATCGGTGTGACCAAAGCCAATCGCTTTATAGCCGCCGTTATTTTCAGCCATTTTTTGTTTTACGATATCCGCACCAATAGTTGCCGCGATATGGTTTGCTTGCCCCGTTAAATCGGCACTTGCGTGGTAATCAACGCCATCTTTTTTAAATGCGGAATTGCGTAAATAAGCCCATAGAACGGTTACCATGCCGAGTTCATGTGCTCGTTCAAATGCCGCAGAAATCTCTTCAATTTGGCGACGAGACTCAGGAGAGCCGAAATAGATAGTCGCACCGACCGCAACGGCACCCATTTCAAACGCTTGTTCAACACTGGCATATAAGGTTTGGTCGTATTGAGTAGGGTAACTGAGGGTTTCGTTATGGTTCAGTTTGACTAAGAAAGGAATTTTATGCGCGTAGCGGCGCGAAACGGCAGCTAAGACACCATAGGTAGAGGCTACGCAGTTACAACCAGCCTCAATCGCTAATTCGACAATATTTTTAGGGTCAAAATAGAGCGGGTTGGCAGCAAATGAGGCAGCGGCTGAGTGTTCAACGCCTTGGTCAACGGGAAGAATAGACAGATAACCGGTGCCAGCTAAGCGACCATGGTTAAATAAAGTCTGCATTGAACGAAGTACACTATTGGGGCGGTTATTATCGATCATCACACGGTCAACAAAATCTGAGCCAGGCAGATAAAGGTTTTCACGAGGGATAGTTTGGCAACGATGGTCTAAAAGAGTTGAAGCTTCGGAACCTAACAGCTTAGCGATATCAGTCATGACTTCCTCCATTTAACAAAAGTCTAGGGGATGTTAATCATAAAATTTAAGATAACAAGCCACATTGAGGCGGTAACCGGCAGTGGATCGCTTCAGGTAGCAATTCAAAGGTGAAAGTTTCACCAGAAAGCGGCTCTCCGTCCAAATTAAATACCATTTCATGGGGCGATGAAATTTTTACCCAACGAGTTGTTTTTTCAATTAAATGCTGATTTTTATCATTGCTGAACAAATTGGTCAGTAGAGCGGGTATCACATCGCGAGCGGGTATGATGAGCAAATTCAATTTACCATCATCGATTAATGCATCGGGGGTTAATTGTTGTCCACCACCCGCCTGTATTCCATTACCGATAGCAACAACCAGAGTTTCGCCTTCCCAATGAAAATGTTCTGTTTCAATCCGACAGGTGTCGGTTTTCAGTGTGTCAGGGCGCAACAAGCCATTAATAACATAAGCTGCGCCACCCAGTGCTGACTTAAGAGCATCCGGCGTTTCTGTTGTGATCCGAGTGCCAAACCCCCCCGTGGCCATATTCATAAAAAAAGCATCATGATTGACTCTAGCAATATCTATCGCCACTGATTTGCCTTTTACTGCTAATGCTAAAGCAGCATGGATATCCATAGGGATGTTGGCGCCAGTAGCAAAATCATTAGCTGTACCTAGCGGTAAGATACCAATCGCGGGGCGTTGCTTTTCAGGTAAGCGCATTAACGCACTGGCTACAGCGTTAATTGTGCCATCGCCGCCACCGGCGATAATTGTTTCTGCACCTTCGCGGATTGCTTCATCAATAAAAGTAGGTAATTCACTGGTTTCCCATGGGATCCTCACCAAAATTGTATGACCTTCTTCACGTAGCTGGTAGATGGCTTTTCTTAGCTCAGGGTTGGCAGATTGTTTACCGTTGAGGATGATAAGTGCGCGATGAAGTTTATCGATAGCCATTTTGATCCTTGTAGTGATAACAACAGTGATCACAGTATAGACACAACGGAGGGATAAATGACAATAATTCAATAATCACATTGATAGATTAAATCATTCTATAGGGGAGATAAAAAAGAAATGGCTAGCTCAAGGGAGATTGAGCCAGCCAAGGAGGTGGTTCCTAGTCTTATTTTATGACTTTCTAGTTCTTCATTTTCGATTGTGACTATACGACATTGAATAGCTAATTGTTGTGATCTATTGCATAAAAATGGATATTAAATACATTTTTACGGTAAAACACTATTTATGAGAATGATTATCAATTGAAGTTGATGTTTTATACTGAGATAGTTTGAAACGGAAAAATAAAAAATGCTAGAAATTCAATCAATTAAATTAATGAATTCTAGCATTATAATCAATTAGCTTAATGCGTAACGAAATTAAGCCGTAGTTGATGATTCAGTTTGATGTGGTGAGCGAGTCGTTGTGCCTGATAGGTTACGTATTAGCAGGCCAAAATTTAGATCAACATCATCAGGAACAGGCAGATAAACAATATGACCGTTGCCCGGTGCCACGTCAATGGCTTCCCCTTTACGGTTATGGAGCGCATCAAGGGTAAACACAATGTTTCCAGCTGGAGTCATTAATTCTAAGCTATCACCTAGACTAAATTTATTTTTGACGTCAACTTCTGCGAGGCCGTTAACACGTTTACCCGTAAATTCACCCACAAATTGCTGAGTTTCAGAAACCGAATAGCCATATTCATAGGTTTGATAGGCATCATGGGTGTGACGGCGTAAAAAGCCTTCGGTATAGCCACGGTGAGCTAAGCCTTCTAAGGTCGAAAGGAGAGTTGGGTCGAATGGCTTACCGGCAACCGCATCATCAATTGCACGGCGATAGACTTGTGCTGTACGTGCACAGTAATAGAATGATTTTGTGCGTCCTTCAATTTTTAAGGAGTGCACACCCATTTTAGTCAAGTTTTCAACGTGTTCTATCGCGCGTAAATCTTTGGAGTTCATGATATAAGTGCCATGTTCGTCTTCAAAGGCGGTCATATACTCACCCGGACGTTTAGCCTCTTCGATCATAAACACTTTATCGGTCGGGGCACCTTCACCTAAAGTTGGCGCTATGTTTTTGACAGGGATAGGCTCATGCATATGCACGATATTTCCCACATCATCTTCTTTGCCTTCTTCAACTTTATATTCCCAGCGGCAGGCGTTGGTGCAAGTACCTTGGTTTGGGTCGCGTTTATTGATATAACCTGACAGTAGGCAACGGCCAGAGTAGGCCATACACAGTGCACCGTGAACGAATACCTCTAATTCAATATCAGGCACCTGTTTACGAATTTCAGCGATTTCTTCAAGTGAAAGCTCACGTGATAAAATGACGCGAGTCAGACCCATTTGCTTCCAAAATTTTACCGATGCCCAGTTAACTGCGTTTGCTTGTACGGATAAATGAATATCCATGTCAGGGAAGGCTTCGCGAACCATCATAATCAAACCAGGGTCTGACATGATCAACGCATCTGGCCCCATTTCAATGACAGGGGTTAGGTCGCGAATAAAGGTTTTTAGCTTGGCATTATGCGGTGCGATGTTAACAACGACATAGAACTTTTTGCCAAGTTCGTGGGCCTCTTGGATCCCTTTAGCAAGGTTTTCGTGGTTAAATTCGTTGTTACGCACGCGAAGGCTATAACGAGGTTGCCCTGCATAAACGGCATCTGCGCCATAAGCAAAAGCATAACGCATGTTCTTTAATGAACCTGCGGGCGATAATAATTCTGGTGTAAACATGTTGCTTCTCAGTCTGATATCAAGTCAGTACTTACCCTAGGGCGGATAAGCATTTTAAAGGGAGCTGATTTTAACTCTATTTTTCAGGAAATCAAAATATTCCCTACAAATAGTAAGTATAACTGACTTGCCTCAATGTCTAGGATTACACCTCATCCCAGCGATAACCTAAACCATAAATAGAGCGAATAAATGTTTTCTCGTTATCGAGTAATTCGAGTTTACGCCGTAAGTTTTTAACATGGCTATCAATTGTTCTATCGGTGACGATGCGGTGATCGTCATACAGAATATCTAATAGCTGGTCACGGGAAAAGACGGTGCCAGCGTTGTCCGACATAAACTTGAGTAAACGGAACTCGGCGGGAGTTAACTCAAGCAGTTGTTCGCCATAGCGGACTTGAAACGCATTTTCATCGATAATGAGCTGGGGTCTGCTTTTATCCGGAGAAGCCGCGCGTTGGCAACGCCGTAAAATAGTCTTTACCCTTGCGACTACTTCGCGAGGACTAAAGGGTTTACAGATATAGTCATCGGCACCAATTTCTAACCCTAACAGGCGGTCAATTTCTTCCGTTTTAGCCGTCACCATAATGATCGGTATCTCGCAAAATTTGCGCAGTTCACGGCAGATTGTTAGCCCGTCCATCCCCGGTAGCATTAAATCAAGGAGGATAATGTCGGGTTGTTGCTGACGCACATAGTCAATGACTTCATCACCACGCTGCAATATTGAAGGCTGATAACCTGCCGCCTGAAGGTAATCATAAAGCAGTTGCCCAAGTTTTGGCTCATCCTCAACAATTAATACGTTGGCACTTGAAGGCTCTAACACTGTCACTGTTCATTTTCCTTTTGATTGAGCGGTAAGTGGATAGCAATACACACGCCGCCTAAAGGGGAAGGGCTAGCGTGTATGCTTCCCTTATGCGCTTCAATGATATTATAGCAAATCGCTAACCCTAAGCCAGAGCCTCCGCTAGCGCGGTTACGAGACCCTTCGGCTCGGTAGAAACGCTCAAATAGGTGGCTACACTGCTGGATAGTTAACCCCGGTGCACTGTCTTCCCAATAAATAGAAAATTGATTCTCTTCAACCAAGGCTCGAATGACTATTTCACCTTGCGGGTCGGTATAACGTAGGCTATTTTCCATCAAATTGTAAAATAGCTGCGTGATTCGGTCTGGGTCAATATTGATGATCTGCTGCTCAGGTAAATTTAGCGTAACTGAAAGCTGTTTTTCTTCGAGCCGCCAGCGTGATTGCCCAACGGTCATATTAATTAAAGGCACAATATCAGCAGATTGGATGCGATACACCAACGAGCCTCTATCCGACAGGGAAAGTTGATGTAGGTCGTTGACTAATTTGATTAATGTGTGTGTCTCTGCCAGTAATGAATTGATGGTCTCAGGTGTCGCTTGGCGAACGCCATCCTGAACGGCTTCGAGTTCACCTTGCAAAACGGATAGAGGAGTGCGCAGTTCATGAGAAATATCTGCCATATAGTCTCGGCGCATATGCTCATTTTTTTCCAGCGTTGATGCGAGGTGATTAAAGTCTTTTGCTAGCTGACCGAGTTCATCGTGACCGACTTCAGGAACGCGGGTTGAAAAGTCGCCATTGGCAAGTTGGTTCGTCCCATCTAACAGCCGTTTGATGGGTCTTAAAAAACCACGTGCTAAGAAAAATGTAGCAATCAAGGCAACGATTAATGATAAGCCAGCAATAAACCAACTGGTGAGCATCTGTTGATCATCAAAACGGCGGTCAATTTCATTGCTAATCCCATCTCCACTACTTGCAATGACCCAACCTACCGTTTTGCCATTAGATGAGATGACGGGTTGTCGGATAACATCATCCGGTAAAGGAACATCGCGGCCTAATATTCGGCGGTCTTGGCTATCATAAACCCAAAAATATGAGCGCCACCCCTTTGGTTTAGTCGGCGGTAGGGTGCGCTGGTGGTGTTCAATGCTGCGTAAAATATGAAAGAAAGCACGTTCATTACGGATCAAGAAGCGCCAACTCCCCGTTTCATCGTATTGCTCAGCAAGAGCGTCAGCGATCAGCTCAGCACGCTGTTGGTCATTTTCTTTAATATAGTCGGTAAAACCATGCTGGAAGCTTAAACGTACTCCTTGGTGCATGATCACAACGAGGAGTATGCATGTCGCAAAGATAGCCAAAAATAATCGAGTACTGACGCTATTAAATCTGAGTTTCATTATATATAAGCCCTTATTCGTTTAGAGCTACCGCTTTTTTGGTATAGCGCTGTCTGAGTTGATCGAAACATAAATAGACGACCGGTGTTGTGAATAAGGTGAGTAGTTGACTCATCACTAAGCCACCAACAATAGTGATACCTAATGGTTGGCGTAACTCCGCGCCATCACCACTGCCTAAAGCAAGTGGTAGGGCACCAAAAATTGCTGCCAGCGTCGTCATTAAAATAGGCCTAAAGCGCAGTAAGCTCGCACGCAAAATCGCCTCACGTGCGGTTAAACCATGCTGACGTTGTGCTTGGATAGCAAAATCCACCATGATAATGGCATTTTTCTTCACAATACCAATCAGCAGCATAATGCCGATTAGAGCAATTAAACTAAATGGGGTATCAAATAACTCTAAGGCGAGGAGAGCGCCGACCCCCGCCGAAGGTAGTGTGGATAAAATGGTCAGTGGATGAATATAGCTTTCATACAAAATGCCTAAAACAAGGTAGACAGTGACAATGGCCGCTAAAATTAAAAACAATTGTGATTTTAAGGTATCTTGGAATATCTGAGCCGTACCCGCAAAAGTGCCTCGTATTGTTGATGGCACACCAAGTGTGGTCATGGTTTTTTCGATAGCTGAAATGGCGTCATTGAGGGTATAACCTTCAGCGATGTTAAATGCGATAGTGGATGATGCCGATAACCCTTGGTGGTTAACACTCAAAGGGGCATTGGCGGGCTGCCAACGGGCAAAATAAGATAATGGAATAGCGTCTCCACGACTATTGATAACAAACATTTTGTCGAGAGAACTGACATCCTGAGTATATTCAGGCGCCACTTCCATCACCACCTTGTATTGGTTCATGGGTTCATAGATGGTGGATATTTGACGTTGTCCGAAGGCATTATTCAACAGGTCATTGGCGGCTCGCACATCAATACCAAGTTGGGCCATTAAATCCCTATCATAGGTAATGGCCATCTCAGCACCTTTATCCTCTTTATCTGAGTTTACATCAGTCACTTGCGGGAGTTCGGCAATGGCTTTACGTACCGCAGGCTCCCATTCACGTAACGCATTGAGTTCATCGGCAAGTAATGAAAACTGATAACTGGAATGCGCTTGACGACCACCAACACGGATATCTTGCACGGGCATCATAAATAAATTAGCTCCCGGCTCTTTAGCTAACTTAGCTCGAAGTCGGTTGATTACCGCGTTGGCACTCTCTTTACGTTCATCAATCGGTTTCAATGAGATAAACATGGAGCCGCTGTTTACACGGCTTCCACCAGTAAAACCTGTCACGCTATCCACGGCAGGATCGGCATTCACTTGCTGCATAAAGCGCGTCATTTTCTCTTTCATTGCTTGGAATGAAATGCTTTGGTCGGCACGAACAAAGCCAAGTAAACGGCCTGTATCTTGTTCAGGGAAAAATGTTTTTGGGATAGCGATATACAAATAAATGTTCAATCCGATAGTGGCGAACAAGATAGCGAGTACACTGCGTTTATGAGACAGTACCCAATTTAATGTCGCACCGTAACCGTTTTGTATACGGTGTAAGTAGCCGCCGATAACACTGATTTTTTCAGCCTGTTTGCCTTTGTGTCGTTTAAGCAAATGGGCGCACATCATGGGGGTGAGGGTCAGCGAAACGACCAGCGAGATGCCAATTGCCGTGGCGAGGGTAATCGCAAACTCACGAAATAGCCGGCCAACTAACCCCTCCATTAATAATAAAGGAATAAAAACGGCTACGAGGGAGATGCTCATTGAAACAACCGTAAAACCGACTTCACTCACCCCTCTGACCGCAGCAATAAAGGGTTTACAGCCATTTTCGATATGACGTGAAATGTTTTCGAGTACCACAATCGCATCATCGACAACAAAGCCTGTTGCGACGGTCAATGCCATTAATGACAAGTTATTTAAACTGAAACCGCAAAGATACATGGCAGTAAAGGTGCCAATGAGAGATACAGGAACCGCAATTGCAGGGATCAGGGTGGCACGACCAGAGCGTAGAAATAACAACACAACTAATATGACTAACGCAATAGCGATCATCAATGCGCGCTCGACTTCAACGAGTGAAGCGCGGATCGTCGGCGTCCTGTCTTGCGCTACTTTTAGGTCAATCGCGGCAGGGATCATCTCTTGGAAGTCAGGAAGCTCTGCGCGAATGCGATTTACGGTTTCAATGATATTAGCTCCCGCTTCGCGACGGATGACAATCAAAATAGCGGGCTCACCACCTGACATCCCTGCTGCACGTACGTCTTGAACCGAATCTTTCACATTCGCCACATCACTGAGTTTGACGGCATTGCCCTCTTTGTAGTGGACGATGATAGGTTGATAGTCCACTGCTTTTTTTAGCTCATCATTGGTTTGTACCTGCCAGCGGCTGTCATCGTTGTTAATGTAGCCTTGAGGTTGGCGCACGTTGGCGCTACTGATTGCGGAGCGCACCTTATCTAAGGAGACGCCTTGATTAAATAGAGCCGTTGGATTGAGCTCAACACGTACCGCGGGCAGGGAGCCACCACCAACGGAGACTTCACTGACCCCTTCAATTTGCGCTATACGCTGTGATAAACGGGTTGATGCAATATCATAAATCTCACCTGTACTCATCGTCTTAGAGGTTAAGGTTAAGATCATAATAGGGGCGTCGGAAGGGTTCGATTTATAGTATCGAGGCTTGCTTGGCATTCCGCTCGGTAACAAGGTTTGTGCCGCATTTATCGCGGCTTGTACTTCACGGGCAGCGTTGTTAATGTCTTTATCAAGATTAAATTCGAGGGTAATGGTGGTACGACCAAGCGAACTGCTGGAGGTCATTTCACTGATACCCGCAATACTTCCCAATGAACGCTCTAACGGCGTTGCAATAGACGATGCCATGGTTTCTGGGGATGCCCCAGGAAGTGACGCTGTCACGTTTATTACGGGGTAGTCAACTTGTGGCAGTGGTGCAACGGGCAAAAAAATGAAGCTCAGCGTACCACATAGTGAGATTGCAACGCTAATCAGTGTGGTTGCAACAGGGCGACTAATGAATAAGGCAAAGAAACGCTTCATTATGACACCTGTTGTTTGCGACTTTGGCGGCGTGCTTTTAAGTTATTTGAAAGGCTATCAAATAACAGATAAATCACCGGTGTCGTAAATAGGGTTAAGATCTGACTCATAATCAGCCCTCCCACCATACAGATCCCAAGTGGTTGACGAAGCTCTGCACCTACGCCGCTACTGAGCATCAGCGGTAATGCGCCGAGCAGAGCCGCCATGGTGGTCATCAATATTGGGCGGAATCGTAATAAACAGGCTTGGTAAATAGCATCTTTAGGAGACATGCCTTGCTCACGTTCGGCGGCAAGTGCAAAGTCAATCATCATGATTGCGTTCTTTTTAACTATCCCGATTAACAAAATAATACCAATAACAGCAATTACATCTAATTCGCTGCCAGCCATCATCAGAGCTAATAATGCCCCTACGCCAGCAGTAGGGAGTGTTGAAAGGATGGTAATAGGATGAATAAAGCTTTCATATAAAATCCCAAGAACGATATACATGGCGATGATTGCGGCGGCAATTAACCAAACCGTACTACTCAGTGCGGCTTCAAACGCTAAAGTAGCGCCTTGGAACTGAGTCGTAATGGATTTTGGCATATTAATTTGCGCTTCTGCATTTTTCACCGCATTAACCGCAGACTCAAGAGACGCATCGTCAGCAAGATTAAACGAGAAGGTCGCTGCTGGGAACTGATCCAAATGGTTAATCGCAAGCGGCCCATAGCCTTCCTGAATATTGACTAACGTGCTTAATGGCACAATGGCGCCATCGGTGCCTTTGAGACGAATATCATTCAGGGCGTTAATACCATCGCGAGTTTGCGTATCATGCTCAATAATAACGCGGTACTGATTCGATTGGGTATAAATGGTCGAGATCATGCGTTGACCGAACGCATTGTATAGGGCGTTATCAATTGCAGCCATCGTGATACCAAAACGACTCGCCGTATCTCTATCAACATTAACGTAGGCGACAAGTCCTTTATCCTGCCAATCACTGCTGACATCCACTAACTCGGGCTGTTGTTTTAATTGGCTCAATAGCTTAGGCACCCAAAGAGAAAGTTCATCTAGCGAGCCTGCTTGCAGCGTAAATTGATATTGGGTGCGAGCCAATTGGGTATCAATCGTGAGGTCTTGCATCGGTTGCAAATACAAATTGACCCCAGAAACGCTATCAGCTAAACGTTGCAAGCGTGGAATAATCGTATTGACGCGATCTGGACGTTCATCTAAAGGCTTCAAGGTAATTTGAATGCGCCCATTATTGAGAGTCGGATTGGTTCCATCTATCCCAACATAAGTGGTGATATTTTCTACCGCAGGATCAGACAGTAATTTTTCAGCCACTTCCTGCTGTTTCTGTGACATAGCCACAAAGGAGATGGATTGGCGGCTTTCAATGGTGCCTTGAATGATCCCGTTATCTTGTAATGGAAAGAAACCTTTCGGGATCCACATATACAGTAATACGGTTAAAACCAGCGTGCCGATAGCAACGGAAAGTGTTAGCCAGCGGTGATTTAATATCCGCTTTAACCAAATGGCATATCCTGCGATCATGCGGTCAAAAAAGCGCTCGCAGGCGATTTCAAAGCGGTTATGTTTATGCTCTGATTCAGGTTTTAACAAGCGAGCACACATCATTGGTGTGAGTGTCAAGGACACTACCGCCGAGATCAGAATGGCAACGGCAAGGGTGATGGCAAATTCCCTAAACAACCGACCAACAATATCGCCCATAAACAGTAATGGGATCAGTACTGCCACCAAAGAAAATGTTAATGAAATAATGGTAAAACCAATTTCTCCCGCGCCTTTTAAAGCGGCGACGACAGGCTTGTCACCTTGTTCAAGGTAGCGCGAAATATTTTCAATAACCACGATGGCATCATCGACCACAAACCCTGTGGCGATAGTGAGAGCCATCAAAGTGAGGTTATTGACAGAGAAACCACAGAAATACATGACGGCAAAGGTGCCGACAAGGGAAAGAGGAACGGCAATACCGGGAATGAGTGTCGCGATACCGTTGCGTAGGAACAGGTAGATCACCATGACAACCAGTGCAATCGCAAGCATTAATTCAAACTGCACATCGCTAACGGAGGCACGGATTGTGCTGGTTCTATCCGTTAAAATTTTCACATCCACCGATTTAGGCAGTGTTTCAATTAGCTCAGGAAGCAGGTTGCGAATGGTATCAGTGGTTTCGATAACGTTAGCGCCAGGTTGGCGTTGTACATTAATAACAATAGCCTGTTGTGCATTTGCCCACGCGCCTAGATAGGCGTTTTCCGCCCCTTGCTCAATAGTGGCGATATCACCTAAACGGACGGGAGCACCGTTTTGAAAGGCCACAATTAAGCGGCGATAGTCCTCTAAGGATTTCATTTGATCATTTGCAGAGAGGGTTACCGCGCGTGTTGGGCCATCAAAACTGCCTTTTGCTGAGTTGACGTTAGCATTGTTTATCGCGGTTCGGATCGTCTCGCTGTCTAATCCTTTTGCTGCCATCGCTTGTGGGTTTAAGTTCACTCGCACCGCTGGGCGTTGCCCACCCGCAAGGGTGACAAGCCCCACGCCATTGACCTGTGATATTTTTTGCGCAATACGGTTCTCAATCATGTCTTGAACTTGTGTCAAAGGCATGGCGTCAGAAGTGACGGCGAGAGTGAGTACCGGTGGATCCGCTGGGTTGACCTTATTGTAAATAGGCGGATAAGGTAAATCTGAAGGCAGTAAACTTGAAGCTGAATTAATGGCGGCCTGAACTTCCTGTTCTGCAACCTCCAAGGGGAGTGTTAGCTGGAACATCAAGGTGATCACAGATGCGCCCCCTGAACTTTGGGAAGACATTTGTTTTAGCCCAGACATCTGCCCAAACTGGGTTTCTAGCGGTGCGGTTACCGCGGATGTCATGACTTCAGGACTCGCCCCCGGATAGAGGGTGACCACTTGGATCGTTGGATAATCGACTTCTGGTAAAGCCGATACAGGTAGGAAACGATAGCCAATGATCCCTGCAAGCAGAATGGCTACCATAAATAAGGTGGTAGCGACTGGACGTAAAATAAATAAGCGGGAAGGGCCGCCACCTTTTTGGATCCCGGGTTGCATCAGGCTTTCTCCGCTGTATTTTTATTTTTTTGTGGTTTTGCGGATTTAGAAGCCGTTTCGGTGTTAACTACTTCCACGCTGGTGCCATCTGTTAAACGGTCGACACCGTCAGTAATCACTTTTGTATTTGCAGTTAGCCCACTTTCAATCACCACCTGCTGGCTATCTTGCATACCTACCGTCACAACATGTTTACTCACACGATTATCATCGTTCAGTACCCAAACATAATGACCTTCGTTACCCATCTGCAATGCCGCAGTAGGGATAACGACGGCATTTTGCAAGGTTTCGATCTGCATTTTGATGTTCACAAATTGATTTGGAAATAAAGTTTGTAGCTCGTTCGTAAAACGTGCTTTCATTTTTAGTGTGCCAGTAGCAGGGTCTATCTGATTATCTATACTTAACAAATAGCCTTCGCTGATCATCGCGATATTATTTCTATCCCAAGCTTCCACTTTTACCGGTTGATTTGAGGACTGAGCTTTTTGTACGGCAGGAATGTCTCCCTCGGGAAGGGCAAAAAGCACATCAGCAGGTTGAGTCTGTGTGATAACCACGATTGGGGTTGCTGTGCCCGCAGAAATAAAATTACCGACGTCGACCTGTTTTAAACCAACACGGCCTGAAATAGGGGCTGTGATTTTACTGTAGGTTAATTGTAGCTTCGCATTATCAACGGCGGCTTGATCGACCTTAATACTGCCTTCTGCCTGTAAAACGAGCGCTTTTTGGTTATCTAGCTCTTGCTGTGAAATCACTTTTGTTCCCGCAAGCTTTTGATAACGATTTAAGTCTAATCGAGCATTTGCCAACGTCGCTTTATCTTTAGCCAGTTGGCCTTCTGCCTGAGCTAATTGGACTTCAAAAGGGCGAGGGTCGATTTCAGCAAGCAAATCGCCCGCTTTTACCTGTTGCCCTTCGGTAAAATGCAAAGACATCAATTGCCCTTCAACACGGCTCGTGACCGTGACAACATTGGCAGCTTGTACTGTGCCGAGACCAGTTAAGTAGCGAGGAACCACTTTTTCTTGCGCATTAGCGTATTGAACGGGGGCAAGCATACGGTGTGGCGCACTATTTGATCGTGTAGGACGAGCACTGTTTTGTGCTGTATCAGATGGCGTATTTTGAGAATAAAAATACCAACCGGCACCTGCAGCGACAATGATGGCAACGAAAATGGCTGAACGGGTTAGAGTGGTACGGCGTTTTTGTTTATTCATTTATATTTTCGCTTAATTCAAAGTCGAGTAAAAAAGCATCATATTATGATGATTAAATTAGCAGAGATGAACCTGCTATATAGTTAAAAATTAGTCAGTTGCGATATGTTAATAGTTTAGCGTGGGGGTTACACGTAAAAATGAAGGAAATATGAAAAAAACGTCAACTAGTGTGCAGAATCGGCAGATTAGTTGACTAACATTGTATAAAAAAACCTGTGGGAATTAATCACCACAGGTTTATACGTTAATGGATTAAAGAAATGAGGTCAATTAGCGAGTTGTACTGGTGTTTAATGCCCCTAATGTTTCTTTGTCTTGCTCAGCATTCACTGTCCATCCTTTCCATGCTAAAGGAATATAGGCGACAGCGACAGCCAGTAAAGAAACCGCGGCAACATAGTAGGCAGGTGCCATATGAGATTGTTGCAACCATGTTCCCGTTAACATTGGTGTCAGACCCCCAAAGACTGCATAGGCAATATTGTAGGCAAATGATAAGCCGGAATAACGGATTTCAGGTGGAAACGCGCGCGTACTGACAATTGGTGTCGTTGCAATCGCGCCAACAAAAAAGCCCATTAAGCCATAGTTAAAAATCAAAGTCGTTGCTGAAATCTCTGGCGACAAAGATGAATAAAAATACAATGCAGTCACCGCCAGACCACCCCATGACAAGGTCATTGAAGCGCGCGTTCCCATCTTATCGCCGAACCAACCCCAAAAAATACAGCCTAAAGTTAATGTCAATGTTGCTGCACAGTTAGCTTGTAAGGCGATATTTCGGTCAATTTGATAGATCCCTTGAAGCACGATATCAGGCGTCATCAAAATGGTTACAACGATGGCTGTTGATAATGACCATGTCAGTGCCGCGGTGATCAAGCAGGCTTGTTTATGAGACTTCACAACAGTCTTAACGGGTAACTCATCCGCTAAAGCTTTTTTAGCAGCCAACTCTTTAAAAATAGGTGTCTCTTCCAAAAAACGGCGTAAATAAACAGAAATAAAGCCAAAAATACCACCAAGAATAAATGGAATACGCCATGCAAAGTCATGGATCTCTTGTGAGGTATAACTGTTCTCAATGATGATAGCGACGATAGACCCTAATAAAATACCGCCTGTGATACCAGAGGTTAATGTTCCAACACCGAGGCCGTAGCGCTGTTTTGGGGTATGTTCAGCGATAAATACCCATGCCCCAGGCATTTCACCGCCAATCGCGGCGCCTTGCATAATACGCATCAATAACAGCAATATTGGTGCGGCAGCGCCAATAGATGCATAGGTTGGTAAGAAACCGATCACGAATGTCGGGAATGCCATCATGAAAATACTGAGGGTGAACATTTTCTTACGGCCGAGTTTATCACCAAAGTGTGCCATGATGATGCCACCGAGTGGGCGCGCGAGATAACCGGCCGCAAACAAACCGAGCGTTGCCAAGAGGGCGAGAACTGCGTTACCACTAGGGAAAAAGAGTTGTGAAATAATTTTCGCGTAAAAAACGAAAATAACAAAATCATAAAATTCAAGAGTTCCACCTAAAGATGACAACCCTAATGTTTTATAATCCTCTTTTTTCAATGGCCTTGCCGAGGGCTGGCTGGTTGTTTGCGATGTCATAATATTATCCTTTTAAAATACCGAATATATTTTTTTGTTTTAAATTCGGAATAACAGCTATATTTACCGACTACGCGTCAGTAAATAATATTAAGTATGTGCAGATAAATGGTATAAAACGTTGGATGGAATAACCTAGTTAATACTCGGCGGATTCAAGTCCGAAGTGCAACGCTAAGCCGCCTTTCTTAGCTCCGCAAACACCACCGAAGGTTGTCTGAACCCCAGACACTTGCGTGGCCTGCTGTTCAACGCTCCCTGATAGCGTTGTAAGTCTTCTTCTGTCACTGTCCGCAGGTCTGTTCCTTTCGGGATAAACTGTCTTAACAACCCATTCGTATTCTCGTTCAGCCCACGCTCATGCGAGGCATACGGATGGGCAAAGTACGTATCTGCGTTCAGTGCTTCTGCTATCGCCTTGTGCTCACTAAACTCTAGACCGTTATCGAACGTTATTGTGTGACATACATCCTGATACTCACTCAGCAGTGAGATAATGGCCTTACTGACTTCCACCGCATCCTTTGAAAACACCTTTTTTGTCAGGTAAATACGGCTTTTGCGTTCTGCCAGTGTCACGATAGCACCAGTGCCCTGTTTACCCTGCACCAAATCGGCCTCCCAGTCCCCCAGACGGCTACGGTCATCGACGACTGACGGCCGTAGCTCAATGGATACCGCATCAGGGATGCGCCCTCGTTTCTGCCCGTAGCCCTTACGATATCGCCGTTTGCCCTGCCTAAGATGCCTGTACAACTCGCCACCGCTACGCTTATCCGCATAGATATACTGGTAAATCCATTCATGGCTGACGCTAAGACCAATAATGCTGCCAATTGCACTTATTTGCTCAGGACTCCACTTCCACTCCAGAGCAAATATCACGAAATCTATGGTCTGCTGAGGAATTGTCCTTTTGGCAGATGACAGCCGCCTATCACAGCACTTCTGGTGTGCCTGTTGTGGGTTATAACCAGTATCTGAAGTGTTACGCCTCAGTTCACGGGAGACCGTGGACTTGCTTACACCGATACGGATACCTATCTCATGGCAGGATAAATTATCCTCACGCAGTATCGATATCTGGTATCGTTGTCCTTCGGTTAGTTGCTGATACTTCATACTTACTCGCTCATCTTTGGTCGGAAGAGCAGGATAGCTTATCAGTAGCTAACCGTCCTTCCATCTAACATGACCGAGCGTTGCACTTATTATCTGAATTCGCGCTCTGTATCTTTATGCATATCCTCATTTATAGCAGGAAATTCCATATTTTGTAAACCGCAACTCTCAAAACAAGATGAATATTCTATCTGTATTATATTGATTGATTTTATCATCTATTGCTTAAAACAATAACATTATTTGATGTTAATAAATGATTTTTTGCAGCAGATCATATAGTTCTTTTTCAAAAAAGGCAGGGGAATTGGTTATTTCACATCTGTTTTCGCCGATTAATTCATCGATAAAGTAACAAATTATTAATTTGATTATTCGTAATTAATAATCTTAATAATAGTAATGAAAATTAAAAATAGCTGAAAAATGAAATAGCATTCATTGAGTCGTTATTTAGGAAATTTTCAGTCTAAATATGTCGGCAAAGGCGAGAAGGGCGGAATATTATCATTAGGCATACCCAGCGTATTATTTTCTGGGTATGCCAAGTAGGCGGTTAAACCAAGAACAGGGTGGCTAAGCCTAAGAAGATAAAGAAACCACCTGTGTCAGTGATAGCGGTGATCATCACACTGGAGCCGATGGCAGGGTCTTTACCAAGTTTAAGCATAATGAGAGGGATAAGTACCCCCATAATTGCCGCCATGAGTAAGTTTAAGATCATCGCGAGCGTCATTACGGCTCCCATTGCGAGGTCGCCATAGAGGAAATAGGTGATAACCCCCATGATCCCCCCCCAAACAACACCGTTAATAAAGGCAACGCCTAGCTCTCTGAGCATTAAGAATGAGAAGCTTCCGGTTTGGATTTGGTGTAACGCAATCGCACGTACGATCATGGTAATTGTTTGGTTACCCGTATTTCCCCCAATACCTGCAACAATAGGCATTAAGGTGGCTAAGGCAACCAATTGGGAAATGGTATCTTCGAATACCCCAATCACCCGTGATGCGACGAACGCAGTACACAGGTTGATGGCTAGCCATGTCCAACGCGTTTTGACGGCTTGACCGACAGGGGCGAACACGTCTTCTTCAGGGCTTAACCCCCCCATACGACGGATGCTGTTATCGTTTTCTTCATTTAAGTTATCAACGATATCTTCAACGGTTAAACGACCCATCAATAGACCACTGCTGTCAACCACCGCGGCGGAGATCAAGTCATAACGTTCGAACGCACTGGCTGCATCTTCGCCTTTTTCATCTGGCAAGAAAGTGACCGTGTCTGTTTTCATCACGTCAGCCACAATCCGCTCAGGGGATTGCGTTAATATGGTTGTTAGAGGTAATTCACCCTGCAAATAGTTATTATTGTCGACAACAAAGATTTTATCTGTTGCTTCTGGAATTTTACCGCGCTGGCGTAAATAGCGTTGAACGGTTTTTAGCGTGACATTTGGACGTACGGTGACAAATTCGAAATCCATCATTTGACCGACGCTGTCTTTTGCATATTGCAGAACTTCACGAATACGACTTCGTAAGCTTGGATCAAGGTAGGTCAATAACCTACGCATGGTATCTTGTGGTAAATGCTCTGCAATATACGCTTGTTCATCAACATGTAGGTTAGCAACAGCGCGTAGAAGTTCCCTGTCAGACATATCCTTAATCAGGCTATCCCAAACAGCGACAGAAGCTTCGACTAACACCTCACCGCGTTCGGTGTTATCGATCAGATGCCAAAGTGCGAGACGTTCATCATAAGGCAACATCTCTAAAATATCGGCGATATCCGCGGCATGTAAGTCAATCAATAATTCTTTTACAGCATTGATTTTTTCACTTAATGCTTTATCACTCAAACTAACATGTTGGTCGTGCTCAATCAGAGCTTGGACGAACTCCTCGTCATCCAAAAATAGTGTTAGGATTTGCTGGCGGATATAGGCCAGTTTTTGAGAGTGCGGATTGATTGTTTGTACCGCATCGGTTGAAAAAGCAGTTTGTGACATTTTAATCCTTAAAGCTTTATAGGCACTTTTGTACCTTTTATGGGTCCATTTACAAATAAATACCTTTATTTTGCCATTTATTGTCCATTAACCCAAATAAATATTAATAATTATAACAAATGGGCGAAAACCGATTCATTATGAGTAGTGCAAAAAAACGCCATGTAGTGCATTAATATTATAACTAATTTGGCTCTTCGCGGATGTCTAATTTCCAGCCAGGAACATCCTCCCAGTAAGCGCTTTCTTTCTCAAGATCGAGCTGCATCAACGCATTCTGAGTCAAATACTGGGCAGGTAGATACAGTGTCCAGTGGCCATCATCGGTTTCTAAGCGTAATGATGATGGGGTAGTTGTTGATTGTCTTTGATTATTCAGAAGTATTGATAAGCGTAAAATTTGTATCAAGGGTAAAAATTGTTTTCTTTTATATAAATTAAATTTAGGGATATCATCAAATTTAATAGCACGCCGATGGTTACGAACCAGTGTTGCAAGTAACAGCTGTTGCTCCTGATTAAACCCCGGTAACGTAGTATTTTGCAAAATATAGGCGGAGTGGCGATGTAACCCACTTTGGTTGATATGTAGACCGACCTCATGCAGCATAACCGCCCAAATAAGGATAGACTCAAGTTGCGGGTTGGCTAACTTTGGATTTTGCTGTCTCCATTGGTGATACAGCTCCTCCATGGTTTTTAATACACGTCTAGCTTGCTCTCTATCGATATTATAATGCTCGGCAAGGCTAAGTGCCGTACGTTGGCGAATGTCTTGATGACGGAAACGGCCTTCCATTTCATAAAGCACCCCTTCACGCAATGCGCCATCTGAGAGCCGTAACTCTTTAATCTCTAATGTATCAAAGACAGCACATAAAATGGCTAATCCGGGCACAAAAACATGTTTACGTTCAACGGATAAACCCGGTAGATCCACTGCCGAAAAGGTTTTATATTTCAGCGCCATTTGCTTAATTTTTTCTAGCCGATCACGCGTAATGATGCCGTCGCGCTCACCCATTTCAACAATCACGGCATGAGCCGCTTTAATCGTACCTGATGCCCCCATGGCAACATCCCAGTGCATACGCTTAAATTTTGTGGCGGTTTGCTCAAGTTTTAAGCAGGCCGTGAGGTAGGCTCGGTTGAAATTATTTGCCGTAATGGTTTCATTGGGGAAATAGTTACGCGCAAAGCTGACACACCCCATACGGCGGCTATCAATTAATAATGGTTCGAATTTCTCGCCAATGACTAATTCTGTTGAGCCACCACCAATATCTATTACCAGTTTACGGCCTTTTTCAGGCTGGGTGTGTTCCACCCCCATAAAAATCAAACGCGCTTCTTCTTGCCCAGAAATAATTTCAATGGGATAGGGAATTATTTTTTTTGCACGGTTCAAAAACTCTTCAACATTGGTTGCAACACGCAAAGAGTGAGTGCCTACGATACAGACGTTTTCTTCTGTAAAACCTTGTAGGCGTTCGGCAAAAAGCGCAAGGCAAGCCAAACCGCGTTCCATGGCTTCTTCACTAAGCTCATTGGTATCACTTAATCCGTCAGCAAGGTGTACCCGTTTTTTTAAACGCGTCAGGATTTGCAGTGCACCGTTGACAATACGTGCAATCACCATATGAAAGCTGTTAGAACCAAGGTCGATAGCCGCAATTTCTTGAGGCCTAGGCGTCGATATATTAGTTAATGGCATAGTATGTTAGGACCTTGTCTCAGGCGTTTCGAGTGATTTCAAATAGTCGTATATAGCAAGTTGCGCCTGAATTTTGCGCTTATTACCGCGGGGAACATAATGATTACTGAGATCTTTGTCAACATAACGTGCCTTGACGGTATCGTTAAATTGGAGCTCAAGGATATCTAAAACCCGTTGTTTGAGCCGGTCATCGACTAAGCGCACCGCCACTTCAATACGGTAATCAATATTTCGAGTCATCCAATCTGCCGAGGAGATAAAGACTTTTTCATCACCCGCATTAGTAAAGACATAAACGCGGTCATGCTCCAAAAAGCGGTCAACAATACTGGTGACTTGAATGTTTTCACTGTAGCCCGGTTGCCCTGCAACAAGTGAACACATCCCTCTTACTAGTAGACGAATTTTAACACCCGCATTGGAAGCATCATACAGTTTATCAGTCAGTTCTTTATCAACCAGATTATTAATTTTTAAGGTGATCCCACTGGGAAGCCCCGCTCGCGCATTAGCAATTTCTTGGTCAATTAGCGCATTGAGGCGGATCCGTGTATTTTGTGGTGAAACCATTAAATTATCAAAGGTGACAGGACGATATGGGTTTTCAATAAAGCTAAATACCCGACGAACCTCATTGGTGATCTGTTCATTTGCTGTTAACAACGAGTAATCAGTATAGAGGCGCGCGGTTTTTTCATTAAAGTTACCTGTACCGATATGGGCATAACGAATAATTTCGCCATCTTCCATTCGCGAAATAATAAAGAGTTTCGCATGGATTTTCAGACCCGGGGCCGAGAAAATGACGTGGACCCCAGCCTCTGTCAGCCGTTTCGCCCAATGAATATTCGCTTCTTCATCGAATCGAGCCTGTAATTCAACCACAACAGTGACTTTTTTGCCGTTATGGGCCGCATGGATCATCGAATCAATAATGCGTGAATCTTTTGCCACACGATAAATATTGATCTTGATAGATAATACGCTGGGATCAAATGAGGCTTGCCTGAGCAACTCGAGCGTGTGCTCAAAGGTGTAATAAGGGTAGTAGAGCAGCACATCGCGTTCGCGAATGGCATCAAAACCGTTACGGAAGTTATCAAACCAGCGGTGGCGTAATCGTGGCAATGGTTTGTTTAAAAGGGTTTTATTGCCTTCGTTGGGGAAGTTAATAAAATCTTTAAAATTGTGGTAACGCCCGCCCGCAATAACTGAGTCATCATTGGATAATCCCAGTTTTTCACGTAAGACGGCAACCATTTCATCAGGCATATCGCGCTGATAAACAAAACGGACAGGCTCTGCGGTTAAGCGCTGTTTTAATGTCGATGACATGATTTCCAGTAAGCTTGATTCCATTTCGGTGGCGATGTCATATTCCGCATCGCGGGTCATTTTCATGGAATAAGCGTTTAATTCATCATAATCAAAGAAGCCCTTGAAGATTTCATCCAAGGTATAGCGCAAAATGTTGTCGATAAGCACCATTGATTTGCGCCGTTTGGGCATTTCCGGTGGCAGATTGACAAACCGAGGCACCTTGTCAGAGGGGATCTCTAACAGAGCATATTGCACATTACCGCCGTTAATAATTTCAACAGCCAGATAGGTATAGTCATCTTTGAGAAACTCGACTAGGTTGGTATCTGGATTAATCAAAATAGGGGTAATGTGTTGGCGCAAATGTTGGCGAAAGTATTGACGTAACCAAATTTGTTGGCGGGGCGATATTTGCCGCTCGTTAATTAAGAAAATTTGGTTGCGCGCCATTTCAAGCAAAAGGTCGTTATAGAGAATGTCGAACTCTTGATCTTGCTTGGCTACTTTATTTTGAATGCGCTTAAGTAGGTGGCGTGCACCGCTGGCGGAGCCACGCTCCTCATTGATTAAGATACGCCGTTTCACGTCTGCAAAACGGACTTTGTAGAATTCATCTAGGTTATTGGAATAAATGCCCAAAAAGCGCATACGCTCGATAAGAGGATTTCGCTTATCTGCTGCTTCTTGTAAAACGCGTTCGTTAAAAGCAAGCCAGCTTAACTCTTTTTCGTGGTATAGGCGTTCTTGGGACATTGTTGCTCCATATTGTACTAAATACATAAACTTAAAGGTGTATAACCTAGCGACAGCACACCTTAAGTTTTCGCCATATTATGGCTATTTTTATTCGCATGAGTTACAGATTTCTGTATTTCTCTGGCGACACATTTATCTTGTGTTTAGTTGCACCTCAAATAACGTCGCGAGGATAGAGCACTAAACTTGCTGTTTGATGGTCGCATGCGGGCTGACAACACTTTCAGGATGCGTTGACTGTGCTTTACTCGCAAAATATTGGTGCTGGAAAATGCACATACGGATCGCGGTATGATAACGTCCGTTGACAAAAAACTCGTCAATTAGTTCGCCTTCTGTGTGGAAGCCCAGTTTATTATAAATGTGGATAGCTTTGATATTTTCTTTATCTACAATGAGGTAAAGCTTATATAGATTGAGCACAGAAAAAGCGTAATCCATAGCCAATTTCGCAGCGCGAGTTGCATAACCGTGGCCTTGATGGCTTGGTGCGATGATGATCTGAAACTCAGAACGACGGTGAACATAATCGATTTCCACCAATTCAACTAAGCCGACTTTTTCACTGTCATTTTCAACAATAAAACGCCGCTCTGATTGGTCATGAATATGTTTATCATAAAGGTCACTCAGCTCGACGAAAGCCTCATAAGGCTCTTCAAACCAGTAGCGCATAACACTGGCATTATTATCAAGTTGGTGGATAAACGCTAAATCTTCACGTTCAAGTGGGCGCAACCTAAACGGATGAACTTGCCCGGTCGTCATATAACACCTCAGTTTTGTTTAAAAAGTAGATAGTTAATTATCGATTTTGCAGATCATCACGATAAATAACAGAGCAAATTTATTTTCACTCTCAGTTGATAAGGATACCACTAATTTACGATAAAATAATGACACAAAGCAGTGACTCTTTCTAACTGGTGAAGATTAATGCACTTTATTTATACTGCGACTTTTCGTGAACAGCAAAAAGGGCAGAGATTTCTCTTTGCCCTCAACATAAATCAATGTGGAAATAACCAAGTGTTATTCATTTACATAGCCTTGGGGCGGTAAACACTGACCATCTAAGTAAGCATGGTTGCCGACCATGGCCAAACGACCACTGACGAACCATTGTACAACTTGGGGGTAAATATTGTGCTCTTGCGCCTTTACCCGCTCAATGACCTCTTTTTCGGTATCATCCGGGAAAATAGGAACTTTAGCCTGTAAGATCACTGGGCCGCCATCCAACTCCTCGGTAACAAAATGCACTGATGTTCCATGCTCGCTATCGCCGTTTTCTATCGCTTTACGATGGGTGTGTAGGCCCGGATATTTAGGCAATAGAGAAGGGTGGATATTGAGCATTCTTCCTGCATAGTGTTTAACGAAGCCCGCGGTCAAAATTCGCATAAATCCAGCTAACACAACCAAATCAGGCTGATATTCGTCAATCATCCCCATTAGTGCAGCATCATATGCTTCGCGGTTAGCAAAAGCGCTCGCGCTGAGTGATAAGGCTGGGATCCCAGCCTTCTGCGCACGAATAAGCCCGTAAGCCTCAGGTTGATTACTGATCACTGCCACAACTTGCGCTTGAAGATCATGCGAAGTGGCATCCATCAGCGACTGTAAATTACTGCCGCTGCCTGAGATAAGCACGACGATTTTTTTCATTAGCGGATAACAACCTGCTCTTCACCAGCAGGCAATTCAGCAATGGTACCTATCTGCCATGCGGTTTCACCTAAACCATTAAGTAAAGTGAGTGCCGCATCGACTTCAGCTTGTGGCAGCGCGATGATAATACCGACACCACAGTTAAATGTGCGATACATTTCGTGAGTGGTCACGCTGCCCGCCGTTTGTAGCCAATTGAATACCGCCGGCCACTGCCAGCTATTTTCATCGATTTGTGCTTGGGTGTTTTCAGGTAATACACGAGGAATATTTTCCCAGAAACCACCACCAGTAATGTGCGCGATGGCGTGAATATCGCATTTTTCAATCAGCGCTAATACATTTTTGACGTAAATACGTGTAGGCGCTAACAGGTGATCTGCCAGTGATTGGCCTTCCAGTTGCGTGACCTCTGGGTTAGTTTGACTGACTTCTAAAATTTTGCGGATCAAAGAGTAGCCGTTAGAGTGAGGACCGCTTGAGGCGAGGGCGATCAGTGCATCACCAGCACTGACTTTGCTACCATCAATGATCTCAGCGCGTTCGACCACACCAACGCAGAAACCCGCAACATCGTAATCGTCACCATGGTACATGCCAGGCATTTCAGCGGTTTCACCCCCCACGAGGGCACAACCTGATTGTTTACAACCTTCTGCGATACCTGTGATCACGCTGGTGGCAGTATCAACATCTAGCTTACCTGTTGCGTAGTAATCAAGGAAAAATAGAGGCTCAGCACCTTGGACAATTAAGTCATTAACACACATCGCCACTAAATCGATACCGATAGTGTCATGACGTTTTAGGTCCATCGCGAGGCGTAGTTTAGTGCCTACACCATCTGTACCTGAAACTAAAACAGGCTCACGGTATTTTTGTGGCAGGGAACATAATGCGCCAAATCCGCCTAATCCTCCCATAACTTCTGGTCGGCGAGTTTCTTTCACTACACCTTTAATTCGATCAACCAATGCGTTACCTGCATCAATGTCAACACCGGCATCTTTATAGCTGAGAGAGGTTTTATCAGTCACTACGGCCCCCAAGGCAATTGCGTTTCGGAAAATAAACTTCAATAAATACTATTCTAACAGGCAAAGCAAACGTTTGCGATAGCTTTGTGAATGAAAAAATGAGGGGATTTTGGCTGGTGGGAAATAAGGCATTGCCGTTATCTGGTTCCTGCTTTTTATGGCAAGAATTTATGTCTATCACATTAGGGTAAAATAATGGGATACATCTATAATCTTAAATTGAGATTGGTGTGCGTATTTATCATGGCATTGATATTGCTGCCATGTTCAATCAAACAGATAAAATAGTGGTGGATATACTTACAGTGTAATAATAAAAATAGGTTATTTCTGATTGTTTTGACATCAATCAAACGCTGCCTAGTGGCATCTTCTGTAAAAAGAGTTATAATCCCGCGATTTTTTTGTGCGCTGGCGACTAAAATAGTAGGAGAATCCCATGAAGATCGTTGAGGTAAAACACCCTCTCGTTAAACATAAACTCGGCCTGATGCGAGATCATGATATAAGCACTAAACGCTTTCGTGAACTGGCCTCAGAGGTTGGTAGCCTACTGACTTATGAAGCAACCGCTGACCTAGAAACTGAGAAAGTCACCATTGAAGGTTGGTGTGGTCCTGTAGAAATAGAGCAAATAAAAGGGAAAAAAATCACTGTCGTACCTATCCTTCGTGCCGGTATTGGTATGATGAACGGGGTTTTAGAAAGCATTCCAAGCGCACGTATCAGTGTGGTGGGTGTTTATCGTGATGAAGAAACCTTTAAACCTGTCTCTTACTTCCAGAAATTAGTTTCAAACATTGATGAGCGTATGGCGTTGGTTGTTGACCCAATGTTAGCAACGGGTGGTTCAATGATTGCAACTATCGATCTATTAAAAGGCGCAGGTTGTAAATCTATTAAAGTACTCGTACTTGTTGCTGCTCCTGAAGGAATTGCAGCATTAGAAGCTGCCCATCCAGATGTTGAGCTATATACCGCGTCTATTGATCAATATTTAAATGAACACGGGTATATTGTTCCTGGGCTAGGTGATGCTGGCGATAAGATATTTGGTACTAAATAATAATTAGCCGACTTTAGAAGTCGGCTTTTTTTTGATTATAAAAATACATTAAGGGGATGAAAAGAAATGACACGTCGTGCAATTAGTGTTGAAGAAAGGCCACCATTATTACAAACCATACCGCTTAGTTTTCAACATCTGTTTGCCATGTTTGGCGCGACTGTAATTGTACCGATCTTGTTTGGTGTTAACCCAGCAACTATTTTGCTGTTCAATGGGATTGGCACCTTACTTTATTTATTTATTTGTAAAGGGAAAATTCCTGCCTATTTAGGGTCGAGTTTTGCTTTTATTTCACCAGTCATGATTTTGCTACCACTCGGTTATGAACTTGCATTGGGTGGCTTTATTATTTGCGGAATACTGTTTTGCATTGTGGCCTTGATTGTTAAGGTGGCGGGTCGAGGTTGGATTAACGTCATGTTTCCTCCTGCTGCGATGGGAGCGATTGTCGCGGTTATTGGCCTCGAATTGGCTCAAACGGCCGCCGGTATGGCAGGGTTACTGCCAAAAGAAGGGGTCGCGGTAGATCCTAATACGTTAATTATTTCTATCACAACACTGTCAGTGACTATTTTGTGTGCTGTCGTGTTCCGCGGGTTCTTATCCATCATTCCTATTTTGATTGGTTTCTTAGTTGGCTACGCCTTATCCTACTTTATGGGCATTGTGGACTTTACGCCTGTTATTGAAGCACCATGGTTTGCAATTCCAACGTTTTATACGCCACGTTTTGAATGGTTCGCTATTTTGACTATTCTACCTGCCGCATTAGTCGTTATTGCTGAACATGTAGGCCACTTGGTGGTAACTGCAAATATTGTTGAGCGTGACTTATTGAAAAACCCTGGCTTACATCGTTCAATGTTTGCAAACGGTTTCTCTACGGTGTTGTCAGGGTTCTTTGGTTCAACACCTAATACCACCTACGGTGAAAATATTGGTGTAATGGCGATCACTAAGGTGTATAGCTCTTGGGTCATTGGTGGGGCAGCAATCATCGCAATTTTACTTTCTTGTGTGGGGAAATTAGCGGCGGCGATTCAGTTAGTGCCAGTACCTGTAATGGGAGGGGTGTCTTTGCTGCTTTATGGGGTGATCGGGGCTTCAGGTATTCGTGTGCTAATCGACTCTAAAGTTGACTACAATAAACCCCAAAACTTGATCTTGACCTCTGTGATCTTGATTATTGGTGTTAGTGGTGCGGTTATTCATATTGGTCAAGCCGAATTGAAAGGCATGGCATTGGCAACCATAGTGGGTATTGTCATGGCACTATTATTCCGTTTTATCACTTTTGTTCGTCCTGAAAAGCAGTTTGTAACCTCAGATATCGAAGAAGTTGATACGAAACATTCCACGAAATAAAACAGTTGTCTCATTGCCGATGTGATGAAAGCATCGGCAATTAAGTTTCTTCTTGTTCATTTATGCTTGAAATTTATGGTAAACTTGCAAGTGTTAATTGTTTTGCACAGTCAGAGGTGCTTCTGAACACACCATCGCAACTTTCACTACCACTGTATCTACCCGATGACGAAACGTTTGCCAGCTTTTATGCAGGCGAAAATGAGGCGTTGCTATCTGCTATTAAACTCGCCATTAACCAATCGCATGGTAGTTATATTTATTATTGGTCTCGTGAAGGGGGCGGTAAGAGTCACCTACTGCATGCCGCATGCGCTGAATTATCAGAACAAGATATGGCCGTGGGCTATGTTCCGCTTGATAAGCGTGCCTATTTTGTACCTGAAGTCCTTGATGGGATGGAACACCTTTCACTGGTTTGTATTGATAATATTCAATGTATCGCAGGCGATCCTGAATGGGAAATGGCCGTTTTCAATTTGTATAATCGCATTTTAGAAATTGGTCGAACTTGTTTGCTGATCACCGGTGATAGACCACCAAGACAAATCGATCTCTCACTGCCTGATTTAGCCTCTCGGTTGGATTGGGGGCAGATTTATAAACTCCATCCACTTAGCGATGAAGATAAAATTTGTGCGCTACAATTGCGGGCAAGAATGCGAGGGTTTGAATTACCCGAAGATGTATGCCGTTTTGTATTAAAACGGTTAGATAGAAAAATGGGAACATTGTTTGATATTTTGAACAAACTGGATCATGCCTCGATCGTTGCACAACGCAAACTGACTATCCCGTTTGTTAAAGATATCCTCCAATTATAAAGGCAGTGATCCACTGCCTTTTTTTGAGCCATTAGAGAACATCAAGAACCTGCTCTGGCGGGCGACCTAATTTTGCCGTTTTCCCTTTGACAACAATAGGGCGCTCAATTAATTTTGGGTTGTCATGCATGGCTTGAATTAATTGCTCTTGCGTTAAAGCGTCGTTTCCAAGACCCAATTCTTTGTAGATATCCTCTTTGCTACGCATTAATTGCCGTGCATCAGAGAAGCCTAATGCCTTTAATAACTGTTTGATTTCAGCAACGCTAGGGGGATTTTTTAAATACTCAACGATTGTTGGTGTGACCCCTTTAGATTCTAATAATGCAAGCGTTTCACGGCTTTTAGAGCAACGAGGGTTATGATAAATGGTAATTGTATCCGTCATGGTCATCATTCCTTACGGTTTAGCTTTACTGTCTCTTAATTGTAATTTTCTTAGCTCATCTATGCGAGCATCATAGCGTTGTTGCTCATAACTTCCCAGACGACTTTTTCGACTCGCTTCGCTGAGATAATTAATCGCGTTATCATAGTTACCTCGAAGCGCCATACCTTCTGCATAAGCGGCTAGCTCTTCATTACGCTTACCTGATTTCGCCGAGGCTTCAGCTAACAGATCCCAACCATTAGGATCTTCGGGATAATTGAAGGTATATTTGTTCAGTAATGAAATAGCAGTTTGATACTGCTTATTGTTAATTAAAGCGTTGGCAAGGTTGATTTGTAATACGGGGTTGCTTGGTGATTTTTTTAATGCATTTTGTAAACGAGTCACCGCTTGGGCTGCACGATTTTGCTCAATATCCAAATCTGTCATAACATCGATAAACCAAGGATTATCGGGTTGTTTTTCCAGTAGGTTGCTCATGATCTTGGTCGCTTCGGCATATTTCTTATCTTGCGATAACTTCAAAGCACGACCATAGTCAGCCGCTATCCTTTCTTGAGGAGTGCCTCGACTATAATTATCCAGAATTTGATCTAATGCATGCTGTTGTCCTGACGTATACATGGATAAAATACGAACACGGGCTAGCATAAAGTCTTCTGATGAAGGTATGGTAACCTTTGGATACTGATTAGAGCGGTTACGCGCATCCGCCAAACGGCTATCTGGTAGTGGGTGAGTCAGCAATATTTCAGGGGGTTTTGACATATAGCGGGTTTGATCTGACATCACTTGCATAAAGTCGGCCATAGAGTGAGGATCAAAACCTGCTCGCCTTAAGGTCTGTAAGCCAATACGGTCTGCTTCTTGCTCGTTGGCTTGAGTAAAACTGATCATTCCTTGTTGGACGCCTGCCATGGTTCCCGTTAAAGCGGCGAACCCTGCTTGTGGGTTTGCCATAACTAATAATAACGACCCAATCGTACCGGCAATCGCAAGGGGAGTGGTGCTTTTTTGGTCTTCCATCATGCGTGCTAAGTGACGCTGCGTTACGTGAGAAATTTCGTGTGCCATGACAGAAGCTAATTGGCTCTCATTTTGGCTATAGCGAAATAGTGCGGAGTGCAGCACCACATTACCCCCAAAATAGGCATAGGCGTTAATATTGGGGTTATTCACCAAATAGAATTTAAAGGGCGTTCTCACGGAGTCGGCACTTTTCACTAACCGCATCCCCAGCTTATTGATGTATTGATTAAGCAGTGGGTCGTAAATCAATGGTGTACTGGCACGGATCTGGCGAGTGATAGCATCACCCATAATAATTTCTTGATTGATGCTCAGTGTACCACCCGCTGTCGTACCGATATCAGGAAGTGTGTCCTCAACGGCACTGTAAGCAGGGAGCACAGCGCCGTTGACGCACGCGGCTATCAATAAAACTAGAAGTGGATTTTTCAGTTTTTTATTCATGAAACAATTGCATCCCGTACAACGATTAATTTTGAGATCAATCCATGATAGCAAAAGCTACCGAAATGTCTGTTAATTGGTATAATTTTCGATAATTTAGGAACTGTCTTTAAAGCATTAATTTCCAAGGAGCTAATAAATGCTGGAAATGTTATTACAATGGTATCGGCGACGTTTTGCTGATCCACAGGCTGTTGCACTGTTTACGTTGCTCATTGTCGGCTTCTGTATCATCTTTTTCTTCAGCAATATCTTAGCCCCTTTATTGGTCGCGATAGTATTGGCTTATCTCCTTGAATGGCCAACACACTTACTTGAGCGTATCGGTTGCTCGCGTGTTGTTGCAGTCAGTATTATTTTGACCTTGTTTGCTGGAATTAGTGCCATGGTTATTTTAATTATTGCACCAACGGCGTGGCAACAAGGGATCAATCTCGTTGGTGACTTACCTAAAATGGTAACGCGTTTTAACGAGTTCGCGCAAACATTACCAGAGCGTTACCCAGCGTTGGTTGATGCGGGTATTATCGATATGATGGCAGATAATCTCCGCAGCCGTTTATCTGGAGTGGCGGAATCGGTGGTTAAAATGTCGGTGGCCTCGCTCATTGGCGTATTTACCTTGGCAATTTATACCGTACTCGTGCCTTTAATGATGTTTTTCTTATTAAAAGATAAACAAAAAATTATCAGTAGCGTTCAAAAGGTATTGCCAAGAAACCGCTTGTTGGTGGGGAAAGTTTGGGTCGAGATGAATCAGCAAATCACCAACTATTTACGCGGCAAAGTGACCGAAATGGTGATTGTCGGGGTCTGTACCTACGCTGGATTTGCTTACTTTGATTTGCGCTATTCAGTATTGTTGTCAGTGCTGGTTGGGGTTTCAGTCTTGATCCCCTATATTGGTGCGGTGGCTGTGACGATCCCGGTAGTATTGGTGGCGCTATTCCAGTGGGGAATCGGCAGTGATTTTTGGTCATTAATTATTGTTTATCTTGTTATTCAAGGGTTAGATAGTAATTTATTTGTTCCATTACTCTTTTCTGAAGCGGTTAACCTTCATCCGTTAGTGATTATTTTATCGGTCGTGATTTTTGGTGGCTTATGGGGTTTTTGGGGCGTTTTCTTTGCTATTCCATTGGCAACGCTGATTAAGGCTGTTATCAATGTGTGGCCAGAGGATACGTCCGAGAGTCAGCAAAAATTGGAATGATGGAGAGGGAAATGCAAACTCAAATTGAACTACAGCAAGGTGATATCACGAAAACTGCCGTCGATGCGATTGTTAATACCGCGAATCGTGCTTTACTCGGTGGTAGTGGCGTTGATGGCGCGATTCATCGCGCGGGTGGTAGTGCAATCCTTGATGAATGCCGGCAAATTAGAGCAAAACAGGGAAGTTGTAAGCCTGGAAACGCGGTGATCACCACCGCAGGTAAGTTACCTGCTAAGTATGTTATCCATACGGTAGGGCCTGTTTGGCAAGATGGAACCCATGAAGAGGCGCAAATCTTAGCCAATGCGTATTTATCTAGTTTGAGGTTGGCGAGCAAATATCAAATCGAAACCATCGCTTTTCCCAATATCAGTACAGGCATTTATCGCTTTCCTAAGCCATTAGCGGCACAGATTGCCTGTGAAACTGTGGCTAACTATCTCGCCGCCAATAGCTTGCCAAAGAAAGTTATTTTTGTTTGCTTCGATGAGGAAAACTACCGTTTATACCAACAACAGCTTCAACAAGTCTAAGTTGAACCTGTATTTGGCTATCTTTTCTATCTTCCCTTTCATTACCATCAGTATGCCATTTAACTCAAATGATTCAGTCAATCAGATGACTAAAAATCTTTTAGCTTTTAGGTTAGTCAGTAATGAAAGATATAAAGGGAAGGGGGATGAGAAGGGTTGCATAAAGCTAAACAACCCTATCAAATTAAATGTTAAGCGTGAGTATTTATGTACTCGAGAACAATTTCATGGTGATTGCTTGTTTTGAAATTATCGAATACATGTTCAATAGTTCCATTTGCATCAATGAGAAAACTAATGCGGTGAATGCCGTCATAAGTTTTACCCATGAATTGTTTTTCACCCCATACACCAAATTGTTCACATACTTGATGATCTTCATCTGATAATAGTGCGAAGTTCAATAGCTCTTTTTCAGCGAAACGAGACAATTTTTCGGGTTTATCTGTGCTAATGCCTAAAACTTCAACACCCTTTTCTCTTAGTGTCTCCATTTCGTCGCGCAGGCCGCATGCCTGAACGGTACACCCTGGGGTCATAGCTTTAGGGTAGAAGTAAACTAATACGCGTTGACCCTGATAATCTGAAAGATTGATGATTTCACCATCTTGGTCAGGAAGGCTGAATTGAGGCGCCTTATCACCGGCTTTCAATGGGTTCATTACATATATCTCCGTTAACTCTGCATTTTGGGATTATTTACAATGCTTATGTTGCCTTTAGCGTTGAGCATTGTACATAGTTGTTGAAATTTATTCTTTATAATTATGCCATTATCATCCAATGGATGATGTGCCGTGATTTGTATTTCAAGTTGCGCCGGCATACCATTACTTGCAGGCTGTGTTTTTGACACAAGCTCCGCGATATTACATTGCTGGGTTGTAAATAAATTCGTAAATTGTTCTACGATGCGTGGTGCATCATCGACGACGACATTGACGGTTACCGTTGATGGGTAATCTGTCGTCTGTACGCTCTGCGTCCGTTTCATCACAATGAGTAACTCTAATTCAGCCCCTTTTAGTGGCAAAATAGCCTCAATTTGTGCAATCGCATTCCAACTACCCGAAAGCATCATAATAAAGGTAAATTCTTTACCAAACATCGCTAAACGGCTGTCTTCGATGTTGCAATCACATTCACTCACCAATCGAGTGATGGTATTCACAATGCCCGGACGATCGGTACCCAGCGCAGTAATTACAAGAAATTGCTGTTCAGTCTTAGGCAAAGTCTGTTCCTTATTTTTTAATTTGCAGATTCGCTTTTTTGCTCAATGTTTTCAAGCACAAAATCTGCTTGGTGATGATGGTAAGGAAACCACAAAAATAAGAATCTGCCAAGAGGGCAGATTCACTCTTGCGAGTCATGATCGAGAATTATTACTTCTATTTAAGTTAATCCTAGCGGTATTAACAAAATTCATTAAAAACCTGTGGTTGGGTGGTTTTCTTCTTTGAAATGAAAAAGTACCATGGAGACTAAACTATTTAGGGGGTATAGCTATGTCTCACTCAAACACAAACTATAAACAATTTTTAACTGGCAGTATTGTTGCGGTAATTACACCAATGGATTCAAATGGTCGTTTGGATAAACAAAGTTTGAAAAGATTAGTTGATTACCACGTTGAGAGCGGCACTTCTGCGATTGTGTCTGTTGGGACAACGGGTGAGTCTGCCACCTTAACTCATAAAGAACATGTTGAAGTGGTGCATACAACTCTAGAACTGGCAGACGGACGCATCCCCATCATTGCAGGAGCTGGCGCAAATGCCACTGCAGAAGCTATCTCTCTGACAAAAGAGTTTGAAAATTCAGGTGTTGTTGCTTGTCTGACAGTCACACCTTATTATAATAGGCCTTCACAAGAAGGGTTGTATCAGCATTTTAAAGCAATATCAGAAAACACGAGCTTGCCACAAATTCTCTATAATGTACCATCACGTACAGGTTGTGACTTATTGCCTGAAACGGTAGGTCGCTTGGCTAAATTGGCGAATATTGTTTCAATTAAAGAGGCGACAGGGAACTTAGCAAGGGTTCACCAAATCAAAGAACTGGTTGATGATAATTTTGTGTTGCTCACCGGTGATGATGCAACGGCACTCGACTTCATGCAGTTGGGTGGTCAGGGCGTTATTTCTGTTACAGCTAACGTTGCAGCCGCACAAATGGTAAAAATGTGTGACTTAGCGCTTGCGGGCAAATATACTGAGGCTCGTGAATTAAACAAACGTCTGATGGGTCTGCATCATCAGTTATTTGTTGAGCCTAATCCAATTCCAGCGAAATGGGGCTGCCACCGTCTTGGCTTGATTGCTGACGCTACATTACGGTTACCAATGACACCGTTAACAGAGTCAGGCCAACAAAAAGTGGAGCAGGCCCTGAGATTCGCTGGGCTACTGTAAAATTTAGGGAATTTTAATGGCAACATTATTGCAAAAATCGAAGGTTATGAAGGTTGCTGGCCTGTCACTCGTTGTGTTACTGGCAGCCTGTTCCAGCGATCAGCGCTATAAACGTCAGGTCAGCGGTAACGAAGATTATCTCGATGCCGCGCCATTGAAAGTGTTGAATATACCTCAGGGAATGACATTACCATTGCAAAATGGCGAATATGACGTCCCTAAAGTTGCCTCATCTGGCCCAGTAGGTAAAGCACTCGATATTCGCCCTCCTGTACTGTCTATTTCGCAATTAGCGGGTTCACGTACTGAAGATAGCGCGGAAGCAAGCCGCTTGTTGCTTGAAAATACACCTGAGAATAGTGCGCTATGGTCACAAGTCACTATGATTTTGGAACAGCGTAATATTCCAGTCACGACAAAAGACGATGGGTCGCGCTCGATTGAAACGGATTGGGTAAAATGGGAACGTGCGGATGAAGACGTTCCATTAGAAAGCCGTCATAAAGTCACTGTGCAACCTCAAGGGGGCATGATCGCGCTGACGGTAACGAATTTAGGCCTACGTCAAGGTACAGAAGCGGTGACGGATCAGGCTGAAATTCAGCGTTATAACAAATTATTGCTAAATGAGTTAACCGATAGTCTGTATGCTTTACGTGATACATCCAATAAAAATAGTATCCAAAGTGCATATGGCATTATTGATGTTCAATCTGGCAGTGATGCCACGGGCTTGCCTGTTGTCATCGTACGTGCACCATTTGATGCTGTTTGGGAGCGTTTACCACGTAAACTGGAAAGCATCGGTATGAAAGTGGGTGATCGCAGTCGTTCAAATGGCTCTGTGATGGTAACTTATAAAGGCCTGAGCAGTTCAGAATGGCAAAATTTAGGGATTGATGACCCATCAATTCCAGAAGCGGATTATAAAATTCAAGTCGGTGATTTGAATAACCGCAGTAGCTTGCAGTTTATTAATACTAAGGGTACACCACTGACTCAGAAACAAAATGATGAGATGGTGTCTGCACTGAAAGCGGCTTTCAGTAAAGTCGGCGACAAGTAATTATTACTTTGTTATGGAGCCGCAGCCTCTATTTGAGGTTGCGGCTTTTTTGCATTTAAGTCATACCTACAACCTTTCTTTATGCCAATCGATTAATAGCTTCATTTTTATGGTCAGCGAAATGGACAAAAAACCAGTGTTTAAGCTTAAGTAATCGTTTGCGTCTGTGCGTGGATTTTATTATTATAATTAGGTACAGTAGATAAAATATTGAATATCAGTTAGTTAGCTTGTCAGGTTCTTTTATTCAATAACTTATTGAAACAGAGCAGAAAAGTAACGGTAAAAGGGTAAATTTCAACCATTTTATTGTTACTTATCTGGATCTGCAGACACAATTTTGCAGGTTGATACCCTAATTGAATAATCCCATCTCTGGAGTGTGTAAGATGCAAAAGAAAGCTGAGTTGTATCGTGGTAAGGCGAAAACGGTCTATACCACTGAGGATCCTGACCTTTTAATTCTGGAATTCCGTAATGATACATCAGCACTCGATGGCGAGCGTATCGAGCAGTTCGAGCGTAAAGGGATGGTAAACAATAAGTTTAACCATTTTATTATGAGCAAATTAGAAGAGGCGGGTATTCCAACACAGATGGAAGCGTTGCTCTCTGACACAGAAGCATTGGTAAAAAAACTGGATATGGTGCCCGTAGAGTGCGTTATTCGTAATCGTGCAGCAGGCTCTTTGGTTAAACGTCTTGGCGTCGAAGAAGGGATGGAATTAAATCCACCATTGTTTGATTTGTTCTTAAAAGATGATGCAAAACATGACCCGATGGTGAATGAGTCGTATTGTGAAACTTTTGGGTGGGTGAACAAAGAAAACTTGGCGGAAATGAAGCGCTTAAGTTATAAAGCCAATGAAGTGTTATCAAAAATTTTTGCGGATGCAGGGCTGATCCTCGTTGATTTTAAATTGGAGTTTGGCCTGTTCAAAGGCAAGGTCGTACTTGGTGATGAGTTCTCTCCAGATGGTAGTCGCCTGTGGGATAAAGAGACCCTCAATAAAATGGATAAAGACCGTTTTCGTCAAAGCCTCGGTGGCTTAATTGAAGCTTACGAGGAAGTTGCGCGTCGTATCGGCGTAAAATTAGATTAATTTGTTATCTAATCGGTTTTAAAAAGTCGCTTAGAGTGCTGACAAAGCCCTCGCTGTTTAGTGAGGGCTTTGAACTAATCAGTATGAATAATGCACTAAGCGGCAACCTAAAAAACCTTCCCCTCAATGATGTCAGTTCGAAACCATGGCGTTAGGTCGAAAATCATCTCACTCGCAAAATCGATGCTGTGATGCTGTTGTACACCGACACAACCCGAAGAACGACCACCTATCAACTATCGTGTCGTAGGTGAGAAACATGGCATTACAATGGACACGCATGTTGCTCATTTTCCGTTTTCAAAGAATTTCTTTTTTTTTAAATGATGGTGTAAAGGGCGAGTTGATTACGTCAGCGATGAGTTGGTTTGGTGCCTTTAGCTGCTCATCTGTTATTCATGGGCGATAAGGAGAATGATGACTGTCTTATCAACACTTTTAGCTTAGAAAATACGATGCGCAACTTTGCGAATACACTCGACATTCGATTTTTTGGACGAAATGCCCTTAAACGAGGGGGATGTCAGAAAGCTAAGCCGCTATTATTGGTGCTATTTTTTGTTGGTCGTAAGGTCATGGGCCGCCGCAGATGGATTAAGATCTTTGCCTTGCTCTGCTAACCATAACTGTAGTTGCTCAGTGGCAGGTATCAGGTTATAGGCTGAATGTGTGGGTTCAATATGCTTTTCACCATACTCTACCAATTTGTTATCAAGGAAAATAAAGTGTTGAACAGTATTTTGCATTTTAAGCATGGTGGGGCGCTTGGTATAGAGCAATAGGGTGGCATTTTCTATCGTTGCTGAATCAGAAGGTTCCCCCATAATAGAAACCACTTGTTGCGAAGTCATACCTGCAATAACTAAGGTTAACTTATTGTCAGCAGAGTATCCTATCACCGAAAATAGTAGGGAGAAGATACAAAATAGCGCTTGGATTGCCCGCATGATTAAACCTTAGTCATCTGTTCGAAGATCAGATCATAGAATACAAAGTGATATTTAAGGAATTCATATTTTAGTTGCATACATATAACACAGATAATTGTGACCACTTTTCATTATACAACTGTATTGACGCTTTAACTAACATCTTGGCGTTTAGGTTATCGGTTTTACTGAGCTGTTTTAGCGGGGAAGCTGCATAATGGATGTTTACAGCTTTTACTTAGGAAGATAATTAGTTTTCTGGTTTTAATTCGTCCATACAGCCAAAGTTCTCTTGCGGGTTATTTATATACATCGGGCCTATCATGCTACAAATAATAAAACAGAGCAGCATGACACACACTTGCCCAACCTTGACTCGGGATAGTTTACCATTAACATGGCATTTTTTACCTGTCTGATATCGATATCTAGATATAAGCTAAGACGTTATCACCGCAATAAATCAAACCTTAGTGTTGATATCAAGGGTCGACAACCATATAAAAACTGATAACGTTCAAGCTGAAAAGTCAGATTGGCTCGCGGCTAATACGGATAAATTTATCAGCCCAGCGTTTAGGGTCGCTTTCTAATGCGATATCCAATGCGTGACTCAATGAATACAGTGTTGGTGTTGGAAGCACGGATTCCGGTTGTAAATCAGGGTGGTTAAGTACGGTTTCAGGCGGACCATCAGCAATGATTTTACCTGCTGATAGATGAATAACCCGCTTGAAATGGCGAGCAACAAAATCAAGATCATGGCTAATGGCGAGTAGCGTCGTGCCCATTGTACGCTGTAATGCCAACCAACGCTCAAAGCAAGCGAGCCAACGTGCATCAAAGTCACGAGTAGGTTCATCTAATAGCAGCACTTTGGGGGAAATCGCACTCAGGCTGGCGACAGCCACCATACGCCGTTGACCTGCATCTAAATCAAGAGGGTGACTATTGGCAACATCTTGCAAATGGCAACATTCAAGGGCTTCCAACGTCCGTTTTTCTATCTCTGATTGAGATAGCGTTTGTCGTTTAAGGCCGAATGCGACTTCATCTTTTACTCGACTATGGAAAACTTGTTTTTCGACCTCTTGGAATAAAACACCAATTTGACTGGCACGTTGTATAGCGTTCAGTGAGGCAAGTTTTTGGTGATTAAAGTGGATCTCACCTTGTGTTGGGCGCAATAGACCCGCAGCAAGCCGCAGGAGTGTCGATTTTCCAGCACCATTGTCACCAACTAATGCAACCCATTCGCCCGCTTCGAGACGCAAACAAAGCTGTGAAATGGTCTCTTGGGTACTTTTAGGCCAACGATAATCAATATGTTCAAAAAGTAGCATAATACTCCTTAAATGCCTTAAGTAATGCGTTGTTATCATTGGGAATGTCAGTAGGCCAAGCATTTTGATTGATTAAATAACCAAGTGCACGCCAAGCATCGGGCATATTAATGGTGGTTTGTGCCGCCGAAAAAAGTTTTTTTCTATCAGTACCTGTGGCGATAACGTTACCCGCATCTAATAACATCAGTTGCTCACAAAAACTCATCGCAGGAAGTAGTTGGCGCTCAAACAGGATCACACTGCAATTGGTACGTTGAGAATAGTGTTTCAACGCAAGTAGCAGGGTATGGGCGGCTTTTGGTGTGAGGCGACTAAATGCCTCATCCAATAATAATAACTTAGGCTGCATGGCGAGTGCGCTTGCGATGACAACGCGTTGGGCTTCTCCACCTGATAAGGTCGCGGGGTGTCGATGGCGTAAAGCTTCGCAGTCCGTAAGCGCAATGGCTTCGTTAACCCGCTGCCTGATTTGTGCTTCAGGTAACCCAAGGTTTTCAGGGCCAAAGGCAATTTCTTGTTCCACATTGAATGTGCAACCGGATAATTGTAATTGTGGTGATTGTTGGATCAGTTGGCGTTGCGCACTGAGTATTGCTAAGTGGCCTTGTGATATGGGTTGTGATAAAACCTCAGCGACACCACTAAGTTCACCTGTAATCAATTCAGGTAACCAACCACAGAGCAGTTGAGCGAGTGTACTTTTACCGCTACCGTTGCCCCCTAAGATGGCAAGCCACTGTCCTGCTGCTAATTGTATATCAATAGGGCCTAAGGTGGTTGATCCCGCACCTTTGTGGGTAAAACATAGTCGTTGTAAATTTACCACCACCAGTCGATCCCTCCTTCAATGATGATAATGACTAAAATGGCATAACGACAAATGGCTTGAAAGAGGTTGTCTTTTGGGGCGCCCAACGTTGTTCGCTGACTCACGGCACGAAAACCACGCATATCCAAGGCAGCTCCACGGATAGCCAGTTCACTGAGCGCTTGGGTCGCGAGTGGCAGTATCAATGCCGGTAATGACATAAATCGTTGTAACAGATTGCCATCAAGGGGGACGCCTCGTGCCAACTGTGCCTCTTTGATACTGCTGATTTGTTGTCGTAGTTGTTCAACAAACAAGAGTGGCCCAGCTAATAAATATGAAAAGCTGGTTGGTAAACGGCTAGCAAATAGCGCTCTAATCAATTTTTCAGTCGACACATACTGTAGCCACAGTTGTGCACTACTGATAATGGCTAAAAGCCGAAACCATAAAGCCAAGGCTTTTTGCTGCTGTGTCGCAACAGAAAACTCGCCTGTCAGCCAGTAGGTTAGCCAACCACTATGGATCAGCCATAGCCCTAATGCCATTGGTAGCATCAAGCCAATAACATAGCGATAGCGGTAACGTGCTTGGCGCCATGCGAGTAGCATAGCAAAAGTCACCAGGCTGACGACAATTAACGGCCAGTCAAATGGTAATAGAACAACAGTAAAGCTGAGCCAGAACCATAATGTCAGCGAGGTAAAAGGATGCATATTTATCTTACTCGCGCCATATTTGGAAAGTTTTGTTGTGCACGCAGCGGTAAGCGACGCACTAATAACCACGCAATGAGTGCCGACACTATTTTATCTGCAATGTTGGCTCCTAGTACGGTAATGGCAACAGATTCAAGTAGGTTTTCTCCCACAGCATGGAAGTAAGCGACGAAAAAATCGGCTCCGCTACCTGTTGTACCTGCAAATAAATAAGTACGGATAGGCACAGCAACTAACATCAATGCTAATGTAATGACGATGCCGGAAAAGATAACTCTAGGTAACGTCCGAAAAAATCCAGCATGAGCGAGTAACCCTGCACTGAGGCCTATCATCATCGCAACAGGGGCAAAAGCGGCGGCAATTGGGCCACTGAGTAACCCCCATAATAGATTGGTTAATAATCCGGTTAATGCAGCGATCCAAGGGCCGGCTAATAAAGCACAAATGATTGTGCCAATTGAATCAAGAAAAATTGGCAACTTAATGCTTGAGCTTATTTGCCCAACTAACATGTTAATAGCGATTGAAAAAACAATTAACGCTAAAGTACGGCTCGAAAGAGTAGATGATTTTGGCATGAATACACCGCTCCTTAGCGATGAACAGAAGAATGGGAGTTGTGGGGCGTGCGTTCAGAAACTGCTAATTCGTCATATCCAGATAATTCGCAATATTGACGAGTGAAAGTGATATGCTCTAATTCCCCAATAACAAGCTCTAACGTTGTTCTAACGGTACAGTCAAGCATCATATGCCCCCCTTGCACATGACCATTTTCATCTGAAATGGCTAAATGCAAATGTTCGCCTTCGCTATCTAATGTGCCGATAAGTGAAACAATTTCGTATCGACCAACAAATTGATCGGTTGTCTCTTTTCCTGCAAAACGCAAATTAACGCGAGTTAAGCTACCAACACAGCCAGCAATGAAAGCGGCTTTTAAGTGGTTCTGCTGAATAAAATGACGCAGTGTTGGAATAACATCCTCGCCGGGCCGTAATCGCAGGGCAAAATAGCGCGCATTGGAGGTGGGAGGGAAAGCTACATTCATATGAGTGATCCTAATTATATGACGACTTGAATATAAGGTGATTTGTCAACTCGGCGAAATACAGTGATATCGTCAGTGATAATAATTTTATATTGACCTCATATTATTATAAGTAACAATCAAGGAGATATCAGTAACGAAGTGTTTTCTATCGCTTATTTAATTGGAATTGCGATTAATTTGCGTTAAGTGAAAAACAATCAGTTAAAAAACAATATATCCACTTAATTAATAAGGTTAAAATGTTGAACATCTGTGTTAGTTCAGAGTGCTAAGCAGGCGATGACGTGGTATGAATAAAAATAATTAAGTCAATTGTAACGATTTTGAGTTTAAACTGTGACTAAACCGTTTATTTGCTGATTATAGAGGTGATTATGCGTTGGCAAGACCGTCGTCGTAGCGACAATATTGAAGATAGAAGATCAGAAAATTCATCAGGGGGTTTTCAAGGCAATGGTCGGGGGATACGAATTCCATTACGAGGAAAAAGTGGCGTTGTTATTCTGATTGTTATTGTCGTAGCTGGCTATTATGGCGTTGATCTCACGGGGTTAATTACCGGAGAGCCTATCGGTAATCACTCTTCGCAACAAGCCCAAAATCGTACCATTAGCCCACAAGAGGCACAGTTAGCCGACTTTACGTCAGTGATGCTTGCTTCCACAGAAGATGTTTGGCAAACGGAATTTAAAAAGCTAGGCAAACAATACCAGCAGCCTAAATTAGTCATTTATCGCAATGGTACTTCGACAGCGTGTGGGCAAGGTAAAGCATTTATGGGGCCGTTTTATTGTCCAGCTGATAATAAAGTTTATATCGACCTGTCATTTTATAATGACATGAAAACCAAATTAGGGGCTGGTGGTGAATTTGCGCAAGGGTACGTCGTGGCTCATGAAATCGGCCATCATGTGCAGCACTTATTAGGCATTGAGCAGCAAGTAAGAAAATTACAGCAAGGTGTAAGTACAAAAGAAGCCAATAAACTGTCGGTGAAACTTGAATTACAGGCCGATTGTTTTGCGGGTGTTTGGGGGCACAATATGGATAAAGAGGGCATCTTAGACGATGGCGACTTACAATCCGCGTTGAATGCGGCTCAGGCAATTGGTGACGACAGATTACAGCAGCAGAGCCAAGGTCGCGTGATCCCAGATAGTTTTACGCATGGCACCTCACAACAGCGCTATTTTTGGTTTAAAAAAGGGTTTGAGACGGGAGATATCAATAGCTGCAACACCTTTTCAGCGCAAAATACATTTTAAGGAGGCTCAGATGAAGCTCAGCCATAGCGTTAGTGGGGCGATTAGAACTTTCAGCTATTTTATGGCAAGTGGTTCACATTACATGCTCGAGGGGATTGATTATTTGTCACTGTATGGCGAGGAGCCGAGTGCTATTGAACAAGCGTACGCAATATTTATCAATACACTGGAAATTGATGAGGCAGGGGAAGTATTGAATTTTACTCATGCGCAGAAAAGAGCAACGGATTATATTCGAAGTTACTGTGATGCTTCTTTTAACGTTGACCCTCCTTTTGAAGAGTGGGAAGTCGCTCTATATTAATGTATGACCTGCCCAAATATGAGGTTAAAGTGTTCCATTTGACGCGTACCATATTGATAACCACGCTTTTATTTTTCGGGTTGATAAATGCGTCAGCGAAAACCCATTATACCATTGATGATCTATCAACGGAGGGGATGTTAACGCTCTCCATGGATTTACCTAAATCCGAGCAGGAACAAAAATTGATCGTGAGAGGGGAAGCGTGGGGGTTAAAACCGCAAATTAACCATCCTCAGTGCCAAGGTACGTTGTTAAAGAAAAATACCGAAAATGAATGGATTGTGCCTATAGGTTGTGAACGAGTTTCGTGGCATGTCCTCCCTAATAAAGTTGCAAAAGGGCATGTTGACGCCTCGAAGCAAGCGACTATTTTCATTACCAGTGAATATCAAAACAAAAAACAGATATTGCTTTCTGAGCCTACGTCATTATTGCGCTTAGTCAATGATGAAGAGGGGATTATTCGTGCTGCCGATGGGATCGCTATCTATGGCGCGAAAGCTGAAAATACAAGTGCGTGGTCGGTTCCTGCCTATTATAAGGCGCCTGAATTTTATTTAGTGGGGGATATTCGATTGCAACAAGTGGACTTAACGAATATGAAAGTTCGCTATTTTAGTGACAACGTCACGTTAACCGATCAATATCAGCTAAATGGTTATCACCAACAAGCCTTAAAGTATTTAACCAAAGCGTTATCAATTTCACCTCAAGACAAGCGTGATAATACATTGTTGGTGATTTGGCTCGGCAGTAATGAAAAAAATGGCTTTATTGGTGGGGCGGCGGGTGGTCGCAGTTTCGTGGCTAACTATTTATACTCTGATAAAAAGGATGATAAAAACATTAACCTCAATAATGCAAAAACCCAACTTGTTATCGCCCATGAGCAATTTCATCAACTTATTGATATGGTAAGGGAAAATAAATCAACGCAGCCAGCTTGGGTTGAGGAAGGCCTTGCCCAATATTATGCTTTGAAAGCATTAAAACAGATGGAAAGCCAGCCACAAATTGTTTCGTCAATTGAATCTGCAATGATGCCATTAAATGCTCCAGTGACACATACTTTTATTGAACTAGATAAGCGATTTAAAGCAGGGGATCGCTCTGTTTATGCTGAGTTCTATTCTCAAGGCGCTACATTTTGGCGAAAATTAGATACTATTTTACAGAAGGTCGCCAATAATCCATCAGGATTAGACCCGTTCATTACTGAATTAATGACATTACCTTCCGAGTCGAATGGTGATTTACCCGCATCTTTCAAAAATAAAATGATCGCTATCGGAGGAGAGCCTGTAAATATCTTATTTCAACAATATATCGGGCAATAATATGCCGTGACGTTTGCTTCTTATTCGGTGAGCCAATAACATAAGCCGTACTTTTTATCTTTCGCTAATTTTATAAGCAAAAGCAGCACGTTTTACAGGGAATACAATATGAGTCAAGTCGATCCTACCTTGATAATTTTACTGGTTTTAGCGGGTCTTGGGATCATCAGTCATAATATGACGGTGACATTAGCTATGTTATTTTTGCTGGTGGTGCGGATCACACCTTTAAATAATTTCTTTCCTTGGGTAGAGAAATATGGGTTAACGATTGGGATATTAATATTAACTATTGGTGTGATGGCTCCTATTGCTAGTGGTAAAATTTCAGCACAAGATGTATTAGGTTCCTTTTTAAATTGGAAATCACTGCTTGCTATTGTGATCGGGGTGTTAGTTTCTTGGTTGGGAAGCCGTGGTGTCACGTTAATGTCACATCAACCTTCAACAGTAGCAGGCCTACTTGTTGGTACGGTTATCGGCGTAGCACTCTTCCGTGGTGTTCCTGTTGGTCCTCTTATCGCAGCAGGGATCTTGTCATTATTGATCGGTAAATCTTAGCGGGTATATGAATTATTCACTTCCTAAAATCTGTGCTCAACTTAATGATTGTGGTCATCGGCGCTTGTTGGTGCTCTCTGGTGAGAGCTTGTGGATAGATAAACGATTAAATGAAATTCAATCAATTATCGCGGGTGATTGGCAGGCCCTTTCATCAACAATAACGGGGGCATTGCCCGTTAAAAATGCACATTTATTATTAGGCAGAGAGTTTTTACATGGGGTCTTTGATGCAAGAGAAGGTTTGCATAGCGAGGCTCTCGCTATGCTTGCTGGGGCATTAAAGGCTGGGAGCTTGCTGGTTTTATGTACGCCACCACAAACTGAGTGGGCGTATTCATTGGATAACGATAGTATTCGATGGAATGAGCAAAATGGCATGATCGCCACGCCTAATTTTGTGCATCATTTACAGCAGTTGATACAGGCGCAATCTGACGTGCTGGTTTGGCAACAAGATAAGCCAGCGCATTTTTCTCTTTTACCCGAAAAAGAGCATTGGCAACCACCTTCGGGTGAGGCGACACCGGCTCAGCAATATGTACTGGAACAGTTGTTATCCGCAAATGACGGTGTTTGGGGGATCATCGCTCCCCGTGGGCGAGGGAAATCGACCCTTGCAGGAATGTTGATCCGCAACTGGCAAGGGGAGTGCTGGTGCTGTGCGCCTGCTAAAGTCGCGATACGAACACTAGAAAAATCAGCCGGTCAGCCGCTCAATTTTTGGGCGCCAGATGAATTATTACGTTACTGTAAGAAGAATGGTGACATAAAAGCTGACTGGTTGATTATTGATGAAGCGGCAGCGATTCCAAGTTATATTCTGCGCCAACTGGTCAATTATTTTCCACGTGTTTTATTAACGACAACGGTGGATGGCTATGAAGGAACAGGGCGAGGCTTTATCAATAAGTTTTGTGCGCAATTGGGCGGTTTTACAGCTCTCGATTTAGTCGAGCCTATCCGCTGGGCTAAGCATGATCCCCTTGAACATTGGCTCAATCAGGCATTATTACTAGAAGAGCCTGAAGGTGTAAACGATCACTCGCCATTACAGCTAATTGAGCCTATCAGCCAGCAACAATTAGTTGATGATCCTAAACAACTGAAAAGTTTTTATGGATTACTCACCAGTGCACATTATCGAACATCCCCTCTCGATCTTCGTCGGTTACTTGATGCAAGTCGCCAGCAATTTATGTTGGCCAAATCGGCGACGCAATTGATTGGAGCCTTATGGATGGTTGAAGAAGGTGGGTTAGATAGCCAACTAAGTTGGCAAATTTGGGCTGGTCTCCGCCGCCCTAGGGGGAGTTTAGTGGCCCAATCCCTTGCTGCTCATTATTACTTCCCTGAGGCGCCTCAGATGTCATCACTACGTGCAACGAGGATCGCGGTTGAGGCTGCTTATCGCCGACAAAAAATTGGCTCACAACTGCTTGACGCTCAAAAACAGCAGGCCGTTTACCAAGGCAAAGATTTTTTATCAGTGAGTTTTGGTCTGACACCGGAGTTATTACGTTTTTGGCAACAAGCGGGTTATCAATTAGTACGTGTTGGTGAACACCTTGAAGCAAGCAGTGGATGTTACACGGCGATGGCGATTTTACCACTGTCATCACAAGCACAACGCATGTGTGAGCAAGCCAAACACAACTTGCCAAGGGATCTCTTTTGGCGTCGTGACCTTGAGCTATTTCACTTGCCGACATGTGACAAACAGCATTTAACGCCCGAAGATTGGATTGAACTGGTTGGATTTGGCTTTTACCATCGTACGTTGGCAGCGAGTAGTGCGGCGATACAACGTTTATTAGCGCATCAAGAAGGTGGGTTGAAGCTACTGCGTTTCTATTTTCAACTACAGTTATCTTTGGAAGAGATTTGCCAACAGCTATCATTAACGGGGCAAAAAGCGTGGTTACAACAAGCAAGGGCAGAAGTTAAAGACGTTGTGCAACGTGACCACCCTGAGCTTGTTAAAACGATAGCGCAAAAAATTAGCCCTTCTTATCTTTAGGCCAATCATCGTTATCATCCCAAAGATGATTGTTATCTTTATGAGGGGGAAGCTCGGGTTTATTATCAAGAAATTTTTTATGATCTACTCGCATCATCTCTTTGATAGAATTCCAGATGACGCCAACTAAAATCAGTAGGATCACCCACCAATAATCTGCTAACCAATGCATATGTCGCCTTTGTGCTTGCTAATAAGAGGTGATTAAAAAGGTGGATGAAAAGTTGAAACTTTTACAGGCACACATTTGGCATCACATTACTATTTGAATTTCGATAGGGTATACCCTAGTCATTGGGTTTATTTAATCATGTTTTTGAAGCCGTTGGGAGAGCCATTTTGAATATAAAAAAAGGATTGTTGATCCTAATAGGTTGGCTCGCGGTAATATTAGCATGCTTAGGCGTTGTATTGCCGGTACTGCCAACAACCCCCTTTCTCTTATTGGCGGCATGGTGCTTTTCTCGCTCATCGCCGCGTTTTCATCACTGGTTACTTTATCGTTCATGGTTTGGTGGCTATATCCGACATTGGCAAACGTATAAAGGTTTGCCAAAAGGCGCTAAACCTAAAGCGATAGCCGTGATATTAGTTACGTTTACGATTTCAATTTGGGTTGTGAACTTTTGGTGGTTAAAGTTAGGTCTATTTGTCCTGTTATGCTGGCTAGTGATTTTTATGTATCGATTACCGGTGATAGATAAACCTGTACCGAATGATAATAAAGCATGATGGTGTTAAATGAAAAAGCGCCAAGGGATTTGGCGCTTTTTGAGGCTATTCTGGAATTTTAATGTAGCGATTAAAGACATATTCTAGATTCGCTAATAGCCAATCTTTACCCAAGATAACTTCTTCTTGTAAAACAGATTGAACCACTTGAGGGGTTAACAGTTGCTCAGCGTCATGGGATAAGGGCCAATAGCTAATATGCCAAGGTTCATAGGCAACACCTGCATTTTTAGCGGTGAAAGGGCGGTAGAAGTCATATGTGGCCATATTGTCACTTAGCCACTGATTCAGCTCAGCAAAATAGCCGCCTTGTTCGTATTCCCATGGCTCAAGTTGCAGTGATTGCCCTTCAGGGAGACGCAATGGGTCATAGACGTCAATTTCCGTGCCCCAATGGTGGCGGCTTGCGCCCGGCAGGGCGGACCAATGCAAAATAGCTTCACATAATTCGCCTTCGCTTAATACGCTAATATCTAGCGGATTACTTTGTTTATCAAGAACGGGGCGCTTTCCGGTAAACTTCTCATTCCAAATCAGTTGCTGACGTGAAAAATCACGGAATGCACTGGCGGATTGGAGCTTGAAGCCAGCCTTCGCCGCCGCTTGTTGCATGGACAAAAATGCTTTTGTCGCATTAAATTGTAGGCGGTGATTACCGCCTAATGTCACGAGATGGTCGGTTGAACGGCCGGTGAGCATGGCGATGGTCATCATAGTAACAGTAGCTCCATTATGCGTTCATAAATCCGTGCCAGTTGCTGTAGGTCATGTACACTGACACACTCGTCAACTTTATGAATAGTGGCATTGAGTGGCCCTAATTCAATGACCTGTGCCCCCATTTGAGCAATAAAACGCCCATCAGATGTCCCACCACTCGTTGAGAGCTCTGTAGTGCGCCCCGTGAATTCATGAATGGCTTGCACGGTGGCGTCGACTAATTTCCCTGTACGGGTTAAGAAAGGCTGGCCCGAAAGCTTCCATTCAATTTCATAGCGTAATTGGTGTCGTGCTAGCATCTCTTCAACACGCTCACGGATGATTTTGTCGGTTAATTCTGTGCTAAATCGGAAATTAAACTGAACGAAAAACTCACCCGGAATAACATTTGTCGCACCAGTACCCGCATGAAGATTGGCGATCTGCATACTGGTCGCGGGGAAAAATTCATTACCTTGATCCCACTGTGTTGATACAAGTTCTTGTAAAAAACTTGTCGCTCGATGTACTGGGTTATCGGCAAGGTGTGGGTATGCGACATGCCCTTGCGTGCCTAAAATCGTTAAATTCGCTGTGATAGAGCCTCGGCGGCCATTTTTAACGATATCACCGAGTTGAGTTTGGCTAGAAGGCTCGCCCACTAAACAGTAATCTAACCGCTCATTACGTTGCATCAACGTTTCAACGACCTTAACCGTACCATTTGTCGCCTTTGCCTCTTCATCGGACGTGATTAAAAAGGCTAACCGACCACGATGATCGGGATGTTTTTGTACAAAACGCTCGGCAGCGACGACCATAGCTGCAACGGAGCCTTTCATATCCGCTGCACCACGACCATAAAGGTGTTGGTTGATAATGGTTGGTATGAAAGGGGGCGTTTGCCATTTTGTCTCATCCCCAGCGGGAACGACATCCGTATGGCCTGCAAATGCTAAGGTCTCGCCGTCGGCACCTCGATAAGCCCAGAAATTAGCCGTATCATCAAATAACATTTTTTCAACGGTGAACCCTACTTTTTCGAGTCGTTCAATTAATAATGCCTGACACCCTTGGTCATCAGGGCTAATTGATGGGCGAGAGATGAGCTCTTGAGCGAGTTGTATAACAGGACAATCCATCACTGCGCTCCGGCTTATTGAGTAAATTGTTGATATTCATCAGCGGAAAAACCGACAAGATAGCGGTTGTCTGCTGAAACGAGAATTGGGCGCTTGATCATCGCAGGTTCAGCCAATAACACTTTTTTGGCGCTTTCAGCATCAACAACGGCATTTTTTTCAGCATCACTGAGTTTACGCCAAGTTGTGCCTCTTTTATTAACTAAAACTTCCCAACCGAGCTGAGCGATGAACATCGATAATAAGGCATCATCAATCCCCTCAACACGGTAATCATGAAATTGATAATTAATGCCATTATCTTCCAAGTAACGACGCGCCTTTTTGATCGTGTCACAATTTTTAATACCATACATAATGTAAGGGGAAGAAGTGCTGTTTGACATAAAATTTTCCTTTGATGATTTACTGTTAGCTCTACATAATGCGCGAAAATCTATTCAGGATCTAGCTTTCTGTGGGAAAGAAAAGTTAATCTAATGATTAAATTAATAGTTAATTAAATTATTTCATAATAAATTAATTATAGTAAATATATTATTTTGCTCTCATGTATATTAGACTTGCTTCTAATCGGGAGCGTACATTTAGTTTTTTAAGTAAATTACGGATGTGCACTTTTACTGTTTCTTCTGAAATAAAAAGTAATTGGGAAATTTCCCTATTTTTTAATCCAGCCGCCATTTCATGCAATATTTCGCATTCTCTGCGCGTTAATGATGATAATGGGTCATTAATTTTATGGCGATTAACGAGATATTGATAGACTTTTTCGCTAAATACATGGTGCCCAGCCGCTGCTTTTCGCATGCTATTCATCAGCATATCAAGTTCACTATTTTTAAGCAGATAGCCTTGTGCGCCTGCATCAATAGCATTGTAGATATCTGTTTTTAAAGCTGAAAATGATAAAACTAATAAATACGACTTAAGGCAGCGTTTACGTAATAAGCGAATTGTTTCGAATGTTTTAGTACCATAAATATTGATATCAGTTAGTATTATGTCAGGTTGTAGTTTGTCAGCAATATCAAGTGCTTCAGAGCAATTACAGCATTCAGCTGCGACAGTGAAATATGCATCTGAGTCGATAAGGTGCCGTAAACCATAGCGATAAATAGGATGTTCATCAATAATCATAACGGTTTGGGAAGACATAGTAGATTCCTTTTTATGCCTGACAATAATAAAAGAGGGCAGCTTAACAGCAAACACGCCATTACATTAAATATGTTATAGCCTTCAATTTTCGCCTTTATTACTATTTTTTAATGCTCATTGTATTTAATTATTAATTTATATAATTAATATTCAGAACCCCGAAATAGAAAACCAAAAAAATAATAACTCGATTTTTATATGATTAAAATTATCAAAAGTAATTATATCTATAATATATAATTAGCCTTCAAGTATATTGATTGAGTGAGAGTTTGAGGTGATATTTTAGGCTAACTCGTATTACTAACTGATGTAACCGAAAGAATTTTCTGGAAATTGTCATCAAGATCATGATTTGCTTGTCTGAACTGTTTATACTGTTTACTGCTTTTACCCTACCTACTTTGAAAGGACTTGATGATGGATGATAAATTAAAACAAAGTGCTCTTGATTTTCATGAGTTTCCTCATCCAGGAAAAATAACTGTAACACCGACTAAACCATTAACGACTCAACGCGATTTGGCTCTTGCATACTCACCAGGGGTTGCGGTTCCATGTCTTGAAATCGCCTCAGAGCCACTATCAGCGTATCGTTATACCGCGAAAGGGAACCTTGTCGGTGTGATCTCAAACGGTACAGCGGTTTTGGGATTAGGTAATATTGGGGCCTTGGCGGGTAAACCCGTTATGGAAGGGAAAGGGGTGCTATTTAAGAAGTTTTCTGGCATTGATGTGTTCGACATCGAAGTTGATGAAACCGATCCCGATAAACTTGTTGATATTATTGCTTCTCTTGAGCCAACTTTTGGGGGTATCAACCTAGAAGATATTAAAGCGCCTGAATGTTTTTATATTGAGCAGAAGCTGCGCGAAAGAATGAATATCCCTGTGTTCCATGATGATCAGCACGGAACCGCAATTATTTGTACGGCGGCGGTGATCAACGGCCTTCGTATTGTTAAAAAAGATATCGGTGATGTTCGCCTAGTCGTTTCAGGTGCAGGTGCAGCGTCAATTGCATGTATGAACCTGCTTGTTGCACTAGGTTTAAAACACGAAAATATCACAGTCTGCGACTCCAAAGGGGTGATTTATAAAGGCCGTGATGAAAAAATGGATGTCACAAAAGCCGCCTATGCCATTGAAGATAATGGCGCAAGAACCCTTGCGGATGTGATCCCAAATGCAGATATTTTCTTAGGTTGTTCTGGTCCTGGTGTGCTGACCCAAGACATGGTGAAAACCATGGCGAAAGACCCGCTTATTTTAGCGCTTGCTAACCCTGAACCTGAAATTTTACCGCCATTAGCAAAAGAAGTACGTCCAGATGCCATTATTTGTACAGGCCGCTCTGATTATCCTAACCAAGTGAACAACGTATTATGTTTCCCGTTCATCTTCCGTGGCGCGTTGGATGTTGGCGCAACGACCATCAACGAAGAGATGAAACTCGCTTGTGTTTATGCAATTGCTGATTTAGCGTTGGCAGAGCAGAGTGAGGAAGTTGCTTCTGCTTATGGCAACCAAGACTTATTCTTCGGCCCTGAATACATTATTCCGAAGCCTTTTGATCCACGTTTGATAGTTAAAATTGCGCCAGCAGTGGCAAAAGCGGCGATGGATTCAGGGGTTGCTACACGTCCAATTGCAGACTTTGATGCTTATATCGAAAAACTGAACCAGTTTGTCTATAAAACAAACTTGTTTATGAAGCCTATCTTTTCACAAGCCAAAAAAGAGAAAAAACGTATTGTTTTGGCAGAAGGGGAAGAAGAGCGCGTATTACATGCGACACAAGAGTTGGTTTCCCTTGGCTTAGCATTCCCAATTCTAGTTGGACGCCCAAGTGTGATTGAGAAACGTATTCAAAAACTTGGCCTGCATATTGAGCTAGGGAAAGATTTTGAAGTGGTTAACAATGAAAACGATCCACGTTTCAAAGAGTACTGGCAAGAATATTACCAAATCATGAAACGCCGTGGTGTTTCACAAGAGATGGCACGTCGTGCGGTGATTGGTAACCCGACTTTAATCGGCGGTATCATGGTACTTCGTGGTGAAGCGGATGGTATGATCTGTGGAACCGTTGGTAGTTACAGCGAACACTATAGCGTAGTAAAAAATCTGTTCGGTTTCCGTGAAGGCGCTCATGCAGCAGGGGCGATGAACGCACTATTATTACCAACGGGTAACACGTTTGTTGCCGATACCTATGTGAACGAAGATCCAACACCAGAAGAGCTAGCGGAAATTACCTTAATGGCAGCCGATACGGTGCGCCGTTTTGGTATTGAACCGAAAGTGGCACTGTTATCCCGTTCCAGTTTCGGCTCTTCTGATTGTGCATCCGCACAAAAAATGCGTGATACATTAGCGCTGGTCAAGGCTCAAGCGCCGCATCTTGAAATCGATGGCGAAATGCATGCCGATGCTGCATTGATTGAATCTATCCGTAAAGATGTCATGCCTGATAGCCCACTAAAAGGGTCAGCAAACTTGTTGATCATGCCAAATATGGAAGCGGCACGTATTAGCTATAACTTATTACGTGTAACAAGCTCTGATGGTGTGACGGTAGGTCCGGTGTTAATGGGGGTTTCAAAACCTGTACACATCCTCACCGCGATAGCTTCTGTACGTCGTATTGTTAATATGGTGGCATTGGCTGCTGTTGAAGCACAAACACATCCACTATAATTTAACTTAATATCTAAAGGCCTCTAAATTTTAATATTTAGAGGCCTTTTTAATTGAAAATCATTCTCATTATCTGTATTTTGGGTAATCCTGTACTCAATAGATGGAAAAGATAATGATATCAGTAACATTGAAGGCAAAGTCCTCCCTTATCGCAATGGCGCTATTGTTGGTTGCGGGTTGTGCACAGCAAATAGAACAAAAGCCGGTAGAGCTAGATAGTCAGCTTACCGGACAAGGGCAAATCATTGACTTACAATCAGGTCAATCCATTACACCTCAACAGCTTATTGAGCAGTTATCTCAATCATCTCGCGTTATTGTCGGTGAAAAACACGACAATATGTATCATCACCAAATAGAGCAGTGGCTGGCTCAAGAGATGCACAAAACGCGTCCACAAGGCTCAGTGTTACTTGAAATGCTCCAACCAGATCAGCAAAAAAGTATTAACTCAGTGAAAGCACAAATGCAGGGAGATCCGTATATTCGCGATGAAAAATTGCAGTCGTCAATTAAATGGAACAGTGGATGGCCGTGGGAGCAGTATGGCGAGTTGACTAAACAACTATTAAAAGCCCCGTACCCACTACTTTCAGCAAATTTGAATAAGGAAGAGGTCAAGGAAGCATACAAAAATCCACCAGTATTAAATGGCGTATATTCGACTCAACCTGTCGTGCAGGAGTTGATCAGTAAGACGATTGAAACCTCTCATGACGGCAAATTAACACCGGAGCAGGTTGAAAAGATGACGGTTATTCAGCAAATGCGTGATCGTCGTATGGCTAAATCACTGTTACAAGCACCAACCCCAGCCTTGTTGTTTGTGGGGGGGTATCATGCGACACGAGCTATTGGTGTACCGTTACATGTGCAAGATCTGGCTCCTGATGCTGAATTTACTGTGCTGATCATTTCAGAAAAAGGGAATGCTATCGATAATCTTCATGCGGATTATGTTTGGTATACGCCTAGTGTAAATCAAGCGGTTGAAAAATAATCATTTTATAATTATTTGTAATGTAATTGTGATAATGAAACAAATTTGAATAAAAATAGTTTTCATTTGCATATGTAATTGATTATCATTTGAGTTTTTAGCACAGCAAATAAGATTAAAATGAGTACGATTACATTTGAGCACTACCAGAACCAAAGTATGAAAATGGGTAGTGCGGTTATTGTTGCAATTGCATTACATTTTTTAGTTATTGGACTTTTTTTACGCAGCTCTGACGATCAACAGTGGGATAATCCCGTGCCACCACCATCCGTTGTGGTGGAAGTTTCCATGGAAGCGGAAGCTAAACAGGTTACAGAAGTGAATATCGGCCAAGTGCAGGAGGTCTCTGTGGCAAGTAAAGCCCAAGAAGCTGAACCTGAGCAGTCTGAGCTACCTACCGCACCCGTAAATGAAAATGCTGAACTGTTAGTAACCAAAACCGAAAAGAAAAAGCCGCAACCGACGCCTAAAAAAGAGAAGAAAGAACCGCCTAAAAAGCCTATTAAAAAGCTTGAAAGTGATAACTCAAAATCAAATTCAGCGCCTGTGACTAGTGATGCTGCTGCATTGAAACAGAGCAATAAGATTGCGGCTGATTTCAATAGTCAATCACAATCGCAACTGGATGCAGAAAAAGCGTGGCAGGCTCTCGTTCTCGGCCAATTGAACAAATTTAAACGCTACCCTGATGATGCTCGGCGACGTAACCGCACAGGAATTCCTGTGGTTGAATTTGACGTTGATGCGCAGGGCTATGTTATTAAAAGCTCACTGATTAAAGGGTCAGGAACTCGCTCTCTTGATAGGGAAGCCGAAAAAGTCCTTTCTCGAGCACAACCACTTCCCATCCCTCCAGCCGAAATGCTTAGGAATGGCAAAGTTACGGTAAGAATGCCAATAGACTTCACACTTGAAAACTAACGGTTAATCAGGGTAACAGAATGATTATAAGAGCAGATTTATTGTCAGTATCCACTCGAATCGCTAAATTCTGTCTAATAGCATTTATTGGACTACATGCAGGCCATGCCCTTGCGGAGGAACAGATGTCAGCACCAAAAGCGAAAAAGCAGCCATATACAATGACGACACACGGTGATGTGCGTGTCGATAACTATTATTGGATGAGAGACGACCATAGAAAATCACAAGAAGTTATTGATTATTTAGAAAAAGAAAATGCCTATAGTCAACAGCAACTGGCGTTGGGCCAGCCATTAAAAAAACAGATTTATGATGAATTACTTTCACGCATGAAACAAGATGATGAGTCTGTACCTTATGACTTTAATGGCTATACCTATCGTAGCCGATTTGAAGCAGGTAAAAACTATCCTATTTATGAACGCAGACCTGTGAATAGCGAAGGAGAGTGGCAAACACTGGTTGATGGTAATCAACGAGCGGAGGGGAGCGAGTACTACCGTTTAGGTGCGCTTACCGTTTCACCAGACAATAAAATCGTGGCGATTGCGGAAGATAGAGAGGGTCGTAATAACTATGCGGTATCTTTCCGTTCATTAGACAGCCAAGCGTGGAAAAATGATGAGTTAACGAATACATCGGGCAATATTGTTTGGGCCAATGATAGCAACACTTTATTTTATGTAAATAAAGACCTACAAACCTTGTTGCCATATCAAGTGTTCCGCCACCAAATCGGTGAACAACAGCATCAAGATGTCATGATGTATGAAGAAAAAGATGATACTTTTTATGTCAGCATCTCTAAATCAACTTCCAAAGATTATATTTTTATTGGAATCACAAGTACTGAGACGTCGGAATATCGCTTAATTGATGCAAACAAGCCACATAATGAGGCTAACGTTTTCCAACCTCGTAAAACGGGCGTTGAATATTATCCTGATCATTTTCGCGGTCAATTTTATATTCGTTCGAACCATCAACACCCATTGTTTGGTCTGTATATCACAAGTCATGATGGCAAAAGCGATTGGGAGACTTTAGTCGCTCCACGTGATGATGTGGATTTGGAAGATTTTGAGCTATTTAACCAATGGTTAGTACTGGAAGAGCGGCAAAACGGTTTGGTTAATCTCCGTCAAATTAATTGGCAAACCAAAGCTGAAAATTATGTCCGTTTTGATGATCCCGCTTATATGGCATGGATTGATAACAACCCAGAGTCTGATACCGATAAGTTGCGCTATGGCTATTCATCAATGACGACACCTTCTTCTGTGTATGAAATTAATATGCAGACACAAGAAAGGCAGTTATTAAAACAGCAAGAAGTGAAAGATTTTGATAAATCCAAATATCAAAGTGAACGTTTGTGGGTGACGGCACAAGATGGTGTGAAAGTTCCTGTTTCATTAGTTTACCGAAAAGATTTATTTAAAGAGGGGCAAAATCCATTATTAGTCTATGGCTACGGTGCGTATGGTTACAGCATTGATCCCTCATTCAGCTCTTCACGTCTGTCACTGCTAGATAGAGGCTTTGTGTACGCGATTGCCCATATTCGCGGTGGTGGTGAACTGGGTAAACGGTGGTATCTACAAGGGAAAACAGTGAATAAAATGAACTCATTCACTGACTTTGTTGACGTGACAAATGCACTGATAAATCAGGGTTATGGAAAACAAGGCCATGTCTATGCCATGGGAGGAAGTGCAGGTGGACTGTTAATGGGAGCCGTAGTGAATATGGCGCCTGAACTGTATGAAGGGGTTGTCGCTTCTGTTCCATTCGTTGATGTGGTGACGACAATGTTAGATCCATCAATTCCATTGACCACCGGTGAATATGACGAATGGGGTAATCCTGAAAATGAAGAGGCATATTGGCGTATTAAGGCTTATAGCCCTTATGATAATGTCAAAAAACAAAAATACCCTCATATGTTAGTGACAACGGGCTTACATGATTCTCAAGTGCAATATTGGGAGCCGGCAAAATGGGTGGCAAAATTGCGTGAATATAAACAAGGAGATTCATTATTATTGTTAGAGACAAATATGAATGCAGGGCATGGTGGTAAATCAGGCCGCTATAATGCATTGGATGATATTGCCCTAGATTACAGCTTTATTTTAATGCTGGAAGATAAAAAACATTATTTTCCACAATTGAAAAACGAATATACTAATAACTAATTATTGTAAAATGGTTCGGCTATTGTTTCTTAACGATAGCCGAACAGTTGCATGGCAAAATTAAAGCATTAAATTTTATTTGGATGCATGTGAGCGCATGTTTAATTATCGCGTTTACAGGAATGGTTTAATGAATAATAAATTAAAAATAGTAGGAGCCAGCTTATTATGTGCTGGGCTTCATAGTATTGCTTTTGCAGAAGATACACAGCAACAACAAAATAAAGGTATCGTACAATTTAGTAAATTAAAAATTTCAGGTGCTGAGAAACAAACGCCATTAGTTAAAGCCTTGGAAAAGCCAGGGGCATTTAGTGCAGTAGGTACGCAAAATAAACTGGAAGGATTAGATAAAATTATTCGTACTATGCCGGGAACCTACACCCAAATGGACGCGAGCCAAGGTACAGTCAATGTCAATATCCGCGGTTTGAGTGGATTTGGTCGTGTTAATATGATGGTGGATGGTATTAGCCAAACATATTATGGCATTTCACCGAGTAACTACACCCATGGTCAACAACCAAATAATGATTTTGGGGCATTAATTGATCCCAATTTTATTGTTAAAGTTGAAGTTGAAAAAGGGCAGTTAAATGGTGGAGAGAGTGTCAATGCACTTGTAGGTAGCGCTAATTTTAGAACTATCGGTATTGACGATGTGATTTTTGATGGCAACTTATATGGCTTAAGAAGCAAAGCCCGTTGGGGGGATAATGGATTAGGCTATAATGGCATGGTTGCCGTTGCAGGGAAAACGCCAGTTAATACCAATGATGGATATTTAGGTGGCTTAATTGCAGTCAGTGGTCATAATATCCCCGCGAATTATAAAAATGGTGCAGGTTATGATAGTGATGATTTTGCCACTGATCATACTTTTAAACAAAAACCCCAATCGCAACTCACCAAATTGAAATATAAACCTGATGATAGCCATGAATTAGAATTTAGTGGGCGTTTTTATCAAAATAAATTAACTCGCCGTAAAATAAATAGCGAGGATTATTATCTTAAATATAAATATACGCCACTTAATGAGTTAATTGATACTGAGCTTATTATTAGTCATGGAGAGAGTAAGCAGACATTTGAAGGGGATTCATTGGGTTGGGCATTACGTCAAGGTGAATCCAAAAATAATGCAGATGGGATCAATCTTGCCAATACGAGTCGTTTTTCTTATGGGGAGACGGACTATGAATGGAAAATAGGTTCTAAGCTGTTAAAAAATAAATATGAACGTAAAGTAAGTTCGGTATCTGACCAAAATACAATCATTTATAACCAGTTCTCACCCAGTGGCACATTAGACTTAATGAGTTTGTATACGCAATTCAATGCTAAATATGATATTTACTCAGCCACTTTTAATCTGAATTATGCACATTACAAGCTAAAAGGGTTTAAACCCGCTTGCGATGATGACGTTAAATGTTTTCCTCAAGGCGACGCATCAATAAACTTAAAAGAGGGAGGCTTCAACCCGGGGGGATTGCTTTCGGCAGAAATCATTCCTGAATTTCAACCTTTTGTAAGTTACGCACACTCAATGCGTGCACCAAATTCCCAAGAGGTATTTTTCTCTCAGAATGGCGGTAACTCAATGAACCCATTCTTAAAAGGAGAAAAAGCACAAACATGGCAAATTGGTTTCAATAGCATGAGACCTGATCTCATCGTGCAAGATGACCAATTCACGATGAAAGCGCTTTGGTTCCATACTAGAATTAAGGATTATATTACCAGTAAGCCTTATTTGTTGTGTCGACCAAGATCATACGCTGAATTTACATGGTGTTTGATGAATGAAAGTGTCTGGGATAAAGAGTTCCCGGATTTTATGCAGAAAAGTTATATCTATATGAACGATCCACGCGAGGTCAACTTACGGGGTTATGAATTACAAGCTAATTATGATGCAGGCGTTTTTTATTCAACATTATCTTATACCAAAGAGACGGGTGACCAGCCTAATTCGATAGCCAGCGTTGCTGATTTTAGTGCGGGGGATTTTACTGAGTTACCAGACTATTATTTGACGCTAGATACAGGTGTTCGGTTATTAGATGAAAAGTTGACATTAGGCTCAGTCATTACCGTTACAGGGCCAGCAAAGCGTATTGGCGTTGAATCATTAGTTGATAATAATGGTGATGCATTGAAAGATAAATATGAAAAGCAACCGACAGTTATTGACTTGTATGCTGATTATGAAATCAATAAAAATGTCACATTGATGTTTACAGTGAATAATGTGACCAATGAGGTTTATTCTGACGCCTTGAACCGTTCAAATTCGACGGCCATTATGGAAGTGCGTGGTAATAATAACGCAACGGCAAGAGGGCGTTCATATATGCTAGGTGGTGTCGTTCGCTTCTAACTCGTAATCAATATCAGGGTATCAACGTGTTGATACCCTTTACGCCTATTTTAAAACAGAACGAGGTGCACGTTTCATTTTCATTTTAGTGATATCAGTGACTTCACTTTCTACCCACCCATCATTTAGGCGTGTTTTAAGCTTTTGGCCTAATTTCACCTGAGAAGTTTTTTTCAATACTGCACCGTCAGAGGTTTCACTAATACTAAAGCCACGAGCCAATGTAGCCAGTGGGCTGACCGTTTCCATTTTTGAACAAGCGACCGCAAAACGCTGCTTATAGCTATTCAGTAACTCGGTCATCATATTCTGTAAATGGTATTGTGTCTGTTGTAGCGACCGATGTTGCCGTTGTAATTGAGGCCGCAAGTCTTGTTGTGACAGCCGGCGTTGCAATTGATCATGACGTAGCTGAGCGGTTTGCAACCGCCTTGTGATAGTTTGGGTCAGTTTCTGATTAAGCAGGCTCAATTGATGTTGTTGCCTTGCTAAACGGAGTTGTGGATGTTGTTGCTGTAAGCGATGCTGTAAACGACTAAAACGTTGCTGCTGCCCTGCAAGGTAATAATCCATCGCCATTTCAAGACGCTGTTGAGCAGAATGTAATTGGCGAATTAATTCCACTTGGTTACGGCTAACCAATTCAGCGGCAGCCGAAGGCGTCGGAGCGCGAACATCGGCCACAAAATCGGCGATCGTGATATCCGTTTCATGACCTACCGCACTAACAATAGGTAATTGGCTAGCAAAAATAGCTCTAGCGACAATTTCTTCATTAAACGCCCACAAATCTTCTAATGAGCCACCACCACGCCCCACAATCAGTACATCACACTCACCTCGTTTATTGGCTAACTCAATCGCTCGGGCAATTTGTGCAGGAGCTTGATCTCCTTGAACGGCTGTTGGGTAGATCACAACTGGGAGTGATGGGTCACGACGACGTAAAATATGCAGAATGTCGTGTAATGCAGCGCCTGTTGCTGAGGTAATAACACCAATGCGTTTTGCAGGGGAGGGTAAAGGCTGCTTATGTGTTACATCAAATAAGCCTTCTGCGCCTAACATTTGTTTGAGTAACTCAAAACGCTGCTGTAGCAGACCTTCGCCAGCCGGTTGCATGCTTTCAATGATAATTTGATAGTCACCACGAGGCTCATAAAGTGTGACACTTGCCCGTACTAAAACTTGTTGACCATTTTGTGGACGAAATGTGACGCGTGCATTTTGTCCGCGAAACATAGCCGCACGAACCTGAGCTTTGTCATCTTTTAATGTGAGATACCAATGACCAGAGCTAGGTTGCGAAAAGTTTGATATTTCGGCTGTCAGCCATATTTTACCCATTTGGCGGTCTAGAAGTTCACGGACAGCTTGATTGAGTTTGCTGACAGAATAAATTCCACTATTTTGTTGAGTCGACATGTGAGCTAGATCAAATTCTAAAACAATGACTTAATTGGTTGATACTAACCTAGTCAGAGGAGTTATCAAGTTTTTTTCAAAAAAGGACTGGAGGCAATCGGTTTCGGTGTGTATAATGCCGCGGCAATATTTTATACCTTTCCATAACGCTGCCTGGTGAGATATTGCCTATGTTACGCATAAAAAAAGAAGCTCTAACTTTCGACGACGTATTGCTCGTTCCTGCACACTCAACCGTATTACCAAACACGGCCGATCTATCAACCCAACTGACTGCAACTATCCGCCTGAATATTCCTATGCTTTCTGCAGCGATGGATACAGTGACTGAATCTGATCTTGCGATTGCACTGGCTCAAGAGGGTGGCCTTGGTTTTATCCACAAAAACATGTCTATTGAGCGCCAAGCGGAAGAAGTTCGTCGCGTGAAAAAACATGAAAGTGGGGTTGTAACTGATCCGGTTACCGTTACCCCTGAGACAACGATCCGCGAAGTTCAAGAAATGGCAGAACGTAATGGTTTTGCTGGTTATCCTGTTGTGGCTGCGGATAAATCGCTTGTGGGGATCATTACAGGTCGTGACGTTCGTTTTGTTACCGATCTGGATCAGCCTGTCACTGCGGTAATGACACCGAAAGAGCGTCTCGTTACGGTAAAAGAGGGCGAAGCTCGTGAAGTTGTACTGCAAAAAATGCACGAAAAACGCGTTGAAAAAGCCCTAGTGATCGATGATAACTTCCACCTGTTAGGGATGATCACAGTTAAAGATTTCCAAAAAGCAGAACGTAAACCAAATGCTTGTAAAGACGAACAAGGTCGTCTGCGTGTTGGTGCGGCAGTTGGTGCTGGCGCGGGCAACGAAGAACGTGTTGATGCGCTGGTGGCTGCGGGAATCGACGTATTATTGATCGACTCTTCACACGGTCACTCTGAAGGTGTATTGCAACGTATTCGTGAAACACGCAAAAAATACCCAGACTTACCGATTATCGGTGGTAACGTCGCAACGGCTGAAGGTGCAAAAGCACTAGCGGAAGCGGGTGTGAGTGCCGTTAAAGTGGGTATCGGCCCTGGTTCTATTTGTACTACGCGTATCGTGACGGGGGTCGGTGTACCGCAAATTACGGCAATTGCTGATGCTGTCGAGGCATTAGAAGGAACAGGTATCCCTGTCATTGCCGATGGCGGTATTCGTTTTTCTGGCGATATTTCTAAGGCGATTGCCGCAGGGGCAGCCTGTGTTATGGTTGGCTCCATGTTTGCAGGAACAGAAGAATCTCCGGGTGAAACTATCCTTTTCCAAGGACGTAGCTATAAAGCCTATCGAGGCATGGGCTCATTAGGCGCAATGTCTAAAGGCTCTTCAGACCGTTATTTCCAGTCTGATAATGCGGCTGACAAATTAGTTCCAGAAGGGATTGAAGGGCGTGTTGCTTATAAAGGCCGTCTAAAAGATATTATCCATCAACAAATGGGTGGATTACGTTCCTGTATGGGGCTGACAGGTTGTGGTACTATTGATGATCTTCGTACTAAAGCCGAGTTTGTCCGTATTAGTGGTGCGGGTATCCAAGAAAGCCACGTACATGATGTAACCATCACTAAAGAGTCCCCGAATTACCGTCTGGGACAATAACAGATAATGATTCAGGGTAGCTCCGTAGTTAATTACGGAGCTACCAATTTTTTATTTTTGACTTGAATTTTTGGAATTCTCCTCAAATGACAACAAATATCCATAAGCATCGCATTCTTATCCTTGATTTCGGCTCACAGTACTCACAACTGATTGCTCGCCGTGTTCGTGAAATTGGCGTTTATTGTGAACTCTGGGCGTGGGACGTTTCAGAAGAGCAAATCCGTGAATTCAATCCAAACGGTATCATCCTTTCTGGTGGCCCAGAAAGCACCACAGAAAATGATAGCCCACGTGCTCCTGAGTATGTATTTAATGCAGGTATACCCGTTTTAGGTATCTGCTATGGCATGCAAACCATGTCAATGCAACTTGGTGGTGCCGTCGAGGTTTCTGGTGAGCGTGAATTTGGTTACGCAAAAGTTGAAATCACTGAGCAATGCGATTTGTTCCGTGATATTCAAGACTCACTCAACGAAAATGGTACGCCAGTGCTGGATGTCTGGATGAGCCATGGCGATAAAGTGACTGCGATCCCCGCGGATTTTAAAACTATCGCAAGCACACCAAACTGCCCATTTGCAATCATGGCAAATGAAGAGAAAAAATTCTATGGTGTTCAATTCCACCCAGAAGTAACACACACTTACCAAGGCCTCAATATTCTGAAGCGCTTTGTGCAGGATATTTGCCAATGTGAAGCTCTGTGGACGCCAGCGGCGATTATTGATGATACTGTAGCACGCCTCAAAGAGCAGATTGGCGATGATCATGTGATTTTAGCACTGTCTGGCGGTGTCGATTCTTCTGTAACCGCTTTGTTGTTAAACCGTGCGATTGGTAAACGACTCACGTGTGTATTTGTTGATAACGGCTTGTTGCGTTTAAACGAAGCTGATCAAGTGATGGAGATGTTTGCAGGTAAATTTGACCTAAACATTATCCATGTGAAAGCAGAAGATCGTTTCCTGAGTGCATTAGCAGGTATTCACGACCCAGAAGCAAAACGTAAAGCGATTGGTCATGTATTTATCGATGTGTTTGATGAAGAAGCTTCAAAACAAACGCAAGTTAAATGGTTGGCACAAGGTACTATCTATCCAGATATTATTGAATCTGCGGCGTCAGCGACGGGTAAAGCGCATGTCATTAAATCTCACCATAACGTCGGTGGGTTACCAGAAGATATGAAGTTAGGCCTAGTTGAGCCATTGAAAGAGCTGTTCAAAGATGAAGTTCGTAAAATTGGTCTTGAACTTGGCTTGCCATACGACATGCTATATCGTCACCCATTCCCAGGTCCAGGCCTCGGCGTACGTGTTTTAGGTGAAGTGAAAAAAGAGTATTGTGATCTTCTGCGTCGTGCCGATGCTATCTTTATTGAAGAGCTACACAAAGCAGAGCTTTATCACAAGGTTAGCCAAGCATTTACGGTATTCCTGCCTGTGCGTTCTGTTGGTGTGATGGGTGATGGTCGTAAATACGATTGGGTTGTTTCTTTACGTGCAGTTGAGACAATCGACTTTATGACCGCACACTGGGCTCATTTACCATATGATTTCTTAGGCCGTGTTTCAAACCGCATTATCAATGAGGTCGATGGGATTTCAAGGGTCGTGTATGATATTAGCGGTAAGCCACCAGCAACGATCGAATGGGAATAATCCCGCAATAAGAATCAGCTGGCACTGACTAGCAAAATAACGACTTAAGCCCATGTAAAAATGGGCTTTTTTGTTTTTGTTGCTTGTTGTGTCTGAAGCTCAATTACGCTAGTTAATATTGATTATCTATTTGAACTACGAGCTTGTTTTTTCTTGATTATATCATTGGCAGATTTTTTTTCTGAGTTTATAACCATAGCTACTCTGCCACTAATTCTTTTTAGAGTTGATACTTTTGAACTAAATAGGGTTAACTCTTTTTTAAATTTTATTTTTCGATATTTTCTAGCGTATTATTACTGGAAGATGATTTTTTAGTCGGTAACATTCTGTTTTTAGAATCGCACGAAATTTCATGATAATTTGCTTTACATGAACTTTAATTGCAGTGAGCATCAAATATTTAATCATCATCGAGAATATGTGGCTATAAAATAGCCGCTTTCTATTTTTGAACCAAAAGTCTTTTTTTGGCTAAAATACAACCATAATCCACACGCATAAAAATCATCATATTCTTATGATAATTGTTGCGCAAATGTTAAACGCGAAGTCACCCTTCTGTCATTTTTATAGGTTAATATAATATATGCTATATTAATCCATAAAGTGCCATTGGGGTAATAATATACAAATAGTTAAAATGCTGTTAAAAATTTTAGCTTGAAAATACGATAGTTACAAAAATGCTTTTTTCCTTCTTTTTGCTAAAAAATTATTGACATTTAAACTATTGCCAATTTTATGCACGTTAATTTCATGTCGAAAATTCCACATAAATTCCTATGGAAGTTTTAACAAAAAAATGGCTTAATTCTTTAAATCAATTTAACTTAGGGATGAGTTATGTCAGACATTATCTATTTAACATTGCAAGGTCAAAAACAGGGTTTAATTTCAGCTGGTTGTTCAAGTTATGATTCTATCGGAAATCGATATCAGTCAGAACATGCTGACGAGATATTAGTTTATTCCACAAACTATGATATCAGTAGGCAGCAAAATGTTTCTCATGCCCCTTTTATCCTAACAAAAGCCGATGATAAATCATCACCTCTCTTGCTTACTGCAATATCACACAATGAAATACTCGACTGTGAATTTAAATTTTATCGTATTGATAAAAGCGGAGGATTACTACATTACAAAACAATAAAATTGAGTAAGGCATCGATTATTCGAATTGCTAACGAGCACCCTAATTCCTTGCTAAATAACGAGCTACAACCGTTTGAAATAGTATCTCTCCGATATGAAAGTATTACAATAAATCACATTGCAGCAAGTACATCAGGTTATAGCATCACACAAAAGGCTGTTAAATAATGATTAGGCCAATCGTTGATGTACACCAAAATCGCTATGATATTCCTGTGATTGTGGCATCTAATCCACTTTATACTGCAATAATTACAGATCCCGTCAATATATATGTCATGGTTGATAATGACTGGTTAGGTCATGTTGGATTAGTTATTGATGATGGTGATAAAGCTATTTTATATGATCCATCAGGCGGATATATGGGCTGTGGTGAGAAATGCCTTGCAAATCAAATGGCTCACAGGGGATCCGGTGAATTTATGCCATATCCCGATTTTGATTGGGATACTTATCTTTCGTACCATAAATGGAGTAGCGATGATCTCGTCGTCATTCAGTTCACTATACCAAGTGAACACGCAGAAAGATTAAAAAATATTATATTTAATAATAATTATGCAGATCATTTTCACTGTGCAACCAATGTCTCCAGAGTATTAAGGGAAAGCGGAGGGATATTTAAAAATTTAGAAGATGGATTTAGAACACCTTGGGGAGTGAAAAATGAACTTTTAGATATGAAACCACCAGAGGTATTATTTCCTCATGTCAAATAATAAATCAGTCATTTTCCCATTGGGGTTATCGATGGCTATAGGTGTTGTTGCGTATTATATACTAGTAATACGACAATCTTTTTTTCGTGTCTATGGTCATTATGGCGAAATCCATGACATATTAATTAACTACTATTATGGGATGGGAATTTTTTACTTCATTTATACCATATCTACTGTGTTTATTTTTTATTTTTACATAAAAAAAACAGCATATTTAAACTAGTTTTAATATATTTAGCCATACCTACACTAGTTCCTATGATAAGTTGGTTTTTTTATTCTTGCATAAAAGAGTCCATATATAGAAAGTCTTGTTTTGATATGACTATGTATGATTTTTTTATAAAAATATTTATTTCATTTATTGGTTCCTACTCTTTTATTTTTGTTGTTTCCTCAGTGATAAGTGGCTTTCTGTTTTGGAGTACAAAAAAGATTTATTTACTTTGTTACAATAAAAAGAAAATTTAAGGAGTCACCCCAAATGGAGTTTTATTGAAAAACAAATCGGAAATGCGTTAAATATAGATAATCTCCATTTGATTTTAGTGATCTCCCCCTCAAACAGCTGATTTAACATTGAAAAAACACACTCTGTATTCCATTGAATACGGAAAAACTGAGTCTTGATGAAAAAAGAATTTGTTATCAATGAATTAGAGCCAAAATTAAATTTATCATATGACTTATTTAATTTATGGAATTTAAGACTAACATTGTCATGGTATTAATTTAACGGGAAATAAATTTTACTGATTGTTTTTAAGTATTTAGTTTTTTTCTCTCATAGGGTAAGAAACAAAAAACTCTATTTTGATATATTTAACTCTCCTCTTATGTTTAAAAATTGAACTAAAATATCGACAAGTAGCAAAAAATAAAAAAATTCTGCGTATGGTATGGATGATGGTACTGAGAAAATCCACCTTTCTAACTAGCTGTTATGTTAATGAATATTCTTATCATTGATAATTGAGTGGGAATAATTTAGCTATTGTTGATAACAGTTTTTAGTTGTCGATAAATTCAAAGGCATCAGTTACTTACTGTTGCTTTTTTTGTTTTTAACAGTCTTTAATCGTTGATAATTACCGATAATTTTGACGCTATCAGAAATAATAACGGCTAAAAAGGGCGATCAAGCTATTGGTAGTATTAAAATTAAGAATCCAATTGAGCTTAGTTACTCAGAAAATTTAGCGAATAATGCTTTAATTATCTACGTAGTCAAAAAATCTCTTAGCCTTAATATATCGCCTATATTCTTATAGTTCATTGTTTAGCCCATCAAAGTCGACTTCACCTGTTATTTTATCAATATCAAAATAAGCGACAACGGGAGTGGTTTCTGGATCAGCACCTCCCCCTCGACAGCGCGACGACTGGTGATCTTCACGTACTAATAAACGAAACCTATTATTATCATTTATACCTTCATAAAAGTGGCAGGAATATTCTACATTCATCCAGAGCGAAACAACTCTAATGGCTAAATCAAGGCTGGATGGATTAATATCATTGCGATAACTGTCACCATGATTTAACTGCCACAACCGCTCTTTTTTTATCCATCCTCTAACAATTTCACCCGTTGATGTATAATAATTAACAAGAATAAATGTACCTTCAGCATCTTCTTGCCCTGAAACTTGGTCTCCAGGGATAACAAATACGTCGTCAACGATGCATGAGTCATCAGGTGCTGAGTAAAAATTCGCTTTTTTATTACCGATAATTTGATAGTGATTATTCTTTACAGGAAAACTAATACCGATTTGTTGTTCTTTTATATTCGCACACTTTTTAGAGGTTGTGATTTTACTTTTCAGACTTTGAAAAAATTGTGCTTGTACCCATCCTGTGACAAATTGATTATTTATATCTCGATAACGAATATATAAATACTCTACACCCTTTATTTCACCAATTTCACGGAAGACTTCTACTTGATCACCTGAAATAATAAATGTTGCTAATCGGCAATTCTTATCCGGTGCAGAATAAAAATAAGCTCTACTTCCGTCTTTGACTACCATTGTTTGGTAATTAAATCCAGCTTCAGCACCATATATAGAAGCGATCAGATCGCATTGCTCATTGGCATGTAATGATATTGAAAATAATAACAAAAAATATAAATAGAACCGTTTCATTTTATTCTTTGAAATTCAGGATAGAGAGTTTCCTTTTTATCAAACATATAATGAATTTGCTTTAGGATTATGATTAGTTATTGCTAAAGTACGCTAAACTCCCATCTGGGCTAGTTTTTCCATCTGGTGAATAATGTTCCTTATTTTCTACAGAGAAGGCTCTAAAACAGACGTATAAACTTTTGTGATCCAAGAAGAATAGACAACACGTCAGGCTAGGGGAGGTCTATTTCAATAAATACACCTGCCGCTATTGTACATAGAACAAAACAAGCAATCGTAGCGTAGAGATAATCGTGCTCACGTAAAAATAGCACTAGCATGAGTATGACTCGAGCAACAGGAAGAAAAATAAATAAAATAATACCTATTTTTATGATGGGATAACCGCCGAATGATAATGGGAAATAGGCAGCAAGTGCATTGATAATAACGCCGATGGCTATCAGTACTGTCGCAAACCATGTACCATACCAGAGCAAATTCGCAATAAGTTGATCCCGTATTTCTATATTTCTTGTGAGCTTCTTCATTCTACACAGACTCAACCAAAAGTTGGATATCAAAAGCACTTAACAGCATTTGAACTGCCAATAGTGCGAGAATGATGACGAAAAAGATCCGCAATTTTTCCGCTGGTAACCACATCAGTAAGCGCGCGCCAATGAGCGCACCAATAACCGAGCCTAAAGTGATAGGCCCCGCAATATCAATATCGATATCACCACGAACAAAATAAGCGCAGGCACTGGCAGTCGCAGTAACACCGATCATAAAGTTTGATGTGGCAGAAGAAACTTTAAGAGGGAGTCGTAAAGCAGAATCCATCGCAGGAATTTTAAGAACACCAGAACCAATACCGAGTAGTGCGGAAAGTAAACCTGCACCGTACATAAGTAACATACCGAGTGGTAAATGCCCTATTTGATAACTGACTTCTTTTCCGACATGATCAGGGTAGCTGGCGTGTAATTGTAATCGACTTGCCCAGCTTGTAGGTGGAGAAGTGACATGATGTGTTTGATGCCTTCGAGTCAACATTTGTTTAGCAGAAAGCCCAAGAATAATAGCGAATAGCCCATATAACACTGGCGTTGAAATTATTCCGATAAGAAACACACCCGTTAATGCTCCAATCGTCGTAGCCGTTTCAAGAACGATGGCCAATCTTACATTTGCAAGGCGTCTTTTAAGAAAGGGAGCAGCACTCACACATGAGCAAGCAATCACAGAAATAAGACTTGCTCCGATCGCAATATGAATATCAATACCAAAGATGAATATCAGGATGGGTACAATAAAGATACCACTTGCCATACCTAATACACCGCCAAGGGCGCTTGCGCTAAACGCAGCTAAAACTAGCCATAAAGATCCCATGACTTAATTTCCCTATCATGAACGGTCACGTGGACGTCGAACCAAGCGAGTCACAAAACGAATTAGATCGCCACGGTAATAGAGTTTTTCGTAATCAATAGGGCGATGCCCATGAGTATAGGATGTACGTTCAATCATAAAGACAGCACCCCCCGGCTGAATATTGAGAGCCTGTGCGACTTCAGCAGAAGCGGTAACCGCTTCAAGTCGATATTCTGCTTCGGTCAGTGGTAAGTGATATTTATCTTCCAGTAGAGAAAAAATTGGCTCAACATCAAGGTTATGCGTAGTGATCTTTTCACCAATCTCCTGTGGTAGGTACGTCTCATCAAAAGACATTGCGACACCATCGGCTAGACGGACGCGTTTAATTTGCATCACCAAGCTGCCTGTGGAAACTGAAAGCTGCTTAGCGACATCGGCTTTAGCGGGCACGACCTGTGTTCCGAGCAAACGAGCCGTTGGTGTACGGCCTAGAGCCAACATATCTTCAACAAAGCCTGTCAATTCGGTCAACTCTTGTGTGATTTTAGGCTCTGTGACGAAAGTGCCTTTGCCTCTTCGGATTTCGACTTGCCCACGAGAAACTAGGTTTTCAATAGCCTTACGGATAGTCGTTCGGCTGACATTGAACCTTTCGACCAATTGTTCTTCGGATGGGAGCTGACTACCGGGGGGTAAAATACCGGTAGAGATGTCAGCTGCTAAAGCCGCTTGGACTTGAGCATAAAGTGGAGTGTGTTCTTGTTCAATTTTCATTCGCTAATCATGACATCATGATGTCGTAATGTCAATTTACTAAGCGTAAGATAATTGAAGATTGAATTTTTTATTAGGTGATTAAGAACAAGGCTAAGCATCATTAAAGAGGCGATAAAATACAAAGCCTTAGCTAAGAGAGGGAGTATGGATAGATGGTTTTTACGCGTGAAGAAGTATTAATCGAATGGTCGGAAAGTGATTGCCGCCTTATTAAATGTTCAACCTTAAATTCGCGTTTACCTCGTCGATTAATGACTTTGGCACATCCCATTCCTTCGCTAACGTTGGCCATTTCGAGACATGTTCAATCGTTTCATCGATGACTGCATTACCGAAGTCATCGGGTAGGGAGTCTGCGATTAAACTAGGAAGGCCTTTAAAGGTGTTAAAGTCTAATTCTGGGAAGCGAAATATTGTTGAAGACAAAGGCATTTTTAAAGGGGATAGTTCAATCCTTTTTTGAGAAAACTGGGTTCGTATTCAAAAGCACCAATCTTTCTCTCTGTATCAAAACTGAGTGCACCGATGGTTTGATTATGATAATTGACATTAATAACTTCCATTACCATTCAATGTGCTCCTCTTCATTCTCTTGTCGCTGACCAGATGCTCTTTGGCGCTTTTTTCCTTGTAATTTAGCTAGTTGTATAGGTGAAATAGGTTTTGAAGGTAAAAATAAATCAAGTTGCTCCGTTAAATTTAAAGCCTGCATGATAGCGATAAAAATTTCTAGTTGCGCTTTACCTTTCTCAGCATTGATAACTGTTTTACGTGCGACACCAGCAAATTCTGCGACCTCAGATTGCGTTAGGTTTTGATTCAAGCGAGCCTGTTTTAATCGTTCTCCAAGTTGCTCTGCAAGTGCAATAGCACTTATTTTATTATTCATATAAAGACCCTATTTGGTGACTTTAAATGCAAAAATAACCGATAATGTAACTATTATGGTACTTTATTTTTATTAAGTAAAGGTTGCTGGTAGTGTAACCAAAAAAGAACTTTAGCATAAAAATACTTATTTAAAGTAACTAAAATGGAACTTTATAAAAATTAGTTTATTTGTTTTGATAAACCGCGTAAAGGCAAACATGCCTGAAAGCCCCTTAATTGAAAAGGGGCGGATGGACTAGATAACTTTTACCGTGCAAAGGGGTAATTAAGTTATCGGCAGTGAACTATTCTGAGGAAATGCTTCACCAACCATTTGTTCGCTTTTTAGCCATAATGCTTTGGCGAGTTGTGGGTCGATAGCATAAGTGCGAAGACCGAAAAAACCCGGTCCATCATTAACTTGTGCAACTTGGCAATCTTCGCAATATTGACCACCAATTTCATCCGCATCAGCGACGGCAGCAGCCCATACGGTGGTTGCTGCACCTTGTGGGATTGTTTTAGTTTCTAAACTGGATAAACCGGCTTGCTGGTTAAGTGAATTGATCATGGTGCCAATTTCGGCTTGATCTTCGGCTGACATATTGCGGCTCAAGTTAGTAGCAATATTACCGGGGTGAATAGGCGCAAGCGCGAATACCCAGATTGCGATAACGGCGGTCAAATTCAACAGCAAATAAAATGTTGGCAGTCTTTGAACGACTATAGGCAAGTTGTGGCTGATAGTCAGTATAGGAGAAATTAAGATCGTTAATATCAAAATCGAATAAACGGTGTCCTGCTGAGGAAACGCTAATAACACGAGAGCCTGAATTTAATAAAGGTATTAGGCGATTAACAAGTACAAAATGACCTAAGTGGTTAATACCAAACTGAGTTTCAAAACCATCGGCAGTATGACCAAATGGTGTCGCCATCACACCAGCGTTATTAATGATAATATCAATTGGTTTTCCGGCTGCGAGTAGGTTGTCAGAGCATGTGCGTACAGAGGCAAGCGATGAAAGATCTAATTCAACGAGCTCGAAACTGCCTTGTGGGTTAGCGCCACGAATAGCGTGAGCTTGCTTTTCACTTTTAGCAGTATGGCGAACGGTACCAATAACATGAGCGCCACGTGCGGTTAATGCTCTAGCAATTTCAACGCCAAGACCAGAAGAAGTTCCTGTAACGAGAATACGTTTATGACTTAAATCGATGTTATTTAAAACGTCATCAGCGGTGGAGGTGGCACCGAATAGGTTCTTTTTCATGTAATTCTCCTTAATATATGAGCACTAAAAAAGCCCCGCGCTCTTAATTTCAATATGGAAAACAATTTACTACATGATGGTGATTGACTGATTTTTTAACAAATCGAAACGGGAGCTGTAAAACAGTCAACGAGTATTTTTGTGCGTTGAAATAATTCGGTGGTGGTTGGGTTATCTGCAAGTTGGCCATTTAATGCCAATAAAAAGACCTTTGCTGCCATCTCATCTTGTAAAATGACTGCAACACATTGCAGGATAAATTGCTGGTGCTGCTGCACAATACCAGGGGCAAGCTGCTCACAGATATCATAAAATTCTGCACCCATCGGTGCGCCTATCCTGTCAGCCCAAGGTTCGAGGATCAGTAATTGGCTAACTTGCATTAAACGCTCTTGTGAGGAGCGTTGTGAGTGAGCCACTTTTTTGGCGCTAGGTTGCCTTGATACCAACCATTCAACAAATACGTTGATAAAAATTTGCTCTTTATCTTTAAAATGTTTGTATAACAGTGTACGAGAAAGATGGGCTCTGTTCGCAATATCCTCAAGTGAGGTTTTTTTAAATCCAAAATTTAAGAAGCACCAACGAGCAGATTGTAAAATATGCGTTTGTCGTTGATTAATTTCTTCTTGGTGCATCTTTATTGGCACATCCACGCTCCATATAGGCTAATGCGAATTTGACATTATTAGACAATCTTATTTGGATGTTGACAAAGTTAACTAATATTGTCAATTCGTCAAAATAACTAGATGTAAAGCTCGCTTTATGGAAGTGACTAAATACGTTACTTCCATGATGGGCTAAATAACGTTGATAAATAGCATGATTAATCGGGTTTGTATGCGCGTCATAGAAACGTACTTTTAGCTAATGCCGATAGGAAAACCTTTTTTAATGTAAATTTATCAAATGGTTATGTTTGTTTTGTTGAATGGCTTGGTTATTATTTGCCCTTAATCAAAATAATTAATTATTCACTTTTACTGCATTAATTGCTTGTTCAAAATATTCAACTTGATATTATTTCTATCCTATATGCATCAAATGTATATTTTCACTCTCCATAATTATAAAAATAATTTATTGGAGAATCTATTTCATTGATTACTAAGGATATAAAAGATGTCATTTCGGTTGAGATATCTTGCTTTACTTCCTCTATTGGTCGCAACAGCTTGCCAGCAACCTGCAAACACCAACACCAAAGCGATCCCTGACGCACAAGTCCAACCCATTATTGTGAATAATTCTTGGATAGAAATTTCTCGTAGTGCACTCGATTTCAATATTAAAAAAGTGCAGGCGTTGCTGGGGGATAAGTCATCGCTTTGTGCTGTATTGAAAGGGGATGCGTATGGTCATGATTTGACGCTGGTAACGCCTCTGATGATTGAAAATAATGTGCAATGTATTGGCTTAACAAATAATCAAGAATTTAAACAAGTCAGAGAGTTAGGTTTCAAAGGCCGTTTGATGAGAGTGCGTAATGCCACTGAACAAGAAATGGCACAAGCAACAGCCTATGACGTTGAAGAGCTTATCGGTAATCTCGATATGGCACAGCGTTTAAATGATATTGGTAAAAAGCAAAATAAAGTAATACCAATCCATTTAGCGTTGAATTCAGCGGGAATGTCACGTAATGGGCTAGAAGTGAGTCATGCGCAAGGCCTCAATGACGCAAAAATGATTGCTCAATTACCTCAGCTAAAAGTTGTTGGCATCATGTCGCATTATCCTGAAGAAGATGAGGCTCAAATCCGCAAAGATTTAGCGAAGTTTAAAAAGCAGTCACAACAAGTCCTTGATGTAACTGGATTGAAGCGTGAAGATGTCATTTTGCATGTGGCGAATACCTATGCAACCATCACTGTACCTGAGTCATGGCTTGATATGGTGCGTGTTGGCGGTATTTTCTATGGTGACACGGTAGCAACGAAAGACTATAAGCGTGTCATGACATTAAAATCGAATATTGCCTCGGTGAATCATTACCCTAAAGGAAACACGGTCGGTTATGACAGAACCTATACGCTAAAACGTGACTCTGTATTGGCTAATATTCCTGTCGGTTATGCTGACGGCTACCGCCGAGTATTCAGCAATGCGGGGCACGCATTAATTAATGGGCAGACGGTGCCTGTATTAGGAAAAACATCAATGAATACCGTGATGGTCGATGTGACTGACTTAAAGCAAGTCCAACCCGGAGATGAAGTTGTTTTCTTTGGTAAACAAGGTAATGGTGAAATCACTGCCGAAGAGGTTGAAGATATCAGTGGAGCATTATTTACTGAAATGTCAATTCTTTGGGGAGCGACCAACAAACGTATTCTTGTCGATTAAAGATAGCATTGCAGTAGGAAAAGAGAGCGAGTAGATATTCGCTCTTTTTATTTGTTATTTAGGCGTGTCACTGCTGATATTGGCGTATCCATTAAAATATGAGTTATGGCATCGCTATCGTAATAACATCTTGATATGTTAGCTTGAATGATCATTTGATTATTTGATAGTGTCGGAAGGCACACAATAGAATTAGAAGGGTAGCATATGTATCAAGTTGATTTGCATGCGCATACTATTGCCAGCACACATGCCTATAGCACGGTTAATGAGTATTTTTCCGAGGCAGCACGTAGAGGGATAAAACTGTTTGCCATTACAGATCATGGCCCTGAAATGGACGATGCTCCACATCAGTGGCATTTTGCCAATATGCCTATTTTGCCACGTATTGTGAATGGCGTTGGTTTGCTCTACGGTATTGAAGCGAATATTAAAAATAAGCAAGGTGAAATCGACTGTAATGAAAAAATGAACAGGCAATTAGATATTATCTTAGCGGGCTTTCATGAACCAGTTCTTGCACCACAAAGTCAGGCGGATAATACAGAAGCGATGATTGCCACAATTCAAAGCGGCAAAGTACACATTATTACGCATCCGGGGAACCCTAAATACCCGATTGATATTCGTGCGGTTGCTCAAGCAGCAAAAGAGTGTAATGTCGCATTGGAAATGAATAACTCATCATTTTTGCATTCTCGCGTTGGCAGTGAATCAAATTGTCTGGCAATAGCTAAAGCAGTGAAAGAAGTGGGTGGCTGGGTTTCATTGGGCTCTGATTCACATTATGCGGGATATTTAGGTAATTTTGATAAAGTGGTTGAGATGTTAACCGCGATTGATTTTCCCCAAGAGCAGATCTTAAATGTCACTCCCCGCAGGGTATTGGATTTTCTTGAATCACATGGAAGAAAAGCCATTCCTGAATTTGCTGATTTTTAAATTATAAAGCCGTTTAGTCATCATTAAACGGCTGAAATAGGTTGCTAAAGCGATAAGGTCATATTAATACAAGGAAGATAGCTTTGAGCTAATGCAGAATAATATTGGCCTTTGTTTTGAGAAATAAACCCTTGTTTTTGATAAAACCGTTCGGCATTAGGTGTCGATTCTAAAGTGAGTTGTTTGATATGACGGGATTTAGCTTCTTGTTTGATCCTGTCCATAATTAAACGGGCTGCGCCTAAACCTGAATATTCAGGTAAAGTAAAAATAGCATCAACACTGTGCTGTTTAAGGTTTAAGAAACCTGTGGCGATTGGAATATTAAGCTCATTAACAACCACAAAAAATGGATTTTCTTCCACCATAGTTCGATAGCTTTCTGGCATTTTGTCTGGCGTCCACGCCATAATCACACTATGGCTAAAGCTTTGTTTACAAGAGTGACGAATCGCGTTATTTCTGATAAACCAAAGTTGTTCGGCTTCAGATGGTACAGCGAGTCTAATTTCCATTAAGCCCCCAGTTACATAATAAATTTCTGTGTTATCAAATCAGAAATCAGATTAATAAACAACTTAATCACCAAAGTACTGCTGAAGATTAAAAGTAATCCCATAAAAGAGCCGTATCCCTTCGTCTTTTTGGTCGATAGCGATAATAAAATCCAACGCTAAGATATTAATGACAATAAAAAGAGCTAGTTGTTATTATTATAAAAGGTCACCCTATGAAAAAATACAAAGTAAATGTATGTTTATTCTCGGCTTTATTCTTTACATCGCTCTATGGTTATGCAAATCAAACTGACAACGAATGTCATGTGCCTGCTTTATCGCAATGCCCTCAGCCTGTTGATAGTCACTACCCAAATGTTAAAGACATGCTGACATGGGATCAAAATGAACGATTGCTTGGTTTTCGTAATGATTACCGCTCTTACCCCGGAGATGTATTCCATGCAATTAATCCCAAACCGCTAGAAAGAGAAATTCAAAACTTAGTTGATGTCACTTACCAATTGAAAGGGATGACATATAACCTTGATGACTATATTAAGCGTAATGATGTTACCGCGTTAATGGTGATAAAACAGGGAAAAGTCGTCTTTGAATATTATGGTAAAGGAAACACGCCAAAAACGTTATGGACCTCGCGCTCGGTCGGAAAATCAGTTGTTTCAACTCTAGTTGGGATAGCACTACAGGAAGGTAAAATAGCCTCATTAGACGATGCCATCGTTAAATACAATCCAAGTGTTAAAGGAACCGCTTGGGAAGATGTGACAATAAGGCAGTTGTTACAACACACCTCTGGGGTTGAGTGGGGGGAAGATTATGAAAACCTAAACTCAGATTTTGCCAAAATGACCGAGTGTGAAGCAAACCCGAAAATCTATGAGTGTGTGCAACAGTTAGTTATCAATCCTAAACGAAAATCCTATGCAAAAGCTGGGGAAGTGTGGCAATACAATTCAGGCGGTGCGTGGTTATTAGGGGATACACTTGAAAAAGCAACGGGTGTATCGATAGCACAATATCTCGAAAATAAGATATGGCAACCTTTTGGTATGACGAGCGACGGGGTATGGCAAAGCTATGAATTAAATAAACATAATACAGGGGCACATGGTTTTAATGCCACGTTAGAGGATTGGGGTAAGTTTGGGCTATTTTTTGCAGGGAATGGAGTCTTGCCAGATGGTCACAAATCATTACCGGATAATTGGGTGAATGAGTCTAAAAGCTGGGTACAAGCGAAAAACTCGGTGAATCCAAGTTACCCAGAAGGGATCTATGGCTTTGAATGGTGGAACAATAGCGTTCCGCAAAAAATGCAAAATGCACAACCTAAAGAGGGCCTAGATGGGAACAATACATTGTGGGCATTGGGAATTTTTGGGCAAATTATTGTGGTCAATCCAAAAGAGCAGCTAGTCATTGTTCAGTGGTCCACATGGCCAGTTGCTCATCCAGTAGAAGATGGGCAGCCGTTAGAAGCCTCATTAGTTTTTAATGCAATTAATAACTATCTAAACAAATAATATACTTAATAAATATGAAACGGGCGGATTCAAGTCCGAAGTGCAACGCTAAGCCGCCTTTCTTAGCTCCGCAAACACCACCGAAGGTTGTCTGAACCCCAGACACTTGCGTGGCCTGCTGTTCAACGCTCCCTGATAGCGTTGTAAGTCTTCTTCTGTCACTGTCCGCAGGTCTGTTCCTTTCGGGATAAACTGTCTTAACAACCCATTCGTATTCTCGTTCAGCCCACGCTCATGCGAGGCATACGGATGGGCAAAGTACGTATCTGCGTTCAGTGCTTCTGCTATCGCCTTGTGCTCACTAAACTCTAGACCGTTATCGAACGTTATTGTGTGACATACATCCTGATACTCACTCAGCAGTGAGATAATGGCCTTACTGACTTCCACCGCATCCTTTGAAAACACCTTTTTTGTCAGGTAAATACGGCTTTTGCGTTCTGCCAGTGTCACGATAGCACCAGTGCCCTGTTTACCCTGCACCAAATCGGCCTCCCAGTCCCCCAGACGGCTACGGTCATCGACGACTGACGGCCGTAGCTCAATGGATACCGCATCAGGGATGCGCCCTCGTTTCTGCCCGTAGCCCTTACGATATCGCCGTTTGCCCTGCCTAAGATGCCTGTACAACTCGCCACCGCTACGCTTATCCGCATAGATATACTGGTAAATCCATTCATGGCTGACGCTAAGACCAATAATGCTGCCAATTGCACTTATTTGCTCAGGACTCCACTTCCACTCCAGAGCAAATATCACGAAATCTATGGTCTGCTGAGGAATTGTCCTTTTGGCAGATGACAGCCGCCTATCACAGCACTTCTGGTGTGCCTGTTGTGGGTTATAACCAGTATCTGAAGTGTTACGCCTCAGTTCACGGGAGACCGTGGACTTGCTTACACCGATACGGATACCTATCTCATGGCAGGATAAATTATCCTCACGCAGTATCGATATCTGGTATCGTTGTCCTTCGGTTAGTTGCTGATACTTCATACTTACTCGCTCATCTTTGGTCGGAAGAGCAGGATAGCTTATCAGTAGCTAACCGTCCTTCCATCTAACATGACCGAGCGTTGCACTTATTATCTGAATTCGCGAATAGATTGACTCCTTGTTGAGCTTTCATTGATATTTCACAGCCAATAGATGACGATTTTTTTGATTTTTTGCCTATCGGATAATTTAAAATATTGCAATTTGAGTTATGTGGTTTTTTATATTTACTTTGAGGCGTTAAAATGGCTTCTTTATCATGATATTACTCAATAAATAAATTCAATTGGTTTTTGTGAGTGTCTCGCCTTTTGTTATCTTATTGTTTTTGTTGGATAAATAAATCAATGAGTAATTGGTGTTATTTTTTTAATAAAAATGAATAGGTAAAGAAAATAAAGTTATCACTAAAAGGAATTTTCTATCATTAGACTCATTGTTAATAAAGTAAATAGAACATCAACAAATCGCATAAATATTACCTCATAAATAACCTATAAAAAATTTATAAATCTTTAAGTTTTTCCTATTGTAGTGTATTTAAAAAATATGATTTATTGATATCGCAAGAACATCCTTGTATACATAAATTTGAAGGTATTTAGAATGAAAAAGTTATTAGCAATTGCGACGGTATTGTCATTAGCCATTTCGGGTTCGGCACTCGCTGCAGGTACAGCAAAAGAGGGGAAAACATCGCCTACGGTGAAAACACAGCAAAGTAGCCAATCGCATTCATCGAGCAACAGCAAAGCTCATAATCAACCAGTAAAGAAAAAGACTCCAGACTCTACTAAAGGTTAATGAGTCACCACTAATGTCAATCCAGTCTCAGTGCCATGGGAAATATACAGCCCGTGGCGCTGAATCTATATGGTATACTGCTTTTTATTTATCAAGATATACCTGTTATGAGCTATCAATGCCCCCTGTGTTTTAGTCCTTTAAAGTTGAATAATAATAGTTGGCAGTGTTCCAATAACCATCAATTTGATCGTGCAAAAGAAGGTTATGTGAACTTACTGCCAGTACAACATAAGCGTTCTAAGGATCCTGGTGACAGTGCCGAAATGATGCAGTCTCGGCGGCAATTTTTAAATGCAGGTCATTATGATCCAATGCGTCAATGTGTGACTGAGAAATTAGCGCAATACCTTTCTGAGCAGAGTGAAAATGTATTAGATATTGGTTGTGGAGAAGGGTATTACACTGACTATTTTATGCAAAGCTTAATAAAACAGCGGGCAATTAAAGCTGTTTTTGGGTTAGATGTATCAAAAGCCGCTATTCGTTATGCAGCAAAACGCTATACATCAGTCAATTTTTGTGTTGCCTCTAGTCACCGTTTGCCTTTCCCTGAACAAAGTATTGATGCAATTGTTCGTATTTATGCACCTTGCAAAGCGGAAGAATTAGCTAGAGTTCTGCAACGTTCGGGAATACTGATTACTGTAACACCGGCTCCTGAACACTTACAGGAATTGAAACAGTTGATTTATAGTGAGGTTAAATTACATCCAATTAAAGAAGAAGCCTTGCCGCAATTTAAATTAGTGGATGAAACCAATTTAAAGTACTCAATGCACTTAACAGGGGATGAAGCATTTGCATTATTACAAATGACCCCTTTTGCATGGCGAGCTTCTGTGGATGTTAAAAATACATTACAACAGTCAGAACCAAAAGATTATACGGCTGATTTTCTGATACGGGTGTATCAACTTATTGATTAACAAAATGAGATTACTCCCCCTACCAGTTCAGTAGGGGGGTATAAATTATGCGCTGTACATAAATACTTCGAGATGTTCGAAGAGGATATTAAAGCCAATAGCGATTAATACTATCCCACCGATAATTTCTGCTTTTTTTCCTAATAGTGGCCCCACATAACGACCAATCATCATACCTACCGTGGCCATGATCATGGTCATGAGGCCAATTGTCATTGCGGTATGCACAATATCAACTTGTAAAAATGCAAGACCAAGTCCGATAGCCATTGCATCAAGACTAGTGGCAATAGCAGAAAGTACTAAGCTAAGAGAGCTGTTGCGTGAAGGCGGTGTGCAGCAGTCATCATCGCTTTTGGCTTTAATACCTTGCCAAATCATACGAGAGCCAAGAATGAAGAGCAGGCCAAAAGCAATCCAATGATCCCAACGAATAACATATTGGCTTGCGAGAATACCAATTCCCCAGCCTATAATTGGGGTGAGTGCTTCAATAATACCGAAAATAAAACCAGTGCGGAGGATCTCTTTAAAGCGGGGTTTGTGCAGAACAGCACCTTTACAGATAGCGACAGCAAATGCGTCCATGGAAAGGGCGAGTGCTAAAATAAGCGTAGCGTAAAAGCTCATAATATAAACCTCGGTTGGGTGCATCCATATACACATGAATTACCCCCAACCAAAAGGCTTATTCATGTGTCTATGGTCTTGCCAACCAAGATGGCGTCCGCACCACGTTTAAAAAACAAACGAGTATGTTGATACGGACATTCTGGATATATTTCCAGAACAGGCTACTCCCCAATGACGTGGTTCGAAAGATATCATAAATTAATTGAAAGGCAACACTTAATTTTATGTGGATATTAAAATTTATTGAGAATAATTTTCATTTGCAGAAATAAAAAAATTGAGGTTAATTAAATTTGTTATTAACCTCAATCTTAATGTGAATATATATAACCATTATTTATGATTAATGAAAAACTCATATATTCTTTGTAAATCATCAAGTTGAGAAACTTGAATATGGATTTTCTTATGCTCTAATCCGATAATTAGAATTCCGTCTTCTGATAAATTCATTGTTTTTATTCTGTCGTACAATATAAATGTGTTTGCAAAATAAAAACCTGTTTGTTTAAAAAATAGCTTTGGTGCTCGAATAAAAGCCAAATAGACTGACATTAAAATTGTAACCATTAATAAATAAGTGGTTAACATACTACCGTGTCGTGAAATATTGGTATAAATAACGATACAGATTAAGACAATAAAGATAATTGCATCGACACGATGTTTACGTCTGAGGTTAATTTTGAGTAGGGTTTTTCCCTTAAGTAAATGTTGAATAAACTCATCGTAAATTGCATACAGCAGCATCAGTAAAATAATAATGGCTAGTATGAAATCATTTAAGGTCATTTTCAGTGCCCTTGGCTAAGTAAACGTGCTAGAGAGCTTAAAAGTAAAAATGGGAGGCTGCAACCTCCCATTTCAGTTTATTACAGCAAATTATGGTGCTAAGAACTTCAACCAAGCACCTAAGATACCAAGGCCAAAGAAGCCAATGATGATCCACAGTGGGTTAACTTTACGGCGAAGTAGCCACATACATGCAAAAGTTAGTAATAATGGAACTAAACCAGGCATCAAATCATTCAAAATATCTTGAATGGTTTTGATTTCCATAACTTTTGTTGTTGGGTTCTCAATATTGGAAACAACGACGGGAATGTTGACCTTCGTCCATTTATTCACCAAGGCACCCATAACAAATAGCCCCAGTATTGATGCACCTTCAGTCAGTTTTTGTAAGAATCCGCCACCGATATCTTGAACAATATCAACCCCTTTTTTATAGCCATACGCAACGCCATAGTAGAGCGTTAATAGGCGAACAAGGTTGAATAGAACAAAGAAGAGGATTGGGCCGAGTAGGTTACCAGTCATTGCAATACCGGCGCCTAGGGCTGCAAATACAGGACGAACAGTACCCCAGAAGATTGGGTCACCAACCCCGGCAAGAGGTCCCATTAAACCCACCTTAATACCGTTGATGGCACCATCATCAATATCTGCACCATTCGCACGTTGCTCTTCCATCGCCATGGTGACACCTAAAACAGGCGCAGCAACGTAAGGGTGGGTGTTAAAGAACTCAAGATGGCGTTTGATTGCTTGTTTACGCTCATCGTTATTTTCAGGATACAGGCGACGGATCACCGGAACCATTGAATAACAGAAGCCCAGCGCTTGCATACGTTCAAAGTTCCAAGAACCTTGTAACAAGTTAGAACGCAAGAAGACGCCGCGAATATCGCTTTGTGTAAGCTTTTTCGCTGTTGGATTTGTTGTATCTACCATGGTTGCGCTCCTCCTAGTCTAATTCATTATCAAGGTTGTTGTTGCTATTATTTTGTGCGACAACAACTTGAGATTTATTGTATTTCGGGCTGAGTTGGATATACAGGATAGCCATAACCGCACCGATCACACCCAGCGCAACAAGGTTAAATTCGGTAAATGCCGCAGTAACAAAGCCTAAGTAGAAGAATGGCATTAGATAGCCTGCACGCATCATATTGATAACCATTGCATAACCGACAACAACGATCATACCACCAGCAATGTTCAGACCATCAGTAACGACCTGTGGAATTGAATCCAGTAGTTCTCTTACCTCAGAGGTACCAACAGAAACTGCAACGATAAGCGCTGGGATCGCAATACGCATTGCTTGAAGTAATAATGCAGAAACATGGATCCAACTGATAGCAGTTAAATTACCACTGACGGCAGCACGGTCAGCAGCATGTTGGAATGCAACGGTAACGGTACGCACAATAATGGTAAGGACTTGTCCAGCCGCCGCCAGTGGAATTGCGATGGCGATACCAGCCCCGATATTTTGTCCACCAGCAATGACCAGAATGGTTGAAATAATTGATGCAAGTGCGGCATCAGGAGCGACAGCAGCCCCAATGTTCATCCAACCTAATGCGATCATTTCCAGCGTACCACCGATGATGATACCGGTTTTCATATCTCCCAAAACGATACCGACAAGCGTACAGGCAACGAGTGGGCGATGGAACTGGAATTCATCGAGAATAGAACCCATACCAGCGATACAGGCCACGATGAAAACCAGTACTATTTGAACAACGGTGAGTTCCATTGTTTAATCTCCTGTAACCAAACAAGTTTGGTAAATCTGTTTTCGAGTAATGGTTAAAATTAAATAATATTAACGGTTTAACTAAGACTAATTTTTAAATTTTTTAATCAAATCCATCATCTGAACTTTGCTGTCAGAAGCGACTTTTCGTACTTCTAATTCAATATTTTTATCATTCAGATAGTTGAACGCTTCAATATCTTTTTGGTTGATAGAAACCGCATTCGTAACTTGAGTTTTTCCTTCATGGAACGCCATACCACCGATATTGACAGAGGTGATATCAACACCAGCTTCAACCAAACGTTGTACATCCGTTGGGTTTGTGAACAATAACATGACGCGTTCGCCTGCGTATTTTGGGTTGTTATAAACACGAATACACTTAGCAATATCAACGACATGTGCTGTTACGCCAGGAGGAGCAACTTGTTTTAGTAATGTTGAACGTACCTGATCTTTTGCCACCTCATCGCTGACGACAATAATGCGTTTAACGCGAGTTTCTTTTGTCCAGCGTGTAGCTACTTGACCATGGATTAATCGGTCATCAATACGCGCAAGTGCAATCACCATATGTTCGCCAGGGCCAGCAGTGACTGTTTGTACTGGAGCAGGTTGTTGAACGGGTGCTGGGGATGGAGTAGCAGCGGCTTCTGGCTCTTTAAATTTCAGTGCCCGAATACCACCACGGCCTGTTTCTAAAGCAACGGAGATTAATTCGTCTATTGAAGGGTTATCGTCACGACACATAAAAGTTTCAACTAACATAGGCACATTAACGCCAGTGACTATTTCATAGTTTTCATGCTCGTTTACGATACGGCTAGCTGCGTTAAAGGGACTACCTCCCCATGTATCAACTAAAAATATTACCCCCTGGGAGGTATCTAAATCAGCTAGTTTTGCTGTGTACTTATCAAATAGGGTGTCTGCGTTTTCCCCTGGTACAAAGTCAATAAACGAGACATTTTCTTGCTCGCCTATCAACATTTCGGTGGTTCGTAGAAGTTGCTCTGCCGCCACACCGTGTGTACCAATCATAATAGCTATACTCACTTGATTTCCCTCTTAACAGATATAGAACGGAATTTGTAAATCAGGTCAAAATTGAATCAGCTTAATTAAACCTCCTAATAGAAAATGATATTGATAATTTTAGCTGAATAAATTCACTCTATTTTATTCAGTTAGAAAACTGTTAATTTGCTAACCATTAGAGTCAATATCCGTAGCATAACATTTCGCATTAGTGTAAAAACTTGTTTTGCGTCAGAAAATTAAAAACATGTATTTTATTTTAAATAAAATACATATATTGTCTGAGTATATTGGTTTTATTAAATAAATAAACTATATATATGGCAAAAACAGTGTATGTGACTGTTATCGGTAACAAAAAAGTAGCAAAAAGAGTAAGGGATTTAAAATGTTGAGCAAAAAATAGACGAAAAATGACACGTTTCAGCAGTAGGAAGTTCTGAAAAACGTTTGTTTTGTAAACAAGGGATTTAAGTAACGATCTAATTAAGTTTTTGTTACAAATTAAAAATAGAAAAGCCAAGTAGGCGAAAAATGACGTATTAAAGATCACCCTAAACAATTAAGTCAGATAATAATCAACAATACTTGATAAAAAATGCCGCGTGTTTAATCAAAGTAAAATACGCGGCATCGGTGAAGTGATTCAATTAATGACTAGTGAATAAAGACCCTAGTCACATTGGACTTTTATTGCTAAACCTCCGCGAGAAGTTTCGCGGTATTTGGCATTCATGTCTTTGCCCGTCTCGTACATCGTTTCAATCACTTTATCGAGAGAAACACGTGGCTCACTCGTACGGCGGAGTGCCATACGTGTTGCGTTGACGGCTTTGACGGATGCAATCGCATTACGCTCAATACAAGGTACTTGAACTTGTCCTGCAACAGGGTCACAGGTTAAACCAAGGTTGTGCTCCATACCGATTTCAGCGGCAACACAAACTTGTTCAGGGCTTCCACCAAACAATTCAGCAAGACCTGCCGCTGCCATTGAGCAAGCAACACCAACTTCGCCTTGGCAACCCACTTCCGCACCAGAGATAGACGCATTCATTTTATAAAGAATACCAATAGCCCCCGATGCAAGGAAATAACGTGTGTATAATTCCGGCGTAACAGGCTCAATGCAGTGGTCGTAATAAGCCAAAACCGCAGGAACGATACCACAGGCACCGTTGGTTGGGGCAGTAACAACGCGACCACCTGCCGCATTTTCTTCGTTAACCGCTAATGCAAACATATTAATGAGATCAACGACATTCATCGGGTCATTGGACAGTTTGCTTGATGATGTGACAAGACGGTTCAATGCCGGCGCACGACGAGGTACGCGCAGTGGCCCCGGTAGAACTCCCTCGGTATTTAACCCGCGTTCAATACAAGCCTGCATGGTTTTCCACACATCGGCAAAATAGGCATCGATCTCTTCTTTCGTGTGAAGGTCAAGCTCATTCTTCATCATCAAGCTAGAGATGGATAACCCCGTTTTTTTGCAGTGAAGCAAAAGTTCTTCTGCTGAGTTAAATGGGTAGGAAACGGGTTTACTATCCAGAACAGATTGACCAAAATGTTCCTCATCAACAATAAAACCGCCACCAATTGAGTAGTAAGTTTTGGTATAAATTTCTTCTTCGCCTGCAAAGGCATGGATAGTCATACCATTTTCATGTAAAGGCAGATTATCTAGGCGGAAGTTCATTCCACCTTCCCGTGGGAAATCTACCGTGTGAGTGCCGTTAGCTAAGGGTAGCTTTTCAGTCTTTTCAACGTTTTCAATAAAGCCAGGAATAGATTCGATATCAACAGTAGCAGGTAAATTGCCAGCAAGGCCCATAATGATTGCAATATCAGTATGGTGGCCTTTTCCAGTGAGTGAAAGAGAGCCATAAACGTCGACCGCAATGCGTGTGACGCTTGGTAATAATTGTTTGCTTACCAAATCATCGACAAATTCTTTTCCCGCCTTCATTGGGCCGACGGTATGAGAGCTTGAAGGACCTATGCCCACTTTAAACATGTCGAATACGCTTATCACGCAGGACTCCTTAAAAAAAGTAGATATTTAGTGATTTATTTTAAAGGGCGCTACTTTACTGTTATTTAGTAGTGTTAACCAGTAAGTTTAAATTATTTTTTAAAATAAGGTAGTAACAAAAGGCCAATTGCTACAGAATAGCACAAAATGTATTCAATTACGGCACAAAATGACTACTTGAGTTGCAGAGCTAGCTGATGAAGGATGGCGGCAGTGAGACCCCAAACGAGATGTCCGTTATGCCAATAGAAGAAAATACGGTTACTTTGACCAGCACGTTTGATATCAACATATTTATGTTGATTCAGTGATAGCGCATCAAATAGCGGAACCTCGAATACAGAGGCCACTTCACTAGGATTAGGGCGATAATTAATGCCTTCGGGGAGCAGGCCGACGATTGGGGTGACTTCGTAACCGCCAATACTTTGTTGTGGCGAGAGTTGCCCAAGTACTTGGACTTTCTCTGGGGGAATAGCCACTTCTTCATAGGCTTCTCGCAGCGCGGTAGTCACTAGAGAGCCATCTTCAGGGTCACGTGCCCCTCCTGGGAAAGCCACTTGTCCGGCATGTGAACGCAAAAAAGGGGAACGCTGCGTTAATAATAATGTGGGCGTGGTTTTATTGATAATAGGCAGAAGAACGGCAGCAGATTTGCTCGCCGTCCGTTGAGTTCGGCGAGTCACTGGCAGGGTAAACTGAAAGCGGTTTATAAACTCATTCAGTTCAGTCATCGTGCTCTACTTCTCCTAACACGGGTAATATCAGCCGTAACTTATCAAAGGTTTCTTGATACTCTTTATCCGCTTGGCTATCTGCCACAATACCACCGCCAGCCCAGCAAAAAATCCGTTTTTTATCTGTTAACAGTGTACGGATGGTAATGTTGGTATCCATTTTGCCACAAAAACTAATATAGCCTATAGCGCCACAATAGCCATGACGACGATGAGGTTCAAGCTCTTCAATGATTTGCATCGCACGAATTTTAGGGGCACCAGTAATTGAGCCTCCCGGGAAACTTGCACGCAGAAGATCTGTTGCCGTATAGGGTTTATCAAGTGTTGCAGTAATTGTGCTAACTAAGTGATAAACCGCTGGGAAGGCTTCGACAGCGAATAATTCAGGGACCTTGACTGTTCCTGGTTGTGCAACTCGACCAATATCATTACGGAGTAAATCGACAATCATCAAGTTTTCAGCACGATCTTTAGGGGAATTCGCCAATTTTTCGACTTGCATGGCATCGGCGTGTTCATCCTCTAAACGAGGTAGTGTGCCTTTGATTGGACGTGTTTGTATCTCACCATCTTGTAACTGAATAAAGCGTTCAGGCGAGATGCTGATCACCGCATTATTAGGAAGACGAATGAAAGAAGAGAAAGGGGCGCGATTTGCTCGGGTTAATAATAAAAATGCATCCCATTCATTACCCTTATATTTTGCTTGAAAACGCTGCGCTAGATTTATTTGATAGCAATCACCGCTACGCAAGTATTCATGTATTTGGCCGATTTTCTCGTGATACTGCTCTTGTGACATATTTGAATGCCATGAACTGGTAAGGGCGAACTTGGTTTTACGTGAAGCTTTTTGTTTCTTCAACCAATCAAGGCGTTTATTGGTATCAGAATAACTGAATAAGGTGACCGTTTTTTCTTGATTATCGACAATCAACGCCCATTGATATATCCCAACGGCCATATCTGGAAACGATAAATCCGTAGTCGCTATGTGTGGCATTTTTTCGATACGACGACCTAAATCGTAGCTCCAAATACCGAGAGCACCGCCAGTGAAAGGAAGCGTATCATCACTAGCATGGTCAGGGGCGTAGTGTTCAATAGTTTGTTGAAGGAGGTTAAATGGGTCTGCGTCTGAACTCTCAACCGAGTGCGGGTGGGTGATCGTCGTTTTATCACCAATAGTGGTTAGCGTTGCAATAGGATCAGCCACAACAATATCGTATCTGTTATGCGAATGCTCGGCATTGCCTGAATGGAGCAGCATTGACCAAGGTTGATGGGCTAGTGGCGTAAAATAGTCAATAGCAACATCAGGATAATAGGGGAGTTGTATTTTATTGATAACCATTTGTATATACTAAACGCTAAGTCGATAAAAAAGAACTGATAACCAGATTAGCATATATCTTATCTTAAGAAGCCAAGAGCTGTTAAAATTAAGCTAAAATTTTTTATTTTCTCTCCGCACGATTTAAAACTAACCAGTTAAGAAGGGGTTTTGACATGTTTTCAGGTATGCCAGCGCTTAATCATCAACAACAGCAAGAAGCGGTTGAACGTATCCACCAATTAATGGCTGATGGGATGAGTAGCGGAGAAGCGATTGCGCTCGTTGCACAGGAAATCCGTGAAAGATACAAAGATAAAGAGCAGATCCAAGTACGTTTTGATGAAGAAAATGAACGTTAACAAAACAAACTATTAACATTTATGCTAAAATCTGATACATATTAGTTAAGTCATACCATTCTGGCAGTTTATAATTATTTCTACTATTTTAGTTATATTAGATAAATGTCGTATAAAATTAACTATGGTCACTGATATAATTTGTTACCCAACATTTTTATAGGGATCGGAGGAAGCATGAAGGCTGGTAAGAAAATTGGTTTTGCTTTAGGTGGCTGCGCACTGTTATTTAGTTCGATTGCATTCAGCGCCAACCAAGAAGAAGGTAAAGCGGCTCCGTTTATTAGTTGTGGAAAATTGGCAGAGCCTCAAATTGCTGCACAAGTTAAAAACGATTTTATGAATAATCGCTTGCCACGTTGGGCAGAAGAAAAGGCATTAGTTGGTAAAAAAGCCGTCGCATGGGTTAATAATCAAGATGTGACGAAAACAGAGACGGGTTACCAAGTGCCATTAACAGTCAGAGGCTCTAAGCAAGATCTGCAATATAATGTGACTGTTGATTGTGAAAAATCCACTATTACATATCACTCTGTAAAATAATCTATCTCGATTTGTAGCGATGTCCTAAAAAGGAGAAGTGATGCTTCTCCTTTTTAGTTATTCGTGCCTAAAAATCATATTTAGCGATTTTTGGGCTCGTAGGGTAGACGAGAAAAATGTTGTGAAAGCTGGCGGTAGTGGGCTAACCGTTCACGAAAATAGGCTCTAAGGTGCTCAGGTTGCTCCTGCTCGACAGCTTCTGCGATCACGGCAACATTATAGCGCTCTTTAAAGGCAACCCCCGAGGCTTGTAGGTCAACATTGACTTTATCCATTTCGTCTTTGGGTAACAATGCAAGGTTATGACTCATATCCACTCTCAATCACTTCAATGTAGAGGGGGTAGTGTAGCAATTTATCGGAAAAAATCACTAGCTGCCTCGTTACTTATGGCGTAAATATAGGGAAATAATATTTTGAATTGATTGAGAGAAATAATTATTTTCACGTAAGATTATATTTAATAACTCAACTATTGATTATAATGAGAATGTATTATTTTATTAAATAACAATGATAATTTTTTTCATTAAAACACAAGTAAATACCACTAAGGATAATGAGATTGATTATTATTAATTTTACAAAAAGTTATTAATTATCAGTAAATTGTATTTTTTTGTTTTATTATTGTTTTAGGGTTTTAATTATTTTTAGAATGTGCATAATAAAAGCATTAATCTTGATAACTAAGGAAAGAAAATATGTTAACGAATGACATGATCAATAAATTAAATGAGCAGTTAAACCTCGAGTTTTATTCTGCGAATTTATATTTACAGATGAGCGCATGGTGTAGCGATAAAGGTTTTGAAGGTGCTGCGGCATTTTTAAAAGCACATTCTCAAGAAGAAATGGAGCATATGCAGCGTTTATTTGACTATCTTAGCGATACTGGTGCACTGCCAAAATTAGGTCAAATCGCCGCGCCTCCTGTTGATTTCAAATCAATCGGTGATGTATTTACGCTGACTTATCAGCACGAGCAACAAATTACTGCGGAAATTAATAAACTGGCTCATTTAGCCATCACTACCCAAGATTATTCCACATTTAACTTCTTACAGTGGTATGTTGCTGAACAACATGAAGAAGAGAAATTGTTCAAATCAATCTTAGACAAATTGGATATGGTCGGTGAAAGTGGCAAAGCGCTATTCCTATTGGATAAAGATTTAAAAAATATGTCTACATCCGCCCACGTTTAATATAAAACATCAATAGGTTCATGATTTGTAGTGATTAATTTCAATGCTCATGAGCCTTTTTCTTTTCATTTTGTGTTGATAATCACATCTTCAACAGCCAAATTCATTTTTTGGCAGCGAAAGCTTGTTTCTTTCGTATAATGATTGCTAAATAATCCAAATTCACCTGCAAATTAAGGGGTTACTAATTATGGCAATCTATCAAATCAAATCATCTTGGCGTAAATTGAGTGCTGTTGCAGTCCTATTTTTAGGTATGTCATTTCAACAGGCATTCGCTCATGCGCACTTAAAAGATCAACTACCAGCAGAAGGTGCGGCGGTTGAAAAGGCTCCTGAATCAATCACCCTTAATTTCTCTGAAGGTATTGAGATTAATTTTGCAAAAGTGAAAGTGACGGGGCCTAATGACAGCGTCGTGAAAACAGGCAAGCCTGCGTTAGATTCAAACAATGACACCAAGGTTATCATTCCAATTGAAAGCAAATTAGAAGCAGGAAAGTATGATGTAAATTGGAGTGTGGTATCCGTTGATGGTCATAAAACGAAAGGCGAATATAGCTTTACTGTGAAATAATCATGTCTTTAGAGGCATTTTATACAGTTATACGCTTTTCCCATTTTATTGCTGCGATGTTGATGTGTGGAATGTCAATATTCGCAGCGATATTAAGTGTGGGTGCTTTTAGTCAAATCCTTCGTCGCTATCTTAATCGAACGATTATCTTTAGTGCAGTAGTCACCGTGGTTACAGCCTTTGGCTGGATGGCTGCCCAAGCTGGGCTGATGGGGGATGGCTGGGAAGAAGCACTAGACTTTGATATTTGGTCAAGTGTATTTGGCACAACGTTTGGGCTGGTTTGGCGTTGGGAATTGGTGTTTGCTGTCATCACATTAGGTGTGATTTTTATCCGTTCACAAAATATCCGGCTTTATCTGTTATTACTACTTTCTATTGTGCTCCTCGGTTTACATGCCTTGATTGGCCATGCCGCGATGTATGGTGGTGTCATTGGGGCGTTAAACCGTTTAAATCAATTTCTTCATCTTATAAGTTCAGCCTATTGGTTTGGCGGATTATGGCCGTTTTTGATTTGCATTCAGTTCTTGCGAGATAAAAAAGAATTAGCGCCAGGCTTAGATAAGCAAATTTTTGCTAGTTTGATCCGTTTTTCTCGTGTAGGGCACGTTGCTGTCATTATTGTTGTGGTGACAGGCATAATCAGCTCGATGACATTACTGCCAAATTGGCCGTTTAATTATACCGGTTCAGAATACCAATCGTGGCTTTGGTTAAAAATCAGCTTAGTTGCACTAATGGTCATTTTAGCCTTAGTGAACCGCTATATACTGGTCCCGAATATTAAAAGAAAAGGGCGGTTACAGTATTTGATTATTAATAGTTGGATTGAGCTACTGTTAGGTACTACGGCAATTTTAGCCGTTGCTATTTTTGCGACCTATCAACCTGTATAATCACCTGATAGTGAACTTGATGTTTTAACAAGGTAAGTTGTATGAAACTGAAATTAGCGCTGTGTTCTGTATTACTGGCAAGTACTAGCTTTACGGTGGCTGCGGCACCCATTGAGACAGTAAGTAAAAAGCAGTTTGGTGATGATTGGCCATTTACCCGAGAAGAAGTGATGCTGGAATGTAGAAGTAATGGTGCACTGATTGTTATCAACCCTGCCACACTCATGCAGTACCCACTCAATGATGTGGCACAGGCTCAAATGGAGAAAAAAGAGATCAAAGCACAGCCGATCGATATTTTATTAAAGCCAATTGAGACGGAAAAAAGTGCGGAAGAGCGCGTAGAACCACTCAAATTAGCGGCGAAGAAGCTGTGTAACAACTCGTAACCTTATCTTTATTAAAGAAGAACAATGCCATAGGTTATAGGCGATTATGCTTATAACTTGTGGCATTTTTTATTATCAACAAAAAGTTGAAAGGTTGTACTTATCATCGATATAGGGTGTACCTATCAATCAAATAGCTCGATATTGGAATATTAAGAAATAAATTGTGTTAATAATATGTAAAATAATTGATAATTAGTATGGTAAGAGTGCGTTTAGCAAGCTAGTATTAAATTGTACTTTGTTACGTCTCAATGGCAATTTTTAGCGCACGGCTCTGCCAGAGCCATTTCCCAAGGCCCGGTAATCGGAATCTACCAGGCCTCTTTTTTTGCCTGTTGTTTGTAGCCCACCTAATAGTGATTTCATCAATTAAGCCACTCTCATCACCCAATGATGATTATCTTTGTCATAACGATGACGGTATAACAGAACGGGTTTCTCATTGATGAGTGCAGGAATACTGGTATTTTCATCCCAACCATCTAATTGCATACAAAACTCAGTATCAGAGTCACAAGGTATACTGAGGGTATCACTTTTATGATCTGACATGATGGCGTCATTGATTTCATAGGAAGATATTTTCAAATTAACTATGCGCATAATGTTACCTCTCGATTAATGTGTAGCTGTGGCGTTACGACTCAACAAAATTAAGCATAGTACAAATGGAATCGATTTCCAAAATGTTTTTTAAGGGCGAGTTAAAAGAAAGGTGCAATATTGTTAAAATATGCACCTTTCTAGTGATTACTGTTTAGGGATAGATGTTCCCCATTCTAACCAGTCTTTAGGAGGTTCTAATTTTAGAATGAAATGCTGATCTGGCTTCGCTTTCGGCGCGAGAGGCACCGTTGGTGGGGTCGCCAAGGAGATACCTCCCCGAACAAACTGCTTGAAGGTGCCACTCTTGATCATGCCGCCTGTGAGGCCAAAGGAGAGGTTATAACCTGAAGAGATCCAAAATTGGGTATTGTCGCGGATCAGGTATTGGAACTCTTTACCAATTCGAGTCGCAACATATACGCGGTCGGAAAGCTCTCCCAAATATAAACCAGTAACTGTACCAATTTCCATTCCCCTAAAGAGAAGAGGGGTTCCAACCTGAATAGAGCCAACTTCGGTGGCATCTAATATAATTGTTAAGCCATCTAAGTAACGCGAGTCTGTAATATTGGCCGTTTGTAGTTCAAATTGGTAACGATTTCTATTTCCTCGTCCTGGCTCGGCACTGATATAAGGTTGGATCAAGGTATCGAGGTTATTGACGCCAGAAGGAGAAAGCTCTGGTGTGACAATAGCAAAGCGACTGCCACTCTTCGTGAAAGCTTGCACATACTCTGGATAAAGGATCGCGCGTGCATTCACTTCGCGGTTATTTGGCGATAATTTCAATGAATCGATTTGTCCAATATCGATACCTAAATAGCGAATCGGCATCCCTTCTGACAATTTAGACGCATCAAAAGTGGTTAAAGTCACGACACTCCCAATGGCTTTTGCCGCAGTTTCGTTTGGATAGAGGGTATGTTGCCTTGCACTATCAAGTTTGGCCGTTGGAATATTATCAAAACTAATGGCACCTCTAATTGCTCGTGTAAGAGGAGCGGCCTGAACGGTTAATCCACTGCTATTGAGTTTGACTTTAGCGCCGCCTTCTGCCCAAAAGACGCTTTTATCTGTTAGTAGATGACGGTATTGACTAGAAATATGAATATTAACCGCGAAACCGTCTTTGGTTGGGTTAATTGAGACTATTTCACCGACAGTAAATTGGCGGTAAAGTACTACTGAACCTGCCTGAATATCAGGAAGGGTGTTAGTGTTTAATGTAATTGTGGTGGTGGGTGATGAACCTGTTATACCCGCCTTAGCATTATCATCACTTCGATATAATGGGAACGTTTCAGGCAATGGCTCTTTACCTTTTCCAACCAATAAATGAACTCCACCATCTAACCACTCTTGCGGCGTTGCACCTTGAAACTGGATCCCCGTTAAGCCAAGTTGGACATCAACGCGGCTATTGGCAACAAACTTGGTATCGTTACGGATAAGATGGCGGTACTCATCCAAAATCGCGACTTGGAAGGTAACTTTATCATCAAGTAAGTTACGCTGTAACACTTCACCTATTTTTATTCCACGATAAACGATAGGTTGTCCGGCATCGACGCCATAGGTGTCAGGAGACCATAATGAAACCACTAAACTATTTTTATTTTGCTGTTCATCCTGTCCAATATCATGCCTGTTTGGATGCAAAACAAATTGTTGCCCTTCCTGTGCTGGGGCACTATTAGTCGGTGAATCAAATGCAACAGCACCATTGATTACAGCAGAAAGGCTTTCCATTTTGACATTCACACCAGATTTTAAATCAAAACCGCCTTGGAAGCCTGAAACATTCCAAAATTGACTGTTTTCTCTCACTAATCGGGTATACCGTTTTTCTATTATGGCGGCGATAGAAACCCCTTGGTCATTAGGCAAAATCGTGTAGTCAGAAATATAACCAACGGGCACTTTGCGATAATAAATCGGTGAGTTTTCATGCAATGAGCCTAAGTCTTTAGCCGTGAGATAGATGAGTAATTGCCCCTCTTCGGTTTGTAGTTGTGGCGGGGAGTCTTGAGCGATAAAGTTGTGTTGCTCTTCACCAGCCCCAGGTTGCATACCGATGTAGTTACCGCCAACAAGTGCATCTAAGCCAGAAACACCGGCTAATGAGGCTTTAGGTGTGACGAGCCAAAATTTGGTGCCAGAGGTGAGTGCGGGCTTCATATCTTTATTGATACTGGCCTTAACAATAATTTTCTTCATATCTTGGCTAACGGTGACAGATTGCACCAATCCAACTTCGACACCTTGGTAGCGGATCGGTGTTCTACCTGAAACTACACCGGGAGCAGAGGAAAATTCAATTGTCACCTCAGTACCTTGTTCCAACCAATGTTGGAAAAGTAACCAACCTGCGATAAACACAGCGACAAGAGGCAATAGCCAAAAGGGTGATATACGTGCTCGTTTACGTAAAATCGCCTCTTGTTCTTGCTCTACAGGTTCATTTTGTTGATTTTGATTTTCCATAAGAATCCCAAATTAAACGACTATCAAGCCACTCGACAGCGAGTATGGTTAAAATTACAGCGATACCGAAAAACAATGCGGCAGGGCCCATAGTAAAAGACATTAGCTGATCACGGTTAATCAGCGTCATCATGAGTGCGATAACAAATAAATCCAGCATTGACCAACGGCCAATCCATGTCACAAATTTTAATAACTTCATCCTCAATACCGGATCCGTCTGACTGCAACGTTGAATGGAGCATAACAGTAAAATCATGATCAGGATCTTAATAAAAGGCACTAAAATACTGGCGATAAAAACAATGATAGCAATGGGCCAATTACCTGATTCAATTAATGAAACGACACCAGAGTAAATGGTGTCTTCCATGCGTTGCCCGTTAAGATAGACAACGGAAATTGGCATTAAGTTAGCAGGAAAAAGCAAGATCATCGCTGCAATCAGTGCGGCCCATGTTTTTTGTAGGCTATATGGCTCGCGGTAGTGTAAGGGGCGATGGCAGCGTTGGCAGACTCCTCGTGAATTTGCAGGCCCGGTATAGTGGCAAGCTTGGCATGTTAAAGCATGAGGGTCATTAGCTTGCTCTTTTTTAGGGTAGAAGAGCTGCCAAAGTTGTTCGACATTTAGGTGGATTAATATTAACAGACTAATTACTGTCATGGTAATAAAAGCGATTAAACCATTTCCCAAAAATACGCTGGCGTAATCTTGCATTTTGATTGCAGCAATCCCCAATCCAATAAGATAGACATCCAACATAACCCATTCTTTTAAACGACTTAGTATCAGTAAGACGGGGCGTAGATTTAGACGAACACGCCTTCCTATATAGAGATAAACGATAGAAATCGGCAAAAGCAGAGGTGCGCCGATGGCACAGAAGGCGATAATGCTCGCAGTGAATGGGTCACCTTGAGAATTGATGAGCCTAATACCTTCGATCACGTTGGCATAGATTTGTGTCCCCAATAAATGGATTGAAATCAATGGTTGCCAAAATGCGATAGGTGCCAACATTAATAATGTAATAGAAAGAATAAATAAGCGGTTTAGTGACCAAGAACGGCCATCGTCAAGCTGACTGTGGCAACGCGGGCATATCACAACCTGTTGAGTATCATGTGAAGGAATAGATAATTTAAGATTGCAATAGCAGCAGTGTTGCGAAATTATGTCACTATGATTAATGTGATTCATTGTTTTACTCATGGAGTTGTTAGCCGCGCGTGTAATCTAGTGTAAAAAAATTTACGGCTTAGTGACAACTTGCTAACCTACAGGGTGCACAAATTGTTTACTCTATTGCATCATTTAATTATTACAAGAAAATTTTATGGATAAAAACAAGTATTATCACGAACTTTCAGATAGTTTGTCTGCACTATTGGCAGGAGAATATGATTTAATTGCAAGTTTGGCGAATACAAGCGCGTTGTTGTATGAGCGCCTAGAAGGTATTAACTGGGTGGGTTTTTACTTAAGAAGTGGACAAGAGTTAGTGCTTGGTCCTTTTCAAGGAAAGATAGCCTGTGTCAGAATACCGTTTGGCAAAGGTGTCTGCGGTACGGCATATAGCCAAAATAAAATTCAGCGTGTTGATGATGTGCATGCTTTCTCTGGTCATATAGCCTGTGATTCGGCAAGTAATGCCGAAATCGTGCTTCCATTGGAAGTTAATGGTCAGGTTTTAGGCGTGCTGGATATTGATAGTCCAAATTTCAATCACTTTGATCAAAATGATGAAATTGGTTTAAAACATCTTGTAAGCCAGTTGTGTCAACATCTGGCAATGTGTTCGATGCCAAATTATCATTAAATATTGGTATGTTAACTTAATAGGAACGTGGCAATTGTCTGCAACGCTATTATAATGTCGGCTTGTTCATGCCCGTGCTGGTTGGCAAAATCGTTGTTATCAGGAAATTTCATGGAAAATCAACCTAAGTTGAATAGTAGTAAAGAAGTTATCGCGTTTTTGGCTGAGCGTTTTCCACGCTGTTTTATCGCTGAAGGCGAAGCACGTCCGTTAAAAGTCGGAATTTTTCAAGATATCGTAGGGCGTTTGACCGAAGAAGATGGTATTAGCAAAACGCAATTGCGTTCGGCATTGCGTATGTATACCTCTAGCTGGCGTTATCTCTACGGTGTTAAAGAAGGCGCTAAGCGCGTTGACTTAGATGGTAATGATTGTGGTGAATTAGAGGCGGAGCATATTACGCATGCTCGTCAACAATTGACTGAGGCAAAAGCTCGAGTTCAAGCGCAACGTGCAGAGCAAAAAGCGCAGAAACGACCAGCAGCCAAAAAATCAGGTGATAAAAACACCCGCAATCCGGCAGCAGCAAAAGACAAAGCGCCGCGCCATCGCCAGTCAGAAAATAAAGAACGCCCACAAAACTCTTCGACTAAACCTCAGCGCCGTAGTGGTGCAGCATCTCCAGAGCAAAAATTGAAATCAGTGACTGATATTAACGCACTTCAGGTCGGCCAGACTCTGAAAGTGAAAGTTGGTACAAGTCTGATGGATGCGTCTGTACTGGAAATTGCTAAAGATGGTGTCAGAGTTCAGTTGCCAACAGGAATGGCAATGATTGTGCGTGCGGAACATTTAAAGTTCTGATACGGAGGTCAATCAGGGCATGAACAAACTTTTAAAGATTGCATTAGTCGTTAGTGTTGCCACTTTTAGTAGTGCAATTGCGAATCCTCAAGCAGTGACACAGTTCACTGCTGCTCAGTTACCTGTATTAAAACAGGATACTCAGCATGGCACAGTAAGTGAAAGGGTAACATCTAGGTTTACCCGCTCTCATTATCGCCAATTTGATTTGGATAAAGCGTTTTCCGGTAAAATTTTTGATCGTTATCTGAATATGTTGGATTACGGTCATAACGTTTTGCTTCAGTCAGATGTTGATGAGTATGCAAAAGATAAAGCTAAAGTCGGTGAATGGCTGGAAAATGGAAAACTAGATACGTTCTATGACCTGTACAACCTTTCTCAGAAAAGACGCTTTGAACGCTTCCAATATGCATTAGCTCGTCTTGAGCAACCAATGAATTTTGATGCGAATGACTTTATTGAAGTCGATCGTAGTAAAATGCCTTGGCCAAAGGATAAGCAAGAATTAGATAAGCTTTGGGATCAAAAGGTCAGGTATGATTGGCTGAACCTGAAGCTATCAGGCAAAGATGATAAAGAGATTAAGGAAAAACTCACTAAGCGTTATAACTTTGCTTTAAGACGTTTGACGCAAGGGCAAAGTGAAGATGTTTTCCAATTAATCATGAATGCTTTTGCTCGTGAAATCGACCCTCATACCAGCTACCTTTCTCCGCGCAATACTGAACAGTTTAATTCTGAAATGAGTTTGTCGTTAGAAGGGATTGGTGCAGTCTTGCAGCAAGACGATGAAAATACAGTGATTAATTCATTGGTTGCGGGTGGGCCGGCAGCAAAAAGTAAAGAATTAAAAGTAGGCGATAAAATTATCGGTGTAGGTCAAACTGGTAAGCCGATGGTTGATGTGGTTGGTTGGCGACTCGATGATGTGGTCGCACTGATCAAAGGGCCTAAAGGAAGTAAGGTCCGTTTGGAAGTGGTATCTGACACAAAAGGGGCTAAGCCCCATGTGGTCACTATCGTTCGTGAACAAATTCGTTTAGAAGATCGTGCCGTTAAACTGAACATTAAAAAAGTCGGGAATGAAAAAGTCGCCGTACTAGATATTCCGGGTTTCTATGTTGGTTTAACCAATGACGTTAAAACGCAACTACAGAAAATCGCGAAAGATAACGTTTCTGCCCTAGTTATTGACCTGCGAGGTAATGGCGGTGGTGCATTGACAGAGGCCGTTTCATTATCCGGTTTGTTTATTCCTAAAGGGCCAATTGTGCAAGTCCGTGACAATAATGGGCAAGTGCGTCAGGATGCAGATGATGACGATGTCATTTACTACAAAGGGCCATTAGTTGTTCTTGTTGACCGCTTTAGTGCTTCCGCCTCTGAAATTTTTGCGGCGGCAATGCAAGATTATGGTCGGGCGCTGATTGTCGGCGAACCAACTTTTGGTAAAGGGACTGTTCAACAACATAGAAGTTTGAGTCGTGTTTATGACCAAATGCTGAAGCCTGATTGGCCTGCATTAGGCTCAGTGCAATACACCATTCAAAAATTCTACCGTGTTAATGGTGGCAGTACTCAGCGTAAAGGGGTAACACCGGATATTGTTATGCCTACAGGGCAAGATCCTGCTGAAACGGGGGAAAGCTTTGAAGATAACGCATTGCCATGGGATAGTATTCCGCCTGCCAATTATAGCAAGGTCGGGGATGTGACTTCCGATTTATCAGACTTAAAAACTAAACACTTAGCACGTATTAGCCAAGATACAGAGTTTAAGTATATCGATGAGGACATTGCACATTATAAAGCGAATAAAGAGAGTAAAAATCTTATTTCGTTAAATTATGCACAACGTCTGAAGGAAGATAATGAAATTGAAGCAACGAAACTAAAACGTATCAATGAGCGTAATGCAAAAGAAGGTAAGCCTCTATTGAAGTCAATTGATGATTTACCTAAGGATTACGAAGGGCCTGACCCGTATTTGGACGAAACAGTTAAAATTGCTATTGATCTTGCTAATCCTGATACCCATTTATTGCCAAATAAAAAATAATTTGGTTAAACAGTAAATTAAATTAGGGCCAGCAATCGCTGGCCTTTTTCATAGCCTGTGTAAAGTTATGTTAATTTTTGGTTTTTTCGTGTTAAAACACTTGAAAAAGTATGAAAAAACCTTATTTATACCCTAAATTCTTCGTGATATTTATTTTTACCAAGGAATCAAAAAAAGATGATGCGAATTGCCTTATTCTTACTCACAAACTTAGCCGTTATGTTTGTGTTTGGGATAATTTTAAGCTTAACAGGTGTTAAAGGGAGCAGTGTTCAAGGCCTGATGATTATGGCTGGCCTATTTGGTTTTGGTGGCGCGTTTATTTCGCTGTTAATGTCAAAATGGATGGCACTTAAATCGGTTGGTGGGGAAGTGATTGAATCGCCCCGCAATGAAACTGAGCAATGGTTAATCAATACGGTAAGCCGCCAAGCTCAGCAAGTGGGTATTCAAATGCCACAGGTTGCGATTTATCATGCGCCGGATATTAACGCATTTGCTACAGGAGCACGTCGTGACGCATCATTAGTAGCGGTTAGCACGGGTTTACTAGAAAATATGAGCCGTGATGAAGCAGAAGCGGTTATTGCCCATGAGATCAGTCATATCGCAAATGGCGATATGGTGACAATGACGCTATTACAGGGTGTTGTGAACACGTTTGTGATCTTTATTTCCCGTATCATCGCTCAATTCGTTTCTGGCTTTATGTCGAGCAATGATGAAGAAAGCGAAAGCAGTAACGGTAACCCAATGGTTTACTTTGCCGTTTCAATGGTATTAGAAATTGTATTCGGTATCTTAGCGAGCATTATTACCATGTGGTTCTCTCGTTATCGTGAATTCCATGCAGATGCTGGTTCAGCGAAGTTGGTCGGTAAAGAAAAAATGATTGCTGCGTTGCAACGTTTGAAAACCAGTTATGAACCACAAGAAGAAGGCCGTTTAATGGCGTTTTGTATCAATGGTCGTGGCAAAGCATTTAGTGAACTTTTCTTGTCACACCCGCCATTAGATAAACGTATTGAAGCGCTACGTTCTGGCGAATATTTGAAATAGTTAAGTTGGCTAATTAGCCATAAAAATTGATGAAAACCCATGGTAGTGAAAAATCTATCATGGGTTTTTTATTATGGGCAAAAATTAATTTAATGCAGATCAAATTAGTGTATTCTTTAAGTGGAATTTCGTAGATTTTCTTTGGGGTCAGGTAGATGAAGGGTCTATGATGAACGAAGAAATGATGAAAATGAGCCTTAACAGAATTAGATAATATTAAGGATATAAAATGGACATACTTGTAAAAACGTTGGTTTTTGGCAATGAGTTTATGACGGTAGAAAATCCAGCGCGCTTAGTTCCCTTTAAATTTGAAATTTACCAATCTCCAACGGGTTTTTATCACCGCATGTATAAAGAAGTAGGAATGTCCGGTGCTAATTTAGGTCAGGCTTTTACTGTATGGGCTTTTGAAGAACAAAAAGCGCACCGTGACCCATCTGGCGAAATAACGTTGGAAAAATATATCCAACATTGCCAAGATATTTATAACGGAAAAGTCAAAGATTAATCTAGAATAAAAAAAGCCCCCTTCATAGAGATTTGAAGGGGGAGCTAAATGAATAAAGAATGGTTTAATTCGAGAGCAAAGATAAATTATTTCGATAAAGGATATTTAGTTATTTGTGCAGTTTTAAGTGTAATTGAACAACAAAGCCCCTTAAATAGCACTTATCGTTAAAATAATCTATTGGCGAAAACCTGCTTTGATCTGTTCAAGCGTATTACGATAAGTCTCAGCTTGTTTTTCATCTTCCATCGATGCAATTTCACGCTCCATTTTAATCAGAATTTTACCTGCATCAGCTTGACCAATTGCTTTGAGCATATGTGCAAGCAGGTTTTTTATACAGGTCACTTCTGCTGCTAATTCATTCACATCAGGTTGAGTTGGAAAATGTGCTTTCATTAATAAAGTATCCTTTAAAAATTCGTGAGTTTGCTAATATTATATCATAGAAAGGTTATAGATTGCGCCATAACATGATGAATTAAGATGAAGAATTCAGATAGGAATTAAAAGGTCGCAATGTAATATCAAAAGGATTAGTGATGTTAACTTCAATAGAAAAACAGTGGCTAGCAGAGCAATTCCCTTTATTTGTTAAGCCTCGACCAGAGCAGAGTCACAAAGGCACGTTTGGAACGCTAAATATTATTGGTGGTAGTGCAGGAATGACCGGCTCTTGCGTACTTGCTGGCGTTGCCGCGCTCAAAAGTGGCTGTGGCAAAGTGATTATTGGGTTTAATCAATCGCCACTCACATTGCAACTTATAGAGCATGCCCCCGAATTAATGTTGCGCCAAGCCAATGAAGTGATAAATGGTGAAACACCAACAGCATGGGTTATTGGTTGTGGTTTAGGTGTATCTTCAGATGCGCAATTATTGATAGATAGAGCATTATCATTTGTTGAACAGCAGCAAAGCGTGTTAATTGATGCTGATGGCCTGAATCTACTTGCTCAGATGCCCCTATCTCAAACCTTATCATCACAAACAGTACTCACGCCGCACCCTAAAGAAGCCGCAAGGTTGTTACAAACAACAGTCACGGCGATACAAGCGGATAGGTTGAGTGCCGCGCAACATCTCAGCCAGCGGTTTGGTTGCTGGGCAGTGTTAAAAGGTCACCATACAATAATTTCTGCCCCCAATGGCCAAACTTGGCGCAATGAAACGGGTAATAGTGGGTTAGCTACAGCGGGGAGTGGGGATGTGTTATCAGGGATTATCGGCAGTTTATTGGCGCAATCATTACCCATTGAAGAAGCGGTGAGAGCCGGCGTTTGGTTGCATGGTAAAGCGGCAGACTTACTAATAGAAAAAGGTATAGGCCCTATTGGGTTAACGGCTCATGAAATCATTGATGAGGCGCGAGCTATCAGAAATAGAGCAACTTTTTATTGATGTTCTCGCATTGACTCACTTTAAATACCTGAGAAAAATGTGATACCATTCACATAAATTAGATTGCTTTTCAATCCTTGAATCGAAGCAATATCAAACCTCAGCTTAAATCCAATAACGTGGCTTCTATACCGATCAGCTTTTGATTGGGGGATGGGTTTTTGCTGATATCAACAAAGGCGCAAGCAAAGACAATGACACAGGTTTCTAGAAAAACAGCTTGGATCCGAGTTGTGGCACTAGCGGTCGCCGCATTTGTTTTCAATACCACCGAATTCGTTCCCGTTGCATTACTGAGTGATATTGCGGCGAGTTTTAACATGACAGTAGCCCATACCGGGTTGATGATCACCATTTATGCGTGGGTAGTGGCCATTATGTCATTGCCGCTGATGCTACTTACGAGCAAAATTGAACGGCGTAAGTTATTAGCATTACTATTTATTGTCTTTGTTTTAAGTCATATCCTTTCTGGTTTTGCATGGAATTTTGAAGTTTTGATTGTGGCGAGAGTAGGGGTTGCATTGTCGCATGCGATATTTTGGTCGATCACCGCCTCGTTAGCTATCCGCGTTGCACCTGCGGGTAAAAAGGCTCAAGCGTTAGGTTTATTAGCGACAGGTACTGCGTTAGCAACGGTGTTAGGTTTACCAATAGGGCGTGTTATTGGTCAGTTATTAGGGTGGCGTGTCACTTTCTTATGTATTGGTGCTATCGCATTATTAACCATGATTGCATTGATTCGCTTTTTACCTAAATTGCCGAGTGAGCATTCAGGTTCATTAAAAAGCTTGCCAGTACTTTTTAAACGCCAAGCGTTAGTCGGATTGTTTGTTCTGACGGTCGTGGTCGTCACAGCGCATTTTGCCGCCTACAGCTATATCGAACCTTTTGTTCGCGATATCGCGCTACAGAGCCAAAATTTTGCAACCCTATTATTGCTGATTTTTGGTGTGGCGGGGATTGCGGGAAGTATGATCTTTAGCCGTTATAGTGGTAAATATACACTATCATTTCTACCTGTGGCGATTGCTGTTTTGACGATATGTTTATTATTGTTAATGCCAATCAGTGGTCATGTAAGCTGGCTGGTTATCTTAAGCATATTCTGGGGGATCGCCATCATGTGCGTGGGCTTGGGTATGCAGGTGAAGGTGATTGATCTTGCACCGGATGCCACTGACCTTGCAATGGCAATCTATTCGGGGATCTTCAATATTGGTATCGGTGGTGGTGCTTTGCTCGGTAACCAAGTGATTGTGCATATGGGGATGGCAAGTATCGGTTATGTGGGGGCGATATTTGGCTTGATCTCATTAATTTGGTGTACTTTTATATTTAGACGCTATAGCGCGTCATTTCGCGAACAAGTTAAAACAGCGCCAATGGCACACTAAATAAACTACTTAACATGTTTAATCCCCTGTAATAGTAATGATTCTATTGCAGGGTATTTTTTTATATTTGGTCATTACAGCAATTGATAACTATGCTAAATTTCTTATCATTTTGATAAAGTTAGATAATAAAAAGGTGACTTGATGAAGGGGTTAGGTTTTTTATTGATGTCTATAGTCGCAGAAGTGATTGCTACAACGACATTAAAGGCATCAGATGGTTTTAGTCGTTTTTGGCCATCGTTGATTGTCGTCATTGGGTATGCGGTCTCTTTTTGGGGATTATCCCAAGTGGTTAAATTGATCCCTTTAGGGATAGCTTATGCAATTTGGTCCGGTTTAGGCATTGTACTCGTTTCGGTCGCTGCAATATTTATTTATCAACAGAAACTCGATTTACCTGCAATTATTGGTATGCTATTAATCATAGTCGGTGTTTTGGTCATCAATCTGTTTTCTAAAAGCAGTGTTCACTGATTCAGGGAACAGAAACAGTTATGGATGGGGATTAGGATGAATCGAAAAAAAAGCAGTCTGCTTAAGTTTACTTTTTGGAATAGCCTATTCGTTGGTAGTCTGTTTGTTTTAGCAGGTTGTGGGAGTTCAGAAACCATAAATACGGCACATCATGTCGATCGCTCAGCTTCCCAATATGCGCAACAGGTGGTTAATTTAGGGCCTCAAGCGCAAGAAGCGTGTGTTTCTGCGGGTGGATTACCTTCATTAAACCTAGAATTGAATGGCGCCCAAACCGCCGTTTGTCAATTTGCTAATGGTAAACGTTGTGCTGCTGATGTCATACTTACAGGCAGTTGTATTTAGTTAAATTCCCTCAGATAAAAAGTCCATCACGCATCATGTTGGGCTTTTTTATATCAATTTTGCAGTTAACCCATTTGTTGAGTTTATTTCCACATTTCGCTCCCTTGTTTTTCATTTAAATGATAAAGCGCACGCAATTATCTAAATAATGCGGGTAATTTCGGCTGTTATTTATTTAAAAATCGTTGGCAGTAGGTCGGCTATTTTTAGCTAGGGGGATGAATGCAGCGCATGAGTGGATAAAACAGAATGAGTTTTTATTTTTTTAATCTAGATGCCATGATAAGAAGTGGCTCCCAATGGCATTCATCGGGAGCCATCGCATTACCGCCTGCCAATGCGCTTTATAGGACGCGAGTTGTACTATTTACGCTATGCTTTTTTTGTGTGATGGAAAAAATTGGCTGATAGCGACAATGATAGCCACTAAAAGATAAGCTGCATAAATACCAATTAGCCATTGTGGCATATCTAACCCTAAGAAATCCCATTGCCTAACCGTACAGTCACCCGTTGCTTCAAAGACAGCAGGCGCCCATTTATCTAATGGTAACCACTCGGGGAAATTGACGAAGAAATCACATGATGCAAATGGTGAAGGGTTGAGTTGCAGCATGGTATGCTCCCAAGCAAGATCTAAACCGCGCCATGCAGCGTAGCCCCAAATAATGATGGCAACCCAACGTAAAGCGATTTTGCGTGGCGCTATTGCGCCAATTAACCCTGCAATCATAATGCCAAACAGTGCAACACGTTCATAGATGCACATGACACAAGGCTGCAATTTCATAATGTGCTGAAAATAGAGCGCTGCACATTCAAGCATAAACGCAATAAAGGCCATTAACAGCCAAGCGCCTCGTCCTTGTGAGCAGTAGTTAAAGAATCTGAACATACTTTACTTCCCTAAATTAATGGTACGCACATTTTGCCCCTATTGGTAAGACAAAAAAAGGTGCCAGAGAATAATTATGCGATTTTAAATAAGCCTTTACCTAACATTACAAACTAAACCATTTTATTTGTAATTTCAAATAAGGAGTAATGCCGAATTAGGGGGATAGAGTAAACAAAAGCTACTCCATCTGACGATGTGAGTAGCTTTGAATATAGGTGAGTTGGTGGTGATTAAACTTAAGGTAGGCTAATCCAACCTAAGCTTTCTAACCAGTGTGTGACAGGTATTAACCAAAACTCAACACCGATTAACCCAACCACAGTCATGACGACGGTATAAGGTAAAGCCATCCATACCATGCGGCCATAGGAGAGGCGAATTAATGGCGATAATGCAGACGTCAGCAGGAATAGGAAAGCCGCTTGCCCATTTGGCGTGGCAACCGACGGAAGGTTGGTTCCCGTATTGATGGCAACGGCGAGTAACTCGTACTGATGGTGTGAAATTAGCCCTTCACTTGATGCCTTTAATGCCTCGGTAATATAGACAGTACCGACGAAGACGTTATCTGAAACAGCGGAAAGAAGACCGTTGAATAGATAGAACAAGGAGAGCTGTGATGATTCAGACGATTGCAATACAAATTGAATAAATGGTGTAAATAGCTGCTGATCGATGATCACCGCTACGACGGAGAAAAAGACGGTCAGTAGTGCGGTAAAGGGCAATGCTTCCTCAAACGCTTTACCTAAGGCATGCTCTTCTGTAATGCCACAGAAGGCGGTGGTTAATACGATGACGGATAAACCGATAAGCCCGACCTCTGCGAGGTGGAAGGCAAGGGCGACGATTAACCAAATACCAATCAAGCCTTGCACAATAAGTTGTGCTTTCTCTTTTTGGGTACGTTTAGTGCTATTTTTTTGGTCATGATCAGTCAGGACTTGGCGAACGGTTGCAGGTAATTCCGCCCCATATCCAAATAATTTAAATTTTTCGACCAAAAAACACACAATTAAACCGCACGCAAAAACAGGTAATGTAATGGGGGCCATACGTATAAAGAAAGTCACGAAATCCCAATCGACATGCTTAGCAATAATCAGGTTTTGGGGTTCACCAACCATCGTCATGACTCCCCCTAATGCTGTACCGATACCGGCATGCATCATGAGGCTGCGCAAGAAAGCTCTAAATTGCTCAAGTGTTTGTTTCTTCTCAGCCGTATCGATATAACTGTCATTTTGTAGATCAGTATTGCTGTGTTGGCTAGAAGCGTATTGATGATAGATAGAATAGAAACCGATGGAGACGCTAATCACAACGGCGATAACAGTGAGCGCATCTAAAAAAGCAGATAAGAAGGCACTTGCTAAGCAGAAAGCTAATGACAACGTACGTTTAGAACGAACATTCAGTAACAGTTTGGTGAAGACGAACAACAACAGTTGTTTCATAAAATAGATACCGGCGACCATAAAGATCAGCAGCAGTATGACTTCCAAATTGTTACTGATCTCATGAGAGATCTGTTTTGGGGTTGTCATGCCAATGATGACGGCTTCAATGGCTAAAAGCCCACCGGGTTGCAGCGGATAGCATTTGAGTGCCATGGCGAGGGTAAAGATAAATTCTACTACAAGTAACCACCCGGCGATGAACGGGCTGACAAAATAAAATACCAGTGGATTGATAATTAGAAATATTATTATTGCGAGCTTATACCAATCTGGAGAATTCCCTAGAAAATTTTTTAAAAAAGCTCTTTTTACACTAAAATCCATTATGAATTGTTTTCCTCTTACTTGATGTATTGTACAGTAAATTCACATACTACTCTTATCTTTTACATAAATTAAGTCTGATCAGTAATAGATAATATATTCATTATATGGGAGTTTATGATTGGTTTTGTTGTTTATGTGGGGTCTAACTATCTCAATTTACGACAATCTGGTATGATTTCTATAATAATCCGTCTGAAAATGTTTGGAATAATAAAAATATGGTCATAAAAGCTCAAAGTCCTGCAGGGTTTGCGGAAGAGTATATTATTGAGAGCATCTGGAACAATCGCTTTCCACCAGGGTCGATTTTACCTGCTGAACGGGAACTCTCGGAGTTAATTGGTGTAACACGTACGACGCTTCGTGAAGTATTACAGCGTTTAGCGCGTGATGGTTGGTTGACGATACAACATGGCAAACCAACCAAAGTGAACAATTATTGGGAGACTTCAGGCCTGAATATTCTTGAAACCTTAGCAAGGTTAGATCATGACCGTGTGCCACAACTGATTGATAATTTGCTAGCGGTGAGAACCAATATCGCTGCTATTTTTATCCGTACTGCTTTTCGTCAAAACCCTGAAAAATCATTGGAAGTTTTGTCTGAGCGTGAGAAGGTCGAAGATAACGCAGATGCGTTTAGTGCCTTAGATTACAATATATTCCGCGGGTTGGCTTTCGCGTCGGGTAACCCTATTTATGGCTTGATTATTAATGGCTTAAAAGGGCTTTATACCCGTGTTGGTCGTTACTATTTCTCTAACCCGGAAGCACGACGCCTTGCGCTCAATTTCTATCAACAATTGTCAAACTTATGCCGCGAACAAGCGTACGATCGTATTATGGAATCCGTTAGAAATTACGGTAAAGAAAGTGGTACGATTTGGCATAGTATGCAAGGGAATATGCCTAACGACCTCGCAAATGCGCGCTAACCATTCCGCGCATCCTAATTTTAACTCACGTTACTGTATGATGTCTGAAGCCAGTTTGGTGCTATTAACCAACTGGCCTTTTGGCTGTCAGAAAACCAGAAATTGCAAGTGACTTGGTCAGCTACTGAATATTGCCTGACGCTTTTTTGGGTGCACATGATATGGGGTATTCAATATTGAGAGCAATATTTTCTGCTTGAGTGATCATTTCGGGTGATTGTGGCTTTATATCAGGATAATAACATTGAAATAGTACTTTGCTATGGATTGTTTCGACAGCTTCACATTCAGTATGGCAAGTGAGCAGAGGGCGAATGCTAAAACAAATTTTCCCCTCGTGCTCCACTTTAAAATGTTTAAATGATATGCAATCTGAATCTGCTACACTGCGATTGGTCATTAAACAGGACATTACGATTAAAATAAGAAATGGTCGTTTTTTTATCATGCTCCCTCCGTCAGATTTTATTAATTGACTGCTGACTTTAGCAGCTAATTTCACGTGGTAACATTTTGATTTATAGTAATAATTAACGTTTATTAACGTTCGTTTCTATATTGTTTTATACATTGTGGATTCAATAAGATAGAGAAAGAGGCGTTTTCAGCAGACTGAGACCCAGAAGGCTTATACTTTGTAAATCTGATTCATCCAATACGAGAAAAGAGCAAAAACCATTTTTGCGATAAAAATGGGTAATTGTTTTTGTGCTTGAAATCACTAAATTATCTACAATTCTGAAATAAAAAAATCAACAAGATTATAATTCATTTTAAGGTAAATTTGTGAATTTATTTTCTATGTTATTGCATGGAAATAACATATATTAAAAAATAGGTCATCAAAATAATATACCAACAAGATAGTATAAAACTCTAAATTAACGTATAAAAAAATAATTCAATCGAAATTAATTTTCTATTAATTGACTGTTTTTATTCTGTTTTTAACTATTCAATTAGAAATGGGCACTAGCATTTAAATCTGAGGTGTAAAGTAACTGTAACTGTTTTTGAATTAATTGTCTGAATTGTTAAAAGTGTTAATTAACCATATTGGAAAATGAATACTAGAATATTATTCTAATGAAAATATTCGTGCTAAGCAGCAGGGGGAGTGATGAAAGTTTTGGTCTTAGGTGCGGGGGTCATCGGTGTTACTACAGCTTGGTATTTAGCACAAGAAGGGCATGAAGTGACCGTATTAGATAGGCAAATGGATGTTGCTGAAGAGACGAGTGCGGGTAATGCTGGACAAATTTCCCCGGGCTATGCGACTCCATGGGGTGCCCCAGGGATCCCATTAAAAGCGGTTAAATGGATGTTCGAAAAGCACGCTCCATTAGCCATCAGGCCTGACGGCACATTATTCCAATTACGTTGGATGTGGCAAATGCTTAAAAATTGCGATATTCAACATTATGCGATGAATAAGAGCCGTATGGTGCGGATAGCGGAGTATAGCCGTGATTGTATTCGCCAATTACGTGCAGATACAGGGATTAGTTATGAAGGCCGTCAAGGTGGAACATTGCAACTGTTTAGGACCGAAAAGCAGTTTGATAATGCCGCCAATGATATCGCTGTCTTACAGAAAGAAGGCGTACCATACGAGCTGTTGACCGCCAATGAGTTAGCGAAAGCGGAGCCTGCACTTGAATATGTGAAGGATAAATTGACGGGGGGCTTACGTTTACCCAATGACGAAACGGGTGATTGCCAACAGTTTACTAAGAAACTGGCGAAAATGGCCCAAGATGCGGGGGTTAAATTCCAGTTTGGTCGTCATGTTGAACAGATCCTGACGGATGGCAATAAAGTGAGTGGTATTCGTTGTGATGGTGAAATATTACAAGCGGATCGCTATGTAGTTGCGATGGGCTCATATTCCACATCATTACTGCATAATTTAGTGAAAATACCCGTTTATCCATTAAAAGGGTATTCATTAACAATGCCAATTATTAATGCTGAGCGCGCACCGACATCAACAGTTTTGGATGAAACTTATAAGATCGCAGTAACGCGCTTTGATGACCGCATTCGTGTTGGGGGCATGGCAGAAGTGGTTGGCTTTAATTTGGATGTGCTGAAAAAACGCTGCGAAACATTGAAGATGGTAGTACAAGATCTCTATCAAGGTGGCGGTGATATTTCTCAAGCGACGTTTTGGACGGGGCTTAGGCCTATGACGCCAGATGGAACGCCGATAGTCGGCCCAACGGCTTATAGCAATTTATATTTAAATACGGGACATGGAACGCTAGGTTGGACGATGGCATGTGGTTCAGGTAAGTTATTAGCTGATCTGATTTCAGGGAATAAGCCTGACATTGCATCCGACGATTTATCGGTATTTAGATATATTGATGGCTTTAATACAAAATTAACCCATAGTGGTGATTTATCGCCTGCGCGTTGAGCAATTGGCTGAAAAATATTCGGATAGTATAAAAAGAAGGAAGAGATATGCCTCGCCCAATCAGTGCGGTAATTCATCTGCAAAATTTTACTCATAATTTGTCCGTAGTTCGTCAGCACGTTGGGCATGCAAAAATATGGTCTGTCATGAAGGCAGACGCTTATGGTCACAGTATTAAACATGTGTGGAAAGCACTGGCGGCATCGGATGGCTTCGCGATTTTAGATCTAAATGAAGCCATTTTATTGCGTGAACAAGGTTGGAAGGGGCCTATTTTGTTATTGGAGGGCTTTTTCCAGCCTGATGATTTAAAAGTCATAGATCAATACCAATTGACTACGGCGGTGCACAGTTATTGGCAATTGGATGCGATTGAAAATAGGCACTTTCAAAATCCCATCTCCGTGTATGTCAAACTAAATAGCGGAATGAATCGCTTAGGTTTTGAGCCGTCGGAATATGCTCAAGTGGTGCATAGATTGTCTGCAATGGAAAATGTAGAGACGGTCACCTTAATGACACATTTTGCGAATTCGGATTTATCGACAGGCACAGATAAACCTCATGCGATAATTAAACAGTTTATCGATGGTCAGTTTCCTGTCTGTATTGCCAATTCAGGGGCGACGTTATGGCACCCAAAGACCCATTATGATTGGGTTCGCTCTGGTGTGATCTTATATGGCGCATCGCCAAGTGGTCGTTGGCAAGACATTGCGGATAAAGATTTACGTGCGACAATGACATTGCAATCACAAATTATTGCAACACATGAGATTGCAGCTGGGGAATCTATTGGTTATGGCAGTAAATTTACAGCACCTTACCCAATGAAGATAGCCACGGTCGCCTGTGGTTATGCGGATGGCTATCCACGTCATGCGCCAACAGGCACCCCCATTTGGTTAAATGGAACGCGTTGTCCTCTATTAGGAACTGTTTCAATGGATATGCTAACAATAGATGTTAGCGAATGCCCAACTGCTAAGATTGGTGATCGCGTTGAGCTATGGGGTAAAAACTTACCGATAGACGACGTTGCTCAGGCGGCAGGCACTATTGGTTATGAACTGATGTGCGCGTTGGCGAAAAGAGTACCAGTCGTATATGAAAATTAGAATGATTGTGTAAACAGTATTAGACATAGTTATAAATTTAACTAAAAATGTGATCAGTCGTGGGAGTGTTTTGGCTAAAGAGCACATCAAGGTATGATGCGCACTATTGTTCAATCTTCTAATATTTCAGGTTAATATGCGTAAAACAATCAAATTAACATCACTTGCTGTCGCATTAGGTTTATTATCCTCCGCAGCTATGGCTGGAACTTGGTCTGTAGGGGGTTCGGTTTTGGCGCAATCAACACCTTATAAAGGTATAAAATCGAAAGACTATGTTACGCCAGTACCGATTGTTAACTATGAAGGTGAAAACTTCTATTTTCGTACGTTAGCAGTAGGTTACTACTTGTGGAATGACCAAGAGGATCAACTTTCGCTTGATGCTTATTATTACCCTCAATTCTTCAAACCGAAAGATAACGACGACCGTGATATGCGTGAGCTTGATCGTCGCCGCGATACGGTAATGGGGGGCTTGACGTACAAACACAAAGCCGATTGGGGAACAATCCGTACCGTTGCGTCGGGGGATATGTTAGGGATCAGTAATGGTTTGCGTGCAGAAGTTGCTTACCTTTATGGTTTCTATGGCGACAATTGGTCGTTAGTTCCAGGTGTAGGTATCAAGTGGGATAGCAAAAATCAAAACCGCTATGAGTATGGTGTCTCTTCAAAAGAGTCGCGTAATAGTGGTTTAGCTCGCTATCGTCCGGGTGATAGCTGGACTCCATATGTTGAATTATCAGGTAACTATAAGTTCAATGATAATTGGAGTGCCTTTGCAATGGGGCGTATTGACCGTCTGCCAAATGAAGTGAAAGATAGTCCAATGGTTAATAAATCAGTTTCTGCAATTGTTTGGAGTGGGGTAACTTATACCTTCTAATTGCTAACCACGACTTGACAAAAAATCCCAAAATGCGCTTTGTGCTTTTGGGATTTTTTATTGGTATTTGAACAGGGCACGAATAGTTGCTGACATGGTTGATTATGGCGAATTTGCTGGTGGTAGATGGCTATTTTAGTCAGGATCTTTATAAATATCGCAAGGATAATCGGGGAGGTAGGATAAGACGTGAGCGATCTTGGCTTTTGCAAAATACTCATAAGCTTTTGCATAATCTTTGGTAACCCCCATGCCATTTTCGTACATTCGGCCTAAATAGAGATAGGCATCTTCGTTATGTTGTGCAGCCGCTTTATGATACAGCTCTAGAGCTATTGTATAATTTTGACCAATTGCATGACCATGTTGATACATGAAACCAAGCATAGCCTGAGCATCGGGAATCCCATTATCAGCCGCTTTTTTAATCCAAGCAAACGCTTTAAGCCAATCTGTATCAACAACTTTTCCGTCATAATAGTGCAGTCCTAAAACATACTGTGATTTAGCACAACCTTGTTCTGCTGACATCTTTATCCAGCGATAAGTTTCTTCAGGTTGCCTTAGATACCGTGTGTTCCATGACGCGACGCTAAATTGTGCTTCGGCATCACCATTAACCGCATCTTCGCATACCTGTTTTGGCATATCTCTCATCCAACTATTACTATATTTTTTATATAAGTCGTCACAGTAGTTGGCAGAGACGGCAATAGGGGCAGACAATAATAATAACAAGGTGTACTTATTCATTGAGTTCATTTTTTAGTGGGATAGAAATCAATACTTATCTTAAATTTAATTATTGATGCTTTACAACGTGTAGACGGTTTTTTATATCACGTACTATTTCGTTGGAGAGAAAAGGTATATGAAGAAGTGCTGCTTGCGCCATCCTTAGTGACGTAACAGAATGATGAGGCGAGAAAAGAGCCCGCCTCATCGCGGAGGTCACTATCAGTCTTGTGGCTTATTATCGCGTGTCATCATAACGAGAGAAAGGCGAGCGGGGTGCTGATTTTCACTTTTCATCGGTTGATTAATGCGCGCCGTTTCAACACAAACCATCTGTTTGTAGCCATTGTTTGGCATATCTTGCATGCTACATGACAATTCAGCCCATGGGTTCCAACATACAACGTCAGAGTTATGGTAATGGTGTATTTCAATGGTTCGTGACCAGCTATCATCACGGATCAAACTATATTCCTCTGGCTCAGAGTAAATTCTGTCGGTATGGCTATTAATTTTTAGCGGCTTATCTTCATAAACTTCACGGTCACTGACTTTATCAAAGTAGTGGCCACCTAAACCGTATACCGTGGTTTTTTGGATATCACCAATATTGAGGTAAGTGTGCATTGCGGCTGTGGTTTCAAAATCACCATAGCTTTCTAATTCTAACTCACAGGTCTCACCGAGTTTCATTCGCAATATCAATGTAAACTCATGTGGCCATAGTTTGCGTGTATATTCGTTATCTGTCAGAGTGAAGGTGAGGATCACGCCATCTTCATGTTCATTATGTGCAGTAAATTGCCACGGTAAAATGCGGGCGAAACCATGACTTGGGCTACCCGCGGGGCCAAACCAAGGCCAGCAAATAGGGATACCCCCACGAATGGCTGTACCTGCTTTGAAAGCACTTTCACTGCTTAGCCAGATGCACGGTTTTTGACCACAAGGTTGCCAATCGATTAATTGTGCACCTTGAATACTAACGGCACCACGCACTTTAGGATGCGAAACAATAATTAAGGGTAATTCACCCAATTGGCGTTGGCTAATGTAGGCTGAAAGTTGCTTAATCACCGGTAAAGCAAAGAGTTTATCGTGCATAATTATTTGCCTGTGAATAGAGAAACAGTGAATACAAATAGGTTAGCAGAACTTAGGAAAACCGTCATTCACTCTAAGAGGTAAGTGAGGGGCTCCTGACAATTTAGGAGCGAATAAAAGCAAAAGAGCCGCCTAAAGGCGGCTCAAATTAACCATAAAACGCTAATAACTCTTATTTAGAGATGTGAGCGATCAGGTCTAGAACTTTGTTTGAATAACCTGTTTCGTTGTCATACCAAGAAACCAGTTTTACAAAGTTGTCGTTCAGTGCGATACCTGCTTTAGCATCGAATACTGAAGTCAGTTTTTCACCGTTGAAGTCAGTTGATACAACGTCATCTTCAGTGTAACCCAGAACACCTTTCAGCTCGCCCGCAGCCGCTTCTTTGATAGCGTCACAGATTTGAGCGTAAGTGGCTGGTTTTTCCATACGTACAGTTAAGTCAACAACTGAAACGTTTGGAGTAGGAACACGGAAAGACATACCAGTCAGTTTGCCATTCAACTCAGGAATAACTTTACCTACCGCTTTAGCAGCACCAGTTGAAGATGGGATGATGTTTTGAGAAGCACCACGACCACCACGCCAGTCTTTGTGAGAAGGACCATCAACAGTTTTTTGAGTTGCTGTTGTTGCGTGAACAGTCGTCATCAGACCTTCGATAATGCCGAATTTGTCATTGATAACTTTAGCCAGAGGTGCCAAGCAGTTAGTTGTACAAGAAGCGTTAGAAACGATTTCTTGACCTGCATAGCTCTTATGGTTAACACCCATAACGAACATTGGCGTGTCGTCTTTTGAAGGGCCAGTCAGAACAACTTTTTTCGCGCCTGCTTGGATGTGTTTACGTGCAGTTTCATCAGTTAAGAAGATACCTGTTGCTTCTGCAACAACGTCAACACCAACTTCGTTCCACTTCAGGTTTGCAGGATCTTTCTCTGCAGTGACGCGAATTTTTTTGCCATTTACAACTAGGTGACCATCTTTAACTTCAACAGTACCGTTGAAACGACCGTGAGTAGAGTCATATTTCAGCATGTATGCCATATAGTCTGCATCGAGCAGGTCGTTGATAGCAACGATTTCGATATCAGAACGCTCTTGTGCAGCACGGAAAACGATACGGCCAATACGACCAAAACCATTAATACCTACTTTGATAGTCATAGTATTTCCACCAGCTATTTATTCGTGAATTAAGTTGTAGTTAAAGTTACCAAAACCTTGCCAGCCGTCAAGCGGAATCGTGTCAATTATTGAAAAAAATCAAAACAACTCGCACTAATTGCTTACTTGTCAGCCACTTTAGAGGCAAATACATCCGCACGTATTATCGGGATTGTGCGGGATAATGAAACCTGCTATCAGTGATATATGTGAAACTCGTCACAAATCAAAACACAAAGCACTATGTTAATTAGTTTAGAATATCTTTATAAAACGTGTTGTTAATTTTTTGTTGCACCAAATGGGGGTATTCTTAGCTTAATACCACTCAGTTATTTCAATATTTGGGTTTGATATGACAGATAAAAGTAAGCAACCGATTGATATCTCGGAGCTAAATGATATTCAGCAATATGTCACTCAGCAGGCAGGGACCGAGCGTCCGTTCACTGGTGTGTTATTGCATAATCGTAAAGATGGGGTGTATGAATGCCTGTGTTGTGGTACACCACTTTTTCTATCAGACACTAAATTTGATGCAGGGTGCGGGTGGCCGAGTTTTTATCAACCAATGACTGAAGATGCGATTAAGTATATCGAAGATTTCTCCCATGGAATGCATCGGATTGAAGTGCGTTGTCAAAATTGTAATGCCCACTTAGGACATGTGTTTCCTGATGGTCCACAACCAACGGGGCAACGTTACTGCATTAATTCAGCATCATTAAGTTTTATCGATGAGAAAACTGGCGAAAAGACCCGTGGATAGGGTGCTGAAGCTAGCTGACGCTGAAAACTAAATTAAGCAATATCGATTCAGCTAAGTTGAAATAGATAATATGTCAAATGAACTACTAACTGGGTCTCTTTGAAGGAGTTGTGAAGTGAGTGTAAATTTAGAGCCAGAGCAATTAGAGCAACTGTTATCAGTGATGACCCCTGAAATTTATCAGCGTTTGGTGACAGCCGTTGAATTAGGAAAATGGCCTGATGGTGTCGCATTAACCCCTGAGCAAAAAGAGCATAGCTTACAGATGGTGATGTTATGGCAGTCTCGTCATAATCATGATCCTGAACATATGACCATTGGTACGGATGGGCAGATCACGATGAAAAGTAAGCAGGAACTTAAATCGATGTTTCAAGGGGAAATGTTGGCAACCTTGAAGCCACAAAATAAAGACGAATAATCGCAATTAGAGGCAGGCGACAGGCGAAATAACACGCTAGGCATACAGAAAAACGAAATGAACAGTGTGCCTTGTCGCCGTGGTTGAAAATGGCGCAATCAGCGTTGATAAAACATGGATATGGGGGAGAGGTACTCGCGTGTGCTTTTTATTCAATCTATGTCAAACAACCAATAGTGTTAGCGACTAGCCAATACCTTGCCTTAAAAGGGCAAGGTACGTCGTTGTTAATTATTGCAGAGAATCGGTGGTGAGTAGGGTCGCCCCTTTTTGTGACATCTCGGCTAATGCGAGTTCACTATCCATTGCGGATAAATTTACGCCTCGGCAACCATCGGTAAGTACATCAACGTTATATCCCAGCTTTAACGCATCAAGTACCGTGAATTTGACACAATAATCGGTCGCTATCCCCATAATGAATAATTGGGTAATTTGTTGCTCTTGTAACCAAGCGTGTAATCGCGTCTGGCTTACTTTATCATTGTCGAAAAAAGCACTGTAGCTGTCTACTTGCGGATTTTCACCCTTCGTAAAAACTTCACAAATGGCATCTCGGTTGAGTTCCGGATGAAACTCAGCGCCAACTTCCCCTTGAACGCAATGAACGGGCCACCACACTTGGGGAATGCCATTAAGCGTACCAATGTCACCAACTTGTGTTCCTGAATTAACAGCAAAGCTCAGGTGATTAGCGGGGTGCCAGTCTTGACTAGCGATAATCGGAATATTTTGTCGTTGGCATAGCTCTATCGCCTTATTCGCTGTTTTTATTACCGTTTCACTATCGGCGACAGCAAGGGCACCACCTGTACAAAAATCATTTTGTAGATCAACTAACAGTAAAGCGGATTTAACTAAATCCTCATTTGGCTTATTCATCGGCATAGCTGAGTTCACCTCTAAGATTATGTTGCATTAATTCCCGAACATGTGCCGGTGTATATTCTTGACTAAGTAAGTAATGTAACTTACTCAATGCAGCTTCAAATGTCATATCAAATCCACTGATAACGCCTGCCTCGGCAAGTGCATGTCCTGTCGCATAGCCTTCCATATTGACTCGACCTGAAATGCACTGTGTCAGATTTACCACAATAATGCCTCGGTTTGTAGCATCATGGAGAATTTTCAGTAATTCAGGGCGTTGTGGGGCATTTCCGACACCATAGGAGCGTAAAATCAGAGCTTTTACAGGTTGTTGGAGTATGTTACGTACAATTTCAATAGACAGTCCGGGATAGAGCATAACGACACCAATCGGTTGTGGTGTGATCCGGTGGCAGATTAATGGGCCAACACCGATTGGGGCTGGGCAGGTATTAAAAGTACGAATATGAATACCTGCTTCCATTAATGGTGGACAGTTGGGGGAAGTGAACGCATCGAAACCATCGGCATGCGATTTTACGGTGCGGTTTCCTCGATACAGTTTATTGTTAAAGAACAAACCGACCTCATTAATGGGGTAATTCGCAGCGAGATATAAGGCATTAAGTAGATTAGTTTGGCCGTCTGAACGCAATGCCTCTAAGGGGATTTGTGACCCTGTCACAATTACAGGCTTACGTAGGTTCTCTAGCATAAATGATAATGCTGATGCCGTATAAGCCATTGTGTCAGTGCCATGTAAGATAACAAAGCCATCATACAGCGCATAGTTTTCACTGATATCATCGGCAATGATTTGCCAATCTTCTGGCGTAATATCAGAGGAGTCGATTAAAGGCTGGTGTTCTTTGATGGTAAACTCAGGCATTTCAGGGCGATGGAACTCGGGCATTTTAGCTAATTGGGCCTGAAGGTGCCCTGAAACTGGAATATAACCTTGTGGGGAGTGGCGCATACCAATGGTTCCGCCAGTATACACAACATAAATCGATTTCTTCTGCATTGAGTTACCTAATGTTCGACGAATAGCATGAATAACAATATAAGCAGCTATTACTATCCTTTGTTTTATATGAAGATATAACAATTTTGACTCATTTAATTATTGTTATCTACTGTTTAAGTGGGATTTGCGAGAGGAGAGGCAAGATAAATAGAGGGATCCCCTTTAGGTGTGCTAAAGGGGATCAGGGAAGTTAGTTAATTTCGGCGCAATTTAAACAGAATGCGTAACGATTTTGAGGATCGTTCATTTTTAAGAAGAATTGTGCCTGTTGACGAATGTCGGTAGCAACAGCTTCTGGTAAGAAGACCTGTAGAACGTCAGGCATCACTGCTTGGGCAGTGCTACTGAGTTCTAAAATTAACTGATCCATAAATGACAACTCAGGTTGCATCCAATCTAATGAGACGTCATTGAGTTTGGCTAATTCAGCCGCTTTAGTCACGGCATCATCGAAATCCCCTAATTGGTCGACTAAGCCAATTTTTTTCGCGTCACTGCCAATCCAAACACGGCCTTGGGCGATTTTATCAATTTCTTCTGGCGTTTTATTACGTGACTTCGCGACTAAACCTATAAAGGTTTTATAACCATTTTCGATAGTAATTTGCATCATATCGGAAAATTCAGGGCTAATTCCTTTGGTTGCAGAGATATCGGCAAGTGGGGTGGTTGATACACCGTCAGTATACACTCCGACAGAATCTAAGGCATTTTCAAAGGTATTGATTACGCCAAAGATGCCTATCGAACCCGTAATCGTATTCGGGCTTGCCACAATATAGTTCGCAGGGGTTGAAACCCAATAGCCGCCAGATGCAGCCATGCCGCCCATTGAAACGACGACGGGTTTACCCGCAGCACGTGCAGACGCGAGTTCGTTGCGGATAAGATCAGAAGCCGTTACGCTACCACCAGGGCTATTAACGCGTAAGATGATTGCTTTAATATTTTCGTTCAAACGGGCTTCGCGAATTTGTGAGCTAATTAAATCACCACTTGCAATACCCGGAGATTGAGGGCCATCCATGATAGCGCCCTGAACGATGATAACGGCAATATTACCCGCTGTGGCTGATGTTTCAGAGCCAGTTGTGCTGGTCAGCTTACCTGAATAATCATAAATACTGATGTAATTGAAATGCTTCTCTTGTTTATTCCAGCCAAATTGATTTTTAAGCACATTTTCTGCTTGCTCACGCGTATAAATCTTATCAACTAATTTTTGATTTAATGCGTATTTTGCGTTATCACCACCGGAGGCACGTAACTTACTAAGTAACACATCTGCCCCAGGGAAGATACCTTTCGCAGTGGTTTGGCGGTTTTTGGCTAGTGTATCAAGATAGTTATTCCATAACGCATCTAGCCACTGTTTAGTCGCTTGGCGTGCTTCTGGTGACATATTGTCTCGCATTAGCGGTTCAACAGCAGATTTATAAGTCCCCACACGGAAAATATGGCTACTGACTTTTAATTTTTCTAACAAGGATTTGTAGTAAAGGGTGTTTGTTGAAAAGCCTTGGATCCCCACCATACCTTGAGGGGATAGAAAAATATGATCAGCGTAACTGGCTAAATAATATTGAGACTGACTAAAACTATCGCCAACAGCATAGATAGGTTTTCCAGACTCTTTGAATTCAGTAATCGCTTTCCCGATAAAGTTTAGGGAAGGCTGATCTGCACTAACGAGGTTATCTAAACGTAATACCATGCCAGTAATACGATCATCGGTTGCTGCACTACGAATGGTATCGACAATGTCAAATAGTGAGTTTTCTTGCATGCGGTTGTTAGGGGTTCCCAATAACTCACGACTCATGCGGCCAAAAGGATCGGGGGTTGAGACCTGATCAACGACAATACCCTGTAAGTCAACATAAAGTGCACCAAAATAGTTCTGGTCAGGTTTAGAATCGGATTGATATAGCGCTATCGAACCAATAACTAAAAAACACAATATAAGAAAAATAGTGTTGAAAACCAATTCCCGAATAAAATTTAGTATTCGCCAACTGAATTTAAATACAGTGGCGATGATTTTCCATGTTTGACGCATAATTTCTCCGACACACGAATTTGCACTTGTTATCTTAACGAAATAAAAACAGTTGTCTGCAAATGAATAATATTTTTATTCATAACAATACGCTTTGGAGCGTTGTACAATGTCGTGATGATATTTTTCAACATACACAAATGATATAATTCAATCAATTAATCAATATAACACCATGGTACTCGTTAGCGAATAAGATGAATGATAAGTTTTTAAGCTGAGTACCTAACCCTGGTTGGGGTATTTAATCATTAATCAGCGCAATAATGATTGCTTGTTTGAATGACTATTATATCAGTTTACTCTGAATCGGAGAGGAATATGGATGCTTTAACCCTTTTATTGAACCGCCGTTCAGCTTCACGGCTAACAACCCCAGCACCACAAGGCGATGAATTGCAAAATATTTTAGCGGCAGGTATGCGTGCTCCTGATCATGGTGCTTTACGGCCTTGGCATTTTATTGTGATGCAAGGCGAAGGGTTAAATCGCTTTAGCCAATTACTTGAAAAAGCAGCGAAAGAGGGCAACTTAGGGCCGGAAGTGGAAGAGAAAGCGCGTAATGCCCCGTTTAGAGCACCTTTGATTATTACAGTTATCGCGAAGACTCAAGCACACCCTAAAGTACCTGAGTGGGAACAAGTTGTTGCTGCTGGTTGTACGGTACAAGCGATGCAAATGGCGGCGGTTGCCCAAGGGTTTGGGGGAATTTGGCGTTCAGGTTCTTGGACGGAAGATGCGGTTGTGCGTGAAGGATTAGGTTGTGCACCGACAGATCGCATTGTGGGCTTTTTATATTTAGGTACGCCTGAACTGAAAGCACCTGCAAAAGTACAGATCCCTGATATGCAAGAATTTGTTTCTTACTTTTAATTGATAAGGCCGAGCGTAATGGAAAAAATTAGATTAACACAGTATAGCCATGGTGCAGGTTGTGGTTGCAAAATTGCCCCAAAAGTTTTGGAACAAATCCTTCATACAGAGCAGGCCAAATTTCATGATCCTCATCTGCTTGTAGGTAACGAAACAAAAGATGATGCGGCTGTTTATGATTTAGGCAATGGCATAGGGATTATCAGTACGACAGATTTTTTTATGCCCATTGTTGATTCACCATATGAATTTGGTCGTATCGCGGCGACTAATGCGATTAGTGATGTGTTTGCTATGGGCGGTAAACCCATTATGGCAATTGCTATTTTAGGGTGGCCTATTGCGAAACTATCTCCCGAAGTGGCAAGAGAAGTCATTGAAGGAGGGAGAGCGGCTTGTGCCGATGCAGGGATTACGCTTGCAGGTGGTCACTCTATTGACGCACCAGAACCGATTTTTGGTTTAGCGGTAACTGGGGTGGTAAATACAGAGCATGTGAAGAAAAATAGTGCAGCAACAGCAGGTTGTGAACTTTTTCTGACTAAGCCGCTGGGCATTGGCGTATTAACGACTGCAGAGAAAAAAGGGTTATTAGCCGAAGAGCACCAAAATCTTGCGGCACAAACAATGTGTCAGTTGAATAAACTGGGAGCTGTTGTTGCACCGTTACCGGGCGTGACTGCAATGACTGATGTGACGGGTTTTGGTCTACTTGGGCATTTGAGTGAAATTTGTCAAGGCTCAAAGGTACGAGCAGAAATATCCTTTAGCCGAGTACCGAAACTTGCAAATGTTGAACATTATATCGATGCCGGTTGTGTACCTGGGGGAACCCAACGCAACTTTGAAAGTTATGGGCATCTTATTGGGCCGATGACAGAGGCTCAACGCAAATTATTATGCGATCCACAAACATCGGGTGGTTTACTGATAGCAGTAGAACCTTCTGAGGTCGCTAAAATTAAAGACATTGCACAGCAGCAAGGTGTTTTGTTACAGTCTATCGGCAAATTATTACCCCATCGGGAAAATGTACCTTTAATTGAAGTGATAGATTAATTCATGCGTTTGTTTATTGCGGAAAAGCCCAGCCTCGCTAGGGCAATAGCGGATGTGTTGCCAAAACCTCATAAGAGAGGGGATGGTTTTATCCAGTGCGGTGATGACCAAATAGTGACATGGTGTATAGGCCACTTATTGGAACAAGCTGAGCCAGATGCGTATGAGCCTCGGTATGCGCGCTGGAATCTGCAAGATCTGCCGATCATTCCTGAAAAGTGGTTGTTAAAACCACGTTCCGCAGTGACAAAGCAGCTTAAAACGATTGATTCCCTTCTCAAACAGGCAACGGAAGTCGTTCATGCCGGAGACCCTGATAGAGAAGGGCAACTGCTGGTGGATGAGGTATTAGATTTTTTGAAGCTTTCTGATGAGAAAAGAAAGCAAGTCAAACGTTGTTTAATCAATGACCTTAACCCTCAAGCCGTTGAAAGAGCCATCGAACGGTTACGTGAAAACCGAGAGTTTATTCCTTTATGCGTTTCGGCATTAGCAAGAGCAAGAGCGGATTGGCTATACGGTATTAACATGACGCGTGCCTACACATTGTTGGGGCAACGTGGCGGGTATCAAGGCGTATTATCAGTAGGGAGAGTACAGACCCCTGTATTAGGCCTTGTTGTTCGCCGTGATGAAGATATTGAAAACTTTGTACCTAAAGATTATTTTGAGGTACGCGCCCATATTGTGACGCCAGAAAATGAACGTTTTGTGGCTACTTGGCAACCAAGTGAATCTTGTATTGATTATCAAGATGAAGAAGGGCGTTTATTTCATCGTCCTCTTGCTGAACATGTGGTGTCGCGTATTACAGGGAAGCCTGCTTTTGTTACGCAGTATCAGGACAAACGCGAATCTGAAATTGCGCCATTACCATTCTCCCTTTCTGCACTACAAATTGAAGCTGCTAAAAAGTTTGGGCTAAGCGCTCAAGAAGTTTTAGATATCTGCCAGCGTTTATACGAAACTCATAAATTGATCACGTATCCACGTTCAGATAGCCGTTATTTACCGGATGAGCATTTTGCTGGACGTCATTCTGTGTTGAATGCGATTTCAGTACATCAACCTGAATTAACTCAGTTTGAATTACCTGAATTAGATAAAAAAAATCGCTGCTGGGACGATAAAAAAGTGGATGCTCACCATGCTATTATTCCAACCGCAAAAGCCGTATCAGTAAAACTAACGGAGCATGAAGCCAATATTTATCAACTGATCGCCCGTCAATATATCATTCAATTTATGTCGGATGCCGTTTACCGTAAATGTACGATTGAGCTTGACATTGAAAAGGGCAAGTTTATTGCGAAAGCGCGTTTTTTAGCGGAAGCGGGTTGGCGAGTCGTATTAGGCAGTAAAGAGCGCGATGCTGAAAATGACGGTAGCCCATTACCGGTTGTTGCTAAGGGGGATGAGTTACTGTGTGAAAAAGGCGAAGTGCTTGAAAAACAAACGCAACCCCCAAGGCCTTTTACGGATGCGACACTATTATCCGCGATGACGGGGATTGCGCGTTTTGTTCAAGATAAAGCCTTAAAAAAGGTATTGCGTGAAACTGATGGGTTAGGCACTGAAGCGACGCGAGCAGGTATTATTGATCTGCTATTTAAGCGTCAGTTTTTATATAAAAAAGGTCGCTATATTCACTCAACCCCAGCGGGTAGAGCGTTAATTCATGTATTGCCTGATATGGCCACATTGCCAGATATGACGGCGCATTGGGAATCTATTTTGACGCAAATCAGTGAAAAACAAACGCGTTATATTGATTTTATGAATCCGCTTAGTGCGACATTAACGCAGCTTATTCATCACGCCCGTCAGTTTACTAACTTACGAGCATTTCGAGAGTTACCGCCTGTCACAAAGAATAAAACGACTAAAAAGCCCGCAAAATCGGCGAAAAAACCGAAAAAAAGTGAGCAAGAGTAGTCTACTAGTGAGTGTGAGTCATTTGATGGTTATCGGAGAGGTCGATAGGGAAAATCTTCCCTATCGAACAAAAAAGAGCAGTTAGCCTTTGGTTAAATCAAACTCGGCCCAAACGGGGGCATGATCTGAAGGTTTTTCCATTCCCCGTATTTCGTAGTCAATCCCTGTTGCCACACAACGTGTAGAAAGAGCCGTAGACGCTAAGAGTAAATCTATACGTAAGCCTCTGTTATCATCAAAACCTTTTGAACGGTAGTCAAACCACGAGTAACAATCATCCACGTCAGGGTTCATTGCGCGATAAGTATCGACAAGCCCCCAATTTAGCAGTCGTTCCATCCATGCGCGCTCTTCGGGTAAAAATGAGCATTTACCTGTTTTTAGCCAGCGTTTACGGTTCGCTTCGCCAATACCAATATCCAGATCAGTTGGACTAATATTCATATCACCCATGATCAATAGTTGTGATTGAGGGGTCTGGGTTGATGTAATATAGTCTTGTAAGTCTTGGTAAAATTTCTCTTTAGCAGGGAATTTTACTGGGTGTTCACGGCTTTCGCCTTGAGGAAAATAGCCATTTACGACAGTTAATAAACCATGATTGGTTTCAATATCTGCCATGATGATCCGGCGTTGTGCATCATCATCGTCGGTAGGAAAGCCTTTTCGAACTGCAACAGGCTTATTTTTAGTCAGGAGAGCGACGCCATAGTGTGCTTTTTGACCATGATAAAATACATGATAGCCTAACTTGCTAACGTCATCGTAAGGAAACATTTCGTCGTGAACTTTGGTTTCCTGTAGACCTATCACCTCTGGCTGATGCTTATCAATGATAGCTGCCAATTGGTGTGGGCGAGCGCGGAGGCCATTTATGTTGAAAGAGATAAATTTCATGGTCTTTTATCACCTATTAGATTTTTGTCTGTACATCGAGATTCTAACAGATGATGACTAGACTGTAACTATTAAATAACTATTTAAATATAAATTGAATTATGCTTAATGAATATTTATAGCTCTAATTATAATCGTAATGTTTTATCTTAAAATTTAAATAAGATTATTAGTTATACAATTAATGAAAAATATGTTCACTGATTTCAAATTGGTGATTTATATTTAATGTGATTTAATAGTCGAGTCATAAAAAACAATGAAATGAAACAGTATAATATATTGCTTTGCATTGTTGGAAAATATAAAAATAGTTTTATGAAAAATTGTTACTCATTCAATGAAAAATTAAATTAAAATTTTCATCTGATATGTCAAGTGATGGGCTATTCAACATATTGTTTTTAATGATTAATAATGTTGAATTTTGCATGTTTAATAAACAGAATGGGGTCATAGATATGTTCTTTTCAAGAAAATTAGAGGCATTTATGGCAGTTGTTGAAAATGGCTCATTGAGTAAGGCTGCTAGGGTAATGAACCGAACGGCGCCACCAATTGCTAAGTCAATTAAAGACTTTGAAACAAGCTTAGGAAAACGCCTATTTAAACGAGAAAAGTTTGGTATGACTTTAACTAAGGATGGTCAAGAGTTATATAATGACTTACGTGATCTTTACTTACAAGAGAAGGAAATAACTAAGAAACATTTTACAGGTTATATTGTCAATGAAGCCAATATTTATTATGACTGGGGGAAAGAAAATTTTCTTATTCACCTTTATCAGGCAGCAAATAAAAATAATGTTCAAATTAATATATTGAGGTTTAATTATGAGGAGGTTGATGAAATTGTTGATTACGATGGTAATACGGTTATTTTAAGTTCTCAACCTGTCGTCAGTGAGCGTTTTTCCTTACAAAGAAAAATAGAGAATGCATCATTAGGGATTTATTGTCGTAATGAATTATATGAAAAATATCATTACAATATTATGGCGCTATTAAGGCAATGCACATGGCTGTGTGATCCTGCATTTTATAAGAGCAGTTTAATGGGGGAGCTGCTTAATCAGGTTGAACTAGAAGGTAATAAGGCCAGTATTCGGCAAATGGATAATATTGGTAACTGCCAGAGTTTTCTTCAAGTTGGTGATTTTATTGCAATTATTGATTACTACCCTGAAAATGACGTGAATGATAAGTTGCTTAACTATATTCCGTTAAATTCAATTATTGAGGATTGCTGCTGCTATGTTTATAAGTCTAAGTCACACTCTAGTGTGTTAAATCGATTTATAGACACAATTGATACTTTAGGTGAAGGGAACGCTTGAATGGTGGTGGGAGAAGGATTCGAACCTTCGAAGTCTGTGACGGCAGATTTACAGTCTGCTCCCTTTGGCCGCTTGGGTATCCCACCAGATTTTGAGTTGCTGTATTCGTTGACAGCGGGCGGCATCATATCAAATGACGCGCCCCTGTAAAGTATTAATTTTTTAAAAGCTGTTCAAATGCTGTTTTTTTGCGCTTCATGCATATTTAAACAGCAAATATTCGTATTACAAGATAATAGTACGGTTTCCGTAAACAAAAACACGTTGAGCTAATACCCAATATAATGCGTGGCTAAGGACATTTTTTTCAACATCCCTACCTGCGCGCATCATATCATCGGCTGTGAAGGTGTGGTCTACATTAATAACGTTTTGCGTAATGATAGGGCCTTCATCAAGATTATCATTAACAAAATGAGCCGTCGCACCAATGATCTTAACGCCCCGTTCATATGCCTGATGATATGGACGGGCACCAATGAATGCAGGCAAGAATGAGTGGTGAATATTAATGATTTGGTTCGGATAATGCTGTACAAACGCTGGGGTTAATACACGCATGTATTTTGCTAAGACCACATAATCAGGTTGATATTGGTCAATTTGCGCAATCATTTTTTCATCATGCTGTTCACGCGTTAGACCTTCATGGCTAATATGGTGGAAAGGAATACCGAATTGTTCGACAAGGCCTTTCAATGTGTCATGGTTACCGATAACTGCCGCAATTTCTACATCTAAACCATCGTATGCACTCTTCATCAATAAGTCACCTAGACAGTGAGCTTCCTTGGTGACCATAACGACAATACGGCGACGGCCTGATGAATTTAATTCACGTTTTGAACCCGCCGGTAGAGCGTCATCGAGATCAGCGAGTAGGGTTTCATCATTAAAAATCCCCTCAAGCTCTGTACGCATAAAGAAGCGACCAGTGCGGTGATCAACAAATTCATTATTCTGTACGATATTGAGCTGGTGTTTGTAACAAATATTGGTGATTTTTGCGATCAAGCCTTTTGCATCAGGACAAATGGTGCGAAGGACTTTTTTTTGTACATTCTTTTGTTGCATGGAAGTGTCTGATCCTTAACTTACAAAGCTTACATACTCATCATACTTCAAGTGACTGTAAATAGCGCAAACAGGGCTTGCATCTATCCGATAAATAGATGTTTTCGCGCATCGTTTTAGCAGTAGCTTGAAGGGCTTAGAGCGCACATAAGCAAACGATACATTATGCATTTCCGTTACGATGGGTAAAACATGACCACTAATGATTGTTACAGCATTTTTTGAATTTTTTGCCGGAACCACATGGACATAGATCATTTCGACCTGTTTTAGGTGTAATACCATCTATGTAATACCAACGTTTTTCTATACGCAGAAAACGGGAACGTTCATGAATAAGCTGTTTATGATCAGCTTTTTCATCAATAAAGCAAGTTGAAAATTCCACATAACCTTCATCGCTATTTTTAGCATAAGAAGAACTAATGACACGAAGAGAAAGCCATTGTGTCTGTAAGAAGCTTTGTTCTATTTCTTCACGCCAGTTATTGGCATGACAATCAGGATGCCAAGTTGCGATAAGGTAATCGGCATTTTTTGTCACATAAGCACTATAGCGAGAGCGCATCAACTGCTCGGGTGTTTCCGGGATTGCCTGATTATCGAGATAAGGTTGGCAGCATTGGCTAAAAGGGAGTGAATTGCCACAAAAACAACAGTTGTTTAGGGATTGTTCCATCTTCTACTCTATAAAAATAAGTATAAGGTATAAAAATAACTATACTTTAAAAATGACAGTACAATGATTTTGTCATATGAATAATAGTATTGGTAGTAAATAACCGATGAAAGCTAGAAGTAGGTTAAATATGAAAAATAAAAAGATACTCATCGTTGAAGATGAAAAAGTTTTTCGTTCAATGTTAGAAGGGTACTTACATGCTCAGGGGATGCAAGTCTTTGTCGCGGATAATGGTCAGAGTGCATTAATACGTCTCACCGAAGAAAACCTTAACCCTGATGTGATTTTGTGTGACTTGAATATGCCTGTCATGAGTGGTGAAGATTTTATGGCAGAGTTGGTCACACGAAATATTCACATCCCTGTTATTGTCATCTCTGCAACAACAGATTTCACGCAGCTTGACCGTATGCTACGGTTAGGTGCAAAAGATGCTTTATTGAAACCAATAAAAAATTTAGAGGAGTTGAAAGTTACTATTCAGAGTAACCTGTATCCTGAGCAATACAACGATCAAGTTGTTAATAGGTTACAACCCACACTGATAAACTATGATAACCAAGATATCACGCCAGTGTTAAAGCAATTGCAGCCACCTATAAATCAAGTGATTAATGGCTATCGCGTTAATTACCGTCAATTAAATGAAATTAACCGGTTCGGGCTACTTCTTGATCTCGCACCAATATCAGATACTCAAATTGGTTTTTATTGCCTTGATATAGAACGCTCTCCACAGGAGGGAATTATGGCAGCGTTCTTGATCCGTGTTGTATTTAACGATTTATTAAAAAATGCGGTAAGTTTTCCAGATAAAAAACTACCTAATATCGATAAAATTATTAATCAAATAAATTATTTATTAGAGGATTCCGGATTTAGTGGGCAATTTCCGATATTACTGGGGTACTTCAATACGCGTAATAAAGCGATTATTCTGGCTAGTGGAGGGTTAGAAGCGGAAGTTGCAACAGAGAATGCTCAATATAGCTTATCTAGGAGTGTTCCATTGGGAACTTTAAAACATCAACCCTCCAATCATCTCGATGTACGAGGGACATTTTGGCAATGTCGAATTTGGAATAACCACCAAAATATTAAATTAATGTTTAATCCTGAATCTTAAGTTTTGTTTAAATTTACTCCAGTAAGTGTCATATTGGCTCTAATTAGGGCTTTGTACTATTTATCCAAAAATTATTCCTGTTATACTGCCTCGCACTAAAAACGCACCTTTATTACTGTTGATTATATAAAGAGTTTGGGTGCTTAGGAGAATTCTGGAGTTATGACTAAAATGACAAATAGAAAGGTACGCAAGGCAGTAATCCCTGTCGCAGGTCTTGGCACTCGTATGTTACCCGCGACTAAAGCAATTCCCAAAGAGATGTTACCACTCGTTGATAAACCTTTAATTCAGTATGTTGTTAATGAGTGTATCGCTGCTGGTATTAATGAAATTGTTTTAGTGACTCATTCATCAAAAAACTCGATTGAAAACCACTTCGATACGAGTTTCGAGCTTGAGGCAATTTTAGAAGCTCGTGTTAAGCGTCAATTACTCGATGAAGTGCAATCTATCTGCCCAAGTCACGTAACTATCATGCAAACGCGTCAAGGTATTGCTAAAGGCTTAGGTCATGCGATTTTATGTGCTAAGCCTCTTGTGGGGAATGAGCCTTTTGCGGTTATTCTGCCCGATGTTATTTTAGATCGTTATAGCACCGATTTAACCAAGTTTAATTTGAGCGAAATGCTGGCCCATTTTGAAGAAACGGGAGCAAGCCAAATTTTGGTTGAGCCCGTTCCTGAAGATGAAGTTTCTAATTATGGGATTGTAGATTGTAATGGTGCAACGTTGCTTCCTGGTGAAAGCAAACCGATTAGCCGCATGGTAGAAAAACCGAAGAAAGAAGAAGCACCATCAAATCTGTCGATTGTTGGCCGCTATGTATTATCGGAAAAAATTTGGGATGCACTAGCAAAAACAGCACCAGGGGCAGGGGATGAAATTCAATTAACCGATGCTATTGCGATTATGATGGAAAATAAGTCTCCTGTAGAGGCGTACCATCTATGTGGTAAAAGTCATGACTGTGGTAATAAGCTAGGTTATATGAAAGCATTCGTAGAATATGGTATGCAACATGATTCATTAGGGGAAGATTTTTCTGAGTGGATCCAAACCATATCGAATAAATTGAACAGTTCTAAAGCAGAAAAATAAACAGTTTCTTCTTATGATGATTTATAAAAGCTAACTCTAGATGTTAGCTTTTTTTGTTTGTGCGCCTTGTAGCTTTTCAATAGTTAAGTATCAATTAATGTAAATTATTGCTTAATTTAATTTACGTATTTAGAAGAAAAATACATCAATTTTTTTTGTATCGTATAAGTTTTATTATTCAATCGTATGCTTAAAAAGTTTGAGTAGGATTACATAACTTTACTTTTAGCGATGGCTTAAATTTAAATAATATTAATAAATGACTAGCAGATAAAAGGATGACTAAAACGAGCGAAAGAGGATTGCTTATCCTTGGAGCAGGAGGGGATTAACAATTTAATGGCTAATAGCGGCATAAGTGATAATAAAACTTAAACGTAGGATAAAAAAAACACCCTTATATAAGGGTGTTTTTGGGGAATAAGGTTATGGATCTTAGATTAGGAAATCGTCTAAAGATTTACCTTGTTCTTCAATGGCGGTTTTGATAACTGCTGGGGTACGACCCTGGCCAGTCCAAGTTTTAGTTTCGCCATTTTCATCAACGTATTTATATTTAGCTGGGCGAGCAGCACGTTTAGCACGAGTGCTTGAGCCTTTACCTGTATCTAAAATTTGAACCAGTTCGTTCAGATCAATACCTTGCTCTTCTGCCATTTGACGGAAGTTTTCTAGCTTACGGTTCTTTTCTTCTTGCTCTGCACGAACTTGATTTTCTTCTTCACGACGTTCTTCAACAACGACAGTTAATTTTTCCAGCATTTCTTCCAGTGATTCTAAAGCAATTTCTCTTGCTTGAGCACGAAGAGTACGGATGTTATTTAATGCTTTTAAAGATTCGCTCATTTTCCTGGTCTCAAATTTAATTGTTGGCCTGTGTACACTAATAATAGAATGCTATTTTATTTTCTGCAATAGCTAATTTGCACTATTAGTTTAAAAGTTATCTTTAGTAAAAGCAATTTTTTTACAAAAGAAATATTAACTTTTCACTGATATATATATACCACTATTATCAATATCCAAACTAATGAAAAACGGATTCAATTAGCTGGAAATTTTTTTGATTATAATTTGAAGGGCGCATCGAGAATACGTCAGGTTATTAGTGGCATGATAATGAAGCAAATAAGAGAGACTAAACGTAAATTTTCTTTTTTTGATACAGTAAATTAGTACTATGTTTTAGGGAGCACGCTATATTTTTACCAATGATAGTTCGATATTTTACCTGTTTTAAGAGGGAAAAGAGTGATTACTATTGGTAAGATTTAGCAAAATCAATGGCGATATCTCTATTTGATGCCTGTATTTTTAAGTGCTTCCAGATGATGACTGTTAATCTAATGACATGTTTTATGGTAAAATTATCTTGTTTATTAATTTAGAGGAACTAGGCTGATGGCTCAGCTATATTTTTACTATTCTGCGATGAATGCAGGGAAATCGACATCCTTGTTGCAATCTTCTTATAACTATAATGAGCGGGGGATGCGTACGCTGATTTTCACGGCAGAAATCGATAATCGCTTTGCGCAGGGTAAAGTTTCATCGCGTATTGGGTTGTCTGCGGATGCACTTTTATTTACGCCAACCACAAATATGGCGGAAGTCATTAAAAATGAAAATAGCACAAAAAAGGTACATTGTGTCTTAATTGATGAGTGTCAATTTTTAACAAAACAGCAAGTTGAAGAGTTATGCGATATTGTCGATAACAGTGATATACCTGTTTTATGCTATGGGCTGAGAACTGATTTTTCAGGTGAACTATTTGTCGGAAGCCAATATTTATTAGCTTGGGCTGATAAATTAGTTGAATTAAAAACCGTGTGTTATTGCGGCCGTAAGGCCAATAAAGTATTAAGGATAGGGAGTGATGGTATTCCTCTTTACGAAGGGGCACAGGTCGATATAGGCGGTAATGAGAAGTATATTTCTGTCTGCCGTAAGCATTATACAGAAGCCATCGAACAGGCTAAGTTAATGAACCAAGGCATTATTCCCAAAAAAGCGATTCACTTTAATTAATTGCGTATAACAATTAAAAGTAGATTTAAGTTAATCGTGTAATAGGGAAAGTCACTTTCCCATAAAAATTATAAGGATAATAATCATTTATTATCCTTATTAAAAAAGAGAGGCACTGAGTTTTAAATCAGTGCCTCTCTTATTAATTAGCTACCTAACTATTTTTTTGAACTTTTCTTTTCCACTTTTGCTGCTGTTGTTGTGGATGTTTGTTCAGTGAATTCGCGTCCATAATAGGAATCCAGTAATAGCTGTTTCAATTCAGAAATTAATGGATAGCGAGGGTTTGCACCGGTACATTGGTCGTCAAATGCATCCTCAGAGAGCTTATCAACGCGTGCTAAGAAGTCTGCTTCAGGCACACCTGCTTCACGTATGGATTTAGGGATACCTAAATCTGCTTTGATTTCCTCAAGCCATGCTAATAGTTTTTCAATTTTAGCATCGGTACGGTCGCTAGATTTTGTTAAACCTAAATGATCGGCTATTTCAGCATAACGGCGTCGTGCTTGTGGACGGTCATATTGGCTAAATGCCGTTTGTTTAGTTGGGTTATCGTTAGCATTATAACGAACGACGTTACTAATTAATAAGGCATTCGCTAATCCATGTGGTATGTGGAACTCAGAGCCTAATTTATGGGCCATTGAGTGACAAACCCCTAAGAATGCGTTTGCAAATGCAATCCCAGCGATGGTTGCAGCGTTATGGACACGCTCTCTTGCAACAGGATTGGTTGCCCCTTCATGATAACTCGTCGGTAGGTACTCTTTTAATAAGCTAAGCGCTTGTAATGCTTGACCATCAGAGTATTCATTCGCTAATACAGAAACATAGGCTTCCATCGCATGAGTCACAGCATCCAGACCACCAAATGCGGTCAGTGATTTCGGCATATTCATCACAAGGTTTGCATCGACGATAGCCATATTTGGAGTCAGTGCATAGTCCGCTAATGGGTATTTTTGACCTGTTTTATCATCCGTTACCACTGCAAATGGGGTAACTTCAGAGCCTGTTCCTGAGGTCGTTGTAATCGCAACTAATTTTGCTTTTACTCCCATTTTAGGGAAACGGTGAATACGTTTACGGATATCCATAAAGCGTAGTGCTAATTCTTCAAAATGCGTTTCTGGATGTTCGTACATAACCCACATAATTTTGGCCGCGTCCATTGGGGAGCCACCACCTAATGCAATAATGACATCAGGTTTAAAGGCGTTCATTTGAGCGGCACCTTTACGGACGACCGTTAATGTAGGATCAGCTTCAACCTCAAAGAAAACGTCGGTTTCAATATGGTGTTTTTTCAGTACATTTACCACTTCTTCAACATAGCCATTGTTAAATAAATAGCCATCAGTGACGATAAATGCACGTTTTGCGCCATCCGTTGCGATCTCTTCAAGTGCAATAGGGAGACAACCGCGACGGAAATAGATTGAGTTAGGAAGTTTATGCCACAACATATTTTCAGCTCTTTTCGCCACGGTTTTAGTATTGATCAAATGTTTTGGTCCAACGTTTTCAGAGATTGAGTTACCACCCCATGAACCGCAACCAAGTGTGAGAGAAGGCGCTAATTTAAAGTTATAGAGGTCACCGATACCCCCTTGTGAAGCGGGCGTATTAATGAGGATACGCGCGGTTTTCATTTTGACGCCGAAGTAATTAACACGTTCAGCTTGGTTATCTTGGTCTGTATATAGACAAGAGGTGTGACCGATACCCCCCATTTCGACTAATTGCTCGGCTTTGTCTACAGCCTCTTCAAAGTTTTTAGCGCGATACATGGCGAGGAGTGGCGATAATTTTTCGTGGGCAAATGGCTCTGAATCTGCAATCACCTTGACTTCACCAATAAGTATTTTCGTGGTTACAGGTACAGTAACACCGGCCATTTCAGCGATTTTATATGCAGTTTGACCAACAATTGCTGCGTTCAGACTACCATTTTTCAAAATAACATCTTGAACGGCTTTAAGCTCTTTACCTTGCAGTATATAGCCACCGTGGGTCGCGAAGCGTTCACGAACCTGATTATAAATTTCATCGACGACAACAACGGATTGCTCGGATGCACAGATGACGCCATTATCGAAGGTTTTTGACATCAAGATAGACGCCACAGCACGTTTGATATCGGCTGTTTCATCGATAACAACCGGTGTATTACCTGCGCCTACACCAATAGCAGGTTTACCGGAGCTGTATGCCGCTTTCACCATACCAGGACCACCTGTTGCTAAAATCAGGTTGATATCCTCGTGATGCATCAATGCATTAGATAATTCGACCGATGGTGCATCGATCCAACCGATAATATCTTTCGGTGCACCAGCTTCGATAGCTGCTTTAAGAACAATTTCTGCCGCTTTATTGGTTGCATTTTTAGCGCGAGGGTGCGGAGAAAAAATAATTGCATTACGCGTTTTTAAACTAATTAAAGATTTAAAAATGGCGGTTGAGGTTGGGTTAGTGGTTGGAACGATACCACAGATAATACCGATAGGTTCAGCGATAGTAATTGTTCCAAAAGTTGGGTCTTCAGAAAGCACGCCACAGGTTTTTTCGTCTTTATAGGCATTATAAATATATTCAGAGGCAAAGTGATTTTTGATCACCTTATCTTCAACAATACCCATACCTGATTCTTCTACAGCAAGTTTAGCGAGCGGGATCCGTGCGTCTGCTGCTGCAAGCGCTGCTGCGCGGAAAATGCGGTCAACTTGCTCTTGAGAGAAGTTAGCGAATTCACGCTGAGCTTTTTTGACACGAGCAACGAGGTCATTGAGTTCGGTAACATTAGTTACTGACATAGAGATTACTCCTGATAAATGTTAAACTTTTTAAGCCAATGAGCAGTGCTTCTTGAAACATTAAAACGCTAAAAACTGAGTAGATAAATTATAGTTTATATTTATTAACATATTTTATTTATCCGCTTATTGGCTTAAAAAGCTTTTAGTACAAGGTGAAAAGCGTACTTTTCTTAAATTAACTCCCTCTATCAGTTAAGAATAGATTAGCATTATTTGTGTTTATTGATGTGATTTAGATCACAAAAATCCAAAGCTGACTCCTTTCAGCAAGCCTATTTTGAGGGAATGCATGTTTTTTGTTGAAATTAGACACAATATTTTTTGATAACGAATAAAAAGAGCTAAAAAATCATATTATTTGCATGAAGTTTAAGCGAATAACTAACAGTAACCGCTAAAATAAAACTTAGCAGAATCTATTTTATTTATTTAGTGATAAACTTTAACTATCTGTGATTTTCTTAAATCTGATTATTTAAAGGTGCTGATGCGTGAGTGCAGGATTACTTGATTTATCAGGCTATATAAAATTTTTTATTGGTCTTTTTGCGTTAGTAAACCCAGTGGGAATTCTGCCTGTGTTTATTAGCATGACTAATTATCAAAGTAGCGCTGGGCGTAACAAAACAAATACGATAGCGAATACTTCTGTCGCTATCATTTTATGTACATCATTATTAATCGGCGATTCAATTCTGCAAGTATTTGGTATTTCTATCGATTCATTCCGCATTGCGGGTGGAATATTAATTGTAACGATTGCAATGTCGATGATCAGTGGGAAAATCGGTGAAGACAAACAAAATAAACAAGAGAAAACAGAAACAGCAGTGCGAGATAGTATCGGGGTAGTACCACTTGCATTACCGCTAATGGCAGGACCGGGGGCAATTAGCTCTTGTATCGTTTGGTCATCTCGGTGGCATGGTTGGCAAAACTTTATCGGTCTGGCGCTGACAAGTATTGTGTTTGCATTTTGCTGTTGGTTACTGTTCCGCTCGGCATCATTGCTTGTTCGCTACTTAGGGCAAACAGGGATTAACGTGGTGACGCGAATTATGGGACTGCTTCTGATGTCTCTGGGGATAGAGTTTATTGTTACAGGGGTTAAAGCATTATTTCCCGGTCTTCTATAATCATTTTTTGACATACTAATTCTCTTGCTCATAGATCACTATTATATGGTGATCTATAAGTGTCTATTACATTAGTAATAATATTCCGATTAAAAAAACGCCAAACAAATAAACACCATTATCATTTTTTAACTTATAGGTATCACTAATAAAAAATGATGGTGTTATTCTATTAAATGATAGTCATAAATAGATTATCTTTTGCCTGCTAATCTGCTGTTATTTTGTGCTGATTTCAATTCCCTTTTCTTATAATAATATGTCGCATTTTTTGCTAAATAAGGCATAAAAAGTAAGGAAATGTGAGCCAAGTAAATTTTTGCGCTATTTAATTTATTCAATGTTAATGATATGTTTAAACAAGTCTCAATTGTGCGAATAGATGAATAACAGAATAATCATCTATTTATACAATAAAATCATAACGCTTTTAGTTTAATACAGGCTTGTCTAGCTTGCGGGTGATTACACAATTTTAACATTTTGTAACAAAAATGTGAGAGGCCAAAAGTGGATTATTAAAACTAATCCAAAGGGAAATACTCTAAGTTTCAGGGTATGACGCGAAACAAAATAACCAGATAGGATGCTGAAGTTTGTTGTAGCAACCAAATAACCGTTGAGGGTGATAATGAATTTTTTTACCAAGAGTTTGTATTCACTACCTATATTTTTAGTTGCATTACACACTAATGCAGATCCAGTGTCTGCGTCGATTAAGCAAGCGATTACCATTAATAACGGCACAGAGGTTTCGTCATTAGACCCCCATAAAGTCGAAGGGATCCCTGAGAGCAATATTATTCTTAATCTTCTTGAAGGGCTAGTTTATACGGATGTGGATGGTAAGGTGACACCCGGTGTTGCCGAAAGTTGGACTAATGATAATTATACTACATGGGTGTTTACTCTCAGAGATAATGCCAAGTGGAGCGATGGTACACCAGTGACTGCACAAGACTTTGTGTATAGCTGGCAGCGGTTAGCCGACCCTAAAACAGGCTCTCCTTATTCAAGTTACTTGCAAAATGCCTATATTGAGAATGCTTCTGAAATTTTAAAAGGTAAAAAGCCAATTGAGTCTCTTGGTGTGAAAGCGTTGGATGAGAAACATTTGCAAGTCACGTTGACCCATCCAGTACCTTATTTTATCGATATGCTTAATCACACGGCGATGAAGCCCGTAAACAGAAAAGCGATTGAAAAATATGGCGATAAATGGACTCAGCCCAAAAATTTTATCGGCAATGGAGCCTATGTATTAGATAAATGGGTTGTCAATGAACGGATTGTTTTGAAGCGTAATCCACAGTATTGGAATAATCAAAACAGTAAAATTGATGAAGCGACATTTTTAGCTATTTCTTCAGAAGTGAGTGATGTAAACCGTTATCGTAGCGGTGAAATTGATATCAGTAATTCAGCAATTCCGCCTGTTCTTTATAAAAAAATGCAAATAGAACGGCCGAACGAATTATATATTCGTCCTTACCTATGTACGTTCTACTACGAGATTAATAATAGCAAACCACCATTTACCGATCCGAGAGTGCGAGAGGCGATAAAGCTCGGGTTAGATAGGGAAACCATTACGAATAAAATAATGGCACAAGGGCAAATTGTTGCTTATGGTTTTACACCTACTTTCATTAATAATGGCGATTTTTCCCCACCAGAGTGGGCAAATTGGAGTAATGAAAAACGCTACCAGCGTGCAAAGGCTCTTTTGGAAGAAGCGGGTTACAATGCGCAAAATCCACTGAAATTCTCACTTCTGTATAACACATCCGATCAAAATAAACAGCAGGCTATCGTCGCAGCTTCAATGTGGAAAAAAAATATTGGAGCCGAGGTAAGTTTACAAAATCAAGAATGGAAGACGTCGTTACAGAGTCGCCATGATGGTAACTATGATGTTGTGCGTGTGACTTGGTGCGCTGATTATAATGAACCATCGGCATTTTTAAATATTATGTCGTCAGATAGCAGTAATAACACCGCATTTTATAAAAACTCAAAATTCGATGCTTTGTTAGAAAAGGCATTGAGCGCGCCAGATGACGCCAGTCGTAAACAAATCTATCAGCAGGCGGAAGCACTACTCGATCAAGATTCAGCGATTATTCCCGTCTATTATCGGGTCAGTGTGCGTTTAATTAAACCTTCGGTTGGTGGATTCAAAGGAAAAGACCCTCTTGATAATATGGATATTAAACGGTTATATATAAATCAAGATAATAAATAGTAATTAAATAATTAAAAAAACAGTTTACCGAATGGGTAAACATATTAATCCACAATGTCACCATAATATATGGTATGGGAGTAACGGATAAAATGAGTAAACACATTCATAAAACCATGATTGCTTTAGGTGTTGCCGCTGGATTGATGACAGGGGGGATAGCGAGCAGCTTTGCCGCTACAGTGCCTGCTGGTGTTGAACTTGCAGAAAAACAAACGTTAGTCCGTAATAATGGCTCTGAACCTCAATCCCTAGATCCACATAAAATTGAAGGTGTTCCTGAATCGGCTTTAGCGCGTGATCTCTTTGAAGGTTTAACGGTCGTAGGTCCTAATGGTGAAATCTTACCTGGTTCAGCTGTAAGTTGGGAAAATAAAGATTTTAAAGAGTGGACGTTTAAAATTCGTGAAGGGGCTAAATGGTCAAACGGTGACCCTGTAACAGCACAAGACTTCGTTTATAGTTTCCAACGTATCGTTGATCCTGATACTGCTTCTCCTTATGCGAGCTATCTACAATATGCACACATTAAGAATGTCGATGACATTATTACCGGAAAGAAAAAACCCGAAGAGCTGGGTGTTAAAGCATTGGATGATCATACTCTTGTGCTGGAGTTAAGTGAGGCGGTTCCTTATATCCCCAAATTGATGATCCACTCATCAATGTCACCGGTTAATAAAAAAGTGGTTGAGAAATATGGCGCTAAATGGACGCAACCACAAAACTTTGTAGGCAATGGTGCTTATAAACTAAAAGATTGGACCGTTAACGAACGTATCGTTCTTGAGCGTAGTCCAACATATTGGGATAACGCTAATACCATTATCGATCAAGTGACCTACCTGCCGATTTCTTCAGAGGTGACTGACGTTAACCGCTACCGCAGCGGTGAAATTGATATGACCTATAGCAATTTACCAATTGAGCAATTTAAGAGCCTACAAAAAAGCATGCCTAATGAGTTACGCGTGAACCCATATCTGTGCATTTATTACTACGAAATTAATAACGAAAAACCGCCATTTAATGACCCTCGAGTCAGAGAGGCATTGAAGCTATCAATGGATAGGGATGTGATCACCTATAAAGTGAAGGCTCAAGGGGATATTCCGGCATATGGTTTCACACCGCCATTTACCAGTGGCATGAAAACTGAAAAACCGGATTGGTATACCAACATGACGCAAGAGCAACGCAATGAAAAAGCGAAACAGCTACTTGAAGAGGCTGGTTATAATAAATCAAATCCGTTGAAATTTAACCTGCTGTATAACACCTCCGATTTACATAAACGTATTGCCATTGCTGCATCATCAATGTGGAAGAAAAATATCGGCGCAGAAGTGAAATTGGAAAACCAAGAGTGGAAAACCTTCTTAGATAGCCGACACCAAGGTGCTTATGATGTCGCACGTGCAGGATGGTGTGCTGACTATAATGAACCGTCTTCCTTCCTCAATATGTTACTGTCTAATAGTAGTAATAATACGGTTCACTATAAGAACAAAGAATTTGATGCGGTGATGAAGCAGACTTTGCAAGTGAAAACAGATGAAGAACGTTCTGATTTGTACAATAAAGCAGAAAAAATCCTAGATAAAGACTCCGCTGTTGTGCCTCTTTATTACTATGTTAATACTCGTTTAGTTAAGCCGTATGTAGGTGGGTATACAGGAAAAGACCCGCTAGACAACCTGCATACAAAAGACCTTTATATTATCAAGCACTAACAATAATAATCCGGCTCTTCGGAGCCGGATAACAATATGATTATTGGTCCGACTAAGCAACGGAAGTAGGAAAGGGCAATGTTAAAATTTATTTTACGGCGTTTACTTGAAGCGATCCCGACACTTTTTATTCTTATTACAATTTCATTTTTTATGATGCGTTTAGCACCAGGCAGCCCTTTTACGGGGGAACGTAAATTACCACCTGAAGTTATGGCAAATATTGAAGCGAAATACCATCTGAATGACCCTATGTATAAACAGTATTTCAGCTATTTAGTTCAATTATCTAAAGGTGACTTTGGTCCATCATTTAAATATAAAGACTACAGCGTTAACGACTTAGTGGCAAAAGCCTTCCCAGTGTCTGCGAAATTAGGTGCAACTGCTTTTATCGTCGCCGTCTTCTTTGGTGTGACAGCGGGGGTTATTGCCGCATTGAATCAAAATAGCAAATGGGATTTTACAGTCATGGGGTTCGCCATGACGGGGGTTGTCATCCCAAGCTTTGTTGTGGCACCGTTATTGGTGCTGATATTCGCCATTCATTTGAAATGGCTCCCCGGTGGTGGCTGGGATGGTGGTAACCTCAAACATATGATTTTGCCGATGGTGGCATTATCACTAGCTTATATTGCAAGCATTTCGCGTATTACGCGTGGCTCCATGATTGAAATCATGCACTCCAACTTTATTCGTACAGCACGCGCAAAAGGCTTACCACTGCGTACGATCATTTTACGACATGCCTTAAAACCAGCATTACTCCCTGTGCTTTCTTATATGGGGCCTGCTTTTGTGGGGATTATTACGGGTTCGATGGTTATTGAAACTATCTTTGGTTTACCAGGTATAGGGCAATTGTTTGTTAATGGCGCGTTGAACCGTGATTACTCTTTGGTGCTTAGCCTAACAATCTTAGTTGGCGTATTAACGATTACCTTTAACGCTATTGTCGATGTGCTGTATGCCGTTATCGACCCGAAAATTCGCTATTAGTCCGGAGAGAACGCTATGTTATTAAATCAAAAAAATAGTGAAGCTCTGGAAAAGCTTTCTGAGCAATTAGATATTGAAGGGCGCAGTTTATGGCAGGATGCACGACGTCGGTTTATGCATAACCGAGCGGCAATTTTTAGCCTCTTTATCCTATTTTTGATCACCTTATTTGTCATCTTTGCCCCCATGTTATCTCCCTTTTTATATGATGATACTGATTGGGAAATGATGTCGATGCCTCCTGATTTGGCAAGTGGTCACTATTTTGGCACCGACGCCTCTGGCCGTGATCTTTTGGTGAGGGTAGCGATTGGTGGACGAATTTCTCTGATGGTAGGGGTGGCTGCTGCATTGGTTGCTGTGGTTGTTGGTACCTTATATGGCTCTATTGCAGGTTATGTTGGCGGGAAAGTGGACTCCATCATGATGCGTTTGTTGGAGATCTTAAACTCATTTCCATTTATGTTTTTTGTGATCTTGTTGGTAACACTCTTCGGTACAAATATCTTATTGATATTTGTTGCGATAGGGATGGTTTCTTGGCTGGATATGGCGCGTATCGTTCGTGGGCAAACTTTAGGACTGAAACGCAAAGAGTTTATTGAGGCTGCTTTAGTTTGTGGGGTGAGTACTCGCCATATTATTTTGCGCCATATCGTTCCTAATGTATTAGGTGTGGTTGTGGTGTATGCGTCATTACTGGTGCCAAGTATGATCCTATTTGAATCATTTTTAAGCTTTCTAGGGTTAGGGACACAAGAGCCGCTTAGTAGCTGGGGAGCGTTATTGAGTGATGGGGCAAACTCAATGGAAGTGACGCCATGGCTATTACTGATCCCCGCGGGTTTTCTAGTAGTAACTCTGTTTTGTTTTAACTTTATCGGCGATGGTTTACGTGATGCCCTCGACCCGAAAGACCGTTAGAGGGAGCTATTATGTCTAATATTCAATCATCTAACCCTCTCTTGAGTGTAAAAGATCTCAATGTGACCTTTTCAACTCCTGATGGTGATGTCACCGCAGTCAACAAGTTGAATTTTGAACTACGTGCTGGCGAAACACTGGGTATTGTCGGTGAGTCAGGCTCAGGAAAATCACAAACAGCATTTGCATTAATGGGGCTGTTAGCGCGTAACGGCAAAATAGGTGGCTCAGCGATATTTAACGGACGTGAAATTTTAAATTTAAAAGAAAAAGCGTTAAATAAGATGCGTGCGGAAGAAATCTCTATCATCTTCCAAGACCCGATGACCTCTCTCAATCCATATTTAAAGATTGGCACACAATTATCTGAAGTGTTAATGCTACATAAAGGGATGAGTAAGCAAGAGGCATTTGAGGAGTCTGTTCGCATGTTGGATGCCGTTAAAATGCCAGAAGCACGTAAACGAATGAATATGTATCCCCATGAGTTTTCTGGGGGGATGCGTCAACGGGTTATGATTGCGATGGCGTTATTGTGTCAGCCTAAGTTATTGATTGCCGATGAGCCAACAACCGCGTTAGATGTCACGGTTCAAGCACAAATCATGACTCTGTTAAATGAACTGAAAAAAGAGTTTGATACCGCTATTATCTTGATCACCCATGACTTAGGGGTCGTCGCTGGCGTGTGTGACAAAGTGTTAGTGATGTATGCGGGGCGCACTATGGAGTATGGCTCAGCCCGAGATATTTTCTATCAACCCTCTCATCCTTATTCATTAGGGCTACTTGCCGCAGTGCCGCGTTTGGATGGCGATGATGAAAGCCTAGCGACCATAGCGGGTAACCCACCTAACTTATTGCGCTTACCAAAAGGCTGCCCATTCTCGCCACGTTGCCAATATGCGAATGCACAATGTATTGAACAAGAGCCTGAGCTGAATGCATTTTCAGCGGGTCGATTAAGAGCTTGCTTTAAGCCGGTGGAGGAGCTGGTATGACACAACATGAAAATAGGCCAGTTTTGCTCGAGATCAATGATTTAAAAGTGCATTTCTCTATTCGAGATAAAAAACAGTGGTTCTGGCAGCCTGATAAAAGCTTAAAAGCTGTTGATGGCGTGACGTTACGTCTGTATGAAGGCGAAACATTAGGTGTTGTTGGGGAGTCAGGGTGCGGGAAATCAACTTTCGCACGTGCCATTATTGGCTTAGTAAAATCGACAGGCGGCTCTGTGAGCTGGCTGGGGAATAATTTATTAGGATTAAATGAAAAACAGTGGCGGGATATACGTAGCGATATTCAAATGATTTTCCAAGATCCTTTGGCATCGCTGAACCCTCGCATGACGATAGGCGACATTATTGCCGAGCCACTGAAAACGTATAATCCAAAAATGCCGCAATCTGAAGTGATCGAAAAGGTCAGAAAAATGATGATGCGGGTAGGGTTATTACCTAATCTGATTAACCGTTATCCCCATGAATTTTCAGGGGGGCAGTGCCAGCGTATTGGGATAGCAAGGGCATTGATCCTTGAGCCTAAACTGGTCATTTGTGATGAGCCTGTTTCTGCACTTGATGTCTCTATTCAAGCGCAAGTCGTTAACTTATTACAAGAGCTTCAAAGGGAAATGGGCCTATCCTTAATATTTATTGCCCATGACCTCGCGGTCGTCAAACATATCTCTGACCGTGTATTAGTGATGTATTTGGGAAATGCCGTTGAATTAGGCACCTATGATGAAGTGTATAACAATCCACTTCATCCTTATACCAAAGCACTAATGTCTGCGGTACCCGTTCCTGATCCTGACAAGGAAAAAAATAAAACCATTGAATTACTTGAAGGGGAACTGCCGTCACCCATTAATCCGCCTTCAGGTTGTGTATTTAGAACTCGCTGTCCACTTGCTGATGAAGGTTGCGCTAAAACAAAACCTTTATTAGAAGGGAGCTTTAAACATGCGGTATCTTGTTTAAAAGTCGATCCACTATAACGGATTTGTATGCCTAGTTAGAATGCCAGTTAGTGATGCTGACTGGCATTTTTCTTGGGACCATTTATTGATATTGACCATAAAAATCGCGCCCTAACTCAAAGGCTAGGGCGCGGTTAGCGAATTTAAATTCACGATTATTTTTAATAGCAGGTTGCTATATCTTCATCGCGGCATGTTTAACGAAACTAGCGCTTCCATAAAATATGGTGAAAAGGTTGGGCTGGATGGCGGCTAATTAAAATGCGGGCAAAAATGTCAGCAATTTCATCGTCATCGGATTGCGCCAACCCAATAATCACTTCACTCAATGTATCTAAATCAAAATCAGGCTGAATAACATCCTGCCAATGTTGGCTGAGAGGAGCAATTTCAGCCGCGCCACACTCTTCAAATTGCAATGCAAAAATAACCTGATCGGCTGGCTCTAAATTATCCATTGCTTGCTCAAGGAACAGGTCATAGGCTATCTCAATGATTTCATCTTCATCAATAAGTTTAATGGATTGTGGCTTAGTCATGACAGTTCCTAAAATAAAAAATTACAATAACGGGCTAAAGAAATAGCATAAACGTTCAACAACTCGGTTCCAGAAAGGCCGTTGCTCCCACTCTTCTATCTCAAGGCATGTGGAACGTGCGATATAATCATATTGAACAAGAGTAAGGTCACTACCAAAGTTTTTATCATCAATCACAACAGTTATTTCAAAATTCAGCCATAAGCTTCGCATATCTAAGTTAACGGAACCAACGAGGCTTAGTTCACCATCGACCAGAACGCTCTTAGTGTGTAGCAGGCCATCTTCAAATTGATAAATTTTCACGCCAGCTTCAAGTAGTTCAGTATAAAACGAACGGCTTGCCCAGCGCACGAGAAATGAATCATTTTGCCTTGGCATAACAATACTCACATCAACTCCGCGCATGGCAGCAGTACAAATCGCGTGCAATAGATCATCACTCGGCACGAAATAAGGGGTCGTCATGATAAGCTGTTTGCGGGCAGAGAAAATAGCCGTCATCAGTGATTGTTGGATCAACTCATCAGGGAACCCTGGCCCAGATGCAATCATTTGAGTGGTGTGACCGTTAGCTTGCTCAAATGGCATAATATTCGTGTCTGGGGGTGGTGGCAAAATACGTTGCCCCGTTTCCATTTCCCAGTCAAAGGCGTAGACAATACCTAATGTCGTGCTGACAGGGCCTTCCATACGCACAAGGATATCCACCCATTCACCGACCCCTGCATCCTGTTTAAAGTAGCGAGGGTCAACCATATTCATACTTCCAGTATATGAAATATAATTATCAATCACGATAATTTTGCGGTGCTGACGCAAGTCCATGCGGCGTAAGAAAAAACGCATTAAATTGACTTTTAAGGATTCGATAAACTCAATACCTGCCGCACGCATTTTATCGGGGTAATCGCTACGGAAGAAATGCCAGCTACCCGCCGAGTCAACCATAATACGGCATTTGACACCTCGCTTAGCGGCATTGAGTAGGGCTTCAGTGACACCATCTACCAATCCCCCGGGTTGCCAGATATAAAATACCATCTCGATTGAGTGCTGTGCATTATTGATATCATTGACAATCGATTTTAATGACTCTTCACAAGTGGTCATCAATTGAATTCGATTGCCTTTAACGCCAGCAATACCTTGCCGTTTCTCACACAATTGAAACAGTGGCTCGGCAACAGGACTATTTTCAGTGGCAAAAATGTGTTTAGAGTGACGTAAATTCTCGAGCCAAGTTGCCACAGAGGGCCACATCTGTTGCGCTTTATCAACCCGCCGTTTACCTAAATGCAACTCACCGAAGGCAATATAAGCAATGATACCGACCAATGGCAGAATGTAGATGATCAGTAACCAGGTCATCGCTGAAGTGACAGGGCGTCGTTTAACAAGGATTCGAACGGTAATTGCTGCAATGACTAGCCAATAGACGAAAAATAATAACCAGCTCAATAGCGTATACACAGTTGCCATAATCGATTACATGCCTCACAAATTGGAGAGTGTAAAAATAGTCAAAAAATGAAACAGATTTGATAAAAAATAAAAATTGATGCTAACACTGATAGAATTTAGCAAACATTCATCGTAAAAGCTTTGCTAAATCTTATAGATTAATGGTGAAAAAACAATTAATTCTATTTATAAGTTCCCCTTTAGCATCATGAACATCGTTATTCGAACGGTTTTTTTATCAAATGACAGGTATTTCTTGGCTAGCGTGACCAAAGGTCTATAATATTTTGCCAATTTCATATGTAGTTAAACTCAGTAATAAAAGGATAGAAAAATGAGACGTAGTAGGCATGAAGTTGGTCGCTGGCGGATGTTGAGACAATCATTACGTCGCCGTCGTCGCTGGCTTGAAGGGCACTCAAGGCGCAATATGACTATTTACGCGATAAGAAAATTTGATATCTACAAACGCCGTCGCTCCTTGCTATTTACCCAGTGGAGTGAGTGAAAAGATTGAGGTCCGGTTTCACAATTTTCGCTTTGAGTGACAAACCTTATTGAATATGATTGCTATTTGCATTTAAACTATCAGTCATATTCTTAAGGTTTAAAGTCGTAGGGTAGAAAATTCTTATGCGTTGGATCCGTTGGCCTCTTATTATTATCATTTCATTGTCTATTCACGCAGGGCTTGCTATGGCATGGATTTTCAATCAACCGAAAATGCCCCCTGTGGTGGAGCCAATAACGGTTGCCATGGTCTCGTTTGAATCAGATGAACCAGCGGAGGTGCCTGCCGCTGAACCTCAACCTGCACCCGAACCGGAACCCGAGCCAGAACCTGAACCCGAGCCGATTGTTGAGCCTGAGCCTGTTGTAAAACCTGCGATCGCGCTAGAAAAGAAACCTGAAGTTAAGAAAAAACCAAAACCTAAGAAAGAAGAAAAGCGTGAAATCAAAAAGGATGTTAAACCTGTTGAGAAACAGTTAGCGAAAAATGATCTGAAACCGTTATCTAATCTTAACGCAGGGGCACCTAAATCGAATACCAACGTCATGGCGAATAACAAAGGGGCAACGAACAGTGCTCAATCGTCAGAGCGTCGTGGCCCTAAAGCGCTACGCAAGCAGGCACCTGCATACCCAGACCGCGCTCGTCGCTTAGGTAAAGATGGCTATGTTAAAGTACGTTATGACATCACTGAAGATGGCCGCGTTACGAATATTGAATTTGTAGAATCTTCACCTAAAGGTTTATTTGAACGTGATGTAAAACGCGCGATGAACCGTTGGGTTTTTGAAAAACTTCCAGCAAAAGGTTATGTCACAGAAATCTACTTTAAAATTGATGGTACGGTGAGCCAAGTTTAAAGCAATAATCAAAATAGACTCTAAATAAAACCCCCATAACAGAGAGTGTTGTGGGGGTTTTATCGTTAAGGGCGATAGATATGCAGGCGCTATTCAGTGCTTTCTAACTGAAAATGCTGTTTCTCTTTTGGCAGTTCACGAGGTGTATTATCATCATTAACGGCAACATAGGTAAAAACGGCATCGGTTGCACGATAACGATGGCCTACAGGCTCCGTTGCCACTTTTTTAACCCATACTTCAATATTAATGGTAATGGAGCTTTTGCCCGTTTTTAAGCAACGAGCGTAACAACATACCACATCACCTACGGCGACGGGCTTTTGAAATTTAATACCATTCACCGCCACAGTAACCACACGACCCAGCGCGATCTCTTTGGCTAATATCGCGCCACCTATATCCATTTGAGACATTAGCCAGCCGCCAAAAATATCCCCATTTGCATTTGTATCGGCAGGCATAGCTAAAGTACGTAGAACTAATTCCCCGTTTGGTAATTGCATATCAAACTCTTTATCAAAATATAAAACGATTCAAATTCATTTTTTATCATAAACTAGATTCAGAGTATTCGTCACGATGAATCATGTTTCGATGACTTCATTGCTGCCAAAAACAGCAAAGGGGAGCTTTAATTGTTTATTATGCAGGGTAAACCATAAACATAATCAATGTAATAGACTAAAAAAATGCAAAGAAACTGCAAGAAGTGTTTTTTATATTTCATATTGAAAGTTGACTGTCTACAATGGCGATATCTTAGGTTTTTAAGTCTGTAGTGGAGAGGTGACATGAGATTAATATTGGCAATTTTGCTACCGTGGCTGCAATTTTTTACTATTGGTCGCCCATTTGCAGGTATTATTTGTCTGATCTTACAAATTACTTTAATCGGTTGGCTTCCAGCAGCGATTTGGTCAGTGTATGCATTATCGCAATACAATACAGATAAGAAAATCGAACAAGCATTAGGTAAAGGACGTTAAAGACAAAAAAACCTGCTTTTGCAGGTTTTTTTATTGAATACGTTTATTTTTCTTCTTTAGATTGTTCTGTTGGCTGCTCTCTAGGCTCTTTGGACATATTTTTATAAATATAAATCACACTGAGCACAGTAAAAATCAGAGTGCCAGCGGTTAAACCGAATACCTTAAAATTCATCCAAACATCTAAAGGCAACCAAAATGCGATATAAACATTCAGCGCAGCACATGCAATAAAGAAAATCACCCATGCACTATTTAACTTGACCCAAATGTTGTCTGGCAGCCTAATTTCTTGGTTATTGCCTAACATACGTTGAATTAATGGTTTTTCAGTAAACCATTGGCTAATCAATAATGCCAGTGCAAACAGTGCATAGATAATGGTCACCTTCCACTTTATAAAAGAATCCGTGTGGAAAATAAGAGTGAGAGAAGCAAAAATCATCACAATCAGACAGGTGATTTTGGCCACTTTTTCGACGTGCTTATAAATTAAATAAGTTGCGAGTAACGCAAGAGGCGTCGCTACTAATAGAGCACCACTGGCATAATAGATACCATAAATTTTATAGACAATAAAAAATATCACCAGAGGGATAAAATCAATAAGTTGTTTCATAACCGTGGTTACCGAGGCCTTGCATAAAAAATAATGGGGTAGTTTAACTGATTTTTGCGCTAATTGTTAAAAATTTGCTTCTTTTTACCAATAAACATGCTTTGTTACCAATCATATTTGCACTATTTTACTTTTATTTGAGATAAGTGATAGATAATCTTTAATATATCGGATATATATAGTATTTATAATAATTTAACTCATTAATTTTTAGAGAGTTTTCCGACAATGATAAAGGCGAGACTGTTTGTCTGGATGCCCGGCTTAGAAACGTTATTTAATTATCGTTTTGCTGATTTTGGTCCTGATATAAAAGCGGGGTTATCGGTTGCTGCAGTCGCTTTGCCTGTTGCAATTGCGTACGCCGAACTCATGGGAATAAACGCGATTATAGGGTTATATGCCTGTGTTTTTCCAATGATTATCTACGCATTATTTGGCACATCTAAACAGTTAATTATTGGTCCCGATGCGGCGACTTGTGCGGTAATCGCTGCGGCGGTCAGTCCTTTAGCTATGGGGGATGATGCGACGCGATGGCAATTGATAATTGTCATGAGTTTGATGACAGGGATTTGGTGTTTAATTGCCGCACGATTTAGGTTAGGGACTTTTGCTGATTTTTTATCACGACCTATTTTGCAAGGGTTATTAAATGGAGTCGCATTAACTATTATTGTCAGCCAGATAGGGAAAGTATTTGGTATTACTCAGTTACCGAGCGGTTTTATTGAACGTTTGGTGGCGTTTCCTACCGCGCTATTAGATAGTCATATTCCTACGTTACTGATGTCAGTTGCGACGCTCGCGGTTATCATTGTGATCAAAAAAGTACGTAATCTGTGGCCATCACTATTAATTGCAATGGTTTTGGCAACCTTGGTCAGTTATGTGTTTAATATTGAAAAATATGGTATCAGTATTGTAGGGGATTTAGGTGAGGGGTTACCTTTTATTCCAATGCCGCAGTTTGATCCTGGTTTAATGCGTGACCTGATCACTCCGTCACTTAACTTAGCCGTTATTAGCTTTGTTAGTTTTATGATGACGGCAAGAAGTTTTGCAAGTAAAAATGGCTATTCTGTCGATGCCGATCAAGAGTTACGAGCATTGGGAATGGCAAATCTCGCCTCAGCGTTGTCACAAGGATTTGCTGTAAGTGCCGCCAGCAGCCGTACTGCCGTTAATGATATGATGGGGGGTAAAACCCAACTCGTCTCTATTGTTGCGGCGTTAGCTATTTTAATCGTACTTTTATTTTCGGTTGATCTATTAGAGTACATCCCAATGCCAGCGTTGGGAATGGTACTGGTTGTATCGACATGGTCACTACTTAGTTTTCGTAATATTTTATCGATGCGTAAACGTAATAAGCAAGCCTTTACACTGAGCATTTTTACGTTAGGTGCAGTGCTGGTGGCAGGGTTGATTAACGGCGTGGGATTGGCAGTTTTACTGGGGTTATTACAATTTATCAGAGTTATTTTTCGCCCAACAGACCAATTGTTAGGGGTCGATGACCAAGGAATGTTGCATTCGATTTCTAAAGATAATGGCGTTCAACCTGTTGAAGACGTGCTTATCTACCGGTTTAACTCTCCATTGACCTATTTTAACGTTAACTATTTTAAAGAGCGTTTAAATAAGCATTTGGATAACCAGCCTAAACGTCCTGCATGGGTGATTGTCGATGCTGCTGTTAGTTTCACTCATAATGATGTGAGTGTTTTTTCGGCCTTGAACGATATCGTGACTGGATTAAAGGCAAAAGGAGTGACGTTAGTACTCGCGGGGAGAAGAACATCAATCAACAGTTGGCTAGAGAAAAATAAAATTAGTCGCTCAGATGATGATCTGTTAGTCGTACCTGATATCTATTTTGCTATCCGTTTGATCCAAAGTAAGCAACAAAAACAGATAAAAGAGATGGAAGAACAAGTTACGCTCTAGTTTCGATTTAAAATGAAAAACTGCACCTAATAATAACTAGGTGCAGTTTTTTTATGGTGCCAGTGAACAACACTATTTGAGATTCACCAGCATATATAGGCGGAAAAAATAAAGCAGGACAAAGGCTGCAATCAGGTTATTGACAAAAAATGAAATCCCGTTAGATACGATATAATTCAGTTCAAACATATTAAAAAGTAAAGCGATCAGCATTTGTGATGCTAGCCAAATCATAATCATAGGTAAGATGATACGCCAATTTGCATAGGCTATTTTCCAGCTTTTACCTATTGCGCTAAATGGACTCACATTTTCGCTGATTAGCACGGCAGGGGCTAAGGAAAAGCCAATTGCAAGAAGAACCCCAGGAACGATAAACAAGTTAATCCCTATCTGCACAAGCAAAGAGCAAATGAGGACGAGTAAAAAAATAGAAGGGATTTTTGGCAATGATGAGGATAGGGCTTGCATAGCAGTAATATCTTCACCACGTGAAAGACGGTTGATATAGGATAAAACCCCACAAATTAATATGGTGCTACCTAAGATAGTGGGGAGGAGTGTACCAAAGAAAACATGGATGATCGCATTTTTTTCTTGATCTGTCATATTTTCCAACCAGTATTGGGCGCCCTGACTCCCTACTTCAGTGAGTTTTTTAAGAGATTCAAGATAAGTCACAAAGAGTTGTGGATCGGGTATCAATATAGCGTAAATAATAACGCTCACAACAGCTGCTAACAGCGCTATTGTGAATAGGCCACCTAACTGATTTTTGAAAAAATTCACACTATCATTGATGAGTGAGTTGGCCGAAATGGACATGTAACTGCTCCTATCTACAAACGGGATAAAATTTTAGCTGATTGTAACTGAGTATCTATCGCATAGGTAGAGAAAGATCAGAAAAGACTGGGGGTGAGCAAAAAAGGAGCAGTCAGCGTGAAGGCTGATTAGCAAAGGCGATTTCATTTATTTTTACTATCTTTATTAAGGGATATTTTAAATGCAACTTTAAGTGGTGTATTAAATTTAAAAGTGAGGTAATCAATTCTTATTTTAAAGTATATATAACAAAAATTGATTTACATCAAAATCAAAAAAATTATAAATGGAATAATAAATTCAACTTAGTCAGATTAGGTTATCTTTATTAAAAGATGTGATCTTGATTTGAACATTAAATAAAATTAAACGGTATATTTAAACCAAAATAATAAACACAGGAATGGGATTAATAATGAAAAAACTCACTGCGCTTGTCTTAGCTGCCGCAACGCTTGCACCAGCTGCTTCATTTGCTCATGAAGCTGGCGATTTTATTTTCCGTGCAGGTACTGCAACTGTCCGTCCGAATGCAGGCTCTGATGATGTATTAGGTGGCCTAGGTCATTTTAATGCAAATAATAATACTCAATTAGGGCTGACATTCAGCTACATGGTTACCGATAATATCGGTGTGGAATTATTAGCTGCAACGCCATTCGAGCATAAAGTTAGTTTAGGTGAATTAGGCAATATTGCGACAGTTCATCATTTACCACCTACTTTGATGGCACAATATTATTTTGGTAGTAAAGAAGATAAATTACGCCCTTACTTAGGTGCAGGTATTAACTATACTTTCTTCTTTGATGAGAAATTTAATTCAGGGGCAAAACAGCTGGGCTTGAGTGACCTTGACCTGTCTAGCTCTTGGGGCTTTGCAGCGCAAGCCGGTATGGACTACATGCTGACTGAAAATTGGATGTTAAACGCCTCTCTTTGGTGGATGGATATTGATACGGATGTTAAATTTAAATTTAACGGCGCTCAACAAAAAGTTGATACTCGCCTTGACCCATTCGTATTTATGTTTGGCGTAGGTTACCGCTTCTAATCGAATTTGCAGGATGCATAATAGGCAGATGCCTAACTTGAAATGGAATGTAGTAGTAAATCCGAGAATATTTATTCTCGGATTTTTTTTGGATACAAATTAGGAATATTTTTTTAACTAAAAATGTAATTTATCTATTATACGATTTCATAGAAAATAATAACCTCTATTTTTTATAACGATAAAATAACAAAATACCAACAATTGTTAATGTATTAAAGTAACGTAATTATTATTTTTAGGAAATATGTAAGACATATTTCTGATATAAATATCAGCCCAATTTGAGCTGATATTTATAATGGTTGATTGATGATGTATTAGCGGATTTTCATTGAGTCAATGACAGATTGGACGCCTTTTACTTTTTTAGTGACCTCTATGGCTTTATTTGCATCTGCTTTAGAATCGACAAAGCCACTTAATTGCACGCGTCCTTTAAAGGTTTCAACACTAATCTGAGTTGATTTTAGGTTTTTCTCAGCCAGTAGGGCAGATTTTACTTTAGTCGTAATGACAGTATCATCAATGTAGCCACCAGTGCCTTCAGATTTATCGGTTGGTGCACAAGCAGCTAGCGTGAAAGCCATAAAGAAAGCGACAAGTAATGCACTAACAGATTTGAATAGTTTCATCCTTTATCTCCTAAGGTGTCAAACGCCAAAATACGTGATGGTTAAGTCATCCAACAAGATCTTATCAGCATAATAAACAATGATTACAATTAGTTTCTCGCTGATAATTTTAGTATCAGTAGAAAGTGGAAAAAATTCAACTTATAGACGTCCGTAATGGCAAATTAAAATCGTAAATAAAAAACGCCATACAGGATATGGCGTTTATCGAGGGTGGGGGGATCGTTATTTTTGTGTTGCTGCCTTCATTTTTGCCACGAACTGGGTAAGTTCTGCCAGCATAATATCAGGGCGATGAAGATTATTTTCGATAATTTTAACTACGGCAGAGCCTGAAATGGCACCAGCTGCGCCATTAGCGATTGCCTCGCTAACTTGAGATGGTTCAGAAATACCAAATCCTTGTAGTGGTGGTGCTGCCTGATACTCATTTAACCGACTAATTAAGTTAGTCAATGGTGTCTCAGCACGTTTTTCTGTTCCTGTCACTCCTGCTCTTGATAATAAGTAAGTATAGCCCTGGCTATATTCACCAATTTGCTTGAGTAATGGCTCATCAGCATTTGGCGGGCAAATAAAAATAGGCGCAATACCATGTGCTAAGGCAGACTCGCGAAAGGGCTTTGACTCACGCATAGGAACATCTGCGACCAATACTGAATCGACACCAGCTTGTTGACAACGTGAATAAAAGTTATCGATGCCATTACTAAAGACCAAATTGGCATAGACAAGTAAGCCAATGGGCATATCAGGGTGTTTCTGCCTTATCCGAGCCAAAAGTTCAAAGCACAATGTTGGGGTAATATCACTTTTAAACGCCCTTAAATTCGCATTTTGGATAGTAGGACCATCAGCGAGAGGATCGGAGAAAGGAATACCAATTTCTAATGCATCAGCGCCACCAGCAATTAGGGCATCTACAATTTTTAAGGATAGCTCAGCGTCAGGATCGCCTAATGTTACGAACGGAACGAAAGCACCTTGGTTAACGCGGTTTAAACGTTCAAAAAGTTGAGTATAACGTTCCATTAGATTTCTCCCTTACTTTTTAAAATATCATGTACGGTAAAAATATCTTTATCGCCACGGCCAGAAAGGTTCACAATCAGTAATTGTTCTTTATTTGGCTCTTTTTCCGCGAGTTTTAGTGCATACGCTAATGCATGTGATGATTCTAATGCAGGGATGATACCTTCCTTACGTGATAGCAATTTAAAGGCCGCTAAGGCTTCATCATCGGTAATGGAAACATAATCCGCTCGCCCAATACTGTTTAAATGTGCATGCTGTGGTCCAACAGATGGGAAATCAAGCCCAGCGGAAATAGAGTAGGACTCTTCAATTTGCCCTTCATCCGTTTGCATCATCGGTGACTTCATACCAAAGTAGATGCCGACGCGACCATGCTTGAGTGGTGCACCGTGTTGGCCTGTTTCGATACCCAAACCCGCAGGTTCCACACCGATAAGGCGCACATTTTCTTCAGGAATAAATGATGCAAAGAGGCCAATTGCATTTGAGCCGCCACCAATACAAGCGATCACGGCGTCAGGCAGCCTTCCTTCTTTTTCGAGTACCTGTTGTTTTGCTTCATCGCCAATCATACGCTGAAAATCACGGACAATGGTTGGATATGGATGTGGGCCTGCCGCTGTTCCTAGCAAGTAATGCGCCTTATCATAACTGCCAGACCAATCTCTAAGCGCTTCATTACAAGCATCTTTTAAGGTGGCTGAGCCACTGTGTACAGGGATCACTTCCGCACCCATTAGCTTCATACGGAAAACATTAGGTGATTGGCGCTCAACATCTTTTGCCCCCATATAAATACGGCACTTCATATTAAGCAAAGCACACGCTAGAGCGGTTGCGACGCCATGTTGACCTGCACCCGTTTCAGCAATAATTTCTGTTTTACCCATTCGCTTAGCTAATAATGCTTGGCCTAATACTTGGTTAGTTTTATGTGCGCCACCATGAAGTAGATCTTCACGTTTTAGATATAGTTTCGTTTTAGTGCCTTCGGTTAAATTCCTACAGAGTGTTAATGCAGTAGGGCGACCGGCATAATTTTTAAGGAGATCATGAAATTCTTTAATAAATGTCGGATCGTTTTGAGCCTCAATAAAGGCATCTTCCAGTTGGTTAAGGGCTGGAATTAAAATCTCAGGAACATATTGTCCACCGAATTCACCAAAGTAGGGGTCTAATTTACTCATATTATTATTCGTCTCTTGATGTCATGCTATTCATATTCAATTTCAGTTCTTAGTCACTATTGCGCTACTTTTCTTGATGATTAGAGTGCTAATGAACTGAAAACTTGATTCAGTTTTTTCTCGCTTTTGATGCCCGGTTCAGTTTCAACGCCTGAGTTAAAATCCAATCCATTGCATAATAGTGTCGCAGCCTGACGGCAATTGTCGGCATTTAAGCCTCCTGCAACCATCACGCGAAATTGGCTGCTATTTGGGATCTTGCTCCAATCGAAAGTTTGACCACTGCCGCCACGACCATTATCAAGTAGCAGCAAATCAATCGGTTGCCCATCAAACTGGCTGAAATCAGGTTGTGACATATTGACGGCTTTCCAGATTTCACAATGCTCAGGTAAATGGCTACGTAGATTTTTCACATAATCGGCATCTTCATAACCATGGAGCTGCACTGCTGATAAAGCCAGCTGTTCGACCATATGGGCAACAAAATCAGCAGATTGGTCACGGAAAACACCAACATATTGTAGTGGAGCGGCATGTATTATCTGCCTTGCTTGTGACAGGGTCACTTTTCGCGGGGAGTTTTCAGCAAAAATTAAGCCGCCGTAAGTTGCTCCCGCAGCAAGGGCGGCTTGCGCATCTTGGCTTCGGGTTAGGCCACAAACTTTATGTTCCCCAATTAATAATTTTTGCAATCCTTTGTTAAGATCGGCTTGCTCCATTAAAGCACTACCAATCAGAAAACCGTTGGCAAACTGGCTCAAAGATTGAATGTGCTGGTGGCGGTGAATGCCGGATTCACTAATAATAATGGTGCCTTCTGGCAGACGCGGTGCCAATTCGCGGGTACGATTGAGGTCGATTGATAAATCGCGGAGGTCACGATTATTAATGCCAACAACACGCGCTTTTAGTTTTATGGCGCGCTCTAACTCTTCTTCGTTACTCACCTCAGTCAGTACACCCATATTCAGTTGGTGTGCGACTTCTGCAAGTGCAATGTACTGCTCATCACTCACGACAGAGAGCATCAGTAAAATAGCATCGCCTTGATAATATCTCGCAAGGTAGATTTGGTATGGGTCAACAATGAAGTCTTTACACAAAACGGGTTGCTTAACCGTACGACTGACAGTGGTCAAATACGCCATATTCCCTTGAAAATACTTTTCATCGGTTAAGACGGAAATAGCTGACGCATAGGGTGCATAAATGTTCGCTATGACGGCAGGATCAAAATCTTCCCTAATTAGCCCTTTTGATGGTGATGCTTTTTTGCATTCCAGTATAAATACAGGGCGTTTTGCGGACAGTGCTTCATAAAAACGACGGCTCGATGGGAGCACTTTATCAATAAAGCTGTCTAAAGGTTGTTGTTGTTTACGCTCTTCCAGATAGATTAGCTTATCATCAACAATTTTTTGCAGTACGGTTGCTTTCATCTTTATTGGTTCCTTGAAGCGAGCGCAGTGACGCGATCAAATGCAGCACCACTACGAATAATATTTAGAGCGTGTTCACTATTGGCTTTTAGGTCTTCATAACCATTGATCCGCATTAGCATGGCGACATTGGCTGCAACGGCAGCTTCATGTGCAGGCTTTCCGTGACCCTGTAACAAATTACTTAGCAAAATTCGATTTTCATCTGGCGTTCCGCCTTCTAAATCAGATAGCTGATAAGCTTGCAACCCAAAATCGTCGGCATTGAGCTGATAGAAAGACAGAGCGCCTTGGTTCAATTCTGCAACTTGCGTGGTTGCATGAAGAGAAACTTCATCCATTCCACCACTGTGTACCACAGCTGCACGAGTAAAACCAAGCATTTGTAACGTTTTTGCTACAGGTTCAATTAATGACGCTTGATACACACCGATTAATGCAATAGGCGGTCGTGCAGGGTTAATTAATGGGCCTAACACATTGAATAACGTGCGTGTCTTTAATTGAGAGCGTACAGGAGCCGCATGACGGAAACCGCTGTGGTATTGAGGTGCGAATAAAAAGCAAACGCCTAATTCATCCAATGCGTCACGCGCACTTTGTGCACTTAAATCTAATGAAATACCAAAAGCAGCGAGTAGATCAGATGAGCCGGAACGACTAGAAACGCTACGGTTACCGTGTTTTGCGACTTTGATCCCCGCTTGAGCGGCAACAAAAGCACTCGCCGTTGAGATATTGATGCTATTGGCACCATCACCGCCAGTACCGACGATATCACTAAATGGGTAGTCAGGGCGTGGAAAAGGTTGCGCGTTTTCTAAGCACGCTAAAGCGGCTCCTGCGATCTCTTCGGGTTGTTCACCTCGCATTTTCATACTGACGAGCACTCCAGCCAATTGGGCTTCCGTTAATTCACCGCGAATAATGCCATTAAAGAGCTGTTGGCTTTCTTGTTGTGTTAATGCTTGTGCACGGAATAGTTTATCGAAAATAGTTTGCATAATAGAGTCTCTTCCCTGGTTAAAATGATGGTGTTGTTGTGCCAATCGATGCTGAAAGCGCCCATGCAACGGTTTGTTCCAGTAAAATAGCCCCTTGAGTTGTTAGGATAGATTCGGGGTGGAACTGAAAACCGCAAACACGATCACTGTCATTGCGAACAGCCATAACCATGCCGTTAGATTGTGCACAAATTGTCAGTTTTTCAGGGATTTGGCTGCCGACCAAAGAGTGATAACGCGCAACGGGAATTGGGTTATCGAGACCATCAAACATCGCTTGTTGGTCATGGGTGGCCATGGATGATTTACCATGCAAAATTTCTCCAGCAGAGGAAACATGCCCGCCATAGGCTTCAATAATCGCTTGATGCCCTAAGCAAATACCTATCACTGGTAATTTACCGATCACTTGTTGAAGGACCGCTGGCATGCAGCCCGCGTCACTTGGCTTCCCAGGTCCCGGTGATAACACCAGCAAAGGGGAATCCATGTTATTGAGGACAGATAGAATACGTTCTGCGCTGACGGTATTGCGATAAATGACCACTTGATGGCCCCCTGAGCGCAATTGGTCAACGAGGTTGTAAGTAAAGGAGTCAACATTGTCGAGTAATAGTATGTTAGCCATTAAAATAACTCCTCTGCTTGGTGTGCTTGGGCAATTGCGCGGATCACTGCGCGAGCTTTGTTACGTGTTTCATCGGCTTCGCCTTGCGGGGAGGAGTCTAAAACGACACCTCCGCCCGCTTGTACCGTAGCAATACCATTTTCCACATAGGCTGAGCGGATCACGATGCAAGTATCAAAATCCCCTTTACCAGTAAAATAGCCTACAGCGCCACCGTAAGAGCCTCTGCGCTCCTGCTCATATTCAGCAATTAATTGCATAGCGCGAACTTTGGGCGCTCCGGTCAGCGTGCCCATATTCATACACGCTTGGTATGCATGAAAGATATCGAGATCTCTGCGTAGTGTGCCAACCACCTGTGATACTAGATGCATAACAAATGAATAGCGGTCGACTTTTGTGAGGTTTGCAACATAGCGACTACCAGGCTCACAAATACGCGCTAAGTCATTACGGGCTAAGTCGACTAACATGAGGTGTTCAGCTAACTCTTTTTGGTCAGTACGCATGGAAAGTTCGATGCGGCTATCAAGATCTAAGTCAATCGCTCCCGAGGCATCACGACCACGAGGGCGAGTTCCTGCGATAGGGTAGATCTCAACTTTGCGGTCACTTGCACTGTATTTCAATGCGCTTTCAGGTGATGCGCCAAACAGTGAAAAGTCCTGATCTTGCATAAAAAACATGTAAGGACTCGGGTTTTGTGCCTTTAACTTTTGATAAGCAATTAATGGGTAAGGACAAGGCATTGAAAATTTCCGTGATGGCACGACTTGGAAAATATCACCACGATAAATGGCTTGTTTCATTGCATTGACTACCGCACCGTATTGCTGATCATTTTTGTTGGTTTCAACGTGAAATTGTTCCGTTTTCCCTAATGGAAGAGGCGATAAGAACGGACGGCATGCCGCTATCAGCTCGTTGTGACGTTGTGTGACCGTTTCTACATGGCTATCCACAGTCGAAAAAATAGCGCTCTTTAGGCGTGCCGCTTGATTTTGATGGTCGATCACTAAATAGTGTTCTGCGACAAAAAAACAGTAATCAGGGCAATTATTTATCGTTTTCACTTCAGGAAGTGATTCAAAACTGGCAATTAAATCATAGGCAAATAACCCACCGACAAATAGGTTTTCAGATTTTTGTGAAGTCGCTTGAGCCAATGTTGGCAATAAACGCAATACATCTAAGCATGATGCGCTTTTTAAGCGGCTGTCTTCGTCAAGATCACCATTCGGTTGGCTAAATGTCATCGTCAAATGTTGTGCTGACAGTTCATAATGTTGAGCTTTATCAGCTAGTTGTGTTGCGATGACTGGGAGTAATTGAGCACCATTTTCAGTCAATGCTTCAACGTCTACCCGTTGACCAAATGCACGAATGCGTAGCGCACTTTCGACAATCAATAGGCTTTGTAAATTGGCTTTGCTGTTGATCTCTGCGGACTCCAGTAACATAGTTGCTGGAATGTCGTGGCACAGGTGATGAAACAGCAATGTTGGATCTTGCTGATAGTTAATTGGACTATCCAGAAAACTAAAATGTGCTAATGTTGTGTTTTGGTTATTCATTTTATTGCCTTTTAACAGTTTTTAGACATAAAAAAACCCGCGGGTGAAGGCGGGTTAGGCACTTAGGCATATTTAATCTATGCGTGTGCGGCATCCGCCCAATTTGGGAAGTTGCGCCACCAACGATTTGATAGATTAAGAATATTCATACAGTGCCTCTCTGGATAATCACATTAATACGGGTCAGTAACTTGTCTCGTGTACTAGTAAACTGGATCGCGTGAGTTGTGTCAAGCGGTTTGTTATTTATATTTAGGAAAAATATCCAGAAACGGGAAAAAGGAGTGAAATAGGCTATGTCACAATTTTCGAGCCCATTAATGACCCGATATGATTTACATTGCCATACTCAGGCTTCTGACGGTGATTTGTCGCCCATTGAGGTTGTTGAGCGAGCAATTGAGATGGGGGTTAACGTACTTTCTATTACTGACCATGATACCTGTGAAGGTGTTATTGAGGCTCGTGAATACCTTTCACACGCACAACGCCCTTTAACCTTGATTAATGGCGTTGAAATTTCCACCTTATGGGAAAATATTGAAATTCATATTGTGGGATTAAATTTTTCACCTACAGCATCCGCAATGGTTGAGCTATTAGAGCGGCAATCGGTATTACGGGTCGAGCGCGGAAAGGAGATTGGCCGTCGCCTACAAAAAGCAGGTATAGCGGATGCATGGGAAAATGCGTTAGAAATAGCCCAAGGTGGACAAGTCACCAGAGCGCATTTTGCTCAGTATTTGGTAAAAACGGGGAAAGAGAAAACTATCAGTAACGTTTTTAAGCGTTATCTATCAAAGGGGAAAACGGGCTATGTTCCGGCAAAATGGTGCACCATTGATGAGGCCGTTAAGGTGATCCAGCAAGCTGGGGGCGTGGCTGTACTCGCGCATCCCTCGAAATATCAACTTTCGAATAAATGGCTGAAACGCTTGATAGCTTATTTTAAACAGTGTCAGGGGGATGCAATGGAAGTGTCTCATTGTCAGCAACCTGCCAATGAAAAGCAGTATCTAGATGAACTTGCACAATCCGCGAATTTAAAAACGTCAATGGGCTCCGATTTCCATCGTCCATGTTCGTGGATTGAACTTGGGCGTAACCTGTGGCTGCCTGATGATCAACGGGCGGTTTGGACATTATGGGACGAAGTAAAAACGACATAATGCGTTGATGTATAATAAATGCGGTGTAAAATATAACAGTGATACTTCAATTTGGGTTGAGTGTGCAGTGGGAGTGATATACCGAGCACGATGCTAGCCACATAGTTATCCTCTCGATATTCTCATTTCCAGTGAAACAACCTGAGTGATTTGGAAAGTCATTAAAGTAGTGCGTCTTTTTAGAGATGTGTTTTCTTATTGTAAATAGATAGTGCCATTTTAAGGTTTTTACCGGATGATGCTGTCAATACTAAAGATCAGAGGTCTGTATGAGTCAGTTTTTTTATATCCATCCGGATAATCCCCAAGCTCGGTTAATTAACCAGAGTGTTGAAATTTTAAACAAGGGCGGCGTTATCGTTTACCCAACCGATTCTGGGTATGCAATAGGCTGCCGGTTGGAAGAGAAAGAGGCATTGCAGCGTATTTGTCGCATACGTCAACTTGATGCCAACCATAACTTTACTTTGATGTGCAGAGATCTCTCTGAGCTATCAAATTATGCACATGTTGATAATACGGCATTCCGGTTAATTAAAAATAATACGCCCGGCAACTACACGTTTATTCTGCGCGGAACTAAAGAAGTGCCTCGCCGCTTAATGAATGAAAAACGTAAAACCATTGGGTTAAGGGTTCCGTCTAATCCTATCGCTCGAGACCTCCTTGAAGCTGTTGGTGAGCCATTAATGTCAACCAGCCTCATTATGCCGGGGGATGACTTTACGCAGTCAGATCCTGAAGAGATCCGTGATTTACTCGGTAAACAGGTCGATTTAGTTATCCACGGTGGTTACATTGGTCAAAAACCCACAACAGTAATTGATTTCACGGATGATAGCCCAGTTGTCGTTCGTGTCGGTACAGGTGACCCATCTCCTTTCGAATAAGCGATAATCATCGCGGGTCGATTAATAATAGGGCATCCTCATAAACCTGTGTATAATACGCAGGTTTTCCAATTCGTTATTTTTCGTCACTGTGTACGAAAAACTATTTGACGCCTGTGAAGGCGACATTTGAGGGTTATATGAGCGCTAAACCGCAAAAAACTGAGAAGCTACAAAAAATTCTTGCCCGCTCTGGGCATGGTTCCCGTCGTGAAATTGAAACTTTTCTAAAAGAAGGGCGCATTAGTGTCGATGGTAAAATCGCGACGCTAGGTGATCGTATTGAAGTAAAACCGGCGACTAAAATTAGATTAGATGGTCGGATATTAGCGATAAAAGAACCTGAAAAAGAGATCTGTCGTGTCATGGCTTATTACAAGCCAGAAGGTGAACTGTGTACTCGCCATGATCCAGAAGGTCGCCCGACAGTATTTACGCGTTTACCAAAACTTGTGGGAGCTCGCTGGATTGCGGTTGGTCGCCTCGATGTGAACACAAGTGGGTTATTACTGTTTACTACCGATGGTGAACTGGCTAACCGTTTAATGCATCCAAGTCGCGAAGTTGAGCGTGAATATGCTGTTCGTGTATTTGGGGAAATCACTGATGCAAAAATACGTCAATTAACTCAAGGCGTTCAGCTTGAAGATGGCCCGGCCGCATTTAAAACGGTTTCTTTCCGTGGCGGTGAAGGGATGAACCAATGGTATAACGTGACCTTAACAGAAGGGCGTAACCGTGAAGTACGCCGTTTGTGGGAAGCCGTTGGGGTCCAAGTCAGCCGCTTGATCCGGGTGCGATACGGTGATATTGACCTGCCTAAAGGTCTGCCGCGTGGTGGCTGGACTGAGTTAGGCCTACAACAAACCAATTACCTAAGAGAGTTGGTTGGGCTTGAAGCTGAAACAGAAACTAAGGTGGCTGTTGAACGAGACCAACGACGCATCAAAGCAAACCAGATCCGTCGTGCGGTTAAACGCCATTCACAAGTAGCAGCAAGGCCTGCGTCTAAACGTCAATCATCTCGACCAACAGCAAAGCGTCGTACACGCATTTAATGACTTTGGCTTGTGTTGATTTATCGAAAAGGTTATAGAGTTATCTATAACCTTTTTTATTAGTTTTGGTTATGTATTTGTCACAAAATGATACAAACTCATTTGAGAATATTCTGTGTTTAAGTTACCGTTATGATGTAAAGGAATAAACAAAGGTAAATTATACTACATGTTTAGTTTTCGATTAATAAAGGCGTTGATGATACTTTGCTTAAGCGTAATGATTAGTGGATGTGATAATAATCAAAGCATAATATCAGAAAGCGGGCGTTTTTATTTTACGAATGATACATCAGATAGTTTCATTTTTTTTATGGATTACCATCCGATTGTTGTTCCTAATCAAAGTGTGGGAAGCCTTTTATTGAAGCCTGGTGTCCACGTTATGATAACGACGACGGGTGAACCTGTTCAGTTTATTGTTTACCCAGGCAATAAAGGTGGCATTCTCAACCCAACTCAGCAATTTTATTACGCGTACAATTATGTGTATGGGACAGAAGGGATCCCATCACTTCACCATCTGAACAAACAATCGCTGGTGGTGGGTCACTATCAACTCAGTGGTAGAATAAATAGCAGTAACGATTATATCATTGATAATAATGTGTTTAACTGTGATATTCCAGTTGGTGAACAAGCACCAGAAGCGCTATCAAGCTCGGCTGCCGTTAGCCAAGTAAAAACGAAGTGTTTAACACATAAGGAGCTGACTGACCTAATCCACCGTGGCGATGCCTTTATATCACAATTAATGGTGAAAAAAGTGCCTCATGGTGAAAAGCAATCGGTCACAGTGCATTTCGATTACCCACTCACGACACCTAATTTTACCGATGAAGTTCTGCAAATGTATGCACAAGAAGTGGTTGGGTTGGTTAATAGTTTTCGTCGCTCTTTAGACCCACAACGAAAACAGTTCTATTATAACGAATACCACAATAAAATTTCACACATGGCAGTGATTTATAGCCAAATGAGAAATGATGGCACGGCATTACTTGAAAAATGCAAATATGCAGAGTTTATGCAGCAAACCCGAGCGATCTTCGGTGCCGGCATTCTGATGATGTAATTAAATTGCCGATACACAGTTGCTATGTATCGGCAGATGAATACGATTACCAGTCAATCCCTTTTTGTGCTTTTATTCCAGCATCAAAAGCATGTTTCACAGGGCGCATTTCAGTAACGGTGTCAGCTAAAGTAAGCAGTTCGCGGTGACAGCCTCGCCCAGTAATAATCACTGATTGGTGTTCAGGGCGATCAGTTAATGCGTCTATAACCTCTTCCAATGGCAGATAGTCATAGCTAATCATATAGGTGATCTCATCAAGTACCACTAAATCGATGGATGGATCAGCCAGTAACCGCCGCGCATATTGCCATGTATCAAGGCAAGCGAGAGTATCAGCTTCTTTGTCCTGAGTCTCCCAGGTAAAACCGGTAGACATGACATAAAAAGGAACGCCGTGAGGCTCTAATAATTCTCGCTCACCATTATCCCAACTGCCTTTAATAAATTGCACGACAGCGGCTTTTTGTCCATGGCCGACAGCACGGCATACTGTACCGAACGCTGCTGTCGTTTTACCTTTGCCGTTTCCTGTAAAAACTAGCAAGATACCTCGTTCGATTTGCGCAGATTCAATTCGAGCATCAACCTTTTCTTTCAAACGTTGTTGACGCTCTTCATGCCGGCTTTGAGACATAAAAATTACTCCGTTGTTTTAACATTTTGAGCGGGTTGAGCGTCAAAACTAATGCCTGTTTTACGCAAGCTATCATTACTCATAAGATATAAGTAAATTGGCATAATGTCGGCTGGTGCTTTGATAGTCATTGGATCTTCATCTGGTGCTGCACTGGCACGCATACTGGTGCGAGTACGCCCTGGATTGATACAGTTAACACGCAAGCCACTGTTTTTATACTCTTCGGCAAGGATCTGCATTAAGCCTTCAGTGGCAAATTTAGAAACTGAGTAGGCTCCCCAGTCTGCACGGCCTTTTTTACCGACGCTGGAACTGGTGAAAACGAGCGATGCTGTTGGTGCTTTCAGTAATAAAGGCAACAGCACTTGAGTTAACATAAACGACGCATTGACATTAACTTGCATAACGTCATGCCATAAATCGACAGGTTGTTCGATAATTGGGGCAACAACCCCTAAAAGACCTGCATTATGCAATACGCCATCTAGATAAGGGTGTTTTTTAGCAATATCGTTGGCTAACTCAACATATTGTTCATGAGGTGCTGTCAACAAGTCAACGACATAGATATCTGCGGCCTTACCGGTTAATGTTTCGATTTCTTGGCTAACGGCGTCAAGTTTATGCTGTGTCCTACCGACTAAAATCAAAGAGGCGCCGAAGCGAGCATAGGTTAATGCGGCTTCACGGCCAATTCCATCACCGGCCCCAGTAACCAAAAGGGTTTTGCCACTTAAAAGGTCATGTTTAGGTTGATAGTGGAGCATGGTATTTTTCCTATCCTATTTGTTAACAGTTACGATATCATCTCATTGATTGATGCTATTGGCTAATGTAGCGTAGAAATTTAAGTAAGATTACGATAGAAACGACGTTATTTTACTGGTTGTTTAATAGCAATCATGAGACTATTTTTATCAAGATAAATATGAGAAGGATGATTTTGTGGAGTATTTCTCTCTGTATGGACTGTTTTTGGCAAAAGTCGTCACAATAGTCGTTGCAATTATTGCTTTGGCTGTTTTTGTTTTTGGTGTCGGAATGCGTCGCCAAGGTGGGCGAGGTGAATTGAAAATTACCGACTTAGGGGAACGTTATCGCGAACGCCAGCGCCAAATGCAGCAAGTAAAAATGAATGATTCTGAGCATAAAGCTTGGGTAAAAGCCTTTAAAAAGCAACAGAAAGCAAAGGCGAAAAGTGAAAAAGCAGGGGCAAAAGCAGGCCAATCAACGGTCAAAAAACCGTGTTTATATGTCTTAGATTTTAAAGGCAGTATGGATGCTCGTGAAGTCGGCTCTTTAAGAGAAGAAATCAGCGCTATTCTAGCCGTGGCGGAACAAGACGATGAAGTTTTGCTGCGTCTTGAAAGCCCTGGGGGCATGGTACATGGATACGGCTTAGCGGCATCACAGCTTTCCCGTTTAAAAGAAAAAAATATTCCGTTGACTATCGCGGTTGATAAAGTGGCCGCAAGTGGCGGTTATATGATGGCGTGTATTGCGTCGAAGATTGTTGCGGCTCCATTTGCCATCATTGGTTCTATTGGGGTAGTTGCACAAGTGCCAAATATTCACCGTTTATTAAAAAAACATGATGTAGATGTTGAATTGCATACGGCGGGTGAATACAAACGCACATTAACTATGCTTGGTGAAAATACCGAACAAGGACGTAAGAAATTCATCGAAGATCTGAATGAAACTCACGAGTTATTTAAACAGTTTGTGCATCATAATCGTCCATCATTAGATATTGACGCGGTGGCTACTGGAGAATATTGGTATGGTACTCAAGCACTTGATAAAGGCTTAATTGACCAAATTGGCGTGAGTGACGATATTATTATTTCAGCAATAGAGACTAAAGAAATCATCAGTATTCGCTATACACAAGGTAAAAAGATGTTAGAACGTTTTACGGGTAGCATGTCTGAAAATGTTGATAAATTGTTATTGCGTTGGTGGCAGCGCGGGCAAAAACCTTTTATGTAATTAAATTAAGATTCGGTTTTCTCGCAAAAAATAGATTTCGTAACTATCATTAATTACCGGCGCTTAGCCGGTAATTTTTTGGCTACGTCTCTTTACTTAAGACGGTATTGCTCAGAAAGAATATGAGACAAATGTTTATACATGTTGAATGCCGCCGTGCTTTTCGCTGTTGGAATACCATTGGCATCTAAAAAGCATTCACCTTTGAACACTAAGGTATCACGATGCTGCTCTACCGTATCAACGAACATGCCATGAATGAAGTCTTCGTGTTTCCTTATGATCTCATTAGCTTTTTCGAGAAGTTCATTTTGTGTTATAGATTGGATATTGTTGTCCATAAGTTAGCCCCCTTAAAAAAATAATTGGTTGCGTCTGGCGTTTTATCAGGTAGAGTGTGTGCTTTTCGTTGGCAATAATTAGCCATTATATGGCTAAAATCAGTCAGCTAGAATACTTTATGTTCTTTTTAGCATAGCGTGATTAGCTTGGTAGTTTTTGCGTAAACGCAAACTATTTGAAGAAATTATATTGATATATTGCAATTGTGCCGCAATATAAAAAAGAGATTTTCATTTTGTGCATTTTCATGTAGAAATGCGCCATTGTAGAAATTTAGGTAAAGGTAAATATGGGTAAAGCTCTTGTTATCGTGGAGTCCCCGGCAAAAGCCAAAACGATCAATAAGTATCTTGGCAGTGGCTACGTTGTAAAAAGCAGCGTTGGCCACATTCGCGATCTGCCGAAAAGCGGGTCCGGCTCACAAAAGAGTACAGGCTCATCTACCGACAAAACTAAAAAGGTTAAAAAAGATCCTCAAGCCGCGCTTGTGAAGCGTATGGGGGTCGATCCTTACCATGGTTGGAAAGCAAACTATCAGATCTTACCGGGTAAGGAAAAGGTGGTTTCTGAATTACAAGCTTTAGCGGCAGATGCAGACCATGTCTATCTTGCGACGGACCTTGACCGCGAAGGGGAAGCTATTGCATGGCACTTACGCGAAGTGATTGGTGGTGAAGACTCTCGCTTTAGCCGTGTTGTGTTTAACGAAATTACTAAAAATGCGATCACTCAGGCGTTTGATAGCCCTGGCGAACTCAATATCGATAGAGTTAATGCTCAACAAGCTCGCCGTTTCATGGATCGCGTAGTAGGTTATATGGTATCGCCGCTGTTATGGAAAAAAGTGGCGAGAGGGTTATCTGCAGGTCGCGTACAATCCGTTGCGGTACGTTTGATTGTCGAACGTGAACGTGAAATTAAAGCGTTTGTGCCGGAAGAATATTGGGAACTTCATGCGGATTTGGCGGATAAAAGTACGGCTGCATTACGTATGCAGGTTACGCATCAATTAGGCAAAGCGTTCAAGCCAGTCACTAAGGCGCAAACTGACGCTGCGGTGAGTTTGCTAGAAAAAGCACGCTTCCAAGTGATTGACCGTGAAGACCGACCCACATCCAGCAAGCCGAGTGCGCCTTTTATCACATCAACGCTGCAACAAGCCGCTAGCACCCGTCTTGGGTTTGGTGTGAAGAAGACCATGATGATGGCTCAGCGCCTTTATGAAGCGGGTTATATTACCTATATGCGTACTGACTCAACTAACTTGAGCCAAGATGCATTAAATATGGTACGTGGCTATATTAGCGATAATTTTGGCGAAAAATATCTGCCTAAAGACGCCAATATTTACACTAGCAAAGATAATTCGCAAGAAGCGCACGAAGCTATCCGTCCTTCCAGTGTTGATGTTCTACCCGATGCACTGAAAGATATGGAATCAGATGCGAAAAAGCTCTATCAGTTAATTTGGAATCAATTTGTGGCATGTCAAATGACGCCTGCAAAATATGATTCAACAACATTAACGGTGAAAGCAGGGGATTTTGAGCTAAAAGCGAAAGGCCGTACATTGCGTTTCGATGGTTGGACGCGAGTGATGCCTGCACTGCGCAAAAATGATGAAGACAAAACATTGCCACCAATCCAAGTAGGCTCTGAATTGTCGCTGGTTGAATTGTTGCCAAGTCAGCACTTTACGAAACCACCAGCACGTTTTAGCGAAGCCTCCTTAGTTAAGGAGCTTGAGAAGCGCGGTATTGGTCGTCCATCAACCTATGCGGCAATTATCTCTACGATCCAAGATAGAGGTTACGTTAAGGTTGAGAACCGTCGTTTTTATGCGGAGAAAATGGGTGAAATCGTGACAGATAGGTTGGAAGAAAACTTCAATGACCTAATGAACTATGATTTTACTGCACGCATGGAAGATCAGCTTGACCATATTGCTAATCACGAAGCAGAGTGGAAAGCGGTGCTTGATGAATTTTTCTCTGATTTTAGCAAACAGCTAGATATTGCAGAGAGAGATCCTGAAGAAGGTGGAATGCGCACGAACCCTATGGTGATCACTTCAATTACTTGTCCTGATTGTGAACGTCATATGGGGATCCGTACAGCTTCAACAGGGGTGTTCCTCGGTTGTGAAGGCTATGCGTTACCACCAAAAGAGCGTTGCAAAAAAACCATCAATTTGATCCCTGAACATGAAGTATTGAATATTCTTGAGGGGGATGATGCGGAAACCAACGCGCTGCGTGCTAAGCGTCGCTGTCCAAAATGCGGTACAGCAATGGATAGCTACCTGATTGATAATCAACGCAAACTGCATGTGTGTGGTAACAACCCAGCTTGTGAAGGTTATGAGATTGAAGAGGGTGAGTTCCGCATTAAGGGTTATGACGGCCCAGTAATTGAGTGTGATAAATGCGGTTCAGAAATGCACCTAAAAACAGGGCGCTTTGGGCCTTATATGGGGTGCACAAATGAAGAGTGTAAAAACACCCGTAAGATCTTAAAAAATGGTGAGATTGCTCCACCAAAAGAGGATCCGGTACCATTACCTGAATTACCTTGCGAAAAATCAGATGCGTATTTTGTGTTGCGCGATGGTGCGGCTGGCGTATTCCTAGCGGCAAACACCTTCCCGAAATCACGAGAAACGCGAGCGCCATTGGTTGAGGAGTTGCAACGCTTTAGAGATAGACTACCTGAAAAGCTGGTTTATTTAGCTGACGCGCCTGCAAAAGATCCTGATGGTAATCCAACCGTTGTGCGTTTTAGCCGTAAGACGAAACAGCAATATGTTTCTTCAGAGAAAAATGGCAAAGCCACAGGTTGGAGTGCATTTTTTGTAGACGGCAAATGGGAAGTGAAAGAGAAATAATCATTCACTGACGTTAGCGATTAAAAGGCGATAGGTTAATTTCTATCGCCTTTTTCATTTCTGTTGTTCATCATTTTCTGTGAGCCTACGAGGTTTTTATCATTAACCACAGACAGACTCTCCCTCCATCTTATTTTTATGATGATTTGATCTCCTTTCAGGAGCCGTCTTAAAAATGCACTTATTTGGCTTAAGTGTTGATTTATGTGGCTAACCGCAAAGCAATATGATGACGGTTTGCTATGCTGATAAATAGCAATTATCAATAAATAATAATTTATTGATGTGTATTTGCTTTTAAGCAATAAACATCACAAGCAGCGATTAGGTTAGAAAGCTCACAACTGGAGGTAGAATGAAATTCAAAATGTGTTTACTGGCCGGCTTATTAACGGCTTTTGCAGCAAATGCAGCAGAAACAACAGTAGTACTGAAAGAAGCTACACCACAAGGTGAAGGCAAGGCGATTGGTGAAGTTGTTATTTCTGAAACCGATTATGGATTATTGTTTACCCCAAAATTAGCAGGTTTAGAAGCGGGTATCCATGGTTTCCATCTCCATGAAAACCCAAGCTGTGAGCCTGCTGAAAAAGATGGCAAATCAGTACCAGCATTAAAAGCAGGTGGACATATGGATCCGGCAAAAACAGGTGTCCATAAAGGGCCTTATGACAATACAGGCCACTTAGGGGATCTTCCGGGCTTAGTGGTTGATGCCAAAGGTAATGCCGATTATGCCGTATTAGCACCGCGCTTAAAAACACTAAAAGAGATTGAAAACCGTGCACTGATGGTACACGCGGGTGGGGATAATTACTCCGACCATCCTGAAGCGTTAGGTGGTGGTGGTGCACGCATGGCTTGTGGTGTGATCAAATAGTTGATACTGTATATTTAAACAGTGATTGATGAAACCGTACTACTTTGAGACTTAATCTAAAAGCTCTGAAATACTCAGAGCTTTTAACTATTTGAAAACTAATAAAATAGGTGATTAAAGAAAATTTATTTGTTTTTAACAGGGGATGGTTAATACGATTGAACGTTACCTGTAGATATAACCGATATGAGAATTGAAGGTTGCGGCTTTCAAATGAAAGCCGCAGATATCAAGGGGGAAAGCGCATTTACCAAATACGAATGCGTTGTTCAGGTTCAAGGTATAATTTGCTGTCTTTATCGACACCGAAAGTTTGATACCATTCATCCATATTACGAACAACACCATTGGCACGGAACTGGTTAGGGCTATGTGGGTCGGTCAAAATTTTATTACGCTCGGACTCTTTGTTGGATAACTCTTGCCAAGTTCTTGCCCAAGAAATAAAGAATCGTTGCAGACCGGTTGTCCCATCAATAATTGGCGCTTCACCATTTGGATAATTCTCTTTAACGAATTGCTTATAAGCGCTCAGAGCAATGTTCAGCCCGCCTAAATCACCGATGTTTTCACCCAATGTGAGTTGACCATTAACCTTTTGGCCATCAACGGAGAAGCTATTATATTGTTCAACCAGTTTATCGGTTTTTTGTTTAAAGTGCTGTTTAGAGTCATCACTCCACCAGTTACGCAACTGACCAGTACCATCATACAAGCTGCCTTGGTCATCAAACCCATGGCCCATTTCATGGCCAATTACAGCGCCAATTGCGCCATAGTTATAGGCAGGGTCAACATTAGGATCAAAGAAAGGTGTCTGTAGTATTGCGGCTGGGAACACTATCTCATTTTGCACTGGGTTAAAGTATGCATTAATGGTTTGAGGCGTCATCCCCCATTCCCATTTACGGACAGGTTGTCCTATCTTACTCATATTGTCGTTATAGACCCAGTTTAAGACCTGTTTGTAGTTATCCAGTAGCGTATCGGGTTTTAGATTGATACTACTGAAATCATTCCATTTGTCAGGGTAACCCACTTTAACGGTAAATTGCTCAAGTTTTTTAAGCGCTTCTTGGCGTGTTGCATCATCCATCCAATCATTATCTTTTAAGCGAGAATTAAACGTTCCTCTGACATAGCTGACAAGATCGGTAATTTTCGCTTTTGATTCAGGGTTGAAATATTTCTCAACATAGATTTGCCCCATAGGCTCGCCCTGTAAGCGATTGACGGTTTCCAGAGCACGCTCTTTGCGTGTCCGCTGTTTTTCTACGCCGTTAAGTTTACGCGAATAAAAATCAAAGCGGGCGTCAGAAAAATCGCGATTCAAATAGGGGGCTTGATCACTTAAATAGTGAAAACGTAGGTAGTCTTGAAGTGTCGATACAGGGGTATTGGCATAAATTTTGGCTAATTGCTCTACTGCGGTATCCGTTTCAACTATCACCTTATTCAATTGTTTGTCTGAAAGTTGCCACTGTTGAATAAAGTTATCCCATGCAAAGCCTTGAGTGAACTTTTTCATATCGTTCAGTGTCATTGGGTGATAATTTTTGATTGTGTCACGGCGCGCTTCTGGGCTCCAATGAGCCTGTGCCATTGATTTTTCCAGTGCGAAAATTTGTTGGGCTTTTTTCTCAACATCATTTTCGCCCGCCAGTTTTAAGATAGTGGCAATATAGGCGATATAATTTTTGCGGATCTCCTCCATCTGCGGGGTATCGTCGAGGTAATAATTACGGTTCGGTAATCCTAAACCGCCTTGCCCAAGGTATAAAACATAAGTATCCGGCTGCTTAGCATCCAAGTCTACCCAATAAGAAATAAATGGCGTATAGGCCGGAAGTACCATTAATTTACTAATATCATTATGATTTTTTGCATTAGTAATTGCATCAAGGTCATCTTTGAGAGGGCTTATTCCTATTTTTTCTATCGCGTCTTCATTAAGATAACTTACATATAAATTACGAATATTGCGTTGATTATGATTGAGTTCCTTCTCTGGTGAGCTTTGCAACTGATCGATAATGCTTTGTAGTTGTTTCTCTGTCGTGAGGTATAACTCAACAAATGAGTTAATGCGCGGCATGCCTGTTGGGATCTTCGCTTTGCTTATCCAGTCCTGATTGACGTAGCGATAAAAATCATCCCCTGAAGCGATATTATCAGATAAAACAATCTTTTGGTCGCCATAAGAAACTTCTTTGGCATAAAGGCTAGGCGCTATAGCGATGGTTGACATACTGATAAGGAGCGCCAAAATTTTTTTCTGCATGTAATACCCTCTCTTCGTTGAGAATTATTGTTTCCATTACTTAAGATTAAAGCCGATTCATTTATCTTGCAAAACTGCCTATCAGCTATTCAAGCATAGATTGGGAAAATTTAAATGTAACTTTGCATTTTCTTACTAGTTAACAATGAAGATAATTTCAAATTTAAACTATTTTAGGTGAAATTTTATCATCTAGCTATTCACACTCAGCATAATGATGATATATTGGTTATATCAAATCATATACATATAGCTTTTAGTTATAAATAATAATTTTTAGCTATAGCGAATTCCTTACGGCTCTGTATAGGTGGACCTAAAAATGAAATTGCAGCAATTACGTTATATTGTTGAGGTGGTTAATCATGACTTGAATGTCTCTGCAACCGCTGAAGGGTTATTTACCTCACAGCCGGGTATTAGCAAACAAGTGCGTATGTTGGAAGACGAATTGGGGATCCAAATTTTTGCTCGCAGCGGAAAACATCTCACTCATGTTACGCCAGCAGGGGAAGAAGTTATCCGTATTTCACGGGAAGTGCTTTCAAAAATTGAGGCGATCCGTTCCGTTGCGGGGGAGCATACTTATCCAGATAAAGGCACTTTGCATATTGCAACAACACATACTCAGGCACGTTATGCGCTTCCGCCGGTAATCAAAGGTTTTATCGAGCGCTATCCGCATGTCTCCCTGCATATGCAACAAGGTTCCCCAACGCAAATCGCAGAGGAAGTTTGCAAAGGGAATAGTGATTTTGCGATCGCTACTGAAGCGTTACACCTATACAGTGACTTGATCATGCTACCTTGTTATCACTGGAACCGCTGTGTTGTGGTGCAAAAAGGGCATCCGTTAGCCGAAAAGAAAAATGTGACGATTGAAGATGTTGCACAATACCAAATCGTAACATATACCCATGGTTTTACGGGGCGTTCTGAATTAGATGTGGCATTCCAAAAAGCCAATTTAGAACCTAAAATTATTTTTACGGCGACAGATGCGGATGTTATCAAGACCTATGTAAGGCTTGGGTTGGGCATTGGGATTATTGCCAGTATGGCGGTTAACCCAGAGTTGGATAGTGATCTGGTTGTCATCGATATGCGCGATAAATTCAGTTATAGCACAACGAAAATTGGCTTCAAACGTACCAGTTTTTTACGTAGCTATATGTATGACTTTATTTGGCGATTTGCCCCTCATTTAACCCGTGATGTTGTAGATAGGGCGATTGCACTGCGCAACAATGAAGATATTGAGGAAATGTTTAAAGACATTAAATTGCCTATCATCTAACTTTAGGTTGCCTTTCAAACGAGAGCTAAGCTTTTAGTGACTGATGTGAATTCAACTAGAAGCTTAGTGACTCACTTTTTTGTTCTCTATTTAGCTATTCCAATGTCAGCGTTCAATTGACAAGTTCAAAATCCTAGCATTCTACTACTCTTTTTATGAGTCACTTGGCTAAATTTCCCCGCCATTTACTGTTTTTTTGATGATAAGCACAGCAAATTTATGGATTTGACACAAAATCCATAAAGTAAATATTTTCAGCAACTATAATTACAACTAATTAACAAATTCACTGTAATTTGTTAGGTAAATAAGATGACCGATAATCATCATAAAAAACCAAGGAGGAGTTATGTCGTTGAGTCTTAAAACACAGAGTGCAGCAACACTCAGTGTCGGAAGCAAGCTCTATAATTACTTCAGTCTACCGATTGCGACTCAGCAACTCGGTGATGCCACAAAGCTACCCAAATCCCTTAAAGTATTACTTGAAAACTTATTGCGAAATATTGATGGCAAATCGGTAGTAGAAGCCGATCTGCAAGCCATTATTGATTGGCAGAAAACAGGGCATGCAGATAGAGAAATTGCTTACCGACCAGCTCGGGTACTAATGCAAGACTTTACGGGTGTACCTGCGGTCGTGGATTTAGCTGCAATGCGTGAAGCGGTTAAATCATTAGGTGGTAATGTTGAGCAAGTCAATCCTCTCTCGCCAGTTGATCTGGTCATTGACCACTCGGTAATGGTTGATGAATTTGCCACGGATAAAGCATTTGATGACAACGTTGAAATTGAGATGAAGCGTAACCATGAACGCTACCTCTTTTTACGTTGGGGGCAAAAAGCCTTTAATCGCTTTAGGGTTGTGCCACCAGGAACCGGTATTTGCCACCAAGTCAACTTAGAGTATTTAGGTAAAGCGGTTTGGTATGAAGAGGTGGATGGGAAGTTATATGCTTATCCAGATACCCTTGTGGGCACCGACTCGCATACCACGATGATCAACGGTCTTGGCGTATTAGGCTGGGGGGTTGGTGGGATTGAAGCCGAAGCTGCAATGCTAGGTCAACCGGTATCCATGCTGATCCCAGACGTTGTCGGTTTTAAACTGACGGGTAAATTGCGTGAAGGTATTACAGCGACAGACTTGGTACTGACAGTCACACAAATGCTACGTAAGCATGGTGTTGTCGGTAAATTTGTGGAATTTTATGGTGATGGTTTAGCTGATCTTCCGCTGGCTGATAGGGCGACTATCGCCAATATGTCTCCTGAGTATGGTGCTACTTGCGGATTCTTCCCTGTCGATAACGTCACATTAGATTATATGAAGTTAACAGGGCGCAGCGATGATGAAATTGAGCTGGTGGAAGCCTATTGTAAAGAGCAAGGTTTATGGCGTCATGCGGGTGATGAACCTATCTTTACGAGCACATTAGAATTGGATATGTCGACGGTGGAATCTAGTTTAGCCGGTCCTAAACGTCCACAAGATCGTGTTGAACTGGGTCAAGTTCCGCAAGCATTCCAAGCCGCTATTGAGCTGGAGCTTAACAAAAAAGAGAAAGGTGCACATCCGACAGTCAATTATCAAGGACAAACCTTTGAAATGACCGATGGTGCTGTTGTGATTGCAGCGATTACTTCTTGTACGAACACATCAAACCCAAGTGTGTTGATGGCGGCAGGTTTACTCGCTAAAAAAGCGGTAGAAAAAGGTCTAACTCGTCAACCTTGGGTGAAATCCTCGTTGGCACCAGGCTCTAAGGTGGTAACGGATTATTTAGCTCTGGCAGGACTAACACCTTATCTTGATAAACTCGGCTTTAACTTAGTGGGGTATGGCTGTACAACCTGTATAGGTAACTCTGGGCCATTACCTGATCCGATTGAGCAAGCGATCAAAGAGGCGGATTTAACCGTTGGTGCGGTATTGTCGGGTAACCGTAACTTTGAAGGCCGTATCCATCCTTTAGTCAAAACGAACTGGTTAGCGTCACCTCCGTTGGTGGTTGCTTATGCGTTAGCGGGTAACATGAATATTAATGTTAAAACTGACTCATTAGGCAAAGACGCACAAGGTCATGATGTCTATCTAAAAGATATTTGGCCATCCAGTGCTGAAATTGCTCAAGCCGTTGAAAAAGTTAAAACAGAAATGTTCCGCAAAGAGTACAGTGCGGTTTTCGATGGTGATGAGGCATGGCAAGCATTACAAGTGGCAAGCTCTTCCACGTATGATTGGCAGCCAGATTCGACTTATATTCGCCATCCACCGTTCTTTGAAGGGATGAAAGCAGAGCCGGAAGTGGTTCAAGATATTCATGGCGCACATATCTTGGCAATATTGGGTGATTCGGTAACGACTGACCATATTTCACCTGCGGGTAATATCAAAGCGGATAGTCCAGCGGGGCGTTATTTGCAAGAGCATGGCGTAGCTGCCGCCGATTTTAACTCATATGGCTCTCGTCGTGGTAACCATGAAGTGATGATGCGTGGTACGTTCGCCAATATCCGTATTCGCAACGAAATGGTGCCGGGGGTTGAAGGTGGATATACGAAACATATCCCTACAGGTAAACAGATGGCGATCTATGATGCGGCGATGCTGTATCAAAAGGAAAAGCTGCCTCTCGCTATCATTGCAGGTAAAGAATACGGTTCTGGTTCAAGCCGTGACTGGGCGGCTAAAGGTACTAATTTACTTGGTGTCCGTGTCGTTATTGCGGAATCGTACGAACGTATTCACCGCTCTAACTTAATTGGTATGGGGGTTATCCCATTAGAGTTCCCACAAGGTACAACGCGTAAGACATTGGGCCTTAAAGGGGATGAACGTATCGATATAGAACACTTGCAATCCATTGAGCCGGGTCAACATATTATTGTGAAAATTACCTATGGTGATGGACAGGTCAAAGAAATTGCAACACGTTGCCGTATTGATACCTCAACAGAAATGGAATATTACCGTCATGGTGGCATCCTGCATTATGTGATCCGCCAAATGCTCCATTAATTTTTAATCTCTAAGTTAACAACGCCCATCTGTGTTTGTTTGCACGATGGGCGTTTTTTATTGTTATTTCGCAATATATGAGGATTGAGTCTAGGCTATGATGATTGCCTATCTATATTGAGTGATGCAGAGATATCATTTTAAAAATTTCGTTATTGGAAAGAGGTATGTTTTACTTTTTATCGTGAGGCAAAAACGAGTAGAGATTATGGCTCATATTTAAACTAGCCAAGATAAATGTGGGGTTGCTGACATTAAATCAGACGTCACAAAACCAATAAAATCACCAATGTGAGGTATTAATATATGGCAGATATTAACGCAACGGATTTTTACAAAGGGGCGCTTTGGGCGGCTGACATTTTAATTACCACCTCGCCAAATCATCATTATTTAGATGAAGTCCGAGATATTCTTGAACATATTCCGAATCTCTATTCCATTGTCATGCAAACCCCAGAAACTGAAGTCTGCGATCTTCGTTTATTGGTTGATAGGGAATTCCCATTAGGACGAAATGCCGATTATGCCTCGTTTGAAATCGTACCATTATCTTTCGCTAATGAGATAGTGACAATGCCAGAAAAATCGCCAGTTCCAGATGAAATCTATCAAACAAGAGAGGATATTGGATCATGGGGCGTTGTGGCTAATACATTGAATGGCGAACAGAAATTACTTATTACGGGTCTCTATGAACCTCGCATTGCGTTAAATTATGCTCAGCGCTTTACAGAGCAACTGGCAGCACAAAAAGCATAACAGGCGATTTTGTTTAAGTACCCTCAAACATTGCTGTTTATTAAAATAACATGCCCGCTAATCGACTCGACAGCGGGCATGTTGTTATTTCTCACGCGCTCATTATCGTGACAAAATTTTATCTTCAGCTAATTGCAGGGCAAAATAGGTGAAAATCATATCAGCGCCAGCCCGTTTGATAGAGCCTAATGTTTCCAGAGTGACGCGGGTTTCATCGATAGCCCCAGCCATTGCAGCAAATTTAATTTGTGCATATTCACCACTGACTTGATAAGCACCGATAGGCAATTCAGTACGTTCACGTAGGTCACGAATAATATCAAGGTAGGCACCTGCTGGTTTAACCATCAATGCATCCGCGCCTTCTTGTACGTCAATTAAGGATTCATGAATTGCCTCACGGCGGTTCATTGGATTCATTTGATAGGTTTTGCGATCCCCTTTTAAACAAGAGCCTGCCGCGTCTCTAAATGGGCCATAGAGTGCTGACGCAAATTTAGTCGAATAAGACATAATGGCGGTATCTTTAAAACCAGCTGCATCTAGAGCTTGGCGGATAGCGGCAACTTGCCCATCCATTGCAGCAGAAGGGGCGATAAAATCAGCACCTGCACGGGCGGCTGCAACAGCTTGTAAACCTAAATTATGGATAGTGGCATCGTTATCAACGATATCGCCATGCATTACCCCACAATGGCCGTGTGAAGTGTATTCACAAAAACAGGTATCCGACATCACAATCATTTCAGGTACTGTCTCTTTACAGATACGAGACATACGTGCGACAAGGCCATTTTCTTGCCAAGCATCACTCCCTGTTTCATCCAAATGATGAGAGACGCCAAAAGTCATAACAGATTTAATACCTGCTTTGGCAATACGCTCTATTTCATAAGCTAAACGTTTTTCTGGAATACGTACAACACCTGGCATGCTGTCAATTTGCTTATAATCATCAAGCCCTTCCTCAACAAAGATTGGAAGGCACAGGTCATTAAGAGAAAGATGCGTTTCTTGGAAGAGATCACGCATTTTTTCAGTCTTACGTAATCTTCTCATGCGTTGGATAGAATGCAGGTTATTCACCGTAGCTCCTTGTTATCAGAAAAATAAACTTAACGTATTAAATTTATTCATCGAGATCATTGTTGATAAACAGTATAAACCTTATGAAATGAAAGTGAATATATCAATCGGTAAAAGTGCTACAACCGATTGTTATCATTTTAATATTAGTCAAGGAAGAGCAGTGTCATACTCTTCCATTATGAGAAGGATTATTGATGTTTAAATAACATGTGGCCCATTTTCTCAGCTTTAATATCGAGATAATGAGCATTACTTGGATTGCGACCAACAATTAATGGCACACGTTCAACGACATTAATACCTGCTTCACGCATGATATTTATTTTCTTTGGATTATTAGTTAATAAGCGAACCTCATTAATACCTAATAACTTATACATGTCAGAGCAGAGCGTAAAGTCGCGTTCATCCGCTTTGAAGCCTAGTTTGAGATTGGCTTCTACGGTGTCTAGACCTTGATCTTGCAAGGCATAAGCACGAATTTTATTAAGTAGGCCGATATTACGACCCTCTTGGCGATGATAGAGCAGTACGCCTCGACCTTCTTTGCTGATCTGAGACAGTGCCGCTTCTAATTGGAAGCCACAATCACAGCGTAAACTGAATAATGCATCTCCGGTTAAGCATTCCGAGTGGATCCGACTGAGAACAGGCTCTGGACCTGAAATATCGCCAAAAATCAGTGCGACATGGTCACGACCTGTTGCGATTTCCTCAAACCCTACCATTAAAAATTCGCCGAAAGGAGTTGGTAATTTGGCTTCGGCAACGCGTTTTAGCTGCATATTTTCATTCATTAGTTGAGATAACTCTTGCTTAATTAATAACGTTAATCGATAAAAATATTGCTTATCGATACTATATGACATCTAGCATATAGCGCAGACATTTATTTGCACACAGTCCACTATGCATTACTATAACAGAGTTAATCATTTGTGAATCTAATTTTATTGATTCGAACAGTCAACTGACATGGATAGCATAAAATGAATAAATCAATTTACCCGATATTAGTCTTTGCTGTTTTATTAATCATACCTCCTACAGCGTTACTGATGGTAGGGTGGAGTTGGCTGCCGTCTCAGAATGTAGAATCGGTTAAATGGTTATTTTGGCTAACAGAAACGGCTGGTCTCCCTTATAGTCTGATAACCTCTATCGTATTATTAGCCTTGGCCCTTTATATCTGTAAACCAAAGTTGAAAAGTGTCCTTCAATGGGTTGTTATTGTTGTATGCTGTATTTTGGTAGGACAAGGGATCAAAAGCGTTGTTAAGAATAGTTTCCAAGAGCCACGCCCATATGTGGTTTGGCTAGAAAAAGAATATGGGCTTTCAGCGACAGAATTTTATGACTTAAAAAGAAAGCAGCGAGCAGACGTTATCAAACAAACCGTTAAACAAAGTGATCAGGTTCCTTCATGGTTACGCAAACATTGGCAAGCGGAAACTGGCTACTCATTTCCTTCTGGGCATGTGCTATTTGCGGCTGGCTGGGCACTTTTATTGATTGGATTATTTTGGCAGCGTCGTCAATATGCACTTGCCATCGTGCTGGCGGTATGGGCGGAAGCTATCGTATTTAGTCGGTTATTATTAGGGATGCATTGGCCTTCAGATGCAATCGCTTCTATTATCATTAGTGCAATTTTGGCGATGATTGCGTGTACGCTCTTAAGGGATAAAACACCCAATTTGAGTGAAAGTAAAAACAAGTAGGTTAAATAAGGTTCAATATACATTAACAAAGTGGGCGTATAAGATAAATTACTTTGTCTGAGTGCGCCAGAAATGCTACCTTATCAGGTAGATAATTTGTTTTCATAAGAACGGATAACGGGAAAGAATGTGAAATATTTTCTGATATTATTACTAGCTGTGGTTATTTTTATTATTTCAATCACGCTAGGCTCAAGCAATAATCAGGTTATTACATTTAACTACCTGATTGCACAAGGAGATTTTGCATTATCTTCACTTTTAGCCTCTTTGTTTGGTGTCGGCTTTGTACTGGGTTGGTTAGTTGCAGGGCTATTTTATCTGCGTGCTGTGGTGAGCTTGAAAAATGCACGCCGTAAAATTAGACGTCTTGAATCACAATTGAGTGTGGATGATAAAACCATCTCTGAATCTACAGAAGTTGTGGCTCAAAAGAGCAAGGAATAATCTTGTATGTTTGAGTTGCTGTTTCTGTTGTTACCTGTCGCCGCTGCATACGGCTGGTATATGGGGCGTCGAAGCGCTCAACAAGACAAGCAGCAACATGCTAACCGCCTGTCACGTGATTATGTTACGGGCGTTAACTTTCTTTTATCAAATCAGCAAGACAAAGCGGTTGATTTATTCCTTGATATGCTCAAGGAAGACAGTTCCGCCTTTGAAGCGCATTTAACCTTAGGTAATTTATTTCGTTCACGTGGTGAAGTTGAACGAGCCATCCGTATTCATCAGTCACTTGTTGAAAGTGCCGCATTATCCTTTGAACAACGCTTATTAGCCACGCAACAACTCGGTCGTGATTATATGGCCGCAGGGGTTTACGATCGTGCTGAAAATATGTTCCAGCAATTGACGGATGAGGTGGATTTTAAGCAAAGTGCACTACAGTCATTATTGGCGATTTTTCAATTAACCAGTGATTGGACGAAAGCAATCGAAACGGCGACTAAGTTGGTTAAATTGGGTAATGAAGAGTTACGCGAAAATATTGCGCATTTTTATTGTGAATTAGCCAATCAACACTTAGGCAGTGACGATCTTGATGGGGCTTTAAGCCTTCTGAATAAAGCCGAACAGGCGGATAAAAATTGTGCCCGTGTTTCAATTATGAAAGGGCGAATTTTTATCGAGCAGGAACATTACGACAAAGCTATCAATGTTCTTAAACAAGTCTACGAACAAGATAGAGAGCTGGTGGCTGAAACTTTACCTTTACTTTATGATTGCTATCAACAAATCGCAGATATGGATGCTTGGGAAGTGTATCTCCGTCAATGTGTTGCGGGTAATACGGGGGCAGTCGCTGAACTGTATCTCGCCGACATTATTGTTGAGAAGCAAAGTCATGAAGCCGCCGCAAGTTATATTAACGATCAGATTCAACGTCACCCAACAATGCGGTTATTTTATCGTTTGATGGATTACCATTTAAAAGAAGCAGAAGAAGGGCGAGCAAAAGAGAGCCTGATTTTGCTGCGGAAAATGGTCGGGGAACAAATTAGAACCAAACCTGACTATCGTTGCCACAAATGTGGTTTTACTTCGCATTCATTATATTGGCACTGCCCGTCTTGTCGTTCATGGGACACCATTAAGCCAATTCGTGGTTTAGATGGGCAGTGACAGCGTCACTTTATTACCAAATATGATTAAGGCTACTACTAAATGATTTCTTCAACTGAGAACCACGCTCGCGTATCTACTCACTCGCCAGTTATTGTTGCGCTCGATTATGAAGATGCAAACGCGGCATTGGCATTTGTTGACCTTATTGATCCGCGTGAATGTCGTTTGAAAGTCGGTAAAGAGATGTTTACCTTCAATGGCCCTCAATTTGTGAAATCACTACACCAACGTGGTTTTGATGTATTTCTCGATTTAAAATTTCACGATATTCCTAATACGGTTGCGCGTGCGGTTGGGGCAGCAGCAGAAATGGGCGTTTGGATGGTTAACGTTCATGCTGGTGGTGGCAGCCGTATGATGGAAGCGGCTCGTCAGGCATTAGAGCCTTATGGAAAAGAGGCGCCATTATTAACAGCGGTCACTGTTTTAACCAGTATGGATCAATCCGATCTGACTGGCATTGGTATTAATGCTACGCCAGCTGAGCATGCTGAACGTTTAGCTTTATTGACAAAAGCGTGTGGCTTAGATGGTGTGGTGTGTTCAGCACATGAAGCTGCAAGACTGAAATCATTGTGTGGTGATGATTTTAAATTAGTGACACCAGGTATTCGCCCAATTGGTAGTGATGTTGGGGATCAGCGCCGTATCATGACACCTCAAGAAGCATTAAAAGCCGGGGTTGATTATATGGTTATCGGCCGTCCTATTACGCGTAGTGATAACCCCGCACTCACATTAAAGCAGATCAACCAATCTATTAAGGATTGTGCATGAAGGATACAAATAGCCGTTTAGTGTATAGCACGGATATCGGTCGCATCGAAGAGGAAAAACCGAAAGCACAACGCCCAAAAGGAGATGGTATTGTCAGGATCCGCCGTGAAACATCGGGTCGCAAAGGCAAGGGCATTTGCGTGGTGACAGGACTCGATCTTGAAGATGATGCACTGGCTAAATTGGCCGCGGAATTAAAGAAAAAATGTGGTTGCGGTGGCTCAGTAAAAGACGGTGATATTGAAATTCAGGGTGATAAGAGAGAGCTGATTAAGCAACTTCTTGAAGCAAAAGGTTATCAAGTGAAGTTAGCGGGTGGATAACACAATATAGGATAAGGGGGCATCCCCCCTTATCCATAGATTTATTTTCCGACTTGGTTACCAATAATCCCACCAACTGCAGCGCCACCAACCGTTCCCAGTGCACTACCGCCCGTTAGGATAGCACCGCCTACAGCACCTACGCCAGCACCTACAGCCGTATTCTTATCTCGCTTTGACATATTAGAGCATGCGCTAACGCTTATTGCGATAAGGGTTGCAAGTGTGAATGTCATAATGCGTTTACTTGTCGTGTTCATTTTAGTGACTCCGAGTTTTAAGGACGCTACCAAATTATCACAATCAGTAATTATACGAATCAGAATTATCGGGAATTAATGTATATAAAAAGCGACAATATATCTGAGTGGAACTCATTAAGAAGGAAAAGTAAGAAACAATATGCTACTGCTAAAACCAGTAGCATATTTATTATAGCATCAAAAGTAATTATGCGGCAGGGCGAGCAACAATATTGCGAGTTTCCATACGTACTTCAGCGATATTAACATTAATAATATCGTTGAGTTTGTATGCGGGTTCGCCTTTGATTAACACGCTACCTGTTTCTTGGCTGCACTGGATCTCATCGCGTACAGCGTGTAAGAACGGCGCTGGAATAAAGGCTACGGCACCATTGTCGGTTAACCTCACTCGTACACCACCACGTGTGATATCGATAATTTCCGCAGGGAATGCCTTGTCTGTACCTTCGAAAGGTTTTAAAAAGCGCGCATATAACCAATCACCAACATCACGTTCAGCCATGCGATTGGCTCGGCGACGCTCCGCTAATTTAATCGATAACTCTTCTGTCGGTTTATCAGTTGAGGGTTTACCCGCAATAACCGATTTAAGTAGACGATGGTTAACAATATCCGTGTATTTACGGATTGGTGATGTCCACGTTGCGTAAGCCTCAAAACCTAATCCAAAGTGAGGGCCGGGTTCGCCTTTGACTTCTGCAAAGGTTTGGAATCGACGAATGCGGCTATCTAAGAATTGTGTCGGTTGTGCATCTAATTGGCGGCGTAGTTGGCGGAAACCTTCTAAGGTGAGCAGGGATTCGGCCGTTGTCTCAATGCCATGCTCTTTCAATGTTTGTACAACTTGCTCTATTTGTAATGGCTCAAAGCCCATATGAACGTTGAATACGCCAAAACCTAATGTGTTTTTGAGCTGTGTTGCGGCACACAAGTTAGCGGTGATCATCGCTTCTTCGACAATACGGTTTGCCGTACGGCGGCTTTCGACGACGATGTCAATAACATTCCCTTTGTCATCTAACAAGAAACGATAGTCAGGGCGATCTTTAAAGACTAACGCATTTTGTTGACGCCATTGATGACGCTTATCCGCCATTTCTTTCAGTAATTCAATCTGTTGCTGATCTGTATCATTAGTTGGTTGCCAGCTACCTGATTTTTCTAGCCAATCAGAAACTTCGTCATAAACCAGCTTTGATTTAGACTCAACCCATGCACTGAAAAACTGAATATCTTCAGCTAGGTTACCATCATCCAAAATGGTTGCGGCACACACTAATGCTGGACGGCGCTCATTTGGGCGTAAAGAGCAGAGGTTATCTGAAAGCTCACGAGGTAACATCGGAATATTAAAGCCAGGCAAGTAGTTCGTATAAGCGCGAGCTAAAGCGAGCTTATCTAATTCACTGCCTTCTTTGATATAACTGGTTGGATCCGCGATAGCGATATAAAGTTTTAAATGACCGTCTGCTGTTCTTTCAATATACAGAGCATCATCCATATCTTCTGTACTTGCACTGTCGATAGTCACGAAATGCAGGTCGGTAAGGTCAACACGCTCAATACCTTCATCATCGCGTTCACTGTGAACCATTTGCGGCTCAGCACGATCAAGTTGATGACGACGTAAAGTGACCCACCAAGGGGCGAAATGGTCATTAGCATCGGTGATGTACTCAGTGATATCAGCGTAAAAACCTTTATCACCTTTTAAAGGATGGCGACTCATCTGTGCAACAACCCAATCACCTTGAGCAAATTCATGGTCGATGTCTTTTACTGGGCGACAAGAAATAGCATCTTTTAGCAGTGGATGATCAGGGATCACAAATAAGCGGTTGTCATTATCTTTCTTCTGAATGCGCCCGACAAAGCGGCTGAGAAAGGGTTCAACAAGTTCTTCTGGTTCAGCGAATTCACGGTCTTTGTCTGTATGAATGGCCGCGATAACGCGATCGCCATGCATCACTTTTTTCATTTGTGGAGGTGGAACAAAGTAGCTTTTTTGGCCATCTACTTCGAGAAAACCGAAACCTTTATCGGTGCTTTTTACCAATCCTTCAACGCGAGGCGTTTGGGAGTGCAGTTGCTGTTTAAGTTGCGCGAGCAATGGGTTGTCTTGGAACATACTTACCGTTTTTATGGAGGTTGAGTTTGGCTCCCATTGTTACGTAAGACAAAGTCTTAGAGCAAGAAAAAATTTGCATTGTGAACAAATAACTGGGAGCAGTGTAATGTTAATTCTCAGGGTACACCTTATCTTTAAATTCGCAGAGATCTTCAATAATACAAGACCCACAGCGCGGTTTGCGTGCGATACAGGTATAGCGACCATGTAAAATGAACCAATGATGGCAGTCGACTTTAAACTCTGTGGGAACGACTTTGAGAAGTTTTTCTTCGACTTCAACGACATTTTTACCTGGAGCAAAATTGGTACGATTACAAACTCGAAAAATATGCGTATCAACAGCAATGGTTGGCCAGCCAAAAGCCGTGTTTAACACCACATTTGCTGTTTTACGACCAACGCCGGGTAAGGCCTCTAAAGCTGCGCGATCTTCAGGAACTTGGCTATTATGCTTTTCAATTAAGATTTTGCAGGTTTTGATAACACTTTCAGCTTTAGTGTTAAACAGACCAATTGTTTTTATATACTCTTTGATACCATCGACGCCCAAAGCGAGCATGGCTTCAGGAGTATTAGCGACAGGATATAATTTGGCTGTTGCTTTATTAACGCTGACATCAGTCGCCTGTGCAGATAACAAAACCGCTATCAACAGCTCAAAAGGGGAGTTAAATTGTAACTCAGTTGTTGGATTGGGATTGTTATCGCGCAGGCGAGTCAATATCTCAATACGTTTTGATTTATTCATAGCTCACAATTAATCTTATCTAGAAATATGGCTGCCGCATCCTTGTTCTTTTTGGTATTCACGTTCAGGTTGTTGGCCCGATTTTAGGGCGGCTCGTTTTTTCATTTTCTCATCAATTAAATATTTGCCCGCAAGCATCAGGGCGAGGCCGATAAAGGCGCCCGGTGGCAGCATAGCGAGTAAAAATGGTGAGTCAAGGTGTAAAACCTCTATTCGCAATGATTTGGCCCATGATCCTAGTAGTAAATCCGCACCGTCAAACAGTGTGCCATTACCTAAAATCTCGCGCATAGCCCCTAAAACGAACAAGGCTGCCGTTGCACCTAACCCCATCGCAAGGCCATCAATAGCAGAAAGTGGTACAGGATTCCGTGAGGCATAAGCCTCAGCGCGACCAATTACAATACAGTTGGTCACAATCAGCGGAATAAATATGCCCAGCGATTCATATAGGCCAAACGCATAGGCGTTAATAAGCATCTGTACTGCACTAACGACAGAGGCAATGATCATAACATAAATAGGAATACGAATTTCAGCTGGTACCCAACGACGAAATGCGGATACGGCAACATTGGTACAGACCAGCACTAATGTTGTAGCAAGTCCTAACCCTAATGCATTGGTCGCTGTTGATGAAACAGCCAGTAATGGGCATAGGCCTAAAAGCTGTACAAGTGCCGAGTTGTTTTTCCATAAGCCCTGTACAAAAAGTTCTTTAGATTGACTCATAATTATTCAGCTCCACAAATAGGATAGCTAGAGAGATTTTGTGGTATTTTTTGCATAAAAACGGCGGTACGTTTGGTCGCATTAACAACTGCTCTTGGGGTTATGGTTGCCCCAGTAAATTGGTCAAAATCACCGCCATCTTTTTTAACCGCCCATTTGGGGTCATGGTCGGATTCAACTTTCCCTGTGAGCAAAGTGATCCAGTTTGAAATTCGTGTTTCAATTTTATCGCCGAGACCTGGTGTTTCATGATGCTCTGTCACTCTAACACCTAGCACATTTCCATTAAAATCTGCACCGACTAAGAGATGTATTGCACCTGAATAGCCGTCGGGTGCTGTAGATTCAAGGGCGGCGGCAACAGGCTCACCATTCTTTCTCGCAATATATAACCGATGTGGTTGCTTGCTGCCTAGCTCAGCTTCTGCTCCGACTAAATAACACTCCTGCCCAAATGCATTATCATACAGGCTAGTTGGTACGACTTGGTCAAGTAGCTGTTTTTGTACGATCGCCGCTTGTTGTGCGATTGTCTCTTTCGTTAAGGTATAAACAGCCGCACTAAGTGCAGTTGTGCCGGCTGCAAAAATAGCCAAGATGGCTCCATGACGACGCATTGTGTTTAACATATAGGCTCCTTACTTATGTCCATGCCCGTATGCACGAGGTTGCGTATAATGGTCAATGAGAGGCACCGCAATATTAGTTAGTAGCACAGCGAAAGCGACAGCATCGGGATAACCACCGTAAACACGGATTAGCCACACTAATAAGCCAATCATTACACCGTAAATCAAGCGGCCTTTTGGTGTCGTCGATGCCGTAACTGGATCTGTTGCAATAAAAAATGCCCCTAGCATAGTTGCGCCGGAGAGTAACTGTACTAGTGGTGGCGAGTAGCGACCATCATCTAATAACCAACTGACTACCGAACAGAATGCTAAGGTAGCAAGGAATGAAACAGGGATCTGCCAACTAATAATCCGACGGTTTAACATTATGAGGCCGCCGATTAAATAGGCAATATTGACCCATTGCCAACCAATACCCGCCAGAGAGCCTTGTAAAATTGGTTGCTGTAAAACATCAGAAATCGAATGGGTTAATAGCCCTGTTTTAAAGCTGTCTAATGGTGTTGCTTGGCTCATTCCATCGACACCCATTCGCAAGGCATCCAGCGTGATCCCCGTTGGAGTATGTCCAGTGAAGATAATTGAAAGGCTCTCTAGTGCATTGATATTAAGAGTCTGTAATTCAGAGGGCGGGAGCCAACTGGTCATTTGTACAGGAAAAGAAATTAGTAATACGACATAACCCACCATTGCAGGGTTAAATGGATTTTGCCCCAAACCACCATAACATTGTTTAGCAATGATCACGGCAAAGGCAGTTCCAAGAACGATCATCCACCAAGGCGCTAATGGCGGTAGACTCACACCCAGTAATAGCGCGGTAACAATGGCTGAATTATCTTTAAGAACGTTAATAACAGGCTTTTTACGTAAACGGATAGCGATGCCTTCTGTGATCACAGCAGCCAGCATGGCTAAAACAATTTGATAGAGAGTGCCAATACCAAAGAAGTAAATTTGTGCTGCAATACCCGGTATCGCAGCCAATAAAACCCAAAGCATAACAAGACTAGTGCTTTGGTTATCATGGGTAAATGGCGCGCTAGCGATTTTTAAACGACGGTTATTTGGATCAATAGGCCTAAATTTCATGGTGTTTAATCACTTACTCTATCATTGTTTGTTCGTTTTGTTTTTGAGCTTGTTTGGCTTTTACGCGAGCTATCGCCGCAGCAACCGCAACTTTACGAGGATCTGTTTCTTCTTCAATGGGTTGTTCAGCAGCAGGTGACAGCATTTCCTCCTCACTCACTTGAGCCTCAAGTTGTGCTTTCTCTTGGGCTGCTTTTTTCGCTTTAGCACGGGCAATAGCGGCAGCGACCGCGGCTTTACGTGGGTCAACGTCGGCTGATTCAGTTTCTGCCGTTGCAGGTTCAGCTTCTGCTTGTTGCGCCGCTTTTTTCGCTTTGGCACGAGCAATAGCGGCAGCGACAGCGGCTTTACGTGGGTCAACGTCGGCTGGCTCAGTCTCTGCCGTTGCAGGTTCAGCTTCTGCTTGTTGCGCCGCTTTTTTCGCTTTGGCACGAGCAATAGCGGCAGCGACAGCGGCTTTACGCGGGTCAACGTCGGCTGATTCAGTTTCTGCCGTTGCAGGTTCAGCTTCTGCTTGTTGCGCCGCTTTTTTCGCTTTGGCACGAGCAATAGCGGCAGCGACAGCGGCTTTACGTGGGTCAACGTCGGTTGATTCAGTTTCTGCCGTTGCAGGTTCAGCTTCTGCTTGTTGCGCTCTCGCTTGTTCTTTACGTGCGGCTCTTGCGGCAATAACAGCACTGTTATCCGGCGCCGCACCCGCTATCACATGAATATCTGAAGTTGCTGTTGCTTGTTTAGCTTTTACACGAGCGAGCGCAGCAGCAACAGCATCTTTGTCTGATGCTTCCACTTGTACAGCGGCTTTTTTATGACGCTCTTCACGGGCTAATTTTTCGCGTTCCATACGCTGCTGCTTCGCTTCAAATCGTAGTTTTGCTTCTGCAGCACGGCGCTCTTCTTGTTTGATTTCGCGAATTTCTGCTTTTTCTTGTCGATAATATTGCACTAACGGAATATTACTTGGACAAACATAGGCACAAGCACCGCACTCGATACAATCAAATAGGTTATGTTTTTGCGCTTTTTCGTGCTCTTTGCCTTTACTGAACCAATATAATTGTTGAGGCAGTAGGGCCGCAGGGCATGCTTCAACGCATAAACCACAGCGGATACAAGCTTCTTCAATCGGTTTTTGCCCAACTTCTTCAACACTAGGAACTAACAAGCAGTTGCATATTTTAACTACAGGTACCTTGAGATCTGGCAAAGTAAAGCCCATTAGTGGCCCCCCCATAATCACCATTTGCTCAGATGCAGGGGTAAAACCCGTTTGTTGTAATAGATGATGAACAGGAGTACCTAAGCGAGTCCAAAAGTTTCCAGGGGAGGTAATAGATTCACCTGTAACGGTGACAACACGTTCAATCAAAGGTTGCCCATCAATGACGGCACGTTTTATGGCAACAACCGTACCGACGTTTTGCATCAATACGCCAATCTGTGAGGAGCGGGCACCAGAAGGAACCTCTTTACCCGTCAGGATCTTAGTAAGCTGCTTAGCACCACCTGAAGGATATTTGGTGGGGATCACCCGCACAAAAATCTGCTTATCATGGGCAGTAATGGCTTTCTTCAGTGCGGCAATGGCTTCAGGTTTATTATCTTCAATGCCAATAAGTATTTGATCAGGGTTGAGTAAATGTTGCAAGACACGACAACCCTCGATAACCTCATCGGCATGCTCTTGCATTAAGCGATCATCTGCTGTGATATAAGGTTCACATTCGGCCGCATTAACGATCAATGTCTTGATAGCATCTTTCCCTCCCGCTAATTTAGACGCGGTAGGGAAACCTGCACCACCAAGCCCAGCGATGCCTGCTTGCTCAATTTTTTGTAATAATTGTTGAGGAGTGAGCTGTAAATAGTCAGGCTCAGGGAATAACTCACACCAAGAATCTAACCCATCGGCTTTGAGGCAAACTGATAGCTCTTTTAAGCCAGAAGGGTGTGCCGTGACCATCGGTTTTATTGCGGTGATAGTGCCTGAAGTTGAGGCATGAACAGGCACTGTACGACCGACACCATGGGTTAAAGGTTGCCCCTTGAGCACATGTTCACCCACTTTGACGATCAATTCCCCTTCAGGGCCTAAATGCTGCTGTAACGGGATAATCAGTTCATCGGGAATTGATGCCACACGCATTGGCGTTTGGCTTGACTGTAATTTCATTTCTGGCGGGTGTATCCCACCAGAGAAATCCCAGATATTGTCTTTTTTTGACCAATTAAACAACTTAAACATGCGCATCTCCTTTTACCGTGGTGAAAGGAGATTTCGGTTGTTGTTCATCAGGTGATACAGGAATATTTTTGACAGGAATACTGTTTAAATCCCATTTCCAGTTTGCAGTGGTCGTTTTCACAGGAACAAGTTCGATACAATCAGTCGGGCAAGGGGCTACGCACAGATCACAACCTGTGCAGAGATCTTCAATTACGGTATGCATAGCGCGCGTTGCGCCAACAATGGCATCAACAGGACATGCTTGAATACATTTGGTGCAGCCGATACAGTTTTCTTCATCAATAATAGCGACTTTTCGAACAGGATTCTGTGCGCTTTCATCACCATCAATTGGCTGAGGGTCTACGTTAAGAAGTTCAGCTATTTTCAACATGACTTGCTCGCCACCCGGCGCGCACTTGTTGATCATCTCTCCGTTATTGGCTACAGCTTCTGCGTAGGGGCGACACCCCGGATAGCTGCATTGACCACATTGACTTTGGGGCAAAATGGCATCAATTTTTTCAACAATGGGGTCTTCTTCAACTTTAAAGCGTAATGAGGCATAGCCAAGGATCAAACCAAAGATCAGCCCAAAAACGGCTAAAATGCCAATAGCAATCCATAACGATATCATTAGAACTTCACCAAACCACTAAAACCCATAAATGCTAAAGACATTAGTCCAGCAGTGATAAGGCCGATAGATGAGCCACGAAAAGGTGCAGGAACATCAGCGACCGCCAACCGTTCGCGAATAGCGGCAAACAGCACCATTACCAATGAGAAACCAACGGCGGCTGCAAAACCATAAACAGCAGACTGTAAGAAACCATGCGATTGATTGATATTTAATAAAGCAACCCCTAAAACTGCACAGTTAGTCGTAATAAGTGGGAGAAAGATCCCTAACAGGCGATAGAGCGTTGGACTGGTTTTTCTAACAACCATTTCAGTGAATTGCACAACCACGGCAATCACTAAGATAAAACTTAGGGTGCGCAGATAGAGCAGGTCGAGGGGCACTAAAATTAACGTATCCATCAACCAAGAGCTGATTGCGGCGAGTGTCATAACAAAAGTGGTAGCAAAGCCCATTCCGATGGCTGTTTCGAGTTTTTTTGATACACCCATAAAAGGGCACAGACCAAGGAATTTTACCAGTACAAAGTTATTAACCAGTACGGTTCCAATGAATAGCAAAAGATAATCAGTCATTTTATTGCCTGAAAACAAAATTAAAAGAACAAAAACTGACGAGCGTCAGTTAAACAGGCTGTATGATAACAAGCTATTTTTGTGATGCTTATCGATCTTGTGTGAAAGTCATCTTCACACGAGCAGAATTTTTGATGTAAGGAACAAAAATAGCAGCACCGATAAGTGGCCAGGCGAGTGTTTTTAGCGCCGTTAGGGAATCAATATTTGCAAAATAAAAGGTTTTTAGTCCAAGCAATAACAGGACTAACATCCAAATAATAAAACGGCGAGGAAAATGCCGAGAACGCATAAACATAAGTTTTAAGATATGAATAGTGAATACCATCATAACGATAGTGATCAGAAAAGATAAATACCAGTCGAATGGGATATAGTGAGTCCAATCATCAATTGTAGTGATAATTCGATATAACGTAATAAAATACATGACCACCATAGAGCATACAGCAAAACACGTTAATAAGATGAAAGCTGCGGGGGCAAGGAGCCAACCAGTAATACGATGGTGGTCATAAACAGGCGTCATATCAATTTAATCCATATTATAAGCTAAATCATACACTAAGCAGCAGTATCAAGAACTGTCTTTGCTTACACTCGTGGCTAGTGAACGCATCTCTTTTATCACGTTGCTGAATCATGAATGACTTTTTAAGTAGCATCAATTCGAGGCTATCCTACCATAGTTTTATTTGCTAATTAATTCGTTATGGTGATACTTTTTATGGATTCAGTGAAAATTAATAAAATGAGGTCATTATGTCCGCACCAATAAAAGTCGGTATTGTAGGTTATGGTTATGCAAGTAAAACATTTCATGCCCCTTTTATCGCTACATTGCCAGGGTATGAATTGACAGCTATCTCCAGTAGCAATTCAGATAAGGTAACCGCTGATTGGCCTGATGTTGAAGTCGTCTCTTCACCTGAGCAACTGTTTGCAAATCCTGAAATTGAATTAGTCATTATCCCGACCCCCAATGACACTCATTATCCACTGGCAAGCCAAGCGTTAGCGGCAGGCAAGCATGTCGTTGTCGATAAGCCTTTTACTGTCACTGTAGAAGAGGCTCAATCACTACAACAACAGGCACAACAAGCAGGAAAGCTTTTATCGGTTTATCATAATCGCCGTTGGGATGCAGGCTATTTAACACTGAAGAAACTGTTTGCTGATGGTTGCCTAGGCGACATTAAATATTATGAGTCACATTTTGACCGTTATCGCCCAGTCACACGACAAAGATGGCGAGAGGCAGCAGTCGCAGGCGGTGGAATTTGGTATGATCTTGGTCCTCATTTATTAGATCAAGCGTTACAATTTTTCGGAAAACCAGCAAGTATTACCGCAGATTTAGGGATGATCCGCCCAGGTGCTGAAGCCGTTGATTATTTCCATGTTCTTCTTCACTATCCAGATAAAAAAGTCGTTCTTCACGCAACAACAGTAGCTGCCGCTGAATCGCCTCTCTATGTTATTCATGGCATGAAGGGAAGTTATGTCAAATATGGTCTTGATTCACAAGAAGAAAATTTAAAAAATGGTCTGTTACCGACTCATGAAAATTGGGGAATAGATCAACGTAATGGCGTTGTGACGCTGTCACAAGGCGATGCGCTTATTTCCCAAGAATGGCAAAATGAAAAAGGAAATTATGGTGGTTACTATCTTGCCATTCATGAGGCAATCCGTCATGGTGCCGCAAATCCAGTACAGCCACAAGAAGCCATTGAAATTATGAAATTAATTGAGGCTGGTATACTTTCAGATAAACAAAAACGCACCGTTACTCTTGATTGTTAATGTTTAAATAGATGAGCCAGCATTTTTAGCTGGCTTTTTGTTAGGTAATAACATGAATTTGTTAGCAAAATTAAAAATTGACCCTTTTTTATTGATTATGATTGGCGTTGTTGTGATTGCAAGCCTATTTCCTTGTGAAGGGGAAATCAAAGTTGGCTTTCAGTATCTAACAACGGCAGCTATTGCGCTTTTGTTCTTTATGCATGGTGCAAAGCTTTCTCGTGAATCAATCATGGCAGGGATTGGGCACTGGCGACTACACTTATTAGTATTTTCAAGCACATTTATTCTGTTTCCTATTATTGGATTAGCTTTGCATTTTATGGTGCCGTCATGGATGTCACCGACGGTATACATGGGGTTTCTTTATCTTTGTGCATTGCCAGCAACGGTACAATCGGCCATTGCCTTTACCTCTGTTGCCGGAGGAAATGTGGCCGCAGCGATTTGCAGTGCGTCAGCATCCAGTATTCTCGGCGTCTTTTTATCGCCGATATTGGTGGGGTTACTAATGGATGAAGATGGCAGCCAAGCAATGGATACGTTGAATGCAATTGGCTCTATTTTATTGCAATTAATGCTGCCATTTGTAGTAGGGCACCTGTCTCGTCCACTATTAGCGAATTGGATTAACCGTAATCGTAAATTAATTAATATCACTGACCGTTCTTCTATATTATTAGTCGTATATGTCGCTTTCAGTGAAGCGGTTGTTGAAGGAATTTGGCAGCGTATTGATGGATACTCTCTATTTATGATTGCTGTGATCAGCTGCCTTATTTTATTTGTCGTTATGATCCTAAATACACTTGCGGCACGCTTATTTAAATTCAGTAAAGAAGATGAAATCACAATCGTATTCTGTGGTTCAAAAAAGAGCTTAGCGAACGGCGTTCCTATGGCTAATGTGCTATTTCCAGCCTCCGTTGTAGGGATAATCTTATTGCCACTAATGATATTTCATCAAATCCAATTAATGGTATGCGCGGTTTTAGCCCAGCGTTACGCAAAACGTTTAACTAAATAATTAATAGTAAAGTCGGGGGGATAATAACCCGACTTACTCAATCCATAATCACCATTTAGTTACAACATACTATGGTGTTATCAATAATAGGCAAACTTAACCTTCAGAGAAAAAAGCTAAACAGGGCAGAAAAGGAGATTAACTGCCCAAAACGTGAATGAATTTAGCTTTATAGCAGGTTAGCGAAGGGCTGCTTTTTGTTTGAGTTGCTGTTTTTCACTTTCGCTAAGAAAGGCGATACTCAATCCATTGATTTGAGCCTGCTCTATTTCAGATGGTGTCAACCCAGCTTTAGGGGCGGCAACTTCATATTCATAAGCTAATTCAATGCCTTCTACGGCAGGGTCATCAGTATTAATCGACGCTAACACACCATGGTTTAAAAACATTTTCAATGGATGTTTCGCTAATGACGGTACAGTGCTGGTCTGGATATTCGAGGTTAAGCAGCTTTCAATACCAATTTTATGTTTTGCTAAGTATTCGATCAGCTTAGGGTCTTCACAAGCTTTAACACCATGGCCAATTCGTTGTGCCCCTAATTCTTTAATTGCATGCCAAATACTTTCTGCACCCGCGGCTTCCCCTGCATGAACAGTTATTTGTAAACCGGCATCGCGCGCTTGGGTAAAGTGAGAGTGGAAAAGGGAGCCTGGAAAGCCAAGCTCATCTCCAGCCAAATCCAATGCGCAAAGTTTGTCGCGGTGAGCGAGTAGGCCTGCTAACTCTTTTGCACAAGCGTCTTGACCAAAGGTTCGACTAAGGATCCCTATTAAATTAATTTTAATATCATACTGTTTGCAACCAGCCGTAATACCATCAATGACAGCTTCAACAACACCTTCAATAGGGAGGCGATGGTTCATTGCCATGTAATAAGGAGAAAAACGCAATTCTGCATAGTCAATACCCGCCTTATAAGCATCTTCGACGTTTTCTTGAGCAACACGTTTACAGGCATCGAGATCGGCTAATACAGCAACTCCCCAATCTAGTTTTTGCAGGAAACCGACTAAGTCAGCCTCTTGTGTCATTACTTGCACATGAGGACGTAAAGCTTCAATCTCATTAGCAGGTAGCGTAATACCGTGTTGTTGGGCAAGGGAAAGGATTGTTTCGGGGCGGATATTACCATCTAGATGGCGATGTATGTCTGTAAGTGGCAGTTGTCTGTTTATCACTGAATTGAGTCCCTTTATGTGTATGGATTAGCCAATATATCCTAGTATAGATGTGAAAACGCCAGTCAAAAAATATTGACTGGCGTTTAAGATTAATATTAATGCAGATTAGTTAGCTGGTTGTGCTACTTCAGCACCGTCAGCCGGCGCATCTTCGGTTTGTGGTACAACTAACTCTTCTTCTTCATATTCCATAGAGCTTTCTGGGCCAGCCATCAACTTCATCTTAGTTAAGAAGTCTGCAAGGGTATAGCTATCCGCGTTAAACGTAATATCATTACCTGCATATTTGATAGTCATGGTCAGATCGTTACCTTTCTCTATCATCCATGGTGATTTTTTCTGTTTCGCTTTTTCTGCACGCTCTTCGTCAGTCATGAACATTTCTTCAAACGGTGAGCTGAACATATCTGAAGTTAGGAGCATTTGTGCTTGATCAAACTCATTTGTTGCTTGCTCAACATACATTTTCTTAGTTTCTGCATCAACAACTTGACCTTGGTCTAAAATAGCGATTTGAGACATTAACTCAATAGCCATTGGTTTGTTCAGCGTGAGGTTAAAGTCAAATGACTTAAATAAGCTCTTAACTGCTTCATCAACTTTGTTTGTCATTGCTAATTCAGTAAGCTCTTTTTGGTCCCACTTATTAAAGGTCATACTTAAGTCTGTCGTTGTTTGACCTGCAGAGTTTTTCCAGTAAAGAGGGCTGATAGAGAAGGTCGGTTGGTTTTTCAGCATTTCAGGCAATGTTTCCTTCATCATCTTCATTGCGATTTTTTCACCTGCTGCTGTTGGATTGCCTGACGCAACTCCTTCTGCTAATGCACTATTATATTGTTTAACAAATTTACCCAACGCTTTTGCATCTAGCTTATCAATCGAAATAACTACCTTACCGGAACCTAAGTTTTGATCTAATGCGACTAAATCATCAATGCTGTAAGTGAAGCTACCTTTAATATTTTCTTTTTCCAGTGCAGAGTCTGAAGTCATCACTAAGTTTTTGAAAGAAAATTTAACCTCAGGGATATTAACATTTGCATTTTCTATAACAAAATCTTGTTTACCGATATAGAAATCATGTTCGGACTTAGTCAGGTTAGAAGTTAGTTTTAGCCCTTTTAACATCATTTCTTCTGATTTATCTGCATTCTGAATCAATAAGTTGTCAGTATTCAGTGTGGCTTCAATCTCGTTAAAGTCAGAAGAGGCATTAAATAATAGTTTTAATCCATTAAAGGAAATGTTTGACTTTTCTTTGGTAAATTCAACGGGTAACAAATCTAGATTTGCATCAACACTTTGGCCATAACCAACAACAGCAGTACCTGAAATAAATGGTTTACCTTTTGTTATTTCGAATAGCTCTTTGGTTGCTTCATTATTTGCTAATTCAATATGTGCCGCGCCCAGTTTAGGCATTAAATTGAATTTAGAGAGTTGTGATAGAGGGAAAGGGCCGTGCTCAATATCAGTATTAAATACAAGACTTTCCTCTGGGCCAGTAGAATATACGGATGAGATAACGATATTAGCTTGCGAGGAGAATAGACCACGTTTAAAGTTTTCCACTTTGAACTGTAAACCTGAACTTGGAGCATTTACCTTAATAAATGAGTTGGTATCCTCAATCATATAATTTAATTCAGACTCAACTTTAGAGCCTGTGTACCATGATGCACCACACCATACAGCACCAATAGCAACTATTACACCAACTGCAACTAATGACTTTTTCATTATGAACATCCATCCTTTCAGCGCGTTGTCTTAACGCGCTATAAAAATTGTACAAGTTTTATCTAACCGTCTTTTGCGTGCAATCAAGACGAACAAAACACAAAAATACATTAAAGGTTATAGACACGAGCGAGCTTACCCACGCCTGTGGCGTAAACTTCTTTTTCAAAGGCCGCCAGAAAAACAGATTCTCCTGAACAGATTTTTAATTCATCATCGCCTGACTTCAAAACTAACTCGCCATCTATGCAGAAAAAGATAGAAGCCGTTTCATTAGTTATGTTTATCTCTGTGTCATCAATAGAATATATATTAAATGCAAAATCTTCTACTGGTATATGATATTTACAGATATTTCCTGTTTTTTCTGGTTCACTAAGTAAACTTTGGCTTGTTTTGGGGATAAAATCTACATTTGCTATCAATTCTGGAACATCAATATGCTTATTGGTCAGTCCAGCTCGTAGGACATTATCGGAATTAGCCATGATTTCTAGCCCAACGCCTTCAATATAAGCATGTGGCGTCCTTGCATATAAGAACATTGCCTCGCCAGGCTGCAACTCAACAACATTAAGCAACAGTGGGACAAATAAACCTGTATCTTCAGGATAGAGGCTAACCATTTGTTTTATGGTGTTCCATGGTTCGCCTTGGCGACTGTTTAATGCGGCTTTCAATACACCTAGTGCTAACTCTTTTTGTTCACCTGTGAGACTCAGAATTTGTGCAAATAATTTCGCTAATTTTTCTTCAGTTGGTGATTGAACAAAGAATTGAATTTCAGGGTGGGCCGCAGAGACAAAATCAAGCAGTTCAGCAATTTCATTGAGTGGGCGAAATGCGTTCATTGCTTTAAAAGGTGTTAAAGCATAAATCAGCTCAGGTTTATGATTATCATCTTTATAGTTGCGGATTGGCGAATCTAAAGGGATCCCCGCAGCATTCTCTTTTGCAAAACCAACTTCAGCATAAACCTTATTAGGATGGACTTGTACCGAAAGAGGGGTTGCGGCACATAACACTTTAAATAAAAAAGGTAAGCGGGAGGAAAAAGTGTCTGCTACTTTTTTACCTAGAATTTCTTCTGGGTTACTCGCAATATAATCAATCAGTGGGAGCGTTTGGCCTGTTTTGGTATTCACGACACAAGAGCTCGCTTTTGGGTGTGCTCCCATCCATAACTCAGCCATGGGTAGATGTTCTGGGTTAGGGATAGCGTACAACTGTGTGAGTGCAGTGGTACTCCCCCAGTCGTAATTTTGAATCTTATTAATCATTTTTAGCATAGCCAAAACTCTCTTTTTCTAAAAATCAACTTATTTCCTTTTTACTACAATACAATAAACACGGTTAAGTCGCATTATTGAAATTAAATATGTGGCATTATAGGGGGGTGTTATCGGCTTACCTGCAAGCTGATGATTCCAAAACCGATTATTCTGTGTATGTACTTAAGGAGATAGTAATGGCAGCCACTCGCATTGAAAAAGACTCAATGGGACCAATTGAAGTACCTGCTGACCAGTTGTGGGGCGCGCAAACTCAGCGTTCTTTAGAACATTTCCGTATATCTGTAGAAAAAATGCCTGTTGCGTTGATTCATGCATTAGCAGTGACTAAAAAAGCTGCTGCAAGCGTGAATATGGATTTAGGCTTACTGCCTAAAGATCGCGGTGATGCGATTATCGCTGCGGCTGACGAAGTATTAGCTGGCAAGCATCCTACTGAATTCCCTCTTGCTATCTGGCAAACGGGGTCTGGTACTCAAAGTAATATGAACATGAACGAAGTACTGGCGAACCGTGGTAGCGAGATCTTAGGTGGACAAAGAGGTAATGAGCGTCTTATTCACCCTAACGATGATGTTAACAAGAGCCAAAGTTCAAACGACGTATTCCCAACTGCAATGCACGTTGCGGCCGTTGTTGCTATTCGCGAGCACTTGCTACCTGAATTAAAAGCGTTACACAAAGTATTAGATGCTAAAGCAAAAGAATTTAAAGACATCGTAAAAATTGGTCGTACCCACCTACAAGATGCAACGCCATTGACTTTAGGCCAAGAAATTTCTGGCTGGGTAGCGATGTTAGCGCATAGCGAAAAACACATTGAAAACTCTGTACCACACGTATGTGAGTTAGCGCTGGGAGGTACGGCTGTTGGTACCGGTCTAAATACTCACCCTGAGTATGCGGTTCGTGTTGCTAAAAAAATTGCGGAACTGACTGGTCAACCATTTGTTACTGCACCTAACAAATTTGAAGCACTCGCAACATGTGATGCTTTAGTTCACGCTCATGGTGCACTAAAAGGCTTAGCGGCGTCCCTGATGAAAATTGCTAACGACGTTCGTTGGTTGGCGTCAGGTCCTCGTTGTGGTATTGGCGAAATCGCAATCCCTGAAAACGAGCCAGGTAGCTCAATCATGCCAGGTAAAGTTAACCCTACACAGTGTGAAGCTTTAACGATGCTATGTGCACAAGTGATGGGTAATGACGTTGCTATCAATATCGGTGGTGCTTCAGGTAACTTTGAACTGAACGTGTTCCGCCCAATGGTGATTGATAACTTCCTGCAATCTATCCGCCTACTGGCTGACGGTATGCGTAGTTTCAACGAACACTGTGCGATTGGTATTGAACCAAACCGTGAAAGAATTGAGAAGCTACTTCATGAGTCATTGATGCTGGTTACTGCTCTTAATACACATATTGGTTACGATAAAGCCGCTGAAATTGCTAAGAAAGCACATAAAGAAGGCTTAACGTTGAAAGAGTCAGCATTAAAACTAAATTATCTGACTGCTGAGCAGTTCGATGAGTGGGTTCGCCCAGAAGATATGGTTGGCAGCATGAAAAGCTAATCAGTTAATTTATTAACTGAATATTTAAACACCTGCTCATCAATGGCAGGTGTTTTTTTATATTTCCATATATAAATTTAAGCGGGGTATCAGTAGCTCAACAGGCTTAGACCTTGGTCGATTACGGATCGCAATGTTATCAACATGGTAATCGGGTAGGTTACCTATCACAATATCAGTCAGTGATTTTTCAACCGCAAAAATGAGCAAAGGGTTGGCACAAGCGAACTGAGTTTGTTTTTGTTGGGCGCTATCCCAAACACGAGCAATAGGTTGCACTTTAACGGGGCGTTGTGTTTTAAGTACTACGTCATTATTTAATTGGCTGATCAATAGAATTTCTTGCTCTAATTGTTTCAACCACTCTTCCTTTGCAACTCCCAATGGTTGGCGCCCACTTTCCAATGAGCCTTGCAGCTTGCTCAACACCTGTTCTTTTGTCATTTTATTTATGACTTTTTTATTTGCCCAACCAAACCTTATGGTATCGATATCAGTAAGGTAGGTTAGAGTTCGATAGGTATTTAATGTCAGTAAACCATGCAGTGTATCATGAATAAATTCAAAACGTTGCGATTCATCAACCCCTGATTTTTGAGTGACTATTTGTTTTATCTGTATTTTTAATTCATTGATCTCATCTAGCAAGACCCGAAAAGTTTGATAAGTAGAATAGGGGGTATCAATACAGATCGCGCCAGGTAACCTAACGGCTGATTTATTACTGGTGAGTTCTGATTTATCATGAATAAATAATAGGTTATAATGTTCGATAGCATGTTGGATGGCAAGTTTACCTGTTATTTTTTCAACGTCGATTTGTTTAATCTCATTATTTTCTTCTCCTTTCATGACATCCGGAAGACGAAAAATGGTCGCAGAGATAGAAGGTTGCTCAGCAATCAATTGGCTAAGTTCCGTTATTTTACTTTCTAACCGGTTAAAGCCTTCAATAAGGTCATATTTGGCATTATTCATTATGCAATACCCCTAATTAGTTACAACATACTGTATCTAAATTAATCATAACAAACATCAAGCATTGTGCAAATAAATAAGTTAACTAGGAAGAAAAGGGAGAGGCGACATCCCCCCTTTATTGCATATGTTTTATTTGATATCGAGATCAATCACCTGATAAAAAGCATTCTCAGTGTCAGCGATACTCCATACAGCAAGTACTATTTGGTATCCACGATTTTCTTTTGGCAATACGCATTGGTGCTCAACAATGGTTTCTGGTCGTGAAGGGGTAGCATATTGACAAAAGGGTATTAAGATTAATTGTTCACGCGTTATTGGTAAGTTGGGGTTCCAGTCAGGCTTAGTAATAAAGTATTGCCAATTAGCTGTCGCATGCCTTGCTGTTAAATACCATTTAAAGGTTTGCTGAGGCTCTGTGATAATATTTTTTACCCATCGAGCTGACGTCTGTTCATCCAAAGCAGCAAAACGGGGAATACCTGCACTTGCAATCTGTCCATCTTGTGGCCCTGAAAGGGGAAAACCTTTAGGACCTTCTAGCGATTGCGGCTCGTATTGTATTGCACCACAATTGCTATTTAGATTTTTTTTACACAAAAAGGCTCGGCTTTTAGGCTCTTCTACATAACCATGTCCCAATGTGATAGCAGAAAAGCAGAATAAGAAGGGAAGTAATAAAAGTCGTTTTTTCATTTGTTGTCCTCATAATTGTTGAGGACAACATTTTCACTTAAACAAAAGTGCAAAATAAATTCCATCATTTGGTAAGTATTACCAAACCCTAACAGCTAACTTTCAACTTGTAAGCGATTAACATACCAATAATGAGTAATCCTGCAATAAACCAAGCTACACCAGACCAACCAAACTGAAACCAAAAGATCCCGCCTACAGTCCCTGCTATACTTGAGCCTGCATAATAACTGAATAGGTAAAGTGAAGATGCTTGACCTCTTGCTCGTTTAGCACGATGACCAACCCAACTACTCGCGACCGAGTGGGCAGCAAAGAAGCCCGTTGTTAGCACCGTCATGCCAAACAGAATGATCCAAAAACTAGAAAAGAGTGTTAACAATATACCCGCTAACATTAAAACTAAAGCAGCGATTAAAACTTTACCTAACCCAAACTTGTTAGTTAAGCTTCCCGATTTAGATGCGCTATAAGTTCCTGTTAAATAAATTATTGATAGCATACCTACTGTTGCCTGACTGAAATGATAGGGGGCTTCCAGTAAACGATAACCAATATAGTTATACATAGTGACAAACCCGCCCATCAAAACAAAGCCTTCAATAAACAGCCATGGTAGACCTTTGTCTCGAAAATGAAGACGCAGATTGACCCATAAATTTTTTGGTTTTAAAGAGCTTGCTCGAAAATGTTGTGATGGTGGTAATAGGCGCCAAAAGCTGATCGCGGCAATTAAAGCGAGTGCCCCTAATAGTATTACAGCAACGCGCCATGAATAGAAATCAGCAATCACCCCTGTAACAAGACGGCCACTCATTCCACCGATAGAGTTACCACTAATATAGAGGCCCATTGATAATGCGACATAACTCGGGTGAATTTCTTCACTGAGATAGGTCATGGCAACCGCTGCGACGCCACTTAGAGATAAACCCACAAGTGCTCTTGCAATTAAAATACCTTGCCAACTTTGCATAAAAGCACTCAACAAAGTAAATAGTGCGGCGCTTGTTAACGCTACTACCATCACATTTTTTCGCCCAATTGCATCTGATATTGGCCCCGTAATAAGCAGCCCTAGCGCCATCAAGCCGGTACTTAATGATAAGGAAAGACTAGCCGTTGCGGGAGAAACATTAAAATCCTCTGACAACATTGGCAAAATAGGCTGTACAAAATAGAGCAACGCAAACGTTGCTAAACCGACAGTGAAAAAAGAAAGAGTGACGCGTAAATACAACGCATCATCACGTTGAATATAATGTTTCTTCGGTAAGTTATGGGGGCTTGAGTTATCTAGCGTTCCGTTAGCCGTATTTTCAGTCGTAAGACTATTTGATGAATTTTCCATAAAGAATTCCTTGCCATAACAACCCAATTGATTTCGATCAAAGAATAGAAATCTCAGACTATTTTGTCTAATATATTAATTATTACCAATAATACTTTAAACATATCAAAGAAAAAATGGCTATTGAATTAAGACACTTACGGTATTTTATTGCTGTTGCAGAAGAGTTACATTTTGGGCGAGCTGCGGATCGATTGCACATTTCTCAGCCACCATTGAGTCAGCAAATTCAATCACTTGAAGAACAGATAAACGCAAAATTACTTGAACGAAACAATAGAAATGTTTCATTAACCCCTGCTGGTAATATGTTTCTCAAAGAGGCTTATCAAATTTTAGCCCAGGTCGATGCAGCGGCTACAAAAGCAGCACGGATGGAAAAAGGGGAATTAGGGGAACTTTCTATTGGTTTTACATCAACGACGCCGTTTATGAATAAAGTGACCATGAGTTTACGTCAATATCGTGAATCATATCCCGAAGTGGCTATCCATATGCATCAGATGAATACAAAACAGCAACTTGCCCCCTTACTTACAGGGCGTATTGATATTGGGATCATGCGTAATACCGAACTCCCTGAGCAGCTAAACTACCAACTTCTATTTAAAGAGCCGTTTATGGTTGCTGTGTATGAAGGCCATCCCTTATTAAAATATGAAAAAACAGGTGTCGACATTCATCTATTGGCGGAGTATCCATTAGTATTTTTCGAACGAGAGGTAGGTACAGCTCTCTATGATGAGATCCATAATCTGCTTACTTCCGCTGGCGTGACGCCCAAAATATCTCAAGAGGCAGGGGAAGCAATGACAATATTAGGTTTAGTCTCTGCAGGTATGGGAATTTCGATTATCACAGAATCTTTTACCCGTATGAAAATTGACGGTGTAAAATACATCAGATTTTCAAATATTGAAGCCGCATCGGAAGTCTGGTTAGTCTACAATACGCGTAGAGCATTGCCTGCTGCTGCAAAAAAATTAACGGAATTACTGATTGAAAATATTGTTGGCTAAATAACGTGATTCAAATCACAAATAACATGTATATCGGAGTAATTGCATTCTATATTACGCATAATAACTGACTGCTTTATAACGGGATTTAACACTGAATTATGGAAAACCAAACGGGTCATATTGATCAAATCAAACAACTAAACACAGGTATTGTCTACCGTGTGATTGATCAATATGGGCCAATTTCTCGGATTGCATTATCTAAACAATCACAATTGGCACCCGCAAGTATCACAAAAATTACGCGCGAGCTCATTGATGCCCATTTAGTTAAAGAAATTGAGTTTCCCGTTCTCGGCTTGCGAGGTAGGCCCGCGATTGGATTAGTCATTGAAAGTGAAGGGTGGCAGTTTTTATCTATCCGCCTTGCCTGTAACTCTATTAGCCTTTCATTAAAAGAGATCAATACACAAACTATCGTAGAACAAGACTATCCATTTGACGTTAAAGGTAATGAGCAATTTTCCAATACGCTCTCATCATTAATTAGCCATTTTTTTGCGACATATTCACGCCATTTAGAGCGTGTTACGGCCATTAGTATTGTTTTAGATGGTTTGGTGGAGCCTTTCTCTGGTGTAATTTATGCTTTGCCTTATTACGACATTGATAATTTACCACTTGGTCATTTTTTAACGGAACAAACTGGGCTACCGACTTATATACAGCCTTATGTTAATGCGTTAGCACTAGCCGATTATTTTTCTTTGTACGAAAAAAGAACAGCAAAAAACATCATTTATTTACAAATTGATTGTGTTGTTAGCGCTGCAATTATCAATAACGGCATTGCATTAGATAGTCATACGCGACGAGCGATACATTTTGGGCATGTACAAACACAAAACACGGGGGAAACTTGTTATTGTGGTGGTATTGGTTGCTTAGAAGGGGCAATCGCTATTCCGGCTATCTTAAAACATGCCGTGGAATTACAACATTTATACCCATCATCCTCATTTTTCAATCATGACATGACTATCGATAGTTTTTGTTTAGCTGTGGAAGACCAAGATCCACTCTGTTTACATGTACTCAATGATATAGCGCAAATACTTGCCAAACAGCTCGGTCAACTCATTAATATCTTCGGCACCGAATTAATTTTAATCAATTCTCCGCTAAATCGGATTTCCTCTGTATTTTATTCACTTTTACATCAATATTGCCATTCGCAGTCTATTCCTCTATATCGTGGTGAATTACGCATTGAACAATCTGAAGTTACTAAAAAAGAGAGTGAAACTGCATTAGTTCAACAAGCATTATATGATGGTTCTTTATTACTTCAGTTACTGCAAGGTTAACAGTAGTTAATAAAATTTTTGCTATTAAACAGAAAATTGAGCTAACGCAAACTTAAGAGTTACCCATTCCCATAAACTGATTCCATATCATTTTTCACTGCAACATGTATGCAGTCGTCTGTCACTTCAGGATAGAAAATAACTATGATGAATCTATTTGTTACCGGGACAGATACGGATGTCGGGAAGACAGTCTCCACGTTAGCAATACTGCAGGCTCTTAATGGCCAAGGAATTAAAGCTGTAGGCTATAAGCCTATCGCTGATAAGTGTATTGATACACCGGAAGGTATGCGGAATAAAGATGCTTTGTTAATACATGGGGCGTCACAACAACTTGTATCCTACGATGATGTTAATCCAATTAAAATCAAAGATAATTACAGCCAAGAAAACTGTATTGATTTCAATAAGATTAAACAAGGACTAGAAAACTTAAATAGTCAATGCGACACCGTTGTTATCGAAGGTAATGGGGGATGGCGCTATTTATTGGATGACAACACATTTTATACTGATTGGCTAAAAGGACAAAAAGTCGGCGTTATACTTGTCGTTGGCATCCAGCATGGCTGTGTAAACCATACATTACTGACTGCAGATGCAATACGTGCCGATGGTTTGCCGCTTATCGGTTGGATAGCAAACCGTATCAATCCAGGGTTGGCACATTATGCCCAGATCATTAATCGCTTACAAAAACACTTAAAGGCACCGTTGTTAGGCGAAATTCCGTATTTATTACGACCGGAAGAAAAAACGCTATGTCACTATTTAGATCAAGATAAGATCAAAGCATTTATGTGCGAATATGCGTAGCTTATCGAGGATGATTGAAAAGGGCGCTGATAATAGCGCCCTGAGTTTTATTGATCAATGACGAGTATAAATGATCTTATATGTTTCATTTTGGCAATGGCCAACAACTTGCCCTTGCGCTTGTTCAGCCTCATCATTTGGAACAGCAACTAAGCTAAAATTATCGGCAGGAACGCCATTGTTAATAATTTTCTGCTTAATTTCTTCAATAACACTTTCACATGATGCTTGTGCTAACACTGGAGCAACGAGTAAGCATAGCGCTGGAAATATAAGTCTTTTCTTCATAATAACTCCTTAATGGGTTTAATGAGTTATGGGCGAGCTAATGGGCGTCCTGTATTTACATCTAGGCAGCGTTGTGTATTCGGCTCCCAATAAGCATTTAAATTAAGACTTTTCTCGCAGGCATCTTTTGCATCAAATGCAGCGTCAACCTTATCAAACTCTTTTTCAGTACGGGAATTTACTTTTGTACGTAAACTCCGTGTTTGATCCCACTGTTCCTTTTCTTGGCGTGCCTGCTCTTTTGTCAAAACACTATCAACATTTCCCGATGTAACACAAGTGCTTCCTGCTGAGCAGTTAACATTCCCTGCATGCGCTGCTGAAGAAAGCCCCAACAAAGGAAGGCAAAACACTACCGCCGCTAGACCTTGCTTAACAAACTTTAGTGATGAGCTCATTATAATTCCTTACAAAGTTAGTTCTATTCGACAATATAAACACAAATATAGCGCAAATTCCTTTAGAAAAGTACGAAAAATCACGCCTCTTTATAAACAGTTAAACCAGCAAAGGTTTGACAAACCGGCATCAATTCAAGTGTATTGACGTTCATACGAGCAGGCAATGTCGCTACCCAGTAAACCGTTTCAGCAATATCTTCAGGTGTAAGTGCATCCGCGCCTTTATAGATATTCGCTGCTTTATCATCATCACCTTTAAGACGAACATTAGAGAATTCTGTTCCGCCAACTAATCCAGGTTCGATATCAGTTACTCGGACTTTTTTGCCTTGGAGGTCAGCCCGTAGTCCTAATGAGAATTGCTTAACAAACGCCTTAGTGGCGCCATAAACATTACCACCTTTATATGGCCAGTTAGCCGCTGTTGAGCCGATATTAATAATATGGCCATGATTATTGGCAACCATAGTTTGCAATACTTCGTAGGTCATATTGACTAAACCTTTCGTATTCGTATCAATCATTGTTGCCCAATCGTCAGGGTTAGCCTCGAATGCGGGTTCTATACCTAGCGCTAAGCCCGCATTATTCACTAAAACATCAATATTTTTTAGTGCTGTTGGTAATCCTGCAATGGCATTTTGAATTGCTTTCCGGTCTCTTACATCAAGAGTAATAGGGTGAAAGTGCGAGCCTAATTCTTTTTGTAGTGCTGTTAGTCGCTCTGTACGACGACCCGTTCCAATAACGGTTGCTCCTTGCTGAATAAAGCGACGCGTAATTGCTTCGCCAAAACCTGAAGTTGCTCCTGTGACTAATATGATCATATTTTCCCCTGTCATTTTATTATTGCTTCATATTATGTGACTATTCTAGCGCTTGTAACTCTAACCTACAAAAATCTTCTTGTCATGATAGAGAAAATAGAGCGCATCCGCACAATGCTTGTGCTAACAACATAAAAATATTCATAAAGTGATGCATTAATGAATATTCTCAGTTATAACGAGTGATGAATAAAAAATCAGGCCAAGAAAGTAATTCGACATTAGGATGACATCAAATGAACTATCAAGTTGCACCATTTTGGCTGTACTCAAGTAAATTAACTTTGTTGATTATTATTGCGTTAGTCATTTCTTTTTATAACGTGACTGGCTTTATTTTATACCTAATATTCTTAGGGTTAATTTGGGCTGTATTGCTCTCTATTAAAATTCACGGATTAAAAGAAAAAGGCCTTATCCTTAGAAATAGTGAGACGTCAACATGGATGGTTTATATAAGAGGGATCCCAGTTCAAGAGCAACGTCAACACTTGAAAAATCCCTATTTTGCGATTAAAAATCAGGGAGTTAGTTTTATTTTCAAAGCATTATCTATTAAGCTATTTATTCAAATTTTCTTTATTGGGCTGATTTTTAAACAAACATTAGTTGTCGATAACATTTATATTCAGCTTGTATCGGTTCTCGCTAGCTTCGCAATTCTCTGGTCTCTACTACAAACTATATGGGCATTATGTGCCATAAAAACTGAAAAAATGGTCATTAATGAATTTACATCTCCCAGTAAATCCCAATGGTATGAGATTAGTTTCCGGACTAAAAAGAATACAGTCAAAACAGCTTTAGAGTGCATATTGGCACTGTAGCAATAAAAATAATAAATCTGATGCAGAAAAAGAGGTGACATTGCTACAAAAGCAAATAGTCGTTTACGGCAATTTGTTGAAGCTAAACTTAAACAAATAAACGCACAGTAATATAAATCAAGTTACCTTAAGTCAGCCAATTAACCATAAACACAACTCGTAACAACAAACAAGGATAGGCGCTACAGAGCTTCCAGATAAAGTAGATTTCATATGCTTCTTTAAAAAAGAGAACATTTTTAACTGATACGATGGTATTACATATCAATATATTGAAACCAACAATTTCGATAAAAAATTGGCAGGTTTGGCTTTTAATTTAAGCTAAACTCAGTTAATCAAGCAAACCATACTACATAATTTATAATATAATGAATTTTATAGCTCACTTTTTAAAATTTTCCTACATAAAGAAATATTCTTGATAGGGATGACCTTAGAAGATAACGCATTGTGTGAAGCTAAAAACTCATTTAAACGTTGATCATATTTTTTCGAAAAACGCAATAACTCAACTGTATTTAAGAGTGTTTCTTTAGGCGCGAATTCAGATAATAAGTGCAACGCTCGGTCATGTTAGATGGAAGGACGGTTAGCTACTGATAAGCTATCCTGCTCTTCCGACCAAAGATGAGCGAGTAAGTATGAAGTATCAGCAACTAACCGAAGGACAACGATACCAGATATCGATACTGCGTGAGGATAATTTATCCTGCCATGAGATAGGTATCCGTATCGGTGTAAGCAAGTCCACGGTCTCCCGTGAACTGAGGCGTAACACTTCAGATACTGGTTATAACCCACAACAGGCACACCAGAAGTGCTGTGATAGGCGGCTGTCATCTGCCAAAAGGACAATTCCTCAGCAGACCATAGATTTCGTGATATTTGCTCTGGAGTGGAAGTGGAGTCCTGAGCAAATAAGTGCAATTGGCAGCATTATTGGTCTTAGCGTCAGCCATGAATGGATTTACCAGTATATCTATGCGGATAAGCGTAGCGGTGGCGAGTTGTACAGGCATCTTAGGCAGGGCAAACGGCGATATCGTAAGGGCTACGGGCAGAAACGAGGGCGCATCCCTGATGCGGTATCCATTGAGCTACGGCCGTCAGTCGTCGATGACCGTAGCCGTCTGGGGGACTGGGAGGCCGATTTGGTGCAGGGTAAACAGGGCACTGGTGCTATCGTGACACTGGCAGAACGCAAAAGCCGTATTTACCTGACAAAAAAGGTGTTTTCAAAGGATGCGGTGGAAGTCAGTAAGGCCATTATCTCACTGCTGAGTGAGTATCAGGATGTATGTCACACAATAACGTTCGATAACGGTCTAGAGTTTAGTGAGCACAAGGCGATAGCAGAAGCACTGAACGCAGATACGTACTTTGCCCATCCGTATGCCTCGCATGAGCGTGGGCTGAACGAGAATACGAATGGGTTGTTAAGACAGTTTATCCCGAAAGGAACAGACCTGCGGACAGTGACAGAAGAAGACTTACAACGCTATCAGGGAGCGTTGAACAGCAGGCCACGCAAGTGTCTGGGGTTCAGACAACCTTCGGTGGTGTTTGCGGAGCTAAGAAAGGCGGCTTAGCGTTGCACTTCGGACTTGAATCCGCCCTTCCTCCTATGCTCTATTTGAAACCGGGACAACAGCGAGATGTTCGTATTACTGAAACCTCTAGCTCAATGAATTTACCGAAAATTAGTAATGATCTAATGCTAGTGCCTGAGTTTACTTTTACAGATGAGCGAAGAAAGGGATTAATTTATCCTCGGCCTGCCCCATTCGATATAGTAACAGGGCATTTCAATGGCTGGGGTTCAGGTACAAATCAATTTCCATGGTACCGGAATTGTATTTTTGAACCTTATCAAACAACGCCAGAAACTATTATCGAACATGAGGTTTTCCTAACAGGTCGCTTGCTAGTATATGGTACTGGGAATCAAAAAAGTGGTACGTATTATTTAAAAGATAATATAGGCACCTCGATCAAAGACTGGCGTAATCTTAATGAAGGGTCATGGGTAAAATTAGTAGATAAAGCGGATCCCATCAATGTCACTGTTTCTGGGCTAACATGCAGCTTGCAGACCCCGAATAAAATTAATTTTGGTATTCAAGATTCGAATGCAGCAGCAGGTACTCTATTAGCATCTGTTCAACGTCCGATAGCCATAAGTTGTAGCCAATTTAAGGATCAAGTTGATGCATATATTGGAATATCTGCTAACGTTAAACCCGAGTACTATTCAGGGAATAATTACGACGTTAATTTAATTAATTCAAGTAATCGAGCTGCTGCGTATGTAAAATTATTTGTTCACCACAATGGGGCTAAATTACCGATACGTTTAGACCAGACTATGGTCGAGCTTGGTCGTATTAAAGCAAATGAAAACAATGTCAATATAACGAAAACTCTTGAATATGAGTTATATTCAAAGGGGGCAGGGATAACCGGTTTAGCACGTGGTTCCGTAGAACTTTCGGTTATTATGCGTTAAGCTTATCGTAAGTTAATTTTAAAATTAATTATAGTTGGCGGATTCAAGTCCGAAGTGCAACGCTAAGCCGCCTTTCTTAGCTCCGCAAACACCACCGAAGGTTGTCTGAACCCCAGACACTTGCGTGGCCTGCTGTTCAACGCTCCCTGATAGCGTTGTAAGTCTTCTTCTGTCACTGTCCGCAGGTCTGTTCCTTTCGGGATAAACTGTCTTAACAACCCATTCGTATTCTCGTTCAGCCCACGCTCATGCGAGGCATACGGATGGGCAAAGTACGTATCTGCGTTCAGTGCTTCTGCTATCGCCTTGTGCTCACTAAACTCTAGACCGTTATCGAACGTTATTGTGTGACATACATCCTGATACTCACTCAGCAGTGAGATAATGGCCTTACTGACTTCCACCGCATCCTTTGAAAACACCTTTTTTGTCAGGTAAATACGGCTTTTGCGTTCTGCCAGTGTCACGATAGCACCAGTGCCCTGTTTACCCTGCACCAAATCGGCCTCCCAGTCCCCCAGACGGCTACGGTCATCGACGACTGACGGCCGTAGCTCAATGGATACCGCATCAGGGATGCGCCCTCGTTTCTGCCCGTAGCCCTTACGATATCGCCGTTTGCCCTGCCTAAGATGCCTGTACAACTCGCCACCGCTACGCTTATCCGCATAGATATACTGGTAAATCCATTCATGGCTGACGCTAAGACCAATAATGCTGCCAATTGCACTTATTTGCTCAGGACTCCACTTCCACTCCAGAGCAAATATCACGAAATCTATGGTCTGCTGAGGAATTGTCCTTTTGGCAGATGACAGCCGCCTATCACAGCACTTCTGGTGTGCCTGTTGTGGGTTATAACCAGTATCTGAAGTGTTACGCCTCAGTTCACGGGAGACCGTGGACTTGCTTACACCGATACGGATACCTATCTCATGGCAGGATAAATTATCCTCACGCAGTATCGATATCTGGTATCGTTGTCCTTCGGTTAGTTGCTGATACTTCATACTTACTCGCTCATCTTTGGTCGGAAGAGCAGGATAGCTTATCAGTAGCTAACCGTCCTTCCATCTAACATGACCGAGCGTTGCACTTATTATCTGAATTCGCGGTTCATCAATAATTATGACGGTAAATTTAATACTGTGATTAATCCTAAAGAAAAGTGTGTTGAATATCGAGATAAAATCCTTGATGGTATTAATTATCCGCTAAACCATTTATGTCAATATATGTAACTTAGATGCATATATTGACTTTGCCGCATTGAGATAATCTACAAAAAGACGACGATAGTTTTTCATAATTTAACCATACGGATTATCGTTTGAAAGATAATGTAGCATTGTGGTTAAACGTATATCAATACAGTAGTAATCAATCTTATATAATTGATTACTTGGAAAATGGGATTCAATTTATTTTAAAAGTATACATAGAGATTATTGAGGGCGTAAAGATATGATAATAATCTTAGGAGTTGATCATAGCGGTTTCTATGACATTAGGGTAATATGATGAAAAAGATTTTATTAGCAATCATTTTGACAAGCATAACTCTGCCAACATTAGCTGCGGACGTTAAGGTATTTAATGGTCGTGGTTTAGTTGGAGTATTTGGTAATTACTCTTCATCACATTCAAGAGTTAATACAACTGATAATATCGGTGAAATAGTTCCGTATGTTTCATTAACCAACTATTACAATGGCTCATACAACCAATGTCATCTGAATAGTCTGATGGAAATTGATGGTATATATGGAATGCCAATCAGTAATGACCTAATGCTAGTGCCTGAGTTTACTTTTACGGATAGACGAACAAGAATTGACTGGCCTTACCGAGAGATCGATACTGTAACAGGGCATTTCAATGGTTGGGGTTCTGGTACGAATCAATTTCCACATTCTCGAAACTGTATTTTTGAACCTTATCAAACAACGCCTGAAATTAGTATACAACATAATGTATATACAACGGGTCGTTTGCTAATATATGGCACTGGGAATCAAAAAGGTGGCACATATCACTTAAAACACGATATAGGTACCTCTGTTAAAGACTGGCGTACCCTTTATGAAGGGAATTGGAAGATGCTAGTATCCAAAACAGAAGCGATAAATATCACTGTTTCTGGACTAACATGCAGCTTGCAGACTCCGAATAAAATTAATTTTGGTATTAACGATTCTAGTGCAGCCAACGGTACTTTATTAGCTTCCGTTCAACGCCCTATGACGATAAATTGTAGCCAATTTAAGGATCAAGTTGACGCATATATCGGAATTTCAGCTAACGTTAAACCAGAGTTCTATTCTGGTAATGCTTTTGATGTCAATTTAAATAACGCAAGTAATCAAGCTGCTGCGTATGTAAAATTATTTGTGCACCACAATGGGGCTAAATTACCAATACGTTTAGACCAGACTATAGTCGAGCTTGGTCGTATTAAAGCAAATGAAAACAATGTCAATATAACGAAAACTCTTGAATATGAGTTATATTCAAAGGGGGCAGGGGTAACCGGTTTAGCACGTGGTTCCGTAGAACTTTCGGTTATTATGCGTTAAGCTTATCGTAAGTTGATTTTAAAATTAATTATAGTTCATCAATAATCAGGACGTTAAGTTAATACTATGACTAACCCTAAAGTTTATTTACTCGGTATAGCCGATGTACAGGATTTTCGTAACATCCGATTGTGTGTCACTCAGAACCTCGGCTGACACTTAGCCTTAAAAACCAAGCTTATTTTTTAACACTTCATACCGTGTTTTACCAGCATGAGCTGAGTGGGGCGATGATAATTATAAAATACCTCCCATTCAGCTAATTTTAAAGCTCGCGACTTGTTTAAGCACAGAAGGGCTATATTTTTACAATAAAACATTCCTAACAACCTTAAATTATATTACTCACTCGGCTATGGAGTTGAAAGCAACGGCTCTGAATATTTATGTTCAGTCCAATAATCACTTTTCTTGAAGATATGCATATTACTGAGTAATCCTTTAAAGGGACTAAAGTGATGCGAGCGCTTCGTAAAGATCAGGCTGAGCATTTTTACTATGGCCAGCCCTTAGGCGAAGTGCGTCTAGTGGAAGAATGGCGTTTATTTATTTGATATGGAGTTTTCAAAATAATGGATGTATTGAGCCACTAAACCGATTTTAAGAGAACAGGAAAGATGAGCCTGAACAGAACAGGGGATATTGTAATTTTTGTATTTTCATGTCTGTCTATAGCAGGATGCAAACCGGGTAATTTGCCAGAACAGTCTCAAAAAATCCGTCAGTTTGATGGGGTTTACATATGTAGAATAAGCCAGTCATTTAATCACATTGCAATTGAACAGAAAAATAAACACATTTTTCCGTCCGTAATGGTGAAAACTACCATTACGGTTAAAGATGGTGTTATGACAATTCATGGTATGACATCAGGTGATTACGTTTCTCATAAAATGTCGATCACTGAGCCGCCAGTTACACCGGATGGCCGTGTACTGTATTCAGAAGTCGAACTTCGTTATAAAGACGGAAATGTGCAGGAAGATTTCACAAAGAAATATGGTATTGCATCAGTGTCTGAAGGTGATCCTTTTGACAAAGGATTTATGCATCAACTGAGTAGTTGCAGATTATTGTAGAAGCGTAATGCTAATGTCTAATAATAGGAACCATTCTTTATGTGATAAATCCGCTAAAATAGCTGACGATTGACCTATATCTTGCTTATCAAATTGATGAATAACTCTATGCATGCATTCCGCTTTTTAGCTATTTTTTTGTAAATGGGCAAATAGCTTTGCATAAATCTTTTGAATAGTATCATTTTTCTTTTGATTGTAATCCATCATTGTATTAACACCTTCTTTTGCTTTCATTTTGCTGACGGCATAGGTAGCAAGATCGTCAGGGTGGGTCATTAGCCAATCACGGAATAACTGATGACGTAAATGTTCAGGGCAGCCAGGTGCAAATACATGTAAATTAACCTGTGGTTTATCAAGGTATAGCATTCGGTGTTCATACCAAGATGGTTCGCGAATTGTATGAACATACCCCAAGGCAGTTAGTTGAGGGATATAACGGTTCTCAGCAGTAGGATCCTCAACGATTAGGTCAATATCAATAATAGGTTTAGCTGCTAGATTTGGAACCGCAGTTGAGCCAATATGGTCAATATGTAGTGCTGCTTCGCCTAGTGCGGCTTGGATACGTGCTTTTTCTTGTATAAAAAGTGTTGCCCAAATAGGATCATAGTCACGGATCTCAATTTTAAGTGTAGGTGGTTTTCCTAAAACCCATGGGTTTTCATTCGGGTCACCATCTTCAAATTTCATTACAGCACAGATATCTTCGGGAGATAACGTATCTAATGAGGCTCTTTTTGTATTAAATTGTGTCATATCTTTGTTTATTCGTAATAAATGCTGTGAAATCGGGTTGTTGCATGGTTACGCAATGAATTCCGCCACCACCAATAACAATATTACCGGCAAACGTATTTACGTGGTAGGGTAGTAAAAATATATATAAGCATACACTAATACTAGGAGCACTGGTTAAACTACCAGTAGCTATTTCGCATAGTAAATCAGGAGGTAATGATAGTGATAATGAGGCTATTTATAAAGTTATTAGCTCCCCATACTCTATTTAACATAATACACATTATGCGAACCTAAATTGTAATAGCAAAGTTGTAATGTCCGCTCTGGGATAAGTTAAGAGTAACGCAATGCGGTAAGATCGACCGATGTGCCCGTCGACATCAAACTTTTTGAATAACGAATACGGTAAGATTGACCAGTTTGACGATCACTGCCTTGCTGCGCTGCACCACTAAATTTGGCTGATGAATGGGTCACATCCGTTGACAGCGCCCCGAAGTTCCCTAAAGAGAATCCACTTCCCAAACTCAAGGATTGATAATCTTTCGCCAATAACGTTCCACCGTACAAAGTGACATTATTGTGTAAACCGTATACCGCGGTGCCTAATACAAAATCTGAACGGCGAGAGTCTGTAGTCAAATTCCCATCATAACGGCCGGAGGCGAGTTCATATTTCCAGCCCCCTGGCCGTAGCATCACTGGCAATGAGGAATAAGGCACTACAAATTGACGTTCGCTACCATCCGCTTCGGTGATAGTCACATCATAGTCACCCGACAATCCTGCTTGTTGTATGTCATTAATATAAAATGCACCGGGAGCCACGTAGGTCTCATAAATAACTTTACTTCATTGTCACATTTCGCACGAACTCCTTGCGGAATAGCATACTATAGTCTTTCCCATAGAATTTCACGTCTGACACCTGATTAGCAGTAGCCATTTTAGTCATGGGGGAAGTGCCAAAGGTCTCTTTCAGCGCTTGCTGAGTTTTAGGTTGAATCAACCAGTTAATAAAAACAGCGGAGGCATTTGGGTGTTGACTATTTGCAGCGATGGTTACAACATTCCCTCCCCCTGGCATACCAAATTTGGGGACATAAAATTTTAATCTTGAAGTTATTGCTCCATTGTGTTGCAAGCCTAGCATATGATCTTCCCAAGCTGGAACCAACATCAACTCTCCATCATTTAAACGTGTGAGACTATCGGCGCCAGACGCGGTTTGCGTAATACTAGATTTGTTTTTAGTAAACCACGCCCAGCCAGAAGACCAACCTTTAATCACCTTTGGATCAATCTTCGTTGCACTGCTATCAAACTCACCGCTTTTGAGTGTGACAATACGCTGAATGAAGGCTTCACCAGCGCCTCCGTTATTGGGATCGTTATATCCAAAACGATTGGGATTTGCATCGATAAACGCCTGAAGGTCATCGAGCGTTTGAGGAAGAGCTTGATCGCCAAATTGTTTGGGGTCATAGGCGAATCCAGTTTGATTTCCCCAAAAAGCGACGGCATACCCCTGTGTATCGATGTTTTGTATTGTATGAACTCCATTCTCATAGCCTGGGAGCCAGTCAACTTTACTGATTGCATTAGCTTTTAAAGTAATAGGCAGTTGAGCAATGGATAAGGCCATTACATCAATTTTACCACTCTGTTTTTTTGATTCGGCTAAAAGTTTATTCATATTTCCATCAATGGTTCCTTCTGAGATTTGTACTTTTATTCCATATTCATCTTCGAATCCCTTCACAAAATTACGCCACTGCGGCTGCAAGTACCAAATGTTAAATGTAACCTCTCCTTCTTGTTTTGCTTGCTTTATCACCTCATCCCAGTTAGGAAAGGAATTTTTATCTACATCTTGAGCGTAAGAGGTTGATATAACTGCGACTCCCAGTAAGAGCGCCAATGATATTTTTTTCATAATTTGACTACCTCTAGTGAATGTTATGCTTTTCCTGTGGATTGAGACAAATAATTGCCTTTTAACAGGCGCTCAATAATTATCATCAATATAACGTTGGGTATCACCAAGATCATTGAAACAACAGCGGCATCTGGACGTACAAAGGAATACCCTAAGAATGAATACAGTATCGTGGGAACAGTGATAAAATCTGGCGAGCCCAGTACAAATGAAATACTAAACTCTTCTAAACTTCGAACCAGACAAAATATTAATGAAGCCAGTAGACTTGGCTTTAGCATGGGTAAAAAAGCATTGCAGAACGTCCCCCAAAAACTAGCTCCCATGTCACGCGACGCGTCGATTATGTCTTGTGGTATCGACTTGAACCCCGCTGACATTATGCGAATTGAGTAAGGGAGCGTAAGAACGGTATGGCCAATTACAATGCTCATAAAAGTATTGCTGATATTTAAACTTATTAACATTGAACTGAAGAAGATACCGATAATCATGCCCGGCATAACCAGTGGAATGAGCGTTAGCATTTCCGCAACTGCTTTGCCTTTAAATGTCATTCTTCCGAAAGCATAGGCTGTAGGTGTCGCAAGCAATAAGCTCAAAATAGCAACAGCAGGAGCGATGGTATAACTATTGAAAAGCGCGGTTGCTAGCGATGTTTGTTCCCAAACAATTTTCCACCGCGCTAAAGATAATTTTTGAGGAAAAAGGTCTGGATAACTCCATGGGTGTTGTGGGTCAACCAAGGACCACAAGATTGCCATAGTAAAAGGCAAACCTAACCAAACAACATTAATGAAGATGAAAAAAATCAATGAAATTTTTACAACTTTCCGTCCATTATTGGTCTTTATGGTGTTCATTTAACCTCCCCCTTCTTGGTAGCCAACGGGGTTAACACAGTCGCAATGAGCAGCGTTCCAATCGCGGAAATTAACATTATTATGACGGCAATAACGGCTGAGTTATTCCATTCACCGTATTCCATTGCGGTAGCTTGCATCAGGCGCGCAAGGGAGTAAGTGTTACGGGGACCGGCCACAGAGAAGAATGCAAAATCCCCTACCGCACCAATAAAGATAAGTATTAGAGAAACTTGTACCGCGGGGAGTGTTAGAGGGAAGACGACATCTACGAATCTCCGCCATCTATTAGCACCGAAATTACTTGCCGCATCAAGTATCTCATCTCTAATCGAATTGACAGCACCGCCAACTAAAATCAATGCAAAAGGAAGGTTTTTCCATATTTGAAGAATGATAACCCCCCATCCAAAATCATCATTTTGCATACGCAATGGGGAGTCTGTTATTCCCAATAGTTGAAGTAAACTGTTTATCACTCCATGATAGGCGATGATATTTACAAACAAAAATGCAGCCACTAAACCTGGAATGAACATGGGTGCTCGAAGCACTCCGATCACAACCTCTTTTCCGTACATGGGTTGTCTTAGCCAGAGTGCGATAGGATATGAAAGCAGAACTGCACCAAACGCACCAAGCACCGAAACTTTTACGGTGTAATACAACGCACTAAGTAAGACGGAGTCACCTATGATGTTTGCCCAAAACGCTAGTGAAAATTCACTTTCCCCCGTCATGTTAAATAAACCGAAGCTTTGGGTAATAACGACATAAAAAGTTGATCCCATCAGAAGAAGGATCGTTCCAAGCCCTGTGCTCATTAATAGCCATGCCTTTACCTCATTTTTCCAATTCATCTCTTCCCCTCCGTAACCGGCTCTAAAAAGTGAATTGCATCCTCAGGCAAGTAAAATTCGGCACGCTCTCCGATAGCAATAGGCGGTTTCTTCACAAGCTGCAAACGAACTGAGAGTGATTTATTATCGTTGGAACCCCACGCTTCAGTGAGATTGCCCATGAATGCCATTTTTTCTATGACCAAAGAAAATCTATTTTGGATAGAAGATGGGGCTTGAACAAATTTCACATCCTCAGGACGCCAACAAATATAGCAATGTTTTGCTGAGGGAGGATTTGCGGATTTAACATAGAAGTTACCAAGCTTACAGGCGATACGGTAGTATTCTGGCTGCTCAGCGGGTTCAACATGTGCCTCATCAATATTCGCTGCACCAATAAAATCCGCAACAAAGCGGCTGTTTGGGCGGTAATAAACGTCCTCTGGCGAGCCCACTTGCGCAATACTCCCTCCATTTAGCACAACGATTTTATCTGATATAGACAAGGCCTCAGCCTGATCGTGCGTGACATAAATCGAAGTTAGTTGGTAGAGGCGTTGTAGCTCTTTAATTTCAAACCTCACACTTTCGCGTAATTTCGCATCTAAGTTAGATAGTGGTTCGTCAAACAAAACTAAATCCGGCCTAGTGATCATCGCTCTAGCCAAAGCTACACGCTGTTGCTGTCCTCCTGATAGTTGTGATGGCATCTTCAAACGCTGCTCTACTAAACCGACTTGTTTTAGGGATTCTTCTAATCTTTCTTGTTGGTTGCTAATGGAGACTTTTTTTTGCTTCAAGCCAAAACAGATATTGTGTGAAACGTTGAGATGCGGAAACAAAGCATAAGATTGAAAACACATGGCCGTGTTTCTTTTTTCTGGTGGAAGGTTTGTTATAGGCTTGCCATTTAAAATGATCTCTCCACTATCTGGTTGGTGAAAGCCACTTATCATTTTTAACAAAGTGGTTTTTCCACAACCACTCGGCCCGAGCAAAGTGACAAATTCCCCCTCTTCAGCGGTAAGACTGATATCGCGGGCGGCATAAAAATCGCCAAATTGCTTTGTAACACCTTTTAATATCAGGGTAGACATTATCGGCCTTCCTTAATCGAAATAATTTCTTATTAAATTTACATATTAAATGTTATATTAATGTGATTTAGCTCATCAAAATAAAACAAAAGTAGAAATTTAATTTTAACCCTATTGAAATCAACTATATACATGGCGCATGTAAAGTTAAAGACTTAAATGTTATTTTACATATTAAATTTAAATGATAAACTTAATCGAAAATAAATTGAGGGTTTTATCATGGATTTTGAATTTCATAGAGCAAAAGAAGGTGTTGTTTTAGCAAACAGTCACCGAGGGTATGCCAGCAAATACCCTGAAAACACCATGCCTGCATTCATTGGTGCATTGGAAGCTGGTACACATTGCATTGAGATAGATATTCACTTAACCGTAGATAATCAAATCGTGGTTACTCATGACCATCGTATAGATAGAGTCTCAACAGGAACGGGTTTTGTTGAGGAGATGACGTACACACAACTGTCTCGGTATGATTTCGGCGTAAAATTTAATAACAAGTTTGAAGGCACAAAAATACCGCTACTGAAAGATGTTATAAAATGGGCTGTGGCCAATCAGGTTGGATTGATTGTTGAAGTTAAGCAGCGGCGTAGAGTTGATGAATTTATTGAACATCTAGTCGACGTCTTAAGTTCAGTTCCGAATGCGATATCACACATTCAATTACTTGGATTTAATCACGTATTAATCAACAAAGTAAAAGAAAAGATACCGCAATTAGCATTGCAGGTTGTCACTATTGAGCGATACAATGACCAATTAGCTGCCGTTTCTGCCTCAAATGCAAGTTGTGTTTGTGTGGAATATGAGTATACACATATCGACGATTTGAGAGCATATAAGGCGGCGGGGTTGGGTGTACGGCTGTACTTGCATGAAAATAAAAACGGCATCGCCCCTTTAGAGCAATATCTACTTAAATTTGGCTGTGACTGTCGTGCTGAAATCATTGAATGGCTTCAAGAAGGCCTTATTGACATTCTCAGTCATGATGATATTCCGTATTTACAATCTTTAATTGAGGATGCAGGGCTACAATGGAATTAATTTATAGTATCGGAAGTTGTCAATGACAGATAAACCAGAAGTATTGGACCTAAAGCCAACTCAACGGTTACTACTGGAATTAATTCGCAGGTACGGACCGATTTCCCGGGCCGAGTTAGCTAAATTATCCAACTTAACACCTGGCGCGATAACACAACAATGTCGTGAGCTCATTTTTTCTGGGTTAATTGTTGAAGGTGAGAAGAATATTGGACAAAGAGGCCAACCTTCTCTTCCTCTAAAACTAAATCCCGGAGGAGCTTGCTCAATTGGCGTCTCCTTTAGTTCTGGTTTTATTGATCTTGCGCTTGTTGATTTTTGTGGAAAAAAAATTTTCAGCACATCAGAAGTACATCTAGAAAACCAACCTCTCATAGCCACTCTTGACCAAATTAAGAAAATGGTTAATAGCACGCTAAAAAAATTGAAGCTTCAACATGCCAGGATCCTTGGCGTAGGATATGCTGTACCCGGCTTCGTGAAATCAGATGGAAAAAAAAGACAATGCGTTACTTGGCTAAAAAGCTGGCGCGATGCCGATCTGCAAGCTGAATTTCAGGCTAACCTCCCTTGGCCGACTTGGGTTGAGAATAACGCTAATGCTGCTGCTATTGGAGAATTGTACTCAGGTCAGTGGAATCAATACCGAGACTTAACCGTATTAGAACTAGGATATGGTATAGGTGCAGGGATTATTGCAGATCATAAATTACTGACGGGCGGCTTTAGAAATGCTGGCGAAGTTGGTATGGCCTTTCCTACTGGAACCCATCGGCCATCTTATAAAGATTTGCTCGGCACTCTCAGTGCTGCGGGTTACGATGAAAAGGAATTGCTTGGTCTTATAAAGAAAAAAGATATAGTTATAGAGACTTGGTATCAACGGTCATTAAAACAACTTGAAGACACTGTTTTAGGATGCCTTCAATGGTTAGACCCACAACTTATCATAATTGGCGGAGCAATGCCGAAAGAGATAACTTCTCGCTTTGCAGAAGATATCACGGATTGGTTGCAGTATCGTCTTGATCCGGAAAGACCTATGGTTAAAGTAGTTCATTCATCAATAGGTTCAGAGAGTGCCTCGCTTGGTGCTGCCATGCTATCTCTATATCAAATAATTAACCAATGATTGAAGTGCCTCAATGTGTAAAAACGAGCATCTAATCTATATAGGCAAGGTTTTATAGACTTTATACGGGGTATCAGTTTAGCGACAAATCGCTGATTACCACAGTGCCTTTTGAATCACTGACGCACGACAGAATAATCTGGCAGGTACCAGTATAAATAACCGGTAACTACCAGAGCAGCTTAAGCACAAATTAATTATTACTTGGTGCAAGTTCGATTAGCCATTTGTTCCAATTATTTTCATCTAATTGTTGAGTTGTACGTATTTTCCCATAAAACAAATCATAGTAAATTGAGTGGTTAAATAAATACAAATATTCATTTGGTTGATTTGGTGATAGCGGATTATCAACGTAGTACATTGCTTGTAAATGACCTTTCATATCCTGTTTAAATAATGTGGCTTTATTTTCTGGGTCGCAATCAGTTCCCCAACTTGCATCGTTGTAAAAACCACTTATTTGTAAGCAATGTGGTGTGTCTGAAATAGGAGAATATTGAGCTGAATATATTTGTATTAAGCTGCCATAGCGAGGCGAATCAACTACCTTTGTGATCAAACTATCACTATAACCTGCATTTTCCGCATTAAAATTACCACATTGATATACCCATGCATATTTCTCTTCATGAGTTGAAGAGTCTGTATATAGGCAAGTTTGCCCTCCCCACCACACTGAAGACTCTCCATTCCACGCTTTTATGTTAACAACAGTAGATTTACTGACATTAAATTCAGGGTGAAAATCCCAAGACAGCGTTGAATGCATATTTTTTGTGGGTGGAATTAGAATTGGCATAGCAACTCTATCTAGCACCTGATTTTTAGCATAATATTCATCTATAGTATCAGTATCATCAGCAGTGATCATATTGACACCAATAGAACGATTCCAGTCTAATATATGTCTATAATCATAATTTTCACGAATAACAACTCCGGGAAAAACATCAAAAACACCTAACCTGTCTGCTAAATCATAACAGCAGGCTGAGTTATTTTGAAAATATGCTTTTATAATATTAATGTTGCCAACAGTATCCGGTATAACATTGGGAACCGTAATGCCGGTTATGACGCCAGGACGCCAGAGAATATAGTCAGGAACGGGGACAAAAGCACCTAATGGCTTCTTATAAAACTTAATAATAGCAACCATTCTAGCCATTGTAGCTTCATTTGTATTTGATATGTCTAGATTTGCAGGAGCAATGTATTTACCTTGATAAATACTATCTTTTTCAATTACGGATTTAAAATCAGTTGAGTCTTTGATTACAACTTCGATATTAGGCACTATAGTTTCTTTTGCATTTGACCACAATGCTACGGCTCTACTTGCATTATCACGATAATCCGCTCCATTGATTGGGTCAATTTTCGGTCCCTCATTGATTCGTTTTGCGGCTATAGGACTGATAACAGGATTGGCCATTATTTCTTCTTTAATATTGTTTTCATTTAACATAGCGAACCAATCATTCGGTGTTGGATATTCAGCCATATTAAATTTAACAATGACTCTTTTTACCAGAGAAGGTTCTCGTAAAGATACTCTATAAATAGCCATTGCTGTTGGAGTTATTGCTGCCGCATCTTTAACTTCTAGATAAATGAGTGATTGTCCATTTTTATCGAGATAATTATGCAGCATTTCATCAACTGTAGGTACTGTATAATTTGTTTTTTCACGTGTAATCGTGAGTAGTTTTTTTTGTTGCAGTTCATCTAATGTTAAACTTTTAAGTTCTGGATTTGGTCCTGTATTCAGTAACGGGTCGTAGTCTTTCTCTAACATTTTACCTATATTAATATCATGAAAAACCACAAGTTCATTATCCTTTGTCAATCTCACATCCGTTTCTATTGCTGCCCGGCAATTCTGATAAGACCTTTCGAAAGCCCCAAGGCTATTTTCGGGAATATTTGTTGTAAAATCGCCTCGATGCCGCACTGTAATAACGGAGTTATTATTAGCAATGACGCTTAATTGATAATACTGAGTCTCCCAGGATGGACAATCTGCGCTAGCACTATTGATATAAACAAAAATCATAAATATTATAGATGCTAGAGTGTTAAATTTTTTTAAGAATATACTTGGTGTTTTTTTATCCACACTCACCCCCAATAAGGCAATTTTAAATTTAAATTTATGAAGCGGTTTTATATACCAAATCAATAATAAAATACGTCCTTGTAATTTTAGAGACGGATATTAAGAAAACTAAAAATTAATAATTGATTTTTATTGACTATTACTTGGTGTTTACTTCAATAGCCATCAGACTTAACTTAGCATTTGCACTATAAGACTCATTACAGGCAGTAATAATACCTGATTGTGTTGAAGAAAAGAAAATATCACTAACAAAACTACATACTACATTTGAATCATTATCAGTATAATAAACGATATTTTCTGTATTAGATATTTTATCAGTAACTATAAATCTACAACCTATTACTGATTGGTTATTGACACTTAGGTATCCATATTTGAAATTTTCAAGTGGTTTGTTAAAGTTAAATTCTTTTATTTGCTTTATGTCACACACACCATTAGACGCAAGAGATGTATAAGAGAATAAAGAATTAAAAACAAAAATGGTATATAAGAAATATTTTCCCCTACCCATAAAAACCCCTTTTTGTTATTTTAGATTGAAGACGTCATTATCTTACTGGCGTATCACATTAAAAATTTAAAGTGACTTTTCATATAAATATTATTTTGCACCACCAACATAAATAATATAGGCCATAATAGTGTAAGGCGGAATGACATTTACATTATGCTCATGCTCTCCTGAAGTTAAACTGAGCTTATGAGAGTGTGATTTTCCAGAGCCGGTATGTCCGGAGTCAGTGTACCAAACACGTCCATTATCTTTGCTACAATAAATTTGCCAATATCCATTAGCGGTAATTTCATTATTAATTGAATATTTTGAAACTGCAGATTGTGACAGGCTTAAACCAAGGTCGTGGGTGTGTGACGGGATCTGCTCCACAGTTAGAGATGTATCACCTGTATTCCCAGTAATGCTAACAGTAGAAGTTGATGTATCAACCATAATTTGTTTAGTAGTTTGATTTCCTGATAATTCACGTGAATTAGATAAATTACAATCATCTAATTTACCACCTAAAACAAATCTATCTATAAGATTAGGTGTGTTATTATTCCCATCGCATAACAACCATCCATTCGGTATAGAGCTTCCATAAAAAAGTATAATTGTACCAATAGGTAAATTAACCATATAACACCTCTTATTTAGTTACATTATTTTTAGCGTAAGATATTTCATTACCATGTGTTTAAATTAAAAATTATCGATATAGCCTCTTTAAATAAAAAACATTAATCAATCCAAAACTATAGAGTTAATGATTTTGGAAAATAAAATTTTATATCATATACACTATACGCTCATCAATTAGCATATATAAAAATATTTTTGGTGGTTACTTATTATTATTGTGTATTTTTCTTATTTTACAAATTAAAAGGTCAAAAAAAATTATTCGTTGAATATTAGCTATTAATTGATGATTACTTTTTTAAAAGCAATCTTAATTTGAAAGAAATAAAGCCAATTAAACCATTTAATAATGAACATTCCATAACGATATAGGTTTAATTGCTCAATGGAACTAAAATTCGCTATGTATTCAATGTGTGGTTTTTCATGATAAGGGAGTATAAACGGGAAGCCCAAAAATTTTATGGACGGTTTATGGTAACTTTACTCCTGTGAAAATATCATTCTAAGTTATTGCAACTTAAAGCAACTACCGTCAATCGCTTAGAGTATGAAGTTGCAGTCAATATTCCTATTTCAATAAATATCACAAAATAAGCGTTTGTAAATAATTCTGTTTATTTATCCTTCAACAAATGAAACCGTTTAGATAGCCTCATGAATACATGTTTTGCTTTCCCTAATGTTTTGATTATTTATTATTCGTCACAAAATAAATTTGTCTGAATACCGATAAGGTCTTCTCATCGATACTCTTTCCTGCATTATCGGGGGGATGCAAAGTAGGAAGGCACTGTAGCATTTTACTTGTTCTTTCATGTTTACTGACAGGGTGTAATGCCATTCAGCATAACTATAAACTTCTCATGTTACTCAATGCTCAGCGCCCTTCTTTAAATGAAAGAACTAATTTTTCCAGCCTAAACTCTTTTTCTTCATTCTTTTAAATTCGTTCCGCACATTTTCAATTATATTTATTTGCCCTTTTGTCGGCTCACCCTCTAACATGATGACTTTCTCCAATAATGATAGGAATGTCTCAACCATTGCGGGCGTAAACTGAGTAATACTTAATTTCAGTATATGAGGGATACTTTGATCAAAGTTTATTTCATTATGTACAAGGTGTGATGATGAAGAAAACAAATCCACCGCATCTTGAGTTTCTAGATTAAAATTCTCTATAAACAGGTTAATAACCGTTTGTTTTTGTTCACGGGATATTTCACCTTCCTGCTTCAATGCACCAACAATAATGACCGCAGCGGCTTCCGTTGCCGTCGACAAATTATAGATTGGTTTTACCCCATATTGTTTTTGCCACTTTCTCCGTCGGGCCCAAGTAAATGGATTAAAGGAATTAAGGTCTACACCTGAGTTTTGTAATGAATGTAGCGCCCATACAAGCGCAGCTAATGCTGAAATTGCTGCTATAATAATATGCATACTAAGACCTATCCGATATCCTTATGACTTTGTTGTTCAATTTATCTTAAATTAGATGCAATAAAAAAGGGATGATGCTTAATGGAATGGGTTCACAAGTTAAGCTCTTTTTCTTCATAAGTCAAATTATTATGGGCAGAAAAATGTGAGGTAAAAGTAACGAAATTAAATCAAAAAATATACACAATATTCACACACTGTTTGTTAATCGATTTTTTAGACCAAATTTTGTCTACATGTGAAGTGTACGTTCTTCGTCTGTATGTCCAGACTAGCTTGACTGCAGTTCGACACCACCTGCCTTGTTGAAGATTTACTTGCGGCTACTTTAGTACTAGTAGCCGGTATTTATTTCATGGAAAACAATTGTGCTGTCTTTGTTTTCGATAAAATAATATATGTACTGCTCAATACCGTTATCATAAGTTATCGTTAATCTGAGTTTATTAGGTGGTAACCACTTGTAAATTACCTCGACATTTTCAGTCTGATACTCAACATTATTTTTAGGCAACTGGTTTTTAAGTCGCTCTTGACGATATAGATTAGCTTTGTACGTTGTATAAATCTGTGCAATTTTTTGGCCTTTAAACTCGCAGAGATATTGATAACTTCCGTTAAAGACCAAATCTTCACTCATATTTAGGCAGGATTCATAGAAATTTTTTGATTCAGTGCTTAATTCATGATTTGAGGCATACCCATTACTTATTACGGCTAACGACACTAACACCCCTACTTGGATGATCAACTTCTGCATCATTATCTCCTTATTTTCCTTCTTAATTATCTCGTAGTTTAACCATGTTAAGAAATGCAGAATTAAATGTTTACAAAGCGAAGAGCTTTACTTTTTTGATATGATAAAGATGAATAAATTACATTGATCTACAGATGACAGCTTTCACGCTCTCTAATCTACCACTGTATGGTGATGGTATGCTGAAAGCCATACAGGGGCGAACAAATTAAATATTAGCTGTCAATTATCAAAATTATTAGAGATTAACGTTGTAATATCATTAGGATATATTATTTCGTTGCTCCGGGTTAGTTCATCTAACTCCCACCAATAGTAGCGACTAATAACAGATTTTTCGTTATTAGACCATCCATTAGTGTGGATCTCTTCTTCATTGGAAAAGACGATAAAAAAGCGCTCTTTTGCTAGCACCGTTTCGCCACTGGGAAGTGTCATTTCAAAAGTTCTTTGTGAAACACATTTTCCAATATTATCCCTGATAATGCCGGTTTCTTCTTTCAGCTCTCTGATAGCCGCTTGTTCAAAAGATTCACCATGCTCAACACCACCACCTGGCGTTGCCCAGTATGATCTGCCAGCTAAAGCATCGTTCGTATGAACAAAGCGAAATAGTAATACTTGTCTAGACGAATTAATAATCAGTAATCGGGATGAACACCGAACACGCATAGCTGATATGACCATAGTGAGTTAATAAGATATCACAGCTTAAACAAATAGTTATGAATGTAAAGCGAAATCAATCGAGATAACGGAATGGTTTGTTTATAAAAAATAACTATCATTTTAGCTTTATTAACGAGTGGGCTTGACATAAGAAAAGCGACATTAGTCATAATACTACTAAACAAGCCTGAGATTTCAATAATACATCTTCTATGTGGTTCTTTAAGTGCTCTATTGTGACATTATGGATCCATTCGCATTGATGTAATGCTAAAAAATGAGATACTGACAAATAGAAAAACTTTCACTGATTTAACTATTTTATTTTTCAGGAAGCTACTATATGCATCGTAACATCATTTATATTGCAACGAGCCTAGATGGTTATATAGCAGATGCAAATAACCAATTAGATTGGTTATTCTCTATCCCTAACCCAGGTCAAAACGATATGGGCTTTTCGGATTTTATGCAAAGAATTGATGCTGTTGTTATGGGTCGAACGACTTTTGAAACTGTATGTGGTTTTGATGGAGAGTGGCCATATGATAAACCAGTGTTTGTCTTGTCGAACTCAATCAGAGAAATACCAGTAAAACTCATAGGGAAAGCTGTTCATTTAGTGCGTGGCGAGATTAAAGATGTAATAAGCTCAATACACTGCGCTGGGTTTAAAACGCTTTATATTGACGGAGGTTCTGTTGCGAAACAGTGTTTGGCAGAAGATTTAATTGATGAAATGATAATCACTATTGTCCCAATTCTGTTAGGTGATGGAATACCTTTATTTGGTAATATGAAAAAACCGCTACAGTTTATTCATGTTAAATCAGAGCGTTATTTTGACTATATGGTTAAGAATACTTGGCACCGCCAGAGAAAATAATTTTGTCAATGTCGCTTTACATATTCGAATTAGAACTATCTTTATTTTTCTGTCGAATACTCGATGTGTACGGCAAAGTCCTCATCATTTATGAAAAATGAAAACAGTGAATTTGTCTGTATGTCTGTTATGCGCCACTTCTTGGTTTGTTGAGGATGTGATTAAATATCATAGAACATTAGAGAGTTATATCTCAGTGCTTTTTGACGCAAAATTTACCCTTGATGCCTTAAAAGAGCCAAAAGTCATAGACTCAGCTCTGACAGAAAAGCGGGAAATAGCTATTTTTAACTGCGAGTGCCCGCTTAATTTTAAGTGCATATCATTAATTTTGAATGCCATACCTTTCACTTGAAAACTCGAGAGTTTCTAATTTTTAAGGCGAAAATAAGCCTCTCATCAGAGGCTTTTCTATTTCTCGGAAACAACAGCGCTTTAGCACATGATAATCACGCTAAATAAACTGAACCATAAGAACTAGAGCAATGGCAGCATGATCACAAAAGCAATTTCAAGCACTGTATTAAAAATAGCGAGTTGTAAAACTAATCGAAGAAACAAGGGGTAGCTTCATTTTTTATTTAATATTACTAGTCGTACAAACTATCCTTTGTTACTGTTTTATTCCAATTTAATATATAAAAAAAATTTTTTATATTGAAAGTGACATTTTTAAATTGGAATTATAGGAAAGGCAACACATTAAGTAATATTCTTTTTTACAACGCGAGTCATTACCCCCCTACTTTCTTGATAGAATAATAACATCAAGAAAAATAATAGCTTTCCATAATACACACCTATGTGAAAGACAGTTTTTTTGAAGCGCAGTAAACTATAACCCCATCCGAAATATCAAAAATTACATATCGTAATTATTCACTTAATGTATCCGTTTATTTTCTAGCTATATGCTGATTTTGATATAATATAACTATATATAAACAATCAATCATTTATTTAATCATTAATATGAAAATGAAAATTCGAGTAATATAATAAATATCGAAAGATTATTTATTATAAAAATAATTATATCTTTCATATGTATACTAAATTTAATGAATAAAAACATATAAAAAACAATCGATTGATAGAATAAGTGTTTATACCTATTAAGATTTTTCTTATTCCAGCAATGATTCACTTATTTAATTATTAACGCGGTTAAATTGTGCATTAAAATTTAACTAAGCAGAAAATGAGTTTTTAAAGTATTAAAGATTCATATTTCATTTTAACTTTACAAATAATATGAGAGGATTTTATGAAAGTATTAACACTAAAAGAAGTTAAGTTAGTTTCTGGTGGTACTTTTAATATCTGCAAACCATCTATTAGTAATGTTCAACCTATAACTCAACCTACTGTTTCGGCTACTACAGTGCCATCAGTAAGTGTTTCAGTGCCAAAAGTAACAGGCTCTTCAATATCAACGAGTAAAATTAGTTGGTCCTATAATATTGATGCTTCTGGTAGCACTGTTAACTCTATCAGTATCACGTTTTAAACCTAAGTAAAATAAAGCAACTATTCAACTTGCTTTATTTAAAAAGAATGAGATGTAGCTAAATAATGGACAAAATTTAGCTAACAAATCATAAATTTTAATTTTATATCAATATGAGAGAAATATCATGAAAGAATTAACATTGAAAGAAGTTAAATTAGTATCTGGCGGCACTTCTAATGCTCAAGCTCCTGCTCCTGCTCCAGTAGTAAAAGGCGCAACAGTACCTGGCATTTATGGATCTTATAACTTTAGTGCTATTGGTAATAATAACAGTACCTTCAACGTTACGTACTAAGTATTAAGTCTTAAACCTAAAGGAAAATAAAGCAGCTATTCAACTTGCTTTATTTAAAAAGAATGAGATGTGGCTAAATAATGGACTAAAATTTAGCTAAACAAATCATAAATTTTAATTTTATATCAATATGAGAGAAATATCATGAAAGAATTAACATTGAAAGAAGTTAAATTAGTATCTGGTGGCACTTCTAATGCTCAAGCTCCTGCCCCTGCTCCAGTAGTAAAAGACGCAACAGTACCTGGCATTTATGGTTCTTATAACTTTAATGCTATTGGTAATAAAAACAATATTTTTAACATTACGTACTAAGCATTAAGTTTTAAACCTAAAGGAAAATAAAGCAGCTACTTAACTTGCTTTATTTAAAAAAGAATGAGATGTGGCTAAATAACGGACGAAAATTTAGCTAAACAAATCATAAATTTTAATTTTATATCAATATGAGAGAAATATCATGAAAGAATTAACATTGAAAGAAGTTAAATTAGTATCTGGCGGCACTTTTAATCTCTGCAAGCCACCTGTTACAACTACACCAAAAGTTAGTGTTCAACCCTCTGTTCCAGCTCCAGCCCCAACTCCAGTGGTAAAAGGGGTAACAGTAACCACCACTGTCATTAAAGATTCCTATAATTTTAATGCTATTGGTAACAATGGTAGTACTTTTAACGTTACTTACTAAGTATTAGTTATTAAGTATTAAATACTAATAGAGCGGCTATATCAGTCGCTCTATTTTAAATAGAGGGTGATTATGAATGGTATATTTAGAGAAGAAGCATTAGAGTATAAAAAAAGTCGATGGACAGGTAAAGCTCTAATTATCTCAAAAATCCCATTGTTATTTTATATTGTAATATCAGTTTTTTTTATTTCTATAGCATTATTTATGTTTTTGTTCCTAGATATTACTAGGAAAGAAACGGTTATTGGTGAGGTAATATCAAAGAAACAACCTGTAAATATATCCGTAACGCAACAAAGTATTGTTATTAAAAAATTTGTTAATGTCGGTGATTATGTAAAAAAAGGACAAAAAATATATCAACTAGATATTAGCAAGGTAACAAAAAATGGGAATCTAGGTGTTAACACAGTTAACTCCATTAATTATCAAGTGGAAAAAATTGATGATATAATTAAAAAGACAATAGATAGCAAAGAAATGACAAAAAAGAATATAGAAACACAAATAAATTTATATAAGAAGTCTAATATTCAAAATAAAGACATGGAACTCGCTATTTTAAAAAGTCTCAATGAAGCTAAATTGAGTTTAGATAATTATAGGATTTATTTGAAAAAAGGAATGATTAATAAAGAACAATTAACAAATCAAAGTAACATATTTTATCAGCAGCAAGTGGCTTATCAGGGTATAAGAAACCAAATAAATCAAGACTCTTTAATGATATCAAACTTAGAAAATGACTTAAAGATAAAGATGGCTGATTTTGATACTCAAATATATAAGTATGAATCTCAAAAAATAGATCTTCAAAAGCAGTTATCTGAAGCAAATGCAAATAATACTTTATTTATTCTGTCACCAATTGATGGTTTTATTGATACTTTAAATGTTAATGAGGGGCAGCTTATTGACCCTGGAGAAAATATCATAAAAATAATTAGAAGCGATGAATCAGGGTATCAATTGATTTTATGGGTTCCAAGTAGTAGCGTCCCCTATTTAAATGTAAAGGACAAAATAAAAATACGCTATGAATCTTTTCCTTACCAAAAATTTGGACAGTTTTCAGGAAGTATATCTATGATATCAAAATTACCCATTTCAAAAAATGAAATGTTATTATATTCCAGCTCACCAGTAAATTTACAAAGCTCTTTTAATACATCTTTTTACAAAGTAATAGTTGAATTAGATAATCAAAGCATAAAATATAAAAATAAAAAATTGTATTTATCCAACGGTTTAAAGGCTGAAGCTATATTATTTTTAGAAAAACGGCCTCTTTATCAATGGGTGACATCATCGTATTATGACTCTAGCGTTTCTGAAGGTAAATAGCATGGTAGATATTAATTTTGTTTTAGATAGATTAGATCTTAAATTCAAACGAAGAATACCTAATATTATTCAATCTGAATCATCAGAGTGTGGCTTGGCCTGTATAGCCATGATCTGCAGATACTATGGAATGGAAATAGATTTGGTTAATCTAAGAAGAGAATTTGGGATTTCATCTCAAGGAGCAACACTTCAAAGCTTAATTGAAGCTTTGATAAATTTAAATTTAAAAACAAGAGCATTATCAATTGATATTGATGAATTAAACTTAATGAAGAAACCCTGTATACTGCATTGGAATATGAATCATTTTGTTGTATTAATCGCAATTAGGAATAACAAATTCATTATTCAAGATCCAGCGATAGGTAAAAGAACAATCAATATTAATGAGTTTTCAAATAGTTTTTCCGGTGTAGCCATGGAAGTGTGGCCTGACAGTAACTTTAAGAAAGTAAAAAAGATTTCCAGGTTAAATATAAGGACATTGTTAAACAACATAACGAACTTTCCTTCATCACTATTAAAAGTATTGTGCTTATCATTTTTAATTGAGGGACTAAATATTGCATTTCCTATAGGAACCCAGTTAATCATGGACCATGTTGTAATATCTAGTGACTATAGCCTACTGGCACTAGTGATACTTGGTTTGTTTGTTTTCACATTACTCAATGCTGCGTTGAGATTTGTTCGGGCATGGGTTTCTTTATTTATAGATACATTGGTCAATGTTCAATGGAAAATAAGCTTTTTTGATTACTTAATGAAATTGCCCCTTGACTTTTTCGAAAAAAGAAAAGTTGGGGATATCCAGTCACGATTAGAATCATTAGATTCACTACGTAATACTCTAATAAACAATATTATTAATGGAATAGTTGATGGAGTAATGGTCATAGGGCTTTTTATAATGATGACCTTGTATGGCTCAAAGCTAGTCTTAATTGTTATGGGATTTACCCTATTATACATTTCACTAAGAGTTTTAATGTATAATAAATATATTAGATACGCTGAAGAATATATTGTTAAGAGTGCAGAAGCGAATTCCCATTTTACAGAGACAATTTATGGTATTGCCTCTATAAAATCATTAGGTCTAAGTCTATCCAGATCAAAGAATTGGTTAAACTTAAATATTGAAGCCATTAATTCGAATATTAAAAATACAAAACTAAGCATGTTTTTTTATGGGGCGAACTCACTAATATCATCTATAGATCATATCATTATCTTATGGATTGGTTCACTAATGGTAATGGATAACTTAATATCATTAGGGATGTTTGTTGCTTTTAATATTTATCGAAGTCAGTTTTCAGAGAGAGCTGCGAACTTAATAAATATGCTATTGGAAATAAAGATGCTAACTCTTCACTGTGATAGAGTATCAGATGTAATTTTTACAGATACTGAAAATTACCAGCCCAAAAACGCGTTGATTTTACCCAATAAAAGCATGGATATCCGCATTGATAAGATATCATTTAAGTATGATGTTCACTCAATGGAAATTTTCTCTAATTTAAGTTTTTCTGTAAAGGCTGGTGAGAGTGTGGCCATTGTAGGCCCTTCCGGTATGGGGAAAACAACTTTAATGAAGGTTATGTCTGGATTGCTAAGCCCTACAAGTGGAAATATTTATATAAACGATATAAATGTAGATACGATAGGATTAAATAATTATAGAGACAGAATAGCATGTGTTTTGCAAGATGATAAGCTATTTTCTGGCACTATAGCAGAAAACATATCCAGTTTTGAGAGTGTTAAAGATGATAAAAGAATAGTTGAATGCGCTATTTTATCTAATATACATGAAGAAATCATGAAAATGCCGATGGGATATGAAACGATGTTAAGCGAATTAGGTGGTAGTTTATCTGGAGGACAAAAGCAAAGACTAATGATAGCTAGAGCATTATATAAACAACCGAGCATATTATTTTTAGATGAGGCGACAAGTCATTTAGATTTAAAAAATGAAGCTTATATCAATCAATCTATCTCATCATTAAAAATAACTAGAATCATAATTGCTCATCGGGAATCAACAATCGCTAGTGTAGATCGGGTACTTAACCCCTGGGAGGCTATAGCAAAGTTAGAAAGAAGGAGTCAAAGAGACGTTTCGAAAATTAATGATTGATTTTATCCGTTGAACGGGAGAGATAACGTCTCAAAAAATCTCATAACTGCGTTATTAGTTATGATGATTAATTAATCGAATATAATCTTCATTGGGTTGAAAAATGAGCTCTAGCTATGATTTTCTAAAATATTATTGATATGAATTGTTATCTACATGATTGATAAACATGGCAATTTATCACCAATAATAGGCTTAATGACTGACTTTTATTTTCAGCTCATCCAGTGGCAATTTTTTATCAAAAAACCGAATATTTAAAAAATGAAAATTTGTATTATTGGCCCTTCAGGGGCAGGAAAAACAACGGTAGCAACTCAATTAGCAAAAGAACTCTCTTTGCCAGTGTATGAATTTGATGCTATTTATTGGGATATGACAGGAAATGAATACCGTAAAAACTCAGAAGAATTCATTAAATCTCAGATTGAAATGATTTTAAGTACTGATAGATGGATTATTGAGGGAGCGTATGATAAGCGTCTTTACCCTTTTCTTCTCGAATGTTCCATTATTTTTAGGATGAATGTGCCTTATTACTTACGTGCTATTCGTTTAGCCAACCGATTTTTAATCAGTACAATTATGCGAAAAAAGCCTGGCGGATTCAAGTCCGAAGTGCAACGCTAAGCCGCCTTTCTTAGCTCCGCAAACACCACCGAAGGTTGTCTGAACCCCAGACACTTGCGTGGCCTGCTGTTCAACGCTCCCTGATAGCGTTGTAAGTCTTCTTCTGTCACTGTCCGCAGGTCTGTTCCTTTCGGGATAAACTGTCTTAACAACCCATTCGTATTCTCGTTCAGCCCACGCTCATGCGAGGCATACGGATGGGCAAAGTACGTATCTGCGTTCAGTGCTTCTGCTATCGCCTTGTGCTCACTAAACTCTAGACCGTTATCGAACGTTATTGTGTGACATACATCCTGATACTCACTCAGCAGTGAGATAATGGCCTTACTGACTTCCACCGCATCCTTTGAAAACACCTTTTTTGTCAGGTAAATACGGCTTTTGCGTTCTGCCAGTGTCACGATAGCACCAGTGCCCTGTTTACCCTGCACCAAATCGGCCTCCCAGTCCCCCAGACGGCTACGGTCATCGACGACTGACGGCCGTAGCTCAATGGATACCGCATCAGGGATGCGCCCTCGTTTCTGCCCGTAGCCCTTACGATATCGCCGTTTGCCCTGCCTAAGATGCCTGTACAACTCGCCACCGCTACGCTTATCCGCATAGATATACTGGTAAATCCATTCATGGCTGACGCTAAGACCAATAATGCTGCCAATTGCACTTATTTGCTCAGGACTCCACTTCCACTCCAGAGCAAATATCACGAAATCTATGGTCTGCTGAGGAATTGTCCTTTTGGCAGATGACAGCCGCCTATCACAGCACTTCTGGTGTGCCTGTTGTGGGTTATAACCAGTATCTGAAGTGTTACGCCTCAGTTCACGGGAGACCGTGGACTTGCTTACACCGATACGGATACCTATCTCATGGCAGGATAAATTATCCTCACGCAGTATCGATATCTGGTATCGTTGTCCTTCGGTTAGTTGCTGATACTTCATACTTACTCGCTCATCTTTGGTCGGAAGAGCAGGATAGCTTATCAGTAGCTAACCGTCCTTCCATCTAACATGACCGAGCGTTGCACTTATTATCTGAATTCGCGACATTTGATTTCAAAATCAATTATTTAATTGTTTAAAATGACATATAGAGATAATACAAAGCCAAATTATGCATGTATAATATAGTTATGTTAGTTAATGTATTCTCATTATCTCGTCGTCCTTTACCCCGCTTGTCAGCACGATATGACAAGCAAAGAACGTCTCTTTCAATTCTGAAATAAGGTCTATATATGAACAATTTCGAATTTTATAACCCAACACGTATTGTATTTGGTAAAGGGAAAATTGCTGAATTGAATAGATTGGTCCCCAAAGAGGCTAAAGTTCTAATTCTTTTTGGTGGTGAAAGTGCACGTAAAACAGGAACATTAGACGAAGTAGAACAAGCATTGGGTGAGCGTGAAGTTGGTCTATTCGGCGGTATTGAGGCGAACCCTCGCTATGAAACTTTAATCAAAGCGGTAGATAAAATTCACCAAGAAGGCTACAACTATCTGCTCGCAGTTGGTGGTGGCTCAGTCATTGATGGCACCAAATTTGTTGCTGCGGCAGTTAATTTTGAGGGTGACCTCTGGGAAATTTTGACCAGTGGTGGAACCAAAGTAACATCCGCCTTACCCTTTGGCACCGTATTGACGCTCCCTGCCACAGGCTCCGAAATGAATAAAGGCTCAGTGATCACCCGTGAAGCGACGCAATCTAAACGCGCCTTTATGCATGACAGCCTCTATCCACAATTTTCTATTTTAGATCCTGTAAAAACCTTTACGCTGCCACCACGTCAAATCAGCAATGGTGTTGTTGACGCGTTTGTTCATGTAATGGAACAATATTTAACTTATCCTACTCATGCTTATGTACAAGATGCATTTGCAGAAGGTTTATTAAAAACGCTAATTGATATTGGGCCAAAAGCGTTAGCTACTCCGCATGACTATGATTTACGTGCAAGCTTAATGTGGACAGCCACTTTGGCACTAAATGGCCTTATCGGCGCGGGTGTACCACAAGACTGGTCGACACATATGTTAGGCCATGAGATTACAGCGCTATACGGCTTAGATCATGCTCAAACGCTAGCGATAGTCTTACCTTCTATGTTGAAGGAAAAATTACCGCAGAAACAAGCTAAACTGGTTCAATATGCTCAGCAAGTATGGGGGATCAACGAAGGGTCTGAGGAGCAAAAAGCTCTGCAAGCTATTGAGCTAACAAGAGCATTTTTTGAGCGCATGGATGTCAAAACGCGTTTTAGCGATTATAACCTCAATGACGACGTGATTGATCCTCTTATTGAAAGTTTGACCCAAAATGGAATGACGGCACTGGGTGAGCATCATGATATTACGCCTGAAGTCAGTCGCCGAGTTTATGTAGCATCTCTATAATAAACCCCGCTCCCACCCTTGTGGTGGGATCACTAACTGGAGGTAAAAATGGATAATTCAACTTATACCCCACCGAAAGTCTGGCAATGGGAACAAGGTAATGGCGGACAGTTTGCAAATATCAATCGACCAGTATCAGGTGCGACGCATGAAAAAGAGCTACCGATTGGTAAACATCCCCTACAGCTTTACTCTTTAGGAACACCTAACGGGCAAAAAGTCACCATCATGTTAGAGGAATTACTCGAGCTGGGTATAAAAGAAGCCGAATATGATGCTTGGCTGATCAATATCAGAGAAGGTGATCAATTTAGCTCAGGTTTTGTCGAAATTAACCCTAACTCTAAAATTCCAGCATTAGTTGACCGAAGTGGCGAAAAACCTATCCGTGTTTTTGAGTCCGGTTCAATTTTGACTTATTTAGCTGAAAAATTTTCAGCATTCCTACCAACCACCCAACCGGAAAGAGCAGAAACCCTCTCTTGGCTCTTTTGGCAAATGGGTTCAGCGCCTTTTGTTGGCGGTGGATTTGGTCATTTTTACACCTATGCACCAGAAAAATTTGAATACCCCATCAATCGATTTGCGATGGAAACCAAGCGTCAACTTGATGTATTAGACCAGCGTTTAGCCAATAACCACTATATTGCAGGCGAACACTACTCTATTGCGGATATGGCAATCTGGCCATGGTATGGCGCGTTAGTCAAAGGCTGGTTATATGATGCTGATGAATTCCTCAGTACTCACGAATATCAACACCTAAACCGTTGGGCTGACGAAATTTATGCACGCCCAGCGGTACAACGAGGGCGTCGAGTTAACCGTTTACATGGCGACCCCGCACAACAAGTCCGCGAACGCCATGATGCAAGTGATCTTCGATAGCGCGTTTTAACCTGTATGACTTTATTAAGAGCCTTATGCGATTTGTATAAGGCTCTTTTATTTATACGCAGGATGAAATGGTCAGCGTGGGCGTTCGGCGAGTGATCATTAGCAATAAAATTGCAGAGCATATCGCCATGCAAAAGTTAAAACCTAACCCGAAGCTGACCGCATTTTTAAGTTGTTCAAAGGGAAATTGAGCCGAAAAGTGAGTTAATCCGTACTGCATCATCACAGAAACCATAGTGGCACCTATCGCGGCTCCGACTTGCTGCAATGTTGCAGTAAAGCCTGAAGCTTGTCCCGCTATCTGAACACTCACTTTAGCAAGAACTAAATTTAGCATCGGTGTCATGATCATACCTTGTGTAAACCCCACAAGGAATAAAACCGGCGTCAACCATAGTGCTGAGCTATTCGATGAAAACCAATATAGCATCACAAGTAACAGCATATAGCTTAAGCCATAAAATAGCGCGCCCCAAAATATTGTTCTTTCACCATAGCGATTAACCCAAAGAGGGGTGATTACCGATGAAATTACAAATCCAATGCTAGAAGGTACAAAAATCATACCTGACAAAAACGCGCTTAAGCCGATCCCTTTTTGCAGTAATAGAGATAACATTAAAGGGAAAGCGGAAGATGTTGCATAAACACTCATTACTACCAGTAATCCAATAACAAAGGGGCGATTACGCAGAATTTGCATACTGAATAATGGCGCTTTTCCTTGTTTCTCTAATCGGATTTCATAATAAGCAAAGATGGCCAACAGTAAGCCCCCACTGCTGAGTAATAGGCTACTTGTATTTAACCAACCCCATACGGGTAACATAAGCAATGGCAATAAAACACAGCAGATCCCTAAACCTGATAATATGACGCCACACCAATCAAGATTAATGCGGCATTTTTCTCCTTCGAGTAAAAAACGCGATAATGCGATAGCCAGTATGCCTATCGGTAAATTCACTAAAAAAATTGTCCGCCAACTCAAGTTAAATAGATCTAACGTGATCAGCCACCCTCCTAAAGCTTGCCCAGCAATAGCAGCGAGTCCTAAGCTCATTCCCAAATAGCCAAATGCTTTTTTCGCCTGTAACGGATTAAAATTGACACGGAGACTGGCATACACTTGGGGAAACAGTAATGCAGCAGATAGCCCTTGAAAAAATCTTGCGACCACCAGCAAGGTTGCTGTCGGTGCGAATGCACAAAATAAAGATGTGAGCGTAAAGCATGCCATACCCACGCGGTATAAGCATTTTTTACCGTAAATGTCTCCTAACCGACCTCCTGTAATGAGTAATAAACCAAAGGCTAATTCATAACCGACTATAATTAATGTTAGCTCAGTCAAATTGGCATTTAACGAATGCTGAATAGTCACAATGGCAACATTAACCACAAATAGATCAAAAATTGTTACGAACCCCGCCAATATTAATACAAAAAGAGCGATATGCTGATGTCGATTCATGATGTTCTCATTTATCTAGCCGAATAAAATGAGGACTATAAAGAATCCGTTATCATGGTACAATTTAACCATTTATACTATTACTAAAGGCAATAGGCTATGAAAGCGATGCAACGAATGCGCCCTGAGCTGGCTGAGTTTTTAAAGCAAAAACGGGAAAGTATTTCACCAGAAGAAGTCGGCCTACCGCGAACGACAAGGCGCAGGACTCCGGGGCTTCGTCGTGAAGAAGTTGCTGCTTTAGCTGGGGTTGGTTTGACTTGGTACACATGGCTTGAACAAGGTCGTGATATTGGCGTTTCGACGCAATTCCTTGATAATTTATCAGCCGCGTTACATTTAAATAGCGCTGAGCGTCAACACCTTTATTTGTTAACCCATAACCGCGAGCCGATAGCAACAGGTAATACCGAGCATCGTGTTCCTTCGGCTATTTCCCGCATGATCAGCGATTTTCCTGATCATTATCTCTGCTATGTGCTCAACTTGCACTGGGATGTGCTTGCTTATAATACTCGGGCCGATCACTATTTTCATTTTTCGGATGCGCAACCGTATTATTGCAATTTCCTCTATCTTCTATTTATGGATCCTCGCTACCAAGAACGCTTCGTTAATTGGCAACTTGTTGCCCAACAACTACTGGCCAGTTTTCGCCGTGATTATGCTCGCACCAAGAACAACCCCAATATTAAAAAAATGATTAACGCCCTGCTGGAACAATCAACTTTATTTAGCCAACTTTGGCATAAGCATGAAATTTACCAACCTTGTACAGGTATTCGTGAAATTGCTTATCAAGGTAAAGTGGAAAATTATGATTACTCTTCTTTGACATTTGATATTGAAAAAGGTAATCGGTTATTAGTCTACATTCCGAAATAACCTGATTGTTGTGAAATTATTGAAGCCGCTTTTCTGTATCATGTCAGTGATGACGCTGGGCGATACTGTAACATAGGCTTAAAGCCAAAAATAATAGCGTAATCCTCTATAAAGGTACTGCTATTCCTTCTATTGCCTATTTAAAAAACCCTAATCCTAGATAAGAGTTATCCAATATCTTGTTTTTATCTTTTTCAGCCTTTGTACTGACTCAGCCATTCCCTGTTATCACAAAATTCGGTAATTTATCTATTTAACAGAGAGTGCTACAACTCAATAACAATTATAACGTTAGGTCGTGGGTCATGTTGTCTAAATCAAATATTTCAAATAGCGCTTTACTCTGCTCTTCATTGCTATTAACCATTGGACGTGGAGCAACCTTGCCATTTATGGCGATTTACCTGACACGAGAATACCAAATGGCTATTGATATTGTGGGGATTGCAATGTCTCTTGCCTTAACTATCGGTGTCTTATTTAGTATGGGCTTTGGTATTTTGGCAGATAAAGTCGATAAGAAACGCTGTATGCTAATCGCTATTATTGCGTTTATTTTGGGCTTTATTGCAATTCCACTCTCAAGTCATGCCGTGCTTGTGGTTATTTTCTTCTCGTTAATAAATTGCTCTTATTCCGTCTTTTCAACCGTACTAAAAGGTTATTTTTCAGATACTCTTCCTCTTTCTATTAAAGCAAAGGTATTTTCCCTTAATTACACATTTTTGAATATCGGTTGGACCATCGGCCCGCCTCTTGGAACATGGTTATTGATGTATAACATCAATCTGCCATTTTGGTTAGCGGCAATTTCAGCGTCAATACCCGTTTTCTTTATTCAACACTTTGTACAAAGTGTGAAACCTGCTCCCCACCAAGAAGGCCAAAAGCGCTTATGGAACCCCGCTGCGATGCTACATGACAGAGCATTAGCATGGTTTATTTTGTCCACTTTTCTTGGCTCGCTGGTATTTGGCACCTTCACAACGTGGATATCTCAATATGTTATTACTGTATCCAACAGCGAGTTTGCACAAGCCGTCATCGGGGTCGTGCTTCCCATGAATGCAGTGGTTGTGGTTACTTTGCAATATATGGTAGGTAAACGCCTTACACCAGATAACCTTAAGCGTTATATGACGTTAGGTACTCTCTTTTTTGTCGGTGGCCTTGCCACATTTATGGAAGCTGACGAAAACTTATACTTATGGGCGCTAGGATCCTTTATTTTTACTCTCGGTGAGCTGATCTATGCGCCCGGTGAGTACATGTTGATTGATAATATTGCGCCGGAAGGCATGAAATCGAGCTATTTTTCGGCTCAAGCCCTTGGCTTGCTTGGCGGTGCATTCAACCCGATGCTTACAGGGGTCGTGCTCACAGAGCTTCCCCCTAAAGCCATTTTTATTATTTTAATGTTCTTCACGGTATTAGCTTGGATGAGCATGCTCAAAGGTATGAACGTCAGCAAACAACGACAAATCTTACAAACTCAGTAGGTACGAAGGGGGAAGCCAACTCGCGCTTCCTCATTATTGACTCGACCGAATATCTAATACACTCAGCACAATGGCAATGGTCAGCATTAGCATAATGATCATACTCATGGTAACCAGCCCATGGTAGCTCAATACCCATGATAAAAGTGGCAGCATAGAAAACAGTACAATGTTATTAAAACTTTCCGAAACGGCTAATACTTGACCTTTGTTTTCGCCACTGCGCATCGCAACCATGGTGGTACTCAATGGCGCAGCCATCCCCAAAAAACCGCCCCAAATAACTAAACATGCTGTGTGTACCACCAGTGGAACATACGCTAAAACAAATGTGAGTACCGCCACTGCCATCAGAGAGATGACTAATAACAATCGTTGGCTATCATTTGATAAAAAATGATAGAGCCGACCGACTAATAGATTTCCGATAAATAACCCCACTCCAAACGCAGCAACGACAACACCGATTAGCGCGCTATCAATTGAAAATTTCAGTCTGAGTACCTCTCCTGACAATAAGAAAACACTGACCGCAGTGCCGTTCCATATTGCTTTAGCACTAATAAAACGAACTATTTTTATATCCTGTAGCCACTGGAATCCCCCTTGTTTTCTCACGTCTTGATGAGGCTTTGAAGGTGGCAATATTTTACAGGCACAAAACCATACGATAAGACTTCCTACTGTTGTCATAATAAAGGGCGCGTACCATGTTAAATACTCTGTTAATACGCCTGCTAACACAGGCCCTGATACGATCCCTATCGTCATACCAACCATCACCATCCCCATCGCTGTGGATTGCTGACGCGCTGGGAAGATATCTGCAATTAAAGCAAAAATGGTGGGTACTATCGCCGCCGACGCTAAGCCACCACAAATACGGAAGAACATTGCGATAGTGAAGTTCGGAGAAACAATGATAGCTAGGCTATCTATCGCAAATAGAAACATGGCTACTAACAATAACTTTCGCCGATCGATGCGATCAGAAAAATAACCTATCACTGGTGCTGTAACCGCATAAGTCAGCGCATAAGCTGAAATTAGCCATGATGCTTGTGCGCTACTGACCGAAAAAACCTCAGCCAGCGGTGTTAATGTTGCAGATAACATAAATTCAGTAGTACCCACTAGGTAAACCGCCGTAGCAAGTACCCATAATAAGTAACGATATGGTTGCATAATAATTCTCTTGAATAATAGACAGCCCTTCCGTGAACACAAGGTCACAGATAGGTGTTAAGGGCGATGGGGAATAAAATTAAAATGGATTAAAACAAGAAGTTAAAAAGTGGTATCAGGAAATAAGATATGAATGTTTGAAGCTAACTAGATGTTTAGATCTTATAAAACATCGACGCGCTCGTCAAGAGGCATTATGGTGCCCTTTCATCAATAAAAACACCATAATACCTTTAATTATAAACGGGTTAATTTTAATGTTTCCCCCAATATCTTTATTCCATTAAGACGCCTTGGGATCAACGGCAATGCGTAGTTAATACGTAAATGATGTGTAAAGCATCCATCAGATGAAAAGTGCTCTCCTGTTAGCACAATCACTTTATTGCGCTGTAAAACATCCATTAATTTACGGTTATCCACCGGAGGATGCTCAACCCATAATGAAAAGCCCCCTTGTGGTCGAGAAATCCGTGTCATTGGCGGAAAGTGACTTTCCACTAGTTCTCGATACTGGCATTGCAGCTCACTATAATGTTGGCGCATAGCGCGTAGATGTGGGAAATAGTGCCCATCACGTAAAAAGTTAGCCATAACTTGCTGCATAAATATTTCTCCCGAACAGTGAGACAAATATTTTAAGTGCATGACTTTTTCTTTATATTTTCCGGGTATCACCCATCCTGTTCGCACCCCTGGGGCGATTGTTTTAGAAAATGAACTACAAAGGATCACCTGCCCATCACTATCCAATGATTGGATCGTCGATGGGCGCGGATATTCATACGCTAATCCCGCAAGAATGTCATTTTCAATGATCGTCACGCCATATTGAGTTGCCAGTTGCAATAGCTGCTGCTTATGTGTTTCAGGCATGGAGCAGCCCATAGGGTTATTGCAAGTCGGTGTTACCACAATAGCTTTTACTGACCAACGATGAAAAGCCTCTTGTACCCGTTCTAATTTGATCCCTGTCTGTGGATCTGTTGGGATTTCAATAATTCTTCTGCCTAATCCATACAGTGTCTGCAATAAACCAGGAAATGTCGGTGATTCTACCGCTATCACATCATCGCCTTGCGTCGATGCTTGAATAGACAGCGATAATGCTTGATGACCACTTGTCGTCGTCACGATATCGTCAGGCGTAAACAGGGTTTTATGATCAGAAATATGATGAATTTGCTCACGCAATGCTGGCAATCCTTGTAAGCAATCATACTCTAACATTAAGCGATTTTTACGACGGCTGAGCATATTCATTTCTTGCCACAGCGGCTCTAATGTTTTGTTATCGATATTCGGAACCGCGCAAGATAATGAAGTGATATTATCGCGCTCTTCTACGCGTAAAAAATCAATAGTTGGGTTCCATTGAGCGATATGTACTGGTTTTTGTATGTAATTTACCGCCTTAGGCAGTAGAGCCTCGGTTTTGTTTGGAATAACAAAATAGCCTGATTTAGGTACCGCATAGATCAGTTGCATTTTTTCTAGCTCACGATAAGCAAGCTGCGCTGTTGTTAAGCTGACCTCATGTTCACGCCCTATCTCCCTCACTGAAGGAAGTTTTTCACCACTTAAAAAGTCTCCTCGATGAATTTTTTCCTGTAATGTCTGCGCGATCTGTTTGTACAGTAACATCATTCAGCCCTTAACCGTTTGCATATCGCATTAATGTAATACAAAACTACCCATATTTGATCTGTATTATGCAAAAAACGCTATCTGTCACTTTTTTATGATTATTCTCTATGCAAACCTAATTGTAAATTTAAAGGTACAAGGGGGTTATATGGAATATGAACATAACAAAGGTGGTAAACCTTATTCTAAATTAATTTTAATAGAGCCTATCGTTTGGATATTGAAAAAATTAACCAATCCAATAAAAGCGATTTATTATCACTTTAAAACCAGAAAGAAATTTGAAAAATATAAAAACCAAAAAATATAAAAATCAATAATTATCAATAGGATAAACAAAAAAGCATTTTCATATTAATGTTATCTATAAAAGTTTATTGATTCTTAATTATAGTTAACCCTAAGTGTAAAAAGCTTAAATTATTTTTATTTTTCCTATACTCGATAAATAAAACGATCGATTACGCTATGTTATAAGAAGCTATCCTTTTAATTCATGATGTTATTTTCAGTCATGAAATAGTGATAGCTTTCCTTAATTAACGCGGAGCTAATAAAATGATGTGGCCTTCTTGCTGTATGATACCTTGTTCTTTCAACTTAAATAAAACTTTATCCAAATGGCGACGTGAAGTACCTAAAATTGCGGCTAACGTCTCTCTCGGTAAACGAATTTGGTGGCTCGATAGTTGCGTTAAAATGTACAGCAAGTTCTTTTCAATGGAATCAACGGCGGTCATCAATCGTTGTTCTCCATTAATTAATGAGCGTTTCGCCAATTGTCGATTTAAAAGAATGGATAAGCGGTGGTCTTGAGATAACCAAACTAAAAAACTATCAGATGGGATACGGATCACTCGTGCGTCCGTTAATGCAATCACATCATAGCGATAATGTTTTTGCTGGCACAATGCTTCCATCTCACCAAGAAATTCACCTTTATAACAGAATGTTAAAGCGAGCTCTTTACCACTATCAGCGAGTTTGTTCACCACAAACTCACCTTCAATGATAATATAGGTGTATTGGTTTTCTGTGCCTTGATGGATCAGTTTGTACCCTTCTTGTAAATGAATGGTACAAAAGGTATTTTTGACTGAGGGTGGCGCATGACGAAATAACCAATCAACATCGGGAAGTAGCTCTTGTTCACTGAACTTTAGCCACAACTCGCGAAAAGGAGTTTCATCCATCATACCTGCCACCCATCACTATGATTAACCTAAAATTAGCCCTGCTATAGCACCGTTCATTAAGTTCGCCAAAATAGCCGCACCAAATGCTTTGAATGCAATACTCGTCAATTCACCACGACGTTCAGGACACATCGCACCGATGCCACCTATCGCAATCCCTATTGTACCTATGTTAGTAAAACCACACAGAGCAAACGAGAGGATCACTTGTGTCTTAACGCTCAATGCTTCGCCTGTCGCTGGCAAAATAGAACCATCTAAATAAGGCTGTAGATTAGCATATGCAATAAATTCATTGAATAATACTTTCTGGCCTAATAACTGCCCTGCGAACTGAGCTTCATTCCAATCAACGCCTAACAGCCATGCTATCGGTGAAAATAGCCAACCAATCAACTGGGTGAGCGAAATTTCATAACCAGTAAAGCTAGTTGCCCACATCATTATGCCATCGAACATTGCAATAATAGCTAACAAAGCCAAGAGCATACCCGCAATATTCAACGCCATACTAACCCCGACGCTAGCCCCCTGAGTTACCGCATCAATGCTATTACGGTATTCAGATTTTTCGCCTTTCATGGAGCTGACCGTTGTATATTTATCACTGTTCTCTTTAGTTTCAGGGTAAAACAATTTCGCAAACAGTAATCCTGCTGGGGCCGACATAAAGGAAGCCGCCAGTAAATACTCAATTTTCACGCCATACTGGGCGTAACCAAGTAACACGGTTCCCGCAATTGAGGCTATTCCCCCAACCAAAATGGTGAAAAATTCTGAAGAGGATAAATATTTTAAATAAGGGCGGATCACTAACGGCGCTTCCGTCACCCCTAAAAAAATATTTGCAGCTGAAGACATTGATTCCGCTCGTGATGTTCCAAGCAAACGGTGTAATGCTCCACCAATCAAGATGATCAGTTTCTGCATAATACCTACATGAAACAGTAAGGCCGATAGTGCAGATAAAAACACCAGTACAGGTAGTACTTTAAATACAAAAATAAACCCATCGGCACCAAGCAGATCAAACATTTTGTCAGTGGCTAAGCCCCCTAACAAAAATTGTGTGCCTGTTTGTGTATAGTCTAATAATGCGGTGACTTTATCCGCCATCCACATCATAACGCGCTTGCCAGCTGGCAGATATAACATACAAAATGCAAAAGTAAATTGCATTAATAGTGCGATGGAAACGAGCCGTAGGCTTATCCTACGGCGGTTGTTAGAACAAAGGTATGCAACCAATAATATGACAGCAATACCTAAAAGGCTATTCAGTATCGACATCAGCGTCCTCCGCCTACTTTTAACTTTTATTTCAGTTCAAAGGCATTTAAATACTGGTACTGCCTATCACTGAGAGTATCGAAGGAAACACCCATATCTTGTAATTTTAATCGCGCCACTTCACTGTCGATTTCATCGGAAACAGCATACACTTTTTTATCCAGCGCATGTTTGAGTAGATATTCTGCGCCTAAGGCTTGTAAAGCAAAACTCATATCCATAATTTCTGCTGGATGACCATCGGCACAAGCGATATTGACCAGTGCTCCACGCCCCAACAAATAAACGGTACGACCATTTTTCAAGCAGTAGGCTTCAATATTTTGACGTGCTTCATAGGTACTCACACACAATTCTTGCAACGCATTAAGGTTAATTTCGTCTTCAAAATGTCCGGTATTACTAATGATCGCCCCTTCTTTCATTAAACTGAAATGCACCTCAGTCAGCACATCACAGCAACCCGTTGCGGTCACAAAAATATCACCTAGTGGTGCTGCGGCTTCCATCGTCATGACTTCAAAACCATCCATCTTCGCTTCAAGCGCTTTGATTGGGTCGATTTCAGTAATAATGACTTCAGCACCAAGGCCTTTTGCACGCATCGCACAGCCTTTACCACACCAGCCATAACCCGCAACAACCACTTTTTTACCCGCAATCACTAGGTTAGTTGTGCGCATAATGCCATCAAACGTAGATTGCCCTGTACCATAACGGTTATCAAAGAGATGCTTAGACTGCGCCCCATTAATGGAGATCACCGGGAAATTTAGCTCATGGCTTTTTTCACGAGCCATCGCCCTTAACACGCCAGTAGTTGTTTCTTCACAAGCGCCAATAACATGACCTGCATATTCAGGATAAACACTGTGTAATTCATGCACTAAATCGCCACCATCATCGATAACGATATGAGGCTCACATGCCAGTGTCTCTTTTACAAATTGTTGGTATTCTTCGGCGCTAGCACCATGAATTGCAAATGTATTGATACCACTTTTCACTAATGCCGCTACGATATCGTCCTTAGTCGACATAGGGTTACTACCAGTCACCGATACTTTCGCACCGCCAGCGGCAAAAACTTGAGCAAGATAAGCGGTTTTCGCTTCTAAATGGATAGATAATGCAATGCGTTTGCCCGCAAAAGGCTTCTCTTTACTAAAGCGAGCTTCTAAAGCACGCAATAGCGGCATATGAGCACGTACCCAAGCAATTTTTTGTTCGCCAGCCGGCGCTAGAGATAAATCTTTATAGATACTTGTGACCATCTTAAATTCCTTTCAATATGTTGCTTAGAATGAAGCAAAACATACAAAACGAACGATAGTCACAATAGGTCATTTGCCCATATTAGGTTGAAAAAGTGTTAACGAGATATAATTATGGCAAACAATTTTGCGTTGTGATTATTTGTTAAACGAATCATTTATTCACCGCTTCTTTATCCAACAACTGACGTTTACGTGCAATACCCCAGCGATAACCGGACAAAGCGCCATCATTTCGCACCACTCGATGGCAAGGAATTGCCACAGCCAGCATATTTGCCGCACAAGCGCCGGCAACCGCTCTTACCGCTTTTGGATGACCTATCTGTTTAGCTATATCACTGTAACTGACCGTTGTGCCAACAGGGATAGTGCGCAATGCTTGCCAAACACGTTGCTGAAATGCTGTACCGCGAATATCTAAGGGTAAATTTAATCCAATTTCGGGTGCTTCAACAAAACCGATTACTTGTGCAACCAACGTTTCAAACTCACTATCTCCCCCGATTAATTCAGCATGAGGAAACTTATCTTGTAAGTCTTTGAGCAGTTTTTCAGGATCGTCGCCCAACAAAATAGCACAGACCCCGACTGAACTTTGCGCCACTAAAATATCGCCTAATGAGCACATGGCTAATGCAAAGTAGATTTTTGCTCCCTCGCCACCAGTTTTCCATGCTGTTGGCGTCATGCCTAAGCGCTCTGCCGAGGTTTCATAAAAACGGCTATCTGAACTAAATCCAGCATCATAAATCGCATCAGTAATACGCGATTGCTGCTGTAATTGCTGACGCAGCTTCCCATGCCGGTAAGCATCAGCATAAGCTTTTGGGGTAAGCCCTGTTTGAGCTTTGAATAAGCGATGAAAGTGATAGCGACTGATCCCCACAAAAGCGGCAATATCATCGAGTTTCACTGACGTACCGCTTTGTTCTATATAGCGGCAGGCTTGTGCAATTTTTTCTTGGTAAAATTGTTCAAGTTGAGCAGCCTCTTTCGTGCTACGTTTACCGGGCCGGTAGCCTTTATCTAACGCCTGTTGTTCGTTATCAAAAAACTCGATATTCTCTCGTTTCGGTAAACGCCCCGCGGCTGACGGATGGCAGTAAATGCGTGAAGTACGGACACCATAAACAAAATGACCATCCGCGGCTTTATCGCGGGCAACAATCGCTTGCCAACGTGCTTCATCACTTAACCATTTGTTTACTGTTGCCATAGTCATACTCCATTTCTATCGTGTGTTGCCGCCATTATTCGTTAAATAAGGCAGCAACAAACTCCATCTCTTGCTTTTTAGTCGCATTAGTCACAGATGCAGACCGCTGGCTGAGTACTTTCTTTTCGTAAGTTTTGACGTACTTTCAACCATAAAACCACAATACCTAATAATGCGACTAACGTTCCCATATAACTCACCGTTGAGTAACTGTAGCCGAATGATAATACGCTAGCCCCAATCGCTGCACCAATCGCATTACCGAGGTTAAAAGCGCCTACATTCACCGAAGATGCTAACGCTTGCGCCCCAACCGCGGCTTTCATGACTAAAATTTGCAAAGGGGGAACAATGCCAAAACTAAAAATACTCCACAGGGCTAACCCTAGTCCGGCACCTATTGTTGTCGTACCTATCATTGGGAAAATAACCATACTTAAGGCCAACATGCCAAAGAACACAAACAATGTTCCATATAAAGTGCGATCCGCAAATCGCCCACCAAGATAGTTACCGATAGAAAAACCGACACCGATAATCACCAGCATTAGTGTGATCATTGAGTCAGAAGCATCAATAAATTGCATTAACATCGGTGCGACATAAGTATACAAGGTAAACATCGCACTAGCTCCTAACACCGTACTTAACATGCCTAACATCACTTGGGGTTTTCGTAAAATACGCAATTCAGCCCGAACGTTGACAACTTGACCCTTTAAATGGCGAGGTAACGCCAAGACTAAACTAATGAGTGTGATAACGCCTAACCCTGAAATGACCAAAAAAGCCTGTCGCCACCCTATGACTTGGGTCAGTTTTGTCATCAAAGGTACTCCACCTATATTGGCGATCGTTAACCCCATAAACATCGCAGCGATTGCACTAGCTTGCTTACCAGGAGGAACAACACTCGCGGCAACCATTGCCCCTAACCCGAAAAATGCACCATGATTTAAGCTAGTCACCAATCGAGAAAGTGACAGCGTCACTAAATCAGGTGACATCGCAGATAATAAATTACCTATGGTAAATATAGACATAAGTAAGATCAGTGCGTATTTAGGGCGATATTTAACTAATACCAATGTCATTATAGGAGCACCAATCATGACACCTAACGCGTAAATAATCACAATTGATCCGACAGAAGGAATAGCCACATCCAAATTGCTGGCAATATAAGGCAACATCCCCATCGGGGAAAATTCAGTTACGCCGATAGCGAATGCACCTATCGATAATGCAAAAAGTGCGACATTGATTCTCATAAATAGACCTTGCTAATAAATACTTATTTTTTATTGAGTACACTAAAGTGGCGTGATCTTTTCATATTGATGTGTCATGAAAAAGCCGTTAAGGTGAGAAAAACTTTTGCCGGAATTGCAAAAATGAAAATGACCTTTGAAGAGTTGCAAGTATTTATTAGCGTGGTTGACTGCGGCTCTATTACCGCAGCGGCAGAACAGTTGAATATGACAATATCAACAGTTAGTCGTACCCTTCTTAGGCTTGAAGAAAAAATACAAACAACCCTGATTTATCGCACAACACGTAAAATTAAACTCAGTGATGAAGGGGGAGCATTTTTGCAAAAGGCGCGAGAGATAGTCCAGCTTGCTCAAGAAGCCGAAGAGATGTTATCAGCACGTCAAACCATTCCATCTGGGAAGTTGCGTATTGATGCGTCGACGCCTTTTTTAACCCGTGTAATAGCACCTTTGCTCCCATTATTTAGTGAGCAGTACCCACAAATTGAGTTAGAAATTACTAATTTTGAAGGGTTTACTAACCTATTAGAGAAAAAAACAGATGTCGCCTTTCGGATCGGCTCTCTAAAAGATTCATCATTAAATGCAACATTAATTGGTTATAGTCAAAAACGGCTACTTGCTAGCCCTGCTTATCTCAAAAAATATGGTGTTCCCAGCTGCGTTGATGATTTAATTCACCATCGTTTGCTAGGTTTTACTGCTCCGGAAACATTAAATATTTGGCCGATAAAAATGGCAGATGGCACACCACTTAAAATAACGCCAGATATTGCCGCAGCCAGCGGTGAAGTGTTATTCCACTTAGCGGTTCAAGGCTGTGGGATCTTACTTTCTTCTGATTTCGTTAGCTATGAGGCACTCGCAAATGGCCAATTAGTGCAGGTTCTAACTGAACAGACCGATGAGGTAAAACAACCTATTCATGCTGTTTACTATCGCAACCAAGCGGTTTCACCTAGGTTACGCTGTTTTATTGATTTTGTGAAAAAGCATGGCACGCAGATTGAGACAAGCTGATTAGTCAGTAACATCACGACGATGACCTTTTTTAAAATTAGATAAGGTTAGCCCTGTATGCCGTTTAAAATATCGACAGAGATAAGAGGTGTCCTCAAAGTTGAGTTGCGCCGCCACTTCTTTGATTGATTTATCTCCACCACCTAACAACGCTTTGATTTCGAGCACAACTTGCCTATCAATCAACGCCTTTGGGGTATCATTAAAAAAATCGCTGGTGATTTGAGACAAATAAAATGGTGTGACGGCTAATTTCCGTGCATAAAATTGGACGTCTCGATGCTCTTTACAATACTGTGTGATCATATCCCAAAAACGCCAGCACAACTGTTCTTTACGGCTTTGTTGTGCTTTTTGTTTAAGGGGTGTTGGTGGCATTTTATTGGCTATCAATAGAAAGAAATTTTGCACATGATGGCATAACATGGTCGTTACGTATTCGCCCTGTTGTTGAATAATAAAATCGAATAACGCTTGCCATTGCTGTAACGCAGCCAAATCAGCTTGCTCCACAGATAGCACCGGTGACGCATTAAAAAATGCAAACAGTGGATTTGGTAACTGAAAAGCGACATCAACTGCAAAATCCTTTTCAAGTAAAAAATAATCAAACAGAGAAGCCCCTGAACACTGTTGCACCATGACAAACGTATCGTCATACAACACAATGATGTCATTTGCTTTTACGACATATTTTTTAAAATTAATATTAAAAACGGCTCTTCCTCTTTTACAAATCAATACGGCGACATAGGTTGGTACAAGTGGCGTTAACTGTGATCTTACCAACGTTGTCTCCCCCTTGCTTATAACATGAGGTACACAATATCGGTGATTAAATGAGTTCAGCATGCAGGCCCTCTGTGAGCGTCAATATGGATAATGTGTTGGCAAAAGTACCTAAAGTAACGAGGTTTTGCGCTTATTTCTATCACAAAAATACCTAAAATAGGCAGTATCTAGAAAACAATAAGGAAAATCTCGATGAAACTTTATACTGAAAGGCTAATTTTGCGCCCTTGGCAAGAAAGCGATGCTAACGACTTGTATGAATACGCGAAAGATGAACGTGTTGGACCTATCGCGGGTTGGCCCCCTCATAAAAGTGTTGAAGAAAGCCGCTCCATCATCAAAACGATGTTTATGCGTGACGAAGTTTATGCTGTCGCTTTAAAAGAAGATAACCGTGCTATTGGTTTAATTGGTCTATCCATGCAGGCTGATAGCCAATTACCTATCGGAAAAAACGATGCTGAAATCAGTTATTGGATAGGAGTGCCATTCTGGGGGCGAGGCTTAATCCCTGAAGCGGTTCGCGAGATCATTCGCCACGGATTTGCCGATTTAAAATTAGAGAACTTATGGAGTGGTTATTTTCAAGGCAATCTGCAATCTAAAGCCGTTCAAGAAAAATGCGGATTAACCCATTACGGCACCCTTGAACCCAAATACATGGAATTAATAGGTGAAACGAAAATTGAAGAAATAAGTCGGATCACTTATCAAGAATGGAAAAACCGCACATAATTTCTTTGTTCATAAACAACAGTAAAAGAGCTATTGCCTAATGGCTCTTTTGCCTATAACTATCATTTTTATACACTTCCGGTCGATTCATGCCGACTTTTTTGTTACAAAACGCTGCGAATAAACAGTTATCTATTCATTAATCTTACCTATCAGTGCTATGATTTTTCGATAATTATAATTTTAAAATAAAAAATTCATTGCAAATAGGTAACCACATGCAAGATTATGGTATTTGGACAGTTATTACTCCCATCGTCACTATTCTGTTGGCGATCCTCACCCGCCAAGTCATGCTTTCGCTCATGCTAGGGATCTTGGTCGGCTTTACCGTTATTCATGACCACAATATATTGCTTGGGATCAAAGGAACTGTCGATGGCGTTATTGATACCTTCGCATCACCGGGAAATACACGCACGATAGTCTTTATGGTGATGATTGGTGGAATTATGCGCTTAGTTGTAGTCACGGGAGGCGTTCGCGCATTAGTCCAACTACTTTCCAATCGGACACAGCTAGTCAAAAACCGAGTCACCACTCAACTTTTGGCTATTTTGATCACCTCATTAATTTTCATAGAAAGCTCCATTAATCAGCTAGTCGCAGGCGCTTCGACTAAAAACCTCGCACGCAAATACGCCGTCGCACCGGAAAAAATGTCTTATATCATCCAAACCGCTTGTGTTTCTGTTTGCTCTTCCGCGGTTATCAACGGTTGGGGGGCAGTGATTATGGGATTAATTGGCGTCCAGATCTCACAAGGGCTTATCACTGGTGAACCTTTTGATATTTTGATTAAATCAATCGGTTATAATTTGATGGCTTGGTTGTCGCTTGCCACTATTTTATTCTACGTATTCACGAATATATCTTGGGGCCCAATGAAAAAGGCTGAGATGCGATATCAGGCTAATCATACCGTGGAAGCCGATTCTCAGCAGCATGACGCAGATGACGAAACGGATATTATTGATCATCCCAATGCTCACTCCGTTTTGAACTTTTTCATTCCTATCCTTTCAACTGTATTAATGGTTCCCGTTGCCTTGTATATCACTGGTGATGGTGATTTTAGTAAAGGAAGTGGCTCAACGTCCGTTTATTGGGGAGTCATGTTTGGTACAGCTGTCTCTTTTTGCTGGTTTATTGGGCGTCGATTGCTCAATATTGAGCATTTCTTTCAAGAATTATTCATTGGCTATGCCAATATGCTAAAAATCAGCTCAATTATGATCTTAGCCTTTTTAATGGGGAATGTTTCAGCGGAGCTAAATACAGGGACTTATATTGCCAGCGTCACACAAGGGGTGATGGCTCCCGGCTTCTCTATTGGCTTTGTTTTTATCATTAGCGCCATTATGTCGTTGGCAACAGGAACTTCATGGGGCACCTTTGCCATTATGATCCCTATTGGCGTGCAGCTAGGGATATCCGTCGGTATGCCTATTGAATATATGATAGGTGCCGCCATTTCTGGATCAATCTTTGGTGATATGACCTCACCCATTTCCGCTGATGCGATCGTCGCGTCAATGGCGACAGATTGTGATCATATTGAGCATATTCGAACACAAATGCCCTATGCATTAGTCACTGCAAGTATGGTACTCGCTATTTATCTATACTTAGGTTTTTCACATTAGTTTCCGAGGAAGTTGACATGTCACTACAACAAAAACTAGCCCAATTTACCAAGTTGAGTTTGAACAAAAGCTCGACTCCCCTTGAACGACTTGAAAACTTATCTCGTGTATATGGTCGTGAGATCTTTATTAAACGTGATGACATTTCGCCTCTCGCGATGGGAGGAAACAAACTACGAAAATTAGAGTTTCTTATTGCTGACGCATTAGAGAAAAAGGCAAAAGTGATTGTTACCGCAGGTGCAATTCAATCTAATCATGTGCGCCAAACGGCGGCAGTTGCGGCTATGTATGGGCTAAGATGTATTGCTTTACTGGAGAACCCTATACAAAGTGACGACCCTAATTTTTTGCATAACGGCAATAAATTGCTGACCAATCTATTTGGGGCTGAATCTGTCATGTGTGAGGCTTTAACCGACCCTCAAGCTCAAATGGAAGAACTCATTCAAACATTAGCATTAGAAGATGCTTATATTGTTCCTGTCGGTGGCTCTAATGCCCTTGGCGCTCTTGGCTATGTTCAATGTGCCATCGAAATTGCTCAACAAAAGCCTTTAGAAGTGGAGTTTGATAAAGTCATTGTGGCTTCGGGCAGCGCGGGCACCCATGCAGGTCTGGCTATCGGCCTACAAGAGCTGTTACCTCACTCTCAAGTTATAGGCGTGACAGTGTCACGCTTTAAGCAAGATCAGGCACCAAAAGTTGAAAAAATACAGCGGGAATTAGCTGAACTACTCGCTATTTTAAAAACGCCAGAAATAGCGCTCTGGGATGGATTCTTTGAACCTATGTATGGCATGCCAAATCAAGCAGGCCTAAACGCTATCACCCTACTGGCTCGCAGTGAGGGAATTTTGTTAGATCCTGTTTATACAGGCAAAGCAATGGCTGGTTTAATCGATTATTTAGAAAACTCAAATGAAAAAACGCCGGTTCTGTTTGTGCATACAGGGGGCGCACCAGCCCTATTTGCTTATCCCGAAATCAACAAAATAGTTAATCAATAATTAAAAACGGCTCATGCTATTGTGAGCCGTCTTCTCATTTACCGCGATTGACTTAGGCTGATAATCCCCTTCATATCCCCTATGCAAAACAACGTTCCCAACATCAATTGATCTATAAATCAGCGGTATTCACCTAGATTTACGCTTCTTAAACAAATAAGAAGCGCCATGGTTAAACACCGTCAATCAGCCAACCTGTTCATCTCCTCACTCTTTTTTCGCGCCAAAAATGCGCTATACGGACGTTTCTGTAGGCATTGAATAATGAGTTGTATAGACTAATTATTCGATATGGGAGGCAAAGATGAATCTTCAATTACGTACAATAACCAAAGAAAATTACGAAGCAATATCATTACTTGAGGTGTTTGAAGAACAAGAAGATTTTGTTGCTTCAAATACATGGTCTCTGCTTGAAGCAGCATATAATAAGGAGTATGTCACTAGAGGCATTTATCTGGGTGATACCCCCGTAGGCTTTTTTATGTGGGTACCGAAATCAGATAACACCGTTGCTATTTGGCGCTTTATGATTGATAAGTCACATCAAAATCATGGTATTGGCCGTCAAGCAATGGCGTTAGCCCTAGCAGAAATTAAGCAAGATAATTCATTGCAAGCCATTGAAATTTGCTATAACCCTAAAAATAGCGTCGCAAAATCATTTTACTCATCATTTGGTTTTCAAGAGATTGGGTTAGATGAAGATGATGAAGAAATGCTTGCTATGATGTACTTATAATATTAACAATCTGAAAAATAATATATTTATGAAAATCATACTCCGAAAAGCGACAGAACAAGACGCACAATTACTCTATAAGATAGGCATGGAAAGCTACCTCTATCACTTTGCAAAGCGATGGAAAAATGCAGATGAGCTAGCCAGCTATGTTTATCATGAATACTCTCCCTTTAAAATTATAAGTGACATGCAGCAATCGAATATTGAGTGGTTTGTGATTGAGAATTCCCAACCTATCGGGTTAGTCAAATTAACTTACCATTCCACTATCCCTGATGAAACAATTCAGGGAACCCAACTCAATAAGCTCTACTTTTTACCTAGCCAAACGGGGCAAGGCAATGGCTCCCTCGTATTTAAGCAGATTGAAGCTCTGACTAAGCAGCATGGTGATACCCTATTATGGTTAGATGTTCTCGCTGATAACCACTCGGCGCTCAGTTTTTATCAAGCAAATGGCATGCATAAACTCAAAGAGGTTATATTTACCCGCCATACTCAACAAAGCCTTGAGTTTATTATGGGGAAAGTAATCTAGTTTGCTTAGTGGACGATAATGAAAACCACATTTTCACTCAAGTAAAAGGGAGCTTATTGCGACGATGGGTCATTCGGAACTTGCCTACATGATTTCTGTTTTTTATATAATAAAATTTGCGCGACAAATCATAGAGAAAGGAGTAGCTTGTCATGACGCCAGAACAATTTCATGAGCAAATTTGGAAGGCATTAAAGCCCATCAATAAAGAAGAATTTCACGCCGTTGCCTCAGTTCCACCAACGGCAGAAGCTGTCTCTTTTATTGAGACATCAACGGGGATTAAAATTCCTGAAGAATTCGCCACATTCTCAATGAAAACCAATGGGCTATGCATTATGGCCAAAGAGTCTGTATGGCCTGAAGCAAAATTATTTGATGTGGCTCCTGCATGGACATTCCATTGTGGTGTAGTGATCCTTGGTATAGATACCGATGATCTCCCTGAATGGGCAAGTATTTTAGAAGCTTATAAACAGCTTGTTGAGCGTTTTGAAATCACAGATGTTCTCCCTTTACTCACAATCTATGGTGACGGTAATCATGTATGGGGTGTTCGCAAAGATGGTGCCTTTGTCGAAGTCTATGATGATGAAATCACTGTACTCGATAAAGAGTTTACTGACGTTTATTCTGAAGAAATCGAAGCCTTGATGCAGCGACTCAATGATATGAAAAAACGCGTCGCCGCACGCCAAAAATAATTTTTAACCACGGTATGAGGGGCTTTTTCCTTAAATAGCCTCTCCTCAATACCATTTAATTGCCCTCCAAACATGTGCTTAAAAATAAAGCTATCTCAATCTTTTCGTTCAATTAATCCTATTCCACTAAACGGTAATGGATAACAAACAGTGATTGCTCTGTTGGATAAATTTCACGAATAAGGCTTTTTAAATTATCCAGCGTCATCGCCTCCTGTGTTGCGTGATACTCCGAAATATCATCGTAATCGATCGGTTCAACAGAGAGGATTTCTATATCCGTATAGTACTTCCCCGTTTCAAGAGCAAACACCTTAACAACTGAGTGCGGTACGTAATGGCTTTCATGTTGATCACGAATAGTAATGACTTTTTTACCTGAGATAACCAAAGGTAGCAGCCGCTCATAAAACGTGATTGTGTCTGGCACTGTATTCACATCAAATCCCTGTATAAAAAATAGGGGTTGGTGATGACAATTTCATCACCAACCGATAATTACGACTTAAGATAACGTGCATGAAATGCAATATGATCACCAATAAAGCTAGCAATAAAATAATAGCTGTGGTCATAGCCTTCACGTAAATTCAATGTAAAATTATGGCGTTTACGATTGCACACTTCATCAAATAATTCAGGTTGTAATTGTTCTTGGTAAAAAGGATCTGCCGTTCCCACATCAACCAACATCGGTGGTGTCGATTGCGCCTCATTCAATAAATTGATGGTATCATAGCGAGACCAAAGCGATTTATCCTCACCTAGATAAGCAGAAAATGCCTTTTGCCCCCATGGTACTTGTGTGGGAGCAACGATTGGCGCAAAAGCCGATAAACTACAGTAACGGTCTGAGTTACGTAGGCCAATCATCAATGCACCATGTCCCCCCATAGAATGCCCACAAATGGCACGTTTACCATTGGCGGGTAAGTTCGCTTCGACCAATGCGGGCAGTTCGGAGACAATATAGTCATACATTTTATAATGGCTAACCCAGGGTTCTCTTATTGCATTTAAATAGAACCCTGCACCTTGCCCTAAATCATATGCCTCATCATCAGCAACCTGTTCACCTCGAGGGCTGGTATCAGGTGCGATCAAAATAACACCATGCTCTGCTGCAAACTGCTGTGCGCCAGCTTTTGTAATAAAGTTTTGTTCATTACAAGTTAAACCCGATAACCAGTAAATAACCGGGTATTGTTTGTTCGCTGCCTCAGAAGGTAAAAAAGCCGCAAACCTCATATCGCAATTCAATACGGTAGAATGGTGCTGATAGACATCTTGCCAGCCGCCAAAACAGGCGTGACGTTCAATCCTTTCCATACAATCTCCTTATCAATTTGAATGTAAGATAAGCCCGACATCTCGGGCTTGCGGACAATTAATCGTAATGGATCACTGTACGAATGGATTTACCTTCATGCATTAAGTCAAAGGCTTCATTAATCTTTTCCAGAGGCAGTGTATGAGTCACGAAAGGCGCTAACTCAATATCCCCTTTCATGGCATCTTCGACCATTCCTGGAAGTTGGCTGCGACCTTTTACACCGCCAAATGCCGTTCCTCGCCATGAACGCCCTGTTACCAGTTGGAACGGACGCGTCGAGATTTCTTGTCCTGCACCTGCAACACCAATGATAATGGATTGACCCCAACCACGATGCGCACTCTCTAGCGCAGCTCTCATCACATTAACATTACCAATACATTCAAAGGTATGATCAACACCCCATTCTGTCATTTCAATAAGGACTTGCTGAATCGGCTTATCAAAATCGTTAGGGTTCAAACAATCTGTCGCACCAAATTGGCGCGCTAACTCAAATTTTGCAGGATTAGTATCAATTGCAATAATACGCCCTGCTTTTGCTTGCCTTGCTCCTTGGATAACGGCAAGGCCAATACCCCCTAGGCCAAACACTGCAACAGAATCGCCTTCTTGAACTTTAGCTGTATTATGTACCGCGCCGATCCCCGTTGTGACTCCGCAACCCAATAGACATACCTCTTGGTGATTGGCTTCTGGATTAATTTTCGCTAATGACACCTCTGCAACCACGGTATATTCACTGAAAGTAGAGCATCCCATATAATGGTAGAGCGGTTGGCCATTATAAGAAAAGCGGGTTGTACCATCTGGCATAACACCTTTACCTTGTGTTGCGCGAACGGATACACACAAGTTTGTTTTACCTGATTGACAAAATACACATTCGCCACACTCTGCCGTATATAAAGGGATCACGTGATCACCTGGTTTTACACTTGTGACACCTTCCCCGACCTCAACCACGACACCTGCCCCTTCATGGCCTAACACAACAGGAAATAAGCCTTCAGGATCATCCCCTGATAAGGTAAATGCGTCAGTATGACAAACACCGGTATGACTAATTTTTACTAATACTTCTCCCGCCTTAGGTGGCATCACATCAATTTCAACAATTTTCAGTGGTTCCCCAGGCCCAAATGCGACCGCTGCACGTGATTTCATATTGATTCCTTATTTTTAACGCAGGTATGTTCGAATAAGAGAAATAGCGTCATCAACTGACTCTTTTTGGCTCTGCGTAGTTGCAGACTCCTGTAATCCTTCTCGTAGATGGCTCTCTAAAACCCCCGCCATCAACCCATTGACCGCTCCTCTAATTGCCGCAATTTGCTGCAACACAGCACTGCACTCCACTTCATCTTCTAGAGCCGATTCCAGTGCCAGCAGTTGTCCTTTTAATTTCCTGACCCGAGTCAGAACCGCTTTTTTTTCTTTTGGTGAATGTGGCATCGTTAGTCATCCATCATATACATAGGGGGAGTATAGTATTTTTCAGATCCACTGTACAGAATAGCAAAATTATAGGTCTAAAAATGCGCTATTGGTGAGGCACGCTATTAAGGAAAATCCGCTTCTTGTAGACTGGCTTTTAGGATAATAAGACTGATAAATGAGATAATTGAATGAAAAATAATGAGCTGTGTTTTTATCAACAAGAGCGTCATTTCTGGTCAGGAATTTGCAAAAATACCGTAAGCATCAGTGATACAGCTATCGCATATTTCTCTGAACTTCCTATTCCCGCCTTTAGTTTTATCTACTTACACTCCGGCGCATCAATCGCTGATTTTAAAGCAGGCAGTGCACTGTTTTTTGAACAAAAAAAACCTTATGTCCTTGTCGTACATGAAAAAGTGTTGCCACAGCTCGCGCCAATTATGACTAAGAACCAGTATGAAAGTGATGGGGAAACAACGGCAATGGTACTAACCTCATCAAAGATGGTGGATCATACTGACTGTTTACTACCTGAAGGCTATAGGATTGCCTTAAGTAATGAACAGCTGACTGAATGGGCACAGCCATTAATTACCGCGTTTGCAGCCCCTGACAGTGAGGATGATCCAACAGTCATCAACGAATATATCCGTTATCACCAAAGAGCCTTACAGCGAAAGGGGCAACTTCTACACTATGTATTATTTCATGGCAATACCCCTGTCAGTGCGTTAACTCTAACCTTAAACGGTAGCATGGCTCGCCTAGACGATATCGGTACAGATACACAATATCAGCGTCAAGGGTTGGCAACCTTATTGATTAAACATGCTTTAAAAACCTGCACGCAAAATGGGGTCGAACGTTGTTTTCTTGAGGCATCAAGCGATGGGTTATCTATCTACAAAAAATTAGGGTTTACCCCCCTTTTTCGTTACCACAGCTTTATTGTTGAATAGTGGATTGATGGCTACTCATTCCTACATCAACCATTTTTAATCATTATTTAAAACAAGGTTTCTATGTTTTTTATCTGTAAAAAGAGCAACTGCCATGGTTTCAATGCCACTAAAAAATAAAAATAGTGAAAACTGTATTAGATTGGCGGTGTTTATTTTGCAAACGCCTAACAGACTATCTTGATTAGCGTATTGATAATGAACCTCCTCCCCGGAAGGTTTTTTGGAGGAGGCGTTAAAACAGTAGTTAGTTTATGGTTTGATACCACTCGTTAATATCTTTCACAATCAATTCTGTTTGTGACTTTCCTTCTTGATCGAGGAAAAAGTGATCTAACCCCTGATATGTTTTAAACGATACCTGTGGATTATTAATTTTCCCCATCATTCGCACAACACTATGGGGATCTACATTGATATCATCCATTGTTTGAATCACTAAGTGAGGTGTTTTTATCGATTGAAGCAGTTTTTGGTTATTCACTGTTAGCATTTCACGCCACCACTTTTCCCCATGTTCACTCGGAAATTGGTTATCATCTAATTTATTTTGTATTACAGATTTAGCGAATTGTTTAAAACCTTCAATAGATTGCGCGACTTCTTCATTAGGCAATGTTTTTTCAATATTATAAATAACATCGTTAATAAAAAACTGACCGCCACCATTCAATGAGATGGAGGCTTGGATCATATCCGTGTTAGAAACAATTAAATTTGTCACTACCGCCCCTTCACTTCCTCCAAGCAAAATAATATGTTGATAATGGTTTTTTAAATGCCCAATTAAAAATAAATAATTCTCTGCTCTTTCTAATGGAGAATCATTTTTCATATAATCAACAGGACAATTTTCGACTAATGCTCCATCCTCATTTTTTCCAACTTGGCTATCTAATCCCGTTTTTTCAACCAGTAAAATATCATTATTAGGAAATGCCGCGCCAAAATTTTTTATCATCTTAGTGTTATTAATAACACTTTTGCAATCAGAGCCTTGGATCAACACTAATACGTTTTTTGCTGTTTTATCGCTTTGCTTTATTATGTAGTAATGTATCTCTTTCCCTTGTTTATCCTGAATTTTTTGTAACTCAGGACCCTTTTCTGCATGAGCCGTGAGTGTAAAAGCCACTAATAATAAAATAACAGAGCCTATTTTCATTTTTTACCGTATTTATAATCATAAAATATAACGACATGATTATAGACATCAGAGTGCGCTAAACATGGACTAAAAATGCTGTCTTCTGAATAAAGTTCAACTAAATAAAATTAGGTAAAAGCATAATGAAATTTAATATTTCATTATGCTGAGAAAACGCTAATGTATAAAGGTATGCTGAATATTGCATACTCGTTATCATATATTATTATTTTATTTTGTTGACTAAATTCTGTTGTCAGCACTTGGGACTTTTGCATTCTGATATTCTATTGTGAAACAATTTTCGTGGCACGGCTGCAAGTGGTCGTGACCTATTTTTTCTAAAAACACGCCTTAACGCTGAATGATCAACTTGTATTGTATCTAACAGTAATCGAACACATTAATTGATTAATCTTGTTTAACTAGGCGCTATTAATACCTAATATACTTCCCTAAGTCATAAATTTAATACATATAACCACAATGCCATACTGATTATCTCTATCTCATTCGAGATACCGTGCTATTTTTCAAAATCAATATAGCTAAGTATAGATAATATTTTTTTGGTTTCGCATGAGAACCCTATCATATTGATCCTTTAACCTTTATTATTATATAGACTGACAAATGGGCCATCGCACTGATAAGAAGAAATGGACAGAAAAGGGAAATACGCCACCCGATATTAGATGATCCACTTTTAGATACTCTTCATCATAGATAATTTAATAACTAAACTAAATATATTGATAAAATGACTCTATCTCCTGAATTATTAGAAACAACACCGACTACGCCACCAGCCAAAAAAGAGCAAGTGGCAACACGGATTATCTTTTTTATTGCAGGTTTTGCGACCGCTTCATGGGCAGCAATTGTCCCTTTTGTCAAAGCCAATACGGGCGCAAATGACGCCACACTTGGATTATTACTTCTCTGCTTTGGTGTCGGTGCGCTGGTCGCGATGCCTTTAACCGGGGCTATTGCTGCAAAATTTGGCTGTCGTAAACTAATGGTGGCCTCGACCATCGCCTTTTGCTTGCTACTCCCTTTACTCCCTGCAATATCACATATCGGTATATTGATTGTTGGCTTATTGCTTTTTGGTGTCGGTATTGGGCTAACAGATTGTGCCATGAACATACAAGCAGTGATTGTAGACAAAGCTTCTGAGAAGCCCATCATATCGGGTTTTCATGGTTACTATAGTGTAGGTGGAATTGTAGGGGCTGGTGCTATGAGTGCCATTTTATTAATGGGTACACCACCAATTGCTGCTGCAATTATTATTTCATTGGTTTCGTTACTGTTGCTGTCTATCAGCTTCAAAGGTTTTTTAAGTTATGCCAATGCACCAACCGGCCCTCTTATCGCGATACCCAAAGGTATTGTTCTGGTCATTGGTATTATTTGCTTTGCTATTTTCCTCGCGGAAGGTACGGTACTAGATTGGAGTGCCGTATTTTTAATCGAGCACCACGGTCTAGAAGAATCCCTTGGTGGATTGGGCTTTGCAGCCTTCGCCACAACAATGACAATTGGCCGTTTAACTGGAGATAAAATAGTAATGCGTGTCGGCTCTGCGCGGGTGGTGTTCTGGGGCGCTCTTTTAGCCTGTATAGGCTTTATGATCGCGGTATTATCACCTTACTTATCCATCGCAATTATAGGTTATGCGCTGGTTGGTGCTGGCTGTTCTAATATTGTACCTGTGATGTTTTCATCGATAGGTAAGCAAAATACGATGCCTGAAGCGTTAGCTGTTCCTGCTGTATCCACACTGGGTTATCTTGGTATTTTAGCAGGCCCCGCCGCCATTGGTTTTGTTGCCTTTCAGTTTACATTAGCGACCGCTCTACTCACGATCGCCGCATTATTAGTCATTATTGCGTTTGTCTCTAAATTGGTGAGAGTCTAAAGCTGACAATTAAATAAGATTTTCACCTTAAAACGCCCTGACTAACCCAATAATTAAACATGCACCTTAATCTCTATTAAGGTGCTTATACAAAATCATTCTATCCGATGATTTCAATCTAATTATGTTGTACCGAGGATTACATCGATGAGCGCCCCGAGCATAGTGCAGTGAATATCGCACAAAATGCGCTATCCGTTATTCAAAATTCATTTATAGGTACAAATAGATTACGCTTAGAAAATGCTTTCATAGGAATGCGACCTATGCCACAGGATGAGATGCCAATTGTCGGTAAAGTTGCTGATTTCAGTGGTTTATATATTATTAGTATGCACGCTGCTATCACACTTGCACCATTAATTTGCCATTTGGCACAAGATGAAATAATACATGGCATAGAGCAGACAGCACTTAGCCCCTATCGATTAACACGCTTTGCGTCAGGTAACTGAAACATGAATATTCCGCTCTACTACTTAAGGCATTATCAGTCCATCGAAAAAACATTTTGGACATCGATTTGTGAGCACAGTATCCAGATCGAACAACATACTATATGTTACCTTACCCCTCTAAACTCGCCTGTATTTAACTTTATTTATCTTCAACCTGAATCATCGATTCAAGCATTTAAGCAGGCTCATCACCTTTTTGTTGCACAAAAGAAAAATCATACACTGGTTGTTCCTGAAGAAATGCAACAAGATATTGTCAATGAGGCACTCGCCTTAGGCTACAAACGTGACAGCGTCACAACAGCAATGGCATTATCACTTGATAAACAACTCCCTGTAGAACTGCCTGAAAATCAAGTGGATATTGTGTTTGCGAACCATGACCTTTCATTGTGGGCTAAGCCTTTAGTCTCTGCGTTTTATATTTCGGATGAACACGATAAGGTTGTCAATGAATATGTCCGCTATCATGAAGATGCTTTATTGCAAGGTGCGCCACAATTTCATCTTGTCCTCTTAGTCGCTGGAGAGCCAGCAACATCGATGACCGTCACTATTGAAGGTAGCCTTGCACGTTTTGATGATATTGGTACGGAGCCAACACACCAAGGGAAAGGCTACGCGACACAATTAATCGCTTATGCGTTAGCATTTTGTCATCAACAAGGTGTTGAACACTGCTTCCTTGATGCCTCAGAAGCCGGTTTCGACCTATACAAAAAGTTCGGATTTGAACCTTTATTCCGTTATATTAACTATGTCTGGTGCAAGTAATTTATTAGGCTGGCAATTAGCCCCTACGGCAGCAAAAGTACTAGTAACATCACGCATAGTTTGATCTCTTATCGCAATAAACAAGGTGTGGGTGTCGTTATCACCATGCACCTTGTGAGTCTCTTACGTTAAAACCAATGCCGCTTTTCTTGAACCATAAGTTGGTACTGCTTATGTTTTGCCTGAATAGTGACATCAAGACATTGAGCATTTTTTGTTTGATCAAATAGAATAATTCACTGATAAGCTTCGTTTTCCAGAACGCTTTTGTGCAACTTTACCCTTCAGTAAACCTGAACGGCATATCTACCATAAAATGATTTAACTCATGAAAATTAATGTTATTGGCTGTAGTGGCAGTGGTAAAAGCACCTTTGCCCGGCAATTAGCGTCACTTTACGCTGTTCCATATATAGAAATGGATGCTCTTCATTGGCAAAAAAATTGGCAACCCGCAACCGATGAGCAATTGTATAAGAAATTATCGCAAGCCCTGCAAAATGCACCAAACGGCTGGGTACTTGATGGTAACTATACCCGGACACAACCCATTAAATGGAAAGAGGTTGAGCTGGTGATTTGGCTTGATTACTCATTCTTACGGACGCTTTATCAATCGGTGCGTCGAGTGTTCTCACGGATCAGAAGCAAACAAGAGCTTTGGCCGGATACAGGGAATTATGAGTCGTGGAAAAATGTCTTTTTTAGTCGTGATTCCATCCTAATATGGATGATAACGACCTATCACAAAAGTAAATGGCCTAGGATAGCCAGTATGGCGGATAAACAGTATCAACATATACGTTTTATTCGATTAACGACGCCAAAAGAAACCCAGTTATTCTTAACGCACCTGCAAAAAAATGTTGCGCAGCATCACCGAGATTAAGGCATAAACTAACCGATGTTTTATTAGCGTGACATCGCACGCTAATAAAATACCGCGATATTAGTCAATTAATTAACATCACACGCTGTTTTTAAAGCAATGGTTTGTTGATATTTTTCAATGCCTAGTTCAATAAGGCGGCTGATCAACGCTTGATATGTCATTCCGCCCTGTTGCCACAATTTAGGGTACATACTGATATTCGTAAACCCTGGTAGTGTATTAATTTCATTGATAATAACGTGATTATCTTCGGTCAAGAAAACATCAACGCGAGACATACCACTGCAATTGAGTGCACGATAAGCCTGTAATGCAATTTCCCGTATTTTATCACTCACTTCAACATCTAAATCCGCTGGTGCTACCACAGACGCACCATTTTCATCGATATATTTGGTGTGATAAGCGTAGAAACTATCATGTAGAACAATTTCGCCACATGGACTTGCCAATGGCTGTTCGTTCCCTAATACCGCACATTCTATCTCACGGCCTTTCACTGCACTTTCGATCAAGACTTTCATATCGAACAAGAAAGCGAAATCCAATGCTGCCTTAAACTCAGACTCATTAGTCACTTTACTGATCCCAACAGAAGAGCCTTGGTTAGCCGGTTTAATAAATAATGGGAGGCCTAATTGTTTAACAACCGCTTCATAGTTGGCTTCAGTGCGATCCGACGCTGTCAGCGTAATAAAAGGTGCAACATGTAGCCCCGCATCGCGTAGTAATCGCTTAGTGATATCTTTATCCATACAGGCTGAAGAGCCTAAAACACCTGGGCCAACAAAAGGTAAATTAGCCATACGCAATAACCCTTGCAAAGAGCCGTCTTCACCCAAATTACCGTGCACAATGGGGAAAATAACATCAATTTGAGGGAGTGGCTGAGCATCTTCAAGGGAAATAAATTGCTGGGTTGTTTTACCAGGGATAATAGCGATACTGCGTTTTGGCGTACTTAGTGCAATACGAGCGGGATCATTTGCATGGATTAAAAAATCAGCTTCATCATATTCATGCCAATGCCCCTGTTTGTTAATGCCGATTAAGCATACATCAAATCTATCGCGATCAAGACCATTAATGATGTTCTTCGCTGACTGCAATGACACTTCATGCTCTGTTGATTTACCACCAAAAATGACACCTACCCGTAATTTACTCATTACTCACTCCACTTAATAAACCGACAAACCCAAGTCTGGAAATATAACACGCTATAAAATAGTTATGTGACAAAATCTTTATTTATTACATGGTTTTGCTGAAAGAATAAACAATTCGAGCGTAAAGTAAAATCTGTGCTACTCCTTTTGGGTTAGTGTATAGCTTTCTTGAAGGCAATCTTTTAGCCACTCAATAAATAGGTGCAAAGCACTTCCGACAACAGGTGGCTTGGGCGCCAACAAATAATAAGCTGAACCATCTTCGATAAAACCATAAGGCGCGGTTAATTGACCTGATTGCAACTCATCTTCAACCATTAAAAATGAAGCAATCGCAACCCCTTGACCAGAAATGGCCGCCTGAATGCAAAGGTAAAAATGTTCATATGAAACCTGTCGATTACCTTGCTGACTATTGCCCATCTGCTGTTGCCATTGCTCCCAAACAGAGGGACGAGAAGCTGGATACAGTAACGCAATGTCGCTGGAGCCATCGTGCCAATGTAAATCGGGCCGCTGCACTAACCCCATCCTTTCACGACACACTTCTTCAGCATAAATATGGCTATTCCACTTAAAATCATTACGCCTAAAAGCAAGATCAACACCTGCTTTAGTGAAATCAATAGGCCCTCCTGCCGCAATCAAATGCACCGTAATATGAGGAAATTGCTGATAAAATTGCGTTAATCGAGGAATAAGCCATTTCATAGCGATAGTGGGTTCACAAGAAATACTCACCACATTACTATCAACGACACTGCCAAGCTCTGCTAATGTCTTATCCAATTGAGCAAAGATTTCACTCGTTGTTTGATATAGCTTTTTGCCTGCCAACGTTAAAAAAACCGCTCGGTTACGCCGCTCAAATAATGCAATACCAATCTGTTCTTCAAGCAAACGTATTTGGCGACTGATAGCACTATGCGTGACATGGAGTTCATCCGCCGCTTTAACAAAGCTGCCATGACGCGCGGCGGCATCAAAGAAACGTAATGAGGATAATGGTGGTAATTTCATCATATAGGTAACAAAAACTGACAGATTTACGTCAGCATAAATCGCTTTTTAACTAAATACAATCTATTGATAATACAGTTAATTAATAAACAAGATGATTTATATCAGCAATTTTTAATATCAGTTTTTATTACCTATTAAGGACAGTTAACATGAATGAACTTATTGCTATGGCAGCCATGACTATTTTAGCGGTAATTAGTCCAGGTCCCGACTTTGCCATGGTGACACGTAGTAGTTATGCTTATGGCACAAAAATTGGGTTGCTTGCAGCATTAGGTATAGCCTTTGGGGTGCAGGTTCATGTTTTTTATACTGTATTCGGTGTAACACTGCTTATCATGAACTCACCGACGCTTTTTACTATTGTGAAATTATTTGGTGTGGGATATTTAATTTATATTGGATTTAGCTCATTTACCAATAAACAAAAAATCAATACAGAAACCGGTGAAACACCTAAACCTACAAGATTTGCTGCCTTTAAAATGGGCTTTTTAACTAATGCATTAAATCCCAAAACCATGCTATTTGTCGTTTCTGTATATACGCAAGTGCTCCAAAATTCTCACTCATTAATGCTTAATTTGAGTTATGGGTTTTTTATCTCTTTTGTTCATTGGCTATGGTTCAGTTTGATCGCGTTATTCTTCGCAGCGCCCGTCATACGCAACCAAGTTCTCAATTACCAATTCGTGGTGGATAAAATAATTGGTCTGTTATTAATGGTGCTCGGTGTTTCATTGTTGTTTTTAAATATAAAATAAATTTTATTTCAACAAGTTAGTTTCATTTACCATGCTTGCCAATTGCAGTAGATCATGTGGGATATTGAGATTGGCTAGCTCTTCAAAAGGCACCCAACAAAATGCAGGATCAGGCGTTTTATCTGGCGATACAAGCTCACATAAATACACCATATCAATATGCCAATGATCCCCTTTTTCTTTATCAGTTATAAACTCTTTTAAGATGGCTAAAGGCATGGGCAAAGCAGTGACTTTTTCACAACCCGTTACCTTGGTTGCTGTTGGATAGGCGCAATCAATCACGCGGCAATCTAACCCTGTTTCTTCCCGTACTTCACGCATTACCGCATCTTGAGGCTCTTCATTATCTTCTAAATGCCCTCCCGGTGGGAGCCAACACCCTAATTTGCGATGCTTATGTAATAAAAACTCCCCTTTTTGATTACGCAACAATGCCGTTGCCGTGAAATGTTTATCCTCTTGCGTCATCATTCTATTGTTCTCTATTTTGTGTGGCTTTCCAATCATAAGGCATCAATTGCTCTAAGGTGACTTGAGTTTCATTATCGACCCCAACGAGCGTCTGCTTATTTTTATTGGATAATTGACTAACTAATTCTCGACAACGCCCACAAGGCGGTACAACATTTCCAGCGGAATCAACGGCAACCATCGACTTAATGACCGACTTTCCTGCTTTGAGTAATTCAGCAACAGCGCCATGCTCTGCACAAAAACCCAGAGAGCACGCCGTATCAATGCTAATACCTGTATAAATTTCACCATCTTCCGCTTCTAGCGCGGCAGCAACATAACCACATTCAATATAATCATTGATAATAGATGGCTTTGCATAACGGCTGGCAATTTTGACTAAATGCTTCATCAGGTATACATCCTTTTCTCACAGAATAATTTTAATTTTATTATGTCGTTTATCTATGTTGGAAGCCAAACGTGCTCTTTCACCGTTCCATTAGCCAGACTATTTCTGAACACATTTGTACCGCAATAATTCCACTCCAAATCACATGATACTGAAATTCAGAGCACAATTTTGGACGACGGGTTGTATTAGAGACTTGAGAATTGTTTCGAGATTACAGTGATAAAAAAGCCGGCTCATGGCCGGCATCATCATATACCCCTAAAAACTAGGCGGCTAACGCTAATTTAGCCCCAAACATTAAGAAGATAGCACCAATGCAGCTATTAGATAATTTAGACAGTTTTTTGTTATGTTTTACCATGTTAGTAACAGCAACAGCACCAAAAATCAGCATTGATAGATAAATCATACTGCATGCTTCAAGAATGCTGCCTAAAATAAAAAACGGTATGCCTGCATTAGGATAAGCAGGATCAATAAACTGAATAAAAAATGACACATAAAAAATGATCATTTTAGGATTAAGCAAACTTAAAAACACCGCTTTTTGGTATGTTCCTTTCGCTGCTAATACTATTGCATCCACATCCCCAACCGGCTCTTTTTTATGAAAGACGCTATACAGCGTTTTTATTCCTAAATAAACTAAATAGGTAGCGCCAACATACTTAATTACACTAAAAAAGATAGGTGATGTTTTAACCAGTGAAGCAACCCCTAAAAACGATAAAAAAATCAGTATCGCGTCACCCGTAAATACGCCTAGCGCGGCTTTATAACCATTTTTAATGCCATACTTTGCACTACTCGTTAACACAAACAAAGAATTTGGGCCTGGCACCAATGTAATAAAAATTACACCGATTAAATACGTCCATAAATTTGTGATACCAAGATTTTCAAGCATAAGGAACCCGCTAACTTAATAAAAGTTATAACAAAAAATAAACATATTCAGTTAATATTGACTATGATACACGGGGTTATCTTACTATAAAAGATATCACTACGCGCAAATAAAAATATGGGCAAATATGCCATGCATAGACCAAAAACTAGGTTGAATAATCTAAAAATATTGAATTTCATGAACCAATAATTCACAAAATAAACTAAAAATAGAATCGTATTGACACTAACATTTGTCTTGGGTTTTTATTCCGTAATATTAAGAATTATTGAAATAATAACCCAAAATAGGTCATTGGGTAGTGATAGTGAAAATAATTAAGATTAAGGGTATAAATAGCATACGTTTAATGCAATATAACTGTGTGTTTATATTCCGTTTTTATCATGGGTAAAGAGTAGGTATTGGGATGGAAAGTGCCAATTATTTTCATTTGCGAGAACTGGGTGGCTTAGAAATGATAGAAGCCCAGTACCATCAACAAAAATTTTCCCGCCATAGCCATGAAGGCTTTTGTATTGGTGTGATTGAAGATGGTGCTCAGCAATTTTTTCGTACTGGTGAAAACCATTATGCACCTAAAGGCGACATTATTGTGGTGAATGCGGATGAAATCCATACAGGCTCTTCTGCTGTAGCTGGCGGCTGGGCCTATAAAGCTATTTATCCTACCCCTGAAATGTTTCAACGCTTAACCTTAGATTTAAAAACGGATAACTACGGAGTGATCCCTTGGTTCCCTAACGCAGTGATCCAAGATCCCGGTTTAGCAGCTCAGTTAAATTTACTATTTAATTTATTATTACAACCCAATAACACCTTATTCAAAGAGACCTTATTACTCTCATCAATGAGCTGGCTTATTTTGAAATACAACAAAAGCCGAGTACAACCCAATGATATTCCCCCTGCAAAACAACGTATGCAGGATATTTGTGACCTAATCATGAGCACCGCAGAGCAGGATCATTCCCTAAGTGAGTTAGCAGCAATTGCTGGGGTAAGTCAGTGGCATTTTCTACGTCAGTTTAAATTACATACAGGCACAACCCCCCATACATTTTTGATCCAAGCAAGATTATACAAAGCTAAAAAATTGCTATTACAAGGGGAGAAACCTGCTGATGTTTCAAACCAGTGTGGTTTTTCTGATCAGAGCCATTTCACACGGCATTTTAAGAAATCCATTGGGGTCACACCTAGCCAATATACGCGGCATATTACCAGTGGCGGCATTCATTTATGCTAGCCCTTATTTCCGTTATCGGCTGAATAACCGCTTTTATTATTGCTTAAAAGATAGCTGGGGATATTGCGTGCAAATTGTCCACATTGTGTAAATTAAAGGCTAGTTATTTACTTTTATGCCATGGCATTGGTGATAATACACTCATATCAAGAGCAATTTTATTCTATCAGCCATCTCAACTCGACAGTATGATAAAAATAACGAAGCAAAAAAGGTATTAAATCAATGTATTCACAACAACGTAGCCAATGGCAACGTGCTTTTACTCATGGGGCTCTGCACATGACTCCATTGAATTTAGCAGTGATCCCATGGGGTGTTTTAGCAGGTTCAATGGCTGTTGAAGCCGGACTTTCATTTTGGCAAAGTATTTCTATGTCAGCGATGATATTTGCTGGCGCAGCACAACTTGTTACTTTAGGTTTACTTAATTCTGGGGCGGGTTATATCACTATTATTATATCTGTCTTCTTTATTACTTCACAGCATTTGCTATACGGCCTAACAATGCGGCCTCATGTTAAGGATTTTACTGCCACTCAACGTTTAAGCATTGGCTTTTTATTAACAGACGAACTATTTGCTATTAGTGCTGCTAAACGGCAGCCACTCAGTTTTCCTTATTTATTTGGTGCTGGATTCAGTTTTTATATTGTTTGGTTAATCACCAGCCTTCTTGGCATTATGATGGCCAATTTCATTACTGACCTAAGCCGCTTACATTTAGACTTTTCTGTGGTTGCGACACTATTAGCGATTGTTGTTCCACTGACAAAGAAAATAAGCACAATTTGTGGCGTGATATTTTCATTAGTTGTGGCCGTTACCCTCTCACTATATTCAATAAGTAGTGCGATTGTCATCGCGGGTGTTGGGGGGATGTGTGTTTCAGTTATGGTTTCTCGATTACTTAAGGAAGAAAAATGATTTGGGTATTGATCCTGACACTGACGGTTATTGTTTTCTCTTTACGCTACGTTTTTCTGATCCCACAGCTTCCTGTTAGGTTGCCACTGTTTATTAAACAGGCTCTCGGTTATTCAGCGCCTTGCTTATTAACCGCAATTTGTGCTCCGGTGATCCTGTTAGATAATCATGCGTTGCGGGATTTCCCTGATAACCCCTATTTATGGGGAGCTTTATTTTGCGTCGTTGCCGCGGCGTTACTGAAAAATATGCTATTAACTGTTGGGTTAACCTTAGTCTTTTTTTATAGTCTCATCTATTTTATCGGCTAATTCAACGTCAGACACAATATGCGTAAGGTAGTCTAAAATCGTCTATTTTACGCATTCTTATATTGATAAAAACAAAATTACTCTCTAGTATGCCTTTCTTAAAACGCCTCAATATTTTTGAATCTCAACATTGATAACTATCATTAGTGATTGATTTAGAAAACTTAATTTATGGAAAATCAATAGCCATGCTTAATAATTATGTTTTACGTCGTATTCGCTACATACTAGACCTTAGTGATAACCAGATGGTGGAAATTATGCAGCTCTCTGGTTTAACGGTGACCAAAGCAGAAATAGTAAGTTGGCTAAAGAAAGATGATTCCCCCGAATATAGGGAGTGTAATGATAAAACCTTGGTTCACTTCCTTAACGGTTTAGTCTATTTTCGTCGAGGTAAAAGCGATAACCACCCTGCTCCGACAGTTGAAACACATATCAACAATAATATTATCCTTAAAAAACTCCGTATCGCTTTTGCATTAAAAGATACCGATATGATAGAAATCTACCAAAAAGCCGATTTTCGAGTATCTAAACCCGAAATTAACGCCCTATTTCGTCACCCCGAACATAAAAACTACCGTGAATGTGGTGACCAATTACTGCGCTATTTTCTAAAAGGACTCACCCTGAAATTACGCCATACTTCAGCATGATTGAGTCTGGCAATTACACCTTCTTATTGGCAAATAATGGGATTAAATATTGCAAAAAAGCATCAATCTTCGGTGATAATGAACGTCGACTCGCATAAACTGCACGTAATTCAATCGGAGCGGGTCGCTCATCAAACTCAATAACTTCAAGTAAACCTTGCTCAATATCTGGTTGGCAAGATTCCATCGCTAAAATGGCATAGCCAATCCCTTTTAATGCAGCAACTTTAGCTAAAATACCGCTATTAACTCGGTATCGACTATTAATATTGAGTTTTTGAGGGCGTTTTTGTTGATCGATAAATATCCATGGCTGACCGGCTATTGCACTTAAACTTGAAATACAAGGCATATTAGCTAGCTCCGTGAGGTTTTTCGGCTTGCCCGTTTGTTCAATAAGATGAGGAGCCGCCACAACAACGCTCGGCCAAGCTTTTATTAATTTCGAATGATAGCTGCTATCGCCTAACTCACCCCGATGGAACGTTAATAATAAATCGATATCATCATTAATCACATCTAAAGGCATAAGCTGAGTATCACAATGAAGCGTTAATTGTGGATGCAACAGAGCAAAATCGGTGATTATGTCGGCTAATAGTAGGCTTCCCGTCTCACTAGGAATAGTGAGCCGTAATGTTCCTGTTAATCTCTCACGATGGCTTATTTGGCTCAATATATCATCAAGCTCTGCATAGAGATTTTGACTATGCTTCCATAATATTTCACCTTGCTCTGTCAGCCTCATATTCCGCGTTGTTCTCTCAATTAACCGACAATTGAGCTGAGTTTCTAATTGCTTAATACTCCGGCTAACATTCGATGTTGGCATAGACAGTTGTTGTGCGGCACGAGCAAAATTGCCCTGAGACGCCACAGAAACAAAAACTCTTAATAAATTCAGATCAACCGACATTTATCGCCTATCCCTATTGAATACATCAAGCCACTACCTTAATTAGAGCCAAAACTGTTCGATGATATGATCATCAAACTGGACACTATTCCCCTTTAATTCAGCACTTAATTTCGCCATAAACTGTACTAAATAATTCGCATTTTGAGTGGCGAGCAATCTTCCCATTGAAGTTTGCATAGTACTCGGTAATTTAAGTAATTTTTGCTGAAAGTGATCTAAAGCCCATTGAGTATCATCCAGTGGCCTATTTTGTGCAAAAGGATCATTTGCATCAAATAATGCCCTATTCAATTGGCCACTAACGGCAAAAACACGCGCTAAGCCAATTGCGCCAAGTGCTTCTAACCTATCCGCATCTTGAACAATTTTCGCTTCAATCGTTTTTGGTTCGAGCTGAGCACTAAAACTATGGGTGATAATACAGTGAGCAATCGGTTCATAGTAATGTTCAGGTAGGCTTGGAAAATGAGACTGAAAAACACTCACCGCTTTATCAGCACTTAAAGAAGATGCTTGGTGTCTTTGGGGGTGATTTTTCGGCAATGAGACAAAATCGTGAAAATAACAGGCAGCCAATACAACCAAAGGATTAACTTGTTCTATTGGCTCCATAATTTTTTGTGCCGTACGCCAAACTCGCCTAAGATGAAAAATATCATGGGCATTATCATCATTAACCCAGTTTTTTAGCAGGTAATTATCAAACTCATTCGCCCATTGCTCTATATTCATTTCTATCACCAAACGACTTCAGATAAAAATGACTATATCATGCTTAACAGTAACCAAACGCCATAATTTTCTGATATCTTTCGGCCAATAATAGATCAACATCCCGTTTTTTGAGGGCCTCTAAATCAATAAGCAACTGCCGTTTTAAATTTTCACTCGCTAATACATAATCGCGATGTGCGCCACCGAGCGGTTCAGGGATAATAGTGTCAATAATACCTAGCTCCTTGAGCCTTTTGGCTGTCATTCCCATTGTTTCCGCAGCAACTTGCGCTTTTTGTGCATCTTTCCAAAGGATTGAAGCACAACCTTCCGGAGATATTGCCGCATATGTGCTGTACTCCAACATATTAATACGGTCGCCAACCCCTATTGCCAGTGCACCACCAGAGCAACCTTCCCCTGTTATCACGCAAATGATAGGTGTTTTTAGGCAAGACATCTCCATAATATTTCGTGCTATCGCTTCAGCTTGCCCTCTCTCTTCTGCACCAATACCGGGATATGCCCCCGCAGAATCAATGAATATCACTACAGGTAAATGAAAACGCTCAGCCATCTTCATTAACCTTAATGCCTTACGGTAACCTTCCGGGGAAGGCATACCGAAATTTCTCATCACTTTTTCTTTTGTGGTACGCCCTTTCTGTTGACCTATAACCATAACAGGTTGCCCGTCAAGGCGTGCTAGACCACCAACAAGCGCCTTATCATCCGCAAATGCCCTATCTCCAGCCAACTCCTGAAATTCCGTAAAAATCAGCGAAATATAATCTAGGGTATAGGGCCTCAATGGATGCCTTGCAAGTTGAACTATTTCCCAAGCACCAAGCTGAGAAAAAATTTTCTTTGTCAGTGTTAAACATTTTTTCTCCAGCAACTTGATCTCTTCATCGAAATCAATATCAGGCTGTTGGCTATTTTGTTTAAAAGCCACTAAGGCGTCGATTCTTTCATTAAGTTCGACGATAGGTTTTTCAAATGCTAAGAAGTGAGTAGACATAGGACCCTTTAAATCAGTGTAGCAATACCTAAAGTGTAGTTAAGATCTAAAAGGCTTTCTATGAAGGAAAATGGGATAAATTGTTATCAAAAGTGGGATAATCACGCGGTTATACCCACTAGATTATGCCTTATTGGCTGAATTTTCGGCTATTTCGTAGGCCTATCGACATTATTTTTTGAAATTTAGGGCAGGCTAAATGATTTTCTTCAGGGCAATTGACGATATGCAAAATACCTTTTTTTAACGCCGACAAATCATCAATGACTTTTTGAATTTCCTCTGCTTTTGTTATTAAATAGCCACGATCAATCGTTGGTCCATTTCTTTGATTCAACATGGTGCTTATTTCATCAAGTGAAAATTTTGCTTCTCTCCCTAAAGCAATAAGTGATAAGCGAGTCATCACATCTTTACCATGATAAACACGCTTCAAACCTTTACGACCAATCGGGGTAATTAACCCCTTTTCTTCGTAATAGCGCAACGTCGATGGCGGTAAGCCCGATAGCTCACTCACCTCAGAAATATCTAGTTCATCAACCATGGCGTTAATAACTCGCTTAATTCACCCATACCTCATTTTTTCATTTGCCACTGCAAATGTCATTGATTCGGTATCTATACTTTTTTATTACCTAAAAGGAGGCTCATCAAAGGTTCTTAATTTTCTTGAATGCAGTTTATCGCCTTCTTGTCGCAAAAGATCAATCGCTCGAATACCAATCTGCAAATGTTCTGAAATTGCCCCTTCATAAAAGCTATTTGCTTGCCCTGGTAATTTGATTTCACCATGTAATGGTTTATCAGAAACGCATAATAGCGTCCCATATGGCACCCTAAAACGATAACCTTGAGCCGCAATAGTCGCACTTTCCATATCTACAGCAACAGCACGGCTTAAGCTGAAACGGCGGGCCGTTGCAAAAAAGCGTAATTCCCAGTTACGATCATCCGTTGTTACCACCGTACCTGTTCTTAGCCGTTGCTTAACTAATTCACCTGGCATATTACTGACTTGTTTCGTTGCATCGTACAGTGCCCTTTGTACCTCTGCGATACTTGGGATGGGAATATCAGGGGGTAAAACATCATCTAAAATATGATCATCACGTAAGTAGGCATGAGCTAATACATAGTCACCAATTTTTTGACTTTCACGTAAGCCGCCGCAATGGCCTATCATTAACCATGCGTGTGGCCGTAATACCGCCAAGTGATCACAAATATTTTTTGCATTCGATGGACCAACACCAATATTAACTAATGTTATTCCTACACCCTCTTTCGCGATCAGATGATACGCTGGCATTTGGAATTTTTTCCATGTGAGATCAGACGTGGCAATTTGTGGGTCAGCGTTTTCAGCCGTTAAATAATTGTGCCCTACACAGGATAATGCAACATAACGACTATTCGGATCCCTAACTTGCTCGCAAGCCCAGCTTACAAACTCATCGACATAACGATTGTAATTTGTAAACAAAATATAAGGTTGCACATGTTCTGGCGGCGTTCCCGTATAATGTTTCAGTCTCGCTAAGGAAAAATCGACACGCAAAGCATCAAAGTGAGAAAGGGGCATCTCCTCTGCGGATTGAAATAAACCGTCGGTAATATCATCACTAATATCTGCAAGATCTGTAATAGGAAAATGAGCCGCTAGACTGCTACTCATACTTCTATCTAAAGCTAAATCAGAACCATCAATCACAAACGGGTATGGCACTTCAGTTTGTGAGGGGTAAACAGAAAAAGTGACATCATAATCTTGCTGTAAAATGCTCAGTTGCTCGGTTAAATATTGACGAAATAGATCCGGCTGGGTCACCGTAATACGATACTGTCCGGGCTTAACAAAACGTGCATATGCCCTCGTTTTTACGCAATGATCAATTTGACCATGCCACTCAACACATAGTTCAGGATAGGCAAATAATCCCTTTTTGCGGGCATCCGCATCAGGTAATTGCCCATCAGTCACATAAGCTGCAATGGCACTTCTTAAAGAATCAATGGCATTTGTGTACAGCAATGAAAGTTTATCTAATACCTCATCAATAGATAGATTTTCATTATTTTGACATTTTTCTAAAGACACACATGACCCCTTATCATCAAATGATGTTATTACCTTATCAAGCAGCAGTGTATGTCTTTAATATTATTCAAACAAGCCTTTATACATTTGCGTTGGGGATAAAAAATTCGTCTTTTCAGGTTGTAAACGCCTTACAACCTTGGTTTCAAAAAGCCATTGAAATTCAGCTTTGCTGAGGCTTAATGGCTGCCCAGTATTACTTTCAACGACAAATAGCGTATTATTTTTAATACCTTTAATTTTTATCCCCATCAACTCAGATTCTTTGGTTGTGAGCTTCTCGGGTGAACTAAAAATAGCCTCTATCGCGCGTGAACTGGGAATGGAGAGTGTTTGGTTTATTTGGGGTTGTTGATTAATACAAAATGGCATTAGCGTTCTCAATAAACAGAATTTTGAATGTAGATATAGCCATTAGACATATTTTATCTAAAACTGTCATAATGCGTTATTCCTACAACCATTTTATCCCCAAAATTAACCCCATATTTTAACAAAGCGATTCTCTTCAAACCCATTATCTCACTTAAGCTAAATAACGATAGCAGCAATGAGTTAATGTATTATCTGGGTAAGAATGAATGGTAATGTCACGACAGCAATTACGGTCTGCAAAGTGATGATGCCTGCCATAAGCTGACTATCACCATTTAGTTGACGAGTTAAAATATAAGCCGTCGGCGCCGTCGGTATTGCAAAGAAAATCACAAATAACGCGGTTTCAAACTACCAATAATACAAGAGAGGATTAACGGGTTTTTAATGATCGGTAAAAATAACTGTTTGATAGAAACTTTAGAGCCAGTGGTTAATGCTAAGACCGCAATAACATTACAACTTGGCACCAGTATCGCCATAATGACGGCAGCAATCGCTATGCCATCAGTACCAAATAAATCGGCTATAATTGCAAGCCCTAAATAAGTATTAAAGCGGGTAATACCTTGAATATGAGCACCAAACCGTGGTATTGGCATTTTAAAAAGTAATTTAAAAATTAGAACTAATACACTGCTAATAATAAGCACAAAAAATATCGCACCCGCGAGATAAGGCAGTTTAGGGCTATCAAGTGGGGCACTCGCTAAACTGTTAATCAATAAAGCAGGAAACAAAATAAAATAGTTCAGTTTTTCAGCGCTAGGCCAAAAATCAACCGAAAACAGCGATGAACGACGTAATATAAAACCCATTGCTATCAGTGCAAATAAAGGCCATAAAACTAACAATATTTGTTCCATATTTTTATACTTTACTTTCGTTAATAACCTTACCCAATAAGAGGGCTTACTGTATCGTTAACAAAATGTAATAGTTAGGTAAAAATGGCTCTATTCACGCGTGAAAATGCGACTTTTTATATCATTTATAAAAAATGTCTGATGCCTCACGTTTTATTTAATTTTCAACACTTGCCAGTTACTTTTTAATCAATCTATTTAAGCTATAACTACAGGTCTTTCTTATGGTATTTCGAAGAATTTATCGATACGCTACCCCAATAGAAATTTATTAGAACAATTTATTATGGATATCCAAACCCTTTGCAAACAATACCGAACAGGTAAAAAATTGAAATACCTCTTTTTCTGGGGTCATCAATCAAAACAAAAACAAGTTACCAAGAGTTGCCTGAGCCAATGGTATCCAGCTACTTTTATGGTTGAAGGCAATCGCTTTGCCAGTGCTGAACATTTTATGATGGCAGAAAAAGCACGATTATTTGATGACAATGAAAGTTTCGAGAAAATTATCCATGCCCCAAATCCTGGCGCTGCAAAAGCATTCGGTAGAGAGGTACGAGGCTTTCAACAGAGCATATGGGATGAGCATAGATTTAATATTGTTGTCGCAGCAAATCTTGCTAAGTTTTCACAAAATGAAGAGTTAAAAACATTTTTATTAAATACCAATGAAAGAATATTAGTGGAGGCAAGCCCTGTTGATAAAATATGGGGGATCGGCCTTGCTGAAGATAGTGAAAATATCGAGAACCCTCTCACTTGGAAAGGGCTCAATTTATTAGGTTTTGCGCTTATGGAAGTACGTAAACAACTAGCAACTTAAAACATTCCTTACTCACTCTAACATTGAACCAAGAAAATTGGCTTCCCTGCTACCACAAGCATTGAGTATTCGAGTTGTAGCTGGCGGCTTAGATATCATGAGCATTAAAGTTACCCCCTTATGTCAATAAGGGAGTATTTTAAGATTGGTTATTTAACATTCGTTTTATCGGCGTATGCTGCTCTTTTTTGCCTATTATCGACGATTTTTTTCGTTATCGCTTCAACTTCAAGCAAATCATCACATACACTTGATCGTAATGCCAAGTTCCATTTACTTAATGCCTTCGCATTCGTCACTAATTCAGGATGGTGATTTAACCTGCCATTAATTTGTAACCAATTAGCAACCTCAGCCCAATCCCATAAAGGGGATTGGCCTTTAATACGCTGTATTGGGTTTGGAAAATCCCCTGCACCCCGCTTACCATCTTTCAGCATTGCAACCGCTTGCCTTGATAGATGTGTTAAATCAGCAATATCACTCAAGCCGACGAGCACTGAATCAACCGATTCTACTCTTGCCCCTAACCCAGATGTTTCAACATGATGGATAGCTGACTCAATTGCATCATCTAATGATTTAGCCTCTCTATCAAATTCTAGATAGACCGATTTACCATAAAAACAGATTAGCGCATCACCGCAACCACTTTCATACAGCGCATCTTCGAGTCCTGGGGTATCAGCATTAACACCTGAAAGCACCAACGTGAAATTGTATAGTGACACTGTCTTCTCCTTGATACTCGCCATACATTAATGGATTCGTTAATAGATACCTTTAACTGAGACCATTTTATTATCTATACCGTTCTAGGTGACCTTTCTCATCCCCTAGATTATTCGCTTGAAACAGGCGGCAATGCCGCCTTAAATTAATTTCCAGACCGATAACAACTATCAACTTTCCGTTTGATCTGTTTAGCATGATCCTCAGGACGGCTTGGTGTGGACCACACGCTCATTTGATGGTTTTGATGTGCATCATTCGCGTCACCACAGCGTAAACGGCAAAAGGCATGCGAACTATGACCCGCTGATACCAAAACCCAGCCTTTAGAGACAGCATATTCAATCGCTGATTGAATGTGTTTGTTTGGATGTCTCTTCATTTCCCTCCTGTATCCGTACTGTAGTTACTTCGTTGACGGGTGTCAACAAGGTGTTTTCCTTTGAATATCACATGTAGTGATTGTTTACTGTTATTTTTCAATAACAGTCGGATATAACTTAACAAAAAGCTACTTTGAACTTTGTCTGAAATTAAAACAATGAGCATAGCAAAGGAGATAAAAGCCCCACCGCTCGCAAAAACAGTGGGGATGGCAGAAATCGCCAAGAGATCACAAGTAGGATAAAAAATCTTCGGATGATGAGTGGGTATGTAACCTATCTCATGAATAAATCACTAAAAGATTACAACGGCATTCTATATTCAATCACACCTGGTTTTTCAGCAACCCAATCATATAAGCGCTGCCCTCGTAAATTGGTTTCCTGCGTATGCCAATACAGACGTCCACAAGCTTGTTTTTTTGCTTGTTCATGCACGAATTCAATCAGATGTTTTCCTACCTGACGCCCCCTTACGTCTGGCGAAACAAATAAATCTTCCAAATAGCAGAAATTATTTTCCGCCCATGTGGAGCGATGGTAGAGGTAATTGACAAAACCAACCACTTTTTCACCTTCAAGTGCAACGGCGCAATACATAGGCTCATTTTCATCGAAAAAACGCTCCCATGTTTTTAATGTGATTTCTTCGCTTAAATCCACTTTATAAAATTCTTGATACTGCAACCAATAAACTAGCCATTGCGGATAATGCTCGGGTGACACAAACTCAACAGTAACAGGTAACATATTGTTATTCATGATATATCCTTTAACGATTCGACATATAAAACAATGGCGTTATATTACATATCAATCTGGTACTAAATAAGATACACTTTTGCTATTTATTTAGGATCCACTTCTAATGAAACGTAAACCGCAAGCTCTCTTCCCTCATTTACTCTTAGAAGCAGGTTGTATTAAAGAAAATGTTTATCACACCATCAGAAATGCCATTCTTGATGGGCGATTATCTGCGGGGATCAAACTGCCCTCGAGTCGTGCTTTTGCTGAAATGATGTCGATATCTCGCAATTCAGTCATTGCAGGTTTTGAACGATTAATCGACGAGGGTTATTTAGTTACTCGTCAAGGCTCTGGCACCTATGTTTCTACAACCATACCTGATGAGCTGGTTAAATTAACATCCAAGACAGATCCTCTCGATAAACAGCAATATTCTGCACCTAATCTCAATCCCGTGATGAGTCATTTAACGACATTATGGAAAACGTCTCGGCCTAATACGAATAAAAAACAGATGTTCAATATCGGCATTGGTTGCGTTGATCAGTTTCCCCATGATTTATGGGGAAGATTACTAGGAAGGATTTGGAGAAGATCAAAACAAGAAATTCCTCACTACAATCATCCGGCAGGTTATCCGCCACTAAAAAGAATATTAGTCGATTATGTGCACTCAACGCGTGGGGTTAATTGCAGCGAAGAGCAAATTATTATTGTAAATGGTACTCAGCAGGCAATTAATTTAACCGCAAGCGTATTATTACAACAAGGTAGCTCAGTCTGGTTAGATGATCCTGGATATGATAGTGCGCGAGCTATTTTAACTGCTCGTGGAGCCAATATTTGCCCAATTCCTTCTGAGAGTGATGGAATGAATATTACGATGGCCGCACAAACTTACCCTGACGCTTGCTTAGTTTACACCGCCCCTTCCCATCAATTTCCTCTTGGTACGACTTTGAGTTTAACAAAACGATTAGCGCTATTAGAGTGGGCAAACAAGAATCAAGCATGGATTTTTGAAGATGACTACAACAGTGAATTTCGCTATTTATCTAAACCTATTCAAGCACTTCAAGGGCTTGATGCGCATCAACGTGTTATTTATGCCGGCACCTTTTCTAAAATGATGTATCCGGGTTTTCGTTTAGGATTTTTAATTGTGCCAAAAATTCTGATCGAGCCTTTTACTATGATGAAATATTACAGTGATAGCCATTCAGGTTACTTAGAACAAGCCGCTTTAGCACAGTTTATTCAAGAGGGGCATTATGCACGCCATGTGCGTAAAGTTCGAAAAGTTTGCTATTCACGCCAAAATGCATTAATTAGTGCAATTAACACCTATTTGCCCCATGTATTTAACGTTGAGCAAACAGATTCAGGGATCCATGCTGTTTGTTGGTTAAAGCCGGGAATTAGTTTGCCGTTTATACTCTCTACCTGCCATCAGTTAGGTTTTGGTGTACAGCCACTGTCTCGTTATTGTATGAATAGTCATGAAAACAACGCTATTTTATTCGGTTATGCTGCACATACTGAAACTGAGATTACGCGTAGTATTATCGCATTGAGCCATGCCCTACAAACAATAAAATAAATTGAGTTGCATAACCTATAATCAATATAACCTAAACGAAAACGTATTATTTAATTTAATACGCGATTTTAATCCGTATTCTCATTGCTGTTACTCTTTATCAGGGATTACTATCAAACAGAGTTAAAATTATTGAGAGGTATGAATAATGACAAATAATACTCCCCCTAAAAACCTCGAGGTCGGCGATATTATCTTTACAAGTATTGGCACTACGTTATTTCGCCAAATAGCGTCAGCCTCTTTATGTTGGAGCAATCATGTTGGCTTGATAATTGGTCATAACGGGCAAGATTATTTAGTAGCAGAAAGCCGAGTACCGCTATCAACTGTCACGACTTTGACTCGCTTTATTCAACGTTCGGCTGGGCAAAGATATGGTGTTCGCCGACTTACTCACCACCTAACGGATGAACAAAAAGCAGCTTTAGTTGCAGAAGTTCCTTCAAGACTTAATAAATTTTATCATACTGGCTTTGATTATCACTCTTCCCGCCAGTTCTGCTCGAAATTTGTATTTGATATTTACCAGTCAGCACTTTCAATTAACGTAGGTGAAATTGAAACTTTTAAAGATTTATTAAGTAAAAACCCCGAAGCCAAACTTAACTTTTGGAAATTGTGGTTTATCGGTCATATTCCTTGGGAGCGTGCGACAGTGACCCCCGCCAGTTTATGGAGTCATCCGCAATTAGAGTTAATTTACCGCAGTCACGAGGATATTCATTAGTTCGGATTGCGATAATTCTTTGGCTTGTTGGGATGTTGCTTTGAGAATAAGCTATTTTGCATGATAATTTCGTACAAAAGACACTCGCAATCGAGTGTCTTTTGATACAAATTTGATAAAAGGCCCCATCTTTTCGAGTTAAGCTTTAAAATACTCAATTCCAATAATAATGAAAGTAACAGCGAAAAATCAAATTTAACAAATAAATCTAGATGTTTCCTTGCTAAATCAGAAGATATCATTTTCATTTAAAATTTGGATAGCTTAGTAAAATAAACTATCCAATTATTTCTATTCCTTTTAGCGATATTTCCAGTTCTAAATGGGCAATAAACCCGTTCCCATCAATGGTGTGTGTCACTCGGCTAATCACCCCACTGGTGACAATCAATGGTCGGTTTAAAGCCAGTTACCGTGACGGGTATTTCAGGGTAAAGGTTGGCTCGCCCCTCAGCCAACGTAATATTAAATTCTGCCGCACCCTCGATGTAATCGCCCTCTTTTTTGGGTTTTTGCTTGCGTTTAAGATTGGTTTTCTTTTGTTGAGCGTAGTTCAAATCTAACCAGTAAGCTTGTACGCAGGTGTACGCTTGCCGGTCAGCCAATCAAAAATAATGCCTATCCCCACTTTCCCACATGATTGTTATCACCTGTAAGAGCTTGCCGCTTTGCGTGCCCCCTAATTAGACAGGATAAATAACAGACTGCCGTTTTTAATGGTGGTTATCACGCCGAGCATTTCAGCCATGCACGTTAAAAAGCTAATATCGCTTTCGTTGGTTTGTATACATAAAGTAATTAAGATCACCGCACCGATCGCAATAACATAACCAAGGCCATCAAACATAATAATTCCATTTATCATTAACGAATATCAGTGCATAGTCTCAACCTTAAATTTACCTTAAGTACATGGAATGAATCTCACTCGCATACATTCCTTTATCTTTGCTGACTGATTTAGTTTAAATATCACTCACTAAGGCGGTTAAAATAATCTCGGCACGACTTAATCATATGCACAAAAAAAGGCACTCGCCCCGAGTGCCTTTGGGTACAACCTACTGAATTAACAATTATTCAGTAGGTTGTACTGGTGCGGATTAGGTAGTCAAATGCGCTAAGTGCGGCTTTTGCACCTTCACCGGCTGAAATAATGATCTGTTTATAAGGTACAGTAGTACAGTCACCCGCAGCGAACACACCTTTCACATTTGTTTCGCCACGTGCATCCACCTCAATTTCGCCTATACGGTTACGTGCAACGGTATCACCTAACCAATTGGTATTTGGCAACAGGCCAATTTGTACAAATGCGCCTGCAACTTCTAATAAATGTACACTATCATCAGTACGGTCTTTATATTCAAGACCCGTCATCTTGCTACCATCGCCCTTCACTTCCAATGTTTGAGCATTAACGATAATGTCAACATTTTTCAGGCTACGTGCTTTATCTTGTAGTACTGAATCCGCCTTCAATTCAGGCGCGAATTCCAATACTGTCACATGTTCAACAATACCCGCTAAGTCAATAGCCGCTTCAATACCTGAGTTACCTCCACCAATCACAGCAACGCGTTTGCCTTTAAACAACGGACCATCACAGTGTGGGCAGAATGTAACGCCTTTCGTGCGATACTCTTGCTCCCCAGGTACTCCCATGTTACGCCAACGGGCACCTGTCGCAATAATGATACTCCGTGACTTCATTACTCCGCCGGAAGCTGTTTCGATTTGGTGGTAACCACCTTCTTCTGTTGCTGGAATTAACTTAGTCACTGACTGACCATCAATCACATCAACATTGTAGTCATCAACGTGGTTCTTCAGTGCTCCCGCAAATATCGCCCCTTCTGTTTTGAGTACAGAAATGTAGTTTTCGATATCAACGGTATCCATAACTTGGCCACCAAAACGCTCACCGATCACACCAGTGCGAATACCTTTACGTGCAGTATAAACCGCTGCGGATGCCCCAGCAGGTCCACTACCGATGATGAGTACTTCAAATGGTTCACGTTCCGTTAATGCTTTAGCGGCACGCGCGTCAGCATTCGTGTCAACCTTATTAATGATCTCACTTAATGTCATGCGCCCTTGGCCGAACTCTTTTCCATTTAAGAAAACAGCGGGAACCCCCATCACATTACGTTCTTCAATTTCATTTTGAAACAGCGCACCATCAATCGCTGTATGTGTGACATTTGGATTTAATACTGCCATTAAATTCAGTGCTTGCACAACATCTGGGCAGTTATGGCACGATAATGAATAATAGGTTTCAAAATGGAATTCCCCTTCAAGGGCCTTCACTTGATCTAATAACTCTTGTGCTTCTTTAGATGGGTGACCACCAATTTGCAACAATGCAAGCACAAGCGATGTAAATTCATGGCCTAGTGGTGAACCTGCAAAACGCAATCCACTATCAACACCAGGGTTAGTAATTAAAAATGATGGTACTCTTTGAGTATTATCTTGTACTTCACGAACAGTAATCTTGTCTGAAAGCGCAGCAATTTGGTTTAGAAGCTGTTTTATTTCATTTGATTTATTACTGCTATCTAAATTAGCGACTAACTCAACAGGTTTAGAACCTATCCCAATAGGATTTTATTCCAGACAATGATGGCACAGGCAAGATGCAGCATTGCCTCATAATTCTCGACCTTCTTCTCCCAACGAGTCAGGACACGACGGTAGCGATTCATCCAACTGTGTGTTCTCTCTACAACCCAGCGGTGGGCCTTAAAATCCGTGTTTTTGATGGCTTCTGATTCATCCTTCCGTGACTGGATATGAGGTTCATAGCGACGACTTTTCAGATACGCTCCCAACCATTCCGCTTCATACCCTTTGTCCATGCACAACCGGAGCCTCTTGCCCGGTCTGCCCGTCTGGAGGGCATCGAGCGTATCCGCAACCAGCTTTATGTCGTGCGTATTTGCTCCAGCGACAACCAGTGCAAGCGGAAGCCCGTTCCCGTCAGTCATCAGACTGCGCTTTACGCCCCGTTTCCCTCGGTCTGTTGGGTTCTTGCCTGTTTTTTTGAGCCTGCCAGCGGTGATTTGGTCATACAACCATCCATCGACAGCCACGACCAGTCAATAGCGTCCAACTGTTCGCAAGCAAGCAACCCGTTTTGCCAGAAGCGTTCAAATACGCCAGCATCCCGCCACTCCTGAAATCGGCGATGAGCAGAGCTTGACGAGCATATACCGGTGGCATTTAGCGCATTCCACTGGCAACCCGTCCTGAGTACGAAGAAAATGGCGTTCATTGCAGCGCGATTATCAACCCGCTTGCGGTGCGTACCCAGCGGGTGTTGAGTTCTATGCTCCGGGATGAGAGGAGCCATTTTCTCCCAGAGTTCATCACTGATTTGCCACTTATTACCTACCATACGTTGCCCTCATAAATTATCATTATGTATTATCTGACAATTCCTTTTGGGATAGGTTCTTAGTCAATTTTTCTAAATACGCTTTCAATTGCGCTTGCATATTGTTATCGAGCATATGATCCCCTTGGTCATAAAATCGGGTGCATAGCACCCGATAACATCAGTATGTTTTTACTTTCTACTTTCGAAATAAAGTTTTCGATTAGATTTTGCCAACCAAATCTAAAGATGGAGACAGAGTTGCTTCACCTTCTTTCCATTTAGCAGGGCATACTTCGCCTGGGTGGCTAGCAACATACTGTGCAGCTTTAACTTTACGTAGCAGATCAGAAGCATCACGGCCAATGCCTTCTGCTGTGATTTCGATAGCTTGGATGATACCTTGTGGGTCAACAACGAAAGTACCACGGTCAGCCAAACCTTCTGCTTCACGCATATTTTCGAAATTACGAGTCAGTTCACCTGTTGGGTCACCGATCATGGTGTATTTGATTTTACCGATAGTTTCTGAACTTTCGTGCCATGCTTTGTGAGTAAAGTGGGTATCAGTTGAAACTGAATAGATTTCAACGCCCATTTTTTGGAATTCTTCGTAATGGTCAGCGACGTCACCAAGTTCAGTTGGGCAAACGAAAGTAAAGTCTGCTGGATAGAAGAAGAATACACTCCATTTTCCAGCCACATCTTTTTCGGTGACTTCGATAAACTTACCGTCTTTAAAAGCTTGATTTTTAAATGGTTTGATTTGAGTATTAATTAAAGACATTTTACGTTCTCCTGTTTGGTTGATTATTAAGTTACTGGTTTACAGCCTTTTTTTCCAATCAGTTAATACTATCGATTTGATAGGTACAGCCTTGCAATAATTTTTGAATTGATAGGCACTACATTACAACGCTTACTGAACAATTCAGCAAGCGTTTTTTGACATAATTGCAACAGCAAGGTGTTATGCCATGGTTGCAATGGTTTTACGAAACCGCATTAATGCGAATGAAAAGAAGACGATACCGATAATTAATAAGACAATAAACTGAGGCCAAACGATCTGGAATCCTGCTCCTCGATATAGAATCGCTTGTGCAAGGCTCACAAAATGTGTTGTCGGCATCGTCAGCATAATGTCTTGAACTAACTGAGGCATACTTTCACGTGCGGTCATACCTCCTGAAAGCATATTTAACGGTAATAGAACAAGGATCATCAATAGCCCAAACTGAGGCATTGAACGAGCTAGCGTACCCATAAAGATACCAATTGATGTGGTCGCAAATAAGCTTAATGCCACACCACACATAAATAGCAGTATAGACCCCTCGATCGGCACTTGTAGCAAGGTTTTAACCACCAACAGAAGCGATACTGCCGAGGCAACCAAAACCACTAATCCCATTGACCAAATCTTAGATAGCATGATTTCAAATGGAGTTAGTGGCATCACCATTAAATGCTCAACCGTACCGTGTTCTCGTTCGCGAATTAGCGCAGCGCCCGTTAACACTATCGAAAGCATAGTAATGTTATTAATGATTGCCATTACCGACCCAAACCATGATTGCGTTAAGTTGGGGTTAAAACGCATACGAACTTCAAGATCTACAGGTAAACTCGCATCACTACGGTACTTAGCAAGAAACTCATTCACTTCACCTAAAGTGATATTTTGAATGTAGCTATTACCTAAAAACGCTTGGCTCATACGTGTTGCATCAATATTCACTTGGATTTCTGGATGGCGACCGGCCAGTACATCCTTCTGAAAATTAGGTGGAATATCTAAAGCAAAAGTATAAGTACCTCGGTCAAGAAGGCCATCAATCTGTTCGGGAGTTACATCCGCCGGCGTCTTAAAATAAGGTGCATAAAAACTATTGATAATACGGTTCGATAACTGTGATTTATCCTGATCAGCAACCGCAATCGGTGCGTGATGCAAAGAGCCTGGCGTCACTGTTGCCGATGAATAAATCGACACCGTAAAAGCAAAAACAATAAGCGCCATCATCGCCTTATCACGCCCTAAACTACGCAGCTCTTTGACACCTAAATGAAATATGTTTTGTAACTTACGTATCATCAGTTAGGACTCCTGTTTTTTCAGGAAAATAACACTGAGGCCTATCACGATAGGGATAGTAATCAATAGCGGAATAAATGACGCTTGCAAATCAAACAAGTTCAGTCCTTTAGAGAAAGTACCGCGTGTTATTGTCAAAAAGTGCGATGTTGGATAAACCATACCAACCCAACGACCAATCCCTTCAAGTGAAGAGACAGGGTCAATCATGCCTGAAAATTGAGTAGCCGGGATCAGTGTAATAATTGCGGTACCAAAAATAGCGGCGATTTGACTCTTCATAAAGCAAGAGATCAGCAAGCCCATTCCTGTTGCGATAGTAATATAGAGAAAAGCTGCAAGTGTTAAGGTCAGAAAACTCCCTTTAAAGCTAACGCCAAAAACAAATACACTCAACGCGCAGAGCATCACAAAGTTAAACATGCCTAATAAAATATAAGGAAGCTGTTTACCTAATAAAAACTCCAATTTGGTGATCGGGGTTACATAAAGGTTAATCATTGATCCTAGCTCTTTTTCGCGAACCACACTGAGTGCACTTAACATCGCTGGGATCATCATCAGCAACAGAGGAATCACTGCGGGAACAATCGCAGGTAAACTTTTTACATCGGGGTTATAGCGATAACGGGTTTGAATGTCGATGACAGGCATTCCCGCCACACCAACAGGTTGCTTAGCAGCCATGGTGCTTAACCAAGCGAGATGCATCGCTTGTACATAACCACGAACAGTTTCAGCACGATTAGGCATTGCGCCATCAACCCATACGCCAATTTTCACCGCATGCCCTTTTGCTACATCACGCGCAAAATTAGGGGGAATTTCAATGGCGACAGATACTTTACCGCTACGCAGCGCGGTTTCCAGTTCATCATAATCCTTAATGGGAGGCTGCTCGATAAAATAGCGAGAGCCTGCCAAATTTAGGGTATAACCTTGGCTTAAACCTGTCTGGTCACGGTCAAGTACTGCAAAACGTAAATTTTCCACATCCATACTGATCCCATAGCCCATGATAAACATGAGGATCACCGTACCCAGTAGTGCGAGTGTCGAACGTACTGGGTCGCGCCGTAACTCCATCCCTTCCCGAATACTATAACTAAATAATCGACGGAAACTGAAACGGCTTTTCAGCGCTTCATCCGTCTGTTTTTTAAGCTCAGGGTCAACATGAAATTCAGGGGCTGTATCCTTGGTCGCTCCGGCTTCTCCCACAGCATCTTGTAGATAGGCGATAAAAGTGGCTTCCAGCGTGTCTAATCCGCGCTTTTTGATCAGATTATCAGGAGTATCACAATCAAGTACCTTCCCTGCATGCATCAAGGAAATACGGTCACAGCGCTCCGCTTCATTCATAAAGTGGGTAGAAATAAAAATAGTGACACCGTCACGCCTTGAAAGGTCAACCATTAAATTCCAGAACATGTCTCGCGCCACAGGGTCTACCCCTGATGTAGGCTCATCAAGGATCAACATTTCGGGGCGATGAATAACGGCAACGGCTAGCGATAAGCGTTGACGAATACCTAACGGTAAATCATCGGGCATCGTATCTCGCACATCATCTAAATCAAAACGCTGGCACATCTCATCAATGCACTGCTTAATTTGATCTTCCGCGATATGAAATAGCTTAGCGTGCAAAACTAAGTTTTGTTCGACACTCAATTCGCTATAGAGGGAAAATGCTTGTGACATATAACCAACGCGTTTGCGCGTTTCAATATCTTTTGGGTCAATTTCTTGCCCAAATAACCATGCTTGCCCTTCGCTCGCTTGCAATAGCCCAGTCAACATCTTCATCGTTGTGGACTTACCGCATCCGTTAGATCCCAAAAAGCCAAATATTTCACCTTTCGGTATTTTAAAATTAACATGGTCGACCGCCACAAATTGACCAAAACGCATGGTTAGATCTTGCGCTTCAATCGCTATCACATCATCGTCTGAGGTATCACGAGGCGGGATAACCACTTTTTTATGACCGCTACGCTTCTCTTCTGGCAGTAACGCAATAAATGCAGCTTCAAGATCATCGCACTGTGTTTGTGCTTTCAGTTCAGAGGCATGTCCTGTTGCCATGACCTTGCCATCATCCATCGCAACCAGCCAATCAAAACGCTCCGCTTCTTCCATATAAGCAGTGGCCACCAACACACTCATATTGGTTTGTCGTTCGCGAATACGTTCGATCAAATCCCAAAATTGTGCCCGTGACAATGGGTCAACCCCTGTGGTTGGTTCATCAAGGATCAGTAAATCAGGGTCATGAATTAGCGCACAACAAAGCCCCAGTTTCTGTTTCATCCCCCCTGAAAGCTTCCCTGCGGGCCTATCTTTGAATGGAGCCAACCCCGTGCTTTCGAGTAAATCGTCGATACGATACTGGCGCTCTTCTTTGGATTGCCCAAATAGACGCCCAAAGAAATCGACGTTTTCATAGACTGAAAGCGTGTGGTATAAGTTTTTCCCTAATCCTTGGGGCATATAAGCAATTTTAGGGCAGACTTCTCGGCGATGTTCTTTATCTGCCATATCACCGCCAAGAACGATAACTTTCCCTTGCTGGATCTCTCTTGCACCGGCAATCAATGAAATTAGGCTTGATTTCCCCACACCATCAGGGCCAATTAAACCAACCATTTTCCTTGCTGGAATTGATAAAGTAATGTCATCCAACGCACAATTATCACCGTAATGTTGGCTGACATGGCTTAAATCTACTATCACATCATCCATCAAATTATGGGTCATTGTGGTAATCTCACCTCAAGGTCAGTTGGCCATTGGGCATTAGGATCTAAACGAACATAAGCTTTGCCAGGTAAACCAGTTTTGACATATTCGAGGTTCTTTTCCAGTAGCTCTGGTGAAATTCGTGCGCGAACACGGAACATTAATTTCAAACGTTCGTTTTGCGTTTCAACGGTTTTTGGTGTGAATTGTGCAACACTGGCAACGAAAGTCGCTTTCGCAGGTATCACAATATTAGGGGCTGCATCTAAGACAATATGCACATCACTGCCTAATGCCACTTTTCCAGCATCTTCTGTAGGTAAAAAGAAGGTCATATAAACATCGCTGAGGTCAACCATATTTAATACTCGACCACCGGCCCCTAATACTTCACCAGGTTCAGCAACACGGTATTGAATACGACCGTTACGCGGCGCTTTAAGCACACTATCATCTAAATCAGCAATAATACGTCTTTCAGTTGCAGTCGCTGCATCAACGCGCGTTTTTGCTTGAACAACGCCCGCTTTTGCAGAATCAATTGCCGCAAGAGAGGCTGCAACCTGAGCTTTAGCCGCTTGCAGCGCGGCTTTTGCGCCTTGTACCTGTGCGGTGTCATCATCAACCTGTTGTTGAGAAACCGCTTTGGTTCTTACTAATGCACGAGAACGGTTAAGTCGTTTCTGTGCCGCATCAAGTTCTGCTTCACGTTGACGAACAACCGCTTGTGCGGCTAACTTTTCACTTTCACGTTGCACTAAACCTGATTCTGCTGTTGATACATTACTAATTGCTTGACGTAATTGAGCTTGTACTTCGTGAAGCTGTTCTTGCAGTGCTCTGGTATCCATTTTGGCAAGAACCTGACCTTCCTTGACAAAATCACCTTCTCTCACCGTAATAGTATCGATCCGCCCTGCCGTTTTGGTTGCAATATCAATTTCGGTTGCTTCTATACGACCATTACTTTGAGCGAAACCTGCGGGTAAACTGCTAGAATTCATACTCCAATAATAAAAACCACCTGCTGCAATAATTAAAATAATAGCGACATAAAAAATGATCTTTCGTTTATTTATTTTCATACCATCCCTTCTCTTTTCTTTATGTGAAAGAAAATAGCTAATTTTTAATTCAATTGTTTAGTATTGCCCATCTTATTTAGTCACACTAAAAAATAATAAAACCAAGAAAATAAAAACTGACTAACGCACATTTTCAACTTAACATCTCAATACAATATTCCTTTTTAGATTAAGTTACTTGCCTGTTCTCTATCCCTTTAATTTAATTCTATTTTATCCCTTTTAACCTTAAGTAAAATAGCACATATATCACAAAATACCATATTCAAAAGTTAAAAAGAGTTTATTGGCACTTATTGCTTAAGATTTATTAAAAAACAAAAAAATAATGCTAACAAAAAAGTTTGTTAGCATTATTTTGTTATAAAATTAACTTATTAGGTATTTAACTTATAAATTCAGCAATTGTTTGTTCATCCATACGGTAACGAACCCATTCATCTTGGGGTTTAGCACCAATACTTTTATAAAAATCAATTGCAGGTTGATTCCAGTCTAAAACACTCCATTCCAAACGCTGGCATTTCCTTTCACTGGCAATCATTGCAATATGCTTTAATAATTTTTTACCCGCACCCGCTCCTCGATAATCAGGGGAAACATATAAATCTTCCAAGTAGATCCCATTATTACCTAACCAAGTCGAGTAACTAGAAAAAAAGACCGCATAACCAGCAGGTTTACCGTCCACATAGCAAATTAAAGCCTCTGTATTTGAATTTTCACCAAATAATGAGTTTTCTATATCGGTGACAGATGCTTTAACTTCATGACGTGCTTTTTCATATTCCGCTAATTCGATGATCATATCTAAAATCAAAGCGGCATCTTTAATTGTGGCTGGTTTTATTTCTACATTCATTTTGGCGTTTCCTATATGTTTACATCTTGATTTTACTCCAAAATTATTACTCACCACAGCCACTAGCAGTTTTATTCATGACACTTTTAATGCCATTAGAATCATTTATAACAATACCTAAACACAATACATCATTGCGATTGATAGAAAGTTGCTAGGTTTGTTATGATAGCGATATTGTTCAACACTAGAAAAAAGGAGGCTTATTATGATGTTGTGTGATCTTATTGACTATTCACACTTCTTTGGTAATCGCCAAAGCTCAGGCTTTCACAGTTATATACTGCGATAACCCTGCCTGAGCGAAGCTCCCAAAAGATACCTTCCTCAGCTTACTGGGTTGTCGTCCCGACTATACCCTGGCATTGTCATGCCTAAAAATTGAGTAAGCTATGAGCACTTTATTATCTGTAAAATCATTAAATTATGATACTTCTACAACCTCTTTATTGAGTGATATTACCTTCACGCTACAAAGTGGCGGTCGTATTGGTCTGATTGGACATAACGGAAGTGGCAAAAGTACATTATTGAAGCTTTTGACTGGTCAGTTATCACCTAACAGTGGCAGTATTACTTATGCAAATCAGTGTGTAACCGCTTATATTGAACAGCACCTACCCGAAGAGGTAGCGCATTTGAGTTTAATTGATGCAGTTATGCAGCAACTCCCTGCTCAAGAGCGTCTTTCTGAGCGTTGGCGAGCGGAAGTTTTACTGACTGATTTAGGGTTCACTGAGAAACAATGGGCACAAAAAGCCAATCAAATTAGTGGCGGGCAGCATACCCGATTACTTTTAGGTAGAGCATTAATTCAACAACCCGATCTGATGCTATTGGATGAGCCAAGTAACCATCTTGACCTTCCCACATTGATTTGGTTAGGTAACTTTTTGCAAAACTGGAAAGGCAGCTTCGTTTTAGTTTCTCACGATCAAAATCTGCTTGATAAAGTGACTAACTGCACATGGATATTGCGAGATAAAACGCTACATTTCTTCCGGCTCCCATGCTCATCTGCACGTCATGCACTGAGCCAAAAAGATGTCGCTGATGAAAAACGCCATCAAGCGGAGCAAAAGGAGATTGATCGCATTGCGGTAAGTGCCAAACGTTTAGCTATATGGGGTCAAGTTTATGATAACGAAGACCTTTCTCGTAAAGCAAAACAGATGGAAAAACATATCGATAGACTCAAGGAGGCGCAAACTGAGCTGACTGAAGGCTATCAATGGAAATTAGCGCTAAATGGCAAATCGATCCCCGCAGATAGAGTCCTTGAATTAGATCATGCCAACATTAAGACTCCCGATGAGAAATTGCTTTTCACAACAGGTTTTCATCAAGTCAAAAGTGGTGATCGTATTGCCATTATTGGTGCCAATGGCTGCGGTAAATCCACTTTATTACGTTTATTGTGGCAACGTTTTAAAGCAGATGAACGATACAGTGAGCAATTAAAGTTTCATCCATCGATTAATGCGGGTTATTACGACCAGCAACTTGAGCAACTCAATGATAATGACAGTTTATCTGATGCTTTACGGCCTTTTGCTAATTTAGTCGATGAACAACGCAAAATGGCATTGATTGGTGCAGGTTTTCCTTATACTCGCCACCAACAAAAAGTGGCAACACTCAGTGGCGGCGAACGAGCACGGTTGTTATTTATTGGCTTGAGCTTGGCGCAATATGAGCTAGTGATGCTAGATGAACCCACCAACCACCTTGATCTTGAAGGTAAAGAAGCACTGAGTGAGCAAATATCACAATTTGCAGGCGCTTTGCTGGTGGTTAGCCATGATAAATGGTTAATTGAAACGAGTTGCCAGCGTTTTTGGTATATCAATAATAATCGATTAGAGGAGTATCTTGACGTCGAGGAGGTTTACCAACAAATCGAGCAACAATCGCATATTCAAAATAACAGCGTAATTAACGAAAAAGTAGCTTCACCCCATATAGACGAAGCCGCTTCTCAATCGACTGTTTATGAAGATGAATTGTTGGAAAAGTTATTGTTACTTGAAGATAAATTACACGCAGATAGGCAACGTAAATTAGCTCATCAAAAACCACTGCTTCAACAACAGTGGATCGATGAAATAGAAAAAATACAGGCGCTACTCAACCTGTAATTAAATCAATCCCCTAATAGCCAAGGTTATTAGGGGATTACATGATAATTATGTAATCCATAAACAGCGTTTTACTATGACCGTTCATTAAGAACAGAAAAATGTTTTGGTAAAATAGGTCTATTTTTTATTTTCATGGCCTTTTTCCACTAAAATAGCGAATTAAAGTGCAAAAAGTTTTACCATGAATAATAAATCAGCAAAATAACCTATTTTATTATTTAGTACGCTGGCGTTTAGCTCGTTTAAAATAAGATGTCGGTACTTTTGGGCAAACAACCTCTTTAAATTTTTTATCTAATGCAGCCTCTGGTTTTACCTCGGCCGATTCCGTACTTTCGTTAGATGGTATATTAGGTGATGTCTTTACGTTATCTTTCATATATGAAGACTCTTTTGCCTGAATAATATCATTGGTTTTAGCCATGTTCGTGCCCTTCTACTGTCAATACCGAGTTGACTTGTTCAATACGTTCAACAGCACTGTTGATAATTTCAACAACTCGCATTGATTGTTCCTTAGTCAATTCCTGCAAAACAATGTTGTGTCGCAGCAATGATTTAAATCTATCAACAGCAAGCTCTATTTCTTTGGCAAATTGGTTGCCAGCCGTAAGCTCTTGTGCATAACTGAGTTTTAGCTGAACTTCCGCTAAAATATCAGCTTTCAATAATAGAAAACATTTTCCTTCAGGTGTCAGCGAATAACACTTACGCCCTTTTCCTTGTTCCTTATACGCGGTGATCAGCCCCAACTCTTCTAGTAATGTTAATGTTGGATAAATCACACCAGGGCTTGGGCAGTAAAAACCCGCCGTTTCCTGCCCTATCTTTTTTATCAATTCATAACCATAGTTTGACCCATCAGCCAAGAGATGCAGAATGTAGACACGCAACTGTTTTGGGTTAAACATACGGCTTAAGCTTTTACCATCACAAAGGCACGGTTCCGCTTGTTGTTCATTATTCATTAATACTCTCAGAACCCCTTTAGGTCTTAAAAACCGATATATCTAATATAATAGTGGATTTTTTGAAGATTACCAGTTTAGATATATCTGTTTTTTGCATAAAATGCTAATGATAATTATTCTTATTGAGGTACTAATAAAATGCCATCGATAAAAAAGCATTAGCAATGATCGACGTGAAATAAAAAAAGCCAATCCGTTGAGTCCGTGATTGGCTTTATTGATTTGAATGAAAAGGTCAATTACCCTACGTTTGGCAGTATTTTGAAGGCAATTGCCAATTGAACACCGATCACCACAATACCACACAAGAACACGATAAATAGTGCAGGTGTGCCACCGGTAACTTGATATTTACGCTTATTACACAATCTTGATTTAAATGCCATCGCGCTAGGTAACAATAGTGCAAGAATAGATAATGCAATCGCCGCAAAACCTAATGCCATGACAAATCCTTTCGGATAAAACAGCGCAAAGACTAATGGTGGCAAGAAAGTTAATAATCCTGTTTGCAGGCGGCCCTCCATATTATCTTGGCGCTTAAATAAATCCGCTAAGAAATCAAATAGCCCTAAAGCAACACCGAGAAACGAGGTGGCGAGCGCTAAACTCATAAACATCTGAGCAATAAACTGGGTTCTTTCCGACATCACAACATTGCGGATAGCATCCAGTAAGCCATTTAATCCTGAATTTTCTGCAAGAATGCCGACAAAGGTTGTAGGGTTAATGCTACCTAACGTAGCAATCTGCCATAAAATATAGGCAACTAATGGGATAGCACTACCGATAATAAATATTATCCGTAATTTTTTCACATCACCGCCCATATATTTCACAACACTTGGCACACTGCCATGGAAACCAAATGAGGTAAAAAACACAGGAATAGCCGAGAGGATCAAGACTTTCTCTGTTGGTGCAGACAATAAATTTTGCTGCTCAACATGTGGCATCATTAATACTAAGATAATGACTAGAAAAACAATTTTTGCTGCGAATAAAATACGGTTAATAAAATCAACGGATGATGTTCCAAAGCACACAACACCACCACCAATCACCGTAAAAATAACAATCCCCATCCAATCAGCCATCTCAATAGCAAAACTGCTTTTTAAGTTGGAGGTAATAATTTCCCCTGCACCACTAACATAAGCCGCCGTTAGTGCGTACATCAGGAACATCATACTAAAACCGGTAATAAATTTACCGCCTGAGCCTAAGTAGCGCTGAGCAACAGAGCCGATACCCGTTTCTGAGGACTCATGTTGATAGACTTCGACAAGTAATAATGCGGTGTAACACATCAATGCCCAAAGCACGAACAACATTGCTAAACTTATCGTGGAGCCATTACCTGCTGCCGCTATCGGCATTGCAAGCATACCAGCACCAATCGTAGTGCCAGCAACAATAAAAATACTGCCAAGTGTGCGATTTTTCATATTGAGATCCTAGCCAAGAAGTTTATAGCGTTATTTTTTGTTTTGAATGATTTAATTTATTTTCTTCATCTATAAGCTGTTGCAACTTGCCTTCAAAGATATTTTTCAACTCTTGCCAAAAATCGGTGAAATGCTGCTTATCCCGTAAGCAATGTGTCATGATCGCGGCTCTTAATACATATAATGACTGAGTCTTATCCCACTCTTGATCACTAAAGCCAGCCTCACGACAGAAATTTCGTGGATTATCACCGTACTCTTCCGAGGTTAAGGATGTTGAGGAAGTTAAAAAGTCATTCGTATAAGAGCGGCCTGCGGCATATGAGCACAACTCATAAAGGCGCTTATTCAGTTGATTCTGCTTTTCTAATGATTGATTACCGACTTCCTTAAACATGAAGTTGACCATGTGGAAATCAGGCGATGGCAGCGCAATAATTTCGAATTTTCTATCTTCGATTTCAAATGCCTCACAGGTATTGATACTTTCAATGATCCAATTCGCTGTGGTTATTCCTGCTGCTATCACTTTTCCGTAACCGAGAATATTTAGCGGAACTAACCGATGGGCCGCCCAGACCGCCGCCGCCGTGGCTCCAGCTTTTGACCCTTCCATGATTGAAGAGCCTAATAATACGTTTTGTTGCTTTTCTGCTTTACGCCCTTTTTCTGCAACTTCTTCAAACACATAAGCGGCATGATAAGAAATGAGATCAACAATACGTTTATCCTTCATGCAGATTGCTCCTGCCGCATAAGGAATAAAGCCCACTTTATGAGGATCAACCGTAATAGAGTCCGCTTCTTGTAATGCCTTGAAGCTTTGATAAACCTCTGGCTTTGGCCAAACAACATCGGAGGGGAAAATACCTTCCTGATGGTAACGTTTAATCAAAACATCATAATCAAGGAATTGATTATTCTCATCACGGAACATGGCACAGGCATAGCCTGCATAAGCGGCATCGATATGAATATAAAACGAGACACCAAAACGCGCTTCGCACTCTCTGCGCAATTCAATCAGTTTTGCGACATTATCAATCGCGCCCGTTTCCGTTGTTCCTACAACAGCTACTACGGCTAAAATAGGCTCACCTTGTTCAATCAATGAAAACACAATTTGTCTCATTTGCTCAGTATCAGTGCGATAACTGGCATCGACGGGGAGCTGTACGATATTTTGTTGTCCTAACCCCAAAATATCCATCGCTTTCATCCAAGAGTAATGTTTAGATTGCGGGACTAATAGCTTACCTAATTTCCCTTGTTCTACCCCTTCACCACGACAAGTCATTTCTCTGACTTCTTCAAATAATCCTTGTTTCTTTAAATCATCGATAAGATCTAAAACAGCAGAGGTCGGCATATTCAGCAACGCTTTCTCACTATCCTCTTTTAGTAATTGTCGAGCCTGAGGATGCTTAGCTATTGCCAAAGGTAACGTTTTAATATTTCGAGCAACCCACAACCCCTCATAATTAGCGACAGTGCCGCCTGAAGTAATATGCCCCCATGACTGATTAGTGTCATAACCAAACATTGCACACAGGTCTAACCCTGCTTCTAGCTCGAGTACTGTTGTGGTGGGGGAAGACTCTTGGGCACAGTTATTTGGGTTGTACATCATTGCCATAACGTACGCGAGATTCGATATCATTAAGGTATCCGCGTTCATGTGGCCCATATAACGAGGAGAAAACCATGGGATTGATGTTGTTTTTAACTTAGAAGAGAGTTGATTTAAAATACCTTCTGTTCGATATAAAGTATCCCTATATTCCGGTGCATAACGATCGACCGTTGTCACATATTCAGGGTCTTCTGGGTGGTAGCCTGAACGCCAATGCATATGTTCCGTTACCGCATATTCCATCATCTCTCTGAAAAATACTGCATTTTCAGATTTCGGTCCTAGAAATAAAGCATCTACATTCATTTTTGAGTTATTAAAATTTGTCATTATCACTACACCTTTAAATCATGCCCATGCTTTTAATGGCATATTTGATTTAAGTAACTACTATCATTGGAAAGTGATATAACGGATGCATATCTTTAAAAGACAACAATATATTAATGATCTTGTTATCTTTATTATCTTTGGGTTATTTATTGATAGGCAAGCCGTTAATGTGCCAACTTAGCTATAGGTATAATCCATAATTGTTAAAATATTAATAAACTCGTATTTATTTCAATCGGATTTGTGCGCAGGAACAAAATTTCGAAAATTAGTCTGCTGTAAAGAGATATTTACGCTAAAACCACTTGAAAATGTAAACCATTTGTTATAAATGAGCAAGCCAATGGGTCATGAAAAAATTAAATCTTCATGACTCAATAAATCTCAATAGGAAAATAATTATTTGTTAATTAACACTATTTTTCCGTAAAGATCGCCAGATTCCATATGGCGATGAGCATCAGCCACTTGGTCTAACGGATAGGTTTTGTTAATAAAAGGTTTTAATTCACCTTTTTGCAACATCCCCCAAACGTGCTGCTTTAACTCTGCGGCGATGCTGGATTTTTCGGCAACGGTACGTGAACGCATGGTTGACCCTGTGTGAATCAAACGTTTAATCATTAAAGGCATTAAATTGAGGCTCTTAGGGTTACCTTTCATCATTCCTATTTGAATGATCCGCCCGAATTTTGCAGCGACTTGATAATTTTTATCCACATAATCACCACCAACAATATCAACAACCATATCAACCCCTTGAGAACGCGTGTAATAAAGAGTGTGTTGAACAAAATCATCGTTTCGGTAATTAATTATACAGTCCGCCCCTAATGATTTTGCGACTTCTACCTTTTCTGCTGAGCCGACTGTTGTGATCACCGTGGCACCAAATGCTTTTGCTAACATGATAGCAACGGATCCAATACCGGATGTTCCACCATGAATGAGCACTGTTTCACCCTTTTTCAATTTACCAATCTGAAAAACATTCGCCCAAACAGTAAAAAAGTTTTCAGGTATAGCCGCTCCCTCAACAAATGATAAGTGACCTAATGGTAATGCAATATCTTGATGTACCAGACAATATTCGGCGTAACCACCTCCAGCAACTAACGCACAAATATTATCTCCAATCTGCCATTGTTGAACATCGTCTGCTTTTGCAACAATGGTTCCTGCGACTTCAAGCCCTAAAATAGGTGAGGCATCTGGAGGTGGCGGATAAGCCCCCATACGTTGAAGAACATCAGGGCGATTAACACCAGCAGCCTCAACTTTAACCAATAAATAACCCTCTGATAGTACGGGCAATGGTTGTTCAATTATTTGCAGTTTTTCTGCTCCACCGTGCTCCGCGATATTTATTACTTTCATCGTATTGGGAATATTTAATGGATTATTTACCATTTGATGCTCCTCTGAAGTTTTCATTTTTAAGTCGAATATTGCATTATTGTTTAAATATTATAACTAATGTTAATTTTTAAATTTATCAAAATATATCTTTTAAATAGATATTTAATAGATAACCCCTTTTATCTATTAAAGAATTTTTTACTTAACTTAATGGTTATTTAAGTTAAATAAGGAATATCATGATGTTATAATGAACTATGTAATTTGATTAACTACTTTGTTTTTATACGCTTTTCTATTTGAGATACTTCTGTTTTATATTTCTACTTATCAGTTGCATTATCTTATGTTAAAATTGACTCATATCAATAATTTTAACTTGTATTGAGCATTTAATATGATCCCAGAAAAAAGAGTTGTTCGTCGCATCCAGTCTGGTGGTTGTGCTATTCATTGTCAGGACTGCAGTATTAGCCAACTGTGCATTCCCTTCACACTGAATGAACATGAACTGGATCAACTTGATAATATCATTGAACGTAAAAAACCGATTCAAAAGGGTCAGGCGCTGTTTAAAGCCGGCGATGAATTACGTTCTTTGTATGCCATTCGCTCAGGAACAATCAAAAGTTACACCATCACTGAAGAAGGTGACGAGCAAATTACAGGCTTCCATCTTGCTGGTGACCTGGTTGGTTTTGATGCAATTATACATACACAGCACCCAAGTTTTGCACAAGCTCTTGAAACATCAATGGTTTGTGAAATCCCATTCGAAACTCTCGATGATTTGTCAGGTAAGATGCCTAATCTACGCCAACAAATCATGCGTTTGATGAGCGGCGAAATAAAAGGCGATCAAGAAATGATCCTTTTATTGTCTAAGAAAAATGCGGAAGAACGTTTAGCTGCATTTATTCTTAACCTGTCTCATCGCTTTGCAGAGCGCGGCTTCTCTCCAAGAGAATTCCGCTTAACGATGACTCGTGGTGATATTGGTAACTATTTAGGCCTTACCGTTGAAACGATTAGTCGACTTTTAGGACGTTTCCAAAAAAGCGGCATGTTAAGTGTTAAAGGCAAATATATCACTATTGAAGATATGGAAAAACTGACTGATATTGCAGGTAAAGTCTCCACTGTCTCTTGTTCATAATTCTCGGTGGGTCACTATTTTGTGACCCATCATTATTATTTTTCATCAAATCTTGCCTATTTTTCCTCAATACCTTAGTTTATCTTTAGTAGGGAATGTCCAGCCGTTATGAGGATTTTAATATGGCAAACTATAGAAATCTCCTAGTTGCAATTGACCCAAATCAGGATGATCAACCAGCATTACGACGTGCTGTCTACATAGTGCAACGTAATGGTGGACGGATTAAAGCATTCTTACCTATCTATGATCTCTCTTATGATATGACCACGTTGCTATCACCTGAAGAGCGTGATGCAATGCGTAAGGGTGTCATTAATCAAAAGGCTGCTTGGATTAAACAACAAGCGCATTTCTATCTGGAAGCAGGTATTGAGATAGAAATTAAAGTGATTTGGCATAATAAACCTTACGAAGCCATCATTCAGGAAGTGATTAGTGGTGAACACGACCTGCTTCTGAAAATGGCTCATCAAACAGATAACTTTGAGTCGATTATTTTTACGCCGCTGGACTGGCACCTTTTAAGAAAATGCCCTTCTCCTGTATGGATGGTTAAAGATAAAGTCTGGCCAGATCATGGTTCGGTTGTTGTGGCCGTCAATTTATCAAATGAAGAATCCTATCATGATGACCTCAATATTAAGTTGGTTGAGAAAACGAAGGATTTAGCAACACGTATTGTGAAAGATCAGGAAATTCATTTGGTCAGCGCATACCCTATTGCGCCAATGAATATTGCAATAGAACTACCTGATTTCGACCCAAGCCTTTATAACAATGCACTACGTGGGCAACATCTCATTGCCATGAAGGAATTACGCCAGAAATTTTCGATTGATGAAAAATACACTCACGTCCGTGAAGGGTTACCTGAGAAAATCATCCCTGAAATCTGTGAGGAGTTACATGCCGGCGTCGTTGTCCTAGGTATATTAGGCAGAACTGGGATTTCCGCAGCTTTTCTTGGGAATACAGCAGAACATGTTATCGACAAATTGAAATGTGACCTATTAGCGATTAAGCCTGATGGTTTCGTTTGCCCAATCACAGTTGATGATGATTAATTTTATCGCTCAACCTTAAGTAGATTTATTTTAAAGTGGCAAAAGCGCTGTAGGTAACTCAGCGCTTTTGCGATAAATGAATACACATTCAGTGCTTCAATGCGCAAAAATTAGTATCCCCACTATTTTTGCCAGCAGTATTACTCATAAAATTTGTATATTGGGTAATATAAAAACTATCTAATTGAAAATATCTCTAATTTACCTTCAGCAGAGATATTAACGGCTCCCCCCTCGTCGACTCACTGTAATACGTTATTTAATTCCCAATGCTAACCCATTATCAATGTCCAATCCTGAAACAAATCCATTGGTAATCGTGAGGAAGCCTTATTTACACAGTTGAGAGCCATAATATTGGCCTCCTCGTTATGATTAAAGTGAATAAAATAGCATCATGTGGACGATAAAATGACGGCTATTTTCTATTCTCCGGTTTTAAAATTAAAATGAAACTAATGCACAACATAATGAGATAGACTGAATTTTTAATAAGATAGTTTCTTATACAACCCATTTTTACCCATAAAAAAGCCCTGTAGTTGCCTACAGAGCTTTTGAGGTTAGTATATTAAAGTGCTTTTAAAATCGCATCAACGCTGGCTTTTGCATCACCAAATAACATCTGCGTGTTTTCTTTGAAAAACAATGGATTTTGTACACCTGCATAGCCGGTATTCATTGAACGCTTAAATACAATCACATTGTTTGCTTTCCAAACCTCCAACACTGGCATGCCGGCAATTGGACTATTTGGATCCTCTTGTGCCGCAGGGTTAACAGTATCGTTCGCACCAATAACCAATACTGTATCGGTATCAGAGAAATCATCATTAATTTCATCCATTTCCAGTACTATGTCATAAGGTACTTTTGCTTCAGCTAATAAGACGTTCATGTGCCCAGGTAAGCGCCCTGCTACAGGGTGGATACCGAAACGCACATTGATGCCTCTCTCACGCAACTTAGCCGTAATATCGTGAACAGGATATTGTGCTTGAGCAACCGCCAATCCATAACCTGGAGTAATAATGACAGAGGTTGAATTTTTCAATAATTCTGCCACTTCTTCCGCCGTTGTTTCACGGTATTCGCCCATCTCCTCTTCATTACCCGTTGAGGAGCCATCTGTACCAAAGCCTCCAGCAATAACACTGATAAAGGAGCGGTTCATAGCTTTACACATAATATAAGAGAGGATAGCACCCGACGAACCGACCAGTGCTCCTGTCACGATGAGCAAGTCATTACTCAACATAAAACCTGCCGCAGCGGCTGCCCAACCTGAATATGAGTTCAGCATTGACACAACAACTGGCATATCTGCACCACCAATCGAAGCAACTAAGTGCCAGCCAAATGCCAAAGCAATAACCGTCATGATCAGCATGGCAAAGACTTGTAAACCAACACTATTTGTTTTAACAAAGATCAGCAATAACACAAATGAGACAACAAGCGCCGCTAAGTTTAGTTTGTGGCGATTAGGTAGCATCATCGGTTTCGATGAGATCTTACCGGACAATTTCCCATAAGCCACCACAGATCCTGTGAAGGTGACCGCACCAATAAATATGCCTAAGAACACTTCCGTCAGATGGATATTTTCCATCACCGCGTCTGCATGACCTTCACTGGCAATAAAACTATTAAAACCAACCAAAACAGCCGCTAGACCAACAAAGCTATGTAAAATAGCGACCAATTCTGGCATTTCGGTCATTTCAACTTTTTTGGCCAGACGAATACCAATCACTGCACCAATGACCATCGCAACAATCATCCAGCCAATATTGGCACTATCTGGGCCAAAGATGGTAGCCAGTAAAGCAATCGCCATACCTGCAATACCATAAGTATTACCACGCTGAGAGCTTTCATGGCGTGATAACCCTGCTAGGCTGAATATAAATAGGATAGCAGCAACAATATAAGCTGCCGTTACAATTCCACTCGACAACATACGTTACCCCTTATCCTTTACGAAACATTTTTAACATACGCTGGGTAACAGTAAACCCACCGAATATATTGATACTTGCAATCAATATGGCAATGAAAGATAAGAAACTAACCCATCCTCCCGAGCCTATTTGCAATACTGCACCGACAACAATAATGCCTGAAATTGCATTGGTGACAGACATCAATGGTGTATGCAACGCATGTGTTACGTTCCACACAACGTAATAACCGACAACGCAAGCGAGAGCAAATACCGTAAAGTGTGATAAGAACTCTTTTGGCGCTGAGTTTGCAAACCAACCGAATAGAATGATCGCTAATGCCATTAAGCCATACTTAACTACAGGCGACATTTTCTTCTTCTCAGGCGCTTTTTCTTTTTCCGCCACTTGAGGCTTCGCCTGCGGCTGAGCAGATACTTGAATGGGGGGAGCAGGCCACGTGATTTCACCTTGTTTAATAACGGTAACACCGCGGATCACAACGTCATCAAAATCAATATTGATTTCGCCATTCTTCTCTTTGCACAGTAACTTCATCAAGTTAACAAGGTTTGTGCCATACAATTGCGATGATTGAGTCGGTAGACGGCTTGGTAAATCGGTATAACCAATAATTTTGACACCATTATCAGTCACAACCAATTTATCCGCTTGGGTTAACTCACAGTTCCCCCCTGTTTGCGCCGCTAAGTCAACAATCACACTACCGGGTTTCATTGACTCAACCATCTCTTTGGTAATTAATTTAGGTGCTGGACGCCCAGGAATAAGTGCGGTAGTGACGATAATGTCGACTTCTTTAGCTTGTGCAGCAAATAAAGCCATTTCCGCCTTAATAAACGCTTCGGACATGACTTTCGCATAGCCATCGCCGCTGCCTGCTTCCTCTTTGAAATCTAACTCAAGGAATTCGGCCCCCATACTTTGCACTTGCTCTTTAACTTCTGGACGCGTATCAAATGCACGTACAACCGCTCCCAAGCTACCAGCAGCACCGATTGCCGCCAGCCCAGCAACCCCAGCACCAATGACCATCACTTTCGCTGGCGGTACCTTACCGGCTGCTGTAATTTGACCAGTAAAAAAACGACCAAATTCATGAGCAGCTTCGACAATTGCACGATAACCTGCGATATTTGCCATTGAACTTAAGGCATCTAATGATTGCGCACGGGAAATCCGCGGCACTGCATCCATAGCGAATACATTGATGTTTCTTGCTTTTAAGGCATCCATCAATTCAGCATTTTGCGCTGGCCAGATAAAACTCACCAGCGTTGCACCTTCTTTCAGTAATCCAATTTCATCGTCTAGTGGTGCATTGACTTTAAAAACAATATCGGCTGAATAAGCGGTGTCACGATCAACAATCTCAGCCCCCGACTGCTCATAAGCCGCATCCTCAAAACTCGCTAAATGTCCTGCTTCACTTTCGATACAGACACTGAAACCTAACTTAATCAGTTGAGTCACCGTCGAGGGTGTAGCAGCAACACGAGCTTCATTGGCAAGTCGTTCTCTAGGTATACCAATACGCATAATGTTCCCTTTTCAAAGCCAAAGTAATTTTGTATTTGTTAAATTTGCTAAAAATTAACCATCTTAGATAGAAAAGTCCTATTTTTAGCCGAAAACAGTTCTATGGAGTTCTAATAACCTACTGAAAATAACCTTCTTGATCCATAATTGATCTCGATTCTTAAACAGTAAATGGAATTCGCAGTGAAAATCTTAGTTTTAGGTCAATAAAATACTGGATAGCTAAAAAAATCTGGTAATTATGACTAGTCAATGAATATTTATTTCTTATAAAAAATAAAATTATGAGACAACTTGATTGGTTACGTGTAATAATCATAGCCATGTGATACAACTAAAGTTCAGCACTTTTAAAATAAATTGCGCAAGTCGGAAGGATTTTGTATGAAGCTGAAAACTACGGCCATCGCAGCCGCGGTGTTATCATTAACCAGTATTACTGCTGTACAGGCAGCTGTTGAACTGACGCCCAAACAGGCTGAAGAGTTAAAACCTTATGAGCGCATAACAGTGACTGGGCGCTTTAATGCTATTTATGAAGCATCCGATGCCGTCTCACGCCGGGCTGATAAATTAGGCGCTTACGCTTTCTATATCCAGAGCCTTGATGATGTGGGTGATAGCGGTAACATGCGCGTTGTTGCAGATCTTTACCAAAAAGATGCAAAATCTGTGGAAGAAAGCAAACGTCGCGTATTTGGTGGCGTTGAAGAGATGTCAAAAGCAGACGCAACACAGTATGAACCATTTGATGCTGTTACCGTCAGTGGTTTCTACCCTTCTCAGCCTGATCTTTATGAAGCTATTGCGAAGAAAGCAAAAGAAAAAGGCGCAGCATCATTCTATGTTGTTCGTAACATCGCTGTAAATGATGGTGGAAATACCCTAGCTACCGCTTATGTCTATAAAAAAGATGCGCCTAAGCGCCAAGTTCAGCTAGAGGAAGCTGTCGTACCAGCAGATTCAGAAGCGGGTCAAGCATTATTAGCGGAAGGTGGTGAAGCCGCCAAAAAAGTACGTATTCCTGGCGTTGCTTCATCTGAAGAACCAACTACTGCCGTTGGTCGTTTCTTTGAAACATCAAGCAGTGCACCAGGCAAAACCAGCGTAACATTGCCAAGTGGCTATGTTATCGAAGAAGTTAATAAAACCGCTGCTGCACAAATGGTTCCATTTGATTCGATCACTTTCTCGGGTTATTACACCAATACACCAGAAGTGCGTTATCAAATTGCCAAACGTGCTGAAGCTAAAGGTGCCAAATACTTCCATATCACACGTGAGTGGCAGTCAAATGGCGGTAGCGTAACCATCAGCGCTGACCTCTTTAAGTAATAAGTATACTAACTAACCAAGCCAGCTCCATTTTCGAGCTGGCTTTTTTATTTCTGAAAAAAACGTTTGACTGCTGATTTTCCCACTGAATAAAAATCTTATCAAACTGAATAGTTTTCCATTGCATAACCGTCGTTTCATTCGTAGAATCCCCCTCACTTTATCAGTACGACAGATAAACAATCTATAATTTAAAATTGTTCCAGCTTAAATACATTATAAAATTGTAGATTTAACGTTATTTTAACTTTTGATTGTAGAATAACCAGGACATACATTGAAACATACACTCAGTCTTACAGCACTCACCGCATTAGTTCTCAGCTCAATGGTGGGTGCAGGTGTCTTTAGCCTTCCACAAAATATGGCTGAAGTTGCCAGCCCTTTGGCACTTATCATTGGCTGGTCAATTACAGGCATTGGCATTTTATTTTTAGCTTTCTCTCTACTGCTACTTTCTCGTATACGCCCAGATCTTGATGGGGGCATTTTTACTTATGCAAAAGAAGGTTTCGGTGAACTGATTGGTTTTTGTTCCGCATGGGGTTATTGGCTATGTGCGGTTATCGCTAATGTCTCTTACTTAGTTATCGTTTTTGCGGCCATCAGCTTTTTTACTGATACACCCGATAGGATTATTTTTGGCGATGGTAACACTTGGCAAGCCTTAGTTGGTGAATCCATCTTATTATGGATTGTGCACTATTTAGTGTTGCGTGGTGTTCAAACGGCGGCGGGAATTAATAAGCTAGCCACTATGGCAAAATTAATCCCATTAGGGCTATTTATTATCCTAGCATTTGTCGCTTTCAAACTTGGTGTGTTCGATGCAGATTTTAGTGGGATTTCCCTCGGAGTGCCTGTTTGGCAGCAAGTTAAAGACACTATGTTGATCACGTTGTGGGTGTTTATTGGTATCGAAGGAGCTGTCGTTGTCTCTGCTCGCGCCAAAAACCGCCGTGATGTTGGCTTAGCCACTGTTTTCGCCGTTAGTTCTGCATTAATCATCTATATCCTAGTGACACTTCTCTCGTTAGGCCTTATGCCAAGGGCTGAGCTTGCTGAAATAAAAAATCCATCAATGGCCAATTTAATGGTAGGTTTAATTGGTTCAAGTGGTGAGATCATTATCGCAGCGGGGCTTATTATCTCTGTGTGTGGAGCATACCTGAGTTGGACAATTATGGCTGCCGAAGTGCCTTATATCGCAGCGCAATATCAATCATTCCCTAAAATATTCAATAAACTGAATAAGAATGATGCTCCATCCTCCTCCCTGTGGTTAACAAATGGTGCCGTACAGCTTTCTCTAGTCTTAATTTGGCTAAGTGGGAGTAATTACAATACGCTCCTAACAATCGCTTCTGAGATGATTTTGGTTCCTTACTTTTTAGTGGGTGCTTTTCTCATAAAAGTCGCTTTTGAACGCCATAATAAGCTGCTACTGATGGTTGGAATGGTGGCCAGCCTCTATGGTCTTTGGCTGCTTTATGCTTCTGGACTGATCAACCTTATGCTGTCTGTCGTTTTATATGCGCCTGGTATACTTGTTTTTTGGTATGCGCGAACTCAGCAATCCCAACAAGCTCCACTTAATATGGCTGAAAAGATTATCGCTCTGGCTATTATCGCGGGGGCAGTGCCCGCAACCTACTATCTATTCTAGCTTCAACTACAATCACTACACTGAAAAGGCTCTAGTATTCAGTGTAGTGATCTCATCGATACTTCTTCCTTCATTAGTTCTAGCAGCGCTTTTTTAAATCATTTGTAAGTGAATCATATATTATCTAATGATTGCATTCAGGAGGTAACATGCACTTAATATTACGTAATGAACATTCATATACCATAACCAAAAATGAGAGAATTCAATCATCACAAGACATTGGTTTTAGCGCTAAAGTTAAAAAAATCAATAAGCTTCATTTTTCGAATAGTGCCTGTGCCAGAAAAATTAGATGTCGCCAGAAGTTAAATGAGAAAGGCTCAAAGGAGTTACACCCATTCTCTTTAAACGCCGTAAAAACCAATGGCTCGCCCTATTTGCATAGCGTAACAAGTAAAACACTGTAGTGTTTTGCTCATTTCCCATACAGACAGTTTGTGTTTTTACTCTCTCTGCTAAAACTAGCAAAGGGAGTAAATAGAGACTCTGATTTACCATTTCCCCCCTATTCACCCTACCTTGGATTGATTTCCCATTTAATTCTTAGTTAGCCTAGTCACGTTATTTTTTGTATTGGCACTGTTGTTTCATTAGGTACTCTTCAAACAACTAGCATGTTGTAACTAAAGTAGTATGTTTTGATGCTATAATCGTTAAAAATTTAACGGTTATACCCTACTCTTAATTTTTAAGAACAATAAACGGAGTATCATGCTGAAAATCATTTTCATAATGCAAATGTTAAAAACAAAATTTTAGGATGAAAAAGAAAGTCGATATCAAATCATTTGGTTTTGTGCACGCCAATTTACCCCTTTTTAACATAAAAAATAGACTTATTATATTGCGCTCAATCAGCAACATATACTGATAGAAATCACACAGCAAATAATTTACAAGGTCATACAATGAACAGTTTATTAAAATATATATTACTTATTTTATTTTTTAATCATTCTATTTCTTTTTCAGCAGATGGTGAAATAAAGTTCGTTGGCAGTATAATTCCAACGGCGTGCTCTGTTGATACTAATTCTGTACATAAAGTGGTAAATATGGGGAAGGTTTCTGTAGCCGCTTTTACTAATAAAAATAGTGCTGCCGCAGCAACACCATTTAGAATAACATTATCTAATTGCCCTACCGATTATAAGAAAATTCAATTTAAGTTTGATGGTAAAAGTGATAGTGCTAACCCTTCTTTATTAGGATTATCACCAAATGCAACCTCACCTGCTGCAACAGGTATTGCAATAGGCCTTTATGAAGAAAATAGTGTTCGCCGTATACCACTAAATGGGGGAAGCCAGTTTAAAGAAATAACCCCAAGTAAAACGGTAGAAATGAATTTTGTGGCTAAATATATTGCAACCAGTGATCAAATCATTCCCGGCTCAGCAGATGCATTAGCGCATTTCAGCATTATTTATCAATAAAAGAGGAGATGAGAGAGAGGTTTTCTTCTCTCTCATTAATTATCATGAAAATAACAGTCACCTTTTTATTATTGCTTCCTTTTCTCTCTTATGCCGGAATTATTATTAATGGCACACGGTTTGTTTATCCTGAAAACGATAGGGAAATATCATTATCTATTGAGAACCCTGAGGAGCAAACGACTTACCTTATTCAATCATGGGTTGAAAAAGATAATCAACGGTCTAATGATTTTATTATTACACCACCACTATTTAAGCTAAAACCTGCCTCATTAAATAAATTAAGAGTGATAAAAGTGGCGCCATTAAACCAAACTGATCAAGAAACTCTCTACTGGTTACATATCAAGTCTCTTCCTGCCATTCATGAAAATACAGAAAATAATTTACATATTGTTGTGAAATCCAGTTTCAAGCTATTTTATCGGCCTGAATCTTTAAATAGCAGTGCCGAATCTGCATTTAAAGAGGTCACATTTAGCTATAATAACCAAAAAGTAACGGCAACAAATCCTACTGGGCACTATATTACGCTGCGAGAACTATACCTTAATGGTAAAGAGATTGCAGAGCCTGGCATGATAGCCCCCTTTGGGCAATTATCTTGGAAAATAGTATTGCCTCAATTGAATTCTGTTTCTTGGAGCGCATTAAATGATTATGGCGGTAAAACACAATTAATTTCTCAACAACTCTTTAATGATGATGAAAAAAAATAATATCACTTTATTAATGCTGTTTTTAATCACGACTCCACTTTTGGCATATGCTGAATATTTTAATCTTGAGGCACTTGATAACATTGAAAATATTAATGACATTGAAAATATTATATTAAATCTAGATAATCAACCCGAAGGGATTTATGCCGTTGATGTTATTGTCAACAATGTTAGACTATTTACTGAAAATGTAAGTTTTCAATATATAGATCAACAGTTAGTACCAATATTCAGTCGAAATCAATTATTAAAAATTGGCCTGCATGAAAAAACATTAAATACAATGGCGTTTGATAAAAATGACAACCTAGCTAGCCACCTTTCAACAATTATCGAGGGTTATTCTCATCATTTTGACTTTAATCACTTAACGTTGGATATCAATATCCCTCATCATTACTTAAATAGTGACACTAATGAGAATAACCTTCAATCACAATGGGATGATGGCGTAACGTCAGCTTATATTGATTATAACCTATCCGGAAGTTATAACTCGAATAAGTACATTAATGACAATAATAGCTTTAACCTGGCATTGCAAAATGGTATTAACTATCTAGGATGGCGCCTAAGAAATAATTTAGTCTATTCAAACTCACACCAACAATGGGAGAGTTATAATACAACTTTATCCTACCCGATTAGGTCCTTAAAAAGTCAATTTATCTTAGGCGAGTATTACCTTGCCTCCTCATTTTTTATACCATACTCTTTTAAAGGGATCTCACTCTCTAATGATGAATTAATGTTTCCGGATTATGATGCATATTATTCCCCCATATTACAAGGCATTAATCATAGTCCGGCTCAGGTGACTGTAAGGCAAAATAATATTATCATTTATAATGATTATTTACCTGCAGGGCCATTTACACTAAATCAATTAAAACCATTAGCCCATAAAGGCGTCTTAGAAATGACGATCACTGAGTCTAGTGGTCGAGTTCGTCAATACCAATACCCTTTTTCTTCTTCGCCACTGATGATCAAAAAAGGCCAATTTCGCTATGCCTTAAACAGTGGAATGGTCTCTAACCGCTCACGCTCTGCACCACCTTATTTTTTTCATAGCGAAATAAAATATGGTATTAACAATAATATCACTGCGTATACTGGTTCTATTTTCTCATCACCTTTTAAATCACTGATATTAGGCAGTTCATTTTCAGCCAATGAAATTGGCGATTTGACTATTGATTGGACACAATCCTACAGTCAGAAAAATAAATCAAATAGTTATCAGGGCGGATTCAAGTCCGAAGTGCAACGCTAAGCCGCCTTTCTTAGCTCCGCAAACACCACCGAAGGTTGTCTGAACCCCAGACACTTGCGTGGCCTGCTGTTCAACGCTCCCTGATAGCGTTGTAAGTCTTCTTCTGTCACTGTCCGCAGGTCTGTTCCTTTCGGGATAAACTGTCTTAACAACCCATTCGTATTCTCGTTCAGCCCACGCTCATGCGAGGCATACGGATGGGCAAAGTACGTATCTGCGTTCAGTGCTTCTGCTATCGCCTTGTGCTCACTAAACTCTAGACCGTTATCGAACGTTATTGTGTGACATACATCCTGATACTCACTCAGCAGTGAGATAATGGCCTTACTGACTTCCACCGCATCCTTTGAAAACACCTTTTTTGTCAGGTAAATACGGCTTTTGCGTTCTGCCAGTGTCACGATAGCACCAGTGCCCTGTTTACCCTGCACCAAATCGGCCTCCCAGTCCCCCAGACGGCTACGGTCATCGACGACTGACGGCCGTAGCTCAATGGATACCGCATCAGGGATGCGCCCTCGTTTCTGCCCGTAGCCCTTACGATATCGCCGTTTGCCCTGCCTAAGATGCCTGTACAACTCGCCACCGCTACGCTTATCCGCATAGATATACTGGTAAATCCATTCATGGCTGACGCTAAGACCAATAATGCTGCCAATTGCACTTATTTGCTCAGGACTCCACTTCCACTCCAGAGCAAATATCACGAAATCTATGGTCTGCTGAGGAATTGTCCTTTTGGCAGATGACAGCCGCCTATCACAGCACTTCTGGTGTGCCTGTTGTGGGTTATAACCAGTATCTGAAGTGTTACGCCTCAGTTCACGGGAGACCGTGGACTTGCTTACACCGATACGGATACCTATCTCATGGCAGGATAAATTATCCTCACGCAGTATCGATATCTGGTATCGTTGTCCTTCGGTTAGTTGCTGATACTTCATACTTACTCGCTCATCTTTGGTCGGAAGAGCAGGATAGCTTATCAGTAGCTAACCGTCCTTCCATCTAACATGACCGAGCGTTGCACTTATTATCTGAATTCGCGCAGTTTGAATATTCAAAGTTAATCACGCCCACCGCAACTGAGTTTACATTTAATGTTCAATGGACCGATAACCCTAAGTTACGGCAGTTCACTGATGTATTGGATAAAATAAACTTATCTAACACCGCCTACCCTCAACAGATCATTAAGCTACATTTATCACAAGGGTTAGGTTATTTTGGAAATATATCATTATCAGCATCGCAACAGAGGTTTAGAGAGCAAAGAGGATATCAGTGGGCCTATAATCTCAATTATTCAGGCAATATAAACGAATACCATTTTAGCCTTAACTGCCAGTCAAATTATTCTATCATTGAGCAAAAACCAGAGTATATCTTTTCTGCTTCCATAATTATTCCGGTGAACGCTTGGTTGCCTAATACGCATTTTAGTTACCAATCACAATATGCGCCAAATAACTATCAAAGCCAGCAAGCAACATTAACGGGAGCCATCCTAGAAGATAATTTTATTTCTTATACTCTACAGCATAACTCTCTAAATAACCGCTGTTGTATGAGGCCGAAAAATGAATCAGACACACGATTTTATACTCAGTATCATCATAATAAATTTATTTTAAATGCGGGTTATGGCTACAAACAAGAGCATCAATTGCACTATGGATTTCGAAGTTCAGTGGTGGCTCATCCGTATGGCATCACGCTAACACCGAGTCGTGGGGAAACTTCCGCTTTATTGGTTGTACCTGATACACAAGACGTCCGTTTGGATGCTCAACTCAATACCAATACCGATAGCAAAGGCCATGCGATTATCAATCAGCTACAACCTTATCGGCGTAATAACTTTGTTATTGATACACAGACCTTACCTGTAGATACTGAAATTGAAACGAGTTTTCAATCTATTTTACCAACGAAAGGGGCATTGGTACTGGTTCACTTCCCCGTCAAACGGGGCAAACGCTCTTTCTTTACTATTCAGCTTGCGGATGGGAAATTGGCCCCTTTTGGTGCGCTTGCCAGCCTCGTAACAGAAAAAGGAGAACTAACAAGCAATGATATTAATGTAGGGATTATTAACGATATGGGCCAAGTCTATTTAAGTGGGCTTGAGCCATCAGGCACAATAAAATTGAAATGGGGAGCAAAACAATCGCAGCAATGTGAATTTCAATACCAACTATTAGAAACAGATCTGAATCAAGGGTTTTACCATGTTCCGGTGATTTGTCAGCGCAAGGAAGCTTTATGATGACTTTAATTTCTCGTTTATGGCCTTGCTGTATATTCGTTACACATAACGCTTATGCTTCTCAATGCCAATATGTGCCAAATTTCACGCCACATCATACTGTGTTATCCCTCGGTACGGTAACTGTACCTCATCGATTAGCGGTAGGGTCGGTGATCCAAGAGGTGACCTTAAACGGTCTTAGTGACAATCCAATCATGGTAGATTGTCGCTCACCCGTTCAAGCAAAATGGGAAAATGGCCAGTTCCCATTACTATCAAATGGTTATAACTCAATTTATCAAACAAATATTGACGGCATTGGCCTTCGCTTTATCCCACAGGGAGCGGCATTTAGCCGAGATAAGTTACCTTTTGTTAATGACTCACCCAATGCTTGCCACATTACCTCTCATCGTTATAGCTATTGTGGTAATGCATTAAATGGGATCCGAGTACAATTGGTGAAAACAAAAAACATCACAGGTTCAGGGATACTTAGCTCTCATCGGCTGATTGAAGCATCAATTGGCCATTTACTTGTTCAAAGTTATCGTTTCCTAAATACAAAGATTGTTACGCCTAGCTGTGAACTGCTCGAAAAACATAAACGAGTAAAAATGAAGAAAGTCAAACAGAGCCAGTTTAGGGGGATTGGTAGCCATTCCGCCCCCGTCTCTTTTTATCTTACGCTAAATTGTAGTGGAGAAACCCCTGTGGGCATTATCCTTAGTGGGCGAGCCAGTCACAGTGCAGATCATTCTGTGATTGCACTAGATAAAAGACCTGATAGCGCCCAAGGGATTGGTTTACAACTGCGTTTTCAAGGTGAGCCAATCCCTCTAAATAAAGTCTTTAATTTGGGAACTAGCTTTGACCGCTCCCCCTATGCCATTTATTTCGAAGCTCAATATGTGCAAATCCACCCCTCTGTTAGTGCGGGGAAAGCCAATGCAACTGCGACATTACAAATTGTTTATCCATAACCGATAACGATAAAAAAACCCCATCTTTAGCATCATGATGGGGTTTTGAAGGTTATCATCTAACTCTGTGTTTTATACAAGTGACTGACTTAAATTTTCCATTGATTGAATAATCCGTTTATCCGAAATCGGATACGGCGTACCAAGCTGCTGTGCAAATAGGCTTATACGCAACTCTTCGATCATCCAACGGATCTCTTGTACTTCCGGTAATTGTTGTTGTACTGGTGTCAGTTTCGCCTTCCATTGCTGCCACATTTGTGTCACATGCTCCACTTTACTCATTTGGGCACGGTCTCTATTAGGATCAATCGCCAGTTTTTCTAATCGGCGCTCAATACCATTCAAATAACGGAACACGTCAGGAAGCCGTTTCCAACCATGTTCAGTGACAAAGCCTTTAAAGACTAAGTTAGACATCTGCCCTTTTATATCCGAAAGTGCCATTGCCATCGCAAAGTCAACGCGTCCTTTTAAGCGTTTATTGATTGCAAATACCGCAGTGAGTATTTGCTCAACTTGTTTCGCGATTTGTACAACTGCATCATTGAGTTCAGCCCGCACAAACTCTTGTAACTTGCCAAACCCATCTTCCGTCCACACAGGGCCACCATAAGTCGCAATGAGTTGATCAACACCACAGGCGATACAATCATCGATTAACTCTAAAACTTTTCCATACGGATTAAAATATAATCCCAGTTTAGATTTGTTCGGGAGTTTTTCATGTAAGTATTTAATTGGCGATGGAATATTCAGTAACAGTAACCTACGTACACCACCCCACATCGCTTGTTGTTGTTCAAATTCGGTTTCGAAAACGCGGATCCCAACACTGTTTCTTTCATCCACTAAGGCCGGATAAGCCTTAACAGAATACCCTCCTCGTTTCTGTTCGTAACGTTGAGGTAACTCACCAAAGCTCCAGATATGTAAGCCGCTTTGTTCAATGCCATCATCAACCACTTCGGAAAGGGTTTCTTGTACCTTTTCTTTGAGCCGATTTTTCAATTCATCCAGATCTTGACCTTCAGCGATGGTTTTATTTTTTTCACCCACTACGCGGAATGTCATTTTCAAATGGCTAGGTAGTTGGTCTAATTGCCAAGCATCACGTTCAACAGTCACCCCTGTCATGCGACGTAATTCACGCTCAAGCTTATCAAGTAGGCTACCATCTGGTGTCGGTACTCTTTCAAGAAATGCCGCGGCATAATTAGGTGCAGGCACAAAATTCCGACGTACAGGCTTAGGTAATGATTTAATCAACGCAATAATCAGTTCTTGACGTAACCCCGGAACTTGCCAATCAAAACCAACATTGTGTACTTGGTTTAAAATGGCTAATGGGATATGCACTGTCACCCCATCTGCCTCCGTTCCTGGCTCAAATTGATAACTTAAGCGGAATTTCAGCTCACCTTGATGCCAAAAGTTTGGATAATCTAGCAATGAAACGTGCGCCGCATCCTCTTTGATCAACATATTTTTTTCAAAGTTCAGGAGATCGGGCTGCTGTTTTGAAGCAACCTTCCACCACTTATCAAAATGGCGAGTAGAGATCACATCATTAGGGATACGCTGGTCATAAAACGCAAACAAGGTTTCATCATCAACCAAAATATCACGACGACGAGACTTGTGTTCTAAATCTTCAACTTCCGCCAATAGCTTACGATTTTCCCTGAAAAATGCGTGACGAGTAACCCAATCCCCTTCGACCAGTGCATGACGAATGAAAAGCTCGCGACACAATAAGGGGTCGATTTTCCCGTAATTCACTTGGCGCGCGGCGACGATCGGTAATCCATACAAAGTGACCTTTTCAGAGGCCATCACAGCACCTTGCGATTTAGACCAATGAGGTTCGCTGTAATGATGCTTAACAAGGTGCTCCGCTAACGGCTCTATCCATTCAGGCTCAATAGTTGCAGCCACCCGCCCCCATAATTTTGACGTTTCTACTAACTCGGCGACCATTGCCCATTTTGGGGGCTTTTTAAATAAACCTGAGCCGGGGAAGATAGTGAATCTTGCATTCCTAGCGCCTGTAAATTCTGGTTTTTCCACATCTTTTTGACCGATATGAGATAGCAGCCCAGCAAGTAATGATGTATGAATACACCGGTAATCTGCCGCTGCACTATTAATTGGAAAACCTTGCTCTTTAACAACTTGCCTCAATTGAGTATAGAGATCTTGCCACTCTCGAATGCGTAAATAGTTCAAAAAATCTTGGCGGCACATTTTTCTAAATTGCGCATTTGATAAAGCGGTTTGCTGCTCTTTTAAGTAATCCCACAGATTAAGGAATGCTAAGAAATCAGATTGTTTATCGTGGAAGCGGCGATGCTTTTCATCTGCCGCTTGTTGTTTATCTAATGGGCGCTCCCTTGGGTCTTGAATCGATAATGCCGCCACAATCACCATGGTTTCCCTGACTGCCCCTAGCTTTCTCGCTTCTATCACCATTCGAGCGAGACGTGGGTCAACCGGTAGTTGCGCCAATTGACGACCAATATCCGTCAATATATAACCGCGTTCACTCTGTTGATGCGCCTGAATAGCCCCAAGCTCTTCTAATAACTTCACGCCATCTTGAATATTACGTTTATCCGGAGCTTCGACAAATGGAAATGCGCTAATATCTCCTAAGCCAATTGAGGTCATTTGTAAAATAACAGACGCCAAATTGGTTCTTAGTATTTCAGGATCGGTAAACTCTGGGCGACTTAAAAAGTCCTCTTCAGAATATAAACGAATACAAATACCATCAGAAACACGACCACAGCGACCTTTACGCTGATTTGCTGAAGCTTGGGAGATCGGTTCAACAGGTAAGCGCTGCACTTTGGTTCTAACACTGTAACGGCTTATTCGCGCATAACCAGTATCAATGACATATTTGATGCCAGGCACGGTCAAAGACGTTTCAGCAACGTTAGTGGCTAAAATAATTCGCCGCCCACCATGTGGGTGGAATATGCGATTTTGTTCACTATTCGATAGCCTAGCAAATAGCGGTAAGATTTCGGTATGGCGCAATTGTAATTTTGACAAGGCATCTGCGGTATCGCGGATTTCTCGTTCACCGCTCATAAAGATCAAAATATCCCCTGAGCTTTCCTGCCCAAGCTCATTTACAGCATCAATGATGCCATCGATTTGATCGCGGTCGCTGTCATTATCATCCCCCATAATCGGGCTATAACGCACTTCAACGGGATAAGTTCTCCCCGACACTTCAATAATGGGTGCCTGATTAAAATGGCGAGAGAAACGTTCAGGATCGATAGTTGCTGACGTAATAATGACTTTTAGATCAGGACGTTTAGGTAATAATTGGCGCAGGTAACCTAAGATAAAATCGATATTTAGGCTACGTTCGTGAGCCTCATCGATAATGATCGTATCATATTGCAGCAGTAACCTATCATTTTGCAGTTCTGCTAACAAAATGCCATCTGTCATTAATTTGACTTGTGTACTATCACTCACTTGATCACTAAAGCGAACTTTATAACCAACAATAGTTCCGACTTCGCTTTCAAGCTCTTGAGCTAGACGGGTTGCTACCGCACGAGCGGCTAGTCGCCTTGGTTGTGTATGACCGATTAACCCTTTAACACCTCGCCCTAATTCCAGACATATTTTGGGGATCTGAGTCGTTTTACCGGACCCTGTTTCACCCGCGATGATCACCACTTGATGCTGTTTTATCGCATCATAAATAGCTTGTTTTTTCTGACTAACAGGAAGATTTTCTGGATAGACGATTTTAGGTGGATTAAGCAGCTTGTTCGAAATTTTTTGTTTCGCTGTTTCAACATCCGCTTTTATCGCATTCAGTACTGCAACTCGTGATTTTTCATCACGAATTTTAACTATTCCTTGAAGACGCTTTTTCAGTAACCGTTGGTCACGTAATGAAGTTTGTCCAATATCAGCTTCTAAGGCTGTAAGCATGGATTCCACTTTTTAAATCCTTATTATTTAACTATTTTATGCCATTTTGTTGAATATAGGCTGTCATTACCATCATGATAAAAACGCCATCAATATCACAGAATAAATGGCAACATCAATTTTTTTGATATAACTCTTCTAAAATTCTTTCTTTCATTGATGATTAAAATCTGTATTATTAATTACGATATAAATCAATGAGTTTTAAGGTAAAACGATGAAAAAAGTATTGTTGTTGAAATCAAGTATTCTGGCAGACTATTCACACAGTAACAAAATGGCAGATTACTTTATTGAACAATGGCAAGAAAAAAACCCGAGCGATAGCATAACCATCCGTGATCTTGTCAGCAACCCAATTCCAGCGATTGATGCGGAAATTTTAGCAGCTTTCGCACCAGGTGACAGTAAAACTGAACAGCAGAAAGCGCATTTAGCATTATCTAACCAATTGATCGATGAAATCAAACAACATGATGTGATTGTCATTACTGCGCCAATGTACAATTTGAATATCCCTTCCCATCTTAAAAATTACTTTGATTTTATTGCAAGAGCGGGAGAGACCTTTAAATATACTGAACAAGGCTCAGTCGGTTTATTAGAAAATAAACGTGCATTTGTGTTAACCAGCCGAGGTGGCATCTATAAAGATACGGCTTCTGACATTATTGTTCCATTTTTAAAACTGTTCTTAAACTTTATCGGTATCACCGATATCGAATTTATTTTTGCTGAGGGTACTGCATTAGGTACTGAATCGGCTGAAAAAGCACAGCAAGATGCTCGTCAATGCATCGATACGGTTATCGCTTAACCGCAATTGACCTCACAATGATGTGCGTATGAACAAATCATGCGCATATTATTTTTTCTTCAACCATTGACCATTAATACCGCGTACATACTCCCCACTCGCGGCTCTTTCAACGAGTTTCTGCCCCGCTATTTTACCCACATCCCTAGTTTTTAGATTGTTTTTCTTCGCAATTTCACTGTATTTGATTTCACGCTCACGGTTAATTTCAGTGACAAGCTCATCAACTTCCGCATTACCGTGGGTAACTACCGCTAAATAACCTGATAATGTTTCACCAACTAACCCTTGATTTTTTGCCTCATCAACGGTTAGTGCAGCAGCCGAAAAAACAAATAAACCGGATATCATCAACGCTTGGAAAATGGTCTTCATTGTGCTTCCACCTTACCAAAAAGATCACTATTTTCTTTAAGTAAGTCTTCAACTTGCTTATCAGCTTTAATGAGTATTTCGTGCTCAATTTTAACATTCATGTTGATATTAATGGGTTTATCAGGTGTCGCTACCTCAACCCGCAAACAACCTGTCAGCATCATTGCCATCAATGTAAATACACTCGTCGCGATTATTTTCACTGTTAATCCTTATTCCTTTAGATATTTTTTTCCAGCCACTCTTCTAAGTTACTGCCAAAACGTAGGCTACGCCATAATTGGAAGATATTCTCTTCATGTGTGTAATTTAAGTGGACTTCTCTTTTTTTAGATTCTTGAGGATTAAAACCTTGGATAATGGTTTTCATTGTCAACAAGCCTAAATTGGTGATATTCACATCGGTACGGCTGCGAGAAATTTCCAAGTATTGCAACCAACCTATCGCTGCTCCTGCAGACATATTATCAGCCTTAATTGACTCAACAAACTGAGTATCAAGACGCAAGGCCAACGGGCCACTATTTTCTAACCAACCATTTTTAACGATCCACTCTGGATTATTAAGGTAAAAAGGTAATTCCCCATCAACGCGACCAGAGGCCGCAAACTGAGTTACTTTGAGTATGGTAAATAATCGGCTTAATTCAATTTGATGTAGTCTGATTGTGGCTGGCTGTTTTTGTGGCCAACGGAGTAAATCAAGCTCTACCTTCCCCCCTAATAAATTAAAACCAACTTGGCTCAATTTTAATGGCATTGCATCTGTTGGCGGGTAAGTACCTGATAAATCGGCTCGAATATCGGTTAGTTCAAACAAATTATTTAATTGCTTGATACGTAATTGTACAGCCGATTTTTCACCTAACGTCCATGTGCTATTTTGTAATTTCCAAGGTAAAACGAAATCTAAGCCACTCACTTCACCATCTTTAAGCCACATTCCCGTATTTTCTACACGCCAGTGCCCTCCCGCGATAAAACCGGTTTCTGGATCAATCGAAAAAGCGGCTTGTGAAAAAAGTTTTCCTTCACGCAAGGTGATCCCTAAATCATTTGGGATCAATGTTTGGAATGCGCTCACTGATTGTTCTGGCCAACGCGCTTGCCCCCGAAAACGTTCGCCATCCCATCGACTAAAAATAACAATTGGCCCTACGTCTTTAGTACTTAAATCAGCTTTTAACTGAAAATCAGCCGGTGATTTACCTTTTAGAGCCGCATTAACAGTCGTTTTAGGCAAATAGCTTGCAGCTCCAAATTGCATTCGGTTACTGGTAAGTTGGAGTTCACCTTGGAAGTTCTCTTTAGCCGGATCACGTTGCCAAAATAAAGGTTTTGTTAAAATAAGGCGTGTTGCCGTCATCGAAAGCAAACCATATTTTATTTGGTCAAACCCAGTGTTTAACGTATTTAGGGTAATTAACGAATCTTGCCAACTACCTTGCCCTTTGATATCCCAATGCGCCGCTAAAGCCGGTAATTGTGCATTTCCCCAATAATTCCAAAACCACTTACCTTTATCAAATATAAACTTATTCGCCTGACCATCTAAATGAATGGCGAAATCCCCCCAATACTGCTCTTTCACTTTTAAAATAGCTTGGAGGCGCCCGGTGATCCCTTCCGCACTCAATGAAGTACCTGCTAAAGGTAAGCGCGCTTCTTGTAATAGTAGCGTCGGTGAAACACGCCCATAAGCTCGTAAGAGTGAGCCGGGAAGAAATGAAATTGCGGGCGAAATTAATTGACCCGATATTTTTGACGGCAAGTTGATATCTAAAACCATATCATCATATTTCAATTGCCCATTTAGCTGAAAATGAATATCTGCATCGAGTAAATTAATTTTATTAGCTGGTAAATTTAATACTAAATTCGCTTTACCTTTTTGAGCCTCGGTCATCATATTAGTACGCCCACTAATCACCATGTCACTCAGGCCCGACTGCCAATTCTCTATTTGTAACGAAATACCGCCATGTAATGGAACCTCACTCTCTTCCCACTGCCAACGCCCATCCTCAATACGGATCATGTTGGCTGACACTTGCCAAGGCAAATGAAAAATTTCTTGACCACTTTGCTTATCAAATAAAGACAATGTGCCTTGATCATCCAGCCACCGCAATTTCGCATACAGGGATTTGCTTGGCTGAGTTAATAAAAATTCAGCAAAGAGTATGCCTGATGTCGGAAGTGATTCTGTCGTCAGTGGTAAGCTTAACTCGCCATCGAGTTCAAGGCGCTGCTCTTGTTCTGGTAATTGAACGGAAAAATGTTCAATATTGAGTTGATGGTTAGCAGTGATATTGGTTGAAAAAGATAATTTATCACCACGATAATCTAAAGCTAATGGCGTCCCTTCATTTCGATACAGCCAAATACTGCCTTGATACTCTTCCCAAGGCGATACCTTGGCATTTTCAATGACCAATGAAAATGAAGGTAAGTTATCAATCAATTCAATCACCGATAGTGGTGTACTTTCGCTATCTTTTTCATCTGAAGACAACTGACTTAAACATTGATTATCTTCAGTTAACTCATTAATTGCTAAATGTAATGGAAAAAGCGAAAAACGGCTCTTTTTAGCATCAAACCACAAGCAGTCGCCTGCCTTCAATTGTATGCTATCAACAATTAATTGATCATGACGATATACAGGCTGGCTAAATGACAGCGTCACGTTTTCGGGTAAATAAGATTTTGCAACAATAGGAAGCCAACGGGTTACTGTGGCCCATAAAATAGATAAGAGCACAACGCATCCTACAACGCTTAAGAGTAATATTTTAAGTGCCCTTTTCATCAAACAGCTTCCTTGTTTTATCTATATCGATTGTGAATATTGGTGCTAATCAAGATCGTTATATCTTTAAACGACTACAATCACCAATTAAAGCGCAATAAAGGCGCGCTTTCAGTATTTTTTTGATGATTTACTGTAATAATTATCTTATTCTGACCTTAATGCTTGGTAGCCACTTTTTTAGCTACCCCTTATTTTGGGTTCCTAACGAATAGTACACGGAGTTTCTTAGATGAAAATCGTTTCTTACAGTACTAAACAGTATGATCGTAAACATATGGATCAAGTCAATCAAGGATCCGAGTTTGATTTTAATATCGAATACTTTGATTTTCCATTAACAGTACAAACAGCAAAAAATGCTGTCGGCGCTGATGCCGTATGTATCTTTGTTAATGATGATGCTAGCCGTGAAGTATTAGAAGAGCTTGCGGCGCTTAATATCCGCATTTTAGCATTACGTTGCGCAGGTTTTAATAATGTTGATTTAGTCGCAGCACAAGAGCTTGGGATCCAAGTTGTGCGTGTGCCCGCCTATTCACCTGAAGCAGTTGCCGAACATGCCGTGGGGATGATGTTATGCCTTAATCGTCGTATCCACCGAGCCTATCAACGTACCCGAGATGCTAATTTTTCTTTAGAAGGGTTAACGGGCTTTAATATGCATAACCGCACTGTCGGTATTATCGGCACGGGTAAAATTGGCCAAGCCGCGCTGAGGATCTTAAAAGGGTTTGGTATGCGTTTACTCGCCCATGACCCTTACCCAAATCAAGTGGTCCTCGATTTAGGTGCAGAATATGTGGATTTAGATACTTTATACAAAAATTCTGACATTATCTCTTTACACTGCCCTCTCACGCCCGAAAATCACCATTTATTAGATGAAAACGCATTTAATAAAATGAAAAATGGCGTAATGATCATCAATACAAGCCGTGGCGCTCTCATCGATTCTGTTGCAGCCATTAGTGCACTTAAAGCACAGAAAATTGGCTCTCTTGGTATGGATGTTTATGAAAATGAACGCGAATTGTTCTTTGAAGACAAATCGAATGACGTTATCCAAGATGATATTTTCCGTCGCCTTTCATCATGCCATAATGTGCTATTTACGGGTCACCAGGCTTTCTTAACGGAAGAAGCATTAACCAGTATCAGCGAAACAACTTTAGGGAACATCCGCCAACTTAATAATGGCGAAGATTGTCCTAACATTGTCAAAGCCTAATAGAGGCAAAATGATAATGAAACGGATAATCCCTTTAACACTATTGGGTTTTTTATTAGCAGCCTGCCAAACCCAAAATGTGAGTGCTGATAACAGCGATAATGTGACTGAGCAACAGTTAATCCATCATAATTTTGTACTAACAGAGGTTGATGGGCACCCCATCGTTGGTAAAGTCGGCGTTCCTAGTTTGTCCTTTGGCGAAAAAATGTTTGTCTCTGCCACTATGTGCAATGATTTTCATGGAATGGGTCGGATCAATAATGCAACGCTTGTTGTTAAGCATCTATCCAAAACAGAATTAGAGTGCGTTGATGAAGACTTATCAAAATGGGATCCATTAATTAAACGTATGCTAACCGAAGGTGCTGATATATCCTATAATGATAAAAAGCTTACTTTGTCACAAGGTAGATATAAACTGGTTTATGTTTTGAAAGATTACGTTAATTAATTTTTCTTTATTTTCAAGTGACGACTAATTAAAAATCCCATTATTTGTCATGAATAATGGGATTTTTGCTTGATAATAACACGGTTTCAAAATAGCTAGCTTTACCTTGCTTGTGAAAACAGCAGGGTTACCCCCGTTATTTGAGCGATATTTTTCATATAATTCAGTATAGTGGTGCTAAACGGTAAGTCATTCACTATTGATAAACTGCGCAATAAAGGGAAGATAATAATATCATCCATAATATTGTTGCTATTACGCGTTTCTAACCATGCATCTAAAGCATCCATATGTGGTTCAAGCTCCACAATTAATGTATGCGTTTCTTTTAATAACGTATTCAGATCACCAAAAGCACGCTCTTCCCTTTCAATATAAGCGGCTCTCGCCTCTGGGGTCCTTAGCTCAGGAAAATCGGCTTGTGTAAAACGTGGAACAACCAATTTATATACTGTAGTTGAAACGGTGTTATACCATTTATCAATCTCTGGAGAAACAGCATGTTGAGCGATTGCTGGCTCTACTAGCTGATCGACATAATGAACTATATCTAGACTCTCTGGTAAATAGTCACCATCATCTTTTTGCAAAATAGGCAACATTTTGCGGCCAATCATTTTGGTTGGCGTCGCTTTATCATCTTCCATCAAAAATATCTGCTCTACAGCGATTTTTTTAAATCCGAATATCATTCTTGCTCTAACACAAAACGGACAATGATCATAAAGATAGAGTTTCATTATAAGATCCTCTTCATTTAAGTGGTGACAATCATATTGATTATTATGTTAGTATAGCGAAAGGCATGAATGTAACAAAATTGTAAAATTTATTAACTTTAAGTAACCCACCACTAAATCTGTTCTAACCGATGAGTTATGCAAGATATTTATCAGCGAACCTCTTCATTTCGCCCTTTTGTGAACATTCAATTTTGTTACAATTTGCAGTAATTCAGGCCAATATCACCGACTTCTACCACTGTATTATACCATATATACAGCATAAAAAACTGGTCTAATCAGATCAATTAGTCTATAACTTCAAAAAACACCTGAACAATGGCGTTAGTTGTTAGTATGCGCTACCAGAAATGTATGTTTACACATTACATCATTTTTAATATTTAAGTTCAGTTATACTAAAACTATAAACACATATTTACCAATAGAGTTTTATCAATTAATTATGGCGAAACTGCTTTCTGTTAGCTTTTTTACATTAATAGTTATTTTTACTATGTCATTAGGGATCTATGATGAGCTTATCTATATCTTGCATTTTTTTGTTATTAAAATGTAATTTATATTACTCTCCTTCTGATTAGAATAAAGAAATAAGTAATTGATTATAAATAGATTTAATAATTACAATCCTTTCTAGCACTCCCCTCTCAAGACCGTAATTACAGTTAATTGATTAATTTCATTATATACTTATTGACTTTTTTCATTCTACTTTATTATTATTTTAATAATGTATTATAAGCATACGTATATTTACCACGTGAATTTTTATTCAATAATCCTCCGTAAAACAGCAATAAACATTAAATTTCCTTAATATTAATTAATGTTAATATTTTTATATACCAATGAAACCCTCAATAAAAATACTTACCGTGAAAATTAATAGCTTTTTAGATACATATCACTAACATCTAAGGTTATATATTAGAGAACGACATATCCATAATCGAGTATCGATAAAAGAAAAAATGAATAAGGTTTATTTAAATATAATCAAGCCTTAAAATAATCAAATACAAAAACTAAAAAACAAAAAGTAAAACAATTAATTTATATCAAATGTTTATATAGTAATATTTCTGTTATAATTATTATTCTCATTTTAATTAACACATGAGAACACTTACTAATATAAATTGTAAGGCGCGAATTCAGATAATAAGTGCAACGCTCGGTCATGTTAGATGGAAGGACGGTTAGCTACTGATAAGCTATCCTGCTCTTCCGACCAAAGATGAGCGAGTAAGTATGAAGTATCAGCAACTAACCGAAGGACAACGATACCAGATATCGATACTGCGTGAGGATAATTTATCCTGCCATGAGATAGGTATCCGTATCGGTGTAAGCAAGTCCACGGTCTCCCGTGAACTGAGGCGTAACACTTCAGATACTGGTTATAACCCACAACAGGCACACCAGAAGTGCTGTGATAGGCGGCTGTCATCTGCCAAAAGGACAATTCCTCAGCAGACCATAGATTTCGTGATATTTGCTCTGGAGTGGAAGTGGAGTCCTGAGCAAATAAGTGCAATTGGCAGCATTATTGGTCTTAGCGTCAGCCATGAATGGATTTACCAGTATATCTATGCGGATAAGCGTAGCGGTGGCGAGTTGTACAGGCATCTTAGGCAGGGCAAACGGCGATATCGTAAGGGCTACGGGCAGAAACGAGGGCGCATCCCTGATGCGGTATCCATTGAGCTACGGCCGTCAGTCGTCGATGACCGTAGCCGTCTGGGGGACTGGGAGGCCGATTTGGTGCAGGGTAAACAGGGCACTGGTGCTATCGTGACACTGGCAGAACGCAAAAGCCGTATTTACCTGACAAAAAAGGTGTTTTCAAAGGATGCGGTGGAAGTCAGTAAGGCCATTATCTCACTGCTGAGTGAGTATCAGGATGTATGTCACACAATAACGTTCGATAACGGTCTAGAGTTTAGTGAGCACAAGGCGATAGCAGAAGCACTGAACGCAGATACGTACTTTGCCCATCCGTATGCCTCGCATGAGCGTGGGCTGAACGAGAATACGAATGGGTTGTTAAGACAGTTTATCCCGAAAGGAACAGACCTGCGGACAGTGACAGAAGAAGACTTACAACGCTATCAGGGAGCGTTGAACAGCAGGCCACGCAAGTGTCTGGGGTTCAGACAACCTTCGGTGGTGTTTGCGGAGCTAAGAAAGGCGGCTTAGCGTTGCACTTCGGACTTGAATCCGCCAGGTCTTTTCAATATATGGCTTAGCTAAATTAAATAACCGATATATTGAAATTAATTGTTTTTTTAAGATTTTATATATTGTATAATTTTATAATGCATTAGCATTATACTCTACAATCCCTTTATCAATCGAGGGTGTCACATGGACATTCATTATTTTATTGGAATTAAGATAAAAACACGGCGAAAAGAATTAGGCCTTTCGGGGGCTGATTTAGCCAAAAAATTAAATATCAGCCAACAGCAAGTCTCTCGCTATGAGAATGGAATCAATAAAATACCTCTAAATCACTTAGTTAGCATAGCGATTGCGTTGAAATGCCCTATAGACTGGTTCTTTCAAGGATGTATTACTGAAGAGGATTACTCTATGCAAGATGAAACAATTAATATTAAGAGTCAAGAGCTAAAATATACAGCAGAGAGTGTTATTATTCACTCTAAAAACTCGCTCTAATATTTCAATCTATATTATTACATTTATGATACATCTGTAATTAGACAATTATATTTCAAACCTAATCACCTAAACAAAAAAAATAACATAGCGATTAAATCGCTATGTTATTTTTATTTAACCTATATGTTTTTATATGTTAATTATACTGGATTTCATATGTCGCATAACTTGCCATCAACCCAGTTGTCACATCACTCGCCTTCTCTGCTGTGTAACCAATATAATATTGGAAAATTGCATCCTTATTATCCGATATTTTCGGCGTGACTTTAAGTTGCTGAGGATCTGCTGGAATAATTTTATTATCAGCATCTAGAATCGTGTTATTATTGATGGATAATGCAAAGTTAATATTTTTTGCACCATCAACTAACATATTTTTCAGAAGCCCCGCAGTTTCAAAGTTTGTTTTCGGCACCAAGTAACCATCCGCCCAAGTTACACTGATTTTATTGAGATCGGCATCAACAACTTCACCATTATGCTCAACAGATTGACATTGTGATAACTTGATAGTAAACATTTTTGATTTTAAATAGGCACCACCTTCACTATTATGAATTTCCATAAGTGAAATTGGAGCAAGATAGATATTCGCATCACTTCCTTGGTCATTCACGGAAACTACACACGAAACATCAACAACTTTACCCGCAAAAGATACCTTGCCTTCATCATAGTTAGTTTCAAAAGTTGGTAATGCATTTGCATAACCTACCGCTGAAAAAAGCATCAGTATTATCCAGTTTTTCATTGGGCTCCCCTATTAATCATAGGTTATGTTGAATTGCATCACAGCCTGCACATCACCAGCAGTCACTTTGTCTCCATACTGGTAATAGCGAGCAATATAGTTCGTATTAATATATTTATCGAGTGCAGTTGTTAACTCCCCAACCTTATAACTCTTACCCCAAGTTAATTTTACTCCCTTGTCGGTAAGAACTTGCACACCAATACCTTGTGCCGGGGACGATTTTGCAGTGTTATCCAGAACCCCATCTTGAGGGTTGGTATTCGGTGCATTTCTTCCATAGAAACTCATGTTTACAGAAACCGAATCGGGAGAAATACTCACTCCACCATTACACATTAAATTAATAGGGAACTTTTTCTCACCCGCAGTAGTTCCTCGACCTTTAAAATCGGTGCGCTTAACCGTATCTAGATGAACATCTTGGTTTTTACCTGTCATAATTTTACAAGATGGCAATACAATGGTAATGGCATCAGCCGATAAATAAGTAATAATCGCTGGTTCAACTGAATTAGGTTTGTAACCATAACGAGTATACTCACCTTGGGTAATTCGCCCTGAGCCTGTATTTTCTGCTGTCTTAATGATTTGTAACTTAAATGTTGAGCCAGCTAAATACACATTGATCTTTTGTCTATTACTCCCACTAACTTTAAACGTATCTGGGTAGGTCATTGCTACAGCCCCCATACGTTGGAAACGCAATCCTATCCCTGGGATATTCGTGTTATAGACTTTATTTGGCCCCTCAGTCAGCCCCTTTGCTGTTATAATGGCATCTAAAACAGTGCCACCATAACACTGTGCCCAATAACTGTCAGTTTCCTTCATCGGCCATGTTTTTTCTTGTATCACACTACCTACAGGAAGATCTGGGGAGACAACCACTCGGCCAAATTGCATGTCGATATTCTCGGCTGGAACCCAACTATTTCGGGTGCATGTAGCATACGCGGGGATACTCGATAGCACTGCTGCCAGTGCTATTCCATTACGTAAAATTGTGTTTATCGACATACACTATCCTTACTGGTTCCTGCTTCCAGAGAAAATACACATTGCCCATTATCCCATTTCACAATAGCTTCTTTGGCATCTTCGTTACTAATAAATACCGTGCCACCTTGTCCGACAACACCAATTGACTCACCTTCAGCGTTAGTCACTTCCGCGCCAAATGGCATTGGCTTTTTATCGAGACGCACAACGTTAAAAGTCCGATTACGTTCAACTTTAGTGCCAAATTTCACCTTAACAATACTGCCTTCATAAGGAACGACTTGGCTTGATGTGTTTTCGAACACGATATCTTCAGCACTGCCTTTAGGGTCAATTTCAATATTATTAATACGATAAGGTCGTACATATGGTGCTAGTGCATAACCACCTCGATTGACGCGTACACCTGGAGCACTGATAATTGAAGCGCCTTCTGCACCTTCGGCTTCAATCAACGCCATTGTCGTTGCAGTATTTGGTGTGAGTACAACGCCCCCTGAATGCACAACAACAGAGCCATTCGCACCAACGCCAAATTGGCGATAACCTTGCCCTTGACTATAATTAGCATTGGTATTGACATAAGGAGTACGATAACCCGTATTTACTGCAACACTGTGTTCACCACCTCTAGCCGTTGAGGTATTTAGCCCATAAGTCCAGTTATTCTCATCATCTAGTGCCCCATTAACACCGAGCTGAGTTGAGCCAAATTTCTCATTATTAAATACGGTGTTTGAGGTTAATGTGGTACTTCTGCTGTCACCAAAATAGAGTGGAATATTTAGGTTTAGGCTAATACGGTCGTCTTTCTTTCCATGTGAGTTATTATTATCCGAGTAGACTCGCATAAAATTAATGGAATAAGAGAGGCGCTGATATTGGTTGTTATAACTAAACTGATACTGTTTCTCAGTGCCAGAACGTTCCCAATAACTTGATATACGACCTGTAAAATACAGCCCACCAAATCCATCCGGTAAGTTTTGGTTTACTGTATAGCTAAAACCATTTTTTTCACGCCAACGGTTATTTGAAAGACCACGTTTATCATAATCGATCGCATACAGCGCATCGTTAACATTAAAATAGTCTTTCGTTGAATAACGATACGCAGCCAATGAAATATTGGTATCAGTTTGCGATATCAGTCGGTTAAAAGTGATACGATAACTTTGGCCATTATCGGTTCGATGTTTTAACGCAGTTCGAGATTGCGTCACGTCCAGTGCTAACGCACCAATCCCCGTATTAATACCAGTACCAACTAAATAAGCTTGGTAGTCATCAAATGCCGTAACACCACCATAAAGTGAAAACGTATTATTTAAGCCGTGTTGGATCGTACCTTGCATAATATAAGGGCGATGATGCAAACCATCGGTATCAGACTTACCAGCAGCGACTTGATAACGTGTAAAGCCCGGACGTAACAGTTGTGCTAACGATGAATATGGCACACTGAAAGTACTTTCACTGCCATCTGCTTCCTTAACGGTGACGTTTAGGTCATTACCGTAACCGGATGGATAGACATCATTTAAAATAAACGGCCCTGGTGGTACTGAAGTTTGATATATGATCGAGCCATTTTGGCGTACAGTGACTAATGCGTTACTTTGGGCAACACCACGAATTTCAGGTGCATATGATGTCATTCCATCAGGATACATGCTGTCATCTGTCGCAATTTTTGCACCACGCAAGCTAATACTGTCAAACAGATCGCCATCAGTATAAAACTGACCTGCGGTCATTTTTGACTTCATACTTGCAATAGGTCGTTGTAAATAAGTTTGGTTGCTGTTCCAACTGGTGCTTCCTGAACGTTGCCAACTTAAGTTACCGATATGTTTTAACAACCAGCCATCGAATGATAACCCTGCATTTAATCCTAAATACGCACTGGCATCATTCTGCCCCTGAGCTCCGCTCGTATGATTATCATAATAGTTAGCCATATAGGCTACATTAAGTGCTGGTATTCCTTTTTCCCAGAATTGTGGCGCAACATACCCGCGTGATAAACGTTGTTCATAAATTTGGGGTACTGAAATATCTAGACGTAAATTAGATGAGTGAAATTTATCATTCACTTCACTCAAATTATTCCACTCTTTAAGAGGTAAGCAGGTGGATTCTTGTGAATTTAGTTGTGGGTTTAATTTTTCTGCATCAACACCAAAATTGCTCAACATAGCTGGCGTATAGCACACACCTAAATTCCCATCTTTTTGTTGAACAATATTTAAATCATAGCGTCCTTTCCAATTATCATTGGTATACACATCAACAGAATATTTACCTTCACTAATTGGAGCAGTATTGAAGCGTTCTAAATCAACATTATCTTTGCTGCCTACTATGAATCCACTGTTAAACTCGTAGGTTGTGCCTTCCGCCCCCCACGCGTAAAATGTTGGCATCATACATACAGTGACAAAGCAGGTCACAGAGAGTGTATTACTATATTTATTTATTAACTCTCGCTGTTTCATTTTTCTGTCCTATTTAACAGTTGTTTTAACTGCTATGTCCGCCCCATAATCATTGATATTGTTCAAAATAATGTTTTCACCTGCTTTAATTGTTTTTTTCAATACCACTGAGCTCTGGCTTTTTGGTGCCACCATAACCGCTTTATCAGTTAACCCATTTTTTCCATCTGTAGAAATTTTTGTAATGGTAATAAAAAATGGTGTTGGGTTATTTATAGTCAGATTATTTCCATTAGCACTCACAATTAGTTTTTCAGGTGCTAATTCACGGCTACCTAAACCTACAGGACGATAAATAAATTTAAAACGAGAACGAATTGCCAGTTGTAAAAAGTTTTGATCTTCTTTTCCTGCAGTTCGGACTGTCGGTGGAATATCTAAAATATTCAGCCACCATAAACTTTCCTTATCTTGTGGTAGTCCATTTTTATCCATTAATTTAATACGGAGAGTTTGACCACCCTTAGCATCAATACGAGATATTGGAGGCGTAATTTGAAATGGTGTTTTTATTGTATCTGGTGTTTCAGATGCATCACCGGTATCTAACCATGCTTGTGCGACAGCTGGTCTATCCGCGGTATTATTTAACTGCACTGTAATTTCTTTTTCATTTCCAGGATAAATAAATCGTGTGCCGTTAACAATAATGTTGTTCGCTAATGAAGATGCACTGAAAACGAAGCAGAAGAATAAAACAATTGCTTTCATTTGAACCTCTAAATAAAAGCGGCAGTTAACCTACCGCTTAGATAAATATTACTTTTAAATTAATTTAATATTATTCGTAAGTAATTTCGTAAGTTGCATAGCTTTCTACGATACCGCTGCTAACAGTATCTGGCGTAGAAGTTGCGTAACCTACGTAATAAGTGAAACGTGAACCGTCAGCAATATCAACTGTTTTTGCTTTAGGTTGAGTAGCACTAGTTGGGTTGATTTTGGTTTTTAAATCAGGATCAGCATTAGTTGCTAATACTAATTGAATATTTTCAGCACCCGTTGAATCAGTGTTAGCTAAATAACCTTCGTTTGCACCAGAAGCACCTACTAATACGTTACCACCAGTCCAGTTAACATTTAATGTAGTGTCATCAGCTGTACCTTGACAATTAGTCACGTCAATAACAAATGATTTTGGTTTCAGGTAAGTATTTGCACCTGCATCTTTAACTTCTTTTACTGAAACAGGAGCCAAATAAACTTTAGCGTCACTACCTTGGCCGTCAACAGAAATAGTACAAGAAACATCTGTCACTTTACCGTAAAAATTAACTTGGCCACCACCAGCGTTTTCAGTTGCAGCGTAAGCAGAAGATGCACCAATAATTGCAGTAGCAATTGCAGTCAGTAATACTTTTTTCATTGTCATTTCCTAATATGAGGGTTTTTATTATTACACTAAACAGAACTTATTAAGCACCTAGTCTTTTAATAAATAATTAGCGTAGGGTGTTGACCATATGTTTAATATGGTTCGCGAATTCAGATAATAAGTGCAACGCTCGGTCATTAGCGTTGCACTTCGGACTTGAATCCGCCGTTACACATTTATTTCCGTGTATTTAAGCTACTGCTAATAATTTAATTAAAAATATAGTTCTATCTTAATCAGTCCATTTTTAGAATTAATAATCATAACGTGGTCTATATGATTTCGGAGAGAGGATACATAAAAACTTAAATTACATTAAATCGTTTTTATCATGAGATACAATAAAATTTAATAGTCTTAGCCTATCAAACAACTGCTATTGATCGAAAAACCTTATTGAATATACACGATGTATTACTCGTTTTACGCTAATTTATCAAATTGATTGTTTGTTTTTTATTTTTATGTTTTTAACAAATTCTAAAAAATGATCTTATAGTGATATTTTATAAAAGAGATAAATGCAAAAACTATTCTAAATAAGATTATCCTTATTGTGACTACTTATTCTAAATTTATATACTCAAAATAAATATTAGTCTAAATATGATATTTGGGTTTTAAATAATATAAATTAATTTTATGTTTATTCATTGATGGAATTAATTCTCATTTGAGAATATATTTATGATATAACGGTAATGCATCATAATTGGATTATTTACTCATGTAAGGAGTAAAACAATGTGATTATATGGATAAAGGTGTATTTTTAGATTAAAAGCAAAACTTAAGCGATAAATCAGAAAGTAATAGGCTTTATTTTGATCTAGTAAGTAGAATAATTACTTGTGATTTGACTATATTTCAAAAGTTCTTTTTATTTCGCTATTTTATTCCTTGCCTAGCACCCAAAATGCGCTAATGAAGAAATAACAAAGGTTACTTATTGTTAGTAAATGTTATCAATTAATTTGATGTATGCACATTTTTTCTTCATATTTTTTGATCTATTCAAATTTTTTTAAATGTGTAACCATTTGATAACTAATGTTAAAAAATAATTTACCCTCCCCTCTATTGAGACTTAACTCAGATATCAAAACCATCCTTAAGAATAGTCCTAAAACTCACCTGAAGAGTATAAATAGCTTTTTATTTCACCAGCGCTGAACAAAAAAGATGCTCAGTTAAGGTTAGTTAGATCACTTTGCGCAATAATCTATCTAAAGATAACAAGATTAATGGAACGAATAAGCCTGTTTAATGCAACTTATTTAGACCATAACATAAAGCACACATCGTATATTGAATATCTGTTATCGTAAGAAGTGAGAGTTAGATCTCTTTCAACTACACACACCGATCAAACTTTAATCGACATTGTTGTTAAGTTACTACTTTCATATTGTTAGCGACCAATCAATTAAAACTACCGTTAACCTCTTTAACAGCACCTTACAAAATTGCTGACTTAAACTGCTACATTCCATTAATGTGAATGCAATTAACCTACTATTAGCCATAAAGTTAATTGCATTCAACGGCTTTATTGACTGAGATATACCATGCAAGCCCATTTTGTAGAGAATAAAATCATTACTCCGCTAGGCGGGTTTACCTTCAATATTCTTATTGTCTGGGTTATCGGGGGCTGCAAATGCGAGCTCTTTTAACCAGTCTGAGAGAATGGGCTTAGTTTTCTTAGCGTCAAGCTCTGCTCTTTCTTGCTTAGTGAGTCTAATAACCACAACTTCTGTTTTCATTTGATGCATTTTGGTCTCCTCCCTTTAGAGGCTTTACCATGCCATACTCAAGAAAAAGATAGGTCTTAATTACTTAATTTTACAAAAATAGAAGATAGCAATACAAACGACTACCAGAGTGGCATATTGATGTTGCTATACGCTGGTTATGTCATTTTCCGAGTGATAGGTTGGCGGGGCAATCAATGATGCTCAAATAGAGATGATGGAAAATTATAATAATTCTCAGTAAGTTATTCGTTGAGTTATCAACTTATACACTGTATGAATATGATTAATTTATAAGGTGAGATCGTCTAATGCCAATTTCTTTGCCCCAAACCCGAAGTGCCTTTTTACTTTCTCTATGGGTTATCGCTCCATGGTTTATTGCTATCCTCTATAAGCAACCCATGTTAGGGACTTTGATCTCTTTTGGTGCATATTTATTAGTTGTATCATTTCCTAAACTCCCCACGAAAAAACCTATTTATGTTTTACTGCAAGGAGCCTGCATTTTATCTGCTCTTGCGGTAATCGGTGTTAATGTCACCCTTGGTAGCCTTTTATTCTTTATTTGCTCTGGACTTGGCGCTTTTTTTCAAGGCTATGCCGAATTGCGGTCAACCTATCTACGTTTACCAATCGCCCTTGGCGTTTTAGCTTATTTCCTATCAATTGGTCAGGTCCCCGCTCAGGGTAGCTTATTTTATGGCATCGCATTTACACTCGGTACATTTTGGGGCGTCATTATTGCTTATATTCTGTTGCCCCGTCATGACCTTCCCGCACCAACAACTCAAATTGATATGCGCACTCCCGCAGTACAGCGCTTCTCTGTGGCAATAGTTCTCGTTGCGCTCATCGGGAGTGCTCTTGCAACCCTGCTCCCTAGCTCTCATCCCTGTTGGTTACCTGCTGCTGGTTTAAGAGTGATGAAATCTGAACGGACAGCAACTTGGCAAAGGCTAAAACAACGTGGTGCAGGCACTCTGCTCGGTGCTGCTGTAGGGGGGCTTTTACTTGGTTTATCAAATAACCCACTCTTACACGTTTCCTTAGTGGGCCTATTGTTATTCGCCATGTTAATGATCGGTGCGAAACGTTATGGCTATTGGACATTTTGTTTAACCGCTATCGCATTAACATTTAACTTAACGGCCACTGCTGGGCCTATTGTATTAGCGATTGACCGAGTGTTACTGACGGTTTGCGCTTTGGTCATTGCCATCATGATGTTATTGCTACTGCCCAAATCGACAAAATAAGTTCTTACGCGGTGATATATTGGGTACAGTTTTGACATCTATCAGGAGACACTATGATCCCATCATATGAATTACTCGATGGATTCCAAATCCCTCAAATTGGTTTTGGAACATATTCATTAAAAGGTTTACATGGGGTTCGGGTTATTGAAAGTGCGCTATCACATGGCTATCGTTTATTAGATACTGCATTTAATTATGAGAATGAAGGTATTGTCGGCAAAGCCATTAAAAATAGCTCGGTTCCTAGAGATCAAATAACCGTCACATCGAAATTACCTGGCCGACACCAACAATACAATAATGCCATGCACACTATCCAAGAATCAGTGGCTCGATTAGGTTTAGATTATGTTGACCTTTATTTGATCCACTGGCCAAATCCGAAAAGAGGAACATTTGTTGAGGCTTGGCAAGCATTAATCGATTCACAACGTTCAGGTTTAATCAGAAGTATTGGGGTGTGTAATTTTCTCCCTGAACACCTAGAAACATTAGAAAAAGAGACGGGCATACTTCCCGTGGTCAATCAAATTGAACTGCATCCTAATTTTAATCAAGCCAAACAGCGTCAATATGACCAATCTAAAGGGATCATTACGCAATCATGGAGCCCATTAGGTCGTGCCGGTGATGTGTTATCTAATCCAACCTTACTCAATTTAGCGAGTCGCTATAATAAATCGGTATCGCAAATTATCATACGTTGGCATTTACAGTTAGGTGCATTACCAATACCGAAATCGGCGCATTCGTCACGCCAAATTGAAAATATTGATGTTTATGATTTCGAATTATCGCCGGAAGATATGCAAGCAATAAATAACTTATCTTCTGCTAATGGTCGATTACGCAATCAAGATCCTGCTGTTTATGAAGAATTTTAATACGTCACTGTTTTAAAATACGACAGCCCTATAAAATAGGGCTGTCGCGTTATTCAAACATATTGGCTAAATCAAGCTTATCTGATTAAGATGATGTTCTATCTACTGGCCGATTCATGATATGGTCTTCCCAATCCACCACATCTTTTTCTCTAACCGCGATATGGCGAACAGAGATCCGCTCACTGTGCATTGCCGCTTTTGACCCCGTTTTAAGAGGATGCCATGCAGGTAAGGTTTTACCTTCTAGCAATAAACGATAAGCACAAGTGTGTGGCAACCATTCAAACGTTTCTAAATTGTAGCGATTGAGCTTGATACAATCTGCCTCATAACTGAAACGATCTTCATAATGCTTACACTGGCAGGTCTTGATATTTAATTGATTACAAGCCACGTTAGTAAAATAAATTTCATCCGTGTCTTCATCCATCAGCTTATGTAAACAACACTGACCACAACCGTCACACAGTGATTCCCATTCATCGTCAGTCATTTCATCTAACGTTTTTACCTGCCAGAAAGGCTGAGACATAATACTTATCAATCCTATATCATTAGATCACTCGAGTCGTTAACGAGTGGTCATTAATTGAGAGCTTTAACATATCACCCGATGTCAACGGCCCGACACCCTCTGGTGTTCCCGTTAAAATAATATCCCCCGCACGCAAAGTAAAAAAGCGAGACATATAGCTAATCAGAGATAATATTGGCGTGATCATATCACGAGTAGAGCCTGACTGGCGAATTTCCCCATTGATCTCCAGTGAAAGCTGGGCACTTTGCGGATCACCAAAGTTATTAACCGGAATAAAGCCTGAAATAGGACATGAGCCATCAAACGCTTTACTTTTTTCCCATGGCTGCCCTGCTTTTTTAAATTTTGCCTGCAAATCACGCAATGTTAAATCTAATGCCACAGCAAAACCCGCGATTGAGCGAGAAACTCTATCTTCATCAGCATTTTTTAAGGGCATACCAATCAAAACCGCTAATTCTATCTCATGGTGTACAGAGCCAAGATCTTTTGGAATAACAATCGGTTGGTTAGCGTCACATAATGCCGTTTCAGGTTTGATAAAAATCACAGGCTCTTCGGGGTGTGCTGAGCCCATTTCTTTTATATGTTTCGCATAGTTACTGCCAACACAAACCACTTTGTTTGCAGGGAAATCCAGTAAGGCACCTTGCCAGTCACGATGTTGGTACATAGTTGTAACTCCTATTATCGTTATTGTATTTTTTGAGCAACGCCATCAGCCATGAGGCAAACGCTCAAAGCAAAGTAATATGAACGATTCCAATGCATGATCGTGCGGAAGTTTTCAGTTACTAAGTATGCACGCCCTAACGGATCATCAGGGATAACAACCCACGTTTTTAAATTGGGTGATAACTGCGCAGATGCAGGGAGTTTAACGCCAAGTTGCTCCCACTGTGCAACCGTTTTGCCCTGCTCTGCTTTCACGCCTTCCAGTTGCTTATCAAAGTCGGTAGGTAGGCTCACTTGATAGCCCCAAGGTAGTGCAGACTGCCAGCCTTCCGTAGACAGGTAATTGGCAATTGAGGCAAACACATCCGCCTTATTGTTCCAAATATCCATTTTGCCATCGCCATCACCATCCGCCGCATAAGATAAATAAGACGTCGGCATAAATTGGCTTTGGCCCATGGCGCCTGCCCAAGAGCCTTTTAACTGCTGCTCTTCCGGTATATAGCCTTTATCCATAATTTCCAGTGCAGCCAGCAACTGTTTACTGAATAATGCTTCACGACGGCCTTCAAATGAAAGCGTAGCTAATGCTGAGATAACATCTTCTTTACCTTGGGAGCGACCAAAGCCACTTTCTAGCCCCCACAATGCAACAATATATTGGGGCGGTACGCCATAACGATGGCTAATCGCATTTAAGAGTGACTCATTTTCCCAATATTTTTCCGCGCCTGCATTAATGCGTGATGCAGGTAGCACATTCTTGAGATAACTTTCTAAAGTCACTGTTGCTCTTTTTTCCGGTTGCCCTTTATCGGCCTTAACAACGCGTTCAATAAAATGAATATGGGCGAAACCACGTTCAATAGTGGCAGGTTGAATACCTTGAGCTAATGCATGCTCTTTTAACAACTCCACATAAGCAGGGAATTGCGATGGTTCACGCTCTTCGAGTGGAAAAGCTTTATTTAGCGCGATCACCTCTTTTGCAATCATGGCATCTTGCTCAGCCTGTGGTGTAACCAAAATAGGTTGTTTTGCTGAGCAGCTAGCTAAAAATAGGCCGCTAATTAAAGTAAATAATAACGTTGGTTTTATCACATCACCTCCCCAAGTAAATTAACATCTAAGTATTATCCTAATTTTATTCGCTGTAAGACTCTCGATATTCAGCGAGTAGGTTTTCAACTGGAGGTGGAAATTGCAGATAATACCCAACTTCAATTAAATCAGCTTTGACTTTCTCAATGTCTGCATTTGCCAGCTTGTCGCGGTTTGCAAGGGAAAGGGTCATCGCAAATTGAGGAGTACCAAATTGTTTCATGAGTTCTTCAGGTACACGAGAAAAATCATCCTTCTTCTCAATATAAAGATATGTTTGTTCACGGTTAGGACTACGATATATTGCACAAATCATTATATTTAACTCTTTTTCTTAGTTCATTGGCTTGCTTGAAGAATGTAGTAACTATAACATGCTATTGTTTTACAGAATATCGTCACCCGAAGTTTGTTTCGGATATTTTAATTTGCTGAGCCCGGATAGATGTCACAGTCGCCAATAGAACTCAAAGGCAGTAGTTTTACTCTTTCTGTTCTTCACTTACACAGTGAAGAACCCAAACTCATCAAAAAAGCGCTACAAGATAAGGTTAGTCAAGCTCCTGACTTCCTTAAAAATGCGCCAGTGGTTATCAACATTGCTGATTTAACCACAAATGCTGATTTATACAGTATTCACAAAGCAATTATATCGGTTGGCTTAAGGGTTGTCGGAATAAGCGGATGTACCGATCCTTTGCTACGTAAGAAAGTCAATGATGCAGGCTTACCGGTTCTCAATGAGGGGAAAAGCCAAAAAGCCGTTGATACTCAACCTAAGGCTGTTCATACACCGGTTGAGGTAGCCACTCCCGCCGAACCTGAGTTTAATTACCGGAAAACACGAATTATTAATGCCCCTGTTCGTTCAGGCCAACGAATTTATGCACCAAATAGTGATCTCATCGTAACAAGTAATGTGAGTGCAGGTGCAGAATTGTTGGCAGATGGTAATATTCATATATATGGCATAATGAGAGGCCGAGCACTTGCAGGTGCTTCTGGCGATACGGAAAGCCAAATTTTTTGTGTCCACTTGCAAGCAGAGTTAGTGTCTATTGCAGGTGAATATTGGCTGAGTGATCAGATCCCGTCTGAATTTCTCGGCAAAGCAGCGAAACTTTGTCTCGTTGACAACAGATTAAATATTGAAAACTTAATTTAGACCTTATTTACAAGGAATTATTCATGGCACGCATAATTGTTGTTACATCTGGTAAAGGTGGCGTCGGTAAAACCACTTCAAGCGCGGCCATAGCTACAGGCCTAGCTCAAAGAGGGAAAAAAACGGTTGTGATCGATTTTGATATCGGTCTACGTAACCTCGACCTGATCATGGGATGTGAACGCCGAGTAGTGTATGACTTCGTTAACGTCATTCAAGGTGATGCCACATTAAATCAGGCACTGATTAAAGATAAACGCACCGAGAATCTTTATATTCTGCCAGCATCACAAACTCGTGACAAAGACGCACTGACACGTGAAGGCGTTGAAAAAATACTCGACGAATTAAGTAATGACTTGTCTTTTGATTTTATCGTATGTGACTCCCCAGCCGGTATTGAAAGTGGTGCATTAATGGCACTTTACTTTGCAGATGAAGCGATCATCACCACGAACCCTGAGGTTTCTTCTGTTCGTGACTCTGACCGCATCTTGGGTATTCTCGCCTCTAAATCACGCCGCGCCGAAAAAGGGCTCGATCCTATCAAAGAGCACTTATTATTAACCCGCTATAACCCGGGTCGTGTGACGCGTGGTGATATGTTAAGCATGGAAGATGTGCTGGAAATACTTTGTATTCCATTAATTGGTGTGATCCCTGAAGACCAATCTGTTCTACGTTCATCAAACCAAGGTGAACCGGTCATCTTAGACGCAGAATCTGATGCAGGTCAGGCATACAGTGACTGTGTTGACCGTATTTTAGGTGAAGAGCGCCCTATCCGATTCATTGAAGAAGAGAAAAAAGGTTTCTTGAAACGCCTATTTGGGGGGTAAATAATGGCTTTATTGGATTTCTTTCTGTCGAGAAAAAAGTCGACAGCAAATATCGCAAAAGAGCGATTGCAAATCATCGTTGCAGAACGTCGCCGCGGTGATAGTGAACCTCCTTATCTTGCTGATATGAAAAGAGATATTTTGCAGGTTATTTGTAAATACGTGCAAGTTGACCCTGAGATGCTTTCTGTACAATTCGAACAAAAAGGTGATGATATCTCAGTACTTGAACTCAACGTTACGTTACCGGAAGGTGATGAAATCAAGGCTCCTGAAAAATAATCATAGCAAATAGCCGTTGTTTTTAAGTTGTAAATAGCGGCTTGCTTTTTTATTTGTTCAACCAATTGAATTTAAATAATCATCAATGGAATGAATATTTGTTCTATGTGGTTTGGGTGTCTATTGCCAAAAGAAATACAAAATCCCCCAACTCTCCGATACGCCTCTGCCGATAGTTAACTTTCTGTCGAAACCGTAGCAGTGCAGTAAATAAATCGATTGATTAATGAGTGGGTGAGCTATTCAACGCTTAAGTGCCGTCACTATTCACTAGGCAAAAGGTTAACATTTCACTCCTAGCAAACCTAGGAGTGAAAATAGGCCATTAACGCGCTTGTTGAAGGAGCTTTGTAATTGGCTCAGCAAGCATTCTTCCTCGCCAACCATCAAGTAATTCAGGCTGATTAGGGATAGATTTGATCCCCCAATGTACCGAGAGCAACTGGTTTATTTGTCGCCTTGAAGCAAGCAATTCCGCATTGAATTTCTCATGCTCTGCAATTTCTTTAACAACACTCTTTATCTCTTTAAATAACGTTTTATATTGAGGTTGCTCATTCAAATTCGCCACTGTGGGGGGATATTCACTCTCATCCATTTGTTTGGCTTTTTCAACAATACTGAGTAACCGCCTTCCATGACAGCGGATCTCTTGCCCCGTCAGCCCTAATGCGTCTAATTCACCTAATGAACCGGGTAAATAACGCGCCACTTTCCAAAGATGCTCCTCTTTAACCACAAAGTTAATCGCCATATCACGCGCTTTTGCTTGATTTAGCCGCCATTCCGCCAGCATTTGCAAGCAAGCCAATTGCTCATTCTTTAACTGACAAACATTGGTGATATTACGGTAAGCTAATGCAGGATCAGTCACATTTTGTCTGCGTTCAACCGTTCTTTGGCACTCTTCTAGCGCAGCAGAAAGGTAGCCTGACTCTTCCACTTTCTGCATCAGGATCTTGGCTAACGGCAGCAAATAAAGCACGTCTGCCGTCGCATATTGGCACTGTTTTTCACTTAATGGGCGCGCTAGCCAGTCGGTTCGAGATTCACTCTTATCAAGCTCTATGCCTAAGTATTCAGAAACTAAAGAAGCGAAACCACAGGAGATTGGATAACCCAAAAAGGCTGCAATAACCTGTGTGTCGACCATCGGTTCAGGCACACACTCAAAATCATGCAAAAACACTTCAAGATCCTCACTACCGGCATGTAAAAACTTAGTGAGGCTCTTATTTGTCAGTAAGGCTTTAAACGGTGAAAAGTCGCTAATAGATAACGGGTCAATCAGTGAAACTTGTTTTCCATCATAAAGCTGTAGCAAACCTAATTGTGGATAGTAAGTTCGAGTACGGACAAATTCGGTATCCAATGCCAACCAATCGGCTTCACTCGCCTGCTGGCATACCTGTGCAAGTTCGCTATCAGTTGTAACTAAACGATAATTCAAAACAAATTTCTCTTTTTATATTCTCATCACAGTAACGCCGGTAAAAACCGGCGTTACTCATAGGGGTGCAAACCGATATGACAACGTTACGCTGTTGATTTATCTTTTTGCTGTTTCTCTTCATCACGTAGTTCCCTACGCAATATTTTACCAACGTTCGATTTTGGTAGCTCGGTTCGGAACTCAAATAACTTAGGTACTTTATAGGCGGTTAATGAGCGGCGACAAAATGTTTTCAGATCATTTGACGTTAGATTAGGATTACTACTAACAACAAAGACTTTAACTGCCTCCCCTGTACTCGTACTCGGCACACCAATCGCGGCACACTCTACGACATCAGGATGAGATGAAATCACATCTTCCACTTCGTTTGGATAGACATTGAAGCCCGAAACGATGATCATGTCTTTTTTACGATCGACAATGCGGATATAACCTTCACTGTCTATTTCAGCAATATCCCCCGTCGCTAACCAGCCATCATGTAAAATTTCCGCGGTTGAATCAGGGCGGTTCCAATACCCTTTCATCACCTGTGGACCTTTCACCCACATTTCCCCTGGTTCCCCAAGTGCAACCTCATTTCCATCATCATCAACCAGCTTGATTTCTGTTGATGGAACCGGTAACCCGATACTACCACTATAAGCCGTCAGATTATACGGGTTTCCAGTGACAAGTGGCGAACATTCCGTCAATCCATACCCTTCTAATAAATGCTTCCCAGTCAGTTTTTGCCATTTTTCAGCAACCACTTTTTGAACAGGCATCCCGCCACCAACCGTCAACCTGAGTTTGGAGAAATCCAGTTGTTGAAACTCTGCGTTATGTAGCCATGCATTGAATAAGGTATTAACACCCGTAATCGAGGTGATCGGATAACGTGCTAACTCTTTAACGGTACCTGCCACATCACGAGGGTTAGTAATCAATAAGTTCACCCCCCCGACATTAATAAACAGGAAGCAATTTACCATGAGAGCAAAGACGTGATAGAGCGGTAGTGCCGTAACAACAAATTCTGAACCTATTTTTAATACCGGACCATAAGCCGCTCGAGCTTGCTCGATATTCGCTAACATATTACGGTGCGTTAGCATTGCCCCTTTCGCTACCCCTGTCGTCCCTCCGGTATACTGAAGGAACGCAAGGTCATCGCCATTGATCTTTGGCTTGATATATTGCATGCGATAACCGTAATGCATCGCACGTCGGAAAGAGATAGCATCTGGTAAATGGTATTTAGGCACCAGCCGTTTAACATACTTGACGACAAAATCCACTAATGTCGCTTTCGGACGAGAGAGTTGATCCCCCATCCGAGTTAAAATAACGTGCTTAACCTTGGTATTAAACACCACTTTTTCAAGGGTATGAGCAAAGTTAGACACAATGACAATGGCCGTTGCACCACTATCATTTAACTGGTGCTCTAGCTCCCTTGGGGTATAAAGTGGGTTAACATTGACGACAACCATCCCCGCGCGCAAAACGCCAAATAGAGCTATCGGGTATTGCAGCAAGTTAGGCATCATCAACGCGACGCGGTCGCCTTTTTTTAACCCTAACCCATTTTGTAGGTAAGCGGCAAAAGCACGACTTCTCTCTTCTAACTTGCGATAAGTCATCACCGCACCCATGTTGATGAATGCAGGTTGGTCAGCATATTGCGAAACCGAATTTTCAAGTAACTCTGCTAAAGAAGCAAAGCGATCAGGATCGATCTCTTCCGGCACATCGCTTGGGTAATTTTTCAGCCAGATTTTTTCCAAAGTATGACTCCTGAATTTTAGTATAGTAATATAACTCAAACACTCTTTTAACAAATTATTAACTCAGCGTACCAGTTTGAAAAATACCCTGTGCTAAGGTTGAGAGGTCTATCACTAAATAAATTTCATTCCTTCGAAACAAAAATAGGCGGACTATTCCGCCTATTTCGTTTTAGTATGTTATTCCAGAACGATATCTGGTGTAGATATCATAATAATACACTTTTTTGAATCATTTTTGGAAAAATTAACATATTTCCCACGTATAAACCTAATAAATAAACTGACTAAGCTCATTGCCGAATAAATAGCCTTTCACTTCTCATTTTATTCGGTTAAATAGGTTTGTACTGGAGCAACACCCCCCGGATAGCCATAACCATAGCCATATCCGTAACCCCAAGGATGGTTATAGTAATAAGGGTTTCCGTAATACCCATAACCCCACGGGCCTGGTGGCGGCAAAATTACACTTTGCGCTAAATTCCAACGCTGGTAACCCGTTACGTCTAACGTGACATACTTATAGGGGATATCACCAATTTTACCAGGCTGCTCTCCGGTAATTTTACCCACCACTGTGATGTAACGACCATTATAGTCAGCAGGGTCAAGGAACCCATTAACAAAGGCATAAATACGACCAGTTGATGCCGTATTTAATTCTGGTGCTGCATCATATTTATTCAGTGGGATCACGGCAATTTCTAATCGCGTTTTATTAGGCTGATTAAAAACAGAGATTACTTTCCCACCAAAACGCCCTTCCTGCCCAATATACATTTCAGGCGCATTTTGTACTGACGATAAGTTAACCGCTGGATTAGGTGACGAGCCTTGAATTGAGGCTGGGATCGACACACACCCCGTTAACGTTAATATGCCGACAAATAAAACCACTTTAAATGTCGAACGGCTGTTAATTTTTATACCCATATACCACCTCCATTTAGCTTTAATTATAAATTCAGACGGCAAGGATTAACATTAATATCAACTAACATAACACGATATGTTCAATACTTTGAGAGATAAATACACGAATAATTCAATTATAGACTGATAAAATAAGGCTTGATGTGTCTCGATGCTAATTTCAATCATCGAATTAAAAAAAACATCCATTTAAGACAGTAAATATTGGTAGGAAAAAAGCGTAAAACAGAACTTGGCTATGCCTAACTTAACAATAAAATAAGCATAGCCAATCTAAAAAATATACCTATTCACGACCCGGCAGTTTTTTCCACGTCACTTCGTTACGTAAATATGTTGGTTCAACGTTTTCGACGGCTTGTACCTGACCCGCACGCCATAAACGTTCAGCAATCGGTAACATATCTTGTGCCGCTGGCAATGTGATCCCACTTTCAATCAACGAAAGCGCACTGTCTTTTAATTGCGGATAAGCTTGCCAACCTGTTCCTGCTAGGCTCCATTGCCCTGCCAACTGAGCGATTGAATCTCTAAATAGCTCCGGCGCCATAACAGCTTCGGTATCCTCACCGAGCCATATGCCCTCTGCCGTACGATGATATTGAGCGCAATATACCTCTGTCATGCGCGCATCAATCGCCGTCAAAACCTGCTCATGTCCTTGCGTTCGATATGCCCCTTCTGCCAGTGTCATCAATGATGAAACACCGATCATCGGTAAATTGGCGCCGAGTGCTAACCCTTGGGCGATACCGACCCCGATGCGAACGCCCGTAAAACTCCCCGGTCCACGACCAAACGCTAACGCATCCAATTGGTTTAAAGTGACCCCCGCTTGAGATAATACCTCGTCCACCATTGGCAACACTTTTTGTGTATGCTCTCGAGGCGAAACGGCAAAACGCGAAATAATTTCTCCATCGCATAACAATGCGACTGAACATGCTTCTGTTGCTGTATCAACAGCAAGAATACGGCTCGACATGCCACAACTCCGGCAAATGATTAGATTTGATGCCACTGTACCTGTACAGTGACCTGAAAATGACGTTTATAGTAGCATAAACTCAAAATGAAATAGCAGAAAAAACCGCTTATGACCTTGGTTTAATTGCTATTATTATGTTCTATTCGTTTTTCTCAAGAAACTCAATTGCTTTAGATAAACTGCGAGTTCTTGGTGACGGCGGTAAACTATTCAAAAAAACCTTACCATATGGACGTGTTACTAAACGGTTATCGCAAATCACAATAACGCCGTAATCACTGGTATCACGGATCAAACGCCCAACACCTTGCTTTAAGGTGATCACCGCATCAGGAATTTGAACATCCGCAAATGGGTCACCGCCTCTTAATTGGCAATCCTCAATACGCGCCCGTAATAATGGGTCATCAGGGGCTGTAAACGGTAATTTGTCGATAATCACACATGTCAGTTCATCCCCTCTGACATCTACCCCTTCCCAAAAGCTACTCGTTGCAACAAGCACTGCATTTCCCGCCGCAATAAATTGGGCAAGTAACTTATTTTTACTGCTTTCGCCTTGCATAAGCACAGGTAACACGAGTGTTGTTCTCAGCTCTTCGGCTAATTCACGCATCATCATATGTGATGTACACAAGAAAAAGCAGCGCCCTTGGTTTTTTATAATCAGTGGTCGCAACATATTCGCAAGTTTTTGTGCCACCCCTTTTTGGTTTGTTTCCGGTAAAAAACGTGGCACACAGAGTAAAGTTTGGCTTTGATAATCAAAAGGGCTCGCCAATAGCAAGGTTTTCGCTGACGTTAAACCCAATCTATCGGTAAAGTAATTGAGTTGTTCATTAACGGATAACGTTGCCGATGTGAATACCCAACTTGCTGGCGTACTGGAGATCATTTCACTGAATTTTTCCGCAACCGTCAGTGGTGTTATCGCTAATAAAAAATGCCGGCCATAGCTTTCAAACCAATAGCTATAACCTGGAATTGTGACATCTTTTAGCCGATTCAAACGATTACGGTAGAGAGTCACCCGTTCAAAAACGGAATCTAATGTTTGCGAACGCCCTAATGATGTCTTGATCACTTCATAACATAACTCGAGAGAATCATCGAGTAATGTCAACGCGCGCTGCACCACAGGGCTTTTCAATAGATCACGCAAGTTACCACGAAAGCTGCTCTCACCTAAATTTAAGCGAAAATCCAATGTGCTTTGGGTTAGCCTATCTGCACTTTTTTGTAGCTGAACCAGATCTTTTAGCTCTGTGCGATAGGCCATAACCATATCACGTGCGAGATCAAGAAGCTGGCGGCTACTGAGTTGTTGACCGAAATATTGGCTAGCAATATCGGGGATTTGATGTGCTTCATCAAAAATCATCACATCAGCTTGTGGCATTAACTCCCCAAACCCCGTATCTTTAACAACACGATCAGCCATAAAGAGATGATGGTTAACAACGATAATGTCAGCATCTAATGCTTTGCGGCGCGCTTTTAATACAAAGCATTCTTGATAACGAGGGCAATCACTGCCGAGACAGTTGTCATTAGTGCTGGTGACTAATGGCCAAACTGCATGATCTTCCGCGATATCGTGACAAGTGCTGATATCCCCAGACTCCGATTCAATGGACCAGTTGCGTAAGCGGACAACGGCAGACAATATTTCTGGCTCAAGGCTCCCCCCGCCTAATGACTGCTGATCTAAACGCTCTAAGCAAAGATAATTTGAGCGGCCTTTTAATAACGCTGTCCGCCCATTAAATTTCATCGCGTCTATAATCGTGGGTAAGTCACGGTGATAAAGCTGATCTTGTAACGCTTTCGATCCAGTCGAAACAATCACTTTTTTACCCGAACGTAAGGCGGGCACCAAATAAGCGTATGTTTTGCCTGTTCCTGTTCCCGCTTCAGCCACTAGCACATGCTGTTTTTCAATTGCCTCCGTGACAGCATGTGACATTTTGACTTGGGCTGCTCGTGGTTGAAAACCTGGGATTGTTCTCGCCAAAAAGCCATTAGAAGAAAAATCGTCGTGCACCGCAAACCTATTTATTGTTCTCTTTGAAGGCGTCTACTTTATCATGTCTTGATGTTGCCTGCTGAGCTAAATCATCCAATCGTCATAGAAAGGATTTTTCATCAATAAAGCAAGCTGTTATCCTTAAAAAGACTCACTAATGAAATGAACTAAGGAATAATGATGACGATTGAAAGAATTGACCCTGACAAACGTTGGTCTGAAGCGGTTATTCACAACAATGTTGTCTACTACACCAGTGTACCGGATAACTTAGATGCTGATATTATTGCTCAAACAGCGAATACCCTTTCAGCGATTGATATTCTTTTACAACGCGTGGGTTCTGACAAAAGTAAAATCCTTGATGCAACGATTTTCCTTGCTGACAAAGCCGATTTTGCGGGAATGAATCAAGCATGGGATGCTTGGGTTGTTGAAGGCAGCGCACCGGTTCGTTGTACTGTACAAGCGGCGCTGATGAAACCGGAATATAAAGTCGAAATCAAAATTGTTGCCGCTATTGAATAACGACACCTAGCAAACGATTTATCATAAAAAAATAGAGCGCCAATCATCAATTGGCGCTCTATTTTTTAAGACATTTTAATAAGCACCATCCCCAACAATAACAGGACGATACCTCCCCAACCTTTATAATTTAGCCGCTGATTGAAAAGGATCCACCCCGCGGCTACCGTCGCAATAATACCAAAAGCGCCCCACAACGCATAAGCAATCGACAATTCGATACCTTTGACTGCTTGAGCCAACGAGCTAAATGCGCCTAATACTGCCACTAAAGATAAAATGCCTAACCAGTAACGTTTAAAGCCGTTCGACATTTTTAAGAGGATGTTTGCAAGAATTTCCAGTACCACAGCAAGAACTAAAAATGCGCCGTGCCACCATTCAAATTGGACGTCCATAATCAGGCCTCCGTTTTAGCACGTTCTTGTGCCAAACCACCTGATTTAACCGCAGAGACCGCACGCCCCGCCGCTTCTTTCACTTTTTGAGCAGACTGAGTGACGGTCGATTTTTTAGTACCCGATTTAATTAACCCAATTCCTGCGATTAACAATACTAAGCCACCAATTTTCATAGGGGAAAGCGACTCGCCAAACCACAACACACTAAACGTCGTGATAAATAGAATACCGATCCCTTCCCATAAGGCGTATGCAACCCCAAGAGCAACTTTTTTCACAGCAACAGCTAGCAAAATGTAAGAAGATGCAATCATGACATACATTACTGCCATCCCAGTAAAATCACCACTCACGCTGGCGTGTTTCATCGATAATGTACCGATCACTTCGGCAATGATAGCTAATGCTAAAAATATCCAATATATCATTATATAATCTCTCTATGGATAATCGCACGACTGCTTATTTTTCATACAGAAATAGCAAACTTTTCGGCTAAGAAAAATTTTGTGCAATTATAAAAAACAAATAAATATCAAAGTGATGCTGATTTTATTCAGCAAAATGAATAATAGAGAGAGACGCTATAATGCACCGCACCAGTGGTGTTCACTGGAAAGGATCGCTGAAAGGAAAAGCCGATGGGTAGTTCTTCTTTGGGACTTACTGATTTTAATGCTATTCACGCTAAGCATGATATCTCATTCATTTCATCGGATGGACATCCATCCAAGTTACTCCGAACCCTCATATAATTGTTGATTACAGGTTATTTTTATCATGCCAAAAATATTAAGTCAATGAATATAAAAAGCTTTTTTAAATGAATATTTATTGCATAATTATGCAGGAAATAATCAACTAACCTTGACCTATTCTCAAGTTAAACGAATAATCAACCACAAACTTCTCACTAGATAACCATACTTTTTATTGAAAAAAATAAATTTTTCATTGTTTTCTTTTATTACGTAGTCCTATCCATTGTTTATGATTGACTTCAACGGCAAACAGGCATCTTATATTAGCTAACTGCTTAATTTTGGCCGAAAGAGAGATAAATGGACACCTTTAACCTCACCTCTAACAGTTTTCAAAACGATGCAAATGCCACGCCGCTGCCTTATGATGTCATCTCCATCCAGTCGCAAGTTATTTACGGCAGTGTCGGTAACAGTATTGCGGTTCCGGCACTGATGAAGCAAGGGCTAAGGGTCGCTGCTGTACCGACAGTGATTTTAAGCAATACCCCCCATTATGTGACATGTCACGGCGGCGAATTACCGGGTGAATGGTTTCGAGGCTATCTGTCTGGATTAGTTGAGCGCGATTGCCTTGGCAGTGTACGTGCGATCCTAACGGGATATTTAGGCTCTAGAGATAAAGCCCATGATCTTGCACAATGGTTATCAAGTGTACGTCAGTCATACCCTTCTATACCTGTCATTGTCGATCCTGTTATGGGGGATGAAGATAGCGGTTTTTATATTCCCCCAGAAATTGCCGATGTGTATCGCGATGAAGTATTGCCGCTTGCAACAGGTATCATCCCCAATAAATTTGAACTCGCGACACTAAGTGGTCAACAGATAAAGACCCTTGATGATGCAACTCAAGCTGCTCGTTCATTACTAAAAGGCCATACACAATGGGTGATCATTACCAGTGCATTCCAACCCGATGATGAAAGTATTGAGGTCGTGTGTGTCACCAAACAGGATGTCGCGGTTATTCGCCATAAACGTTACCCTGTCACGCCAAAAGGCACCGGCGATCTATTTGGTGCAGAGTTAACAGCTCAATTACTCGCGGGGCTGTCTGTTCCCGATGCGGCTAAAATGGCTTGTTTACGGATAGAGCAAGGTATTATTCATATGGCGGCGACAGGAAGAAGTGAGTTAGTGCTGTAAGATGCTCTCGCACCATGGATAAAAATAAGGCCAGCTTCCTTCTAGAGCAAGCTGGCCTACGAGATAAATCAACTATAGCTTATTCAAATTCGTTCCAAGAACGCCCATCACGAGTGATCATCGCAACCGATGCGATAGGCCCCCAAGTACCCGCTTGGTATGGTTTAGGGGCTTCATTATCCATAGCCCACGCATCCATAATGGAATCAACAAACTTCCAAGCCTCTTCAACCTCATCACGGCGTACGAACAGCGCTTGAATACCGCGCATTGCTTCAAGCAATAAGCGCTCATAAGCATCCGCAAGGTGTGTTTGATTAAAGGTTTCTGAAAAACTCAAGTCCAGCTTAGTGGTTTGCAAGCGATGTTTGTGATCAAGGCCCGGTGCCTTATTCATGATCTCAATATCAATCCCTTCATCCGGTTGCAGACGAATAGTGAGCTTGTTTTGCGGTAATTCCTGATAACTTTCAGAGAAAATATTCAGTGCTGGCTTTTTAAAATAAACAACAACTTCAGAGCACTTAGCAGGTAAACGCTTACCTGTGCGTAAATAAAAAGGTACTCCCGCCCAGCGCCAATCATCGATGTCAACGCGTAGCGCAACAAAGGTTTCTGTCATACTTTGTTTATTAGCGCCTTCTTCTTCAAGATAACCGGGGACCTTATTACCTTGAACAAAGCCCGCAGTATACTGCCCGCGAACCGCTTTTTCTCTGACATTAGTGTGGTCAATTCGACGTAATGAACGTAACACTTTCACTTTTTCATCACGGATCCGGTCAGTGGTGAGATCAGCAGGTGGCGACATCGCGATCATGGTGAGAATTTGTAATAGGTGGTTTTGCACCATATCGCGCATTTGACCTGCCTGATCAAAATACCCCCAGCGCCCTTCTATACCCACTTCTTCTGCAACGGTGATCTGCACATGGTCAATGGTGCGATTATCCCAGTTGTTGATAAATAATGAGTTAGCAAAACGTAGAGCCAGCAGGTTAAGTACCGTTTCTTTACCGAGGTAATGGTCGATACGATAGACCTGACTTTCATCAAAATATTTCGCTACTTCATTGTTGATTTCTTGAGAAGACGCTAAATCTGTACCTAACGGTTTTTCCATCACAACACGGTTAGGCTGTTTATTTAAACCTGCATGTCCAAGTCCATGGCAAACTGCCCCAAAAGTGCTCGGCGGCATAGCAAAATAGTGGATAGCGGGATGGCAGTCTTGCTTCAACATTTGTGCCAAGCTATCGAAATTTTCGGTTTGATTAACATCCAAATTGCAGAAATCTAAACGCGCACTGAGCCTCTCCCAAAGTACTGGGTCGAGATCTTCTTTTAAAAATTCGCTGAACGCCTTTTCAACAAACTCAACATAATCGCTCTGGCTCCACTGCGCACGCCCTACACCGATGATACGGGTGTCTGGGTGAATGTAGCCTGCTTTCTCCAACTGATAAAGGGATGGAAGCAACTTACGACGAGCGAGGTCTCCTTTGGTGCCGAAAATAATCAAGTCACAGGCTTGAGCAGCATTATTTACCGCCATATTGGTTCTCCTCAATTTGCGGAATTTATTGTAATTTTGTTACAAAATTAGCCAGATGTTCCGCTAATGTACCCTTTTGAGGGTATTCAGTAAATATTGATGATACAGATCACAGTTTTTATGCTGAAAAAAGCAGCAAACCTAAACCATGTCATGTTAACTGAATGGTGACAGCATTTGTAATAAAATGACAAAACAGCTAACGAACTTACTGATATGAAAATTAGATACAGCTCATAGTTTTGTAAAAAATTACATCACAAACGCCTCTCATTCAGATAGGTTAGCCATTACCCATAGTATATTCCTTTTATATACACACTGCCTTCAAAACGATATTAATAAAATACAGCGTATCTTTATGGCAGAAAAATTTCTCCTTTTGATGAAATAGGCACTTTCGTTATATGAATATTTTAGAACAAATGAAGAACAGCCTCGATTTTTTAAGTAAATCAGAAAAGAAAGTTGCCGAAGTGATTTTAGGTATGCCACAGCGAGCTATTCATCTTAGCATTGCGAGCCTTGCTCAACTTGCTGATGTGAGTGAACCCACCGTTAACCGGTTTTGCCGTAAAATGGATACCAAAGGGTTTCCTGACTTTAAACTTCGATTGGCGCAAAACCTCGCTAACGGCACCCCTTACGTGAACCGAAATGTTGAAGAGAATGACACGGTTAACACCTATACCCATAAAATTTTCGAATCAGCAATGGCGGGTTTAGATAATGTCAAACATACTTTAGACATTGCGGCCGTTAATCGTGCGGTTGACCTTCTCACTCAAGCAAGAAAAATCAGCTTTTTTGGCTTTGGCGCATCGGCGGCTGTAGCACATGATGCGATGAATAAATTTTTCCGTTTTAATATTCCCGTCATTTATTTCGATGATATTGTCATGCAACGAATGAGTTGTATAAATAGTACTGAGGGGGATGTTATCGTTTTAATCTCGCATACAGGAAGAACGAAAGCCTTAGTTGATATGGCTCGCCTAGCCCGTGATAACGATGCCACTGTGATTGCCATCACCTCAGAAAACTCTCCATTGTCTCAAGTCGCTACCCTTTCAATTATTATTGATGTACCAGAGGATACCGACGTCTATATGCCAATGGTCTCAAGACTTGCTCAACTCACAGTGATCGATGTCCTCACAACGGGTTTTACCTTAAGAAGAGGTGAAAAATTTAGAGATAACTTGAAACGGGTCAAAGAAGCATTACGTGATTCGCGGTTTGATAGTGTGTAAACGTTAAAAAGTATTCTTTTCTTGCTGTGGGCTTTAATAGTTTTACAGACCTGATAGCATAAACGAATTAGCAGTATATAATAGCTGTGCTCGTGTCAGCATGACGACTTGTCGTAAAAAGGTCTCGAAAATACGCTAAATGATTCAAGTTGTATGTCGACATAATATGATAGGGGCTTACGCCACGAGCACTACATACCGCTTGAAGTATGAAAAGATTTCACTCAATAAATCAACACCATTACAGGTCAACGGAGTAATACATGACTAGACGGCTTAGAAGAACTAAAATTGTTACTACCCTAGGTCCAGCTACCGATCGTGATAATAACCTTGAAAAGATTATTAACGCCGGCGCCAACGTTGTACGCCTAAACTTCTCTCACGGAACTCCAGAAGACCATATTCTTCGTGCTAACAAAGTGCGTGAAATCGCAGCTCGTTTAGGTCGCCATGTTGCGATCCTTGGCGATTTACAAGGCCCTAAAATACGTGTTTCTACGTTTAAAGATGGCAAAGTATTCTTGAATGTTGGTGATAAATTTATCCTTGATGCCACTCTCGGCAAAGGTGAAGGTGACCAACAAAAAGTGGGTATTGATTATAAAGGTTTACCTGCTGATGTTGTACCTGGTGACATTTTATTGCTTGATGATGGTCGTGTACAACTGAAAGTCCGTGAAGTCCAAGGCTTACAAGTTTTCACTGAAGTAACCGTTGGCGGTCAACTCTCCAATAATAAAGGCATCAACAAACTTGGTGGTGGTTTATCGGCTGAAGCACTAACCGATAAAGACAAAGAAGATATCATCACCGCCGCTAAAATCGGTGTCGATTACCTTGCCGTTTCCTTCCCTCGTTCAGGCGAAGATTTAAATTATGCGCGCCGTTTGGCTCGTGATGCAGGCTGTGAATGCCAAATCGTCGCGAAAGTAGAGCGCGCTGAAGCTGTGGCAACCGATGAAATTATGGATGAAGTTATCCTTGCATCGGATGTTGTCATGGTTGCTCGCGGTGATTTAGGCGTTGAAATCGGTGACCCAGAATTAGTTGCGGTACAAAAGAAACTGATCCGCCGTTCACGTCAGCTCAACCGAGTAGTGATCACCGCAACTCAAATGATGGAGTCAATGATCACAAATCCAATGCCGACTCGTGCTGAAGTGATGGATGTCGCTAACGCCGTTCTAGATGGTACAGACGCCGTTATGCTATCAGCAGAAACCGCTGCGGGGCAATACCCAGCTGAAACTGTTGCTGCCATGGCACAAGTCTGTTTAGGGGCTGAAAAAATGCCTGGACTGAATGTCTCCAAGCACCGCTTAGATGCCGAGTTTGATTCACCTGAAGAAGCTATCGCGATGTCAACGATGTACGCTGCTAACCACCTGAAAGGGGTCAAAGCCATTATCGCGATGACTGAATCAGGCCGTACTGCTCGTATGATGTCACGTATCAGTTCTGGCTTACCTATTTTCGCTATGTCGCGCCATGAAAAAACACTCAATCAGTCTTCACTGTACCGTGGTGTTACACCTGTTTTCTGTAGCACTCACACCGATGGTATTGCGGCTGCGAATGAAGCTATCACACGCCTACGTGATAATGGTTATTTAATGACTGGAGATCTCGTTCTCGTTACTCAAGGTGACTTGATGGGCACAATTGGTAGTACGAATACTTGCCGTATTTTGGAAGTCGAATAAATCAATATTGGTGTAAAGGGAGCATTTGCTCCCTTTTTCAATCGATATAGATAATGCTGTATGCTTATTTAGAGTGAGTCATTTTCCAATTATTAAATACAGCAGCAATCACCGAAGCTATTTTGTCATAGTTTTCCCAAGAATTTTCAACATGGTATACTGATGGCAATGCTTGTGCTAAAACACGATGATAGTCATCAAAATAGCTCCCATTCTCTGTTGAATAATAAAATTCAGTAAATGCCAATCCATTCGGTCCAATGCCACCAAGTTCTCCTACGTTCGTCTTTGGCATCACTAAAATAAAAATAAGCACAACATTGTAATAAATATTGTGCTCATCATAATTTATATTGAATAGTTACCGTTTAATCTGTCCGATTTTTCTGGGAATCAATGATATTGCAAATTAAACTGTAACGTTCCATTAGCTTGGCCAGCTTGTGTATCATTCGAAGTTTGAATATACGCTGCTTGTAATGGAATACTATAATTTTCCGACGATACATTTTTTTCTTCGATCGTCATCATTTGATTTATTTTAATGGGGTCATTTTTATACTTAACTTGTATACCATACCCTTTCGCAGTATTGACGTCTGTTGGATTATTTAATGCGATTGTTCCGGGTGTCATACTATTATTGACAGGTGTTCCAGTAAAGGTGATTTTTATGGGTGACACGGGGTCACAACTAAGGTTGATTTGAAAATCTTTCACGCTATTTGGGCTAACACTCCCTACCCCTGAAAAACTCGATTTATCAATCTTATTAAAAGGCACAAGAATATTTTTATTCAGCACTTCACAACCTGTCGAAATAATATTAACCGGCCCTATACTAACCTTAGGCTCCATATTACCGTAGCTATCCGATGTTTGAAATCCATTATTATAAATAATTAACATCGCCGCTCGGCTAGCAGGTAGTACTTGCGTTTTTACGTTATCTTTGAGCTTATAAAAAACAAGTTTTAAAGAAACGGTATACACACCTGAACTCTGGGTAGTGCTACAGATCATCCTATTCGCATTATTTCCATCAATGGTATTAATTCCATCAACATAAGCACTACCTGTGCAAGGTGTTGACACTGTCCCATGTAGCGCATAGCCCACACCAGAATTATTAATTTCTTTAATGTATCTGTTATTATAATATTGTTTACTGCCATACGTTTCAGGTAAATAAATTCCCACTTGAACTTCGTCTGTTATGTTACTCCAACTCCAAGCGGTATAGCTTCCTAAATCAATAGTTCCGACTTCTGATCCAATTGGTGCTGTTCTTGAAACATAAATAGGTTCATTCACTGTATGAGATAATTCATTAAATAATGCTCTAAATTCGGCTAAAGCGGATTGTGAAAATAGAAGCGTCGAAATACCCCCAATTAAAAATAATTTATTCATGTCTGCTCCTATTGGCAAATTCGCTCAATAAATTGAATTTTGTCGTTACTTAAATCAAGCTGAAGTGGCAGTTCACACTGCTGATCCGCATGACTTCCCCATTTGACAACAATACGACTCTGTTCAGGTACACCACTTAAATAGACTTCACCATCATTAGCGACAATACCTGTTGTAACTTCTTCTTTATCAACTAAAACAGACACTTGTGCTCCAAATGGAATGAGTTGATCATGGTGAGTTAATTTAAGCATGACTCTCGCACCACGTTTACCTTTAAAGTCGGCTAATACGATAGCACCACGAGTTGGTACAACTGTTGTCGTGCTTAACCCAACATCGTTATTTCCTGTTAATGTTGAAGGGTCAACGCTGATCTTATTCCTTTCATAACGTGTAGCACTCGGTACAACAGCATATCCCCAAGAGTTAGTATAAAGCGACTGCGCATTATTGACTTTCAGGTCATTAATATCATTGGCTTTGACTAAAACCGCAGAGTCATAAATCGCTCGAGCTGGGGTGATACCACCAGAGTGTAATAGTAACGCGCCAGTTGCCCCGATATTAGCGGACTGATAACGTGGGTCATAACTATAGCCCCCGTTATACTCTCCTGATGAAACAATATAATTACCACTCACCGAACCGCTATTTTCATGTCGGCTATGGTTATAGTTTTGCGTGATATCAAATTGCAAATTGTTATCTTCTAAACGTGTACCACTCACACTGACCGAACTAATCGAATCACCATTCTGGCTAGTATTGTAACGATAATTGACCCAGTTATTTTTTTGTCCAAGCGTAAATGGAACACTAAAATTGATAGATAACATTTCGTTTTTACTATTAGTATGTTCCTGCTTAGTATAAGAGTAAGAAATACCATAGTTTATTTGTCGATAATTAGAGTTAAAGCCTACGGTTAAATTTTTATCGACGCCGCTTCTATCCCAATAATATTGTTGATAACCATTAATGGATAAATAACCAATATCTTTTAATGATTGAGAAATAGAAGCTTGGAACTGCTGTTTCTTTCTTCCGCTCTCATAAGGGTCATTATTTGATGCAGAAAAATCGTAATATTCTTTTGTCGAATAGCGATAAGATGCAAGAGAAAATGACGTACCTGTTCCTGGCATATATTTCGAATATTGCACTCGATAGGACTGACCTTGCGCATTCGTTTTATCAAGTAGTTCTGTTTTAGATTGAGTCACATCGGCTGAAATTGCCCCAATACTCCCCAAGTTGATCCCTGTCCCTGCGGTATAAGCTTGGTAGTCCTTTGATAAAATAAAACCACCATAAACCGACAAGTTATAAGGCAAACCATAAATAGCAGAGGCTTGCGCAAAATTAGGTTTCCGAAGCGCGTTATCAACATTGTATTTACCAATATCAATGCTGTATTTTAATGATCCCGCTCGCTGCATCATAGGAACGGCAGAAAAAGGTTGAATAAACGAACGGATCGTTCCATTTGCTTCTTCTATTTGTACATCCAAATCACCACTATATGACGTAGGATAAAGGTCATTTATTTCAAACTCGCCGGGTGGTACTGTCGTTTGATAAATCACGCTACCATTTTGGCGGATCGTCACAACAGCATTCGTTTGAGCAATGCCTTTAACTACCGGCGCAAACCCACGTTGACTTTGCGGTAACATACTTTCATCGGAGGCTAGCTTTACGCCTCGATAAGGGTTACTTTCCATAACACCGTTATCCGATGCTGTTTCACCAATCGTTAAGTGACTTTTTAATGGACGAATATCCCTTTCCACATAAGTTTGTAGATTATTCCAATCCGTTTTCCCTGAAGTCCGGCTATAAGTACTGTGGTTTCTCAATCGCCACACATCAAAATTAATACCGCTGCGTAAGCCAATAAATGTGTTATTGGTATCGTCACGATCTTTATACCAATTTTGGCTGTGTCGGATATTATAATTTACGAAGGCGGCATTAATACCATCATCCCACTCTTTAGGATCAACGTAACCGCGGCTATAATTATCTAACCCTATTTGAGGAATACTGATATTAAGGCGACCATTCCCAAAATCATATTTATAGAACGCTCCGGGTATAGTCGCGGCGATATCAGTGATTGCTTGATCATCTTTTGCATCGCTAAAGGCTTGGCTCGCGGTATTTTTAACCCCCCAGCTTAATAGCATCTTCTTTGCTATTTCAGGAACAAGCTTTTTATTTTGCTTATCAAAGATAAAGCGTAAATTTTGTTCATCAACAAATTTGTTATTAATATAAATAGCGACATGATAAGTTCCGGGTAGCTGCCCTCCCGAATATGACAGATAATCTAAATTATTTACATCCGCAACGTGGCTTTCAATCCCTGTATTGATTGCATTAATGTCAAAAACATCATCTGCTTTAGTATTGTTAGAATATAATATAATACTGACTGCAATAAAAACTTTTGAGTGGTATAAACTTTTATTTTTAAAACATGAGGCAGACATTTTTTATACTCTTATTTAGATGTTTTATCAATAATCGCGCCATAGTCATTAATAAATTTAACAACAACTTTTTGATTATTATTTATGCTGTGTTTAACAATGTATTCTTTTGTATGAGGGTAAACGAGATCACCACCTTGGATGTTTTTCCCGTCCACCAATATATCCCTAACTGATAAATGATAGGGAGTATCGTTATTAATAATAATACCGTCAGGTTTTTTGATAATTTCAACTTTATTAAAGTCAAATGGAACAATATCTTTTGATCTTAAAAATAGTTTAAACTGAGAATTGATAACAATCTGTAATTGATTTTCAATTTTAACGTCTTTAGGTGGTATTGATTTTACATTAAGCAAATATAATTTTTCTTGGTTTGAACCAATAGGTTCACCTACATAAGAAATACGTGCAGCAGCATTACTATCTGGCTCGATGCGAAATAATGGTGGCGTTGCAATAAATGGTGTTTTTCCTTCACCTTCAAATGGACTTACCCAAGTTTGAATAAGGAATGGCTTTTCTTTATCACTATTAAAAATAGGGATATCAATTTCACGTTTATTTTCTTGATAGATAAAACGAGTTCCTCCCACACTGACACCCGCCGCAGAAGCAAAATGAGAAATAGAAAATAAAAGAAAAACTGCTGAAAAAATTATTTTTTTCATAATTCGGCCATTTTATTTATTAAAAATGAGAGGGTAACAGCGTTACCCTCTATACACACTATATTCAAATTGCCTCATGATTGACGTGCACCATCCCCTCCAAGAGGCATTAAATAACGATGCTTCTCAGAATATGTAGGTCTGTCTTTTAGATGCAACTCAAATTATTTAGGGTATATATTTATTATTGATATTGAATGCTATAAACAGCCGTACCATCTGCCTTACCAGCAGTTGCAGCACCTGTTGCTTTATAGCGAGCTACGTAATTCAATTCTACTGAATCACCTGCTGCATTTTTAAATTCAACTAATTTTGAATCTTCAAATCGCGAATTCAGATAATAAGTGCAACGCTCGGTCATGTTAGATGGAAGGACGGTTAGCTACTGATAAGCTATCCTGCTCTTCCGACCAAAGATGAGCGAGTAAGTATGAAGTATCAGCAACTAACCGAAGGACAACGATACCAGATATCGATACTGCGTGAGGATAATTTATCCTGCCATGAGATAGGTATCCGTATCGGTGTAAGCAAGTCCACGGTCTCCCGTGAACTGAGGCGTAACACTTCAGATACTGGTTATAACCCACAACAGGCACACCAGAAGTGCTGTGATAGGCGGCTGTCATCTGCCAAAAGGACAATTCCTCAGCAGACCATAGATTTCGTGATATTTGCTCTGGAGTGGAAGTGGAGTCCTGAGCAAATAAGTGCAATTGGCAGCATTATTGGTCTTAGCGTCAGCCATGAATGGATTTACCAGTATATCTATGCGGATAAGCGTAGCGGTGGCGAGTTGTACAGGCATCTTAGGCAGGGCAAACGGCGATATCGTAAGGGCTACGGGCAGAAACGAGGGCGCATCCCTGATGCGGTATCCATTGAGCTACGGCCGTCAGTCGTCGATGACCGTAGCCGTCTGGGGGACTGGGAGGCCGATTTGGTGCAGGGTAAACAGGGCACTGGTGCTATCGTGACACTGGCAGAACGCAAAAGCCGTATTTACCTGACAAAAAAGGTGTTTTCAAAGGATGCGGTGGAAGTCAGTAAGGCCATTATCTCACTGCTGAGTGAGTATCAGGATGTATGTCACACAATAACGTTCGATAACGGTCTAGAGTTTAGTGAGCACAAGGCGATAGCAGAAGCACTGAACGCAGATACGTACTTTGCCCATCCGTATGCCTCGCATGAGCGTGGGCTGAACGAGAATACGAATGGGTTGTTAAGACAGTTTATCCCGAAAGGAACAGACCTGCGGACAGTGACAGAAGAAGACTTACAACGCTATCAGGGAGCGTTGAACAGCAGGCCACGCAAGTGTCTGGGGTTCAGACAACCTTCGGTGGTGTTTGCGGAGCTAAGAAAGGCGGCTTAGCGTTGCACTTCGGACTTGAATCCGCCAATAGTTTAATTTGTGTTGTCGCATCCTTTTCAAATAAAGCAATACCTACTTTGGTTGCGTGACCCCCAGCTTGTGCTATTTGTAAAATATCGCGGTCATCGTTATCACGAGAGCCACCAAATCTTACTGCCACTTTAGCATTTTCAGGGCAATCGATGAGTTTAATAGTAAAATCTTTTAAACCAGCAATTTGCCCTGCTGCTGCTAAACTTTTCACTGACACTTTACCAAGGTCAACCGTTAAGTTTTGAGAGCTACTATCTACTGCACAAGCTGAATCAGTTATTTCACCAGTAAAGTCAATTGTTCCTGAAGCAAAAACAGCTGGAGCGGTTGTTACAGCTAAAGCCACCCCTAAAGCAGTTAGGGATTTTTTTAGAATACTCATATCGATTCCTATAATTAGATATTCTGATGTTAATTGCCACAGCACTAATAAATATTTACTCAGTGCATGAGTGCAAGCGAAATATAGCATCACAATTTAATTTAGTTAATATCTTGTTACATTGAATTTTTTGTTATTATATCGAAACACTTAATGTTTATTTTTGATTACTCATTTAATGATTAACGTTTATTTAATCTCAGTTAACTCTAAATGGTTTATAAATTCACCTAAAACATCTTGCACCAATGAATTTTTATTCACATACATATAAAAATCATAGTAAATATTTTTATTGGCAATTTTTAGCTGTTTTAGTGAATGATTATTCAACTGGTTTTTTATTAGATTTTTAGGCAACCATGTATAGCCCGTTCCATTTTCGACAAGTTTAATAACTGTTTCTAGTGATGCAGCGCTGATAGTTTGTGCACTTTTAACGGTATCTTCCAATGAAGGATCAAGAACAACTTTTGTATATTTAGATAGATAATCCAATAAGTTAGATTCTTCAATACTCTGTAATATATGGTCAGGTGAAGTCACAATAACAGATTCAACCGTTTCTAAAAAAATAGGATTTAAAGTCTCAACATGCTGATCTGTAATCAAAATATCATAATCTTTTAAAGCAAACACATCTGATTTAGATATGTTTTGTTTGATTATATCAATGTCATAATCTTTATGCCTTTTAATAAAATTAGCCACTTTATCTAAAAGATTATCTGTGTGATAAAGCGTGTTTATCACGAGTTTAATCTTTATATTGCATTTACTATTCAGTAATTTAGCTTTTGTTTCCAATAATATCGCTTTATTCGTTAACTCCCGAGATAACGCTAATAACATTTCACCTTTCGGTGTTAAAACAGCGCGTCTTTTTTCTAATGAAAAGATTTCAATTTCTAGTGTTTGTTCAAGTTTGCTGATTGTATAACTAATAGCGGATTGAGTCCGATGTAATACTTCAGCGGCTTGTGCAAATCCCCCGCAATCTACAACAGCTTGCAAGGTAATCCATTGGTCCAATGTCGTTCTAGTTTTTTCCATAGCGTCTCCAAATAGAGTTTTGGACTCAATTTTTATTATTTAATAAAAATATAGCAACATATTTCATCACCGTTAATAGGTATATGCACTTACAGATCATTTTGTCATCATTAGTTAAATATTATTTAAGTCTGTATGTTTTTTAGTACAAATTTCATCTTAGTTAAAAAGAATCTCTTTTTTGAGCTTTATTAATTTAAACTTACTCTTATTTCTTCCATCATTTAATCATCAGTAAAAATAAAATATACAATAAATTTATTGCCATTTATTGTATATTTAAAACATAAAAACTATTCGTTAATATAGCGTTTTGCCTTAGCGTTAAATCATTAAAAAAATCCCAGCGTAATTTAAATTAATTAATTATTTTATTAATAAATATTTGGTACGATGTTTAACTTTAAATTAAATTATGATTTAACATTTAATGTTCTCGTCAAATGCTTGCAAATTTATGGCTTATTAAACACCTATTGAGAGTAAAGAAAATCAGGATATTAATCTAATAATTTTTTGTTATTGATTAGCAAATGTGGGGTTCTAGGGGGGAATGGCAGACAATATGACCTTTTTAATTAATACTTATTTCATCAAAATTTTATCAAACTAGTGCTCTATTAGATTAATCTTATTACTGTTCCAATAAGTTAACGGTTAACTATAGTGAGCTTATGAAAAAGAGAAAAAACTTATATCTCCATTATCATTCATCAATACACACGACTCTTTAGTTACAAAGAAAAATAACGCAAATGTATGAGCATCTCAATGCAACCTTCCACCTCTGATTGCCTATTTTTACTCTGACAAATACGCTCTATCAACTAAACTCACATTATCTGCATTACAACAATTTATATCATTTCATAAAAATAACCTTTTACGTGTATTTCATTTACCATATAATTGATATTAACTATTGATAAGGATTTTTGACCTTTCCGCTCGATAAAAGGCTTCGTTTTATGCAGTTAAGCAGTTATAACCTTACAAAAAATAAGTTATAAATAAACCCCAGAAATATATAATTCACTTATTTATCATGGTGTTATAAAACATTTGATATAAGGCAAATCGATAAAATAGCGATCATAAATAAAGTATAAAAGAGAAAAATAAATATCTTTTTTTCTATTCACTTCTCAATTAACTAAATTATTATCATAATTAGCCAATCAATAAAAGATTGGTAATTCTTAGGTAAGGCATTCCCCAAATATAAAAAAAGCACCTCTAACATAACAATTCAGTCGAGGTGCTATTCATAGAAAATATAATTATTTAAGTGAATTGAACGTAAAACTATCGATATAGATCATCACGTTGATAGGGTTCAATTTCATCCCCCTTCCGTGTTTTCAATAACTTAAGTATCCAAGTATATTGTTCAGGATTTGGACCGACGAGATATTCCAGCTCTTCATTCATCCTTCTTGCAATATATTCATCATCCTGCCCATCAATATCATCCATAGGCTCACGGATATAAATATGCAGTTGATGAGTACGATGATCATACACCGGAAACAGAGGCACAATTTTCGCTTTACATACCTTCATTAGGCGGCCCACAGCAGGCAATGTTGCTTTATAAGTCGCAAAAAAATCGACAAATTCACTATGCTCTTCGCCGTGATCTTGGTCGGGAAGATAAAACCCCCAATATCCCTGCCGTACAGAAGCAATGAAAGGTTTAATTCCTGCTTCTCGAGAGTGTAAGCGACCACCAAAGTGGTAACGTGCTTTATTCCATAAATAATCTGCTACTGGGTTTTTTTGGTGGTGAAACATCGCCGCCATTTTATAGCCTTTTGCAGCAAGTAACATGGCTGGAGCATCTACAGCCCACCCATGTGGCACCATAAAAATAACATTACTGCCTTGTTGCTTTAAGTTATCAATAATCTCTTGGTTATGCCAATGTGTTCTTGCTAACGTTTTATCAGCGCCACGAATACATAACTCTGCAAGCATCACAAACGATTGAGGTGCAGTTTCAAACATTCTATCCACTAATTGATCCCTTTCCTGCTCGGTAAGCTCAGGGAAGCAATATAATAGATTTATCTTTGCGCGGCGCCTTGCGCTTTTTGCCAATTTTCCTACCCATTTCCCCACTTTTGCCAGCATGGGGTCACGAATTTTAACAGGAATATAGGCTAAAGCGGCAAAAACGCCAGCCCCAGCCCAAACTCCCCAGTATTTAGGATGTAAATAGGATTTATGAAAGGTTGGCACATAGCCTAATTTACTGTCGGTATCTTTATCTTTATTCATAATGTACCTAAAAGAACTGTTCGCGCTCTTTTATAGCTTAAAATGATAATAAGTGAAAGCGTTACAAAGAAAGCTGGCAGATACACTGTACCTGCCAGTAATGAAGAGTTAATTGAGTTTTAACTGTGGTTTAGTTTCTTTAACCATGGCTAAGTACTCTTTACGTTCTTTACCAGTTAAACCACCTGAACTCGGTAATTTCGCTGTCAATGGGTTAACCGCTTGTTGGTTGACCCACATTTCAAAATGCAGATGTGGTCCTGTTGAGCGCCCTGTATTACCAGAAAGTGCAATACGATCACCCCGTTTAACTTTTTGCCCTGGCTTCACCAGTAATTGGCGTAAATGCATGTAGCGCGTGGTGTACTGACGCCCATGACGAATCGCGATAAAGTTCCCCGCGGCTCCGCTATATTTCGACACAATCACTTCACCATCACCTACTGCAAGCACTGGGGTACCCACTGGCATTGCAAAATCCACCCCTTTATGCGGTGCTACACGCCCTGTTACTGGGTTAACTCGACGTGGGTTAAACTGTGATGATACTCGGAACTGCTTGGCTGTTGGGAAACGCAGGAAACCTCTTTCTAAACCATTACCTTCGCTATCGTAATATTTACCATCTTCAGCACGGAAAGCATAATAGTCCTTCCCACCACTACGTAGACGAACACCGATCAACTGGCTTTGTTCACTACGTCCATTAAGCATTTCACGGCTCATTAACACGGTGAACTTATCGCCTTTTTTCAGTTTACGGAAATCAATTTGCCATTGAAGTGCTTTTATCACTTCACGGCCTTCACTGCGTGTTAAACCTGCTTGGCTGGCACTTTGCGCAAAACTGCCGTTTACCACCCCCGCCAGGACGCTATTTGTCCATTCACCTGAACGGATCTCTTTCTTTTCTTCAAATTTATTTGTGCTACCAACACGGGTGTACACACGGGTCTCACGACGAGAAACTTCCCATGTTAAAGTGTCGAGCTCCCCCTGATCGGTCAGGCTCCAGTTTAGCGTTTGACCAATTTTTAGATTACGTAACGCTTTATGTTGATTAGCTAACGTCGCCACATCACCTGATTCAATACCGAATTGAGTCAGTATGCTAGTGAGGTTGTCGCCGCTTGCAACAACATATTCATGGGGGATTGGCGCACCATCCGTTTCACCGTCAGTGCTATCAGCGACGCCTTCATCAGGAAGTTGTTCGCTACTATCTTGAATAATATCATCAGTTGCATCAGTCAAAGGTACAAATGCAAGAGGAATAACGGTATCGACTGAACCTTCAGTATCTGTGTTAGTTGATGGTAAATGCGCTGGCCGCCAAATCGCGACGGCCAATGTTGCTACTGTTAATGTTCCTAACATTATTTTGTGAGACTTGGACAGGCTACCGTAAACCTGCGCAAGCCCTTTAGCCATTTGCTGCACTAAACAATTCCTTCTTGTTTAATTCAGGCAGCTCGCGTATTGCTTAGACAGTTGCGTTAAAAACTGCATATAGCTATCTGGTCCTATTTCCAGCCCGCTACCTAGCGGGTCGAGAGTTCCCATTTTGACTCCCGTATTTTTTGCTACGCTCTCTATGACGGCTGGCCTGAATTGGGGTTCAGCAAAAACACATTGTGCTTTATGCTCAACCAATTGAGTTCGTATTTTATGTAATTTCTGTGCACCAGGCTGAATTTCCGGGTTTATCGTAAAATGCCCCAAAGGAGCCAACCGATAGTGTTTTTCAAAGTAGCCGTAGGCATCGTGAAAAACAAAATAGCCCTTGTTTTTGGCTGGTTCTAAAATATTAACAATTTTCTTATCGTTTTGCGTCATTTTTTCATTGAATTTACGAAGGTTTACGTCCAGCTTATCTTTTTGGTCAGGATAAAGCACTACTAAACGATCGTGAATGTCTAACGCAGCCTGTTTTGCAATCTCGGGCGACAGCCAAATATGCATATTATACTCACCGTGGTGGTGATGTTCGTGATCCTCATCATGATTAGCTTCATCACCCTGTTCATGGTCATGCGCCTCTTCCTCATCCCCTTTCATCAGCAAGGGAATAATATTTGCTTGTTCTGCCAGCGCCAGACGTTTATCCTGTGGTAACGTCTTGAGTGGCTTATCTAAAAACATCTCCATATCGGGGCCTACCCAAACAAAAAGATCTGCCTGTTTAATTTTCCTCAAATCAGAAGGTTTAAGCGCATAATCATGGGGTGATGCACCATCTGGCAGCAAGACCTGAGTATCAGTCACACCATCAGCGATACCCGCGGCAATAAAGGCAAGTGGGCGAATAGAGGTCACAACATCCGCCTTTGCCGCAGTGACCAACGTTGTGCTAAGGACAGATGCCGCAACGGCGCCTAAAATAAATTGTCGGGCATTGAATTGAGATTTATGTATCATAGACGTCTTTTTCCGTGATTTTAATTTTGAAATGTTATAATATAACACAACATGAATTCTGCAAGATGTTTTTCACATGCAACCATTACTGAATTTAAATAAAATTTCCGTTTCTTTTGGCGAGAAACAGGTGCTCAAAGACGTCAGCTTTACCTTAAATAAAGGCGATATTGTCACTTTGTTAGGCCCTAATGGCGCGGGCAAATCGACAATTGTTCGGGTCGTGCTAGGACTGTTAGCGCCGACTACAGGTATCATTGAGCGAGCCGCTTCACTGTCTATTGGCTATGTTCCACAAAAATTACATTTAGACGCCACCTTACCATTAACCGTAAAGCGTTTTTTAATGCTAAAACCTGCTGTTCGTTCAGACCAACTGTTACCTGCTCTTGAACGTGTTAAAGCCGCCCATTTATTGACACAGCCAATGCAGAAACTATCTGGTGGCGAAACACAGCGTGTGTTATTAGCACGTGCTTTATTGAATAAGCCCGACCTTTTGGTTCTGGATGAACCCGCTCAAGGGGTTGATGTGAATGGGCAAGTCGCACTTTATGACTTAATTAACCAATTACGCACAGAGCTTGGTTGTGCCGTACTTATGGTGTCTCACGACCTGCATTTAGTCATGGCGAAAACGGATAAAGTATTATGTATTAATGGGCATATTTGCTGTTCAGGGACACCCGATGTTGTATCGAACCACCCTGAGTTTGTTGCGATGTTTGGCTATCGTGGCGCATCACAACTCGGCGTTTATCGCCACCATCATAACCATCAACATGATTTAGAAGGTAACGTTGTGGCTCCTCATATTCATAATAAGGAGTGCCGTCATGATTGAGTTACTGTTACCCGGTTGGATTGCGGGGATGTTATTGGCGATTGCTGCCGGCCCGTTAGGATCCTTTGTGGTATGGCGCCGCATGTCTTATTTTGGAGATACCCTTGCACACGCTTCTTTATTAGGTGTGGCATTTGGCCTATTGCTGAATATCAACCCATTCTATGCCGTAATTGCTGTCACTTTGCTGCTGTCTTTGATTTTAGTGTGGTTAGAACGACGCCCTCAGCTGGCTGTTGACACCTTATTAGGCATTATGGCTCACAGCGCCTTATCCCTCGGCCTCGTCGTTGTCAGCTTAATGGCCAATGTGCGTGTTGACCTAATGGCATACTTATTCGGGGATCTCCTTTCGGTTAATTACGAGGATATTATCACTATCTTTATTGGTGTGATTGTAGTCTGCGGCTTACTTTGCTGGCGCTGGCGGGCGCTGCTTTCCATGACGGTTAACCAAGAGCTCGCTTTTGTTGATGGTGTCAATATTCAACGCCTACGTCTGCTACTGATGTTAGTCACTGCATTGACCATTGGGATCGCAATGAAATTTGTCGGTGCGCTAATTATTACATCTTTATTAATTATCCCTGCCGCCACAGCACGCCGTTTCGCTAAAACACCAGAGCAAATGGCACTGATCGCGATTTTAATTGGTATGTTATCGGTGACAGGAGGTCTCACATTCTCCGCGTTTTACGATACGCCAGCCGGCCCTTCAGTGGTCTTAACCGCTGCAATCTTGTTTGCCTTTAGCTTATTAGTCAAAACGAAAAATTAATACCGACTGAGGCTTTTCTCTTACCGCTCAATAGGTGATACCCCATTGAGCGGTTTTATTTTATATCAACTTCACACTTTTGCTATTTTCAGTCTTAACCATCTCGTTAATTAAAATAAAAAATAAATACTTAATACTCTAATAATATTAAGTATCAAGGTATCGAAATGAATAAAACATTACTTGGGATGGTTATAATTGGGGTATCTGCAACACCAGTGATGGCCGCAGAATTTACCTGCCAACTGGAGAATAAAAAGTATGTTAGCGTGATAGTCGACCCGGGGAAAACACCACAATATCGATACGGAACTTTGGCTAAGCCAGAGATAACCTTACCGCTTAATGAAAAAGGAGCGAGAAATATTTTTGTTGGGCAAGGACATTTTATTGCTGGTGAATCTCTATATATTCGTTTTCAAAATGGCCCATACAGCTATTTGTTGTATCAAGGCGAGGGGCGCGGCTGGGCATTTAAGGGATTAGCTGTTTATAAAAATAACAAGTTAATCAATAAGAAAGAGTGCCAAAATTGGAATTCATTTGATTTATACGACATTTTAAATTATCAGATTCGTACAGATCCAGCATTAGAATTATATGATTCCCCTTACTCATTTGATCCTAATTCAAATGAGTAAATGATCGTGTAGCATCATATTCCCCCTTTATTTTTCCTATCCGTAAAGGGGGAAATTTCTGACATTAAGCACTTAAACTTCTTTCGGAGTTAAACCAAAGTGTAGATAAGCGTGAGCTGTTGCCATCCGACCACGAGGAGTGCGCTGGATAAAACCTTGTTGGATCAAAAATGGCTCTAAAACATCTTCGATGGTTTCCCGCTCTTCACCAATAGCCGCTGCAAGGTTATCAACCCCCACAGGTCCACCCATAAATTTATCAATAATGGCGACTAACAGTTTCCGGTCAAGGTAATCAAAACCCGCGGCATCGACGTTCAACATATCGAGTGCTTGGCTAGCAATTAGCTCATTGATGCTGCCATCACCTTTGACTTGTGCGAAATCACGTACACGGCGTAATAAACGGTTAGTAATACGCGGTGTACCTCGCGAGCGCATGGCGACTTGTCTAGCCCCTTCTTCACTAATTTCTACACCCATAAACTGAGCGCTACGTTTCACAATGTATTGCAAATCATCGACATTATAGAATTCAAGGCGCTGCACAATACCAAAACGATCACGTAATGGTGAAGTTAAAGAGCCAGCCCGTGTTGTTGCCCCAATTAAAGTAAAAGGCGGTAAATCAATTTTGATCGAGCGCGCTGCTGGCCCTTCCCCTATCATAATATCAAGTTGATAATCTTCCATTGCGGGATACAAGATCTCCTCAACAACGGGAGATAAGCGGTGGATTTCATCAATAAATAACACATCATGCGGCTCTAAGTTGGTGAGCATCGCCGCTAAATCTCCCGCTTTCTCGAGTACTGGGCCGGAGGTCGTCCGTAAATTTACCCCCATTTCATTCGCGACTATCCCTGCAAGCGTGGTTTTACCTAAACCTGGAGGGCCAAAAATTAATAGATGATCAAGTGCATCACCTCGTAACTTAGCCGCCTGAATAAAGATTTCCATCTGCTCTTTAACTTGTGGCTGCCCGATATACTCATTGAGTAATTTAGGGCGGATCGCGCGATCAATCGCTTCTTCCTCATCATGGATCACTTCAGCAGAAATTAGGCGATCAGCTTCAATCATCGTTATTTTCTCTCAATCAAAGTGCTGCACGTAATGCATCACGGATCAATGACTCACAATCACTGTCTGGCTTAGCCACTTTGCTGACCATACGACTGGCTTCTTGTGGTTTATAACCTAAAGCGACCAGTGCGGTTGCCGCCTCCGCTTCAATATCAGCGCGGCTTGATACTTTGACATTGACATCCGGCAGCTTAATATCACTGTGTTGGTTAAACAGATCACCATTGAGGCCTTTAAAGCGGTCTTTCATTTCAACGACCAAACGTTCAGCCGTTTTTTTACCAATTCCCGGTAGTTTAACCAATGATGAAATCGCTTCTTGTTCGATAGCAGAAACAAACTGTTGAGCCGACATCCCTGATAATATCGCTAAAGCCAGTTTAGGCCCAACACCATTCACTTTAATCAGCTCTTTGAATAGTGCACGCTCTTGTTTGTCATTAAAACCATACAATAATTGCGCATCTTCACGCACCACAAAATGGGTAAATACAATGGCTTCTTGACCGATTTCGGGTAATTCATAAAAGCAGGTCATTGGCATATGGACTTCATAGCCAACACCTTGCAATTCTAACAAAACAATGGGGGGTTGTTTTTCTAATACAATACCGCGTAAACGACCTATCACCTTGAAGCCCTCAGTTTATTTTATTGATAGCGCTGTTTATACCATAAAAAAGGCTGGACGTATATCCAGTCACTATCTTAATCGCCCACGCGTTAACACTAAGCGAGGATCGCCAACACGAAGCAAATTCTGATTAAAATGACAATGCGTTATGGCAATCGCTAAGGCATCCGCTGCATCTGATTGAGGATTAGCAGAAAGTTTAAGTATCGATTTAACCATATGCTGTACTTGGCTTTTTTCCGCGGCCCCTGTACCGACAACGGTTTGCTTCACTTGCCGCGCAGCATATTCAAACACAGGAATATTTTGATTAACACCTGCTACAATCGCTACACCACGAGCTTGGCCCAATTTCAAGGCTGAGTCGGCGTTTTTTGCCATAAACACTTGTTCAATTGCTAATACATCGGGTTGGTATTGAGTGATAATTTCCGAGACTCCCGCATAAATACGTTGCAGACGGCTTGGTAAATCATCAACCTGAGTACGAATACAACCACTTCCTAAATAAAAAAGTTGCCTGCCTTGTTGGCGGATAACACCATAGCCCGTTACACGTGAACCGGGGTCTATACCTAAAATAATCGCCATATCAAAGCCTATTAATATCCATTATTACTTTTAATATCATCTTATCTGTATCTTTCCGCGGCGACAATACTCATGCCGTGCCTTAATAATCGTATTGATAAGCGACTATGACTAGCGAGTCTCTCTAAGCTGAGATAAAAAAGCACAGAAATAGCCTATTTCCCAATATCATTAGGCCCAAAAAAACAGACAGGAAAGACAAAATGCACAAAAGCGCTAGATGGCAAACCAGTAAGCCACGCAGAGTAGATAAAGGAGCAGCTATTATTAGAGATGCGTTAGAGAAAACAGGCTGAATTCAGCCCGCTTTCTCTACGCGAGTGATAGCTGATTACAGTTGTGCTGCTACTTCGTCAGAGATATCACCGTTATGATAAACTTCCTGCACGTCGTCAGAATCTTCCAACATATCGATTAGGCGCAGTAATTTAGGTGCTGTTTCAACATCCAGCTCTGCTTTAGTTGATGGGATCATCGAAACTTCGGCCGCTTCGCTAGTAAAGCCAGCTGCATCCAGAGCATCTTTCACTTCACCAAAAGTTTCTGGTGTGGTGTAAACGTCGATAGCGCCATCGTCATAAGTTTCAACATCTTCAGCGCCCGCTTCTAATGCAGCTTCCATCAAGGCATCTTCATCAACGCCCGGTGCATAAGTGATAACGCCACGCTTAGTAAATAAGTAGGAAACTGAACCATCTGTTCCGAGGTTACCGCCAGTTTTGGTGAAAGCATGACGCACTTCAGAAACGGTACGATTACGGTTATCACTCAAACATTCAACCATCACCGCTGTGCCGCCTGGGCCATAGCCTTCATAAATGATAGTTTCCATATTATCGTTTTCATCATTCCCAACACCACGCGCAATTGCGCGGTTTAAAGTATCACGGGTCATGTTGTTCGATAATGCTTTATCCACAGCAGCACGCAAACGCGGGTTAGTAGCAGGATCACCGCCCCCTAAACGCGCCGCTGTCACCAGCTCACGGATAATTTTAGTAAAAATCTTACCGCGCTTAGCATCTTGTGCCGCTTTACGGTGTTTGGTGTTGGCCCATTTACTATGACCTGCCATGAAATATCTCCAAAAACGTCAATAAAATAATTAAATAGCAAATTCTAAAATAGCTTGACGGTTACTCCAAGATTTCGTTAATTCCGCCGCTTTCTGCGGTGGAACCCAACAAAACTCAGTATGCTCCGTCAAAAGTGGTACTTGTTCAACACGCAGTACCATTTTAAACCAGTGCTCTTTGCAATGTGTTACACCGGGAGCATAACGATGCCTGAAATGCGCAAAAATTTCAAAAGTGACTTCACGCGCCAAGTCATACAGTTGCCCCTCTTGGGGGAGGAAGCCCGTTTCTTCACGGACTTCCCGCATTGCGGTTTCAAACGCACCTTCATGATCTTCTAAGCTACCCGTTACGGATTGCCAAAAATCGGGATCATCTTTGCGCCGTAGCATAAGCACATTACCGCTGCTTTCAGCGGTAATGATCACTAACACCGACTCTGGGCGTTTAAAACTATTCATGTCGAATAAATTAGTCTTCAGCGTTTTTTGCATCAACTGAAATAGCTAATTCTGTTAGTGCATCTGGATTCGCTTGGCTTGGTGCACTAGTTAGTAAACACGCCGCAGCCGTTGTTTTAGGGAATGCAATAACATCACGAATATTATCAGTTCCCGTTAATAGCATGACTAAACGGTCGAGACCAAACGCCAAACCGGCATGTGGCGGTGTACCGTATTTTAATGCATCTAGCAAGAAGCCAAATTTCTCACGTTGTTCGTGTTCATTAATACCTAGAATATTAAACACGGTTTGTTGCATTTCGCTACGATGGATACGCACAGAGCCACCACCGACTTCATAGCCATTGATGACCATATCATAGGCATTAGCAACAGCTTCTTCTGGGTTTTTGGCCAGATCTTCCGGTGAATAGTCACGTGGTGAAGTGAATGGGTGGTGCATTGCACTTAGGCCACCTTCGCCATCCTCTTCAAACATTGGGAAATCAATCACCCAAAGTGGCTTCCAGCTATTTAAGTCTGTCAGTTCAAAATCACGACCTACTTTCAGTCGCAATGCCCCCATTGAATCGGTCACAACATTTTTTGCTCCTGCACCAAACAGCAGAATGTCACCGTCAGCGGCCTCTGTTCTTTCAAGAAGTTGGTTAATAACGTCTTCATTTAAGAACTTAGCGACAGGGCTTTGAATACCTTCTAAACCTTTTGCACGTTCGTTTACTTTCATCCATGCTAGCCCTTTAGCACCATAGATGCTAACAAATTGACCATACTCATCAATCTGTTTACGAGTCATGACAGCACCGTTAGGCACTTTCAATGCCACAACACGGCCTTTTGGATCGTTCGCTGGCCCTGAAAAAACGGCAAACTCGACATTTTTAACGATATCAGCTACATCCACTAATTCCATTGGGTTACGTAGGTCAGGTTTATCTGAACCGTAGCGACGCATTGCCTCTGCGAAGGTCATTATTGGGAAGTCACCGAGATCAACACCTTTAACGTCCAACCATAATTGGCGGATCATGCGTTCCATGATTTCACGTACTTGTTCTGCCGTCATAAATGACGTTTCGACGTCGATCTGGGTAAATTCAGGCTGACGGTCTGCACGCAAGTCTTCATCACGGAAACATTTAACGATTTGATAATAGCGGTCAAAGCCAGACATCATCAGCAATTGTTTAAACAATTGTGGTGACTGTGGCAACGCATAAAATTTACCTTTATGCACACGGCTTGGCACTAAGTAGTCACGAGCACCTTCTGGTGTTGCCTTGGTCAGCATTGGCGTTTCGACATCGATAAAGCCTTCTTTGTCCATAAAGTTACGGACGAAACTGGTAATTTTTGCACGAGTGCGTAAGCGCTCTGACATTTCAGGGCGACGTAGGTCAAGATAGCGGTATTTTAAGCGGCGCTCTTCCGTATTAGATTGGTTGCTATCTAACGGCAGTGGCTCTGATTTATTAAAAACGTTGAGATCTTCAGCAAAGATTTCAATTTCCCCCGTCGCCATGTCTTTATTTTTTTGGTTATCTGGGCGAGCGCGGACAGTTCCTGTAATTTGTATACAGAATTCATTACGCAATTCCGAAGCTTTTTCAAAGAGGTCTTTGCGCTCAGGGTCGAAAAATACTTGCACGACACCTTCTCGGTCACGCATATCGATAAAAATCAAACCACCCAAATCACGACGGCGGTTTACCCATCCACAAAGAGTGACCTTTTGGCCTTCATGAGCAATGTTTAACTGCCCACAATAGTTAGTACGCATACAATATCCTTTTTTACTCAGCTTGTTGTGCATTTTACTTGCTGCGGAAATTTGGCATTTTGCTGAACATTCAGAATGTCAAAAAGGCAGACATTATACAGGAAATTCTGTTGCACAAACAGTTACGTATTAGCGGACACAGCTAATATTTTTGTTTTTAATCATCTTTTAATCGATTAAAAGTTAATCGAAACACGTAACGATGACTGTACATGGCTATAAACAGAATTTATGACTGTTGGTGATTTTAAGTGACTCCGCGAGTTATGTACATATTGCAAGGCGGGTTTATTTAATTGCGTTATTCTGTTTCATGACCGCAACATAGACAATGGTGTTTGCGTTATCCATTATCCTTACGCGCTCGAAACAAAATGATGCTTAATTTTCAAACAAAATAGATAATAAGGTTATTCTAGCTCATCACTGCACGACGATGAATGTGATAACAAACAAAAACCTATTTAACTGCATACGAGCAAAATAATTGTTCAATTTGAATTGATTTAAGAATAATTACCTGCTGTTATTTATTATAATCATACTTATTTGAACTGCATATAAGGCCATCCGATGAAAAAAAGTCTCTTCGTTTCTTCTCTATTTCTACTGCTTGTAGGCTGCCAAACCGTGAAACCTGCTGATAACACAAAAACTTTTTATATTGATTCAACATTGGCTGATTGCGTTGGTGTTGCCCCCATGAAATGTATGAAAGTCAAACAAGACCCAAATGCCGAGTGGGAATTTTTTTATGGCAATATCCAAGGGTTTGAATATGAACCTGGCTACCAATACACTTTGAAAGTCAAACAATTTGACGTTGCTAATCCGCCTGCTGATGCCCCAAATGTCAGATATGAGTTAGTTGAAATTATTAATAAAGCCAAATAATTCATATAAAATTTTATATTACCCATTAGTGGACCATGATTCTGTCTACTAATGGGGAACCATACAAAACCCATTGTTTTCATTATATTTGAGTAATATTATTAACATCACATCATAGTGGCCCCAACACTTAAAACAAAGAGTTAAAGGCAATGGACAATAAAATTATCGATAAGTTAGGCTTAATTACACTTGTTGACCGCAAAGTAGCAATGGTTCGTTCTCATAATAAGACACTCTTCTATATTCCGGGCGGAAAGCGCGAACCTAACGAAAGTGATGAACAAGCCTTATGTCGAGAAATTGAAGAAGAGTTAACCTTAACCTTACATAAAGATTCTCTTCAATTTTATGATGAATTTATTGGCGCTGCTGATGGTAAACAAGATGGAACTCAGGTACGTATTCGTTGCTATTTTGCGCATTATAATGGTACCCCTCGCCCTGCCGCAGAAATTGCGGAGCTTGCTTGGTTTGATAGCCATGACCTAGCAAAATGTTCAGCCACTGCCGCGATCATTATGGCGAAATTACAACAAGATGGCCTAATTAATTAAGTTAATCACCAACAGATTACGTTGTTGTGGAGCCTTAATTTAAAGGTAGACTAATTAGACATTATACTATTAGTAAATTTTACTAATATCTATTAATATAGTGAATAGTTTTAATCAATCAGTGAATCAATTTGGTTAAGCAATGGAGTGAATAAATGGTCAGCTCTCTGTATGCTGTACTGGGCGCTTTGTTACTACTTAAACTATCGTTGAATGTTGTGAAGCTCAGAAATCAATATCGAGTATCTTATGGTGATGGGGGTTTCTATGAGCTACAAACAGCGATTCGCGCTCATGGTAACGCTATAGAGTACATCCCCATTGCTTTGATATTATTGCTTTTTATGGAGATGAACGGCGCGCAGGTTTGGATGATCCACTTATGTGGCTTAGTTTTAATCGCAGGGCGTATACTCCACTCTTATGGCCTGAAAAATCATGATATCTCTTATCGTCGCTCAGGCATGGCGGCAACCTATATTGCCATGACATTGATGGTTATCGCCAATATCTATTACCTACCTTGGATCCAAATTTTTTCCTTCAATCTTTAATTTTTATTATCAGCGCGGCACTTTATTTAAGTGTCGTAAAACTTTTATTGCTGTTTTGACTGATTGATTTTCAGGTTACGCGCCTTTTCTGCTACAATCCGCAACTACTTTTGTTTTACATACACAGATCTTATGTCAAGTCAGGAATCCAACAATAAAGACAGCCTCTTTAGCGCTCCGATTGCCAACTTAGGTGATTGGCAATTCGATGAAAAAGTTGCCGAAGTCTTTCCCGATATGATCCAGCGCTCGGTGCCGGGTTATTCAAACATTATCACGATGATTGGGATGCTAGCTGGGCGCTTTGTCACCGAAAACAGCCGTGTCTATGATCTTGGTTGCTCATTGGGAGCAGCAACGCTGTCAATTCGCCGCAATATTACCGCGCAACATTGCCAAATCATTGCTGTCGATAATTCACCTGCAATGGTTGAACGTTGCCGTCGTCATATTGACGCTTACAAAGCCGCAACGCCCGTCGAGGTTATCGAAGGTGATATTCGCGATATCCCTATTGAAAATGCATCGATGGTGGTACTCAATTTTACGTTGCAGTTCCTTAATCCTAATGACCGCCAACAGCTATTAACTAAAATTTATCAAGGCCTCAAACCCGGCGGTATCCTTGTGCTGTCAGAAAAATTCAATTTTGAAGACAAAGAGATTGGTGAGTTGTTATTCAATATGCATCATGATTTTAAACGTGCAAATGGTTATAGCGAATTAGAAATCAGCCAGAAACGCAGCATGTTAGAAAATGTTATGCTGACCGACTCTGTTGAAACACATAAGTTACGGTTAAAACAAGCCGGCTTTACGCATTGTGAAGTATGGTTCCAATGCTTTAACTTTGGCTCCTTATTAGCACTTAAAGAGGCACAGTTATGATTGATTTCGGGCGCTTTTATCAGCAAATTGCAACAGGCCCTTTAAGTCATTGGCTTGAAACATTACCCGCTCAACTTAGCGAGTGGAAAAACTCGCAATTACACGGTGGATTCAAATCATGGGAAAAAATGTTAGAAAATTTACCCATCATGACCCCCACCCAACTCGATTTAAAAAATAGCGTAACTGCGATACGTGACCCTGAATTATCCGCAGGGGAAACTCGCCGTCTTAATAGTATTCTTGAGCAATTAAAACCCTGGCGTAAAGGCCCTTTCTCTCTATACGGTATCAATATCGATACGGAATGGCGCTCTGATTGGAAATGGGATCGGGTTTTACCTCACATCTCCCCTTTAAAGGATAAAATGATCCTTGATGTGGGTTGTGGTAGTGGTTACCACATGTGGCGCATGTTAGGCGAAGGCGCCTCATTTGTCGTCGGGATTGATCCTACACAACTGTTTCTTTGCCAATTTGAAGCGGTTAGGAAATTACTGGGCGATGACCAACGCGCTCATTTATTACCATTAGGCATCGAACAGCTCCCCGCACTTAATGCCTTTGATAGCGTATTTTCAATGGGAGTGCTCTATCATCGTCGTTCTCCTCTTGACCACTTATGGCAGCTAAAAAATCAATTAGTCAGTGAAGGCGAGCTAATTTTAGAAAGCTTGGTTGTTGAAGGGGATGAGTTCCAGTGCTTAGTACCCGGTGACCGTTATGCACAAATGCGTAACGTTTACTTTATTCCATCGGCTAAAATGCTTAAAGTTTGGTTAGAAAAATGTGGCTTTGTTGATGTGCGGATCGTTGACCAAGCCGTCACCACAGTTGAAGAGCAGCGCCGTACTGAGTGGATGAAAACGGATTCATTAGCAGAATTTCTAGACCCTAATGACTCAACAAAAACCATCGAAGGTTACCCTGCTCCATTACGCGCTATCCTCGTTGCACGTAAACCCTAAAATCATCGAATAAGGGTGACTTGTTTCACTCTTATTCTTTTCTCAATTTATTCTCCGTATTTTTAAATCTGTAGTTGCCCAAATAGTAATAATACATTTATCAAACCCTGCAAACATTTTATCTCTCAATATTTATTGATATAATATACTTATACAAAAATTAAATAGCGGTTAGCCTTTATTAATGACAGACTCATTTGGATACGATCATGAAACTGCCCCATTTTTTTATTTTTCCTCTCTCTTTTCTCTTATTCGCTTGCTCCCCCCCAGAAAATAAAATTCATACTGCAATAAAAAAAGAGATTGCCACACATTATCCTGATCCTGACTCAATACAATATAAAGATATTGTTGTTCATAGGAATGCCGATGAAGCCATCGTTTGTGGTGAGTTTAATGCAAAGAATAATCAAAATGAATTTATGGGGTTTAGGCCATTTATTAGTGAAGTCTATATCGGTGACGATATCGTAATTAACTCTGTTCGTGTTGGCAATCTCATTCGTAAAGACAGCTTTCCTGCCTTAGTTTGTGAGCACGGCAGTTATGAGGGTGGTATTAAAGCGCAGAACCTTCAAAATAAAGCGTTTATAGATAATATGAATGGGTTAGCTCAAATCGAAAACTATATTAACGATTCATCAGTCGGTAATCGAGTGAGAGCTCATCTCATTAATAGAGCAAAAGAGATTTACGACAATGAATTAAGCCCTGAAACACTCAAGGTCGTTGACTCAACAGAAGGACGTTTGGTTACTGTTGTTGCCTATAAAAAAGGTGATGATGTCTATTTTGCTTCCATACTGAATCAAAAGATCTATGAGTTAGAGCCTATAAAAAATTCCGTCGTAAAATATATCCATGGGGCTGAAAAAGATAAGAACCTCGTTGTATTAGGAAATTATACGACTGAGGATAACGGTGGAAAACCCTCAAAGCTGCTACCATTGGCAATTGAGATCCTAGAAAATGGTGTTTCTTATGCAAACGCTGTTTTTCCAGCCAAATCCTAGTTTAAGGTAATTTTATTGGGCACGTTATTATCTTATTTTCTATAACGGCCCAATCAATTTACGTGTATTTATGGATAAAGAAGATTATCTTATACGCGGTTTCTTATGCCTTATTACCTCGAGAAAAACAGCATATAACTGTTCTCTTTAAAGCGCGAAACTATTCCCCTTTTTAATATCTTATCGATATTGCCTTATCATTTAATTCTTATTTAGCATGATCTCTAAAATGACTTTGAATACTGTTTTATGGGTAAAAGGCTATATTGAACGATTTATTACTTACTATCTCTTTTCTGTATTGATTACATGACCTAAAATAAAAAGAGAGATAAAACTCTCCCTTTTTATTAATTATTATTGAATAGTTTCGTTTTTATGCCGAAATCTTTTCAGTGATCGAAATAAAATCTTTCATCGCTTCAACGGTTGGCCCATCAACGCAGTAATGAGTAAATTCATCATTTTCACTGTTTGATGCCATCGTCACCCCTGCTTTACGATAACTCATATTTGACGGAACTGATTTCCCCGCCGAACTGTGCAATTCTACCAGCCCTATTTCCATAAACTTACTTAAATTAGCCAGCCTAACCCCTGCACCAGCCATAATCACTGGGCCGTTAATTTCAATACTTTTTTCGTTTAACTCTTTAAGTAACGGTAATCCCAACTCTGCATTCTGCTGCTGCCCCGATGTAAGAATACGAGCAACCCCTAAACTTTTTAGTTGTTCAAAGGCTAATAAGGGATTCACGCACATATCAAATGCGCGGTGAAACGTGATATTCATTCCCGTTGCTATTTCCATCAATATCGCCATGCGGTCGATATCGATACGCCCTTCGGTATCGAGGATTCCGATAACTGCCCCTGGGAAGCCCATCTCTTTCACCATCCGCAGATCTTCACAGATTACTTCAAATTCATTCGTGTTATAGCAAAAATCGCCTCCGCGCGGACGAATAATAGGATGAACGGGGATATGAAGTTTTTCGCTTGCTAATTTTAGATAGCCATAACTTGGTGTCAGGCCGCCATCTGCTGCACCGGAGCATAATTCAATACGATCAGCGCCGTATTCTTGTGCAACTTGTGCACATTCGATACCGAAACAGCAAATTTCCAATTTTGCCATGACCACCTCCAAAACGTAGGATTAAAGTGTTGCTTTAACATCTAATTAATAACTTAAAGGAACTTGTTAATCGTTAACATTCGATTAATGATGCCACTAATTTTTGAACGTTACCGGATTAACATCACACCATTAACAGTTTTTTACGAATTGTTCGTAATAACGTTAATTACATCACTTATTTTTCGCTTTCAATAATCTGTTTCAGCGCGTAAGGGTGATATTTCAAAGTAATTATCCCATTTGTCACTGCTAATGTCGGATTAGGCAATCTTTCTAACTGCCCTTTCGGTTGACTCATTTTCAAGCTGTAGCCTTCTGGAAGCGGATGTGGCAGTAATGCCAATGCACTCTGCTCTAGCTGTTCTGGGGAGACATTAATGACCATCTCAACGTGCTCCCATGTCTCTTGTGGGTACATTTTTCCTTTTGGAAAAGGCAATTCGACCACATAAACCTGTTGAGATGCGATTATTAATGGTTTGTTCAACTCGAATAAACAGATCGGACGCCCGTTAATTTCATTTTCAGACAGTAACTGACCGCATTGGTGAAGGCCTTTCCGCCAGCGCTCTGCTGTTTCATTATGATGACAACGGACAGAAACATGGTCTATCAGGTGATCGTTTAAGGATAAAGCTAATACTTTAGCCATTTGCGTTAATTTTTGCTCAAACTCAGGCAACGTGTTCCATAGATCTTGCAGTTCAGGCACATTGGCAAATTCAGTCATTCAACACACTCTTTTCTAAACACCGTTTATCTCTTCGCATTCGCGATATACTCTCAATTTTTCGTCTGTTGTGTTATCAACGCTATTGAAATATGACAGCTATACCGTGAATAAAACTGCCAGACTGTAGCACGACTCCCTTAAAATATGGTATAAAACCTGCCGAATTTTCTCTTCTTTCTTTTAGTTCTACGCATGTGATGGCACAATGCGATAACTATGGTTCGTTATTTAAGGTAATCCGGTGAATATTCAGGCTATTCTTTCAGATAAAATCAGTGCTGCAATGCAGGCAGCGGGAGCTCCAGAAGGCAGTGATGCCCTTGTGCGTCAATCAGCGAAAGCGCAGTTTGGTGACTATCAAGCCAACGGTGTAATGGGCGCTGCTAAAAAAATGGGCATCAATCCCCGACAACTGGCCGAGCAGATTGTCAGCCATTTAGATCTTGAAGGTATTGCAAGCAAGGTAGAAATCGCAGGGCCGGGTTTTATCAATATTTTCCTTGAGCCAAGCTGGCTCACCACACAAGTGGAACAAGCATTAACCTGTGATCGCCTTGGCCTATCCCCTGTTAAATCAGAAACTATCGTCATCGACTATTCCGCGCCAAACGTGGCCAAGCAGATGCACGTAGGCCATTTGCGTTCGACAATTATCGGTGATGCTGCCGCACGTACTTTAGAGTTTTTAGGGCATAAAGTGATCCGTGCTAACCATGTTGGTGACTGGGGTACGCAATTTGGTATGCTGATCGCTTACCTCGAAAAAATGCAAAATGAAAATGCAAGTGACATGGCATTGGCAGATCTCGAGGAGTTTTACCGCGAAGCAAAACAACACTATGACAGTGATGAAGTATTCGCTGAGCGTGCAAGAGGTTACGTGGTTAAATTGCAATCAGGTGATGAGTACTGCCGTAAAATGTGGCGTAAACTGGTTGATATCACCATGCAGCAAAACCAAGAAACCTATCGTCGCTTGAACGTGACGTTAACTGAAGATGACGTCATGGGCGAAAGTTTATATAACGATATGCTGCCTGGGATTGTCGCTGACTTGAAAGCCAAAGGGCTCGCGGTAGAAAGCGAAGGTGCTACTGTCGTTTATCTTGACGAATTTAAAACTAAAGAAGGCGAGCCTATGGGCGTTATTGTCCAGAAAAAAGATGGCGGCTTCTTATATACGACAACAGATATCGCTTGTGCAAAATATCGTCATGAAGTACTGCATGCTGACCGTGCACTTTACTATATTGATTCACGTCAGCACCAACACTTGATGCAGGCATGGACAATCGTACGTAAAGCCGGTTATATCCCAGAATCAATGTCTCTCGAACATCACATGTTTGGCATGATGCTCGGTAAAGATGGCAAGCCTTTTAAAACTCGCTCAGGCGGTACTGTTCGCCTCTCTGACTTATTAGATGAAGCGATTGAACGTGCGCAAGTACTCATCCGCAGCAAAAACCCCGATATGCCAGAAGATGAGTTAAACAACGTTGCAAATGTTGTCGGTATTGGTTCAGTAAAATATGCAGACTTATCAAAAAGCCGTACAACGGATTATATTTTTGATTGGGATAACATGTTAGCTTTCGAAGGTAATACCGCACCGTATATGCAATATGCTTATACGCGTGTCGCCTCAATCTTCAAAAAAGCAAACGTGACACAAGCGGATCTCACACTGCCTATCGTGTTACAAGACCCACGTGAAATTGCACTTGCTACGCGTTTGATGCAATTTGAAGAAACCATCTTGATGGTCGCACGTGATGGTACGCCACATGTTATGTGCGCTTACCTTTATGATTTAGCCGGCCTGTTCTCAAGCTTCTATGAACACTGTCCTATTTTAAGTGCCGAAGATGAAGCTCAGCGCCAAAGCCGCTTAAAATTAGCGCTATTGACCCAGAAGACATTAAAAGCTGGGTTGGATACTTTAGGGATCGATACCGTCGAACGTATGTAAGCTGATATCTAAGTGTCATATTGATAATAAACCCTATGCTGTGCATAGGGTTTATTGTTTCTGTCGACTCAATTTCAGGAAATTTTTTTCGTGCTCTTTAGACCGCTTTATTTCAATATGAGCGTTAGAGCTGAGAGACGAAATAGCATGCCCCTCCAATACCGTAATAAAAAGCGGCCTCATTATATGAATCAGCGATATTATTTATTAGACGAAAGCCCCTCTCTTTAAAATTTTCACGAAGCTTCTTACCAGCTGTTATGACGTTTTTTACAGCAAATGTTAGTAATTATTTTTCTCTGGTTAAATGTATCATTATAGTCAGGCAAAGATGCCGATACTGTTTTGACACATTTAACCTTAAATTCATCTCTTGAAAATGAAATTATCATATAGAAGTATTAAACCAATCAATACCAGCGCTATCCCCGATATATAGTTAAGTGCAATGGTCATTTTTTTATTACGTTGAGACATACGAGCCAATAATCCCCCTGTTAATCCTGCTGTTATATCGATCGGCAAAGCCGTGGCAAGGTGGCATGTATCGCTACCCCACGGGGAAAAGCCAAGACTCGACGTACATGATCTTCCAATGAATGGATTATTACAGGACTATTTGACTAATAATCCAGCTCAAATGGCCCTGTCATTACTGACAAAATTTTAACAACCTGTTAAATACTGCGGGTGGCATAAGGCGCTACTTAAGCGCTTTGTGTATGCCTAATACTATTGCCAAGCAAATGGGTAGTGAGAAAATTGCTACAATAAGAATTTCTGAACGCCCCAATGGGGCGTTTCAGTTATTTATTGTGGCTTAAATACTCTGCTTTTTAAAATCTCTTGGGCGGAAACCTAAAGCGAATAGCGCGGCGAAATAGCTCCCAGCACCAATAATCACCACAAAAATTAAGCGCAATAAACGCATGGCCATATTGCCTTCTTGCCATTCTGGCATAAAGTGCAATACACCAAACAGAACCGCTGACATCACGATAAGGGCAATGACGAGTTTAAAAATAAAACCTCGCCAACCGGCAAGTGGTTTGAAAATTTCTTGCTTGCGTAATTGCCAATAAAGGACACCTGCGTTAAAACACGCTGCTAAACCAATCGACAGTGCTAATCCGGCATGCTTCATTGGCCCAATAAATGCTAAGTTCATTAACTGAGTTAGAATTAATGTGACAATAGCGATTTTAACTGGTGTTTTAATGTCCTGACGTGAATAGAACCCTGGCGCCAAAATTTTCACTAGGATCATCCCTGTCAGCCCTACACAATAGGCCATTAATGCGTATTGCGTCATCAATGAGTCATGAGCTGTAAACTTATCATACTGGAACAGCGATACGGTAAGCGCTTCCGAAAGGATCGCTAAACCAATCGCGCAAGGCAAGGCGAGCAATAAACAGAGGCGTAAGCCCCAATCCATTAAATGACGATATTCTTGATGGTTACCACTAGTAAAACTTTTCGATAGCGAAGGTAACAAAATGGTTCCTAATGCAACACCCAGCACCCCTGATGGCAACTCCATCAACCTATCCGCATAATACATCCAAGACACTGAGCCAGATTGCAGAAATGATGCGAAAATAGTATTGATAATCAACGAAATTTGGCTAACAGATACCCCAATAATGGCAGGTCCCATCATTTTCATTACTCGCCAAACACCACTATCGCGAAAAGAGATCCGTGGCAGAACTAACATGCCAATCTTTTTCAAATGCGGGAGTTGATACACCAGTTGCAAAATTCCCCCCACAATCACGGCCCAAGCTAATGACATTACGGGAGGATCAAAGTAAGGCGCCGCAAATGCTGCAAAGAAAATCATACTCACATTCAACAACGTTGGCGCAAACGCAGGAACCGAAAAACGATTCCATGTATTTAAAATTGCACCAGCTAACGACGCGAGTGAGATTAAAAAGATATAAGGAAAGGTGACCCGCAGTAGGTCTGTGGTTAATGCAAACTTATCGGCATCGGCAGCAAAGCCCGGCGCCGTCACATAGATAATCCAAGGGGCGGCAATCATACCGATCACGGTGACAATCGCTAGTGCGAGGGTAAGCATCCCCGAAATATACGCCACAAAAGTACGAGTTGCTTCATCGCCTTGTTGGTTTTTATATTCCGCCAGTATTGGCACGAATGCTTGTGAGAACGCCCCTTCTGCAAAAATACGGCGTAATAAATTAGGTAATTTGAAGGCGACAAAAAAGGCGTCCGCGGCTGCCCCTGCACCAAATACCCGAGCGATAATTGCGTCACGGATAAATCCAAGTACCCGAGACATCATGGTCATTGAGCTTATCGCTGCTAATGATTTTAATAAATTCATGATAGGTAGACTAAAAGAAAACAATTATGCCAGTTTATCAGCGTGGAGCATGACTGACTATGATTGGATGATAAAATCAGAGGTTACTTGCCCGAGTCCGAGAGCAGCAAGCTGATAATTTTGATACGCTGCACTCGAATTATTAGGCGTATACCGTTAATTAGGGTTTCACCGGTTTCCAATTTGCATCGGTTAACGCCGTAAGTACATGGTCACGCCACTGGCCGTCAATCTGCAAATATTGTTTGGCATACCCTTCTCGCTCAAAACCGAGACGAGCCAAAAGGTTACCGCTACGCAAATTGTGTGGCATGTAATTAGCCATAATGCGGTGCATCCCTTGATGTTTTTGCATATAACGGATAGCTTGTGAAAGGGCTTCATACATCAACCCTTGCCCCTGCCACTTTTCACCTAATGAGTAGCCTAGATAGCACGCATGAAAAGCACCACGCAATACATTACTGAAATTCGCCACACCCATCACTTCATTTTCTTGACTGTCTAAGAGTAAAAAATGATAGGCGTTTCCCTGACGATGCAGCTCGGTCATTAAATGTAAGCGACTATTCCAGCTTGATGGATTGAAATGTGAACTGTCTCGGGTTGGCTCCCAAGGTTTCAAAAATTCTCTGTTTTCGCTGTAGTAATCTGCTAATCGATAGCCGTCACGCTCATATGCTAACCGTACAACCATCCTTTCTGTCACAAGACGCACTTTTGGTTCATTTGTCCGATAACCAAACATCGTTAACCCTTTTAAAAATTAAATCGCCAGAGATGGCATAAGGATAAAAACACATTATCAATAACCATTAGGTATAACGATAAAAAAATATCATCTTCCCCTTTCTATTCTACTGATATTATTGATGAGAAACATTAAGAATCCTTCCCTCTTTATTATTTTTTACGATGGTGTGTCATGGCGCAGGTGTCACAGGCAAGAAGTCTAGGTAAATATTTTTTACTCCTAGACAACATGCTGGTTGTTCTCGGTTTTTTTGTCGTGTTTCCATTGATCTCTATTCGCTTTGTTGACCAGCTAGGTTGGGCCGCCGTCATTGTTGGCTTTGCTTTAGGTCTGAGACAATTTGTTCAGCAAGGACTTGGGATCTTTGGTGGTGCTATTGCAGACCGCTTTGGCGCTAAGCCAATGATAGTCATAGGGATGCTATTGCGAGCCTGTGGCTTTGTGCTCATGGCAATTGCCAATGACCCTTGGGTGTTGTGGCTCTCCTGTGTCTTGTCAGCATTAGGTGGAACACTATTTGATCCTCCAAGAACCGCATTAGTTATTAAGCTAACAAGGCCTTATGAGCGTGGACGCTTTTATTCTCTGCTGCTCATGCAAGACAGCGCGGGCGCCGTTATTGGTGCACTGATTGGTAGTTGGTTACTGCAATACGATTTCCATTATGTCTGTTGGGCTGGCGCGGCCGTCTTTGTACTTGCCGCTATTTGTAATGCTTGGCTACTCCCGGCCTACCGTATTTCAACGGTAAGAACACCAATCAAAGAAGGTATGAGCCGAGTACTCAAAGATACCCGTTTTGTGACCTATGTGGTCACGTTAGCTGGTTATTTTATGCTCTCTGTACAGGTTATGCTGATGTTCCCTATTGTTGTGAATGAAATCGCAGGCACGCCAACCGCAGTGAAATGGATGTATGCCATTGAAGCCGTTATTTCATTAACGTTACTTTATCCCATCGCCCGTTGGAGTGAAAAATATTTTCGCCTTGAGCAGCGTTTAATGGCTGGATTGTTTTTAATGAGTTTAAGCATGTTTCCTATCGGTATGACGAGCTCTTTACCTGTTTTATTTGGATTAATATGCTTATTTTATTTAGGCACTGTAACCGCCGATCCTGCACGAGAAACATTAAGTGCTTCACTGGCAGATCCACGTGCACGCGGTAGTTATATGGGGTTTAGCCGCTTAGGATTAGCTTTAGGAGGTGCTGTTGGCTACACTGGTGGAGGTTGGATGTACGATATTGGTCACCAATGGGATCTGCCACAATTACCGTGGTTTTTATTAGGTGTAATTGGTTTCATCACTCTTTGGGCACTGCATAAACAATTTAACCGTAAGAAAATTGAATCTGCCATGTTAAGTGGTTAATAACGGAGATATTTAGACTCTACACGCCCATAAATTTAAACTTTAACTAACAAAAATGTGGGTAAAAGGCCAATTAACCATAATTATAGGATAAGATAGTCAAGTTACTGTAAAAGGAGTGTTTATGAAACAATTTATATTGGCGGCTCTGATTGGCTGTTTGACTTTACTCACTGGCTGTAGCCAACTTACTGAATTTTCGATTAGCGAAAATACAGTTAATCAGTATCTTGCAAATAAAGTTAAATATAACAATAAAGTTGGTATTTCTGGCGTCGCGGATGCAGACATCCAATTAACCAACTTGAAATCAGAAATTGGTCGCAGTGAGCCGGGGAAAATCGCCTTAACGGGGGATGCCGCAGTCAACTTAGATACTTTATTAGGTAAAGCCGAGGCCAAAATAGCGCTTACCCTAACGGCTCGCCCTTATTTTGACGCTCAAGCAGGCGCCATTTACTTAAAAGAGCTGAACATCAGCCAATACACTGTCACTCCTGAGAGTATGGATACCGCTATTGCTGCCGTGATCCCATACCTCAACAGTTCATTAGAAACCTTTTTTGAGACACAACCGGTTTATGTGTTGAATCCAGAAAATAGTGCAGCTGAGGCAACGGCTAAAAAATTAGCAAAAGGGCTTGAAATCAAACCAGGCAAGCTCGTTATTCCTTTAGTTGACTAACATCCATAAAAATTTTCGATTGAAAACAGCACAAAAGGCAACGTTTTTAGACGTTGCCTTTTCTTTATCTACCTATATACCCGTTTATCAAAATGCTACGCGTTATACTTAATACCAATACAAAAACCTCTTAAGTGGCTTACCTCGTTTTTCTGATAGCCAATTTACATTGACAAGGTTCGCTTAGAGGCGGATTTTATTACACCAAAAGTGACGCTGTCACTCTGACTCTAATTCATCACGTAATGCAATCACTGCATCACGCGCAATTTGCGCCAGCGTACGATAAAATGCCGTTGTCGCATGAGCTTCCATTTTGCCTAGAAATGCACCATACCAACTCAATATAAAGCTATCAAATAGCTCAATTTGCGCCGCTGTTTCATCTTCTGCCGCTTGATCCTCAAGCCAAGATGCCGCCAATAAGAGCGCACCAAAGGCATCGGTTCTCGCGTTTGTCAGAGTCATCCCCCTCTCAACAAGAAATTCACGGATTTCCGCTTCCGCGATTTCATCATCATAATCATGGGCAAACACCGAAACCGCAGGTGTTTCTCCACCAAATAACGTTTGATAGTCGGCGGTAATCGCTGCCATATCAACCGATTTTGCCATGCGCGCCCAATACTCATCTTGCTCCAATGGCCAAGATGCCTTTAATTTATCTTGGGCTATCATATCCAGTAATGGCTTTACCACACTATCATCGGGGGAGCGCTGAAAGAGTGTTCCCAAAATACGGCAGACGATCGAAAATTCGTTCATGTCAGGTTCCTGTTTTCGCATTATACGGTGGCTTATCACCAGCATACTCTAAGTCATTTGAGGCGCAGCAAGGATAAGAAATGATGGCATGAAGAATATAAAGCAGTGCCATCAACCAAGCTGCAACCTGAAATAAAATAAGTATATCTTAATAACCGCGTTGCATATCAACAATCCCGACAGGTGTTTGCCCATTTTCAATGCGTTGAATATTGCTGCTGATCATGTCCATCGCTTCTTGCGGTAGTGTAATCGCGGCAATATGGGGTGTAATCGCAAGGCGCGGGTGTGTCCAAAAAGGATGCATTTGTGGTAAAGGTTCACTGGCAAATACGTCCAAAGAGGCACCTGCAACTTGCCCCGACTCTAATGCTGCCAATAAGTCTTGTTCAATAAGATGCGAGCCACGAGCAAGGTTAATAATAAAGGCATTTTTTTGTAACTGACTAAATAAGCTTTGATTCAAAATTCCGACTGTTTGGGGGGTACTTGGCAATAAATTAATAATCACCCGTGTACCTTGCAGAAACGCCCCTAACTGTTCTTGTCCATAATAGCTCTTTACGTTGTTGAGCTGTTTTGCGCTTCGGCTCCACGTTCTCACATGAAAACCAAATTCCACGAGCCTTTTAGCCACCGCTTGCCCCAATGCGCCAGCCCCCATTACCCCGACGACAAACTCATCATGGCGATAGGCTGGCAACGGTTTCCATTGACGTTGCGATTGAAATTGGCGGTATTCATCCATTCGACGAAAGTAATAGAGGACTTTCGCCATCGCATACTCTTCCATTTGTAATGCCATGCCCGTGTCTTCTAAGCGCATTAAAGGCACGCCAGCAGGTAATGTTCCTGGGTTCTCATGCTCTTGCTTCAAAATGGCGTCAACACCCGCCCCCAACGCAAATATACCTTTCAGATCTTTTCGCCCTGCTAGACATTCATAAGGAGGGAGCCAAACCATAGCATAATCGGCACTTTGTTTATCGCCCCTAACCCATTGACGAATATTGGCTTGTGGAAGTCTAGCTTTCATGCCGTCGATCCACTCATTAGCATCAAAAAATGGATGATAAAATAGAATATTCATGACAACTCCTCTTATGTTTACAACAGAGTGTGCCGAAAATGTCTCATTTTCAAGCGAATACAACGGTTGATGAATGTTATGATGAGCATTTTGTTAAGCCGCTAACGAATTTTATAATTAATACTTGAAGTTTAAGTCGATCACAGATTCACCATTCAAGATTAGATAATAACCAAATTGTTTTATATTTAACTAAACAAGCAGTAAAACTGTAAAAAGCGCAAATAGGGAGTTGACGCAAGCCCGGCTTTTCCCTATAGTAGCGCCCCGTTGCAACACAAGTTATATCGTTTGTTAGCAACCTACATTTAAAAATACGGTGAGGTGTCCGAGAGGCTGAAGGAGCACGCCTGGAAAGTGTGTATACGGCAACGTATCGAGGGTTCGAATCCCTCCCTCACCGCCATTTTTAATCAAATCAATGCCCTCTTATGTTATTCCTGCTCTTCGGTTAATTTTCCAATCTGTTTATGTTGTGGTGATTGTGTTTGCGATTGATATTCACGACTGATCTCTTCCCATAATTGTGCATTTTCAACGCCCGCGACTTTCGGGTCGAAAACCGGATCGATTCCCAATTTTTCTTGGCGTTCATAGTCACGTAGTGCGCGAAGTGCTGGTTTAGATAAAAAGACTATCGCGATTAAGTTAAGATAACTCATACTACCAAACCCAATATCACCAAGGCTCCACATCATGCTAACGGACTGCACACTCCCCATAAACAGAATAAGCAAAAAGACCATTTTTAGGACCAACTTGAGAATGGGGTATTTGAGTTGGCGGTCTAGATAAACAATGGTTGTCTCTGCGATATAGTAATATGCCATCAAGGTGGTAAATGCGAATAAAAACACGGCAATTGAGACAAAACCAGAGCCCGTTGATTCAAATACTGTTGAGACGGCCATTTGTGTCCACGCAGTTCCTGCAGCCACTCCCGGGACATGTTCAATCAGCGCCGTTGCTCCTCCATCGGGGAAAACATTGTACATATTGGTAACTAGGATCATGAGCCCTGAAGCCGTGCACACCACAAGAGTATCAATATAGATTGAGAACGCTTGAATCAACCCCTGCTTCGCCGGATGACTCACTTCAGCCGCCGCCGAACTAAACGTGGCCTCCCCCGCACCCGCGACATTAGAAAATACAGCGCGTCGAACACCCCACGAAACCGCGGTACCGACGATGCCACCAAAAACGGCATCCATCCCTAAAGCGCTCCGAAAGATTAGGCTAAACATGGCAGGTACTTTGTCATAATGGCTACCTAAAATTATCACCATCATGACAATATAAGCGACCGCCATCAGAGGAACGATTTTATCGGCAGCACTGGCAATACGCTTAACACCGCCGAAAATCAACCACGCCATCAATAAGGTAATAATCACACCTGTAACGATAGGCGGAATGTTGAAAGACGTTTGGAAAGAGTCAGCAATGGTATTCGCTTGGATCCCCGGCACTAACACACCGTAAGATAGACAGATCACAGCAGCGACAATAATCGCAAATGGCTTTAGTTTTAACCCTTTTTCGATATAGTAAGGCGAGCCACCTCGGTATTGCCCATCGGAGCGTTGCTTATAGATCTGAGCGAGTGTCGATTCAATAAATGCACTAGCACCACCTAAAAGCCCCATCACTACCATCCAAAATATCGCCCCTGGCCCGCCCGCCGCAATGGCAGTAGCCACACCAGCAATATTACCTACACCTACCCGCCCTGATAGCGCAAGACAAAAAGCTTGGAATGAAGATATGCCCTCTTTTGATGATTTATTTTCTTTGAGCAAACAGACCATTTTAATCAAATAGCGAAACTGAACACCGCGTGTAGCTAATGTAAAATAGAGCCCGACACCGAGCGATAAAATCACTAATGCGTTGCCCCAAATGTATCCAACGAGTGTGTTAACGATGGCTTCCATATGAGTACTCCTTCGTTATTGTCATTATGTATTTGTAGGGATAAAAAAACCTGAACTTAACGCTGTTCAGGTTGTGAATAAATTAATGATTAATCATCCAAATGACTTTTGTTTGAGTATATTGTTCGAAAGCTTCTAATCCGTTATCTTTGCCGCCAAAGCCTGACTGCTTAAAGCCACCAAAAGGCGTCGTGATATTACCTTCACTAAATCCATTCACCGACACTGTGCCTGCATTAATTTGCCGAGCAACTTTCATCACTCGATGGATATTTTGACTATAGAATGAGGCCGCTAACCCATAGTGAGTATTATTAGCGAGGGCAATCGCTTCTTCTTCTGTTGCAAACGTTGACACGGCAAGTAAGGGTCCAAAAACCTCATTTTGGAATAATGACATCTCTGGAGTGACGTTATCGAATATTGTCGGCTCAATGTACCAACCACTGCCCATTTCACTGTGGATTTTTCCACCTGCAACAATATTTGCGCCCTGTTTCACAGAAAGATCAATAAATGACTTCACTTTCTCAAAGTGAGCTTTTTCAACCATTGGCCCAATGGAGACAGTTTCATCCATGGGATCACCAACTTTCCACTCAGCTAATGCTGCAACGAGTTTATCTAATAGCTTTTGACGGATACTTTCATGAACAATTAGGCGAGAGCCGCAACTGCAATTTTCACTCATATTCCAGAAAGCGGCTGATAGAATATGAGGCACAGCAGCATCAAGATCGGCATCTTCAAAGACCACTTGCGGGCTTTTCCCACCACACTCCAACACGATCTCTTTTAAGTTACTTTCAGCAGAGTATTTAAGGAATAACCGCCCCACCTCAGTCGAACCGGTAAAAGAGACAATATCGATATCCCTATGTCGACCTATCGCCTCACCCACTTTTTCCCCTAATCCGCAAATTAAGCTCAGAGCACCTTTTGGCACCCCAGCTTCATAAGCCAATTCAACCATTCGGTAAGCACTCAATGAGGTCAGCTCCGCGGGCTTTACAATCACTGAGTTCCCCGCAGCTAACGCTGGAGCAACTTTCCATGCAAACATTTGTGCGGGGAAATTCCACGGTAAAACAGCCCCCACAACACCAATGGGTTCATGAACAATCAACCCCAACGCCTGATGACCTGTCGGCGCAACTTTTCCAAACATTTTGTCCAGTGCTTCGGCATACCAATAAAAAGTTTCAATGGTCGCTGGCATATCTGTATTTAAGCATTCTGTGATTGGCTTACCCGCATCAACACAATCTAATGCAGCAAGCTCTTCCTGATGTAACTCAATCAACTGTGCCCAACGCAGCATGACTTGTTTGCGCTCTTGCGGCGACAAACCTTGCCAACAGCCATCACTAAAGGTTTTTCTTGCCACTGAAACTGCGGCATCGACATCTTGAGCATCACCATCGGCAATAAATCCAATAATGCTGTCATCAATAGGCGTTCTGGTTTCTAATTTTTCATTGCTCCCTTGGTAGTTTTCTATCAAGTTACCCGCCCACAATAAACCTGAACGAGCTCGCTCAAATACTGCTTCTTTGGTCATTTTCATGGCGTTTTTCCTTATTTTATCAAGGCGAGAAATTCACGTTGTTGTTGCGGTGAAATATTGGAAAGTGGCATTCTAACTGGCCCAACATCGACAGTACCCTTGATACAACCCGCTTTGGCTTTTTGGTTATAATCCCCAGATTCCATCGAATAAATTGCAGGATAAATTTCTGACATGATCCGTTTCGCCGTAGACCAATCCCCTTGCTGTGCGGCCTGATAAATTGCCACTTGCTCTGCTGGGAATACATTTCCAGCCCCCGCAATCCAACTTTTCGCGCCCCAAAAAAAGAAATCGACAGGCTGATCATCACAACCACAAATCACCTCAAAATTGTCGAATTGAGTTTGTAATAAACGTAGCGCTCGGCTGAAATCACCACTACTTTCTTTAATCGCAACAATATTTTTCACCTTAGATAGGTGTATGACAGTGTCGTATTCGATTTCGATCCCAATACGCGCAGGGAAGTTATACATAATGATGGGTAATGGTGTTGCTGAAGCAACCTGCTCATAATGCGCAATTACCCCTTGCTGATCCGGTAAACTGTATGGTGGCGGTGCTAACATCAAGCCTTCATAACCTAATGAAACCGCTTGCTCTGCACGCTTAATCGCCCCTTCTGTCGATAGGTCATTAATCCCTGCAATCAAGGTAACTCGCCCTTTGGCGACTTTACTCACGGTAGTCAGCACCACTTCACGCTCTTTCTCGTTTAATGCGTAATACTCCCCAGTCGTGCCACACACAACAAGTCCTGATACACCTTGTTCAATTAAGGTTTCAGTTAATTGTGCTAGCCCACTAACATTTAATGAAAAATCACTGTGAAATGGCGTCACAATTGGAACAATAATGCCGTGAAAATTCATGTGAAATCTCCTTAACTTTTATATAAATCGTTCAATGGAATAAGGTGAACAATCGATCGGTGTCGGCTGTTCTTTGAATAAGCTATGTACAATTTTTGCCGTGATGGCCGCTTGAGTTAGACCTAAGTGTTGATGGCCAAAGGCAAAAATATAAGGTCCTTTTTTATCAATCACTGGCAACGAATCTGAGAGAGTCGGTCTAAATCCCATCCATTCAGTTGCTTGCTCGCTATTTAGCGGTGTGTTAAGCATGGGATCAGCTAGAGGAATAAAGTGTCGAGCACGTTGCATATTGGCTGGACGTTTCAATCCCGCATATTCAACCGTACCCGCAAGGCGCAATCCACCTTTCATGGGCGTCATGATAAAGCGCCTATCGATACTTGAAACAGGAACGCTTAACCTACTTGCCTCTTTAGGCAACATAAGGTGATAGCCACGCTCTGTTTCAAGTGGAACACGTATGCGGCAAACCATCTTGACCAATGATTTAGAAAATGCGCCTCCTGAAATCACTACTCGCTGCGCCGCCAATTGTCCTTGTGAGGTTGTCAGGCGCACTGTATTACCTGAAGTGGTATGAATGCCCGTAACTTCACACTGAGAAAGTAACTCCCCCCCCAATCTCAAAAAGTGATTTGTTAATTGAGTATGTAGTGCATTGAGATCTACGACATGCCCCGTATCTGGGTAATAAAGCCCACCTAATTGATTACCAGCCAAAGCAGGCTCTCGTGCCAATAGTTGTGCCTGAGTTAATAGTTGATTTTTCACTCCTATGGAGTTGAGGTACTCACCTTGCTTTTGCAGTTTTTCATAGGAAGCTTCCCTCTCTGCCACCAGCAGTGAACCTTGAATTTTTACAAGATCAGCCAGTTGCCAGTCATCGCTGAACGCTTGCCACGCAGCCAGTGATGCACCATTAATTGTGGATAACGCATGATGAATACGTTGAAAGGGTTTATGTCGCATATTTCCCAACAAACGTAGTAACCAAGGCGTCAATGGCAATAAATAACGCCAATCGAGACGCAGTGCCCCTAGAGGATCAAACAACATCGCAGGAATCGATTTTAAAATTGATGGGTCAGCTACAGGGAAAACTTGCTCCGTCGCGATATGTCCAGCATTCCCCATTGATGCTCCAGCGCCGACCTGCTCTTTCTCGACCAGCAAAACATCTGTTCCATCCGCTTGTAATGTCAGCGCGATACTTAAGCCAATAATGCCGCCACCGATAACAATCACTGAACGTTTCTTATCCATATCAACCTCTCACGACACCGTGATCCCCCAACGAAATGGATCGGTTTCATCGATAAGCAAGGTATTACGCCCACTGATATAGGCCGTACCTCGAATGGTTGGGATAATGCCATTCCCATCAGCCCAGAGATAACTGGCTTCAAATTGGCTACCGATGACACTCGCTTGACGCCAAATTGCCCCTTCGTTTAACTTGCCATCAGCGGCTAAACACGCGAGTTTGGCACTCGTGCCTGTTCCACAAGGTGAACGGTCATAAGCCCCTCCGGGGCATAACACAAAACTTTGGCTATCGGCCTGTGAAGACGCAGCAAAAAGTTCAATGTGGTCAATTTCTTGGTCATCTTTGCCATAAATATGTTGTTCAACTAAGGCCGCTTTTATTTTTAAGCACGTTTCAGTCAACGCCTTAGTATTGCGGTGATGGATCTCTACCGGTGATTGCTCAACCAGAAAGAACCAATTTCCTCCCCAAGCAATATCCCCCGTCACCATTCCCACGTCAGGAACCTTCACCGCGACCGATTTGCGGTAGCGATAAGAGTAAACATTTTGGATACTGACACTGCCGTCTGGGTGCAATGTCGCCTGAACATCACCCACTGGCGTTTCAATGGTATGTTCGCCAACCGTAATTTTTCCTAGGTAAGCTAACGAAGCAATAAGGCCAATCGTGCCATGCCCACACATGCCTAAATATCCTTCGTTATTAAAAAAGATGACGCCCGCAGTGGCTTGTGGATTTTGAGGTTTGCAAAGTAGCGCACCGACTAAAATGTCACTGCCTCGTGGCTCTAATATGGTGGTGGTACGCCATAGGTCATGCTCGTGCCTTAAACGCTGTAAACGAGATGCCATAGAGCCATTACCAAGATCAGGAAAACCATCAATAACTAATCGAGTTGGTTCACCCGCCGTATGTGAATCAATTACCTCAATTTGTGTATAGCGCTTGTGCATATTGCATCCTCTGCTCACTTTAATTGTTAACAGAATGCTTGATTTTTGTTAAAGGATCTTGATATCTTTCGTGCTCACTGATGCGCAATTCGGCACAATATAAAAATATTTCAGAGAACTAATCATATTTGTTGAACTTGTTGGAGGCCGCATGATTAATTTAAATAAGCTGCTATTAATTAGTCAGGAAAATATGCTGTTTCCCGTTGATAATATTGAAATACTTTTAAATCACCTCGGGCTGGTCATGCCATTAATTAACACATTACCGAATGTCACTTTTTTTGTTAAAGATCGTAATGCCAAATATCTTCTTGCTAATGAGAACCTAGCCAAACGCTGTAAAATGGCTACGACTAACGATGTCATTGGGAAGCGAGCCGAAGATATTTTTCATCATGAGTTAGGTCGCAGTTATAGCTCTCAGGATTATCTGGTGATGCAAAAAAAGATCAGCGTCATTAACAAATTAGAATTGCATTTATATAAAGCAGGCATATTAGGTTGGTGCGTCACAACCAAAGTTCCTATCTTCAATACGCATAACCAAGTGATTGGTGTGGCTGGGATTTCGGTAGATTTGCAAGATGTAAAGTCGGTCAGTCAAAAATTAAACAAGCAGTTGGGTCAGGTGGAACAATTTATTAGCGAACACTTTGATATGCCAATAAAAATAACCACTCTTGCAGATATATCGGGCTTGTCTTTATCCCAACTAAATCGCCAATTTAAAGCCATATTCCACATAACTCCCCAACAATATATTCAAAAAAAACGTCTTGAACATGCGATTGAATTACTCGAAGAAGATTATTCGATTACTGAAATATCCATAAAATGTGCTTATGCTGATCACAGTGCATTTTGTCGGAAATTTAAAGAAATGACGACAATGACCCCAAGCCAATTTAAACGGATGAGGTTGAATATTGCCAATAGATATCACGTTGAAGAACAACTTGTTTAAATAATCTCATCCCAATAGAAGCTGTGTTATTACAGAAAACATCTTATTTTAAGATGTTTTTTTACTTTCGATATTCAACACTCATGATATCCAGCTCGGCGATACTATTATTTCTGCAATGGATGATTTTTATACGCCACTTGAGCATTTTTTTTACGCCGAATGACGTTATTGATTCACTTTTTGATTAAAATTTTCTATTACTTTATAAAATCGACTTAATTAATTTATTACAATTACGAAACATAAAAGTAAATGAACAATAAATAAACACTTAATTTTACGATAATGAATTATTCATTTACAATCAATATATTATAGAAAGGTAATATCCACGAACACAGGTTATCATCACAAGAGAGAAATCTAACTTAGGATAGCTCTTATTGCAGCTAAAAAATAATCGCGTATTCATATACGCTATATTTGCACCATTATGGTTGTAATTTGCAAGGATGAATAAATGACAATTTATGATCTGAAACCTAAATTTCAGAACCTGCTACGGCCTATCGTACAAAAGCTTTATGACACAGGCGTGACAGCAAATCAGGTAACATTGGCTGCAATGCTATTATCTATTTTGATCGGAGTACTGCTATTTATTTTTCCTAACCCACACCTGTTTATTTTATTACCCTTTGTTTTATTTACTCGCATGGCGCTGAACGCCATTGACGGTATGCTCGCACGTGAACATCACCAAAAAAGTCATCTCGGTGCAATATTAAATGAAACGGGGGATGTTATCTCCGATATGGCCTTGTATATCCCTTTTGTTTTGTTGTTCCCTCATGATTTTGGATGGATTTTACTGATCCTTTTCTTGTCATTATTAACAGAGTTTATTGGGGTTATCGCACAAGCTATTGGCGCTTCACGTCGCTATGATGGCCCTATCGGTAAGAGTGACCGTGCATTTATTTTCGGTACTTTTGGGCTATTAGTCGCACTCTTTCCCCAAATCACTTCTTCTAACTGGTTTACTGCTATTTTTATTGTCCTTTCATTGTTGCTGTTTTACACCTGCTACAACCGTATCCGTAAGGCCTTAAGTGAGCTTAATACACAAACGGATCATCATAAGGAACCATTATGAACGCTCAGACAGACTATTTAACTCAACGTCCTGTCATTGAATCTCAGTTTATCACCAGTGACCGTACCCCGCTGTTTTATCGTTACTGGCCAACAGAACAATCAACAGATAAAGCCATTATTCTATTTCACCGCGGCCACGAACACTCAGGACGCGTTGCTCATCTTGTCGATGAGTTAGACTTGCCTGACTACGCCATGTTCGCATGGGATGCCCGAGGCCATGGCAGAAATGATGGCCCTCGTGGTTATAGCCCATCCCTTGGCACCTCTATTCATGATGTGGATGAATTTGTACGTTATGTGTCATCCCAGTACCAAATACCATTAGCAAATATTATCGTCATTGGTCAAAGCGTTGGTGCCGTGTTAGTCTCTGCTTGGGTACATGACTATGCCCCTCCTATTAGAGGGATGGTATTAGCATCCCCAGCTTTTAAAGTTAAGTTGTATGTACCATTTGCGCGCACAGGACTTGCTTTGATGCAAAAAATGCGGGGGCTGTTTTATGTTAACTCATATGTGAAAGCTAAATTCCTAACTCACGACCAAAGCCGCATAGCCTCATTCAACCGTGACCCATTAATTACGCGCCCTATTGCAGTTAATATCCTGCTCGAACTGTACAAAACTGCTGATAGAATAGTGGCTGATGCAGGTGCGATTACCCTCCCAACACAACTGTTTATTTCTGGTAGTGATCATGTGGTACACCATAAACCACAGCATCAATTTTATGAGCGCCTTAATACTCCCATTAAAGAGAAACATATTTTACCTGGCTTCTATCACGATACACTGGGTGAAAAAGAGCGCCATATCCCTATTGCCAAAATCCGTGAATTCATTGGCAAACTATTCTCAGTTCCTCGCTATCAACATGATTACCAATATGAAGATACTTGGAGCGTGAGTGCAGACGCTTATCGCGAGCTAACGCAACCTCTGCCTGCATGGTGCCCTAAAAACCTTGGTTATAAGCTACTTAGCCGTTCTATGAGTACACTAGGCAAGGCTTCAGAAGGTGTTCGCATTGGTTATGACAAAGGTTTTGACTCTGGGTCGACCCTTGACTACATTTACCGTGATAAAGCACAAGGTAAAGGGTTATTTGGCCGAATCATTGATAGGCAATACCTCAATAGCATCGGCTGGCAAGGGATCCGCCAACGTAAAACCAACATCGAAAATATCATTCGACAAGCTATTCGTGAGCTAACTGAACAACACCAGCCAGTGCGTATTGTCGATATAGCCGCCGGACAAGGTCGTTACGTCTTCGACGCTATTAATGACTATGGCAAAGTGGAGTCCGTCTTACTGCGAGACTATAGCCCTGTCAATGTTGAGCAAGGTCGTTCACATATTAAAGAGCGCTATCTTGAAGATAAAGTGCGTTTTGAAGAAGGCAATGCCTTTGATACGAATGACTTAGCTTCCATAACGCCAGCCCCTACACTTGGTATCGTAAGTGGTTTATACGAACTTTTCCCAAGTAATGACCTGATTCGAGCTTCACTGAGTGGTTTATCTCAGGCGATCCCTTCTGGTGGCCTACTTATCTACACCTGCCAACCTTGGCACCCTCAGGTTGAAATGATCGCTCGCGTCTTACCAAGTCACCAAGGTGGACAAGCATGGGTGATGCGTTGCCGGAGCCAAGGTGAAATGGACGCACTTGTCGACGAAGCTGGATTCGAAAAACTTAATCAGTTAATTGATAACTGGGGCATATTCAGTGTTTCTATTGCTCGACGCCGTTAAGCGTATTTGAGCATAAACGAACCTGATATTTTGCTTGATAAGGTGGTGACAACCATCACTACCTTATCCCCTTTAATATTCAATAAAGCTGATATACTAATAGCTTGCAACAACTCACTGAGTGAACGCGATACTCTTTTTAATTCCCATCTCAATATCAATTAAACTAGCTAAACGGATAGATGAATGACAACCACACATAAGCCCTTGCCTTCCTCGCCGCGGCGAAAAATTTGGTTATACGGTTTCTTTTGGTTAGTCTTTTTAGCCCCTTTTTTCTTTCTTACCTATGGGCAAGTTAACACTTATACGTCTACGCTAGCCAATGTTCCCTCTTATGTTTATTCATGGGAAACACATATTCCTTTTTTACCTTGGACGATTATCCCTTATTGGAGTATTGACCTGTTTTATGGCCTATCCCTTTTTATTTGCACCTCTTTAAGAGAGCAAACAATCCAAGGGCTACGCTTAATCGCTGCCTCATTAGCCGCCTGTGTTGGCTTTTTATTATTCCCCTTAAAATTTAGCTTCCCTCGGCCTGACACAAGCGGTATCACCGGTTGGATGTTCGATAGCCTTGAATTATTTGACCTCCCTTATAACCAAGCCCCCTCATTACATATTATTTTACTGTGGCTATTGTGGTTACGTTTCCGAGCTCATATGCCGACTAAATGGCATTGGTTGCTACATAGCTGGTCGCTACTGATCCTCATTTCTGTCCTCACGACGTGGCAACACCATTTTATTGATGTTATCAGTGGCTTTGCCGTTGGTGTCCTTATTAGTTATCTATTGCCTATTGAAAGCCAATGGCACTGGCACTACACCGGCAGCCGTCGTAGCTTTAAAATGAGCACGAATTATGGCTTAGGGGCGTTTGCCTGTTTGTTACTCGCAATAACGCTTCAAGGTATCGCATGGCTACTCCTATGGCCTGCTATTGCGTTATTTATCGTCGCGATTGGCTACTTAGGTCTAGGCGCTTCTGTATTCCAAAAAACTCCGATGGGTAGCATGTCACCTTCGGCGCTCCTCTTGCTACTCCCGTATCGATTAATTGCCGTAGGAACTTATCATTACTATGCCAAGGCGTGTCGACAACCTAGCAAAATTAACGATAAACTTATTTTGGGTGGACGCCCGCTTTATCCTTTGCAAGCTCAAGCCGTTTTCGATATGACTTGCGAGTGGCCTCGCAATTCCTATAGCCACGATTTAAATTATCGTAGCCAACCTCAAATCGATTTGTTACCACTAAGTGCAAAGGATATTGAAAGCGCCGTGCACACAATGGATGAGCTTGCAGAAAGCGGCACAATTTATGTTCACTGCAAATTAGGCTATTCGCGCAGTGCGACCGTCGCCGCTGCATGGTTAGTTCATAGTCAACAATCTAAAACGATTGATGATGCGATTGCGCTAATCACTCAAGCCAGACCAAAAGTGATCCTAAACTCAGCAACTCTTGAACAATTACATTATTGGTATCAACACTATTATTTAAAGCGAGCATCATCATGAATCATTTATCTGATAAACAATGTGGCGATGTCATGGTTATTTTTACAACAAGTTGGCGTTATTTTTGTTGTGCATCACTACTCGCTTTTATTTGTCAATTTATCTTATTTATTTACTCATTAATTGATAATCTCACCTTCTTTATTAGCACACTCCTTTTTATTGTGAGCCACTATTTTATTTTCCGGTTATGGTTTGACAGCCATCTTTTTAAAATATTATACCAGCGACAAGAGCCCTATCATTTTGACCTTGCTCTACATTACCTTTTCCCTAAAAAACAACCCGTTGCTACTATGGAGCAGCGCTGGGCTGGCACAAAGAGATTATTCAATTACACACTATTATTGACTATTTTACTCTGGTTGTGGGTTTTAATTTCATTATTAACGGGAAATTAATAATGAAATTTAATTTATTATACACACTATCTTAAATATAACTTGCGCTATAACAAAAACTTCAACAATTCATTTTTAGATATATTCATACAGAATATTCGCAGGTTTTTTTACTTTTGTACCCGTAAACGTTATGATAATTGCGAGTTCATTGACACATAGCAGATTTTTTTGTGTAAGTTCCGCGTATCCTTTGGTTCTGTTTTCCGTTATTTAACCCTGTTATTTTGGTGGGGTACAATGAGTACAAAAAAAATTAATAGCTTGCGCCTATTTAGCGCATTAATAGATTCGTGTTGGAAAGAGAAATATACATTTGCTCGCTTTATTAAAGATTTAATTGCCGGGGTTACCGTTGGGATTATCGCCATTCCATTAGCAATGGCACTGGCAATAGCAAGTGGAGTTCCACCACAATATGGCCTTTATACTGCTGCTATCGCGGGTATTGTTATCGCAATCACTGGCGGCTCACGTTACAGTGTTTCAGGGCCAACGGCCGCTTTCGTCGTCATTCTCTATCCCGTCTCACAGCAATTCGGGTTAAGTGGGCTACTCGTTGCAACCTTAATGTCTGGTATTATTTTGCTTGCAATGGGGTTCGCTCGTTTTGGTAAGTTTATTGAATACATTCCTGTCTCTGTCACGCTAGGCTTTACTTCTGGTATCGCAATTACCATTGCGACCATGCAAATTAAAGATTTTTTTGGCTTACAAATGGCATATGTTCCTGAAAACTATGTCGATAAAGTTATCGCCTTAGTCAACGCTTTGCCGACACTCCAATTCAGCGATACTTTGATTGGTTTAGTGACACTCTTCGTTTTAATTTTATGGCCTAAGCTAGGACTAAAGTTACCGGGTCACTTACCTGCTCTCGTTGCAGGTACACTGGTCATGTGGGTGCTCTCTCTGTTTGATAAAAATGTTGCTACCATCGGCTCACAATTTAGCTATTTATTGCCCGATGGCTCAGAAGGTAACGGTATCCCCCCTATCTTGCCTCAGTTTATTTTACCATGGCAGCTTCCCGGCAGCCCCCCTATTAGCTGGTCGATGATCACCGCATTGATGCCCGCGGCTTTCTCAATGGCTGTCCTTGGCGCGATCGAGTCGCTGCTATGTGCGGTTGTTCTTGATAATATGACAGGCAAGAAACACCACTCTAACAGTGAACTTATCGGGCAAGGCTTTGGTAATATCGCAGCGCCATTCTTTGGTGGTATTACAGCTACCGCCGCCATTGCACGTTCGGCAGCTAACGTTCGTGCAGGTGCAACCTCGCCGATTTCCTCAGTGATCCACTCATTGTTAGTCTTGCTGACGTTATTGGTCCTCGCCCCAATGCTTTCCTATCTGCCCTTAGCGGCGATGTCATCATTGCTGTTGATGGTTGCATGGAATATGAGCGCCGCACGTAAAGTGATAGACCTGATCCGCCGCGCGCCTAAAGATGACATCATTGTTTTGCTTTTGTGTATGTCTCTTACTGTGCTTTTCGATATGGTCATTGCCATCACTGTAGGGATTGTTCTCGCCTCACTGCTGTTTATGCGCCGTATTGCTAATATGACTCGGATCAGTGAATTAGCAGAAACCGATGAAGCCAAAAGCCGTTTAGTGGTTCGTATCAACGGCCCACTGTTTTTTGCCGCAGCAGAGCGTATCTTTGATGAATTAAGGGTCAAAAGTGAAGGTTATAAAACCATCATCATGCAGTGGGATGCGGTGCCTGTACTTGATGCTGGCGGGTTAGAAGCATTCCAGAAATTTATCGACATAGTCAAAAAAGACACGCATATCGTTATTTGTGACATTCCATTCCAGCCGCTTAAAACCTTGGCGCGCGCTGGTGTAACGCCTATTGAGGGAGTGTTAAGTTTCCATAATTCGATTGATAAAGCTCTCGAGGAACTTGATTCCAAATAACCATAAATGAGCCACAACCAAAAAGCGCGGGAGTGGCTAATTTATAATGCTAATCTAGGAACAAACGCTAAATAATCTCTGACGGGGTATGCTGAGTTACGTTGTTTGTGACTGCTACCCTGTCACATGCCTAACCATCTCTCCTCTACCACCAACAGATCTCTATTTTCAATGGTTAGTATTAACAATATAAGAAACCATACTCGGCTTATTAATAACCATTAAAGTGCGGAGCCTTGTCCACCATGTGTGAGTAGATATTGGTATAGACTATTCATGCCTAACCAGCGGTTTTCACACCACTCTGGGGCTAATAATGTTGGTCGGCGCGCACTGGCACAAATACGGTGATAAACCACATCGGTAGGTGTATAGCGGATCAGTTCTCCAGCCACTTGGGTATAGTCAGTTAAGGTCATCGGCGCTAATCGCCCTGCTCGCCAACTTTTCGCCATAATACTCCCCTCAACAATATGCAAAGGGTGTAATTTGATCCCATCCGTACCACACTCCAGCACTTTTTCTAATGTCTGCATATTCATTAAAGTGCTTTCACCCGGTAAGCCACAAATAAGATGCGTGCAAACCTTAAGTCCGAGTTGCCTTGCTTTCGTTACGGTTTTTTGATATTCGGCAAAACCATGCCCTCGGTTAATGCGATGAAGTGTTTTATCATGTGCGCTTTGTAAGCCCAATTCCAACCATATTTCATACCCATGCTCTCGATAGCCACTTAATAAAGAGAGCACGTCTTGTGGCACACAATCCGGACGCGTGCCAACACATAATCCAATAATATTCGCCTGCTTAAGAGCTTCCTCATACAACTGCTGTAGTAAACACACTTCAGCATAAGTGCTAGTATAGGCTTGGAAATAGGCTAGATAGCGGCTGGCTCGCGTGATTTTGGCTTTTTGATGACGAATTTGCTCACTAATCGATTGAGTCGATTGCGTTTCATCAGAGAAAGAGGAGACATTACAAAAGGTGCAACCACCTCGCCCAAGAGTACCATCGCGGTTCGGACAGCTAAAACCACCATGTAATGTTATTTTGTGAATTTTCTCGCCATAACGGCGCTGAAGATCAGCGCCGAACATGGAGACAACTTGGTTCAGTTGCATTGCAAACCGAGATTAACGACTCGTATCTAACTCAGGGAAGCTTTTTACTAACTCATCAATCGCTTTGATTTGCTGTAAGAAAGGCTCTAATTTAGCAAGTGGTAGTGCTGACGGGCCATCACAACGAGCACTGTCAGGATCTGGATGCGCTTCAAGGAATAGCCCTGCTAACCCAACTGCCATGCCTGCTCTGGCCAATTCAGCCACTTGAGCACGACGACCACCAGAAGCAGCGCCAAATGGGTCACGACATTGCAGCGAATGGGTAACATCAAAAATAACTGGACAACCATTTGAAGCTTGCATCATGACATTAAAACCAAGCATATCAACAACTAGGTTATCATAACCAAAATTAGCGCCACGATCACATAAGATGACTTTATCATTACCACCTTCAATGAACTTTTCTACGATATTGCCAATTTGGCCCGGGCTAATAAACTGTGGTTTTTTAATATTGATCACGGCATCAGTTTTCGCCATTGCTGCAACCAGATCAGTCTGACGAGCTAAAAATGCAGGTAATTGGATAACATCCACCACTTCAGCAACAGGTTGAGCTTGAGATGGCTCATGCACATCAGTAATGATTTTCACGCCAAAGGTTTCTTTCAACTCTTGAAAGATTTTCATCCCTTCATCAAGGCCTGGGCCACGATATGAATGAATTGATGAACGGTTAGCTTTATCAAAAGACGCTTTAAATACGTAAGGAATGCCTAGCTTTTGCGTCACTGTGACATAGTGCTCACACACCTGCATTGCCATATCACGGGATTCAAGGACATTCATTCCACCAAAAAGAACAAAAGGGAGATTGTTTGCGACTTTGATATCACCAATGCTGACCATTTTCTGTTGCATGCTCTTACCTTTCATATCGAGACAGTTTGCTGTCTGTGCATAAATTAATGTAACACTACTGGATGATTATCTAATGAATATATCTGAATTTTAATCATTTCAGAAATAGGATCTTCTGGGCAGTGTTCAATAAAATAGTTTAAATCATTCAACGCCACATGGTTACAATCTAAATGTGCAAGAATTAATCCACGGTCGCGAATTTCATAAGGGTCTTCAGGATCTAACGTTAATAGCGTCTCACAGACCTTTAACGCTAACTCCATTTTTTTCTCTTCCATTAAAGAGGCTTTCAGCGTGTCAAATAACTTACGAATGATCACACTGTTTTCCGCAACATCAAGTTGATCCTCACCCAACTCAGAGTAGGGATCCACGGTTCCTTTAAGCCACAAATTGAGCGTATGCCATGTCAAGGTTTCCCCATTGACTGGGTTAATAAACCATTGTGAACCATCCTCTTTCTGAGCCAGTAATAACAGCTGAGTTGGAAACACGGCAGGTTCGATATCAATCTCTAATTTCTCAGCAATATAAAGGAAAATGGAACCTAAAGAGACCGGTGTTCCACGCTTCGTTGCTAAGACTTTATCTAGCCAAAGCATGTCGGATAATGCATAGATGCCGTCAGCACCACCAAATTGCCATTGATGATAAAAAAGCGTTATTAGTTGATTAATTTTACTTTCATTATCCGCTTGTAAATCAATAACCGCTTTGGCTGCTTCAACCAAGCTATCCAATCGAGCCTGTACTTGCATAAGAGGAAAATCGATACGAATACTTTGGGAAACTATCATAATACCTTCACTCAAAGGTATTTTGTTAAATTCAATATTTGCTATGGTTTTCATCACATTTCCACTGATTTATTCCACTGCCCAAGCGAAATTCTATCTCGGCCACCATAATCTAGACAGGTTTCAATATTGCTATATCCATACTGTTTGAATAACTCACGAACTGCGGCACCTTGTTGCCATCCATGCTCAACAAGTAACCAACCTTGTGGGTTAAGGTATGATCTCGATGTAGACACAATATGGTCTAAATCTGACAGTCCGTGATTATCTGCCACTAAAGCGGTTAAAGGTTCGAATCTAACATCGCCTTGCTGCAAATGGTCATCATTTCCATCAATATAAGGTGGATTACTCACAATCATATCAAAATGTTGGCAAGACAGTGAGATAAACCAATCACTTTGTAGAAACTGTACATTGTTAAGCGCCAGACGTTGCTGATTACGCTGTGCTAAAGAAACAGCATCCAGATTAAAATCAACACCGATAATCACGCTGTCTGGACGTTCAGAGGCGATCGCCAAAGCAATAGCGCCTGTCCCTGTGCCAAGATCAAGTATTTGGCAGCGCTGAGCCGGAAGCCGTGCTAGGGCCTGTTCAACTAGACATTCAGTATCAGGACGGGGAATCAAAGTGGCTGGCGAGACAAATAAAGGCAATGACCAAAATTCACGCTCACCAATAATATAGGCGATGGGTTCACCTTGCTCACGACGACATAATAGTGATTCAAGTGCTTCATACTCAGGCTGTGTTAACTCTGTTTCTGCAAATGCAAAAATAAAGGTACGACTCCGCCCTGTAATGTGTTGAAGCAGGATTTCCGCATCTCGTTTAGCACTATCACTCATCGGCAGCCTTGCGACTGCTTGGTCAACCCACTCGCCGTATTGCATTAATCTTGCTCAGACAATGCAGACAGTTGATCTGCTTGATATTCGTTGATAATCGGCTGAATTAACGCATCCAGCTTCCCTTCCATCACTTCATCTAAACGATACAACGTCAAATTGATACGGTGATCGGTCACCCTACCTTGAGGGAAGTTATAGGTACGAATACGGTCAGAACGGTCACCAGAACCTAATAAGTTACGTCGTTCCGAGGCTTCAGCGGCTTGACGCTTATCCATTTCTGCTTGACGGATACGAGCACCTAATACAGACATCGCTTTTGCTTTGTTCTTATGCTGTGAACGTTCATCCTGACATTCAACCACAATACCCGTTGGAATATGGGTAATACGGATTGCGGAGTCAGTTGTGTTAACGTGCTGTCCACCCGCTCCCGAAGAGCGGAATGTATCAATACGTAAATCTGCTGGGTTGATTTCAGGTAATTCCGCTTCCGGTAATTCAGGAAGGATAGCGACGGTACAAGCCGATGTATGAATACGTCCTTGTGATTCCGTTTCTGGCACACGTTGTACACGATGACCACCAGATTCGAATTTCAAGCGACCATAAACGCTTTCACCGGAAATTTTTGCAATCACTTCTTTGAAGCCACCATGCTCACCATCACTAGTGCTCATTAACTCAACACGCCAACGGTTAGCCTCGGCATAACGGCTATACATACGGAATAGATCACCCGCAAAAATAGCCGCTTCGTCTCCACCAGCCCCTGCACGAATTTCAAGGAAACAGTTGTATTCATCATCAGGATCTTTTGGCAGCAACAACAGTTGTAATTGCTGTTCAAGCTCTTCATTGCGCGCTTTCGCTTCTTTTAGCTCTTCTTGAGCCATCTCTTTCATTTCAGGATCATCTAACATCATCTCTGCTGTTTCGATATCTTCCTGAACAGTCCGCCATGCCGTAAAGCATTTGGCGACATCTGTCAGTTGAGCATACTCTTTTGATAAGGCACGAAAGCGTCCCTGATCAGCAATCACACCTGCATCGGCGAGGTGTGCTTGAATTTCTTCATAGCGTTCCTGTAATGCTTCCAGTTTTGCGACAATAGAAGGCTTCATTCGTTATATCAGACCCATGATTAAAATGTGGTTATTGATGGTTCAGCCCTAAGCTGTCCCTAAGTAGATTCAGGCGTTCCAAGTCACCATCTCCAGCGGCTTGCTGTAAAGATTTTGTTGGTGCATGGATCAGGCGGTTGGTCAATTGTTGGGTAAGTTGTGTAATAACTTGTTCAGGGTCTGCACCCTGACTAATTGCCGCGAGTGCTTTTTCTGTCATCCCCGCGCGGATTGCCTCAGCCTGCGCTCTGTAATCGCGAATTGTAGACACTGCGGCTTGCGAGCGCAACCAATCCATGAAATGGCTGCTTTCTTGTTCCACGATAAATTCTGCTTCAACCGCTGCGGCTTTGCGCTGAGCAAGGTTTTGCTGAATTATCGACTCAAGATCATCCACCGTATACAGGTAAACATCTCTGAGTTTTTCAATATCAGGCTCGATATCACGAGGAACCGCAATATCAATTAACAACATGGGTTTGCTGCGACGCACTTTCATCGCACGCTCTACCATGCCTTTGCCTATAATCGGTAACGGACTTGCTGTTGAACTGATCACAATATCGGCTTGAGCCAAACGTGTATCAATATCAGACAGCGTGATCACTTCCGCATTAACCTCATTAGCTAATAACTCCGCTCTTTCACGAGAACGGTTAGCGATCATCATCTTCTGCACACCATGCTCGCGTAAATGGCGTGCCACCAATTCAATTGTTTCCCCTGCTCCCACTAACAAAATATTCAAATGTTTGAGTGACTCAAAAATTTGCCTTGCTAATGTACAAGCGGCGAATGCAACGGAAACCGCATTCGCTCCGATCTCTGTTTCGGTACGAATGCGTTTAGCGACAGAAAATGATTTTTGAAATAAACGCTCTAATTCGCTCGACAAAGAATGGTTGTCTTGAGAAAGGGCGAACGCTTTTTTAACCTGCCCAAGGATTTGCGGTTCACCTAAAACTAAAGAATCCAACCCACTTGCAACCCGCATAAGGTGACTGACTGCTCGGTCACCTTCATGCCAGTACAGACTCGGTTTTAAATCTTTATCTGTAATATTGTGAAACTTGCATAACCACTGGATAAGCTGTTCTTGAGCTTGTTCTTGTGATTCAAGGCTCAAATACAACTCAGTTCTATTACAGGTCGACAGCACAACGCCACCGCTCACCTGAGGTTGCTTAAGCAACTCCTCAAGAGCATGGTCGATTTTTTCTGGTCCAAAAGCCACCCGTTCACGAAGGGCTACTGGCGCCGTTTTATGATTAATGCCTAGGGCTAATAGGGTCATTGTGCTTAACTACATTGCTCACATTGCTAATTATTTATCCAGTAGTATAACCACACTACTGTTATTTGTTTATCGACTATTGTAGATGATCTCCGCCCCGCTTTCTATGCCCCGCTAATAATGAAAACCATAAAGATGATCACTACCAAACTTTTTCCATAGAAAACTGCTGACGATTTAGCCGAATTCAACACTATTAGTATTGCTATTCTACACCGCTTTATATCGGAGATGTACCCTTTTTTATTATACTTATTAAGAAATTATCAATATCAATGAGATATGCTGCGATTGTCATCTGTCAACTGATGAATCAAACTATCGATACTCATTGACCAATTGTATAAATAGGCAAAACTTCTTCAATCCGATTGATCATTTAGCTGTTTTAACGCAATATTTTGCCCACTGTCGCACCATATTATCCAGTGAGTCATTTTTCTAAATTGCAATAACACGTTACACTTCAGTGGGTATCAGCTTTGATAAAACCTATTTACTTTTTACTCGATGATTTTTGAGAGTCGCTATGCAACTGTTCACTACTTGGTCTTGTTTCGCTCCTTCCACCGTAAAGCGTTTTTGGCGTTTATTGCCGCTTTCTTGCTTATTGCTGACGGCTTGTGTGACCACTCAACAAACAACAACGTCTGGTACAGGTTCCGCGTCTGATCCACAATGGAAAACCCATTTACAAGAAGTCAACGCACTTCGCAATTATCAAACTCGCGGTTCTTTTGCCTATGAATTTGATGGTAGTAAAACCTATGCTAAATTCTTCTGGCAGCAGTATACACCTGAAAAATATCGTTTATTGTTGACAAACCCACTCGGCAGCCGCGAGTTAGAGCTCACCGTTGAACCTGATTTAGCGCGTTTAACCACAAAAGATGGGCAAACGCATATGAGTGATGTTCCTTCCGAGCTGATTTATCAACTTACTGGCATGGAGATCCCGCTTGAGGACCTGACCGCTTGGTTAACTGGCTCACCTGGGCGCGCAACACAATTTACGCTGGATAAAAACCACCTCCTAAAATCTGTAACATTACAGCAAACCAATGGTGAAAAGTGGCAGCTTAACTATCTTTCTTACAATATGAATACCACTCCAATGTTACCAAGCAACCTTGAATTACGTCAGGGTTCGCGCCTAATTAAGCTAAAAATGGATAGCTGGACTTTACAAAAATGACGTTAACATGGCCTTCCCCTGCTAAATTGAACCTTTTTCTCTATATCACAGGCCGTCGAGCAGACGGCTATCACGAATTACAAACACTGTTTCAATTTCTTGATTACGGTGACGACATTACCATCACCACGCGGGCAGACGATCACATCAATCTACTCACGCCAATGGAGGGAGTAGAACCAGAACAAAACTTAATCGTCAAAGCCGCAAAATTATTACAACACTACTGCCGTGATACTTTAGGCTATTCAGAACCTCTCGGGGCAGATATCAAAATCAATAAAATATTGCCAATGGGCGGCGGTATCGGTGGAGGCTCTTCCAATGCGGCCACCACACTTATTGCATTAAATACTCACTGGGGAACAGCAGTGAGTGATGACGTGTTAGCGGAGCTAGGTAAAAGCCTTGGAGCAGACGTTCCCGTTTTTGTGCGAGGCCATGCCGCTTTTGCGGAAGGAATAGGTGAAATTTTGACTCCAGCCTCGCCTAAAGAGAAATGGTATCTGGTTGCACATCCAGGAATTGAAATCTCAACTCCGATGATCTTCACAGATCCGCAATTAAATCGAAATTCTCCAAAACGCTCACTAGCCGCATTATTACTGGCTCCGTACGCAAATGATTGCGAACCAATTGCAAGAAAACGTTTTCGTGAGGTTGAACAGCTCGTTTCTTGGCTGTTAGAATATGCCCCGTCTCGCCTTACAGGGACAGGTGCTTGTGTTTTTTCTGAATTTGAAACACAAGCTGATGCCCTTAAGGTGTTAAATAAAGCCCCATCGTGGGTGCATGGTTTCGTCGCTCAAGGGGTGAACGAATCGCCGTTGCACAAATTCCGCGCTGGGATAACCCGTGTATTGCACCAATAATAACGATTTAGCATCGGTTATTGGTCAACAATATCTCTCTGGACGCAAGCCTGAGGTTTTTCTCGTGCCCGATATGAAGCTTTTTGCTGGTAACGCTACACCGGAACTAGCACAACGTGTTGCTAACCGCCTTTACACTAATCTTGGAGACGCGGCTGTTGGTCGTTTTAGCGACGGCGAAGTCAGTGTTCAAATTAATGAAAATGTTCGCGGTGGTGATATCTTTATCATCCAGTCAACCTGTGCACCAACCAATGATAACCTGATGGAACTGGTTGTTATGGTCGATGCGCTGCGCCGTGCATCTGCTGGTCGTATTACCGCTGTTATCCCTTACTTCGGTTATGCTAGACAGGATCGTCGCGTACGTTCTGCCCGTGTACCAATCACCGCTAAAGTTGTTGCCGATTTTCTGTCCAGTGTAGGTGTTGACCGTGTTCTCACCGTTGACCTACACGCTGAGCAGATCCAGGGCTTCTTTGATGTTCCTGTTGATAACGTATTCGGTAGCCCTATTCTTCTGGAAGATATGTTGCAGAAAGATTTGGAAAACCCAATCGTTGTATCTCCAGACATCGGCGGCGTCGTCCGTGCTAGAGCAATTGCGAAACTGTTAAATGACACTGATATGGCAATCATCGATAAACGTCGTCCTCGTGCGAACGTTTCCCAAGTGATGCACATCATTGGTGATGTTTCTGGTCGTGACTGCATTTTAGTCGACGATATGATAGATACTGGTGGCACGCTGTGTAAAGCGGCTGAAGCTCTGAAAGAGCGTGGTGCAAAACGCGTATTTGCATACGCAACTCACCCGATTTTCTCAGGTAATGCCGTAGACAACATCAAAAATTCAGTCATTGATGAAGTCATTGTTTGTGACACAATCCCTCTTTCACCTGAAATTAAAGCATTGAACAAAGTTCGCACGCTGACACTTTCAGGCATGCTGGCCGAAGCAATTCGCCGTATTAGCAATGAAGAGTCAATTTCTGCGATGTTCGAGCACTAAGAATTAATTAACGAGGTAGCAATACCTCGTTTTTCTATATTGCTTTGAAAATCAAAGAAATGTCATAATTTAAGTAGCGCCCCTACGGTTGAATATCAACCGTAGGGGCTTTATTTATCCATTCATTTTTACTCACCATAGCCTATAGGCAACCTCGTTGGCTTAATTTTTCATATTGCCATGGTGATAAAATACGCACGAAAGAAGAGAGAGTTAGAGGTGAATAAAAAAACAAAAGAGTGATTATCTAAAATATGAAATCACCCTTCGTTGCTAAATAAGATCAACTAATATTGTTAGTACCACATAAATTAAAAACAAATATTATGGATAACGATGGTTATCTTTATTTGAATGTGGATAATGTTTTATTAGCCAGTAACGGTCAGCAATTTTTTCTCTACCGCCAATTCTCGCTCCAGTTAACCAGATCATCGCACCAACAAAGATGCCAAACAAGGAGCCCATTGTGATCATGTCCGGTAAATTGAGACTAAATATATGGGAAGATAGGTTCAGTGCAATACTTCCTATCATAACGATTAGCCCTAACGCCATCAAAATATTACCAACCAAAACTGCTGTTTTACGTTTCATATCTACCTCCTATCTCAGTAGACTGATAAGCAAAGCATAATTGAAATATTCGAAAAAATTATATTGTTATATGATTATTATAGTGTAATAAGTAAAATTGTTTGCGATGGCTATCACATGGTGAGACTTTTCCCATAATTTCTGTACAAAAGATGCTTTTTTTAAAAATATTTTTCCCGAATAGTTTCATACGAAACTAAATAACCCCCTCATTGCCCTATTTCAATTTTGTACATCCCCCTATCACAAGGTAAACTAGATATAATTTTTTGACTTAACTGACAGTGAATAATTAGCCGTGAGCAAAATAAAACTAATTGTTGGCCTCGCCAACCCAGGTGCTGAATACGCCCAAACTCGTCATAATGCTGGAGCATGGTATGTTGACTTACTTGCCGAACGCCATAACCAATCTTTAAAAGAAGAAGCAAAATTTTTCGGTTATACCGCCCGTATCAACCTTAATGGCAACGATGTTCGGTTACTTGTTCCAACCACCTTTATGAATTTGAGTGGTAAATCGGTTCTGGCTGTTGCTAACTTCTATCGCATTAACCCTGATGAAATTTTAGTCGCGCATGATGAATTAGATTTACCCCCCGGTGTTGCAAAAATGAAATTAGGCGGTAGTAATGGTGGGCATAACGGTCTTAAGGATATTCAAAACAAGTTTAGTAATAACCCAAACTTTTATCGTTTACGCATAGGTATTGGTCATCCAGGCGATAAAAACAAAGTTGTTGGTTTTGTTTTAGGCAAACCACCTGCATCTGAGCAAAAACTTATCGATGAAGCGATTGATGAGTCCTTAAGGTGCACAGATATCTTACTTAGTGATGGGATGGATAAAGCGATAAATCGCCTACATAGTTTTAAAGCAACAGCGTAAAATCAGTGTACGTAAAGAGTTCATTTCATCAAAAACAACTTTTTGTGTATAATCAGCGCCAATTTTCTAACATTCAGGAGCAGCGCTCGCCTGCCCCTTGCTATTTTTAAGGTGAGAAACATATGGGTTTTAAATGCGGTATCGTTGGTCTGCCTAACGTGGGTAAATCTACACTGTTTAATGCGTTGACCAAAGCCGGCATCGAAGCAGCCAACTTCCCTTTTTGTACAATTGAGCCGAATACGGGCGTTGTGCCAATGCCAGACCCACGTCTTGACCAATTGGCTGAGATTGTAAAGCCACAACGTATTCTACCAACTACGATGGAATTCGTTGATATCGCGGGTTTAGTCAAAGGCGCCTCAAAAGGAGAAGGTTTAGGTAACCAGTTCCTGACTAATATCCGTGAAACGGAAGCTATCGGCCACGTAGTGCGTTGCTTTGAAAACGACAATATCATCCATGTGGCAGGTCAAGTTAACCCTGCTGAGGACATTGAGGTTATCAATACCGAATTAGCGCTCGCTGACCTTGATACCTGTGAACGCGCAATACATCGCATACAAAAGCGTGCAAAAGGTGGCGATAAAGATGCTAAAGCAGAATTAGAAGTATTAGAGAAGTGCTTACCCCATCTTGAAAACGCAGGCATGCTGCGTACTTTAGATCTTAGCGCAGAAGAAAAAGCACTGATCCGTTATTTAAGTTTCTTAACACTCAAACCAACAATGTATATTGCGAATGTTAATGAAGATGGCTTTGAAAATAATCCTTATTTAGATACGGTAAATAAAATTGCTGAATCAGAAGGTTCTGTCGTCGTTCCTGTTTGTGCCGCTATCGAATCAGATATCGCTGAATTGGAAGATGAGGAGCGTGATGAGTTTATGGCAGATCTTGGTATTGAAGAGCCTGGTTTAAACCGCGTGATCCGTGCAGGTTATCAGTTATTGAACCTACAAACTTATTTTACTGCTGGCGTGAAAGAAGTTCGCGCATGGACGATCCCTGTCGGTGCAACAGCCCCACAAGCCGCCGGTAAGATCCATACTGACTTTGAGAAAGGCTTTATTCGAGCTCAAACTATCGCATTTGATGATTTTATTAAATACCGCGGTGAGCAAGGCGCTAAAGAAGCCGGTAGAATGCGTGCAGAAGGTAAAGATTACATTGTTCAAGATGGCGATGTGCTGAACTTCTTGTTTAATGTGTAAGCCTGCGCTTTAGCCTTATATTATTTCACAAAGTATCAAATCATAATAAAACAGCATAAAATTCATGATATTAACTGGGTTTTATGCTTTTTTATGCCTCATTAAGTTTCATAAAAGCTCGTGACTAAATGAGTATGTAACTGGGTACAACTTATTTATCCTCCCTTTTTAAGTGAGTATAATAATATCAACTTACATAACTAGTTGAACTTATTATGCTTACTGATACAAAATGCAGAACTGCAAAACCTAAAGAAAAACTTTATCGTATCAATGAATTCAACGGTTTGTACCTTAAAATGAAACCTAATGGTAAAAAAGCATGGCGATTCCGTTTTCAACTAAATGGAAAATCAAGCATGCTTGCATTAGGTAACTCCCCATTAATAACACTAGCTGAAGCCAGACCTAAATGTGATGATGCCAAAAAAACTCGTATCAGAAGGAATTAATCCAACATAAGCTAAGCAACTAGACAAGATCAGAAAAGCGAACGAATCTGCAAATATATTTCAAATCATCTCAAAAGAATGGTTGAAATGAAAGATTAGGCTGATGTGACAAAATACCGTCGCCTTGATATGTTGGAGCGCATTGTATTTCCTTCTATCGGCAATGACCAATAAGAGAAATTACATCTCACCATATTCTCAAAATATTGCAGCGTGAAGTTCAAAGAGGTGTTCCAACAGTTGCTGCTGAAGCTAAACGGACGATATCTTCGATTTTTGAATTTGCTGTTGCCACATTAAGAGCTGATAGCGATCCTGTATGGGCAATAAGAAAAGCTCCCCCAGCAAACAAAACTCAACATAAAAAAGCCCTCACTACAGATCAAATAGGTCAATTACTCAATAACTTTGATAATAGCCGTGGCACCTTTCAACTGAACTATTGTATGTGGTTAATGTGGTGGACGCTTTCTCGTCCATCTGAAGTCGCTGAGGCTAAATGGTCTGAATTCGATCTTGATAATGCACTTTGGACAATTCCAGCTGAGCGAATGAAAGCACGAAGAGAACATATTGTTCCTCTACCTACACAAGCTATTGCGATTCTAAAATCTCTTTATGGTTTTACTGGCAGCCGTAAACATTTATTTCCCGGTCGGGATTCTTGTCATAAACCGATGTCTACCAACTCACTAAGGCAATTTCTTAAAACGAGAGGTTGGAGTGTTATATATAACCCTCATGCGACACGCACAACAGGCAGCACACGATTAAATGAGCTTGGATATAGACCTGATGCTATCGAAGCACAGTTAGCCCATATGGACTCAAATAGTGTTAGACATTCATATAACCATGCAACTTATCTTGAAGAGCGCAAAATCATGATGCAAGATTGGGCTGATAAACTTGATATTTGGGTAAAACGAGCCAATTTTGAATTAAAACCATGATGCATGGGTGTGTTAGCTTTGAAATATAACGATATTTATGAATTTTTTAGAAAAATCTACAATTTAACCTACACTTAATTAATCCGTTGATTTATAGGTAGTTATTATTTATTTGATGTTTTTAGCATGATAACGTACAAAATTCATACCCATACCAAAAGAACACGCTTAAATGAATAGATATGATGTATCTAACAGCGAAGGAAAATTTGCTGACGGCTCTGATGAAGAGGTACTGGCTAACAAGCTAGGACTTTCAAACGTTGATGATATCAATGATGCAGAGCTTGTCCTGTTAGAAAAACTGTATCAAGTCATTTTTGAAGAACAATTCCCCACTGAGCAAATTACTGTATCTCTTATTCAGCGTTGGCACCGCCAATGGTTAGGGAATGTTTACGAGTGGGCTGGTCAATTACGCACAGTGAATATTAGCAAAGGTGGCTTTATGTTTGCCCCTGCGGGTCGTGTTGCAAAGTTACTTGCTCAATTTGAAAAAGAGTATCTAGCGAAGTACACGCCTTGCACCAATATGAGCCGAGAACAGGTCATAGAAGCTATTGCCACAGTGCATGTGGAGTTAATTCTGATACATCCGTTTAGGGAAGGAAATGGGCGCTTATCGCGCTTACTCGCCGATGTGATGGCGGTACAAGCTGGGTTTCAACCGTTAGACTACGAAAGTTGGACTCAACAACCCGAGCAATACATTGCAGCAATCCACGCAGGGCTAAACCTTAACTATGAACCCATGAAATATTGGGTTAATGAAGCCTTGAAAGAGAACTAAATCGCCAGTTTCAAATGCCCGAACTTCTCACGCTTAGCTTTCATCTCTTCTTCAAGGCGACGGGAGTCCTGCCCTGTTTCAATCGCTGTAGAGGTTGCTACCGATCGAATGAGTTGAGTACGAGTTGGTCTTGTTGCTTGAATTAATTCATTCTTTTTCATGGTAGTCTCACTTCAAACGGGCGATAGTGCATTTTATCATCGTTGGTTGATATGGCAACATAGATCTTATGGCGAAACTATAACCTTAAAGCTAGATATCAATTTAAAAACCACTGTTTTTAGCTCTATCCTTGGCTATCTTTAATACTTCATTATATGAATACTTTGACGTATAAAAAACATGCTCCCAATGGGGAGTGGACACAACCCTGTTATTAATAAGTCCATTATTCCAGTTAATAACTGAAACAGAAAAAGTATCGTCTGAATTTTCTGACAATTCACGGCGTTTATTTTCTTCATCGGCATCAGAAAAGACTCTGTTTTTAGTCAGAACTATTTCCTCATTTTTGATAATCCGCCCATTGCTATCAGTGTAATAAAATAAGCTGGCATTGGTATAGCTGGAGTTACTGTAGGCACTGAAGTCAGAGACAGCTTTAACATGGTAAGGATTACTGCCAATTAATTCCCCGTCTGAAACAAAGGTTACAGAATCCGACGGTGATATGACTCTTTGAGATTTCCAGCTGAATTCAGTCAGCTCATTACAATCTGAGAATTGATATACTCTTGTTCCATTATCGGTTTTACCGTATTTATTTTCAGGTCTCGTGTGTATGGCTTTTACAGATTTTACGGGACCATAAAAAATATCACTGGTAATTATATAAGCGTTCTGTTTGTTAATATTTCTCTGCTCATTTGAGCACGTTTTTAAAGCAAGTGCATCAGACATAAACAACAAAGAAAGCAAAGAGGTAATAATGGGGAGTGTTTTACATTTCATATAAAAATATTACACCCATATAATGTGTATAAGTTAGTGTTTTTATTTTTGGATCATGGATTCTGATATTTCAAGTAGTTTTTTATACTCAGGTTCAACTTCAGAATTAAGAATAACATCGCCATTTGGATACTTTAAAAAAGAATCTTCGCCTTTCTTTTTTGCCCCAACCCAGTAACTTTTTATGTTAGATCTATAATCAATATTTATATTGATATTTTGAGTGTTTATTACTTTATAGGTCATAGTTTCATATTTAGCTATTAACCAAAATTGTTTGACATGCCCCCCTATAAATCGCTCGCTAATCAACGGAAATAATATTAACTGCTCATTTATATCTCCTGATTTTTTTTCATAGCCGCCATCAAAAGTCGCTGGTGCATTGTTATCAAGCACAAAGGTGGCTTCCATACCAAAGTTTTTTGATATTAACGGATCTATTTTTGATGGATCTTTGAGTTTCACTTCAAATTTAATATTACTGAGTTTCCAATCACATTTTCCTCCCCCAGATTTCGGAATATCCGCCTCTACTTGATTCGAGGCATTCGTCGCTAATGGATATTCTTCTCGATGAAACCCAGGGATAGTATACGTCTCCCTATTGGAGTTTCGGCGTTCTTTACGGCAAATTTCAGAGCGATAGGTCGCTGAAATGGGTAAGGCCTCTAATTCGTTAGGCACAGTGGCGGTAAAATGAATACTTTCTCCGTCTAATGGGGGTGAAAACATACTGTTATTAGCTGCACAGCCGTGTAAAAAAAACAGGCCGAACAGCATAGCCAATACCGTTTTATTCGCTTTAAATTTCATGTATTTCATCCTTGTAGCGTTCAAGTGCCTGTTTCAATATATCATTTTTTTCTGTACTTCGTTTGACCTCATTCTTAAGCGCGTTTTCAAGCGCGATAAACGTCGTATTACGCTGCGCGTTTAACGGATAAGCATCTTTGTGATGAATGAGTTCTTCAAATCGCTGTTTTGAAGCGCTTAACTTAGGCGCTTTCGTGGGCTCTAACATACTCAATAACCGATTATTCATAATCACTTGGTATTTACTGGCCATAGAGTGGTCGGTTGCCATGGTCATAATCGTGTCTAACGATGGGTTATTTCCTTTAGGAAATATTTCATCGATAAGAGTCCGGTCTGCTTTGATGGCATGAATGTAATTTTTTTGGTCTTGTTCTAACTGACCATTTAATTTATTGGCAATGTCAGGGACTAAGTAAAATTTATAGTTGCCATTCATACGCCAGCGTTCTTTCCCGACAAAATCATTTTCTCTGCCGCCCTTAGACGGAATTTTTCGTTCACCAATTTGTCTGGCTTCAAAGAAACTGACGGTATTGCCGTGATGATAATAAACTTCCCCAATATCAGGGAGTGCTTTTTGCAGTGGAATAGTTGGCAATGTTGCCAGTGTCCAGCCAAACCCAAAAACTGTGCCCAATGGACCATAGACATTAAATAGCCAGTTATCCATATTGGTATCGAATGGCACACTGGTGACGGTATCCGCATCATTGACATGCCTAAAATGGTTGACGGATGCTAAGGCGTTAACGCCACTGCCCGTAAAAACACGCGGGCTACCATAGGTGTATAAGAGCGGATTATTATCCCTTAATTCAGACGAATGCAATAAAGCAAGTGCCCCACCTAAGCTGTGACCACAGATATATAGATTCTTATTTTTATTACCTGCGCTACTTTTCAATTTTTCAATTTTTTGAACAAAATATTTTTCGACACATTGATAAGCTTCTAAAAAACCTTTATGCACTTTGGCATTTTGGGTTGAAAGAATGCTTTTCGGGCAAGGGATAGGACGATACGTTGCATCCGTAAGCGCGTCTCTTACACTGGCAGTACCTCGCCAGGCGGCAATAATTTGCGTGTCGTTTTCCACATAAAACATTTGGGTGTCATGCTCAAATTTTGGCGCATTTTCCACTTGTTGAAGGTCTAAGTAAATTGCAGGGCGATAGCGCTCTTTAAAAGGTACATCCGTCACAATAGCTGGGTAATCGTAACCGTCCGTCATGACAGGCACTTTGGATAAATCAAAACACTGTTGATAGAAAAAAGACGTGGTGGTATCTGGTGTGTTGATAAATTCGCGCATATCTTCGATTTCATCGGGGTCAACCATGATTTCATCTTTATACACAAGCAATGACATTAACCCTAAATTATAAGCATTGACCATGTCATAGTCTGGGGTGTGGTTGAGAATTAGCGACCATGCTCTAAATGGACAGACTTCTATCACATGACGTTGATTAAAATCTTCGCCCATGAACTTCAATCCGTTGAATTCATCTTCTTTGGGAAAATGATAATGGGGTAGTCCAAAACGAGCGGATTCCCATTTATCGATATCCGGGGCTTTATCGCATAATTCCCCGATAACCGCATACCGATAGGAATAGCCTTGTAATAGTGCATCCGGTTTGACGGTCGAGTGAGCCTCCCCTCGAAGGGTTCTCAGTGGGCGTTTTTCCATTTCATCGGTGAGTTTTTGAGACTCAATGGTCAATGTTGCCACTGTACGAGGTAAGTCTTCTTGCCTCAAATACCCTTGTGCATCAGTAACACCTTTTCTAATAACCCCATTACGAACTTTTAAGGTGTAAGACAAACCTGCCAAGGGCTGATTCTGCTCATCAACCAGCACACATTCTATCCATGCCTTGCGCTTAGAACAATCTGCACAATAAGGGTCATTATACTGATACGGCATTGGCACTCCTTGTCATGTCGGGTAAATAGCCTTTTTCATCAAGGTAACGCAAAAATAAATCATCAAAGAGATACGCGGTGTCTAAGCGCTTTTGTTGACACTCGTCCATCCATTCACGGATAAGCGCAATTAAACGCCCTTCTGGCTCATCTAACGAGTCAGCTAAAGTCGGATGGTTTTCCCAAAATTGAATATAAAAATTATCAATCACATTCAGATAGGCTTGTTCTGAATTTCGCCAGACCTTAATCAACACTTCACTGAGAATATAATCAGCAGGGCTAATGAACGGCTCTGCATATGGAGGGCGTGAATAAATCACCTTCGTTTCACTCTCTTCAATAAAGCAGTCCTCAACGGGCATCATCAGTAATGCCCAGTCGCCTCGGCCTAATTTAGGTAACAACGTACGCGCAATGCGGGCATCAAAGAAGCGAAAAATGATTTTCTCCTCCCCCATCCAAGCAAATTGGTATTTTTGCCAGTGGGTGATTTGGGTACGCCAATCCAATTGACTTTGATATGCCCAGCCCCAACTGGGGTCGCTAAACGGCTCACTGTCTAACATTTTACCGAGGTGAAATAATTGTGACCGTTTGACTTTCACGAGCCACGGGCTCACTTCCGCTAAATGTGCTAATGCCGTTCCGTGGTATATCGGGAAGGCTTCCTCAATCCAATCATGAGCATAAAACCGTTTAACCGGATTGGGGTCTGATAGGGTATTAATCAAAAAATACACATCATTTGGTGGGGTAGCCGTTAACCAGGATAACCAGGTTGAACCTGGGGTCGAAATTGATGTTTGTGTGAGCATCTGCTGTTGTATCACTGTCTGTGGCATTACTCGTCCTCATTCGGCTTCACGGTTAATCCCCCCGCTTGCTGCGCGGCCAAGGCACAGTATTTTTTGACGGGATACGGTGGCTGTTCAAACGGCGCGACGCCTTCTGGCAATTCCAAAGCAACTGAGGCGCCACTGCCGGCACTGCCACCACCGACCACCATATCGCTAGAGGTAAATATCGTGCCGGGCGTAATACGAATAAAACTGCCCCCCACTTTCAACGTGATTTCCGTATTCGCTTCCAGAACGATTTTTCCGCCGCTGACTAAATGGGTTTGCTGGCTGCTTTCATGCACCGTTTTCCCATCAACTTGTGTCTGTTGGTCACCTTCGATATGCAAAGAGGCGTTGCCTGTAATATTTTCCTTTTGGCTGCCTTTGAGGATGAAATGCTCATTGCCTGCAATTTCTGTAAAACGGTCGTTATCTATACGATGTTTAGCGTCATGCTGAATATGCCAATGCGTATCGTGTTCAATGTGCACATTCATGTCGCGTTGGGCATGGAAATAAATTTCCTCTTGGCCTGCTCTGTCTTCAAAACGCAATTCGTTAAAACCGTCCCCTTTGTGGGTTTGGGTTTTAAACGTAGTGCGGGTCATCTCATTGGGGAGATTTAACGGCGGTGCATTGCGCCCATTATAAGTACATCCCGTGATAATTGGCCTATCAATATCCCCATTCAGATAGCTGACAAGCACTTCCTGACCGATTCTGGGTATCGCCATAAATCCATATCCATCCCCATTCCAACCTTGTGCGACACGTACCCAACAAGAGCTGCTTAAATCAGGTTCACGATATCGGTCCCAGTGAAAATAGATTTTCACTGCCCCGTCTTTGTTCGTGTAGATTTCTTCCCCATCCGGCCCAACCACAGTCGCCAATTCATCCCCATCGGCGGTGGGTTTATGAATAAACGGCGGGCGCCAATCTAGTTCACTCGGAATAAAAGTCAGTTGATTGGATAAAGTCGTACCTTCGCCACCACTATTATCTGCTAAAGGTTGAACTCCGTGATGAGAAACCGACACCACTTGCCAATGGCGGTTCATGTCAAGATTCGGGTGGGATGACAATGAGAAAATTTTACCCGGCATCAAAGCAAAGCAGTTAGTGGTCGCACTACCGACACAACGGTATTGCTGACTCCCTTCATGGCGAAGCGCTGTAAAGCGGTCTGCATCCTCTTGGGTTTGAAAACGTCCATAACTTTCGTAAAAGGGGTGCTGACCATGCACATCCCCTTTTATTTCATGTTCTAATGGGTAAGAGGGGCGCTCAGGATTGTAATCCTTATAGAGGGTTTTGCCAGATAGCAACGACTCGCGATAGCGCCAGTGATACGCAGTATGGTCTTGGGTATCGGTATCATATTGGGGGTTATACACCAAATCAATTCCCGCCGTCATTCCCAAATGAGAATCGCTATAAAACAGCCGAGGTTCTTGCCCTGCATCTTCAAACCAAAAGCTAATGCCTTCTTCAGCAGCTAAACGACAAAAAAATTGGTAATTGGATTCGCGTTTCTGCGTGATGTAATCGCGTTTCGGGTAAGGTGCTTTTGCGTAAAACTTGCAATCCGCTTTAATGTGGGATTCTGACAACAGCTGTTGAAGTAAATCAGGCACAGTCATCTGACGAAAAATACGGCTATTTTGCCCTAATGACATTACCCAGATTTCAGGGCGAATAATAAAATGATACCACGTTCGGTTACCGTCTGTATTTTGTTGTTCTGCGCTGGCTAATAACCCGCGTACAGTACGTATCGGTTTACCATTCCGCATCACGGTTAATGAGCAGGCGAATCCCAACATGTCATCAAATGGAATGGAAGGAAGCGCGCTGACGACCGTTAGCGATAAGGTAAACAACTCAGACAAGTGCTCTGTCAGTTGAAATTCAGTCACCGCAAACGTATCTGGTGGTACACCTTTAAATTGACAGGTAAAAACCAATCCATCCATACCGATATACCCTTATAAATTCAAAAGAAAAGCTCAACACACCAAGCGATTTACCCCGTAGACACACCCACATTGCACAACCGAACCTTCAACGGCAACGTAGCGTCCGTGCAATATCATGCCTTCCTCTCCTGTCACCAGCGTGCCCTCTTTTTTACATTGTGGGCAACGTGTGGCTTTGTCACCGACCCGTAATACACGAGTGCCGTCATTGGTGACAGTTGAGATACTGGCTAGGCAAGTTGCCCCTGTGGTAGTTTTGTCTTGATGTAATCCGACTTTTTTCCCTTGCACTGTGGTTCTTGCCATGCAATGCCTCCCACGTAAAATGCGCGAACTACACAAAAATAATCGCTCACGCATTGGAACAGTATCTTATAAATTACGCTTCGAGCGGTGCGCGCCAGTCATCGGCACCTGATGTGCCTGCAACCGTGTGTTCCCAGTCCACTTTACGGTAAGACAGAGACACTTCGATAAGCTGCGTGAAATCGGCTTTCGCTGGGTCTTGGCAATGCGGCATCTGGCAATCGATGTTAACGATAGTCGCATCCGTCAGTGTGGTGGTGAAGAAATGCTCTTGTTTCCCTTCAACAGACGTGCGATACCATTTCAGTTCCACTTTTGGCAGCATTTCGCCGGACGCCAGTGCGTTATACAGCAGTGGTACCGCTTTGTTTAATGCCACCGTAAAACGGAATGGCTTGTGAGCACGTTGGCCTGAAGGCTGACCGGATTGAGGGTCAGTCGGTACGGTCACAATGTGGGAAAACTCTTGTACCAGCATCTGGTCTTCATGACCTTGTACATAGATGTTACCGACGGATTCAGGGGTAAATGCTCCCGCAGTGATGTTGCCCTGCGTTTTACCTTCGATAGAGATATAACATGGAGTTGGCATAGCGATATCCTTTATCCAAAATGACAAGTTGAGTTAGGTAAATGTAATTACCTATTAATTTCCGTCATCTCAGCCAGTGCGCACGGTAAGATTTACATTAAGGATAATAAAATCTTATGAATGGACTGTAAACCTGTCGACCTTTTTGTATCTCTCTAGGATAAGTGACTTAGCGTAAACTGGTTGAAATTTCGCTATATAATGCTAATAAAAACGATAAAAACAAACCATACCAGAATAATCATCGAGCAAAAAACACACCAATACACGATGAACCCTGTAAGTTCTAATGTACATAGAAATAAACTATGTAACTAAATATTTCAGCAAGAAAAAATAAAATAAATTATTGATTTTAAATCATAAAATCACATCATTAGATAATCATTCACTTCTATTGAAATTCCCCCACCCAAAACAAACAGTTTAACAACCTATAAACCAAACCATTTTCAGTCATTAATTCCAGCCCCCCAAAAAAATTAAGACAAACATTCAAATACGTATTTATATAACCGTTTTTCAGGATTACCGCATTCTCTTTCTGCCCTTTTTTCCTTTCCAATTCAGAAAAAACGCCAATAACCATAATAGCTACGATTACCCAATTAACCTCTAAACCTAATTTTTGGCTTTATACTTCACTATTCAACTTTTCATTTCGCATTTAGTAACAATTTATGTCTAGATTATTGAATTATTGTTGATACTATTCGTTTCACCCATTGACATTTGGGAATTCATAGAAATAGGACAAGTAACTAACATTCTAAGTATTTGCCTCGGCTTACAGAGCTCTTTTTTCTTTTTCTGGTATTCAGTTGTACCCCGCTGTTATTCATCAACTCATTCTGAGCTTGTTAGTTTTAAATACCCTACTGCCAACCGTTAAATCTCGGTATTTTAACAATGGCGGTAACCCTATCTCACCAATAACCTTATTACACCTACACACGGTAATCGAATAAACGTATTCCCAAGTTAAATAAAAATTAGTCACATATACTTTTTTTGTTGTTGAATACAGAGTGATATAATCCAACAATGCCAGTGAGTAACTATAATGAGATATTCTAAGTAAAGAATGAAATGGCATAAAAAAATAGGAGAGATGGGAAGCCTTTACAATTATATCCCCTTTTATTCAGCGTATACTGGTAAAACACCTTATGAAGTGGTAAAAAGAAACTTGCTAAAAACCAAATAAAATTAAAGTGCCACCTAGTACGATAGAATTAAACTTAGCATTTATATTTAAATGAGTACACCGCTGAGTACAAAACATGACTTTAAAAATAAAATCATTACAATTCAAATTGATAAACTAAGTTTAACGGTTTAATGTGTAAGCCTGCGCTTTAGCCTTATATTATTTCACAAAGTATCAAATCATAATAAAACAGCATAAAATTCATGACATTAACTGGGTTTTATGCTGTTAATCCAAAAAGTCAGTGTTAATTCCTTTTTTATTCGCCAATTCCGCGTTAAAGCAACCGGTTATACATAATTTTCTAGCAAAACACATTTTAAACAACGCATCCGTAGCGTTTAATAAAACACTTTAAAATTTAGAATAAGATAAAACAGAAGCATCCTATTTTTATTTAGAGGACATAGATTCGGATATCTCGATCAGTTTTTTGTATTCAGGAAAAAGCCAATTGGTTTTTTCTTGTTCCCCATTAGGATAAATAAAGGTAGCCATTGAATCTTTATTTTTCTTTTTTGGTCCAATACTGTAAGTTTTTATGGCTGATTTGTAATCAAAATTAATATTGATATTCTTAGCGCTCTTCACTTTATAGGTCATCGTTTCATATTTTGCAATTAACCAAAATGACTTCTCATGACCACCAATAAAATCTTCTGTAATCAACGGAAATAAGGTTAATATCTCATAAAAATCCCCTGACTTTTTTTCATAGCCACCATCAAATGTGGCTGGCGTATTATTATCAAGCACAAAAGTGGCTTCCATACCAAAGTTTTTTGATATTAACGGATCAATTTTTGATGGGTCCTTGAGTTTGACTTCAAATTTAATATTACTGAGTTTCCAATCACATTTTCCTCCCCCAGATTTCGGAATATTCGCCTCTACTTGATTCGAGGCATTCGTCGCTAATGGATATTTTTCTCGATGAAACCCGGGGATAGTATACGTCTCCCTATTGGAGTTTCGGCGCTCTTTACGGCAAACCTCAGAACGATATACCGCATATATCGGGGATGACTCTAATTCTTGAGGGAGCGTTGCTATAAAATGAAGGCTTTCCCCATTGATTGGGGGCGAAAATGACTGATTTTGCGCACACCCATGCAAAAAGAATACACTTAATAACGCAGTGAAAGCGGCTTTATGACACAGAAATTTCATAAGTATCTTCCTTAAAACGTTCAAGTGACTGCTTTAATAAATCATCTTGAGCAAATTTTTGTAATTTATCTTCAAATGCCATAAAAGTGGTATTACGTTTTGCATTCAGTAAATAAACATTTTTATGGTGTATTAACTGGCTAAAATCGGTGAGCACATTCCGCAAACTTGCTGTACCCCGCCAGACCACAATGATGTGAAAATTATTTTCCACAAAAAAATTTTCGTATCATAGTCACCTTTTTCATAATGCTAAACTTGAATCACACCTAAGAAAATAGTAGGTCGATCCCCCTAAACGGTACATCCGTGACAATCGCGGGATATACGAATGCCTCATTAATCACAGGTGCTTTCGATAAATCAAAGCACTGTTGATAAAAAAATGAATTCACTCATATCCGTCGACGGTAGAAGATCCTGTAAATAATTCTGTGTATTTGCCTTTCATTAAAGGTGACCGTCTAGGCGTTAGCCAAACGTAATAATAAAACGGCTCATTGCCTGTTTCCAGTTTTGAATTGGCATGCTCCATTTTTTAGAAGCTGATTTAATCGCTAAGTAAATGACTTTACGCACTGAATCATCGCTGAGGAATACCTTACGTTTCTTAATCGCATGACGAATAACGTTATTTAGTGACTCGATGGCATTCGTGGTGTAAATGGCTTTGCGGATATCATCAGGGTAAACAAAAAATGTATTTACGTTTTCCCAACGCACATACCCACTTTTTCTAATTTGCAGGTATTTTTCGTCCCATATTAAAGCGAATTTTTCCAATGCTATCAATGTTGAAGCCTCTGTTGCGGCACGATAGATGGTTTTCAGCCCCGCAGTCACAGCCTTGTAGTTTTTCCAAGAAACGTAGCGCACCATATGAATGATGCACAGCTGGATTTGCGTTTGAGAATAAACGCTATTTATCGCATTAGGAAAGCCTTTTAAACCGTCAACGCTGGCAATCAAAATGTTTTGAACACCGTGATTTTTAAGCTCAGTGAGCACCGACAACCAAAATTTAGCGCCTTCATTTCCAGCCTTCCACATTCCCAAAAGTTCTTTATGTCCTTCAGTATTGATGGCTCATGCAATAAAAACAGACTTATTGATAGCACCGCTATCGTGACGCTCTTTGACAACAATATAATCAAGATAGACAATGGGATACAGCGATTCGAGTGGCCAACTTTGCGACTCTTGCACTTGCTCTTTAACAGCATCGGTGACTTTTGAAATCAGAGTCGGTGAGACATCAGCATCGTACATTTCCTTGAATGTAGCGACGATTTCACGGGGGTCATTCCTTTTGCATAGAGGGATAAAACTTGGCTGTCCATCTGAGTGATGCGAGTTTGATTTTTCGTAATCAACTGAGGCTCAAAACTGCCTTTTAGTTTTTTCTCGTCCATACAATCAATAATAAAATTTGGGCACCCATTTTAAGCGTGAAGCAAACATGGTTATATATTTATATCTACTTAGCTAAATATTTTAATGCAAACTGACCTCGTTCTGCTACTGCTACTGTTGTATCGGATGCCAGCAATTCTGCTAACTTAAGCGCATCATCCCCAATATTTTCTAACTGCTTAATTAGCATTTCTCCAGCAATACGACGAACCATGGGAGAACGATCAATTGCCGCCATTTTTAAATACTCAATAAATGAGATTGTTGTGTTTACTATCCTTTCATTTAAAACAGGAATACGTTTCCGTATACCATACCTTTTGTCTATCCATTTAAGTTTACTTCCTTCAGCCCAAACAAATTTGCTTTCTAATAAGCAACGATATGCTTTAGCTCGCAAGGCAGGCTGTATTGATAGCTCAGCAATTTCAGTCAGAAAGTTGTCTAATACATCAACACGACCAGCCTGTGCAAATATAGTCGCAACAGGTCCAGAAGCAGATAGGATAAGTCGCTTTTTAAGAACCTATCCCAAAAGGAATTGTCAGATAATACATAATGATAATTTATGAGGGCAACGTATGGTAGGTAATAAGTGGCAAATCAGTGATGAACTCTGGGAGAAAATGGCTCCTCTCATCCCGGAGCATAGAACTCAACACCCGCTGGGTACGCACCGCAAGCGGGTTGATAATCGCGCTGCAATGAACGCCATTTTCTTCGTACTCAGGACGGGTTGCCAGTGGAATGCGCTAAATGCCACCGGTATATGCTCGTCAAGCTCTGCTCATCGCCGATTTCAGGAGTGGCGGGATGCTGGCGTATTTGAACGCTTCTGGCAAAACGGGTTGCTTGCTTGCGAACAGTTGGACGCTATTGACTGGTCGTGGCTGTCGATGGATGGTTGTATGACCAAATCACCGCTGGCAGGCTCAAAAAAACAGGCAAGAACCCAACAGACCGAGGGAAACGGGGCGTAAAGCGCAGTCTGATGACTGACGGGAACGGGCTTCCGCTTGCACTGGTTGTCGCTGGAGCAAATACGCACGACATAAAGCTGGTTGCGGATACGCTCGATGCCCTCCAGACGGGCAGACCGGGCAAGAGGCTCCGGTTGTGCATGGACAAAGGGTATGAAGCGGAATGGTTGGGAGCGTATCTGAAAAGTCGTCGCTATGAACCTCATATCCAGTCACGGAAGGATGAATCAGAAGCCATCAAAAACACGGATTTTAAGGCCCACCGCTGGGTTGTAGAGAGAACACACAGTTGGATGAATCGCTACCGTCGTGTCCTGACTCGTTGGGAGAAGAAGGTCGAGAATTATGAGGCAATGCTGCATCTTGCCTGTGCCATCATTGTCTGGAATAAAATCCTATTGGGATAGGTTCTAAGGGACTCTGCGACTCTATTCATTGCAATAATATTCAATAGAATTTGTTTTTCTTCATCCCCTATTCTTTCCCATGAATTCCAATAGGGAAGCATTATAAATAAGACATCAACGATAATCTCTGGGTCTGATTGTTCTGCGATTAATGGTAATACATCACGTGCAGCAATTCTGACTTCAGGCACCCAGTCATTCAGTTTTCGAAATACCAACGCAAGTAGAAAACTGTTTGGCGCACCACCAGTAAGCACCTTTAGTGCTCGCTCACGCTTGAAGCCATCAGCATTACATAAATCTAGCCATCTAAGAGAACCCATTAATTGGCTATTAACTTTAGTAATTTGGGCATTATTTTGTTGGAGCGATGAGTCGATCTCCCAGCGAATTAGACGTTCCCACTCATCAAGTTTTTTTAGTGATAACTTCGAGGTTGCACTAATGAATGGCGAAATATCAGGTCTAATTCTGTGGTAAAAATGCTCAACATTTAATGATTTTTTTACAGATGCAATAACATCTTGTTGAAGGCTATCTTGCTGTAACATAAACCCTCTCTTTGATAATATTCACTTCCATGCTAGGTAAATACACGCTAAAAGCATCTAGTCACTACTAGTCAAAACTGCATTTAGCATAAATGTAAGTCAAAATTAAAGGTTAAAAGAAGAGAACTGATAATCAACAATGTATGCGCCAATAGGCCCAGTTTCTATTGTAACCCATACCATTCCTGTATTTGTCTGAGTTTTCGATTTAGGGTTACCAATACAAAGTAATTTCCACTGCTCTGTATAAGTTTCTTTGATCCATATACCATATTTACATTGGCTAAATCGGCTAATGCTAGGGCCTGGCGATGTGATTTCATATTCAGTTTGGTAGCGAATTGTTTTGTTTGTTAATAAATAGGCCAACACATCAAACACAGGAACGATTAATACAAGGGCCATAAATCCAGACTGAAGAAAGTTTTTAAATGCATGCTTTAGTGGGCGACGTAGAATGCTCCAAACTCCACTAATTACACTTACAATAACAGTAAATGTAATAGAAATAATCCATTTTGGAAACCATTCAAATAACACCATTCTCGAGCCTAATATTAGCGACCAATACATGAGCGCTATCCATATGACACAAGGAACAACAATCCAGTAAACAGACATTGTTTTGTTCTTATTGCCCTTACTGTATGATTTGAATTGGTATTCCATATAAATCTTAATTATTTCCCTAAATTAATTACAATCCGGCTGATTATAATTATTTATTTTCTTGTATGGCAACAAGATTATAACCAAAATCGCACGTACGAAAGCTTAAATCACCTCCCTTCGGAGACCTATCGTAAATAGTTAGAAAACTCTAAATTGAAGTGTCTTAATTAATGGGGAGTGGACAAGTATGAATGTTAGTGAATATGAAAGCTTGATGAACACTGTCGCTTGGACTTCATCACCGAATGCATTAGAAGGAAAATGGTTTGCCACGACATATGACAATGCTGTTATTTGAGGTAGCAAAATGGAGCATGGTGGTGATACATTTAAAGTTGTACAAATAAATGTACCAGATGAGATTGCTAAAAAATGGCATTTTGCCCCTCATTTAGATAGCATTGATCCAGCTAGATTTGCCACATTAGATGGTCTTAATAATTCTAATGTAAAAATAACTTGGAGTAAAAATGTCACAGTGAAAGGAAACCAAAGATGCATTTAGTAAAAATAAAATGGGTACAAAAAAAAGATGGGGGTCGGTCAATGCCACCAAGCGTAGGTCGATATTATGCTGTATCAAGATTCCCCGAAGATATTAATTGGCAAAACAATGCTTGGAGTGTAATTTTTGATATACATTCCACAAAATTAGAAAATGATGAATTTATAAGTGAAGGTGGCGTTGATTTCTTAATGGACAACGCCCCGAAAGAACGCATGGAAAAACATAGCACCTTTGATATATATGAAGGCCCCAAAAAAGTAGCCACTGTTTTTTTAAAATAATATATGCTTACGTTACCTGACTTACAGTTATCATACTTTAGCTAACCTGAGCTCGGGATAAGAAAAAAGTAATGAACTAAAAGCGGATTCCGTGCTCAGATCTTTCGACCAAAAAATCACTGTTCACTAAGGAACCCGACAACAACTTATAGTGGAAATAGCAAAAAATGATAAAAAATCTAAATGATTTTATTTTCAGTACACTTTGTTCTGTAAAAAATAAATACGAATTTGAAGGAATACATTCAGTATCAGTTGAGGCTAAAATAATTGGTTCTGATTCTATTTTTTAGCTTAGTTTATTAATTCTACCAAAATACATATTAGATGATAAATATGATGAAATAGTATTAGAAGTGAGATCTAGAGATCACTCTAACTATAATTTAGATATATCTAATTCAAAAGACATTATTTATCAAAAAATTGAAAATGTTAGTGACGCCTCAGAAATAAGCAACTTTATTGGTAATAGTTATAATCTAATTCTTTTTATCTTAAGTAAAATTTCAAGAGTTAATTTACCTTTGCCTTTACTTAAAAAATAATAATCATATATATAAGCAGAGGCAATTCTGCTTCACCAATCTAATATATAAAATGTGAATGTTAATATCACAGCGACATTAACAGAGCCCCACTCTATGTGACCAATGCGCAAGGCAATCCTATTTGGCCAGGCAAATAGAACGCTTTGGTTTTGTTAGCAATAGCCCATTGAGTTTCTACCCCGACCCTGAGCGTGAGGTGAGGTGTCCACTCCCCATTAATTAAGACACCCTAAACTAGAGTTTTCTAACTGTTTACGATAAGCCTCCGGTGGAAGGTTATTTAAACTTTCATGGGTTCGGCTCAAGTTATAATATTACTGCCAATACCACACTAATTGTCTAACTTAGCTCAACGATTCAAATAAATAAGCGTTCAAAGAGTCCGCTACGTTGGTGAAAACTGTGCTACTGGAAATCAACTACTTTTAGGGGAGATTACCGGACAACTGGATAGATTATTATACATAGTCAGAACAAAGCGGTTTAAGGAAGATATTTTGTATGTTCAGTAATAGCGAATACCGAGGGGTCATTATCATTGATAAAAAGCACGACAAGTAGCGCACTTACAAAAACTTGAAGTGAAGTGCCCTACCATATAATGTATTCTAAATTATACATTGGAATAGTTAGCAATTATTTCATTTTTTATATACAAGTCACAGGAACCCAATCTTGAAGCTTTTCAAAATCGCTACGTAGTTGTTCTCTATTATCATTCGTGAACATCAGGATACCTGCGGTATCAATAAGCGAACGCGAATTAACAACATCACCAACTTTAACATGCCAGTCTATATGCCAATGACTCATTAACTGAGGCTCATTTAGCGCGATAACAGTACCATGCCCTACGGGCAATAATGCTGAAACAACATTATTTTTCATATTAGGGCTAATTTTATTTAATTCATCAGACTCAGCTGCTTGTAAAAGCGTAGCGTCAATAAGGTTAATATTACTATTTTTGGTATGGAATGGGACCCCTATTCCACCAGGGACTCGAGCAGCAATTTCGAGAAAAACTATATCTTGAGAGTTATCTTTGATAAATAACTCATGGTGAGTAGAACCGTTTTTAAGGTCTAATTCGGTGATCAATGTTTGATTAAATTCAAATAGTCGTTGGTATTGTTCTATGCTTGTAACAGGATAAACCGACAGTGGTTTTCCCATGACAAAATCAAAATTGCTGCATCCTAATTCTAATATTCCACAAAATACAACTTTGCCATTTCGTATAAAGGAATCACATTGGTACATTTTTCCACTAATAAACTCATCAATCTCATAAGAGAATGTATGCTCATCAGTGCTTATCATTTCTTTAACGTCCTGTAAATCAACTTCCGAATTGATTATTTTTATATTAAAGCTACCAGCTCCAGTGGTTGGTTTGACGATCATTTTTTCACCAAGAAATTCTTTTAGCTCATGATAATAATCGCGAAGATTGTTATTTAATAATTCTATATCCAGCTTTTTATGTTTAGGTATTGCGTTGGGTAAAACTGCACTAATACATTGTTTCATAATTAACTTATCACGAAATTTTAATACGATATCTGTTTGTTCACCATCGATATCAAATGCTAAGCGGAGTTTTGCTGCTGTTAATACATTATCTTCTTGCTGACAATAAATAGCGATATCTTTAGATGAGTCAACTAGAGCAATCTCTTGTTTTACGATTTCAGAGACTTGGTCAAAATTTAATTCAGGCCGTAAGCTTTCTGTCGTATTTCCATTGACATGATAAACCTTTGCCAATTTTGTGGACAAAAAAGGATAAACTTCTTCATTGTGTGTAATAACTAAAACCAAACGGGTTTGCTGAGATAAATTAAGTAGTACAGCCTCTGAAGCAAATTGTAGGTAAGATTGAGAAAGGAGTATGACTGTTTTTTTCATAACAAGGCCCTCTATTAGAGTAATTGACGTTAATACGGTATAACAGACGACTATTTTTAATATTATGGCTAGGCTTAATGGCATATCCACGATGAAGCGTCAGTAAATTATCCCAAATAATGATATCGTTAGAAAAATAACGGTGTTGATAGAATTGAGAATTTTCAATAATGAAATCTTCCAGCTCATTCAATAGTGGTAGCGATACTTCTTGGGATACTCCGTCAAAACAAATGGCAGTACCAGAAACAGCAAAAAGAGATTGCTGTCCAGTATATGGATGAACTTGAACTAAATTGTGTACTACTGGAGAAAGAGTAATCTGTTGAGCATTAGTTAATCGTTGAGTTGGCTGTGATGGGTCAAACATAGCTCTTCGATTACCAAAAGTATGATGTACCTGAATCGCCTCTAAAGATGTTCCACAGATATTCTCAAGCTTTGTAAGGAGAGCTGAGTTCTTACGAAGAATACTAAGTGCATCAACCATATCTATAAATTGAGTATAACCACCATAATCAGGCTCTCTTAAGGACATCAGTGCTGTTGCAATACCAATTTGGGGTTTATACGACATATCCGTATGCCAGTATGCTCCGCCATCTAAAATTCCTTCATTTTCACCTGTCGGCGTAATATAATTTGATATACGAATGATATCTTTATATCCACTGACGGAGAAATTCTGTAAAATATGTTGTTCAGGAGTTCCTATCGACAACATTAGCTGATAATAATCTTCTAGAGATAACTTTTTATTGCGTAATATAATCACCTTTCCAGAATGAAGTAGAGAATTTAAATTATACTTTTTTATATCATCAATTGTTTTGTCAAACCCATTGACTTCATAGATGAAATTATCCAATAGCATTTTGACTTTCATATTCATACTCGACCTTATTCATGGTATTAACCGATTTTGCTCCGGCTAAAGTACCTGCAACATATAACCCAGCAACAGCTGTGCGCCCTAACTCATTTGAGATATAGCCTTGATCATTCAATTGTAGTTGACTAAAATTATGAGAAGGTAAAGTACATGTAACTCCAATTGCTGAAATACACAAAGTATCTTCCGAAGGAATGGAAAGAATTTTTGTATTTTCGCCATTTATATCAGAAGAAAGAGCGGAGTATGAAATATTAGCAATATGTATTTGATTTTTCGATTTTTCAATTTTCACATTTAAATATTTCCCATCAGAATATAATGAAGAGTAAATAAAGAATGACAGGTAATCTGTATTTTCAAAGTCATGACTTTTCCAAATTTTTTCAATCGTAATTTGGCTTGGCGCACGAAGAGCAAATCTATTTTTGGTTTCTTGAGGAAATATACCTAGATATTCTCGTGCCAAAATTGTCGTATTTAACCCATGAGAAACCGCAATATTTGCAAGTTGAAAAGCCGTATTCCCACTACCTAAAATCACAGCACGTTTATAATTATTAATAAATGAACCATTTTGGTTAAATAATTTATAGGCTGAAAAACAGTTTATATGTGGTAATAAGGAAAAAATATCTGGAGTTGCTTTCGATTTAAGACCCGTTGCTAGAACCAATCCATCTGAATAATAAATTTTTTTACCAAACTGAGAATCCACATGACAACTAAATTTAGTTTTTATTTTAGTAAACCAATTCACTTTTCCTATAATAATTTTAATTGGAAGGCCATCAAAAATGCGCTTAATATACTGAATATATTCATTTGCAGTTGGCGGCAGATCGTTGAGAGCCATACTGTCTGCTAGAGACAATGTAGTTTCATGTAAAGTTAATTCATTGCAATAAGACTGAAGCCTTTTATCTCCCATCATTTCCATACAACCACCAATTTGTTCAGTGATGATTGTGACATTTTTACCTAAAGAACAAAGGCGTGATGCTTCTATTGCAGCGGAAGGACCGCCACCAATAACAATAAATGAGCTCATATGCGAATCCTTACAAATGAGAAAACATTAAACGCTGACATGCCGAATCGATAGTTGAGTCACTTAAGGCAAATGAGAATCTCAACCAATGAGTGTCTTTATTATGAAAAAAATCATTAAGTGGTAATGGTGTAATCCCAAAATTTAAGGTAAAAAAAATAGCTTGTTCGATAAGTGGCTGATAAGCAAGTTTAGGATGTGATGCCATAATAAAATGTCCACCATTAGCGGTAATCAAATTAAATCCTGCTTGAGATAGCGCTTCGCCCAATCTTGTTGCTCGTTTGTGATATGTTTGAGATACGCTATCTAGTTTAGAAAAGGGAACCATTTGAATCAAAGCTAAAGACGCCTTTTGCAATAATTCGGGTTGGCAATTAGACATATGTTGATGAGCTATAAGAGCTCGTTTTAATAGTCTTTTTTCTCCAACAAGCCATCCCACTCTAGCTCCTGTAGCTGCAAAACTTTTTGATACAGAACCTGCAATTAATATATTACGTTGAGACATGCTTGCGTAAGGGGTTAATTCATTGGTAAAATTGAAATGGCGGTAAACATCATCAATTAATATCGCGCAACCAGTTACTTCTTGAATTAACCATAATTGCTGCCAATCATCAGCAGTAAAAACTGTTCCTGAAGGATTATGTGGTGTATTAATTAAAACAATACTTTTTGCATTAATAACCCGCTTCAATGTACTCCAATCTATAATTAGTTGTTCCGCATATTTTTGCATTAAGATAGGAACAAAGTTGAGATGAGCTAGTTTAGCTAATCCTGGGTAATAAGAATAAAACGGCTCCATCACCACGAGGTCACGGTAACCGTTTTCACTCCATGCATATAATGCACATAATAATGCTTCAGTACAACCGGAGGTAATAATTGCATCGTCAAATGCATTTGAAAAAAAGGAGCTAAGTAATTTTTGAATGAGTGGAGAATATCCTGCTGAAGGTTGATATTGCCACGTATTCATAGATAAGTCACTTATAGTTTTATTCCATAAATCATCATAAATATTATCAGGAATTCCTTGTGAAAGGTTTAAAGCATTATTTTTCTTAGCGATTAAAGACATGTGCTCAAAAATACCTACCAATGAATCATTGTTCTTAATCATTAGCTCACCTATTCATTATTAATGAATAACATACGGATGAATTTAAAGTTCAGCATCCCACATGTTTATTATTATAAAAAGGTTATAATTTCTATTAGGTTAGGCTGTTTTTTGTGAGATTAAATTAACATGACTAACCGCCAATCTATTGAGACCTTTCCAAAAATTATTAAGCAATTCTAATATTTGTCGTGCACCTTCAATTATTTCAAATTTAGAAGCATCATCTTTTGCAGCGGCCAGCGTGGCTTCTTGAATCCAATCAACGTGATTACATTCAATTAAAATATGCAAATAGAAATAATTATAATCTTCATGTTTCCAACCTTTATATAAGCGAAATCCCTCATAAAGATTAACTATCATAGGAAAACCAAACTCTTCAATAACATAGTGCGCACCTAATGCATAATTCGGTGATTCAACCAAAAAAAGACGATTTAAATTTTCAATTAACTCTTTAGTTTCTTGATTGTAATTTGCAGTTTTATATTCATCTAGAGTGATACCAATTCCAGCTAATACATTTTCAAACATGATATAATGAGCATCTCCCTTACCATCACCTAGTTCAGAAACTACTGTACGACAAATTTTCAATCGAATGAGTTCATCGCTTACTCGAGGAGCTAATCCTGAAAGAATTTGTGGAAAAGTACGAATATAATAATAGTATTGCTGAAATATAGTTTTAGCTGTATCAAGAGGTAGCGCCTCTTTTTGAAATGTTTTATAGAATTCATTTTCATTTATCCCTGAGTTATTTATCATCTCTCGGATTTCTTCTATTAAATTTTTGTCATTTATGTTTTCTTGTAATGTGGTCATGTTAATTCCTCATTTTAGATTAGTGTTTTCAGGATCTAGGCATTACTTAATTACTTGTGATTTTTCATTCATTAATATGTTACTAATAATTAATGATAAGCTTACTAACCCTATTAAAATAGGTACCCAAAAATTATTCCAAGGAGACACAAAATATTCAGCAGTAAGTGCAACCACTGGTACTAACGGTGTTAAAATAGATACGCGTTCAGCTCCCAACTTAAGAATCGCATGTTGTAAGCAAAATATAGGAATGACAACAAATATGATTGAAAGAAATACTAGTTTTAATAAGGAGTATAAATCAGTTGTGACTATAATGAATAGTTGCTCATGTGCTAAAGAACTTGTTACTATTAGTAAAATAATAAAGCGTGTTGTTAGTATATTTAAGGTGGTTGCACCAGCAATTTTTCTAAATTTAGCTGAAAGGAAAACATAAATGCCACCAGTACTTCCTGCTATAGAGGCTAGAATAATTCCCTCTAATAAAATCGAGGAGTTAATATAATGGTTATTACTGTTAAAATATAATCTGGCAAAAATCAACATGAAAATAGAAATGGCAATTAGTAATGGCCCTAATATCTTGAACCAATTATTGCCCCCCTTACATAAGCTCAATAGCATAACGATAATGGGAATCCATCCTTGATAAATAGCAGATTCAACAGATGCTTCGATACGCTGTAATGCCATAAACATCAATAACCAACTTGTCAAAGTCAGAATATTAAACCAAAATACAATAAGTTTATTTTTTATAATGAAATTAAATGTTCGCGAATTCAGATAATAAGTGCAACGCTCGGTCATGTTAGATGGAAGGACGGTTAGCTACTGATAAGCTATCCTGCTCTTCCGACCAAAGATGAGCGAGTAAGTATGAAGTATCAGCAACTAACCGAAGGACAACGATACCAGATATCGATACTGCGTGAGGATAATTTATCCTGCCATGAGATAGGTATCCGTATCGGTGTAAGCAAGTCCACGGTCTCCCGTGAACTGAGGCGTAACACTTCAGATACTGGTTATAACCCACAACAGGCACACCAGAAGTGCTGTGATAGGCGGCTGTCATCTGCCAAAAGGACAATTCCTCAGCAGACCATAGATTTCGTGATATTTGCTCTGGAGTGGAAGTGGAGTCCTGAGCAAATAAGTGCAATTGGCAGCATTATTGGTCTTAGCGTCAGCCATGAATGGATTTACCAGTATATCTATGCGGATAAGCGTAGCGGTGGCGAGTTGTACAGGCATCTTAGGCAGGGCAAACGGCGATATCGTAAGGGCTACGGGCAGAAACGAGGGCGCATCCCTGATGCGGTATCCATTGAGCTACGGCCGTCAGTCGTCGATGACCGTAGCCGTCTGGGGGACTGGGAGGCCGATTTGGTGCAGGGTAAACAGGGCACTGGTGCTATCGTGACACTGGCAGAACGCAAAAGCCGTATTTACCTGACAAAAAAGGTGTTTTCAAAGGATGCGGTGGAAGTCAGTAAGGCCATTATCTCACTGCTGAGTGAGTATCAGGATGTATGTCACACAATAACGTTCGATAACGGTCTAGAGTTTAGTGAGCACAAGGCGATAGCAGAAGCACTGAACGCAGATACGTACTTTGCCCATCCGTATGCCTCGCATGAGCGTGGGCTGAACGAGAATACGAATGGGTTGTTAAGACAGTTTATCCCGAAAGGAACAGACCTGCGGACAGTGACAGAAGAAGACTTACAACGCTATCAGGGAGCGTTGAACAGCAGGCCACGCAAGTGTCTGGGGTTCAGACAACCTTCGGTGGTGTTTGCGGAGCTAAGAAAGGCGGCTTAGCGTTGCACTTCGGACTTGAATCCGCCGTTTGTTGTTTTGTTATAATGGCAAGTAAAAGGAATATAATTTGTGCTACCAATAATGTGAAAAAGGTTAGCGACACTCCACTAATTTGTGTAAAACTCATTGATACCCACACAGCAGAAATAAAAGTAAATAAACAGTAAATTATAATACACAGCCAACCTGAACTTTTTACAATAAAAGATATCAAGTTAATATGTAGAGTTTTATTCATTCAGTATTCCAACATTGTGATTTTAGTTAATAATCATATTATTTAATAAATAACTAGAATGAGTGAAAGAGTCTAGCTATAACAGACAGAGTGCATAGATACACTATGCGATTCGTCTATTTAGTATGGCTAAAATTCATTTATCTCAAGCTATCTTTTTATATTAAAAGTTTTTTCACATTCAGATTTAAATTCACAAATTTACCCTAAATAACTTATTGAACTAGTTATATCTAATTTTATCAATACTATGTTGGTAATAACATATCACTAACTTGAGATTAAGTTTTTTTGTAGTGATTGTTCATCTTTGCGGCATTCTGTAATCTCCCAGCTAGATCTGAGCTAAAACCTGCATTGATGCATACCTAAGTTTATTTTTGTTATAACACTCATCTACATTATCCTTTAATTTACACTAGTAAATATTTACCATAACGTTTTTAATCAGATTAAAACCTTATGATGTTATAAATAGCACACTTAAAATAGAATTACATGTATTTAATTATCATAAAAAGACAGTCCAAATGATATTTTGGTTATGAACTATAATAGTGCAATTTCCTTAAAGGTTGTATTAGACTCTAATTATTAAAGCTGTATATTAATTAATAATATATATTTTTAATTATTGAATGTGCTTTTTTATGCGAAATCAAGAACATTATTTTTATTATTAGGATATTAATTGTGTTAGAAAAAAAACAAAGCTAAAACGCTTTCACGACGCAATTTGTGACGGACAAGGTCGAGATAAAATAAAAGCCGTTCTTCTTGCTTCCGAAGGATGGAGTACTGACCTGATCGCTCAGGTATTAAGATTTCACCAGACTACCATTTATCAGCATATCAGCGAGTACCTTAATCAAGGCAAATTCAACTCTGAGAATGGTGGCTCCAACAGCTTATTTGTCTGTGAAAAAATAAATATTTTAATCGACTAATTAGTTCAAATTTTATTTCTTCATACACTCAAAATAGTGGCTTATATTTTTACTAGTTGGTCTTTTCATTTTAGCATTCCAGATATAAATATATGGCTATACCGCCAGTATTTTTCTTGTTAAAAACTGCGGGTGCATCGCTAAGCCGCTGGCGGACCTGAATTATAGAATTAACCACGATGCACTCACTCTCCTGCGAACCCCAGAACGAGATCAAGCCTTGATGAAGCTATAATTTAAATTATGTATTTACCTGCTTTTGATATGTTAATCCCAACAACAAACTAGGCAAATCACAGAGTCTTACCCCACAATAAACTCACGCCCCCTAAGACTAAACTCATATACCAATAAAATCTTGCATAATTATATGTAATAGTATGTTGCTTTTTAAATCAGATAAAAAATTGGTGGATAAACTCTATCCAACATCTAAAAAATAAGTCTTCTTGTTCCTTATCCTTAAGAGAAAGTGGCTATACAATCATTTTTCTTTCTATAAAAAACATTTTTGCCATCAATGCCTCATTATTGGATGTTTAACATTTCTTTTGCCAGCGCATTCCAAGCTTTTGCCCTGCGGCTTTGATGACTATTTTTCAATGTTGCTAAAGCGACTTCATAAGAGAGTACAGGCTCTATTACAGGAATAATTGACAAACCATCTGCACGTGTTTTATTCCACATACTATCTGGTAATAATGTTACACCAACCCCTGCCCTTACCATCGCTGTTACAAGATCTAAATGGCTACTGCGCCCAGCAATAACCGGTTTTTTTCCATAGATCCCACAAGCGCTCATGACTAACTCATTTATGCGAAAGTCCTCAGAGAAGAAAATAAACGGCTCATCAATAAGCTCTGCAAACTTCACCGAGTTACGCATAGCTAGCGGATGCTGTTCACTCACTAACAGCATCAATCGATCTGACGAAAAAACGTGTAAGTCAAACAATTCATTGTCGAAAGGCAGCATCACTGCCGCGGTCTCCACCTCGCCGTTTAACATCGCCTCCATCATCTTATGCGTGCCTAGCTCCAAAATTTTTAATTCCACCTGTGGGTAACGTCGACTAAATGCCATGATGATATCCGCAAAATAAGTTGACGCGATGACAGGTGGTAATCCTACATTCAAAATACCGGACAGAGGCCCTTCTTTCTCTTTTAACGCCTTATTCATGCTATTAAATTGTTTGAGTATTTGTTTTGCATGACTCAATAAAATTTCGCCTTCATCCGTCAGTCTCACTCCATCGTTTTCTCTCACTAATAATGTATAACCAAGCTCTTGCTCTAACTTTTGAATGCTACGGCTAATCGCAGGTTGGGTCACAAATAAACGTTCTGCTGCTCGGCTAAACCCATTTAGCTGTACCACTTCAACAAAATAACGCAATGAACGTATATCCATGTCTGCTCCTATGAGTTTTTGTTATAGATGGAATAATTATAAATAATTTCCACTAAAGAAAGATCTACGTTAGAACTAATAAAAAGCAGAATTATCGGCTAACGTGATCATTAGGAGATAATATAATGAATAAAACCGTCATCGAACATGTTTTAGCACGCTTAAATGAGATCGGCATCAATGATATTTTTGGCGTCGCAGGTGATTACGCATTCCCCATAGAAGATGCGGTCTGTGAAAGTAACAATATGCGTTGGATTGGTAATTGTAATGAACTCAATGCCTCATATGCAGCTGATGGATATGCTCGTATTAAAGGTGCCGCTGCACTTTCAACCACATTTGGTGTAGGAGAATTAAGCGCACTCAACGGCATTGCAGGCTCCTATGCAGAACATCTTCCTATCTTTCATTTAGTTGGTATGCCTGCCAGTGGTGTACAAAAAAACCATAAACTCGTTCACCATACGCTCGGCAATGGTGATTTCGATGTTTTTTATCAAATGAGTCAACACCTAAGCTGCGCTCACGCAATTTTAACCCCTGAAAACTGTATTGCCGAAACCGAACGCTTAATTATAACGGCCCTACGTGAACGCCGTCCTGTTTATATTGGTTTACCCGCAGATTATGCGGTCATGCCAGTCGTTACAGATAAAAATACTGATACCCCTGTTATTCATAAAAGTAATAATGAGTCATTATCAGCCGCCGTTACGGCTATTTTAGAAAAGCTAAATTCAAGCCAAAAAGCCTGCATAATTCCTGGTATTTTAAGTGCTCGATTAGGCTATGCTAATGAAGTGCAAGCAATTATTGATAAGACTGGGTTACCTTACGCCACCATGTTTATGGATAAAAGCATTGTCAGTGAATCCAATCCAACTTATATGGGGATCTATAACGGCAAATTAATGAATACACAAGTAGGTGAATTTGTCGAAAGTTGTGATTGCGTGCTGGGAATTGGAGCTGTCCTTACCGATTTTAACTCTGGTAGCTTTACCGCTACTATTCTCCCTGAGCATCGAATTAATATCCTTGCCGACCATGTGAAAGTGGGCTCTGCTATCTATCCTCAAGTCTATATGCAAGATGTACTGGTTAAGCTCAAAGAGCTTGCTCCTTCATTGCATCACCAAGGGATAAAAGCTCAAGGTCTCGGTACGCCAGTTCAGGGGGAAAATGGGCAAATTACTGCAAACTATCTTTATCCGCGACTTGAGCAGATGTTCAAAAAAGACGATATTATTATCGCGGAAACAGGTACAGCATCGATGGGATTAGGTTTTGCTCTGCTTCCACAAAATGCACAATTCCATAACCAAACACTCTGGGGCTCTATTGGTTGGGCAACACCTGCGGCTTTTGGTGCTGCAATAGCTGAACCTAATCGCCGTATTATCTTAATTACTGGTGAAGGTTCTCATCAGTTAACCGCCCAAGAGATTAGCCAATTCGCTCGCTTTGGCTTAAAACCCATTATTTTTGTCCTTAATAATGATGGTTATCTTATTGAACGCTTACTCTGTAAAGATCCTGAAGCCTACTATAATGACTTACCGCAATGGCACTATGCCCAATTACCTGCTGCACTTGGTTGCCAAGATTGGTATTGCCAAAAGGTCACCCGTTGCGATGAGTTAGATGCCGCAATTAATATGGCTGAATCGCAAAATCGTGCGGCATATATTGAGGTTGTGATGGATAGATATGCATCTTCTGAGCTGGCAGAAAAACTCGGTCAATCCATTGAATCTCTGTATTCATTTTAAGTAATGATTACCTACCATTAGCCATGTCATACAAACCACACGGCTAATGGTTGCCTATATTGCTAGTTTTATTTTAACAATCTTACTTTAACGGATTTACCTTTAATTTTTCCTTGCTGCAATTGTTTCCAAGCATGGCGTGCAGCAGACTGTTTGATTGCGACATATGCATGCATTGGATGAATAGTAATTTTACCAATATCATCCCCTGCCAAGCCAATATCTCCTGTTAACGCCCCAAGAATATCGCCAGGTCGCATCTTCGCTTTTTTACCACCATCAATACACAGTGTTACCATTGAAGCTTCAAGTGGTGTGATAGTTAAGCCGGTTGGTACTGACTTCCAGTTAAGCTTTATATTTAACATTTCTTCTAACACATTAGCGCGTTGAGCTTCTTCAGGAGCACAAAGGCTAATCGCTAACCCACTTTCACCTGCACGCGCTGTACGACCAATGCGATGAACATGCACCTCTGGATCCCATGACAATTCATAGTTAATTACCATTTCCAATGATTTGATATCCAACCCACGAGCCGCCACATCGGTTGCAACTAATACACGACTACTGCCATTAGCAAAACGAACAAGCGTTTGATCTCGCTCACGTTGTTCCATATCACCATGCAATACTAAAACACTTTGATGGCACTCATTTAGTGCATCATACACCGCTTGGCAATCTTTTTTTGTGTTACAAAATACCACACAAGATGCGGGTTGCTGTTGGCTTAACAGTTTTTGTAATAAATCTATTTTTTCATGACGAGCGACTTCATAAAACCGTTGTTCAATAGCAGGTAATTCATCAACTGAATTGATTTCAATCGTTATTGCATTACGTTGGATACGCTGGCTCATTGCTGTAATTGTTTCTGGCCACGTAGCTGAAAATAATAGTGTTTGACGGCTAATGGGCGCATAGCTGATCACTTCATCAATATCATCAGCAAATCCCATATCCAGCATGCGATCTGCTTCATCTAATACCAATGTTTGTAATGTATCCAGTTTTACGGTTTCTTTGTTCAAGTGGTCAAGAAGTCGCCCCGGCGTGGCAACAATGATATGAGCCGCGTGGATTAAGGAATCTCGTTGCACACTAAATGGCACACCACCACAAAGTGTTAAGATCTTAATATTTGCCATATAACGTGCTAAGCGGCGCAGTTCGCTCGCGACTTGATCTGCTAATTCTCGAGTCGGGCACAATACCAGTGATTGTGTACTGAACTGTTTCGCATCGATGTGTTGTAACAGACCCAGTCCAAAAGCAGCGGTTTTACCACTTCCCGTTTTTGCCTGAGCACGGACGTCTTTGCCTGCAAGGATCGCTGGTAACGCAGCCTCCTGAATTGGCGTCATTGTTACGTAACCTAGCTCAGTAAGGTTAGCAAGTTGTTCTTCAGGTAGCGTGTTAAGTTCAGCAAATGAGGTCACAATGAAAATTCCGAATAAAATGTAAAAAAGCTAATGGCTGGTCATGATACTATCCCTTCTCTGACGTGTCGTGAGGAATTTACATCAATCACTGCCAGCCAAGTTCGCAACATGGACATAATCTATCCATCAAGAAGAAGGTCGCACTGGTTTCATTCGTAGTTCTATTTTGCGACTAAGCGCCTATCTTAAGTTTTACGGAGAGTAAGCCGAATCGTCGACTATCATTTTTATGTTTGCTGTTAAATGATACGCTATGATTTTAGTCATTGTTAACACTAAAATGACCTAGTATAAATTTCAGGAAATATTCATTGAAGCATATTATGAGTAATATTGTGGCTATCTACCTTTATCGCTATAAATCGAAGTAGTCATTTCGATATTAAAATAATGGTGCTTTATGTTTGAGATTATTAATGGTACATGGCGATATTTTTATATCATACAATTGATTTGATTTGTTCTCTTTGACGTAATCAAAAAGCACCTATTGGTAAGCAAGCTTTCAATTGAAAAACCCACAATAATGACTAAGCATGATAAATACAGCAATTCCCCTAAGGTTTGAGGCTCCCCAAATACTCAATACGGTATCTGAATCTTGTTCAGGAGAAACAAGTCTCTCATTTGCTAGCATTAATAGTGATAAAAATTATTACCCTCTATTTATAAAATAATGATAAAACACACCTTCCCATTAATCTTCAATTAAAAGAAGGATCACCAAAATTAATACCAAATAATTATAATTTTTTAAAAAAACTATATAGTGACGTTAGCAAAGTCATTCGCCATGGTTTTGACACCATCTGCCATCATTCCCATATTTAAAAGCATAATATCTCGAAATCGCACGCTACCTCGCTCTATAAACATCAAGCTAAGAAACGATACAGCCATATTTTATCAGATAAAACAACAAGTAGAACACTCAACTAAATTAGTTATTTTTCAAAAAATTACAAGACTATCCGCAAATATCGCTGACAGTGAAAATAAATCCTTCAAGTAAAAATACTTAGCTATAAGTATTTTGATCTAAATACTCAAAAAAAACAATAATTTGAATATTTATCTCAACTAGAAACAATATAACAACACAAAAATCCGTTATCGATCACATTATCAATACAATATATCAAATAGTATTATTGCCATTAGATAGTGTGTGGTTTTATAGCATAAACCACTAATCTATTTAATAGCACCACAACATCACTTTATTTAAAACTAAGGGTATTAAAATGACTACAACATTCTCCGAAATAAACGATATTGCAATTGGAGCAGTAAAGACAAACAATAGTAATGTGAGTTCTTGGCAGGTTTCAAAAAAGAAAGGAATGATGAGAGGTATTTCTGCGACTGTCTCAGGCCAAGGCGCTGTTGTTCGATTACAAGGTGACATGGATTTTAGTATTATTAGCCTTGAATCGTCGGCTAAGTATCAACAGCTGCTTAATGAATATAAATTTGGCGCAGGTCTTACTGCTTTCTTTGCGTGGGTTTCAGCTAACTTTAGTGTCGAAACTCATAGACAAGAAATACACGCAACCTTAGATGAGCTATCAACTACTCAACAAATTAACGGAAAGGTTCATATTGATATGAATGTAACTGGCATATATCCTAATGTGGAAGTTACTGCAATGGCCTATGTTAATATTCTTAAGGTAACCAATAGTGAAGGAAATGAATTTAGCCTTGCTAGCGCAGCAACCCCTAATATTGACACAGGTGCAGCTGATCATGATGGTAATTCACTGCCAACATCAGATAATAATTCGGTAATTTATTTATAGTAATAAAAATCAATTTTACTTATTTGATTTAATCGTAAATATGATTTTATCTATAATTTAATTTATCTCATTTTCTCTTTGTATTACTCAATGAGCAGTATTCTTCTGCTCATTGAGTCTTATGACTTAATTTTAATAATCTGCGCCAACACTTTTTTAATATAATTAAAATCATTACATAAATATAAATCCTATTACTTAGGACTGATAGATTAATTAAAAATGTTCGTATCATTTTTATTTAAACATTAGAATTGGAGAATTTATCCATGATTAAAATCTCTCGAGGCATCAGAAACAATAACCCCGGTAACATTGAATACAATGAAGCCAATCATTGGAAGGGGCAACTACCACACGATAAATCTATTGAAAAACGATTTTGTCGATTTGAATCTTCAGAATATGGTATCAGAGCACTATTCGCGTTACTGCGTACCTATCAACGTAGATACTCATTGCAAACCGTATCTCAATTAATTAGTCGATGGGCACCTAGCAATGAAAATCAAACAAGCGATTATATTAATGATATTGCTAAAGCGCTAAATGTATCCCCCAATACATTTATTAATCTTGAAAACAAATCAATTTTAATAAAACTCGCTAAATCGATTATTAAGAACCTATCCCAATAGGATTTTATTCCAGACAATGATGGCACAGGCAAGATGCAGCATTGCCTCATAATTCTCGACCTTCTTCTCCCAACGAGTCAGGACACGACGGTAGCGATTCATCCAACTGTGTGTTCTCTCTACAACCCAGCGGTGGGCCTTAAAATCCGTGTTTTTGATGGCTTCTGATTCATCCTTCCGTGACTGGATATGAGGTTCATAGCGACGACTTTTCAGATACGCTCCCAACCATTCCGCTTCATACCCTTTGTCCATGCACAACCGGAGCCTCTTGCCCGGTCTGCCCGTCTGGAGGGCATCGAGCGTATCCGCAACCAGCTTTATGTCGTGCGTATTTGCTCCAGCGACAACCAGTGCAAGCGGAAGCCCGTTCCCGTCAGTCATCAGACTGCGCTTTACGCCCCGTTTCCCTCGGTCTGTTGGGTTCTTGCCTGTTTTTTTGAGCCTGCCAGCGGTGATTTGGTCATACAACCATCCATCGACAGCCACGACCAGTCAATAGCGTCCAACTGTTCGCAAGCAAGCAACCCGTTTTGCCAGAAGCGTTCAAATACGCCAGCATCCCGCCACTCCTGAAATCGGCGATGAGCAGAGCTTGACGAGCATATACCGGTGGCATTTAGCGCATTCCACTGGCAACCCGTCCTGAGTACGAAGAAAATGGCGTTCATTGCAGCGCGATTATCAACCCGCTTGCGGTGCGTACCCAGCGGGTGTTGAGTTCTATGCTCCGGGATGAGAGGAGCCATTTTCTCCCAGAGTTCATCACTGATTTGCCACTTATTACCTACCATACGTTGCCCTCATAAATTATCATTATGTATTATCTGACAATTCCTTTTGGGATAGGTTCTAAGCATGAAAATGGAACACAACCTTATGATGATGAAACATTTGAAAGAGCGTGGAACTTGCTATGATGGTATCGGCACTGTTGGTTAACTTATCAATAAGCTGACGAAATAAGACTATATGGCATATTTAAAGCCACTTTCTCATCAGTATGTTTTATGAAAATTTCACCATTCTGTATAATTTAGGAGGCCATAGACAAAAACAATACATATATTGACTGAGCAAACTGTATGTGAGAGTTATTTGCCCTCATAATGCATTTTAATACTTTTATTTATCTTTGATAAATATTAACTACTCTTTTCCTAAAAAGAGGGGATGGTAATAGAGAAAAAACAATAGCCAACATTTTAGTATCTACTAGTGATAATTTATGTTTTTAGTTGGGCTATTTTCAATATTTTTCATTAGCTTTTGATAAACACATAATAAAAAGTATACGCATCTAGATAACCGAATTAGTTTAATAAAATAACAACAGAGAGTTCATTCTTTATAGGTTATACATCATTTAAATATGGTTGTTAATTTTTACATGAGGATACTTCTATGAGAACAACATTTATTGCTATATCAATGCTTTTCCTTTCAATGTCAGCATTAGCTGATAATAACGTACTTCGCCATGGTTATATCGATAATCCACCAAGCCGCGCTTTTCTTTGTTCATCCATGGGTGGCAATTTAAATAAAATGTGTGGTGCCGTTCAATATGAGCCTCAATCGGTTGAAGGCCCTAAAGGTTTCCCAGAAAGGGGGCCAAAGGATGGTCAAATCGCAAGTGGAGGTAATGCCAATTTTTCTCAGTTAAATGAACAGTCGAACAGTCGTTGGCATAAAGTGAATGTATCTAGTGGTAAAAATGTATTTTCTTGGACATTAACTGCATCACACAGAACGACATCATGGCAATTTTTTATCACTAAACAAAATTGGGATCCAAATAAACCATTAACACGTAATGATTTTGATTTAAAACCGTTTTGTGAACAACAAGATAGAGGAAATGTACCCAAAAATAACGTAAGAATAGAGTGTAATATTCCAAAACGTACAGGATACCAAATTATTCTTGGTGTCTGGACGATTGCGGATACAGCCAACGCTTTTTATCAAGTAATCGATGCTAATATGAAATAGTTTGGCTAAAAATAGCTTACCCTAATTGATGAAATAACCTATTAATAAAAAATAAGTACTTTTTATATTTTAACCTATCATACATTTAATAGTTAATGACTTAGTTCATTGAATATTAAATGTATTTTTTTGCCTTGTGATTTAGCCAGTAATTTAACCCTCTTGCATCTTCCTTAATAAAGTTTGAGCAAGCCAACTTACCCGTATCTATTTGATTGGCATTATTTTCCTATGGTTTAACGATTTTTGATATTCAATGCTAAATTTAAAATCCATTATTACCCATAAAATGACCAAATATTACAATGAAATCATTATAATTTCCCTCAAGCTAACTTGCTAAACTCAACAACAATAATCAAATGATATCTATGAGGCATACAGATGGAGCTACAATCAATTATTCTGTTTAGTGCGACGGTGATCCCTCTTATTTGTACACCGGGTCCTGATATTCTTTTTATCTCTTCGCAAGGGCTATCGGGAGGCGTATCTGCCGTATGGAAAGCTAATATTGGCATTATCTCGGGCTATATTATGCATGCTATCCTAGCCGCTTTAGGTCTCGCTGCGATAGTGGCTGCGTCACCACGCTTATTTAATACTATTAAATGGGTCGGTGTCGCTTATGTCGCATATTTAGCCATAAAAATGATCTTATCTGCCATGAAACCAAGCCAGATAACGCTAAAATCAGCGCCATCTAAAGGTGTCATTCTGAAAGGTTTTCTAACTAGCTTTCTTAACCCCAAAGGACTCTTAGTCTACTTTGCCATTTTACCTAATTTTATTCACTCTTCGGACAGTGTTGCTATTCAGTCTATTATTTTATCAACGTCCTTTATTGCCTCATGTATCGTGATTTATGGCATGATTGGTATGGTATTTGCCACCGTACATAAAAAAGGAAATTACAGCGATAAGCGTCGCCGTCTAACGGAAGGCGTTGCTGGAGGCATGTTGTCACTCGCGGCGATTGGCTTAGCCAATAGCTAACAGGCCGTAATATCAACCCAAATTAATTTGCTACCTGCCACACGAGGCGTAATATGCCCTTCCCCAATGTCAGGTAGCCACCAGCCCCCTTGATTAACGGCCATAATTTTACAATTCGCCCCAGAGACATCCCATTCCCCAGCTAAGACATACACTATCCCTGCCTGCCCTATTGGCAAACGTTGTTCTTGTGCAATCACATGGCTTTTAACTCGCCAACGCTCAGGGTTAACCGATACGTTAAGTAAACGGACTGGGGAGCCTCTTAATTCAAGTTCAATCAATTGTTCCCCCTCAGAATGAAAAGCGTCACCAATTTTTGCCATAGAATGCTTAGTCTTTTGTTGATCTCGAATAGACAGCTGACCATTATCCAAAGAAATACAAAATTGTTCACTTTCAGCGTGCTGTTTTAAAACACTCGATTGATTGATTTGTGTAATGCTTACTCGAAGCGAAAAGTCAGATGCGACAGGCCAACAAAAAACTTCAGCGCTGTTCCCACACTTATCTTGCCATTCTTCAATGGGTAACTCTGCCGCATCAAAACATTTAATTTTCATACATTCCCCCGAGCAATCAATTATCCGTTATGATAATTAAGAGTGGCAAACTTAGTGACTTAGGGCAATGTTTCGACACTTAAAATGTGACTAACCACGTTTCTCGGTAATCAATGAATAACATAAACGCCCTAATGTTTTCATCGCCTGTTCTAACTGTTCATTCCAAGTAAATGAAGTATTAAGTCTAAACGCATGGTTAAACTGATCGCTGGTTGAAAACATACTGCCAGGCGCAATGCTTATCCCTTCCTTAAGGGCTAATTGGTAGAGACGTACCGCATTAAAAGGTGGTTCGAATTCTAACCATAAAAAATAGCCCCCTTTTGGCGTATTCACTTTAACGGAAGGCGGCATATATTGTGCGATTGCGCCTAACATTTGGTGTTGCCGCTGCTCCATTGTCTGACGTAGTTTCCGCAAGTGATTGTCATATCCCCCCTGAGTAAGGTACTCCGCGATCGCCAGCTGTGTTGGAACGCTGGCAGAAACAGTACTCATCATCTGTAAATGCTGAATTTTTGTCGCGTGTTGCCCTGCCGCCACCCAACCGACCCGATACCCCGGTGCTAAACATTTCGAAAATGACGAACAATGGAAAAAGTTACCCTTAGTATCTAAAGCTTTGGCAGGGATCGGCTGTTGATTACCAAAGTACAATTCGCCATACACATCATCTTCAATCAAAACAATTTGATTTTTATTCAAGATCTCCACCAGCCGTTTTTTATTTGCTGGCGGCATCGTCCCCCCAAGTGGGTTCTGGTAATGCGTCATTAACCAACAGGCTTTTATGGGGTATTTTGCGGCAATATCTTCCAATGCGTCCAAATCAATCCCAAATAACGGATCTGTTTTAATGGCGATCGCTTTTAATTTTAGGCGTTCAATAGCCTGTAATGAACCATAAAAGGCAGGTGATTCGATAACCACCCAATCTCCCGGTTGGGTTACCGATTGTAGGCTTAATACTAGTGATTCCATCGCACCAGCCGTGATCACAATTTCATCGGGGGCAACATGGATCCCTTGGCTGGCATAGCGCTGAGCGATATTACGGCGTAATTGCTCGTTACCCGGCGGTAAATTCGCTGTCGTATTAAACCTCGCTAAACGCCGAGCCACTGACGCGAGAGTTTTCCCTAATTTCGGTTCATCAAGCAGTGCCGGTTCAGGGAATGCTGAGCCAAATGGAATAATGTCAGGATCTTTACAAGCTTGCAAAACACCAAAAATAGAGGCGTTGATCTCAACATTTTCATTAAGATGCAGGCCTTTTCCTCCCTTTGCTGCCGCAAAATTCGTATTTCGACGAGCAACATAGTACCCTGATTGTGGCCTTGCAGCGATCCAACCTTGGCTTTCGAGCAATTGGTAAGCCTGTACAACTGTCATTAAACTCAAACCTGATTGTTTTACACTTTCCCTAAGTGACGGTAATCTATCGCCAACTTGCCAGATATTATCTTCAATCTGTTGGCGTATTTGTGCAGCCAGTTGTTCGTATCGCGTCATATCCGCCTCAACTGTTATAGTTAATAACTCAAAAATTGTTACTATTATAGTTTATCGTCTCATGTTCTACTTATCCATACATTCACCTGACTTTTTTTTAACTATAAGCACAAAACTTTTTCGTTAGGTTTGTGGTTTTTTTCACAAGCCTGTCGTTTCAATGATTATTTTTGCTACGGAACAGCACCAACATTGCTAACGGAAAAAACGAAACTGTGATGTGCGCATTATCAATTCCAATCAGGGGTCAATATGTTTGGACTAACTGCGCTGGAACTGGCTCGTATACAATTTGCGTTTACAGTCTCGTTCCATATTATTTTCCCAGCGATCACCATCGGGCTGGCGAGTTTCCTCGCGGTACTCGAAGGCTTGTGGCTGAAAACTCGGGATAGTGATTATATAAAATTGTTCCATTTTTGGTCGAAAGTCTTTGCGGTCAATTTCGGTATGGGGGTTGTTTCTGGCTTGGTGATGGCTTACCAGTTCGGAACTAACTGGAGCTTTTTTTCCGACTTTGCCGGTGGTATCACAGGGCCATTGCTAACTTATGAAGTCCTCACTGCTTTTTTCCTAGAGGCGGGCTTCCTTGGTGTCATGCTATTCGGTATGAACCGTGTTGGTGAAAAATTGCACTTCTTTGCAACCTGCATGGTTGCTCTCGGTACTATCATCTCAACGTTTTGGATCCTTGCATCAAACAGCTTTATGCAAACACCGCAAGGGTTTGAAATTATCGATAACCGCATCGTTCCCGTTGATTGGTTAGCCGTTATTTTCAATCCTTCATTCCCTTATCGGTTATTGCATATGACCACAGCGGCATTCCTTGCAGCCGCATTTTTCATTGGTGCTTCAGCAGCTTGGCACTTGCTTAAAGGCAATAAATCTTCTGCCATGAAGAAAATGTTTTCCATGTCATTATGGCTGATTTTAATTTTAGCGCCTCTGCAAGCCCTTATTGGCGATGCTCATGGGTTAAATACCCTAAAACATCAACCCGTCAAAGTCGCGGCTATGGAAGGTCATTGGGAGAATAAACCAGGTGAAGCCACCCCATTGATCCTTTTCGGTATTCCTAATATGGAAAAAGAGAAAACCGAATACGCACTCGAAATTCCCTATCTTGCGAGCATCATTTTGACCCATAGTCTTGATAAGCAAGTTCCTGCGTTGAAAGATTATCCACCCGAAGATAGACCAAATGTCTTCATGGTGTTCTGGTCATTCCGTGTCATGGTAGGGCTAGGTTTGTTAATGATTGCGGCTGGTGTTTGGGGGTTATGGCTGCGTTATCGCAAAAACCTTTATGAATCGAAAGTTTTCTTGCGTTTTATGTTCGTCATGGCGCCATCAGGGCTAATCGCTATCTTAGCTGGTTGGTTTACCACTGAAATAGGTCGTCAGCCTTGGGTCGTCTATGGGCTACAAAGAACTGCGGACGCTGTCAGTGCGCATGGTGAAATGCATATGAGTATTAGTCTACTGGCTTTCTTTGCTGTTTACGGCAGTGTGTTCGGTATCGGCTATATGTACATGATGAAATTAATTCGTAAAGGGATTCAGGAGGATACAGCTCATGGGCATTGATTTACCACTCATTTGGTTTGTCATCATTGTCTTTAGTATTTTGATGTATATCGTGATGGATGGCTTCGATTTAGGAATCGGTATCTTGTACCCAGCCCTTAAAGATAGCCAAGATCGCGACTTGATGATGAACAGTGTCGCCCCGGTTTGGGATGGCAACGAAACTTGGCTAGTATTAGGCGGTGCGGGGCTATTTGGCGCTTTCCCGCTCGCTTATGCCATTGTGCTTGATGCCTTATCGATTCCTCTAACTTTTATGTTATTAGCCTTGATTTTCCGAGGCGTGGCATTTGAGTTCCGCTTTAGAGCGGATGAGTCGCATCGTAAACATTGGGATCACGCCTTTATTTGGGGTTCGATTTTCGCCACTTTTGTTCAAGGCGTCGTTGTGGGTGCCTTTATTCAAGGCTTCCATGTTGAAAACCGTGTGTATATGGGCGGCTATTTCGATTGGTTCTCACCGTTCCCACTATTTTGTGGTTTTGGTTTAGTGGTTGCTTATGCACTACTGGCCTGCGGTTGGCTGATCATGAAAACTGAAGGTCATTTGCGCCAAACCATGTACCGTTTATTGCGACCATTAACACTCGTGATGTTGGCTGTGATTGTTATCATCAGTGCATGGACACCTGTTCTCAATGAGGCGATTTATAGCCGTTGGTTTAGCTTACCAAATCTCTTTTTCTTCCTGCCAGTTCCATTATTAGTCGTGTGGTGTGTTTGGGTCATGCTAAAAAGCGCCAAACGACAAAAATGGGATAGCATTCCTTTCTTAGCTGCGTTGCTATTAATTTTCCTTGGTTTTACGGGGTTAGGGATCAGTATTTGGCCAAATCTCATTCCACCCGCCATCAGTTTCCGTGATGCGGCTGGGCCAATGGAAAGTTTAGGTTTTATGCTTGTTGGCGCTCTATTTATTATCCCTATTATTTTGGTTTATACCTATTGGAGTTACTATGTCTTCAGAGGAAAAATTACCCCAGACCAAGGTTACCACTGATCAGGCTATTTCATCACCTTGGTGGAAAAAGATAGGTTGGATGGCGATTATTTGGTTAGGAAGTGTACTGGCGCTATTTGCATTCTCTTCCGTATTTAAGTTGTTAATGACTGCCGCGGGGATGAAAGTCAAGTAATCCCCCTCACACAAATGCCACACTCGTTTCTGACGAATGTGGCATTTTTTTGGATATAAAAATGTTTGGTTTCCGGTTATTTATATTCAATAAAACCATGATATGATAATGATAACAATTACCAAATAATAATTTTATCATTATCATAACTAAAAGGAGACCGCCTGTGGCTAGTGACAAACCCGTCGAAAAGAATATTTACCGCCCGGCGCCACCGCAACTTGTTCAGGTCAAATCCATTACAGATATCAGCCCTTCTATTCGCAGCATTACCTTTACGGGAGAAAGACTGGGTGACTATCCAACACAATGTGAAGGTGGTCATATCAAAATTTTTCTCGCCCCTGATTTAAAAAGCGAGCCTGCATTACCAATACTCAGTGAACAAGGGCGCCGCTGGCCAGAAGATAAGCCACGCCCCTTTGTGCGTACATATACCGTTCGAGCAATCCGCCCAGAGGTTAAAGAAATAGACGTTGAATTTGCCATGCATGATGGCGCTTCAGGACCAGCATATTTATTCGCTCGCGATGCGGAACAAGGTCACTGGATGGGGATCACCAATCCAGGAGGGCCTGATCCATTATTACCTCATACGCAACACTATTTCATGGCAGGAGACTCAAGCTCATTACCAGCGATTGCAGCATTACTCGAAAAAATGCCTGCAAATGCGACAGGTAAAGTCGTTTTACGTTTAGATCACCAAGGCGATATTCGCGAATTAACTAAACCTGCTGGTATCGAGGTAATATGGATTTGTGGTGATATTAGTAAAAATAATGAGCTAATTAATACGTTCAAATCTTGGGATATCCCGACCGAAGATACGTCATTTTGGATTGCCGGAGAAGACCAAATTATTCGCGATTTACGCCGTTTTATTCGCCGCGAAAAAGGGGTTAGTCGTGAAAGTATTTATGCGATACCTTATTGGCGTTATGGTTACGATGAAGAAGGTTATCATCAAGAAAGACATCATGTGATGGATAATCCTGATGATTAATATTTAATCTCTACTGATGAAAAGTGATGGCACTCACCATCACTTTATTATTGTGTAAATATTCCACATAAACAATCCATTGAATAAAAACTTCAAAGTATGCTATCTGGCTATTTATCCATAAATTAAATATATTAATTAGCCAGCTGGTTTTTAAAAATTGATATTTTGAATTATGTTAGTCCTTTTCATTTTAGGAGGTTTGTATGCGTTTAGGGTTATTAGTTATTATTGCTGTCCTCGTGTCTGGATGCGCCACTTCCCCCAATTCTGCTCACAAGGATAGTCAACCGAAAAATGATCCATATGAAGACAGCGTATTAAATACAATCAAGAAAAACCAAGAGATTTATAAAGAGCAGCAGATTAGAAAACCCAACTATTAAAGCCCTCTCTTCGAGTACTTTTCCCTAAAAACAGCCATTAACGTGGCCTGTTTTTAGTTTCCAATAGCTCAATCTTACCCACATCCCCCTATTCTCCCCAAAAATATTTTTGCATTCATTAAATGTTATGTTATAACATAACCTTAATTTATTATGGACTATAGGAACCTTCAATGAATAAGCAACCCCTTATTGCCGCTGCATTAAGTCTCAGTGCACTTTTTGTTAGCTTTAATACACAAGCTCATAGTCATGCTCACCCGCAATCCGAAAAAGCGATACAAGCAAGTAAAGGTATTTTTAATGATGTTGATGTAAAAGATAGAAAGCTCAGTGATTGGGATGGCATCTGGGAGTCAATTTACCCATTATTAATAACTGGCAAACTCGATCCCGTATTGGAGCATAAAGCAAAAAACAATAAAGACAAAACCGTCGATGAGTATCGCGCTTATTATAAAAAAGGTTATCAAACGGACGTTGAGAATATCAGTATTGAGAATAACATTATTGAATTTACCCAGAATGGTCAAATCAGCCGTTGTGAATACCACTATTCCGGTTTTAAAATCCTCCATTATACTTCTGGTAAAAAAGGGGTTCGTTATTTATTCGAATGCCAAGACAAACACTCAAAAGCACCGAAATATATCCAATTTAGTGACCATATTATTGAACCGCAGGCCTCAGGGCATTTTCACCTCTATATGGGGAATGAATCCCACGAAAAACTATTACAACAAATGGATAATTGGCCAACTTATTACCCCTATTCGCTTAATGATGAACAAATTGTCCATGAAATGCTGCATCATTAATCATCATTAGATTTGCAAATAGCCCCAGTTTTATTGGCTAACAACTGGGGCTATCACATCACTTAATGGCTATAAGCTAATAATGCTCGATGACAAAGCGTTGAACGCACACAATCATCTACCGTGAAATTAACCATTGAGACCATTTCATCACTGCTAAAACGTTGTAAGGCATCTGCCAAACCAGATATAACGCCATCAGGTAAATCACATTGCGTCACATCACCATTCACTATAACAGTGACATTTTCCCCTAACCGCGTTAAAAACATTTTCATCTGACTAACAGTAACGTTTTGAGCTTCATCCAGAATGACAATCGCATTTTCAAATGTGCGACCACGCATGTAAGCAAAAGGTGAAATTTCAACTTTGGCAATTTCAGGCCGTAAACAGTATTGCAAAAAGGAGTTACCAAGCCTTTTCACTAACACGTCATAAACGGGTCGGAAATATGGCGCAAATTTTTCAGCCATATCACCCGGAAGAAAACCGAGATCTTCTTCTGCCTGCAAAACAGGCCTTGTCACGATGATTTTGTTGATATCTTTATTGATTAACGCATCTGCTGCCAGTGCAGTACTAATATAGGTTTTGCCACAACCCGCCTCACCGTTCGCAAAAATTAATTGCTTGTGTTTAATCGAATTAATATAGAGCTTTTGCGCATCATTGCGTGGAGTAATCGGCGATGTATCACGCCGCTCTTTCGCCATACCAATAGGTTCAATCCCCGTAAAATCAGCAAAAGAGGCCACACTTGCCATTTCGTAACGACCTGAGCGCTCTTTACGTAATGACCGTTTCATTTCACGACGCGTCTTTGTTGCAGCTTTCTGTCTACTCATAGTATTAACCCTTCCAGGTATCGTTAAAGTCAATTCAAATGACGGACTATTCAGAACAGAGAGGAGCTCCCTTCAAGCTCATGTTGGTTGAACATGCAATAAAAAAACCGGTTACTAATCTCACCATGACAATTTCATGATGGAGTAGTAACCGGCCTTGTAAAAGCATTAACAAAGACTTAGTTCCCATTAGTTCCTCCCTGCTGGATCACACCCGTAAACTAATGAATTTATATGACACTATTATGACGAACCGTAAAAATATTACACACCCGACTTTTTATCATGTTGCATTTATTCCTTATAAACAGACTATACCCCCGTCTATATTTTGTTTGCAACAATAAATTAACATTTATTCTCTGCAATTATTCCGTATTTATCATAGCTTAAGAAGATTCTGACTGATATTTAACTAAATATGACTATATTTTATTGATAGGTATAGGAAAAATATTATTTTCCAGTGCCTAACTGAAATTTTCATATTTACCTCAATAGGGACATCATGATAAAAAAACACTTATTAAAACCAACTTTACTTTTCTCCTTTGCTCTACTTATCTCTGGTTGTCAACTACTCACACCAACATCTTCAAAATCTGATCTAGATGCACTTCGTGAACTAAAAGGTATTGAATTTCCTTCAACTAAAACGCCAGAAGGCACACCTGAAGGCGCTTATGAATTTCATTACGATAATGGCCAATTGGAAACCAGAAGTTGGGTTAAAAAGGGGTGTTTAGATCGTTACATTGAGTCATTCTATGAGAATGGTAACGTTAAAATGTATACGCCAGTTAAAAACTGTAAAGTGAATGGATTAGTACGGATTTACCATGAAAATGGTCGTAAGGATATCGAAATGACCGCTACTGACGGAAAACTTACAGGTCCATTTAAAGTTTATCACGACACCCCAAGCAACAACGTTTATGCTTCCGGTGTTTTCAAAGATGGTGAACCACAAGGTTTTATCTCTGAATTTGATGAAAATGGGCAGTTCGTTCAAAAATCCGCCGTTATTAATGGCAAAATTGTCAGCGAAAAATAATATAAAAAAACCCAAAAGTGATGAACAGCACCCCAAACGTTGTAGTACAACTTTGGGGTGTTTTTTTACTTTACCTTAAAAACACCTTTTAAGGCTTACAGTTACCTGCCAATTCATAGCCTGCGGCTTGTGCGGCTAACTCATCGCTGAACATCACTGCATTTTTATCGGATGTTGTTTTAAAACCAGAGTAATGTGCTAAATGGTATTTATGTGAGTTACGATTACCTTTTACTTGAGTACTGGTTTCAGATGCTTGAGGTTTTGGTGTCTCTTTTGTAGGTGCAGGCGATAACTTATCAACTTGCTTAATCCCTTGAGCACTATTTTTATGCCCAAGCTCCCATTTCATTTCCCCCGTGACAAAGGGGTTATGGTGCCCCATGATTGCAGCAATGCGTTCGTCACGTTGTTTTTCCCACTGACTCGGCGGATATTGTCTATCCCATGCCATCAATAGTTGTTGCTGTTGACGTGACATCGACAAGTTATAACGGTCATGCATGTAAAAATAGACACGAGCCACTTGCCCCTTCACTTCATCTCTAGGTTCAAAAACGCGTTGCTTAAAATCAACTCGGCTACGACATTGACCATAAGGATATTGCGCATTAGAGGGAAGTTGAGCATAGCTAAAATTACTACGGTCACCATTTACTTCACCAATTGATGGTGCAAGGTTATGCATATCGGCTTCCATCTTACGAAAGATAGGATCTGTTGAAACACAGTTTTTACGTCCACCGTTCTGCCAACATTGTCTCTGATGACCAAATACCCATGCCGGAACAATATGTTCCCACTCAATACGCGTTGCCCTATTTTGCTGTTTACGGACTTGGTAACCACACGAGTTTAAATCGACTACCCCACCACTTTTACCGGCCCACTCCCATTTACAACCACAGTAAAGTGTTCCCTCACCTTGATTGTTTTGATCCAGATATACTTTAGTTTTACTTAATAATTTCGCTTCATCAAACTGTCCTGGCGCAGCGATAAGCGGGAAAGTAAATATTAATAAAAAGAATGACAGTACCCATTTTGGGTACAATGAAGCGAATATTTTATTCAAAATAACACCACTGATGTTTTGATAATAAACAATTAACTTAAATGCGTTAGTGCATCCTGTAATATACTGCATATTTTCTTATGCCAGTACCACACAACCGAATATAAGCTTTTTTGCAGCTAATGAATATTAGAAACAACCGACTTACCACGATAAAATTGCACAACTACTCCATATTAGAGCAATTCAGTTATGTTAATAATTCTAATTAATAACAGGAATTGTTTATTAATCAATCTAACAACTTATAGTAAAAGCTATTGAAAGAGATATCAGATTAATTTTGAATAAAGGCTAGGTTGCCATAGTAAATAAAGTCAATCAAACGCCTTCTTGAATATCACATTTACCGAAGGAGCTTCTTGTTTTTTTATACACTTGGGCGTTTACGATATAACCACAAACCAGGAAGGGATAGACCAATTGATAAGGCCCCAACAATAAATGACGCTCGTAAAAAGTTGGTCACAAGGGTTTCAAATAACTCAGGGGTATAACCTAAATGAGAAATTTTGACGACGGAGATCATTGCGGTATAAGCACTGATCCCCGGAAACATCGGTATTACTGCTGCAACCGTAAAAACTTTAGGATGTGCTAACCATGTTCGAGACCATTGAATACCAATCGCGCCAATAAGAATAGCGGCAATAAAACTTGCCCATTCAATATTTAAGCCAAGTGTCATCATAGTCATACGTGAGCCATGACCAATAGCCCCTAACAACGCACAATATTTCAATGCTTTGATCGGCACATTAAATACCATCGCAAAGCCAACAGCAGGAATAGCCGCTAGTAACATATCCTCTAAAAGTGCCAGTAAAAAACTCATGCCCACTCCCTTAGTCCCCAAATTGCCATTGCAATCACAACACCAATACATGTCGCCAGCGTCAGTAAGCTCGCCATCATCCACCGCGCTAACCCTGTATTAACATGGCCTTTAAACATATCGGCCACCGCATTAATTAATGGAAAACCCGGCACGAGTAGCAATACACTTGCTGCCATCGAAATACTTGCTGTCGGAGCAAAAAATGGCAATTTTAATAATAATCCGGAAACAGACGTTGCCACAAAAGCAGTAATACAAAAGTTAATCAAAGGATTCATTTGCCGAGAAGTCAGCACCTGACGAATATACATTGCACAACCACTCGCAATCAATGTCACTAAGGAGCCATCCCATCCTCCCCCATTTAATTTACTAAAACAGGCACAAGATAGAGCAACCATCAGCACCATTATCCAACGTGGATAACGTAATGGTTTTATTGAGGACAATTTCTTCTCAAGTTGTTTGCGATCCAAAAGGTGATGCTCAACTAAAATGACAGCATGCTGTACCTCTGTCACCACATGCATATTAATACCACGGTCAATAATACGACGCGTCGACGTTAAGCAGTGACCTTCAATTATGGTTGTCAGTACTAATGAATTCGAGGAAATAGCACTATCAACTTGATCTGCCCCGAGTGCAATCCCTAAGCGGCAGGTAAGCTGCTCCACCAGCATACTCTCCGCACCATGTTGTAATAATAAGAGGCCACACTGTATACATAATCGAGTGATCTCCCTTTGTGCTTCGGTAATCGCATGAATACCTTGCAACTCATCGATAGCCTCCCCTTTCATTTTTCCTCCAATCCACTGCGATGATTTAGATAACGATTTAAACGTGATAACCTTTAGCAACATCATAAAGTGAAATAATAGCCTGAATTATGATCTCTTTCAGGTTAAAGCATGATTAGTCATCACGAACTTTGCCTTTTCATGATAAGAATAGTTAGATAAATCATAATGCTAGGATGAGTATTGCATGAGTAGCCCATTTTTCGCTAAAACCCCTAAGGGGCAGCGTCGTAATAAAGCATTAATTAGTGCGGCTTCTGAAATTTTTATTCAATATGGATTTGAAGGAACAACACTTGATATGATCATTGAGCGTGCAGGAGGCTCTCGTTCCACGCTGTATAAAAACTTCGGTGATAAAGAAGGATTATTCGCTGCGGTCGTTGCATCAATGATTGACGATATTTTCGCCGATGATGAAAGTCATAATCCCCCTTCTCTCCATAGCATTGAATCTGTATTGTCTTTTTACGGCGCACGGTTTTTACTGAATGTGATTAAACCACAGTCTATTGGTTTATATCGTTTGATCCTTGGTGAATATAACCGCTTTCCTGAAATTAGCCATGCTTTCTTTGAACAAGGGCCAGTACGTAGTTATCGGCTATTAACTGAGAAACTCCTTGAATTACCTGAAGTGAAAGTTAACGAACAAACGCTATTAAGTATTTCATCTCGATTTTTAGAAATGTTAAAAGCAGATGTTTTTATTAAAACCTTCTGTGTCACTGATTTTAAACCTAGCGATGAATTTATCACGCAACAAATTGCGCTCTCAGTGGACATCATCGCCAGTTATATTCGTAAAATTAGCCAATAGCGGTCATCGTCATTAAGAAATCAATGCCGTAGCATATTTTTTCGCTGCGGCGATGTTATGTTCAATAAACACTTCAGGCCCATAAAATGCAGAAAGTAACGGCGCCATTTGTTCCATATCTTCTTTATCACTCCCATCTGGTTGTAACGTCACCACCATTGCACGGCAGTGTTCAACCATCGGCTCTTTAGCATGTTTTAACCAACGGCGAACATATTTCATGGCATTCATATGTTCCTCAGACGGTTTTTCTTTGCTCTGTTTGACCGGCGGATAAACTAATACAAATTGCGCCCTTCTTGCCAATAACATATCCATTTCTTCTAACCATAAACGCGTTTCATCTAAGGTTTTTGGAAATGAATGGATGACACAAACTGGCCACTCAGCCGTATCAATAATCGTCTTATTTTGCATACCTAGCTCCCCCACAAAAAAGTGTACTTAACTGTACACTTTAAATTGCAACAGAGTCAAGAATGATTCTCATTTATCTTTTTGCAAATTATGCTATTCACGCGGTGCTGTTATTACAGATAATTCCTAATATGCAGCAAAATTACCTACAGTAGAAAATATTGATTAAGAGAGGTGATGTCTTTTTGAATATGGAATGCTATTCTCGTTTTATTGTTACATCAAAAAAGCGAATAAATTATGAAAAAAAGATTTTCAGTTGCTTTCGGGGTTGCTGCACTATTAGCTGCATTTGGTGCGAATGCAGGAAAAAATTGCGATACTCATTTCCAAGAAATGAATGTGCTGGTTAAACAAGCTGAAGAGCAGTACAAAAATGACCCTAATGTTAAAGAAAGGATCACTGAGATGAAACATCAATTGGATGAAGCGAAAAAAGCACTCGCTGATTATCCAGAAGATGCTCAAGAACAAGCATGTGAACAAGGCATTCAAGCTATTAAAGCAGCTAAAGAGGCAGTGGAAGGTAAATAATTTTTATCTCTATTATATTGATTTAATAGGGATGAATAAGCACCATCTGCTTTTTCGATGCGAATTTTAGCCTTGCTTTGGGCTAAGATGGTAATAGATTTGCGTTAAAGATTAGAGCGTTAATAAGGCCAGTATAATACTGGCCTTATTGTATTGGCGGGTTATCTGACTACCAGTACAGATATTTTCGCATAAGAAACAATGCCTGATGCGTTTGACCCTAGTAAGTGCGTTGTGATACTCGGGTTACGTGAACCAATCACAATCAGATCCGCACCTATTTCTTCTGCCTCAGCTAACACTTTATCTCTCGGTGAACCAAAAGCGACTTTGTAAGAAATATCTTCTTGTGGGTAATCGATCTTAGCAATAATCTCTTTTAACTGCTCTTCTGAACGTTCAACGGCTTTTTTAGCAAATGAAGATAAAAGATCATAATGATAGCTATAGCTCATTGAGAACCTTGAAACATCAGGAACTGAGTGGAAAAGATGTATTTTTGCCCCCGACATTTTTGCTAAATAAATTGCGTGTTTTAATGCTTTATCCGTCAGAATATCTTCAGAAATGTCTACGGGAACCAAAATTTTATTGTACATGCGATACCCCTATTAATTAGTCATCATTCTATTATCCACCTGTGATCCCTTAGTGCGATGTGATAACTAGGATACACTTTGTGAATGTTTATCTTTTTTGTTCACCAAAAGTATAGTCTTAATAAAAACAAACTGCCGTGAGCTACCAGACGATTTGTTAAAGCAAGTTCACAATTTTATCAATATGCTAACTATCTTCTAAGTGCCATTTATGTAAGATGCGGTGCAAAAAAGGTGTGACAATTAAGCCAATACTAATAATGAATACGCTCTGTAAAAACAGCCCATATATTGCGATAAAAAAACGCCCACCTTGCGTGATTGGTGCAGGCTCTATTGCTTGCCCACTTAGCATGGATAATGCATTAAGCATTGACTCCATCAAAGAATGACCTTCAATAAAATAAAAGCCAATAATACCGGGTAACAGCCCAAGGAAAAAAACCAATAGCGACAAAAAATAAAAACGTAATACCCTGAATAAGAAATGTTCAATGCGGATAACTTCTTGCGAAAACTTTTCCATAAATAAGCTCACCATTCCCAATAAAAATAGGGCCTATTCGGCTGAACTGTTACACTCAATACCTGATACCCAACAAGATAAAAGAAAAAGGTTTAATCACTCATCGCTTTATGACGATCATGTAAAATAAAAAATAATGGGTTCAATAAAACCTATGCTAAATATCAGCATAGGTTTATTTAAAAAATTAACGAACTACCAATACAGAGGTTTCTGCGTAACGAACAATGCCCGCTGCGGTAGAGCCTAGGAGGTGTGTAGAAATATTCGGACGGCGTGAACCGATAACAATAATATCGGCGTTAATGTCTTTTGCAGTATTAATCACTTCATCACGAGGTGAGCCAAACGTTATGGTATAATTGACATCAGATAGTGGTAAATCAATCGTATCCATCAACATTTTCATGTCTTCTTCTGCTTTAACGGTTGCACGGTCTTTTATTTCCATATAACCAAGTGCATACGCATTAATAATAGCAGAAGAGATTGGTAGCACATGGATCAAATGAATTTTCGCACCAGACTGTTTAGCTAAATTAACTGCATGGCGAACAGCTTTACTTGTCAGTTCATCCTCAGTTAAATCTATAGGAACCAGAATCGTTTTATACATAACCCCTCCTGATAGAAAAAAGAATTTAAGTTAACAACAAAATTATAATCAAATACGCAAGAATGTCTCTTAAACAACAAGATAAATGAGATCTCTCGCTACAAATTATTAACTATTATTCTCTTAACCATGGTGTAACGGTTAAACCAACCAACATTCCTTCGGGGCTAAGTAAGCGTGTAACCATTTGTCCCCAAGGTTCCATTCGCTCATTAACTAAAATGGAATAACCTTCATTAATAAAACATTGAGTGGCTTTTGATAAATTAGCGACTTCAAATTCTATCCAGCTTTGAGGAACAAGGTGCGTTTCCGGCCAATGATCGACACCAAAACAAGATTGTGCAGCTTGAGATAATGGCCATAACGCAAAATGTTTAACGCCACTAAGCTGTTCTTCTTCGCTGGTGAAATAATCCTGATTACCTTCCATTGCCTTTAAAGGTAAACCTAAAGTTTTAACATAGAAAGCATAACTTACATTAGGCTCACGTGTTATCGGACCAAAACCTGCAACAAATAAAATTTCTGAAGCTTGATGCGAACTTAACATATTAATCCTATATAAGACTGGTATGGAATGGTTTATGAGCTGAGAAACAATGAACAGTATTTACGCAATGCTTAACATTTTCTCTACCATTTGTTGAGCATAAATCGCCTGCTCACCACTGACGTCAGGCTCGCTACCATGGCTCACCGCATCAATAAAATGGCGAATAGCCCCATCGAATCCACGTTGAACCAATATCGACTCCCAACTAGAAGGTTGTTTTTGTTTTATCCCCTCGTGACTTTCACTCATCCAATGATTCATGTTTGTCACTTGGTAGACCCCACCATCACAAATTGCTGCAACTTGCTCGCGTTGACTACCCGCTCGGCGATGCATTGATGTCGTCACTAAACATTCATTCACTTTCAGATGATGCTCTGCATAGCATAACGCTTGCTCCTCAGTTGCAATAATATTGCCTCCCAATAATTTTGCTTCACTTCCCACGAGCCAGATAGCGGTATCTACAACGTGTAAATAATCATCTAGCATAGTAAAACGGACATTTTGAGGGCCTAGACTGTCACTACGATGTTTTTCCATACGTAATGAAGCAACTTGACTGAGGTGTTGTTTGAGTTTTTGATAAAAAGGTGAAAAGCGCCGATTAAACCCAACCATAAGCGAACGTTTCTGTTTATGTGCAAAGTCCACTAATTGCTCTGATTGGGAAAGTGTCTCAGCAAGCGGTTTATCAACATACACATGTACGCCGTATGATAACAAACTGTAAATAACTGAAAAATGGCTGGCGGTACTACTGTGTACAAAAACCGCATCACACTGCTGGGCCAGCTGTTTTATATCTGAATACAGTGGAATACGATAGTTATCACAGACGATTTTTGCTTTCCTTTGATTTGGTGAAAATGCCCCTATCAGTTGCCAATTATCTGTTTTACTCAGTATCGGTAAATAGGCTTTTTGCGCAATAGAGCCTAACCCTACGATACCAATGCGTAATGTTCTCATCAAAGATTGACCTTTGTGCTGACGGTGTAGGAAGGATACTGACAAGTATAACGAACAACTTATTTCGAGTACTAACTTGTTTTATAAAAATTTATTCAAATTATCCTTAAAAGAGCCAAAAATAACGCATTGAATTTTAATTATTTTTTATAAAAACGAATTTATAGGGGGTAAAATTCGCATAATAAGACATAAAAAAGGGTTGATTTATCAAATGAGAATGGTTATCTTTTACCTAACGAATACTTGAGTAAATTACTCAAGCTTTCGTAAACGACATTGCTCACATTGCTTCCAGTTTTAGCAGGCCAACTTCTCTGAGTTGGCCTTTTTTTTCATTAACACGTCGCCACAAACCCACTTTATTGACGATATTTATCTCAGGTGAAGCGCACTCGATAAACTCCAAGATTTCAAGTGCCCTACATAGCTTAAACGATGGGTCGGAACAAAGGTCGGCACATCCCCTGTTCGCATATGAAGGATATCCGCTGGCGTTATCCACGCTGAATTCCCTTCAAATAACGGAAGTCCTGCATATTTATAGGCATCAAGGACAAACTGCGAACAAAAGAAGCCGTTAGCTTGGTCTACATCGCTACCTAACTGTACCGTCGCTAACGTTCTCAAACAAAAATTACGGATCGTTTGACCAATAAAAGGTAATTCACAAACGCGCTTTGTCACCATCCAAGGCGCTATCATCACTATCCCTTTAAAGTTATATTTGCCCCCTTCATTTTGCATAGAAAATTCACGTAATTTATGGGCGTGAATAGAGGTTAACCCCTCTTGCCGCAACACCACCATATTATTTGAGTCCGAGATAGCTTGATCGAGCGTAATGATCCTCACGCCACTGCCGACAGATTCCGCTACTTCACCAGCCCCCAAATATATTGAGGCATGGCTCACCCCGCTAATACTAAAAAGACGGATACCCCATGAATTAATTCCCGTTGCGGAAGACAATAAAATATCGCCAGGTAACATATCAGCAGCGGAGAGCGCCTCTACAGATTCTTTAATCGGTATCGTATTGGCTTGTTGAATGCTAAATTTTAATCGGTTACTTTCTTCATCCGTTCTAAAGCCTGTCGAACATCCTGCCACTGAAATAACACAAAAACAAAAAATTAAATATTTAAAATAAGCCAACGGGAATACCTACCCTATTTCTATTTATACGCCAATTCAATGTAACCAAGTTCCATGACTTTTTCATCGGAAACGTCTCAATATTTTGTTTATTTGTAATTTTAGATAGTGACAATAATCACATATTGACCATTCTAATATGAAGATGAGGTAGCGGTCGTACTGGTTGCAAGAAAAAGAGTAAGAAATGAGGTAGGAATATCATTTGGTGTTTTTAACCCTCTAGCAATGCCAGAGGGTCAACATTCACTCAATTAATTAGCTAATAACATATTCAGGATAGAATACCGTTGTTGAGTGGTAGGTTTTTTTCTCTGTCGCTTTATTATTTAATGCCGCAACTACAGGTTGATTTTGTAATTCAGCGGGCAGCTGTTCCGTCACATTTTCTTTTGCTACGACAGAAACTCGAATATTTTTCTTAGAACGACTTAACTTATAAGGCATTCCTAATAAGCGACGTGCTGCATTATTACTTACCATTATATCGACTCCTTAACTACAACATTTAAATTCAGCAATAAGCTGAATATCAAAAACATAGCCAGTGTTGACTGCATGGGTTATTTTAAATTTTACTCAAAATTCAAAAATAACCCTAATAGTATAGCATCGATAAAATATAAGTGAATGAAATTAAACTAATTAGTTTCACAAGGGAACTATCTGAGGTGGAATTTTTATAAGATATCAATATTATTAGCACTAAAATTTAAAAAGTATCAACCTGTATTTTCTTAGCGTTAAATCCTTATTTTCTTATGATAAACGCCTTCTTATTAAAATAAAAAGGCGTTTATCTTTTATAAATAGTGAAAATATTTAACTGGCACCACGTCTATTTTTGGCGTAAGTATCAAAAGCAACAGCTAAAATAATGATCAGTCCAGTAATAATTTGCTGATAATACGCTGAAACATTCATTAAAACTAAACCATTAATTAATATTCCCATAATGATTGAGCCAATAATGGTTCCTCCGATACGACCATATCCCCCCATTAATGATGTACCACCAATCACAACAGAGGCGATCACGCGCAGTTCAAATGTCATCCCCGCTACCGCTTCAGCACTCCCTAAACGTGCACTCAGCACAAACCCAGCCAGCCCAGCTAAACAGCCAATCACCACATACACACTGACAAGAACACGTTTAACGTTCACCCCTGCTAACCGAGCTGCTTCTTGATTACTGCCAACTGCGTAAACAAAACGCCCCCAGCGGCTTTTATGCAGCGCTAAATAGCCTATCAATGCCACAATCGCAAAGATCCAAATAGGCACCGAGATCCCCAGTAGCTCCCCACGCCCCCACCAACGATAGCCAGCATCAAAACCTGAGATTGGTGCACCATCATTAATCACTAATGTCAGCCCACGCCAAATTGTCATGCCACCTAATGTGACGATAAATGGTGGAATATTCAGCCGCGTGATCCCAAGACCATGTAAAAACCCAATCCCTGTGCCTACCGCTAAGCAGATAGCTAATCCAACTAACCAGCTCATCCCTCCCCAAGCATTAGGATCTAAGCCGACTAAATTATCACCTTTAATCACAAACGCCGCTGTCATCGCGCAAACCGCCAGTATTGAGCCAACAGACAAATCAATACCAGCGGTTAAAATCACCAACGTCATCCCCACGGCCATAATTCCATAGATAGACACTTCGGTTAAAATATTAGTGATATTGCGTTCAGTCAGAAAATTACTGTTTTGGGTTTGAAAAAATAGCACCAACAGCACCATAAAAATCAAGACACCAAAGCGCTCAAAAAAAGCGATGAAATCTATTTTTTTACGGCCGACCGCCGTAGAAGATTGTTGTTGTAACATGTAAACCTCTCATACGACCATTTCTGCTGGTGAGTTTTGATGGCAAATAGCCATCATCATCATTAACTTCTCTTCTGTTGCATCATCACCTTTAATCTCCCCCGTTAAGCGGCCCTCGCTCAACGTGATGATCCGGTCTGAAATCGCCATGACTTCAGGTAAATCAGAAGAAATAACAATAACCGCAACGCCTTTTTTCGCCATCTCAAAAATAACCTGATGAACTTCCGATTTGGTTCCAACATCAATACCCCGAGTTGGCTCATCAACAATTAATACTTTTGGCGACATGGCCATACACCGTGCAAGAATGACTTTTTGTTGGTTACCACCAGACAATTTACGCACTTCTTGCTCACTGCTGGCCATTTTGATTTGTAGTGCTTGTTTGTAGCTTTCTATCAAGGCGTTTTCTTTATTGCTATCCACCATCCACCCCATTTTAAGTAGATGTGATAACGCTGAAAGTGATAGGTTGTAGCGAATGGATAATCCCAACGCGGCGCCTTCTTTTTTACGATCTTCTGGAACGAGTGCAATCCCCTTATCCAGTGCATTCATTGGGGTCGTTGGCTGATAAGGCTCACCATCAAGGATAAACTCACCCGTGGTATATTTATCTGCGCCGAATAAACAGCGTGCCACCTCAGTCCTTCCCGCCCCCATAAGGCCCGCAATACCCAGTATTTCGCCTTCATGAACATCAAAACTAATATCGTGAAGCGCGATACCATGAGGATCTAAAGGTGGCTTAGCTTTCGATAAATGTTTCACCGATAGGCGAATCGGTTTGTCTCGATGATATGTTTCGCTGGCCGGCCTACGTTCAAAAATCACATTCCGCCCAACCATCATACGTATGATCTCTTGTACTGAGGTCTCAGCCACATTCCCCGATCCGGTGTATCTGCCGTCTTGAAATACCGTGAATTTGTCACATATCTGAAAAACTTCATGTAAGCGATGTGTCACGTAAATGACGCTCACCCCACGGTTTTTCAATTCCCTAACAACACGATGCAGACTTTCTACTTCAGTATCGCTTAGAGCCGCTGAAGGCTCATCCATCACAATTAATTTAGCATTGAGCGTCAGTGCACGTGCAATTTCAATCATTTGCTGCTGGGCAACACTTAACCGTGCCACTTGGGTCGTTGGCAAAATTGCCAATTGAAGATAATCAAGGATCGCTTTGGCTTCCTGATTAAGGACTTTTTCATTAACCATCCAACGCATTTTTAGCGCTTCACGCCCTAAAAACATGTTTTCCGCTACCGTCATATTCGGTAGCAAATTAAATTCTTGATAGATAGTAATAATCCCTTTTTGTTGGCGAACAATCGGGGTATCTGTTATGGAAAGCAATTCACCGTTAAACCAAATATCACCACTGGTTTGCGGTTGAGCGCCTGCAAGTGCCTTTAAGAACGTGGATTTACCCGCACCATTTTCCCCCAATAACGCATGCACTTCTCCTGGCATCACTGTCATTTGGGCTTGACTTAGCGCCCAGATCCCTGAAAAGCTTTTGGCAAGATTTGTAATTTTAAGTAGTGGCTCTGACATAAAAACTCCTTTTCAGGAAAACAGGGCTCACCGAGCCCTGAATAGCACTGTAAATGACTATTTCAATTCACCAATACGTTCCGCTTGATCAAGGTTATCTTTGCTAATAATTGTGGGAGGGTAATCCGCGCCTGTGATCGCTTTTTTGTCACGAATATTATCGACCAATTGCCCCATCGCCATTTTTACTGCGTAGCCTGAGCGCTGATCAGCCGTTACAGCCATCCAACCTTCCTTAATACGACTAAGTGCTTCAGGACTTGCATCAAAACCTGTCACTAAAATGTCGCCCGGTTTATAACCTTGTGCGCTCAGCGCCTCAATCGCACCAAGGGCCATATCATCGTTAGCAGATAAGATCACATCCGGTTTTTTCGCGAGTGAAGGCAATAAACTTTCGGTGATGCGCATCCCTTCCGCTCGCATCCAGTTACCATTTTGGTCAGCGACTAAGCGGTATTTACTCCCCCCTTCTTTTAAGCTATCGCGGATCCCTTTCGTACGTTCAATATTTGATGAGGAGCCAGGTTGTCCTGTAATTAAGATCAGATCGGCGCCATTTGGAAACTGCTTTTTGACATATTCCGCAATGGCGTAACCGCCTTTGTAATTATTAGCCCCAAAATGCGGCACCGGTTGTTGTGCATTAATGGTTCTATCAAGAGTCACCACCGGTAAGCCAGCGCTTTGAATTTCAACCACCGCATCGGCAATGGCATTGACATCATTAGGTGACACAATAAAGCCCTGTGCACCTCGTGTGATCGCATTTTCAATATCAGCAACCTGCTTAGGTGAGCTACCTTGCCCATCTAAGACTTGAATATTGACTCCTAACTCTTTAGCGGTTTTCACCGCCGATTTCTGCATATGCACTTCAAACGGGCTAGCCAATGTTGGCGGACTAAAGACAATTTGCTCATTTTCAGCCATCACACTCGGTGTTAAACCCAATACAGCAACCAGCGCGGTTAATTTCATGATATTTTTCATTTTGCCCTTCCCACTGATTATGAATACATGTTGTGTTTTGATGTCACCAATATTTAACATGGCGATAACATAGATATACATTAATGAAACATATATTCCAATTTTTATTATATGAAAATTTTGTTTTTGTTGTGTTGATAACGAAATTAAGTGGAAAGTCAGAAAATTATGTTACAAAGATCACAGATTTCTCTCATTCTATCCCCTGATTAAGGGGACTTCGGCGCCTTTTTTACCCCTTGAGATCTTGGTGATTTCTTTCGTAAAGAAATGAAATATTCATTCTATTTTATTAACCGATGGGATTATCTCTAAGCGAATTGCTATTAATGAATAAATCAAGAAATTCAAGTGTTCAGAATGAAAAATTGACTGATTATTTGGCTAAATTAAGATTAACTATAAAATAATTTGCTTATCATTTTTATTTTTTTCTTTATTATCTAATACTGCTAATAAAATGAAGATATTAGCAATAAACTAATCAATTAAAAGGATTTATATGCTAGCTTTGACAATTTGCATTTGCCAAAATCGTCATGAAGTGATGATACCGACAACACAATTAAATAAAGAAAATGATACTCATTCATCTCATTTATTAGGTCTTAATGACCTTAATAATAACCCAAATACACTGTTTGATTTTTGGCAATCGTTGATAGATAACCTTGTTATCTCACGGTTATTTGATACACAGATTAATAATCATGCGCTGATTAAAAAAATGACCGATGAACAAGGGGTGTATAATAAGTTATTGTCTGAATACAAAGAAAAACTAGGGAAAGTTTTTTACTATAATACAAATAATTATCCAAGTGATATCCAAGGGGATCTTAAGGGGAATGTATTTTATGCTCAACATAGCATTATCCCAGCCATTAATCGAATTGATGATGATATACAACCTCATCTCGTTTCAGGCCGTAAAACATTGGTGATATTTAAGCCTCATGAAAAAATCAAAGAAAATGAGCAATTAAATATTAAGGTCTATAATGAGGATAATGAAAAGATATATTCAACCTACCTACTTCCACCATCAAAACTGCCTAAAATTGCAGGCACTGAGCAACGGTTTACCCGCTTAACACCTGACGATTTTACTATTCCTAAATCGTTTGATTTTACTATCAATGCATCAAAAAAGATTAAAGAATTGACTGAGAGCACAAACTACCTCAATCAACTTATGACCGAAAATGACATTATTAGAGTCGATATTGATGCTGAAAATTTATCTATTAACTTAGATAGTTTAAAAAAACGCCCGAATAAAAAACTCATATTGAATTTAGCGGATAATATCGATGCAAATATTAAATATAGAAATAATTCAATACCTCTCTCTGCACAGCAATCTTTTGTTATGATAAGCGATGAAACAGGTCGTTGGTTTACTCGTGACGAATCTAGATTGTCTTTTCACTATCAACAAGCGTTAAATATTGATAAATACAAAACCCCCGAAACCTTTGATGTGGAATTTACGACAAATGATGATATTAATCATATCTCTAAGAACCCCAAATTATTCCAAGATATTATTAAAAAAAATGACACTATTAAAATAGCAACCAGAGATTACCATTGGGCGAAAGATTTTATTATCCCCAATAGTAAACAATATGCCAATAAAAAAATACTTTTCACTTCTCAAGCTTATTTTAATAGTGATATTACCTATGGCGATAATGAAGTTAGAATTACTACGGGTGAAACTAAGCTTTTTATTAGTGATGATGAAGGTGTATGGTCAATTTACTCTTCGGATACCCAAAGTACGGTTAACTATGCCTTGCCTCAATCATTTGATATCAAGATAAATAAAAACAAGGAATTGCAAAAAATATCAAAAGATATTTGCTATTTTAACGAAGTTATCAATAACAATGATAACATCCATATCGCAACGCGTAATGCTAATTGGGCCCGTCATTTTACATTAGAAACTCATCCCAATTTTAAAAATAAAAAAATTTATTTTTCATCAGAGGCTGACTATGACAGTCATGTTTTCTATGGTGACCAAAAAATAACGATAAAAAAAGGTGATAGCCAATTATTTGTTTGTGATGAATTTGGTTCGCGAATTCAGATAATAAGTGCAACGCTCGGTCATGTTAGATGGAAGGACGGTTAGCTACTGATAAGCTATCCTGCTCTTCCGACCAAAGATGAGCGAGTAAGTATGAAGTATCAGCAACTAACCGAAGGACAACGATACCAGATATCGATACTGCGTGAGGATAATTTATCCTGCCATGAGATAGGTATCCGTATCGGTGTAAGCAAGTCCACGGTCTCCCGTGAACTGAGGCGTAACACTTCAGATACTGGTTATAACCCACAACAGGCACACCAGAAGTGCTGTGATAGGCGGCTGTCATCTGCCAAAAGGACAATTCCTCAGCAGACCATAGATTTCGTGATATTTGCTCTGGAGTGGAAGTGGAGTCCTGAGCAAATAAGTGCAATTGGCAGCATTATTGGTCTTAGCGTCAGCCATGAATGGATTTACCAGTATATCTATGCGGATAAGCGTAGCGGTGGCGAGTTGTACAGGCATCTTAGGCAGGGCAAACGGCGATATCGTAAGGGCTACGGGCAGAAACGAGGGCGCATCCCTGATGCGGTATCCATTGAGCTACGGCCGTCAGTCGTCGATGACCGTAGCCGTCTGGGGGACTGGGAGGCCGATTTGGTGCAGGGTAAACAGGGCACTGGTGCTATCGTGACACTGGCAGAACGCAAAAGCCGTATTTACCTGACAAAAAAGGTGTTTTCAAAGGATGCGGTGGAAGTCAGTAAGGCCATTATCTCACTGCTGAGTGAGTATCAGGATGTATGTCACACAATAACGTTCGATAACGGTCTAGAGTTTAGTGAGCACAAGGCGATAGCAGAAGCACTGAACGCAGATACGTACTTTGCCCATCCGTATGCCTCGCATGAGCGTGGGCTGAACGAGAATACGAATGGGTTGTTAAGACAGTTTATCCCGAAAGGAACAGACCTGCGGACAGTGACAGAAGAAGACTTACAACGCTATCAGGGAGCGTTGAACAGCAGGCCACGCAAGTGTCTGGGGTTCAGACAACCTTCGGTGGTGTTTGCGGAGCTAAGAAAGGCGGCTTAGCGTTGCACTTCGGACTTGAATCCGCCAAGTACAACAAAGTCAGCACCTGCTTGCTCTACGTTTTTTCCTGCCTGCGCAAGGTATTGACCCGCAAGCTCCCATTGCCCTGCCGATTGCATATGTTCTATTTCAGCGAAATCGACACTATATAAAGCGATTTTTGCTGAATGAAGACCGCCAAGCTGTTGCTTGATGCCTTCATTAATCTGCTGGTAGTAAAGCAAAGTTGATTCCCAACTCATTCCCCCGATTAAACCAATTGTTTTCATATCCGTTTCTCCATTATATTTTTTATAACTAAGAATACTTCTATAACAACTATTTTTTTAGGGCAATAGATTATTTAAGCTATTAAAATAACAAGTAGAAACTCTTAGATAAATTAAAAAAATAAAATGAAATGACGAAAAAAGAATAATTACGGATGAATCTTATGTATCAAAAAATGAGATTTGTCATGATATCGCCGAGAGGTAAGAACCTCTCAAAGCGATTTAAGGAGAAAAAATGCGTAAAGTTATTTCAGTTTCGGCTATAGCACTTGTTTCTGCATTAACAGCGTCATCTGCTTTTGCGGCAAAAACGGACACTTATAAGTGTGAAGATCAGAAAATTAGGGTTTCATTCCCTGATGAAAATACCGCTGTGATGCTTTATAGCGATGAACTTATCGTGTTAAAAAGCGCTCCAGCAGCAAATGGTGCTCGTTATGTTGGCGAAAACATGCAGTTGTGGTCTCATGGGAAGAATGAGTTTAATTTAGCCACAATTTCTGAAGATGATGTTGTTAACAATCGCATTACTGATGATAAAGGCCGTACTTGTAAATTAGTCAAATAATTAATGGAGTGTGCTAATTTATTTAGCACACTCTACTTTACTAATTATCGGTTATTGAAATTAAGGGATATTGGGGTCTAAATATAATTTAGCGGCAGGACGCGTTAATACTTGCTGATAATATTGTGAAATAGCAGGGGTGTTTGGCCTAATAATCGGTGTAAGCAACCAGCGATGTATAGAGAGTGCTAGAGTAATATCGGCTACCGTAAATTGTTTTCCATTAATAAAATTACCATTTTTTTCAAGCTCTGCTTCAAGCAGCAGCATTTTACTGTTCCACTCATCAGTACTTTTAGCTATCAATTCAGGGTACTGGATAAAACTATCACTTTTCCGAACAAGTGCCATAAAAGCAGCACGCCATGCGCTGTTTAGTTCAGTTGCTTGCCAATCCATCCATTTTTCAACGTCTGCTTTTTCTTCTGGGCTTTCAGGCAGCAGATCAAAGCGTTGTGCCTTGGTGGCAATATAGCGGCAAATTGTATTACTTTCCCACAAAATACCATTTTCGTGGGTTAATACGGGGACGAGCCCATTAGGATTAAGCTTAAGATAATCAGCAGATTTTAGGCTTAACTCATCTCCCCATTGTGGCTCATGAATGAAGGGAAGTTGAGCTTCTTGTGCAGCCCACAGGACTTTGCGAACATTGATTGATGTGGTACGACCTAGGATCTTTAGCATAACGGCCTCGAAAAGCATCAATAAGAAATAATGGGAATAACATAGCTCTATAGGAAGCGCAATTTAAATGTGGTGATATCAGCTAAAAGCGCCATTATTGCTAATGGCGACGATGAAACGACGCCTATACGTATTGTAGTAGGCGTACACAAGAGTTAACTTTGAATAATACCATTGATGGTGGTAGGAAGAGGTTGATCAGTTAGTTCAATATGCTGTGATGAGACTCGTTGCCCTTTAACATATAACTCTGCTTTTACTGGCTCTAAGCGACGTTCAATATTAATGTGGAACTTATTCATTAACTGGCTAATAAATCGGTGTTGATCAAGTTGATATTGTTTTACCTCACCATTACGTAGCGTCACTGCAAGATATGGTTTAGTCGTATCGATAGTATCGTTGTTGTATACCATCCCATAAGAGCCTTCTAACGCAGGGTAGATATAGCTTTTTAATTGATTTTGTGGGTCATAAAAACCGACTAAAGTGACAACCGGAACGCCTTGCTTTACGGGTTTTTGAATGAAGGTTAATTCAGAGGACGGCTCCCATGAATCTCCATTTGAAACATAATACACTTTTGTATTGTGGCTGATTATCTGCTTATTACCATTAACATGTAGTTTAATACTCCATTGAGAAGTGCAATCTATCTCAATCACTTTATTTTTATTGCTGTGATCCGCTTGAGGTAGATAAATATTGGGTGGGTAGTGAGAATTATAACTCTCTATCTTTATATGGTCATTTTTATTAAGTAGCGCTGATAAAGTTGTCTCCGTAACATCTTGATTATCTACTATTGGTACATCTACAAAAGAAATATTTTTTGTATGAGGAGGCAGGTACTCTTGCATTGTTTGTGTATTGGGATCCCACTTTTGATAACCTGTTGACGATGTTTTGCTAAATATTGCAGAGTTCTCGAAAAAATGTTGAATAGCTTGAGCCGTTGTTGGGGTATGTAATGTGTACGCATTGTACGCTTTATCGTATAGCTCACCACCAGACATAGCATCTTTTAGCATTGCATGTTGCATATAGGGTTCTGCTTTTTCTGCATTAGGATCACGCGCATCTAAAACCGTGTACTTATTTGTTTTCTTTTTTTCAAAGTTAGGAATAAAAAAGTTGTTGTCGGCATCCCATCCCCATGTTGAATTAGGTTTATCGGGGGTTGCATGAACACCGCCTTTAAATCCCTTAAAGTAATGACCAATCTTATAATTATGACCCAGTTCATGACTAAATTCATTATCTACGGTATTGTATAATGTGGCTTTTCCCGCTCCTCCTGACCAACCGTGCTCTTGTAAACCATTTTTATATATACCACGGGAATTATGTATCGTAATTTGTGCGGTAGGTAAGTAGTTATTTTCTTTTGTCGCCGATGAATGAACGCCGTAATTGGCTAAATTAATGCCATCTGAAATAAGATCTTTAGAAATTTGCTCTCGCATATCCCCATTATGCCCATCTCCATCATCATCTGAACGATGAGTTAAATGTTTTCCTGAAGGAAGAACAATCTCTTTTAAGTGGATCGGAGCGTAGTGAGAGACGATTAAACGATTAATAGGGATTTGTTGGAAATATTGGCGTTGTAATTCAGCATTTTTTTGAAATGCTAATTCTCCTCTATAGGGAGTCAACATGCCGATATCGATAGTATGGAGCAGAAGTTCTGTTGGGGCTCCGACATAAATATCAGATAGCGTACCTTGTTTTCCATGATAATCGAATTCCAACCTTATTTTGGGCTTAATGTATTCAGCAGGAATAGCAACAGACCAGCCATTTTCGATATACCTGATTTCATCACTGTCATCATTAATTAAAGGCTCACCTTCATATGTACGCCAAAAACGGCGGATTCAAGTCCGAAGTGCAACGCTAAGCCGCCTTTCTTAGCTCCGCAAACACCACCGAAGGTTGTCTGAACCCCAGACACTTGCGTGGCCTGCTGTTCAACGCTCCCTGATAGCGTTGTAAGTCTTCTTCTGTCACTGTCCGCAGGTCTGTTCCTTTCGGGATAAACTGTCTTAACAACCCATTCGTATTCTCGTTCAGCCCACGCTCATGCGAGGCATACGGATGGGCAAAGTACGTATCTGCGTTCAGTGCTTCTGCTATCGCCTTGTGCTCACTAAACTCTAGACCGTTATCGAACGTTATTGTGTGACATACATCCTGATACTCACTCAGCAGTGAGATAATGGCCTTACTGACTTCCACCGCATCCTTTGAAAACACCTTTTTTGTCAGGTAAATACGGCTTTTGCGTTCTGCCAGTGTCACGATAGCACCAGTGCCCTGTTTACCCTGCACCAAATCGGCCTCCCAGTCCCCCAGACGGCTACGGTCATCGACGACTGACGGCCGTAGCTCAATGGATACCGCATCAGGGATGCGCCCTCGTTTCTGCCCGTAGCCCTTACGATATCGCCGTTTGCCCTGCCTAAGATGCCTGTACAACTCGCCACCGCTACGCTTATCCGCATAGATATACTGGTAAATCCATTCATGGCTGACGCTAAGACCAATAATGCTGCCAATTGCACTTATTTGCTCAGGACTCCACTTCCACTCCAGAGCAAATATCACGAAATCTATGGTCTGCTGAGGAATTGTCCTTTTGGCAGATGACAGCCGCCTATCACAGCACTTCTGGTGTGCCTGTTGTGGGTTATAACCAGTATCTGAAGTGTTACGCCTCAGTTCACGGGAGACCGTGGACTTGCTTACACCGATACGGATACCTATCTCATGGCAGGATAAATTATCCTCACGCAGTATCGATATCTGGTATCGTTGTCCTTCGGTTAGTTGCTGATACTTCATACTTACTCGCTCATCTTTGGTCGGAAGAGCAGGATAGCTTATCAGTAGCTAACCGTCCTTCCATCTAACATGACCGAGCGTTGCACTTATTATCTGAATTCGCGCTTTGTACTAATACAATGCACAAAGTTGCCGAGCAAATTGAGAATAACATTAATATTCCTTTACTGCATATTGCTGATGCGACTGGCGAACGCATTATCAATTCAGGCATTAGAAAAATCGGTTTATTAGGTACGGCTTTTACGATGGAGCAACCTTTTTATAAAGATCGTCTTCATGAAAAATACAATTTATCTGTGCTCACACCTAACGACCAAGATAGAAAAATTGTTCATGACATCATTTATCAAGAGCTGTGCCTAGGAAAAATCACTAACGGATCTAAAAAGCAATATCAACGAATTATGGCATCACTGGTTGAAAATGGCGCGGAAGGGATCATTTTGGGTTGCACAGAGATCACGCTATTGGTAGATCAAAATGATACATTGGTACCTATTTTTGATACAACGGCTTTACATGCTCAAAAAGCTGTTGATTTTGCTTTAAGCGAATAATAAATATTTATTTCCTTGAAAATAGCACCTTACTATTATTAGCTCAAAATAGAGTAAGGTGATCTTATGAGGTTAAATACTTTATTGATAATAGACCTTCTATTTTTGAAACAGATAAAGTGGGATAGATTTATCGTTTTTACTTTTAATTGTATTTACCTCATTTTTCGTCATTTCTTACCATGAACTAAGTGGATTTACTTAACTTTTCTTATGTTAAGAAAAATTATTTATCCAGTGATATTAGTTTTAATATCTATAACTGTACAAATCTGACATTTTTTAGATTCATTTATCGCCAAATTCACTATTAGATAAATATAAAATTTCCATATGATTATTTTGACTTTATGAAATACACTTTTTTAGCAGAATAATACTATTGAATTAATCATATTATTTCTGATAATAGCCTTACATTTTACGCTATGGATAATTGACTCATGAAGCAACCAAACTTTAGAGGAATCGCTTTAGGCAACTATATTAGAAAACTACGTACATCCCGAGGTATCTCTACAGAAGCCATGGCTGCTGCATTAAAAATATCAGAACGAAACTATATTCAATATGAAGAAGGAAGCGTCTCTATTTATGTGGAACACCTAATGATTGTTTCTAGTATACTGGATGTGGATATTAAACATTTGCTTGAAGTTTTTGAAAAACCAGGAAAACCAACTTGGATATAGATATTGACTGTCCTTCCTTCCCCCCTGAATATACAGCAGGGCTAAACGCCCTACTGTTTCCAATGTTATTTAATTTTTTGTTATTCTTAGTATTATTCTAATGATCATTTTATGATAAAGACTAGCTAGTAAATTTAATAATTAATAGTTTTAAATGAATAATAAAATTTAACAATATGAGTTAAATAAGTTAACAAGCATGCGCTTTACAAAAAAAACAGTAATAATCGCTCAATATTAATGTGTTATTGCTACTTTTATTAGCAACTATGCCACCGTATTTTTTAATATCTAATTGATAAAGCAATGCATTATCAAAATATCAACGAGATATACTGTGAATTTCTAGCTGTTTTTTAATGCGTTAATAATTTTCACTGCCCTAAAATTTATTCTAATCCAATCGCAACATCAAAGCTAAACCACTTTATGGTGGCAGCCAATATTTTTGATTTCTTACCGACACACGATGTCAAAAACCCTATGCTTGACTGATAAACGCCATAACAGCACCAGCCAATGAAAAATCTACTTTTTATTCACTAATCACCATTGAATACACTTTTGATGACATTTAATCTTTATTTATTTAATATATAACTTAAGTTGATTTTTTATCTGGGGTATTGGGTGAGTAAATTACATAAATACTGCACAAGTCGGTATTCATTAGCCATTGTATTTTTCCTGATTTGGATGTTGATCCTTCCTAGTATGACGCTTGCCTCGATACTTGTGTTTAAATATCGAGTGCTAGATGTAAATCATGCCTATTCACTTATGTTAGTCGTTTTATTTGTCAGGATTTTTTTATCCATTATTGTGATTCTATTTCTATCTTGCATGACATGGATAAAACCATCGATATGGCGGGTTATCGCTTTATCTGTTGTGTTAATGCAATTTGTTTTATGGCTAGATTCATACATACCTTGGCTAACTAATCTCCGGCACTAATGCCGCCATTATCGCATGCCAACCGATATAATTTATTGATATATAAGTACCTCTATCACTATGGAACCCACGCTTTTTAGAGGTTGTAATGCGCGTTGCTACGATACCTAAAGATTCTAGGATTTAACAGATTTGAGTTTGAGCTTTTGACTATAACTTCCTATTTTTCATTGTGTTATGAACACCACAATAATTGAGTTATCTTCCATTACTAAAGCTCCTCATTTATTAAAATGGATCAATTTTGACTTACCTGTATCGAAAGACCTCGTCCATCTGCTATTATGGCTGGCTTAGCAATTTCCTTACCGAGGATTGCCTTAAGTTTTTTGTTAGTGAGTTTATTGCCCGCATCCATAAAGCGCCTTATTTCTTATACAAAAGATACAGCAAGATGATAGGCCATGAGGACAATTAAAAACAAAAAACTTAAAAATCATTGAATTAAACAATAATCAGCAACGATACAGAACAGTAGAAAATGAACGCACAGAAAGAACAATATAACTTTAACAAGCTACAAAAAAAATTGCGCCGTGATGTAGGGCAAGCCATTGCCGACTTCAACATGATTGAAGATGGCGATCGGATTATGGTCTGCCTATCTGGTGGTAAAGACAGTTATACCCTACTTTCTATTTTGCAAAGCCTGCAAAAAAGTGCACCGATCTCTTTCTCGTTGGTTGCTGTTAACTTAGATCAAAAACAACCCGGTTTCCCCGAGCATATTCTCCCCGAATACCTTGAAAACCTCGGAATCGAGTACAAGATTGTTGAAGAGAATACCTATGGGATTGTAAAAGAGAAAATCCCAGAAGGGAAAACAACATGCTCACTATGCTCCCGTTTACGTAGAGGCATTTTATATCGTACCGCAACAGAATTAGGCGCAACTAAAATCGCACTAGGCCACCATCGCGACGATATCTTACAAACTCTTTTTCTAAATATGTTTTACGGTGGAAAACTAAAAGGTATGCCACCTAAATTAATGAGCGATGACGGTAAACATATTGTGATCCGCCCTTTAGCTTATTGCCGAGAAAAAGATATTGAGCGTTACGCCCAAGCAAAAGAATTTCCAATTATTCCGTGTAATCTTTGTGGCTCACAACCTAATTTACAGCGTCAAGTAATTAAAGATCTGCTACGTGATTGGGATAAACGCTACCCAGGTCGTATTGAAACGATGTTCAGAGCCACTCAAAATGTCGTTCCCTCTCACTTATGTGATACTGAGTTGTTTGATTTTAAAAATGTCGCTCATGGCGATACCGTCATCAATGGTGGCGATTTAGCATTTGATCGAGAAGAAATCCCCACACAACACCAAGTTGATGATGACGATAGACCTGAATTTACTGCGGAACGCCTGAATGTTATTGAGGTGAAATAACGCCATTGCCACCATCACTTTGTATGAAGGTGGCAAGATACTTATTTGTATCATGTTGCGCACCTGAATGTCGCTACCCCAACAAATATCCGTTTTGCATTCTCTACAATGTGAATGGATTGAAGGTAAATTTAGAATAAAAAAAAAGCCGATGCAATATACATCGGCATTACAGTGGTCAATTATTCTGTACAAGAACTCAATATGAGAAAAACTACAATTATGGAGCACAACGTTCATCGCTCAACGTTGCATTCACCTGCGGAATTAATAGTGCCCCAAATCAACGTACCTTTTATTGATTTATCTCAAACAAGGGTGGGTTAACACAGATAACTTTCTTTTTAAAGCCAACGGCTTTTTCTCAACCACCAAAAAACAGTACCAATTAATACCGCCAATAAGAGACAAAATACGCTGAATGCAAACCTAAATTCACTGCCAGGAATACCTGCTAAATTGACCCCAAATAACCCTGTTAAAAAAGTTGTTGGTAAAAAAATCATCGCAAGTAGTGACATCGTATAAATACGACGGTTCATCATTTCGGTCATCATATTGGTGATTTCATCAGACATAATTGCTGTACGCGAAACAAAACCATCCAAATCCTCAATACAACGCCCTAAACGATCGGAAATTTCCTGCAACCGCCGCCTATCGGTATCATCAATCCATAATAGCTTTTCTGTCGCCAAACGCGCCAACATATCCCGCTGTGGTGCCATATAGCGACGTATCACAATAATTTGTTTGCGTAATAACGCGAGTTCACCGCGCTCAGGGATTTCACCATTCAAAATGGTATCTTCCATCCCAATTAAACGTTCATGTAAAGTATCGGTAAAGTCGCTGATTTCATCAGTAATCGCATCCGCAACTTCCACCAGCCAATCTCCGGTACTTTGCGCACCAACCCCTTCTTGTAAGTCAATAATAACTGAATCGAGCGAATTTACTTTTCTATGGCGACTTGAAATAATCAATCGACTGTTAATAAAAACACGGAAAGCGACTAGCTGTTCAGGGCGCTGGCCTGCATTAGTGTTCAACGTTTGCAATGTTAATAAAATGCCATCGCCAACTCTCAAAATTCGCCAACGACCTGCATGGCCACAAAGCGCGGCTTTAACTTGTTCGCTAAACAGCTCTGAGTTTTGGATCCATTGCTCACTTTCACGATTTTTATAATCATAATGTAGCCAAAAAGGAGATTGTTGAGTGGCACTCGCGTTAACATCAAGGGGAATAAATCCACCCTCTCCATTTAATTGGAATGCATGTACAGGGTTTGAACTCTGAAATAATGAGCCATAAATCAACGCCATGCCGTTATCTCCTTCCTTTTAAGCCAGTTATCGTTATAGCATAGAGGGAATGTGCCGGAAATATCAAGGTGAAAAATAGCGTTGACCCAATTCACGGTTTTATCGTATCGATAATATAAGAAATATCTTAGATTAGATTGAATATATAGGTAACATAAAATATAGGTTGAATAACGCCTATTTTTGCTTATTAGCTTATCTCAAATAAGCCCTACCAAAGCTTGAAATATCAGTATGGTACTGTTAAATCACATTTAGAATATTTATTATTCTCCATATTTTCACCATACCTGCTTATTATCTATTCATCATGGTAGTCATAACAAAATTCGCAAGTCCCCACTATCCAGCCTAACGCCTATATTAATATGACACATCAAAGCGAGTATATTCTCTTCGCTTATTCGACGTAACATATAAAATTTTGTTTAATTAACAGACAGCTATCAGATAATACGTAAGAATAATGCGTTAAAATGAAAGTATAGTCAGTAGAAAAGAACGATTTGTTTTGCAACCGCCATTTTTGCTAAATACCAACATTACTTTGCCACAAAAGAACAATAAATTAACATCGGACTACATTAGTATTCACTTTGTAGTGTTTATTCCTTTTTTGGTCCTCCTTCTGTCTCTCCAGCGGAAGGAGCTTTTTCTTTTTTACACCCAAAAAAACAGCCCATATAAAAATATATAGGCTGCGTATGGCGTTAGTGTTCAATAATATAAAAACTATGGCTGTATGCCACATCTTCAGGGTTTTCTATTGGATACCCTTTTAACCATGGCTTAATCAAACGCCCATTCGTATACTGATATATTGGGGCAATCGGTGCTTCTTGAGCGATTATTTCTTCCGCTTGATTATAATAACGGTTACGCAACTCTTCGTTTGTCTCAATACTCGCCGAAGCCATCACCTCATCATATCTTTTGCTATTAAATTTGGGGATATTGCCACTGTGTTGAGCGGTTAATAACGATAAGAAGGTAGAGGGTTCATTAAAATCACCTATCCAAGATGCCCTAATGACGTCAAAGTTCCCCGTATTGCGGCTATCAATATAGGTTTTCCATTCTTGGTTGACTAGCTTAACTTCAGCCCCCAATTTTTTCTTCCACATTGAAGCCACAGCAATGGCAATTTTTTGGTGATTTTCCGAACTATTATACAGAAGAACCAATCTTAACGGGTTATTAGGCCCATAGCCTGCTGAATGCAATAGCGCTTTTGCCTTTTCATCTAACTCTTTTTGGGAAGCATTATCATACATCCCTTTTTGCGGTTTGAATCCGGCTGTCACGTCTGGCGTAAAACGATTTGCTGGCTTTTCCCCTGTACCTAATACTTTTTTAGCAATCAAATTACGATCAATCGTCATTGATAAGGCTTTACGCACACGAGCATCGTTAGTTGGCGCTCTTTGTGTATTAAATGCATAGTAATAAGTGCCTAATTGGTCAGGTGTGAAAACCTCATTAGGAATATCTGCCAGTAATTTTTGATAACGTTGTTTAGGGAAAGATTCTGTAATATCCAAATCCCCCGCTAAATAGCGATTTGTTGCATTTGACTCTTGGTTGATAGGAACAAAAGTCACTTTTGTGATCACAGTATTTGCATGATCCCAGTAGAATGGATTTGGTGTTAACACAATTTTTTCATTAACCATTCTATCCGATAATATAAATGCACCATTACCCACTAAATTACCAACTTTAATCCAATCCGCCCCATATTTTTCGACCGTCTTAGCATGAACAGGGAATAAGCTAAAGTTAGCCGTTAAGGATGGGAAATAAGGAATTGGCTTATCAAGCGTAATTTTAAGGGTTCGTTTGTCAATGGCTTCTACCCCCAGTTGGTCGGCAGGTAATTTCCCATCAATAATTTGTTGTGCATTATTAATACCAGCAAGGGCACCAAACCACGCAAACGGTGAGGTATTTTCAGGCATAACTAACCGACGCCAGCTATATACAAAATCGTCGGCTGTCACAGGGTCACCATTTGACCAACGCGCATCAGGACGTAGCTTAAACATCCACGTTTTATTATCCGTCGTGCTCCAACTTTGCGCAACGCCGGGGATAGGTTTCCCATGACTATCTTGATTAACCAACCCTTCGAATAAATCACGCATAACCTGAGCTTCAGTCAGCCCAACAGACTTTATCGGATCTAAGGATGCCGGTTCATCTTTTAGATGACGGGTCACCTCTTGCTTTTCTGCCAGTACTGTACCAGCAGGAATAACAGCCGAAACAGCAGGAGCAGCGGTAAACATCGCTGTAAAAATAATAGCTAAAGATGAAAGTGAGCGTTTATGCATTTTGGGATTCTGTCGTATTAGCAAATAAGGTTAACTGACAATTTCGTGCTACGAGACCGAAAAATCAGCTAAGCAAATATAAAAGATATTCTACATATTATGACTAATAAAATATCTTAGCTAGAGGTTGATGGCTTCACAAAACGACCAAGAACCCTTTAGGCATCATATTCTTTCATTGTTTAAAAATCTATATACTCTACTCTAATCTGTTTCCGATGACAGACTCTTTTCTCACCACTTTAACCCTTTCTAGGTATTGTGCTTTCCCCATGGAAAATCACTTGATTTAAAATAATGAGATAAGCACTTAATTAGCAATCAAAGCAAATTGGTTGTGTTATGTTGCTATTGAATTCATCTAGTGCTAGCTTGGTCGCTAGCAAGCTCATCAATAATAATATTCGTAGTTTCACAAACTTGCTCATATATGGGAGAAAATAATATGTCACAGTCCGTCAAGTTAAAAGGTAATGAAGTCACCGTTGATGGTGTATTTTTACAACCTGGCCATCAAGCAAAAGCATTTACCTTAGTGACTAAAGACCTTTCTGAAGCAACATTGGAAAGTTACAAAGGTAAACGTAAAGTTCTGAACATTTTCCCAAGTGTTGATACTGGTGTTTGCGCTGCATCTGTACGCAAATTTAACCAACTCGCCAATGACCTCAACAATACTGTTGTCCTGTGTATTTCTGCTGACTTGCCTTTTGCACAAGCACGTTTTTGTGGCGCAGAAGGTTTAGACAACGTTGTCACTCTTTCTACTTTCCGTCACCCTGAGTTTGCCAAAAACTATGGCGTTGCGATGACGAGTGGCCCACTAAAAGGGTTAACAGCACGTTCTGTTGTCGTATTAGACGAGAATGATAAAGTGATTTATAGCCAGTTAGTTCCAGAGATCACTGAAGAACCTGATTACGACAAAGCACTTGCTGCATTGAAGTAATCCTCAATAGCAGCCAGCCTAAAAACTGGCTGCTTATTCCCATCAACTATTCCACATAGAGCCAATTCAGTGGCTTGCCCTGTTTAGCATTCACTAAACTCGCAAACAGTTTATTTTCGCTCATCATATTGACTAACGAGTGAGAACAACAACTGAGGATTTTCATTGCCTGCTCTTTATTTGCGGGGCATGAGGATGTGAGGATATCAATAATAAGATCACGGGGTTTATTGCCATTTTTAACAAGGGCTTCCCATGTGAAACGATGGCGTTTTTCTAAATAGCGGGCTGCCGCTCTATTCATCAAATATAACTCAGCAGCCGAGGCCGCTGACTCAAACATATCATTTTTATAATGACGTTGATTGAGATACTCACGTAGTTTTGTATTCACAATAAAGTTAAGAGCGAATTGATCCATAGCAACTCCTTGCAGGCACACGGGCGGCCTTGCGATATCGGTTATCATCAATCAAAATACAGCTTTAACGTTTTTCAAATGAATATCCAGTTATTCTCAGTATAGTTTGCTTTTTGTGCTAAAAAATACCCGCAGTGATGAAATCATCGCCAACGATCACATTTTCATCAAAAAAAGTTATTCTTGCTCTTTTTTCTGGCTCAATCCATATTCGCGTAACTTATTCGCAATCGCGGTATGGGAAACGTCAAGGCGTTTTGCCAACTTCCGTGTACTTGGATAATCACGATATAAACGTGCGAGTACCGATGCCTCATAACGTTTTGTTATTTCATCTAACGAACCATTTAAAGGGTCAACAGCCACCGTTGGTAAATTATCTATTTCTGGCAAATCAATATCATGTGAATTGAGGACATCCCCTTCTAATTGAGTTAAGCCTTGATAAATGGCATTTCGTAACTGCCTTACATTACCAGGCCAATAATAGCGGCTTAGATAATCAACTAAGGAAGGTGCTAATCGAGGTTTAGGGATATTTAACTCTTTAGAAAAATTCGCGACAAAAACTTCGGTTAGCGGCAAGATATCTTCTTGTCTTTCACGTAAAGGAGGAATAGTTAAGCTCAAAACATTTAAGCGATAATATAAATCTTCCCTAAATTTTTTCTGTGCAACGAGCTCTGGCAGGTTCTTTTGTGTGGCACAAATGACCCGCACATCCACTTTCACTTCTCGCTCTTCACCGACGCGCCTAAATGTTCCATCATTCAGAAAACGCAATAGTTTTATCTGCATTTGCGGTGACATTTCCGCAATTTCATCCAATAATACCGTGCCACCGTTTGCCTGTTCAAAGAACCCTTTTTTCCCATCTAAGGCATTCGGATATGCCCCTGCTGCATAACCAAACAATTCACTTTCGACCACATCATCAGGCATTGAAGCACAATTCAGCCCTAAAAATGGCGCACTACCGCGTGCACTATGCAAATGACACGCTTTGGCTAGCATATCTTTACCTGTTCCCGTTTCCCCAACTAACAATAAAGGCTCATCTAACATTGCGATACGTTTAGCACGTTCGACAACATGTGACATGGCGGGGCTACTGGCAACGATAAGGTCAAAACCATCCACATCTGCACCCACAATTTGCTTGCGCTGTTTTTCTAATATCGCTATTGATTTTAGTAATAAAACAGCACCAGTACAGTGTGACTTGCCATTTTCATCCGCTAAGATGATTGGCGTGACTTGCATTAAATAGTCATTTCCTTTTACGGTTACTCTTTCCGTATAAGGCTCAGGCTCTTCTCGCTCAAACCAACGTTGTAAACCATGGTTACTAACCAGTTGCGAGAAAGTCTTTTGTTTTATCTTGGTTTCATCCACGCCAAAAATTTGTAATGACATTGGGTTAACCAATTCAATGTTTAGTTTATTATCGATGGATAAAACTGGTTCAGGGAATGAGTTTAATAGCGCCCACACCGCCTTATGCTCCCGCTCAGACGGCATGAAAAAGATACGACGTACATCAATTACGCCATTAATACGACGAATTTCTGCCATTAACGTGCTAAACACCTGAAAATCAACAGGCGTAAAATTGAGGTATATCCGTCTCTGCGCCGATATTTCAATGCCTTTAAGATCAATATTCTGTAGGACCAATAAATCAAGCAATTCACGAGTTAGACCGATACGGTCTTGGCAAGTCACTTCGAGGCGCATGGATAAAAACCTTTAGCAGAAACAATATAGATCTAATATTTTAGCTTGATTTACGGTAAGAATACAGCACATGTGTCACATATTGTTGACACTAATAATTTACAACGTGGGAAAATGGCAAAATTGCTATTACGACAATAAGTAATAATCAGGGATGGTTGTAGAGATAACCACTTTCTGTTTTTAGGCTGGCAAGTGTACTTTACTGTCAATCACACCTGCCAGCGATGAGACTTTTATTTAGCGTCTTTTTTGCTCGGAACCGCATTTTTTATTTGGCTCAGCAGTTGCCCTCGGAAATCAGCTAAACGCGGTTTATCATCAATCCACGGTAATGGGCGACACAACTCCATCGCTTTAATCCCTAATCTGGCGGTTAATAGCCCTGCACCAATGCCTTGTGCGGCACGAGTAGATAAACGAGCCGTAATATCTTGCGATAACCAGTCCATACCCACTTCACGGATCAGCTCTGACGCTCCGGCAAAAGCAATGTTAATTAATACCATTCGAAAGAGTCGAATGCGGCTGTAATACCCTAATTCAATGCCGTAAATTGCAGCAATTCTATTAATTAAGCGAATATTTCTCCATGCAATAAATGCCATATCAACAATGGCAAGTGGGCTGACCGCAATCATCAGAGCAGACTCGGCCGACGAGCGGCTGATCTCTTTACGTGCTTGTTCATCAAGAATCGGCTGAACTAATTTGCTATACAACTCAACCACTTCACGGTCATTGTGTGTTTCCTGTATCGTAGCCTGCCAACGTTGCACTGCGGGATGCTGCTCCGAAAGTGCCGACTGTTTTGCCAGTTTTTCACAAAAAACTTTCCCTTGCCCCATGCCATGGCTGTGTAGCAATTCCCTTGCAATATCACGCTCTTGAGCCCGCTCTTTTAAGCGATATAGACGCCGCCATTCTGTGGCAATTGATCCGACACCTGCAACGACAATTAGTCCTCCTGCGGCTGCTGTACCCAATGCAGTCCAATCTTGCGTGACCCATGACGTGTGGATCCAGATACCTAACTGAGCCATCACACTCACAGCAAAAATCCCAACTGCCGTTCCGACTAGCCTACGCCAGAAACTCCTTTTAGGCTTAAGCGCTTCGTTAATTAAACTTTCAACCTCACCTTCTTGCTCATCTTGCTCGGCCTCAATTTCTACGGGCGTAAATTTATGTTGCTCTTGCGGATCAAAGTGGCGTGCTTTTCTGAGTTTTTCAGCCTCTGCTGCTATATCTTCTTCGGAAAAATCAACTCGTTGTTTGATTGGTTCATTCATTTCAATTTATCTCCCAACAAGAACTCTAGTGCACTGTCCATCCGAATATGAGGTAACGGCTGATCTAACGGTGTTTGCCGAGGACGGAAGTTTTCAAACTCAAACCGCTGCTTTTGCCAAAAGACTTCACTCGGAAGCCTTTTTGGAACCTCCCCTGGATAGAATGTCATCGATTGACCATCGCTCAAACGTTCCCCTTTTAATGCTGGCAGCTTTTCACCTTGATAATCAACAATACCACTCTCTGTGGCTTGGATAGACGCAAGACCAATACAATCCATGCTAATTCCTTCGAATGCTGCGTTTTGCCAAGCCTCTTGGACCAACTGCTGTAATAACGACACTAGGTTAGCATGTTGATCTGGCGTGACATGGTCAGACTTACTTGCAGCAAATAGCAGCTTATCTATGCAGGGGGAAAACATACGTCTTAGTAGCGTTCGTTTACCATAATGGAAGCTACGCATTAGCTGTGTCAGAGCCATGCGCATATCGTTAAATGCGTCCGGACCACTGTTTAAAGGTTGTAAACAGTCCACCAGAACAATTTGCCGATCAAACCGTTGAAAATGGTCTTTATAAAAGCCTTTTACAACATTCTCACAGTAATATTGATAGCGACGCTGTAGCATACCAATGTTGGTATGCTTATCGGCTTGCGCCAGTTTTTTCTCACCATATTTTTCGATATTCGGCCATGGAAAAAACTGTAATGCTGGCGCTCCAGCAAGCTCCCCTGGAAGTACAAAACGTCCGGGTTGAATAAAATGTTGGCCTTGCGCTTTACACTCTTCTAAATACGTGGTGTAGGCCGTGGAAATTGCCGCGAGTAAATTTTCATCGGCGGGTGCGAGTGGGTCACATGACTCACATAATGTTAACCATGCTTGCGCAAGCTTACCTCGCTCCCCTTTTTGTAAGGTCTTCATTTGAGAAGACCATTCTAAGTAGCTTTGATCAAGCATAGGAAGGTCGAGTAACCATTCCCCTGGATAATCGATAATTTCCAGATATAAAGAAGAGTTATCAACAAAATGACGAAAAAATGAGTCTTCTGAGCGATAATGTAATTTCAAGCGTATTTCACTGACACCGCGTGTCGGCGTTGGCCATTGAGGGGGATGACCATATAATTGTGCGATCCCTTCATCATACGTAAAGCGCCGGATCGAAAAATCACGTTGCGGTATCCGTTTTACACCCAGTAAACGGTTATCTCGTGCGGCTGAAAATAGCGGTAAACGCGCACCACTATTTACATTTAATAGCTGATTTACAAGAGAAGTAATAAATGCTGTCTTTCCACTACGACTCAGCCCAGTTACGGCGAGCCTAACATGGCGATCGACACTACGATTCACCAAATCCGTCAATTCATTTTGCAGCCGTTTCATATTTCTCCCACTCGCTCAAATATTATTGATGCCTAATTTAGCATAAATTCAGCATCACTAATTTGTTGAGTGCAATTTGTTTTTATACGGTTCAATCAATAACCACTGTATTTTATACGATTATTTTACTATCCGTTTTGTTAAATAACCGATGACCCACTTACTGCCTACTATTTTGAGTATTTTGCCAAGAATACCTCCTGGCCCATAAGTTATGGCAAGTGTTGCAACTATCTTCAACCCTTTACTGAGTGCTTGTTTTTTGGCTTGTTGTTTGAGTTTACGTTTAATATTCGTTTGCATAGTGCCACCGCATGAATTTAAGCGTTGGATAGACATTTTAGGGAATAAAACAAAAGTCTTATTCCCCGAAATGTGAGGGCGCACATTAATTATAAATGACGAAACTTACTATTAACGGTATAGGTATCTGAGGTGACATAGCGCTCTATTTGGCGTAAGCGTAGTTCACCTGATTTTAACTGTGCATCAATTTCATTAAATAGTTTTGAAACTTCAACACTAACATCTTGACCTTGATAACCACTTGGAGCTTTAGGTAACACAAAACACATGACGATATATAAGACCAGTGTTAACCCGAAGCTCATAAAGAGTGCCAATATGGCAATCACCCTGACTAAGGCAACCGGTAAATCAAAAAATTGTGCGATACCGGCACACACTCCGCCAAAAACACGACGGTCAGTTAATCGATATAATTGGCGATTGCGAAAATCGGTCATTATTTTTGCCTCCAATTAGGATGTTCCGCATCCAGAATATCTTCCAACGTTTTAATGCGCTGTTGCATACGTTGTGTCTGCTCTGCAAGCTGAGTTAAACGTTGGATTTCATTTTCTGTTAGCTGGCTCCCCTGCCTGTTATTCTGTTTGTTGTAGTGTAACCACAACCAAAACGGCAGAATAAAAATGAGAAAAACAATCAGTACGAGAGACAGAAAAACATAGCCCATCACATTTCCTTATATCAAATGGTGGTATCCGCCTTCCCTAGCGCAGCCATTCGCTACGCTAAGGTTTAGGGATTACAAAATTACTGTTCTTTATTAGTGTTGATTTTAGCCTTTAATGCCGCTAATTGTTCACTAATTTCATCATCTGCTTTCAATTCAGCAAATTGTTGTTCCAATGATTTTTGTTTACCAATACCGTAGCTCTGAGCTTCACCTTCCATATGGTCAATACGGCGTTCGAACTGCTCAAAACGTGCCATTGCTTCGTCTAACTTACCACTATCGAGTTGACGACGAACATTACGGCTAGATTGTGCCGCTTCTAAACGCACCATCATGGATTGCTGTTTAGCGCGCGTTTCTTGCAATTTATTTTCAAGCTCAGTGATTTCACCTTTCAAGCGCGTTAGCGTCTCTTCAACAATAATAAGCTCATGTTTTAAGGTATCAACCATTGAGTTGACTTTTTGCTTTTCAATCAATGCGGCACGCGCAAGATCTTCTTTATCTTTCACAAGAGCCAATTCCGCTTTTTCTTGCCAATCAGCGACTTGCTTTTCGCCCATTTCGATACGACGCTCTAAACCTTTTTTCTCCGCTAAAGTACGAGCCGATGTCGAACGGATTTCAACTAGCATGTCTTCCATTTCCTGAATCATCAGGCGGATCATTTTTTGCGGATCCTCTGCTTTGTCCAGCAAAGATGCGATATTTGCATTAATGATATCGGCAAAACGTGAAAAAATACCCATTATTTATTTCCTCTTGATGGATTTTATCATTCAGTAGAGCCTCAACCCGATTTTGGCTTCCAACCAATACGTGATGCTCCGTTTAACTGTTTTCATCCGCCACATAACGTTGTGACAAGGACATTCCTTCTATTACGATTAATTTAGTGCAATCAGCGTGCCAACTTTCATAAAAATACATAACAATTTGAATTATAACCAATAAATTATTTTTGTATTCATTAGCGTCAATCTAGACTATATTTTAAATAGGCCAACAAAACCAACTATTGGTAAAAATAACCATGAAAAACACTAATGATACAATTATTGGTAACTCATCTAACTTTTTAGATGTACTTGAACGGACGTCTGAACTGGCTCAACTAAATAAACCCATATTAGTCATTGGTGAGCGCGGTACAGGTAAAGAGCTAATTGCCGATCGCCTACACTACCTTTCTCCTCGTTGGCAAGAACCCTTTATCTCCCTAAATTGCAGTGGACTCAATGAGAATTTGCTAGATTCTGAATTATTTGGCCACGAAGCAGGCTCATTTACGGGCGCTCAAAAACGCCATCAAGGTCGTTTCGAACGGGCAGATAAAGGCACGCTGTTCCTCGATGAACTTGCTACTGCGCCTATGTCCGTACAAGAAAAGCTTCTTCGTGTTATTGAATATGGCGAACTTGAACGTGTTGGTGGCAGTCAATCTCTGAAAGTCAACGTGCGTTTAGTGTGTGCGACAAATGCAAATTTACCTGAATTGGCAAAAGAGGGCCGCTTTCGGGCAGATCTACTCGATAGGTTAGCCTTTGAAGTGATCCGTATTCCACCTTTACGTGAGCGAGTGTCCGATATCATGCTCTTAGCCGAACATTTTGCCATCGCAATGTGTGGTGAACTCAAACGCCCATATTTCAGCGGCTTTAGTCCAAAAGCACAGCAAGCGTTAGAGCAATATCCGTGGCCGGGTAATATTCGTGAATTAAAAAATGTGGTTGAGCGTTCCGTTTATCGGCATAAAGATAATGATGCGCCTGTTGAAACAATTATTTTTGACCCTTTTGGTGAGAAACTCGCCGCCCTCTCAAACCCTGAAAAGATACCAGAGCAAAAAATATCATTACCCTCTTTGCCATGTGATTTACGCCTTTGGCAGCAGCAAAGTGAAAAACAATTACTTGAGCAAGCTTTACAACAGAGCCAATTTAATCAGCGTAAAGCCGCTCAGCGGTTATCTCTAAGTTATGATCAGCTACGTGGGTTAATTAAAAAACATCAAATTAATCTTGATAATTTATCAACTAATAATTAAATCGATATGATACTAAAATAAATTGAAAGCTCTGTTATTTATCTCTTATGGTGTTAAATATCCATTTCAGTCAACGTCAAAACGAAGCTGACTGAACATGGCATGATTGTCTTTAACAGTACTTAAATGCTATTTCTCGGCAATAGTAGCTACATTTGCAATTAATGAGTGATTAATCCATAAACTATCTTTTCTCCCTATTAATAGTATTATTCGTAGGGGGAGTAAGAACGTATATTTTTATTTGTTGTGTACAACATAATTGAGTAGATAAATAATGACCGAACTAAAATAGCCGATGTGATTTTTTAAATATTGTTAATCTTCATATATCACTCTACTATTACATTAAAGGATAAATGGCTAATATCTCGATTAGTAAATATACGTACATCTAATAAGTGTGAAATAAACTGCAAGTAGAGCTATCAAGTTAACTGAGTTTAATTTAATTAACATTACGAAAGCTAATCACTTAATTTTTATTTTATACGTTACTTGTCATTGACCGTTTTGTCACTGTTTATGGCTATATTTTTGAGGGTATAAAATGGCTATCATAAAAAAAATGATTTTATTCTCTTTATTGATAAGTTGCACTTACTCTGCACATGCAATCGGTATTATAAAAGCACTTTCTGCATGCGATAGTCGTTTTTTTGAAGAGATAAAACATAACCAAGAATTCGCAATGATCCCCCAAAATATCACTATCGCTGAATTATTTAGTCAATCAGGCATCAATATTCCTTTGCAATACACCACTAAAGATGGTTTAGAACTTACCCACTTTATTGCCATTGCTATTGATCTTGAGCGTTATAAAGAAATTTCTAATAACCGGATTGGGGGAAGGTTTTATTACTGGGGGTTTGAAACATCCATGCCAGAACAAGATGTCATTCAACATTTATCTCAGCACATCCCCCTGATTGAAGGGGCTGGCTATTTTGTCGCCAATTCAAAAATGCGAAATGCGATTTCTGAACCTTGGCAAAAAAACCTCACGCCAGTTAGCGGCCTGATCCCTGTTGGTGATTCCGCTGAAAAACTGTTTTTTATCGAAGCCAACAAGGAAAATAACACGGTTAAAATTATGTGTACTTTACAAGGCAATGTTGAAGAAAAGGATTTACAAGCCGTTGGGTTAATACACTAGCCGACCCTTATCCGTTTTGATATGTATAATCTATCTATTTTGAGATAAAAAAAAGCCAGCACCCATGCTGGCTATAAAAAAACACTGGAAGCAATGTGAGCAATGTCATGCCTGACCACAAGCTTTTTGCTTAGGAGGCAAAGCGAATGATAATAGTTATCAGTACCATTTGTAAAGCGGTTTAATGAGATTTTTTCTCATTTAATTATAATTAGATGAATTTTAATAATATTATTTTCCTTTTTCAGACTGTTTTCTATTCATGACGGCCCTGCTTGTCCTAAAAATAAACACTATTTTTGCTTATATCCTGTCAGCCCCTTTTTACGCTACAATAGGATATTTAAGGTTAACGATATCAGTGCTATGCGCTTAATAATTCTTTGGCTTCTATTTACTTTTTCACTGGTCGCTCAGGCTAACGATGTGTCATATCAGGATACTGCGGCGAATGATGTTCCCAAAAACATCCGTCAAAACGGTTTTATCTATTGTGTTAATGGCATTGTTACCACTTTCAATCCCCAGTTAGTCAGTAGTGGCCTAATTGTCGACCCCTTGGCAGCGCAAATTTATGATCGCCTGCTAGATGTTGACCCTTTTACCTATCGGTTAATTCCGGAAGTGGCGTCACGCTGGGAGGTACTGGATAATGGCGCAACTTATCGATTAACACTGCGTAAAGATGTCAAATTTCAACAAACACCGTGGTTTACTCCAACACGTAATATGAATGCCGATGATGTTGTTTTTAGCTTCGCTCGCATGTTTGAAGTTAATCATCCTTATCACTACATTAATGGCGGTCACTACCCCTATTTTGATAGTTTGCAATTTGCCAATAGCGTACAAAGTATTCGTAAATTAAATGATTATACGGTTGAATTCCGTCTGAATGCCCCTGATGCTTCTTTTCTATGGCACTTAGCGACCCACTATGCGCCTATTTTATCGGCTGAATATGCCGATCACCTCGCTCAAATTAATCGCCAAGAGATGATTGATTGGCGCCCTGTCGGCACCGGACCATTTCGCCTTGATGACTATCAAGCAGGCCAATTTGTCCGTCTGTTTCGTAATGATAACTACTGGAAGGGTGAACCTCGCATGAAAGAGGTGGTTATTGATATGGGCGCTGGCGGTACGGGGAGAATCTCAAAATTGCTTACTGGCGAATGCGATGTGTTGGCTTACCCTGCCGCCAGCCAATTGTCAGTGTTACGTGATGACCCACGTCTACGCCTATCAATGCGTTCAGGCATGAATATCGCATATTTGGCTTTCAATACCAGCAAGCCCCCTTTGGACCAACTCAAAGTGCGCCAAGCCATCGCTTATGCCATTAATAATGATCGCTTGATGCAATCTATCTACTACGGCACAGCAGAAACTGCCGCTTCGATTTTGCCTCGAGCTTCTTGGGCCTATGATAATCAAGCCAAAGTGACTGATTATAACCCCGAGTTAGCCAAAAAAATGTTACAAGAGCTAGGACTTGAAAACTTGCAACTTGACCTTTGGGTGCCTGTTTCATCACAATCGTATAACCCTAGCCCATTAAAAATGGCTGAACTTATCCAAGCTGATTTGGCGCAAGTAGGCATTATCATGAATATTCGCTCTGTCGAAGGCCGTTTTCAAGAGAACCAATTAATGGATCGCTCCCATGATATGACTTTAGCGGGTTGGGCGACCGACAGTAACGACCCAGACAGTTTCTTCCGTCCTTTGCTGAGTTGTGCCGCGATAGCTTCTCAAACCAACCTAAGTCATTGGTGCAGCCCTGCTTTTGACGAAATACTGCATAAAGCACTGTTAACGGAGCAACTTGCCGCCCGTATTGATTACTATCATCAAGCCCAACAGCTACTGAGCGATAATTTGCCTGTTTTACCTCTCGCTTACTCTTTACGTTTGCAAGCCTATCGCTTTGATATGAAGGGCCTCGTGATCAGTGCATTTGGTAATACTTCATTTGCAGGCGTGTACAGAGATATGAATGAAAATAGCCAAAAAACAGGTCATAAACAGGAACAGTAACCATGATCATCTATTCGCTGCGTCGTTTACTTTTGCTGTTAGTCACCGTTTTTTTTCTCTCTTTGGTGAGCTTTAGCCTCAGCTATTTCACGCCTAATGCGCCTTTAAGCGGCGCATCGCTTATTGATGCTTATCTATTTTATTTCGATGGTCTACTCCACTTTGATTTTGGCGTTTCCAGTATTAATGGTGAACCCATTACAGAGCAATTAAAAGACACGTTCCCTGCAACAATGGAATTGTGTATTTTAGCCTTTATGTTTGCCCTGATCGTCGGTATTCCTTTAGGGATGATTGCCGCCTTTTGGCGAAATAAACCCGCGGATATTGCAATCAGCACCTTTGCATTACTTGGCTTTTCTGTACCCGTCTTTGTGTTAGCGTTAGTCTTGACACTGTTTTTCTCACTACGATTAGGCTGGCTGCCAGTGTCTGGGCGTATTGATCTTCTCTATAATCTAAAATCTGTTACAGGTTTTGCATTAATTGATGCTTGGCTTTCCGACTCACCTTATCGCCAACAAATGATCATAAACGTACTCGAACATATGATTTTACCTGTATTAACACTGGCTCTGGCTCCGACTACCGAGGTCATTCGTTTAGTTCGAAATAGTACTGAAGAGATAGCCAGTGAAAATTACATTAAAGCGGCTGCAACGCGTGGGTTATCACGACTTACCATTATCCGTCGTCATATTTTCCACAATGCGATCCCGCCAATTATCCCTAAATTAGGCCTACAATTCTCTACCATGTTAACACTGACCATGGTGACCGAATTGGTATTTAACTGGCCAGGACTGGGGCGTTGGTTAGTCACCGCCATCCGCCAACAAGACTACTCTGCTATTTCTGCTGGCGTCATGTTGATTGGGGCCTTAGTGATTACCGTTAACGTACTGTCTGATATTTTAGGGGCAATGATGGATCCGTTAAAACATAAGGATTGGTATGTCCTCAGATAATTTTTATCGTGAACAGAAGATGCCTTCCCCTACGCGGGTTGTCTGGAATATTTTTTCATCTGATATTCTCTCGATGATCGGTTTCTATGGCGTGCTATTTTTATTGGCGCTCTCTTTTATTGGCCCTTATATCGCGCCCTATACCATCGATCAGCAATTCTTAGGTTACCAATTATTACCGCCTTCTTGGTCTCACTATGGTAATGTTGCCTTTTTCCTAGGTACTGACGACCTCGGCAGGGATATCCTAAGCCGCCTCATTTTGGGCACAAAATCGACGTTCGGCGCGGCATTATTAATCACTTTTATTGCCACCCTAATAGGCCTGATATTAGGCTGTCTAGCAGGGATGACACGGGGCTTAAAATCAGCGGTTTTCAACCATATACTTGATACATTGTTATCCATCCCGTCTTTGTTACTTGCCATTATCGTGGTTGCATTCATGGGCGCGAGTTTACAAAATGCTATGCTCGCAATCTGCTTAGCCCTGATCCCTCGCATGGTGAGAACAATTTATGTTGCTGTTCACGATGAGCTAGATAAAGAGTATATTGTTGCTGCTAGGCTTGACGGCGCATCAAATATTTTTATTTTGTGGTATACCGTATTACCTAACATTACCCCAATCTTAGTAACAGAGCTGACGAGAGCACTTTCTATCGCTATTTTGGATATTGCCGCGCTGGGCTTTCTTGATCTGGGTGCACAGTTGCCCTCTTCTGAGTGGGGAGCCATGTTAGGGGATAGTTTAGAGCTTATCTATGTCGCCCCTTGGTCAGTCATTTTGCCCGGTGCAGCAATTATGATAAGTGTCTTATTCGTCAATTTACTCGGTGATGGCTTACACCGAGCAATCAATGCGGGGGTTGAATAATGCCATTGTTAGACATCCGCAATTTGACCATTGAATTTATGACAGCCAACGGCCCAGTCAAAGCCGTTGACCGTATTTCGATGACCCTTACTGAGGGGGAAGTCCGTGGCTTAGTTGGTGAGTCTGGCTCAGGTAAAAGCCTCATTGCCAAAGCCATTTGTGGCGTCACCAAAGATAATATCCGTGTTACCGCCGACCGCTTTCGCTTCCAAGATATTGACTTACTTAAACTTAGCCCTCGTAAGCGTCGTCGGTTGATCGGTCATAATATTTCGATGATTTTCCAAGAGCCGCAATCTTGTCTCGACCCCGCCGAAAATATTGGCAAGCAATTGATACAGGCTATCCCAGGCTGGACTTATAAAGGTCGTTGGTGGCAACGTTTTAATTGGCGTAAGCGCCGAGCCATCGAATTATTACACCGCGTGGGGATCAAAGATCATAAAGACATTATGCGTAGCTACCCTTATGAACTTACTGATGGTGAATGCCAAAAAGTCATGATAGCCATTGCAATTGCGAATCAGCCACGTTTATTGATAGCCGATGAGCCAACCAATGCGATGGAGTCCACTACCCAAGCACAAATTTTCCGACTGCTCGATAAGCTTAATCAAAACAATAATATGACTATCTTGTTGATCAGCCATGATATGGAAATGATGTCAAAACTCGTGGATAGAATTAACGTGCTTTATTGTGGTCAAACTGTTGAAAGCGCAACACCAGAGGATATTTTGCAACGCCCTCGCCACCCCTATACACAAGCACTGATTCGTTCAATACCTGATTTTGAAAGCCCGATTCCCCATAAAGGCCGATTAAATACCCTTCCGGGCGCCATCCCATCGCTGGAACATCTTCCAATTGGCTGTCGCCTTGGCCCCCGCTGCCCTTATGCACAACGGACATGTATCGTGGCTCCACCTCTACGTAATATCAAAAACCATCTGTTTGCCTGTCATTATCCGCTAAATACGGAGGAACCATCCTGATGGAAACGTTACTTGAGGTTCGCAATCTCACCAAAACTTTTCGTTTTCGCGAGGGGCTATTCCGCCGTTATGAATTAGAAGCGGTGAAACCATTGAGCTTTAACTTACAGGCAGGCCAGACATTAGCCATTATTGGTGCCAACGGTTCGGGGAAATCAACCCTTGCTCGTATGTTATCCGGCGTCACGGAGCCGACCGCAGGCGAGATTATGATCCGCGGTCACCGCCTCAGTTATGGTGACTACAGTTACCGTAGCCAGCGTATCCGTATGATATTCCAAGATCCCAGCACCTCGCTAAACCCTCGCCAACGTATTGGTCAAACCCTTGAGTTACCACTAAAGCTGAACACGGAACTGACCGGTATTGAGCGAGAGCGCCGTATTATTCAAACGCTTCGCCAAGTGGGTCTATTGGCCGATCATGCAGAATATTACCCTCATATGCTTGCGTCAGGCCAAAAGCAGCGTGTCGCATTGGCAAGAGCGCTAATTTTACAGCCTGAAATTATTATTGCGGATGAAGCATTGGCCTCCTTAGATATGTCAATGCGTTCACAAATTATCAATCTGATGTTGGAGTTGCAGGCAAAGCAGGATATTGCTTACATTTATGTCACGCAGCATTTAGGAATGATGAAGCATATTAGCGATAAAATGTTAGTCATGGATAAAGGGGTTGTCGTCGAGCGCGGAAATACTGCTGAAGTGCTAGCGTCACCACTTCATGATGTCACCCGTCGATTGATTGAGAGCCATTTCGGCGAACCTTTATCCATTGACGCATGGCGACAGGATATTTGACTGCTCCGAGGAGAACAGCAAAATACCCTTCTTTATGCAATACATGGTAAGATATCGACGATTCGTCAATAAAAAATGCGAAAACTACCCAAGACACGGTGTCTTCTGTTATATTCGCGTTTTCAATAGAAAATAAACAAGGATAATGCTATGGGTTTTTTAACCGGCAAACGCATTCTAATCACTGGCGTTGCCAGTAAATTATCAATTGCATACGGTATTGCTAAAGCAATGCATGAACAAGGCGCTGAACTGGCGTTCACTTATCAAAACGAAAAATTAAAACCTCGTGTCGAAGAGTTTGCTGCATCTTTAAACTCTAACATCGTTCTTGAGTGTGATGTTGCTGTTGATGCAAGTATTGACGCTATGTTTGCTGAATTAGGAAAATCCTGGCCTAAATTTGATGGCTTTGTCCACTCAATCGGCTTTGCACCAGCAGATCAGCTTGACGGCGATTATGTTGACGCGGTAACACGTGATGGTTTCCGTATCGCTCACGATATCAGTGCATACAGTTTTGTTGCGATGGCAAAAGCATGCCGTAACATGCTAAACCCAGATGCTTCTTTACTGACGCTTACCTATTTAGGTGCTGAGCGCGCTATTCCTAACTATAACGTAATGGGTCTTGCTAAAGCCTCTTTAGAAGCTAACGTTCGTTATATGGCAAATGCAATGGGTCCTCAAGGTATCCGTGTCAACGCGGTTTCAGCAGGCCCAATCCGTACACTCGCGGCATCAGGTATCAAAGACTTCCGTAAAATGCTGGCACACTGCGAAGCTGTAACGCCAATTCGTCGTACAGTCACTATCGAAGACGTGGGTAATACAGCGGCATTCCTAAGCTCAAATCTTGCAGCAGGTATTACTGGTGAAGTCGTACATGTTGATGGTGGTTTCAGCATTGCCGCAATGAATGAACTGGAACTTAAATAAGTTTTAGTTGATTGATGACAAACGCCATCTCCGGATGGCGTTTTGCTTTTAAAAACAACCGCATTTAACGAGCGATTGTGACATTCGCCTTAATATGTTTAAGATGAACGACAATCGTAAAAGTCACAATGACTAATAAAGACCAAGCTCCCCACTTCCCTGCATGCACAACCGACCACGCACCAATTTGGTTCGGGTATTGCCAAACCCCAAAAAAGGTTCCGAAATTTTCCGCTAACCAAATAAAAAAGCCGATCAGCATAAACGCAAGTAATAATGGCATTCGCCGCTCTTTATCTAAGGGAGTATAAAAAACGGTACTACGTGCATATAGGCCAAAAATAAAAGCCGTTAAATACCAACGGTAATCATCAATATAATGATGGCTAAAAAAATTAATGTATATCGCTAAAGCCACCAATGTTGCCATCCAATAAGGTGGGTAATGCTCAATACGCACTTTAAAAAAACGCCACGACTGAATAATATAGCTACCAACAGCCGCATACATAAATCCTGTAAATAGAGGAACTCCCCACAGTTTACTATAGGCTTCATCGGGGTATTGCCACGAGGCTATTGTCGCTGAAGTTTTAAACAACTCCATGATAAACCCCACTAAATGGAAAACACAAATCGCTTTTAGCTCATCCCAAGTCTCTAACTTTGACCAAACAAGAAAAGCCTGAAATAGTACTGCAAACACCAGTAAAATATCATAGCGAGGTAAACCAAATAGCCCTTTAACAGGAACAAGAAACAATGCTAAAAAAAAGAAGCCCGCAAATAAGCATGAGCGTGCATTGATTAAGCCAAAAAACCAAAATTCTAAAATAAAACGCTTAAATCCAGTACTCTGATTAGGCGTATGCGCCATTAATACGTTATCAAGTTTATTTAATATTTTTAATTTGTTACACATACTTTCCATGTTACAAGCCTAACGTTATAAAGTGGCGACTCTGTGATAGCTGATTTTGAACGCGGATCCTAACAAGTTCCACACAATAAAAGATAAGGCATTAGTCTTAATTATTTACTAAAGTTACATCTAATCATCTGCCTATTCTAAAACGAATAAATACTGACATCTTAAAGCAAATGCTTTCTCATGCGTCATGATATACTATGGATGATATTAGTCTGCTGATTGCCAATATAACTATTTAGGAGTTTTATGATGAAATTGTATTATGCTCCCGGTGCTTGTTCCCTTTCCCCTCACATTATCTTGCGCGAAACAGGGCTGGATTTCAGCATTGTGCGTGTCAATTTAAAAGAGAAGAAAACCGAAAATGGCGAAGATTTCTTAGCTATCAACCCGAAAGGGCAAGTTCCTACTTTAATCTTAGATGATGGCGAACAGCTAACTGAAGGAGCCGTGATCGTCCAGTATCTCGCTGATCAAAAACAAGATAGAAATCTAATCGCGCCAGCAGGTACGATGAAACGCTACCATCAATTGGAGGCTCTGAATTTTATTTCTACTGAGCTACATAAGAATTTTGCACCTTTATTCACGCCAGGCACTCCTGATGAGTATAAAGAGATGGCTAAAGCGACACTCATCAAAAAATTCCAATATGTTGATGATGTACTGGCTAAAAAAGCCTTCTTTGCCGATGACAGCTTTACTGTTGCTGATGCTTATTGATTTACTGTGAGTAACTGGGCAAAAATCGTCGGTGTTGATATTACTCATCTGAAACATTTAACAGAGTACCGAGATAAAGTCGCTAAGCGCCCTAAAGTCCAAGAAGCATTAGCTGCTGAAGGTTTGATCTGATTTTACTGTAGCGCTCCATAATGGAGCGCTACCTGTTCTATTTGTTTGCACACTTTAATCAAGTGCGGTTGCACAGAATTTATGTTCTGGTGTAACCATCTTATCCTGCGCCGCAACTAATTGAAGCTCATACTCACCCATTACTTTGGTTTGTAACATCACCTCATAAACAGCGGCAGCTACATGCTCTAAAGCTTTAGGCAAACTTTCACCTTTTAATAAATTCACCAGCATCAAACCACTCGTCAAATCCCCCACTCCTACCGGCTGCTTTTCACCAAAATCAACCAAAGGTCGGCTCACATGCCAGCTATGCTCTGCGGTGACTAAAATCATTTCAAAACGATCGGCTCTGTAGCCCGCTCGACTTAGATGTTTGACTAGAACAATTTTAGGCCCTTTGCGACATAATTGACGTGCTGCTTCCACAGCTTGCTCTACCGTTGCAATGGTTTTTCCTGACAGTGTTTCTAACTCAAGTAGGTTAGGTGCGATGATGTCACTAGCTTGTAAGGCTTGTTGACATAAAAACTCAGCGACTCCTGGAGCAACGATACATCCTTTCTCTGGATGCCCCATTACCGGGTCACAAAAATAGAGCGCCTGTGGATTTGCTGCTTTGACTTGTTTGACAATCGCAAGAATATCATTGCCTTGCTCAGCAGAGCCGATATAACCGCTTAAGACGGCATCACAAATGTCTAATTTATGAATTTTAGCTAAGCCGCTAACAATCTCTGTTAAATGTTGAGCGGGAAAAACTGTGCCCGTCCATTGCGGGTACTGCGTATGATTGGAAAATTGTACGGTGTTGAGTGGCCATACATCGACGCCCATACGGCACATAGGAAAGACAGCCGCACTGTTTCCTGCATGACCGAAAACAACATGGGATTGAATTGAGAGAACACTTTTCATGGAAGACCCAAGGAATTGTTAAATCGAATGAAGCGAAATCAGTGATTCACCATTGCGTATATAGATTCAAAATAATTCCAAATAGATGTGACCAACCAATGAGGCAATACTAACGTTCATAAAAACAGGTATGTTCACAGTAACTCAATATATTTAGTCAATCATGCCATCTGAAAAATATGATGAATACAAATAGCCCGAGAACTTCTCGGGCTAGTAGGACAAAGGTTCGTCAGCGTTATTTCCAGTTGATTAAGCAGTCGTTTTTCTTACCACGACGGATCAGTGTGAAACGCCCAAACAGGCGATCAGAATCACTGAACACATACATTGGATCGGTCTGTTTTTGACCGTTAACTGCCACCGCATTTGAACTAATTGCTGTTCTTGCCTGTCCTCGTGAAGGCGTTAACTCTGAATCAACAAGCGCTTGCTGTAAGTCAGCACCATTTTCAAGTGTAATGCATGGCATACCATCTTGAGCCAGTTGTTCAAAATCTGCTTCGGTCAAATCAGACACTGCACCAGAGAAAAGGCTTTCAGTAATACGACGCGCCGCGGCTAAACCTTCTTCACCATGTACCAGTCGAGTTACATTTTCAGCTAAAACATATTGTGCACGTGGCGCTTTACCGCTGTTTTTATCTTCTTCTTCAAGTGCATCAATTTCGCTTAACTCCATGAAGGTAAAGAATTTTAAGAAGCGATAGACGTCAGCATCAGCCGTATTGATCCAGAATTGGTAGAATTTGTATGGACTGGTTTTCTTAGGATCAAGCCAGACTGCACCACCTTCAGTTTTACCGAATTTAGTACCATCTGATTTGGTGATTAACGGTACAGTCATACCGAATACTTGGTTTTGATTTAAACGGCGAGTCAAATCAATACCCGAAGTAATGTTACCCCACTGGTCAGAACCACCAATTTGTAACTCAACACCATGCTCTTTATTGAGGTTTGCGAAGTCATAACCTTGCAGCAGGTTATAAGCAAACTCAGTGAAAGAGATCCCCACATCATCACGATTTAGGCGTTGTTTTACCGCTTCTTTGTTGATCATTTGGTTAACAGAAAAGTGTTTACCAATATCACGTAAGAAAGTCAGCACATCCATTTTACCAAACCAATCGTAGTTGTTGGCTAATTTAGCGCTATTATCGCCACAATCAAAACTTAGGAAAGGCGATACTTGATTACGGATTTTTTCTACCCATTCTTGGACGGTCTCTGCGGTATTTAATTTACGCTCAGAGGCTTTAAAACTCGGATCGCCAATCAGACCCGTCGCGCCACCGACCAACGCCACAGGCTTGTGCCCGGCTAGTTGGAATCGTTTTAAACACAGCAAGGGAACCAGATGTCCCAAGTGCAAGCTGTCGGCGGTAGGGTCGAAGCCGCAATAGAGAGAGATAGGGCCTTGCGCCAGTCTCTCTGCTAACGCATCCTCATCCGTTACCTGGGCAACGAGGCCCCGCTCTTGCAATTGTTTAATCAGGTTATTGCTAGACATCAATGACTCCATCAGTTGAATTTTGTCTATCTATTTTTAGTAAAATGACCTCGAGCTGGGAGTGATTACCCAATCTCGTAGGTGTCGCTTGTCAGTTTTCGTAAACGAACCTATAGCATAAAGCGCCTAGCTGTGAAGTGCCAGCTAAAAAACATTTAATTACGGCGCTAATCTATCAATTTTCCAGCCATCCCCGTCTCGCTGATAAATAAAACGGTCATGTAACCGGTTGGCTCCCCCTTGCCAGAACTCAACACTATTGAATACCACACGGAAACCACCCCAAAAACTCGGTAGTGGCACTTCGCCATTTTGGAACTTTTGTTTTAGTTCTAAAAATTTACCTTCCAAAATGCTACGCGCTGAAATTCTGGATGATTGCTGAGATGCCCAAGCCGCAATCTGGCTATCTTTTGGACGACTATGGAAATACTTGACGACCTCAATAGGGTTTAAACGCTCTGCCACCCCTAAAAAACTCACTTGGCGCTCAAGTGGGTACCATGGGAAATGTAAGCTGACTTTATTGTTTTTTCCTAAATGCTGCGCTTTTCGGCTCCCCATGTTGGTATAAAAGACCAACCCTTTTTCATCGAAGTGCTTTAACAAAACAATACGTTGATACGGCTGACCTGTTTCATCAACAGTCGCAACACACATTGCAGTAGGATCACTTAAATTCGCTTCACAGGCCTGTTTTAACCACTTCTCAAACAGATCTAGTGGGTCTGCCGTTAAGTCAGATCGCCTTAAACCACCTTTCGTGTATTCACGGCGTAATGCTGCTAACTCTAAATTTTGTGCGTCATTCATCGTTTACTTATTTCCTTAACGCAATTATTTTTCATCGATATTCGCGGGATAAATCGCACCTAACACCGTTTCACGTTCAGCGCCTGTCACGGATGCAAGATTCCCCGGCAAATTAGCCATAGTTCGAGCAGCCAGCCATGCGAAAGCTAATGCTTCCATATCATCACCGCTTAAACCATATTTATCACTTGGCCCCACCTCTGTCCCCGGAAGCAAAGCCGCTAGGCGCTGCATCAAAAAGCTATTTTTTGCACCACCCCCACAAACAATTAAACGTTCACAGCCGCCACACAGTAAAATCTGCTCGGCAATTGACGCGGCGGTTAATTCACATAAAGTCGCTTGCACATCTTGAGGCAAAATATCAGGGAAGTCAGATAAGTGCTTATCTAACCATTGCATATTAAAATATTCACGCCCAGTGCTTTTTGGTGCCGACCGCCGGAAGTACGGATCACGTAACATCGCCTTGAGCAAAGGTTGATGTACCGTACCTGTACTCGCCCAATGACCATTTTCATCGTATGCACACTGTTTATGACGCCATATCCAGGTATCCATCAACATATTACCAGGCCCGGTATCGTAACCTTTGACATAAGCCCCCGGCAGTAAAGCGGTAATGTTCGATATGCCACCAATATTTAATATAATTCTTTTTTCTATTGCATGGCCTAATACTGCCAAGTGGAATGCAGGTACTAATGGAGCCCCCTGTCCACCATAGGCCATATCGCGACGCCTAAAATCCCCCACCGTCGTAATGCCTGTTAATGCAGCAACTCTATTGTTATCGCCCAGTTGTGTGGTAAAAGGTTGCGGGCCATCGGGTTCATGCCAGACGGTTTGCCCATGGCAACCAATTGCAATGATATCTTTTGCGGGAATGCCGGCTTTCGCCAATAATTGATTCACAGCATCGGCATAAAGTGACCCTAATTCACGGTCAATTTTTCCTATTTCAGATAATGTGGTTTCTTGGCCTTGGCAAATATTAAGAATTCTTTTTTTTAGCTCCACAGGAAACGCAACACTAATGCTTAATTGCTCAGCAACAAATTTATCGCTAATCGCTGCAAGAACAACATCAACCCCATCTAAGCTGGTTCCTGACATAATCCCTATATAACGACCTGACTTTATCATTATTGTTCCTTTAGGTTGCATAACGCTTTGTGAATTTAAGCTTCAAAAGATTGTGCTTTGATGGGGGAGTTTGTCAACCACACATTGTAATTTCTCGGGCTGACTCGCAGAAAAAAAGTCAGTACACGGATCCTGACGATTTTACGTTTAAAATATCGACAATAAGGTTATTTGGGCGCTCGAATATCTACCTAGCCAATTATAAGTTATAGTATAATTAACAAGCTAAGGTATTTATCAATGCAAACAAGGGTCGTCATTGGGTAATTAGAACAATTTTTGTGCAATTAACACACAATGATATTTGTATCGTCAATTTATTTAATGGAAACATTTAACAAAGTGTGCCTTACTTTATGAAATATTTCCTACTTTGAGATATTTTACCTAGTGTTTACACTTTGTTTAAAACAAAATCAGTAGTCTGATACCCGTTTTAGCCCTACATCATAATGGTCATCTTCATATTGTGATTATGGTTAAAACAACAATCCAATGCTATGTTAGTGCCACAGACAGCAAGTCTCATAGGAGTAATTATGCTTAAGAAAGTTTTCGTCGGTGTTGTAGCAGTCACTGTATTATCTGGCTGTGTCAATACCAGTACACTTTCTGGTGATACTATTTCAGCTAAAGACGCGAAACAAGTACAGACTGTGACTTACGGCACTGTGCTTAATGCTCGCCCTGTTACTATCCAAGCAGGTGATGATGGAAACGTTATCGGTGCAATTGGTGGTGCGGTACTAGGCGGCCTATTGGGTAACACCATTGGTGGCGGCTCTGGTAAAACGCTTGCAACCGCTGCGGGGGCTATTGCGGGTGGTTTAGCAGGCCAAGAAGCCCAAGGTGCGCTGAATAGAAGCCAAGGTGTACAGTTAGAGATCCGTCTTGATAGCGGCAAAAACATTGTCGTCGTTCAAAAACAAGATCCAAGTGTTTTCCGTTCTGGCCAACGTGTCATGATTGCAAATAGTGGCGGCACGGTCACTGTTTCTCCACGTTAATCTTAGTATATGTTCACCGGCAAAATTCTGACCGGTGAACATATCTTCTTAATTTTAAGGTTACCTAAACCATTGTTGTGTAGTCATCATACATCTACAGTTTCACTTCCTTATTGGACTTTGGATTTGACATCTTATGCAGTACCAACAGACCGTTGAACATCTGTAAATAACTGACAAATATTAATGTTTGCTTAAATTCCAATGATTATTTTTACGCTGTTTGATTTGTTCCTCAAAACACAATTAATCTAAAAAGTATCACTTGCTACTCAAGTTAACAGCAGTAAACTTTAAACACCCTTCTATCTTATAAATCAGTTAAAATAAAAATGATTTATCATCAAACAATAAATAAAGCCAATAATTTAGTTTCATACTAATTTATTAGGCGAAAAAATCAGAAGAAAAGTTCTATCAATAAAATAGATAATTAATCTTGTCATAATGATTTAAAGTTTAATAATGTACTTAGCTCATTAATAATTTCACTAATTATAAATCTCCTTGTAATCGTAAAATATTTTTCTCTAATTTCAGTAACAATAATGATAACTGACCCAGTTCATCCTGTGTAATATTTCCTAAAATCTCTTTGCGTGTATTATCAATTACCTCATCAACTGTTTTGATAAATGGCTCAGACTCAGGTGTCAGTTTTATTCTTTTTGCACGACGGTCATTCGCACAAGTGTGACGAGAAATCAGTTTTTTTTCCTCTAACTGATCTAACGTTCTCACTAATGAAGGTTGCTCAATACCAATCGCTTTTGCAAGTTGAATTTGCGACTGCTCCGGCGGTAGCTGGCTAATATTATGTAACGTAATCCAATGCGTTTGCGTTAGCTTAAGTGGTTTCAAACGATGATCAATCAGTGATCTCCACATGCGTACAACACGTGATAAATCAGCTCCTATTTGTGACTCCAATGTTCCCTCCTTATATAACACTATTCTGCCCAACAAATATACAACCCATAAATTATTCTTTAAATTATATATTCACTCCTTCTTGCTATGACAACTAATTATTAGAAAAAACCATGATAAATACCTATTTATAGTCATAGTCAATCATTTGATTTGTGATTTTAATCACCCATTAAATCCACTCATTTTATATATTAAACATCGTTTTATTTACTCACATAGACTATCAATGATCTTGTTAATAAGAATAGCCTTACTCCTCTTTCGAATCTATCTATTTTAACCCTTATAGTAATTACAATTAACAATAAAAAAGACAATTGCCGATTACTCCTTTAAAAACAATTAAATATAGTTAATCTTAAAATCATGCCATTTTCGGTAGCTTTGTCCTTATTTTATTATTATTTTGAATAACTAAAATTTAATTGAAGGATATATGAAGTAATTAACTATGTTTTATTAATTTCATTTCAATTTAATTACGCTTCAACGAATAGTCGTTAAAAAACTTTAATTAAAAAGATTGATGGGGAATGAGTGCGTTGATAACAATTAAAAAAGCTCTTGTTGAGGTGAAGGTGAGTCATCTTGCTGAGTTTTGACGGCTATTGAACGAATATAGCGCTGACGACATAAACGTAAGATATTACGCTTTTGGCTATCGGTAAATTTTAACCATCCGAAACGTTCTTCCCTAGAGCGAAAGCAACCACGGCAATAACCTTGCTCATTGGCTTGGCAAATCCCACGACAAGGGCTTTGAATTTCAAAAAACTCGAGTTGCTCTGCCATACTGATATCACCTAACTAAAAACACCAATTAATGATATACTCCACTAATACGATTATATCTATTATTTGTTCAATAAATAAACCTATTTCATTGTGTTAAAGATAATAGGTACGTTATATTAGTCGTTAAAACGATTCAGTTTCATTTAGTTAATTCAAGGGAGTTCTCTTATGCGCTTACTACATACCATGTTACGTGTGACGGATATGCAGCGTTCAATTGATTTTTACACGAAGGTTCTCGGTATGCGTCTACTGCGTACCAGTGAAAACCCTGAGTATAAATATTCATTGGCATTCGTGGGTTACAGTGACGAAAGTGAAGGTGCCGTAATTGAGCTCACCTATAACTGGGGGGTTGATAGTTACGAATTAGGCACAGCTTATGGCCATATTGCCCTCGGTGTCGATAACGTCGCTCAGACCTGTGAAGATATCCGCCGTGCAGGTGGAAATGTGACACGTGAAGCAGGCCCAGTCAAAGGTGGTAGTACAATTATTGCTTTTGTAGAAGACCCTGATGGGTACAAAATCGAGCTAATTGAGAACAAAAGTGCTAGCAAAGGCCTCGGTAATTAATTCATTTCGATTCTTAAGTCACTAGGCAGTTCATATGCTGCCTAGTGTGAGTTTATCTGCAAAACTTTTCGGTTTTTGGCATAATAACCAACAACCGGAAACCTAAAATGAAAGCCTAATGTCTGATAAAAATAATCCTAACGCACTGGTTAGCCGCTTCAGGGGCTATTACCCTGTTGTCATTGATGTAGAAACTGGTGGGTTTAATGCCAAAACGGATGGTCTACTTGAAATTGCCGCCATCACGCTCAAAATGGATAAAGATGGCTGGTTATCGCCTGATGAAACACTTCATTTTCATGTTGAACCCTTTGAAGGGGCTAATTTAGAACCCGCTGCGTTAGCTTTTACGGGGATTGACCCAACTAACCCTTTACGTGGTGCTGTTAGTGAGTATGAAGCACTGCATGCCATTTTTAAAATGGTACGAAAAGGGATGAAAGCGACCGATTGTAATCGAGCTATCATTGTGGCTCACAACGCCACATTCGACCACAGCTTTGTCATGAATGCCGCTGAACGTGCGGGTTTAAAACGTAACCCTTTCCACCCTTTTGCGACTTTTGATACCGCTGCATTAAGTGGCCTTGTTTTTGGGCAAACGATTTTAGCTAAGGCCTGTGTCGCAGCAGGGATCCCTTTCGACGGTAAACAGGCTCACGGCGCTTTGTATGATACAAACCGCACTGCTCTTCTTTTTTGTGAGTTAGTTAATAAGTGGAAAAAGCTCGGTGGATGGCCACCAGCGGAGCAAGAGTAAAAAATAGCCGTATCCGAAATAGAAAGACCGTATTAGTCTAAACGCTTAATACGGTCTTTTTAGATACATTAATGACGAGATTACTCAGCTTTCGTCTCATCAGCAGGACGGTACTTGTCTGCTGTTTCTTTAATCAGTGACTGTAATTCACCACGCTGATACATTTCCATGATGATATCACAACCACCTACTAATTCACCGTCAACCCATAATTGGGGAAATGTTGGCCAATTTGCGTATTTTGGTAGCTCTGCACGGATATCTGGATTTTGCAGGATATCGACATAAGCGAAACGTTCACCACAAGCAGATAACGCTTGAACTGCCTGAGCAGAAAAACCGCAGCTAGGAAGCTTAGGAGAGCCTTTCATATACAGCAGGATTGGGTTTTCTTTAATCTGGCGTTCGATTCTTTCAATTGTCGTCATTTTTACTTCCTTAACATTAATATAATTAGTATATTTCTTGTTTTTCAATCAGATAAAAAATACAGAACAAAAAACATACTACATAATACTACATTTCACTCTTAATACATCAATGAGTTAAGCTGCGATTACGAATGAAAAAGAGGGGTGTTAAGCCCCTCCTTTGGTTTGCTTGTATTGTGACTTATTTATGATTCAAGTCAAATAAATCTACTACCTAGCACGCTCCCTGCTCTGCATCACTCTTTTCCTACCATACTCTCCCGCAATGATAAAAAACCAACGAATAACAGTCTCACTGAACTATCAGCTTATCTCACAAATTTATTTGGTATTAGGGAACAATCAGGAGAGCGACGGTAGTTATGAGCTAACTACACGTTAGTCATCCACCCGCTATTGAAAAGCCATACGTTCATCTCCCCGTTTACAGTTACGGTGAAACTCTGCTGATAAAATAATATCCCTATGATTTTACGGTGTATTTATCAGTAAGATTTGTTAAGATAACCCTATAATGACTAAGCCTACAATCAGGCAGCCATATCGTGCTATTATTAATATATTAAATAATAGTTCATGCCGCATAAATGTTCAGTTTATGCACATTAACAGCATGATCATGGCTATAAAAATATTCGCTCAACTTTATGAGCACTACACCCATATGTGTTGTTTTACACCTAAACAAGGAGTACGCAATGTCTTTTGAACTACCCGCTCTACCTTATGCTAAGAATGCTCTAGAACCTTATATCTCGGAAGAAACACTCGAGTACCATTATGGTAAACACCATAATACCTATGTTGTTAACCTGAATAACTTAGTCAAAGGTACTGCTTTCGAAGGTAAATCACTGGAAGAGATCATTAAAACCTCAGATGCTGGTATTTTTAACAATGCGGCACAAGTTTGGAATCACACTTTCTACTGGAACTGCTTAGCGCCAAACGCTGGCGGGGAACCAACAGGTAAAGTCGCAGAAGCGATTAACAAAGCATTTGGTTCTTTCGCTGAATTTAAACAGCAGTTCACTGATGCAGCAACCAAAAACTTTGGTGCTGGTTGGACTTGGTTAATTAAAAAAACTGATGGCAGCTTAGCGATTGTAAATACCTCTAACGCTGGCACCCCTATCTCTGGTGATGACAAACCTCTTCTTACTGTCGATATTTGGGAGCACGCCTACTATATTGACTACCGCAATGCACGTCCTAAGTATTTAGAGAACTTCTGGGCGCTGGTTAATTGGAAATTTGTTGAAGAAAATCTAGCTTAATTGATTTTTATCACTAACAATAAGGGCGAGTATTCACTCGCCCTTATTCATTCTACCTTTATTTAAAAGGCAAAATTAGAAAATATGTACTGCAAAAGCAATGATCACAGCCAAAGAACCTAACGCTGCTAATAATCCAAATTTAAAATCTGTATCCATGAGTTCCTCTCATCAAACGAACAGTTAACCAGCAACATAACCATAACTTTAACATGGTTAAATAAGTATGACATGACGATTTATAAAAACCAGTGTCTATATCACAGGTTATAACATCAATTATTTCTTTTGTTTTTGCGCTAGATCAGACAAAATCGATAACAAATCGCTAAATTATTGCCAGTTAAGGTACTATGCCTCAATATGCTGGTAATTTTTAATAAGAATTCATGACAAGACCGCTTATTGGTCAGGAGTTTTTTTTCCCCATGGCAACGATTAAAGATGTGGCGAAGCGCGCTGGCGTCTCCACCACAACCGTATCCCATGTAATTAACAAAACACGCTTTGTAGCCGATGATACTAAGGCTGCTGTTTGGGCTGCAATAAAAGAACTCAATTATTCGCCGAGTGCCGTTGCTCGTAGTTTGAAAGTTAATCATACAAAATCCATCGGCTTGCTCGCGACATCGAGTGAGGCACCTTATTTTGCTGAGGTCATTGAGTCTGTTGAAAACAGTTGTTATGAGAAAGGCTATACTCTAATTTTATGTAATTCGCATAATAACTTAGGTAAACAACAAGCTTATTTACAGATGCTGGCACAAAAACGTGTCGATGGCCTACTCGTCATGTGTTCTGAATATCCTGATAAACTAATCAATATGTTAGAAGATTACCGTAACATCCCAATGGTCGTTATGGATTGGGGAACATCACGCGGTGACTTTACTGACAGTATCATTGATAATTCATTCCATGGCGGCTATCTCGCGGGTCGTTACTTAATTGACCGAGGCCATCGCGATATTGCGGTGATCCCCGGCTCTTTGGAAAGAAATACAGGGATTGGGCGGCTCACTGGCTTTAAAAAGGCCATGGAAGAGGCGAAGGTCACTTTACGTGACGAATGGATTGTTCAAGGCGACTTTGAACCTGAGTCAGGCTATAAAGCCATGATGCAAATTTTGAGTAATAAGCAAAAACCCACTGCCGTATTCTGTGGTGGTGACATCATGGCGATGGGCGCCATTTGTGCCGCTGACGAAATGGGGCTACGGGTTCCTCAAGATATTTCCATTATAGGTTATGATAATGTGCGCAATGCACGTTATTTCACCCCTGCATTAACCACAATACATCAACCTAAAGAACGCTTAGGCCAAATGGCATTCGCTATGTTACTAGATCGCATAGTGAATAAACGTGAAGATGCACAAACAATCGAAGTGCATCCACGTTTAGTTGAACGGCGCTCAGTGGCTGATGGTCCGTTCATCGATTACCGCCGCTAATTAAGGAGCTAGCCATTCGGCGTTGAGTGTTTCACTGTCTCCTAAGTATTCAAGTAACCAACTCAACGCCGGTGAGGTATTTTTTTCAACCCAAGTTAAACAGCATGGGCTTGGCGGAAACGGCTGTGTTAATTGTAATGGCACAAGCTTTCCAGCGTCACAAAATGGCGCTCCGCGGTGTTCAGGTACCATCCCAACACATAACCCATTCACTAAACACGCCATTCCATTTTCCCAAAATGGCACGACTAAACGCCGCTGGTTATCTAGTGCCCATGTATCGCGTTTGGGTAGGTTCCTTGATGTATCTTCAAGGCACAGACTTGGGTATTCACGCATTTGGTCATCCGTTAATCCTCCCTTTAACTGCGCTAATGGGTGGTTAGGACTGGCAACACATAACCATGACATAAACCCCATATCACGAAAACTATAGCGTTCGCCGATCGGTGAGGCGCGTGTTGCACCAATAGCCACATCGACACGCCCATCCGCAAGCGCATCCCAAACACCGTTAAAAACTTCAGGATGGATATACAACTCAATGTCTGGGAAGTGGCGATAGAAATCGAGGATCAATTGCTCCGTTCGTTGAGGTTTCACTATGCAGTCAACCGCAATACTAAACTGCCCTCGCCAGCCATTTGCGGCTTGCTGACACTGGTGGCGTGTCTGTGTCATTTTTTTGATAACAGATCGACTTTGCTTGATAAATATTTCCCCAGCCTCTGTTAAAACAACATCGCGGTGACGGCGCTCAAATATCGGTACTGCAAGCCATTCCTCGACTTGCTTGACCGTATAGCTAATCGCAGAAGGCACTCGGTGAAGCTCCTCTGCTGCACCACTAAAACTCCCAGTTCTTGCAACTGCATCAATCACTTCTAAGGAATGAGCTGACCACATAACGATACCTTTCAAAAATTTTGATAGCACATTCCAAATATTACCGTTTCACAATGTAAAAATACAACCTATACAATAGGGTATCTATTAACAATTTTGTAAATTTTAGATAAGTAATCTGCCATGACAAATACAGCGACAAAAAACTCCCCAGGCTTTATGTTCTACCTTGCTGGGTTGAGTATGCTAGGGTTCTTAGCTATTGATATGTATCTTCCCGCATTTGGGTCAATGCAAACTGCATTAAATACTTCTGAAGGCGCAATTAGTGCTTCTCTAAGTATCTTCTTAGGGGGATTTGCCCTTGCTCAACTGCTATGGGGGCCTTTATCGGATAAGCTAGGTCGTAAACCGATCCTCATTGCCGGTTTGTCACTCTTTATTTTAAGTTGTTTAGGGATGTTATGGGTCACCAGTGCAACACAACTGCTTATCTTACGTTTTTTACAGGCAATTGGCGTCTGTAGTGCAGCCGTTCTTTGGCAAGCACTAGTTATCGACCGTTATGACTCCTCTAGTACGCAAAAAGTGTTTGCGACCATTATGCCCCTAGTTGCTCTTTCTCCTGCTTTGGCGCCTTTATTGGGTGCATGGGTGCTTGAGCATTATGATTGGGAAATTATCTTTGTTGTTTTAATGGCCGTTGGGGTTTTATTATTACTTCCGACATTTTTATTAAAAAATGTTGCCCCAAAAGAGATCATTAGTAGTACATCAGGAAAAGAGTCCATTTCATTTTTAAAATTACTCAGCTCACGTATATACAGTGGTAACGTTTTGGTTTACGCATCCTGTAGTGCCGGTTTCTTTGCTTGGTTAACGGGGTCACCTTTTATTTTAAGAAATATGGGTTTTGACCCAGCAGATATTGGTCTGAGTTATATTCCTCAAACTCTTGCCTTTATTATTGGTGGTTATGGATGTCGTTTTTTATTAATCAAAGTCCGTGCTGAAATCTTATTTCCATTATTATTGATCGGCTATGCTGTGAGTATGTCAATTCTGTTTGTAATGGCAATTTATACCACACCAAGCCTAACCATGATCTTAATCCCCTTTTGTTTTATGGCAGCAATGAACGGTGCTTCTTACCCAATTGCAGTTTCAAAAGCGCTGAATGCCTACCCTCAGGCAAGTGGTAAAGCTGCCGCATTGCAAAATACCTTACAACTGGGATTGTGTTTTGTCGCCAGTATATTAGTTTCCGCATTACCTTTTGATCCGCTACTATCCACAACAGGTGTCATGGCAATAACAATATTACCAATGATTATTGGTTATTTTGTTCAAAATACAAAAGATTGCACTGAATCATCACGGAAAAATGCAGAATATCAGCCTCAATAACTAATTTTGCTATCAGCCACTACTCTGTAGTGGCTGATTTGGAATAAAAAACCTAATTAAGTCGTCTTTTTAAAATCATCCACTCTTTATTTGACATTCCAATTCTGTATATTTACTTTCAAATTCTACTTTTCTGGCTAAAGTGACATTTTTCGCCATTGTTAAATAAAACTATCGCTTCTATACTCGGATAATACTTAGTCCGAAGTGATTTTTGAGTTAATAAATATTGATGGTTTAAACTCAGGGCGCGACGGTATAAATGCGCTCCTGTCTTTGTGAAGCTATTCTTCGCAACCCTACACTTTCAGCAAACTGAAATTCTATCTCAAAAACCTTCATCTCAAGTTGGAGAGCATATGAGCACTTGTGTAGATGAAACTAAAGCGAAAGTTTCGAATTGGCAAAGGATCGCAGAGTCTTTATTAAACCAAGCAGGCATAGAAATAAACGGCTCTCGCCCTTTCGATATTCAAATACATAATACCGATTTTTATAAAAGGGTTTTACAAAAAGGGTCTCTCGGTCTTGGCGAGAGTTATATGGACGGCTGGTGGGACTGTGAGCGCTTAGATATATTTTTCTATAAAGTATTGCAAGCGAAACTCGACACTAAGCTGCCGAATAACCTTACCGATATCATGAAAGTCGCTATGGCGCGCCTAAGAAACCTGCAAACCCAAAAACGGTCTTGGATTGTAGGAGAAGAGCACTATGATTTGGGTAATGATCTTTTTACCCTAATGCTTGACCCTTATATGCAATATTCTTGCGGTTATTGGCATGATGCGACATCACTTGAACAGGCACAAATTAATAAATTGGATCTAATTTGTCGCAAACTGCAAATAGAGCCGGGTATGCGCCTTTTAGATATTGGTTGTGGCTGGGGAGGCTTAAGCGCCTATGCCGCTCGCCATTATGGCGCCTCTGTTACAGGGGTCACTATCTCTAAAGAGCAACAAAAACTCGCACAAGAGCGCTGTAAAGGCTTAGACGTTAATATCATTTTGCAAGATTACCGTGAGTTAAATGATAAATTTGATCGCATCGTCTCTGTCGGCATGTTTGAACACGTTGGCCCTAAAAACTACGCAACCTATTTCGATGTGGCACGTAGGAATATTAAAGACGATGGCTTATTTTTGTTACACACAATTGGCTCTAACAAAAATAAAGTCAATGTGGACTCGTGGATTGGTAAATATATTTTCCCAAATGGCGTATTACCCTCTATTCAAAATATTGGGAACTCAAGTGAAGGTAAATTTATCATGGAAGATTGGCACAATTTTGGGGCTGATTACGATAAAACGTTAATGGCTTGGTATGAACGCTTCTTAAATAGTTGGTCAGAACTAAGTAATAATTATACTCCTCGCTTTAAACGTATGTTTACCTATTACTTAAACTCTTGTGCTGGCGCTTTCCGAGCAAGAGATATTCAGTTGTGGCAAATCCTCTGGAGTCCGAACGGCGTTAGCGGAGGCATTAGAGTTCCTCGGTAACACAATTACGGAATATTCCTTCTTATAAAGGCTCTATTATTGAGATGAATCTCTTTATAGAGCCTTTAATAATGCATAAATATTATTTTAATTAGTCTTTCGACTAAAAAACGTTATTATAAGTGATTCGAACAACTCGCTATGTAGGAATTATGCTCAAACAGTATTATCCGCCAACGGAATTGAATGGTTTTATCAGTTCGATTCTAATTATCAAGAAATTTACAACACCGATTAAAATTTTTCCTGGTACTGGCGCAGAAATTTGGGTTTCTACCAAAGCGTTACGTCTGTCTACTGATCACCATCAACAAGTCAACAAATATCAGCTTGTTATTCCGCGTATCGACACTTTTACCGCAGAGCCTAATCATGGGAAGCTCATGGTATTGCGTGTACGCCATGATGCCGTGCGTTTTTTATTACCTAAACGCATCTTAACTTATACCGATATACCGACCGCGTTAGCCGATATATGGCAGGATCCTTGGTATAAAGAGTTATCGAAATCATCCTTTAAAGGACTACTTGATTGTTTTAATGCGACGAAAGTCTCAAAACAGCATCAATTAGTGGATGATATATTGGCGATCCTCTACCGAAATCCAACCAAAAAGATTAATGATATTGCTGATGAAATGGGATACAGCGCACGTTTTATACAAAAAGAATTTTTAAAAGAATATGGCATTACCCCTAAAAGATATCAGATAAATTGCCGTCTAGAACAACTACTTAAGGCAATGCTTGCCGAGCAAGATACCTATCGCTGGTTAGAAACAGGCTATTATGATCAGTCCCATTTCTATCGTGATTTTAAGCGTTATTTCACGATGACGCCGTCTGCTTTTTTGAAGTCTCATTATTCGTTTTTTTACAATACAAAAGCCAAGTTCCCTTTAAGATAGTTCTCGATACACATAAGGAGAACGGAATGAGTATTGTTGTATATGCACAAATCACAACAGAAAATAAGAATGGATTTTTAACCAAAGACATAATCAAAAATTTAGCTAAGCTAAGTCGTCGTGAGCAAGGATGCATTAAATATGACCTTATCACTAAAGAGGATGGTTACATCGTTTTTGAAGAATGGGAAAGTACCGATGCGCTTGAAATGCATAAAAAGTCAGCGCATTTTAAACGGCTCGTTGAAGCAATTGAACGTGATAATGCTAGCATTTCTATTAATTTTAGCGAAAAAGCATAGTGGCGCAAATTAATACTTGGTACTAAAAAACCCAACAAAAGTGCAAATACAAGGGATTTCCCCTTAAGATAGTAAAACTTATCAGACTTTTAATGCTATAACACCAGCTAACTCCTCGGTGCTATAGCATTTTCAGTTTCCCTCATACAAAGGGTTACATTTAGTTATCGCTTGCCTGTGTAATCGCTTCTTGAGCTTTTTTTTCCTGCTCTTTCTGCAATAAAACTCGTTCGACTGTATCAACTATCGCTTGAGTTTGTGGGTCTATTTCAATGTTCACTTTATCCCCCAGCCGTTTCAAACCTAATGTGGTTCTTGCTAAGGTTTCAGGGATCAGATGTACACAAAAACGGTTATTGATTACGTCACCGACAGTGAGACTGATCCCATCAATCGCAACAAACCCCTTGTGTAAAATATATTTCATCAATGCTTTGTCATAGATAGACAACCAAATTTGATGATTATCTTCTGATGTGAAGATTTTACTGATCTCTGCGGTCGTCACAATGTGGCCTGATACCACATGGCCGCCTATCTCATCACCATACTTTGCAGCTCTTTCAATGTTAACAACATCACCAACCTTCAATTCACCTAGGTTGGTTAGCCTGAGTGTTTCCTTGATTAAATCAAAGCTAACATATTCGCCATCTATTTTTGTTACTGTTAGGCAACAACCATTATGCGCTACGGAAGCGCCGGTCTCTAAGCCGACAAGCAGTTCTGGTGTAAATTTCATCACATGGGTACGAAAGTTAGCTCTCTCTGTAACCTCAACAATTGGGGCAGTCCCCTGAACGATACCTGTAAACATAATGATTCTCAGTGCTATGAATTGATAGTCTCAGTTTACCTAAACATTCTTAGAGATCTATCTAATTTGAGTGGTTTGGCTCAACCTATGTGTGAATTTGTGTAACATTATCATGCCGCTCCATACACAACTTTCTTTCATATTAAGAACAACAGATCATTGGCTTAAGTTATCAAAAGAGTTAAAATATAAAGTTGCTATTAACTATTTGATTTATCAAAAATCATTAGCATTTCTTTCTCTATATTCTATTAATCAGTATTTATTACTCTAAAGGTGTATGCGTGCAGAAATATTTTACAGAAGCGCGTAGCTTGCTCGCTCTCGGCATTCCGATCATTCTTGCTCAATTTTCACAAACGGCGATGGGTTTTGTGGATACCGTGATGGCAGGTAGTGTCAGTGAAACCGAGATGTCAGCAGTTGCAGTTGGATTTTCTATCTGGCTGCCAGCTATTCTTTTTGGTCAGGGGTTATTAATGGCACTGACACCTATCGTCGCACAGATGAATGGTTCTGGTCGCCGTCAGTTAATTGGTAATCAAATTCAGCAAGGGCTATGGCTAGCGTTCTTCCTTTCACTGGGTGTGATCTTTTTACTTTATAATAGTAAGTTAATTATTGGTAACATGCCGCATATTAATGAAGAGCTAGCAGATAAGTCTGTCCGTTTCTTACATGCGATTATGTGGGGTGCGCCCGGCTATCTATTTTATCAGGTCTTTCGTAGCCAATGTGAAGGTCTATCCAAAACCAAACCAGGCATGGTGATTGGTTTTCTCGGCTTGATGGTCAACATTCCCATTAACTATATCTTTATTTATGGGCATTTTGGTGCGCCTGCATTAGGTGGTGTGGGTTGTGGTGTCGCAACTGCATCAGTCTACTGGGTAATGTGCATTATGATGCGTTGGTACGTAAAAAGAGCGGGCTCACAACGCGATATTAAGGCGACACAACCCTTTGCTTCCCCTAACCCACTTATTATGAAACGTATTTTTGTTTTAGGTGCACCTATTGGGTTAGCGTTATTTTTTGAAGTGACACTATTTGCCATCGTCGCATTGCTGGTTGCGCCGCTGGATGTCGTGGCAGTTGCAGGACACCAAGTTGCATTAAACTTCAGCTCGGTCATGTTTATGTTCCCATTGTCATTGGGTATCGCTGCCACTATCCGTGTGGGTTATAACCTTGGACAACAATCGACTGAAGCAGCGAAAGTCTCTTCTTATACCAGTTTGGCAGTTGGCTTATTAGTCGCATGCTGTACCGCGATCCTGACGGCAACCTTACGTGAACCTATTGCGTTAATGTATAACAAAAGCCCTGAAGTAGTTGTTCTCGCTTCAAGCCTCATGCTATTTGCAGCGATTTACCAGCTTTCAGATTCGGTGCAGGTCATCGGTGCAGGTATTTTACGCGGCTATAAAGATACGCGTTCTATCTTCTTTATTACCTTTACCGCTTACTGGATTTTAGGGTTACCTGTGGGTTATGTACTCGCATTAACTGACTTTATCTTCCCTGCGATGGGGCCTAAAGGCTTTTGGATCGGATTTATTGTGGGTCTAAGTGCGGCTGCCGTGGGTATGGCCACCCGTATTTGGTGGATCCATAGGCAACCTGATAGCGTTGTTTTACTTCGTTCAACGCGCTAATTGATGGAATAACAAGCAAATTATTCGATTGGGGAATGTATTTTTGCTTTAGTCGCTGTAAATACGAGCAAACTATCACGAAAATACATTTTCCCCTTGCCAGAACGGCGGTAGGACGTTAATATTCGTTCCCGTTGTCACCCTGACAGTTTTGAAACGCGTCCGTAGCTCAGTTGGTTAGAGCACCACCTTGACATGGTGGGGGTCGGTAGTTCGAGTCTACTCGGACGCACCATTTCAAAAACGTCAATGAAATTGCAATGCGTCCGTAGCTCAGTTGGTTAGAGCACCACCTTGACATGGTGGGGGTCGGTAGTTCGAGTCTACTCGGACGCACCATTTCACAACGTCAATGATATTACAATGCGTCCGTAGCTCAGTTGGTTAGAGCACCACCTTGACATGGTGGGGGTCGGTAGTTCGAGTCTACTCGGACGCACCATTCAACGATGTTATTCACTGTTTCTCCCTTGTTTTCTTATCTGCTCCACCGTTTTTGTGACCACCTTCTCGTGTTGCGCAACAGCACCGATAAAATCTTCAATTATTTTGATCTGAAATATCTCTTCACTCAATTTTGCAAAATTTGATTTGTCTCACAGTTTTTTGTTGTCTATAATAATCGCACAAGCTGAAAGGTTTCATCAAAAATAAATCAGTAAGTTAGCTTTAGTGCATTAGGTTACAATCATAATAATTAGCATAAAAAATGTGATCTAATCCACAACATAATTGCATTGAACACCAGACTGTCGCCTATTCTTAATACAATGCGTTGCGCAACAAAACGTATTCATGAATCGACGACAATACCGATTTCCTTTATAACCTTTAGATAGACTGCCATGAAAAAAACGAAAATTGTTTGTACCATCGGTCCAAAAACCGAATCAGAAGAAAAATTGAACCAACTTCTTGATGCAGGCATGAATGTCATGCGTCTCAACTTCTCTCACGGCGACTATGAAGAGCATGGTCAACGTATCAAAAATCTACGTGCAGTCTGTGCGAGAACTGGCAAACAAGCCGCTATCCTGCTTGATACTAAAGGGCCTGAAATCCGCACTATGAAACTTGAGGGCGGTAACGATGTTTCTCTCGTTGCTGGTCAAACTTTTACATTCACTACAGATACTTCAGTTATCGGTAATAAAGACAGAGTTGCTGTAACTTATGCCGGTTTGACCGCAGATCTTAACGCGGGTGATACCGTTTTAGTCGACGACGGTTTAATTGGCATGAAAGTGAAAGATGTCACCGCGACAGAAGTGATCTGTGAAGTCTTGAATAATGGTGATTTAGGTGAGAAAAAAGGCGTTAACCTACCCGGCGTCTCTATTGGTTTACCTGCTCTCGCTGAAAAAGATAAAGAAGACCTGATTTTTGGTTGTGAGCAAGGCGTCGATTTTGTCGCCGCGTCGTTTATCCGTAAACGTTCTGATGTGGAAGAAATCCGTGCTCACCTGAAAAAACACGGTGGCGAAAATATTCAGATCATCTCCAAAATTGAAAACCAAGAAGGTTTGAATAACTTTGATGATATCCTAGAAGCGTCTGATGGTATCATGGTTGCCCGTGGTGACTTGGGTGTTGAGATCCCTGTAGAAGAAGTTATTTTCGCCCAAAAAATGATGATTGAGAAATGTGTTGCTGCACGTAAAGTCGTGATCACCGCAACGCAAATGTTAGATTCAATGATCAAAAACCCACGCCCTACTCGCGCTGAAGCAGGCGACGTGGCAAACGCCATCCTTGATGGTACGGATGCTGTGATGCTTTCAGGTGAAAGTGCTAAAGGCAAATACCCTGTTGAAGCCGTTACTATCATGGCAACGATTTGTGAGCGCACAGATCGCATCATGCCAACCCGTATTGATAACCAAAAACCAGGCCAACGCCTACGTGTCACCGAAGCGGTTTGCCGTGGCGCCGTTGAGATGTCTGAGAAGTTAGACGTTCCACTGATTGTCGTTGCTACTTTCGGCGGTAAATCAGCCAAATCAGTCCGTAAATACTTCCCTACCGCGCCTATTTTAGCGCTAACCACTAACGAAGAAACCGCTCGTCAGTTGTTATTGGTAAAAGGTGTAGTACCAATGAGGGTTGGTGGTTTCACATCAACAGATGATTTTTACCGCGAAGGTAAACGTGCAGCTTTAAATAGCGGCTTGGCGAAAGAAGGTGATGCTATTGTGATGGTATCTGGTGCATTAGTTCCAAGCGGAACAACCAATACATCTTCCGTACACGTGCTGTAATTAGCAATAGCTTAAAATCCATAACGTCTTAAGACATCGTTTAGGGCGTAATTAAAACGGGGAGAACTTTGTTTTTCCCGTTTTTGTTTTTTTAAGTCATGTTTCAATAAATGAATGTTTGTCATTCTGCCTGAGCACAATAAATGGTTGCCATTTTCGCTCATCCAACACTTATACTATTAGTCGAATAAGGTAGGATGTTTTGTTTTAACATAAAATGCTTCCGGTAGAGAATATTTTGATTTATGGCGTTATTGCAATCTATTATTCATTTGCTATATTAGACTAATATCTCAAAGAGAGTTTGATTTGATTGAATAATAGCCTTGAGAGTTGAGAATACATTTTTTCTTATTTTTCCTACTGTCTGGCTAAAAGTATTTCTAGCAAAACTGGAAATTAAGTACTAGCATAAGAAAAAGTAAGTACCATTCCTGAACACATTGCGTTGTTCATATGGAATAAGTAGATGTAGAAACAATCTGATATCTATTTTACTGGGCGCTTACTTTGGTATTTTCAAGATAAATCTATCTAGAGGGTAAAATAATGATTCGTACTAAAATTGTTCTGGGCTCTATCGTTCTAGCTTCAGCATTACTGGCGGGTTGTTCTAACAGCACTGAAGTGCAAAAACTCTCTTCAGACGTGCAAACTCTGAATGGTAAAGTTGATCAACTGAGCAACGATGTCCAGACTATTCGCGCTGAAGTTCAAGCTGCACAACAAGAAGCAGCTCGTGCTAACCAACGTCTTGATAACCAAGTTCGTTCTTACAAAAAGTAAGTTTGAATTAGCAACGGTATAACAGTCTACTGTTTTATACCACATAATCTTATATGTAGAGGGCCTAGATATTAGGCCCTTATTTTTTACCTGTTATTCGTTTTCAGATCCCTGATAGACAGGTTGAGGCTGTGAAATAGTAAATTCATCAATCGGATTCAACGCTGGATATTTACCCTGTTCATTGATGACTTCATCCGTTTGACTGCCACTCACGCTGTACTCCGGTTCATATTGCCTTTCAACCCCCTGCTCCTTGTTAACCCTCACAGGCAACCCTGAACGCCTTGCCAGCTCTTTTTCCACTAATGCTTTATCAATCTCTTCATTTTCAAGGAAACGTTTAAAATCATCAGAGAGCGGTATCGGCATTGTTTGTGGATCATCTGAGGCTTTCTTGGAAAGAGGTTGGTGTACTTCGATGTAATAGCTACCATCGGCTTCTTTTGAATATTTAACCGGTTGATTGATCACTTGCACTCGCGTTCCTTTAGGAACCGTTTTAAACAGAGCTTCAATATCATCTGGGCGTAGACGAATACAGCCTGAGCTAACACGCATACCAATACCAAAATCAGCATTCGTGCCGTGAATTAAATATTCACCTCTGCCATATGCTAAACGTAACGCGTAAAGCCCCATTGGGTTGTCTGGCCCTGCGGGTACCACCGCAGGCAAAGTGATCCCTTCTTTGGCATAATTTTTACGAATATTCGCCGTTGGCGTCCATGTGGGATCTTTAATGGATTGGCTCACAGATGTCACCATTTCCGGTGTATCACGCCCTAATTGACCAATTCCGATAGGATAGACCACCACTTCTTTACTACCTTCAGGATAGTAATACAGTCTTAATTCGGCGAGGTTAATAATAATCCCCGTCCGAGGTGTTGCTGGCAATAACATTTGCGTCGGAATAATCAACTCTTTGCCAGCTTCGGGTAAATAAGGATCCGTACCGGGGTTCGCTTCTAGCATCGCCAGTAAACCAATTTGATATTCGCTGGCAATCATTTCTAATGAACGACCATCATTGGGAACAACATAGTGTGTATTTTCCCCGATAAGGCGCGTATTGCTATCTGGTAATGGATAATCCTTCGCTTGTACTGGCGATAGCAATACACTTGCCACAAACAAACTTGCCACAGTTAACGCTTTCTTCATACCGACTCCAGGGAATACCAAACTATGCTCTAATAACTTGAGGGGTAGCTAGGCAGCAAAAAAGCAGCCACGAGAAATTCAAATGGAGCTTAGCCACAACTCGACGATTCGAAGCGGATAGACATCGCTTCTCATTCAAGATGTACATAATAGCAACTATATTGCTCATCTTTAATACCCGTTGAATATTTTGTAAGTAGTAATCGTTATATCATTGATGAAACAATGAGTTAAGCTAAATCGAAGAGTTAATCATGAATACAAGGGATGGCTGCTCAGAACAGTTCAAAAAAACAAGCAGGGAAATAGTATTCCCCGCGAGATAATTATTGTAGCTGTGTTGCTCGGGAAAGGATTGTCCGGATCATCGCATTAAGGCCCTGAGTACGCGACGGCGTCAAATGCTGCTCCAAAGCAAGTTGAGCGAAAAATGATTTGACATCTACTGACAAGATCTGCTCAGCCGTTTTCCCCTGAAAAAGAATAATGACTATTGCAACTAACCCTTTCACGATCGCCGCGTCACTATCACCAGCAAAACAAATGCTACCATCTGGCTGTTTTTGCATATCTATCCAGACTTGGCTTTGACAACCTGCAATCAAGTTACTATCGCTACGTTGTTGCTCTGTTAATGGCGTTAAGCGCCCACCAAGCTCTATCATGTATAGATAACGCTCTTCCCAGTCTTGGCAACGTGCAAAATTCCGTAGCAATTTATGTTCATCGGGTAAAGCTGGCATACTTCTTTCCTTAATTAATCACAAATGTCTCTAAGGTTAGTCAACCTGATTCGTTTTCTCTGCTGATTAGCAAATCGTTCAGTTAATAGGAGCAGGGTTAATAAATGAAAAAGCCAATAACATATTGGCTTTTTCAGTCAATGATAACAAAAACAATCAGGCTTTAACGCCTAGCCTAACAATTTTTTAATGCGCTGTAATGCATTGAATAAGGAATCTATCTCTTCTTTGGTCGTATAGATACCTACCGAAGCGCGACACATTGCAGGAACATTATAGCGGTCCATCAATGGTAATGCACAATGGTGCCCAGTACGGATAGCAATACCATATTGATCTAAAAAAGAGCCAACATCGTAAGCATGATGTGTGCCGAGGTTAAATGCAATCACCCCTTCACGTTGATCGTTACCGTATAGGGTTAATGAGGGAATTTCTTTTAATTTTTTAGAAGCATAGGACATCACTTCCTTTTCATAAGCAAAGGCTTCTGCTCTCCCTAACGCATTGAGATAATCAAAGGCCGCCCCTAAGCCAATAATGGCGCTAACATTGGGGGTTCCTGCTTCAAAACGCCATGGCGCATCCGCATAAGTGATCCCGTTTTTAAGACTGACATGGCGGATCATTGCTCCGCCCCCTTCCCACGGAGGCATCTTATCTAAAAGTGATTTTTTGCCATACAGAATGCCAATCCCTGTCGGCCCATACAGTTTATGCCCTGAGAAAGTATAAAAATCACAGTCTAACTCTTGCACATCAACAACACTGTGCATCGCACCTTGAGCGCCATCGACTAGCACATACAACTCAGCCCCACAATTAGCCGCTAAAGCCCTCGCTTGCTGAATAATCTCTTTAACGGGGTTAACGGTGCCTAGCACATTAGAGATGTGAGTAAAGCTCAATAACCGTGTTTTGGCATCAATGAGTTCACCAAGTTGCGTTAACAGTAACCGCCCATCATCACTAACAGGAATGACCCGAATTTCAAAGCCTATAGATTCGGCTAATATGTACCAAGGTACGATGTTGGCGTGGTGTTCCATCTCAGTAATGACAATATTATCGCCTTTACCGATAAATGTTCGCCCGAAGGTATTGGCAACAAGGTTGATTGCTTCGGTTGTGCCTTTAACAAAAACCATTTCTTCTGCTGAAGAGGCATGAATAAAATCAGCCGCTTTTTGGCGTACCTCTTCCATCATGCTTGTCGCTTGCGCGCTGAGGGTATGTATCCCACGATGTACCGCAGCATATTGATGCAACGTAAACTCGCTCTCTTTTTCAATCACTTGCAGAGGCTTCTGTGCACTTGCTGCACTATCAAGATAGACCAAAGGATGATTATTCACACTTTGGGATAAGGCAGGAAAATCCTGCCTAACTGCTGTTACGTTGTATGTCATACGCGTATTAGACCTCTGCTAAGCGTTGGCGAATATTCGCCATGACGGCTTGTTTGAGTTCTTCATTTTCAATCGACTCAGTCAACTCCGCTGCAAAAGCAATGATAATCATATGTTTTGCGGCTTTACCGTCAATCCCTCTGGAGCGCAGGTAAAATAACTGCTCATCATCAATACGGCCTACCGTTGCACCATGCCCACACTTCACATCGTCAGCATAAATTTCTAGCTGAGGCTTAGTGTCAACTTCTGCTTTATCACCCAATAATAACGTGTGATTGCTCATTTGACCGTCTGTTTTTAAGGCATTTGGCGCCACTTTGATCATGCCATTGAACACGGCTTTACTTCCGTCCATGGCAATGACTTTATGTAATTGTCGGCTTTCACACTGACCTACATTGTGTTCAAGGTAAGTCCGAGTATCGACAATTTCACTGTCTTTTGGCAATAACAAGCTATTGAGTGAAAAATGCCCATTTTCACCCATCAGTTGTGCGCTCGTATGATGGCGCGTTAGTGCTCCACCCAGCAAAAAGCTGCTGCTTAATACTTGGCTATCGCGACCAACCACGATGTCATTATGAGCAAAATGCTGAGCCACATTGTTTTCGTTATTCAGTTTGAAGTGCTGATATTGCGCATTATCCCCCACTTCAACTGTTAAACGGCCCCCAGTAAAATGGGCTTTATCGTTAAAACTGACAAAATGCTCGATCACTTGCGCTTTGCTGTTTGCATCTAACGTGATGTGATAGCGATATTGGCTAGTATTCACCGTATCGCCATCACTACCGCTGGATATATTCAGTAGATAAAGGGGCTTTTGTGCAATTTGATTTGCACCTAGGTGAATAACAATTGGCTGTTGAGCAAGACTTTCCGTTAAATGCAAAAAGATCTCACTATTAACCGCATCGGGCAGCATATCTTGGCTATCTAATAGCGCAACTTGAAATGGCCCCATATCGATAGAGCTAAGTGTTGAGCTATAGCGGCCATCAACAAGTACGATTCGATAGGCATCAATCGGAAGCGCTAAAGCTTCACACGCTTTTTCGTCAAGATCTTGTTCTGCAAAACGATAATGTGTATTCAATACCGAATGCAACGGCGTATAGTGCCAATCTTCATGACGAAAAACCGGTAAACCGACTTGTTTAGCTTTTTCCCAATGTGCCGCCGCATGATGCGATTTCGCCCCAGAGCGTTGCTCAAAAAGTGTTGCAAAACGCGCCATCGCTTGCTCATTTAATGCAGCTACCTGAGCACGTTTTCCTGCTCTTTCACTGTTGGTCAATAAGCCAGCCATAACCTTGCTCCTCCAGTTTTTTCGCCAAGCTGAAATCACCTGATTTGATGATTTTCCCCTGATACAGCACATGCACAAAATCAGGTTTGACGTAATCCAGAATGCGCTGGTAATGCGTCACAATGATAAATGAACGGTCTGGAGAGCGCAGTGAATTGACACCATTGGCAACGGTTTTCAATGCATCAATATCTAACCCTGAGTCAGTTTCATCTAAGATGCAGAGTTCTGGCTCAAGAGCAGCCATTTGCAGAATATCATTACGTTTTTTTTCACCGCCGGAGAAGCCCACGTTAACAGAGCGTGTCAATAAATCTTGAGGCATCTCCAGTAAGTTAATTTTATCTTCAATAAAATCTTGGAAATCAAAACGATCTAAAGGTTCTTGCTGACGATATTCACGAACCGCATTGACGGCCGTTTGGAGGAAGAATTGGTTACTCACCCCTGGAATTTCTACTGGGTATTGGAAGGCTAAGAAGATACCCTCACCAGCTCGCTCTTCTGGGTCCAACTCTAGCAAATCTTTACCTTTGAAAATGACTTCGCCACTGTCGATGTCATACTCTTCACGACCAGCGAGTGTTGCAGATAACGTACTTTTACCTGAACCATTCGGACCCATAATGGCGTGAACCTCACCCGGTTTCACTTCCAATGATAAGCCCTTTAATATTTCATTGCCTTCTACACTTACATGTAAATTTTTAACACTTAACATATCAACATGCCTTTAGCGCTTTTGCGCATATAAACCTGATTGTGATCAGCCCACACTGTGCTCTAGGCTGATTGCCAGCAATTTCTGTGCTTCTACCGCAAACTCTAACGGAAGTTCCGAGAAAACGTCTTTACAGAAACCATTTACGATCATTGAAATCGCATCATCTTCACTAATTCCACGCTGTAAGCAGTAAAAAAGCTGATCTTCGCCAATGCGAGAAGTGGTCGCCTCATGTTCTAGCTGAGCGGTGTTATTTTTGACTTCAACGTAAGGGAATGTGTGTGCTCCACACTGAGTACCAATAAGCATCGAGTCACATTGAGTGAAATTGCGTGCATTATGTGCACTTGGTAAGATTTTCACTAAGCCGCGATAGCTATTTTGGCTTTTACCCGCTGAGATACCTTTAGAGATGATCGTCGAACGCGTATTTTTACCAATATGGATCATTTTAGTGCCGGTATCGGCTTGCTGGTTACCGTTTGTCAGTGCCACAGAGAAAAACTCACCAACCGAGTTATCCCCTTTTAAGATAACACTTGGATATTTCCAGGTGATCGCAGAACCCGTTTCAGATTGAGTCCATGACATTTTCGAATTCTCACCTTCGCACAGCGCACGCTTAGTCACAAAGTTAAGAATACCACCTGCTTCACTGTCGCCACCGGAGAACCAGTTTTGAACCGTTGAGTATTTCACTTCTGCATCTTTATGGATGATGACTTCGACGACCGCAGCGTGTAACTGATAGCTATCACGGACAGGTGCTGAACAGCCCTCAATGTAGCTGACATAGCTTCCTTCGTCGGCGATCAAAATCGTCCGTTCAAATTGCCCTGTTTTTGCAGCATTAATACGGAAGTAAGTGGAAAGCTCCATCGGACAACGTACCCCTTTCGGGATATACACAAAAGTGCCATCCGATGCCACCGCCGCATTGAGCGCAGCAAAGAAGTTATCGTGACTAGAAACGACAGTACCAAGGTATTTTTGCACCAACTCAGGGTACTCTTGGATAGCTTCACTGAATGAACAGAAAATAATGCCGTGTTTAGCAAGATCATCACGATATGTTGTAGAAACAGATACTGAGTCAAAAATAGCATCGACCGCCACGGCCTTCCCTTCACGAACAGGAACACCGAGTTGGTTGAAGGCCTCTTCAACTTCAGCCGTTAGATAATTATTGGTTTCTGTAACACCAGTTCCTTGCTTCGCACCGGATTGTGACCCGCAACTGTCATCACAAGAACCACAAGATGGCGCTGAGTAATAGCTGTAGTCTTGATAATCTAAATTTGGATAATGGGCTTTTAACCAGTGTGGCTCTTCCATTCCTTTCCAGTGATGATAGGCATCAAGGCGGAATTTTAGCATCCACTCTGGCTCATTACGTTTTGCAGAAATCGCTCGGACAACATCTTCGTTGATCCCTTTAGCCATTTCATCTGTGGCGACATTCGTAAAAAAGCCTTCTTTATAACGCTGGTCATTTAGCCAGCTTTGAACTTCATCGCCAATTTCTACATTGCTCTGAGACATAATCTGACTTCACATATTAAACACCGAAGCTTTCACCACACCCACAGGCATGTTGCGCTTTCGGATTATTGAATTTAAATATCCGATTAAGCCCTTCTTGGACATAATCGACAACTGTACCATCGATAAATGGCATGGCTTCTTTAGGTACATACAGACGTGCACCATCATGTTCAAAGAGTAAATGATCCTCTGTTGGGTTCTCGATCATCTCGAAAACATAGCCAAAGCCAGCGCATCCAGACTGTTTAACACCCAGCGAAAGCCCTTTAGTTTCAGGATTTTGCTCCATCAATTTTTTGATTTGTTTCGCCGCGCTATCAGTTAGGCTGACACCTTGCCAATTCGTTTCGTCTATAGAAAAAGTTTCTACGCTGTCATTCACATTTGCAGTCATATTGACCCCACAATTCTCATGGCTTTTCAGCCAGTTATCAGGAGATTAACTCCGTTTATCCTATGGTAACGATAACCTTTGTCACTTCAACCATTTGTTTTGAAAGGTTATACCTATTCTAGCTCATTTTTTACGCATTTTGCGCTTATTTATACGCCATCGTGTGTAAAAATGTACACTAACTCATTAAAATATAACGATTAAAAAAAGTTACATTTTTTTTAATATTATGTACTCATCAATACACTTAAATGGCACAAATTAATAAAGATACATTTATTATACAACTTAATCGGCAAGACAAAAATTGAAATTCTGATGAAATTGTTGAAGGAACCTCAACCCTATTCGAGTTGAGGTTAATGGGTATCAATCGGAGAGTACCGCGGTCGTTAAACGAGAAGTACAACACAGTTGCCCTTTCTCATTGAAAATATCAATATTCCATACCTGCTGGCGGCGCCCTAGGTGAACAGGCTTACAAACGCCTTTCACTACACCTTGGGTTGCCGAACGAATGTGATTAGCATTAATTTCAAGGCCAACAACACGTTGTTCCCCTTCACTGCATAGGTAACCTGCTATTGAGCCTAATGATTCCGCCAGCACAACAGAAGCGCCCCCATGTAATAAACCAAATGGCTGTTTTGTTCGTTGGTCGACTGGCATAGTGCCTTCAAGGTAATCATCACCATACCCCGTGATCTCAATACCTAGATGGCCTAACATACAGCCTTTGGCCATTTCTGCCATGTGGTCAAGCGTAAATTTACGTCTCCAAATCATTCAACTATCTCCAATAACGCCTGTATAGGGTGTTTTATTTGTGTATTTTCCATACGTTTTACTTGGCTGCGACATGAATACCCTGTGCTTAAACAACGCTCTTTGGGTAATTTCTCTATCGCGGGTTTCCACGATAAATTATAGATACCTTTCGAGTTTTTGATATTCGCCACTTCATGACCATAAGTCCCAGCCATACCACAACACCCTACACTGATGTTTTTAAGCTCTTGACCATAACGTTTAAACAAATTTGCCCACTGAGTCGCACTATTTGGCAATGCGGTTGTTTCCGTGCAATGACCAAAGAAATACCATGGGGCAGACGACACCTGACGATGCTCGGTAGGCTCAGGCAATGTCACTAGCCACTCATGAGCAAGTTGTACGGTAAAACGGCACTGCTGCGCCCCTAAAATCTCACGGTATTCATCGCGATAACACAACACTAATGCAGGATCGACGCCAACCATAGGTAACTCTAATTTGGCGACCCGATTTAGAAAATCAGCGGTTTTCTGCGCTGTTTTGGCAAAGCGAGCAAGGAACCCTTTGACATGTTGCGCCTTACCATTCGGTGAAAATGGTAATAAAACAGGTTTAAAGCCCAATTTTTCGATTAATTTGACAAAGTCCGCCACGACTTTTGCATCGTAATAACTGGTGAATGGGTCCTGTACTACCAACACATGGTTTTCACGTTGTGCAGGAGACATCGACTCTAACTGCTCCAGCGTCACTGTCATCGCCGCATGCCCTGATAGCTCTTGCTTTAAGGTAGGTTGAGAAAACAGCGGGAGATCGACCATTCCGATCGTCTGCTCACTTAATTTCTGTACCCATGGCTGACGTAAGAAAAAGTTAAATACACCCGGCGCTTTCGACATCAAGGGGGCGCTATTTTCCACTCCCGCCACAATATGATCCCGCACAGGCCTTAAATATCGGCTGTGATATAGCGCTAAAAATTTGGCTCTAAATGAAGGCACATCGATTTTGATCGGGCATTGTGTTGAGCAAGCTTTACAAGCTAAGCACCCAGACATCGCGGCTTTAACTTCATGAGAAAAATCATAATCCCCTTTTTTCGCCTGCCATGTATTGCGTGTTTTCTCAATCAAGCCGCGTAGTGATGGACGGTTTTCTTGTATTCCTTTTTCTAAGCTTTCTGGCGTGACGCCTTGGTTAGAAAGAAGCCGTAACCATTCACGAACGAGGGTCACACGCCCTTTTGGCGAATGGATCCGCTGTCCACTTATTTTCATTGATGGACACATAGGGCTTTTCACATCAAAGTTAAAACATAGCCCATTACCGTTACACTCCATCGCCCCACGGAACGTTTGGCGTACCTGTACAGGTATTTGGCGATCATAGGTGCCTCGCTTAACTGCATCCACCTGTTTCATTGGCGCATCAATACCGGCTGGCGGACAGATTTTACCTGGATTCAGACGGTTATCTGGGTCAAAAGCGGCTTTGATATTCCGTAACTCGTTATACAGCACTTCACCGAAAAACGCCGGGCTATATTGAGCGCGGAACCCTTTACCGTGCTCCCCCCATAATAACCCGCCATATTTGGCAGTCAGCGCGACAATGTCATCTGAAATTTGCTTCATCAACACTTCTTGTTGCGGGTCACACATATCTAAAGCAGGACGTACGTGTAAAACCCCCGCATCCACATGCCCAAACATCCCGTAATTCAGATTGTGGCTATCCAGCAGTGCTCTAAACTCTACTATGTAATCCGCTAGGTGTTCAGGTGGTACGCAGGTATCTTCAACAAATGGGATCGGTTTAGCAGCCCCTTTACTATTTCCTAATAAACCAACCGCTTTTTTACGCATATTGTAAATACGGTTGATGTCATCCAAATCATGACAGACTTGATAGCCAATCACACCCGCTTGGTGATTGGCCATTAACTCATCTAAACGCTGGCACAGGCTCGTGGTTAAGTGATTGATTTCGTCCTCATCATCCCCACTAAATTCAACAATATTAAGGCCCAGCATCTCTTTGTTTGGTACATCGGTGATTAATGCTTTCACGGAATGCCAAACGATATCTTCCCGTGCTAAATTCAGTACTTTTGAATCGACGGTTTCGACAGACAGAGCTTTTGCCTGCACCATAAACGGCGCATTACGTAGTGCAGATTCAAAAGAGTCATATTTAACGTTCACCAAACGGCGTACTTTTGGTAAAGGGGTAATATCCAACGTGGCTTCGGTAATAAAAGCCAGTGAACCTTCCGACCCCGTTAAAATACGCGTCAGGTCGAATTCACTAAGGTCATCATTAAACACATGACGTAAATCATAGCCCGTTAAAAAACGGTTCAATTTTGGAAACTTTTCTTCAATCAAAGGGCGCTGCTCTAAACAGCGTTCAAGTACGGTTTTGTAGATACGCCCTGTGACAGAATCCTCTGACGCAATCGTTTGGGCGAGTGCGATAGGCATAGCGCGTGTTTCAAGGCATTCCCCTCCCAGCAAAACCGCTTTAACACCCAGCACGTGATCTGAGGTTTTACCGTACACCAAAGAGCCTTGCCCCGATGCATCGGTATTGATCATCCCCCCTAATGTGGCTCGGTTACTGGTGGACAACTCAGGTGAGAAAAAATAGCCATAGGGTTTGAGAAATTGGTTTAGTTGATCTTTCACCACACCCGCTTCTACTTTAACCCAGCCCTGTTCAGGGTTAATTTCTAGAATGCGGTTCATATAACGTGACATATCAACCACAATCCCTTCGGTCAATGATTGACCATTCGTTCCTGTGCCACCACCTCGTGGGGTGAAGGTTAATTCTCTGAATTTTTCTAACCCGGCAACACGGGTTATAATTTGGACATCCGCACTCGAACGAGGAAATACCACCGCCTGAGGTAATAATTGATAAATGCTATTATCGGTCGCCATTGATAAGCGTTCCGCATAGCTAGTGCCATTATCGCCTGTAAAGCCATGTGCCTGTAGTTGGTGCAGAAATTCAATAACTAGTTTACTTAAATGAGGTGCTTCAGTTATACGCGGGATCATTATTAACGATGACTCTTGTTGTTTAGTGTTCGCATTACTCGTTATGTACTATCTTTATTTTAAGTAGCACAATAGTGCCTGATTGGTTTACGGAGCTTCCCCCTGCAAAACCCGTTTTCCTTAAAGAAGGTACAACCGCTGATGACATTGTCAGTGATGGAACCATATCACAATATTGTTTTTTTTGATCGTGAAAAAGAAATTACGTTATTTTCACCTGAAAAAATGGCTCACTTGCAGTGTTTTTATTTGTTAAGGATTAGGCATTAATGGAAAAATCGCAAAAACGTCTCGACTTACCCAAACTTATTTTTGGCTTCGCATTTATCATTTTAATGATAGCGGCCTGTTTTTGGGTACTGAACCCGTTTATTCTTGGTTTTGTATGGGCTGGTATGATGGTGATAGCAACATGGCCACTACTCCTACGCATTGAAGCAAGGTTGTGGAACAAGCGTTGGTTGGCGGCTTTAGTCATGGTCTCCTTAATACTTTTACTATTCGTTATACCGCTGGGTATTCTTATTGGCAGTATTATTCAAAATAGCACTCCGCTAATTGAACTCGCTAAGTCACCTAACAGTTTGCGCTTGCCTGATCTAGAATGGCTTAACAGCGTCCCTTTCGTTGGTGAAAAAATTTATTACGCTTGGCATAGTTTGGTTGCTAGTGGCGGTAATGCACTGTTAGCCAAAGTCCAACCCTATTTAGGACAAGCTGCTGGTTGGTTCCTCGCACAAGCCATCAATGCCGGCCGTTTTATGTTCCATCTCGCCTTAATGTTGCTATTTAGCGGTTTACTCTACCTCAAAGGCGAATCCGTGATGTTAGGTATCCGCCATTTTGCCGTTCGATTAGCAGGGATACGTGGCGATGCAGCGGTAGTCTTAGCCGCACAGTCAATCCGCGCCGTTGCATTAGGTGTCGTCGTCACCGCCCTTATTCAAGCTATTGTTGGCGGTGTAGGGCTTGCTTTATCGGGTATCAGCTATGCGGCTATCTTAACCGTTCTCCTCTTTATCTGCTGCGTTGCTCAGCTTGGCCCGCTACTGATTATGGTACCATCCGTCATTTGGCTATTCTGGACAGGGGATACAACATGGGCAATCATCCTCGCTGTTTGGGCTGCTGTTGTCGCAACTATGGATGGCGTTTTACGTCCATGGCTGATCAAAATGGGGGCTGACTTGCCGATGGTGCTCATACTTGTTGGGGTTATCGGTGGTATCCTCTCCTTTGGTATGATTGGTTTGTTTATAGGTCCGGTCGTACTTGCGGTGTCATACAGTCTATTAAAAGCCTGGATGAATGAGGTCGCCATACCAAATGAAAACCTTGAAGAAACAGAAAAGTTTCTCGAAGAAGAGTTTATGAGTAAAAAATAAATTTACTTTAAACTAACCAACAGTATGCTCTCTATTAAGCATACTGTTGGATTATCGATTATGTTCATTAATATTTAGAAACAATATTTAACAGACTAATGTTAGTATTCAAGCTCATTTGTGATATTATCTTTTTCGTTGAAACGAATTCTCTTTATGATACAGCGACTAATAAATATATTAAGAGTGTTCTTAGTGATTATAATTTTTAATTAATTTATTATCTTCACATCGAATTACGTTTTGATTAATACGAATCTCAATATCATGCTTATTTAATTTAATGCGTGATTATCCCAATAGAATTGCTGTGTGTAGTCTTTGCCTGTCAGCCCATGATAGGCTTTTTTTTTATTTTTTTCCCAACATGAATTTTATTCATCATCCTAGGCCTCGCCGGCTGGCCTGCAACTAAGGCAATGACTTCATCTTTTATTACTCCCATTTTTAGTAAGTAATATCACCTTATAATTCTTTATATAGTTATTTATATAGCATCACTTATTGATTTAACTCAAAATGATTAACACTAATGGATCGGTTTATTAACTTTCTAATATTACTTAATCCGTGTAAACACCTATTAATTCTCATCCAGTATTTAAATTTACTTATATTAGATATTAATTAATAACTGATAGCTTCTATTGAAGTTGACAATCGGTATATTCAATTTGATTTATAAAAAAAGCCGACAATTATAATTGTCGGCTTGAGACTCTCGTCTTAAATAATAGATTAATTCATTATGAATCAGCTAATTTTAACCAAGTTTGTACAACGGTATCTGGGTTAAGAGAAAGACTATCTATTCCCTCTTCAACTAACCATTGCGCAAAATCTTGATGATCCGATGGGCCTTGACCACAAATACCGACATATTTGTTTTGACGTTTAGCCGCTTGAATCGCCATCGATAACATGGCTTTTACGGCATCATTGCGTTCATCAAATAGCTCAGAAACGACTCCAGAATCCCTATCTAAACCTAAGGTCAATTGGGTCATATCGTTAGAGCCAATAGAGAAGCCATCAAAATGTTCAAGGAATTGGTCTGCCAGTAATGCGTTTGATGGGATTTCACACATCATAATGACTTTCAAGCCGTTTTCACCACGTTTGAGGTCATGCTTCGCTAATTCAGCCACTACGGCTTCCGCCTGAGCGACAGTCCGCACAAATGGGATCATCACTTCAACGTTTGTTAGCCCCATCTCATTACGTACCCGCTTAACGGCTTCACACTCAAGAGCGAAACAATCTCGGAAGCTATCTGAGACATAGCGCCCTGCTCCACGGAAACCTAACATTGGGTTCTCTTCTTCCGGCTCATAAATATCCCCACCGACAAGGTTGGCATACTCATTAGATTTAAAGTCAGAAAGACGCACGATAACCCGTTTTGGCCAGAATGCTGCCGCTAACGTCGAAATCCCTTCAGTCAACTTACCAACATAGAATTCAATGGGATCATCATAACCTGCCATCATGGTGCGAATTTCATTTTGTAGCTCAGGAGTTTGTGAATCGAACTCCAGTAAAGCTCTTGGGTGAACACCAATCATTCGGTTAATAATGAATTCTAACCTCGCTAAGCCAACCCCTTCGTTTGGTAAACAGGCAAAATCAAATGCACGATCTGGGTTACCCACGTTCATCATGATCTTGACATCAAGCGCTGGCATTTCGTCAACGGCGGAGCTATGAATTTCAAATCCTAGCTCACCTTCATAGACAAACCCTGTATCCCCTTCAGCACAGGAAACAGTCACCTGACTATTTTCCAGCAGGCGCTCTGTCGCATCACCGCAACCGACCACAGCGGGGATACCCAATTCGCGGGCAATAATCGCCGCATGACAGGTACGACCGCCACGATTGGTCACAATCGCAGCCGCTTTTTTCATGATAGGCTCCCAATCTGGGTCTGTCATATCAGTAACGAGTACGTCGCCAGCTTGGATCCTATCCATTTCATTTAAGTTATGGATCACTTTAACATGGCCTGAACCGATACGATGCCCGATAGCACGCCCTTCAACCAACACATTCCCTTGTTGTTTTAATTGGTAACGTTCCATCACTTGTTGATTCGAGCGAACGGTTTCTGGGCGAGCCTGAACAATGTACAGACGCCCATTATGACCATCTTTAGCCCATTCGATATCCATTGGGCGACCATAATGTTTTTCAATCTGTAATGCTTGGCGCGCCAGCTCTTCAACTTCGTGATCAGTCAAAGAGAAACGATTGCGTAGTGCTTCTGGCACATCTTCAATCTGTACTTGCTTACCGTGCTCTTGACTGTTCGCATAAACCATTTGTAATTTTTTCGAGCCAAGAGTACGACGCACAATAGCTGGACGATTATTCAGCAAGGTGGGTTTATGCACATAAAACTCATCTGGGTTTACTGCCCCTTGCACAACCATCTCGCCTAAGCCATAAGCTGAGGTGATGAAGACGACTTGGTCGAACCCTGATTCAGTATCAATGGTGAACATCACGCCAGAAGATGCTAAATCTGAGCGCACCATTCTTTGAACACCCGCGGAGAGTGCCACTCCACGGTGGTCATAGCCTTGGTGGACACGATATGAAATCGCGCGGTCATTAAATAAGGAAGCGAATACGTGTTTAATAGCAACCAATACAGCATCGATGCCTTGAACGTTCAAGAAAGTCTCTTGCTGCCCTGCGAATGAAGCATCAGGCATGTCCTCTGCTGTTGCAGATGAACGTACAGCAAACGAGGCATCTTTTTCACCTTCAGACAGTGTTTGGTATGCCGCACGAATATCACTTTCTAACTGTGGTGTAAAAGGGGTGTCGATAACCCATTGACGGATCTTTTCCCCCGCCGCAGCGAGTTGATTAACATCATCAATATCCGTTTCATCTAGCAGCTGATAAATGCGCTGATTCACGCCGCTCTGCTCAAGAAAATCATTAAACGCCTGTGCGGTTGTCGCAAATCCGTTAGGTACGGATACACCAAGATCGGACAGGTTGGTAATCATTTCACCGAGCGAGGCATTTTTGCCGCCAACACGGTCAACATCATTCATCCCTAATTGGTTATACCAAAGTACATTACACGGAGTGAGGCCATTTGTGGACATTGAAAGCGATCCTTTATCTTTATCTAGCAATTTAGTGACAAGGTACAAATCGTAAAAAATCTCATTGGCGATAATTCGCCTCACGAAATAGACTAGCACAGACAATATCTGAATATAGACTGGTGAATCGTTCCAACTAGCAAGAAAAAATTTTTGTTCTAAAAATTGTTCAAATATTGGCTATACTTTCCCCTATAAACTATTTTTTAAACTTTAATCAAATATAATATCTCTCTAAAACCAACGAAAAATACAACAAAAGACACTATATATGAGCGAAATAACCGCAACTAATCATAAAACAAACCTCACAGAACGAACTGTTTTTTTTATTTCAGATGGAACCGCAATAACCGCAGAAACGCTAGGACATGCTGTTTTGTCGCAATTTCCCTTAGTTTTCAATTCCTATACGCTACCTTTTGTCACCACAGAAGCACGTGCGCAGGAAATAAAACAGAAAATTGATACGATTTATCAAGAGACTCAAAACCGTCCACTGGTGTTCTATTCCATCATTTCCCCCTCCGTAAAAAAAATTATTACCGACAGCGCCGGTTTTTGTCAGGATATTGTGCAAACCTTGGTTGCCCCTATTCAGCAAGAAGTGGGGTTAGAGCCTGAGCCTAAACTCAACCGTACCCATGGCTTATCGCTACAGAATATCAATCAATATGATGCTCGCATTGCTGCTATCGAATACACATTAGCCCATGATGACGGTATTTCCTTGCGCAACCTAGACCAAGCACAAGTGATTTTGTTAGGCGTCTCCCGTTGTGGTAAAACCCCTACCAGCCTCTATTTAGCCATGCAATTTGGTATTCAAGCCGCTAACTATCCATTTACGGCAGACGATATGGATAACTTGCAGTTACCCGCTGCACTACGCCCTTATACGCATAAATTATTTGGTTTGACGATAAGCCCGGAAAGACTAGCCGCTATTCGTGAAGAGCGACGTGAAAACAGCCGCTATGCATCATTACGTCAATGCCGCATTGAAATTGCTGAGGTCGAGGCACTATTTAGACAAAACAAGATCAACTATCTCAATACAACCAATTACTCAGTAGAGGAAATTTCTGCCAAAGTCATTGACACGATGGGGCTAAAACGGCGTATCTTTTAGTCGAAATGTATTTTTTAAAAAATCTTTCATTCAATCTCACGTTGTAGGTTGAATTCGAGCCATTTTCGTTTATTGTGATCCTAATCACTGATACGGCTCTGCCTATTAAAGCTTTTGAGAAGAAAGAATGCAAAAAACTGATGAACTACGTACTCAGCGTGTGGATAGCTTAATTACCCCACAGACACTCGCTGACGAATTTCCTATTTCTGAGAAAGTGGCTGAAAACGTGACAGCGTCACGTAAGCGGATAGAGAAAATTTTATCGGGGGAAGATCCCCGTTTATTGGTTATTGTTGGCCCATGCTCTATTCATGATATTGATGCGGCTCTGGAATATGCTAATCGGCTGAATGTCTTACGTGAACGCTATCAAGACCGTCTTGAAATCGTTATGCGTACCTACTTTGAAAAACCCCGTACCGTTGTAGGTTGGAAAGGCCTGATCTCCGATCCTAATTTAGATAACTCTTGCCAAGTCAATACGGGGATACGGCTCGCCCGCAAATTACTTATTGATGTCAATCAGCTTGGGCTACCTACCGCAACAGAATTTCTCGATATGGTCACAGGGCAATATATTGCTGATTTGATCAGTTGGGGAGCGATTGGCGCAAGAACAACAGAAAGCCAAATCCATCGAGAAATGGCATCGGCACTCTCTTGCCCTGTTGGTTTTAAAAATGGTACTGATGGCAATATCCGCATTGCTATCGATGCCATCCGCGCAGCCAGCGCTCAACATATGTTTTTATCGCCCGATAAAAGTGGCCAAATGACCATCTACCAAACCAGTGGTAACCCACATGGTCATATTATTATGCGTGGTGGAAAGCAGCCTAACTACTCTGCCGGAGATATTGCAGCGGCTTGTGATAAGCTACGTGAATTTGAATTAGCTGAACATTTAGTCGTTGATTTTAGCCATGGTAACTGCCAAAAAATCCACCGTCGCCAACTTGAAGTCGCCCGCGATATTGCCGAGCAAATCAAAGGCGGTTCGACCGCAATTAGTGGTGTAATGGCTGAAAGCTTCTTACTTGAAGGCACTCAAAAAATTATTGCAGGTCAACCTCTAACTTACGGGCAATCCATCACAGACCCCTGTTTAGGCTGGGATGATACCGAGCAACTCATTGATATCTTGGTCCAAGCAGTAGAAAGCCGCTTTAAATAAGCTGACATTTTATTCCCCCACCGACTCTTTCACTCTCTCTGATAGGAAAGAGTCGAGTTCCTTTCCGCATAAATATTCACCAAATATTGACCTAAATCGATAAGCAACTCATGCATTGTAGTGATTTTGTCATCTAAATGTAAAAACCCCTTGATGTTACTTAGCAAATTAAAGATAATGATTCTCACTCTTAGTTTTATTATCAATTGGGCCAAATATGACTGATAACATCACTAAACCACCTATTGAAAATATCGCCAACTCAACCCTTCCGCCCGTAAAAGTTGACGTTATAGATAGTCATCAATTATTAGGCTCTGAAGGTAAATTAGCGATCCAACATCGCGGCGAGATATACCAGTTAAGGCAGACTCGTGCTGGTAAACTGATTTTAACCAAATAGTTTTTATTCAAAATTTATTCACAGCAAGCCACCCAGATCTTGTATCAAGGCAGCCAGCGATATTCACCACATAAGGAAAGGATTTCCTATGGAGTTTAAACTGATGTCTGTTACACCCACCATATCGTTAAATGGATCAAAAATAACCGTTTCCGCACTTGCGACAACACTCGCTATTTCAGGATTTAGCGCGGTTGCAACAGCAAAAAAGACGATAGGTGATACTGTTCATGTTACGACCCACCCTTTTCATCACGAAAATATTGCGGTGGCCGAGCAAGTCGATGTCATTGATGCTCAAGCCCCTGAATATCAATCAGCAAGCTCTGCCTTAGATTTATTAAAAGGCCAACCCGGTATTTTTGTTTCTAGTACTGGTGGAACCTACGGTCAAGAGGTTCATCTACGTGGCTATGATTCTCGTGGTGTAAAAATCACGGTGGATAACGTCACTCAAGATTTTAATTCTGGGTTATACAATGCGACATTTATTGACCCGTCACTGGTAAAAAAAGTCTTTGTCCATAAAGGTGCTTCATCCGTTGCTCATGGAAGTGGCGCGCTAGCGGGTGTCGTAGCGATGAAAACCGTGAATGCAAAGGATTTATTAAAGCAAGGGCAGGCATTAGGAGGCCGCGTTTTCAGTGGGGTCAACCGCAATGACCACAGCTACCTTGCCGGGGCATCGGTATATGGACATACTGGCCCTCTGGATATACTATTAAGTTATAGCCAACGTAAAAAATATTCACTCGCATCTGCGGATTTTCCAACTCAAGATAATCATGAGAAAGTGCATAATTGGTTATTAAAAACCACTTGGTATGCACACCCTAATTATCATTTAGCCTTACAGCTACGTGATTATCGTAATGATGGGTTAGGTCTCAAACAACATACAGTAAACAACTCCGCTGATACGCGTTTTAAAAACACGCCCCACGAGCGCGATAGCCACCAGCGGGATGTTTCAATTAGTCAATATATTACCTCAAACCGTTTCCCTAACTGGCAAGCAAATTGGGATCTGTACTATACCGACCTCTCTTTGAGTCAGTTAGATAGAGAAAAAGCTAAGGCTGATAATCAATATCAACGCGAAAAGCGTACGCAATATACCTATGGTACCAAATTGACTAATCACTTTATTGTTCCTATTGAGGGCTGGGTGAATAACCAAATAGAAAGTGGTATCGAGTATTATCAACAACAGCAAAAACCCAATAAACACGCGATCAGCTACCCCCCTGCTCGACTAGCTAATATTTCGGGCTGGGTTAACAATGATATGACGTTACACCACCTGCCTATTACACTCTCAGCAGGAACCCGTTTCACAAGCTATGAAGCTTCACGTCAAGGGTTTGCAAAAAATAGAGACACGAATTGGTCGTCACGTTTTGCGGTCAGTATCACGCCGGCACATTGGTTAAACCTATACTCCTCTTACTCCGAAGGTTATCGGACGCCTCGTATGGCAGAGCTGTATAACAATTCTAATCACTTTTCGGTGATGGGCGGCTGGCTAACTTCCGATTTTAGACCTACGCCTGACTTACAACCTGAGACAAATAAAACAGTAGAAGTTGGTTTAAAAGCAAGTTTTGATGATCTGTTATCAAATGGCGATGAACTGCAATTTGGGTCAACGTATTTTGATACTAAAGCAAAAAACCATATTGCCGTTGAAGGTCGTTACACTAAAAAATACCATTTCATGAAAGGGCAATATCAATGGTTCCCTAATGAAATTTATTTTAGCAATGTTCCTTCCGCCACCATTCGAGGTATTGATAGCTTTATTCGCTACAAAACCCTCTGGTTTGATTTAAATATCAGTCATAACAAAACAACAGGTAAAGAGGACGGCACAGGCTATTCTCTCTCTTCCATTCGCCCTGAAACGCTACTCATTCGCTTCAATGCCCCTATTGCAACAACTGGCCTTAGTCTTGGCTGGGTAGGTGAATTTGCGGCTAAAACACAGTTCCAAGGCAATGCTAAGTACCAATTAAAACAACACAAATCTCAGCATGGACTCGATCGTTACCATAAAGAAGTCATCCAGTATGCAGGCTATAGCCTTCATGACTTTTATGTGAACTATCAAGCTGACCAATTTATAAAAGGGTTGAATACGACATTAACGATGAAAAACGCCTTTGATCGTCAATATGTCTCTTCGATGGGAGTTCCCCAAGAAGGCCGTAATTTCTATTTCAATGTGAGTTATCAATGGTAACCATTTAATAATTATAAAATAAATAATACTCGCCGGTTTGTTTCCCTGCATACAGATTTAGGCAAAATCGAAACTTAGGGAGCAAACCGGTAACACTTTATGGAGTATAACAATATGTCTCATGTTTTACGTTTATCCGTTCTGACAAGCGCAATACTTTCCGTTATGGCAAGCGCTCATGCAGAAACAACACCATCAAATCGCAATGATGTGATGACCGTCTATGCAACAGGTACTGAAAGAGATAGCTTCGATGCCCCAATGATGGTCACTGTGATCAAAAATGACTCACCTGAAACAAAAACGGCAAGTACGGTCAACGATATCTTGCGTAAAATTCCGGGGATCGGTGTTACTGGTACTAGTCGCACTAATGGTCAAGATATCTACATGCGTGGTTTTGACCGTCGCGGTATTTTAACCCTCGTCGATAATGTACGCCAAGGTACTGATACTGGTCACGTTAACGGCACATTTATTGATCCTGCACTGATAAAACAAGTCGAAATTGTTCGTGGCCCTTCAGCTCTACTGTATGGTAGCGGCGCGATGGGAGGTGTGATCGCTTGGGAAACCGTAGATGCTAAAGATCTATTACGTGAGGGTCAAAACAGTGGCTTTCGTGTCTTTAGCCAAGCTGCTACAGGGGATCATAGCTTTGGTTTTGGCGGTACATCTTTTGGGCGTACTGAGCAATTTGATGGTTTGTTTAGTTTTGTTACCAAACAAGTCGGAGATGTTCGCTTAAGCAATAGCGATGATATGGAAAACAAAGAAACCATCTCAAACCTACTCGCCAAAGGGACATGGCAGTTTGATGATAAGCAAAAGCTATCAGGGCAACTGCGCTATTACAATAACAATGCATATGAACCCAAAGATCCACAACAAATCGATATTACTAAGGATAATCTAAAGGTTAACCGCACTACACGTCAACGTGATGCCCAAGCGACTTACCAGTTAAACCCAGAATCAAACGATTGGTTAAATCTTAAAGCAACCACTTACTATTCTGACGTTAATATTACCGCTAAAGGTAAAAATACTCACTATGAAGGCCGTACCCAAAAAACTTATGGTCTGAAAGTTGATAATAAAACACACTTGTATGATTTACCTATCGCAGCCCATAACTTTACTTATGGCGGCGAAACATACAAACAAAATCAAACACCTTACGCTTCAACAACGCAATTCCCTGATGCTGATATCACCTTTGCTTCAGGTTTCTTGCAAGATGAAATCGCCTTAAAAGATTTACCTGTATCGTTTATTGTTGGCACTCGCTATGACCATTATAAAGCAACCGCTAAAGATAATGAGGACGTGAAAGAAGGCAAATGGTCTTCTAAAGGCGCCGTTAGCATTACACCAACAGACTGGTCAATGCTATTTGCCTCTTATTCAGAAGCTTTCCGAGCACCTTCTATGATGGAAATGTATAACGATGAAATTCATTTCCAAATGGGCCCAATAGTAAATAAATGGCGACCAAATCCGAATCTCAAACCAGAGTCTACACGTACTGCTGAATATGGGGTTGGGCTACGGTTTGATGATCTATTCACTGAACGTGACAATCTACAATTTAAAGCAAGTTATTTTGACACTAAAGCAAAAGACTATATCAATACCTATGTGAACGTTGACTTTAGAAATCCTCAGAATAACTACACAACCTCCATCAATACAAAACGAGCTAAAATTTGGGGTTGGGATGCTTCAATGGACTATAAAAACGACTATTTGGGTTGGAATTTAGCTTATAACCACACCGAAGGTAAAGATGAATCAAATGGTAAATCAATTACCTCCATTAAACCTGACTCGCTAACCAGCAACCTTAACGTACCAATTTCAGACAGTGGTTTTTCTGTGGGTTGGTTAGGTGAATTTACTCGTCATACCGATTTCAACGATGCATCCAAAGCACCGCGCCAAGCAGGCTACGCTGTTCATGATTTTTACGTTAGCTACCAAGGTGAAGGCCAATTAAAAGGCCTAGGAACCAGTGTCGTTTTAGGCAATGCCTTCGATAAAGAATACTACTCGTCACAAGGCGTCCCTCAGGATGGGCGTAATGCCAAGCTGCTCGTCAGCTTCCAATGGTAATTTATAGTTAATTAAGGAGATACACTGTGAGTTCAACACTTTTCGAGCGTTACCAACAAGCAAAAGCAGAAAACAAAGCAAAATACGCTCGTGATCTGGCTGCCTACCTTAATGTTTCAGAAGGTGAACTATTGCATTGTCGTGTAGGTCATGACAAAGCACAAAGACTGAATGTTGATGCCCCAACACTGCTGAAAGCGCTAGCATCTGTCGGTAAAGTTAAGGCCATCACCCGCAATGAGTATGTTGTTCATGAGCAAGTTGGTCGCTATGACAATGCAAAATTTAGCGACCATGCAGGGTTAATTTTAAATCCACGCGCCTTAGACTTACGCATGTTCTTCTCTCATTGGGATGCCATTTTCACGCTGACTGAAGATTCAAAAAATGGTGAACGCCATAGTATTCAATTTTTCGATAAACAAGGCGATGCGCTGCATAAAGTCTATACTACAGATGAGACTGATATGGCGGCATGGAACTCTCTCATTGCACAATATGCAACGTCAGACAATCCACCTCTTGCTATTGAAGCTGCTGTGCCATTCTCTGAGCAGCCAATCAGTGATGAATTGAAACAGCAGCTAGAACAAGAGTGGCGCAACATGACCGATGTCCACCAGTTCTTTATTTTATTGAAAAAAAATAATCTTAGTCGCCAACAAGTCTTCCGTGCCGTTAGTGATGATTTAGCATGGCAAGTTCCTGTTGATTCATTCAATCAATTAGTCAATACCGCGTTTAATGACCAAAATGAAATCATGATTTTTGTTGGTAATCGTGGCTGCGTGCAGATTTTTACTGGTCAATTAAAACGCCTTATGCCATACCAAGCAGAAGGTTCGGACATTAAATGGCTCAACATTTTTAATCCAGACTTTACGTTGCATATGATTGAAAACGGCGTTTCAGAGTGTTGGGTAACACGTAAACCTACTCAAGATGGTTTCGTAACAAGCCTTGAAGTCTTCGATAAAGACGGTAATCAAATCGTACAAATGTACGGGCAACGTACTGAAGGTACTCCAGAGCAAGAACAATGGCGTAATCAGGTTATGGCGCTACCGCACATTTAATCGTTAGGTAAATAAAAATGAAACAATGGCTTCTAATTGCAGTGACATTAATCATGAGCTTTTCCGCTCAATCAGCCGAACGGATCATCACGTTAGGTGGTGATGTTACGGAGATTGTTTTTGAACTTGATGCAGGCGCTCAAGTGGTTGCTCGAGATAGCACCAGCCTTCATCCTGCTCAAGCTGTTAAGCTACCCGATGTCGGTTATATGCGAATGCTCAACGCTGAAGGTGTGCTTTCTATGCGCCCAACGCTTGTGCTTGCCAGTGAACTAGCAAAACCCTCAATGGCACTTTCCCAGATAGAAAAAAGTGGTGTAAAAGTCATCAAGGTGACTGGTAAGCCTGCATTAGAAGCCATTCCAGAAAAAATTACAACGGTGGCTAATGCTGTCGGTAAAACAGAACAAGGTAAACGGTTAGTTGAGCAATTTAATCAACAGATTGCCAAAGTAAATACCTCACCCATAGATAAAAAAATTCTGTTTATCATGAGTCATGGTGGCGTAATGCCGCTTGCTGCGGGGCAGCAAACCGCTGCGGATAGTCTTATCAAAGCGGCGGGAGCTAAAAACGCCATGAACGGGTTTAATAGTTACCGCCCATTATCACAAGAAGGTGTGATTGCAAGTCAACCTGATTTGATTATCGTCACCCATGAAGGCATCAAATCATTAGGTGGTGAAGATAAAGTCTGGAAATTGCCAGGCCTGGCAATGACACCTGCCGCAAAAAATAAGGCACTAATCGTTGTTGATGATATGGGAATGCTTGGATTTAGCCTTGGTACCCCTAAAGTCATGCAACAGATACGCGAGGCATTAGAGAAGTTTCAATGAGTCGAATTAAATACCCTCTGTTCGCTATCATTGCGTTATTGTTCGTTTTGATGGCGATTGCCTTACTTGCCTCCAACGCTGGCGCAATGAATGTATCGTTTAAAACTCTGTGGCAGACGCCTGCCACAGACCCTCTTTGGCAGATCTGGCTCAATATCCGGCTACCACGTATTTTGCTAGCGATTTTAGTCGGTCTTGCTCTTGCTGTTTCAGGTGCCATCATGCAGGGGTTATTTCGTAACCCGCTTGCTGATCCCAGCTTATTAGGGATCAGCAGTGGCGCTGCCTTATGTGTCGCTGCATTTATTGTATTCTCTTTTTCATTACCTACCGCCCTACTTAACTATGGGCATATTGGCGCCGCTTTCGTCGGCAGCCTTATTGTTTCAATTATTATTTTTAGCTTAAATCGCTACTCAAATGGGAATTTAGCACGCTTACTTCTCGCTGGGATTGCGATCAATGCCTTGTGTATGTCATTCATCGGCGTACTAAGCTATATCAGCGATGACCAACAGCTGCGTACTTTTAGCTTATGGATGATGGGAACACTTGCGAATGTCGACTGGACTTCCTTAACGATTGCCGCCAGTGTTATCTTACCGACCTGCTTTGTCTGCCTTTGGCAAGGTAATAAGCTTAATCTACTGCAACTAGGTGATGAAGACGCTCACTATCTCGGATTAAATGTGGAGCGAACAAAATTTATTTTACTATTCCTTAGCGCCTTACTGGTAGGTTGTGCTGTTGCAATGAGTGGCGTGATTGGTTTCGTCGGCCTCGTGGTGCCCCATTTAATCCGTATGACGCTAGGCCCTGATCACCGCTGGCTAATACCTGGCTCTGCGATTGTTGGAGCGACCTTACTTTTAATTGCCGATACCATTGCTCGAACTGCGGTTTCTCCTGCTGAAATTCCTGTTGGATTACTAACAGGACTCATTGGCGGGCCTTACTTTTTATGGCTAATTTTACGTCAACCAGCAGGGAGAGTTTAAACATCATGAATACACAAACTCTACTTGAAGCACGTAACCTCAGTTTTCACGTTGCCGATAAGGTATTAATAAAAGATATCAGTTTATCCATACAGCAACATGAAATGGTCGTCATTATTGGTCCAAACGGTGCAGGAAAATCCAGTTTATTAAAACTACTGACTGGTTTTCACTCTCCCACTCACGGGGAGTGTCTGTTAGAAGGTTTAGATTTACGCAAATGGCAACATAATGCATTGGCAAAAAAACGTGCGGTGATGAAGCAACAAAGTAGCTTATCATTTGCCTTTACTGTTGAAGATGTCGTGGCGATGGGGCGTAGCCCGTATGGCGCTGAGCATAAGCAACAAGCCATTGAAGAGGCGTTAGCACAAACAGATTGTTTGGAATTACGCCAACGCGATTTCCGTCAGCTTTCTGGTGGTGAACAACAACGCGTTCAGTTAGCACGAGTACTTGCTCAAGTCTGGCAACCCAACCATAGCCCTGCTTGTCTTTTTCTTGATGAACCAACTTCAGCTCTTGATCTTTACCACCAACAACATAGCCTACGGTTATTACACCAATTAACACGTGAGCGGCCTTTTGGCGTGTGTTGCGTCTTACACGATCTTAACCTTACCTCCCTGTATGCTGATCGCGTGTACTTAATTCACCAAGGCCAACTTGCGGCGGCAGGTACGCCTGAAGAAGTTCTGACGACAGAAAATCTAACTCGTTGGTATAAAGCAGATTTAGATGTGATCTCACATCCTGAAACAGCCACCCCACACATCTACTTGCGTCGTTAGTCACCTATTAGGTTTCTTGGGTCTTCTCAAGAAACCTAATAGTCTTCCCTTTGCATAATTTCATCTCCAGCTAACCTCTTTGCCAAAACAGGACATGAATGCCACGCCATGTATTTCTTGCTTATACCATGTTGAGTCAAGTGATTTTTTTAAATTGTTAAAGATACGTTAAGTAAATTGACTTATTTGATAGTTCAACTAAAGTTAAACAGTCAACCATTAGCATCAAAAATCACAGATTATTGAGCATTAACCCCCGTCACTATTACCTCGGTATTTCCTAAGTATTGATGGTAAAAATCAGCACACCTGTCACAACTTAAGTTAAATTAATTTTTCAATATTTTACTTGGTTAATAATTTCGAATACATCCAACAAAAAAATTGAACTTGATATATCCGACTGCTTTTTTGATATATCAACCCCTACCATTTACACTCAGCTATTTGATTTTAATAGACAAATAACATACACTCTTGTATGTATAAATTTGAATTATTAATAAAATCTATCGTATCAATAACTATTCTCATTAAAAAAAAGCACGTTATGCCTATCGATATATCGGAAAAATGGGAAGAATAGACAGTAATTTCTTTAGTTATTATTAGTTATTAATGAACAATAACCCATAGAAGTGGGAGGTAAATATGTCTGAGAGTGTAGTCAACGATATTGTTAAATGGCTGGAAAGTCAGTTACAGCGCAATGAAGGCATCAAAATCGACACAATTGCCGATAAAAGTGGTTATTCAAAGTGGCATTTACAGCGTGTTTTCAAAGAAATGAAAGGTTGCACGCTTGGCGAATACGTTCGTAAACGCCGTTTATTAGAAGCTGCTAAATCATTACGCAATGGTAACCTGCCAATTTTAGATATCGCTCTGCAATATGGTTTTAGCTCACAAGCTACTTTTACACGTATCTTTAAAAAACACTTTGACATTACCCCAGCAAAATTTCGTCAAAGTGGTCAGTTGCCTGAATGTAAAACATTTATGTCTTGCAACTGCAACAACTAAATAAATTTCAGTTGTATAGTTGAGTATTAATAGTCCCCTTAATTATTTTTTCATTCCCTAAACATTGAAGTCTATGTCCGAGCCGGTAAATACCGGCTCTTTTTTTGAAATTTGCCCATATCGCTAACAAGTTTATCCTCAATACCGCCTTATATAGCAACAAAAGAAAGCTATCTTCTCTTAAAAGATCATTTCAGAACGGATAATAGAGTGATGTCATGCCTTTAAAGCACACACGTCCAATGTGTATTTTTTTGACATTTATTGAAAAAAAACATAATCTGCGGCAACTCATTTATGAGTGTTATAGTTAAATTATTATTAATATTATTTTCTTATTGTTATAAAGGCTGTTTTTGTGGGACATTCCAGATTATTTGCATGGTATAAAAATAGAATGCAAAATAAAATCTTAAAAATAAAACACTATTTTGTATACATTATACCACTCATCATTCTTATCGTTTCATCAAAATTAATGTTGAAAGGTTCTGGGTATGCTCATCCAACTCCGAGAGACATTACGCTCGTCTGTGCTCTTTATATTATCCTTTACGCTTCAAAAAAAGCTTATTATTGGATAGGTGTACCAATAGCAATATTGTATGCTATTTATACGCCTATTGGACTGACCTTTGATAAACCAACCTACCAATATTTTGCTTCGGTTATTGCAACTGATGCTATTGAGGGCATTGAGTTTTTCACACAAATTCCATTTACTCATTATCTTTATGCCGTCCTCATTATTGTTGGAATATTCGCCTTCCAAAAATTATGTACAAAATTAAATATTAATTATTATCGAAACAAAACACTGATGATCATTCTGGTGATAATTGCCTTGATTAATCAATCGCCATTTGATTATTTCTACAATATTTATGAATCCATATCTAAGGTTAAGGGTGAGGTTAGCGCACTACATGATTTTACCAAATCCAGCGAATGGGGAAAATCAACGTTAAATAACAACAGCCGTTATGATGACTATGTATTAGTGATCGGAGAGAGTGTTCGCCGTGATTATATGGGTGTCTATGGATACCCTATAAATAACACCCCCTTCTTAAGCCGCGTGAACAGTACCATTATTGATGGGTTAAACAGTGCTGGAAATAACACTATTGGCTCATTAAGATTAATGTTAACACAGTCAGATAAAGAAAAATTAGAAGGCGGATTCAAGTCCGAAGTGCAACGCTAAGCCGCCTTTCTTAGCTCCGCAAACACCACCGAAGGTTGTCTGAACCCCAGACACTTGCGTGGCCTGCTGTTCAACGCTCCCTGATAGCGTTGTAAGTCTTCTTCTGTCACTGTCCGCAGGTCTGTTCCTTTCGGGATAAACTGTCTTAACAACCCATTCGTATTCTCGTTCAGCCCACGCTCATGCGAGGCATACGGATGGGCAAAGTACGTATCTGCGTTCAGTGCTTCTGCTATCGCCTTGTGCTCACTAAACTCTAGACCGTTATCGAACGTTATTGTGTGACATACATCCTGATACTCACTCAGCAGTGAGATAATGGCCTTACTGACTTCCACCGCATCCTTTGAAAACACCTTTTTTGTCAGGTAAATACGGCTTTTGCGTTCTGCCAGTGTCACGATAGCACCAGTGCCCTGTTTACCCTGCACCAAATCGGCCTCCCAGTCCCCCAGACGGCTACGGTCATCGACGACTGACGGCCGTAGCTCAATGGATACCGCATCAGGGATGCGCCCTCGTTTCTGCCCGTAGCCCTTACGATATCGCCGTTTGCCCTGCCTAAGATGCCTGTACAACTCGCCACCGCTACGCTTATCCGCATAGATATACTGGTAAATCCATTCATGGCTGACGCTAAGACCAATAATGCTGCCAATTGCACTTATTTGCTCAGGACTCCACTTCCACTCCAGAGCAAATATCACGAAATCTATGGTCTGCTGAGGAATTGTCCTTTTGGCAGATGACAGTCGCCTATCACAGCACTTCTGGTGTGCCTGTTGTGGGTTATAACCAGTATCTGAAGTGTTACGCCTCAGTTCACGGGAGACCGTGGACTTGCTTACACCGATACGGATACCTATCTCATGGCAGGATAAATTATCCTCACGCAGTATCGATATCTGGTATCGTTGTCCTTCGGTTAGTTGCTGATACTTCATACTTACTCGCTCATCTTTGGTCGGAAGAGCAGGATAGCTTATCAGTAGCTAACCGTCCTTCCATCTAACATGACCGAGCGTTGCACTTATTATCTGAATTCGCGGAACCTAATTATGGCTTAAATCTAGTTGGACTCGCCAAATCAGCCGGTTTCAAAACATACTGGATATCGAATCAAGGTTATATCGGTAAACACGACACTCCAATTACCTTTATAGCAAAGCATGCTGATGTGAAAAAATTCAATAAACTCGGCGCCTTCAATTCTAATGATGAAAGTGATTTTTCCCTTATTCCTATCTTTCAAAAAGAATTAAATGCCCCTATCCAAAAGAAACAGAAAAGATTATTTATTATACATCTTTATGGTTCACACCCGAACCCATGCGGTAGAATTCAGGATTATGAAAATCATTTTATTACCCAAGATAGGCAATATCATAATATCTCCTGCTATGTTGCAAGCATTAATAAAACAGATGAGATCCTTGAGTCAATTTATTCATTGTTAGAGACGCAATACCAACAAAAAGAACGTAAATTCTCAATGATTTACTTTGCTGATCATGGTCTTTCCCATCAAGAAGAGGGAGACCAAATAAAGCTCCTACACGGAAAAACAAAATATGCGTATCGTGTTCCATTAATCCAGCTCTCTTCCGATCACCAATCAACTCAATATATTGTTGCTAACAAATCTGGGATGATGTTTATTGATGGTATTGCTAATTGGTTAGGCGTTTCTAATCCGCTTCTAAATGAAAATTATCATTTATTTAATTCAGAAAATTATATAGAAGATTTTGGTTTGAGTGAAAAAATAGAGGACAAACCGGATGACGCTATTAATATTCATGGTAAATAACGCTTAATGTTACCTACCCCTTACCTATTTTTATTTCGGGTTAGGTAACATTTAAGCAGCATAGAAACAAAGCGTATTTAGCTTAACTCATGCACTAGCCAGCTTTCAAGATCAGATAACTGTTCGGTTAATTCAGGCCATATTTGATGCATTTCTAATATTAATTTACGAATGGTTTCTGTTTGGTAAACTTGATCGGTAAGTTTCTGGCTTAACCATTCTAATGGGGATGGGTCAAGACTGTCCGTAAAAAATTGGCAACGTTTAATAACCCCTTTTTCGATATCAAAATGAAATTCGATACCTCCCCATGGGAAACGTGTATCACTGTAATGGGTAAAAGCAGGTGCTTGACCGAAATTCCATTCCCAACTACTTTGCTTCGCAAAAGTTTCACGAAAATGCGGTAAGTCCGGTAATTTCTCAGGTGAGATAAATTCAGCCTCAACGGTTTCACCATAATAATCGAAAAAGCTTTTTACGATACCCTCGCACACTTTTTCATGACTGATATCTGATACCAGTTCACATAAATTCGTGACTCTTGAGCGAACTGAAGTGATCCCTTTAGCCTGTAATTTTTTAGGGTCAGGGTTTAGATAATCTGCAAGCCGATTTAAATCAGAATTGATAAGTAAAGTACCATGATGGAATCCTCTGTCACGGGTTTCTCGGTAAGCAGATCCTGATATTTTCCTTGGCCCATCATCGGTGTGTAATACCAAATCATTGCGACCAGAAACCTCAGCATTGATCCCCACCCTTGCTAAGCCATCCACAATAATTTTTGTCGAAATACTTTTATCATATTCTGGTTTGCCCGCCATGAAGGTAAAACACGTATTGCCGAGATCTTGAAAAACGGCACCGCCCCCGCTACTACGGCGAGCTAAGCGTACATTATCCTCTTCCATACGACGCGTATTACACTCTTTCCATGGGTTCTGTGCTCGCCCAATAACGACAGTTATATATACTATATCAAACAAAATTTCCAGTTCTAGATAGTGAACTTTGATGTGCCATGAACGAAAATAGTAGAACTGGCAGTACTGGCTCCTAATCCAAAAATAATTAGCTATTACAATGAATTATAATTCATACTCACATGCTAATGAGTTTTGTTTTACATGAATATAACATGATTAAATCAGGCTTCAGTACTGATTGGAAATCGTTAATTAGTAAAAAACAAAATGGCAAGCCGAATAATCAAAAAGTACATATCTATAGAGAACTCAACCAAGGTTACTAAATCTAAGGAACGTATCACTGTATATAAAATTCAGCACTTTTCATTATCTGGATTAACATTTAACAATTAAAATTCAATGCATTAAGCACTATAGATGATTAAGATCAATCAGTTTTTCAAATAAGCTGATTGATCGCTATCTCCTATTAATAGATTGACTATCGATAGTTTTAACGATCGTTTTATAAAATTCGATCGTTTTTATCGATCGATGTTGAAGGGTGTAGTATCATTGATTCAATAAGATGTAAAAATCTAATCAAGGAGAATTAGGTGTCTCAATTAATTGTTATTGTTATCACTACATTTTTAGCTGTATTAGTCTATAAAAAAATGTCTAGATACTTTAAGGGGAAAGGATTAGGCAAAGGTTCCATATTTTTTGTGGCTATTATTCCTTCTGTATTGTTATATATTGTAATGTACTCAGTACTTCATACTCTGACATCTCCTACTGTAGTTCTTAAGTATAAGAATATAGATAATGAAATTGTATACTTAGAATTTAATGATAAAGATCCATTAGAAATGTCACTTTATAAGAGTATAAAATCTTATCCTATTGGTAGTTTTGAATTTGCGAGAGCAGTTAATATATATTTAAGCTATGGAATAAGTTTGAAAGATTTTGATGAAAAAATTCGTCCAGATTGCCAAAAAGATTTTAATAAATTAAATTCATGGTATGGTGAGCAAGTGAAGTACTGGCAGCAATTTCCCGTGCATGTGCGAAATGTTGAAATACAAAAAGCATTGGAACTACTAACCAAAAAACAGAAAATAGTTATACCGAAAATGGAGGAGTGTTTCTATACTGAATCTCAAAAATTAACCAATCGCATCCCAAGAAACCCTAACGCTTTGAAATCTAAATATATGGCAGAGACGGTCACGTATCCAAAGGGTTGATGGTATTTCAAACGTAATACTCTCGCTCAATGAAAGTCCCAATGATCTTGTCATGCATGCCGGATGATTTTGAATACCCTAACGTCTTGCGATTAAGTCGTTTCAATCGGTTACGCAACGTCAGATTTTCACGCTCAATTCGCTGTGTGTATAGCTTTCCTAAAATATGTTTTTCGCTAGAGAGTGTCTCTTTGTACGCCCTGTAACCATCCGTACACCAAAAAGCGATACGGAACCCAGACAGCAGTTTTAACAATTTGCCCAGTGTTTTCTTGCTTCGGGAACCAAATACATGAGCGATAATCCGCTTTAAGCGAGGCTCCCATGCATACCACAACCAACGCTGACGTTTTTTGTTACCGATAAAGGACCACATCTCATCGACCTCACAAATGAGCTGAATTTGTAGGTTATCTAGGGGCAGTGTTGTTACATTCCGTGGCGAGAGTTTTTTAAAGTGCGGACGCCGGCATTGATACTGATATGTAATGCCCTAGCGGTGTCACGAATACCCGCATTATTCATGGCAAGCTCAACCACTTGCTCTTTGATGCCGGGCTGACAAGCGTTGTAGGTATAATCGAGTTGAAAAGTGCGGCAACAGGCCTGACAGCGATAACGGGGATGACCTCCATTGCCGGTGCCATGTTTTTTAACAGGGTCGGTTAATCCACAGAATCGGCATTTTACTGAAATGGTAGCCATACTAAGCCTCAACAGAAAAGCTCAGTTTACCCCATTATCAACTCATTGAATACTTGACCGACAAAATGAACCCCAATTATCAATATTAGTTAGTCATACATGACTAAAATCAACATACATTTCTTATGATAACATGGTCATAATAATAAATGTATGTTGAACCTAAAATCTATAAATTTACTTTATAAATTGGGATATCAATCAAATTTTCATTGATATGGTCTAAAAGGATATAAAAGCTAATATTTGCGATTCGCTAGCGTTAATATGATACTCATTCCAATCATTAGACTACTCCCTAATGATACCTGCCTAATTCAACTAAAATAGTATCATTTAGTACTTGAACCCATCTATATGATTTCGTATCATTTGGATATTATAAATGATACCAAAGGGCTTAATATGATATTCGGATATGTTAGAGTTTCTTCAAAAGATCAAAATCTAGAAAGGCAGCTTTCAGTGCTTGAACCTATCTGCAACAAAGTGATTCAAGAAAAAGTATCAGGGAAAAATATTAACGATAGGCCAGAACTACTATTACTATTATCGCATTTAAGGGAAGGTGATACTCTCATTACAAAGTCTATCGATAGATTAGCCCGTAATACTAAAGAACTCTTATCGCTAGTGGATGAGTTAGTAGAAAAAGGAATCACTGTTAGGTTCTTAGACAATAACATGAGTTTTGATAATTCTCCCGCTTCAAGGCTAATTTTGACCATGATGGGAGCAGTGGCAGAGTTTGAACGAGGTATTATTGCATCTAGAAGAGACGAAGGTATTGCTATTGCTAAAAAGGCTGGAAAATACAAAGGAAAACAAAAAAATGCAGTACTACATAGTAAAATAAGTGAAATGCTAGAAACTGGAAAATATACTGCTGATGAAATAGCTAAGCTTTGTGATTGTGGTCGAGCTACGGTTTTTAGAGTGAAGAAATTACGATCAGTTAACCAACAAACATAGCTCATTTTTTTTACTTATTATATCTTTATAGAACAATCCTATTGATATCATAGTATTAAAAGGTTTTATTTTAATTAAAGAGTGAGTTTATGTAACTCACTCCAATTTATTGGAATACTATTATACATTACCTGCAAGATCGTAATACATATCACACATTTTTTGATCTACTGTTTTATTTTTATTACTAGAATATGATCTTATACCTATATTTTTATATTTCACCATTCCATCTCGCCATGAGATAAATTGATATGGATTCCTGTCTGCTTGTTCTAAAATTTGATAAAAGTATATATCAAATTTTTCACTATAAAATTTAGCCATTTTTCGATTATTCGGAACCGCAGTTGAGTAGCCGTAACAGTAAGCAATAAAAAATATTTCTTTTTCATATTCTGAGCTTCCTTTTATAATCGAACGCTCAACTTCCCTAGATACTGGGACTTTACTGGAATTATTTACGCTATTTTTTGATGTATTATTCTCTGCATTCTTGTTAGTATTGAATACCAATACTAAAATTAAAAATGTTAGTATAAATCCAATAAAGCTAATGCCAATCAAAAAAATATATTTAATAAACCCTTTTATATTACTTTTAATGCACCATTTATTCAACTTTATATAACAATATATTCCTATTAACATACTAACTAAAAATACTACTAAAGGATTCATGGTAAACTCCACATTAAATATTTTTTCTGTAACGCTCAGGCCAAATATCAGAGACTTTCAAGCTTAAAAAATCAGCAATTATTTTTTCACCCTTGGGCCAACTTCTATCTAACACATTGTATAAGGTTCTTTCGTGCAATCCATTTATCCTAGAAAGAGAAGCTAGAGAACCCCCTTTCTTTTTTACTTCAGCAATAATTTCTGCTCTATGCCAGTTCTTTAAACTAGCATTTTGTTCCTTTTTCTGAGATGCTAAACTGTTGTGATTACTCATAATGACTACTTATTAATTATTTCAAGAATATGATTGATCATTATTAAGTGATTTGTCAAACCATAAAAGGAATAAATTCCTTTTAATGTAATGAGCAATAGATTATGAATAGTAAAAAAAAAACGATCGTAGAATTCAGTGAACGTTTAAAATCAATAGTACCTAAAGGTAGCGGAAGGGATTTCGCTCATAAGGCAAGTATTAGTTACAGTACTTTTCATAACTACATGAATGCTCAGTCAAGCCCAACACTTGAAAATCTAGTTCTTCTATCTAAAGCATGTAATGTTTCAATTGAATGGTTAGCCACAGGCAATAGTTTAACCTTACAAAATCAGAGAACAACAGATAGTGTTCCGTCGTTAATACACAAAATACCTTTTTTAAATAAAAAAGAGTTCTTTTTTTAGGACTTAATGACTTTAAAAAAATCGATGGTAGTACGGAAAGCCTTGCCGCACTACATGTTGAAACTGATTCTATGGCACCTATTTTTAGTACCAATAGTGTAGTTCTTGTTGATACTAACAAAAAATTGCTTAAAGAAAGTAAGATTATGGTACTGCAAAAAAAATGAACACTATTTATACAAATTAGTACAAGTAACACCACACGGTTACTTATTAAATAGCACAAATCCAAACTACACAGATATTATTATTGATAATGACTCTTTAAGTGATCTACAAATAGTTGGTGAGGTAGTTTTGATCCTTACTACACCATAGCTAATTACTTATGACTATCAGACTATCTAGTTTAGCCTTGCTACACAAGGCTAAATCAAAAACTTGGCTAATACCCTCTTTTATAAACCGTTAGAGAATACAATATTTTCATTTTTGTACATTTCATTTATCACCCATTGCTTATCACCTAATCCACTGATGTAATTGATTAATAAAAAGTAATCTTGAATTTTAACAAGCTCTAACCCTATAAAATTACATTCTTGAGTAGTTTCATTTATACACAGTTTGAAGTCATTAGTTGAATAAATCATTTTATCTTCTTCTTTTTCAATACTAATTTCATGCTCAATAACATTAACCTTTTTATCTGTTATTAGTATATGTCTATATACATTGTTATAATATATAATTTCAATTAAAAATTTTTCTTCAATACTTCTAAATCTAATTTCATCAACTGTCTGTGTCAGATACTTTCTTAAGCTCATCCTTAAACCTATGTTAGATACGTCTATTAGTTCCTTAATTTCTATTTTTTCTAATATGGGTATAGGCTCTATGATATTAATCTGAGATAGTTCTTGTCTAATTTCATCAATTCTATCTAGTATCTCTGTTAATGAATCAGCTAAAATATAATTAACAGTTTTTCCTAATTTTTTCCTCTCACTAATTTTTTCTTTAAATTTTTTCTCTTCCTCATTTAAATACATCAATTCCATTTTTAATTTATTTTCATGTGTTTTATCTTCTTTATGAAACGAAAAAACTTTAGACATATCCATTTGCTTTGTATGTCTTATAATTATAGTTTCTAGCTCTCTAAGTCTAATACTTCTTTGTCTGCAAATTTCATGATTACGCCGATTTAAACATACAACATATTTAACACCTCGACCATTTTTAGCCGTTGTAACTTTTGCTCCACATTTACCACAACGAACAATACCAGTAAGAATATTATTCACTTCTCTAGTTTTATTATTTTCTCTAGGACGCCCTTTAATTCCAGCTGCATTAATATTAAGCATTCTATTAGCACTATTAAATAGATCCTCATCTATAATTACAGGGAAAATGTTAGGTACTGACTCTTGATTATTACTACGGCGAAGAGTTCCCCTAAGTCTTTCATCCTTTATAAGTTTAGTCACACCATTAGGACGCCATAGTGAGCCAGCCATAGACTCAATACCTTCTTCATTAAGCCGTCTGGCTATCATAGTGCTACTCAATCCACTTAAATAGTCTCTAAACAATCGCTTTATAATTTCTACTTTCTCTTCAATGATGATGTAACCATTCTCATCAGAACTTAACCAACTGGGTAATTTATTTGTAAATACCTTTCCTTCTTTGCGAGTATCATCTAACCGCTTCTTCCAACCAGCTTTAGACCTTTCAGCTTTGATTTCACTTTCATTATGTCCTCGAAGAAGAATCAAATCCATGATTGTTTTTGACCAAGGATCATCTTTCTTAAGAACAACAGGTGTTGTTACATCATGAATCTCTATATCATTTTTTACTAACCACTGTAAAATATCCTCATCCCATGATGAACGACGAGAGAAGCGGTCTAAAGAATACAGAATTAAAGCGTGACCTTCTCCTATTAAACCTGACTTAACCTGTTTGATAAATTCAGCAATCTCCCCATCTTGAATATTTTTTCCTTTATAAGCACTTTTTCCTATATCTTCCCAGTAAGTCACTTTACCGTCAAAAATGTTAGTATGTTTTTTAATATATTCATCTATTCTCTCACGCTGCTCATGCAAACCACTACCTTCTTGCTGGCTAGCTTTCGAAATCCTAGTATAAACGTGAGCTTTTAATTTACTCATAAATCACTCATAAAAAAGAAGATTATATTCATATCATATAATCTTCCATCTAAAAAAACAAACTAAAGTACTAGACAATAGATACAGCCTTATTCTACAAAATTGTACTAATGTACTATTAAAGTATTAAAGTATTAAAGTATTAAAGTATTAAAGTATTAAAGTATTAAAGTATTAAAGTATTAAAGTACTATAGTTTTCCTTCAGGCACACTTAAACCAAGGAACCCAATCCCTTGCACTTTTCTTGGAGTTAAAAGATATGGTCATAAACCTATATCAGCCCCCCAAGGTGCTACAATATAATTAGGATAATTTACTAAGATCAATATTTTCATATCCAGTGCCTGATTCTTTTAAAATATAATGAACCACACCATTTATATATGTTATAACCTGACAATCAGTATTTGCATACTCACCAAGTATTTTTTCCCTCCAAATATTTAGCAACAATTCGTTTAGAGGTGTACTTGTCTTAGTTTCTATTCCTGATAGGATATCTGAAAGTAAAATATGAATATGAATATTCTCATCCATTCCTTTCTCTATAGAAGAGAACATATTAATTATCATCTTGTCCGCATTATCTTTATTTTTATAATGTTTTCCAAAACATTTTCGATGCATAAATCTATGAAGATTATCTATATCTTTTTGTACTTTATCAGTTGTAAGCTTTTGATTTGCTGCATTTTTATATGTAAGTGTAATAAACCATTTGAAATCTTTGCCTTTTAATAATTCGGCATACCCCTTATCTAGTTCATTTTTATTAAAATGACTAGTGTTAAAATTATCCATCATCAAAAATCCTTTTAATTATTTCATATATTCCCTTATTAAATGACTCGCTTCATGCAAGTTAAATACCCAATATGTTTCTGAATAAGCCTATTCAGTTTATAAAAATAACAACCCTGTATACTGAAAGGTGGTTTTTCGGAGAAATATTTTGAGTACTGCACACTAGGGAGTGTGGGAGACGACACATTAGTTTCATTTGTCATAGTATTTATGCAAATTGAGTGCATCTTCCTTTCATAGGAAGTATAACACAAAAATGATCAAATTCCCTTTGTCAATGATTTTATATGAATATTTATCTCAAATGTAATGCGTAATTTATCTACCCCATAAAAAATTAATTATTTAAATCAATAAGTTAAAAAGATCACCTACAAATCATTTTGTTTGATTGGTGCAATATTACCACCGTGTCAGCGTTACGCCATAAAAACATAACACGTTGATCGGCGGGCATTTGACGAAAAATCGTCTCTTCAACCGCAAGGTTAAACCAAGGGTCGAAAGATTCTGAAATCAGTAAACGTAAGCGAGACATTAAGCTATCCTAGAAACAAAAGTTGCAACTAAGATAGCATAATTGAAGACAAAAATGAGGGGATCACACGGGAAATCAGATACGCCGCGCTTGCCAAAACACTTTTCGCCAATACACATTATCCATTGACGAACGGATCACACCCTTACTGGTCGATGCATGAATAAAGGTATTATCTGTATCATAAATTCCGACATGTAAACCATTTTCACCGGACCCCGTTTTAAAGAAGACGAGATCACCCGGCATCAGATCGGATTTATCAATACGCGTTCCCAATCGTGTTTGATCTATCGTTGTACGCGGCAATTGGATAGCAAAACGGTCGCTAAATGTACGGTAAACAAACCCAGAGCAATCAATACCGCTTTGACTCATCCCACCATAATTATATGGCGTACCATACCATTGCTCTAACTGTTCTTTAAGTTGTGCAATGGTCATTATAGGGTCAGATAATTGCGTTTTTAGTGGCGGTGGTGGCGTTCTTTTTACCGACGTGGAAGAGCAGCCAATCAACACTAATGAAAGCAATAATGGTAGGTGTTGCCATTTTATTATCATGTTGCACCCTTAAATAAACAATCGACACGCTTAATTTATTATCATAGTTGCTCAAATATGAAAAATAAATTATCACGCAACCAAATTATTCTACTTTTGAGATTGTCCTTTTGTTGGACGGCTAATTAACCAAACACCAAGGATAATAAATGCAACGCCCCCTGCTTTTAGCCAAGTCGCGGGTTCATGATACCAAGGTAAAATAACCGCTAATAGATAAACAAATACATAGCTTAAACTAATCAGCGGATAGGCTTTATTAAGCGGGATGGATTTTAGTGCAAACAACCAACATAACATTGATAAGGCATAGCAGACTAACCCCACAAACACTATGCTAAGATTTGCCAGATTTGCGAGTAGCCATTCAGATTGTAACCAATGCCATCCTAATGTAAACGAAGGCAACCCCACTACACCTGCTTTTAAGCTTAATTGTGCAATGGTGACTAATAGCGCACTTCCTATTACCCAAAAATAGCCTTTGTTCATCCGCTTATACTCATCAAGAAAATACCAAACATAATTGCCGCCACACCTAGCCAATGATTAAGCCCTGTCTGCTCATGGTAGACAAACTGACCAATCAAAGTAACCAACACAAAATTAATACTAAGCATTGGATACGCAATGCTAAGCGGCATGCTTTCGAGCAATTTAAGCCAAAACAGCATGCCTAACCCAAGCATTAGCAATGCCAGCACCAGCCAACGAATGGCTGATGCCGTTTTATTATGTTTATCACCCTGCCAGCATACCACCGCTTGCTTTTGCGCTATTTGCCCAAGGCAAGTGAGTACACTAACTAAAAGCAGTAATAATAATTGAGCAATCATTGTTTGTGATACACCACTATCGCAATTCGCGAATTACTGATCACCTCATCTGGCTTAGGAATATCCGGTAATCCTTCTTTACGTCCAAGTAAGAAAACCACTGTCACTTGGCCTTCTTGGCGAGCTTTTGCCAACCAAGCCGCAAATTGATCAGGCTTCACTAAACGGTGTTGGCTATCCGGGTATTCCAAACCATAAGTCAGCTCACCGCTGCTATTATACAGGTAGATATTAGCGTTTTTCGTTTCCCACGCTAACCCGGCTGCAATGCCCACATTACTCGCCATAAGATATTTGCTATCCATCAACAAGTCATGGTTTTGGTGGATAAAGCTCTGTGGCAATTTGGAATTTATCGTGTTATTTGGCAATGCACTACCGATACACAGGCTCACCGCCAACGAGCAAGAGGCGGCCCATAGCCAATATTTGGCATTTAACACGGTACATAGGTAACCGATGATACCCCAAATCGAAAAAGCAACGATACCAAGCACCATTTTTGACCATTCGTCGGCTTCGTATAACGGGCGCTTAATCACCGTACTGACAACAATGACAGCGATTACGGCGAGCACCCCAATCGCAACGTTGATCATGCCATTGGCCTTTAATGCTTTCATCTTCCCACTGCGTACACAATCCACCCCATATTTAGCCATGAGCAGTGCTAGTGGAGCCATAAATGGCAGCATATATGTTGGCAATTTGCCGCGTGAAATGCTGAAGAAGATCACAGGCACAATAAACCAACAGAGCAAGAAAAACATATCTGGACTTGATTTGCGCTCTCTCCAACCTTTCAGCAAAGAGCCAGGTAATAACCCAACCCAAGGTATACTGCCTAATAAAATAATCGGAATGTAATACCAAAAAGGAGCAATGTGTTGCGCATCATCGGCGGTAAAACGTTTAATGTGCTCTATCCAGAAGAAATAATTCCAATAGTCAGGCTCCTGTTTAGCGATGGCTAGCGCCCAAGGTAAACTAATGATAACCGCTGATATAATCGCCAATGGCCCATACTTCACCATCTCAAGAAAGCGCTTTTGGTAGATTGTGATAGGCAACATTACAATCACAGGAATGGCAAGCGCAAGGAACCCTTTAGTCATAAAGGCCATCCCACACGCTAAACCAAGACATATCCATGCAGCAAGTTTTTCTTTTATGCCACGCGCCTTCATCGCCCATAGGCAACAATACATACTGGCTGCTATCCAGAGTGATAGCATAGGGTCAAGTACACTATAGGTGCCGACAGCAAATACCAAGAACATCGACACATAAATAAAACTTGCGACATAAGCGACATGGTTGTTACGCCACATCATTTTTGCCATTCGGTAAACAAGTAATGCACTGAGCAAAATACAAAATACCGAACCAAAACGAACTGCAAAGTTAGTATCGCCAAAAATCATTTGGCTAATATTGTTGATCCAATAGCCTGCTACTGGCTTTTCAAAATAGCGTATATCCAGCATATATGGCACGATCCAATCACCGCGTTGTAACATTTCACGGCTGATTTCTGCATATCGTGTTTCGTCAGGTTGCCAGAGTAAACGGCTATTTAACGGTAGCAGATAAGTTAAGATAAAAAAAAGAGCCAGCAGAGAGGCTCCTACTTTGCTCGCTCGATTATTCAACATGCTTATACTATCCCTCTTCTTGGCAGCCAAGCCAACCCTCACGCCCTGGGAATGGCGCTCTCACGACTTTCCCTTTAGGTAAAGTGCTAATGTCTTCTGGCAGCAAATCACTCAATGTACAGAATTGGATTTCTTCTTGGGCAATTCGTTCCAATAATTGTGAAAATTGTTCTGATTTAGACATACCTTCAACTTCAGTATGAATGGTGTAAACGGGGACACCTTGATCCTCTTTTATCGCTTGAAGGATAAAATCATTAAAATTTTCATCACTGACAACGGTGCCAACGACTTCATCATAAGTCGGTAATGTGACAGGAATTTGTACCGTGCCTATTGAACCATCACGTAAAATGGGTCTAAATGGATACTTACCGCGACAATCGCTGTTGTAATTAAAACCAAACTTTTGTTTAACCTCAAGCACACGTTCATCGCCTCGCCAGCCAGCAACCGCCGAACACGTAACAGGCTGACCGATGGCTTGCTGCAAAGCATCAACCCCCAATTTAACCTGCTCCGTTAATTGGGCTTCGCTCCATTTAGCCACTTTGGCTTGCCAACCTTGGTGATCCCAAGCATGCAACCCTACTTCATGACCTGCATCTAGCGTTTGTTTCATCAAATAGCCTAAATCTTTGGCTATTTTTTTACCTGGCCACGCTGTACCCGCCAATAAAATATCTAGCCCATATAGGGAGGCGGCATTTGACCTCAGCATTTTCCACAGGAATTTAGGACGCAAAAGGCGCCATAAATGGCGCCCCATGTTATCGGGTCCTACACTGAAGAAAAAGCTGGCCTGAATGTCATGCTGTTTCAGCACGTTGAGTAGTTGTGGTACACCTTCTAATGTGCCTCGATAGGTATCCACATCAATTCTCAAGCCAACTTTTTTCATTAGTTCTTACCTAATTCTTCTACCGCACCTTGCAAGAAGAAATCCAGTGTCTCTTCAATAGTATCTTTCATATCGATTGTTGGAACCCAATCAAGCAGACGACGTGCATTTTCCACGCTTGGTTTACGGTGTTCAACATCTTGATAACCTTTACCATAGTAGCTGCTACTTTCGATTTCACGGAAACCTGCAAACGGAGGGAAATGGCCGCGTAGAGGGTGTTTTTCGAAACTTTCAAGTAACATTTCAGCTAATTGGCGAATGCTTGCTTCGTTTGTTGGGTTACCGATATTGATGATCTGACCGTCGCATTTGCCGTCTTTGTTTTCAATAATACGGAACAGTGCTTCGATACCATCTTTAATATCAGTGAAACAGCGTTTTTGCTCACCACCATCAACCAATTTAATTGGCGAACCTTCAACTAAATTCAAGATTAACTGAGTGATCGCACGAGAGCTACCAATACGTGCTGAGTTCAAGCTATCCAAACGTGGCCCCATCCAGTTAAACGGACGGAATAACGTAAATTTCAAGCCTTCTTTCGCGCCATATGCCCAAATTACTCGGTCTAACAGCTGTTTAGACACAGAGTAGATCCAGCGCTGTTTATTGATAGGACCAACAATCAAACGTGACTCATCTTCATCAAACTCTTTATCATCACACATACCATAAACTTCAGAAGTCGATGGGAAGATAATACGTTTGTTATATTTCACGCAGTAACGCACGATTTTCAGGTTTTCTTCAAAGTCTAATTCAAAGACACGCAGTGGGTTACGGGTATATTCGATTGGTGTTGCAATCGCCACCAATGGCAGAATAACGTCACATTTCTTAATGTGGTATTCGATCCATTCGGTATGAATACTGACGTCACCTTCGATAAAGTGGAAACGTGGGTTACCAATAAAGCGGTCAATCGCCGATGAGCTGATATCCATACCATAGATATCATAATTATCATCTTGCAATAAACGCTCTGTTAAATGGTTACCGATAAAACCGTTAACACCTAAGATCAGAACACGCTTACGACGTTTAATTTGTGCAGTCGGTTTTGGCCCTACACGAACATCAGTCACGATACCCATTTCATTTGCTAGACGGTTGCCTTGCATATATAAACCGGAGTCACCCTGACCACTAACAACTTCAATAGCCCCTTCGCCACAAGCAATACGCAGAGGGTCACTTGATAATACTGTACCCGCGCGTTTACCTTGATTATCATCGAGCACACGTGCACGCCAAATTACCATTTTACGCTCACCTAAATAGGTAAATGCGCCTGGGTATGGCTCAGTAACAGCACGAATTAAGCAATCAATTTCTTTTGCAGAACGGTTCCAGTCGATCAAGCCATCTTGAGCGGTACGACGACCGAAATAGCTTGCTTGGCTCTCATCTTGCGCCACTGTTTTATAGCTACCCGCTTCAATCAATGGCAGTGTTTTATCTAACAGTACTTCAGCCGCTTCACGAACTTTTGCGTGTAACGTTAATGCAGTATCAGTATCGGTGATTGTGACTTTTTCTTGTGCAACAATGTCACCAGCGTCGGCTTTAGTGACCATTTTGTGCAACGTCACGCCTGTTTCTTTCTCGCCGTTCAGCAATGCCCAGTTAATTGGCGCACGACCGCGGTATTTAGGCAGTAAAGAGCCATGCAGGTTAAATGCACCTTTAGGGGCCAATGCCAGCAATTCTTCACTGAGCATATCGCGGTAATAGAATGAGAAAATTACATCAGGTTTTAATTCGCGAATACGTTCAATCCATAGCGGATGGTTTACGTTTTCTGGCGCGTAAACAGGAAGTTCCATGTCCGCGCTGACACGCGCTACTGAAGAGAAAAAGTGGTTTTCGTTAGGATCATCAGTATGAGTAAATACTGCTTGAATATCGAAACCTGCTTTTTTTAGCGCTTTCAGCCCTACACAGCCAATATCATGATAGGCAAAAACAATAGCTTTCATTAGTTTTCTTCCTGGTTTTTGTCAGTCTTAGCCTTAGCACCGACGACTTTTTGAATAAAATAACGGGGTCTCGCGCGCACATCATTATAAATCCTGCCGATATATTCACCAAGCAAGCCCATAGCAACAAATTGTGCACCGATAAACATAAAGAGTATTGCAAACAGTGTGAATACGCCGTCAGCGGCCCATGTTGCACCAAAGAGCAAACGTAATACGATTAACAACACTGCGAGCAAGAAACCGCCTGCTGCAATAATACTCCCAACAACACTTAACAAACGCAAAGGTGCTGTTGTTAAACACGTCAACAGGTCATACATTAAATTAATCAGCTTCATAAAGCTGTATTTAGAATCGCCAAACTCACGTTCAGCATGCGCTACATCAATTTCAATGGTTCTACGTGCAAACGTGTTGGCTAAAATTGGAATAAATGTACTTCTTTCATGGCATTGTAACATCGCATCAATAATATGACGGCGATAAGCACGCAACATACAACCATAATCGCCCATAGAGCGACCGGTCGCTTTTGTGATCATCGCATTAATCATTTTAGATGCCGTTTTACGGAACCAAGAATCTTGACGGTTAGCACGACGCGTGCCAACAACATCATAGCCTTGTGCCGCCGTTTGCACTAAGCGAGGGATCTCTTCTGGAGGGTTTTGTAAATCAGCATCCAGTGTAATCACCAAATCACCATCCGCTTGATTGAAACCAGCCATAATTGCAGAATGCTGCCCATAATTACGATTCAAAATAATCGCGATAACATGGTTATCAGGATTTTCTGCTGCCTCAGTCAACATTTTAGCGGAACGGTCACTACTCCCATCATCCACTAAAATCAACTCATACTCTTGCGTAAGTTGTTTACACGCTTTAATTGTACGCTCAAGTAACTGAGGTAGGCTTTGCTCTTCATTATAAACAGGGATTACAACAGAGACTTTTTTTATCTCTTCAAATTCATCTACAAATGACACTATTTTGACTCCAAAAGGATTTCATTTATCGCTTTAACAACCCGATCAACATCTGCATCAGACATATCAGGGAAGAGAGGCAGGGAACAAAGGGTCGCGGTGTTCCATTCTGACTCTACGAGTGAGAGCTCTGGGTATTTCTCACGGTAATATTTCTGTGTATGTGCGGCACGGAAATGTAAACCTGTACCGATATCATACGCTTTTAGTTTTTCCATAAAGCTATCACGATCAATACCGCATACACTTTTATCGACACGCACCATAAATAAGTGGTTAGCATGCAAATGTGAATATTCAGGAACTGAAAGCATTTGTAATGGGGAGTCTTTCAGTGCGGCACGATAACGCGCTACCAATTGTGCACGACGTTGATTCATTTCTTCAACACGAGACAACTGAACAACAGCAATCGCTGCATGAATATCAGATAAATTATATTTTAAACCAGGTTCAACCACTTCTGCTTGTGGTTTTCGACCTTGCATTTGTCTATCAAAGGCGTCAACCCCGAGACCATGGAATTTTAAGGTACGAACGCGCTGTGCTAATTCATCATTATCAGTGACGACTAATCCACCTTCCGCACACGTCACATTTTTAATTGCATGAAAAGAGAAAATAGCGGTTCCCTGCTGACCAATCCATTCTTCTTTATAGCGCGTTCCCACCGCATGAGCCGCATCTTCAATCAACGCCACTCCCGCTTTTTGCGCGATAGCACGCAAAGCGTCAAGATCACAAGGAGCACCTGCGTAATGTACAGGAATTATCGCTTTCGTTTTCGCAGTAAGCGCTTTTTCTACCGCATCGGGTTGTACCATTAATGTATCACGGTCGACATCAATCATAACGGGTGTCGCGCCTAATAACTCAATCATATTAATGGTGGATACCCATGTCTGCGACGGGGTGATCACCTCATCGCCTGGGCCGATACCCAATGCCATTAAAACAACATGCATACCCGCAGTGGCTGAACTTAGCGCTATTGCATGCTTACAACCATAACGTTCACAAAAATCTTGTTCCAACTGATGGTTCTGAGGCCCTGTCGTAATCCAGCCTGAACGTAGAACTTTCTCTACTGCCTTAACCTCTTCGTCACCGATTGCCGGTTTTGAAAACGGAAGGAAATTGCTCATATAATCTGTAGCCTAATTTTTTATTAAGAAGAGAGTATTCTAGTTAAAGTTACTTTAACCGAACATCAACACCTGAAAACATTTCTTATATCGTAAAGCATAATGAAACCGACGATTAAAACAATTTTTCTGCTACTCGTCAAAACTAATTACTTGCCAAGTTTTCGTTTCGCTATCTGTACTTGAAATAATTTTACTTGCAAATATCTCAGATAAATTAAAGTCAGTCATCACTTGCTCAGGTTTACCTGAAAAAATAATTTCACCTTTTTTTAACATCCATATACGACTTGCATGTCGATATGAATGACTCAAGTTATGCCCACTCATTATAACCGTTCCTTGGCAATCACAAAAATATTTCACCCATTTATCAAGCTTGGATTGTTGAATAATATCTAAATTGTTTGTTGGTTCATCAAATAGAATAAATTTTCCACTTAAATCTTGACGATCCCAAACTTGCAAAAAAGTTGCAATAATACGGACTCGCTGCCATTCACCACCCGAAAGTTGTGTAATAGGTTTCATTAACAAGCACGCTAATTGGAAATCTTCAGTTAATTGGTTAAATAACGCTATTTGATACTCATTTGATGAATAAAACAGCGCCAGATATTGAAAGACTTTTAAAATAGGTTGCGTTGATACTTGCTGAGGAAAATAGGCTCTTTGCTGACGCAAAGCTTGCACCCGATACTCGTTGAGCGCCCGACCATTAATATTTAATTGTCCTTGAAAAGCTAAAAAACCACTCATTCCACTGAACAAAGTACTTTTCCCCGCCCCATTTGCACCAAGTAAATGAATTTGCTCTCCCGCAAACACAGTTTCATTAATATTGATAAGCCGGCTATCAATGGAAAACTGAATTAGCTCAATGATAGGTTGTCTATTCATCATTCTATTTTATCGCCATTGATTGTTACGCGCTAATAGCCAAATAAAGATAGGTGCCCCTAACGTCGCGGTTATCACACCAATAGGTACCTCAGCATTGGCAATCAGTGTGCGTGAAAGCATATCGGCTAATAATAACCCTCCCGCTCCTGTGATAGCACACCCCGGCAATAATGTTCGGTGGTCGGTCAATCCTGCCAACCGTAAAATATGGGGAATGACTAACCCAACGAAACTAATAGCACCCGCAATAGCAACGCTCAAACCAATTAGCACCCCCGTCACGATAATCAGAGCAAGACGCCAGCGATGGTGAGAAAAACCGAGTTGATAAGCTTGCAATGATCCAAGTGATAAGTAATTGAGTGTATTACCTTGGCAAATTGCCCACAATAAAAAAGGAATACAAGCAATGACTAGAGCAAATTGACGCCAATCAATACCGCTAAAGCTTCCCATCATCCAATAGAGGAGTTGACGTAGGTCTAGGCTGCTACTCATATAGACCATCCAAGTCATTATCGCACCACAAATCACACCAAGCGCCACGCCAACTAGCAGTAAGCTCGTGTTATTAAAATGCTTTCGTTTGGCAAAAAACAGCAGTATCGCGGTTAACAATAATGCACCAACAATTGCACCTGAACTTATTAGCCAATACTGAGTTACCCCATGAGAGAGCAAAACAATCAGAACGACGGCGACACCAGCACCATTGCTGATCCCCAATAACCCAGGTTCAGCCAGTGGATTTTCGAATAAGGCTTGCATGATAGCCCCTGTTACCGCAAGGGCTGCACCAATGGTAATGACTGCCAATAATCGAGGAAAACGAATTTGCCAAATAAATAATTGTGCCGATTCGCTCGCCCATTGGTTAGGCCATAACCCTACTTCGCCGACACTCAAAGCCAAGACACTGACAACGATTAAAAAACAGACCAATACACGCAGTAACCGTATATCGGCGTGCCTCTGACGTTTTTGAAGGGTAAGCAATTGATTATTCATTAAGTAGAAAATGTCTTAAATATTAACAGTATTGCCCAATTATAGCTTTTTGTGCAAGCGATACCAATGCAGCAAATTTATACTGCACATCCATTTTTATTTGAGCATTTGAAGGGACAATATGAAATCGACTTTATCAACATCAACGCCCGACTTCACTTCCACAACTAAAATAGCCGATACACCCCTTAAGCCTATCAATCAACCCAAAACAAGCCTCTTTGCTGCATCAATCCAACGAGTGACTAATGTTTTAAAAAAATTTTTAGGGTTACCTTCGCAACACCAACATGAATCTATTGAAATAAAAAACAAAAATATTGATGTATTAAATTACAAAAAATTAAGCGATAGCGATCAAGAAAATGCGCTCCCCCCTTCTCAATACAAAACCCCGGCTGAATTAAACGCAATGCAAATGCGGATAGCGCAACAACAAACAGCAAAACTCATTGAAAAACAGAATATAGATGCTATCAATGAGTATATTGGTATCGCTTATGAAGATCGCCTTAAATACCAGCAAATTAATGAGATTGGTACTGCTATCTTATCTCATCCAAATTACTTACATGAAACAGGACCATTTCGAATATCAGGCAACAAACAGAGAGTTGAAATAATATTAGAGCATCTCGCTAGCAATAAATCTATTGATATCTTTTTTATTCAAAAAAATAACATTGACGTATCTGATCTAACATCAGCATATAAAAAATTAGTTGGCAACGTTTTAGATAGTTCATCGAGTGAACAAAAAACATTATCGACTCTCTTCACTAAATATCATGATGCAATCGGAAACAAAGCTACAGTGAAACGTGCTATTGAAACAAACCCAACATTGGCAACGAGCGAAAATAATATTTTAGCCGTTTCTGATACAAAAATTTTAGACTCACTGCCACCGCTAAAAAAACTGCCATTGATATTGCAAATAGCGGTGCCCCTACTTACCGAAATCAGCCGTCATGCAGAAAAACACCAGATGACCCCAGAAAATTTATCGATCGCCTTTGCCCCGACTCTCGATAGAACCGATTATTCTAAAACGGCGGGAAATCCTCTTGATCAACTTAAACAAATAGGACTTGCACAATTACCTATTAATTATTTTACCGCATTGTTGCAAAGATAGGCGACCGAATATAAATTTTTCCACCTTAAAAGTTATAGCTACCGATACCATAGGTAGCTATTTAAAATATCGATAAATACATCAGTGTGATCAATCCTCAATATCCTCTAAATATTTTCTAGCTGATAGTGTGGAAACCCTATTCTGCATCCAGATAGATAGCATAAAATATATTGAAATAATGCTGTGCCATGAAAAACAAAAGACCGCCTAAACGGCGGTCTTTTACTCGCAATGCAAGTCTACTATCACTCTTTTGGTGTCGCTTTTTCGACGCGGCTCTTCAATTTTTGGCCAGGACGGAAAGTGACAACACGGCGTGCAGTAATTGGAATATCTTCCCCAGTTTTTGGGTTACGACCGGGACGTTGATTTTTATCACGTAAATCAAAGTTACCGAATCCAGATAATTTCACTTGCTCACCATTTTCTAAGGAGAGGCGAACCTCCTCAAAGAAAGATTCCACAAGGTCTTTAGCATCACGTTTGCTAACACCCAGTTTTTCAAACAAATTTTCTGACATTTCAGCTTTAGTAAGCGCCATAGTTTTAGTCCCTCAAGGAGGCTTGGAATCGCTGTTTTAATGCAGCAATACACAGATCAACGGTCGCGGTTATCTCTTCTTCTTCCATGGTACGCGTTGTATCTTGGAAGACGAGACTGATAGCGAGACTCTTATAACCGTCTGCTATCCCTTCACCACAATACACATCAAACAAGTTTATGCCAACTATATGATTTATGCCAACTTTTTTACATTCTGCCAAAACATCTGCGGCGGCAACGTTTTCTGGCACAACAATCGCAATGTCGCGACGGTTCGATGGATAGCGTGAAATCGCCTTCGCATCAGGGATTGCACGGTGTGCTATCGCATCACAACGAACCTCAAATACCACAGTTCGACCATTTAAATCGAGTTTACGTTCTAGTTCTGGATGAACAACACCAATAATACCAATATGTTCATTTTCCAGATAAATCCCAGCACTTTGACCAGGGTGCAATGCCGGATGTACTTCAGGTTTAAATGTAATTTGATTCAGTTTGCCAGTCAATTCCAAAACAGCTTCAAGATCACCTTTTAAATCAAAGAAGTCCACAACTTGTTTATCTAATGACCAATGTTCATCGAATCGGTTACCCGCAATCACGCCAGCCAGCATGGTTTCCTGACGGATTTGATATTCTGCTTGATTATCAGGGATAAAGCGCAAACCTGTCTCAAATAATCGAATTCTATTTTGTTGACGATTTTGATTATAGACTACCGTAGTCAAAAGACCTGTTAAAAGTGACAAACGCATCGCCGACATATCAGCAGAAATTGGGTTTGGTAACACTAATGCTTCCTGCTCTGGGTGAAGCAAAGCTTGCACTTTCGGGTCGACAAAGCTGTAAGTAATTGCTTCTTGGTAGCCTTTATCAACTAACATCGCCTTAATACGCTTAAGCGGCAGATTAGCTTCTTTGTGCTTAGTCATGACTAAATCTGCACGCAGCGGTACATCTGGAATGTTGTTATAACCATAAACCCGTGCAACTTCTTCAACCAGATCTTCTTCGATCTGCATATCGAAACGCCAGCTTGGTGCAACCACATCCCAACGCCCTTCAGAAGCTTTCACTTGGCAACCTAAACGGGTCAAAATATCTGTCACAACATCATCCGCAATCGCATAACCAATCAATCGATCGAGTTTATTGCGAGTCAGAGTAATATGAGCGACTTTCGGTAAATGAGCTGAGCTTGTGACATCAATAATGTCACCAACTTCACCACCACAAATATCCAGAATCAATTGTGTCGCACGTTCAATGGCTTTGAACTGTAATTCAGGATCAACACCACGCTCAAAACGGTGAGAAGCATCAGTGTGCAAACCATAATTACGTGCACGACCTGTAATCGCTAGTGGATTAAAAAACGCACATTCTAGAAGGATGTTTTTGGTTTCGCTGTTAACACCTGAATGCTCACCACCAAAAATACCCGCAATACCGAGTGGATTTTTCTCATCAGCAATCACTAGCGTATCAGCGTTCAGCGTCGCTTCGCTACCATCTAACAGAACCAGCTTTTCATCTTGTTTTGCCATACGCACCACGATAGCGCCATTTAGGCGATCGAGGTCATAGGCATGCTGAGGTTGACCCAGTTCAAGCAATACATAGTTTGTGATATCAACAACAGCATCGATTGAACGCACGCCACCACGGCGCAATTTCTCTTTCATCCACATTGGGGTTGGTGCAGAGACATCAATATTTTTGATAACTCGACCAAGAAAACGCGGACATGCTTCAGGTGCTTCAACGCGGATTGGGAAGGTATCGGTTGTAGTGGCTTTCACCGCCTCAATCTTAGGCGCTGTCAGTGCTTGTTTATTGATTACAGCCACATCACGTGCTACACCAAGAATGCTTAAACAGTCCGCACGGTTTGGCGTAATGCTAATTTCGATGATGCTGTCATCAAATTTCAAATAATCACGTAAATCAGTACCAATTGGCGCGTCTAATGGCAGCTCAATAATACCGCTATGATCATCAGAAATACCTAACTCAGAGAATGAACAAAGCATCCCTTCTGACGGCTCGCCACGGAGTTTTGCTGCTTTGATTTTAAAATCGCCGGGTAGAACTGCACCAACCGTTGCGACAGCTACTTTCAAACCTTGACGGCAGTTAGGTGCCCCACACACGATATCAAGCAGGCGATCGCCGCCAACATTGACTTTTGTGACTCGTAGTTTATCTGCATTTGGATGCTGACCACATTCGACCACTTCACCAACAACAACACCTGTAAATTGCCCCGCCACCGGTTCAACACCATCAACTTCCAAACCGGCCATCGTGATTTGTTCGGATAATGCTTCACTGCTAATGGCTGGGTTCACCCATTCACGTAACCAAAGTTCACTGAATTTCATGAGAAAGTCCCGCCTTATTTAAACTGTTTGAGGAAACGAAGATCATTTTCGAAGAATGCGCGCAAATCAGAAACACCGTAGCGCAACATTGTAAGGCGCTCCATTCCCATGCCAAATGCAAAGCCTGAGTAGATTTCTGGATCAATACCCACATTGCGTAGTACATTTGGATGAACCATGCCGCAGCCTAACACTTCTAACCACTTACCATTTTTCCCCATAACATCCACTTCAGCAGAAGGCTCTGTGAATGGGAAATAAGATGGACGGAAGCGGACTTGGACTTCTTCTTCAAAGAAATTATTTAGGAAATCATGCAATGTGCCTTTTAGGTTAGTAAAGCTGATATCTTTATCAACAATCAACCCTTCTGTTTGATGGAACATTGGCGTGTGTGTTTGGTCGTAATCGTTACGGTAAACACGACCAGGTGCGATAATACGGATTGGCGGTTGTTGCCCATTCATGGTACGAATTTGCACACCGGAAGTTTGGGTACGCAGCAAACGCTTCGCATCAAACCAGAAAGTATCATGATCGGCACGAGCTGGGTGGTGGGCAGGAATATTTAATGCATCAAAGTTATGGTAGTCATCTTCGATTTCAGGCCCCGTCTCAACACTAAAGCCTAACTCACCAAAAAACTCTTCAATTCGCTGAATGGTACGGGTAACTGGGTGTAATCCCCCATTTTCCATACGACGCCCAGGTAATGAGACATCAATTCTCTCCGATGCTAAACGTGCATTCAGTATTTCAGCCTGCATGGCTGCTTTACGCATATTCAGTGCATCTTGAACCTGTACTTTGGCTTCATTAATCACAGCCCCTGCTGCTGGACGTTCATCAGCAGGCAGATCACGCAACGTTTTCATCTGTAGTGTGAAGTGGCCACTTTTGCCTAAATATTCAACACGAACTGACTCTAACGTAGCAACATCTTGGGCCTGTTCAATGGCTGCTTTTGCCTGTGCAACCAACTCAGCGAGATGTGGCATTATTTCCCCTTTATGACCTTACGGTCGTTTTGCTAGTTATTCACCGATTTATTAAGTTCTCACTTGCCATTTATTGAATGGATAAGCACTTAACTGATTTTACTGTATTTTTCTTCAATCAAAAACAAAAAAGCCTCCTGACGGAGGCTTTAGCGTAACTTTTCGTTTCTTTTCTTACGCGCGCAAGCCCCCGAAACTCAGGTGCTAAAGTAAAAGAAGAAACGAAAAGCGACGATTTGCATATAATTAATTCACTAAACGGACTGTATTACTTAAGTATTAACATAAAACCACATAAATGAAAAGAGGAAGTCTCCTTCCTCTTTTCAAGCAAACATTAAGCTAAAGCGCCTTTCGCTTTTTCAACTAAAGCAGTGAATGCTGCTTTGTCGAATACGGCGATGTCTGCCAGGATCTTACGGTCGATTTCAATTGAAGCTTTTTTCAAGCCATTGATGAAACGGCTGTAAGACAGACCGTTTTGGCGAGCCGCTGCGTTGATACGCGCGATCCACAGTTGACGGAACTGACGTTTACGTTGACGGCGGTCACGGTAAGCGTATTGACCAGCTTTGATTACCGCCTGAAACGCTACGCGGTAAACACGAGAACGTGCACCATAGTAACCTTTCGCCTGCTTCAGAATTTTTTTGTGACGTGCACGGGCGATTACACCACGTTTTGCGCGAGCCATAGCTATCTCCTATCGTCTTTAATCTTATTAACCAATGTTTACTTATGCGTAAGGCAGGCAGGCAACTACCAGACCCAGATCGCCCTTAGATACCATTCCTTTCGGACGTAAATGGCGTTTACGCTTAGTAGACTTTTTAGTCAGAATGTGACGAAGGTTTGCATGCTTGCGCTTAAAGCCACCGCCTGCAGTTTTTTTAAAGCGCTTTGCTGCGCCACGTACAGTTTTAATCTTTGGCATTTCTTTAATTTCCAACTTCGCATTGTGATAAACTACGAATTAATTAGGCGAATAGCATCTACATTGCTGTAAACACAATTACTTGATGGCCTAATTATTTCTTCTTAGGTGCCAGCACCATGATCATCTGACGCCCTTCAATTTTTGAAGGGAATGACTCCACAGACGCCAGCTCATCCAAATCGGACTTAATACGGTTAAGTACATCCATACCGATTTGTTGGTGAGCCATTTCACGACCACGAAAACGCAGTGTAACTTTGGCTTTGTCACCATCTTCGAGAAAGCGAATCAGGTTGCGTAGTTTGACCTGATAATCACCTTCATCTGTACCAGGGCGGAATTTAATTTCCTTCACCTGAACAACTTTTTGCTTCTTCTTCTGTTCTTTTTGAGACTTGCTCTTCTCATAAAGGAATTTGCCGTAATCCATGATACGACAAACTGGCGGTTCGGCATTTGGGCTGATTTCAACAAGGTCTACCCCTGCTTCTTCGGCTTTTTCTAGTGCATCACGCAGGCTCATAATGCCGAGCTGTTCGCCGTCTAAACCGGTTAAACGGACTTCATTCACACGAATTTCATCGTTAATACGATTTGGACGTGCTGTTGGGATTCTTTTTCCGCCTTTAATACTTTATTCCTCCAACTGGATAAAGAGATTTGCTTATATTCTCTAAAGCATACACCCTAGTTACCGTTTAATCTAATAGATTCAATATGTTGATAACTAAAGTGCCATATTCTTTGCCTACGTCACCTCGGGTAATTACCGAATGATAAGGCGATTCGACCGCGGATTTTAATGCTTATTGCCCGATTACTCAAGTAGATAATCAATTTTTTCGCACAAACCCATGTCTTTTCATATTATCAAGCCTATATTCAGAGCATCCAATATAGGTTGTTAGATATTTTCCATGATTGGTTCAACAAGATATAGCACCCGCTTTTATGCGGGTGCTGTTCATGATGATAAACTTACTTTTTCTTTGGTGCTAAGACCATGATCATCTGGCGACCTTCAATTCTTGAAGGGAATGACTCCACAGACGCCAGTTCATCCAGATCGGCTTTAATGCGGTTAAGCACTTCCATACCGATCTGTTGGTGAGCCATTTCACGACCGCGAAAACGCAAGGTAACTTTGGCTTTATCACCATCTTCCAAAAAGCGAATCAGACTACGTAGTTTAACTTGATAGTCGCCTTCATCTGTTCCTGGACGGAATTTAATTTCCTTCACTTGAACAACTTTTTGTTTTTTCTTTTGCTCTTTCTGAGACTTACTCTTCTCATAAAGATATTTGCCGTAATCCATGATCCGGCAAACAGGTGGCTCAGCATTAGGGCTAATTTCAACTAGGTCAACACCAGCCTCTTCCGCTTTCGCAAGTGCTTCACGCACACTCATGACACCGAGTTGCTCACCGTCAAAACCGGTAACTCGAATTTCAGTTGCACGGATTTCTTCGTTAATACGATTTGGACGTGCTGTTGGGAGTTTTTTTCCGCCTTTAATACCTTATTCCTCCATCTGATTAAGCTGACGACTGCGAATTTCTTCTAGCAGTTTGTTTGTAAATTCATTGACATCTAGGCTGCCTAAATCTTTACCGCGACGGGTACGTACAGAGACTTTACCTGATTCAACTTCTTTATCGCCGCAAACTAACATGTAAGGAACACGACGCAAGGTGTGTTCGCGGATCTTAAAGCCGATTTTCTCGTTACGTAAGTCCGCTTTCGCACGAATGCCAACACTTTGTAGCTTGCTGACTAATTCTTGAACATAATCCGCCTGAGTATCAGTGATGTTCATCACAACCACTTGTTGTGGCGCCAACCATGTTGGGAAGAAGCCTGCATATTCTTCTGTCAAAATACCGATAAAGCGCTCAAGTGAACCTAATACCGCACGGTGGATCATCACAGGCACAATACGTTCGTTGTTTTCACCAACATAAGATGCATTGAGGCGGCCTGGCAAGAAGAAGTCTAACTGTACAGTACCACACTGCCATGCGCGGTCTAGGCAGTCATACAGTGTAAATTCAATTTTAGGACCATAGAATGCCCCTTCGCCTGGCTGGTATTCAAACTCAATACCTTGATCTTTTAACGCCTGAGCCAGATCCGCTTCTGCGGTATCCCACATATCGTCAGTACCGATACGTTTTTCAGGACGTGTAGACAATTTAACAACAATTTTTTCAAAGCCAAATGTTGCATAAACGTCATAAATCATTTTAATACAGTCGGTGACTTCACTTAAGATTTGATCTTCAGTACAGAAGATATGAGCATCATCTTGTGTAAAGCCACGTACACGCATTAAACCATGTAACGCGCCGGATGGTTCATTACGATGGCAGCTACCAAACTCAGCCATTCTTAATGGCAGATCACGGTATGATTTCAAACCTTGGTTGAAAATTTGTACGTGACCTGGGCAGTTCATTGGTTTCACGCAATACTCACGGTTCTCAGAAGACGTTGTGAACATCGCGTCTTTGTAGTTTTCCCAGTGCCCAGTTCTTTCCCAAAGTACCCGATCCATCATAAATGGACCTTTTACTTCTTGATAGTTATAGGCTTTTAGTTTAGTACGTACAAAGGTTTCTAATTCACGGAAGATTGTCCAGCCATCATTGTGCCAGAACGCCATACCCGGCGCTTCTTCCTGCATATGGTATAAATCTAATTGCTTACCAATTTTACGGTGGTCACGCTTAGCCGCCTCTTCAAGGCGTAATAGATAGGCATTCAGCTGCTTTTTATCTGCCCAAGCGGTACCGTAAATACGTTGCAGCATTTTATTATCGCTGTTACCACGCCAGTATGCACCCGCCACTTTCTGTAATTTAAAGTGGTGACAGAAACGCATATTAGGTACGTGTGGACCGCGACACATATCAATATATTCTTGATGATGATATAAGCCTGGGCGGTCGTCTTGACTAATATTTTGATCAAGAATTTCAACTTTATAATCTTCGCCACGGGCAACAAAGGTTTCGCGAGCTTCGGCCCAAGAAACACGTTTTTTAATTACATCATAATCTGTTTTGGCAAGCTCAAGCATACGCTTTTCAAGCTTTTCCAAGTCTTCCTGCGTCAGCGCATAATCTAGGTCAATATCATAATAAAAACCATTATCGATAACTGGACCAATTGCCATTTTGGTGTTTGGCCACAATTGTTTGATTGCATGACCTAGCAAGTGAGCACAAGAGTGACGAATGATTTCTAACCCTTCATCATCTTTGCTGGTAATGATAGCCAAATTGGCATCATGCTCGATCAGTTCACAGGCATCAACCAATTCACCATTTACACGGCCCGCAATACACGCTTTTGCGAGACCTGCTCCAATATCACGCGCAACATCCATCACAGAAACGGCATGGTCGAACTGACGCTGACTTCCATCAGGAAGAGTAATAACAGGCATTAATAAATCCTTATCAGCAGTGGTGACCCACACGAAAGATCACTTGCTTGATTATTCCAAGTTTATAAAACAATACGTTACGATTAATTCCTCACTTCACTATGCGAGATATGTACACAAATGACTAACTGACTATGCACATTAAAAGTAACTCATTGACAATGATAACACAGACTGATTTATTCGCGATAGATGAGTGGTTATTATCGCCGAATAGTTCAAACCTGCTCAAATAGAGCGATGGACACAACTTGAATAGTGCAACATAGAAAATGGTGAGTTTATATGAAGTACCAATCAATACGAAAATGAGCGCAATAAAAATACTGAGTCTATTTTCTACAATTAAAACAAGATATGCCGCATTGCCACAACAATATAAATAGGTATAAATACTAAAATAATCAACCCTTGGCTTTGCTCAACTGGAAAAATATTTGGATTGTCACCACAGGTGCTAATAGCTGCTTCCCATTAAAGGCCGCCTATTTTTCAAAATGACGAGTGAAAAACTGAGCCTATATATCAGCGCAATGATAATCACAATTCAGTCAGCCCCTTTTTCACTAATGCTGACTTTCTATCCGATTTATTTAATCGTAGGTTTGCTCAATATTCATTCCCGTTTCGATTGGTTTAATTAACTCAATTGTGCGCGTGGAGGTATATAGCGGAATGTATAGCTGGTATGCTTCTTTCCACCAGCCTGCCTACACTCCCCATATACACCATAATGCTGTATATCCACTATCACTTATCCGATAACCCAATATTTCCCTTTTTGCCTTACTGTTGAGGCGATAAGATATTATTGGAATATCACTGATATCGCACTTGCCGCAAGCAATAGCCCCATAATTAAATTAAACTTTTTCAAAACATTAGGGTTCTTCAATCGTTCGCGCAACTCACTACCAAACATAGCCCAAATCGTGACAGATGGAAAATTAATTAGGCTAAAAATAACCGCCACAAGCAACATTGAGCTATAAGGGTTCGTTGAGTCTGTGTAGAGGGCCATACCCGATATCGCCATCATCCATGCTTTTGGGTTTACCCATTGAAACAGCGCTGCTTCTAACAACGTTAGCGGTTTTTCATTACTGTTTTTTGCTGATCCAACTGAACGGCTGATTGTCGTCTTCCAAGCTAGCCATAATAAATAGGCTATCCCTAGATACTTCAAAATATTATAAACGATCTCTGACGACTTAATTAAAGCCCCCACTCCCATTCCCACTGCAATTAGCATCACCAAAAAGCCTATTGAGACCCCTAATGCGTGTGGCATAGTTCGCTTTAGTCCAAAATTCATCCCCGATGCAAGTAACATGATGTTATTGGGGCCTGGGGTAATGGACGTGACAAAAGAAAACATCGATAACGAAATGAAAGTTTCAATATTCATAGTGTGTGCATCTATTGAGCAAATGGTTAATAAAAAATAGCAATGGATTGTTTACTCAATGCATTGGCCTTCAAGCCGCTGAATACTGAGTGAAGAGCAGTGTAAAGTGATCTGAATTCACTTTTTTTATCTCTGCGTGCGCATGCCTCGTTTTACGTCATCAACCAGTAAATAGATACCTCTAGTCGTGATACGCTCCGCTGATAAATAAACAAGACAATATGATAAACAACGATATTTTGCGCTAGTTGTTAAGAACAAAATGCATATTTAACGGTTATTTTAAAATACACACCGTATTCTTAAGTTACAGCCAGCGTCGTGTTTGTTGGCTATAACGTTGCCACTCCTCTTGAAAACGTGCTGATAGGAACTTTTCTTCTTGAGGGATAGTATACAGATCGGTCACCAGCCAAAATACAAGGCCTGATACAAGAAAATACGGTGATTGGGTAAACAGTGCCAAACTGACACACAAGGATGTAAACGCCAAATAGAGTGGATTACGAGAGAATTTAAATGGCCCCTCCGTGATCAACGCTGTTGCCTGAACGATGGGATTAGGGGATGTCTTGTAACGATAAAAATAATATAAACTGGCGGCTATCCACCCAAAGCTTTCCAACGCAACCAGTATCGCCAATATTCCCATCCAACCAGAGAAACTCCAAGACAGGCTATTTTTCGTATCAAGATAATAGAAGGCGATGGCGTTGAAAATTAGCCAATTTAAGAAAGGAAGTCTAAATATGCGCATGATACGCTCCCTAAATCAACACGGCATACTTAGACTAACACAGATCATGTAAGATGTTTTAAATAACAAATTTTGCTTTCTATCCCTGCGATATTTTCTGCACTATTTTGATTAAGTTAACGCTAATTATTTCCCAAAAAGAACACACTTTTTAACCCTTCTAAGCGTGCATATTCTTGTTGGCAAACTAATTTCCGTACTTGTACTGGCATACTCTCAACCCGTGAGCGTATGGCATTCAATTGGTCGTCCAGTCCATTCATACCTTTAACGTTGACAACATCTTCATTTGTCTTTAAATATTCGGCAAAGGTTTGCAAATTACTTTCTAAACTGTCACATGCATTATAATCCGCACCCCAGCTTGGCATTAGCGCATTAATAGATTCAGGCAAAATACTTGCTACACTAGGATAGATGTCCTGCTTCCATTGCTGCGGAAAAACAATAAGCAGTGCAGCTATTGCGACTCCCATTAGCATGACGAATGCCGTCAGAGCCGTCATTACATTTTTCATTTACAACCCCAAAACTTACCTGTTTGACTTTAGTTAGCATAGTGCATAGGGCGTAAAGCAATATTTATAATAAAAAATAGTTTGTAAAGAAAACTCTAGCAATATTAATAGGCTAATAAAAGTAAGCAAATTAAGATGATACGTTTACACTTAAGTGCTTATAGAAGATAGTTGTACTTTCAAACTCCTGTTGAGCATTCGATACAAAATGAGGAATTTCGCCCACCTCAATATAATCTAGTTGGCGATACAGATGTGCAGCAACATCACCTGTACGAGTATCTAATACAAGTAATGTTCGTTGATGGCTTAGCGCTACCTGCTCCACAGCGAGAAGCAACTGTTTAGCTATGCCTTGCTGACGAAAAGCTGTGTGTACCATGAGTTTTTCAACTTCTGCCCGATGGCGACCATTTGCCTTTGCGCAAAATGAAAGTTGAATTGCCCCAGCTAACTGTTTGTCGACTAATTTTACGAGTAATAAACGTTCACCGGTTTGCAAGCCTTGATCAACTGTTTGCCAATAATTGCGCGCTTCAACCTGTGTTATTGGAGCAATAAATCCAATCGAAGCCCCGCTGTTTACACAGTCGATTAATAACCAATCTAATTGTTGTTCCAACCCACCAACAGTCGCTACACTTTGAATAGACATAATGTTTCCCTATAACTTTCACCTGTGTTATCACCTATTCGCCGCGGTGTATTGACTATGAATAAAATACCATTCCGTCGTACGGCTTTTTGCGGCAACTCTTTAATCTATCTATTAATGAACCAACATGAATTTCTAATTGATGACCATCTGGATCTAAAAAATAGAAGGAGTCACCTTCACTGCGGTTATCTTTCCAGACAGTCACGCCGGCTTGATGCAATTTTTCAACGATATCCGAAAAATCCTCAGCTGACACCGTAAAAGCATAATGGGTGTAATCACGACGCTTTGCAGCAGCAACCTCTTGTCTCATCGGGTCATAAGAAAGGCATACCCATAGTGCACCACAGGTTAAATAAGCCCCTCGCTCCCAACTTGCATGTAACTGCATTCCTAATACCGTCTGATAAAAAGAAATACTTTTTTGTATGTCACTAACGGCTAGAGTTAAATGATTGATTCCAATTAGCATTTTTTCTCCCTCGCTCACTAATAAATAATTGTACACGTATTCTTTTAATGAATTTACATAACCAGTAAGTAAATAACAAAATTAACGGTATAACTTAACCATATCGAAATTTTGACAACCTACTAATAGATGCCCTTTCCCTTTTTATGTCCCCCATAAAAAGGGTTTTTTTTATCTTAAAAATTGAACATTTTTTAGCTCACTGTTATATCTCACTGTTATAAAAAGAGTAAATCAACTTATTCACAATAGAATGCGAATGTTATCCACAGTTAATGTGTACAACTACTTCTTTTTAAATCTTAAAAAAATCATCACAATAAGATTGGTAACTTTATCGCGTGATATATCAGAGATTGTGTAGCGAGATAAGCGGTTTTACAGGGCATCTGTGCATAATTTTTGCTATAGTGCCAATTCGCACTGAATTTTAACCTCCATTAAGAGCTTAATTTGCCTATTATGAATGATTTTCTTCAGCTATTTCAGGCCATCGGTATTGGATTGGTTTTAATACTTCCTCTTGCCAACCCATTGACAACAATTGCAGTGATGCTGAGTTTGTCTGGCAACATGACCAAAGAGCAGCGAAACCATCAATCACTTTTGGCTTCTATTTATATTTTCGCGATCATGACTATTGCCTTCTACGCAGGGCAATTAGTGATGAATACATTTGGTATTTCGATTCCCGGATTACGCATTGCTGGTGGGTTAATTGTGGCATTTATTGGTTTTGGTATGCTATTCCCTAGCGGTGAGAATAACGATGATACCAGTGCCTTAACACCTGATGACACAACCGTCTCTAAAAAACGTCAGAAATCACCTAATATTGCGTTTGTTCCCCTTGCCATGCCGAGTACTGCCGGGCCAGGTACCATCGCTATTATCATTAGCTCAGCGGCCTCTTTACAAGGTGATGTTGGCTTTGCCCCTTGGGTATTAAAAGTCGCTCCGGTAATCACCTTTTTCATTGTTAGCTTAATTGTTTGGTTAGCATTACGAGGTGCCACTTCTATCATGAAATGGTTAGGTAATGGTGGAATTGATGCGATATCAAGGGTAATGGGGTTCTTATTAATTTGTATGGGAGTGCAGTTTGTTATCAACGGTATCGTTGAGATTGTCGCGCAACTCCCACATTTAGTGGCGGCACATCATTAATTCATGGCTAATGAATTATAGGCATTTTTGACTTTCCATAAATAACGCGGAGCTTGAGGCGCTGGGTGTTTCGTTTGAACGTGTTGATAAAACTCTTCAGGTGTCAATCGATTAATCATCGCGATAGCTCTGCCTTTATCATTATCAAATGTCCTTAACAAGGCGCCAGCACCATTGACGTAAGCCACGACAGTCGCATAGTACATCGTTTGGGGATTGTTAATCCCAGCAAGGTGTTGCTCTTTTAATATCCGAATATAAGCTGTGCCAATATCAATATTTTTTCTCGGATCTTTTAAATCTCGCGTTGAAGGCTCCCCTGATTTCCCTTGGTAACGATATGCATCACGCCCCGCAGTTGAAGCTTTGATTTGCATTAAACCAATCGCATTCGACTTACTGACGACATCCGGCCGGAAATTTGATTCAACCTCAATGATGGCCCGAATTAAGGTTTCATCAACATTATAACGACTCGCAGACTCTCGAATGAACTCATCAAATGGCGTACGAGGAAAGGAAATATTTTGCTGCACTGTTGATAAATTGCTACTTTTATTTAACATCCGTTGTGTTGATACTTGTTTTTCTGGTTCACTAGAGCAACCCGCTAGCAACAGAAATACCAATGCGCCACTGATATTTTTTTTCACCGAGATATCCTCTGCTAATAAAACTGACGGAAGAATAACTAATAGTAAGAAAAATAAAATAATTTTTACTTAACTTTTACTTCAAGACATGTTTTAGTCATTGAAAAAAGTAATCACAATAATAGAAAAATCACACACTTTTTGTCTTGACTTTATCCAGTTGATATTGATAATCATTATCAATTGACTTTTACTCCTGCTATTCTTTTTATGCGTAACAGGGTAATTAAAAAATCCACTAAGCCAATGATGTCAGGGTCTGAATAATGAAGAAAACACTATCTCTACTGTCTAAACCACTACTTTCTGCTGTCTTTGCTTTATCTACTATTTTACTAATCAGTCAACCTGCATTAGCTAAAAAGTTTAAGGTCGTCACAACTTTTACCATTATTCAAGATATCGCACAAAACGTCGCAGGGGATGCCGCCGTTGTGGAATCGATTACCAAGCCTGGCGCTGAAATCCACGGTTACCAACCAACACCAAAAGATATCATGAAGGCCTATGATGCCGACCTGATCTTATGGAATGGCTTAAACCTTGAAGTCTGGTTCCAACGCTTCTTTGAAAATTTCCAAAATGTTCCTGCTGTTGTCGTCACTGAGGGGATTGACCCTATGCCAATTCGTGAAGGCGAATATAAGGGGAATCCGAACCCACACGCATGGATGTCACCTGCAAACGCCCAAATTTATATCGAAAATATTCGCAAAGCATTGGTTAAGTATGATCCAGAAAACGCAGAAATCTACAACCAAAATGCGAAAAAATATGCTGAACAGATCGCACAACTTGATGCTCCACTGCGTGAGCGACTCAACCGTATCCCTGAAGAGAAACGTTGGTTAGTCTCAAGTGAAGGCGCTTTCAGCTACTTAACAAAAGATTATGGCTTTAAAGAAGCTTATCTCTGGCCAATTAATGCGGAAGAACAAGGAACGCCACAACAAGTTAAAAATGTGATTGATACTGTACGTAAATATAATATCCCTGTGGTATTTAGCGAAAGTACAATTTCAGACAAACCAGCACGCCAAGTTAGTAAAGAAACTGGGGCAAAATACGGTGGAGTCCTTTATGTAGATTCACTATCAACCGCAGATGGCCCAGTACCAACCTATATCGAACTGTTAAATACAACCGTTGACACTATAGCGAAAGGATTTGATCAGTAATATGAGTAACTCGAAACGCTTTGAACACCCTAATTTGGTTGTGGATGATGCCACTGTCACTTACAACAACGGTCACACTGCAATTTATGATGCAAGTTTTGATATTACAGGCGGATCAATATGTGCATTGGTTGGCGTCAACGGCAGTGGTAAATCCACCTTATTTAAAACGATCATGGGGCTAGTCACCCCATCATCTGGCAGTGTCACGCTCAATGGTGAGCCAATCAAAGAGGCTCTCAAAGAAAACATTATTGCCTACGTTCCTCAAACAGAGGAAGTGGATTGGAACTTTCCTGTGCTTGTCTCCGATGTGGTGATGATGGGGCGTTACGGCAAAATGGGCTTTTTTCGTATTCCTAAAAGTGAAGACAAAGAAGCGGTAAAAAAAGCACTTGAACGTGTAGATTTGGCAGGGTTAGAGCATCGCCAGATTGGCGAGCTTTCTGGCGGGCAGAAAAAACGCGTCTTTTTAGCTCGTGCGCTAGCCCAACAAGGTAAAGTGCTCCTACTTGATGAACCCTTTACAGGGGTCGATGTTAAAACAGAAAACGCCATTATTGACCTGTTACGTAGCCTACGTGATGAAGGCCACCTGATTTTGGTGTCTACTCACAACTTAGGGAGTGTGCCTGAGTTTTGTGACCAAGTCATTTTGATTAATCGCACCGTACTCGCAAGTGGTCCGACTGAAACCACATTTACCCAAAAGAATTTGCAAGTGGCTTTTGGTGGTGTGCTACGCCATATCAATCTTTCAGGTCAAGAGCTGCATGACGACGACGATCCACGCTCTGTCACGGTGATTACCGATGATGAACGCGCCGCCGTTTTCTATGGTCATGACCACAATGCCCCCGTTAGAACAAACCAGCCTAAGGATCCAGTATGATCGAGTTGTTACTGCAACCTTTCGAGTACAACTATATGGTTAAAGCCATTTGGGTAAGCGCTATTGTGGGTGCCGTTTGTGCATTTCTTTCAGCTTACCTAATGCTCAAAGGTTGGTCATTAATGGGCGATGCCCTCTCTCATTCCGTTGTACCGGGTGTTGCCGGAGCTTATGCGTTAGGCTTACCCTATGCCGCCGGCGCCTTTTTTACGGGGATCCTCGCGGCCCTAGCCATGACCTTTATTAAGCATATTACTCGGTTACGTGAAGATGCCGTTATCGGCTTTATCTTTTCAACTTTCTTTGCCGCGGGGCTATTAATCGTCTCTTTAAACCCAACCTCAGTGAATGTGCAAACCATCATTTTCGGTAATATTTTAGGTATCGCCGACGCCGATGTATTGCAGGTTGAAATTATTATCGCCATCTCCTTTATCGTGCTACTGGCTTTATGGAAGGATTTACTTGCCGTGTTCTTTGATGAAAGCCACGCTCGTTCAATTGGCTTGAATCCATTGCGCTTAAAAATTATCTTTTTTACTCTACTAAGTGCTTGTACGGTAGCTGCATTACAAACGGTTGGCGCAATCTTAGTTATTGCTATGGTGGTAACTCCCGGGGCAACAGCTTATCTACTCACTGACCAATTTAAGCGTTTATTAATCATTGCAGTCGCTATTGGTACTGCCACCAGCGCGATTGGTGCTTATGCCAGCTATTTCCTCAATGGGGCAACTGGCGGCTTAATTGTGACGCTTCAAACGGTTATTTTCTTGTTGGCATTCTTCTTTGCGCCAAAACACGGCATTTTTGCTTCTCGTCGTAAGGCAAAACAGGAAGTCGAGAACCTGCATAAAATAAAACAACAAGGAGCCTCTAATGAGTGATTTTATTGACTTACTAACGGCACCGTTTATTTTCCCGTTTATGCAGAAAGCGATTATTACGGCTATCGTGACAGGTGCAGTCTGTGCGATTTTATCTTGCTTTTTAGTGCTTAAAGGCTGGTCATTAATGGGGGATGCCATCTCCCATGCTGTATTACCGGGGATTGTTATTGCTTCTGTTGCGGGTATACCACTCGCTATTGGGGCATTTGTTTCGGGCCTGTTTTGTGCATTTGCCACCGGATACCTCAAAGAGAATAGTCGTATCAAAGAAGATACTGTGATGGGAATTGTCTTTTCAGGCATGTTCGCCGTCGGCTTAGTGATGTTTGCCAAAATCGATACCGAGCAGCATCTTACTCATATCCTATTTGGGGATATTCTTGGTATTACCGATGCCGAATTTAAGCAAAACCTATGGTTTGCAGGCATTACCATCGCTATTATCTTACTAAAACGTAAAGATTTTATGCTGTATTGCTTTGATCCTAATCAAGCGCGTGTGATTGGCCTGCCTGTGAAGTTGATCCATTATGGTCTGCTCTCATTGCTCGCCCTTACCATTGTCGCCTCGCTTCAAGCGGTTGGGATCATCTTAGTCATTGCGATGCTTATCTCCCCGGGCATCATCGCTTTTGTCCTATGTCGAAGCTTTGGGTGGATGCTCTTTGTGGCCGTGATTGCCTCCGTCACCTCTAGTGTGATTGGAACCATTGTCAGTTTCCACATTGACGGTGCTACAGGCCCTTGTATTGTTATTACTCAAGCCATCTATTTCATCATTGCCCTGCTCTATAGCAAAATGGTCTTAGCGCGCAAAAAAGCGAAATTACCGCAAGAAAAGTTACAGTCGGCCTAATGCGCTGTTAGCGATAATAAGCAAAATAAAAAGCCACCCAATCATCTTAAGGGTGGCTTTTGTCTCTATGTCATCAAGAGATGGTGTTAAGACGCTACATCCACTTTTTCTAGTACCACTGGAATGTTTTTGTAAGCCGGAATACCACTTTGCGGGTCAAAATTATCCAACGCAATTAAGTTATTCGCTTCTGGGAAATAGGTCGCCACGCAGCGATCAGCCATATCATGGATAACCACTTTTAAGTTATCTAAGCGGCGATGAGTGCGCTTTTGTTCACTATCCAGTGCAATAATATTGACTCTATCGCCTGCGGCTAAGTTCTGTTTCTTAGCCTGTGCTTCGCTAATAAACATCACATCACGTTGGCCAAAAACACCGCGATAGCGGTCATTGAGTCCATAGATAGTGGTGTTATATTGGTCATGGCTACGTACTGTCGCCAAGACTAATTCGCTATTCACCGCTGATTTAGGGTCTTCAATAACGCCTTGCGTCGTAATGAAGTTTGCTTTTCCTGATGACGTCAACCAGCGTCGCTCTGCAGCCGCATTGGTTAAGTGAAAACCACCGGGCACACGGATCCGCGCGTTATAATCTTCAAAACCCGGTAACACCGCCTCCATCGCGTCACGAATTTTATCGTAGTCATCGATAAACTCATCCCATTCTACTTTAGTATTTGGCAATGTAGCCTTAGCCATACCGGCTACGATGGCACACTCTGATTTCAAGTGAGGGCTAGCCGGTTTTAGCTTACCGTGCGAGGCATGTACCATCGACATAGAATCCTCAACGGTAATACTTTGTGGTCCGGTTTTTTGTTCATCCCGTTCAGTACGCCCTAATACGGGGAATAGGAATGTGTTTTTGGCTGTCAACAAATGGGAGCGATTAAGTTTAGTCGCTGCATGCACTGCTAAGTCTAATTTTTTCATACCGCTATAGCAGGCATCCTGATCCGGCATCGCAACCGCTAAATTACCTCCCATACAGATCAATGCACGCGCACTTCCTTGAGAAATAGCTTGCATACTCGCGACAGCGGCATGGCCAAATTTAGCTGGGGGTTTAAAACCAAACCGTTGTTCGATTTTATCGAGAAAAGCTTGGCTTGGTTTTTCGGTGATCCCAACAGTACGGTCTCCTTGTACATTGGAGTGCCCACGTAAAGGACAGATGCCGGCCCCTTCACGTCCAATGTTCCCTTTGAGCAGCAGCAGATTCACTAATTGCTGAATATTTTGTGTACCGTGCTGGTGCTGAGTGATCCCCATTCCATAACAAATAATCGTGCTATCCGCCTCAATATATAATTGGGCTATTTGTTCGATTTCATCACGAGTTAGACCGCTAACACGTAATATATCTTCCCAACGCGTCGACATCACATCATGTTTGAGTGCCTCAAAACCGGCAGTGTGAGACTGAATAAACTCATTATCTAATATAGGCGATTTACCTTGTGCGACCGCAGCCTCATGCTGCTCAATAACAACACGCATCACGCCTTTTATTAATGCGGTATCGCCACCGATGCGTACTTTATAATAGTGTTGGGCTAATTGAGTTGACTCTAAAGTCAGCATCTCAACAGGATCTTGTGGGTACTCAAACCGTTCCAACCCACGTTCTTTTAACGGATTGATCGCGATAATTTTTGCACCACGTTTTGACACTTCACGCAATGAGCTCAGCATTCTTGGGTGGTTAGTGCCGGGGTTATGACCAATACAGATCACTAAATCGGCTTTATCAAAGTCTTCCAATAACACAGTGCCCTTACCCACCCCAATAGATGCAGCAAGTCCAACACTCGTTGGTTCATGGCACATATTGGAACAATCAGGGAAATTATTCGTTCCGTACTCTCTTGCAAACAGTTGATATAAAAACGCAGCTTCGTTTGAGGTGCGCCCAGAGGTATAAAACTCGACCACATTAGGGTCGGCATAGCCAGATAAATGTTTACCTATTTGTGCAAAGGCTTCTTCCCATTCAATCACTTCATAATGGTCAGTTTGCGGATTATATTTCATTGGATGCGTTAAACGACCTTCATTTTCTAAATCGTAATCATCCCACTTTAATAATTCAGTTACTGAATGTTTTGCAAAAAATTCAGGTGTGGTTCTTTTCGATGTTGCTTCCCATGACATGGCTTTTGCGCCATTTTCACATATATCGAAGGAGGCATAATGTTTAGGATCAGGCCATGCACAACCAGGGCAATCAAACCCCTGAGGCTTATTCATTTCAAACATAGCAATCACATCATGACCAATTTCCATTTGGCCTCGAATAGCTTCAGCCACGGCTTTTACCGCGCCCCAGCCAGCGGCAGGACCAGTGTAATTTTCAATTTTCTCTTTCATTTTCATTACTCTTTTTAATTTAAATATTGCAAAAAATAAACATCGAATAATTACAATCTAATTATGTATAAAATTAATTTTATTATATTCATTAGAAAATATAGCAAATAATAGTCATTACAATAAGGCTTTATTTTTTAAAAAAGAAAAATAACATTTGAAATATATTCATAGTCTTATTTCAATATTTATTTATGACTAGTTATTAATTTAAAAACAATATATCGATAATAATGAATATCTAAAATAATCCATTCAACATAATGTTATAGTTGAGCCATTTCGTGATAGGCTCTTCTTTTTAAATAATTATTGCTGTTAATTCCTAAACTGTCGCTATAGAATCGTGTTAGTGAAGACCAAAGCAAAGCGAGGTGTATCATGTGGCAAGCAATGTACCGTTTATTAAGCGAACACTTAGGTGAAGCAGAACTTCATAACAAAGAAATACTTTCTGGGGGTGATATTCATCACACGATGAAAATCGATTACGGTGACCATACCATTTTCGTCAAACAGAATCTGCGTGAATTTCTGCCTTTATTTAAACAAGAAGCCGAACAGCTTGAAATGCTTGCCAAAAGCAAAACCATCACCGTGCCTAAAGTGTATGGTGTAGGGAGTAATAAACACCACAGCTTTCTGCTATTAGAATATTTTCCTTTAAAAAGTTTTGATGCAACTAACGCATGGCGTTTCGGCCAGCAATTAGCCCACCTACATCAATGGGAAGAGCAACCGAGCTATGGTTTTGACTTTGATACAATGTTAGGCACCATCACTCAGCCAAATGGTTGGGAAAAACGGTGGAACTCTTTCTTCGCCGAAAAACGTATTGGTTTGCAATTACAAATTGCCGCTGAGAAAGGAATGGTCTTTGGCGATATTCAGCAGATCGTTGATATTGTCAAAGAGCGCCTGACAGGACATCAACCGCAACCTTCCTTACTTCATGGGGATTTGTGGCCTGCCAACTGCGCTATGACACAAGAGCAGAATGGTATTTTATATGATCCCGCCTGCTATTGGGGGGATAGAGAATGTGATATGGCAATGTTGCCTTTATACCCAGAGTTACCCATCCAAATTATTGACGGATACCAAAGTGTGTGGCCTTTACCTTCGGGCTTCCTCGAAAGGCAACCTATTTATCAACTTTATTATCTACTTTGCCAATCCAATATTTTTGGCCTTGAAAAAAGCTATTTGCACGCACGTACCATTATCGATGAGTTAATTGGCGAGAAATAATGACGGTGTTGGCCCAGCGATGCCTGACTGGGCCAGATAATTACCAATTCAGCAACTTTAATGCCAAATAGATAACTATACCGAATGCGATTGGCGAAAAATAAAGAATAAAGAATTGGGTAAATATGGTGTGTCGAGGGATCGTCACTTTAGCCTCAAGCTCTTCTTTCGAGACTTCATTTCCTTTGGCTTTTTCCAATATCACGTGATCTTCGAGGCTTTCACGAATAAATTTAATTTGTCGATACATGCGTAAGCCAGAAGCGCTTAGTGCTAAGCCAACAAAGATAAAAAGAAAGATAATGATAAAGCCGATATTCGCGCCTGAAAAACCATTGGCAACTTGAGGTACTGGGGAGTTGTTCCAGAAGACATTAAGAAACGGTGTACTTTGGCGCGTCATTTCAGCCATTAATTTAATAAAATCATTGGCTACTGCATTAATACCCTCTCCTTCTAACCCTTTCATACCCGCCAATTTGACTAATGACGCTAAAGTGGAAATCAATGCTACAAGAAAAACAATCCAACCGATAATACGCTTGCCGATTGCGACATAACTTGCAGTCTGGTAATTCATTATTGACCCTCTAAAAATTTTTTTATAACTAATCATAACTGAATTTTTATAAAGCCACCAAATTTACCACAAGGAATAATACGGATACTCGCAATTTCAGATTATTTAACTTGCGCTTTCGTGACTGCCCATTGTCGTCAGTGGCAAAGCTGCCCACTTCTTAGACCGCAACCGCGATATGACGGATTTAGGGGAGCTTGTCATTCCCATATTCCCTTGTGTCGGATATGGATTGCTGTGTTGATATCTCAGCCATGTTATCGAGCATTTTCAATCCATAACTGAATAGTTTCATAAAGATCCAACTTTTGGGGAACGTTCACACTCAAGATAAAGATGACCGTTTCGATATATATAATCAGTCAGTGACTTGCTACAATACTCATCGCAATAAAGGGCTATCAGTTTCAGATGATATGCAATACCTTGAATTGATACGGTGACAAATTAATTGGGTCAATCCTGTTACTGCATACAACACCTTGAAACATGGCAAGGTCACACATACATGAATGGAGTTTTGACATGTACCACAACTTATCCATCCAGTCTGTTATCTTTGATATGGATGGCTTGCTGATTGACTCTGAGCCTTTTTGGGCGCAAGGGGAGCGTGAAATTTTTACTCAATTAGGCATCGACCTATCCATCGCTGATAAACTACCCGATACACTAGGCTTACGAATCGACCATGTCGTAGAGCTTTGGTATCACGCTTCTCCGTGGCAAGGACATAGCCTAAAAGAAGTCGAACAGATGATTATTGATCGTGTTATTGGCTTAGTTGAAGAGCAGCGTCCCCTCCTTCCCGGTGTGCATCACGCATTAGAACTATGCCGTTCAATGGGATTGAATATCGCCCTCGCCTCTGCCTCGCCGCAATACATGTTAGAGAAAGTACTGAACTTATTTGAGATCCGTGATTATTTTTCGGCGGTTGTTTCGGCGGCTGATTTACCTCACAGTAAACCGCACCCTGAAGTTTATCTCAATGCAGCTGCTTTACTGGAGACAAAACCCATCCACTGCGTATCACTAGAAGACTCCTTTAACGGTATGATTGCTGCAAAAGCGGCAAGAATGCACTCAATCGTTGTTCCTGACCAACAGCATTTTCATGATCCGCGTTGGGGATTAGCGGATGTTAAACTCGCATCACTTAATGAACTCACCGAAAAATATTTGCGTTAATTATTTATTGCCGCTTTTTTCGCCCGTCCCTATCACGTTTTGATAGGGATATTACATAAAAGTATAAAACTCTGATGTTATTTGCTAATAACTAAGAGTTTTTTGCATTTCTAGCCCTATCATATTCTTTTTAAACGCTTTATACTGCCCTCCTAACTGTATAGATAAACAGATGGTAATTTATCCACCATGACCGCTGAAGGGCACCTGCTATTTTCTGTCGCCTCATTAATAATGGCACATAAGCTAGAGATCACACCTGAGCTTGCTCAAGGTGATTGGCTGCATATGGTGCCAGGTGCGCTATTGGGGGCATTACTCCCCGATATCGACCACCCTTCATCGATACCCGGCCGGATGTTAAGGATCCTTTCCCTGCCGATTTCCAAATTATGTGGCCATCGAGGTTTTACACACAGTTTAATCGCATGGCTACTATTAGTGCTCGCCTGTTACCAATGGCTACCGGCCAACTGGCCTATTCCTAATGATTTGATCCAAGCATTTTTACTGGGTTATATGAGCCATTTAGTGGCTGATATACTCACCCCTTCCGGAGTTCCCTTCTTATGGCCTCTGCCTTTTCGTTTTTGTTTTCCGTTACTGCGTAGCAAGTCAAATAAACGTGCAGAACGTTTTATCGCGATCGTTTTGGCTGTTTGTGCTTGCTTTATACCCGTTAGTTATAGCTTTGATTTTCATAGCCAATTTGAAAGCATAATAAAATATATTCATAATCAAATAGATATACGCATGTCTACATAGTCATCTATTTTGTAATATACTGTAAGCATCATTCATCATAAGTTATTACTTTTCAGTATAAGAATTGTCTTTTATCTGCTGATAACATATAACCAGTTGTTAGGATGAGCTAATTCCTTATAACCTTTAAGGTTTACAGCGCTAATAACATAATTCAAAAAACTGCGATTGGAGTTCGGAATGAATATTCCTTTAATTATTAATGTGCTTGTCTTTGTAGCACTGCTCATACTACTGGCAAAACTAGGGGCAAAAGGCTGGAGCCTGTCGAAAAAAGTTCTATTAGGTCTGGTTTTTGGTGTGGCATATGGCGTCGCTCTCCATTTGGTGTACGGTACTAATCACCAAACACTGAAAGACTCTATTCTCTGGTTTAATATCGTGGGTAATGGCTATGTACAGCTATTGCAAATGGTGATTATGCCATTAGTTTTCGCATCGATACTGAGCGCGGTCGCACGTCTGCACAAGGCATCATCGTTAGGTAAAATCAGTTTCTTAACTATCGGAACACTGTTATTAACCACTGCAATAGCCGCACTTATTGGTATTTTGATTGCAAATCTTTTTGGCTTAACTGCCGAAGGTTTGGTTCAAGGTCAACAAGAAACTGCTCGCCTTGATGCAATTCAAAATAATTATGCGGGCAAAGTGTCTGATCTAACTGTTCCACAACTTATTTTATCATTTATTCCTAAAAACCCATTTGCTGATCTGACGGGCGCTAGCCCAACATCTATTATCAGCGTGGTTATCTTTGCTGCCTTCTTGGGGGTTGCTGCTCTGCAATTACTCAAAGATGACCAACAACGTGGTGAAAAAGCGCTCGCGGCTATCGATGTGCTGCAAGCTTGGGCAATGAAACTCGTCCGTCTAGTTATGCGCTTAACACCTTATGGTGTCATGGCGTTGATGATCAAGGTTGTTGCAAGCTCTAACCTATCAGACATCATTAATCTAGGCACATTCGTGATAGCGTCGTACGTCGCACTAGCACTGATGTTTATCGTTCACGGTATTTTCATTGCGGTAACAGGCCTCAGTCCTATTAAGTTTTTCAAAAAAGCAGGCCCTGTATTAACATTCGCGTTCACAAGCCGTTCGAGTGCCGCCAGTATTCCTCTGAATATTGAAACTCAAACTCGTCGCTTTGGTGTTCCTGAATCTATCGCCAGCTTCTCGGCTTCATTTGGCGCGACAATCGGTCAAAACGGTTGTGCTGGTATCTATCCCGCTATGTTAGCTGTTATGGTTGCCCCCACCATGGGCATTAACCCATTTGATCCACTGTGGATTGCGACATTAGTTGGGATTGTTACTGTTAGCTCAGCAGGGGTTGCTGGTGTTGGTGGTGGTGCAACATTTGCCGCGCTGATTGTACTCCCTGCTATGGGGTTACCTGTCACACTGGTTGCCTTACTGATCTCCGTCGAACCTCTGATTGATATGGGTCGTACCGCCCTCAACGTCAGCGGCTCTATGACAGCGGGCACGGTCACTAGCCAATTAATGGGTGAAACTGACAAAACCATCTACAACCAAGAGGATGATGGTGAGCTAAAACACGTCTAATTTACATTAGCATAATTTAAGATAAAATTATCCACTGACTGCACCCCAAAAGTTGCAACACGACTGATTAAGGTGCAGTTTTTGTTTTTTAAAATTCTAATCGAATTTATTTATCGTATAGATAATGAGAAATATCAGAATGAAACACTGAAAAATCTTGCCAATCGGAAATAATACGTAAGATAATAGCGTTTGAGCAACGATTCTAGGCCTCCTGCCTATGTTGCGTCAGCCCGTTTTCTGCGGGTCATTATTTCCAAAATTTTTTAGTGATTTTATATATGACCAATATTACTCATATAATAAAAACTGATCCTGAAAATAATCCCTGTGTAAGTTGTGGTGCTTGTTGCGCTTATTTTCGCGTCTCATTTTATTGGGCAGAAAGCGAAAGTGGTGGTGGCACGGTTCCTCAAGATCTCACTGAGCAAATAACACCATTTATGAGTGCAATGAAGGGCACCAATCAAAAACACAATACACGCTGCACAGCATTAACCGGTACGGTTGGTGAATGTGTCTCTTGTGCTATCTATAGTCAAAGGCCTACCCCTTGCCGCGAATTCGAGCAATCTTGGGTTGATGGCGTTCATAATGAAGCTTGTGACCGAGCTAGAGCGGCTCATGGTCTGCCCCCTCTTGAACCCCATCTGCCACAAATCGCTTGTTAGCCGTCTATGACCCAGATTATTCTGGGTTATCTCACTTATCCTCTAAAATAATAGCTAAATGCTACCACGTTGAACGTACTCTGCCATTTTGAGTCGCCCTCTAGCATTGGGAAAATAAGTCGATTCATTGTGCTCAATTGACAGAGCATCGTTTAAAAGCCAGCGTCTTGAATGCAATCTAGCCGAACAGAAGAAGCTTGGGCCACAGGTCAATACCTCTCGTTATCGCCTGTAGCCCATAAAAATGCGGTTAACTCGTGATGCTAAACGGATTTTATATTAATGGGATAAATAGTGTCGCTACCGCTATTCATAAGCGTTACTGCTCTCTCAGCGCCTGCATTGCTTGCATCGCTAATTCAAATGAATATAAGCGGGATTGATGATCAAAAATTTGCCCATTAACCATGATTTCATCCGCTTGAGTTTGACGTAATACGGATTCTAGCCCATGGCGAATTTTGGCTTTATCCCCCACTAATGACATCCCGAGTGCTTGTTGCACGCCAAATTGTTCAGCAGGCGACCAAATTTTCCCCATATCTTCCACTGGAGGTGGTAATTGTGCAGGCTGACCTCTACGTAACATCACAAAAGCTTGCTGCATAGATGTAAATAAAAACTCCGCATCACGAACAGTATCAGCAGCAATAATATTAATACAAACTATTGCATATGGCTTAGCGAGCCTAGATGAGGGCGTAAAGTTTTCCCGATACGTCTGTAATGCCTGTAATAACAAATCAGGGGCAAAATGAGAGGCAAAGGCGAAAGGTAACCCCATTTGAGCTGCAAGTTGCGCACTGTATAAACTTGATCCTAGCAGCCACACAGGTATCTTTTCACCATAACCGGGAACTGGCCTGACAGGAGGATTAGGATCTGTTGCATCAAACCAATTCACCAACTCAGCCACATCGCGAGGGAAATTATCAATATCATGACTCATATGGCGACGTAACGCTCTCATGGTTTGTTGGTCACTCCCAGGCGCTCGACCGATCCCTAAATCAATTCGATTAGGATATAACGTATTCAATGTGCCAAACTGCTCAGCGATTACTAGCGGTGAATGATTGGGTAACATCACGCCCCCAGAGCCAAGATGCAGTGTTGTGGTATTGGCGGCAAGGTAACCAATCAACACCGAGGTGGCGGCACTGGCAATTCCCGTCATATTATGATGCTCTGCAAGCCAATAACGGTGGAAGCCAAGTTTCTCGGCCAATTGGGCTAAATCTAAAGAGTGAGAGAAAGCCTCCTTCGCAGAAGCGCCTTGTGGAATAGGTGCGAGATCTAATATTGAAAATGGAATTTGTATCTCAGACATAACGGCTCACTTTGTTGCTATTTTGTTATTTAACTACCATGCTAATCGATTATCATGCCGCCTTCCAGCCACTCAAGTAGACACCGCACAAGTGATGCTTTTTTATAGTCCTTGTCGATACGAGCGGGGCTAATTAAGTAGAAAATATGGAAAAAGTGCAGTAATTGTGAAGCTTCGGTCAAAGGAGGTAAAAGCGATTGCGGCAAAAAATGAATTAATTGATTATCTGAATCAATACAAATAAGAGGATATATCAATGAACAAACTAAATTCTGGTTTACTTGCTCTCATGTTAATGTCTGTTGGATTTGCCGCAGCAGCCAACGGCCCTGATAACCGCTCTTCACGCCCACATATGGGGAACCACCACAATGTGTTGTTTAGTGTTGCTCAACAAACAACGACACCGAATGAGACATTGAAAAAATTAGCGAATGACGCACCAAAAGCGGCTGATGGTAAACGTTACCTTGTTAAAATGAGTATTGTTGAAGTGCCTGAATATGTGCCAGCAAAACAGAAACCCACATCACAACCAACAAAGAGTGCACCAGCACCAGAGCCTGCTGCACAATAAACGCTAAAATAAAATATCTATAGATGCGACCTTTTAGATTAATATGCAGAATCAAATAGCATCTATTCTTCATATTCGTTATCTTAAACTAACAATAATTAGTTCTATTAATCCTACGATTGCCTCTATGTTATAGAGGCTTTTTTTTCAAATTAAATAGGCTCTGAAACTAGTAAATTTGCCTATTTATTTCTAATCTTAAGAGGCAATAGCGAGTATTGCGACATTCTGAGTGTCCACTTTATACCATTTTTGGAGTCAATCATGGGTTATTTTGAACTGAAAAAATCAACAAAAGACACCGCTCAGCCTTATTATTTTGTTCTTAAAGCGGCCAATCATGAGATTATCGCCAGTAGCGAGATGTATTCAACTAAACAAGCGGCATTAAAAGGGATTGCTTCTGTCCAAAAAAATGCAGCAACGGACGAAATCAAAGATCTTACCGTTTAATTTCCATCCACTCGTTTTATCAAATTATTGTGAATTAAACGCCCTTGTCCGTTTGAACGGGGCGTTTTAAGCTAATATCAAAAAATTAAGCGCAGTAATGCGGTCACCACAGAAGCAGATAACACAATGACAATAAAAGGTTTTTGATACCAAGTAAGCAATCCGGCTACACATACACCAATTATTTTAGGTATATCCGAAAAATGGTCACCTTCAAATACTGTCGAAGTCATCGCAACTGAAAACAAGATCACAATAGCTGCTGCTGAAAACAGAGCCTTGCTATTATCTGATAAAATAATTTTTCCTTTGAGCAAGGCACCCGATGAGCGCATTAGATAAGTGCCCACTGCCAGCAATAAAATTCCACTCAAAATCAGCCATGGGTTATCCATCATTATTAACCTCTCACATATATAACTAAGCTTAATAAGGCCAGTAATACGGGGATCCCTGCTGGTAAAAAGGGAGTAGCGATCACGGCAATCACAGCACCAACGATTGCCGCTAACCGCAATCGCTTATCTTTCAATGCGGGTAATGAAAGCGCCAATATAATTGCGGGGAACATCGCATCCATACCAAGTGTATGAGTATCTTGAATAAAGCTTCCTACACCTTCACCAATCAATACGCCTATTGGCCAACAAATTAATATCCCTAATCCGCATAACCAAAATGCCGCTCTTTTTTCTTTTTCAGTTTCCTGAGATAACCCAAATACCACACTTTCATCATTCATAATATGATAACCCAATAGCGCTTTTGGGCCTTTCCCCGCTAATTCACTGACGGCAAAGCTAAATGGAATATGCCGTGAATTCACGAGTAACCCCGCCAAGGCAGCAGAAATAGGGCTTCCGCCTGAAAAAATGACCCCAATAAAAAGAAATTCTGACGCCCCTGCTAACACTAAAATAGAAAGAGTCAAAGGAACCCAAAAATCAAATCCTTGAGAATGCGCTAGTGCCCCATATGAGATGCCGACAATTAAATCCGCAAGACAAACCAGTGCAATGTTTTTTACCGTGCTATGATTAAGCGTTGAGGTTAGCATAATGAGTCGTTCGATATATAATACGTTCGTTCATTATGTCGGTAGTTATCTAAAAGTGCAATCAAAATAGGAAACTAAAACTTGAGCTCCTTCACTCCACCTATTGAGTTAATCGCCAAAGCATTAGTCAGAGAACGGCAAAAAAGTGGTCTGTCACTCTCCGAACTCTCTCGTCAGGCGGGCATTGCTAAATCGACACTCTCGCAACTAGAGGCCGGAAATGGCAATCCAAGTATTGAAACTCTATGGGCTATCTGTGTCGCTTTAGATGTGCCGTTTTCTCGATTAATTGAAGATAGACATGAGCCAGTCACCGTCATTCGCCATGGTGATGGTATTCAAGTCAGTGCTGAACATGCTAATTATCTCGCTTTTTTACTTTCAGCAGCACCCGCAAACTCACAACGTGATATCTATACTGTGGTTGCTGAGCCTGGGCGAGATCGTATTTCAGAACCTCATATGCGTGGTGTGAGTGAACATATTATTTTGATGAGCGGTCGTGCCATGGTTGGCCCTTTAGATAACCCAACAGAGTTGTTTCCCGGTGACTATATCCACTACCCCGGTGATGAGCCGCATATTATGCGAGCACTTGAGCCAAATACCATGGCTGTCATGATCATTGATAAACAAAATTAGATGTCTACCATTTGACGCATGCTCAATAGATAGAGCCTCAGTTATCACATAAGGCTCTATCTGAGTTTTTATCTAATTAAACGCTAGCAAGCGCCTATTCCCAAAAGTAGATATTTTTCTCTTGCCACCCTTTTCTTTTCATACAACTCATATATTCGCGATGGCGGCTATCTTTATTCACATCCAAAACATAACTTTCCGTCTTGGGAACTTTTTCCTCATAAGTTTTCTCTTTACCGCATTCATCGTTTTTCTTGCATTTTTTCGTAATTGTTTCATACACCGTTCTTTGGGCGACTTCGTTACGAACTGGAAATCGCTTAAAAGAATCAAATTCACATTGTGAATCTGCCTCTTGGTAAGTCCATTCCACAGGGCCTATTGGTTCCCATTTTGATGTACAAGCACACAGTAGAAAACACAGCAGTATAACGGTTAATTTCAATATCTTATTCCTATGCTAGATGTAATAAAAAATAAATCATCGACAGCCACAATAAATAATACTACCCACATTCCATGTGTTATAATTTTTAATCATGTCTATTGGAGATAGTTATGCAACACTACGACAATATTGTTAAACACGTTGACGCACTATTAGCAGAAAACTCAATCTCAAATATGAATATATTGCTGGCACAGCTTTCTCACGACGCTCAATTAACACAAGAGCAACGTTTCGAGCAGCAACAACGTTTAAGAAAAGCGATATTTAAACATCATGAGTCTTAGCTTAATTGTGATGAGTTTCAATTATTGTTACTCATCACAATATAAGTAAAACTTCACCGAATTATATTAATGAAAACAAGCATGTCAATAAAATAGGCCACTTAAGTGAAATATACAATCATTTGTTTATATTTGACTATGCGTATTTTGGTAAAATATTTTAAACACTATATTAATAATTTATTTATTCGTCGCAAAATCACCATTTTTAATAGAATAAAAATAAAAACGTTCTCTCTCTTTATATTTATAGCTAAATTTTAATCTTAATACTTCACGTATTCTAAAAATTTTAAATTGCGTCTCTTTTAGGGGAGATGATATTTATGGCTAGATTTATTTTTGATGTTCACAATATCCATCAAGGTATCTTGTGATTTAACGATGAGATAAAACGATTCTATCGGCAGGTAATAATACAAATAAAACCTTGCCGCGATTATCGCGACAAGGTGAACCATCAACTAGAAATTATCCTGTTGTAAATAGGACCATGCATATTGTGCATACAGTTCAGCTCCCGTTGCCATTGCGTCTTCATCAATATTAAAACGCCCATGATGGTGCGCCCACTGTGTATCTTTATCAGGGTTTCCTGAACCTAATAAAGCAAAACAACCTGGAATATTTTCGATATAAAAACTAAAGTCTTCGCCACCTGTCGTTGGTTTTTCAAACATCAACGCATCTTCACCAAATGCTTGTGTAATGACAGATTGCGCCAATAGCGCACTACGCTCTTCATTGATCACAGGCAGTGTTCCATACGTATAAATAACTTCTGCTGTAGCCCCATACATCGCTGCGGTATGTTCTGCATAACGTCTGATAGCCGCTTCAATACGATCCCGAGTTTCGATATTAAAACAACGTACCGTTCCGTCTAATACTGCATTCTCCGCAATAACATTAAAACGCGTTCCCACGTCCATTTTACCGATACTGACCACTGCAGACTCAAGTGCCGATGTTTCCCGTGAAATGACAGCTTGTAAGTTCATCACAAAAGAAGAAGCCACAACAGCCGCATCGACCGTTGCTTCAGGCATCGAACCATGGCCGCCACGTCCTTTAAACTTCACGACAAGTAAATCCGCCGACGCAAAGGTTCCCCCCACATTACAAGAGACTTTCCCAGAGGGGGTTGTAGACCAAATATGCATCCCAAAAACGTTATCAACATTGTCAATTGCACCTTGCTTGACCATTTCACGTGCACCTTGAGCAATCTCTTCCGCCGGTTGGAAAATCAACCTTACATTGCCTTTCAAATCTTCACGAATTTCATACAACGCTTTTGCCGCCGTCAGTAACATAGAGGTATGCGCATCATGACCACAAGCGTGCATTTTTCCTTGATTTTGAGACTTATAGTCTAATGCATCATTCAGCTCAAGTACGGGTAGCGCATCGATATCAGCTCGTAATGCAACGGTTTTTCCCGGTTTACCGCCCTTAATTTCCGCGATAATGCCTGTTGGCTCTGTTAAACGATATTCGATACCGATTTTACTTAACTCTTCCGCAATCCGTTTAGTGGTTCGTACTTCTTCCCATGGCAATTCAGGGTGTGAATGCAGGTCTCGACGAAATGCAATCATATCTGCGGTATGTTTTTTGATCGCTGCTGTAATTGTTGTGTTTACCATTTTTCTACCTTTACCTTCTTATGCACAGACGCCTTCATCTGCTTAATCACATAATACTTCTCTTCACTTTAACACTCTGTTAGCGAACGAACCGTCGCGAACATTACATCGGCTCCTAGCGCAATTTGTGCATAATCCGTCCATTCATCAGGGTGATGACTTAACCCATTACGGCTAGGCACAAAAATTAGCCCCGTGCGCGTAATACCGGCAAAAATCATCGTGTCATGTCCCGCACCACTGACCATAGTGCGATAACGCAAACCTTGCTTTTGTGCATGTTGTACCATCAATTGATGGATTTCAGGGGCTAATTCGGTAGGAGACACATAAAGAGGCTGAACGATATCACTTTGAATATTGCCTTTAGCACTCTCTTGTTTCACCAATGCAATGATCTGCTCGATGGTGTTACGCAAAGCGGATTCATTTCTTGAGCGAATGTCGACGCTAAAAGTCACTTCACTTGGGATCACATTTGCGCCATTTGGTAAGACGTTTAATCGCCCTACTGTTGCAACCGTATTATCCCCAGCGGCAGTAGCAATATCAGGAATTTGGCTAATGATACGGCTAGCGTTGACTAATGCGTCAGCGCGCATATCCATTGGTGTCGTTCCTGCATGTCCCGCCTTACCGCTTAGCTTCACTTCCAGTTGTGCAATACCAACAATAATATCTACAATTCCAATATCTTCATTGGCCTGCTCTAGCACTGGACCTTGTTCAATATGCAATTCTAAAAAAGCTTTGACTGATGAAGGTGCCAGCACCGCCTCTGCCGCCTTATCTGCATTAAAGCCCGCATCTGCCATGCGTTGCGCTGCCGAAACACCCTGCCTATCTTTCAGTTGATATAGCGTTTGAGTTCCGATAAGCCCAGTAATGACACTTGATGCCATCAAGCCACGACCAAAACTCGTTCCTTCCTCTTCGACTAATGCGATCACTTCAAGAGGGTAACGGGGTTGCAATTGTTGTTCACGAATGCGCGCAACCACATCTAACCCTGTCACAATTCCTGCCGGGCCATCAAAAGCGCCGCCATGGGGAACAGAGTCAAAGTGTGAACCAATAATCACAGCAGGCAATCCCTCCTCTGAGCCTTCTAAACGACCATAAATATTACCGATGGCATCTTCTCGAACTTGCAAGCCAAGTGCTCGCATTTGCTGTTTTATATAATCACGTGCTTGCTTATCTTGCTCGCTATAGCTCATTCGTGTCGTTCCTTGACCCGGCGTTGCTGTAAATTCAGCCAATTGTTCTAAATGGCGTTGTATTCTTAATGTACTTGTTTCCATCATCATTTACCCTGCAAGCGGTGTAATAAAACCAACCATAATCCCAGCCAATACCACAGAAACCATGGTTACTGAGATAAATCCACCAACTAACATCGGCCCTAACATATGTCCGGTCAAAATTTGACGCTCTTTCTCATCTTTGGTCAGCGCATTGATGGCTTCATTCGTAATGATATAGTCGGCAGGGAAGCCATACAGTGCGGTTAACGACACGGCAAAGGCCATCTCTTTAGAGACACCCAGTATTTTTCCCACAATCCACGAAGCTAAATACATCCCAATGACGGCTGCAATGATCAGCACCAACATAGGGTAGACAAGCCTTAATAACATGTCTGGGGTTGCATGATTCAGGGTGTCAAAAATAAATAGCATTAACGCCATAATGGCAAAACCAAAACCATTCGCTTTTTGTAGCGGTTGTCTTTCCAAAAAGCCCAGTGACGATGCAATAACGCCAAATAGTAAACATAATACAAACGGGCTAATACTCACGATAGGTGCTGCCCATGTAGAAACTAAATAAGCAAGGTACCCCACCGCTGCTAAGCGCAAAAACTTGAAGTAACTGGTATTGTAGTGAGAAGGAATTTTTTTAAATAATCTCGGCATCTCATCTTCTGAAACGACTGTTTTCACTTCAACATTATCGGCCCCTTCAACCGATAATGACGCCTTCCACTGACCATGACGATATTGCTCAAGCACTCGACGCCCTTCACGTTTTAACATTACCGCTGTCAATGGATAACCCGCAAACCCCTGCATAACGTAAATAAGGATGGCAAAAACCGATAGGTCAATAAGACCCGCATCAGCAGCACCTTTAGACATGATCAAGGATGACACGATACCACCGACTAATGGAGGGATCGCCACTAATACTGTATTCAGGTCAAATAACACCATTCCGACAGCATAAATAAAAACAATGATGCCCAAGATCCCTGATAACGAAATTAAAATGGTTTTCCACTGCCGCAACAGCTCTTTGAGTGATAGCAGCGTTCCCATATTAGTAATTAACAGATACATCAACATCACCGCCACGACTTGCGGTATTCCGGCAATGCTGACGATATCTTTAGGGAAGAATGTCCAATAACCGAATAGGAATAAAACAGCACATACAAATACGGAAGGGATCCACGCTTTGGTTCTTACTGCAATAGCATCCCCAATGTATAAAATCAAAACGATAATAAACAGTGCTAACATCTGTGACATAACTTTTCCCCGTCAATATCTGTTTCTAATTCAATTTTCTTTAGATGATAAATTTTATTATTTATTTTTATACAAAATATATTTTTAGTGATGGTGTGATATATAGCCAAAATTAAGATTATTTCGCTGCTATTAATAAAAAACAGCAGTAAAAATCATAATATCATCGAAAATCAATATGTATAGATAACGTTCTAGAAGAATGGGCGAATAGCAAAATAGAAAACTCATCCCCTTAGTAGTGATAAATGACACCATAGCGTCATATAACATTAGAATTAGTCTGTTTTTTAGCTAAAGAGTAGCGTTATCGTTCTAATTAAAGCTCATTAACAATGAATAACACTTTAGTTTATTTATTAATCAACGGGATTATATTCTGTTGTCAGATGGAGAGTTTGCAAAAAATATACTTATTATTTTTAGAAAAGAATAATTTTGTAGGCAAGTAAAAGCAGTTATTCCAAACAATCTACTTTATTACTAATTTGTTAAATTTAACCCTCGAAACGTGTTTTTTTACTCACAATAACCATAAAATGACGACTAACCATCACTAAGATCACATACTATCTGGTGATATTTTAGCCAAAAATAATGGGGGATTTATTGTCGAGATAGTCTTTAATAATATCATAGCTAAAGTGCGTTAGATTTCTTAAGTCATCCTTTTAGCCATAATGGAAAAATAACCACCTCAAAATACACCATCGTGGAATAACAGACTATTTATTGCTGTTGATCTCGATTTTACAGATCAATTGGGGAAATATTTTACGATTGCCGCTCTCAACACAGCAATATCAGAAGATGATTATCGAATGCCTAACAACCACATTTTTCACCTACATCTATCTACCCTACTCGTTGATTACGACTGAGTGAGCCAGTGGTGACTCATCATGCCTAAAAAAGTAAAAATGAGTGCGCCTATGACATGAATGGCGATTGTGCTCAATGCAACCATTAACTTCCCTTCTTGGATCAACGTTAATACTTCCAAAGAGAAAGTGGAAAATGTAGTAAACGCGCCACAAAAGCCGGTGACAATAAATAGTTTATAATTGGGGCTAATATTGGCATTGGCAAAATAAGAAATGGCAAAACCGATAACAAATCCCCCGACAAGATTGACAAAAACAGTTCCCATCGGAATATTTGGGTATAAGTTATTCAGCTTCAGCCCCACAAACCATCTTAGCCAGCCACCTAAAATTGAGCCTAATGCGATAGAAAAAAGTGATGCATACATACGAAGCCCCTTATCGCGCTTAAGGGGATAAATGAACGGGATCTCTCTCATTTATACCCCAAATATTCAGGGCACATAATACCTGTACCCTATCATTTAAAAAGGTGAACGTAGGCATCATCAGCCCTTTATTTGGACGGTTTTTTAAACAGGAGGAATGCCATCTCCTTTTGTTAGAATATCTGCAATTAACAACAAGGTAAATAGCCCCAGCTTTAAGAATTTCTCTTGTTAAACACAATGTAACGTTAATTTCTTTGCACTACCATTAATGACATTCCTATTGCTACATATCGTTATTTGATTAAGCCATGTAATATGGTTTAAAAACCATCAATAGATGTATTTTCTTAATCCTAATCATCTTCTTTATTTGATCCCTGCTCCGCTTAATATGTCAATCTTAGCGTGAATGGCGCATAATATTTTGGATTACTATACAAGGTAAATTCCTTGTTCCGTTTCATGTCGCGAGCAAATCAATGATCAATTATAAAATTGCCTGCATGACGTCACATTAACTCTATGGGCTAAGCGTAAAAATGGATAAAAACCGCGGTTTATTGCAATTAGAAAATATTGGATATGTTATTGATAACAAAACAATACTAGATAAAGTTCAGTTTGATTTATCGGCTGGTGAATTTAAACTCATTACGGGGCCTTCGGGATGCGGTAAAAGCACGCTACTTAAGATCATCTCTTCATTACTTTCCCCTACCTCAGGGCAAATTATCTTCAATGGCAATAACTATTCAACCATCCCCCCTGAAGAATATCGCCAACAGGTTTCTTATTGCACTCAAACCCCCTCTTTATTTGGAGCCACCGTTTACGATAATTTATTTTTCCCTTATCAGATACGTAAGCTACCGTTTAATAAAGATAAAATTTATAAAGACCTTGGTTACTTTTCTTTACCCGATTCAATATTAGAAAAAGGCATTAATGAATTATCTGGTGGAGAAAAACAACGTATCTCGTTGATTCGCAACCTTCAGTTTCTACCAAAAATATTACTGTTAGATGAAATAACCAGCGCATTAGACGAAGCAAATAAAGTAAAAGTTAATGAGCTAATCCACCAGTTAGCGACACAACAAAATATCGCTATTCTTTGGGTGACTCATGATCAGGATGAAATTGCACATGCTGATGACATTATTACCCTTCCCGTCCATAATGCAGATAAATAGGAATGAGTCATGCACCAACCCACTATTACCAATGAATCTCTGGGCTTTTCTATTATGCTTGTTTTGGTCGCTATCTTTATCAGCCATAAAGAAAAACTGGCATTAGAAAAAGATATTATTTGGAGCACTCTACGCGCTATCATCCAGCTATTGATTGTTGGCTATATTCTAAAATACATTTTTAATGTTGATCATGAAGTTCTGACTATCGCGATGGTGATGTTTATCTGTTTTAATGCGGCTTGGAATGCCAAAAAGCGCAGTAAATATATTGATAAAATCTTTTTGACCGCTTTTATCGCCATTACCTCTGGAACACTCTTAACCCTATTAATACTGATCATCACAAAAGCAATAGCTTTTACCCCGATGCAAGTTATTCCAATCACAGGCATGATCGCAGGGAACGCCATGATTGCTGTCGGTCTGTGTTTCAATAATCTAGGCCAACGATTTAGTAGCCAACAACAACAAATACAAGAGATGCTAAGTTTAGGTGCAACACCTAAGGTGGCCTCTATCGCCATTATTCGAGACAGTATTCGCGCATCCTTGATCCCGACTGTAGATTCCGCAAAAACCGTCGGTATTGTCAGTTTACCCGGTATGATGTCTGGATTAATTTTTGCTGGGGTTGATCCATTAGAAGCAGTGAAATATCAAATCATGGTCACTTTTATGTTACTAGCAACAGCCAGCTTATCGACCATTTTGGCAGGTTATATGACCTATCTTAAGTTTTACAATAGCCGCCATCAGTTATTAATCAATACATTAAATAAATAACAATAAAGAAAACGCTTGATAGTAGCGACGTTATCAAGCGTTAATCTTTATAGACAGTTAATTTACAGCTTTGCTAATATTCAAGCCTTTCCTGTAGATACCTAATAATATTAAACAGTTATTACTTTACGTTTTAAATGTTAATAAAAAGTAAAATAAAATATCTATTTACTGACAATATCTTGTCCATAAAGATTCCATGACCGATAAAGGTAACAAATCATAATCACCTTCTACGAGCGGAATCGATAGTGCAATCCTGCCATCTTGATTTTTATACGTTTTTACGGCAAATCGCTTATAACCCTCGATTTTTGCATTTTTAACACGCAGTACTTCACCACAAACATAGCCGACCTCCCCTTTATCAGCCGTTGAGCGAATAAAATTATACTTAATATTCCTAAATGATGCGGATTCAGGATAAGACAAGTAATCTGCCACATTGTATTTGGCCAATTTAATCAGATCTGGGTTTGGCTTATAATTAACCATTACCCCTAATAAAAATGAACAACCAATAAGTAATACAGTAATGAGCAATTTAACCATATTCATACTTTTCGCTCTTGTATAACACAACGAGTAATTTGATAATAAAGACAGATCACTTGAACAGTAGGTATCTTAATCAAGTATTTCTAAATAATATGGATTGAGGTGCTATTTCTAATAGAGATATACATCCTATTAATTACTTAAAGTTACCTTACTATATAAATTAAAATGAACTCTCATCGATTAAAAAATCCTTACAATATAATAGATAGTAACAATTAAATGCTCGCCATTTCAGTCTTTACGCATTCCTTCACACAAACCGAGAGTAATCCTAACAGTAATAATGTTTAAAAATAAGAGTCAGCAATACAGCAAACTGTTACAATTTGTGTCTTCCTTCCAAAAAGAACTCTTGGGTATAACACTCAAAATAGTTATTTAATTTAAGTATTAATCATATTTCATTTTCAAGCATGAATAAACATAAATAAATTATTCAATTAGATAATATGTATTACAGAGTATTAACCAACCCTAAATAGGAGTAAATTGATCATAAAAAAATAAAAACTGTCCTCTCAATTGCAATATATTCTGCAACCTATTCTGTTTTTTAGTGTTTATCACATGATGCTTTTGCTGATATTTGCTTGTATGTATCTTGTTTTCAAGATAACCGACATGAAGAAAATCCTCATCTAAATGATCAGTTACCCTCTTTAGTTGTAGTGTGTTTCTTTATGTCTTTTTATACAAAGTACTCACCTGCATTCTGTCATTAACGTTCTCTATCAATTTTGAACGGGTACGATGATGCAACTTTCCTCTCTCGCGTGGAAACATGCTGTAGTACTACATGCCCATATCCATAAGCTAAATGTTACAACAGACACTAAACATAAAAATAATTTACATATAAACTCAAAAACCACTACTCTTATTGCGAGTATTCGTATTTCTTAATGCCATATTCATTATGAAAATTAATGATTTTGAGGGAGGTTAGCGACTAGTAAGAAAGGGGCGATTAAATAAAGGCCATACCAGAAAACAACAGCAAATACAGAATATTCCTATAAATAGCCCTTTGATTGAAAAACTAAAATTTTACGGCTAATTTTGACAATAGATTTTATTTTAGTCCGGTAGCATCTACGTGTCTCTCTGATAGGGTGTACCATGACAAACATTCAATTGCTATTACTTGCAACCAACAATTTTAACGCAAGTGCTCCTCTCTCCCATACACATGCATCGTATGTATATCAATTTTATTACGCGCAGATTGCTCACAAGCAGTTAAAGCTTAATGATTTTATGAAGGGATTTATCGAACAAGTTGAACCTATATTGAAAAATAATAGCGATTTATACGATCGACGCGACGAAATCTACCAATTAATTCAAAGCTACTTGCAGCAAGCAGAAACGCGTTTTATTCAAAGAAAAATGCAAATTAATAAAGAATAATATTAAAAAGCGCCTCCTTAGTTTTCACTTAAGAGGCGCTCATCGAAAAAATGTGAGTTTCATTAAATAGACACAAATTCAAGTGCCGTGACTTCTTTTAACGATCCCCTCCGCTTTTGCATGGCACACAAGCTAACTGTTATTTAATCAATAAGTTAATCTTGTGCTTATTGTCACTCCTCAAACTGTGTGTCAATCACGACAGATTGCCGTTGAGTTTGCATCTCTCCATCAACATCATATTTGGTCAAAATTTGACAATTTGTTGGTGCACCAAAATGATTATATTGGCATTTTCTCTCAGAAATATAGCCCAAATCACCTAACATTTTCTGCTCTATTTGAATATCCGCATAACGGTTTATATCAGCTAATGGCTTGAAGAGAGTTTGCATATATAACTGATTTTTATCATAGTAATTCATTTCCTGTAACTCACCTAAATTACTATATACTACCTTATCAACGGTGCCGTTATCCTCTTTAGAATGGATACTCTTAATGTAGTTACGTTCATCATATTCAAAATACGTCGTACCATAAGAGTCTTTTTGGGATATAAAACGGCACTGTTCGTCTAAATCGATGATAATTTCCCCTTCATTGCTGCTGCCCTTCAGTTGGTTATTATCTCTTTTGAGTTGAATATGCTGTTGTATGCCATGAGAAATTGATTCAAAGCTTTCAATGCAACTCTTTTGATCCAATTTTAATTGGATATCCTGTGTCACCGTCTTATCTTCGGTATAAAAAGTCGCTTTTATCTCTTTCACTGGGCCTTTTACTAATACCCCACTAAACAATACATATATATTCTGTACTGCTGGTAAATATCCTTTCGCTATCGATGCCGCTGATACCGTTGATGTTGATAAACCCAATAATGTTAACAAAAAAACAACAAACTTCATCATTATGCGCTTTGCCTTGCTTCGAATTTATAGGGAAAAATAATTTCTTCTTGTTGATGCGGAGAACCACTATCAGGATCAGCTAACCATTTTTGTAATTTTTTCGCCGTTTCTTTCGCCATTTTATTGTAATCAATACGCACCGATGTTAACGACGGGTGAATATAATCACAATTAGACGACCCTTCAACACAAGCCACTGCCAACATAGAAGGCACTTTAATTAACCTTCTTTGGCATTCAAACAAAACACCTAGCGCAATCATTTCATGACTGCATATTACTGCATCTAATTCCGGCTGCCGAGTTAACATTTCACTAATCGCTTGACGACCAAAATCCATTGTCGCCACATACGGTGTCGTAATACTTTGCTCTGCGCTATGATAATGATTTAGCATCGCTTTAGTCCAACCACTCAATTGTTGGCTCTGTATTTTGCTATCCATCTGAGCACCAATATAGCCTATTTTCCGATATCCCTTTTGCAACATGTAGTTGGTTAGAAAAAATACGGCTTCACCAATATTACTTCTTATATTTAATGAGAATAGATGACTCGACTCCCCCGCCACACCAATAACAGGAATATCAAGGTTTTTGAGATAACTAAATACGCTCTCTGAATTAATCCCACCAAAAATAACCACAGCAGCAGGGTTACTTTGCAGTAACGTAAAGAGGACTTCAGACTCTTTTTTCTGCTGATAGTTATGACTACCAATAACAACCTGATAGCTATTTTTATTGAGGACCTCTTGTAATGGTTGCAGAAATGCAGAGCTTGCGTAATCCCTTAATGAAGGCACCAATACAGCAACTGTACGACTTTGACCTGATGCCAATATACCTGCGGCTGAATTTGGTATATATCCTAGCTCAGTGATTGCTTCATTGATTTTTTCTCGCAGTTTATCTGAGACCAAATCAGGTGTACGCAACGCTCTAGATACAGTCATTGAACCAACGCCTGCATATTTAGCCACATCCTGTAGCGTAACTCGTCCTGTATTCTTTCTCTTGCGTATTTTTTCCATAAAAAATATTTTTTGCTCTATTCACTCTTATCTCACTATAACTTACCACAGGTTAGTTTTGTTCATGAGTGGACTTTCGTGTTCTTGAGTTTTTATTGGCTTTATTTATGCGAAATGATAGCGCTATCACGAAAATGAATAATTCGACTAGATAGCGCTACCATTGATCACTACTATGCCCTTAGTTAGAAAAAAAGCTAAAAATAGTTTTACACCACCAGGAGCAAACTTAATGTTAACCACATTATTGACCCCCAACGTCATTCAGGTTGTTGAAAGTGCCACCGATTGGCGCGATGCGATTCAAATCGCTTGCGAACCACTCCTCAAAAACCACCGTATTCAACAATCTTATGTTGATGCCATCATTCATTCACATGAAAAGATTGGTCCTTACTATGTACTAGGCCCAGGCATTGCAATGCCACATGCTCGCCCTGAAGACGGCGTCAATCAGCTATCTCTTGGTCTTACCGTTATTAAGCGCGGTGTTGAGTTTGGTGCCGATGGCAACGATCCCGTTAAGTTATTAATTGTTCTTGCCGCAACCGATAGCAACAGCCATATCGGCGCTATCGCTAAACTCGCTGAACTTTTTGATAACCAAGAAGATATTGACAACATCATGCAATCAGAAAACGTCGATGACATCCTCAACATCATCGCGCGTTATTAATTATTAAAAGGAAACAATATGAAAATTACAGTCGTATGCGGAAATGGTTTAGGCACTAGCCTAATGATGGAAATGAGCATCAAAAATATTTTAAAAGATCTTCAAGTCAGTGCCGAGGTTGACCACGTTGATCTTGGCTCAGCTAAAGGTACCGCCAGTGATATTTTTGTTGGCACCAAAGATATTGCCGAACAATTGGTTGCTCAACAAGTTGCTGGAGAAATTGTTGCTTTGGAAAATATGATAGACAAAGTGGCAATGAAAGAGCACTTAAGTGTGGCTTTACGTAATCTCGGCGCACTATAAGCGGAGGCTGTATGTCATTTTTTCGTTTTCTGATGCAAGATGTGTTATCTGAACCCGCTATTTTAGTGGGTTTGATAGCGCTTATCGGCCTTATCGCTCAAAAGAAACCCGCCACCGAATGTATTAAAGGCACCATCAAAACCATTATGGGTTTTGTGATCTTAGGAGCGGGTGCTGGCTTAGTTGTTAGTTCATTAGGCGATTTCTCCGCTATTTTCCAACACGCATTTGGTATTAATGGCGTCGTTCCAAATAACGAAGCGATTGTTTCTATCGCCCAGAAGAGTTTTGGCCGTGAAATGGCAATGATCATGTTCTTTGCCATGTTAATTAATATCTTAATTGCACGCCTCACCCCTTGGAAATTTATCTTTCTCACAGGGCATCACACACTCTTCATGTCGATGATGGTTGCCGTAATTTTAGCAACAGCGGGTATGGAAGGCACTCTATTAGTGGTTGTTGGTTCATTAATCGTTGGCTTTTGTATGGTGTTCTTCCCAGCCATTGCGCATCCATACATGAAAAAAATCACTGGCTCTGATGACGTTGCAATTGGTCACTTTTCAACGATATCGTATGTCCTTGCAGGTTTTATTGGTAGCAAATTTGGCAACAAAGAACATTCTACTGAAGATATGAATGTGCCAAAAAGTTTGCTTTTCCTACGAGACACACCAGTTGCCATCTCATTCACTATGTTCATTATTTTCATTATTACCTGCTTATTTGCGGGAGGAGATTATGTTCGTGAAGTCAGCGGTGGCAAAAACTGGTTTATGTTCTCATTAATGCAATCCATTACATTTGCTGCGGGTGTTTACATTATTCTGCAAGGTGTACGTATGGTAATTGCGGAGATCGTACCCGCATTTAAAGGGATTTCGGATAAATTGGTTCCAAATGCTAAACCAGCGCTAGACTGCCCTGTTGTTTTCCCTTATGCACCAAATGCCGTGTTAGTCGGCTTTTTAAGCAGTTTTGCTGCGGGTATTATCGGTATGTTCATACTGTATGCGTTGAATATGACCGTCATTATCCCAGGTGTCGTGCCACACTTCTTTGTTGGTGCAGCGGCGGGAGTCTTTGGTAACGCAACAGGAGGTCGCCGAGGCGCTATTTTAGGTGCCTTTGCACAAGGTTTACTCATTACCTTCTTACCTGTCTTTTTATTACCTGTCCTTGGTGACATTGGTATCGCTAATACCACATTTAGTGATGCAGACTTTGGTGCTATTGGTATTCTTTTAGGCATTATTGTCCGCTAACCATAGTGCCCCGTAATACTTCCGTTACGGGGCATATTTATTTAATCAAGTTTCCCGACTAACGCCCCTTCTTTAAATAAGAATTCCTGTAATGATATTAAATCATCCGGCGTCACATGAATGACCCCCTCACCGGGAATATCAATTTCTGCGATCATAAATAGTGCCAGTGTTGTTAATGATGGCAATATGAGGATCAGCCAGTTTTTACCTTTAGTTCCTCGAATGTTATAACCAATTAAAACGTTAGAACAAATCGCAAAGAAAATTAATAAGAACCATGCTGCATTCGGTATTTGATGCCGCCAACTCGCCATCGTTTTTTGTTGTGAAAGATAAAGATCACTAAATGCAGTTAATACCGAGGCGATCACTGGATTTGGTGATTGATTTGCCTCTTTAACCGCAATTTCCCACAAGGTAGCTTGTTTTTCTAATGAGACTCTCCGCCATTGATTATTTTCATCGCTGACACCTGATTTAAAAAATTCAATTCTCGCGTCTAGGTACTGCTGCAATAAATGGATTGCTTCACGTCTGTCACTGCTGTTTAATAATTGCGCTCGTTGGTAAGCATTCCCTATCGCAATCGCTTCATTCTCTTCTGTTTGCTGACGATTGTTGTAGCCACTGATCGAGATTGAGAGAACAAAACCAATCAATAAGCCTAATAACGATAAGATAGCCCCTAATATAATTTTCGCTTCGTCATCAGCAATATCATCATTCAGCTTCTTACGCTTAAAGATAAATTTACCGATATAAGCTGAAATAATGAGCAAGGAAAATGTAATTATAAACAATAAGATAGAGTCAATTGGTGTATCATTAATAAACTCGGAAAAATTAAACATAAAACATGTCCAGACAAGTAATTTTCCGATGATATAACACATCCAGAATAAATTTTTCTAGCTTTTTCACTGGCAAAAATCAGTTTAGATTTTAACGCTAAAATGTCATCATCAAACGATAAAAACATGATAGTATTAACGATGCAATCATAAAAAACAGTCGCTTAACCTACTGTTTTTTAGTCACTTTTAGATATGTAATTTAACTTCAGTACAAGACAGATTTAAATGACAGCATCCTTCTATTTCTAGAAGGATAGAAGAGTGATTAGATACGGTGTTATTGGACTAAACCGAGTAACTTTTGATAAAGTATTGCGCCTAATGTGTTCTCATCATATTCAAGGCTCGATGCAAGCTCATCGACGGCAGCGTGCATACTGTGATACAGCATAGAGCTAACCAGCCCAATTGGCTCTGCTGACCAAACACCTTGCGCCTTTCCATGTAACAAGATTTTTTTCACTTGTGAAATTGCCCGCTGTTCATGTACGTTGCTACACGTATGAAAACTTTCATGAAATAGCATGTCATGAATACGTCTTTTTTCAACATAGTATTGTACGCTGCTTTCACACCACTGGCTTAGCATCGCTTGACTGCCCACCTTCTCTTTCAGTGCATCATCAATTTTTCCCAAATACCATGTCATATAACGCTCACGCAAAGCCTCTAAAATCTCATCCTTCGATTTAAAGTAGTGGTAAAAAGTACCTTTCGCCACATCGGCTTGGCTAACTATTTCACTCACTGTTGTCTCTAAAAAACCTTTCGTGAGAAATAAATGCTCAGCAGCATTCATTAAATCATCCAATCTCTCTTTTGCGGGTTTTGTTCTCGGCTTTTTCATTGGCTCCGTCATCAGCTTAAACCTTTTAAGTTAATTAGAGATAATGCAAAGAGTAATAGATTTTATGGTTTCACACAAACTTCCTACCGCTTTAAGCTAGCCAGAGAAATAACATGTTTAATAAACAAACAAAACACGAGATCTTACCCATCATTGCGGAACACCACAAGATTGTTCTCTTTTAGAGCATAAAATTATCCATTATGGAGTTCATTAGCATTTGATTAATGATATCAATATACTTCTTCTTATATTGATACCGATGCAGTAAAAAATAAATAATTCTCTTATTGAAGGGATCAGAGATGATAGTTAGGTAATCATTAAATGGTAATTAAGATAGCAGTAGAATTATAATCGTTTTAAATAACAGTACCTTCTTAAGGTAGGTATCTCGATAAGCCTCATTTTGGGCTTATCGTACAACTTATTTTTGATAAGAATGATTTTTCTATACTTCAAAATATTATTCTTTATTTCTATAGCGTTTTTGAATTGCAATCAACATCGAATCAATAACCCAACTGAGCTTCTTTGTACCCAGGAAACCTATCATCGCACCACAAAACTCGGCAAGTGATGACCAAGCATCAGAATAATTTAAATAGACAAGTAACCATTGAAGCGCTCGAATAGCACTGACTGTAATAGCACCACATATTACAGCTTCTGCTAATGATTGCCATGTACTTTTACTCTCTCGCCACTCTCTAACAAATGCAATCAACGTTGCTAACATAACACCACTTAATAAAGGTAAATTGAGTTGAACCCAGCGGAAAACTTGCGCCCAAAAATCGATATTTTTTTCATGCATAATGGTACCTCCTAAATGGAGTGCTAGTTTATTGTCAATAAATGAAGCCCCCTTATTGTTTATATAAAACTATCGAAATAATGGGCATCACAATCATATGATATTAAATATTAATTATTTCAATAGTCATTAAAATTAATTTCACATTCTACTTATGTATCGTAATAACAAAAGAATAGTATTACAAACATTGTGAAAACCAAGCCAAATAAGATTAAAATAAAATCACAATCATTAATTGTTTACATATCTTAATTTATATTATCTAATATAAACTAGCAGAATGGATCCTTACACAAACTCTTCTCGACCTAAATATGCTATTTCTTTAGTCATTAATAATTATTACTCTTCAAATGACAACACAAAAAATATAACCCTACTGACAACAAAATATTACCTTTATGATTATCACTTTAATTATCTTTTTTTATGTATTGATAAAACACGCCTAAAATAATCAATAGCAACCCTATCGATTGTAAGAGTAAATGATTTCCAGCCTGCCCGTTGATGATATCTAAGATAAAGCTTGATACGACTTGACCAATAATAGCGAAGCGACTGTTCAAGGAGTGGGAATTTCGCTGCTACCCTGCTTTATCGCCGCCCCTTATATTGAAAAAGGTATGCTAACCCCTTTACTGACGGATTACTCATTGCCAGAACACTCTATTTATGCGGTTTATCCTAATAGACACTATTTACCCCATAAAACAAGAATGGCTATCGATTTTCTGTTTGAAAGACTGAATCCCAAGAGCGAATATGGCCAGCGTTATGAAATTAATTATTATGCTTCGCGATAACAGTCTGAAAGCCGCACTCGCGGCTTTGCAGAGCCATCGTCAAATTTTAAAGATGATGTTTTGCGACAAATGCTTTTTCTTCATCGCGTAAAGTTAAGACTTCATAACCGGTTGCGGTCACTAAAACAGTATGTTCTGATTGGGCCGATAATTTTTTATCTCGCGTCACAACTGTCCAACCATCTTTTTTGGTCTTAATTTTCATACCACCTTGGTTGATCATCGGCTCTATTGTGAATGTCATCCCTTCTTTTAAGGTAACCCCTTGCCCACGTACACCATAATGTAGCACTTGTGGAGCTTCGTGCATTTCACGGCCTATACCATGACCACAATATTCACGAACCACGCTATAACCATTTTTTTCTGCATGGTGTTGGATTGCAGAACCAATATCCCCTAGTGTTGCCCCTGGTTTGACTTGTTTGATCCCTTCCCACATAGCCTCATAAGTATCCTTAACAAGTTTACGTGCTAATGGTGAGGCTTCGGGCATCACATACATCTTACTTGAGTCTGCAATAAAGCCATTTTTCTCTAATGTGATATCAACATTGATAATATCTCTGGCTTTCAAATGTTCATCAGCTTTCGGTACGCCATGGCACACCACTTCATTAAGGGAGGTATTTAATACATATTGATAACCATACTGGCCTTTGCTGGCTGGTCTCGCCTGCAATTCATTAACAATATAATCTTCAACCTTGTCATTAATTTCCATGGTCGTAATACCCGGCACAATAAAAGTATCTAACATCGCAAATACTTTGGCTAATAAACGGCCGGATTCACGCATCAATTCAATTTCTTCAGCTGTTTTGATTGTGATATTACTCATGGTACTTCCCTTTATGGTTAACAGTTTCTTTTTCTAGCATTTCGCTGATAAGCGTTGTGAAGGTTTTATCGGGATTTAATTCGGCTTGGATACCTATTTTTATCCAAAATTCAGCCTGAGAATTGATCGAGCGTGACATCACTTGGCTAGCACGGCGCAAATAGTCATGCAGATCATCTGAAATTTTCACGATTCCCAAGACAGCACCTCATTAACATATAAAATATTACGATTTATATATAAACCATATAATAACTAAGATGAGAAAGATAGTCATTCAATGGGGAACCGCACAAATGAACTGTTTTTTCATCAAACCGTTTTAATTTTCTAACTTCAAGCCGCCGTCAAAGTATTGTTCGTTACAACGTTGTATTGTTATTGTTATTGTTAGCTAACTCCATTTTTGTATTGGCTATAAGATGTTAAATTGATTAAATATTAAACTTATCTTTATTTTTACTGATTGTTTTTAGCGGATAGATTTTAAATAGGCTTGGATAATTGTTCGGAGAACAATATGTATAAAAAAATTTTAGTTCCTATTGATATTACAGAGAAAAATTTAGCAAACCTTGTACTTCCTCATATTCAATACCTTTCGGAGGAAGAAGGCGCTCATATTCATTTTTTAGCAGTTATTCCTACTATCCCTTTTTATACCTCTATGGGCTTTGGTTTTGCCGAAAATGCAGATAGCGAACAAGATAAAGTAACAAATCAATTAGTTGATATTATTAAAGATTTTAATCTTCCTAAAGAAAAGTTTACCGCTCAGGTCGTCATGGGAACGCCTAGGGATGAAATTTTGCGTATTGCCGATGATATTCAAGCAGATTTGATTGTTATTGGTTCTAGACGCCCTGGAATGTCAACATATTTCTTAGGATCAACAGCTTCGATGATCATCCAAAACTCTAAGATTTCTGTCTTAACAGTACGATAATTCACTAACCCACTTCGGTGGGTTTTAATTTAATTCTTAGTAACAAACTAAAAAATATAAACTTTTAAATCTCATTCCTTTCAATTTTCCTATTCCTTCTCTCTGAAGAAAATAAAAAAACGCCTTAATGGATAAAGGCTTTCTCATATCAGAAATAATTCTCACTCTTTGCTGTTATTTATTTTTTACCACTATAATGGGTAATTTACCGTGAAATAATGATAATCCCTTATTTTATGATTTTATCCATCAAACGATAGTCACACTATTTTCAGCCCATTTTGTTTCTCATATGAAACTAAAAATGACCATAATCTCGACACACTGCGCATTTCAAAACAAATATTTTACATATGAGTAACATTCGATTGACTGTTTATCGCTCAGCCTATTAGGCTAGTTTTAAATAATAAACAATGTTTTATATATGAAACAACACTATTTTGCTGTGGAGGAAACAATATGAGTTGGGTCGCGATTTGTGATGTCTCGCAAGTACAAGAAGAATTTCCTTATTCAGCCCGAGTCAATGATACCGAGATCGGTGTTTTCTTAGTGGATGATCAATATTACGCCATGGAAGATGTTTGCCCTCATGCCTATGCCCTACTCAGTCAAGGGTTTGTTGAGGATGGCAAAGTGGAGTGCCCACTTCATGAGGCTGTATTTGATATCAAAACAGGAAAATGCCTACGTGAGCCAGGTGGTCGCGATCTCAAAACCTACCAGACTCGCATTAATAACAACCAAATCGAAATTAGCTTTATTGAGGAGTAGAAATGGAACCGATACAGAATTTCAACCCTTACTTACCTGCTAATCACCAAATTATACCGGCTCGTGAAGGCGGTAAAGGGCAAATCCAAGCACCGGGAACGGCGCCAAATATCGTTTGGCAAACTCGCTCACGTCTCCCTGATGACTACGAAACCGCTCTCATTGCCACATTGGAAATCTTATTTGATTCAGGTATTGAAACTCTCGAGCAAATTATTAGTGCACTCAATCAAAGACAACTCTTTGATAGACAAGGACAACCATGGAATGAAGCCAGTTTTCGCGAATTTCTCCAAGTAAACGGGTATTAATCTCCTGCCAGTGACGCAGAAATAATAATAACCAACGATACCCCACGACAACAGGAAGCAGATTATGACAACTCATGCACAACTTCAGAACTATCAAGATTATTTAGACGTTGGACTTAGAGGCCAGTGGTATCCCGTTTTATCCAGTTGGGAAGTCACTAGCAACCCAATCGGTATCACCCGCTTAGAAGAACAAATTGTGTTATGGCGTGATCAGCAAGGTCAAATTCATGCACTTGAAGACCGCTGCCCTCACCGTGGTGCACGCTTATCAATGGGGTGGAACCTAGGTGAACGTATTGCCTGCTGGTATCACGGCGTTGAAGTTGGAGGCGATGGTATTGTCAAAGATGTTCCTGCTGTTAGCCAATGTCCATTAGAAGGTCAAAAGTGCCTAAAAACCTACCCAGTTCAAGAATATCATGGCGCAATCTTTCTTTATTTTGCCATTACTGATGAAGAGCCACCGACGCTAGCGTTCCCTGAAGAGCTGGCGGATAGTGAAAATCATAGCCACTTTTTATGTACAGCCACTTGGCATTGTAATTATCAATATGCACTCGAAAATGTCATGGATCCCATGCATGGCACTTATCTCCACTCTTCTTCGCATTCAATGGCGGACGGTGATAAGCAATCAGAGATGATTTTAGAACCGACTCAAAATGGGTTTATCTTCCGCAAAAATGACCAAATGGGGGTGAATTTTGATTGGGTTGAATTTGCCAGTACAGGCGCGAACTGGCTACGCCTATCCATCCCTTATCAAAAACGTTTCGGACCGGGTGGCCACTTCTGGATCATCGGAATGGTTGTGCCAGAAGATCGCTTCAATACCCGCGTCTTCTTTTGGCGTATCCGTAAAGTAAAAGATTGGCAACGTGATCTCTGGCGCTTTATGTACCGTAATCGCTTAGAGGGATTACATTGGGATGTTTTAGAGCAAGACCGTATTATCCTTGAAAATATGGCGCCTAATGCTCGCCAACATGAGTTCCTTTATCAGCATGATGTTGGGCTATCTCGCCTACGCCGTATTATGCAACGTGAAGCCAAAAAGCAATTTGACCAAATTTATAATAAGGAAACGTCAAATGCATAATTTACTGGCAGGCAAACGCATCGTCATTACGGGTGCAGCAAGAGGCTTAGGCTTTGAATTTGCGAAAGCGATCGCACAACAAGGTGCTCACGTCATCCTGTGCGACATATTAAGTGATCGCCTACAGCAAAGCATTACCCAGCTACGCCAAGCCGGTTTGACTGCCGATGGTTTTAACTTAGATATTGCCGACCCCGAGGCCATAGCGCATGTTTTTCAGCAGATTGGTCAACAAGGCAATATTGATGGCCTCGTTAATAATGCCGCCCTTGCCACTGGCGTTGGCGGCAAAACATTGGATGAGTATGACTTAAATCTATGGGATCGCGTCATGACCGTTAATGTAAGAGGCACATGGTTAGTGACAAAGGCGGCACTCCCATTTTTGCGCCAAAGTAGAAATGCCAAGATAGTGAATATTGCTTCTGATACAGCTCTATGGGGCGCCCCTAAGCTGATGGCTTACGTCGCGAGCAAAGGGGCAATTATTAGCATGACACGCTCAATGGCAAGGGAGCTTGGCACACACCGGATCTGTGTCAATGCTATCGCGCCTGGCCTAACTAAAGTTGAAGCCACCGAATATGTACCAGTTGAGCGCCACCAGCTTTATGAAAATGGGCGTGCTATTCAAGGGGAGCAAAAGCCCGAAGATGTGACCGGTACTGTCTTATATTTGCTTTCGCCAATGGCCGATTTTGTGACGGGCCAACTGATCCCCGTCAATGGTGGGTTTGTATTTAACTAAAGACGCCGCTTAATGCGGGGAGGTTAACGCTTTGAGTTCAACATGCAAATATTTGATCCCCGGTTTGGAAAAAGGATTGCAGCTTTTGTTACTCCTAGCACAGCAGCACCGAGAGCTAACCTTTGCTGAAATTTTACGTCTAATCGATATGCCGAAAGCGACGGCCTATCGTGCAATACAAACTTTGGTGCATTTAGACTTTATCGAACAACACCCAAGGACAGGAGCTTTTTCACTCGGTCGCAAAGTGCTTAGCTTAGGTTTAGGGTACATTGCCTCACTCGATCTAACACAGTTAGGCCAACCGATCATTGAACAATTACGCGACCGTAGTCAGTGCAATAGTCACCTCGTCATACGCGATGGGCGAGACATTATTTATATTGCTCGGGTTAGTGCTGCCGAATCAAAAATTAACCACGTGAGTGTTGGTACTCGGTTATTAGCTCACCGCACCTCAATTGGTCGGATGTTACTTAGTGGCTTAAGTCGAGAGGAGTTCGATACCCTCTATCCTGATGATGAGTTACCTGATGATGCGGGAAGTAAACAGGCATTTTGGACAATGATCCAAGCAGACCGGCTACGGGGTTATGTTATCGGAGAGTCTTTTTACCGTCGGGGTATCTCTTCCATTGTTTACCCTGTTTACAACCGAGACCACGGTGTCGAGGCGGCGATCAGTATTATGGTGCCAATGGATAGCATTCCCGCGCAAGAACGCCAACGATTACAAAATGAAGTGAGCGATGCAGCCCAAAAACTTACTGAGTTTATTGGCGGAATAACCTCCGCTAAAGCGGTATAGCGTTACCCATAAATAAAACTAAATATTAGGTTTATTGCCATAAGCCTCAGGCCTCTGCTTGCCCAAAAACAAGGTCGGCAATAAAAAACGATTATATAGAGGGTCAAATTATGTCAGTCATTGGTATTGAAAAATTAGAGTTTGGTGTTGATAACCTTGCCGCTTGTCAGCAATTCTTGCAGGATTTTGGACTGCAAACATCACCCAATAACCCTTCTTATTTTACAACACTGTCCGGTGCAAGCGTTACCCTTTCATCGATTGATGATCCCCGCTTGCCTACACCTTTTGAACCAGGCTCCACCTTACGACGGATCACTTGGGGCGTAAAAGACCACGTTACACTCGAACAGGTCATCAAACAGATTGAAGATTGCGCAGGCTTTCAACTCACCTCTGATGGGGCACAGTGCCTTGACCCGAACGGTATGACGGTGGCTTTTACGATTAGCCAACAACAAGATGTTACCGTCGATATTTCCCCTATCAACCAGTGGGGAGATATTCGTCGTATTGATGCGCCAAGCCCTGTTTATGACAAAGCAACCCCCATTAATATTGGTCATGTGGTCTTTTTTGTTGATGACCTACAGGCCACAGAAGCATTCTATTGCCAAAAACTGGGCTTCCAAGTGTCTGACCGTTATATCGACCGTGCGGTTTTTTTACGTACACAAATTAATGGTTGCCACCATAATTTATTCCTACTCAAGCTGCCTCATCGCGGGCGGGGTCTGAATCATGTGGCATTTACGGTTCGCGATATTCATGAGGTGATTGGCGGTGGCCTCGCCATGAACCGCCAAAAATGGAGTACTTTTATTGGCCCGGGTCGTCACCCTATTTCGTCTGCCTACTTCTGGTATGTCAATAGCCCAACGGGCGGTGCGTTTGAGTACTACACCAACGACGACTATCTAACCGAAAAATGGCAACCCCGTGAACTAGAGCACTCTCTCGTTTCCTTTACCGAATGGGCGGTTGAAGGTGGTATCGACCACGAAACACGCCGACAAGTGAAAAAAGACAAGGAGTGATGCCATGACACAACTTATTGATGGCGGTATTGTCATTATCGGCGGCGGGCAAGCCGGTGGCTGGGCCGCAAAAACATTACGAGATGAAGGCTACCAAGGCATTTTATCTGTTATTAGTGATGAACCACATGATTTCTATGAACGACCGCCTTTATCAAAGGCAGCTTTGAAACAGGAGGGCACCCCTCTATCACGCCTATTTAGTGAAGATGAAACGGACTCTCTGAATTTGACTTGGTATCGCCCTGTTCGTGCGACCCATATTGATGCCAACAAAAAGCAGGTGCAGCTCAGTGATGGTCGCCATTTAGCTTTTGATAAATTATTAATTGCAACGGGAGGCCGGCCTCGTTTTCTCTCTTCTGCTTGGCAATCGCATCCTCGCGTATTTGCCCTGCGTACTTGGGATGATGGGCAACGTTTACGTGAAGCGCTGTTGTCCGCTAAAAAAATGGCCATTATTGGCGGTGGATGGATTAGCTTAGAAGTTGCGGCCTCTGCACGCCAAATGGGCATTGACGTTACCGTTTTTGAACGCCAAGAGCGCTTATGTCAGCGTAGTGTACCTGCATCTGTTTCAAACGCACTCGCGCAACGCCACCAGCAAGCGGGGGTAGAAATCATAACCGATTGTGGCGAAATTTTGCTCGATGAAAGTCACGATGATTTACGGATCAGTTGTGCTAAGCAACCTAGCCAATCCTTTGATCTTGCTGTTATGGGGATCGGTGTTGAATTAAATCTTGAGCTAGCGGCAACAGCAGGCCTTGAAGTCACACACGGTATTGTGATCAATGGACAAGGGCAAACATCTCACCCTGATATTTATGCTGCTGGCGATGTTGCTTGTCATCCCACATTATCCCTGTGTTTACAATCTTGGGCTTATGCACAAAACCAAGCCATTACCACCGCCAAAGCCATGCTTAATGCCCACAGTGAGGATTTTAATGACCCTGCATGGCTATGGTCAGATCAATATCAAGACAATATCCAGATTTTAGGGATCCCAACCCCACTAGCAACCCAACATATTCAACGCATCACACCAAATGCTGAAGTGCATTTTTCACTGAATGATGACAACGAATTAGTTCAGATGGTCGCATTTAATGACCCTCGTTCCATCAAGCTAGGCAAAAGGTGGATGCAAAACAGCCGCAAGTTATCCCCATCGGAACTTGCAGATCCTAATTTTTCACTGATGTCACTGAAGTAAATGTGCAGGTAGGAGAAATAATATGGCAAACCAACCGATACCCGTGCCCTCAGTGACACAAGAAAATGAAATGGCATCACCGCAAGAAAGCGTGAACTGGTTGATCCCAATCGCACTATTTTCCTGCGTACTGTTAGCCTTTTTCGACAAAATTAGTATTGCCGCCCTATTTTCTGATGAACAGTTCCAAAAAGCTCTAGGAATTGATTTTGATCCCACACGTCTTGGGCTATTGATGAGTGCATTCCTGTTTGCCTATGGCGTGTCATCCATGCTGCTCAGTGGGATTGGCGATAAATTTCACCCCACCAAAATGCTGCTATTTATGATCAGTAGCTGGTGTATTTTAATGATTTTTATGGGTTTTACTCACCATTACGCCACAATGGTTTTTCTTCGAGTATTACTAGGTATTGCTGAAGGGCCATTACTTGCCATTTCCTATGCCATCGTGCGCCGTACTTTTCCACAAAAAATGCAAGCAAGAGCGACAATGCTTTGGTTATTAGGCACGCCTATTGGTGCGGCTCTTGGTTTTCCAATTTCCTTGTACTTACTGAATAATTTTGGCTGGCAAAGCACCTTTTTCGTTATGGCGGCTTTCACTGTACCCGTATGGTGGCTAGTCGTTATCGGCATTCGCCACCCCAATTTAGTCAATAAGCAAACACAAAACGTGGATGGCAAAGTCTCTACCAAAGACATGGCAGAAGCTAAAATTCAACGTAATACCCTGTTACGCAATAGCCATTTTTGGATTATCTGCTTATTTAATATTGCCTTCTTAGTTTACCTCTGGGGCATGAACGGCTGGTTACCAAGCTATTTAATCAAAGGCAAATCAATCAATTTAGAGCACGCGGGGATCTTATCCTCACTCCCCTTTATCGCCATGTTATTTGGTGAAGCGATAGGAGCATGGATTTCTGACCGTTATGATCGTCGTGCCTTAATCTGTTTTATCTCATTACTTGGCGCCGTAATCGGCCTTTCAGGTGTGCTATTTCTCACCAGTACCTACAGCATTATTTTAATGATGGCCTTTAGCATGTTTATGTGGGGGGCTGGTGCTCCAAATATATTTGCTCTTCTGGCCAAAGCGACACAAAAGCAAGTCAGTGCACTCGCTGGCGGTATTTTCAATGGATTAGGCAACCTTGCGGGTGCCGCCGCACCGTTGTTAATGGGGGTATTAATCACCCTCACCCACAATATGGATAGTGGCCTGTTATTTATTGTCATTATCGGTTTGATCGGCAGCGTATTACTTATCCCCCTTATAAAAAGATACTGATTTAACTACTCAATATCAGGAGATATCACTATGTCACAACAACTGAATCAAATAAAACCACAAGGCATCTCGATGGCGGATTGGGTTGAATCACGCATCGCCCGTTTTGAAGGCCGCAAATATGACTGGAATGCATTGAAATTTCAGGCGGATTTTGACCCTAAATACCGTCGGGCGCAGATGCGTTACATCGGTACGGGGGCGACAGGGGTTGCCAACGATGCCAATACCGTTCCCGCGGAAAACTTTACCTTCTCAACCATGGTACTGCCCTCAAAGTGTGAAGGACCGCTGCACCTGCACCCTGATGTTGAAGAAGTCTTTTTCATGCTCAAAGGAACCATCACCTTATTTATTAAAGATGGGGATGAAGAGTATGAAACCGTGCTCAAGGAGCGTGACCTAATTTCGGTTCCAGCTGGGATTTACCGTGGTTTATTTAATCATGGTGAAGAAGAAGCGTTGATGTGCGTGATGATCGGTACGCCTAAGCCTGCCATTCCGACTTACCCAGACGATCATCCATTATCAAAAGTCAAACGTAGTTAACAGGAGAATTCAGTGATGAAACTGCCTATTGAACATTTACCCACTATCCAAACCGCTGAATTCGGCTCATATCATTTGAATTGGCGTGAAGCCGGGAACGGTGAAACGGTGATCTTACTTCATGGTATTAGCTCAGGCTCTGCATCGTGGATTTATCAACTGACAGATTCATCACTGACCCAGCAATACCGCTTGCTGGCATGGGATGCACCAGGCTACCTCAATAGCCGAGCACTGACTACCGACACCCCAACCGCCAATGACTATGCGGAAGCATTAGCGGCCTTTATCGATGGCTTAGATCTTCCTCAAGTTGTATTGGTTGGTCATTCACTTGGTGCCATCATGGCCTGTGCGTTCGCTGCAAAATATCCACAAAAAATAAAAGGTTTATTTTTAGCCAATCCGGCGCAAGGCTACGCAACTAAACATAAAACTGAACAGAGACAGGTTTATGAACAACGACGAGAAATCGTCTTCAATTCAGGTATTGAATATTATGCACAGCATCGTGCCGCCGCCCTACTAAGCCCATCTGCCAGTGAACCACAGATTGATTGGGTAAGGCAAACCATGCGTAAACTTAACCCTCGCGGTTTCTTAGCCGCAGCATGGATGTTGGCTCACGATGATATTAGCCGTTACCTCAATCTTTATTCAGGCCCCGTCCAAATGATTGTTGGCCTTGATGACACCATTACGCCGCCTGAAAAAGTGCACATGCTCGCTCAGCAACACAGTTGCCCCCTTACCTATATTGAACGAGCAGGACATGCAAGTTATCTCGATGCATCTCAGCCATTTAACCATTACCTGAAGCAATTTTTGGCGACCTATGCCGTAGTAGAAGTTTGATTAAGGAAAGCGCTATGAATTTACAATTAGAAAATCGTGTCGCCGTCGTCACTGGAGGAAGTTCAGGAATTGGCCTAGCCACAGTCCGACTCCTGTTAGCCGAAGGATGTCATGTCGCCTTTTGTGGTCGAAACCAAGATAAACTGACCGAGGCACATCACGCATTACAGGCGGCCTATCCACACGCTAAGTTGCTCGCTGTCTGTTGCGATGTGCTGGATAAAACGCAAACTGAGGCATTTGCACAGCAAGTACAAACACATTTTGGGCAAGTCGATTTACTGATTAATAATGCAGGTCAAGGATATGTGGCTCACTACGCTGATACGCCTGAAGAAGCTTGGTTACAAGAAGCGCAACTTAAATTGTTTGGCGTTATCAATCCCGTTAATGCATTTATGCCCTTGTTAGAACAGTCAGATATCGCGTCAATTACCTGTGTCAACTCGCTATTAGCAAGACAACCAGAGCCTCATATGGTAGCGACCTCTGCCGCTCGCGCGGCTTTACTCAATCTCACGCTTAATCTATCGAAAACCCTTCTGCCGAAAGGCATTCGTGTCAATTCTATCTTGCTCGGCATGGTGGAGTCAGAGCAATGGCGTCGCCGCTTTGAGGCGCGTAGCGACAAAAGTCTTGATTGGCACAGTTGGATTGGTGAGATCGCCAAAAAACGCGGCATTCCAATGCAACGCTTAGGGAAACCAGAAGAGCCTGCTAGAGCATTGGTGTTTTTAGCTTCACCAATGGCTTCATTTACCTCTGGTGCGGCGTTAGATGTCTCCGGCGGTTTTTGCCACCACATTTAAGGGAACGATGATGAAAACACTGATGCTTATCGGATATGGTGCTATGGCGAATGAAGTGATCCAACGGCTTCCTGCTGGGATTGAGCTAGGCTGGATAGTGGCCCGCGAACATCACCACAATGATATCAAACAACGCTTTCAAAACCGTGTGATACCACTAAGCTGCCCGACGCACGCCTCACAAAAACCAGACTTAATCTTGGAGTGTGCTAGTCAACATGCTGTCAAACAGTATGCCCCCATGGTTTTAGAAAAAGGCTGGACGCTAGCCGTGATTTCAACTGGCGCATTGGCGGATGCGCAATTAGCACAAACGCTAAGCCAAAAAGCTCAACAACACCACGCTATCTTTATCCCATTATCAGGTGCTGTTGCTGGTCTCGATGGACTACGTTGTGCAAAAGAAGCCGCAATCCGCCAAGTAACCTACCAATCACGTAAAAGTCCTGCCAGCTGGCGCAATGGTCCGGCTGAAAATTACATCGACCTAGATACGGTTACAGAGCCAACGGTTTTTTTCCACGGAACAGCACGCGAGGCGGCACTGAAATTCCCCGCAAATGCCAATGTGGCGGCGACGGTTGCCCTCTACGGTATCGGTATGGATAAAACAAAAGTCGAACTTATGGTCGACCCGACGACCAAGCAAAATAGTCATCGCATTGAGGTTACTGGTGATTTTGGCCATTTTTGTATCGAATTAAATGGTAACCCATTACCTTCAAATCCTAAAACATCCCTGCTATCTGCATTAAGTGCCGTCGAAATTTGCCGTCGCATTGCAGATCAAGATGCCATTATCTGACTGGAGAATTCCCATGAAAAAACTCGATATATTTGTCGGTGGACGATGGCAACAAGGGCGCGGTAATGAAATGTGCTCTCGCTTTCCGGGTGACCAACACATTATCGCCACGCTCAACAGCGCCAGTGTAAGTGATGTTGAAGAAGCGGTTCAGGCGGCAGAGCGTGCATGGCGAGCGCCAAGTTGGCGCAATATGCCCCCACATCAACGCGCGACTATTTTACACAACGTCAGTATGCTAATCGAAGAGCAAGCAGACGAGCTAACCCGCTTACAAACTCTCGACAATGGTAAACCTTGGGCAGAAGCTCGTGGGCTAGTCATGAGTGCCGCGGCAACAGCCCGTTATTTTGCCGCCGTATGCGAAGTCAGTGGCGGAGAGCTGCCTCCTCGCCGCCAGCCCGATATGATGACATTAAGTACATATCAACCCCTAGGTGTTATTGCCGCTATTACACCATGGAATTCACCGATTGCTAGCGATATGCAAAAAATTGCACCTGCACTAGCCGCGGGCAATGCTGTGATATTAAAACCCGCCGAGGCGACCCCGCTTATCTCATTGAAACTCGCGGAATTATTTGAGCAAGCGGGTCTACCGAGTGGCTTACTCAGCGTACTCCCCGGTAAAGGCTCTATCGTTGGTGATGCACTTGTCCGCCATCCTTTAGTGAAAAAAATATCCTTTACTGGCGGCACCAATACAGGCCGACAACTCGCACATATTGCGGCAGAAAAACTGATCACAACGTCACTAGAGCTTGGTGGTAAGTCTCCTACTATTGTCTTAGAAGATGCGGATCTCAACCTTGCTGCACATGGCGTTTGTTATGGTATTTTCAGTTCAATGGGGCAAGCTTGTATTGCAGGCTCTAGGCTGTTCGTCTCACGTGCTGTTTATGAACCTTTTATGGAAAAGCTCACTGCACTGACTCAACAACTCATTATCGGAGACCCTCGCCAAGAACGGGTTCATGTCGGCCCTTTGATATCCCCCGAACACCGAGAAAGTGTTATTCGCTACGTCAACCAAGCAATCGCTGAAGGTGGCACAATTCGCCTTGGCGGAGCTATCCCCCAAGACCCTAACTTACAAGCAGGGAATTATTATTTACCAACCATTATTGAAGGGCTGAATAACCAAGCTTCTGTCTGCCAAGAAGAGATCTTCGGGCCTGTACTGGTCGTTATCCCTTTTGATAATGAAACGCAACTCATAGAAGAAGCCAATGATTCTATTTATGGCCTTGCTGCGGGGATCTGGACGCAAGATTACACTCGCGCCTTTAAATTAGCAGATGCTTTAGACGTTGGTACTGTTTGGATCAATACCTACAAAGTTTTCTCCATTTCAACACCTTTTGGTGGGTTTAAAGAGAGTGGACTCGGTAGAGAAAAAGGCCTTGAAAGCCTCAAAGCTTATATGCAGCAAAAAAGTATTTTTCTGGCACTAAACCCACAACCAAACCGTTGGTGTGAATAAATGACCATGCATCCGTAAATATCTTCACGTTGCAAATTATTGGTTATCGAATTCTAAAGGAGAACACTATGTATGAGACAATCACGGTTGGCGAGGCGATCGCCAGAACATTAGAACAATACCAAGTCAGTACCGTCTATGGCGTTATCTCAATCCACAACCTGCCGATTGCAGATGCAATTGGTCGCCGTGGCGTGATTGACTTCACCCCTAGTCGTGGGGAAGCGGGTGCCGTTACCATGGCTGATGCACATGGTCGCTTCACCGGACTTGGCGTCGCCTTAACCAGCACAGGAGCCGGCGCGGGTAATGCCGTGGGCTCAATGATTGAAGCCATGAATGCTTGCTCGCCAATTATCCATATTACAGGGCAAGTAGAAAAAGCGTATCTGGATATGGATGCCGGTTTTATTCACGAAACGCGCGATCAACTTGGCTTTTTAAAAGCCAGCTCTAAGCAAGCATTTCGCGTCCATAGCGCCGAACAAGCGGTTGCCGTCTTACATAAAGCCATTCAAGTTGCACAAACCGTTCCTTGTGGCCCCGTCTCTATCGAAATACCGATTGATATACAAAGCGCACAAGTTCCCTTATCGCTACTCAGCGCACCACTGACAGTTCAACCTTTACCAGAAGCAACGGCGGATCAAGTCGATGCGATTTGGCAAAAATTACAGCATGCACAACGCCCTTTATTATGGATTGGTGGTGGTGCGCTACACGCCTCTGATGCGATTAAAAAATTGGCAGATCAGGGGGTAGCGGTGATCAGTAGTACGCATGGGCGAGGTATTTTATCTGACGAACATCCATTTAGTTTACGCGCTTTCCATAACGCAGATGCTATTGATAAATTGATGCGTTCTTGCGATATCACACTCGTCGCTGGCTCTCGTTTACGCAGTAATGAAACCAAAACGTGGTCATTACCCTTGCCACAACCTTTAATTCAAATTGATATCGATCCGCTAGCGGCTAATCGAAACTATCGTGCAGATTTGGTGGTTACTGCCGATTGCCATAGTATTCTGAACGCATTGGCCAGCAAACTCGAGCAATCTAAGCGAACAATTTCACCACAATGGCAACAACAAGTCCAAGAAGCCACTCAGCAAGCCGAGGCACAACTCAGAGCGCAATGTGGACCATACAGCCAATTAAGCGATGCGGTTGAGCAGGCACTGCCAGATCACGGTATATTTGTGCGAGATATCACCGTTTCAGGTAGCTTATGGGGAAGCCGCTTACTAAAAGCGACTCAGCCATTACACAATATTCACTCTTTGGCTGGTGCGATTGGATTAGGCTTAGCAATGGCTATCGGTAGCGCTAAAGCGAATCCTCAGACTCCCGTTATTGGCTTAGTTGGCGATGGTGGTTTAATGCTAGGTATTGGGGAGCTTGCTACCATGGCACAAGAGCAACTACCGATTGTGCTTCTTATTATGAATGACCATGGATATGGTGTTATGCGCGGGATCCAAGAGAAATATTTCGCTGATCGGCAATATTATAATGAGTTACTCACTCCTTCATTTACGCGATTAGCAGAATCAATGGGAATTAAAGCACTAACCGTTGATAAGGCAGAAGATTTCAAATCTACGTTACAACGTGCCGTCGAATTAAAACAGCCTGTCGTTGTAGAAGTCCTTATGGAAAATATTGGTAAAATGAATTTCTCAGGGCCTCCCCAGAAAAAACTATTTTAATTCACATTGCTAAATGCTTAATAGCGCATAGAGTGTCTATGCGCTATTTCATTAAGCTTATTTAGTTTGGTTTCTTGCCATATGTTGATTAATCACACGTTGTACAGCATACGATCGGCTATTTTCTGTGAAACTTAATGCCGTCGCGGCTTTTTCATGGGCATCCATATTTAAAAACGTTTTCGATAGACGGCGGATTCAAGTCCGAAGTGCAACGCTAAGCCGCCTTTCTTAGCTCCGCAAACACCACCGAAGGTTGTCTGAACCCCAGACACTTGCGTGGCCTGCTGTTCAACGCTCCCTGATAGCGTTGTAAGTCTTCTTCTGTCACTGTCCGCAGGTCTGTTCCTTTCGGGATAAACTGTCTTAACAACCCATTCGTATTCTCGTTCAGCCCACGCTCATGCGAGGCATACGGATGGGCAAAGTACGTATCTGCGTTCAGTGCTTCTGCTATCGCCTTGTGCTCACTAAACTCTAGACCGTTATCGAACGTTATTGTGTGACATACATCCTGATACTCACTCAGCAGTGAGATAATGGCCTTACTGACTTCCACCGCATCCTTTGAAAACACCTTTTTTGTCAGGTAAATACGGCTTTTGCGTTCTGCCAGTGTCACGATAGCACCAGTGCCCTGTTTACCCTGCACCAAATCGGCCTCCCAGTCCCCCAGACGGCTACGGTCATCGACGACTGACGGCCGTAGCTCAATGGATACCGCATCAGGGATGCGCCCTCGTTTCTGCCCGTAGCCCTTACGATATCGCCGTTTGCCCTGCCTAAGATGCCTGTACAACTCGCCACCGCTACGCTTATCCGCATAGATATACTGGTAAATCCATTCATGGCTGACGCTAAGACCAATAATGCTGCCAATTGCACTTATTTGCTCAGGACTCCACTTCCACTCCAGAGCAAATATCACGAAATCTATGGTCTGCTGAGGAATTGTCCTTTTGGCAGATGACAGCCGCCTATCACAGCACTTCTGGTGTGCCTGTTGTGGGTTATAACCAGTATCTGAAGTGTTACGCCTCAGTTCACGGGAGACCGTGGACTTGCTTACACCGATACGGATACCTATCTCATGGCAGGATAAATTATCCTCACGCAGTATCGATATCTGGTATCGTTGTCCTTCGGTTAGTTGCTGATACTTCATACTTACTCGCTCATCTTTGGTCGGAAGAGCAGGATAGCTTATCAGTAGCTAACCGTCCTTCCATCTAACATGACCGAGCGTTGCACTTATTATCTGAATTCGCGCTTTGAACATCAGTAAATAACAGTAAAAATAATGAGTTGATTATCACTCAAATAAGGATTCAAATTTACAGAATAAAATATCTATGTTAATTTTCATTTTTATAAAAATTTTCCTGCCTGCTATTTATTGTGAAGACCATTATTTAATAATATAAATAATTTTAAAAACGTAATAAATATAACAGCTTCACTCCATTAGCTATAAAAAGGATTTTTAATATTTATAGAATTAACCCAACCTAATTATTCTTAATCTCCCCCGTATTAAGAGACTATTTCTGCATAGCCATTAATAACCCCTGAATCATCACCACACCTGTTTAAATCAGAGTATATAACAACCTAGAATAGACTCTCAAATAGAAATCATTATCATTAACATTGATAATTTATTTTATGAAATTTAAATAAAAAGATATACTTTAACAATAAAGCCTAAAAAAACTTCAACCTTAAAATCAATTAATTATCACATAAGCCCCATATTTAAAAATAATTAAAGAGTATATTTACATGGCGAAAAATACATAAAACCAATAACACCACGCATCTAATTATCCATTCGATTTATATAAACCAGTAAAAAACAGATAAGCGCTTATTCGAAATTTTTGATATAGATCACTATTATAAAGAATCGTTATTTCATTTTATCATACCACTATTTTTAGACTCACTGCGTCTCTCTCAATTAAATGAGTTAAGTATAAAAATCAATTTATATGTAAAATAAGTTAAATCTGTTATTACCCCATTGACCTTAACCTTAGGGGAAGCTTTATCGTCAACCTAACTTAATCCCCTTTTAATAAGGTATTTATCATGAAAAAAATGCTTCCTATCGCTGCAATTTTAACCATTAGCATCGCCTCCTTTAGTTCTTTTGCTAATTCAAATCATTCTATGCATGCTCAAGCTCCTGCCAGCAACGAAATGCAAAAAGAGTTAAACCAATCTATGGATAAAATGCATGCAGATATGGCCAAAAGTATGAATGAAGAGAATGCAGATATTGCATTTGCGCAAGGTATGATCGCTCATCACCTAGGGGCAATTGATATGGCAAAAATTGAATTAAAATATGGCACCGACCCTGAAATGAGAAAGCTTGCAGAAGAGATTATTAACGCCCAAGGTCCAGAAATAGAGCAAATGCAAAAATGGTTAGAAAAGAATAAAACGAAATAATAATCCCTTTGATTGCATAGCCCTCAAAAAATTGAGGGCTAATGGGATAACGTTTATCAAATGAACGGTCTTTTTCAATTTAACAGGTATATATTACTTAATGGCTTCAATACACATTACTAAGATCAGTCAAATACATTATTAATAATCGAAGTGACTACCGCTGTACTTAATGCAATAAGTACTAAGTCATTACCAACAATACTCCATTCATAGCCTGGATAATGAGGTAATTGTACAAGCATAGAAGGTGGAACAACCTTTTTAGCTATCCCTGGCGGCAATGGTTTCCCCCTAGCTAAGTTTTTGGCAATACCGGGTGGTAACGCGTGATAGCCTGTAATACCACTGTCTAAAGCGAGTGCTCTTGCTTCATTGTAAGTTAATGATACTGATATTGAATTACTCTTATTTAAGGATAAATGATCTGCTTTTTCTTTTCCGTTACCATTATGACCTTTGTTAGGCTTATTTTTTTGATGCTCTTTTCCTTGCCCATGACCATGACCGCCATTGGGATCTGCATAGGAAGATAAAGAGACCATTGAGAAGCTTGCAGTTAATAGCAATAGGTTGCACATTCGAAAAAGATTATTCATATAAATACCTCCACCGAGCTGGTATTTTCAAAATACACATCAACACCCCTCCTCACCATAGGTAATATTCCTATAATAACCTCCATGTACAAAATATCATAAGCCTTATTCTGACTTCGCATCAAGGCTAACAGTCTTTTATTCTGCATGATAAGTGAAAATCACTAAATCTTATTGAGGGTGTGCTAGAAAGGATAAGGTAGAAATTTTAAGTTATATTAAAACGTATTTTTAAGCTGCCTATACGGCAGTGAACGTCATCAAGCACCAGTAAATCAACCTCACACATTTCTAAGCTGCCTATACGGCAGTGAACAACTTGCTATCGAAGTCAGAGAGGGTAATGGCTTTCTAAGCTGCCTATACGGCAGTGAACTAATTGCGGTGCGCAATCAGCTCAAATGATTGTTTCTAAGCTGCCTATACGGCAGTGAACTATAAATTATCAGTAAAAAAACTTTATGCAACAGTAAATTATAACAATTTCCCCTTAAATACCTTCTTTTTTATCAGGTAACATAACCTATTGTTTTAAAAGGATATAAAAACTTTAAAAATTTAAAGGGTAAAAACAAGGAAAATCACTTGCTGATTAGACGAAAAAATTAACCCAACCTTTTATACATTAAATACTATTAAAATAAATATTTCACACACACCTAACAGATAGTTTGATGGCCCTATAAAATCATTAGTTAAGCTGAAAGTCGCTTTTTACCTTTTAGAGAAAATAAAATCCCGGTTAACCAAATAAGTAAAGTTAAACATACCTATTGACCAATTATCCCCTAGTCCTTTCTGCATCACCATTAAAAATAAAATAACCATCAGCTATACACTAATGGCATTAAAATAGAGTTACCCTAATGATTTTTATCGAAAAGAAATTCTATAGTGTTTATATTTTAGCTAGAGCGTCATCCATAAATATAAAAGAAGGCTCTTTTCGCTGATATTGATTAATCATGGGAACAAGGCGTTGAAAATGTTCGCTCTTACAATGTGCATCTAAGGCTGCTTGATCAGGCCACTCTTCGATAAAAATAAAATGCCCCCTATCTTTTTGGTCAACATATAAATCATAAGCAATACAGAGAGGCTCACGCTTAGTCGCTTCAACTAATTCACGGTAAAGTGGGAGTACGATATTTATAGCCTCAAGCTGGATAAAATCTTCTGCAATTACTTTTAACATATTATTACCCCTAAGTTACGTCAAAAATGACACCATAATCATAACTCAGTACATAATAAATCTATACTGGTGTATCTACTTCCCTTATTAGCAACATCATGGTTAATTTTGCAAATGTGCGACTGCTCACACTAAAAGTAAATATAGAAACAGCTTTGTATACCCACTAACAGAAGATGGCCCTATTATTCCCAAGCTTATTGAGTCCATCGACAATCCTGCAAAGAAAAAACTGATTGTTGTTCATTTAATTGGTAGCCACTCTCCATTTTGTAAAAGGATCTCAAATAAGTATGATAAATTTTATAAAAGCAAAGACTTATCTTGCTATGTTCAAAGTATAAAAAATACTGATTTACAGTTATCTCTATTACATGGCATATTATCAAAGTCTAAAAACTCATGGTCTATGTTATATTTTTCAGATCATGGGCTTTCTTTTATTGATAATCAACAAGATCTAATCCATGGTGATAAACATCGTCAAAATTTTGAAACGCCTCTTTTTATTACTTCTTCAGATTCAAATACGAGAGAGATAATATCAGCGCAAAGGAGTGAACTGAATTTATTTCATTTATTAGCTGAATGGTTAGGCATCCATGAAAAAAACATACAATCTTCCTGTAAAATGATATCTAATAATGAGTGTAAAGATCAAAATATAGCTATTGATTTTGACCAAAAAATCATTTATTTCAATGAATTATTAGATGACAGTATTAAATAATGATTGAATGGCGAACCTTTTAGTAGGTTCGCCTAATTTATTGTTAATTATTTGAATCATTTAAATACCTTTATCTCTCCATACTAACACATCACGTTATACACAATATCAGTTACACCATAATCAATAAAATATTTTAATGATTACGCCATAACAACCTTAACCTATAAATTACCCATATAGTAAAATATCACCTCTTATTTTTAGGAACATTAAATCAATCACTTAAATAAAAGATGATTTAAGAGACACCTATCACATTAAGTAATGGAATATGAACTTCTCCTACATAATTAAAATAAAGTAGTCATGATTATCAAATAGAAGGAAATAATCATGAAAAAACTATTGTTTATTATTTCAATTCTTTGTTCATCGGCTTACGCGACTAACACTGTTACTTGGTGCTCACCTGAACCAAATCCTGTTACAGGCAAACCAGATTGCATAACTTATACACCAGGAATGGGAGGGATTGATTCAGGCGGCGAAGGCCCCTAATGCTGATTGAATAATGCTATTGGTTCTAACCCTCTTTTCCTTTGGAGGGTTAGGATAATACCACTCTACCCTATTTCAACTTCTCATACCCTTAAATCTCATTAAATAATACTTAGATTTAACTAATTAGATGATTAATCAGCAAAGATGACGCAAAATTTAATAAATAAAGAACTAAATTATTCAATTTTGCTGCAAGTCAGTATGATAAAAATATTATTACTGAAACGATGAATGAGTTCTCTGACACATCATTCAATAATCGTTCAGTAAATATTCTTTATCTTTATGTCCGAGGTGATTATGAAAAATCTAATCATACCATTAATATATCCAAGTATATTAGGCACTGTATTAACGTTATTTTCATTCTACGCGAGCGCCCATGGCTATATAAGGATGCCAGAAAGTCGCGCTTATCTATGTAGCTTTAACGACTATCTTAAGAACCTATCCCAAAAGGAATTGTCAGATAATACATAATGATAATTTATGAGGGCAACGTATGGTAGGTAATAAGTGGCAAATCAGTGATGAACTCTGGGAGAAAATGGCTCCTCTCATCCCGGAGCATAGAACTCAACACCCGCTGGGTACGCACCGCAAGCGGGTTGATAATCGCGCTGCAATGAACGCCATTTTCTTCGTACTCAGGACGGGTTGCCAGTGGAATGCGCTAAATGCCACCGGTATATGCTCGTCAAGCTCTGCTCATCGCCGATTTCAGGAGTGGCGGGATGCTGGCGTATTTGAACGCTTCTGGCAAAACGGGTTGCTTGCTTGCGAACAGTTGGACGCTATTGACTGGTCGTGGCTGTCGATGGATGGTTGTATGACCAAATCACCGCTGGCAGGCTCAAAAAAACAGGCAAGAACCCAACAGACCGAGGGAAACGGGGCGTAAAGCGCAGTCTGATGACTGACGGGAACGGGCTTCCGCTTGCACTGGTTGTCGCTGGAGCAAATACGCACGACATAAAGCTGGTTGCGGATACGCTCGATGCCCTCCAGACGGGCAGACCGGGCAAGAGGCTCCGGTTGTGCATGGACAAAGGGTATGAAGCGGAATGGTTGGGAGCGTATCTGAAAAGTCGTCGCTATGAACCTCATATCCAGTCACGGAAGGATGAATCAGAAGCCATCAAAAACACGGATTTTAAGGCCCACCGCTGGGTTGTAGAGAGAACACACAGTTGGATGAATCGCTACCGTCGTGTCCTGACTCGTTGGGAGAAGAAGGTCGAGAATTATGAGGCAATGCTGCATCTTGCCTGTGCCATCATTGTCTGGAATAAAATCCTATTGGGATAGGTTCTAAGGAGCCAAAAACACCATTAAACAATGATTGTGGATTAGGGCCTGAATATGAACCTCAGAGCATTGAAACTCAAAAAGGCTTTCCAGAATCTGGGCCTCCTGATGGATTAATAGCTAGCGGAGGTGGTATAGAACGTTTCAGTCCTCTTGATGTGCAAACACCTACCCGTTGGCATAAAATTGATATTGTCCACTCCCCATTAATTAAGACACTTCAAATTAGAGATTTCTAACTGTTTACGGTATGTCTCCGGTGGGAGGTTATTTAAACTTTCGTGGGTTCGATTTAGATTGTAATCTTGCTGCCAAAACCACACCATCTCTCGTACTTGGCTTAATGATTCAAATAAATAGGCATTTAAAAATTCACGGCGAAATGAACCATTAAATCGTTCGATAAAACCGTTTTGTTGAGGTTTACCGGGTTGAATATGGCATAAATCAATTCGATTATTTTTACAATAATTCAATAGATTAGCTGAAATAAGTTCAGGCCCATTATCCACTCGAATTTGTTTCGGCAATCCTCTATCGATTTTCAAACGTTCTAGTACTCTAATGACTCGTTCAGCAGGCAATGACGTATCAACTTCAATTGCCAGGCACTCACGTGTCCCCTCATCAATAATATTCAAGGTTCTGAAGCGTTTACCACAGTACAAACTGTCGTGTACAAAATCCAAAGCCCATTGAATATTCGGGACTTTTTCTATCACTAATGGTCTTTTTTCACGCTTCGGAAGCACCTTTTTAACCCGTCGTTTCAAGTTCAATCCTAATCGACAATAAACGCGATAAACTCGTTTATGATTAAAAGAATAGCCTTGAAATCGCAGCCGAAAATAGCATTTCCAAAATCCTGATTGTGGTGATTTCGCTAACACAGATTGTATGGCATCGATCACCACTTGGTCTTTTTTACGCCAATCTAACGGTTGACGGTAAAAAGTAGCTCGGGGCAATGAAGTTAGTTTGCAAGCCTTAATGACTGATAAACCTGCCCTCTTTTAATGATTGTGCACAGGACTTCTTTTCAGTCACTACCAACCCTTTTTTGCAAAAAGCTCCTTCATCGCATGATTTTCAAGGCTGACTTCCGCAAAGAGCTTTTTCAGTTTCGCATTTTCCTCCTCAAGCTCTTTTAATCGTTTAACATCATTAGCTTCCATGCCACCATATTTTGATTTCCAATTAATGGGATGGACTACCTCCTCCCTCTGAGGTTAACTGAATAAAATATACTCAGCAGGAGCATTATCATGAATGTTATCTATCTCGGTATTGATCTGGCTAAAAATGTTTTTCAGCTTTGTGGATTAAATCAGGCGGGTAAACCGGTTTATAAAAAACGCACTGATCGTAAAACGTTACTACAGACTATCGCGAATATTCCGGCCTGCCTGATTGGTGTGGAAGCCTCCACGGGAGCATTTTACTGGCAGCGTGAGTTCGAAAAACTGGGACATAAGGTAAAAGTGATCAGTCCCCAGTATGTAAAACCCTTTGTCCGCGGGCAAAAAAATGACGGTAATGATGCACAGGCTATCGCAATTGCTCTGATGCAGCCAACAATGCAGTTCGTACCACCCAAAAGCCCTGAACAGCAGGATATTCAGGCTCTGCACCGTGCAAGACAGCGTATTGTTAATCACCGCACTGCGACAGTTTGTCAAATCCGGGGACTGCTGCTTGATCGGGGAATAACAATCGGCTCGGCAGTCTCAAGAGTTCGTCGTGCTGTTCCGCTTATTCTTGAAGATGCTGAAAATGGTCTTAGCGTTAGAATGCGCAGGACGATTGCAGAACTTTATGATCTCTTTAACGATCTTGGTCGTCGCATAGGCTTTTTTGATAAAGAAATTGATGCTGTGTTCAGGCAATCAGAAGCCTGCCAGCGCATTGCCAAAGTTAAAGGCATTGGCCCTAAAACAGCAACAGCTGTTGTTGCCGCGATAGGCAAAGGAACTGAATTTAAAAATGGTCGTCACTTTGCCGCATGGCTTGGTCTGGTTCCACGACAGCACTCGAGTGGTGACAGGCAGGTACTGATGAATATGACGAAAAAAGGCGACAAGCATTTGCGAACCTTATTTATTCATGGAGCCAGGGCAGTCGTTAGAGTGGCTGCAAATAATAATGAGGGTTATTTAAATCAATGGGTTAATCAGCTAAAAGAGCGACGAGGATTTAACAAAACGACCGTTGCAGTCGCCAATAAAAATGCCAGAATTATTTGGTCAATTCTTCACAATGAAACCGAGTACAGACTGGCAGTGTAATAGCATACCTTTAAAAGTTGCAAAGTATTGAAAAATGGTCACAGGTTAAACCTGCACGATCGGAACCTGATTATTATATTGGCCTTCGTGGCCGTCCAGTTGTTGAGGCGATTGTGTGCGGATTACCCATTTGGGCACAGATATTTCTGATGCCGGATAGATGTAAGCAACAACCTAAAACCTGATTCAGTACTTGCAAAACGGAGGTAGTCCATAGATATAATAAGTGGCGTTACTGATCCCATTTTGGCGACAAATGTCTTCCACTTTCATCCCTGAATCAGCGAGCTTTAAAATATTAACGATTTGAGTTTCAGTAAAACGGGCTTTTTTCATCATGACCTCTGCAATTTTTAGGGCAGAAACTCTAATTATAGCTGTCTTATTTTAGGGGGAGTGGACAATATGAAAACGGGTCTCAATACCTTCACTTGGTATCTAACTATGGCTCATGCAACCGATAATTGGCGGTTTTTTATTACAAAAAATGGCTGGGACCAATCAGCACCATTAACTCGTTCAGCTTTTGAGTTAACGCCATTTTGTCAAAGAGATGATCATGGAGCAATGCCATTGATCGAAGTGGATATCAACTTTATATGTGATGTGCCCGCTGATCATGAAGGTTACCATGTTATTCTTGCAACATGGGATGTTGATAATACCCAAAATGCTTTTTATCAAGTTATCGATGTGAATTTAAGTAATTAACATTCAATTTGTTGAGAATAACACATGAATGACGTTTATAGATGAGAGCCCATATTTTGGGCTCTTATTAGCACTCTATACTCAAATAGTGAAAATACCTCTTAGCTCAGTTAATTTAACTATCTATTAAGTTTTCCTATCATGTATTTTACTAATAGGATGTATAAAAAACCTACTTCGCCCTGATTTTAACATTAGATGGTGATTATACCGATGCCTATCCGTAGTAAATTTAGTTGCTATTGTTTATAAAATGCAAATTTCTCATATACTTTTTATTAAAGTTGTCATCTAGGAACAATGCAATAAGGAGAAATAACAATATGATGTCTATTTTGGCTGATTATAATCAGATTTTTCTTAACATATCCTAGCTAGGTATGAATAAATGAATCATTCACGACAAAAAATCATATTAAATACACTAATCCAGCTCACACAAGGAACTAATAATGAAGTTAAACTCACTGCGATATCCATCCTTGGTGATTACAAATACGCAATTCAAAATGAAGAAACCTTAAACCGATTAATAGAGCTTTGCTTTGATCCTAATAAAGAGGTCGCAATTACCGCGCTTAAATCACTCGGAAAATTGTCAATTCATTTTCAATAGTTATATTTTTTGTAACTATCTGATTTTAATGTGATTCTGAAAATATCATGTTTGCTAATTTTTATCAGCGATCATTTATCTAAAGCATCAATAACTTTTTCAATTGCCGCAAACCAAATGAAATGATGCCCCATTGCTAATACCTTCGGATAGTTTCTAGCTGAGGCACCTGAGATTGATATGCACTCTATATAAAACAGAATAAACATACTGTTCTGTAAAGGATTTAAATAGGGTTTAAAGCTTCTTCGCTAAAAGAATTTTTCCGTTAAATTGTATAAGTGGCGTTTATTTCAATCAATATACTCTATTTAGCATTAATATATTGATAAATTTAAATAGTTAAATTGATAATGATACCGTTATATTTATCATAAAATTCAATAGATGATATGATACAGATAACGCTCTAAATATTTCATAACATACAGCCTGACAAATTGAATACAATTATATATTCAGGAGTTTAGTGCGTATTCGTTAATAGCTCCATTCATCATTCAAACATCTGTCTATAAACAGGTATTTAAAACAAAATGAGATAGTGGATACCTTAAAACTATCATGATATTTCATTATTTCTCATTCTCTAATACAGTAATAAAAGCCATAGCTAACGTGTTATTTAATGTACCTAAGCATCGTGCATGTAAAGGGATCAATGTTGGCTTTTCTAACTCCAATACTATGTGAGAATAATTCCCACCTCTCTTTATGGGATCTTGGCTTCGAACAGTCGCATTACCAATGACATCCTGACAAGCAAATGCCAATACCGTTCCATCAGTGATGATAGTATTATCACTTGCTTCTTCCTTTGTAAACACATAGGCATAACTATGTATTTCAGTCATTAACGTGTTAGGCTCTGGACTAAATTTAGCCATAATATTTTTTTGTAACTGAAATTTTTCTGGAAAATCTCTTTCCCAATCATAATAAGCCCCTGTTATTTGGATTTCATACAGATCCAATAATTCGTTAACTTCCTTAACAACAAGTGTCATTAGCTTTTTAAAGTCATCATCATTAAGCATCTCTTTTGGTAAATGCTTACCATGATAATAAACTTGGACAGAATTATGACCTGATTGCCTTGCTATTAAGATGGATTCTCTAAGATTTTGAGTTGGTCCATCCGCCATGTTAATAACCAAAATAATACTGTCTTGATTAAATGCTTGTTTAACCTGCTGAATGAGTGAGTCATTCTTTCCATGAGTTACAAATGTTGCCCCTTCTAGCTCCTTAACTAAGGTATGCCTATAATCATCGCCAAGGATCATCACTGAGTTTTCAGCTGAGAATGCAAAAGATGAAAACAGCAACCCCAGTAATAAATATATTGCCTTCATTGACACGCATTTCCTCTTACTCTAATACATTAATGGTAATCTTTTCATACTAGTGTATTTTAATCAAAGATTATCTCACTTGACTAAGCAATAAATACAATGAGTCGTACCCAATATCATGGGTTAAGCGCCTCAAAAATTAGCCATCCCCAGTGTGGAAAAAATAATGACCATTTACTAAAGAGATTAATTGATAAGATATCCATGAGCAAGTTTGATTTGTAAGCCTATAAGCCCGTGTTTACGTCAATTCAGTGTGTTTTTATTTAGCATACTGTTATATTTATCACTCTAGGTAATTTTAAGATATTTATGATGTTTTTATCTAACATTATGTATTATTAATATTGGCGATAATCTTATTCTAAATCCAGAATTATGAGGTCAATATTAAATGTCTAAGTTTCAATGTAGCTGCGGTCATATAATTAGGGATAATACAGATTATCTTAGTTATAAGGCTTATTACATCTCTGATCAAGACTTCTATGATTTTCTTGATGAACTAGAAGGGGAGTCTAGAGATAATTTTGCTTCTGTAGCATACAAGTATGTAAGAGATATCTATCAATGTACTAAATGCAATAATATTTTTATCTTTAGAGGTGATTTTTTTCATGAATTTCAAGCAACACAGCCTGATAGCCACTCTCTGTTGATATCTAACATGCGTGATAAATGGCCTGGATTTTTAAGAGGATACTTCATAAAAGGAAAAGGTGAGATTTATTGGGAAACAAATCAACAAAGTGATTACCTCACAGGCCTTACCCGTGAACAGGTAGAGTCGACGTATTATCATAAGTTAAATGAGTTTCAATCATTGGGAATACTAAGAGATGCCTTTTTGCATGTTGATGGTGTAATGCTTCACGAATATAATCGATAAACTTTGCTGTTTTAGGTTATGTCAAATATATGGTTCCCGCATAATTTGTTTTACTTTCACTATTTGTTTTGGTTTTACAATTTCCTCTGGTGTTGCCAGCGATAGCGGGAGTTGCATCCGGAGTACACCAAAAAATCATCCATGAGTGCGATATCGCCAATTTCTAAGCTGCCTATGCGGCAGTACACATCCCTGTCGCTTTAAATAGCTGATAGTTTCAGTTTCTAAGCTGCCTATGCGGCAGTACACAAAACAACGATTGCCCCTGCAAAAAATGCGCCTTTCTAAGCTGCCTATGCGGCAGTACACTATAAATTATCAGGAAAAAATCTTAGCGCAACAATAAATTACAACGATTTTATGCAAAATACCTTCATTTCTACGACATAATATAACTTATTATTTTTAAAGGAAAATTTTTTGAGCAAAAAATAAAGGGTAAAAAAAGATAAAAATATCGTACCTTCAGTCACTCATCACAAACGAATAGCAGGTTGCCCTATTTCATTTTTCTACGATACTTTATGTTTTCAGTTTTATGCCATACTGCCAATTACTTAACCAAAACATAATGTTCAACACTGCAAAGAACCGGAGTTTTGTGATGAATATTGGTTGCATGGTATAGGTCACAAGTGATATCTACCTTTTTACCTTGGATCTCTTTTAGCTGATTAAATTGATCTGAATTTCTTGGTGCTAAATGCAAAGCACCTATCCCCCATTCAGTGGGCTCTCCCTCACTATCTTCCGGTTCTTTTGATGAGACAGAAATTATATTATCTGTTCTTAATGTTAAGAACCCATCTGGTTTTTCTAATCTAATAACGCCTCTTAACTTTACTGGCGAATTATAATAATAATTAAATTCAGATATATCTTGCTCATCTACTGGTTGGCTAGCAGCAATATTTCTATAAATAATCGTTGAGCGATGATACCAATCTAGCAAGCACGACTTTGTATCGCAATTTTTAACCCGCAATTCCCAATTCTTTTTAACTAACCTCTTAAATTCATCGCTATTTCCAGTTACTAACTTTGCTTGCAGATAATCAACATATAATTCATCATCTGCTTTAGATAGCTCAGGAGTATTGCATATTAGTTTTTCCACATTACTCTGAGCCTTAGCACAATCAAAACTTGCAGCGTATGTGATTGAAGGGAACACAAATATTAAAAATAGAAATAATCTAATCATCTAAATTCTCTATCGCATTTTCATCGGTAGAATGATTCTAGCATTTTAACTAAAAGCGAAATACTCTATTTTTCTATTACGACTCACCACTGCAATCTCTAATTTTAGAATTTTGTTGTAATATCTTTGGCATCCTCCATAAAATAGACAATAAAGACCAAAGCAGATAATATTCCACTTATAAACAATCATTATCATTTATAAAATAAACACTAGCTATTCCGCTGCAACCAATAATACTAGCAGAATTACCTATTTTATTTTCTTGCACGGCTCACTTGATACGTCGCTTCTAGCTTCTTGCGAACCCCTGCTAATTTGTCAACATTATCAGATTATGGTTCATTTATTTATTTCACAAAGCTAATCGTCACTCGCTTCATAAGTGAAAACCGCGGCATGATACTGACAATAAATATCATCAATATAAATTGGAATAATAGCTATAAATAATATGTAACAATTACTGTCATAATTTATTTACTCTTTAGTGAGTCATTTGAAGATAGCCATTGCTATAAATACGCCTCCACTAATCTGAAAAATTATACATCTAAGAGCAAAACATTCTTTTTTGAAAGCATCCTATATTTTCCAGTCAGCTTGAATTTAATTTATTATTGGCAGGAAAAGGTTTCACCTTACCCTCGTTAAAAAAACGCATTATATCTTTACGCCCACCAATATTGGCGCGTGTGGAATTAATCTTACCTAAAATAACGAGGTTACTATGAGCTCAGATAACATTATCAATACACAAGTCGTAGATGACGCAGCCGCCATGCCGGATATCTCTAATAAAAAAATTATGATGGGTTTTTGGCACAATTGGGCCGCGGGTGCCAGTGATGGCTATCAGCAGGGGCAATGTGCCAATATGAATCTGACAGACATTCCTGAAGAATATAACGTGGTGGCCGTGGCCTTTATGAAAGGCGAAGGTATTCCAACCTTCAAGCCATACAATCTGTCGGATGCCGAGTTCCGCCGTCAAGTCGGAGTATTAAACAGCCAAGGCCGCGCAGTACTCATTTCCCTAGGTGGTGCCGATGCGCATATCCAATTGAAAACTGGCGACGAAGACAAGCTAACTAATGAAATTATCCGTTTGGTGGAAACCTACGGCTTTGATGGCTTAGATATCGATTTAGAGCAAACAGCCATTAGTTCAGCTAATAATAAAACAGTTTTACCTGCCGCATTGAAAAAAGTAAAAGAACATTACGCCGCCGAAGGGAAAAACTTTATTATCAGTATGGCGCCAGAATTCCCATATTTACGCATCAACGGTGCTTATCTAGATTATATCAATGCCCTCGAAGGATATTATGATTTTATTGCTCCGCAATATTATAATCAGGGTGGCGATGGTATTTGGGTTGATGAAACCACGAGCGGTAAAGGTGCTTGGCTCTCCCAAAATAGTGACGCAATGAAAGAAGACTTTTTGTATTACCTGACTGAAAGTCTAGTTACTGGTACCCGCGGTTATACAAAAATTCCACCCTCTAAATTTGTTATCGGTTTGCCTGCCAACAATGATGCTGCTGGCTCTGGTTATGTGATTGATAAACAAGCTGTCTATAATGCTTTTGCGCGTCTTGATGCCAAAAACTTGTCGATTAAAGGCCTAATGACTTGGTCGGTGAATTGGGATAATGGCAAGAGCAAGACTGGTGTGGCCTATAACTGGGAATTTAAAACTCGTTATGCCGCACTGCTCTAAAGGAAGCTACCTTGCAGCCGCTGTCACTACAATGTCATTGGCACTGACGGCCTTACTAGCTGGCAGATATAAATGACCATTTGTGTACGTGAAATGACAATATAAAGAGCCAATTTAAATAGGGTTAGTTATGTTTAAATATTTGGATAAGTATCTAACTTATGTATCTATATTAGGAATTATCATCCCATTTTTATTAATATTTTTCCTGAAAAATCCAAAATCTGTAAGCTTTTTTAGACATTCAATCCTTTTATTGCTAACCCTGATATTGGTACTTTCTGCAATATTCTTTATTCATTTACCGTGTATAGGATCTTTAGTGTTTCTTTAGCAAAGCGCATATACATAAGCCTCACTTCGGTGAGGCTTTATTTTGATGTTTTTGGTTAGTTGAGGGATCACTCAAATACTAATAATCACTGTAGCACATTGTTATATTAATCATCAGCTATGCGCAGTGATAAAAGGGGGTTGATAATAATGCTATCAAAACAGTAATACACCCGATAATATTAAAATAAGCCTTATCAAGGTCATTCATTGAGCAATATGTATAATTAAACACTCACCACGCGGCACCATTTTTTTCTATCAGCCCTGACGTTGTTCATCTATAACTGAACAATTCTGTTTTTGATTTTTCATCAATATTCAAGGTAAAAAATGACATATTTAATAAGAATAGCGATGCTATAGCACAAAACATAACCACCCGCTGAGCAGATGGTTCAGACTATTGCGCAATCCATTTCGCATTTAAAAACCAATAAAACTTATTGTAATTTAGTGTTGGGCTTCTGTAATTGCATTAACAATAATTTGTTCATATAACTCGTGTTGGTTTGCAGGTAATATCTGACGATGCATTTGTCGACGTTTGTCACTATCAAAAAGTTTTTCAGCTATCCACCCCGTTAAATATAAGGCGGATAAACACCCCCCTGCTGTACCGATATTACCACGAATAACCAGAGGCTTATCTTCAACGTCTGCTCCCATATTAATAAACGCATTTCTTGCATCGGGATGTGTCGTTGCTTGAATGTCATTCAATAATCCAAGCTTATGTAAGATAAAGGAGCCTGCGCAAATAGAACCAATGATTTGTTGCTGACTGTTAAGTTTAAAGGATTGCATAAAACTTTCATCGGCAAGTGCATTTGGCACACCTTGCTGACCGCTGCTGAATAAAACGACATCAGCTTGATTTGCAAGTGAGACGTGACCATCGGTTTCGACCTTTTGCCCAAGAGTAGATGTGTGAAAGGGTTTAGTGCCCAACACGCTAACATTCCAATCCTCACGGCAGCGACCAAAAATATCACGCATCAAAAAGTAATCGATATCAGTAAATTCATCAAAAATAATAATAGCAACATTAAACATTTTTATTCCTTATTAAATAAACCGCTATTTCCATGATAAATATTTATGTTGTTAAAGGAAGCGATTGCTGAGAGGGAAGCATTTACGGATAAATTTATATCCGCACCTAAAATACCTTTGTGTATTTGCCTTGCATTTAAGATAGTCATCTATGCTGTCACTAAGCTCAATAATAAAGCGATGCATCGCCTGCCTTCGGCTTCAAATTGACATACGCCACTGTTTAGAGGCTGACTTGGTAGCGTGATAAATTACTTTACAGACAGAATCATTGGCAGGAAATTTCACTAAATACAGTGTACAGATAGGCAATTATCTTACTGAATATTTTGAATCCATCAAAAAACGATTTGTCATGAAGTGACCGCATTTTGAACGACTATCCAAACACAGTCATGAGTCAATATCGTTCTTTTCTTCAGAAATAATTCAAGAGCTAAACGAACCATAGATCATTATGAACGCCTACTGCTGGCAGAGACCTGATCTTCTGTTTTGTCCTCAAAAATTGGAGAGCCAGTTGCTAGGGATCATTCACTATGACGGGTTATAAATATATAGTTATTTAAACCCTGAATTGCTAAAAGGCTTATAAATGAAGAATAAACACACCACTCAAGACTATATGCAGAAATTTATGATAAAACAAAATGAGGTGATAGTCCCTTACTTAAGGCAAGTGATTCATCCTACCGAATTAAAATCAGTATTTTGTATTTATGAGATGATTGAACAAGGTGAAAATATTTATACCTACTTAGTTAATGGAGAGATGGTTGTTATATTTGAAATTTCTCGAATCGACCACTCTATCACTCATGACCTAACCCTCCCTATTCGTGAATACGCTCAAGAAATAAAGGGAAGGCAATGGCATAGATATATCAGGGAATTACAAGCATTCGCTGAGCAAGAAGACTCTCAAGTCAATTAAAATATCACACAATGTATTTATTTGGTGAACATTGTTAGTTAGCGTCATTAAAGAAAGAGGGGCATGCAGTATCGGTTGCACCCTCCTTTGCTCAAGATGATGGCATCCCCCTTTTCTTTATATCTGCATATGTGTAGCGATGTTGCTTTTTGTTGACTTGTTATTTTAACTATTGCTGTTCCCGTATGGCTAGTTAATATAAATCCTATTCAGACTTAAATAAGATTTATATTGTTATATTTGAACGCAATCAGCACACGGGAAAGATTTTTGATATAATCGTATATATTTTAGTGATATATCTCTTGTTAACATTATTCTTTATATCTTTTCAATACTGGATACCTTCCCTTTCTAATCAGTATCACTTATTTGCTATTCAAATAAACACTTCTGTCTTACATAATTCTGCGACCTTAAAATCATGTGCTATCTGAATAACCAATAATTTTGTTAGCGAAATTAGCAGGTTGGTCGATGATGGTATTATCTATAGCTGAGGTGATAACACCTTCGACTTTTTTATACGCGAATTCAGATAATAAGTGCAACGCTCGGTCATGTTAGATGGAAGGACGGTTAGCTACTGATAAGCTATCCTGCTCTTCCGACCAAAGATGAGCGAGTAAGTATGAAGTATCAGCAACTAACCGAAGGACAACGATACCAGATATCGATACTGCGTGAGGATAATTTATCCTGCCATGAGATAGGTATCCGTATCGGTGTAAGCAAGTCCACGGTCTCCCGTGAACTGAGGCGTAACACTTCAGATACTGGTTATAACCCACAACAGGCACACCAGAAGTGCTGTGATAGGCGGCTGTCATCTGCCAAAAGGACAATTCCTCAGCAGACCATAGATTTCGTGATATTTGCTCTGGAGTGGAAGTGGAGTCCTGAGCAAATAAGTGCAATTGGCAGCATTATTGGTCTTAGCGTCAGCCATGAATGGATTTACCAGTATATCTATGCGGATAAGCGTAGCGGTGGCGAGTTGTACAGGCATCTTAGGCAGGGCAAACGGCGATATCGTAAGGGCTACGGGCAGAAACGAGGGCGCATCCCTGATGCGGTATCCATTGAGCTACGGCCGTCAGTCGTCGATGACCGTAGCCGTCTGGGGGACTGGGAGGCCGATTTGGTGCAGGGTAAACAGGGCACTGGTGCTATCGTGACACTGGCAGAACGCAAAAGCCGTATTTACCTGACAAAAAAGGTGTTTTCAAAGGATGCGGTGGAAGTCAGTAAGGCCATTATCTCACTGCTGAGTGAGTATCAGGATGTATGTCACACAATAACGTTCGATAACGGTCTAGAGTTTAGTGAGCACAAGGCGATAGCAGAAGCACTGAACGCAGATACGTACTTTGCCCATCCGTATGCCTCGCATGAGCGTGGGCTGAACGAGAATACGAATGGGTTGTTAAGACAGTTTATCCCGAAAGGAACAGACCTGCGGACAGTGACAGAAGAAGACTTACAACGCTATCAGGGAGCGTTGAACAGCAGGCCACGCAAGTGTCTGGGGTTCAGACAACCTTCGGTGGTGTTTGCGGAGCTAAGAAAGGCGGCTTAGCGTTGCACTTCGGACTTGAATCCGCCATACATAGGAAAATCGCCACAGTGAACTAGTCTATCTTTATCTTGATGATTGAGATGGCTGCTGTCTCCGTTTACTCACACAATTGTCTTAAGTCAAAAGGCCTAAATCAGAAACTTAACCAACCATCTCACTCAATAAGCGAATATTCTTTGGTCGCCATTCCATTAGCCATCTCTATGACCTCATTCTTTGGGGTAGTTAACTCATAACCGTTAAGCAGTAGATAAACACAACTCGCCATCATAGCGGTTCATTTATTCGCATTAGCAACCGGGTGGTTTCTTATCCAGCTTTTAATTAAAGATGAAACAAGAACAAACATATCATCTGTTTGCTGGTAATAGTTCACATGACTTGAACTTGATTGGGATAAACTAAGATCATTGAAGTTCAATACTTCTACTTCTATTGGCTCATTAAGAGTTTGCAGCACTATCAATACGCTGTTGATACTTTTTAAGTCATCAACTGGCAGATAAGTAATTCCTGCAACAAATTTCCCTGTGATATTCAGCACTCACTTTACCTTAGCTAATTTTCCATGGTTTTTTCGTGGCAAGCAAAACCAAGGTCAAATGCATTTTTAATTTACTCATCCTGAGTGTGATTTTTTGCTCGTGGCTGGCTTTGGTATTGCGATTTTACTTTTATTACGAGCAGGTATATTTACTTTTGCAGTGCGTGCCCCACATCAGCATCATTGTAAGCCTACGAGCTATACACCATATCTAGATATATGATAGCTATTACTCCAGATAAGAGTTAAAATTAAGTTTCATTAAGCTAATAGCATTGTTTTACATTATCATACGTATCATTCTCGCTCTGGGAGATTAGCGCCGCCTCATTACAGACGACGATATTTTGTTAGTGCGTTACTGATAAACCGTTTAGTCCATTCTTCCTGCCAAGGAAAGAGCAGTAAATGGAATATACGAGGGTAAGCCACACTCAGGATTACGTGGGTCGTTAATCATCCCCTAATCAATGATAAATTGGGCTGGATTGTCTTTGTCACATGCTCTTAATGCAGGAAATAGCTCAGTATTTTTAAATCAAATGGGAAGGAGTTGGCTTAGTCAATTCCTTACATTTAGGGGCTATTTAATATAATCCACTTAAGCGCTTCGACAATGGCAAATGAAACAAAACCAATATTTTTTGGTTTTTTATTGGTAATACATTAAAATCAATGTTTATAAACAACAAAACAATGTGGATAATAATGATATCTATGGACAGAGTTCTACACAGCTTGGTCTGCGTCAGTTTTTTTGTAGGTTGGTACTTAATTCAGTATGCCTTACTGGCATTTCCTGGAATAACCACCTATAACGATGCCTTAGCCGCTTGGCCCCTATTTACGATTCTATTTATCTTACCTTATTCCCTGTTCTCTCGAGCATATTACCAGAAACAAACCGGGCTAATGCCTTTCGGCACAGTACGATTTTCAGATCTCAGGCTTCCAATAATAGCAATGGTCATATTATCTGTTGCAACTATGTTTTACGGAGAAGATGAAACATCGATACTTGAGATGCTCGCCCTATCACCATTGCATCAGTTTATTCTGGTCGTGTCAGTCGTTTTCGCAGCGCCAATTATTGAAGAAATTATTTTCAGAGGCTTTTTACTGAATGCCGGAATGGGCTACGGCCCAAATGGCAAGCATGTGATGATTATTATCACCTCTGTACTATTTGCAATGATACACCATCAATATAATTCACCTGCCACATTTATTATGATTTTTGTGATGTCCGTTATTTTTTGCCATGTCAGAATTCAGACTAATTCGCTTATGGCACCAATTATTTTGCATATGATTAATAACGCCGTGGCAATGCTTTTATTGTTTCTTTTAAACGACACCCCCTAAGGGGCATCCTGCCCCCCACTTAAATGTGACTAACACATTTTTATTTAAAATAATGGTGCTTACCCCTACGGAAAACAGGTTCAATTTAGTTTCTGCAGATAAGCACCATTTATCTAAATTACTCCTTAAAAATGCATAAATTCTCAATGAATAAAACGTACGTAAAATAGGTGTAATTTTGCATAACCTATTTTTTCGCTCAAACGGCTATTTCCAGTAATTAACCCATTAGTTTTTTATAAGCGTCGGCAACTTCTTGTGAAATCATGTTTGCAACTTCGGTTTTGATAGGTTCGCCGCCTTTGCTGGTTAATTCAGTTCGGGTTTTCACCATCCCTAAATGTTGTGTGGCCATTTTAAGCGCATCACCTTAATAGCGAGTGATTGCCTCAACGCCAAACTTCCCCTCCTTCCCCCCACAAATAACTGGCAAGATGCACCGGCTAAAGTCCCCCAATCTGGTTTAGCCATCGTGTTTATCTTCTTCGCTGATTAAAAAGCCCACTCATAAAAATAGATTTTTGATTGTCCCGCTGTCACGTCATTAGATGCTCGCAAAGTTATTGCCGCCGTTCAGCGCCTAACCAATACAGATTATTGGTATCGCAAATTAAAAGCCCATCGTACCCAATGGCTTGAAGCCTTGATGATCGCAAATATGGATGTTTGCCAGAATCGCAACCCCTACGCCAGTAAACAAGCCATTCGAGCTGTGCAAGCGCAACGTTTATCTAATATGCAGTATTTACAAGGCATGGATATTGAAGACGTTGAAACGGGTGAGCGGTTTGATCTGTTCGATAAAGTGATGGCAAGTGTTTCAAACCCTGAAATTCGTCGCATGGAATTAATGGCGCAAATGGCCGGCATTGAACGTGTAGCGAAAGAACGTGGCGATATCGGTATGTTTATTACCAGGACCTGCCCTTCTAAATATCATCCAACAAAACTGCGTAAGCGTAAGAAAGACGTGATCGCTGCGCTTAATGGTAAATGGAAAAATGAGGCCTACACACCAAAAGACGGACAACAGTACTTAGTCAAAGTCTGGTCGCGTATTCGTTCTGCATTTAATGACAATAACATTAATGTTTATGGTGTTCGGGTTGTTGAGCCGCATCATGACGGCACGCCTCACTGGCATATGCTGTTATTTGTTGATAAAGCCAGCCGTGCAAAAGCCATTGAGATTATGCGTAAACGCGCTTTAAAAGAAGATGGTGACGAGGCCGGCGCACATAAGTACCGTTTCGAATGTAAGCACATGAATCGCGGCGGTGCTGTGGGTTACATTGCAAAGTATATCGCTAAAAATATTGATGGTTATGCGCTTGATGGCGAGATAGACAACGAAACAGGCAAAGATTTAAAAAGCATGGCGGCAGCGGTTACTGCTTGGGCTTCTACTTGGCGCATTCCTCAATTTCATTTTTACAAACTTCCCTCAAAAGGTGCTTATCGTGAATGCCGTCGGCTTCCGCGAGGCGTTTCGATTGCTGATCAACTCGGTGATGTTGCGGAGCGTGTTCGCGCCGCTGCCGATGGTGGCGATTTCTTTGAATATGTGATGTCGCAAGGTGGGCCATGTATTCGTCGTAAAGAAGAAACGATACGAGTTGCACGTGAAGTCAGTGATGTAAACACATACGGCGAAGAGGTGCAGAAAGTGGTAGGTATTTATAACCAGCTCGCAACCGGCAAACCAACACTCAAAACGCGTGAAAGGCAATACAAGATTGTGAAGAAAAACACCGATGCTGCGAACGATGGTCTTTTAAAAAGCGCCATCGGCGCGCCTCGGAGTCCTGTCAATAACTGTAGATCGCGGATCACATCAAATCTATCAGATGTGCAATTTTACGAGCCAGAGCACTGCTCTGGTGAAGTATGCAACATAGAGGAATACGGTTTTGCGTTTATTGAAACAGACGCTCAGAACGCGGCAGGAAGCGAAATTTCACAGGGTAGACAGCAGCGGCAAGTATCACGAATTGAATTAAATGAAGAGGAAAGCGAATTAAGGCCAGAAATTTGCAGTTTTATGCAGAAAACAGGCTTTGATCTGCCAACTGAAACCATGGCCAACATGTTTATTAAAGGTATGGCCATCAAAGATGATGACCGTATTTTCAGGTTTGACGGTAGACAAGTGCGGGTTATTGAGTCTGAATTAGTCATAAAAAAACGAATTCAAGCGGTAAAAATGAAAAAAGAAGCTGATTTACAGCGGAATAGGGAGCGTTGCATCGAAGCACTGGTGCGCATTAAAGAAAAATATAATAATGAACCATAAGGCAATAATCTAATTTAGAATATTTATTTTTACGATTGACAAATTATCTCAATATATTAATTTTATTCTCAATAAACGGCGATTTTAATTTTTCTTTTTGAAAAATAAAATCAGTACTAAATATATTCTCAGTATGACTTAATGGAATTTTTATGGCCTTTGTAACAGAATTAACACAAGAAGATAATGCAACTCCGGCTATGGCAACTGCCAACTTAACAGCAATCAGACTTGGTGTTACTTTACGTGAGCGGTTTGAAGAACATATTCATAAACGTGAATGTTCTATTGGGCAATCTGACTATGAAATAAAAATGGCAAGTAGAGCTATTGCTGCTTTTGTAATACACCATTTAAGCCAAGTTGATGATTATATTTCAGGGGCATCGGTATGTGATAGCTCTCACGATGGCGGAATTGATGCTATTCATGTAAATCACACTGAAAAAACTGTTGTTGTCGTACAATCAAAATTTTCCCAATCAGGTAGTTCAACATGGACAAACGCAGACTTTCTTGTATTTAAACAGGCGTGTGATCATCTAATCGAAGAAGAATATGAACGTTTTGATACTATATTACAAAGTAAGAGAGAAGATATTAGCAAAGCACTTAGTTCAATTGATTATAAATTCCTATTTGTTATGGCTCATACAGGAAAGCGTGGAGCGGCAAATATAATTCTGTCGGACATGCAACAATGGCAGAATGAACTAAATGAATCTGCATCTTTAACTAGCGAATTACCAAATAACGAATTACCTTTTCAAGTTCACTTAGTTTCCTCTGAAGATATTACTCAATGGAGACATGCACAATCATCAGCAGCCGTTGATTTAGACGATGTTGAATTAGAGCAATATGGGAAAATAGAAACACCATATACTGCATTCTTTGGTATAATTAGTGGTGATCAGCTATCCGAATGGTGGAAGCTACACTCCTCAAAATTGTTTACAAAAAATATTCGTAACTTACTTGGCAAAACAGAAGTTAATGAAGCGATAAAAGAAACCGCGCAAAATGACCCTGATAATTTTTGGTTTTATAATAATGGCATTACAGTTTTAGTTCGCTCCATTGAGCCACATAGGCGGAATAAAACAAATCAGCGAGATGTCGGACGTTTTAATTTTAGAGACGTGAGCGTCATTAATGGTGCTCAAACAGTGAGTAGTATAGGTTCACTAGATACTGTCGATGAGGATACATTAACAAAAATAAAAGTTCAGGCTAGATTCATACAAATTCCACAAGGCGCTTCAGAAGATATTATAAACTTAATAACTAGAGCTAATAATCATCAAAACCGAGTTCTAGGAAGAGATTTTGCATCTCAGCATCCTCAGCAACTGCGTCTACGTGATGAATTAATTATCGAAGGATACATATACCAATTACTCAGAAGCGATGTGTCTACCGATGAATTAGGGGAAAAACACATTGATATTGATGAAGCGCTAGATGCTTTAGCGTGCTTAAGTTGCAGGTCATCCACCTTATCACTATTAAAAGTCCAACGAGGTAAGTTTTTCGATAATCTTGAAGGACCTGCATACAAAGCATTATTTAACTCTTCAGTTAGTGGGGTCTCTCTCATTAATGCGGTTTTACACCACCGAGTTATTGATAACAAAATCAAAGAAATGCTAGTCTCAACTAACCGACAAGAAGATAAAAAACGCTATGGGATTCTTACTCATGCCAATCGCGTATTTGCTGGGTATATCCTTGATAATACACCAAGACTTAAAACTGCAAGGGAAATTATGACTGTCAATGTAAATCGAATTCATGATGAACTAGAGCGTATTTTATCAGTAACAGAACATTTCATTGAAGCAGAATACCCTACTGCATATCCAGCTCGTTTTTTTAGTAACGTAGATAAAATATCACTCACACTAGAAAAACTACGCGAAGAATCATAATTAGCTATAAGTTTAAAATATTGAACCGTCGAAAGACGGTTTTACATTTCCACGAACAACTTCCGCAATTCTCCGCCACAATCCGCAATATTAAACAAGGATCGTTACCTGCACGAAGCACCACCACTGGCGCGGCTCAGGCGATCTCTTGCAACTGCATGAAAAGCGCCCTATTTAGTGGGCAGGCGAGGCGGGGCTACGATTGCGCGGCGACATGTTTGTTGTTAATTATCCGTCCGCAAAATCTCAGCGTCACAGAGGCGTTAAAATCAATTATTCACCGCGATAGCAATTATTTTTGCGTTGCTTACAATGGTGCACAGAGCGCTTAAATCGCTGTTTGATGAGGTTTAATTTCTGCGGATTAGTCTTGGTGGTGCGGTAATCCCCCGTTTTTAACCGAGGTTATAAGTAGAATCAGGTCATTCGTTGTAGATGTTGCATTGGGGTATAGCCATTCAACGCCATGTTCGGTCGTTCGTGATTATAAAACCATTGCCACCGTGTAGCATAGTCTTGTAATTCATCCAGTGATGAAAACAAGTATTGCCCTAACCATTCATAGCGGACTGTCCGATTATAACGCTCAATGTAAGCATTTTGCTGCGGATTACCTGGCTGGATAAAGTTTATTTTGATATCTTGCAGATTAGCCGATGATATCAATATATTACTGGTGTATTCTGGCCCATTATCACAGCGTATGGAAACCGGTTTTCCTTTCCACTCAATAAGTTGCTCTAGTACTCTTACAACCCGACTCGCCGGCAGGGAAAAATCCACTTCAATAGCTAATGCTTCACGATTAAAATCATCGATGATATTCAATAAACGGACTGAGCGCCCATCCGACAGTTGATCATGCATAAAGTCCATTGACCAACATTCATTGCTCGTTTCGGGTACCGTCAGTGGCTCGGGCTTATCCCGTTTTAGGCGTTTCTTCGGCTTTATTCGCATGTTCAGTGACAACGCACAATAAATTCAGTAAACCCTTTTGTGGTTAAATCTTAAGTTTTTTACGTTTCGAAGGTATAAAAAGCACAAGCCAAATCCCCAGTTGCGCTGGCTATCAGTGATGCGTATCAGCCAGTCAGCTATTGCTTCATTTTCTTTACTCAGTTTAGCTTGATAACGATAGCAACTTTCGCTCACTACAAATAACTGGCAGGCAAAACGTACGCTGATATTCCGTATTTTGACAGCTTCTTGCGCCATCCGCTTTCGATGCGATGGCTTCACCACTTTTTTGCCATAGCTTCCTGAATGATCTCAGCTTTCAACCTTTCTTCTGCATACATTTTTTTGAGGCGGCGATTTTCCTCTTCCAGTTCTTTCAAGCGGGTCATCATGGAAGCATCCATCCCACCAAAGCGTGAGCGCCACTTATAAAAACTGGCGTTGCTCATACCATGTTCGCGGCACAGTTCAGAAACAGGCGTTCCCGCCTCAGCTTGCTTAAGGATGGTGATAATTTGGCTATCGGTAAAACGTGCTTTTTTCATAGAGATCTCCTCAGTTCAGATTACGAGAAAATTCTACTTATTAATACACCGATTTTTCGGGGGGATTACCGGGGCGCTTTATTGGCTAACATGTTTTTTTCACAGCATCTTAATATTCGACCGCATCACGCCACTGATAATTAAATCCAAATCCCCAACAATGGCGACAACATAATCGACGATATTCGGTTAGCTCATTTACGTCTGCAGTTGCAATATCCCACCACATTTTTAATACGGCATCTTGGGTTATCTCGGTTCTACGTTCTCGTTCTGCTAGCGCGTCCGCGATTGCTCTTGAAACCTTAGCATTTCTTAGCATTCGAGTAGCATTTACATAAGCTGTATTGCCTTCGCCTTTATAACCGGCTCGCTTATATGCAGCAGCTCGATTTAAGTCGATAAGATACTCGTTAACGAATTTGACTTGTGAGTCATTAAGCCCGTAGTTGCGCACATCAAAGGTATTTTCATCATCGTGCGCACTATCATGTTCTCTACTCTGCGCAGTTGGTATTGCGCTATTACATATAGACTCTTTTGCGCATTCTTTTTCGTGCGCAGTGCGCAATTTCTTTTGCGCAGATTGCGCAGCTGGCCTTTTAATATATCGCCTTGCTGTTGCGTAATTAAGTCCCTGGTCTTCACTCCACTCTTTAGGGGATATTCCTGATTTAGCATGCTCGGTGAGGAACTGTTGCTGTAGCGTCCCCCCAATCCGGTTTAGCCATCGTGTTTATCTCCTTAGCTCATTAAAAAGCCAATCAGTGTGAATAGGCTTTGTGATGAGATACAATCATAAAAATGAAACTACTTTGTCGGGACAGTTAAATTATAATGTTGGACTTTATATCTCAATATCACATCATATCCATAACTCTAGGGGTATTATCTGCAATTTTTTGGGTGGCTGCCGCATTCGTAAAATCTAAAGTAAGCCCAAATCGAGTTCAATTAACATTTGGAGACGGGAGAGATCCTGTTGATTTACATAATTTTCTATTAACTACTAGCAAGCAAGCTCGCTTTAATGGAATAGCCGCTATTTTTGCTGCTAGCTGTGCTATTTCACAAATATTTGGTATTTAGATTCTCAATTACCAGCATTCCTTTTTTACATATTCTTGCAGTCCCTTAATCATCTGTTCTGACTCTGCAATTCGCTCTCTGAGTAACCAATAATTTCGGATAGCGGAGTCAGTAGGTCTGGCGGTGATTGCATCATCCAAGCCGGTGGCGGTGGTGCCTTCGGCTTTTTTACAGCTGGCTTTGATGTACACCCGCTCAGGATTGCGCTCAGCAGCAACACGCAGCTTGTCAATTTCAGTTTTTGCATTTGTTAGCTCTTGGGTATGTTTAGTATCGAGTTCGTGAAGGGAATCAATACGCCGTTCGTAGTTTTGAATGCTATCAATGAGCCCTGAGTTTTCTTTTTTCAGTAGATTATTACTATCGTGAACAGTAACAACCCACCACCCCAGCCCCACTACCATGATAAATAGCCAAAATGACTTATCGAATTTCATTACAAACCCCAATAAGCATTAAGCCGGATATGATTTATGTGTTAATTGGAAATGAGGACCATCTTTAAAGCTCTTCCAGTTTCCGCCCCACTCTAGATCGACATTAAGCTCTTTGGCAGCTTGCAACATTGCATCAGCAACTAACTTGAACTTAGACCAATCGTTCCACGGAATTTCACGATTAACCAACGGTGCGCAGTCAACAGCGTGTCCAGTTAAGTGGCGACTATTCATAGTCTGGCTAGCGCCATTTTTCACTAATTGTCGTTGGCGAGCTTCAGTTCGCTTACCTTCGATAACCATAAAATCAATATTGGTTAACTCGATCGCTCGACGGGTCACTTTAACTAAGTCCGGATGAACACCACGTAAATTCTCTTCACTGCGTTTACTGAATTTAAATTTACTCACCTGATACCTTCCTTAAAAAACGCTTTTCAATTGTTTTAATGAGTTCAGCACCAGACCAGCCAGCAAAGCCAGCTGCTCCTCCAGCTATTTCAGGAACCCATTGATAGTAACTAGATGCAAGAAATACAATTGCGCCAGCAAATACCGCAACAATTGCTTGTAAGATAAAAGTCCGCCAGCTGAACCTCTCTCCGTTTAAAACCTTATATGCATAGCTGGCAGCCACGCCGAGCATGGTCATCAATAAGATAAGCACCTCGCGGAACCAGCTATAGTTATTTGGATCTCTATGTGGCATACGCATATCCACCCCCGATGGAGTGTTCCATGATTTAGTTAATAGGTAGCCAACCGCAACGTCATTGCAGTAATTAAACGTGTTAATAGTGATTTGCGGTGGCTGTATACGAAAAAGGCCGCACTAGGCGACCTCTTGGTTAGATGTTTTGCACTATAATAATGAAAGGGTTAGTCTATGCCCCATTGCAATAATAGCTTGATTAATAGTGTCAATTTTAGTTGAGTGTTGAAGATTAAAAAGCCGGGTGATTTCCTGCTTTTTAACTCCCATCTCTCTCGCTAGATCTGACTGTGTTAATTTTGAATCAACCAATCAATCAAAGATACTCACTTAAATACAAAAAACACATTCCATTAAATATTTTAATATTAATTAGCTTTTGTTGCTTTAATTAACTACAGTTAAATTGAATTTCAAAAACTTAGTCTATTAATAAAATTTAAGCGAGGTTTTTATGGAAAGGCGCCGTTATATAGTTTTCAATGTTAAAGGGTTTTCTAGTATATATAATGACTTTGCGGGGGAGGATATTCCTTTTAGGTTAATGCTAGAAAGAGCTAGCGGAGGGACAGAGGTGGTTAATTTAAATCTACACTCAAAACTTGACATGATGTTCTACCAAACACTGCTCTCATATTGCTATGGATCGCCATCTTTTTCAAACCCTAATAATTTATTAGGCCCTAAGTATCTAAGGGCTGGAATTTCGTTAGATGATAGCGGCCTGATTGGCTTTGATATGTCAAACAACATTATACCAGACAATGATGTATATGACGATAATTAATAATTAACAATAAATAATCAACTTTCGATATTTAAGCCATTTGATACTGAATGGCTTTTTTCTTTAATTCATCTAATTACTAACTTTAATCATATAGATATGCTTAATTCAGCAATAAGCCACTTAACAATATCAATAAATTAAACCCACTCGAACTCATCAAACCCCTCAAAATCATCAAACATATATAAACCTCTATAGTGCGAAAAACCCCGCGATTGCGAGGCCTTTAATTGGTTTAATGCGACTAGGTATAGAATGCCCATTATTAGAAGATAATAAGCCAATTTTATGCAAAATGCAAAGACTCTTACTTTAAGTGTTGATGTGCTTTACTTAAACGGAGTTGGTTCAAAATCAAGACTTAGCCCTCTCGTATGGCTTGGTTCTCCGCTTTTGTTTAGATTTAAATAAAATAACTTTTCTAAAAATAGCTTTTTAACAACCTCTGATCTTCCATTCAATTGCCCAAGATCGCCCCACATGGCTACAATCATATCGACTTTGTCAGCGTTATCCTTCAAATATATATCATTCTCAACCCCAATTGGGTCTGAGCTATTCAGCAGTTCTTTCGGGTCTGTTGATACTAATCCAAAAAGGTTGCACATAATGATACCACCGAATCCCCACGCTTTGGCCCTATTGATACATGTTGAAATAGTTCTGTCGGTGACTTTGTCAGTTGCTTTGGACGGATTTAGTCCAATAAACATAACCGTTTTTAGATCCTGGTCCCATATGCGTAACAGCTCATATCTATAAATATTGCGTTCTGAAAATTTAGCCGATTGTTCAGTAAAAACCATAAGCCTCACCACATTTAATTCATAGCACCATTAAACTTACTTAATCACTGAGCTAAATTTACGCTCAGCGATGCTTTCCTCAATATAGCATTTAGCTGTTAATTTCTCATAAAATGGTTTCCAATTTCGTGACCATGACGATTGGGTTAAATCGGGTACTAGGTGCTTTATTGCATTGTAGGCTACTGAAGATGGCACACGGTTGAAACCTTTACCCGCGCAACGAGGGCAATCTTTAAATACAGGCACGCCCTGCAGCTTAGTTTGAATGTCATCTAATACCTTACCTCGCCCTTTGCAGCGGCAACGGTGCGCTATTTACCCTTTTCCATTGCAAGAAACACATAACTCATCCACCTTTTCATTTTCAATCCATGGCTCAATAACCACTGCTCCGTCTAGTCTCGTTATACCAGGATGTTTGACTACGTCCTTACGCTTATAAATAAGGCCCTTACCGCTACATGCTGAACATGGAAAAACTGAACCTACTGAACGGGCATAATCTTCAAATGCCATCTTGGCCAGAATAATTAAGCAACAACCCAATTCCTTACCCGCGGCTTTACGAACTAGTTTAGGTGCTACTTTAAGTGCATATTGGGTCAGCGCCTCTACTGTAGAAAATTTATCTTCTTCGCTGATATCATTCTTCGCTAGAAAGGCTGTCATACCGAACTTAGCTTGTGATTCAGTCATCCCCATAGCTGCCATGATATCTGTTCCCGTTATTCGGTCAGGAGATGTACAACCTGCTACATTACCGAATGTAGGTGACTTAGGGTGAAAGTTTTTAAGTGTATTTTCGAGTTTCATTGGTTCACCACCTATTACACATCAACAATATTTTTTAATGGCTATCAGATACGACATGCGCGCAGCTCCATGACTTCTCTTTTGGTTTGCTCAAGCAATTCCGCTTCGGTACCGTGAATTTGCTGCCATGTTTTTGGGGCCGCATGAAAGCCGGTGTCATAGCTAGCGCGGTGATGAGGCGGGCATAACGGCAATACATCTTTATGACTAGCACGCTGCGCTATTCCCTGCCCTGTTCGTGTATGATGGATTTCCGCAGGAATTGCCCCATACCCCATGTTTCTACAACAAACACAGCCAAGTTCGGCTACATCTGATAACCACTGCTTCTCTTCTTTGGTCTTTGTTTTTGGGTCATTGGTCTTGCCTCTAGGTAAAATCCAATAGCTGGCCAGCTGCATTTTCAGCAGCTTGTTGGGTGGGAAATTTACGGAATAGAATGAAGTTCCAAAGCACATCGAGTGTGGCTTTGTAGAGTTCGCCAAAAGCTAGGTCATCCATTCTTGCAAAGCTGATTGATTTAGCGACACGGCGTAGGCTACCGTCTGGCATTTCGAACGTTTCATAACGGCCAGATTGCTCTACTACCCAATAGCGGAAAGCATCAAAGGATTTGGTTGCTGGGATATTGTGAGCACGTTTTTGTGCTACATCGTCTAAATAAACATCTGTAGCTGACTGGAGGGCATCATCATTATCGGTGTAGTAAGCAAGGAATTTAACGTAACCACACACTGCTATCTGTTTCTAAGCTGCCTATACGGCAGTGAACAAGATAATTGCTATCCAAAACGTGTTTATAGATTTCTAAGCTGCCTATACGGCAGTGAACCAGTTGAGGCAGGTTGTGAGCCTTGTTTGTATTTTCTAAGCTGCCTATACGGCAGTGAACGTCTTGGTGGTGCGTCAGCTGGCATGGCAATATTTCTAAGCTGCCTATACGGCAGTGAACTGACATAAATACTACTAATTCCTGAGCTAAGTTTTCTAAGCTGCCTATACGGCAGTGAACAGCGCGAAAATAGAAGCGCGCACCTGCTTTAATTTCTAAGCTGCCTATACGGCAGTGAACACTCGCACCATGATCACATCGCCCCGAAGTCATTTCTAAGCTGCCTATACGGCAGTGAACATGAGCAAATGGCTATTGATGCCTTGTTTAATTTTCTAAGCTGCCTATACGGCAGTGAACTATAAATTATCATGAAAAAAACCATGTTCAACAATAAATTACATCTGATTTTATGAAAAATACCTTCTATATTTCAGTGATTCTTAACACATTGATTTTTAATCAATAAATTTCAAGTAAAAAAATAAAGGGTAAAAAAGAGGAAAACAGTGCATCTTCTATACCCATCAAAATTAATAGTGACACGTTAAATTTGAACTATCTGTGAGATTTTGTGACATCAATTTTAGCCCGTGTCACCCATGAGTTACCCAGCATTTATGAGCCTCACTTAAATAACTATCAGTAGCTGATCATTACCTCCCTTACACACTTTTTATTCAGCACTACCGAGCGGACACAATGAACAGCCATCAATGCTCACATAAAAAGATAGTTGGCTACGTTATACAGCGCCCTGCCTGACCTACATATTACGCAATTTCTTGGGAGAATCTCTAATCCCTGTTCACCAAGAAATAGCTCTATCTTAGTCACACCTAATTCCTTTTGTCGTTTGCGTTTTTCTATTTTACGTTATGCGGCTTTTGCCATTAGTCCCGTTTCTTCATTTTAACTACACTAATGCACGGAACAAAAACGTTCAATAGATAGCTCATCGACCCTAGCGCCACCTAAATTTGCCAAAAATGCTATTGTTGAAAGCACATCTTTTTCGCTTGTTGCGACAAAAAGAGTTATGAAAGATTGTTGGTTCCATAAACCACTTGCTTTATAAACCGATTTTTTCATTTTCACTCCAACTAACTACATTCAATAACCTGATGACAAAACGGCTTTATATCCTCTACAAGGTACGTAGTTATATGATGGGAGCGATTTTATTTTTTCCAAGTATGTAAGTTTCATACTTTCATTACTCACAAATATTTTAGTCTGCCTCTGAAAAACGCCCAATGTACCTCAGGTGCCTTTTTAATCTTCACCAGCACTCGCTCTCTGTCTATTTTGATGCAGTCCTCGTCAGCAAGACGTCTTGTCGCTGAAAAAGATCAACTCATGAAAGCAGGTATTTATATTAAGCAAGCTAAAAACAGGTAAAAGCTAAAGAGGAAGCTGTAAAAAAATTTCCTTATTTAGATTTTAATTTTACGTTTCATGATTTGAAGGCCAAAGGAATATCTGATCTGGAAGGAACGCTGAGTGAGAAACAAAATATTTCTGGCCATAAAACACCATCACAGACTGCACGATATGATCGAAAAGTAGTAATCGTTCCAACGGTCGGAGGGCAAAAGCGTTAGTGAATGGGGGAGTTAGTAGCGAAAGTTAATAGCGAAATAATAGCGAAAGGTGATTTCAGTCACAAAAAAAGCCACCTAAAAGGTGGCTTCTTTCTTTCCCTAACTCGTTGATATTCAACTGAGTTTTTATTTGGTGCCCAGGGCGGGACTTGAACCCGCACAGCCTAAAGGCCGAGGGATTTTAAATCCCTTGTGTCTACCGATTTCACCACCTGGGCTGAATTTTGGAGGCGCGTCCCGGAGTCGAACCGAGCTACACGGATTTGCAATCCGGTGCATAACCGCTTTGCTAACGCGCCTTCTTCTCAATCTCTTACTGAGATTTGGAGCGGGAAACGAGACTCGAACTCGCGACCCCGACCTTGGCAAGGTCGTGCTCTACCAACTGAGCTATTCCCGCCTTTCAGCTTTCGCTTTTCAAACTGGCTGATTTACTTATTTTTTTTCGTAAACCTCGTTGCCGTTCGATGCGTTGCATTCTACTGATTTCACATTTTGAGTCAACACAAATATTTAAAAAAATCACTCAAAACCGTTCGTTCGCTGTTTTTTCAATCATTTCGATCAAGCTTCGCTCAAATCTGACCATGCTGCCTTCAAATATTGATACATTGACCAGAACGTTAAGATAGCTGCAACATACAATAATGCGATAGCAAGATTCTCAATAAGCAAATTTGGACGCCACAATAACCCAACTAAAGAGATCATTTGGGCTGTTGTCTTAAATTTACCAATCCATGACACGGCAACACTACTTCTTTTGCCTATCTCAGCCATCCATTCTCTTAACGAAGAAATAATAATTTCACGAGCGATCATCGTCGCGGCGGGTAAAGTGACATACCAAACATCAAAACTTTCCGTAACAAGCACTAATGCTGTTGCCACCATCACCTTATCGGCAACAGGATCTAGGAATGCCCCAAACTTGGTTGTTTGCTTCCATAACCTTGCTAAATAGCCATCAAACCAATCTGTTACTGCCGCAATAACGAAAATTAATGCGCAAACAAAAGGCCCCCAACTGACTGGTAAATAAAAAGCCAGCACAAAAAACGGTATCAGAATGACTCGGAACAGGGTCAACCACGTAGGAATATTTAATTTCATCATGCTCAGTAACTTTTTGACCAAATTGGATTTAATAAGTATGGTGCCTTAAGACACCTACTGTTTCAATGCATTATAAATCTTTTCTGCCAACGCGTATGAGATCGAGGGCACTTTTGCTATCTCTTCTATACTTGCATTTTTCAGCGGCTGTAAGCCCCCCATATATTTTAGTAGCATTTGACGACGTTTGGGTCCTACACCTTCAATAGATTCGAGCGCGCTGGTATTTTTAACCTTTGCTCTACGCTGGCGGTGGCCTGTAATCGCATGATTATGTGATTCGTCTCGTATATGTTGGATCACATGCAGTGCAGGTGAATCAGGCGGCAACGCAACCCCTTCCCCTTCTGGCTTAAAGAATAGCGTCTCTAACCCTGCTTTACGGTCACTCCCTTTTGCAACCCCAATTAACAATGGTCGATTTTTATCCCAATCCACATCCAGAGAATTAAACACATCTTTTGCTTGGCCTAATTGCCCTTTCCCCCCATCAATAAAAATAATGTCAGGCACTTTACTCTCATCAATATGCTTGCCATAGCGGCGAGTAAGAACCTGATGCATCGCAGCATAATCGTCACCTGGGGTGATCCCCGTAATGTTATAGCGCCGATATTCCGACTTCACTGGACCATTTTTATCGAAAACAACACAAGATGCGACGGTTTGTTCCCCCATCGTATGGGAAATATCAAAGCACTCCATTCGAGCGATTGAATCCAACCCAACTGTTTTCGCTAGTGATGACATCCGTTGATGGATTGTGGACTGCTGTGCAAGCTTGGTTAATAACGCGGTTGATGCATTCGTCCGTGCCAGTTTCAGATAACGCGCCCTTGCACCACGAGGTTGAGTTTGAATTTGAATTTTACGCCCAGCGATATGCGATAGTGAGTCAGCCAGCAATGTTTTCTCAGGTAACGCAAAATCTAACAGGATCTCTCCGGGCAATGTTCGATTTTCACTTCCTTGTAAATAGAACTGCCCAAGAAAAGTTTGCACCACTTCTTCAAGTAATGTGTCAGCCGGTATTTTAGGATAATAACTCCGGCTTCCTAACACTTTCCCCTGCCGTATAAACAACACATGAATACAAGCAAGCCCTGCCTCGAATGCTACACCAATCACATCAAGGTCATCGCTATCACCAGAAACAAATTGTTGCTCTGTTACCGCCCTCACCGCTTGAATTTGATCGCGAAACCGTGCCGCTTCTTCAAAACGTAACGCTTGACTGGCCTTTTCCATCCGTTCAATCAAGCCAGTTAATACTTGCTGGTCTTTACCTGTTAAAAATAAACGAACGTAATTAACTTGTTGTTCATACTCTTCATCGCTCACTAATCCCTTAACACAAGGGCCTAAACAACGCCCGATTTGGTATTGTAGGCACGGCCTTGAACGATTTTTGTAGACGCTATCTTCACATTGTCGGATAGGAAATAGCTTTTGCATCAAAGCCAATGTTTCCCTTACTGCATAAGAGTTAGGAAATGGCCCAAAATATTCACCTTTCGCATGCTTAGCACCACGGTGCATCGATAATCTTGGATGCGTTTCTTTACTCAGAAAGATATAAGGATAGGATTTGTCATCACGCAGTAAGACGTTATAGCGAGGCTGATAAAGCTTGATATAGTTGTGTTCGAGTAATAGCGCCTCTGTTTCTGTGTGTGTAACCGTGACGTCAATGGAGGCGATATTTTTCACTAACTGTTCAGTTTTTCGGCTGCTGACGTTAGTACGGAAATAACTGGAAAGTCGTTTTTTTAAATCTTTTGCTTTACCGACATAAATAACCGTTCCCCCAGCATCATACATTCGATAGACGCCGGGTTGGTTGGTCACTGTCTTTAAGAAAGCTTTTGGTTCAAACTGTTCTGACACCCTAATAAACCCTGTTTGGCTACAATTAACCCATAGCTAATGGCAATATGGGTTAATTCTACATCACTACGGATATTAAGTTTACCAAACATTCGATATCGATAGGTATTTACTGTTTTAGGGCTTAAATTTAGCACCTGTGCTATCTGTTTTGTGGGGATCCCTTGGGTGATAAGCAACATGATTTCTAACTCACGCGTTGACAATAACTCATAGAGATCGGTCTGTTCATGCTGATTAATACGTTTTAAAGCAATAGATTGCGCAATGTCTGGTGAGATAATTTTGCTGCGCGCATTGACCACCTGTATAGCTTCTAAGAATTCATTTACTTCAATTTTGGCACTTAGTATACCTTGGATCCCAAGATCGAGCGCTTTGAGTAAGAATGAATAATGAGCGTGGATATTATAAATAATAATACCAACATCAGGCTGTGTTCGTCTTAGCGTTTGTAGCGCCTTTAATGATTCAAATTGGCAGTTATCGTTATTAATTAAGATAATGCTGGCTTTTTGTTGCCGATTCCAGGAGATGGCTTGTTCGATTAAAGGAAATGAAGCCACAATATGACATCGTTTGTGTCGGCTAAAAATAGCATCAAGCCCACGAATTAATATATTATTATTATCAATAATTATAATATTAATCATCTTTCTCTCTATATTTTATGACGACTCACCCATATAAACCTCCATAAATAGCAATTTTACAAAATAAAATATAGTCTTTTCGTTTCGTGATTAACTGATTGCTTTATTATTCTACGAATCAATACATGCTAAAAATAACGTCAAAAAAGCGATATCCTTTTAAAATAAAATAGCCATGCAAATACATGGCTATGACATTATTATAAATAGAAACTAATTGGTTATTTCTGACCGACTAAACGGCAGATACTCTCTGATACCAAATAGCTTTTCTCAAACGAGCTGAGAGGCAAGAATTCAAATCGCGAGTGGAAATTTAATGCACCTGTAAAGTAATTCGGCGTTAAAACCCCTCGAGCAGAGAGTGCAGAACCATCTGTGCCCCCTCGCATAGGGATCACTTTAGGCTCAACATTTTGAATTTTTAATGCTTCAAAAATTAAATCGATAGCCGTACGGTCATCACCGAGCGAATCACTGATATTGCTGTACACATCTTCGATTTTAAAATCAATTTTTGCTCTCGGATGGCGCGCTCGGATCAATTCAATCGCTTCACCGATATAACGTTTACGAGCTTCATAGCTGTTTCGGTCAAAATCGCGGATCGCCATTTTGATTTTTGCATTATCGGGATTTGCGACTAAATCAGTCACATAGAAATAACCTTCGCGCTGCTCGGTATGTTCAGGAGTATCAAAACGGTCAAAACAGCCGATAAAATCATGTGCGACACGAATAGGATTCAATAGTACATTTTTTGCCGACATAGGATGAGCCGTCACCCCTTTAATTGTCACCTCAATTGACGCTGCATTAAAGGTTTCATACACCACTTCCCCGAGGTCACAACAGTCAATGGTGTAGGCAAAATCTACTTTGAAGCGAGATAGGTCCATGATTTTTGAGCCACGTAACCCTATTTCTTCATCAGGAACAAAGGCAATATAGATATCACCGCAATCAAAATCTGCCTGTTGCAGCTTATCCATTAACTCCATAACCACGGTAACCGCGGCCTTGTTGTCCGCACCGAGTACGCTCGTTCCGTCACTAAAGATAATCTCTTCACCGATATAAGGGGCCGCTTCTGGGTGCTCTGACGCTTTAAACCAAATATCTTCTTGGGCATTCAAACACAGATCTTTGCCTTCATATTTAAGTGTTTGAGGCTTAATAACTGGCGATAGACCAACATCGACTGTATCTAAATGGGTGACAAAACCGATTTTAGGTGCTGAAGGTTTATTGCCCGGACGTACAGCATAAAGAATTGCATGTTCATCGATATAAATCTCTTTTAGGCCATAACTTTCTAGCTCTTTTGCCAGCAATTTCGCTAAATCACGTTGCCCTTCTGTACTCGGCACAACCGTTGCCGCTGCATCACTTTGACTTTCGATTGCAAGATAGCGAAAAAAACGTTGTTCGAGCTGTTTACCTAATTTATTCATTTTTCTTGTTCCTTTTACTCAATCCAACAACTGACTTATGGTGTTGGCTGCCATGTATAACCACTGTCAAATCCAATTGGAATATCGAATGCCCAGAAGAGGTATAGCGTTGCGGTCAATGTGATCAACAGACCCACCGTAAACGGTATCATCATGGAGCAAAGAGTACCAATTCCTGCATTTTTGTAATATTTCTGACAATACATCAGGATCAACGGATAGAATGGGAACATGGGGGTACTGACGTTCATTGCCGAATCACTGACTCGGAAGGCCGCTTGGGTAAGTTCCGGAGAGATGCCGACCGCCATCAACATTGGCACAAGTACAGGAGCCATGATCGCCCACTTAGACGTGGCTGAGGTGATCATAATATTTAATATTGCAGTCAGTAGAATGACACCAAAAACAGTCAATCCTGAAGGCATATCAAGGGTACGCAGTAATTCCGCACCAGATAACGCTAATAATGTACCTAGATTCGAATGTTGGAACGAATATAAGAATTGCGCGGCAAAGAAAGCGAAGACAATAAAGGGGATCAGTGACTTAGTAATATTTTCCATCGCTTTCACCACATCTTTCGTAGAGGTGAAAGATTTAGTCATATAGCCGTACACGATGCCGGGCAACGCAAAGAAAATAAACAGCAGTGGCACAACGATTTGCATGATAGGCGCTTTCGGGCTAGTTAAGCTGCCATCTGGACCACGTAATAATGAGTTTTCCGGCCATAATAAGGCAAACAGACCCGCTGCCAAAGCCAGCACGACAAGACCCGATACGCGAAACGCTCTATTTTCTAATGGCGTGATCTTACCGAGGTCCTGATCGGCATCGGTATCCACATCTTTGGTGGTAATTGGGCAGTTTTTATTTAACCATGGCTCAACAATTTTTTCGGTAATAAACCAGCAAGTAAAAATAACACCAAATGTGCCACCAAGGCTAAAGAAGTAATTACACAGTACGTTAACGCTATAGCCAGGAGCCATCATTTGCGCAGCATCTTGTGTGAAGCTTTGCATAATAGGATCGATGATAGAAGGCGTATAACTTGCAGTAAATCCGCCCGCTAATCCTGCGAATGCAGCCGCAATACCCGCTAATGGATGGCGACCACTCGCGTAAAACATCATTGCAGCGACAGGCATCAAAATAACGTAAGCAGAGTCAGAAGCAATATGGGAAACAATCCCCACGAACACTACCGTTGGCGTCAACATTTTCGGAGTGATAAACGAGAGCATTTTTTTCAGCGCAGTATTGATAAAACCGCTGCTTTCAGCAATCCCTATCCCCAATGTTGCAACTATTGTTATTCCAAGAGGAGGGAAATTAATAAAATTTTTCACTGCCGCTGTGATGAATAATATGATTTCCTCATAGTTAAACATATTAATGACAGTGATTTTTTCTTTCGACACTGGATGGTAATAATTAAAATCTACAAATGAAAGTAAATAAGATAAAAACCAACAGATTATCAAGGCATAAATAAACAGCATTGTAACGTCAGGCATCACGTTACCGATACGTTCAACACGGTTTAAGAAGCCCTTTTTTTTAGGGAGTGTATTTGTTGTCATATTTGCAAGTACTTAAGTTATTAGAGTAATAAACTTTTACACACTAAATAACGATTTATGAAAAGTAAAATACTTTCTTTCGATTATTTAACAGGATAAACCAGTTGTGATGACTTGCATTAAGATAATTTATCATTATAAATTATCTTAATTATTTAAACTCAGCAGGAATATGCTTTTGTTAGGGATAACTTCTCAGATTTCGCAAATTAACGATTATTTTTTATTAATCAAAAGATAAGAAAAAGGAATGAATAACATTCCTTTTTTGCCATTAATTTTTTTTGAAATATTCTACTCTCTTTTTAGTTTTTCGGTATTCGCGATATAAAGGGCAACCACTAAGACTAAAATTGCAGCAGAATGAAGTAGTGTTGTCAGTGGATCGCTGTGATCAACAATAATTAAACGTATTACAGCCGTAATGCCGATATAGATAAAATACCTTAATGGAAAATGGTAACCAGACAAAAAATACTTAGTAATCAGTGCAATAAACTCGAAATAGAGGAAGTAAATCACAATTCCTTCTAATAGTTCATATGCTGTTGCTTCCTTTTGCCCACTAAACATTAAGGAGGCCATGGTGTACGTTTCTTTTGCTAAAAAGAAAACCAGTACAATCGCTAATGCGATCAAGCCAATATTTAATACCCATTGCAAAACCCACGCAATATTACTGGCGTGCCGCATATTTCTCATACTATTCATTCGTTATATTCCCTAGATAGTGATGCATATTGATATGGTAAGCTTGCGTGCACTTCCCCGCATCAAATGCACAGAATTAAATCGCCTTCTATAAAAGGTTATAAGTCTTTTAGGTTATTGTAATTCATATTTAGGGTATTAACATTATGGAAGCAAAATAAAATAGATTAAATTTAACTAAGCCAGCAACGGCTGGCTCTCAAACCTTTTATTTAGCCATTAGCTTCATAATATCTTGTTCTGTCAGCATGGGTGTTTTTTCAATAAAGTTGTAGTACTTAGGTTTACTCTCAACAAATATTTGCATGGCCATCTCTGCATGCTGACTTTCTTCAAATAAAGCCGCAGAAACATAGTAAGAAGACGGTGAATGCAGATGATAAAATAGATGCGTTCCGCACCGTTGGCAAAATGCGCGTTCACCCCATTGTGATGAGGCAAAACGCGTCACCGCCTCTTCCCCTTCAATAACGACATCATCATGGCAATCAACACTAAAGCCTGGACCACCATTCCAACGTTGACACATACCGCAATGACAAACACTTATTTTATCGATAGGCTGATGGGTACTAATTTTTACAGCGCCGCAGAGGCATTGCCCTTGATACATGGTATTTCCTTTTGATGATTCACGTTAGTTTAGTGCTCACTATAAGATGAGACACGATAAAAATACAAGGTGATCATTGCTTGTCACCAATTCGGAATTGGCGACCATTAAAGCGGCGATCTGTTGTTGTTTCAGTCAGCTCTACACGCCTTACCTCGGCTTGCTCACGCATTGATTCTATATCACCAAGATCTTGCATCTTATTTTGTTTCAATGGATGTTCTATTTTCACATTAACCTGCTCGTATGAAGTGACCGTTTCTGCCGCCTCAGCAAATAATGACGCGCTGGTTAGCAATGCGATAGCAATAAATAACTTTGAAAAAAAACGTGTTCTCATTGAAATTCCCTCCTGCTCAACCTTCGTTTTAGCGCAATACCATGTCAAAAAATAGTACCGACAAGTAATCATTTGGGGAATTTTGTAAATTTTTTAATAGCAAAATATGCCTTTTCTATAAAGGCGCTGTACGGTCGCTTATCACAATAGGGAGAACGTTTTCCCCCTATTAGCGATAAGGATTTTCGAAAGGAAGTTAATTTATTCTGATGACTTTGCATTCACTTCTTTTAATAGATACCAGCAGAAATACAGCAATACGATGATCCCTACCCCAAGTAGCACCCATAACGTGATAGTCATCCAGTCAAACTCATTTATCACAAAGTCATTTGATGTTAATTGCTCTTCACCACCCAGCTCAATAATCTCTTCTGGCACATACAATTTAGGATAACGATGCATTAATTCATCGATTGTTAGTGGTTGACCAAGTAACTCTTGGTAGCTGATATTATCAATACCGGCAAGCTGGCTCCCCCAAACTAATAGATAAGGCGATGCTCCTTGTACGTTGAACATTAAATTAACGGCATCGCGTTTCCCTTCAATATATGGTGGTTTATCATCCCAGCTGCCTTTTAATGCAGTAATTCTGAGTTTTTTAACCATTAAATCATTTAATACCAACTCCGGATTGCGGATTTCTTGACCATTTTGTATTTGGTTATAGGCCACTATATTTGTTAGTGGTAGCCATTCTTCTCCAGAAGTAGAGGTATATTCAATGTGTAAAGGCAACACGCGGTTTGCTTGCCGCAATTGGATCACAATCGCACTTAAAGGCTGTGGCGAGGGTAAACGATATATTAATTGGTTTAGTGACACCCCTTCATTATTGGTAATAAAGTGGCAGGTCTCTTGCCGCCTTGTTGAATGAACAACCATAGAGGTCCCTTGCGCCATTGTTAAATCAGGGATCTTCGTCTCTTTAGCTGCCACAATAATGACCATCAAATAAGGGGCTCTTAGCGCAACGTAATGCCCTTCTAATAACTTAATTGTATTGCTATAAATCCCCCCAGAGTTTGAATTCAAACTCATGACAGGCTGATAAGCAGAAATATTCACCCAATCCTGTTTATTATCGCTAGCATAAATAAACACTTTCCCTTGCCAATCTTGTTGATTATTCATCCACTGCAAAGAAAGTGTCTGAATCGGAAAATCTTCTTGATTATTATTTTGTCGCGTTAATAGATAAGATTGATATACCGCATCTTTGGCTTGCTGCATTGCGGGCAATTCTATGCGTGTTAGCTTACTTGGTTGCGTTTCAATCAAAAGATATTGTTGATCGTCGTGAGTTTCTTCTTTCGAATTGACTTGGTCTGCACGAATAATTAGTCGCTGCAAAGCAAAGCTAACTTGTGAGATTTTACGCCTCTCTTCTGTATCATAAAATAAAGCCGATGGAACCTCCTGACCTGTTCCATTAAACACTCTGACATCTTGTAATGTTTGAGGATATGCAGAGTTGATATAGGCTTCAGAAGGAAGCTCAAGCCAAGCAAACGAACTATTATCACTAGAATATTTCAATTCTATGCCCTGATAAAAGTCATAGGGCGTTAATGCTTTTTGCTCTTGTGCATGCACGAAGCTAGACAATAAAAATGAAAAAGAAAGATAAACGAAAGTCAGCCACTTCCCTTTGCTTTTAGTTAGCTTCATCTTCAACCTCATTAGTTCCTTTATGTTGGGCTGTTTTTGGTGGCAGTGGTGAAAAATACCCCACCACTAAAATCAACACCGCGACAACAATAAAGCTTATTGCACGAGATAAGCCATCCTGCCCATAAATATCGACTAAGAATAATTTAGCAATAACACAAGCAAATATTCCTGCCCCCAAGAACCAGCTCATACGGTTTTGTTTAATGCTGGCAAAAATCATAAAGCCTAAAGCGACTAGTGACCAACTAATAGAGAGGACAGTTTGGACTAATCGAGAATTAAAGAGCGCATCGACATTCCAATTAATTTCAGCAAAATCGGAGATGATCCTGATGATTATGCCATTAAACCATACCCCACTCAGAACGATAGCCGAAAAGCCTAGTCCCCTAATGATCCAAAGGTCAAATTCCCTAATTTTCTTTAATTTTTGTATTAGCCCACGACGCATTAATAATAATGAAGCAATGCTAAATAAACCGGCTTCATCCAATGGGTTGATCAGTGGAACATAATTCCAGAATGTCAGTTTCCCATCTTCAAAATTGGCAATAAATGAGAGGCCGATTAAAACAACAATAACAGGTAAAAAACTATACCAATAAATTATACCGTTGCGTTTCATTGGCGGCATTTTTTGGCTTTGCAACCAATACATCACTAAAATTGTTAGGGTTATCGCCATCACATAGATAAAGTAACCAAGCTCATTCATTCCCCAAGGTAAAATGGCAACAAACCAATTCACTTGTGTCGCAATAAACGCCAAGATCAGCCAAAACGTTGCACCGTGTAATATACGTTGCAGCCAAATATTACGCGCTTTCTGAGCATGTATCACAAATAAAATCGAACTACCTAACATCACTGGCCAAATCAGAGAGCCATCTCCTCTCCCCATTGGGTTTTGGTCATTAATAAAATCCAAGGCCAGATAGTAATAGCCAATTAGCCAAATAAACGATTGGCATAACAATAAAGGCACCCAATCAGTCTTAATGGCTAACATGCGCCATAGCCAAGCGGAAATAATGACTAATGCCATGATGATGAAGCTTTCAGACTCACCGCTCCAAGATAATATGTCGGTGATAACAGGGAGCCATACAATCCAAATCATCAAGCCAAGAATCAAGAAAGCATAGCTAAGCACTTTGTAATTTTCTGATGTGCCACGTTTTACGTGAAATATCGCACCGGCACTGAAACAAGCCGCCAATAAGACAGGCACCAAATAAGTACTTGTACGGCTCCATATATTGAAGGAAAAACCAGCTAATAAGATCAAGGCACTCACTGAAATAAGCCATGGCCCAATTACGATTAGTTTTTTATTTTGCTGAGAGAAACCATAGTACAGTAATAATAACCCTTCGACAGACCAAAGAATTGATGTCCATTCATAGGTGAGCGCCAGTGGTATTGCCAACGTAACGAACCCAATACCAATGATAATATTGCCTAATGCTAAATTTTTCCCCACCACAGCATAGCGTTTATGGATCCTTAACCCAGCGAGTAAATAAAGTAAACCGAGTAATAGTGCCGAAAATGCTGGCGCAAAGCTGATTTGCCAAGAAATTGCACACTGCATTGCCATACTAATAAAAGGTGGAACAAGCAGTAATGTATAGTCGACAACTAATTGCTTCTCGTGTGGGTAACGTAATGCAAATAATTGTGTTAACACATTAAACACAATTAAATTAGCAATCAGAAACAGTTGGCTAGAAACATAATAGTCAATTTGATAATACTGTACTCCCCATAATAGTGCGACTGCATAGGTCATGAACATGCCAACTAAATTAAGTGGGCGCCATGCTTGCCATACACTAATCACTAAAATGGCGATTGATAACATTAAATAGTAGGAAAAGAGCAGAATATGATTTCCGCCACCAGTAGATAGCAAAATAGGCGCTAAATACCCGCCTAACGAGGCTAAAACAGCCAAACTGATCGCTCGTTGTAATAATGCAAGCAAAATACTGGCTGCACAAATCAAGATCATTGCAACGAATGCCATACTATAAGGTAGCATTGTATACAGTTTAAAAGCGGCAAAAACGGTAATGTAAAAACAGCCTATTGAGCCACCTTGTAAGATCAAGGCAAATAAAGACTTTTTATGGCGTAAATACCACCCCACACCAAGTAAAGCTAAACAAGCTACTGCACTCGCTATCAGGCGTACTTGTGGTGATAGCATGTTGTTTTGAATACTGAATTTCAGTAAATAAGCGATACCAAAAAACAGCAAAAGAATACCAATTTTTGCTAGTGGGTTCCCTTTCCAAATCCAACTAAAAAAGTGACTAAATAGAGGTACTACCTCATTATTTTGGCCACTCACTTTATTGTTTGAAGGATGACCAACGTTGTTTGAAGATTGAGCAACGCGATTAACATCCACTGTTGGTTGGAATTGCCGTTGAGGTACTTCTTCTGTTACTTGGGAGTTTAAGACGGGTGGAGCCGTAGGCAAAGGCTCCAACTCATTAGAATAATGAGAGAGCTCTTCCGAGGCGCTTTGATATTGTTGTGGTTTTTCAGAGGCAACAATCGTTTCTGGAGGGCTCAGCTCCGTTTGCTGATTAATCTCCCTATCTTGATAGCGCTTTAGCGTTTGCTCTAATGATAGAATACGTTGATTTTGCTGGAATAATTGGTATTTCACTCGCTGGACAAAAACTATTGCGATAATCGCAAGTATAGGTGAAACAGCTGCTAAAATAGCAATTATTAACCCTATCAGTATCAAGCCATCCACAAATAGCTTTCCCTCATCTTTAAACCTCGCGAATTCAGATAATAAGTGCAACGCTCGGTCATGTTAGATGGAAGGACGGTTAGCTACTGATAAGCTATCCTGCTCTTCCGACCAAAGATGAGCGAGTAAGTATGAAGTATCAGCAACTAACCGAAGGACAACGATACCAGATATCGATACTGCGTGAGGATAATTTATCCTGCCATGAGATAGGTATCCGTATCGGTGTAAGCAAGTCCACGGTCTCCCGTGAACTGAGGCGTAACACTTCAGATACTGGTTATAACCCACAACAGGCACACCAGAAGTGCTGTGATAGGCGGCTGTCATCTGCCAAAAGGACAATTCCTCAGCAGACCATAGATTTCGTGATATTTGCTCTGGAGTGGAAGTGGAGTCCTGAGCAAATAAGTGCAATTGGCAGCATTATTGGTCTTAGCGTCAGCCATGAATGGATTTACCAGTATATCTATGCGGATAAGCGTAGCGGTGGCGAGTTGTACAGGCATCTTAGGCAGGGCAAACGGCGATATCGTAAGGGCTACGGGCAGAAACGAGGGCGCATCCCTGATGCGGTATCCATTGAGCTACGGCCGTCAGTCGTCGATGACCGTAGCCGTCTGGGGGACTGGGAGGCCGATTTGGTGCAGGGTAAACAGGGCACTGGTGCTATCGTGACACTGGCAGAACGCAAAAGCCGTATTTACCTGACAAAAAAGGTGTTTTCAAAGGATGCGGTGGAAGTCAGTAAGGCCATTATCTCACTGCTGAGTGAGTATCAGGATGTATGTCACACAATAACGTTCGATAACGGTCTAGAGTTTAGTGAGCACAAGGCGATAGCAGAAGCACTGAACGCAGATACGTACTTTGCCCATCCGTATGCCTCGCATGAGCGTGGGCTGAACGAGAATACGAATGGGTTGTTAAGACAGTTTATCCCGAAAGGAACAGACCTGCGGACAGTGACAGAAGAAGACTTACAACGCTATCAGGGAGCGTTGAACAGCAGGCCACGCAAGTGTCTGGGGTTCAGACAACCTTCGGTGGTGTTTGCGGAGCTAAGAAAGGCGGCTTAGCGTTGCACTTCGGACTTGAATCCGCCCCTACGATTAAAAAATTTGCAAAAAAAGCGTATTCCTCTCTTCGCCTAGTGTAGATAGCATTCTAGCTATTGCCAAGCTGCTGTAATAAATTATTACAAATTAAAGTGCTCGCTAGGTTATGCCTAAAAACGGTAACTCAAAAAGAGTTTGTCCTACAAGCCAACACGCTATTACTCTTATTAAGAGGAACCATAAAATAGCCTTTTTTGCTAATGTAATATGCTTATTGACTATTTTTTATCTCTCTTGATTCTCTGTAACTCTTTTTTTTGTTTTCATTGATGTTATTTAATAAAAACTCATCTTTTTTTCGCCTTTCTTTATAAATTTATGTTATTTATATGTTTACATTATTAAAAAATAAATACGCATTAATAATGTAAGAAAGAGTATCAATAAAAGAAGTATATACAAAATAATTTAGATTGCATATAAATAGTTTTATTTCGATACTCAAATTAGGATTAATCGATTCCATCAATCGCAGCTTAAATATGCTGGAAATATTTTTATTTCATATTATGAGGACATTATGCTGTTACATATAATAATGGCTGCACTTGGACCAATCATCCTCGGTTTAGCGGTCGGGTGGCTATCCGGGAAATATGGTTTTATAAAACGTGAGTATTCACAAGCGTTTGCAGACTTTGTGGTTAAAATTGCGCTACCTTTTGCTTTATTTCTTGCCGCTGCACAAGCGCCACCTTCCGTACTGCTAAATATTGATTATCTATTAGCGTTGGCGGTTGGTTTAATCGCTTCTTATATTATTGGCTTCGTGGTTGGTAAGTTATTCTTTCGTCATAATAAGAAAGATGCAGCAATGCAAGCCTTATCGGTTTCCTTCCCTGATATGGCTTACTGTGGGCCACCTGTTTTATTAGCAACGGTCGGGTCGTCCGGTCTTATTGCGATGGTGTTGGGAAATTTAATTTATACCATTATTATTATTCCTTTTACCCTGTTGCTTATTAGTGGCAGACAACAGAATAATGGTATTTTAAAATCGATCGGCAAAGCGATTGCACAGCCATTAGTTTTCTTACCTATATTAGGGGCGCTATTAGCCATATTTGGCGTTAAATTACCTGAAATTTTGCAAAATTCGGTCAACGAATTAGGTAAAACCGCTGGTGGTGTCGCGCTGTTTTTCCTTGGCTTATTACTTTCAGGTATTAAGCTGAAAATCAGTGTTGAGATTGTGTTCAACGTCTTTGTGAAAAACTTTTTGCAAGCCGCATTAATACTAGGAACGGGTATTGCATTGGGGCTACAGGGCGATATGTTAAAATCAGCCTTTATTATCGGTATTTTACCAACAGCAACGGCGGTACCGGCACTGGCTATCAGTAATAAGGCTTACACGGACACCTCCGCTGGCACAGTTTTACTCAGTACATTAGCCTCCCTCATCTCAATTATTGGCGGTATTACTATCGTCGAAATGCTCTAACCTATTCAGCAGGCTAGCATTAGCCTGCTTTTCCTTCCTGATTTTGTTCACCGATTATTTGCCATAGAGATCACAAAAAAAGTATCATATCTATATATGATTTCTTTTCGCATTCAGGGAATAAATAATGAAAATTAGCGATGAATTAGCTTATGCAATCGCTTCCGTTACAGAGGTTGCGGCATTAGCCGCGCATAATTGGGTAGGTAAACAAGATAAAAACGCAGCAGATAAAGCCGCCGTTGAAGCCATGCGTAACCGCCTAAATGAATTAGATTTTCACGGTCAAGTCGTGATCGGTGAAGGTGAAATTGACGATGCGCCCATGCTATATATCGGGGAGCAAGTGGGTAATCCCTCAGCGAAACAGAAATTAGATATCGCTGTTGATCCTATTGATGGTACTCGTATGGTCGCCTGTAATGAGCGCAATGCCATTGCGGTTTTAGCGGCAGCGCCAACAGGTACCCTGTTACAGGCTCCAGATATGTATATGGAAAAATTGGTTGTCGGTTACGAAGCCAAAGGTACAGTACATCTCAATAATCCATTAGAAAAAAATCTTGAAAACCTCTCCTCAGCACTGAATAAACCGATAGCTCATTTATCAATTGCTATGCTTGATAAGCCACGCCATCAACATATCATGCAAACAATTCGCAATTTTGGTGCGAATGTCATTGCAATCCCTGATGGCGATGTTTTAGCTTCCTTATTAGCTATCTTACCTGAGCATCCTATTGATATGATGTATGGTATTGGCGGTGCACCTGAAGGAATTATTAGTGCCGCCATTGCACGTGCTTTAGGTGGTGATATGCAAGCTCGTTTAGTCTCTCGTACTCAAGCTAAAGGAGATAATGCACAAAATAGACTCTTAGCTGAGCAAGAGGCAGCGCGCTGCCGCCAAATGGGCGTGAATATTGGGGAAATTCTCACATTAGACTCAATGGTGAGTAGTAATGATGTCATGTTTGCAGCAACAGCCATTACCCCCACAGTGTTAATGGATGGCATCGCGCATCATTCCCACAGTTATACCTCGAATACGCTGCTAATTAATGGTCATAACCGTTCGTTAAAGATTATTAATAACCGACATTTCCATTAATCTCATCTGATCGAACTGGTATTAAACCTACCAGTTCTTTTTCAAAGCGCCTTTGTAAATCTACTTAGTTCGACGACATAATTGGCAATAATTTTCACCTTCACATTTTGACATTATTCTTCTAGGTTATAGAAGGATATTTTTTAATCATCTGTATCATGATCTAATAATGGAGTATTTATGAAATTGAAACTTTTTATCGCCACAGCCGTCGCTCTGTCAACCCTGTCTGCTTTTACAGCTCAAGCTAACTCAAATGCTAACGCTAGCACTACGTTTTCAGCGTCTGTCGCGAAAAAACTCAATAGCTATGAGGATATCATGGTAGGTAAAGTCTGGGTAACCACAGAAGCGCTTGATCAAGATAACAAGCAAGTTGACCCCGCCAATGAACAAGTTGCCAATTTCTTTGGACTTGCCGAATACTTTCCAGATGGCACATTTAAAATGATGACGCCAGAAGGTAAGCCAAAAATGCAGGGTGACTGGTCATTTAGTGACGATGGTAAAAGCCGCTCAATTACCGCGAAAAATGATAAAGGTGAAGTGCTATTTACCCGCGTAGTTGAAAACATCACCGTGACGCCGGAAGAATATACTTATCGTATTTATCCAACACCGGATGATAAATCAAAATACGTTGATATTGTGCATAAAGTGAAAAACTAATTGCCCCAATATGCGGTTGTTCCCTTGCATGGTATTACAACAACATATTCCTGACCCCATCATAGTAAAAAGGATGGTGACATAGTAAAAAGGCCATAGACAGCTCACCGTCTATGGCCTTTTATATAGGTTAAACTGCGTTATTTATCTTGTGCCAATGTCATACGATTCAACATTGGAGCAGTAATCACCATCAAAATCGCAATCACACCCGTTACAATACCAATTTTCAAGAAGACATCACTGTAAACGGATAGTGATTCAAGTGAACTTGTCACCTTCCCTTCTGGTACAGCGGCCAAGGATGCTACGTAACCGGCAATAAATGCAGCAGCAGAGTTAGTTAAGAACCATGCTCCCATGATAAAGCCCATCAAACGCTGAGGAACCAATTGCGCTACCATCGCGAGGCCGAGACCTGAGATCATCAGTTCACCAATACTCTGGAAACCGTAACAAATTATGAGCCAGCCAGCAGACACTATCCCCGCCTCGTTGGCAAATTTCGCACCTAATGGCAACACCAAGAAGGCTGCCGAGCATAGCAACATACCGATAGCAAACTTGTGTGGCATCGGTAAGTGATCGCCCATTTTATTGTAGATTGCCGCCAGAATTGGGCTACCAATAATAATCCAGAATGGGTTTAATGCTTGATATTGTGCTGGTTCAACAGAGAATATTCCAAATATTTCATGCTCAACGTTGTGTAACGCAAAGAAGTTAAGCGAGGTTGGCATCTGACTGTACAGAACAAAGAAGACGATAGCTTCTAACATCAGAATAAGTGCAACAATCATGCGACGACGTGCAGAGCCATTTAGCGCTAAGGTTTCTTTAATAAAGATAACAATAATCCCTAGCGAAATGATACCCAATGCTGCACGAGCGATCTCCAAATTGTGCAGTAACCATGTAGAAATCACGATCAGAGCCACAACCCCTACAATAGTCACTAGCAATTTAGAAATCACTATTGGAGCAAAGTCAGGTTTAGAACCATGATCGGCAACCCATTTCTTACACATAAAGAAGTTAATCAATGTGATAACGAGGCCGACAACACTGAGGGAAAAGGCAATATCCCAACCATAATGTTTTGCCAACCAAGGCGTTGCTAACATCGAGAAAAGAGAGCCGATGTTAACGGACATATAGTACATGGTGAATGCACCATCCAAACGCGGGTCATCTTTTTCATAACAAGTGGATAGTAACGATGATGGGTTAGCCTTAAATAAACCATTACCAACAGCAATCGTTGCTAGCCCGATATACACCATGGAGACATCGTGCCCTGAATATGCGACGAAAGCATAACCAGCAATTAACACTAACGTACCGAGAACGATAACGCGTTTTGTGCCGAGAATTTTATCGCCTAACCATCCCCCAATAGCAACAAAGCCATAAACTAATGCAGCAAAAGCAGAAAACAAAGTAATTGACTCTGTTTCTGACATGCCCAGCACTTGGCTTAGGTAGAGAGGGAGGATCCCTTGGAGACCGTAATAACCAAAACGTTCCCAAAGTTCAATAGAAAAGATGAGATAGAACGAGCGAGGTTGCTTAAACGCGTTAAGACTGACTTCCTCTTTGTTGTTAGTTGTGGACACTAGTTACCTCTATGACAACCTGTACATAAGCAAAAAAAGCTAAATGGGGTACTGTTTATACCCTCAGCATTGTTATTGTCTCAAGAATTCCAGTTTAAAAATCCAAAGTTGTCCGGTTAAACGCGTTAAATTCACTAACTTCCCGCCGATACATTAACCTTCAAATTCGACATCACTGTGTGTAATAGGATGCTTATGAATCACAAACATAAAATTCAATGAGTTAAAGCAGATTTGATTATTTATTCAACATTGATAGTGATAAATACCGCTAGAAATGCGAAAATCAATTAAGCAATATACGCTATTTATGCACCAAAAATAAAGATTTAGCTAGTACTAATTACCCCATAAATAGTTCGATATCGTGAATAAGGTCACTTTTATAGCTAATTTACACAGTTAATACTGGATATTAATTAACCAATTGATACGTGAATGTTAAGCATTTTGTGCTAATTTTAAAACTAAGATAATTAAATTTACCTTAAGCTCATTTCAATTAATAACCTTATATCTTTCCCTCGGTGGATTGTTATATGACAGTGCCGTCCGACTAAAAAATCCATTATTGGATACTCTATTTGGGATGAGTTGTTTGATATTTAATCACGCCGATGGGAGTCGTATGGAACCACACTCCATCTATCTATTCACAGAACTAATCAGGTGGGATTTGAAGGAAGTTAGATAAAAAAAAGCCCAGCAAATCGGCTGGGCATAATGCATTCTACTTAAGGATCTTAGTTACTTCGAGTAAAACTACCATTTCATAGCTGCATTATTGCATTACTTCATGTAAAGAAATGAATGTTGAGGGTAAATATATGAATGTTTACGCAAGCAAACAGAATATACTTATTACTAAGACCACCAGCTCATACAAAAGGTTCATAATTTTTTATTTTTTTATCACCAGAAATTCCTTTTGCAGCACAAATAGCTATTTTGCGATAACCACCTGAAAGAGATTGTTTATTGCGCTAGGGAAAACAGCGAGTTAACCTTATGGTAGATACGTTAATAAAAGGATCTTCAGTGAAAAAATTTTTGTTGTCACTGTTCGTTATTTGCAGTGCCTTTGCGCTTAACAGTTATGCAGCACCTTTGTCTCCCCCTCAAGACAAACAACTGTTGCTCAAAAGTGCGCAGGACGGACAAGCCGAAGCTCAGTTTAACCTTGCTATGCTGCTTCAATCCGAAAAACAGTTAACGGAGGCCGCTAAGTGGTATCGTTTGTCGGCTCAGCAAGGGTTTACAAAAGCGCAAATTAACCTTGCGTTGCTGTATCAACAAGGCAATGGTGTCGATAAGAGCCCAGAACAAATGCTGTTTTGGATGAAAAAAGCGGCTGAAGCAGGCGACCCTCTAGGCCAATTAAATATGGCTGAATATACTCTGAGCGGCGTTGATAAATTATTGCCTAAAAATAAACAACAAGCCGAAGCTTGGTTGGTTAAGGCGGCAGCACAACATTTTCAACCCGCAGAATTAATGCTAGCTTACTGGTATGAAAAAGGCATTGCCGTTACTGAAGACCCCCAAAAAGCACAACAAATCTACCAATCGCTGGCAAAGCAAAATAATCCCCAAGCTCTTTATTTATTGGGTTATCAAGCCGCCACTGGCATGTATGATAAAGCCGATTATCAGCAAGCCTATCAATACTTTTCACGCTCAGCTCAACTGGGCTTTTCACCCGCACAAAATAGCTTAGGTATGCTCTATTTGCATGGTCAGGGGGTGAAAAAAGAGGTGAAATCTGCGATTAAATGGCTAACACTGGCCTCCGAACAAGGTGAAATTTCTGCTCAATTTAATTTAGCATTAATTTATGCGAGGGGTGATGGTGTGCCTGCTGACCAAGCAAAAGCCTGTCACTGGTTTATTCGCGCAGCCCAACACGGTAATAATGACGCACAATATGCCACGGGAGCATGCTACCAATACGGTATGGGCGTCAAACAGGATGATAGAAAAGCACTTTACTGGTATAAGCTCGCCGCCTCTCAGGGAAATGAAAGAGCAGAAAAGAAAGTGTTGATCCTCGAAAATAACCTTAAAAAATAATCCTGCTTGTCTGCATAAAAACGGTTTGCTGTTTGTTTATGCAGACTTCATGATGTTATTACCCGCTATTTTTGAACGGCACGGTAGATTCGTTGAGGCCGCCCTACTTTGCCGTACTCAATTTCCGCTTCGATTTTATGTTGAGCTAAGCAGTACTCTAAATAACGGCGTGCCGTTGTACGGCTCAGTTTAATTGTTTCTGCAATTGTCTCGGCGGTATATTCCGCATCGGGTTGTGCAAAAAGTGAGAGCACTTTTTCGAGTGTCAACGCATCAATCCCTGTTGGTAGTTCCTCTTTGGCCTCCCCCCGTGCATAAGTATTAAACATATCGTCGATTTGGCTTTGATTTGTTTTGCTCCCTGCCTGTAACACTGATTTACGTTGAATATAGCGATCGAGTGTTTGCCCTAAGCGCTCATAAGCAATAGGCTTCACCAAATAATCGAACACACCTAAGCGGATAGCTTCTGAGACAGTTTCCATATCGCTCGCCGCCGTGGTAAATACGATATCGGCGTTGTTTCTTTCTTGGATCAATTCATGAACCAGATCAATGCCTTTACCGTCAGGCAAATAGTTATCGAGTAAGATGAGATCAGGCTTCATATATTCAATCATTTTTCTGGCCTGAGCCAAATCACCTGCAACCCAAACTTTATCGCAAGCGGGATAGGATTTTATATACTCACCGTGCATTTCTGCTAATAAGAGTTCATCTTCCACAATGAGGATTTTTATCTTAATCATTTTGCATCTTCACTTTCGGAATAAAAATTGAGAATAGAGTACCATGTGGTTGATTATCTTCAATTATAACCACACCATCACACCTTTTGACATACGAAGCCACAAGATACAAGCCAATGCCGTGCCCATCGACTGACTCCGTTTTTGTTGTCATACCTCTTTCAAACCACCTCTCTTTCATTTCAGCAGGGAAACCACAGCCCTGATCCGCGACTTCGATCACAAACTCGCTCCCTTCATCAGAAAGGTACAACTCAACCTGCTTATTACCCTCATTATTTTTCAAGCTTGCTTCAAACGCATTGTCCAGAAGATTCCCCAAAATGGCACAAAATTCTGTACTGCTAAGTAACGGCGGTAACGAACTCAATTGGCACCCTTCTATAAATACCAATTGCACCCCAAGCTCTCTGGCACGGTGATATTTACCAAACAGTAACCCAGCGACTTGCTTATCGGCAAATTGCTTGCGTAATGAATCAATCAACTGCTGTTGTGACTCAGATTCCCCTTTGATCATCGCTAGTGCTTGATCATATTCCTTCATTTGTAGAAGGCCGCTCAGCGTTGACATCCAATTAAGGTGTTCATGACGCAAAGAGCGCAAATTCTCAACGTATTGACGTACTTGTGTCAATTGGGAATTGAGAGATTCAATATCATTTTGGCTACGAAAGCTAATGACCGCGCCAATTAAGTGATTTTCATCGTGTAATGCAATGCGGTTTGCAATCACATTTAACCCATTGAAGGAACAAATGACATCATGTTGTGTGGTAGAGATATCATTAATAAAAAATGTTGCCGGCGTCACTAACTCACTGATAGCGCGCCCAACCAAATGGTTAGATGGTTCACTTAGGGAGAGCATTTTGCGTGCGTTGTGATTGATATTAATGATGCGCCCTTCACAATCAACGGCAATCACCCCTTCGAAAACGGCTTCAAAGATCCCTTTTTGCATAACCACCATTTGCGCGATCTGCTCAGGCTCCATCCCCAGCATTTGCCGTTGGATCAACCGAGTAAAGGCCCATGACAAAAAAAGCAAGATGACCAAAACCCCAAAAAAGGTGGCTCCCGTTTGTACAAATAATTCACTACGGGAAGTTTCAATTTTATTGGTGAGGTACCCGATAGACACCACCCCAATCACCTTATTATTTTCATCAAATATCGGCGTTTTTGCGCGTACAGCATTCCCTATAGACCCTTCTCCGTCAATAAAATAGCTTTCACCTCGTTCCAACGCACCGGGTTTATTCCACTGCATTTTAAAGCCAACCTTTTCTTGGTTTGGGTGATATAAGCGCATCGAATTTTCATCCCCTATCACCACATAATCATAATCTGAATCTTGATTTAGTTGATCTGCAATCACTTTGAGGCTTTGAATGTCTTTGGTTTTGACGGATTGGACGATACCTTCCATTGATGCAATTAGCTTCGCCTGGCTCATGGCAAGAGAGCGAATATTGGCCATTAAACGGTTTTCTGCCGTGTCGGTGAAATACTTGCCTAGGCTAAAAGTCAATACGACAGAAACGAGTAATAGCAAAAAGAACACCCGCACTGAAAAGGATATCGATTTATTTTTTCTAAATAGAGAACGTTGATGCTCTTTTGCCATGAGATACCCTATGTTACCTACTGAAAAGTAAAAATATTGTTACACGAAAAGCAAGCCAATAACACACACTAGACTCGATTTAGCGAGCAAATAAACACCATATTAATAATTAAATCCATTAAAACCAAGCAATAAAAAACATATCCCATAATAAAGTGCATAAAAACCATTAAACAAATACAAACTCCTTTTAGAAACATGAAACAGGTCAAATATAATAATGCTATAAGCATTAATATTAATATCGAAAAGGATAATTAAATAAAAAGCTAATGAGTTATTTATTAAATTAATATTAAGAGTTTTATTTAATTAACTTTAACATTAGTAACAACTTAAAAACATCTCTATATGAGATGCAGGATACTAATATGTTCGAAAACATAACGTTTCACCAAGTAAAACGTCATGAGAACAGGAAACTAGCTGAAATTGCTCAGTTTTTAAAAGAGAACGACCTCGATATTGATTCAAGCATTGACGTTTTTATTACAATTACGCGCAATGATAAATTAATTGCATGTGGTGGCCTCGCTAAAAATGTTATTAAATGTGTGGCTATCAGTGATCATGTTCGTGGTGAAGGTCTTGCATTAAAATTAGCCACTGAATTAGTTAACCTTGCCTACGAAAATAATACAACCCATCTCTTCATTTATACTAAAACTCAAAACGAAAGTTTATTTCAACAATGTGGATTCCATACTTTGGCTACTGTGCCAAATATCATGGTATTAATGGAAAATAGTTGTTGTTACTTAAAACGCTATATTAAAAACTTAAAAAACTACCGTAAAGAAGGCAAAAAAATAGGTGCTATCGTGATGAATGCCAATCCATTCACTCTGGGTCACCGCTATTTAATCGAAAAAGCCGCTCAGTCTTGTGATTGGCTACATTTATTTGTCGTCAAAGAAGATACCTCACGGTTCCCTTATAGCGTTCGCTTAGCACTGATTGAAGCTGGCACCAAAGGAATTGAAAATCTCACTATCCACAAAGGCTCTGAATACATCATCTCAAGAGCGACTTTTCCCTGCTATTTCATCAAGGACAAAGCCGTTGTTGATAATTGTTATACCGAAATCGATATCAAAATTTTCCGTCAATATATTGCACCAGCACTGGGGATCACACACCGTTTTGTGGGCACTGAGCCTTTTTGCAAAGTCACTAATCAATATAACGAAGACATGCGCTATTGGCTCGAAACTCGCACGCTTAGTTATCCACCTATTGAGCTGGTTGAATTTCCGCGAATGGTCTATGACGGCACGGCGGTATCCGCCTCACAAGTTCGTAGACTGCTTGCTAAAAAAGATCTTGCGGCGATCAAGCCGATTGTTCCCGAGGCAACCTATCGCTATTTAGAGGATATGTTAGCTTCCCGTTCAACATCGGCCCCTCACCGTATCGAAAATTCTGAATTAGTCACAGGTGAACTATGAAAATACTCCACGCAGCGGTTGCAGGCACGCTTGAATCAAGCGATGTCATGGTACGAATAGAACCCTTAGAAGACACGCAGGAAGTTTCAATACAAATCAGCAGTAGTGTTGAGAAACAGTTTGGTGATGCGATTGAAAAAATTGTCCTTGAATTGATTGAACAACATGAAATTGAAGGCGCTCAAATCATTATTGATGATAAGGGTGCCCTTGAATGTGTTCTTAGAGCGCGCCTAGAAGCCTTGCTTGCAAGAGCATGTGATATCACTGCATTGCCTTGGGAGGACAAATAATGACACCGGAAAGAAAAACTCGGACGCGTAGAAGCATGCTGTTTGTCCCCGGCTCTAATGCCGCAATGCTGAGTAACTCATTTATTTACAAAGCCGATGCGTTGATGTTCGACCTTGAAGACTCCGTCGCCTTGCGCGAAAAAGATACGGCTCGTCGTTTGGTCTATCATGCGCTACAACACCCTTTATATCAGGATGTTGAAACCATTGTTCGTGTCAATGCACTGGATTCCGCTTTCGGCGTCGCAGACTTAGAAGCCGTTGTTCGCGGTGGTGCTGATATTGTGCGTTTACCCAAAACAGATACAGCACAAGATGTTATTGATATCGAAAATGAAATTTTACGTATTGAGAAAAGCTGTGGTCGCGAACCTGGTAGCACCGGTTTACTTGCTGCTATTGAATCACCGATGGGGATCACACAGGCAGTCAACATTGCTCACTCATCACCCCGACTTATTGGCATCGCATTAGGTGCCGAGGACTATGTCCGCAATTTGCGTACCGAGCGGTCTCCAGACGGTATTGAACTCCTCTATGCTCGGTGCGCCATTTTACAAGCTGCACGCTCAGCCGGTATTCAAGCATTTGATACCGTGTACTCTGACGCCAATAATGAAGAAGGTTTCTTAAAAGAAGCCGCACACATTAAGCAACTTGGTTTTGATGGCAAATCCTTAATTAATCCTCGTCAAATCGAACTCCTTCATAACCTTTATGCGCCGACACAAAAAGAAGTGGATCACGCCCAACGCGTTGTTGATGCCGCCAATGCCGCGGAACAAGAAGGCCGTGGTGTGGTTTCACTGAACGGAAAAATGGTTGATGGCCCTGTCATTGACCGAGCACGCTTAGTGCTTTCACGAGCGGCATTATCAGGTATTCGAGAAGAGTGAGGCATTGAAAATGACAACGATAACACAGCGCCAGGCACGCGTATCAGCCTATTTTGACCATATAACTGACGATGCCCCTCGTCAATTTAAAGATATTGGCAAAGTACAACAACAAGTTCAAAAACCCCGCAATCGCAAACTGTGTGATGATTTGCAAGTCGCCATCCGCCGTTCAGGTTTAAAAGATGGCATGACCATTTCATTCCACCATGCTTTTCGTGGCGGTGATTTGACCATCAACCTTGTCATGCAAGTGATTGCAGAGATGGGATTCCGTAATCTCACTCTGGCTTCTAGCTCGTTGAGTGCTTGCCATTCCCCATTAGTAGAACATATTCGCCATGGTGTTATCCGCAAAATTTACACATCTGGTATTCGTGGGCCATTAGCAGAAGCCATTTCCCGTGGTGAATTAGCTGAACCAGTACAAATTCACTCGCATGGTGGGCGAGCTAACCTGATCCATAGCGGCGAACTGAATATCGATGTGGCTTTTATTGGTGTTCCATCTTGTGATGAATACGGTAATGCCAATGGCTATACCGGTGAAGCTTGTTGCGGTTCATTAGGTTATGCAAAAATTGATGCCGAAACGGCAAATAAAGTCGTGATGCTAACCGAAGAGTTACTCCCTTATCCACATAACCCTGCTAGCATCAAACAAGATGAAGTCGATTATATCGTCAAAGTAGCGCGTGTGGGGGATGCCGACAAAATCGGTGCCGATGCAACTCGTATGACCTCTAATCCGCGTGAATTACTGATTGCGCGAACAGCCGCAGACGTCATCGAAAAATCAGGCTACTTTAAAGAAGGTTTTTCACTACAAACGGGGACTGGCGGTGCTTCACTTGCCGTCACTCGTTTCCTTGAAGACAAAATGCGTCGCCATAACATCTGTGCAGGTTTTGCATTAGGGGGTATCACATCCACGATTGTTGATCTGCATGAAAAAGGCTTTATTCGCAAGTTAATTGATGTGCAGAGTTTTGACCGTGCTGCGGCAATGTCACTCGCCCGCAACCCGAATCACATCGAAATCAGCGCCAATCAATACGCTTGCTTTGACTCGAAAGGGGCCTCTGTTGATATGCTTGACGTTGTTGTACTCAGCGCCCTCGAAATTGATACACGCTTTAATGTCAACGTGTTAACTGGCTCAGATGGCGTGATCCGCGGTGCATCTGGCGGTCACAGTGATACCGCGGTTGCATCAAAACTGTCAATCATTGTTGCACCTTTAGTACGTGGTCGCATTCCAACTTTAGTCGATGAAGTGATCACTTGTGTTACCCCCGGCTCTAGCGTCGATATTCTCGTCACTGACCATGGTATTGCCGTCAACCCTGCCCGTCCTGAGCTAAAACAGCAATTGGAAAGTCAGGGCATAAAAACGGTCTCCATTGATTGGTTACGCGAACGAGCTGAACTGTTAACGGGTAAACCTAATCCGATTGAATTTACAGACAAAGTCGTGGCAGTAGTTCGTTATCGCGATGGCTCTGTAATTGATGTCGTGCATCAGGTTAAGGAGTAACACCATGTTTTACCCACTGCCTGATACGATAGAGCAACCTGAAATTTCTTTATCTGAATTGTTGGCAAGCCGTGATGTTCGTCAGGCTCGGCAACAACAATGGATTGGTCTCCATCAGGTAACCCTGATTTCATTTACTGTCGTTTTTCCTGGACCTGTTAAAGATAATCATCTTGTCAGGCAAATCTTTAATCAGGGATTAAATGCGCTTAAACAGGTGGCTCAATGCAGGCAGTGGGTACTTTTAGCACAACAATCTTTCGCTTTACCAACAGGCCCTGAATGTTTCGTGGCAGTCGATGCCGATGCCATTGAGGTTAAAACTGCCTTAATTGAAGCAGAAGAGTTATCAGCGGTCGGTCGCCTGTGGGATTTTGATGTCTTTGATGCACAAGGACGGCAATATTCGCGCTCTGAGCTGCAACTTCCTCCTAGACGCTGCTTAATCTGCGAAAAAGAAGCTAAGATCTGTGCGCGAGAGCGTGCTCATTCATTAAGTGAAATTATTCATCAGATAGAGGTGCTAGCCAATGCGTCCAATCACGATTGAGCAAACAGAGCAACTCACACAAGAGATCGTGCACTACTACAGCCAACTCGGCTGGCAAGCCATGATGGCAGAAGTCAATTTAACCCCCAAACCAGGGTTAGTTGATAAATTCAATACTGGCGCTCATAAAGACATGGCGCTGACCGATTTTCATCTTAGTGCTCATGCTATTGCACAACATTTTCCTGACTTTTTACTGGCAGGCGCCAAATATAAGCAGTACCCCATCGAGCAAGTTTTGACGCTTATTCGCCCTATTGGTATAGCTTGTGAAAAGTCGATGTTCCAATCCACCAAAGGGGTTAATACCCATAAAGGATCAATATTTTCTCTTGGATTACTACTAACCGTTATTGGTCGCCAATTAGCACTGCATGAACCCGTTTCAGCCATGAGTATCAGTAATGGGGTATCACAAATGTGCCGAGGCATTACCGCGGAACTAAAACATAAAACGAGCCGTCCTACAGCAGGCCAGCGGTTATATCAATCTTTCGGTTTGACAGGCGCGCGCGGTGAAGCTGAAAGTGGTTATCAATTAGTCGTCAATTTATCGCTCCCCTACTATTTAAAACAACTTGTTGAAGGTAAACCACAAGAACTCGCATTACTTGAAACGTTAATCCTATTAATGGCGAACAATGATGATACCAATGTTGCCAATCGTGGTGGATTGGAAGGGTTAGCATGGTTAAAAACACAAGCGCAAACTTTACTCGACCAAGGTGGATTAACAACCTCTGCTGATTTAGAAAAAATTAAATCATTCGATAATCAATGTATCGCAAAAAATTTAAGTCCTGGAGGAAGTGCTGATTTACTTATTTTAACGTGGTTTTTATCTCGGTTACCTTATTCAAAAGACAGGATCCATTTTACTCATTAATAAAAAATAAATTTAAATCAACATAGGAAAATTAAAAATCATTTTAATAAAGATATGTTAATTAAATATTGATTATTAGTTTAACGAATTTATAACTTATTTGGTATTGAAGAAGAGATTGACACTCTTCAACGAATCTCTGCATGCCAAATTTGTCATTAAACAAATTCATAATATTAAAGTTCATAAAATTTAATATTAATTAAGTTTAGTATTAATATTAAGGAAACTGGCCTATGCAAAAAGATAAAATATGGAAGCTATTTATTCTAATAGCGATTCCCATAATCATATCGCTTATTCCCACGCCGGAGGGGCTACCCCATATTGCTTGGTTACTATTTGGTCTCTACTTAGCCGCTATCGTCGGGCTGGTACTAAAACCTTATTCTGAACCTGTAATATTGTTAGCCACCATTGCTGCAAGTGCGACGATCATCGGTGTGACTGGCACTAAAGATGTCAAAGTGAGCGAGGTCTTAAGTGGTTATGCTTCGGGTACAACATGGTTAGTCTTTGCAGCGTTTACACTCAGTGCTGCTTTCGTGATCACTGGGTTAGGTAAACGACTTTCCTATGTTTTAATTGGTAAATTAGGTAGTACGACATTAGGTCTTGGCTATGTGACTGCCATCCTTGACTTAATTATCGCGCCTGCAACCCCCTCCAATACCGCGCGTGCTGGTGGGATTGTTTTCCCTATCATTAACAGTGTGGCTGTGGCTCTGGGTTCAGATCCCGAAAAAAGCCCTCGAAAAGCAGGTCACTACCTTTTAGTGAACGTTTATATGGTGACAAAAACCACCAGCTATATGTTCCTAACAGCTATGGCTCCGAATGCGTTAGCACTGGCGATGATGAGCGATATTATGGGCATTAGTTTGAGTTGGGGAGGCTGGGCGCTTGCAGCCGCAGTTCCGGGTCTTATCATGCTCATTTTAACGCCATTCATTATCTATAAGCTTTATCCACCTGAGTTAAAAAAGGTCAACAACAAAGAGATCGCCGCAAAAGGTTTAGAAGAGCTTGGCCCCATGACGGTAAGAGAAAAGCTGTTGAGTATTGTGTTCCTATTAGCTTTAGCGGGTTGGATCTTTGCCGATAAAATTGGTGTCAGTGCTTCCACTGTTGCGATTTGTGTTATGGCTTTGACATTAATTCTGGGCGTTGTGACTTGGGATGATGTGCTAAAAAATAAAGGTGGCTGGAATACCTTGATTTGGTACGGCGGTATCATCGGGATGTCTGGTGTACTGACAAAAGCTGGCTTTTTCGAATGGTTAGCCAATGTTATGGGTCAACACCTCTCATTCGGTGATCAAACCATGCTCGCCTTCTTTGTGATTATGTTTATCAGTGTTGCGATACGTTACCTCTTCGCGTCTGGCGGTGCTTATGTCGCTGCAATGGTGCCTGTGTTTGCAACTGTCGGTATGGTTGCGGGTGCACCACCAATGCTGCTAGCCCTCGGTCTACTCTTCTCGAATGCTTACGGTGGCAGCTTAACCCACTACGGAGGCGCGGCAGCACCAATCGTCTTCGGTGCTGGCTACAACGATATTCGTTCTTGGTGGATTATAGGTGGTATCGTTGCATTCTTAAGTTTACTGGTACATATGACAATTGGTTTAGGCTGGTGGGAAATATTAATCAGCTCCGGTTTAATTTAGAAAATAATAATCTGAATACAAATTAAATTAACAATGGGATCTGAGCTTATGAGATCCCATTTAAATATTAAATGTCCTCTTCCTATTATTTTGCTGTGCTACCGGCAGCGATTGTTTTTATTTCATGCCATCAACAGCATAAATAATAAATGAGCAATACTCTAAATAGGAAAATACATGAAAAAAATACCTTGTATGTTGATGCGTGGCGGCACATCTAAAGGCGTATTTTTATTAGCAGATGACCTACCAAAGAATATCCAAGAGCGCGATGAACTCATATTAGCTATTATGGGATCGGGCCACGCACTGCAAATTGATGGTATTGGTGGTGGTAGCCCTCAAACCAGTAAAGTGGCAATCATTAGCCGCTCCCCCCACCCTGATGCCGACATTGATTATTTATTTGCTCAAGTTTCAGTGACGGAACGTATTGTTGATACCGCGCCTAATTGTGGCAATATTCTCTGTGCCGTTGGCGCTTACGCCATCGAAAAAGGGTTAATGCCTATAACAGGTGATGAAACAACAATCCGAATTCGTAATATCAATACGAATACCTTCGTCAACGCCACAGTACAAACACCAAATGGTCATATTGTTTATGAAGGTGATACCACCATTGCAAGCGTTCCTGGTCATGCTGCCCCTATCGCCCTCACATTTTTAAATGCGTGTGGTACAAAAACTGGAAAACTACTCCCCACGGGCCATGCCATTGATACTTTCGATGGCGTCGAAGTCAGTTGTATCGATATGGCGATGCCAGTTGTGCTCATTGACGCCCCTCAATTAAACAAAACGGGTTATGAGAGCGCGGCTCAACTTGAAGCGGATAAGGCGTTTATGCAGCGCCTAGAGAGCATTCGCCGCCAAGCTGGCCTTGCGATGGGATTAGGTGATGTCAGCCAAAAAGTGATCCCCAAGCCTGTTCTGGTTTCCCCTGCAATTCATGGTGGAACGGTTAACGTTCGCTATTTTATGCCTCATAAGTGTCACGGTGCATTAGCTGTTACAGGCGCTATTGCAATAGCGACAGGCACCATCTTAGAAAATAGCGTCATCAAGCGTTATTTAACAAAAAATGTCGATATGCAACATATCTCGATTGAACACCTCAGTGGTCATTTTGATGTTTCGCTCAATCAGCAAGGCGACTTCCCAGAAGGGTTACAAGCTTCCATTATTCGAACGGCGCGAAAGCTATTTTCCGGGGATGTGTATGTTCCTTAATCGGTTATCTCTCTGACACATGACGCCTATCTATTATAGGCGTCACCTTTCTCTAACTAGTGTGACTGAAATTCCCCTTGGATCACATAAGAAACTTGATGAGCCTCATCAGGTGTTGGCAATTCTAATTTACTTGCCATACGCTCCATTACCTTTTCTGGCACGGCGTAGTCACGTTGACGATTTTGTTGTTGCCACTGCTTGTAGGGAACTTCCAAATAAATAAGGTGGATTTTCGCCTGATAGCGGGCAAACAAACCGATCATACTGGCTCTTAATGACGCACTCAGTGAAGTTGCATTCCAAATAAAGTCCTTTTTTGCACGTAACAAGACTTTCGCCTGCTCCTTCGCTTGTTGAGCGACCCAACCTTGCGCATTTTTATCGGCAGGATCGATTTTATGCGCGCGACGAATTTCATCAAGGCAGACCACTTCCCATTGCGGATAATGCTGAGCAATAAAGTGATCTTTTCCCATTCCCGGCAAGCCACACAGCATAACCACTTCACTTCCTTGCTCCTCAAAAGGCTCGTAATCCGTAGTGCCACGCTGGTGATGAAAATAATGGAAACGCCCAACCGCCGAAGCAAAAGCTTTTGGTTGCGTCCAACACCCCTGTTCGCGACAAAATAGCTCAAATATTTCAATGCGAGACAAGAGTTCCGACTGATCTTGGCATATGCGCCCCAATACGTCCGCCTTTGCTAATAAACACAGCAGTGACATATCAACACGTAAAGAAGCAGCAAATAGCGCCCGCTCAGGGTCGACTTTTTCCATCAACCATAAAGGTAAGCCATGATAGCGAACTAAAGCGGCGATTTGTTCACGTATCGCAAACGGGGTTTCAACCTCTCGATAAAGAATGCGTCGAGCAGATAATTCACCTTTTTTCGCATGACCAGGGGAGATAATACGCCCGTTTTCATCTTCTCGTGTTGTCGTACGCTTTTCAACATCATGCAGCAGTGCTGCTGCCCAAACGATATTTTGCTGTAAAACAGGGAGTTGTTGGTATTCAGGTAATGCTTCGAGTGCTGCTAAAACCATTTGTGTATGTGTTGCCACATCACCTTCGGCATGATGCAGCGCATCTTGCGGTACGCCTCGCATATCACGCACAAAATCAAATTGCGCCTCTAGCTGTGACCATGCGCGTTGTTCAGTCAATTGCCAACTCATACTTCCCCCTTTTGGCGTTCGAACGCTAACTTCGCTCGCTGCCAATGTCTTTTCCAATGAATATCGGTTTTAACATGGTTTTTTCGCACATATTTAAAGACATGCTGCATAAAATCAGCGACCAAAAAACGGCGGCTATCGCGAGTCACAATGCCTTCCATACTACAAGGTTGCTGAGTAAACGTATCACAAGCCCCAAAAAGGCTATCTTGTGAAGCGGCCTCACTAAGCTGAGCCGCATAAGCCTGTGGCCCAAGTTGCCTATCAATCTTGAGGGTTAGCTCCGGCACTGTTGGAAAATCAAATAGAGCGGCATAAAACTTCACCTCTTCCCAGCTAAGCCAATAGTCACCTTGTCGCGCGGCAAAAACATAGAAGTAATCTTCAATATGTTGATATTCAATAGAGTGTATCGCATAGAGGTTTTCGCCAAACAGTTCGATATCCCCTAAATCGTTTTTAATTAACTGCCAGCGCTGGCGGATCTGTTGGCTCCATGCTGACTGTGTTGGCGCAGCATGCGAGCGAGCAAAAACCCCATATTGGCTTAAGCAATTATTTTCACCATCGAGTTTTTCGGTATGTACCAGTTGTTCAATATTCTGAATGTGCGACCACCAATCGCTATTGATACGATCATCACTGGTGGTGCCAGGTGAGAACGGATAGTGATACGTTCTACCATACTTTCTTGATTGCATATTCATCATGCTTTCTCTACAGAAATAGGAAAAACAACAAATCCTTTAGCAAGATTTGCCTCTGTGTTGTGTGAGAAATCAAGAGTTGGTATTACATATCTCTTCCGCGGAACGGCCTCGTTATGGGGTGTTACTTATTCAAAAGTAACAAATTCATTTAAAAACAGGCCGATTCTAGCCTAACTGTCAAGTAAAAGGCTATCAATTTAATCTGAATCTATGACGGTAATGGAGTGGCTTTCATCGCGTATCAGCCCACTTTCACTTTTACTGTGTCGCGCTGTTCAGCTCCTTTCCCTCAATTTTAAACGTTAAAAATGACAATGTGCCCCTTATCTTAAGGGGCACACCGATGCATTAAAGGGCTAACCTGTGGCTTAATATAAGCCGAGTACAGCACCTACCGCTAAGGTGAAGAAGCTAAACAGCCAAATCCAACCGAATGAATAGCGCAGATGGCGCCCCATATCAATTCCAGCAAGCCCCATTGCCAACCATGCAGCTGGTGAGAATGGGCTAACAAATGTTCCGGCGTTATTACCAATTGCCATTGCATATACGACCGAAGAGGGGTCTACACCAGCCGTTTCAGCGATTTGCTGAATAATAGGTAGCAGAGCAAAGTAATACGCATCGGTACTGGTGAAAATATCCATCGGTACGCCGAGGATGCCAACAAAGATATGGATTTTAGAGACCCATTCTGTTGGTAATATTGCCGTTAAATCTTCAGCGATCGATTTTAGCATTCCCCCATCCGACAAAATACCGAGGAAAGCACCCGCAGCAAGAATAATCGCGACCATGCCTAACGCTTGTGGGGCATGTTCAGAGAGAACCTTCATTTGATCTTTCGGATTAGGAAAATTAACCAGCAAGGCGATTGATAACGCAATCATAAACACATAAGGCGCCGATAACAGTCCAAATGCCAGACAAATAATAGAAGCGACAATTAACCCACCGTTAATCCATGGCTTTTGTGGCTTGTTTATTTGTTCATTCACATCCGCTATTTGCTCATTAGCAGGCAATAAAGAGTCCATCAGATACGGACTTGTGCCTTTAAGTGCAGCAGCGGCAATACGGCGTTTCTCACGTAAACCCATAATTACTGCGAATACCACAGCACCAGCCATACCGATGATCTGCACAGGGATCAAGCTTTGCCATAACGTTGCGGCATCAATGCCTGTCACCGCAGAAGCACGGCCTAATGGGCCACCCCATGGCACCATGTTCATAATCCCCATACTGGCGCACATCAATAACAACATTAAATAAGGGCTCATGCCGAGCTGGCGATATAAAGGCAGCAGTGCTGGAATAATAATCAGGAATGTCGCGGCACCAGAGCCATCTAAATGCACGACACCCGCAATTAGTGTGGTCATCACACACACAATGATCACATTGCCTCGCGTCATTTTGACCATCAAACGGATAAGAGGATCAAAAATATGCAAATCTTTCATCAAACTAAAGAATAAAATAGCGAACAGGAACATCGCCGCCACTTTAGAGACTTTATTAATACCGCTTTCAAAAAAAGCTGAAATTTCAGGGATTGAATACCCTGCAATCAGGGCGCCAATAAAAGGAATACAAGACATTGCAATGATAGGGCTAACTTTTCCCATCATAAGCAAGGTGACGATGGAAAGAATGATCAATATACCGATAATTGTTAACACATTGAGTTCCTTATTAGAATTATATTTTTAAGGTGAAAATTAAATACACTTAAACGAGTATTAATTTATTCCATTGTATATTTTCAATGTTGCGATATGCATTTTGAATATACGGTAAATACACATCTATCTCCCTGACCTTATATAAATCAAAATTAATTTTCGCAAGAGCTAGATCATTTTTTTGCTGAATAACAACCTAAAAATTAGCTATAAAAATCAGCATTTAAGATAAAAATTTAGAGCAAAACGCTATTAGCACCATTAAAACCATTAATTAAAATTAATACCAATATTAATTGTTTTTTATTTACTTAATTGCTAAGCTGGCGATTATAAGAGGGTAATTATTTTTAATTATCAAACTAGTTTATGTTTTCTATTTTTTTTTAGTGTTTTATTTTCACAATGAGGAGAAACAGACAGAAAATTATACTTTTTCACATAGTTCTCAAATTTATACTTATCTACTTGCATTATTCTGTGACTAATAGAATTGAGCTTTAACTGTAAAAAACCACATGAACAGCACAAAATGATACTGAACTTACTTGTATCATGGATAAATTAATCATGATCACTAAGGAACAAGACAGATGAGCTTCCTATTTTCCCCCGCAGCTTTGGGGCAAATTTCCCTAAAAAACAGGATCATTGTTCCACCGATGTGCCAATATTCCGCCATCGACGGCATGCCAACCGCTTGGCATCATTCACACTATATGAATCTCGCGCTTTCAGGGGCATCGTTAGTTATTGTCGAAGCTAGCGCAGTCACCCCCGCTGGGCGTATCACCTATAAAGATCTCGGTATCTGGAATGATGAACAGGCAACCGCCCTAAAAAACATGTTAGCAGATATCAGGCAATTTGCTGATGCACGCTTAGGTATTCAAATCGCTCATGCAGGTAGAAAAGCCTCAACAGATCTCCCTTGGCTGGGTGGTCAGAGCCTCTCTAAACAAGAACAAAATGGCTGGGAAACGGTCTCTGCGTCAAACTTGCCTTTTGGTCATTCACACCCGCCAAGAGAACTGAGCAAACAAGAGATCCACGACATCCAACAACAATTTGTCGATGCGGCTAAACGTGCAGAATATGCGGGATTTGATGTTATTGAAATCCATGCAGCCCACGGTTATTTATTGCATCAATTTTTATCGCCAATCGCGAACCAGCGCCAAGATGAATATGGGGGCAATTTTAAAAACCGCAGTCGTCTATTAATCGATGTATTTCGTGCGGTTAGAGATGCAGTTAATCCCAATATTGCTGTTGGCGTTCGAATTTCTGCAACCGACTGGGTTAGTGGTGGATGGGGGGTTCCTGAATCCATTGAACTTACTGAACAACTCGAAGAACTAGGCTGTGATTATATACACGTCTCGTCAGGGGGGTTATCGTCTGAGCAGCAGATCCCTATTAGCCCCAATTACCAAGTGCCACTCGCTCAAGCTATTCATGAGCATACAATGATGCCGGTGATTGCCGTCGGCCTTATTACTGAGCCTAATCAAGCCGAAGCGATAATCGCTACTGGGCAAGCGGATTTTGTATCAATCGGTCGAGGGATACTTTTTAACCCTCGTTGGCCTTGGCATGCGGCAGCACAACTAGGGCAAAATATCAGTGTTGCACCACAATATTTACGCAGTGCGCCTTATCAATATAAAAAGTTATTTAGCGCATAATAATAGTCACAGCGGTAACAAGACACTTACCGCTGTGATATATCTTAATTAACGCTCAGCTTTTGTACACTGATTAACAAATTCAACCATTGATTTTTGAAAATCAGCTTCTGCTGTTGCTGATTTCGCTAATTCACCTTCAATACGTTTATATTCTTTCAAACCGTATTTTTCGATTGTTTTGTCATATGCACAGGCACAAATTGCGCTAATAGCATCTGCGGTTTCACCGGCTGGACTCCCAGACGCTTTCACACAATCACTCACAAAAACTTTTTTAGATTCAGCGATTTCGGCTTTATCGTCCGAGCATGCTGCTAATAATGTCATAATGCCTGCCATACCCAAAATTAATGCGATCTTTTTCATCTTTAGCCTATTATAAATTTAGTTTGCATTACTATTAATCTAAAAAATTTAAATAAGAGAGTCATATTTAGATTAATTACCCATACCTTTCTCATGTAAATAATAATAGCTGCTTTAATTTAAAAAATCTCTATTATAAGGACTATTTTTAGTAAAAGTCTTATTTTGATAATGCACGAAAAGAGCGCCATCGATAATAAAAGAGAGCACTTAAAATAAGAATACAACCTATTATTTGGATCATTGGCATCCGTTCATGATACCAAATGGCAGCAACAAACACGGTCATCACCGGTTCTAAAATCATAATAATGGCAGCGTTCGCGGCAGTGGTATTTTTTTGCCCAATCAACTGCAAAATAAAACGTAAGCTAGTTGCTATCACCACACTGGCAATAAACCACATCAATATCGATGGCGCTAACGTGGTTGGCCACTCCTCTAATAAAAGAGATAACGTCAAACCAACCACGCCCGTACAAGCCAACTGAATAGCCGTTAAAGGTAAAACAGGAACACTACGCGCATAGACGCTGGTATAGCAGAAATAAATGGCTTGAACGATTGCGGCAGCTAAAAACCAAAGTTGACTACTCTTAAACTGAACTTGCCCCTTAAACAGGGTTAAACACGCTAAGCCTAATACTGCAACAGGTAACGCTTGCCAAAAATAACGTGTCGGCCGTATTTTTAAAAGCACCCAACCCACTAATGGCACAAACAGCATGGCTAGGCTCATGATAAACGCGCCCTCACCTAGCGAGTCTGTTGTAGCAACGGCATAAATCCATAAAACGAGGTTGAGGGCCATCCATCCCCCCGTCATCAAAATACTCGGTAGTTGTTGCAAGCGAATATGATGGCGTTTCCCCCAACAAAAAGGGGCTAGAATGATCGCCGCCAATAAGAAACGACTACCTAAAAAAGCAAATATTGGCATGCCTTGTACAGCTTCACGAGAAAAAATCCATCCCCATGCGGCAATAAAAGTGGTCAGCACTAAAAATAGTTCGGCTTTCCTTTGCGACTGCATATTTTATTTTACCTATCAATCACGACATTATTGTCATCATCATACTGTCTATACTATTTATGCCAATCTCTATTTTGCCTCCTTGATTAAATAGGGCTTTGAAAACCTCTTCATTTCCTCTTAACACGCCAATGACATTAATAAAATACAGTTATCAATCACTATTCCTTCCTATTGACTGTTTTCTCATCGAATAAATGGGGAAATATGCCATTAAACTAGTCAATTTTTCTGAAATTTTGGGGTGACATAATGCAAATAGATAATTAATCAATGGCTTGATGCAGTGAGCACATTACGCATCAGCTCAAAAAGGTAGGTCGATATGTCAATCACACATAAACATCCATATAACGATTCAGAGAAAATTAGTCAGATAAAAAGCGCTATTAATACACGCAAATATGCTCATCCTGCTGAAATTAGCTTGTTATGGAAAAATGCCATGAACTCATCGTTCAATCTCAGTTGGTCTAAAGTGATGTTAGCGGCGTGTATCTCTACCGCTATTGTATTACTGTTGACATCCTACTAAACAAAAAAATGGCCGGGATCTTCTCCGGCCATTGCGGTTTTTGTTTGAGTAATGAATTACCAGAAACCTAAGACTTTCCACCAAATACTGCCTAAACCAATCCAGATAATAAGGTTGACGACACTCATCACAAATCCGGCTTTCCACCATTCGCCGAGTGTTACGTAGCCTGAACCGAAAATAATGGGGGCAGTTCCTGTGCCGTAATGGGTCAGAGACATCATCAAAGAAGAGGAGAATGCTAAGGTTAAGCCGAGTAACATCGGTGGAGCGCCAAGCGCTAAACCAGCCGCAAAGAAAGCAGCAAACATCGCGGTAATGTGGGCGGTTGTACTCGCAAAGAAGTAGTGTGAATAGACATAGATAAGCACAAGGATTAATGCTCCCCAAACCCAACTCAATCCCATATTATCGATTGAAGTCCCTACTGAGATGGACATCCATTTAATTAAACCTAGCTTACCTAAGAAACTTGCCATCATCACCAAAGCAGCAAACCAAACAACGGTATCCCAAGCCCCTTTGTTTTTTAATACATCATCCCAATTGATGACGCCCGTGGCTAATAAAATACCCAGTCCAATAAATGCGGCCGTTGTTGCGTTAATCTTATAAGCAGGTCCAAATACGTGTTCGGGTACTCCTGCCCACATCACCAGTAATAGCACAAACACGCCAAGCGTAATAACTTCTGGTAATGAAATTGGGCCCAATTGTTGTAAACGCTGTTTTGCAAAATTAGGCGCATCAGGGGTTGACGTAATTTCAGGTTTATACATGAAATAGATAACTAACGGCATCAAAATTAACGACACCAAAGCAGGTGCAAATGCTGCTAGCGCCCACATTGACCAAGTTAATTCATTTGCTCCTCCAGCTTCGCTGACAATCAAACTGACAATTAAAGGGTTTGGCGCCGTCGCGGTAATAAACATCGCTGAAGTAATCGGGTTAATATTATAGTTAACCAAAGAGAGATAACGCCCTATTTTACCGGCAGTACCATCATCGGCCTTAGAGCCAAAACTATCCGCAATGGAGCGCATAATAGGGTGAATGATCCCCCCGCCACGCGCAGTATTACTTGGGGTCACTGGCGCAAGTACTGTTTCTGCAATCGCCAGTGAATAAGCAATACCTAATGTTTTTTTACCAAATAAGGAAATAACATAATAGCCAATCCTCGCGCCTAATCCGGTTTTATTTAGGCTCATTGAAACCATAATAGAAATACCGATTAACCAAATCAGGTCATTTGAGAAACCACTTAACGCATCCGCTATCGCATCCTTTGTGGAGTTTGGATTAGTCACTCCCGTTGCAGCCACTAAAGCAATGGCAATAATGGAAACACCGCCAATAGGAAGGGCTTTACCAATAATTGCGGCGATCGTTCCAACAAAGAGTGCTAATAGATGCCAAGCATCGGGATTAACACCTTCGGGAACAGGGATTAAGAACCAAATAATAAGTGTGATTGCAACTGCTATCAATGTAGGTATAGGTTTTAATGGGGTCAGTTTATTCATATCGGGCATCCATACATGTTTTTAAGATGGAAATAAAAAATTCTTAGCAATATATTTTTTATCATTACAAATATGTTAACTAAATATCTTTGGCAGACATTGATCGTTATCATTGACATAGCTATTTTTACATATAAAAAACGATTTAAATTTAGTAACAAAGAGTAATTAGTAATTACAACAATTTACTAATAGTATTTAACAAGGAACCATCATAATATTAACTTTTATTTTATAAACGACAACGACAATGTATAACATTCATATAAAAAGCACGTTTATTGCCTTAAATAATTAACCATACAAAAAACATTGTTTATTTAATTTAAAATAGACGTTGAAACATCAACAATATACAAAACCCAATGATTTATTTATATTACAATAGGTAAAAATGCAGGCTGAATCGAATTATTCATACAAATAATCTTAATTTTGCTAAATAGCATTAAATAACAAATTCAAAAATTTAGAGTTAAATGTACAAATAACACGCTATTCATCAATGAGTACTTAGATGTTTTAATAACCTTATATCTTATTAGATAGTCTAGTAGGAAACTATTTACCACTACATTACAATTATCACTTGATTAAACTTCATACATATTGTGGTTATTTAATCTAATCTTAATCATGGACACTCTGAATTAGATAACTATTCTAAGGAAATATAGATGATAAAGCATGATGTAAATTGTTATAAAGAGCACCAACCTTGCATTATTTTATGTACAACAAACAGCCAAAATAATGCGGTCAAGATTGCTCAACAGTTATTAGATAGACGCTTGGCGGCCTGTGTTTCATTGCTGCCTGAGATAACCTCCATTTATCAATGGAAGAACGAGATCGCACAAGATAAAGAGGTACTGTTACTCATTAAATCTACTAATAAAAACCAAGCTGAATTGTTTTCTGCTATCAAGGAAATCCACCCATACGAAACTCCTGAATTGATTAGCCTCGATTTGGATCAGGTCGACAGTGGATATTTGGCGTGGTTAGTTAAATCAGTCAAATAAGCGTCATCATGGTGTTAAATAGTGAGGTTGTTCTCAATATTCCACTCTCCATGGCGTTACCGATAGATTCGCTAACTGGTCTGCTATGGTAAGTAAAAAATAAATGCTATACAGAAGTTCTCGTTTTCGCTTTATTTGCCCTCTTTATTGAGGGCTTTTTTCGATGATTTTTTTTGGTCAGTCGAAAAAATGACCCCTTCGCTGGCTGGGGCCATTGATAGATTAATGCAACTATAGCTGGCGAACAGGGGCATCCCCTGCAACATAATAATCAGCCTGACTTGCCGGTAAGGGTTCACGCCCACGGATTTTATCCGCCATCTTTTCGGCGATCATAATTGTCGTTGCATTCAAGTTACCTGTAATAATCAAAGGCATGATTGAAGCGTCAATCACTCTTAGATTTTCAAGGCCATGTACACGACCTGCACCATCAACGACCGCCATTTCATCGTATCCCATCTTACAAGAGCCACAAGGATGGAATGCCGTTTCAGCGCGCTCGCGGACAAAAGCATCAAGCTCGTCGTCTGATTGGACATGCTTACCGGGGCTAATTTCCTCACCTCGGTACGGATCTAATGCTGGTTGAGCCATAATTTCGCGGGTAATGCGAATGGCGGCACGGAACTCTTCCCAATCCTGCTCACTCGACATGTAATTAAACAAAATACTCGGGTGTTGGTAAGGATCCGTTGACTTTATCCTCACACGCCCTCGACTCGGCGAACGCATAGAGCCTACGTGAGCTTGGAAACCATGTACATTTACTGCATTACTGCCGTTGTAATTAATTGCAACAGGCAAAAAGTGGAACTGGATATTTGGCCATGCAAACTTATCACTTGTCCTGATAAATCCGCCCGCCTCAAATTGGTTACTAGCACCGATACCCGTTCCTTTAAACAACCACTCCGCACCGATAGCGGGTTGGTTATACCATTTTAATGCTGGATAGAGCGAAACGGGCTGCTTACACTCATATTGCAAATACATCTCAAGGTGATCTTGCAAATTTTGCCCTACCCCAGGCAACACATGCACCGCGGGGATATTAAACTCTTTGAGCACATCTTCTGGCCCTACACCTGAACGCTGCAATATTTGAGGTGAAGCAATGGCGCCAGCACACAAAAGCACCTCTTTACGGGCTTTGGCATGCACGGCAGTTTTACTGCTCCCTTGGTAGAATTTCACGCCAACCGCTTTTTTCGATTCAAATTCAATAACATCTGTAGTGGCGTGGGTAATAATGGTCAGATTTTTACGTTTTCTAGCCTGATCGAGATAACCTCGAGCCGTACTCGCACGACGCCCTTTTGGTGTTACCGTTCTATCCATTGGACCAAAGCCCTCTTGTTGATAACCATTTAGGTCATCTGTTCTTGGATAGCCAGCCTGAACCCCCGCTTCAACCATGGCATGAAACAAGACGTTATTACCATTTTTAGGCGTAGTCACACTGACAGGACCATCGCCACCATGATAATCATTTGCACCGATATCCCGCGTTTCCGCTTTGCGAAAATAAGGTAAACAATTGAGGTAACTCCAGTCTTCTAAACCTGGAGTTTGCGCCCACCCGTCAAAATCCAATGCGTTACCTCGGATATAACACATACCATTGATCAGCGATGACCCCCCAAGCCCTTTTCCGCGCCCACACTCCATACGGCGGTTGTTCATGTAAGGTTCAGGATCAGTTTCATAGGCCCAATTATAGCGTCGACCTTGTAATGGATATGCTAATGCCGCTGGCATTTGTGTACGAAAATCGAACCTGTAGTCCGGTCCTCCAGCTTCAAGGAGCAGCACAGTAACATCAGAATCTTCTGTCAGGCGGGTAGCAAGAACGTTACCGGCTGAACCAGCACCGATAATAATGTAGTCATAGACCATTGTTATCTCCTCTGTTTCAGTCAAATTAAAAATAAGAAATTAAAATACGGATGCAAACTCCCCAAGTTCGACTTGTATTGATTTGATTTGAGTATAATTTTGTAGTGTGACTAAGCCATTTTCACGGCCAACCCCTGAGTGCTTATAGCCCCCGACAGGCATTTGCGCGGGTGATTCACCCCATGTATTAATCCAACAAATTCCGGCTTCTAATTGATGAATGACACGATGCGCGCGGGATAAATCACAAGTCACGATCCCCGCTGCCAAGCCATATAGCGAGTTATTCGCGCGTTCAATCACCTCATCTTCAGATTGGTAACTGAGAATGCTCATCACAGGGCCAAAAATCTCTTCTTGAGTGATTTGCATATCATCAGAACAGTCGGTAAATACCGTAGGTAATACATACGCGCCTTGAGCAAACTCACCTTCTGTGAGGCGTTCACCTCCACAAAGCAGTTTCGCCCCTTGTTGTTTACCAATTTCGATATAACGCAACACATTTTCCATATGAGCAAAACTCACTAGCGGGCCAAAATTGGTTTCATCATCAATAGGCGAGCCTATTTTGATACGTGCAACACGTTGTTGGATCTTCTCTTCGAATTGCGTTTTTAAATGTTCTGGAACAAAGACCCGCGTACCATTAGTACAAACTTGCCCCGAACTGTAAAAATTAGCCATCATGGCAATATCAGCAGCCTTATCCAGATCTGCATCATCAAAAATAATCAGTGGTGATTTCCCCCCTAACTCCATCGTGACATCTTTTAGAGTTGACCCAGAGGCATTTGCCATCACTTTTTTACCTGTAGGCACGCCACCTGTGAAGGAAATTTTGGCAATGCCCGGATGCTCCGTCAGCCATAGGCCCACATCAGCGCCTCCTCCTGTCACCACATTAAACACACCGGCAGGTAGCCCAGCTTCTGTGTAAATTTCCGCTAATTTGAGTGCGGTCAATGAGGTCACTTCACTTGGCTTAAAGATCATGGCATTACCTGCGGCTAAAGCAGGAGCAGATTTCCAAAGTGCGATTTGGATAGGGTAATTCCAAGCACCGATACCAGCGACAACACCTAACGGCTCACGGCGCGTATAGGCAAATGAACTGTCGCGTAATGGGATCTGTTCGCCTTCTAAAGCGGGGATCAAACCGGCGTAGTATTCGAGAACATCCGCCCCCGTCACAATATCCACATAACGCGTTTCTGAAAGTGGCTTGCCAGTATCTAATGTTTCTAACTGAGCCAACTCGTCATTACGTTCACGTAAAATATCAACTGCTCGACGTAAGATGCGTGAACGCTCTATTGCCGTCATTGATGCCCATATCTTTTGCCCTTGTTTGGCACTTTCCACCGCCCAATCGATGTCTTCATGTGTCGCCGATTGTAAACGAGCGATCACTTCACCGTTCGCTGGGTTAATTGCATCAAACTGCCCACATTCCGGTTGTGAGCTATCTACATAACCACCATGAATATAAAGTTTATGTAATTGTGGTTCGTGCATAATATCTCCCTCCTATTAAAACGTTTCTTTTGGTTTAGCTATCCCGCGACCGACTGAGCTGCATATCGATATACTCATTCGTGATGGTCAACGCATCCTGTAATGGAAAAGCTTCATTACTCAATGCACTACGTAACCATAACCCATCAATTAACGCCGCCAGCCCTTTTGCGGCCATACGCGCGGCGTACTTATCGAGTACTCGAGCAAACTCATACGTTAGGTTGGAATACAATCGCCTATCATTCACTTGCTGCAACCGATTTAAATTCGGTTGATGCATGCTACTTGCCCAAAAGGCTAACCATGTTTTCATCGCCGCCTCACTGATTTGCGAAGAATCAAAGTTACCTTCAACGATGGCTTGAATGCGCTGTTTAGGTTGGGCATGACTCAGCATTCTTAAACGCATTGCCACGGCGATCCCAAGTTGGTACTGAATATGACGCATGGTGGCTTCTAACAGACCATTTTTATCGCGGAAGTAATGGCTGATGATCCCTGTTGATACACCCGCCTTTCGAGCAATTAACGCGATACTGGCCTCTTGCATGCCCACTTCATTAATCACTTCAAGTGTGGCTTGAATTAACTGCTGCTTACGTATCGATTGCATTCCTATTTTCGGCATAACCTCTAGACCCAAAAAAATACAGTGAACCCTGTTATTAAACTTTTTTTTAATTGAACATTCAATCAATATTAACTATATTTTATCACAATTGTTTTACAAAATCAGGAGAAAGATAGATGTAAAAAAACAACTCTTTGCAATTAATTCAATTAATTAGCAAAGAATGTAACTTTTAACTTTTGAATAAATAAAATTGTGGAAACTGCCGATGACAACTCAAAATAGTCCAAAAAATCAGCAGAAAGACAAATTAAACTCTGTGGTTTTTTTCACTTCTGCTGGTCTAATACTAGCATTTTCATTTTTCACCATACTCATGACAGAAACCGCCAACCAATGGATCGTCGCAACACTCGGATGGGTATCAAAAACGTTTGGTTGGTACTACTTGTTAGCCGCAACGCTGTATATTGTCTTTGTGATATTTGTGGCGACATCACGCTTTGGTAATATCAAATTAGGGCCGGAGCAATCAAAACCTGAATTTAGCGTATTAAGTTGGTCTGCCATGCTGTTTGCGGCAGGGATCGGTATCGACCTAATGTTTTTCTCTGTTGCCGAGCCTGTCACGCAATATATGCTGCCACCCACTGGCGAAGGGGAAACATTAGAAGCAGCTCGTCAGTCGATGGTGTGGACTCTCTTCCACTATGGCCTGACGGGCTGGTCTATGTATGCGCTGATGGGGATTGCGCTCGGTTACTTTAGTTACCGATATAATTTGCCTTTAACCATTCGCTCTGCCCTTTACCCTATTTTTGGTAAACGTATCTATGGGCCAATCGGCCATACTGTCGATGTTGCCGCCGTTATTGGTACAATTTTTGGTATTGCGACCACATTAGGTATCGGTGTGGTACAGCTTAACTATGGTTTAAAAGTCCTGTTTGATCTCCCCCAAGGGCTTGGCGTACAAGGTGGCCTGATTTTACTTTCGGTCATTATGGCCGTTATTTCCGCCACATCTGGGGTTAATAAAGGGATCCGTATCTTATCCGAACTGAATGTTTTGCTCGCATTAGGGCTGATTTTATTCATTTTGTTTGTTGGTGATACGGAATTTTTACTCAATGCGTTAGTGCTTAACGTTGGTGATTACATTAATCGCTTTATGGGAATGACGCTTAACAGCTTTGCTTTTGATAGACCAACAGATTGGATGAATAGCTGGACGCTATTTTTCTGGGCTTGGTGGGTTGCATGGTCGCCGTTTGTGGGCTTATTCCTCGCACGAATTTCCCGTGGACGGACAATTCGCCAGTTTGTCATTGGCACGCTGATTATCCCTTTCGTGTTCACCCTACTTTGGTTATCTATTTTTGGTAACAGCGCCTTATACGAAATCATTCATGGCAACAAAGAATTGGCAGAAACGGTGCTTGCCGCCCCTGAAAAAGGCTTTTACTCCTTACTAGAGCTCTATCCCGGGTTTGGTTTGACCGCATCGGTGGCAACGATCACTGGCCTACTATTTTATGTGACCTCTGCGGATTCTGGGTCACTCGTACTCGGGAATTTCACCTCAAACCTAAGCGATATCAATAATGATGCGCCTAACTGGTTACGTATTTTCTGGTCAGTGGCGATTGGTTTATTAACCCTAGGTATGTTGATGACCGATGGGGTTGCCGCACTACAAAATACGACCGTGATCATGGGGTTACCTTTTAGTTTTGTGATCTTTTTTATTATGGCGGGGCTGTATAAATCGCTAAAAGTCGAAGATTTCAGGCGCGTCAGTTCACTCACCACCAATGCACCAGCGCCTTTATATGGCAATGGTAAGTTAAATTGGAAACAGCGGTTGGGCCGTGTGATGAACTTCCCCGGTACCACTTACACTCAACGTATGTTGGATCTAGTGTGTACGCCTGCCATGCAAGAAGTGGCAAAAGAGCTATCACTACGCGGCGCTAATGTGGAATTTAATATTCTGCCCCCTGCCGAAGATGAGCGTTTAAATCACCTAGAGCTCGTGGTTGATTTAGGGGAAGAACAGAACTTTATCTATCAAATTTGGCCGCAACGTTACTCTGTTCCCGCCTTTACCTACCGCGCACGTTCAGGTAAATCCCATTACTATCGCCTAGAAACTTTCCTTTGGGAGGGAACACAAAGCAATGATTTAATGGATTACACCAAAGAACAGGTGATCAGTGATATTTTAGATCAATATGAAAAACATCTTAATTTCATTCACTTAAGCAGAGAAGCGCCAGGGGCAACATTAACCTTTCCTGAAACTAATTAATCGTTTTACTGCAAAGGGGCCATTAGGCCCCTTTTTAAGCTGCAACAATACACGTGTTTTTGAAATAAATTTCATGACAAGTGATTAATCTGTTCATCATTTGACCAATAAATATGGCGTATTTTGTTCATTAATGGCGCGATGCCAGATGGCTAAAATTCCCCCTATTCAAGGAGAAATGATGATGAACAAGACACTATTTGCCCCTTATTTGGATGTGACCGTTGATGCGATTTGGAATGACCCGCTTTCTCCTAACGGCAAACCAAACCCTAAATATAGCCAAGCTGCAATTAGTCACAGCGTTGATGGTGTTTACTTGGCTTTTTTAACCGCTGATCCTAATAATAATGCCGCATGGGGAGCATATTCGAGTATGCCTATCGCTTGGGCTAAGCCATTTTGTGATGCGTTAATTGAAGCCAATATCAAAGTGATTGTGTCATTCGGAGGTGCAGCTAACTATGATGTCTCTGCAAGGCAGACTGTTGACCAATTGATTGCAACTTACCAAGAAGTCATTGATATACTTGGTGCCTCACAACTGGATTTTGATTTTGAAAATGATTTATACGATGCCGATAAAACCTTTACCGCACTATCAACCATCGTGAAAAATAACCCTGATATCACCTTGAGCCTAACGTTACCTGTTATGCCGTATGGCCTTGTCGAAAAAGGGTTAGCGCTAGTACAAAAATCGGTTAACGCAGGTTTAAAAATGAAAGTGAATGGTATGGCGATGGATTATGGTCAAGGAACGGATAAAAATATGGGGCAGGCCGCCGTAGATGTGGCAACCAGTCTAAAAAACCAATTAAAAACCTACTACCCTACACTGACAGATGCTGAGCTGTATGATTTAGTACAAGTCACACCGATGATCGGCCTTAATGATGATAGGTCTATGTTTAATTTTAACGATATCAATACATTAAGTAATTTTGCAAAAACTAATGGTGTGAACTTAATTTCAATGTGGAGCTTAACCCGCGATAGGGTCGGCGTCGGCGAGTCCGCATCAGCCTCTTATTCAGGTAACCCCGAGCAAACCAAAGATTTTGAATACACGGAACGCTTCACTAACGCACTGAAATAACGGCCCAAGGTGAGGCGATACATTGCCTCACCTTATTTTCCTGCTTGTTCAATCATGTGCTTCAATTGTTGCGGATCATGCAACCATGCTGGCTCACTAGTGCATCCCATCGTGGTGAAAGAGCGATGACAGACATCATTACCCCAACTATCCCACGCATCATTTTGTTGTTTTTGAGCAAGTAAATCTTCATAGCTGCGCTCCTCTTCAGCGACTTTCTTGTTTGGATCAAACATGAAGCGTTGCTGCTGCTTGATAGCATCAATACCTTGATAATCTTCATCATACACACGGTCAGCAGGCGCTTTTTCTGTGAAGGTATAATCCGTTGCTATGGCTTGGGGAGACATAATAAATAGGCTAAATATCAATAAATTTTTAAGCATCATCATATTTTCATTACAAGATAATGCCAAAATTATAAATATGACAAATGAGATGGCGAGTTTTATCAGTAAAAACTCGCGTGATTGGTCTTTTTATCCGCAAATAAGTGATAGTTTAACCAAGCATCAAACGATTGATTTAATTAAACTTTAATATCAAATAGTCAATCATATAAAGCTCAATGAAAAATAACTGGTTTAAACCCTGACTATGACGGATAAGCGTGGTATCCCATTTTTTCTGAAATCTGACGTCCGGCAGCCTTTAGCAAACGGATATAATATTCCAACTGCTGTTCATCAAAACGAATTGTAGGAAAGGAGATTGATAGTCCTGCTATCACATGCCCTAAGCGGTCATAAATAGGTACGGCAATGCAACGTAACCCTAACTCTTGCTCTTCCCTATCCTCTGCATAATGTTGCTCTCGCACCACCGCTAATTCAGCCATTAACGCCTCAATACTCAATAGTGTTGTATCGGTTTTTTTGACGAATTCAATCTGCGCTAAAATACCTGTTACTGTTGCTTCATCCTGCCATGCTAAAAGCACCTTACCGATCGCGGTACAATACAATGGATTACGCCGTCCAACCCGTGAGTACATGCGCAAGTTGTAGCTAGAATCAATTTTATGAATATAAATAATCGCATTATCATCAAAAGCACCAAGGTGCAGCGCTTCATGGGTTAACTGTCCAATATGGCGCATCTCCTTATCAGCAATTTCAATTAAATCAACATACTCTAGAGATTTAGCCCCCAACTCGAATAGTTTAAGCGTCAATGAATATTTATCCGCTTCCCCTTCCTGTGCCACATAACCTAATTGTTTCATGGTTTGCAAGAAACGATAGGTAGTCGCTTTTGACATCAGCAGTCGTTGTGAAAGCTCAGACACACCAATCTCTTTTTGTTCTCCTAATGCATTGAGAATACTGAATACTTTTACTACTGACGAAACGGCATCCGTTTGCGTGACCTTATCCACCATTCACCTTCCTATTTATTCAAATCAATATGATAGCCATATCAGATGGTTTGATGTGCTGACTTTATGTTTACTCAACAGCATAAAGATCACTTTCATGAAAAACAAGAACGGTGATTTGATATTTTTAAAACAGCGTTTCATTTTTATTTGAACTTGTCTAAAAAATAGGTTTTAATGCTGTTAGCTAATGAGGTTTGACTCAATTCGGTTATAAAAAATAAAAACGATAGGTGGTAAAAATGGCTACAGCTTTGCAAGTTGCCGTGATTGGCGAATGTATGGTTGAGTTACAAAAATCAGGGGAATTATTTAAGCAGACTTTTGGCGGAGACACCCTAAATAGTGCACTCTACCTTGCACGTTTAACCCACAAACAAGGTGTTGTCACTCGCTATTTAACGGGGCTTGGTCAAGACCCCTTTAGCCAACAAATGCGAGAAAGTTGGCAAGCCGAAGGGATCTATACCGACCATGTCGTGATCGCCGAAAAACACCTTCCCGGTATGTATTTAATTGAAACATCAGAGGATGGCGAGCGCCGTTTTTTTTATTGGCGTGATAACTCAGCGGCCAAATTTTGGTTGAATGAGCAAACCGCCGAGCGAACTCAACAATTACTCAATCAACAGCAATATATCTATCTAAGTGGGATTAGCTTAGCCATTTTACCTGAACCCGCTCGCCAATTACTGTTTACACTGTTAGCAACGGCTCGCCAATCAGGTGCTAAGGTCATTTTTGACAATAATTATCGCCCTGCATTATGGCCTTCTGTCGAGGCGGCACAGCAAGCCTACCAACAAATGTTATCACTGACTGATATTGCATTTTTAACTTTTGATGATGAGCAACTGCTGTATGGTGATCAGCAAGAAAGCCAATCCATTGCACGTGCACAGCAGCAGGGTGTTGAAGAGATCGTTATTAAACGCGGAGCAAAACCCTGCTATATCATCATTCACGATCAACAATTCGAAGTGGCTGCGAATAAAGTGACTCACGTCATTGATACCACCGCCGCTGGCGATTCTTTCAGTGCAGGCTATCTTGCCTGTCGAATTCTAGGTGGCTCTCCTGAAGAAGCGGCTCGCACAGGCCATTTACTTGCAGGAACCGTGATCCAACACCGAGGCGCCATTATTCCGCGTGAAGCGATGCCTATCATAGAGCTAAACAATATCAAAGGGATCTAAACATGAATCAATTAATCGAAAAACTAAAAAAAATCAGTGTGGTGCCAGTGATCACAATCAACAAGGCGGAACATGGCGCGCCTCTCGCACAAGCGCTAATGGAAAATGGTCTACCTTGTGCTGAGGTCACCTTTCGCACTCCCGCCGCAGTACAAGCGATTAAAAATATGCGAGCAGCATACCCCGAAATCCTTATTGGGGCGGGCACGGTATTGACCACGCAACAGGTTGATCAAGCCATTGACGCTGGCGTGGATTTTATCGTAAGTCCAGGTTTTAACCCTAAAATCGTCGCTTATTGCCAACAAAAAAATGTCATTATTATCCCTGGGCTCAATAACCCAAGCTTAGTTGAGCAGGCATTAGAATTTAATTTAACCACAGTGAAGTTTTTCCCAGCAGAAGCTTCTGGTGGCGTAGCGATGCTAAAAGCAATGAGCGCGGTTTATCCTGTTAACTTTATGCCAACGGGTGGGATCAACCCCAAAAATATCAAAGAATATAAAGCACTACCATCTGTATTAGTTTGTGGTGGCTCGTGGATGGTGCCTAATGAGCTGATCGATAATGAAAATTGGCAAGCTTTAGGCCAATTAATTGCTGACGCTGCGAGCCTTTAACCAACGCCTCTGGCGCTCTTTACACTATCTTAAGTCAAGAGCGCCAACTTATAGAAGCGTAGCGATAATACGCAATAAATTACAGTCACATTATTGATACTCTCATCCTTTAGCTAGCCACTTCCCTGTCTGCTCTTTTAATCGTAAATAGCCTACGACTCCGTTAATGATTTTAAGCGACCGCGTAAACGTTTTATGGCTTGGCTATGGAGCTGACTGACTCGCGACTCTCCGACCTCCAAAACCGCACCAATTTCTTTTAAGTTCAATTCTTCTTGATAATAGAGGGTAAGTACCAGTTTCTCCCGCTCTGGTAACTGCTCAATTGCCTCAATGATTTGTGCGCGTAGATTAGACTCCATCAGTAAACTTAATGGATTGCCTCCATCACTTTCATCAATAGCAGGCTCACAGCTTTCGCCATGAATTTCATGCCATTCATCATAGGAATAAAGTTGACTGTTGTTGGTATCAAGTAAGGCTTGACGGTATTCTGTAACGTCAATATTGAGTGCTTGGGCAATTTCACTTTCCGTCGCACTGCGACTCAATGATTGCTCTAATTCTCCAATGACTTTAGCCATTTCACGAGCTTGTCGGCGCACACTACGCGGTGCCCAATCTCGACTGCGCAATTCATCTAGCATGGAGCCGCGAATACGCTGCACTGCATAAGTGGCAAATGATGCTCCTTGAGAAGCATCGAAGCGCTCTAACGCATGCAATAACCCGATACCGCCAGCTTGAATAAGATCATCAATATCGACGCTCGCAGGCAATCTCACTTGTAATTTTAGGGCCTCATGTCGTATTAAGGGATAATAACGCTCCCATAGGCTATTTTTATTAATTACACCTTCGGCAGTATACAAATCACTCACAACCGGAATCACCCTTTAAAACTTATATAAAGGTATTCATTATGCTAGCTGCACAATAATTCAATCCGTAGAGTAATGAGGTAAATTAGTGCTATTTATCCTAACCTAAATAAATTTAGCGAAGACAATTACACTGTGAATATATAATGTGATGCCTGAATGATAAACAAAAAGGCCAGAACAACGTCTGGCCTTCAATCACTGATATTAATCCGTGACGAATTAACGTAACAGGCTCAGAACACCTTGTGGAACTTGGTTTGCTTGTGCCAGAACTGAAGTACCTGCTTGTTGCAGGATTTGACCACGGCTCATGTTAGACACTTCTGTTGCAAAGTCAGCGTCTTGGATACGGCTACGTGCCGCACTCAAGTTGTTGACTGAGTTGTTCAGGTTATTGATAGTAGATTGCATACGGTTTTGGAATGCACCCAGTTTAGAACGGTATGAATCCACATTTTTCAGTGCAGTATCTAAAGTATCTAATGCGTCAGATTTTGCAGCAGTACCACCACCTAGACCAGTGATCTCAGCACCTTTCACATATTCAGTTTTACTTGGAGTAGTTGTTGTGTCTTTAGTCGCTGCGTACCATTTATTATCTGTTGTATCTTTGATATAGAATTTAGCAGGATCTGTTTTATCTGCATAAATTTCAGCAGTGCCAATTTTTGCGCCGCCAGCGGTTCCAACAGCATAGCTATCAGCATCTACGGTGATTGCAGTGCCTTTACCTGCTGGCTCTTTTGGACCAGCTGCAGCCGCAGAAACCTTCTCAACTTTGTCTTTGAAATCTTTGATACCTAGTGTATCAAGATCCATTTTTTGCATTTCCATGCTGATAGTTTGACCATCTTTCGCACCCACTTGGTAAGAAACAGTGTCACCATTTAGAATTTGTGTTCCGTTAAATTCAGTGTGTTGATAGATACGGTCGATTTCATCCAGACGTTGTTGTACTTCATCACGAATTGAAGTGATATCGCTGTCAGAGTTACTGCCGTTAGCTGCTTGAACAGTCAGTTCACGGATACGTTGCAAGTTTTCGTTGATTTCGTTAACTGCGCCTTCAGCAACTTGCGCCATTGAAATACCGTCGCTCGCATTACGAGAAGCTTGGGTCAACCCTTTGATGTTAGCAGTGAAACGGTTAGCAATCGCTTGACCTGCTGCGTCGTCTTTTGCGCTATTGATACGTGAACCTGAAGATAGACGCTCAATTGCAGTACCCAGTACGCTTTGTGAACGGTTTAGGTTGTTCTGAGTTGTCAGAGACAGGATGTTAGTGTTGATAACCTGTGCCATAATATATGTCCTTGTTATTCCGTAATAATAAAGTTAGCCAATCTGTTAGGCTTTACAGTTTGTTGCCAGCAATACCATTATCGGCGGCATAAAAAAGGGCTTTAGGGATTTCGACAAAAATTTTTTATCTCAAAGCGAGAAACCCAGCTACCGCCCCGCTCCAAGCGGTAAATTATTTTGTCAAAATAAATTTATAAACCGCAAATTTTAAATTATTGATTATCAATAGAGATAAATACCCTGTTTTGTAGGGTCAACTCCTGCCATCATTATTTATCGACTTAGTCTAAGATTTCCGTTCTTCTCGCCGATAACCCTGTAAATGAGAATAATTTTTTAGGAGAGAACAATGGCTGGTATATCGACACTCGGTATCGGGGCAAACTTAGACTTAAATAACCAAATGGACCAACTTGAAGCGATGGAAAAACGTCGCCTTGAGCCATTAACGGCACAAAAAGCCAGCTATGATGCACAGATTAGCGCTTTTGGTAAGATGCAGTCATCTCTAGAAAAATTAAAAAAAGCGGCGGAAGATCTTAAAAAATACAATGATATCAGCACCACCAAAGTGAACGGTGAATATAAAAGCTTCGACGTTAAAACAGATGGCAAGGCCGTAGCTGGGGTTCATGATGTCCTAGTCACTCAACTTGCGAAAGCACAAACTATTGTGACTAAAGGCCATAATGATAATAAAAAATTATTAGGTAACGGTAACGCAGAGCGAACTATCACTATCACTCAGCCTGCTGAAGAAGATCCCATTATTATCAAACTTGATAATGAACACACCTCTTTGGTTGAAATCGCTGATGCTATCAATAAAACAGATAAAACGGTCACCGCCGCGGTGATCAAAGATAAAAGTAATCGTTATCATCTTGTCGTTACCTCCAAAAAAGAAGGTACTGAACACCGTATTAATATCAAAGTTGAAGGTGATGACGAGCTCGCTAAAATACTGAATGTTGAGTCTGAACTAGACAGTGGTGGAAATGTCGTTTTAAAAGATAAAGAAAACATCGGCATGGAGCAAAAAGTTCCCCCGCAAAATGCCTTGCTAAATATTGATGGTTTTGAACTTGAATCACAAAGCAATGAAGCAAAAGATCTCTTTCCTGGGCTCACTTTGACATTGAAAAAAGAGAGTGAAGACAAAAAACCTGACCATTTGATCATTTCTGAAGATATTGAGCCCGCTAAAGCAAAAATTAAAGCGTGGGTAGACGCCTATAACGAATTCCAGAATTTAGCCAAAGAATTGACCAAATATACGCCAACAACGAAAGGAACCGCCCCAGATAAAACCAATGGCCCACTCATCGGTGATTCGACATTACGCACAATTCAAAGCCAATTACGTACTCAAATACGTTCAGCACAAGATAGTGGTGAAATTAATTTATTAAATAAAATGGGGATCACACAAAAAGTTGATGGCACATTAGAGATAGAAGATAAAAAGTTCGAAAAAGCGTTAAAAGAGAATCCTGGTAGCGTCAAAAGTTTCTTTATGGGGGATGGTAAAGAGACGGGCTTTGCAACCGAGAACTTTAATTTCTTAAAAGATACCCTCGATGCCCGCGAAGGCACACTGCATAACGCGACTGATGGCGTACAAAAGAAAAAGAAAAGCCTTGATAAGCGTATTGAACAAACTAATAAGCAGATTGAAAACACCATGGATTTATACCGCCGCCAATTCCAAAATTTAGATAAAATGATGAATTCACTCAATAGCACCAGTAACTCATTAGGCAGACTGTTAGGTTAATAATTATGTATCAGCAAAAAGCAAAACAAGCCTACCAACAAGTCGATTTGGAAAGTGAAATTGCCAATGCGACCCCATACCAACTGATTAGCATTCTCTATCGAGGGGCGTTAAGCGCCCTCAAACGTGCTGAAATTTTTATGCAACAAAATAATATCGCTGCAAAAGGCAAAGAACTTTCTAAAGCAATCGATATTATTGACACAGGTCTAAAACAGGCGCTCAACCATGAGGCCGGAGGTGAAATCGCCGATAATCTTGCAAGTCTTTATGACTATATGATCATGCGCCTATTAAATGCTAATCTTGAAAATAATGTGGCTTATATCCAAGAAGTTTACCAATTACTCTCCGATATCGCGTCAGCTTGGCAACAGATCGGGGCAAATGTGGATGAAAGATAACCAGGTGAATAATAAAAAACCTACCGATTTATATGAAATCTATCGTGATGTCTTAGCATTAAGTGAAAATTTAGTCGCACTCGCAGAAGCACAACAGTGGGAACAGTTAGTTGCCCACGAAACAGAATATGTTTATGCCGTCGAAAATTTAACGCAGCTAACTCATGAGTTTGAAGCACACCAACCCATCACCGATGAGTTGGTTAGGTTATTACATCAAATTATTGAGAACGAGCAGATCACGAAAACGCATTTACAACAGCACTTAGATTTTTTAAGTAAAGAAATGAAGCAACTGGACCAAAAACGAGCACTCAATAATAGCTACGGCCAATTTAATGAGCCAGATACGCCAATAACAATAAAACCCATTGAATAGCCATGTGTGTCAGGCGGCCTACCTGACACTTATGGATCGATTACTGTCTTAAACGCTGCTGTTTCTTTAGTTTTTTCAACAGCATATTGCGTTTTAAGGTCGATAAATGATCAAGAAAAACCTTTCCATGCAAATGGTCAATTTCATGCTGCATTACAATCGCCAAAAATTCATCAGAATCGGTGATAAACGCCTTCCCGTCTCTATCTAGCGCCTTAACTTTTACGCGCTTAAAACGTGCCACATCAGCATAAATTTCAGGCACGGATAAACAACCTTCTTGGTAGCTCGTTTCCCCTTCACTTTCAATAATTTCAGGGTTAACAAATACCATAGGCTGATCACGGTTTTCAGAAATATCAATCACCATCACCGATAATGTTGCGCCAATTTGCGTCGCTGCTAAGCCAATACCATTATCGGTGCTGTACATGGTATCCAATAAATCATCAATTAATGGCTGTGCTGCCGCAATGTCGGTGACTGGGTCACATTTAACGCGTAACCGCTCATCGGGTATCTCAATAATAGCTCTTACTGCCATATCTCAAAAATCCTATCTGTCATACTCTTTATTCAAACTATTACGCATTATCGTCTTTTTAAATTGACGATAAGATGCAAAAAATGGCATTACCCACTAGCTAAAAAAATCACATCAAGATCAACTAGGTTAACCTAAAAATAAAACACCCTATAATTTCACAGAAAAATAACATGTTATCTAGAAAAAAACACTAAAAATAATAGCCGCTTATTTTTATTGCTACATCGTTTATCGTCGCCCCATCGCAGCTTAGCAACCCTAACTATGCTAAGGTTTTAACCATATGATTAATTAATAATATAAATTAATAAAAATCGTTATCTCAGAAAATACATTCAAAATGCTAATATTTTAATCTCCGTTATTTATGATAATAGTAAAATTAAAATATCATGGCATATTGCTTTTATTTTATCATTTATAAAGTGTATAAAACCGCGCTTAATTCATACCAAATCACTTTTTACGATATCATTGAGAGTAATATTAGAATATTCAAAAGTGGCCATTAACTCTAATATAAATTAATGCCTCTTTTTGAATGTAATAAAAGCAAAAATTAGAGGCGTTTATTTCATTAATAAGGATATCAACATGAAAAAAACGTTATTGGCGAGTTCAATGGCGGTATTAGCACTTTCACATTCAGCACAGGCGGCCCCCCTATTTCCGAGCGCAACAGAGGTTGCCTTCGATGTCGCTGAGTCACTAGCTGAGTTCCAAAAAGCCGCTGAATTATTCAAACATTACAGGGCAGAACAAGCAAAAAATATCGAAATACCTACCCTAGAAGAGTTAGTGTATCAACAACTCATCAAACAAGATAAAAAAGTGACGCCGACGATCACGGAGATTGATGAAAAGATCCAACAGTCGATTAATATTAACAATGATTATATTGATAACCGATTGATTGAGCATCACCGTGATTTAGACAATAAGCTTGAGTTACTCGATTCACAACACAGTACAATCCAAGCTGAAAATCAAAATAGGTTTGCCCATTTCCAGCAAAATTTCGATAACACACAAGCCTTCAATAAAGTACGTTTTACCCAGCTAGATAAAAAAATCACTAAAATGGAAAAACAGGCCAACTCAGGTATCGCTTCTGTGGCAGCTATGTCTAATATCCCTTATTCGTTAAATACACGTTTTAGTGCTGGCATTGGCTTGGGTCATTACCGTAATGGCAATGCTATTGCTGCTGGAGCACAATACCAATTAAAAAAGGATCTGAATCTGCGTAGCTCTATCGCATGGAATAATGCCGATAGTGCGGTTGTTGGTGCAGGTATCGCCATTGGTTGGTAACTCATCATTTTTGATGATATTTATGCTTAAGTAAAAAATATCCTCCGGCGTAGCCGGAGGTTTTTAATATGCGCCGATAAGGCTTTGTTACCTACCGCGCCCTAACAGGCGCACAACGGCTCTGACATTCTTCTACTCACATAACTTTCTTAAAATACTGCCTACCGCTCTACGTTTTTCACCGTGAAAAACTTGTCTTCTATATTTGGGTGCAAATTCCATCGTGTATGCGCTAAGCTCTTTTCGTCTCCCATTGGAACCCCCCTTTTGATTTCTTATTTGACTCTTCCCGTTGCCAGGCCGCAAGATGTTTTAACAAATCAAAAGGGGTTTTTATATCTTATTCAAAACTGAAAGCTTTACGGCCCCCCAGCCTAGCTGGGGTTTTCTATATACAATGAACTGTTTCCATTTACTGAGCGCCTTCTCAACTTTCTGCTTCAATTGAAAGTAAAAAGAAACAGTTAAAATATTTATTTATCCACCCCCAAAATGTTCAAAACAATTTAATCAACAGAGTAGTTGTCTAAAAAAACACGTAAATTAATCCCTCAACCCAATATATGATGACATAGCTTATCTTTAATTTATTAATGTAGCGTTTCATTTAAGTTTTTCACTCGCGGAGCCAATACCTCTGTGCCTTCTTTTGCAAGGTATAATTGACCCAATATCTAGCTCTATGACTTTTGTGCTCCAACAAAGTAATAAAAGAAAGAGACTCTAGAGCATACACAAGTATGTAACGAGGGCGAGCGAGCGTCGCCAACACACGAGGGTGCAAACAGTGGCAAGCTAGCGCTATAACATTAGTGTTCCGACAAAATAGCAAAGGCAAGAAACCCTAGGAGCATACATAAGCATGTCACTAGGGCGAACGAGTGTGGACAACATCGTTAGGTGAAAAAGGTGACGAGCGAGGGCGACTGCTAAACAGGAATCGACATCACCTCTTGGTACGCCGCAACCAACTTATTACGCACTTGGATCCCCATTTGTAGGCTCAAGCTGGCTTTTTGCATATCCACCATAACATCATTTAACGAGACATTACTTTTACCTAATGTAAAGTCTTCTATCTGTTTTGCCGATTGGTTTCTCACGGTATTGATTTGATTAACCGCTGAAACCAGATGATCGGCAAATCCAACGGGTTCAACCACCGGTTTTTGATGGTTTGCGGCCTGTAATGCCGTTGTCTGTAGCTGCGACAACACCCCTTCAATTGCTTGGATTGTCATTTTCTTCTCTTCAATGTCTGTGCGAACAACCATCGCTGTTTTATATAGCTGCATACCCTAACACAGCCTTTTTAACTTGAAGCCGATAAATAACACCAAAATGATAGGCTGATTCCGTCATTAGATTTATCAGAGTCATCAATAATAGCAGCGTAAAAAAGTGACGTTACGAAGAGGGAATAACATTGTTTCGCCAAAAGTGTTTTCATCTGTTGATTCTACAAGGCAGGGAATATCTATGAGTGCCGCATCGAAAGAGACGGGAGAAGCTTCAAAAGGGTTTGCATCTATTGCAGCACGCTTCAAAGCATCCCCAAAAATCCCATTAATGATTGCTGGCGCCGCAGCGATTGCCGTCGTTGTCGCCCTACTTCTTTGGCTACGCAGTCCGGATTATCGTGTATTGTTAAGCAATCTCAGCGCAAAAGATGGCGGTGATATTGTCAGCCAATTAACCCAAATGAACGTACCGTATCAAATTGCGGATAACGGCAGTGCAATTTTAGTACCCGCCGAAAAAGTTCATGAACTTCGTCTGAAATTGGCACAATCAGGATTACCTAAAGGTGGCAATACAGGCTTTGAACTATTAGATAAAGAGCAGTTTGGGATTAGCCAATTTAGTGAGCAAGTTAACTATCAACGTGCATTAGAAGGTGAATTATCGCGCACGATTGAATCACTCAGTCCTGTTCAAAATGCACGAGTGCATTTAGCTATCCCCAAACCGACATTATTTGTCCGTGAACAGAAACTCCCCACCGCTTCGGTGACCGTCGGCTTATTGCCCGGACGCATGCTAGACGAAGGACAAATCACGGCAATTGTCCATATGGTATCAAGCAGTGTCTCTGGCCTAACGGCGGCTAACGTGACCATCGTTGATCAAACGGGTCGCTTGCTCACAAATAATGATAATAGCCAACAATCTGCCAACAATGCGCAAATTAAAATGACCAAAGAGATGGAATCCCATCTAAAACAGCGCATTGAAGACATCATTTCGCCTTTAGTGGGGCGCGCTAATGTGCATGCCCAAGTCACGGCACAAATGGATTTTTCGAAGGTTGAACAAACCTCCGAAGAGTATAAGCCTAATCAAACGCCAAATAGCGCAGCCGTACGCTCTCGCCAAAATAGCCAAAGCTCGCAAAACAATACCAGTGGTGTAGGTGGTGTGCCAGGTGCGCTATCTAATCAGCCACCAAGTGCGCCAAGTGCCCCTATTTCTACCGATAATAAAGGTGCAAATTCGGCACAAAATAGCCCTTCTAATAATGGCTCTAGCCTTTCACAAAGTGATGAAACCACAAACTACGAAGTCGATCGCAAAATTAGCCATACCCAACGTCAAATTGGCGTTATCGACAGACTATCCGTAGCTGTGATCATCAACTATTTACCGCAAGATGGTGAAGATGGCACACAACAGATGAAACCATTATCACCAGAAATGATGCAGCAAATTGAGTCGTTAACCCGTGAAGCGATGGGCTATTCCAGCACACGCGGCGATTCACTGAGTATCACTAACTCATTGTTTACCAACGATACTGTCGTTGAAGAACAACCATCCATGCTTGAAAACCCTCAATTTATCGCTCAAGTGTTGGATTACGGCAAAATCATCTTGATAGCCATCATTGCTTGGTTGATGTGGCGTTTCGGCGTCAAACCACAATGGGTGAAATATCGTCAAACTCAACAAGCCCAATCGGCGGCAGAAGTGTTTGTGGCGGCTCAGCCTAAAACCCCTCTCGTGGTTGATGAAGAAATTAATGAAGATATGGACGAGCAAACCCGTCGTCGCTTAACTCGCCAACGTGTGAGTGCAGAGATCCAAAGTCAGCGTATTCGTGAAATGGCTGAAAAAGATCCACAAGTCGTGGCAATGGTTATCCGTCAGTGGTTAGGAAAAGCACAATAATGTTAAGTGGAACCGAAAAAAGTGCCGTGATGCTAATGACTCTCGGCGAAGATCAGGCCGCTGAGGTCTTTAAGCATTTGAACCCAAAAGAAGTGCAGCAACTAAGTATGGCTGTTTCAAACATGCGCCAAATCTCTAACAATGAGTTAGCAGAAGTGCTCACTGAGTTTGAAGAATCGGCGATTCAATTTGCGGCATTAAATATCAATACCAATGATTATCTCCGTTCGGTACTGGTTAAAGCGCTGGGTGAAGAGCGCGCAGCTAGCCTACTTGAAGATATTTTCGATAAGCAAGAGAGCACATCAGGTATTGAAAGTCTTAACTATATGGAGCCACAAACTGTGGCCGATATTATTCGTGATGAGCATCCACAAATTATCGCAACCATATTAGTTCACCTTAAGCGTAACCTTGCTGCCGATGTTTTAGAGCTGTTCGAAGAGCGTCAACGCAATGACATTATGTTGCGTATCGCAACCTTTGGTGGTGTGCAACCTGCTGCTTTAGCAGAACTGACGGAAGTCCTCAATAATCTGCTTGATGGACAAAATCTCAAACGCAGCAAAATGGGTGGCGTAAGAACAGCGGCTGAAATTATTAACTTAATGAAAAATCAGCAAGAAGAAAGCGTTATCAACGCAATGCGCGATTACGATGGTGAATTGGCACAACGCATTATTGATGAAATGTTCCTATTTGAAAACCTTATCGAAGTCGACAATCGCAGTATTCAACGCATCCTACAAGAGATCTCCAACGACTCTCTGGTTATTGCGCTCAAAGGCTGCAATCAAGCTCTACGCGACCACTTCCTCAACAATATGGCTGTTCGTGCGGCTGAAATTGTGCGCGATGATTTGGAATCCCGTTCACCAGTACGCATGTCTCAAGTGGAAAACGAGCAGAAAGCTATTCTTATGGTTGTCCGTCGCCTAGCAGAAAAAGGCGAGATCACCATCGGTGGTGGAGACGATGTCTATGTCTAAATCCCCGATTAATCCAGAAGCATGGCAACCTTGGCAGTTGCGCGAACTGAATCAATGGGATCTCAACGCCTCCGGTGTCTCTTCACCGGAGGAACTCCCTGAGCCAACCAAACCAGCAGTACCGTGTCTTGAACCCCAAGAGGTACTCGAACAAATTAATATTCTTGATAACTTAAAAGAAGAAGCTCAACGAACAGGTTTCCAACAAGGTTATGAGCTAGGTAAAAAAGAAGGCTATCAAGCTGGTTTTGAGCAAGGCCAACGCGAAGGTACAGAGCAAGGCCGCCAGCAAGCACTGGCTCAAGAGCAACCAATTATTGATACATGGCAAAAGCTGCTATCTGAATTTCATTATTCATTAGATAGTTTCGATACCGTGATCACCACTAAGCTTTTACAAATTGCTTTAACTGCCGCAAAACAAGTGCTCGGTCAATCCACCATTTGTGATGGCACGGCCTTGCTGGAAGAGATCAGCCATTTGTTACAGCAAAAACCGCTGTTTTCTGGGCAACCTGAACTACACGTTAACCCAGCTCACACAGCATTGATCGAGCAACATTTAGGCTCGCTGCTGAATTTGAATGGCTGGCGCTTAGTTGGCGATCCGAAGCTGCATCTTGGTGGTTGTCGTGTCGTCGCTGAAGATGGCGAAATCGATATGACAGTGGCAACGCGCTGGCAAGAGCTATGCCGCCTCTACGCGCCGGAGACACTCTCATGACCGTACGAATGAGTCGCTGGATTGCTGCACTTGAAGGCTTTGAATCCCGAATGAAAGGGATCCCAATGATACGTCGCTATGGACGACTGACAAAAATAACCGGGTTAGTCATGGAGGCAGAAGGGATCAAGATGCCATTAGGCGCCACCTGCTTTGTCGAACGAGCCATTAACGATCGCCATGACGAAGTGGTTTGTGAAGTTGTCGGTTTTAATGGCCCACGCATGCTACTGATGCCACTTGCTGACCTAGAAGGGATTGCGCCGGGCGCGCGCGTCTATGCACAAACTAACGGTGATGATGGACAAACCAGTCGTTTGTTGCCATTAGGGGATGAACTATTAGGACGTATTCTTGATGCGCAAGGTACACCGCTCGATGGAAAAGGCCCATTGGACGCCAAGCAACGGGCGCCATTGATCACGCCTCCTATTAACCCATTAGAACGCACGCCTATCCATAGTGTTTTGGATGTGGGCGTACGCGCCATTAACGCCTTACTGACCGTTGGGCGAGGCCAACGCATGGGGCTATTTGCAGGTTCAGGGGTCGGAAAAAGTGTTTTACTCGGCATGATGGCGCGTTTCACTCAGGCTGACATTATTGTGGTTGGCTTGATTGGTGAGCGTGGTCGTGAGGTCAAAGATTTTATCGAAAATATTTTAGGGGCCGAGGGCTTAAAACGTGCCGTTGTGGTTGCGGCACCTGCTGATGTCTCGCCACTATTACGTATGCAAGGGGCTTCTTATGCGACACGGATTGCCGAGTACTTCCGTGACCTAGGAAAAAACGTATTGCTGATCATGGATTCCCTCACCCGTTACAGTATGGCTCAACGAGAAATTGCCTTAGCCATCGGTGAACCTCCTGCAACAAAAGGCTATCCACCTTCTGTTTTTGCCAAATTACCTGCATTAGTCGAACGGGCAGGTAACGGCAAAAATGGTGGCTCTATTACCGCTTTTTATACCGTATTAACCGAAGGGGATGACCAACAGGATCCTATCGCAGATTCTGCCCGCGCCATTCTCGATGGGCATATCGTGCTATCAAGATCACTGGCGGAATCAGGCCACTATCCGGCTATCGATATTGAGGCATCAATCAGCCGAGCGATGACAGAGTTAATTGATAAACAACATTATCGCCAAATCCAACGCTTCAAGCAGCTCACCTCCAGTTATCAACGCAACCGCGATCTGATTAATGTGGGTGCGTATGCAACAGGCAGTGATCCGCTGTTAGATATGGCAATCCAATATTACCCCCGTATGTCGAAGTTTTTACAACAAGACATTGATGAGCGCTGCGATTATCAAAGTGCTTGCGAACAATTGGTGCATGCTGTTCCAAATGAGTAATGAGGGTTAAATGAGTAAAAACAATGCGTTAGATACATTATTGAGTTTAGCCGTTGAGGCCTCTGAAGAAGCCGCAAAGGTGTTGGCCCAAGTTCGACAAACGCAGGTACAAATGACTCAACAACTCAATATGTTAGAGAACTATCAGGCTGAATATCGGCAAAAATTAAACCAAACACTGCACAGTGGGATAGATGCTGATAAATGGCAAAACTACCAGCAGTTTTTAGTCACATTAGAACTCACCATTGAGCAACAGCAGCAACAGCTTTCATTATGGGAGCAACGTGTTAGCGAAGCTAACCGCCATTGGCAAGAAAAACAGCAACGCGTCAATGCATTCGACACTTTAATTCAACGTGCTGAGCAAACTAAAAACCAACGTTTAAACCGCCTAGAGCAAAAGCAGATGGATGAATATGCTCAGCGCGCAATGTTACGGAGAAATCAATAAATGGACGTCAATAATACAGGCTCTCCAGCCATTACGGCAGCAAATGGCGCTAAAAACGGCCATACGCAGCCAAATCAATCACGTGCTGATGATAACCAAGAGGTGGTGGTGCCTTTTCAAGCCGCGTTGGAAAGCCAGCAACCCACGCCACAAAAAGCGTCTACGTCTGAACCAACGATGGACAAGCAGGCTAATCAAAAGCCTACAAGTGCTGATGAGCGTTTAACAACCAAAGCCCATGAGCCATCCACGGGAAAAGAAAAGGAACAAGCAGAGCAGGCAATTGAGCAACTAAATTATAGCCGCCACTTACGCAACGGTAGCGAGCAACCTGCTTTACAATCGCAATTATTGGCGCAATCAGACGCTGTTGAGCAAGTGTGGTTAGCTAACCTGAAAAATGCCGTTGATCAGCAAACCCTGTCGTCAGCAACAACAAAATTTGCTGATGGTCAGCGAGCGGCTTTAGTGCCATTTGCCCAAAAAACTCAACCTTTAAATGACTCGTTGGTGGCGATGGCAACAATGGATGAGCCAATTGACCTAAGTGCTCAAATGCAATTAGCCGGCGAAGAAGAATCGCCATCATTAGGGGCTTTCATTAAAAATGAGCGAGAGCCGCGTAAAGATCAACCACTTTTCTCACTCAATGAAGGCCGCGAGAGCTTAACCAAAAACTTATCCTCAGACTTTATGCCATTAAATAAAAAACTGGCGGATAAAGAGGCACCAAGCTCCATCGTACCTACCTTTGCGACGGCAGATAACGGCGCCCTAATTAAAGGGGCATTTACCCCGACAACGGGCAGTGATGCCATTCAAATGGCACCTTCATCACCCACTCAAACGGTCAGCTTAACGCCGCTGCCTAACAGTTCTCAAATAGTTTCGACGAATGTGCCCGTTATCCCCATGCAGCCGGGAGTACCATTAGGCAGTGAAGCCTGGCAACAGCAATTGAACCAACATATGCTGTTTTTCTCACGCCAAGGGGTCTCACATGCACAAATTCGCTTACATCCGGAAGAGCTTGGCTCGTTAAATGTTCACCTACGCATTGAAGATAACCAAGCCGTTATGCATTTTGTGTCGCCTCACAGTCAAGTACGTGCCGCGATGGAAACCATGATGCCAATCTTACGTAATGCGTTACAAGAAAGTGGCATCCATTTGGCTCAAGGCTCGGTTGGGCAAGATAACTTTAGTGATCAATCGAATGCGGATACGCACTCAGAGCAAGGTCACGAAAAAAATCTGTATGGCGGACAAACGCTTAGCAGCGTGACAAGTACTGAGATGGCGGCAGTGTCACCGACGACTTCCACCATTCGCACACGAGGTGGGATCGATACATTCGCTTAATTTTTAAACGAGAGGTGGTGATTTCGTAATTAAAGCGCCGAGTTACCCCCTTTTTGTTTCGTTTTTCCCCCCTTTAGTCTGGCTCAATCAAGCCATAATGCTAAAGATAACAAAGTAAAAAACCCCGAGGTGGGTTTGGTCTTCATAAATAGGAATTTTGCTAACATGTCGTCTTCAAGCAATACATCTAAGAATTCAAACAAAGGGTTGCTCGTGCTGTTCGCCCTTCTCGCCATTGCCGGTGCGGGTTTTGGTGGTTATACATGGTGGACAACGCAACAGACGGCAAATTCAGTTAATGAGGAAGAGAAATCACCTAAGCTATCCCAACCTATTTTTATGGATTTAGAACCTTTTACCGTCAACCTTCCGGGACTGAACGAATCCCCCGATCGGGTTCTGTATATCAATATCACGTTACGATTAGCAAATGAGAAATCACGCAAGCAACTGCATGATTTTCTACCTGAAGTCCGTAGCCGTTTGTTGTTATTGCTATCAGAGCAGAAGCCGAAAGCACTCAGTACTCATGACGGTAAATTGCAATTAATGCAAGCCATTAAAAAAACTTTGTCTCCAACTGTGATCCCCGGCGAAAACGATCAGGAGATCACCGACGTGTTATTTACGACATTTATTTTGCGGTAATTCAGATGAGCGATAATATTTTATCTCAGGCTGAAATCGATGCGTTGCTCAATGATGACGCACCATCGTCAAATGAATCAGCGACACAACCTAAAGACAAAGAGCAGGTTCGCCCTTACGACCCGAATACCCAACGTCGTGTTATTCGGGAGCGGATGCAATCACTCGAAATTATTAACGAGCGGTTTGCACGCCAATTCCGTATGGGGTTGTTTAATATGTTACGCCGTAGCCCTGACATTACTGTTGGTGGCATAAAAATCGAGCCTTATCATGAATTTGCTCGTAACTTACCTGTTCCTACAAACTTGAACCTTATTCATATGCCACCGTTACGCGGTACGGCATTATTCACATTCGAACCTGCGCTGGTGTATATCGCGGTCGATAACTTATTTGGTGGCGATGGACGTTTTCCTGTTCGCTCAGAAGGCAAGGAATTTACCAATACCGAGCAGCGCATTATTCATCGTATGCTGAAATTGGCATTAAGCGCTTACCGTGATGCTTGGAGGCCTATCGCTGATATTGATGTGGAATATGTTCGTTCCGAAATGCAGGTGAAGTTTACCAATATTACGACATCGCCTAATGACATCGTGGTCACGACACCTTTCTTAGTCGAGATAGGAAATACCATTGGTGAATTCAGTATCTGTATCCCTATTGCCATGATTGAACCGTTACGTGAACGGTTGATTAACCCACCTGTGGAGCAAGGACATCAAGAAAATGAAGCTTGGGTGAGTAATTTAGTCACCCAAGTCAAGCGCTCAGAGTTAGAGCTAGTCGCAAATTTTGTCGATATTCCACTGCGGATATCTCGCTTACTGCAATTGCAAAAAGGGGATGTTATCCCTATTGAGAAGCCAGATCGCCTCATCGTTAGTGTTGATGGCGTGCCTGTGTTGACCAGTCAATACGGAACCCAAAATGGCCAATATGCATTGCGTGTAGAACATTTGATTAACCCTGTTTTAAACACTCTAGATGAGGAAAGTACCAATGAGTGAGGCGAAGAATTCTCCTGATGCATCAACCAATCACGACAGTGAGGACTTATGGGCTGAGGCACTGGAGCAACAAAAGAAAGCGGAATCCGCCTCTGCCGGTGCACAGGCGTTTGCAAATCTTGATGGGCAAAATGCACTCAATCAGCTTTCTGATATCAATCTTATTATGGATATCCCCGTTCGCCTCTCTGTCGAACTGGGGCGCACAAAAATGACGATTAAAAAGCTATTAAGTTTGTCACAAGGCTCTGTCGTTTCTCTCGATGGATTAGCCGGTGAGCCATTGGATATTCTCATTAATGGTTACTTAATTGCACAAGGTGAAGTTGTAGTCGTTTCTGATAATTACGGTATCCGTATCACGGACATCATTACACCTTCAGAGCGTATGCGCCGTTTAAGTCGTTAATAAGACAGCGGAGACTAGACTGAAATGAAAACAACACCTTTTATCAGCCAGACCGAACAACCTAGCAGCCAAATATCCCCTGCGATTAGCAATAGCGATAGTTTAGTGCAAGTTTCAGGGGCGTTAGGTGGCATCATTTTGTTGATATTGGCCGGTGCTTGGCTAGTGAAAAAACTTGGTTTTGCGCCTAGAAATTTAGGTAAACCCTCATTAATAAAAGTCAAATCGAGTTGCTCACTAGGCAATAAAGAGCGTGTTGTTGTGGTTGAAATGAATAACGAATGGCTGGTGCTTGGTGTCACGGCACAATCTGTTAATTTACTCCATCAATGCCCAGCTAAAAATGAAACTGCACTCACTTCAGTGACTGAGCCACTCACATTTCAGTCTATCCTAAAGAAAAAACAAGATGCCGCCAACCATGCGGCTTCAAATCTCTCTAATTATAACTAACTGGAAGCGCTCATGTTTTCTGTGAAATCCCCAGCAATGATCGCTTCGTTATTATTGATGCTGCCTATGCAAGCTCTAGCATCATTACCACCTGTAATCAGTCGAACATTACCCGATGGTGGGCAAAGTTGGTCGTTACCTGTCCAAACCTTACTTTTTCTAACATTGCTGGGTTTTATCCCTGCACTGTTATTGATGATGACAAGTTTTACGCGCATTATCATTGTGCTAGGTTTGCTGCGTAATGCGCTTGGAACCCCTTCTGCACCACCAAACCAAGTACTATTAGGCCTTGCGTTATTTCTCACATTTTTTGTGATGTCGCCTGTTGCCGACCAAGCCTATCGTGAAGCTTATCAGCCATTTAGTGAAGATAAAATCAGTTTAGAAACCGCTTTAGAACGCGGCACAGCCCCCTTTCGTACTTTTATGTTAGGGCAAACTCGAGAAAGTGATTTGGCTCTTTTTGCACGCATTGCCAAAGTCGGTGAGATCCAAGAGGCAAAAGATGTTCCAATGCGGATTTTAGTACCTGCATTTATCACTAGCGAACTAAAAACCGCATTCCAAATTGGTTTCACTATTTTCATTCCATTTCTGATCATTGACTTAGTGGTTGCCAGTGTCTTGATGGCGCTTGGGATGATGATGGTACCACCCGCCACTGTCTCTTTACCGTTCAAATTAATGCTTTTTGTTCTGGTTGATGGATGGCAATTATTACTTGGCTCTTTATCACAAAGCTTTTTTAATTAAGGGATCACAATGACACCCGAATCGGTTATGGCACTGGGCACTGAAGCAATGAAAATTGCCTTAATGTTAGCGGCCCCACTATTATTGGCGGCACTCGTTGCAGGGTTGACGATCAGTTTGTTGCAGGCTGCAACCCAAGTGAATGAGATGACGCTGTCATTTATCCCTAAAATTTTGTCGGTCATCGCGGTAATTATTATTGCAGGGCCTTGGATGCTCAACCTATTACTGGATTATATGCGTACGCTATTCAGTAATCTGCCCTTTATTATTGGCTAATCATGTTAACGATTACCAGTGAGACACTCACACTCTGGTTAAGCCAAGGTTTCTATCCTTTTATACGCCTTTTAGCGCTGTTTGGTACAGCGCCCTTTTTTAATGAAAAGCAATCCATTACTAAGGTACGAGTTATCTTAGCGTTTTTTATAATCTTAATAGTTTCTCCGCAACTTCCTGTCGTTAACATTCCCTTATTTTCAGCGATGGGGTTATGGGTCATTGTACAACAGATCGTGATTGGCGTGGCTATTGGACTGACCATGCAGATGGCATTTGCGGCTGTGCGCCATGCCGGTGAAGTGATTGGTTTACAGATGGGGTTATCTTTTGCAACGTTCTTCGACCCAACCGGTGGGCCAAATATGCCTATTTTGGGGCGTATTCTAAATTTAATTATGTTGCTGCTTTTTCTCTCATTTGATGGGCATTTATGGTTAATTTATATTCTTATTCACTCATTTGAATTGATCCCAATTCAAGTTTCCCCTCTTAGTCGAGATGGCTTTTGGTCATTGGCTCAATTTGCGAGTAGCATTTTTATTAATGGATTAATGTTGGCATTACCATTTATCACGCTGTTTCTGATACTTAACCTTGCTCTCGGTATTCTTAACCGAATGACTCCGCAGTTATCGGTGTTTGTGGTCGGTTTTCCACTGACTCTAACTATCGGTATCAGTATGCTTGGGTTAATTATTTCGATTCTTCCTCGTTACAGTGAACGACTGATTCATCAAGCTTTTGAGCAGCTATCCTTGATGTTTGGGTTACTTGGGGGGTGATTCAGAAGATGCGAATTATTGAAATATTCATGGTCATAAATAATTAAGTAGGATAGAAACATCCTACTTATGTTCTTTTATTGAGTTATCAAAAAATACATTTTCAAAAGAATGATAACATTATCCGCAATAACATCTCTTTTAAATAAAATATTATAAAAATTTCAATCATCATAATTATCCCTCGTTTTATACACTGCACCAGACAAGGGAAAATAGTAACAGTAAAATTACCGAGGTATTATTCACAAAAAATAACACACAGAGATAAAAATCATAATTGAATTTTAACTAGTCTTAAATACTATTAAGACAATAAAAATCTAATAATGGTTATTCTAAAAGCTGCTCATATAGCAGTGAACATATATAAATAACAGTAAAATCACCGATTTCTAAGCTGACCTACGTCAGTAACTATGTTATTCCCCAATAATTCAACCTAAGCATCAAAATGTATATTTATGGCTATCTCAGTCTATTCTCTAATTTAGTATTAAAAACAAAAAAGTAAAATCTTTATTTAAAAAAAACTCATCAGAGAATTATCATAATTTGTTAATCTATATTTAGGATATATTTAATTTTCAAACCACCTATACAACAATATAGGTAGCCTACTGACTTGTAATCAAAAAAAGTGAAGCGACAGCGTCTGCTTTTCTCCGAGGTCAGTTATCGATGATGGCTTTTTAGCCCATTAACTTAGCTAAGCCTGGTTAGGTTGGGCTTCTTTTGACGGTGCAATCCAAAATATCCCTAGTCCATTGATTGGTGCTCTTATCAGGTACACGTTGTAATCTTTCGATACTACAGCGTGATTCAGAGGCTGAGTCGAAAAACGCTAATGGCGATATTGAGGTGTTTCGAGTTAATTCGAAAAAAGAGCTCCGCTTAAAAGGCGGAATTTTGCCCTATTCTATTTATGATCAGCTGTCCGAGGTTGACCAAGGGCTATCGTTGATAATACACGCTTAGGCCGCACATTAGAATTGATAAAATTGGTTCAGGATAAATGGTAATACGCGTTCTCAAGGCGCTCCTCCGGATAATGGGCCATCTAACTGACGGAAAAGAAGCCGCAACGCACACTCAATCATGATGATATACTTGAAGCCTTAACTCAACTTCAAACTCGCACTAAGGAAATATTTGTTTTATTTCAGTAGGATGCTTATCTCAGAGCTCAATTGATAATCGTTATCAAATTGGTCATAAAGATGAAGTCTAAGTGATTGGGGCTAACTAATATGGTTCTTTTCGTGAGCAAAGTGTCCGCGAATTCAGATAATAAGTGCAACGCTCGGTCATGTTAGATGGAAGGACGGTTAGCTACTGATAAGCTATCCTGCTCTTCCGACCAAAGATGAGCGAGTAAGTATGAAGTATCAGCAACTAACCGAAGGACAACGATACCAGATATCGATACTGCGTGAGGATAATTTATCCTGCCATGAGATAGGTATCCGTATCGGTGTAAGCAAGTCCACGGTCTCCCGTGAACTGAGGCGTAACACTTCAGATACTGGTTATAACCCACAACAGGCACACCAGAAGTGCTGTGATAGGCGGCTGTCATCTGCCAAAAGGACAATTCCTCAGCAGACCATAGATTTCGTGATATTTGCTCTGGAGTGGAAGTGGAGTCCTGAGCAAATAAGTGCAATTGGCAGCATTATTGGTCTTAGCGTCAGCCATGAATGGATTTACCAGTATATCTATGCGGATAAGCGTAGCGGTGGCGAGTTGTACAGGCATCTTAGGCAGGGCAAACGGCGATATCGTAAGGGCTACGGGCAGAAACGAGGGCGCATCCCTGATGCGGTATCCATTGAGCTACGGCCGTCAGTCGTCGATGACCGTAGCCGTCTGGGGGACTGGGAGGCCGATTTGGTGCAGGGTAAACAGGGCACTGGTGCTATCGTGACACTGGCAGAACGCAAAAGCCGTATTTACCTGACAAAAAAGGTGTTTTCAAAGGATGCGGTGGAAGTCAGTAAGGCCATTATCTCACTGCTGAGTGAGTATCAGGATGTATGTCACACAATAACGTTCGATAACGGTCTAGAGTTTAGTGAGCACAAGGCGATAGCAGAAGCACTGAACGCAGATACGTACTTTGCCCATCCGTATGCCTCGCATGAGCGTGGGCTGAACGAGAATACGAATGGGTTGTTAAGACAGTTTATCCCGAAAGGAACAGACCTGCGGACAGTGACAGAAGAAGACTTACAACGCTATCAGGGAGCGTTGAACAGCAGGCCACGCAAGTGTCTGGGGTTCAGACAACCTTCGGTGGTGTTTGCGGAGCTAAGAAAGGCGGCTTAGCGTTGCACTTCGGACTTGAATCCGCCGTCTCATATAAACCAGTTGTATTTACAAAGCCGATTGATAAATCCTCGCCTCTATTAGCGGTGACTTTGGACGAAAATAAAGAATTAGAAGCTACCTTTGTATTTTATAGAACAAGCCAAAATGGTCACCTTGAAAAATATTATAAAATCAAGTAGATGTTTCATTTTTCTAAGCTGCCTATGCGGCAGTGAACTTCTTGATGACACTCCAATAGCAAATGCGGACTTTCTAAGCTGCCTATGCGGCAGTGAACATGTTAGACGGATATCACTATATGTAAATCGTTTTCTAAGCTGCCTATGCGGCAGTGAACGTAGCGTAACTTTGCGTCAATCACTTCCGTGATTTTCTAAGCTGCCTATGCGGCAGTGAACCAAATGAAGGCTTGAAAAAATAATCTTTGTCATTTCTAAGCTGCCTATGCGGCAGTGAACTATAGCGTATCAAATAAAAAATAAGTCACAACAAACAGTTAAAGCTATTTTTATCAAAATACCTTCTTTTTTACAGCCTGCTGCAACTTATTGTTTTTATGTTTAATTTTTAAAGAGCAAAAAAACAAGGGTAAAAAAGGTCAAAAATGTGGAACGGTGGCAACCTCTTCGCCTTTCCCCATAGACTGACTTAACCCATAACAATTAAACGTGCCTGCCTTTGCTTCCTTCGCAGCAACACACCGAATAAAGAGTGGAAATGGACGATGCCCATCGCCTTCTGTTTTAGACTTTGTTTGCTGACTTTCCATCCAAATAAAAGGTAAACGACTACGCGTTTGAGGCTCTTTTATTGCGCTTAAACAGACCTCAATAGGCTGCCCTGATTTTACTGAATACAGTTGAGCTTTCTTATACCTATCCAGTTCAAGACGCTTTGCACCTTTTACATGTTGACGCACATAACTAATTGGCGTGGCATGCTCTGGCACCGCTTGAATCGACTTAATATGCACATAATCCGCTAGCCTCATTAGCCAGTGACTGATATTTAACTGAGTCAGCGTTTTTTCAGTCTTTGCGAGCAAACGCAATTTTTTTCCTAACCGGAAGCCAACACTTCCATATTCAGGAAATGCAACCGCAACTTCGCTATCACCGGCCTCAGACTTATTTTCTACCAACGCAATATGTATTTGCTGATAGACCTTTTGCCATAAAAAGTCCAACGGTATCGTCGAATCAGGCAGTAATGTGATCTCCTGATAATAGTCCATAGTTCACCTTATTTGTCACTTTCCCCAAAGACACCACCACGCACCAAGACCGCCATAACATAGTGTTCATCTTCGAGTCGTGCCAATTTTTCACCACGAGCCCATTTATCAAAATGCGTATAAAAGTCCTGTTTATCGCTAGGAGTTCGATATGCACGACCAAGGTTAGTCACGGCCCCATAAGGTTCAATAGCAATTGCCCCCGCACTATTAACTTCATCGTTATAATCAGGATACCAAGTATCGATAGAGCGTAGAGCATTGCCTATTTTTTGTGAATGCATCGCCGCATGACCGTTCACATGATAAAGGATCTTACTTTTATCACCTTTACCTTTATCCAATACCAACTCTTCACTAGGATAAACTTCCTGAGACTGCCCGAGTTGGGCATAGGTGGTAATTTCAAGAAGTAGTGCCCCTTCACTGTTTGCCAGTGCAGCAGCAATTTTAGCGCCTAACTCATTCACTTTATCATCTTGCTTTTCAAAACTACGAATGCTGTATTGTGTCGCATCAAATGTCCATTGCTGCTCTTGCCCTTTATTTAATACTCTCACTTCAACTTCAATTTTTTCAGCGCCCACGCGGTTGCGCCATAAGAAGCGTGCATTAGCAATATTATGCGCATAACGGCGACCAAGCTCACGGAAACCTTCCCTAGCAATATATTCTTTTGCCGCTTTAGTATAACTTTCTTTAAAAGAGGCATTATTACAAGCAGATGGCGTCTCTACACCCCCCAAAATTTTGAGTGTAAATTGATGCTTTAACGTATCTTGTTGAGTGCCTAATGCACAAGCATCAACTGTTTGTAAGTTGGCTTTTTCTACTTCAGCGTTCAATTTTAATGGGTCGTTTTTAACCGGACCTTTTAAACGATTTGAAATGGTACCTCGGACTGACTTTTCTTGTAGCACGAGCGGTGTACATTGTGATTTATGATCCCAACTCGTACCATAAAAATAACCATCTGAAGGAACTAATTTTTTTTCAAATGCCAGTACTGATGCTACATCATTATTCTTCGCCATTGTTACTCTCCGCTCGTAAAATATTTTGATTCAACTTGTTGGCATAAATAGAGACTATTTTCTAAGTTATTACTGTATTTCCATAATATTTCATTGGGATGGCCTATCTTATTGACCATGACAAATTGACCAAGCGTCACAAGACTTTCCGCAAACCGATGGGGAACGTTTGGGTCTCGTTGATTTTTAGCCTGACCTAATGGGGAAATACCTTGGTAACCTGTCGCTATTGGTACAATCCAGCCCGCTGTTTTACGCTGAACTTTCCACTCATAGTGTTTGTTTTTTGATTCATTTTGAATGTCTACTTCAACGCATTGATTATGGACAGTCACATAGTCTAAAAGCGCATCCATGGCATCTTGACCATCTTCCATTGCAGATACCATTAAGTCTCTACGCTCAATCAAAGCGTAGCCGGGCATTAAACTATTGAATAAGCTACGTCTATATTTCCCCATATCATCATTGGCAGGCAAATAATGCATCTGAGGCAGATCCACAGACAAAATATCGCCACCAGCCAGTTTCATCATTGGGATTAGCTCATAAATCCGGTCAACGATTGATTTATCCGTTAACACATTACCGTACTCATCATTTCTATCTGAAAATTCAATCAGTAATGAAACGTCTAAATGACACCGGGCTTCTTCAATAAACGCTGAACGGTTACCCTCTTTATCGAGTGGGTTACCCGTACCGACGATTGAACTTACAAAATCACTAGGACCTTTATACGTTTGTAAATTACATTCGTGGCTGATAACCGCGATTGACTCGAGTTGTAATTCTAAAAAGCCTATCTTTCTTAATTTAAGCTCTGGCGGATTCAAGTCCGAAGTGCAACGCTAAGCCGCCTTTCTTAGCTCCGCAAACACCACCGAAGGTTGTCTGAACCCCAGACACTTGCGTGGCCTGCTGTTCAACGCTCCCTGATAGCGTTGTAAGTCTTCTTCTGTCACTGTCCGCAGGTCTGTTCCTTTCGGGATAAACTGTCTTAACAACCCATTCGTATTCTCGTTCAGCCCACGCTCATGCGAGGCATACGGATGGGCAAAGTACGTATCTGCGTTCAGTGCTTCTGCTATCGCCTTGTGCTCACTAAACTCTAGACCGTTATCGAACGTTATTGTGTGACATACATCCTGATACTCACTCAGCAGTGAGATAATGGCCTTACTGACTTCCACCGCATCCTTTGAAAACACCTTTTTTGTCAGGTAAATACGGCTTTTGCGTTCTGCCAGTGTCACGATAGCACCAGTGCCCTGTTTACCCTGCACCAAATCGGCCTCCCAGTCCCCCAGACGGCTACGGTCATCGACGACTGACGGCCGTAGCTCAATGGATACCGCATCAGGGATGCGCCCTCGTTTCTGCCCGTAGCCCTTACGATATCGCCGTTTGCCCTGCCTAAGATGCCTGTACAACTCGCCACCGCTACGCTTATCCGCATAGATATACTGGTAAATCCATTCATGGCTGACGCTAAGACCAATAATGCTGCCAATTGCACTTATTTGCTCAGGACTCCACTTCCACTCCAGAGCAAATATCACGAAATCTATGGTCTGCTGAGGAATTGTCCTTTTGGCAGATGACAGCCGCCTATCACAGCACTTCTGGTGTGCCTGTTGTGGGTTATAACCAGTATCTGAAGTGTTACGCCTCAGTTCACGGGAGACCGTGGACTTGCTTACACCGATACGGATACCTATCTCATGGCAGGATAAATTATCCTCACGCAGTATCGATATCTGGTATCGTTGTCCTTCGGTTAGTTGCTGATACTTCATACTTACTCGCTCATCTTTGGTCGGAAGAGCAGGATAGCTTATCAGTAGCTAACCGTCCTTCCATCTAACATGACCGAGCGTTGCACTTATTATCTGAATTCGCGTTCAATGAGAAATAAAAACATTATAGTATTTATCTTGAACCATATTCATATCTATATCAAAAGCATTTAGATAAACCCCTTTAAAAAACTCAAACAGTGTAATTTTAAAAAAACCTAAAATTATAATCAAAACATCAGTAGGGATCGCACAAACACCACACTCATATCTAGATATTTGCTGCTGAGATACATTCATAATTCCAGCTAATTCCCTACCACTTAAAGAATAACTTTTCCTCAATTTTCTTAATTCTATTCCTACAGCTTTAATAAACACTTCCCTATGGCTCAAATCTAATTCAATTTGTTCAAATTCTAAATTACTAATTTTCATTTTTATTTAACCCCGAGTACAGAACGAAACATAAAGTCTGAATCATTCAATATTTCTTCGGTAATTTAATCAATTATCCTGATTAAATCAAATTATCCTAAAACAATATCCATTGATTATAGAAACCCAAAAAACAACAAATAAGTGTAAAAACTAATGAATTCTCTTGAACTTATAAGCCTTAATAGCTCTTAATCCAAAAAAGACCATCATTATTGAATAGTAATAAAAACCAAAAGAAAACTCAGGAGGGAATATATTCAGATTAAATATTCGATTTTTACAAAAAAAAAGCATTTAAATTTAATTGATAAAGTATATATTACAAAAAAAGGTAAAAATCATTAAGATTTATTCAATATCTTATAAATTAGGTTAAAAAACAGTCTACGGTGTAATACTTATATTAAAAAACGAAATATTACGAAACACTCAGCATCAAACTGACATAATACAGGCAGTTTACTCCCCTCTACGGCTTATTCAAAAATCTGATTTAGACATTCTCATTTATATTACTTTACTCATTTTATTAGATACATTTTTCTCTTGAAAAGAGTATTTCATCTCTTCATCAAATAAAATTTCAGCAACTCAGTTAGAGCAGAGCTTACTTCAAAATCAATATATATAAATTGGATTTTTTTACCTCATAATAAAAAATGAAGGCACTTAAATTCAATTAGAAGATATATAATAAAATAAAAACCAAGTAAACTCGAAAACAATAAAATAGATATTGAACATCGAAAAAATTAAATCATGCTATATCTCAATGCTAACTGAGCGCATCATGATGATAGCTGAAAATTAATAATCATCTAAAATAATACTATAAATCTGAAATTATTCACTTACTACTTATCCTAAAATAAGACAGCGACAACTAGATTCACCCTATCCTTTTAAGTGATCATATGAACAGCAATTTTACGGAAACATATAGCCGTAATAAATACGCCTATTATTCCCTAATAACCACATTTTAATTCACAGCCTGCTTGGCGATACCGTTGCTGAGTTTCACTCGATAGCCCACTATCGCTAATAATTGTTTTAATACAAGATAGGGTTGCAACAGCATGAGGTTCGAACATATCAAACTTTGTGTGATCCGCTAGCAAAATAACCTCTGGTGAACGCGCTATTAGTTTGCGTTTAACTCCCACCTCAAACATAGTAGCATTCGTTATTCCCATCTCAATCGATAATGCATCACAAGACATAAAGACACAATCAACGGCAAAAGCATTTAACGTCTCTAATGCTAGGCTTTCACCTACCGTAAAATAACCAGGCCTGATTAACCCCCCAATGATATAACTTTCTACATTTGGAAACATTCCAAGTTGGTTAGCTATTTTGATGTCATTACAAATGACTTTAACGCTAATATCCCCCAGACACTTCGCTAATTCTAAACAAGTAGAGCCTGAGTCAAGAAAAAAACAGTCGCCTTCATGAATTAATTTGCGAGCAATGAGTGCGATTTCACGTTTAGATGCACAATTTAAAGAGCGTCTGACATCAAATTGAGACTCTTTATCTGTCGTACTGTCGTCGAAATTTAAGTGCCCATGAGTTCGCGTCATACCAGGATAATGTTCAGCGATATATTGAAAATCGCGACGAATTGTCGCTTCTGCACAACCAAACAACTCCACCGCTTGTTGTGTTGAAAGCTCTCGACATTTCCAAAGATAGTGCAGCATCTGTTGGATCCGATCAGATTTATACAGACTCATAAGCGACTTCTCTCCGAATTTAATTGCTAAGTTGTTTTATCGTATTTTCATAATCGTCAGTCGAAAACAGTGCTCTTCCTATGACAAGATTATTAATACCAACCTTTTTTAATGACTGAATTTTATCTGCACTGATCCCACCATCAGCCCAATACTCCAGTTGGCTAAAGAGTGGTGGTATTTGCTGAATTTTATCCACTATTGATGGTATAAATTGCTGATTTTCACCATCCGGCTCGCTAGTCATCAACATCAAAGCATCTAATTTATTAATGAGGTATTGATAAGGAGCAACTGGTGTACTTGGATTTAATGCTATGCCTGCTTTTGCCTTTATCTTTTTTATTTCAGCAATAATTTCTGAAGGGTTTTGCACCGCCTCAGGATAAAAGAAGATCCATTTGGGGCTAAAAGGAGCAAGCTCCCTTATCCAAAATAACGGTTGAGACACCATTAAATGAATAGATAATGCATGTTCTGTAGCTTGTGCAACTGCTTTTACCAACTTAATACCAAAAGTAATATTGTTGATAAAATTGCCATCTTCAATGTCCAGATGTAATGACCCAATATTCTGATTAGCCAGTTTATTAATAATTGAACCCAGCCAAAGTGGGTCAGCAGAAGCCAAAGACGGGTGTAATATCATCATCACTCCTTCATGGATAAATCAATATGAATTTAGCAACCGCAAAACATCATCATGGGTTTTAGCACAACGAATTTCATCAAGTAATAATGGATTATCAATAAGTTCAGCGATGTACTGTATGAGTCGAATATGATCATCACTTTGAGTTGCGCAAACAGTCATTAATAACCATACAGGGTCACAATCTTCATGACCGAATACAACGGGCTGTTTTAAGGTTGTGAGAGTAATTTGGTTATAGATAGCCCCTTGTTCCGGACGTGCATGTGGCATAGCAATGCCCGGAGCAATTAAATAATAAGGCCCCCAACTTTGGGTGTTTTTAATGATGCCTTGTAAATAGTTAGGCTCAGCAGCACCATGAATAATTAAAGGCGTACAAGCTATGCTAAGCGCTTCTTTCCAATCGGCTGCAACTTGATTTATTTGGATCCATTTAGCATCATCAATCATTGTATATTGACTCCTTTAAGGTTCGGTATATGCTTGATTATTGAGTCCTCGCCTAACTTTTGGCGAAGCTTGCGAGGACTCTTAGTATCACGAGGGAGATAAGTATTTTGCTTATCTCCTTTCTTATTGCCTTATGCTATGCACTTTCTCCATAAATCTTTCCACTCGAGTTTGATCAACAAAGTTGGCAAAAATGCCATCTTTTTTAAAAGTCGTCGCGGTGACACAGCCATCAGCAATACTCAGCTGCTCTTCAACGTTTTCGAGGCAAACCCCAGTGTTGGCAAAGACCACAGTATTCGGCACCGTATCTTTCACTTGTTTCAAAATTGCACTATCTGTTTTTGCTCCAGCAGTTAATCCCGAAACACATAGTGCATCTGGTTTATTATTAAAAACGGTAGACTTTGCTATTGAGCAGATATCTCGTCCACCTAGATATACCGCGGCTTCAGGTACAATATTAAAAAGCGTTTTTACATCCCCTGCCCCAATACGATGTTGATGGCGAATAGTTTCACCAACATTGGTATTCCATACGCCAAAATCACTTGCATAGGCACCCGTAAATATTTCTCGGATAAATTTCGCTCCTGTCGCCATCGCTAAATCGAACGAAGCGATCGGATCCCAAAGAACATTTACACCAAATGGTATACGGATCTCACTCATTAATTGACCAATGATCCGTGCCATTGCCGCAGTTGTCTCCGGCTTCACTTTAGTGAGATAAGGCAGGCTAAATTCATTTGAAAACATAACTGCATCAACACCGCCATTTTGTAATGCCATTAAATCCTCATATGCCCTATCAATTACCCATTGCATACTATGCTGCGCATTAAAATCAGGATCACCAGGTAATGCACGTAAATGGCACATAGCAATGACTGCTTTTTCTGTTCCAATAACATCCTTCAACCAACTCATTTCTATACTCCTTATTCAGGTAATTCACGATTACGTAAGAAAATAACGACACAGGCAACAATGCCAACAGTTAACACGACACCGATAAGACCAAATGACATTAATTCGTAAATAGACCAACCAAACATATTGCCAACTGACAGTGCGCTAATCTGCGCGCCATTTTCGGCAAAGTTAAATCCGCCATTACGTGCCATTTCGGTAAAGAAAGGGGCAAACTGCGTTGCGATGAGCAAAACGGTGCTCATAACAATCACACCACTCAGTAATGTGCGTAATAAGTCACCGCGGTGGATCACCGTGGCCATACAGATAAAGAAAGGAGCAACTGGCAAGTCAGCGAGTGGTAATACATTGTTCAATGGCAGGATACTTGCCAAAATCAACATGATAGGGATAAGAAGCAAACCCACTGCAATTGTGGTTGGATGACCCAGCGTTACGGCGGTATCTAGGCCAATAAACACTTCTCGATCATTAAAATGTTTCTGAAAAAATTTACGAGCGCCTTCAGAGATAGGAAGTAAGCCTTCAACAATTAAGCGGATCATGCGAGGGAATAACACCATGATCGCGGCAACCGTAATCATTAAAGTCGCACAACCTTTAAAGTCTTCTCCTGCTGCAAGCCCAAATAATAATCCCAGTACAACACCGATAATAACCGGATCACCCACCATGCCATAGCGTTTTTGAATAGCTTGTGCATCGATATTCTTTCCTTTTAGGAAAGGGATCTTTTCATAGATAGCATCAAGAAGTACAAATAGAGGAACTGAGCTAGAGCCATACCCTTGAGGAATTGAAATACCCTCCAAACCAACAATCGTCTGTACGCGTTTTGCCGTCCAATCTGCCATTTTTAGCGATAAGATGGCATGACACATAGCACCAGCGATACCATAAACTAAACTCCCCGTCGCAATTTGAACAACTGTTCCGGTAATTGCATAGTGCCAATAATTATAAATATCAACGTTCATTGTTTTCGTTAGGCGAGTAAACAATAACGTGATATTAAGTAAGAAAATAACGGGAATAATGACTGCACCAATCGCCGTTGCATAGCCAACACCGGATGCTGGCCCTGCCCCTACATCAAGTACATGTAGCGATAAGCCAAAACGTTCAATCATAATTTTGATGGGGGGCTTAGGCTATCAATAGCCATCACGATCACTAGCCCCATTCCGACAAAACCAATACCGACGGTAACCCCAGCTTTAATGGCCTGTAGCCATGGAATGCGAAAGATTAAGCCAATAATTATCATGACGATTGGGACAAATACTGTACCGCCTAGAGAAAGTATATAGTCAAACATAACGTCACCTATGAGGTTTATTGTGATAACAACGTTTTAATTTTTTGTTTTAATGCATCGTCATTAACTCCTGTTAGTAAAGCGGCTCCATTCAAAGTCGGTACGCCATAATCTGTATCCGTTTTCATTGCGGTGATGATCAAATCAACACCGTGGCTGTTTAGTGGGATTTCGTTTAAACAACATTGTGAAGTCGCCACTAAGATGCCTTCACTAGCTAAGTAATCTTGGAGTTTTTGAGCAATCATTGTGGACGTAGACATACCCGTTCCACATGCAACGAGGACTTTTTTCATTTTAATGTAACCTCTTGGTTATTGTCTGAGTCAGACTCGATAGGAAACTGATTAGCGGGAAGTGTCGCTAATGCAGCCAATAACCGGATGCAGTCACTGAGATCTCGTAAGCTAGCAACTTCAGCCGGTGAATGTGTGTAGCGGCAAGGAATAGATAGGCTTGCGCAAGGAATGCCATCTTGTTCAACCTGAATATATCCCGTTTCTGTTATGACACCTGGTGCAACTTCTCTTTGTACCGGAATATGATTTTTGGAAGCTGTTTTTTCTAACATATTGATTAAGCGAACAGGAGTTACTAATCCCGCAAGCGTGCCTCTACCGTGATAGTTTAAGCAAGTAATGCCGACACCTTTGTTAATCACTAAATCCGAATAGTCTTGAAGGTCGGGCGTATCACAAGAAGGCGTAATATCGATCCCAATAGCAAGGTCGGGTTTTACACGGCGTAATACTGGTAAAATCCCACGAATATTAAATTCCTCTTGCACTGACGCGACAATAAATAGTGCGATTTCTAGCTTTTTATCTTTAATCGCATCAGCTAAACCAAGTAAAGCAGTGCATCCAAGTCGATCATCTAATGCTTTACTACACACCATGTCATTGCCTAATTCTTGAGGCGGGTTATACAGTGTGATTGGCGTACCGACTTTTATGCCCATTCTTTCAGCGTCAGCCTTATCTTTCGCTCCGACATCAATCCACAATTGATCAATCGAGGGTGATTGCGTACGTTCATCACCTTTAGCAAAGTGATAGGATTTAATACCGATACATCCAGGTATTGAGCCGTGCTCTCCCGCAAGACGGACAACAGATCCTGACATCGTCACCTGTGCAGGCCCTCCGACTCGTTCAAAACGAATAAACCCCGACGGTTCAATTTTTCGCACCATAAATCCCACTTCATCCATATGCGCAAATACCATTAAACGCAGCGCTTTTGCGTCGTCACTTCCATAACGAGCAACTATATTACCGAGGCGATCCTGCCAAACTTCCTTAGCGCTCTCTGTAAAATGTTTTTGCATAACATTGGCAATAGGGGCTTCATGACCTGAAATACCGTCCAAGGTCAGTAAGGAAAAAAGTGTATCTCGAATGGAAAATACCATAATGATGATCCTTCATTGACTAAAACGACATAAAGATGAGCGATTTATATGTAAAAAAAGATGGGATTATTGTGATTAAAATCACAACAAACCATTAAAAACAACAAATAGAAACAATTTTGTGACAAACATATAACAATTTCGCTCATGCTGATTGCACTAAATTTTTAGGCATTGATGGCTTTTAAATACTTAACAATGGTGATAGTGAATAGATCTTAGAAGCGTAAATGTCGATTTATCATGGATATAAAGCGCGTATATTGCCTTAATGGACTATGTTAGTTTACACGTCATTCCACACTGAAAGCTGATAACATTTAACTATTGAGCTAAGTGAGCGTTTAAGCAGTGATATTTAATGAAAGGCAAATCGGCAGATTTATAGGGGATTGCATATCACTTTGTAGTAAATTTGCCTATCTTCATATTCATAAGTTGCGATGAAAATGTAATTACAAAACAGGGGTTTTTTAGTTAATTCATACTAAACCGCCTTTTAATATTTGTGTTAGTCATTTACCTGTAGTATTTTCTGTAAACCCATCCAATACTGATGATTATTTATGAACCCATTTAAAAAATTGATCACTGGACAATACCCTCTTATATCTGTTGCTATATTTTGGTTTATTTCTCAATTTTTAATTGGGGCGTTATTGAAAACGATCCCGTTGTGGTTGATTAAACACCCTGATGAATCCCTTTTATATTCAATAATTGCGTCATACGGCTTAAAAGTTGTTCTCTCCGTTTGTGTTCTATCTGGGCTCATATCCTTTTTAAGAAGAAAATTCTCAATTATTTACTTGTTGACTACTATTTTTATCATTCTCCATATTATTTTTAATGGATATTTATTTTTTACATTCGCACATTCTATTTTGTCATCCCTCTAACATTGGGGTTCGTTATGGTTATCACAATAAATTAAGGCATTGAACACCCTTGGTGGTGGCTCGATACTTTTTCATAAAATTAATATTTAACGCTGACCATATATTGCAGCCGTAAACTAGCAGGCAAGCAAGCACGATTTCTATTGCTTCGTCGCCACCTAGCATTGAAGCTATCGAGAGCATTCAAACCGCAATAGAACCTGCAAAATCTAAATAATGAGTTAGAATGTACCATACTTCGATTAATGTCCTCTGCCTCGATTTCGATACCACCGTGGAAATTGTGAAAAAGATACTCATCCACAAGATATATACGATAGAAGAAAATAAGGAAGATCACCTAATCTAAAAGCATGTTGGATTAATATTAATTCACACACCTTATCAAATCATCTACTAATTTAAAATTAGGGCGTACTGTAATTGGAATTCGAATCGAAGTGTCCATTCGTGCAGTAATAACAGCTCGATGATACTTTACGCCACTAATGTAAATATCTATTGTTTTTCCAGTGTTTTTAACAGAAAAATCACTCAGCCCAGTACCGCTTTTTAGCATAATAGCTAATGAGCCGTTTGTATCTATATATGTATTGAGTTTCGCTGATTCTATATTTTTACAAGCTATAGAGATTTCACTCTCACTGGTTTTAAAAGACAAGCACTCATTATCAGGTTTGCATTGATTAGCCGCTATTGTCGATGTAGAGAATAATAAAGCAGCAACAGCTAGTAACTTCATAATCATAAACTCATTTTTTTAAGTTACATGGATTATATCAGTTAATCATAGAGAGAGTATGATTAGAATCATTTGTAAATGGCATAGTGAGGAGTATTAGGAAAAGAAAATAACCGCAGAAAATGAGGAAGTTTACGCAGCGCATATATATTTATGGGCTATCATTCGAGCTAAGCGCTAGATATCCAAGAAATACATCAGCAGTAGCCTACCGCACCAACACACTTTCAACGAAGACTTACATCACACTTGGGCAATCTGGGGAGGCTCTATCCGCGCTTCAAGAAATGGGCGACTGGGAAAACATTGATGATATTTTAAATGCGAATGGCACGAATATGACACGCAAGATAATTTAAAAATACTCACTCACACATAACGCACTGATTTAATTAGTGGGTCGTGGGGGGTTCGAACCCCCGACCAATTGATTAAGAGTCAACTGCTCTGCCAACTGAGCTAACAACCCGATGCACTTATTTAACGCCTCTCATTTAGCACAGTCAACATTATTCTGCTAATTTTACTTAACCAATTAAATTTTGGTTGCTAATGTTAACTTGGTGTTATATTCAGATTAAGATATCACCACTCTGATTACAGTCAGTTAAGTTTTTCTTACACTGACTGAGATTTGTGTCACAATATTTTATGCAAACACTGTCACACAATTAAAAATACACTGTGACTGCACATAACCACTTCTTTGGATAGATACTATGGAAGAAAATCAACCCTCAACATCAACAAATCCTCCCACAGAGAGGAATCAGCTAAAACGTAGCCTCAGCAACCGACATATCCAACTTATCGCTATCGGTGGCGCGATCGGAACGGGCCTATTTATGGGCTCAGGTAAAACTATTTCGCTAGCTGGCCCTTCTATCATCTTCGTTTATATGATTATTGGGTTCATCTTGTTCTTTGTTATGCGAGCGATGGGTGAATTATTACTCTCCGATCTTAATTACAAATCATTCAGCGACTTTTCTGCCGACCTGATTGGCCCATGGGCTGGCTTCTTTGTTGGTTGGACCTATTGGTTTTGTTGGGTCATTACTGGTATTGCTGATATTGTGGCTATCACATCCTATGTCAGCTTTTGGGTGCCTGATTTCCCTGAATGGGTGACCTCTTTCATCTGTGTTGTGACGCTGTTAACACTCAATTTAGTCTCAGTCAGATTATTTGGTGAACTGGAGTTTTGGTTTGCCATGATCAAAATTGTCGCCATTATCGCGTTAATTATCGTTGGCGGCACTTTAATCGCAATGAACTTCCAATCACCGGCTGGTCATACGGCATCACTAAGCAATATCTGGAATGACGGCGGAATGTTTCCTATGGGGATTAGTGGCTTCTTTGCTGGTTTCCAGATAGCTATTTTCGCTTTTGTTGGTATTGAATTAGTGGGAACTGCTGCTGCGGAAACCCGCGATCCCGAAAAATCATTACCAAAAGCAATTAACGCCATCCCTTTTAGAATTATTGCTTTCTATGTGCTATCGCTGATAGTTATTATGGCGGTAACACCTTGGCGCACCATCTTGGCGGATAAAAGCCCATTTGTAGAGATGTTTGTCCTGATCAGCCTTCCTGCCGCAGCAAGTATTGTCAACTTTGTCGTACTTACCTCTGCGGCATCCTCTGCCAATAGTGGCGTTTTTTCTACGAGCCGCATGCTATTTGGCCTATCAAAAGAAGGCGATGCACCAAAACAGTTTAGTCGCTTATCGAAAAAAGCCGTGCCTGCAACGGGGTTAATATTTACCTGCATTTGCCTAAGTTTCGGTATTATTTTGATCTACTTTATCCCAGATATCATGCACGCTTTCACGTTGGTTACTACCGTGTCAGCAATCCTATTTATGTTTATCTGGAGCATGATCTTATATAGCTATCTCAAGTTCAGAAAAAACCGCCCACAACTTCATCAGGCCTCGCATTATAAAATGCCAGCAGGTATTGTGATGTCGTGGATTTGCTTGGCTTTCTTTGTCTTTATGGTGATCCTGCTCGCCTTCCAGCACGATACAAGGCAAGCTCTTATCGCAACGCCTGTCTGGTTTATTATTCTATTCATTGGTTACCAAGTAGTTAAACGTCGTAAGCAGACCCATTAAAGACCAGATAGCAAAGTGTTCCCATAAAATTAGATACTTTGTTCAAATAACTTATCAGGCCTGATTTCAATACACTTCTGAACTCAGGCCTTTTAACGTTTATCTGTGTCGTAATGGCTTATCCATTCATATCCATAGCCTACCGATATGGCATATTTCTGCGCCAAATATGCTCAGCTCAAACTTCTTCATTTGTGCGAGTACATTTTCAATGCACTTTTTCCTAGCCATGCAGGCACCTTCTGTTAATGACGCCATTGACTTAAATTAGCATAGAGAATTTATATCTACGGACTATTAAGAATTTGAGCTGTTATTTATTAATTTATTTTGATATTACTTTGAAAGAGGTAAGTCACGAACTTGCCAGTAAAGTTCACTTTATCTCTAATGGGCAACGTTAAATTAAAGGTAAAAAAATGGCAGATTTATCCACATTAACTCTTTTTCATGATCCTACTTCAGAGCCAAGCAGAGCCGTTCACTGGCTTTGTATTGAAGCTAATATTCCCATCAATATCAAATACACATGGTTGACGCGGGGAGAACATCTTTCTAATGAATTTTTAGCCGTCAATCCGTTGCATCAGATACCCGCAATGCAGCACGACGATTTTTGCCTTTCCGAAGCAACGGCAATCATGAACTATCTTACAGATATTCACGGTTGCAGTGATAAATGGTTTGGAGCAACCCATCGAGCTAAGGCTGTCATCAATAAACATTTGTCTTGGTATCATACGAATCTTCGTAAAATATCAACATTGGAATATTTTCTTCCCGTACTGTTAATGCCTGCATATCTTGGGGTGGCAAAACCATCGGTCAATGAGATTGAAGCCAAATTAAATGCACTTCATGATATGTTTGCAAATTTAGATTTTCTGCTTGAAGGCAAAAATTTCTTAGCAGGAAGTGATATTTCCGCCGCAGATTTACTCTACGCTTGCGATATTTTTGCTTTAAGGATTGACCCCAATTTTAAGCAAATGATAGAAAAATACCCCAATATCCGTGGCTGGTTAACAAAACTTGAATCAAGGCCAAGTTATGAGCTTTCACATAAAGCATGGGATCATATTGTTCCGCAAATATTGGCACTAAACGGTGGGTCTAAGGGGTCTCCAGAGTGGATTGCGGATACTTGTGAGAAAGTCATCGGGTAACAAAAGCAAATAAGCGATTTAGACAAGCCTAGAGGAAGCAAGCTGAGCGCCTTACTCAAAGAAAATACTCAATTGGCTTATTTGTTCCGATTATTTTTACTGTCATTTACCGTGAAAAAACAACCAAAAAACTCAAATTTGAATGCTCATAAAATGAGACTATTTAAAAATAAAATCAATGAAAAAGATCCATTAGTCATTTTATATTTGCTCATAACCCCCAATAGTTGGTTACCCAACTATTGGGGGTTACTTTATTTTATCAATTATTTCATTTTATATTCCGCTTCAGCCTCATCAAAGCGGGCTTGAGCAGCGGCACTTGGCGCTTTAGTTATCATACTGACCACAATAATTGCAATTGTTGCAAGGATAAAACCAGGGATGATTTCATACAGATCAAACCATTTATATTTCATCCAGACTAATACGGTAACGGCACCAACAACCATCCCCGCAAGTGCACCTGTACGAGTCATTCGTTTCCATAACACAGAAATCAAGACGACTGGCCCAAATGCGGCACCAAAGCCAGCCCATGCGTTACTCACTAATGCTAACACCTTGTTATTCGGGTCACGTGCAATATAGATAGCAATCGCAGCCACTACCAGAACCATGATCCGCCCTACCCAAACCAGCTCTTTTTGGCTCGCATTTTTACGCAGGAACGGCTTGTATAAGTCCTCGGTTAACGCACTTGCGCACACAAGTAATTGACAGCTTAATGTACTCATAACCGCCGCTAAAATAGCAGAGAGTAAGATACCTGCAACCCATGGGTTAAACAGTATTCCTGCAAGCTCCATAAAAATACGTTCGTTATTTCCCATCACCGATGAGGCTAACGCAGGGTTAATTTCGAAGTAAGCAATACCAAAGAAACCAACCGCAGTTGTTCCTCCAAGGCAAAGGATCATCCATGTCATACTAATACGACGCGCAGAGCGAATCGTGCGATGTGAATCAGCAGCCATAAAACGCGCTAAGATATGAGGCTGACCAAAGTAACCTAGCCCCCACCCTAATAATGAAATAATCGCAACAAAATTCAACCCCTTAAACATATCTAAGTATTCAGGGTTTTTCGTTTGAATAACATCGATTGCAGTATCTAGTCCACCTAATGAGAAAATGATCACAATAGGCGTTAAAATAAGTGCAAATATCATCAATGAGGCTTGCACTGTATCAGTCCAACTGACAGCTAAGAAGCCACCAAGGAAGGTATAAGCGATAGTTGCTAACGCACCAAGCCACATAGCTTTTTCATAGCTAATATTAAAAGTACTTTCAAACAGTAATCCCCCAGCAACAACACCAGAGGCACAATAGATAGTAAAGAAAACAAGAATTACAACAGCAGAGATAATGCGTAAAATTTTACTATTATCCTCAAAGCGACTGGTAAAGTAGTCAGGTAGCGTCAATGCATTATTATTTTTTTCCGTTTGAACCCGCAAACGCCCAGCAACAAATAACCAGTTAAGATATGCCCCCAAGCTCAGCCCGATAGCAATCCAACTTTCTGAAATCCCAGCGAGGAAAATAGCACCAGGTAGCCCCATCAACAACCAACCACTCATATCAGAGGCCCCTGCTGAAAGTGCTGTGACTACACTACCTAAACTTCGTCCACCAAGAATGTAATCATCGAAATTCTTCGTTGAACGATAAGCTAAATAACCAATAAGTAACATGCCAGTAATATATACGATGAACATAATGATCATCGGAGTGCTTACAGTCATCCGTCTTCTCCATAGAATAGTTATCTTCTTTGGTTGTTGCACTAAATTGCACGCAAGCAAATTAAATAATAAATATAGTGTGTGTTGTGTTTGTATTTAGTTGCACTTGATTAAAAATGCTACCTTAGCATGCTAGACAATCTCATTTCCGATTAACAAGAAATTAACGTTATTTTGTTCAATAAACGATATCCGTATCACAAATGTTAAATTTTTGATGCGAGAATTAATCAATTCACTCACAACTCATCTAGCAAAGCGAATTAATAACATATTGATTTTTAATAAAAATCAGCAAAATCCATTTCTAACCATCTCATTTTACAAATAAAAATACGATATATTTCACAATTCCTTTAGAATAGTCTTTAACAACGTTGCACAAAGTTGCAACATCGTACTATTGATGTGTAACTTTTTTGTTTCTAGTAGCTAATTATTTAGAGGAAATGGGATGAGTAGTACGACAACTATGGGTGTGAGACTTGATGAAGCGACTCGTGAACGCATTAAAACTGCTGCTCAACGTCTTGACCGCACGCCGCATTGGCTAATTAAACAAGCCATATTTAATTATCTTGAACAGCTTGATAATCAACAGTTCATCCCTGAGATTTCCTCGGGACAAGATAACAAAGATGGCCAAATATCAGAAGAAGAATCCGTTACTGAATCGAATTATCAGCCTTTTTTGGATTTCGCTGAACATATTTTACCTCAATCGGTTAAACGCTCAGCGATTACATCTGCTTATCGTATTCCTGAAACACAAGCACTGCCGATGTTGCTACAACAAGCACAACTCCCCGCAGAGCAAGCAGATGCCGCCCATAAGTTGGCTTATTCCATCGCAGAAAAATTACGTAATCAAAAAAATGGGATTGGCCGCTCTGGTTTAGTTCAAGGCTTATTGCAAGAGTTTTCACTCTCTTCACAAGAAGGTGTTGCACTCATGTGTTTGGCTGAAGCTTTATTACGTATTCCTGATAAAGCAACACGAGATGCACTCATCCGCGATAAAATCAGTACAGGTAATTGGCAATCTCATTTGGGCCAAAGTAGCTCCATGTTTGTTAATGCAGCAACTTGGGGATTACTATTTACAGGCAAACTGGTTTCGACTCACAATGAAGCCAAGCTATCTAGCTCATTGAACCGTATTATTAGTAAAAGTGGCGAACCATTAATTCGCAAAGGCGTTGACATGGCAATGCGCTTAATGGGAGAGCAATTTGTTACTGGCGAAACAATTGCACAAGCATTAGCGAATGCAAGGAAGCTGGAAGAAAAAGGTTTCCGCTACTCTTATGATATGTTGGGCGAAGCGGCGTTAACAGAAAAAGATGCTCAAGATTATATGGTATCCTACCAACAGGCGATCCATGCTATCGGTAAAGCATCGAATGGCCGCGGTATCTATGAAGGACCGGGGATCTCTATCAAGTTATCAGCCTTACACCCTCGTTACAGCAGAGCGCAATACTCTCGCGTAATGGAAGAGCTATACCCTCGTTTGCTATCACTCGTATTACAAGCCCATCAATATGATATTGGAATTAATATTGATGCTGAAGAGGCAGACCGTTTAGAAATCTCCCTCGACCTACTCGAAAAACTTTGCTTTGAGCCGCAACTTGCAGGTTGGAACGGTATTGGTTTTGTTATTCAGGCGTACCAAAAACGTTGCCCATTCGTGATTGATGCAATTATTGATCTTGCTGAACGAAGCAAACGCCGCTTGATGATCCGCCTAGTTAAAGGGGCTTATTGGGACAGTGAAATTAAGCGCGCTCAAATTGATGGTTTAGAAGGCTACCCTGTTTATACACGTAAAGTGTATACCGATGTTTCATACCTCGCATGCGCTCGCAAATTGTTGTCAGTACCAAATCTGATTTACCCACAATTTGCAACTCATAACGCCCATACGCTGGCTGCAATTTACCAAATTGCAGGTAAAAACTACTATCCAGGTCAATATGAATTCCAATGCCTACATGGAATGGGTGAGCCATTATATGAACAAGTTGTCGGGAAAGTTGCTGATGGTAAACTCAACCGCCCTTGTCGTATCTATGCACCTGTCGGAACACACGAAACCTTATTGGCTTATTTAGTCCGTCGCTTACTCGAAAATGGGGCGAATACCTCATTTGTGAACCGCATTGCTGATGCGACCATTCCACTTGATGAACTAGTATCTGATCCTGTCAAAGACGTATTAGAGTTATCGAAAGCAGAAGGACAAATTGGGTTACCTCACCCTAAAATAGCCCTTCCTCGTGACTTGTATGGAAAGAATCGTGTCAACTCAATGGGGCTAGACCTCTCCAATGAACATCGCTTAGCATCGCTTTCTAGCGCACTTTTAACCTCAGCGATGCAAGAAAAATTAGCTCAACCACTACTTGGTGGGGAATATCAACTGGCTAAATCAGCCGAAAATGCGCTTCCAGTGATTAACCCAGCATGCCATTCTGACATTGTCGGTCATGTTCGTGAAGCAACGTTGGAAGAAGCAGAGCATGCATTAAACATCGCCAATGATGCAGGAGCTATTTGGTTTGCGACTCCACCGTCAGAGCGTGCAGCTATCCTCTTACGTGCCGCAGACATCATGGAGCAACAATTACAGCCTCTACTTGATGTACTGGTTCGTGAAGCGGGGAAAACCTACGCTAACGCGATTGCAGAGGTTCGTGAAGCCGTTGATTTCTTGAATTATTATGCAACTCAAGTCCGCGATGACTTTGATAACAATACCCATCGACCGTTAGGCCCTGTGGTTTGCATTAGTCCATGGAACTTCCCTCTAGCAATTTTCACCGGACAGATTGCGGCAGCTCTCGCAGCAGGTAACACGGTATTAGCGAAACCCGCAGAGCAAACACCACTGATCGGCTCAATTGCAGTATCAATGCTCCATCAAGCCGGTATTCCACGTGAAGTATTGCAATTTTTACCGGGTAAAGGGGAAACAATTGGAGCGAAATTAGTGGGTGATACAAGAGTTCGTGGTGTAATGTTTACAGGCTCTACGGAAGTTGCTGGATTGCTGCAACGTAATATTGCGGGAAGGCTGGATGCTCAAGGACGTCCAACCCCACTCATCGCAGAAACTGGCGGATTAAATGCGATGATCGTCGATTCGTCGGCCTTAACAGAGCAAGTCGTGACAGATGTTGTCGCTTCTGCTTTTGATAGTGCAGGTCAACGCTGCTCCGCCCTACGTATTTTATGTATCCAAGAAGATGTCGCTGATCGCACAATTCGTATGTTAAAAGGTGCGATGGAAGAGTGCCGTATGGGCAATCCAGAGCACCTTTCTACGGATATCGGGCCGGTTATCGATAATGAAGCTAAAGAGAATATTGAACAGCATATCCAGCAAATGCGTAGCAAAGGTAAAGAGGTCTTCCAAGCTGTATTTGACAATATTGATGACCTACGTGAGCAGTCCGAAGGTACTTATGTTAAACCAACACTGATTGAGTTAGACAACGTTGGCGAATTGAAAAAGGAAATTTTTGGTCCTGTATTACATGTGGTGCGCTACAAGCGCGAACAACTCACCGATCTTATTGAACAAATTAATGCGGCAGGATATGGGTTAACACTTGGTGTTCATACCCGTATTGATGAGACTATCAATCAAGTCGTTATGAAAGCAAAAGTCGGTAACTTATATGTCAACCGCAATATGGTAGGTGCTGTAGTTGGCGTTCAACCATTTGGTGGTGAAGGCCTCTCTGGTACCGGACCTAAAGCCGGCGGCCCACTTTATCTCTATCGGTTGTTAAGTGAACGCCCTGATAATGCGGTATCACGTACACTCGAAAGACAAGACAATGAGTTAGCAATGGATGCCAGCGCAAGACCACAACTCCTCGAACCTTTTGATGCCTTCTCGTCATGGTTGGAGAAGCAAGAAAATCGCATCGAACCGGCTATCTTTGAGCAGTTTGCACGTCATGCACAGGCGGGGACTTCGCGTTTATTACCTGGGCCTACAGGGGAAAGAAACACTTATACTTTAACGCCTCGAGGCACTATTTTATGTCTCAGTGATAACGAGAAAGACTGCTTAGTGCAATTGGCGGGAGTTCTTGCGAGTGGCTGCCAAGCATTATGGCCAGAAAGCGAAATACACCAAAAACTGTATAAGTCGCTACCTGAAAAAGTGCGTAACGCAGTTTCAATCACCAAAGATTGGCAAGAGTATAACGGACATATTGAAGCGGTTATTTACCATGGTGACAGCGATCAACTCAAAATCGTCTGTGAAACGGTTGCCAAACGTAAAGGCCCGATTATCTCTGTTCAAGGCTTTGAACGAGGTGAAACTAACTTACTGCTAGAAAGATTAGTTCATGAGCGCTCACTAAGCATCAATACCGCTGCTGCTGGCGGCAATGCAAGCTTAATGACAATTGGCTAATTAACCACAGCCTGAGCCTAAAAATATTGGGGTCAGGCTGTTTTTTTGGTTTTCAGAATACCTCAATTGATCAGACTCCCTACCCTCAATAACACGCTCCTATTCACGCTTTAATCACTTACCATTATTACTGGCGCTTTATGATATTGGTTAATTAAGAGCGAATTATACTCAATAAACAATAGTCATTATTGCTTATTCTTTATATGACTTAATTGGTCAAAATAATATCTATATTCTGATTCAGGAGTATTAAACTAATAAATATTTGGCAGTGTAATTGGTAATTGAATAATAAAAGTGGGCTTATTTAAAGGGAAAAGCAAAAAGGTGCCCAAAATGGACACCTGACATATTTTAACTATAACATTTTAAGCAAGCACTTGACTTGCTCTGATGCTATTGATTAATTTTTCTCTGATTCCCAGTATAAATATTGCTCATATTTACGGAGCGCAATATTATAATTACTGAAAGCCGATTCAGTCATTTTATCGCTTAATTGCTCTTGGATTTTGCTTGTAGTGAACTCTTTCATTGAGAAGTTTGATGATGAGAGTAGTTCATCTAGGCGGCGCAAACGAACAACATATTCACGAACGGTACTATGGCTCATTTCAGTCTGTAAAAACAAATACTGCTTAAATGACATAATATCAAAGAAGTCAGTATTACTATTGCAATAAATTTCGCTGCAGAAACGACAAAGTGCAGTAAATTTATCCTGTAACTCAAGCCAAGTATTTTCATCGACCAACTCAGTCATCTCAGCAATAGCTTCTTTATTCAAGATACTATCGTTAAAAACGAGAGAGATACGATCCAATGTTTTATGACAATGTGCACAATGTGTTTGGCTGTGTTTAAAGTCTTTAATATAACGACTCAGAGGCCGTTTCTTAACAATAGAAGCAGACATGATGATAAAGCCCTGTGTGTAAGTCTAAAATTAAAATTGTAGCGTGACATGTCACGTTACATTCTGATTATGCCCATAGCATTATTATTATCCGCTATGTTGCATAGTGATACAGATATACCTATATCAAGCTATTTACTTTCACTTAAGGTAAGCATTCATACTAAAAAAACACCGTATGCACTACTTCCCTCTGTGAAATGCATTCTATCGCGTCTATCGCTCTTTGGCGAATTTCTGCGAAGACTAGAGTTTGGTACGAATTTGATTTAGCGTCAACCTATTAAACCAGTCTTTTATTGTCTTTGCATAAAATCAAAGCACGATGAAATTTTATAAGACGCTCACCATACCAACCACTAGGACAGAAACTTTACTGATATTCACCAGTGCATTCAATGGAAATTTAATTTAAAAATCAGTTCTATAGATAAATTGACGCTAAAATAGCAAAAGTGTGACGCAAATCACTTAGCATAACTAAAATTTAACTATTTATGCCGTAGTTGTTTATTTTTTAAATAGTCCATAAGCTACTATAAACACTAAGATGTAAATTATTTTTTACATTTATATGACAATTACACATATGAATTTATTTTCTGATTATATGCAAAATAGTTATAGTTTATAGCAAAAAAGTCTATTAGGTTTATAGAACTTACTTAATGTTCTTCCAGAAAACCAGTAACTTAATGATATACAGCAAGTATATTCCTCTACGTACTTACTCATAGAAAAGGATAGTGAGTTCATCGAACGATGAAAAAAGCATCATAGAAAATGTCACGCCATCCACATTTTCTGTGGGTAAAACCCCCTTCAATCTGTGGATAACTTTCTTGGTAAGTGATGAAATGGCACTTTGCATTATCTGAATGAAAAACAAGCGACTCGCGGCAACTGTTCTAACGGCTCTCAATATCCAACAAGTGGAGCAGGTACACATATCGTACTTTCAATAACACATTTTCATTGTTCTTATTCCAAGCCTTATTTAATGAATAACTCGTATTGTTTAGACTAAAAAACCAAATAGTAAATTTATAACGATAAAAATATTTATTTTTGATTAACTTATAAACGATTTGTCGAGTTATTTTTTAGGATTTGTCACGTTTGATATTGCAGCAATCTCTTATATACTCGATTTTGCTACTTCAATAACAAATAATTTTAAGGTTGATTATGAAAAAGTTAATTTTAGCTTGCGGTATGGGTTTAATGGCATTGACTATCACTGCTTGCTCTGAAGAAGAGAAAAAAGCAGAAGTAGTTGCAGGTGCAACTGAGACTTGTAACGCATATTTTGCTGAAGTGGATGGTTTAATCGCTAAAGCTTCTGAAGATCCACAAGCAAAAACTCAACTGGACTCAATGAAAGGCCAGCTGGAAGAAGGTAAAAAGCAAATTGCAGCATTACCTAAAGATCAGCAAGATAAAGCTTGCCAACAAGGTATTGATGCACTGAAACAAATGAAATCTGTATTAGGTCTGCAATAATCAGATATCTTTGAAAACATGGAGCCATTAATCCTTGGCTCCATCACTCATAGCGAATCTCTTCATATCTTCCAATCGATGACATCCACGAAACGTATTATTGTTTTTTGAAAGTAATTTCATCTCTATTTACCTACTATAAATTATACGGAAAAAACAGTCATTGTGTGGCTATTAGACGCTATTTTAGATAATACGAAACTAACCTATTAAGATTCATTTTAATCGTAATCTAAATAACCACGTAATGATTAGATTTAAGGTTCTTTTAAATAGAGATTATTCAAAAGGGGAAAATATGAAATTTTATCTAACATCCACACCCACTAAAGCCTACGAAAGTGATACCTTTTTAAGAAAAATTAACAGTAAAGATAAGTTTATTGTCACTGTAGAGTCCGATAATAATGAATTAAAAGTTACCCCTCAAATAGCACCTAAAATAAACTATATTAAAAACACCCCTTTTGAATTAAAGAAAACATTAGAATTTGATATTAATCATATTCATGATAGCGTGAATCATTCCATCTCAGCATCTTTCCAAGATACCCTATCGAGTTTGACACGAGGGAAGCTTCCGTTTTTTAATCAAAAAGAAAAATCGAAGATCTATGAAAAGATTGTTGATGAATTTATCTTGCAAGAACAAAAAACCTATGTTTGCTCAATTATTAACAAAGAAATAGATAAAATAAACAGTCAAATTTTAACAAAAAACCAAGCTAACGATAAAAAAGAAAATATTATTACTAAAGCGGATAAAGCCAAAATATTTTCACAGATAGAGCAGTCTCATGGCATATACCTTGGTGTCGACTTTGATACGCTAGCTCAACCCTCAATTAAGGGAGCCGTTATCTCTGTCAAAGAGCTAGAAAGCAAGCTACACACTCTCGCAAAAGAGTTCTCGGACGGAAATAGCCTAGTGAGAGGCCAAATTAAAGAACTATGTTTAAACACAATTAGTGATTATATTTTCTCACACTATTACCCGAATATCTCATTAAGCAAGATCAGAGAAGATACGGCAACCCTCATCAATAATATTGTTATCGAGAAGTCCAAGCAACAACCATTAATTTTTGTTTGATAAATAAAAAGCAGTAAAGTAATCTTATATCACTTTACTGCTTTATTATGCCCCTTATATTACAGCCAATTACCAAACCGTTTAATATAAAACTGTTTCATTAACTGAGCGACAATACAATAACTGACTAGAGTTAACACCAGCCAAGGGAAATATTCAATTGGTAATGGCTGTAATCCAATCATTTCACCAAATGGTGAGAATGGAATATATAACCCTAGTACCATAATAAACCCTGTGGTTAATAATACAGGTAATGCTGCTGTACTTTGGATAAATGGGATCTTTTGAGTCCGTAACATATGAACGACTAATGTTTGTGATAATAATCCCTCGACAAACCAGCCTGATTGGAATAATGCTTCATGAGCAACCGTATTGGCCTGAAATACATACCACATCAGTGCAAATGTAGTGATATCAAATATGGATGATGTTGGCCCAATCCAAACCATAAAACGGCCAATGTTTTTTGCATCCCATTTACGGGGACGTTTTAAAAACTCTTTATCCATTTTGTCCCAAGGTAAAGCCAACTGGGAAATATCATACAATAAATTTTGCACTAACAGGTGGATGGCTAGCATCGGCAAAAAAGGAATAAATGCACTTGCAATCAATACCGAGAAGACATTTCCAAAATTGGAACTCGCAGTCATATTCAAATATTTAATGATATTGCCGAACGTTTCCCTTCCTTTAATTACGCCCTGCTCAAGAACCATTAAATCCTTTTCTAGCAGAATAATATCAGCGGATTCTTTCGCAATATCGCTGCCTGTATCAACAGAAATTCCGACATCCGCATCACGAAGTGCGGGCGCATCGTTAATGCCATCACCTAAAAAACCTACTGTATGGCCATTCGCCTGTAGTAATTTTAAAATTTTGGATTTTTGTAAAGGTGTTAATTTACAGAATACCGATACCTGCTCTACTTTTTGTTTTAACGCCTCATCGGTCATTGCCTCGACTTCAAGGCCAGTCATAATTTCACTAATACTTATCCCAACGTCACGGCAAATTTTTTCCGTAATGATGGCATTGTCACCTGTTAATACTTTTACGGTTACCCCATTGTCTCGCAATGCGGCAATTGCTGAAATTGCACTTTCTTTTGCAGGGTCGAGGAATGTCAAAATACCACGTAATTCAAGCTGCTGCTCAGCTTGGGCTGAAAGAGGTAAACAAGCCTCACCTTCATTTAAGTGACGAGTTGCAAGTAATAAAACGCGAAAACCTTGACGATTATAGTCACTCACTAACTCACTGATTTGCTTCCTAGCTTGTGAATCTAATAAGAGCGATTGACCATTTTGCTGATAGCTTGTGCATACCGCTAGCATCTCTTCCGCCGCACCTTTGCATATCAACAGAGCCTCACCTTCCGCTGTTTTTACCGTGACAGAAAGTTTACGACGAATAAAATCAAACGGTAACTCATCAATTTTTTGATAAGCACGTAACTGTTCAATCTCCTGTTTCCCTCTTCCTCGGCGAATAATTGCCTGATCCATCATATTTTTCGTGCCGCTTTGATTAAAACTATTTAACCACGCGAGCTGAAGGATTTGGTTATCTTTCTGCCCTGCACTATCTAAATAATGCTCTAATATGATCTTATCTTGCGTTAACGTGCCTGTTTTATCTGTACAAAGGACATCCATTGCCCCAAAATTTTGAATCGCATTAAGCCTTTTAACAATCACCTTGTGTTTAGACATGGCGATCGCCCCTTTGGCTAAATTAGAGCTAACAATCATAGGCAGCATTTCAGGTGTGAGGCCGACTGCAACAGCAAGAGAGAATAGTGTCGCTTCAAACCAATCGCCTTTTGTAAAACCGTTAATCAACAAAACAATCGGAACCATCACCAACATAAAGCGAATAAGTAACCAACTCACACTACTGACTCCACGATCAAATGCAGTTTGTGCACGGGTTCCTACGATTGATTTTGCTAATGAGCCAAGGTAAGTTTTTGCCCCTGTGGCAACCACAATACCTCTTGCTGCCCCACTGGTAACATTGGTTCCCATTAAACAAATATTGGAAATCTCCAATAATTCATTTTCCGTTGGTGAAACCGTTTCAAGACTTTTAGCACTAACATCCCCCAAAGTGTCATATTTCTCTACAGGAATTGATTCCCCTGTTAATATGGCCTGACTGATAAAGAGGTCGCGAGACTCAACGAGTTTGAGATCTGCTGGAACCATATCCCCTGCCGATAACAGTACAATATCTCCCGGCACTAAACACTTTATTGGAATTTCTTTACGGACTGAGCGCCCTGTTTGGTTATCACGACGAAATACGGTTGCTGTCGTACGAACAAGTGACTTTAACGCCTCCGCGGCCTTATTAGTTCGATACTCCTGCCAAAATCGCAATAATCCGCTTAGCAAAACCATCGTGACAATAATAATCACGCCCGTTAAATCAGTCTCTTCACCGTGTCGCTCTGGGATCAGGTAATCGGTGAAAAAACTCACTACAGCCAACGTCATTAAAACAAAAATAAAGGGGTTCTTAAATGAAGAGAGTAGCTGTTTCCATGCTGGAGGGGCCTTTTCATGAGCGACTTCATTTTCCCCCACAGAGACTAATCGGTCGAGTGCTTCATTCTCGGATAAACCAAGTAAATGAGTTTGATACGCATTCAGCACTTGCTCTACTGTTTTGTTTGCTTGTTCGCCAACAATAAATTTTTGGCGTCCAGTCACTTTGGCATTTTTGCCAGTTCTGTGTTGATGCCTGATTTCAGTCATAACGTTTATCTCTACTAGGCACTTTGCGTGCGGCTTAAAACGCTATCTAACTGAAAATAAATTATTTATTCATAGTTAGATAGCTCCTGTATTGGCTCCATGACGGAGGGTGATCGTCCATTGCGGCTCCTTTTGTTAATGATGATCTGGCATTCAGGCTGGCAGCTCTGATGCGACTTTCCAATTGATTGCGCTAACACTCTGTTCAAGACTGATCCGACACACTAGCGCTTCAATTTCTTTCTGTTCCGCTGGCGTCGCTAAAAACTCCGCGAGCACCTCTAACTGTTCAGGTTTCAATGTATCGGCACTGCTTAATGACTGTAGACGAATATTTAACCCATTGATGGCCTGTAAAATTAAAGTTCTCACTAAGATTTCGTCTTCTTGATGGCACATCACGCGGATCTTATAGCGCTGCGCTATATCAATCGCCTGCTGCTGTGGCTGTTTGTTAATACGTTGTGCTGCCTCTCGCAGTAAGATATTGGCGCACAAGATAAGCATGGTTGCCATGGTCGCTAAAGAATATTGGCCAAGTCCACATAACACACCAATCCCCGCTGAGCACCAAAGGGTTGCCGCCGTATTCAAACCACGGATATTCATTCCTTCACGCATAATGACACCAGCGCCAAGAAAACCGATCCCTGACACGACTTGTGCCGCAATTCGTCCGGGGCTATCAGGTGAAGTTGTCACTGAGCTTAAAATAAATACAGCCGCCCCAGTTGCAACTAAGGCATTAGTGCGTAGCCCTGCCATACGTTGACGCCATTGACGCTCAGCGCCGATTAATGCTCCTAGGCACATTGCAGAAACTAAATTGAAAATATCAGGAGTAAATAACATGATTGTTCCTCCAAAAATAATTTGGATATATCAGTCATATTTCAAGCCGCAGTGTTTTTAACAATATTTATTCACCGCAGAGGCATCATTAGCTATACCTCTGGCAATGTATTCTCTTGCTGCTCCACTGCATCTCAAATTATTTTGGGTAGATGAAAATATGGAAAATAAATTCCATATAGCCTTAAAATGAATAATAAAAATAATTATTCAGACGTTATAGGCATATACCCGGAGGAAATAATGAATAGAAATAGAGCTTCATGATTTTTACTCACAAAATAACAATAAGCTATTGATAGCTCATCACTTTATATTAAGGAGTATCGCGTGCATTTACGCTCGATACTGCCCGCCATGGTGGCAAGCAGTTAAATAGAAAGGTAATTAATTACTTGCCAATAAATTTAGTGTTTGTGTTACAACTCTGACTGTCCAAGTAATTATCTCCTAAGAAAATTTGCAAGAAGTATAGATTGCGTCATTTATGAAGTAAAGCTTTAAAAAAATATTTAACAAATTTAACTTTCAATAGGGCTGACAAATACGCCTTCACCACCCTCTTTTTCGTTAAAAAACCAAATACCGCCCGGGTACTCTGGCAAGGAAACTAAATACATTGTACCTTCATTAAAAGGCTCAATTAACAATATCTTCCCTTCACGACGACTCTGTCCGTCTGTTTTAACATAAACACGATCATGAATTTTCATTGATGGCGGTCTCCAGTAAAAAAAATCCTCTGAAGCCTAGTTTAGCGGGTATGAAAAAGCCCGTCATTAAAAATGACGGGCTTTAGAAAATCAGTTAAGCAATTAAGCTTAGATTGCAGTTACGTTAGCAGCTGCTGGGCCTTTCGCACCATTTTCAATGGTGAATTCAACTTGCTGGCCTTCTGCCAGAGTTTTGAAACCAGCGCCCTGAATGGCAGAGAAGTGAACGAAAACGTCTTTGCTACCATCAGCAGGAGTGATGAAACCGAAGCCTTTAGACTCGTTGAACCACTTAACTTGACCTTTCATTTTGTCGGACATTTGACTTTTCCTATATAACATCAAAAAAACTTGCCTTTTCGGCATATATGGGCCAGAGTCAACTATTTAATCAGGAAAAAACCAAGATGAAGCGTCACGGTCAAAGGCTATCTGGGATAACTTTCTTCTTTAGAACACAAACTCAGTAATCGTACATCAAATAGGACTGCTAAACAGGCCGAGACTCATTAACTCATGAGTTAAGGATAATAGCAACTATTTTATATAGATTACCCCTAAAAAAATGCTGTTTTTTAAGTTACGTCACTTTTCACGCGGTTAACCGAACAAATTTTTTCGCATTTTGTTGATAGATTAAAAGATTTATTGAACAAATATCCCATTTGTCAGTGAGATTATTCTTATACAGTGACAATTACACTCAAAATTTTTTACAACTGATATATAACAATTCAACTTACGCATGATACTCTTCAAGGTATAGATGCCTTTACAGAGAGCTATCACATTATGGATATCATCAAAAAAATACTTATTGAAGATTTAGACACCATCAATAAAAAAGAAAAACGCGATGGCAAACCTTACTTCAACAGTCAATTCATCGCAAATCATCCTTACCTGTGTATCGGTATGGTCGCGGCCTATATTCCATTAGCAATTTTGGTTTTATATGCCCCTTATTTTGGTCTGTATTGGATGCTAGGTTTTACCGCACTATTTGTTATTTTAGCGGCTGTCTTATTATTTGATATTAAACCTGTTTACCGTTTTGAAGATATTGGCGTGCTCGACCTGCGTGTTTGTTATAATGGCGAGTGGTTTGTTACCGAGCAAGTTTCTGATGCATCAATTCAAAAGATACTTGATTCAAATGAAGTCAATCATGCAATTAAGCAAGAAATAACCCGTTTGCTAGAACTTAAAGGGATGTTTTCATTTTATGATATTTATCATATTGCCTATCCTGAGATCCCATCACAGGCAAAGGCCCCTTTAATGACTCAGAATAAAGCGCAATATCAATAAGCTAGTATGAAAATCAACCATAATGCACAGTCAGTAATCAAACAGATTATTTTTGTGTTTTTATCGTTGACAGTCTGAGGCGATACCGTTAATATTCGCCTCGTTCTCAGGAACACAACAATTCCTCCATAGTTCAGTCGGTAGAACGGCGGACTGTTAATCCGTATGTCGCTGGTTCAAGTCCAGCTGGAGGAGCCAAATTTTGAAAGCCCGCTTTATAGCGGGCTTTTGCTATTTAAGCAACCGCATTTTTTAAGAATGCATTACGCCAATGCTGAACCCCCTGCGCATTTCGCTGATATTGCCTTATCGGCGCTAGCACCAAACTAAAAAAGGCAAAGTAGCCTTCGCACAATTGGTTACGTCCAAATTGATTCAAATGAGCCGGGCAACCGCCTTGGCAAACCATTTTAACCGAGCATTGTTGGCACTCTTTGCGTCGACTCTTATTTTGCCCAAAAGGCAACGAGATAGATGCCTCGACAAAATCACTAAATCCTTGCTGCCCATTAAATTGACCAAGATAGTGACTTTGATTTGCTTGATGATCGCAAGCGTAAATCTCGCCTTGAGTTTCCATCATCATATTCGTGCCACAGCGTTCTGAATGAACACAAGTACTGCTCACCTGAGTAAAGTATTGGCTATATACCTGTTCAATGTTCATCACAAAAACACGCCCGATATGCCCTGACGCTTGCCACTGTTGATACACTGAGCTTAAAAATAGCCCCCAATTATTCGCACTGAGCGTGAATCCTTGATGGATAGCATCCCCCTCCAGCATAAGGGGTTGAAATTGAATATAGCGAATACCGAGTTGTACAAAATGAAGGTAAATCTCTTTGCCTAAATGAGCGACACCATCGTGTACCACCGTTAATATATTGAATTCAATGTCAAACTGTTGCAGTAGTGCGATCCCTTTTATTACGGAGGCATAGCTGCCACTATTTCCCCTTCTATCATGACGGTATTGATCATGGATAGATTCGGGGCCATCAAGGCTCACGCCAATAACAAAATCATGTTGTTTCAAAAAACGGCACCAAGAAGGCGTTAATAACGTCGCATTCGTTTGCAACGTGTTAATAATACGCACTCCGTGAGGCGCATATTTTTGCTGTAACGCAATCGCGCGCTTATAAAAATCTAACCCCGCTAATAACGGCTCTCCACCTTGCCAGACAAAATTGATCTCTTTGGTGTAAGCCGGCTGGGCAGCTATATAATTTTTAATAAATGGTTCCAACATGGCTTTGAGCATTGGCGCCGCTTTCTGCTCATTATGCTGGGGGTAATAACAATAATCACACTTTAAATTACATCCCGAACCAACAGGCTTTAATAAAATATGAAAAGGAATTGCTGATTTTAATGATTTCCCCTGCAATCTGGGAGGGTCATAAAAAGAAATTTTCATATTAACCTCCCATCATTTCACCTTTGCAGGCTCAATACGCTTATTTGTCTTCGGATCTATGCCGATATAGTTCCCTGTAGACTCATCGACACCGATGTAATCGATAGCCTCTCCTTTCGCTTCAATAATCATGCCGGTCTTGGCAAATTGTTCGTATTTCTTTTGCAGCTTTTGCACAATTTCAGGGTGTTTTGCCGCTAAATCACGGGTTTCAAGTGGATCTTCTTTTAAATTGAAAAGTTGCCAAGGAGCCATTTCTGCTTTTGGAGAGGCTTTCACTAAACGCCTTAATTTCCAATCGCCTTCGACTAACGCCGCTTGATTATGTAATTCGACACCAAATAGCTGCCGTGGATTAACAGTCGATTTGCCAAGGAAATGGGATTTAAAGCTCGTACCTAACATCGGTAATGGATGGATATTTTTGATCTGCTTATTAGCATCAATACCAGCAAATTCATATAGCGTTGGGGCAATATCGTAAACCGCCATCGGTGTTTTATCTATACTCCCCGCCTTACCAATACCCGGCCCAGTGATAATTAAATCGGTATTGATCCCCCCTTGAGCACTGGTCGTTTTATGGTAATTGGCATAAGGTGCATTACTGACATTCGCCCATTGAGGCCCCACAGAGACAAACGAATTCTTACGCCCAAGATTTTCATAGCTATTATCAAACTGTTTCCAATATTCAGGGTCTGACTCATAATAAAAACCGGATGCAGGGTTTGCACCATTATCTGTCGCAAAAATAATAATCGTATTTTTATCTCTCCCCGTCTCTTTTAGCGTATTAATAACGCCACCAATCTGATCGTCCATATAGGCAATCATTGCAGCATATACTTGCATCGTTTTAGCTGCATAGCGCTTTTCTTCAGGGGTTAATTGTTCCCATTCCTTATCCAAATTTAATTTCGGCATCGGTGTTTTATCGTTAATAATCCCTAATTCTTTCAAGCGATTTATTCTTTGCCGATAAATTTTGCCAAATCCTTCGTCATATTTTCCGTCAAATTTACGGATCCAGTCATCAGGCGCTTGGATAGGATCATGAGGTGCGGTGAAAGCGAGGTAAGCAAATATTGGTTGATCACTCGGAGTCTGTTTAATCCACTGTTCCAATTGCTGCGCATAGTTTTTACTTGAATAAAAATCGCTCGGCAACGAAACTTTCTCGCCATTTAACGTATAATACGTATGGAAACTTTCAACCGTTCCAAGCGGTTTAGCATCATCAAAATGACTGGTTCCTCCTCCCATAAAAGCAAATGCTTGATTAAAACCTCGGTCTGTTGGCCTCGCACCTTTGGTATAACCTAAATGCCATTTGCCTGACATCAACGTGTTATAACCCGCATCTTGGAAGCGTTCAGCCATGGTTACCACTCTATCCGTTAAGCGTAATTCATAACCTGGCTTGCCGACCGTATTTTCATACCACCACATCCCTCCCATTCCCGCTTGTTGGTTTGTGGCTCCAGTCATTAACATTGAGCGTGCAGGAGCAGACATCGGCGAAGTGTAATACTGGCTCATCCTGACACCTTGCTCAGCCATTTTTTGCAAATTTGGTGTTGGGATTTCCCCTCCAAAAGGGCTAATGTCCGAATACCCCATATCGTCGGCAATGATGATCAGAACATTAGGCCTATCATCGACTTCCCCCAATGCCACACCCGACATCACGGAACTTAATGCAATTGCTAGCAGTGTTTTTTTCATCACATCACCATATTGTTAATTTATTGTATCATTAACGTTAAATATAGTTTTGCTTTATGACTATCGTTCTTAGGTATGATATCTACAGGTAATGTTTTTCGCCGACATAACCACCGCATTGCTCACTTAGCAATCACTTGGCATTTTTTTTCATATTTATACTTTACAAGCATGAACAGGATGGGTAATATGCGCCTCGTTCTCAGGAACACAGCAATTCCTCCATAGTTCAGTCGGTAGAACGGCGGACTGTTAATCCGTATGTCGCTGGTTCAAGTCCAGCTGGAGGAGCCAAATTTTGAAAGCCCGCTTTTTAGCGGGCTTTTTCGTTATGCAGACTTATTCTAACATTATTTGAATAAATCGCGTTCGTTAGCTAATAACTCTTTATTTCCCTTCTCTATGGTTTGCCTAAAACGTTATGAGAGATCTAAGAAATCAATAATGGTCAAGTGCTTTTTATTCATTTCTAACACTCGATTTTGTAAATATTGCTGAGTGATTTCATAACGGTCATTGTTAGCATATTTCACATAAACCATTCTTAGTAAAAAATAGAGCACAAAAAGTACCAAGTTGAGCCCTAAGAATAACAACAGAATATGTAGATTAGCTCTAAGTTCAGGAGCAAGGGAAAAAGAAAAAGGCATTAGTGAGAATGTCATAGTGAAACCAAAGAGAATGGCGAATTTTAATGAAAACATTACGCTATATCTTTTGAAGAAAAAAAATATATTGAAGTAAATAGGTAAGCTGATTGACTCGTATTATTAATGAGACCAATCACCGCTTTTTTCTCATCATGGATAATCTCAACATCATCCCCTTTTGCAACAATAAATGGCGCTTGGCTCCTCATAAAGATACTATTTTCCTTTCTTCGTTCATGAGTACCACAATAGTAAATATTGCCCTTACTGTGAATATAATGGTAATTATTGGATGCATCAATTTCTACCCTTTTATCAGCAACATAGTTACTTATATGTACATTCTTATTAATAGTTTCCTTTTCCTCAACTTCAAAATGACTAACATGCAAACCTAATTTTTTTATACGATTAATATTTATATCAGGATTACTTTCTATATAATAATGTTCAGTGAAACTCAATTTATTAATTATCTTTCTTAACAGAAAAAACATATAGAAATAGGCTTTTTTATTGAATATTCCAGTTTCACTTTGTCCCTTTTCTTTTTGTAAATTTAGAATCGCCGAATTAAAAGGAGAACATAACATTATCCACAATCCTTTTACCCCATAAATCAAACCTATGTAAACAATTGCCATCAGAATAAATGCTATTCCTGATAGGAATATATCTGCTTTTATAATCATTATCAGGATCGCCATGATAATTAGCACAAAAAAATTAAAGAGAAATGCAAAATCTCCCTCTCCTCGCTCGTAATCAGTCGTCAATTCACATCCATTTTCAGCGATTAACCAATATAACCAATAATCACCACTATCGAGTTGACTAACACAAACCTTTAATTTTTCATTTTTTTGATACTGTCTAATTTGGGAAGTATTTGGGGAAATTGAGAGCTATAACAATATAAAACCTTATTTGATGCTATGATCCTTATAATGTCATCACCACAAATTTGTTGAATATCATATCGGTCAAACTGTACCTCAATGACCGTAGTATCCTTTGGCACATGCTCCTCCTTGTTCTATTCCATTTTTAGTTTTATCGTACGTTAAGATAACGTGCCTACTATTATTAAATCAGTTATCCATACTAAAATATGCAAACCAAGCCACAAAAATAGCAATGACCATTCATCGCAAATACCACAATTATAGCGATCAGTTTATTTTTAGCACCTGTCAGATCCCTTATTCGATGAAAGTTACAGCAATTCGATCACATAACAAGCAATCGAACTTTTATTGCTGTTTCTTCTTTGACTTTTAGAATCAGTAACGCTAATATTCCTCTCGCTTTAAGGCGTTCCTCCATAGTTCAGTCGGTAGAACGGCGGACTGTTAATCCGTATGTCGCTGGTTCGAGTCCAGCTGGAGGAGCCAATCTCTTCTTATTTAATTCATCTTAATTCACCCAACCTTATCTTAAATTCACATTTTTTCTGTCCTATCATAAAACCATTCTTTTTCAAGATAATTGTGAATTAACATAGCTATTTTATCGTTTTCGTTTTATCATTCTGCTCCGGCTTGAGCATTTCGCTCATTACTCTATTTACCCTTTACGGAGCCGGTTTCATGACAACTGCAACAACTTTAACGATCCGCCGCCCAGATGATTGGCATGTTCATTTTCGCGATGGTGATATGCTAAAAACTGTTGTGCCTTATACCAGTCAATTCTTCGGTCGCGCCATTGTCATGCCAAATCTCGTTCCCCCTGTCACGACAATAGAGATGGCTAAAGCATATCGTGAACGTATTATTCAAGCAGTTCCTGAAGGTGATCGCTTTACGCCATTAATGACGTGTTATTTAACTGACACCACGAATGCTGATGAACTAATACGCGGCTTTCATGAAGGGATATTTACTGCTTGTAAACTGTACCCTGCCAATGCAACAACCAATTCAAGCCACGGAGTCTCTGATATAAAAAATATCTACTCTGTACTTGAGGCAATGGAGCAAGCAGGAATGCCATTATTGATCCATGGAGAAGTCACATCCAGTCAGATTGATATCTTTGATCGCGAAGCTCGTTTTATTGAGCAAGTCATGGAACCTCTTAGAAAAACATTCCCTAAATTAAAGGTGGTTTTTGAGCACATCACCACTAAAGAAGCTGCCCAATATGTACTAGGGGGCGATGACTATCTAGCAGCTACATTAACACCACAACATTTAATGTTTAATCGCAATCACATGTTAGTTGGCGGTGTGCGCCCACATTTGTACTGCCTGCCTATTCTAAAACGCAATGTTCACCAAGAAGCATTGCGTGCAGCCGTTGCTTCAGGCAGTGATCGTTTCTTCTTAGGAACGGATACAGCACCTCATGTTCAACATCGTAAAGAGTCCTCCTGTGGCTGCGCTGGGGTTTTTAATGCTCCAACAGCACTTGCAGCTTATGCAACAGTTTTTGAAGAACTCGGCGCACTTGCTCATTTTGAAGCCTTCTGCTCATTAAATGGCCCTAAGTTCTATAATTTACCTGTTAATGATGGCTTTATTCAGTTAACTAAAGAAGAAAATATAACCACCTCATCCATTGAGTGCGGCCATGATGCACTGATCCCTTTCCTTGCAGGTGAGGATGCTCGCTGGTCTGTACGCGTTGTTGACTAGTCATATCGACGGGAAGCTCATCACTTCCCGTTAGTCCTTTTCCCTTTTTTGTCACTTTTTTGCATAATCTGTCATTTGGATGCAAAAAAAAGCGTATTTTTCTTTTCAATTGGCAAAATCCCCTTATACTGATTGATACTCGTTATGAGTTTTTCGCTCTTAGTCAGTTATCGATATATATTTATCACGCAGTATGATTAGGAGGTGTTTATGAATAGAAAAAATGAAGTGATTCAGACTCACCCTGTTGTTGGCTGGGACATCAGTACTGTTGATGCCTATGATGCAATGATGTTGCGTTTGCATTATCTCCCAGAAAAAAGTGAAAACAGTGAGAACGCCATTGTTGATAAAACAATGTGGTTAACAACCGATGTAGCCAGACAACTTATTGATATTCTACAAGCCGGTATTGATAAAATAGAGTCCGGTGATTATGTAGAGCCTGACTTTAAAACGCACTAGTGAAAATAATGGATATTTGGTAATAACCAAATATCCATTAACACCATCAATAATTCATATCTTTTTAGTATATTAAGAACCTATCCCAAAAGGAATTGTCAGATAATACATAATGATAATTTATGAGGGCAACGTATGGTAGGTAATAAGTGGCAAATCAGTGATGAACTCTGGGAGAAAATGGCTCCTCTCATCCCGGAGCATAGAACTCAACACCCGCTGGGTACGCACCGCAAGCGGGTTGATAATCGCGCTGCAATGAACGCCATTTTCTTCGTACTCAGGACGGGTTGCCAGTGGAATGCGCTAAATGCCACCGGTATATGCTCGTCAAGCTCTGCTCATCGCCGATTTCAGGAGTGGCGGGATGCTGGCGTATTTGAACGCTTCTGGCAAAACGGGTTGCTTGCTTGCGAACAGTTGGACGCTATTGACTGGTCGTGGCTGTCGATGGATGGTTGTATGACCAAATCACCGCTGGCAGGCTCAAAAAAACAGGCAAGAACCCAACAGACCGAGGGAAACGGGGCGTAAAGCGCAGTCTGATGACTGACGGGAACGGGCTTCCGCTTGCACTGGTTGTCGCTGGAGCAAATACGCACGACATAAAGCTGGTTGCGGATACGCTCGATGCCCTCCAGACGGGCAGACCGGGCAAGAGGCTCCGGTTGTGCATGGACAAAGGGTATGAAGCGGAATGGTTGGGAGCGTATCTGAAAAGTCGTCGCTATGAACCTCATATCCAGTCACGGAAGGATGAATCAGAAGCCATCAAAAACACGGATTTTAAGGCCCACCGCTGGGTTGTAGAGAGAACACACAGTTGGATGAATCGCTACCGTCGTGTCCTGACTCGTTGGGAGAAGAAGGTCGAGAATTATGAGGCAATGCTGCATCTTGCCTGTGCCATCATTGTCTGGAATAAAATCCTATTGGGATAGGTTCTAAATTTTTATACTTCTAATAATTAATATTCATAATATAAAAATAATAATAGTTATTTTTATATTAATTGCAAAAACAAACTAAATTAATTATTTTTTATCACTAGTTTATTGACTTTAATATCCATTCCAATTTATTGTAATCCTCTTTCGAACAAGGATGTTCCTTATGAGAATACTCATTATTGATGAATGTTATTATACTCGAATTGGTATTACTGAATACTTATCTTCAAATAAAAAACTTGAGTTTATTAGTGTAGGATGTATTGATGAAGCTATTCATTGTATTAACAATAGTAAACCCAATATCATACTCGTGAATTTAACTTATTATTGTCACCATTCCAATTACTGTTTAACTTTAAAAAAGCTATTAAGCACATCAAATGAGATTAGATTCTATATCTACATTAATGCCCCTTATCCAATATCTGATAAGCCACTATTACTTAAAGATAATTATTTTATTATGTCTAAGAAAATCATTATCCCTACGTTAGATAAAGTGATCAATGATGCGGAACAAATAGAAAAAACAATAAGGCTAACTAATAATTCAAACTCATCAATATTTACACTAAAAGAACAATGCATTATTAATAGTTGGATGAATGAAACACCGAATCATATTATTTCAAAAAAACTGGGGATCAGTAATAGCACCGTTTATTCACAAAAAAGACATATTGTCACCAAAGTCTATGTTAAAAATCGTATTGAGCTATTTTTTATTTATAATATTTTTAAATATCTCTATTAAAAAAAGCCCTTAATCGGGCTTTTTTATGAGTGACTAATTATCGTTATTTAATAGGCCATCACTTAAGCGATGACGTGATTTATTAAATATTTTATTGCTGACTTCACGCCCTGCTCGACGTGCACGTTGCACTTCTTCTGGCAGTTTCATCTCCTCAGTACAGGCAACACTACAGCAGCCTTCATATTTTTCTGCGCATGAAGGGCACTGAATAAATAATAAATGACAGCCATCATTACGGCAGTTCGTATGCGTGTCACAAGGTTCACCACATTGATGGCAGTGAGCCAATACTTCATCAGTAATGCGCTCCCCCATGCGGTTATCAAACACAAAGTTTTTCCCTTTAAAACGTAACGGTAAACCTTGCTCTTTGGCTTTACGCGCATATTCAATAATACCGCCTTCAACGTGGTATACGTTCTTAAAGCCATTATGCAGCATGTAAGCACTCGCTTTTTCGCAGCGGATCCCACCTGTACAATACATGACTATATTTTTATCTTTTTGTTCCTGTAGCATATCTACAGCCATTGGCAGCTGATCTCTGAAAGTATCAGAAGGCACTTCAATCGCGTTTTCAAAATGACCAACCTCGTATTCATAGTGGTTACGCATATCTACAAATACGGTATTCGGGTCATCAATCATCTCATTCACTTCATGTGCTTTAAGATATTGCCCTGTCTTTGAGGCATCAAATGAATCGTCAGTAATCCCATCCGCAACCACACGATCACGGACTTTCATGCGTAAGACCCAGAAAGATTTACCATCATCATCAATAGCGATGTTAAGACGTAAATTATTCAGTTCAGGGCTAGTGCTATAAATCAGTTCGCGCAACGCTTCGACATTTGATGAAGGCACGCTGATTTGAGCGTTGATACCCTCTTTAGCGATATACACACGGCCAAACACATTAAGTGCTTTGAACTTCACATACCACTCGTTGCGAAATTCTACTGGGTCGTGGATGTTGAAATATTTATAAAACGAAATTGTGGTACGTGGCTCAGTCTCCGCCAACATACGCTCTTTAAGAATTTTATTTGAAATTTGATTATGTAACACTGGCATGGTGTTCTTTAAACCCTTATAACTCATTGAGATTAATTTAATAAAATGTACCAGTGTCCACATAGTGTCCACACTAGCCATTATGACTATTATCGCTGTTATTTTGTGAATAAAAAACCCTGAATGTTAAAAGGTTTTATATTGAATATTACAATGCCCTCTCGATAGTAAGTTGCACCATAAATTTATTTCACATTGAAATTAAGTTATGTTATAACATTTTTCGCCTATTTGACTTACTCGTTGAAATGTACCGCTTATGAAATTCAATGTGTTATTCCTCAGTTTGTGTTTAGTCTTTTCTTTCAAGAGTTTTGCTCACCCCCATAGCTTTATCGATATGCAGGTCATACCCGAAATCAAGCAACAGCAAGTTATCGGCCTGACATTCACGTGGAAGATGGATCCAATGACCTCTGCGGATATTGCTTATGAGTTAAAAAATAGCCAAGAAGATGACATTCAATGGAAAACGCAAGCGGCAACATTAATGGCAAATATTCTTGCCCAGGACTATTTCACCGACTTTTATTCACAAGGTAAAAAAATAGCTTTTCAAGCGATACCAAGCCATTACCGCTTACAACGTGAAGGGCTACAGCTTATTTTTTCATTTACTGCGCGATTAAAACAACCCGTGCCGATAAAAGGATTGGATATCGAGTTTATGACTTATGACCCGACATTTTTTGTCAGCATGACCTATCCCAATCAACAGGCGGTTATTCTATCTAACACGCTAGACTCCCAATGTAAAATGACGCTCAACGAGCCTAATGTCACTGATGAGTTACGCTTTTATGCCTACTCGCTCGATATCAATCAAACACCTGAAGATGACACCACATTAGGGCTGCAATTTGCTCAAAAGGTGAAGATTGCATGCCAATAATTCAACGTAATAAACCCAAGCACCTAAACTTAATCATCGTTGGCGTAGTTTTCATCGCTCTCTGCGCCGCCGCTTATCTCTACCAAAATTGGTCAGTTTGGTTACAAACCAGTGTTGCTTGGCAGCGCCAGCTCAATCTTTTACTCTCGGAACTACTGCAATCGACTCAGCGCGACCCATTACAAGCAGGTAGCTTGCTAGTCGCTGTCAGCTTTTTATATGGGCTCCTTCATGCACTAGGCCCAGGTCATGGTAAGCTGATCATTAGCACCTATATCGCCACCCACCCAACACGTTTAAAACAAAGTGTTATCCTTAGTCTACTCGCTTCTTTATTACAAGGTGCCGTGGCGATTGTGTTAGTTTCAGCTGTATTAGTGGTTTTCCAGCTCTCTACTCGCCACTTGAATATGGTTAGCTTATACAGCGAAAAACTCAGTTATGGTTTCGTTGTTTTGCTGGGTGCCTTATGTTGCTACAAAGCATTTCATCAATGGCTAAAAGCCAGAAATAAACGGACAGCATCAGTCTTACATATCCAGCGCCTTTTGCCGTTAAATTCAACCTCAATATCCGCTATCAAGACACCGCCTAAAATGGCTCCTCTTTGCCAGTGTGGTCACCAACATGTTGTCTCAAGTCAGCAGTTACAAGCCTCTTTACGCACCCAAGCCATTTTGGTTCTATCTATGGGGCTGCGACCTTGCTCCGGTGCATTATTGGTATTGCTTTTTTCTTATGTGATTGGGGTGTATACGTGGGGGATCTTCGCTGCACTAGCCATGGCAATGGGAACCGCATTCACCATCAGCCTTATTGCTTTGTTTGTCTATTTTATGCGTCATCACGCAATGCGGCTGACCAAAACTCAGGGGATCTCTTTTTCGCCTTACTGGCGCGCGCTCCTTTATTTGTGTACAGGGTTAATTTTTATTCTGTTAGGTGTCTTGATGTATCAAAGTTTGATGCTCACTGAAACAGCGTCACCTTTGCTATCGCCACGAATACGCTGATCAAAAGACGAAAAAAAGGAGGGCTCCCCCTCCTAGGCATCTGCCGAAGTTACGATGAGGTAGCCACATCGTAAAGCGCAATGTCAACTGTCTAAACTTATGGTGACCAGCGCAAAGTGCGCTGGTCTGTTATTACTTTTAACCGATTAATTCAATTCGAGCCGGTAAGCCTTGTCTCACTGAGGCACCGGATACCCAATCTAACCAAGTATTCGCCACTTCACGCGTCGGGTCGGCAAAACCTAAATCATTTAGGTTAATGCCTGAACCATTCGCAGCGTTCATTGGCATTGGCTCACCATCAAGGTAATGCTGTTTAGCCCCCATTTCTTTATGACCATAACCATGTTCGATGGCTAAAACCCCTGGCATAACACCGTCTAACACACTGATTTGTGCTTCAACATGACCACCTGGCGTAGTTATCTTGACCCAATCTCCATGCTTAACCCCCATTTTTTGGGCATCATCAGGGTGAATAGCCACAAGATTGGTAGGTTTCACATGGCGTAAACGTTCAATCATTGTCGTTGAGCTACTCATGACATGGGATTTAAATGACATAAGCTTTAACGGCCATTCTGTTGGTGGGAAAATCTTATTCACATCTTCCCCATTCGCTAAACGAGGCGGATAGTAAGTTGGACAACCACTATAGCGCTCCCCCGTAATCGCATGACGGTTCACCGCCACCGTTGGGTTCCAAATCTGCAACCCTTTCTTCCACTGAGGCCCTGTTGCATCACCATCCCACGCTTTTTCATAAGGCGCAAAACGACCACCGCGAGTATAGATATAGGCAACACGACGGATCTCTTCCGGTTTGAGTGTTTTTTCCATTGCAGGCAAAATCCGTTCCACACCACTGATTTGGATGTCTTCATTTGCTGCTTCTGGCACTGGTTTTTCACCTAACCATGCCATATTTGCAGCGACACGTAGGTAATAATCTTCAGCACAATTAAGTGGATATTTATTTCCATCCATATCTTCAATCACGTTGTCACCAAACCCAGGAAGGTCGAGCGCTTTCGCCACTGCGATACAAAATGCTTCCATTGAAATAGGCTGACCGTCGGCCGTTTTCGCGGTACGTGCTCCAACAATTGGCCAGCGAGCAGTACTGGCTTTCACTTGAACCCCCGACCAAGCCCCACTAAAGCCCCAACTTTCAAAGTTATGGGTATCCGGCACAATATAATCCGCCAGCGCTGTTGTCTCATTCATAAAGGCGTCAATACCAATGATAAGTGGAAGATGTTTTGGGTCTTTCAGCTTTTCTTCCATCACCTGACGAATGCCTGCAATACCGTAAACAGGGTTAGTCATGTTGGTGATCCATGCCTTAAGTGGATACGGATATCCCATCAACGCTGACGCTAATTGTTCAGTTAACTGACCTTTGGCAAACGGATACCATGGTGCTTTTGCAGGATAAGGATTTTCACCAGCAGCAACGCGAGCCTTGAATTCATCTGATTTTTCATAGGATTCGTTACTACGGGATAACACAACACCTTTTGGTTTCACTTTGCCAGCGTAGCTCGTTATCTTGTAACGAGGGCCATCGCTTTCACCGTTGAATTTACCACCACCTACTGATACCCCACCTTTCAAATTCAGGTTACCAATAAGCGCATTCAGCATAATGACCGACCACGCGGTATAGAATCCATTCCCCCCCATCATACCGCCATGCGAGATCACCGCAGCTTTACGATCATAAGAGGTTAATGCACGCCCCAGTGACTCAATGGTTTTAACTGGGACTTGGCAGCGTTCACTATACTCTTCCAACGTCATGCGCTCAGCTGCTTCTTTCAAACATTGGAAACTAGATTTAACCGTGACTTCGCTACCATCGTGCAATGTCACCTGACGCGTGACAAACAGCTCTGCCTGCGTCACATCATCTGCGAGTTTTAGCTCACCTGACGCATCCTGAACCAAATATGCTTTTTTGCTGTCATCATCTTCCGCCATCTGACCATTAAGATGTGAAGCGATCAATAATTGCCCTGCTAATGGATGCTCGTCATCAGTGATCACTAAATGAGTAGAGTTGGTCCAGCTCTTTTCGCCAACTGCTTTCATCGATTTTTCGCTTGGTACGCGCAAATATGCGGCATTGTAACGCTCATTTTCGATGATCCAACGGATCATTCCCATGACTAATGCCGCATCCGTTCCCGGCTGCACAGGAACCCAATGCCCATGATCATTCGCCAGAGTCGTTGTAAGTGGCAATGCAGGGGCAACCACAACATAGTTAAAATTGTCACGTAAACGTGCAGATGCCAGTTGGCGACCTTGGCGTTTAAATGGGTTACCCGACTGTGCTGGCGATGTTCCAATAAATAGCGCAAAACGAACATTATCCCAATCCGGTTTGACGTGCGCATTTTTATCCAGATCATCCATTAGTGCCCCAGAGCCAGCACGGTATGCCAGACCACAATAGGAGCCATGGGCACCAAAGTTTTTACTACCAAAAGCATTTTGGGCAAAGCGGCGTATAAAACCATCACGACCATCATCCCCCGCGTTAGTCACCAGCAGTTGGTTGGCTTTGGGGCCTAATTTAGGTTGTGATGGATCGAGAGGCGTTTCAAGGTCACGGATCGCCCGTAAGCCATCAACATGCCCTTCACCAAATAAATCGCCCCCTTCAACCACTTCTTTGATTAATTGTTCAAAACTGATACGTTCCCATTTACCTTCACCACGTTTACCAACACGTTTCATCGGCTCTAGGATACGCAATGGGCTAGTTAACCCTTCCATTAAGGTTGCACCGCGAGCACACGCCGTGGAGCGATGTTCTAACCCACTTTCGCCGCCCATTTTATTAAACGCCGTTTTCAGTGGCATACCATACGGGAAATGTTTTTCGTGAGACAGAGGGTGATATGGATTCCCCGCAATACGTAGCACTTCGTTTTTTGCCGTATCGACACGAGCACGGATCCCACATTGAGTCCAGCATCCAAAACATTGGGTCATCGCAATAACTTGGCTAGGATCCTCTTTCCAACCACCGTTAGCTTGCCCCTCTGGGCGCAATGAGTTGCCATGAATACGATCTAATGTGACTTTACCGGAAGTGCCATTGGCGAGGCCATCAACTGCACGCTTAGCCACATCACGGTAACCTGCACCAAATAGTGCTAAACCACCGACAACTAAACCACCTTTGAGCCACTGACGTCTTGAGAATTTAGCCATGTTGCACTCTCCTAGCAAACCAACGAACACCTTCACGAATAATAATAATCAGAGCGATCCACAAACCAAACGTACCAAGTAGAGCTAACAGTCCGTCCGTTCCCATCGGGAAGTGATATGGATTAACTAACACGTTATATTTTGGCACCGCTTGAACTTCCATTAGGAAAACCCAGCGCAAGCTCCACGTTAGCCCCATCGCCACTAATGCCGCTACTGTGATATAAACCATTGAGCGTGTAGCCTTTAATGTCATGATTGACATTGCCAATGCCACAACCCACAGTGCGCATATCCCCATGAGCATCCACCAGCCAGGGCTTGCGACCTCTAGTTGATGACGAACAGCAATACCCGAAACAGTGTCACCCGATAACCACAATGCAAAGCAGACAGCTAACAGAAGCAAGCTAATTGCCTGAAGACGTGCTAAGCGCTGCTGATATTGAGGTTCACGACGAGCCCCCAAGCTAATTAACGCAGGAACCGCTTGCATTGCACTAAAGAACAGCAGTACAGGGATCCACCAGCTAAACCAAATAGGTCGTGCGATCAGCACCGAGGCTTCACGACCGGTATATAACAATAAACCTACCGCAGACAGCGCTGACAGTAAGGCCACCCAACGTGTTGCTTTAAATTCTTTTTTCCAAATTAATTTCACCAACAATGCAACAAAGTAGAGGCCGCTAAAAGTGGTAAACAATGGCAGTAAAACTGAGCCCCACCACATCCATGACCAAATAGTTGGATGAGCATAGAAGTGCCAAACACGCGCCGTTTGGTGTAAGTCGGCGGTCAGCGCTAATGGAGCCGTGATCCCCATCGTTATCGTGATAAAGACGGCAATCATCTCTAATCGGCTATTTTCACTCTTACCTTGCCAGTGCAAGTAACAAGCATAAAGTGTCGCGCAAGCCGCGATACCGATAAAAAAGAAGTATTGAACGGCCCAAGGCAACCAGAAAAACTCTTGTGGCTGTGCCATAATTTCCGAAATATAGGTCACTTGTTCGCTCATCAGAATACCTCCTGCCATAATGCGGGTTGCCCTTTACCGGCTAGCGGTTCAACAAAAGCATCATCCAAGCCTAAATAAAACACTTGAGGTAATGTGCCACTTTCCGGTTTCAGCACTTTAATTTCGGCTTTATGTTCTTCGAGCATTTTCCGGATCGTACTGTTTGGATCTCTTAAATCACCAATAATTCGCGCGCCACCAACACAGGACTCAACGCAGGCTGGTAGTAAGCCGACTTCAAGACGATGCGCACAAAATGTACATTTATCTGCGGTTTGGGTCGTATGGTTGATAAAACGCGCATCATATGGGCAAGCTTGTACACAATAAGCACAACCAACACAGCGCTCATTATCAATAACCACAATTCCGTCTTCCCGTTGAAACGTGGCTTGTACTGGGCAAACGGGCACACAAGGCGGGTTATCACAGTGGTTACACAAACGTGGTAATAGGACGTTTGCCACGCCCTCCTGCCCTTTTAAAGAAACTTGATATTGGTTAACCGTCGTACGAAACTGACCTTGCGGTGTCTGATTTTCAACAGAACAACTAACGGTACAGGATTGACAGCCGATACAACGGCGTAAGTCAATCAGCATACCATAACGTTTTTCAGGGTTACCTTCGCGGCGAGTTGGGGAGAAATTGAGTCCAGCTTCGGCAATCGGTATTAACGATGCCCCCGCGGTGACTGCCCCTAATTGTTGTAGAAATTTTCGTTTACTCAGATCCATAATTGGCTCCAGTAGGACATTGCTAATGCAAAAACAGATGGTAAATATTAGTATGCTTTTGGTTTTACAGGCTTTATTTACCGTTACCTCAACCTATTTTTGATAACCACGGTAATTCTTATTTCTCTTTAAAAACGGTGTGTTATCTTTAATTAGCTTTATTGTATGAGGGGCTGCGTAACGACCCTATTGTGGTTTACCACATACCCGTAACTAAATTGATCTAACGCAACGAATAACCCAAATATGTTAAAGAAATCATCTATGTCTTTGTATCGCCTACTGTTCATCTTGCTTCTTGCTGGCAGTTTTCCTGCTATGGCGGCTGAATGGAAAATCGGGGTGCTTGCACTACGCGGTGCAAACTCAACACAATCCCACTGGCAAATATTAGCCGACACATTAAATGAGTCTCTACCGGGTGAACATTTCACGTTACAGCCACTTAACTTGGATGAGATGCGTGACGCAATTGCAGAGCGTAAGATAGACTTTCTGCTGACAAACCCTGCTCAATTTATCCAACTCGATAGTCGCTATCATTTACGCTGGTTACTTTCATTGCGTTCATCCGTAGAGCCTGATAGCGCCACTCGTAACGTTATCGGAAGCCTTATTTTAGTGCGGGCAGACAGTGATATTAACGAGGTAAAAAACCTAATTGGTAAAAAAGTGGGGGCAATTTCTCCAGACGCTTTCGGCGGCTACCTTTTAGGTTATAAGGTACTCAGAGATATGGGGTATGACGCAGAAAAAGATTTTCGTATGCAGTTTCTCGGTTTCCCCGCCGATGCGCTCTTATATGCCTTACGCGATAGCTCACTTTCGGCTGCTATCATCCCTGTTTGCTTATTGGAAAATATGGACAGTGAAGGATTAATTGATAAAAACCAGTTTCGGCCTTTAATTGAGCATGCGAGCACTCTACCTTGTAAGACCAGCACTGAGCTTTACCCTAACTGGTCATTTGCTGCCTTGAATGATGTCCCCGATAATTTAGTTGATAAGGTGACCAAAACATTACTTTCATCCGATAAATCTGGAATGCGTTGGGGAGCCCCAGCATCAGTGAACCAAGTCGAAACCTTGTTACGTGATGTAAACCAACATCCACAGCAACGGCAAATTTGGCAAGACATTATAAGTTGGTTGATCCAGCATCAACTATCGCTAGGCCTCGTCTTACTCTTTTTTATCTTACTTGGGGTCAATCATGTTTGGATAGCCTTCTTAGTTCGCCGCCGTAGCCGCCAATTAGAAGAGGCTCACAATCGCTTACGCCAACAGGAAGCGAATTTAGAAAAAGCTCAGCGATTAAATATATTAGGTGAAATGGCCTCAGGGTTTGCCCATGAGCTTAACCAGCCACTTTCCGCGATCCGCCACTACGCACAAGGTTGTATTTTACGTCTCAAAAAAGAGTCAGATGATCATCCCCTGATTAATGCCTTAACAAAAATTGATAATCAAGCGCAACGCGGGGCCGATATTATTCGTAATCTTCGCCTATGGGCTGGGAAACCTCACCAAGAGGTCGCACTGCAACTGAGTGAGCAGCATGTTATACCGACGATACAACATATTTGGCAATTACTACGGGTATCGCAACATTATCCACAGGTCAAACTCATGTTACCGGACAGCCGTGACGTTTCATTGAAGCTACCTGAAACACTGCTGGATCAACTGCTATCAAACCTCATTAGTAATAGCTTGCAAGCCGGCGCGACAACATTATGTTTTAGCTTTCACTTTGCCCCAGAACGGTTTTTACTCGTACTACAAGATGATGCAGGCGGCATGCAGCCTGAACAACTGACTCAAGGGATCACGCCTTTTGCAACCACTAAAAAAGAGGGATTAGGGCTAGGTTTAGTGATCTGCCAGCGATTGATCCAAAGCCAAGGGGGCGACATTCGCATTGAAAATAATGTGAGTGAGGCTGGCTTAAATGGGCTAAGAGTAACCCTCATTTTCCCGTACCATCATGGAAAATCGAGCGAAACATAGCCTTATTCAGTAACGATAAATAGGACTTTCGCATACTATTGATAACATTAACTATGTTAATATGTAAAAATACATTCATCATGAATTTAAACATTGATATCCCAATTTGATGAAGTGAGGTTCTATTCATGCCTGTTATCCATCTGGTGGACGACGATCCGGCAGTTACCGATGCTTGCCAATTTCTCCTTGAAACGCTCGGTTATACCGTCGTTGTTTGGAATGACAGTGAACAATTTGTTCAGCAAGCCGACCTTCACCAAGAGGGCGTGGTACTCCTCGACATGCGTATGCCAAAACTGGATGGTCGCCAAGTTCACCAACTGCTCAAAGCCCAACAAAGCACATTAGCGGTGATCTTTCTCTCTGGTCATGGCGATATTCCTATGGCCGTCGAACAAGTCAAACTAGGCGCTGTCGATTTTCTACAAAAACCAATTGATAGCCAGCTATTAGCAAAAACACTTGAGCAAGCACAAGAAAAAACCCAACAAGCCACGGCAAGTTATCTTATTCAGCAGCGTTACCAAACACTGACACCAAGAGAAAAAGAGATTTGCAAATACGTTTTGCAAGGCTTAATTAACCGGGAAATCGCCGATGTGGCCTGTGTTTCTGTTCGAACCGTCGAAGTGCATCGTTCTCGCATGATGGAAAAAATGGCAGTACGGAATTTGGCCGAACTGATGAGTACCCTACAGACGGCCAATTTATTAAATGAATAATTTGTTATACTCACCATACTTTAGGTGGCAACGCTGTTAATTAAGTGAATTTACTCAAATTACAGCCTTAGGTCTCTACTGACCTGCCCCTCAAATTATTTAGAGTATATAATAGATACTATTGATAATTTGATTGCTTTTAGCACTGGCTTGCTTGCTCATCTCATGGCCTTCTAGTCGCTAAAATCAATCTGTTAATCGCTGTTGTCATAAAAATTTAAACAACTCACAACAGCCTTCAGTCACTAACCTAATTTTTTGGAAACCAATGATACAAGCTCCAAAGTTTGATAAAAGTTTATTACACCCACGTTACTGGCTCACTTGGTTTGGTATCGGTCTGCTTTACGTACTGGTTCTTTTGCCCTATCCCATGATTTATTGGATGGGAACCCGTTTAGGCTTATTGTCCAAACATTTGCTAAAAAAACGCGCCCAAATTGCCGATCGCAACCTAGCGCTCTGTTTTCCTGAAATGAGCTTAGAAAAACGCCAACACTACATTGATAAAAATTTTGAGTCCGTGGGTATGGGGGTTTTTGAAACAGGCATGGCATGGTTTTGGCCTGAATGGCGCATACGCCGCTGGTTCAAAATCGAAGGGCGTGAACATATGATTGCGGCTCAATCGACAGGTCGTGGCATTATTGTATTAGGGATCCATTTTCTGACATTAGAGCTTGGTGCAAGAGCTTTCGGTATGCTTAACCCCGGCATTGGCGTTTACCGCCCAAATGATAATAAATTAATGGACTGGCTTCAGACCCGAGGACGCCTACGCTCTAACAAATATATGTTGGACCGCAAAGACGTCAAAGGGATGGTACGCAGTCTCAAACAAGGGGAAATATTGTGGTATGCCCCCGACCATGATTATGGTCCTCGAAATAGCTCGTTTGCCCCACTATTTGCAGTAAAAAATGCAGCAACCACCAATGGCTCAGCGATCTTATTGCGCTTAGCGAATCCGCTTATTGTTCCTTTTATTCCGCGTCGCTTACCCGCAGGAAAAGGTTATGAGTTGGTTATTCAACCTGCTGTCGATGATTTCCCTATCGATGATGAAGTCGCGGTTGCAACCAAAATGAATCAACTTATTGAGCAAGCGATATTATTAGCCCCCGAACAATATATGTGGCTACACCGACGTTTTAAAACGCGCCCCAAAGGAGAAACTTCTTTGTACGGTGATTTAGACAAAATCCATCATTAGATAAAACACAACGGCTGTCAGTTATCTGGCAGCCGTTGTGTTTTAAGCATAAACAGTTGAGCAAGGAGTCTATGTTAAACAGAAACAGTTATTGGAAACGTAATCTTTATGTCGTTTGGTTCGGTTGTTTTTTAACCGGTGCGGCATTTAGCCTGATCATGCCTTTTCTTCCGCTTTATATTGAGGAGTTAGGGGTTACCGATCACAGCTCATTAAACCTATGGACAGGGGCCGTTTTCAGTATTACGTTTTTGTTTTCCGCTATTGCCGCTCCATTTTGGGGGCGTTTATCTGACCGCAAAGGCAGAAAGTTGATGCTACTACGCTCAGCACTCGGTATGGCAATAGTGATGGTGCTCATTGGTTTCGCTCAAAACATTTGGCAATTATTGATACTAAGGGCCTTATTAGGATTACTCGGTGGATTTGTGCCCAATGCAAATGCCCTCATCGCCACACAAGTTCCCGTGAAAAAAAGTGGTTGGGCAATGGGCGTATTAGCGACGGGTGCCGTTAGTGGTGCCCTGATCGGTCCATTGATTGGCGGGTTACTTGCTGACCAATATGGCTTACGCCCCGTTTTCTTTATTACTGCAACGGTCCTCTTTATTTGTTTTATTGTGACCTTATTCTATGTTCGTGAACGTTTTACCCCTGTTTCACGTAAAGACGCGCTGAATAACAAACAAGTATTTGCCTCCCTCAAAAATAAGAATTTGGTGATTAGCTTATTTTTTACCACCATGATTATTCAAGCTGCGATTGGTTCCATCAACCCTGTCATTACACTCTATGTTCGTGATCTTGCAGGCACGACTGAGAATTTAGCCTTTATTAGCGGGGTAATTGCCTCAATTCCAGGGGTTGCAGCGCTACTCAGTGCGCCTAGATTGGGGAAACTAAGTGATCGTATCGGGCCAGAAAAAGTGCTACTTGCAGTATTAGCGGCCTCTATTTTCGTTTTATTCCCTATGGGATTGGTGAGTAATTACTGGGAGTTGGGGGCGCTGCGTTTCTTGCTCGGTGCATTAAACGCCGCTTTATTGCCCGCAGTACAAACATTAATTATCTATAACATCTCACATCAAGTGACAGGGCGCATTTTCAGCTACAACCAAGCCTTGCGGGATGTTGGGAACGTGACTGGCCCGCTAATGGGCTCGTTTGTGGCCGCAAGCTATGGCTTTAGAGCCGTCTTTTTCTTTACCGCTGCCTTAGTTCTATTTAACTTACTTTATTCATGGTACATCATTAAACGTCAATCTCAGGATTGTAAATCACCATCGGCCTAATAGAAAAGAGAGGGCTAAGCCTTCTCTCGCTGCTGAACAAAACATCCCATCACGTTCACTGTGAATAATCGGTAGAGTTATTTATTCATTTCCCTCATTTATTGTAGGTATAACAGCATTTTATGCAAAAAACACAGAAAACATAACATAAATTTATGTTTTATAAGGCTATGTTTCTTTTATAATCACCTCTTTTCTTGTCAACAAAATTCCTGTATTGTCGCCTACCTTATCGTGAAAAATGCGAGTGATATCGACTTTTCACCTTAAAAAAACACTTTTCACAATAAATATATTCTGTTTTTCAGTGTTTTTATAATAATGTATGTTAAAAATATGTTTACAAAATGAAGTTAACATATCTCTAAATTTTGGCACCTACCACTTTGTCAGGTGTTTTTTCAAGCACAACTAATCAAAATATAATTTATCGGAGTTCACAGATGAGTCATTCTGCGACTAAAACAAAAACCTTTTTTGGGCATCCATACCCACTGAGTTCACTCTTCCTCACCGAAATGTGGGAAAGGTTCTCTTTCTATGGCGTGCGCCCACTGCTCATCTTGTTTATGAGTGCCGCACTGCTACAAGGGGGAATGGAGTTACCTATTGAGCAAGCTTCCGCTATCGTCGGGATCTTTGCTGGTGGGGTTTATATCACATCACTTCCTGGTGGCTGGCTAGCAGATAACTGGCTAGGGCAGCGCAGAGCGGTTTGGTACGGCTCGTTAATCATTGCATTCGGCCACTTATCGATCGCAATGTCAGCGTTTTTAAGCAATACCTTCTTCTTTGTTGGTCTCCTATTAATCGTGTTAGGAACTGGTTTGTTTAAAACCTGTATCACGGTTATGGTGGGAACACTCTATAAAAAAGAAGATACTCGTCGTGACGGTGGTTTCTCCTTGTTCTATATGGGGATTAACATGGGGTCGTTTATCGCTCCACTGATCATCGGCCCTTTGCATGAAAAATACGGCTGGCATCTTGGCTTTGGTCTTGGCGGTATCGGTATGCTGATTGCACTCTTGATTTTCCGTTTCTATGCCATCCCACAAATGCGCCGCTACGACAAAGAAGTCGGGTTAGATTCAACGTGGAACCGCCCAACTGTCGAGCGTAAAAATGTCGGTAAATGGGTAACGCTCGCTATGGCAATCCTCGCGGTGTTAGTGATCCTTATCGACAATGGCGTTATCCCCTTTAATGCGGCGACAATCGCAAAAAGCTCAGCCTACATCATCTCCACGTGTGTGGGTATCTACTTCTTTTTCATGTTCTTCTTTGCCGGCCTTAATAGCAGTGAGCGTTCACGTCTCCTCGCTTGTTTGATACTGCTCATTGCAGCAGCTTTCTTCTGGTCAGCGTTTGAACAAAAACCAACCTCATTTAATATCTTTGCGCGTGACTATACCGATCGCCAAATGGGCTCATTTGAGATCCCAACCATTTGGTTCCAGTCTATCAACGCATTGTTTATTATCCTGTTGGCACCTGTCTTTAGCTGGTTCTGGCCTTCTCTTGCCAAACGCAATATCAACCCAAGCAGCATGACTAAATTTGTCATCGGTATCTTATTTGCTGCGGCAGGCTTTGCGGTCATGATGATGGCAGCCAACCAAGTTCTTGCCACACAAACAGGGGTTTCGCCGTTCTGGTTAGTTTCGAGTATTCTTTTACTCACTCTCGGTGAGCTATGCCTAAGCCCTATTGGCTTAGCAACCATGACTCTGCTGGCACCACAAAAGATGCGTGGCCAAGTGATGGGGCTCTGGTTCTGTGCAAGCGCATTAGGTAACCTTGCTGCTGGTATCATGGGCGGGAATATCAATAAAGAGCAACTAAATTCAATGCCTGAGTTGTTCTCACATGTTTCAATCGCATTAGTTATCTGTGCAATCGTGCTAGCTGCATTAATCATTCCAGTCAGAAAAATGTTAAAAAATGCAGATGATAACGAAGTAAACGCAAAATAATTTTCCGTTAGTTATCAATCATCCCCTCGCCCGATATGCAGAATTGCCTATCGGGCGTTTTTATTTCATCCTTAAAACTATTATGTTAGTGATTAATTAACGCTATACTTTTCCCCTATTTAACCTGCTTTTGGAAACCGTTATGAGTCTTTCAACACTGCCTGTTTTCTATGTTGATGCTTTTACCAATACCCAGTTTCAAGGCAACCCTGCCGCGGTCGTATTACTTGATGAATGGTTACCAGATAACCAATTGATTGCGATTGCGGCTGAAATTAATTTATCAGAAACCGCATTTTTAGTTGGGGATCATATTCGCTGGTTCACACCGGCGGTAGAGGTCAATCTCTGTGGGCATGCCACATTAGCGGCTGCATTTGTCCTTAATCAGTTTAGGCAACACCCCATTAACCCTTTTATTTTTAAATCCCTCTCAGGGGAGCTGACGCTTTATAAAAATGGCAGTGGGTTTACTCTCGATTTCCCTATTCTCAACACACAACCCGCTTCAATTGCAGATTACCCACAGCTAGCCGATATTTTGGGGGTTGAAATTGAAGCATTGTGGCTAGCTAAAGATCGCTATGTCTGTTTCTTAAGTAGCCCTGACCAAGTGGCACACTGCTCTCCAAATATGTCTGCTTTAGCTGCACTGCCTCTACCTGGCCTAACAATTACAGCAGCAAGTCATGAACCACATATCGACTTTGTTTCACGCTATTTTGCCCCAGCTAAAGGCGTGGATGAAGATCCCGTCACAGGTACCTCGCATTGTGCCATTGCCCCATTATGGGCGGCTCGCTTAAATAAAAATCAGTTAGTCGGCCATCAAATATCGGCTCGTGGTGGTGTCGTACTATGTGCGGTTGAAGATCAGCGGGTAAAATTAACGGGTGAGGCAACACTGTTTTTAACGGGTCATATACATCTATGATCACTAATATATTTACCCTTAAAATATCATCGGTGTAATTTATTTTAAAAGCATATTACACTGAGTTGATAGATGAAAGGCAGCTAGGCGACGACGCATATGCCACTAAATACATACAAATGTATGCCATTATTGCATCAATGCCGTCAGCAATGCTGCCATTTGAAGTATGACGAATATCGTCTCCACAGCAATTATTGTAAGGCCATATTATGCGTTCTGACGTTGATGAGATAATCACGCAAAAAATTGAAGGTTCTATCACAAGTGTTTCAAAGGTTATTTTTCCAACCACCACTAACCACCACGACACCTTATTTGGTGGTACCGCTCTCGCTTGGATGGATGAGGTCTCTTTTATTACCGCAACACGTTTTTGCCGTAAACGCTTAGTGACAGTCTCAACCGAAAAAATCAATTTCACTCACCCGATTCCTTCTGGCACCATCGTCGAATTAGTCGGTAAAGTTAGCCGCGTTGGTCGAACAAGTTTGACTGTCAATGTGTCGATATTCTTAGAAGATATGTATCGTGAAGGACGCGAAGAAGTGATCCATGGTCAATTTAATTTTGTTGCCGTTGATGATAACGGAAAACCAACACCGTTATTTGATATGGAATAGTGTATATCTAGGTAGCAAGCTGTCAATCGAACCCGTTCAACAAGCACTCACCTGCTACCTAGCCGTCTAAAAACAACACGTTCAATCTAGATAGGAAAATTTCCGCGTATATCTTGATCAAATGCTTTTTTTTACCTGATTAGCTAATGATAGAATCCCCTCCCTTCGATAACCTCTCCCGATAGATGGCTCGATAAACATGTCAAGAGAATGACGGGTTCATTTTCTATTCTGGTTTAACTTTAATCATTATTTAAGAATCACTGTGAAAATACTTTTTTCTATTTCTTTAACAACCGCGATTTTGTCAGCCGTTTGGGCGTGGTTAGCGAATTCGTTAGGGTTGATTGGGTGGGCTGGTTTTTTAGGCTGTACCGCTTATTTTGCTTATCCAAAAGAAGGCATTAAAGGGTTGTTCATTACCTTCTTCACTACCGCCAGCGGAGTCGCATGGGGTCTCATTATGCTCCACAGCGATACCTTGTTTAATGGTATTCCTAATTTATTGGAATATTTGATCACGAGTATTGTGGCTTTTATGATGTGCATTCAAGCAAGGCAGCAATGGCTATCATATATTCCCGGCACATTTATTGGCGCATGTGCTCTTTTTGCCTCTCAAGGCGAATGGACAGCCGCCCTTCCTTCATTATTGGTGGGGGTCTTATTCGGTTATTTAATGAAAAAAAGTGGCTTATGGTTATCTGAAAAATTAAAGTGACATTTCAATTTTACGGGGTTGCCGTTTATCATGACATTGATCAGTTAGTTGTGCTGATTTTTTACAAATAAGAACGACAACCCTCTACTAAAGATTAAACTTTGAAAAACAGCTAAGCGCGCCCATCACCAACATTTATCATTAATTTAAATCAAAATCACAATATAAAAATAAATTTATTACACAAATTTTCGTTATTATCCCCCATTACCTCTTCTGTGATTGACCAAGTAAAACCCCATATAAACGATAAAACACACTCTCTAAGAAAAAATTAGCTAATAAAATCAAACAATTAAATAACTCCACAAAATTCATTATAAAAATGCGACGTAAATCACATTTCGGCGCCATTTACTCCCCCCACTTGTAACTTAATAACTATATTTACTTAGTCGTAAAACGAACATCAAAATGACACAAAGGGGAAACTTATGAGACATGGTGATATTTCAAGTAGTCCAACATCAGTGGGTGTTGCGGTTGTGAACTATAAAATACCTCGTTTGCATAATCGAAAAGAAGTTATTGAAAATGCAAATAAAATCTCAGATGTTATTGCAGGAATGAAAACCGGTTTTCCAGGACTTGATCTGATTATTTTTCCTGAGTACAGCACTCAAGGCATTATGTATGATCATGAAGAGATGATGGAAACGGCAGCAACTGTACCGGGTGATGAAACACAAATTTTTTCAGCTGCATGTAAAGCAAATGGTGTGTGGGGCGTATTTTCAATCACAGGTGAACAGCACGAAGAACATCCCTTAAAAGCCCCTTATAACACACTTATCTTAATTGATGACAAAGGGAATATTGTACAAAAATACCGCAAAATTATCCCGTGGTGCCCTGTCGAAGGTTGGTATCCCGGCGATAAAACTTATGTTTCAGAAGGACCTAAAGGGTTAAAAATAAGTCTGATCATCTGTGATGATGGTAATTACCCTGAAATATGGCGTGATTGTGCAATGAAAGGCGCTGAGTTAATTATTCGCTGCCAAGGCTATATGTATCCTGCCAAAGAGCAGCAAATTATGATGGCAAAAACCATGGCGTGGGCAAATAACTGTTATGTCGCCGTGGCGAATGGAACAGGTTTTGACGGTGTTTATACCTACTTTGGTCATTCCGCTATTATTGGTTTTGATGGTCACACATTGGGCGAATGTGGTGAAGAAGAGATGGGCGTCCAATACGCGCAACTTTCCGTCACGGAAATTCGCGATGCGCGTCGATATGATCAATCACAAAACCATCTCTTTAAAATATTACATCGTGGTTACACCGGTATTTATCAATCAGGTGATGGTGATAAAGGTCTCGCAGAGTGCCCGTTTGAGTTTTATCGTAGTTGGGTTCTAGATGCAGAAAAAACTCAACAGCAAGTTGAAAGCATAACCAGAGAGACTATTGGTGTTTCAGAGTGCCAAGTTTACAATTTACCAACCGATGGCAATAAAATAAAAATTGTAGGCTAATGAATAAACTATAAATTTACTAAATATAAATTGTTATTTTTAAACGTTGTCGTATGCGTCAACAACGGGGAATATTATCGTATTTTATATAAATAGTTTTTCTTGATTTACTACTTAATAAATTATCACTATTTAGGAATAATCCATGCCCTTTATTAATGATATGCTAGCTGAAAGTCATAAAGAAAAACACATTTCAGAGCCCCAAAAAAAGATGGGCCATTTCCGGTTTATTTTTGATCCTGATAAAGTCATTCAATATATTGAAAATACTATTATTGGCCAAGAGGAGGCTTTAAAACAGTTAAAGGATATTCTTTATTGTATTAAAACCAATATTTTTGATCCCGAAAGGCCACTAAGTACCATGCTATTTCTTGGGCCAACTGGTGTTGGTAAAACAGAAACAGTGATCGCTTTAGCAAAAGCGCTTAATAATGGTAAAGCGCATTATTGTCGCATAAATATGAATACGTTGTCTCAAGATCATTATGCCGCATCTTTATCTGGTGCACCTCCCGGTTACGCCGGGAGTAAAGAATCATATTCCTTGTTTGATATAGATAAAATCGAAGGAAGCTATAGTACACCAGGTATTGTCTTATTTGATGAAATAGAAAAAGCAAGCAAAGAAGTGATTAGAACACTGCTCAATATTCTTGATACTGGTGAATTGAGCCTTGCAAATGGTCAGAAAGTTATTAACTTCAAAAATGCCATTATTATTATGACTTCCAATTTAGGCTCTAGAGATATTTTAAATGAAAAACAGGGGTTAGTACATTTATTCACTAAAAAATATTATCAGCAAAAAATACTAAAATTGTTAGAAAATAAATTTGAACCTGAATTTATTAACCGTATCGATAGAAAGATTAGCTTTAATAAAATAGATTCAGAACAAGCGAGTAAAATTATTGATATTGAACTTTCAAAACTCAATAAAAGAATCGCTAAAAACGCCGTCACAGTAGTACTGGATACTGCAACAAAAATGAAAATAAATTCAATGTGCGATCGTCGCTACGGGGTAAGAGATATCAAGCGAATATTTAAAATTCATATTGAACCATTAGTTGCCGATGTAATATTACATGAAAAAAGCAGAGAGCACATAGAATTTACTGTCGAAAAAAATCAATTCTCCCTCAAGAGGTGATAAATGAATGGCCTATTACTCATTTTTATTGGTAGCGTTTTAATCATTAACGGTATTTCTATCATTAAAGGATATGACAATAAAGAAACAGGAATATTCAATGGCATTATTGGTTTTTTCTGCTTAATTGGCAATATTATTTTAATGGTAAATGCTAAAGAAAATACTGCATACCTTGCCATTGCCCAATCAATGTTATTTACATTCACTTATATTTTTCTCAGTTTTATAAAGATATATTCACTAACAGGGAAACTATTTGGTTGGTACTGCCTTTTTGTCTTTTTTAATGCTTTATTCTACGCCTACTACACAAGTGCTGATGCTCGAATGATTGCACTATGGTTGCTTTGGGCTATTCTATGGTTTCTATTTTTCTGCGTATTTTCACTTAATAAAACCATTAAATATCTCGGTGAGTTAACTTTGGTAATCGGTATTGTGACTTGCACCTTACCTGGGCTAATGATGGTAACTAACGCCTGGTAAAATAACGTCTAAATAACAACATCCCCTAAATTGCTAGGGGGTGTTAACGATTTTTAACTTATATTTAAATAATTATACGTTTAAGAAAATGCCTAAAAATAACCGGCTTTAAATGCCGTTTTTAAGGGGTTGTTAATTGATTTTTATTTATCCTTTACCATGCTTGATATTTCAAAAAAACTATCCCAATCCAGCATTAGCAAAAAAAACCAGCATATCGAAAAATACTATATAATATGCTAATTACAATATAATAAACTTATAAAATACTCCCACTCCGTCACCATCTGAATTTAACTCACCCCATGCCTTGTTTTATATTAAAAATACACATAATCTGCGTGATATCGATTCATCACATTGAAATATCTTCCATCATATAAAAAACGTTAAAACACATTGATATTCTATGTTTGGCGACGTAGAGTATTTAACGTAAAATTTATTGGTTAACCCTAACAACGATTGTTGATAATGTTATTATTCGCTTGATCTATGTCTTCATATAAAAACGAATCACTATCTTTATCTTGCTCACTGACACAATAAGATATTAATAGCACTATGTATAAAATCTACTCATTACTGTTACTTTTCATTCTTTCTATTCACTCAAGTTTCGCGGAAGTTCCAAAAGAGACGTTAAGAATTGTGGAGAATGAAGCCAAAAAAGGTGATATCAAAGCGCAAGTTATGCTAGGTATTGGCTATTACCTAGGCAAAGAGATAAAACAAGATTATCCTAAAGCTAAAAAATGGTTAACTATGGCGTCCAATAAGGGTAACGCAGATGCACAGCTTTTTTTAGCCGATATGTACTTAAATGGTAATGGCGTTGAACCTAACATTGAAACTGCAATCAACTGGCTTGAAAAATCCGCCAATCAAGGCAATGCAGAAGCCCAGAATTACCTTGGGCAGATATACTATCAAGGCGTTGGAGTGAAACAAAACTACATTATTGCTTTTGATTGGTTTAAAAAATCAGCCGATAAAAAGTTCCCACCAGCACAATACCAAGTCGGTAAAATGTATGAAAATGGTGAGGGTACAGAAATGGATGATAAAGCAGCGAGCGAATATTTAAATAAAGCCTGTAAAGGTGGTTTAAAAGAAGCTTGTAAAAAGTAATCTATTCGTTTGATTCACTGCTACAAGCCGTAGCAGTGATACTTTCCTCCCCTACTTTCAACACAGAACAGTTATCCCCTTTCATTTTTAACCAAAATAGCTAATTACATTTAAAATATTAATGATTAATTTCAATATGCTTTGAAATGTTCTAAACTTATAAAATAAAAGATAAAAAGGAGGATTTATGTACAAAACTATTTTAGTTCCGATCGACGTTAGCGAAGATGCACTGACTGATCTCGTCATACCCCATGTTAATGCAATTCAGAAATTAAATGACGCTGAAGTTCATTTCCTTGCTGTCACAGCACCTATTTCTAACTATTTGCGCTATGGTGGAACCATTCTTCCTAGTGATTTCCCTGACGAAGAAAAGCAAGCCGAAGTGATTCTCGATGAATTAAAAGAGAAAGTTAAACGCTTCTCTATCCCAGAAAATAAGATCCACGTCACCTCTTCTGTCGGCTCCGTGAAAGATGAAATCTTGGCTATCGCTGAGGAAATCAATGCAGATCTCATTTTAATCGGCTCTCGCCATCCAAGTATGTCAACATACCTGTTAGGGTCTAATGCAGCATCTGTCGTACGCTATGCAAAAACTTCAGTTTTAGTCGTTCGATAATAAAAATGCGATAGCAAAAAATAGATTTTTTAATAAAATATTCAGCCTTTAAACTCATCAAGATCATCTTTTTACGATGATATCAAGAGATAATAAATACACACAATTTATAAGACTATTACACAAGATTATCAGTTAAATTGAAGGCTCATAAACATTTTCGTGGCTTTCACGCCCTGCTTTTTAGCAGGGTTTTTTCTTCATTAACGATGATAGTTTCAATCGAAAACGCTTAAAAGCCACCCCATCAAAATCCACCTCTCCCTCTTCGATAAAACCATAGCGCCTAATTGCGCCCAGTTTTTTTCGACTTAATGGGAGGTGGATAGTTATCGACGTTAATGACAGTTGAGCCGCCGCTTGCTCAACTATTTTTTTAGCAATATTTTTACCGTATCCCCAGTAATCTGGATGAAGCACTAACGCTAAATCTGCGTCTCCATTTTCATCTTGAAAACCACCCCAGCCGCCAAATACGCCATCAAAAATTAATGCCCACACACCAAAGCCATGTGTTTGCCAGTGTTGCTCTTTCTGTTTGACCCATTCCTTGCAAAAAGTCTCATCAAATTGATTATCACCTAGCGGCATATGCGCTAATACAAGCGGGTGAGTATTTAATGCGATGATGTCATGACAGTTAATTTGACTTAAACGTTGTAATTGGATATTCATTTTGTCCAGTTTTATCGATTTATCTTGTGTAAAAAACAAATGCTAACACACACACTGGGGTCCATTCCGTGAGTTTTAACATGCGAAATATAAAGTATATATACAGATGATATTTATTGCCCGCAAGGCCACGGGCAATAAATAGAGGCTATTTTAGTTTGATTGATCTAATGCTGATTTCATCACTTTTTGGAAATCTTCCCAAGAGCAGTATCCATTTTTATCTATTGGGCAATTTTTCATTTCTAGCGTGACATGTTTTGGTGGCGTATCTAAAGACAGGTAACTATTATTTCTAAGTTGCTCTGCTGTTTGATATACATACTCCACTTTAACATAGTCTTTCTTATCGCTCTTATCATGCCAACGTTGGAAGACCAATTTTCCACCAATAGGCGTATATTCATATTGATCAGGTAGTTTATAAGGTTTGAAATCCATTGCTGACATTAAGGAAGCAATATTTGAGTCATGCCCAACCAACATAATAAATTTAGCAGTCTCACCTTTATCAGCGGAAACAAAGCCCTTATTGATATAATTTAATAATGGGTGAGCCACATTCTTCGCAATCAATTTGGGGGAAAATAGCGTTTCCTGATAACCATTTTTAAGGGTATTTAATTTAGTCCATTTATCATCCGTGTTGACCATACCCCAAGCCACTTGTGATTCAGGAAAACCCTCATAGTATTGCAAATAGATAGCATCTACTGCCGAGTTCGCTATTTTAAGTGAGCCAACAACCCCCGGTTCTTTATTCGCTTCAATAATAAAACTGTTTGTTTGCGATGAAAGCTCGCAGAGTTTATCGGTCTTACATTTCTCCGAATTTTTAATGTCGAGCACGGTATCCAATTCATCATAACCAGGTTTAAGGTTGAGGCCCTTTAAATGCTCCTCCATGGCTAATAATGCTTTTTGTTTAAACTCAGGGCTATCGTTAGTAATGATTGGATTAAAAACAGGATCCATCTTACCTATTTCAGGTTGGTGGTGGATCTTCACTGTGCACCCAGGAAATGCGCCCGCAGTGAAAAATTGAGCCGTTGCAATGGTTCTTTGTAAGCTATTCGTGTAAACGAAAAGATCTTCATTACCCGTTGGGCATAATTCATCGGGAACTAATTTATTTTGCTCAATCCATTCTCTAAAGTAGTGCCCCATATACACTTCTAGTGCACCACCTTTTGTTGTTAAATAGCCACTTTGCGCATCCCAAGCTGGCCATTTTTTATCGGTAACTTCGGTTAAGATCCCCGTATTCACAATCGGTGTGCGCAAATTATGACGACTTAATAATAAAACTTGGTCAAGTTGCATATTTTCGACATTATCGGTATTTGCAAGTACTGGAGTCATTGGGGTAAGCAATGCGGCTGATAAACAAACTGTTAAAACTTTATATTTCATCGAAAGCTCCCTACCATTTTGTTGTTGTATATTATCGTTATGATTCCTGCCGTTAATATTCTATAAAAACAATCCCATTATGATTATTTTTCTATAAAATTAACATTCCGTTATAATGAAGTAACTGACTTTTTTTTCTGCGATTAATATCTCAAAAATAGACTTGGCCTGCTGTTTTTCCCTCAATTAAGGATAAATACGCTATTTCTATGAAAGCTATTTTAAAATTGCGCTACGGCATATTAATCAATACACTCAAAGAAACGACATTGGGCTAAAGGCATCATTCATGGGTATTCAACCTGCTACTCCTGCACAATACCAGCAAATTATGGCTGTTTGGGAGTCATCCGTCAGAGCAACGCACGATTTTTTACCTGAAAATATATTACAGACGTTAAAAGTGGCAATCCGTGAACAATATCTTCCCCAATTGGCAACTTATGTCTCAATAGATGAAAATAACCAAATAAGTGGGTTTATTGGCGTTGATCAACATAAACTTGAAATGTTATTTATTTCAGCGGCTCATCGGGGTAAAGGAATAGGTAAACAACTCCTCAATTTTGCCATAAAAGAGTTGGGCATTAATGAAGTTGATGTCAATGAGCAGAATCCACAGGCTGTTGGTTTCTACCAACATATGGGGTTTACACAATTTGCTCGTTCTGAAACGGATGGTGAAGGCAACCCCTTCCCCATTCTCCACATGCAATTAACCACAAAATAATACAAGGTTTCACATGTCAATCATAGAACTTGAAACGCCTCGCTTACGTTTAAGACGCTGGGCCGAACAAGATAAAGAGCGTTTTTTTGATATGAATAGTTCACCGGAGGTAATGCGCTACTTCCCTTCGGTATTAAATAAATCACAAAGTGATCAAATGATGGACACGATTATGGAACGATTTGCCACCCAAGGAGGATGGGGCATATGGGCCGTTGAATTAAAATCGAACCATTCACTGATTGGGTTTGTTGGATTAAATATTCCAGAATATCCGCTTCCTTGCTCCCCTTGCACAGAAATCGCATGGCGATTACTTCCGCAATATTGGCGGCAAGGCTATACAACAGAGGCGGCCAAGACTGTTATCCAATTCGCTTTTAATCAACTTAAACTAAAAGAAATTGTCGCATTCACTGCGGTCGCCAATACCCCTTCTGAAGGCGTGATGAAAAAATTAGGGATGACCAAGGAGGCTGAAAACTTCGCTCATCCAGCACTCCCTGAAGGCCATTGGCTACAAGAACATGTGTTATATCGCCTACAAAACCCTTATTTGTAAATCGATACAACTATTGGCAAATATCTATCCAAGCACCTTTGGTCAGCTCGAGCATCCGTTGAGGCGATATTCTCAGCGCACTGTTTACAGAGCCAGCAGCAGGCAGTACCTCACTGTATTGTTGCAATGAAATATCGCAATATACAGGGAGTTCGGAAGGCAAACCAAATGGACAAACACCCCCAACAGGGTGACTGGTTAGCTCTACCACCTCATCGGCTCTGAGCATTCTCGCTTTCGAGCCTAAAGCCTGTTTAACCTTTTGGTTATCTAATCGAGCTTCTCCAGCACAAACCACAAGCACAACCTCATTTTTCACTTTCAATGATAAGGTTTTCGCTATTTGGTTAGGCTCAACATTATGAACGATGGCAGCTTGCTCAACGGTAGCCGTCACGCCATCGGTTTCAATAATGTCGATATCCGGCGCATGTTGAGCCATAAAGCGTCTAACAGATTCAATACTCATAGTCGTACTCTTTTATTGTTGTTTGCAAGTGATTGTTAATGTATGTCGCTGACTTCGCTCCGATAATTGAAGTCGCTGTTCTAAGCTATGCTGCTTTTTATGTTTGTTTTTCAGAAAAAGTGCTGTTTCAGTTCAATGGGTCACACGCACATTGATTTGCTGAATAACGAAGCGCAAGGTTTATATGGTGATACAGTTCATTGGTTAACCTATCATATTCTGCTTCTAACCCTTTTTCATAAGCTAAAAATGGGGATGAATCATTCCATGACCCCATACCACCGAATACCCAAGCGCCACATGCCACATCAAATAATCGTTCACAAAGCATCTCATTATCTTCAACTGGCTTTTGGAGTTTTTCTGCTTGCGATTTAAAAATAGCAGCAAATCCTGTTTCACCGATTTGTTCAGCTAATTGTTCAATTTTTTGCAGCGTCAGCAAAAATGCCTGCAAGTTATTCCCTTCATTTTGCAATGATGACAGAGATTGCTCTGATACTGATTCAACAAATATGGCACTTTCATCTGCCCATTCTAAAGTTAAAACTATTGAAGTAGGCTTATCGCAAGTGATGACGATTTGTTGCTGTTGATTAAAATAGTATTGGCTGTTTCTTGTTATATTTAAATAACGGCGTAACTGTTCGATAAAATCATCCACCTGAATTTCTCGGATAACTTCTGCGCCTTGTTGGTTACATAAAACCCAATATTTCACATAAGACATTTTACGTAATAATGAACGGTCTTTTTCTCGTTTTAATGCTCGAACGGAACAGTAAGCAATATATTGGTCAGCCCGCATGTTTTTTTCCTCTGCATATGCACGAACCATTAACACTAACAAAAAAATCGCCAAAAAAAAGCCACCGCATTATTGCAGTGGCTTTGAATTAAAAATGGAAAGCGTTACGATTTGTTTTTTTCCGTTTCCGCCTCTTTTGCTTCAATTTCTCGATACCAACGAGGGTGATGTTTTTTCGCCCAACGACGACTGACTTTCCCTTCAATCATCCCCTTAATCGAGCCTTTAACCCAAAATGCCATATACATATGGATCAGAATAGCGTGAATTAAGATGATTGCCGCCGCCGCATGGATAAATAAACTCCAGCGTACTAACCACATTGGGAATAAATGCGCAAAATATGGACGCCAGATAATGATCCCTGTTGCTAAGAGTACAAAAATCATACTCATGATGCTCCAGAACATCATTTTTTGTCCTGCGTTATATTTGCCTACATCTGCAACATGGTGTTCGTTACCTTTAAGAACCTCCACAATGTTCTTGATCCAAGGTAAATCTTGTTTATCTGGAATGTTATGTTTTACAAAACGGAAAAACATAAACATCAACACCACAAAGATTAATACGCCAAAGAATGGATGTAGGATCCGCCCCATTTGTGGTGTACCAAAGGTTTCAGTCAACCATTGCAATGTTGGGAAAAAGAGCGCTATCCCAGACAAAGCAACTAAAAAGAAGCAGATAACCACGGTCCAGTGGCATGCTCGGTCAATAAACTTTGTCCGAACAATCATTTTGCTCTTTTTACTCATGACCATCTTCCTCCTCTTCATCATCCACTTCTTTATTAGGGCCAACTCCAACATAGTGGAAAATCAACCCTGCAAAAGTGGCAATAAAGCCGACTACTGAAAGTGGTTTCAAGACTGCCTTCCACAAGTTAATCGGTGTATCAATTTGTGGATCCTTTGGTAACCCATGATATAACTCTGGATTATCCGCATGTTGGAGTACATACATCACATGTGTACCGCCCACGCCTTTAGGGTCGTAGATCCCTGCGTTTTTAAAACCACGTTTTTGTAGTTTATCGACACGCTCAGAGGCATATTCCAACATCTCTTTTTTAGTACCGAAATGAATAGCCCCTGTTGGGCAGGTTTTCACACAGGCTGGCTCTTGGCCTACCGCGACTCTATCCACACACAAAGTACATTTATAAACTCGATTATCTTTCGGGTTTAAACGAGGAATATTAAATGGGCATCCCGCAATACAATAACCACAACCGATACAGTGCTCAGATTGGAAATCCACAATACCATTTGCATATTGGATAATAGCGCCTGCTGAAGGGCAAGATTTTAAACAACCAGGATCCGTACAGTGCATACAGCCATCTTTACGGATAAGCCATTCTAACTTGCCATTTTCAGTCGTTTCGCTAAAACGCATCACTGTCCATGACTTAGCGCTCAAATCCAGAGGGTTGTCATAAACCCCCACACAATGGCCGACCTCATCACGAATGTCGTTCCATTCCGAACACGCCACCTGACAGGCTTTACAACCAATACAGGACGTTACATCAATGAGTTTCGCAACTTCAAACTTGTCATCACGCGCTTGTGGTGGAGGCGTAATACTGTTGGTCGCGGAACGTTTAATAATGTCTTGAGATTGCATTCGTTCCCTCCCTTACGCCTTCTCTATATTAACCAAAAACGCTTTATACTCAGGTGTCTGAGAGTTTGCGTCACCAACGGATGGTGTTAACGTATTCGTAATGAAGCCTTTTTGCGTTGCACCTTCAAAGCCCCAGTGGATCGGTACCCCAACCGTTTCTATCGGTTTACCATCGACCATCAACGTTTGTAAGCGCTGTGTCACAACGGCTACTGCTTTAATGAAGCCACGTTGACTGCTCACTTTGACTCTATCGCCATTTGCGATACCTTTTGCCTTCGCCAAGGTTTCACTGATCTCAACGAATTGTTCAGGCTGCACAATCGCATTTAAACGCGCATGCTTCGTCCACGTATGGAAATGCTCCGTTAAGCGGTAAGTCGTTCCGACATAAGGGAACTGCTCATGGTTTCCAAGGCGCTTTTTATCGTCCTCAAAAATACGTGCCGCTGGGTTAGAAACGACATTTGGATGTAGCGGGTTCGTACCTAATGGGGTTTCAAACGGCTCATAATGTTCAGGGAATGGCCCTTCCGCCATTTTATCAATTGCAAATAGACGGCCTAAACCTTCAGGTTGCATGATAAATGGCCCAGTACCGACTTCAGGTGCCGAAGCATTAAAGTCAGGAATATCATTACCGACCCATTTTTTCCCATTCCACTCGATCAACATCCGTTTTTTATCCCATGGCTTACCTTGTGTATCACAAGATGCACGGTTATAAATCACGCGGCGATTCAGTGGCCATGCCCACGCCCAACCTAATGTATTTCCGAGTCCTGATGGGTCACTGTTATCACGGTTTGCCATCTGGTTCCCTTTTTCGGTCCAGCAACCAGTATAAATCCAGCAAGACGAGGCCGTAGAGCCGTCATCGCGTAACAGCGCGAACGAGCTAAGCAGTTCACCTTTTTTGGCTTGCAAATTACCGTCAGCGTCATACAAATCGACCAATGCAACGCCATTGTTCTCTTTCGCAACTTCTTCTGATTCAGGATGGAATTGGCGTTTGTAATCCCAACGCATCTGCATTAATTGATCACGACCTTTCCCGCCTTCTTGCTCATAAAGCTCGCGGATTTTATATAAAATACCGGTTAAGATCTGGCCGTCATTACGTGCTTCACCCGGTGCGTCTGCTGCCTTCCAGTGCCATTGCAACCAACGGCCTGAGTTAGCAATCGAACCATCTTCTTCGGCGAAACAGGTTGATGGCAAACGGAACACTTCAGTTTGGATAGATGCCGTATCAACGTCATTCATCTCACCATGGTTTTGCCAGAAATTAGCCGTTTCCGTCACCAAAGGGTCAACAATAACTAAGTACTTCAATTTACTTAAGCAGCTAACTACTTTGTTCTTGTCCGGGAACGATGCAACAGGGTTAAAACCTTGGCAAATATAGCCATTAACTTGATCTTTACTCATCATGTCAAAATACTTCATGACATCATAAGCCTGATCCCATTTTGGCAACCAATCATAGCCCCATTGATTATCTTTTTGCGCAGCATCACCATAGAAAGACTTCATCAAACTGACAAAGAATTTTGGATAGTTACTCCAATAGTTAACCTGATTTGGCAACGTTGCTTTTGGTGTATTAGCAGCTAAATAGCTGTCTACTGTCACCATTTTTTCAGAAGGCAAAGTGAGATATCCCGGTAGACTTGTTGATAACAAACCGAGATCCGTCAGCCCTTGAATATTTGAGTGACCACGCAGCGCATTCACCCCACCACCAGCCATACCCATATTGCCGAGCAGCAATTGGATCATCGCCATAGTACGAATATTTTGTGCACCAACAGTATGTTGAGTCCAACCTAACGCATATAAGAACGTTGTTGTTCTATCGGCAGCGCTGGTTGAAGCCAAAATTTCGCAGACTTTTAAAAAGTCATCTTTTGGTGTACCACAAATTTGTTCGACGATTTCGGGTGTATAACGAGAAACGTGCTGTTTGAGCAAATTCCATACACAACGAGGATGTTGTAAAGAGTCATCACGCAACGCATGACCATTTTCATCAAATTGATAGTTCCACGTGGTCTTATCATAAGCGCGTTTTTCCGCGTTATAACCACTAAATAGACCATCTTCAAAGCTGAAATCATCCCTTACCAAGAGTGCCGCATTGGTATAGTGTTGTACGTACTCTTTATTAATTTTGTTATTTTCTATCAGATACAGTAGTACCCCAGACAAGAAGGTAATGTCAGTACCTGAGCGAATAGGCACATAGTGATCAGCCACTGATGCCGTACGCGTAAAACGTGGATCAATGACAATCAGTGTGGCATCGTTGTTATTTTTCGCTTCAATTGCCCAGCGGAATCCAACAGGATGTGCTTCCGCAGCATTTCCGCCCATCACAACGACGACATTAGCATTTTTGATATCAACCCAGTGGTTGGTCATCGCACCGCGACCAAATGTTGGAGCAAGACTTGCTACCGTTGGTCCGTGTCAGACACGCGCTTGGTTATCAACCGCTAACATCCCGAGGGAGCGTGCAAATTTCTGAGTTAACATACCGGTTTCGTTGCTCGCCGCGGATGCACAAAGCATCCCTGTCGATAACCAACGATTTACCGTTGTTCCTTGTTCATTTTTTTCGATGAAATTTGCGTCTCGGTCATCTTTCATTAACCGAGCAATACGGGTGAAAGCTTCATCCCAACTTATACGCTGCCATTTATCAGAGCCTGGTGCGCGATATTCAGGATAACGTAGTCGATTTTCACTATGGATGTAATCAAGTAGGCCCGCCCCTTTAGGACATAAAGCTCCACGGTTAACAGGATGATCCGGATCTCCTTCAACATGGAAAATAGCGGATTTAGCATTCATGGCACCATCGCCCATGCTATAGATTAATAATCCACACCCTACAGAACAGTAAGTACAAGTATTACGAGTCTCTTTAGACCGTAGTAATTTATATTCACGTACATTGGCCATTGCCGTTGCTGGCATAAAACCTAACGCTGCTACAGTAGTACCTGCCATCCCGCCGGCACAGATTTTAAAAAACTTTCTGCGACTGACGTTCATTGCTTCCCTCTTTATATTTATTGTCATTACCCTAAATAATCCAAGCATGCGATAGGTGGCTAACAACGCTATTTCGAGACAAAGATAAATTCTATAACTCGAATTAATCGGTGCAGTCCAACACTAAGCAACTTGAAACAAAATGGGTATAAGTCGGTCGCAGAATATCAGCGTATGATAATTATATATTGCCTAAAATCAATGAATGTGAAAATAAAAGGTAAATTAATATTAACTGAGTAGTTAATCTCCAATTAAATATACTACCAATAGAGTAGCTATTTTAAATATTGATACAGATCAATTAACGATAAATTTATAAATTGCAAAAATACAATTCAGATCAAAATATAAAAACCACAAGACCAAACAAAAATAAAACTTAAACCAAATAACGCGCTATTTATCATTATTATTAAATTTAACTTTAGGAATACGTAATTTTACTTTAATTCAAATAATCATCCAACTAAAAACAAAAATCCCTTTTCATTAATAAGCGTTAACTAATTATATTAATTTAAAATTAAACGCTATTTCCAACCACTAATAATAATACCAGCACCAATAAATACTACTACAGCCCCCACCCAGTCCGTTGTGTTTAATGATACACCATCGACTATACGCAACCATATCAATGCAGTTGCAATATAGATCCCCCCATATGTTGCATAAATTCGCCCACTTGCTTCAGGATGGAGTGTCAGCAACCAAACAAACAACATTAAACATAGTGCAGCAGGCAAAAGTAACCATGCACCACCTTGCTTTTTCATCCATAAATACGGGAAATAGCAACCTGCAATCTCAGCTAACGCCGTTAAAAAGAATAAACCAATAATGTTTAGTGACATAAAAGTATTCTCTACATTAGAACCGTTTTCAAACACGGGAAGATTGCATTAATTGATTATTTGCCTTTAATAATTCAATACATTCCTGTGCACCACGCTTTAACACCTGACCTTTCAAGCAAACAATATGTATCGGTAGCTCTAAACCATTCGGCGTATTTTTAAACTCTAATCGTTTCAGTGAACCCTGCTGTAATTTATCTTTAATTAAAGAGAGGGGTAAATTTCCCCATCCCATTCCAGCTTCAACTAATCCCAATGCCATTGAAAAATTATCTGTTCGCCAATAATTAGTCGCAACTACAGCACGAATATCGCTGAGCTGATGCTGAAAACTAGTAATAATTATTTGACGAGTTTGCACGAGATCTTCCATATATAAGGAAGCTGAATGCCCAATTGATGGATGTTTTGATGAGATGGTTGCGACTAAAGACTCATAGCCAATACAGTGAAACTGCTCTTGTGAATTGACCGATATACTACCAAATGCAATGGCTAATTGAATATGATTTTGATGCAATAAAGGTAAAATATCATCTTGAGGCGCGGTCATTAATTCCACATGCATTAATGGGTAGCGCTGACTCAATATTTTTAGCGCATCAAATAATAAATCAGGGTTAATTCCTTCCGCAATTCCAATCGTTAACGTACTTTCTACCCCTTGAGTCAACTCGCGAGAAAATACATTCAACTGCCATAGATTATCCACAATATTACGTGCATAAGGTGCTAAGGCCAGCGCTTTTTCGGTTGGTTTAGGCTCCCTTGTATGCCTTTCAAACAGCAAAAAGCCCAACTCCGCCTCTAAATTGGCGATAGCCATACTCACCGCGGACGGCACACGGTGTAATGCCCTTGCCGCTGCTGAAAAAGATCCTTTTTCTAATACCGTTAAAAAGATCATTAAATTATCACTGTTAAATGGCATCTCTAACCTTTCAATAATATTGATAGTAGCTGACTTTTATTATCATCAATCTTGATTTAATTTACCAGACCTGACGACACAGTAAATGAGATAAAACATGCAAGGTATTAAGCGTAAAATTGTTTTTATCACCGCCTATGAAGTGATTGGCTGGGTGATTTCATCATTAGCACTCGCATTTCTTTCGGGGAATTCAGCGGGTACAACTGGGCCATTGGCTTTGGTAATAACCACCATCGCCGTTAGTTGGAACTTTATTTTCAATGTCGCTTTTGAATATTGGGAATCCAAACAGAAATCCCGAATTCGCACATTTCGCCGCCGGTTTGCCCATGCGGTTTTATTTCAATTAACCTTGGTGATCTTTCTAATTCCATTGATTGCTTGGTGGCTATCAATTAGCTTGTTACAAGCTCTGATATTGGATTTTGCTTTAATTATTTTTATCCCTATCTACACATTCTTTTTTAATTGGGCCTTTGACAAGATATTTGGGCTTCCGGCATCTGCCTTGCCGCAACAGGAGCACAGTCATTAATGAGCTAACTCAAATAGCCATCCTAAATAAGGATGGCTATTTGGTTGTTGACGAAATAGTTAGAATAACCCGCAAACACTAGCCAATCATATTATCATTCACTGACCATCCCATCATTACTCCACCCACTTCTTCAATAGAGTGACTGTTGTCGTTCAAACAATGCCGCTTTCTACCTTCCAGCCAACTGAATGAGAGAGCGTTTTCCCTTCCTTTGAAGCGGATAACATTCCTCGCTGGTAACATGCCTCCATGATTTCATGGGTATACAGAATCAAACTCGCGCAATTCCTTGGCGACGATAACTTTGATCAACAACCATCGCTTCAAGGTAATTCACCGAAATGAGGCCATCATGAATTGCCCTATTTCTCTGTAACGGTCATAAATGACTTTTTTGGCTACACTAGAACGTTTTCACCGTTTTAATAGCCCCTAGTTAAACACTGAACTAGGGGATTCTGTTATTCCAGATCCTCCCCATGACTCGCGATGACTTTTTGATACCAGTAGAAGGATTTTTTTTTCTTTCGTTCACGTGTTCCCCTACCTTGATCGTCAAGATCAACATAAATAAAGCCATAGCGTTTACTTAATTCCCCAGTGGACGCAGCAACCAAATCAATACAAGACCATGCTGTGTAGCCGATTACCGGAATACCATCCCCAATAGCCTCAGCCATAGCACGAATATGGCTACGTAAGTAGCTAATCCGATAATCATCATTAATTTCCCCGTCTTCCGTCACTTCATCTTTTGCACCGAACCCATTTTCGACTAAAAAAAGTGGTTTTTGATAACGGTCATACATCATATTCATCGTGATACGTAAGCCCAAGGGATCGATACCCCATCCCCAATCACTAACCTTGATATAGGGGTTTTTCAAGGACTTAACGACGTTGGCTTCGCTGCTATTCTGCTCGTTCATTTCTGCGGAAGTGCAACGGGAAGTGTAGTAACTAAAAGAGACAAAATCGACGGTATTGGTGAGAATCGCTTCATCTTCTGGCTCTACAACAAGCGAAATGTTCTTCTCTTTAAATAAGCGAGTCGCATAAGCTGGATAATATCCACGTACCTGTATATCCGTGAAAAAGAGGTTCTCGCGATCTTTATTCAGTGCCGCCCATACATCATCAGGACGACATGACCAAGGATAAAATCCCCCTCCAGCTAACATACAGCCAACTTGGTTTTCAGGATTAACTTCATGCGCAATACATGTCGCTAAAGCGCTGGCCACTAACACATGATGAGCTGCTTGATATTTAACCTGTTCAGGATCTTCATCAGCCTTGAAAACAAGCCCTGCGGCAGAAAAAGGGCTGTGCAGCATAATGTTGATTTCATTGAAAGTAAGCCAGTACTTTACTAAGCCATTAAACTCTTCGAAACAGGTTCGCGCGTAGCGGCTAAAAAAATCCACCATTTTTCGGTTACGCCATGAACCATACTCAGTCACCAAGTGCATGGGAACATCGAAATGGCATAAAGTAACGAGTGGCTCAATATTGTATTTCTTACACTCATTAAACAGATCACGATAGAAAGCAATGCCTTCAGCATTAGGCGCCAACTCATCACCATTAGGATAAAGCCGACTCCATGCGATGGACGTTCTAAACACACTAAAGCCCATTTCCGCGAACAGTGCGATGTCTTCTTTATAGTGATGATAAAAATCAATAGATTGGTGACTGGGGTAATATTCATCCTTACGTAAGCTATAGCGTTGTTCCAACCCCAGTTTAACCGGCATCCGATGACTACCATAAGGGATCATGTCCACCGTGGTCAGCCCTTTTCCACTTTCACGGTATGCTCCCTCAGCTTGATTGGCTGAGATAGCTCCCCCCCAAAGGAAATTCTTGGGGAATTTTGCTGTGGACATACGTGTTTCTCCTGATTTATTCATTCACTCAGATAATTATTTGTTACGAACGAGATAAAGCCTGTGCTACCTGTTTTGGTTTATCATCCTGTTTTTCAACAGGAATATCTTCAAACCCAAGTAGCAGTGTCACAATAAATGACATTACCACCGACAAGATCATGACTCCAAATACCCAAACGATACTCGTCGGATTTTGTGGATCAAAAAACTGTACGCTGGTGAATAGACCCGGAGCGGCCATAGAGTGACTTGCTAAACCACCGATTCCAGCAATTGCACCACAGAAAAATCCAGTGATTAAACAAGCGATTAAAGGTTTCTTAAGACGTATTACTACGCCATACAGTGCAGGCTCTGTGATCCCGGCGACAATCGCTGAGGCCGCAGCGGCAAGTGCCGTCTGACGTAATTCAGGGTTTTTCGTCCTCCAAGCAACCGCCAGCGATGAGCCACCCAATGAGAGGTTGGCACCAATTTCAGATGGCATCACCATGCCTTCTTTTCCTGTCTCAGCAATTGTCTGAATAATGGTTGGAGTAAATACTCGATGCATACCCGTCATGACAAGCAGTGGCCAAATAGCTCCCATAATGGCGACAGATAACCAACCAAGATAGTCATGAATAGTGTAAACCAGCGCTGAAATGCCACTCCCAATCCAGACCCCCATCGGCCCAATCAGGATAATGGCAATCGGCGAAGCTATCAGCACAATGAGCATCGGTTTAAGGAAATTCTTTGTAACCGCAGGGGTGATTTTATCAATCCACTTTTCAATATAAGAGAGGATCCAAGTCATGCATAATGCAGGGATCACAGTATAGGTGTATTTTACTGGAGTAATTGAAATTCCAATAAAATCGACAGGTTGACCTTGCGCTGCTTTAGCCATTAATTCAATAAATGCTGGATGCACCAACACCCCTGAAATAGCAATGGCGAGCGACATATTGGTTTTGAATTTCAGTGCAGCAGAGGCGGCAACCATAATCGGTAAGAAGAAAAATGCCCCATCACCAATGACATTGAGCAAAATAAATGTGGAGGAACTTTTTGTCAGAATACCAGACATCTCGAGGATCATGGCCAGTAATTTTACCATTGACGCGCCAATAATCGCAGGGATCAGCGGTGACATCGTGCTGATTAAAGCATCGAGAATACCGCTTCCTACACGGCGAAAGGACCAGCTTTTTTTAGCGATAAGTTGAGTTTCCTGCACAGCTCCTTCTGGTAGCAACTTGATCACTTGCTCATAAACCTTTGAAACTGTATTACCAATGATGATCTGATACTGTAAGTCCATCTTCACTACACCCAGCACACCATCGATACTTTTTAAGCGTGCAAGGTCAACAGGCTTATCGCTTTTCAATACAAGCCGCAGACGGGTCATACAGTGAGTAATAGCAGTGATATTTTCACTCCCGCCAATAGCATCAACAATTGCACGGGAAACAGCCACATAGTTCTTTGACATAATTAAATGCTCTCTTGTAATCACACTTTTCATTCAGCGGTATGCAGCTATACCCGTAACGAATACATATTCTGGTTTTTTGTAAACGCACCTAAACCTATGTATTAATAGATATTTAATATCATTGCTTAAGTGTTTATATTACTGGGCAACAAATAGGTAACCGGTTACATATAATATTTAATATATTTGAAAGTAGTTCAAGACGTTTATTATTTTAATTGTTTTTATGTGACAGTTTTCACGTAATAGGATTGGGTTTTGGCTGGGATCCGCTTTGGTAGTGACATAGACCTCTGCATCTCCCTATATAAAAGTGTAAAATGATTTTGATATCAATTTGTCAGGATAAAGATATGTCTACAATGCAGGAAGTAGCGAAACGGGCAAACGTATCAAAAGCGACAGTTTCGCGAGTACTATCTGGAAAAGGCTACACCAGCGAGGAGACCAAAGTACGGGTCTATCAAGCCATTGAAGAAACCGGCTATCGTCCTAATTTACTAGCGCGTCACCTTTCAACCAGCAAATCCGCCTGCATTGGTTTGGTGGTGACCAATAATCTTTATCAGGGCAGTTATTTTAATGAAATCCTGTCACAAGCAGCAAAAAAACTAGAGGACAACGGCCGGCAACTGCTCCTTGTTGATGGAAAGCACAGTGCAGAGGAAGAGCATGCTGCGATTCAATTTTTGCTCGGATTGCGTTGTGATGCGATTATTGTTTATTCACGCTTTCTGAGTATTAGCCAGATAGATGAAATAATTGATCAACATACCCAACCGATTATGGTTGTGAACCGTAAACTGAGAAAAAATCACAGTCACTGTGTTGTCTGCGATCATAGGGGCGCCAGTTTTAATGCGACACAGTATCTCATTTCCCGAGGGCATAAAGAAATTGCCTTTATCACTGGTTCAATGGACTCGCCAACCGCGATTGAACGCCTGTCTGGTTATAAATATGCCTTATCTGCCAATGGTATTGATATTAATGAGTCACTAATTATTTCTGGTCACTGGACACCATCTTGTGGTACTCAGGCCGTAATAAAATTACAGCAGCAAGCGACGCCTTTCACCGCTATTCTAGCCAGTAATGACGATATGGCCATTGGTGCAATCAAAGCGTTGGATGATACAGGTATAACCGTTCCACACCACGTTTCCGTTATCGGTTTCGATGATATTCCATTAGCCCCCTTCCTAAAACCTGCTTTATCCAGCATTAAAGATCCCATAAGTGCAATGATTAATGAGGCGATCCATCGCACTATTTCGATGCTTGATGGTGGCTATTTTTCAAAAGAAAACATCTTTACGTCTGAATTGAAAATAAGGGATTCAGTCGCTGATGGCCCTTATTTGTAGCGACCCACTATTGATCTCGTATGAATTTGGTGGCTATCAATGAGTTTGTTACAAGCCCTGATATTGGATTTGGCTTTAATTATGTGTATATCTATCTACACATTCTTTATTAATTGAGCCTTTGACAAGATATTTGGCTTACCCAAAACCAGCATTACCACAAGAAGCGCAGATAACTTAATAATACCAATACGCCATCCATCATAAGGATGGCGATTACTTAACTCTTAACAAAAAATAGAGAGAATCTTTTCGCTAGTGGCAGAACGACCAGTACGGTAGGAAAAGCAATTATCCATGATAACATCCAAGAACTTAACCAAGGTGCTAGCATTTCACTATTCAACCCTAACGCTTTAACTGTACTGATTAAAGAAACAATACCACTCATCACTAATGACAAGAAAAAAGGGATCAAAAAGATCAGTGCTCTGGTGGGAAGTTTAGGTATTCCAAAGAGGGTATTTTTATTTTGTGAAGACATCGTGCAGACTCCAAATAAGACGAACACAACAGCATATAACTGTTGCATGACAAGTTATATGCGTTGATTAACGTAAACGCTTACGAGTCCTTAGACTAAAAATCAGCCTGTATTCTATATATAACAATTTCGTTGTCAAACTGAATTACCATTTAATGGTTTTATTTTTATCAATAAAATGAAAACTAACCTAAATATTATTAACAGTAATCCAGAATAATAACGCTATATTATCAATATTGATTACCACTGATCACCGCCACGAAAATCACAGTAAAGCGAAGCGGTAAAATCAACCTCACCATCCGCTTTCCAGCCCATGACTCCGCCTTCTTCTTCAATAGAACGGATATAGCTCCCTTGTTTCAATTCAAACAACTTACCTTTCCAGATTTGCCATCCAACCGAATGATACAATTTTTGTCCATCATCCGAAGCCGACAGCAGCCCTAATTGATAACACGAAGCTATAATTTTATTGGTTTGCAGCATCAATTGCCGCCCAATACCTTGGCGACGATAACTTTGTTCAACCACCATCGCTTCAACATACCCTACAGAGATAGGCGTATTATCTAGGGCCATATGGCGTTGAATAATTGCAACATGACCAACCAATTTTTGTTGATCAAAAGCCATGACGTGCATTCCACCTAAAGTGTGCGCGAAATCGTCATGCGAAAAATCGCCTTCAAAACCTTCAATTAATAAATCGTAAAGCGCTTCTTTTTCACTCAGTGTCAATTGGCTGGTATGCAGACTGCGGTATTCTATGCCTATAAAAACCTATATTAAAGTCGATTAAAGATACCGATACATTATAACGCCATTGAACCACCAAAAAGCGAAACAATCGTGCACTTTTCTTCACTTAACAGCTTATTATGGCACCGTATGTCGCTCGATTTGCTTTTTAATAAACGAATAAAGTTGCTGAAACTCTTCTTGTGAAGAAAACACTCGTGTAGGGAAAATAATAAAACCATTATCTCCAACATGGACAAATATCAAATCTTCTTGCACATCAACCTTGTTAACTCGAGGCCATAACACCTTATACATACTGTTATCTTGAATGGACTCAATAAAATAACGGTTAATTTTAATATGTCTAATATATGTCTCATCATTTTGCTCTTTGTGTTCATATTTTTTCATAAAATATTTTTCTAACACACTAGAAAGAAGGAGCGCCATCACTGCTATGACAATAAATGCTAGGGCTGTGCCACTCATTCTTTGTAAGCGAGCCATACTCGGGTCTATCTCTGTCGATAACAACAGCAATAATGCAATAGCAAAAAAGAATAATAAACCGATGACAAGACTATACAAGCTTAGATTGGCTATATTAAGGACCCAATGATAGGGTTTAGCCACGCTTATCACTTTGTTTGCTTTTATATACTTTTGTATTTTTCGTATTTCAGAAATAGAAAGTGAAAACTTGATGTCATAACGGTCTTTCATCTCACTAATGCCCCCAAACATTGGCTTTTAGTCTATCTTGGCAAGTATCACTATAGAGATATAAAAATGATATTTCCTCATGAAATATCACCCATAATAGTCTTATTCAGACACGTTAAGTTATGATAACAACAATATTTCCACCATTCTATGAAAGGAAAATTGACTAAACCGTATTGGTGAGTTTACCTCTAACAATAACCTTTGCTGGCTTCGCTGTTTCATCCGATGCCCTTCTCACCGCCATGTTAATCACTTGCCAAGAGATTTCTTGCAAATCGTGCGAGATACAAGGGAAGTTAAAACCATAAATTGATGAATAAGAGACCTCATCAATACTAAACAGTGAAACATCATCACGTAATGAAATTTGATGCTTAATACAAGCCTTGATGATCCCCAAAGAAATCTGGTTATTACAGCCGACAAAGAAATCAGGGGCACTGTTTTTTTGTAGATAGCTATCCGTTACTTTATAAGCTTCATCCATCAGAAAATCTGCATATAAAATTTCAACCTTATCGACACTTCCTTGTAATGCAGCTTTAAGCCCTGTCACCCTATCCCGTGCGACATTAGAATCTTCGGGTCCTGAAACAATGACAACACTTTTTGCCTCTTGTGACTGTATAAAACGCCCGGCTTGCAAACCACAGTCTAAATTATCAATATAAACACCACTACAGTGCTTAATATCAACTTCTCGGTCGACTAAAATAACGGGGATATTTAGCAGCTCAAGCTGCCGAAAATAATCGGGCTTATAAAAACGATCAGACGAAACCACAGAAAGAATGATGGCGTCAACATTATAACCTATCAACTTTTCAATGATACGCGCCTCATTTTCCTTTGACTCATAAGAATCAAAAACCAATGTGTCGTACCCTACTTGATAGGCTTCTTGTGTCATCAACTTCGCTAAACCACCAAAAAATGGGTTCCCCATATCGGGGCTAACAATACCAATCGTTTTTGATGACTTAGCACGTAAATTGCGCGCTACGGCATTAACGACATAACCGATTTTGTCTGCCGCCTCTAAAATCCTTTTCAGCGTCTCGGGATGAACTTTATCTGGCTGAGAAAAAGCGCGTGATGCGGTGATTTTGCTGACATTAGCAAGCGCTGCGACATTTTCTAATGTCACTTTCTGTGACTTATGATCGGCCAATTTCATCTCCTTATTAAATTAAGTATCATTTCGTACCATTATAGTATCATTTAATCGTTTCAGTCATGCAAAACCGTAATATTATTCGACCCCTTCTAAACGTCGTACTCTTGGGTCGGTAAAAATATCAAATTCATCACGACTTTCACTTGAGAACTCAGAAACAACCGCTCCCATACTGCCAGCTTTAAACCAATGTAATGTATTAGGTTTTATCGTATACTGCTCTCCCGGTTTGAGTAAAATAAAGCGGTCACACTGATACCACTGCTCATCACCTTCTGGTTTAGGGCAAACCGGTTCCCCCGATTCATTTTTATTCAATGTTAACGAATCATCATCAACAAATAGGTATACTTCCCCCCACCGACAACGAAAAGTTTCTTGCTTACCCATTGAAGAGCCAAACGGTGGATGCCGATGCTCAGGGCAAACCTGATGGGGAAACAGCACCAACTCTTTAGCACAATAACGTTCGCTATTACAATAAGTTAACAGTTGTAAGCCTGAACGTGGATAGTCTGGTAATCCAAAACTGGCGATCTCAATTCGTGCTTTTTCTTCTTCTGTGAGACGGATATGTGCTTTTTCTAGAAAATTAACGACTTGCTGCCGATAGTGTGCTTTATTCATGCTCTGCTCTCCTTAATGATACCGATAACATTATAACGGCATCCCCCCCTCAAAAAATGTGATCAGGTAGCCTATTCTTCCGCTTTTGTTTACAAAAATGCCACTCATTTAATGAAACTATAACCTGCGTCACATAAAAATAATAAAATTCGATCTAATATCCGCATCATAAAAATGATATCGATACCATAAAAATGAGCCAGAGGTAATCATGAAAGCATTAGTACTCGAAAAAGCAGGGAAAATTTCTATTCAAGATTGGCAAAGTCCTGAAGTCCTTGGAGAGGATGATGTCGAAATTAAAATTCATACCGTAGGCATTTGCGGTAGTGATGTTCACTACTACCAACATGGTCGTATCGGCCCCTTCGTCGTTGAAAAGCCAATGATTTTGGGCCATGAAGCATCCGGCGTAATTACCGCTGTTGGTAAAAATGTCACTCATCTAAAAGTTGGCGATCGCGTATGTATGGAACCCGGTATTCCTAATTTACAATCCACGCAATCGCGCGCTGGCCTGTACAACCTCGATCCCGCTGTACGCTTTTGGGCGACTCCTCCTGTTGATGGTTGCCTACGCGAGAGCGTTATTCATCCCGCTGCGTTCACTTTTAAATTACCTGAAAATGTCTCTTTTGCTGAAGGCGCAATGGTTGAACCACTCGCTATCGGTATGCAAGCCGCGACCAAAGCTGAAATCAAGCCCGGTGATATCGCACTCGTTATTGGTGCGGGAACTATCGGTATTATCACCGCGTTGTCTGCACTCGCTGGCGGCTGTTCAGATGTCATCATCTGTGACCTCTTCAATAAAAAACTGGAAGTCGCTAAACAATATCCAGGCCTACACCCTATCAATAGCAAAGATACTCAAGCTATCGCCGATAAAGTTAATGAACTCACTGAAGGTAATGGGGTGAATGTCTTATTCGAATGCAGCGGAGCGAAAGCGGTGATCGCTAATATCACTGAGCATATGGCACCGGGTGGAACTGCCGTATTAGTTGGTATGCCAATTGATCCTGCACCTTTAGATATTGTTTCAGCGCAAGCGAAAGAAATTACGTTTAAAACCATTTTCCGTTACGCAAACATGTACCCACGTACTATCCGCCTACTCAGTTCCGGTAAGCTCAACGTAAAACCTTTGTTGTCAGCCACTTATAAGTTTAAAGACAGTGTTGAGGCTTATGAGCGTGCAGCTGAAGGCCGTCCAACCGATATTAAGATTGTGCTGGAAATGGAGTAATACATGACATTGTATGCTGGGATCGATTGCGGTACACAAAGTACCAAAGTCGTTATCGTGGATAGCGAAAGCGCACAAATTTTGGGTGAAGGCTCTGCGCCTCACCCACTCATTAGCGAAGCATCTGGGCGCCGTGAACAGCATGCTTCTTGGTGGACAGACGCACTTGTCAGTGCGTTTCACCAAGCGCTCAATAATGCCAGTATTGATGGTAAAGAGATAGCCGCAATCGCCGTTTCAGGCCAACAACATGGTTTTGTGCCTTTGGATGCCCAAGGCAAAGTGATCGCACCGGTTAAACTGTGGTGTGATACGGAAACAACGGCAGAAAACCAAAAGATCATTGATGCTTTAGGTGGCACTGACGGTGCGTTATCTCAACTCGGACTCATGCCTCAAACAGGTTATACCATTTCTAAAATTTTATGGTTGAAAACTCACCACCCTGAACTTTGGGAACAGTTAGAGACGGTATTACTGCCACATGATTACCTCAATTTTTGGCTAACGGGCGTTCGTGTGGCTGAATTTGGTGATGCATCTGGTACTGGCCTGTTAAATATTCGTACCCGTGAATGGGATGTTCATACCATCAATCTAATTGATGATTCAGGCCGTCTACAACGAGCTTTACCTCCACTTGTCACTGCTGAAACCTGCATTGGCACCGTACTTCCTGAAATCGCCCATAAACTTGGCATTTCGAGCCAAACGAAAGTGGCATCAGGCGGGGGTGACAACATGATGGCTGCAATTGGTACTGGTAATATTATACCGGGTATCATCACCATGAGCTTAGGTACCTCTGGCACACTATTTACCTATTCGAATACACCTGTTGTCGCCGATTCAGAAATGATTGCCGGTTTCTGCTCTTCAACCAATGGTTGGCTGCCTTTGATTTGCACAATGAATGTCACATCAGCCACCACGACGATACAAAAATTTTTGAATCTTGATCTTAATGGTTTTAATCAGGCCTTAGAGCAAACAGAGCCGGGTGCTAATGGGTTACAAATACTGCCATTTTTCAATGGCGAACGTGTTCCTCAACTGCCTCTCGCTAAGGCGAGCATCCATAATATTGATAGTAATAATTTAAATGCACAAAATTTGAGCCTTGCTGTCGTAGAAAGCGCCACTTATGGTTTGCGCTTTGGCATTGATTTATTCCGTAAACAAGGGATACAAACCAACGAAATCCGCCTAACTGGTGGCGGGGCTAAAAGTGCCAAATGGCGTCAAATTGTCGCGAACATTATGAATTCCCCTGTTATTTGTGTGACTAACAGCGAAGCTGCCGCACTGGGAGCGGCTATTCAAGCTGTTTGGTGCGACACCTTAACAGAGCAAGATAATAAAACAGAATTATTAGCAAAAATTTGCCAGCGTTTCGTTCACCTTGATGAGAGCACGCTGGTCAATCCTGATAGTGAAAAAGTTTCTCGCTATGAAGCTTTATATCAAGACTATCTTTCGTTACTCCAAACTGAATATCCAGAGGTGGCTGTATGACAAACTCAGCGGGCATTCAGGCGGATGAACTTTTACATATTACTGGGGTTAAAAAATCGTTTGGGCCAGTCGTTGCGCTGAAAAATGCGCAATTTAGCCTGAAAAAAGGATCTATTCATGCTTTATGTGGCGGCAATGGCGCGGGTAAATCGACCTTTTTAAGTATCCTAATGGGGTTCATTCAGCCTGATTCAGGCGACATTTTTGTGAAAGGAAAACGGTGTCACTTTCATCAACCAAAGGATGCACTCAATGCCGGTATAGCGATTGTTCAACAAGAACTGAGTTCGATTCCTGATCTGACAATTGCAGAGAATATTTGGTTAGGTCGCGAGCCTAAAAAACTCGGTTTCGTTGATTTCAAAAAAATGAATCAACTGACGGCAGATTTAATGGCTGACCTACATTTTGATCTTTCGCCAACAGAAAAAGTGCGCAATCTCAGCGTTGCTGAACAACAATTGGTGGAAATTGCTAAAGCACTTTCTCACTCAAATGCTGACATCATCATTATGGATGAACCAACATCCGCAATAGGTGAAGAGGATGCGCAAAAAATCTTTGATGTGATTACGCGTTTAGCTCAAAAAGGCAAAGGGATTATTTATGTTTCCCACCGCCTATCCGAGATATTCCAAATCGCAGACACTTTTTCGATTTTCCGTGATGGCACATTTATCACTGAAGGGGCGATTGCCGATATTACTCGCGAACAATTAGAGCCTATCTCAATAGGGATTAATTACCGCATAAAAAATATATTATCACTGTAACCAAAACCTTATACAGCCTGACTTTTAAACATCGATATGGCTGGGTAAGGTGATGAATTTAGCTCCTATTGAGATAGGCTCTTAATTGAGCATATTATCGGTGGCGAATTTAAAGATGAATTCGCCAAATTCAACCAACCAACTAATGAAACTATTTTAACTGTCGAACAATTAAGTTGGCTCAATAAAATAAAAAATATCAGCCTCACCCTGAAAAAAGGCGAGATCCTTGGAATATATGGGCTGGTTGGGTCCGGCCGTAGTGAGTTTCTTGATCTTATTTTTGGTATTGAACACGCCTCATCGGGAACCATTAAAATTAATGACATCCAATTAGGGAAACACTCACCTCAAGATGCCATTAAAGCGGGCATTGCTTATGTCACTGAAGACAGGAAAGAAACAGGGTTAATGCTGGGTCGTTCAATTAACGAAAACATTAATATCGCTTCATTCTCTGATATTAGCCGAGCGAGTTTTATCAATGAAAAGAAAGAGCAAGCTCGTGCAGATGACATGATCAAACTCTTCAACATTAAAACACCAGATGCCGATCAACTTGCAGGAAATCTTAGTGGTGGTAACCAACAAAAGGTTGTCTTAGGCCGTTGGGCGCTTCTCGACCCTGAAGTGATGCTACTCGATGAACCAACCCGTGGAATCGATGTGGGAGCCAAAAAAGAAATCTATCGTTATATGTCGGAGTTCGCTTTAAAAGGCAAAGGGATCATCATGGTTTCTTCTGAACTGTCAGAAATTATCGGTATGAGCGACCGCATTATTGTATTCCGTGATGGTGAATTAGCTGGTGAGTTATCGGCAACTGAAGCAACTCAAACAGAATTAATGAAACTTGCTGTTTAATTCAGCACATTGGTTTTTATTCAAAAAATAAAGAGAAAAACTATGAATAGTACTTACTCTACGCCAACAATGGGGATGTCCTTTTTAGCCCGCAATAAGAAAAACATGCACAAGTACGGCATTATCATGGCTTTCTTTGTACTTTGCCTAATTGTTGCTGTGATAGGTGAAGTGCAAGTTGCGCGCGGCGAATGGACTAACAACTATTTTCTTAGTCAAGACAATATGTTGATTGTCTTACGCCAAATATCAATTAACGGTATCTTAGCGATTGGCATGACCTTCGTCATTATCACCGCGGGGGTTGACTTATCGGTTGGCTCAGTCCTCGCTCTGAGCGGTATTGTAGCAGCGCGTTTTGCAACCACAAATGCAGGCCTATCCATTGGCGACACCGCAAATGCCGTTATGATGCCAATGATCATCGCATTAGGCATTGGTATCATCTGTGGTCTCATTAACGGAACTATTTTAGCAAAATTCAACCTACAACCGTTTATCGTGACCATGGGGATGCTCTCCGCTGCCCGTGGCTTAACCCTATTAACTACCGACGGCAACCCCGTATCACAACTCAATAATGACTTTAGATGGTTAGGTAATGGCTATATCTTTGATATCCCCGTGCCCGTCGTCATATTAATCGTGATCTTTGCACTCGCTTGGGTATTGCTAAATAAAACAACATTTGGCCGTTATGTCTATGCGGTTGGTGGCAATCCTAAAAGTGCAAGAACATCCGGTATTAGTGTCATCAAAGTCAAAGTGCTGGTTTATACCCTGTGTGGTGCATTAGCGGGTATTGCTGGACTGATCCTTACCGCAAGAACTGGCTCTGCACAAACCAGTGCCGGAGGAGCCTATGAACTAGATGCTATCGCTGCCGTCGTTATTGGCGGAACCAGTATGTCTGGTGGCGTTGGTACACTGGTTGGCACCTTCTTTGGTGTGCTAATTATCGGCGTTATGAACAATGGATTAGATTTGTTGGGTGTCCCCTCTTATTACCAACAAATCATTAAAGGTGCGTTGATCGTCATCGCAGTTCTGCTCGACCCTTCACGTAAACAAAGACGTGACTAATTAAAACAACACTGACCCTCACTGTGAAAGGTATCATAATGAAAAAAATGACTAAAATTGCAGCTCTTACCACTGCACTATTCATGAGTAATATGGCGCTTGCAGCCAAAGAGGAGCCTGTCAAAATTGCTATTTTGATGTATGGCATGAAAGCTGAATTTGTTCAATTAATGGAAAAAGCCGCCAAAGAGCACCCTGCGGTTAAAGAGGGTGAAGCGGTGATCACCGTTTACGATGGTCGCTATGATCCGATGGTGCAAAACAACCAAGCGGAAACAGCAATTCAGACTAAAGCAGATGCTATCATCATCAACCCAATGGATTATGAAGCGAACATTGATGTCGTCACTATGGCAAATGATGCCAAAATCCCTGTGATCGTGACTAACGCACGCCTCAACACGGATAAAATGACCGCTGAAGTTGTTTCTGATGACGTTTTAGGTGGTTATATGGAAGCAAAAACCGTCCTCGATAAAATGAACTGTGAAGGTAATGTTGTGATTATCGAAGGCCCTAAAGGGGGTAGCGGTGAGATCCAACGCGGTGAAGGTAACGATAAAGCTATCGCTGAATGTGGCCCCGGAAAAATTAAAGTATTAGAACGCAAAACAGCTAACTGGTCACGTGCAGAAGCAATGCCACTCATGGAAAACTGGTTACAAAAACACCGTGGCAAAATCAACGGCGTCATCGCTCAAAACGATGAAATGGCTTTAGGTGCTATCGAAGCCATTAAAGGTGCTGGCCTTGATGTAAATAGCTTTGCTATTGCTGGTGTGGATGGTGTTTCTGATGCGATCCTAGCAGTGCAGAACGGAGAAATGGTTTCTATCCTACAAGATGCCAATGCTCAAATGCAGGGCTCGATTGATATCGCAATGAAGTCAGTCAAAGGCGACAGCTACCAACCCAAATCAGCCATTTGGAAACAATATGCTGATCAACTGCAATGGAATGACGGTAAAGATAAACGTTACCAAATCCCTTGGACTGTAGTCACAAAAGACAATGCGCAACAACTGTTAGACGCACGTAAGTAAGTTATTTTTATCGCCACTCATACTTTGGGTGGCGATATTCAGCTCACATTATGAACAATCGGTAATTTCGTTATTTCCAATTCCGCTTCCCCTATTTTCGTGCATTCGACCTTTTCCCCATCCTTATAAATAAAATAGTAACGTTTATGATCCCCTGCCTTTTTCACTAATGAATCACCATTTAAGAAATTATAAATTTTATAGTTTACATTGTGTTCGTTATAACTAATGGCCGGGTGAGAGACAATAAAGCGGCTTCCCCACTTCAATGTGCTAATTAAATAATTTGTATGTAGTACGGTCATCACTCCCCTTTCAGGGCATTTAAGATCATATTCTTTCATCGCTTGCACGGGTAAGCAAATCGCACACAACATCGCAATCGAAATCCCCTTTTTTAGCATTTTCCCTCCGTATTATTAGCTTATTAATATATTACTCGCATCACCACTCGGGTTTTTATGAAAACATTGCCTCTACACAATTGCAATATTTTTCCTGTGAAATCATAGTGCTATTCTATTTATAAATAGAAAAAATCGATATTACATATAAGAAATATAGGTCTAACAGGGAAAGGCGTTGGAAAAGAATTAGGGGCGAATAAGAGCAAAATAAAAAACGAAAATACCCTACCACCTAAATGTTGAGATGGCCTCACAGAGCGTGAGGCCATCAGTGATATTATTTATTTTTCCATATCAATGCTGTCGGCATTGACATCTTTAATATGATCCCGCGTTAAACGGTAAACAACCGGACTTAACAATAATAGAGCAATCAAGTTCGGTATCGCCATCATCGCGTTTAAGGTATCTGCAAGTAGCCAAACAAAATCAAGAGATTGGGTTGCACCAATCGGTAATGCAATAAGCCATAACACCCTAAAGACCTTAATTGCCCTCACCCCAAATAAATATTGCACACATTTTTCACCGTAAAAACTCCATCCTAGGATAGTGGTAAAAGCAAATATGGCTAACGCAACGGCAACAATATAATTCCCACCGGGGATCGCTGATTGGAAAGAAGATGCGGTTAGTGTCGCCCCTGTTTCACTTGTTAACCATCCACCAGTAATAATGATAGTAAGACCTGTTACCGAACACACGATAATGGTATCGATAAAAGTACCTAACATTGCGATCAACCCTTGGCGGATCGGGTTTTGTGTTTTTGCCGCAGCGTGAGCAATAGGTGCACTTCCCAAACCAGCCTCATTGGAAAATACGCCACGCGCAACACCAAAGCGAATTGCCGCCCATACAGCAGCACCGGCAAACCCACCCTGAGCCGCAACTGGTGTAAATGCTGAGGTAATCACTAAAGAAAATGCAGCTGGGATCTCCGTAAAATTGAGCCCTAATACCAATAAACCTGCACCAAAATAAGCCACTGTCATGAATGGTACGAGTTTCCCTGCAACATCAGAGATACGACGCAATCCACCAATTAACACAGCACCAACTAAGATTACAAGTGCCCCAGCAGTCAACCATTTATGCACGCCGAAGTTACTTTCCAGCACATCGGCAACAGAGTTCGCTTGTACAGTATTCCCAATTCCAAAACTGGCGCAAGCACCAAAAAGAGCAAATAATGTACCTAACCAAATCCATTTAGGCCCTAAACCATTTTTGATGTAATACATTGGGCCACCAACATATTGTCCATACTTATCGACTTCTCGAAAACGTACCGCAAGCACAGCTTCTGAGTACTTTGTGGCCATACCAACCAATGCCGTGATCCACATCCAAAACAGCGCGCCTGGCCCTCCCATCACCACAGCGGTGGCAACCCCTGCGATATTACCAGTACCGATTGTCGCCGATAATGCTGTCATTAACGCATTAAAAGGCGATATTTGCCCTTCACCCCTATCCTCATTTTTCTGAAACAGTAACTTAAACCCTGTACCCAATTTACGGATTGGCAAAAATGCCAATCGGAGCTGCATATAGATCCCAACACCGAGGATCCCAATCAACATGGGAACTCCCCACACAATACCGTTAAGTTCTCCTAACCAAGCTGTTATCAGTTCCATTCTGCCCTCACATAAGCTGTATTCACTTTATTCTTTATCCGTCTGTCACAATTCAATAACATTTCTGTATAAAATTTAATAAAGACGATAAATCTATTAAGTGCGAGAAAAAAATGTCTTAAATAGCAAGATAAGTTAAAGAATGTGAGTAATGTCACCTCGTTGCGATTAGAAATTAAGCTTTTGTTAGACAATATGTGAGCTTTGCTACTCAAGAGTTCAAGAGTAGCCTATTAACATTTAATGATATGAATGACAGGTTTTAACGAATATTCTTATTTTATCGGAACAATATTCAATGATTAAATTAATTTTAATTTAATCATTATTTCTCAAAACGCTATTCCATCCTATGAAAACGATTACAAATTAAATAAGATTATGTATTATTCAGTCAGTATATGCTGACGTTATATGACTATCGAATATAATGAAATTCACCCTTTCAGAAAGGATTCCACGATGATTGGCAAAATTCAGCAAACAAAACAATGGCTATGGGGATTGTTTTTCTTATTGTTCTCTATTCCCACTTTTGCGAATACACTTTCTATTCCCACGATGACCAGTCACGTCGTGGATGAAGCACATTTATTAACAACAGAACAGCGCGATAGTTTAGCTCGACGGTTAGCGCTATTTCAGCAACAAACTGGGTCGCAAATTGCCATTTTAATCGTAAAGAGTACTTCCCCATTAGATATTGAAAGCTATGCAGAAAAAGTATTCAATCAATGGAGGATTGGTCGTATAAATATTGATGACGGTGTTCTTTTACTCGTCTCTGTCAATGACCGTACAATGCGTATCGAGGTGGGTTATGGGTTAGAAGGGGCAATCAGCGATAGCCTTGCAAAGCGTATTTTAGAATATGATTTTATACCTGAATTTAAGCGCGGTAATTATGCAGGAGGTCTCAACCGTACTATTGATTCCCTAATCGCCTTAATAAAAAATGAGCCACTCCCTGACGCCAAAACTCCTAGCTTTTTTATTTCTAAACAACCTGCTCCCTTTGGTTTATTAGATGCTTCACTTGCTATCGTACTAGCGGCAAGCGCTTATATCTGGCTTTTTATCATATATCATCTTATTAAATTACATAAACTTAAGGCTGCAATTCCAATCGCTATCATTCTCTTGTTAACTGCTTACACTGGCGGCTTTAATAACCCCGCAGGTAATGGCATGAAGTTTGGAGAAGATTTTTTATATACAGAATTACCACGTTGGAGCCAATTCCTTTTTCTCAAAATACTACCCACCTGGATGGTGTTCATCCTCGCTTTCACTATGTTTGTTGCGATATTTCTACTTTTATTTTTGGCTGTTGCTATTATTTATAAAATACTTGGCCTCATTATTAAGTCAGAAAAAAAGCGTCTTTCGATTACTATTGCCTTCTTATTTACTGGTTTTATTTTTCTATTTGCACTCGTCATATCAGAAGGTGATTTTGTTATTTCATCCGTTATTTCAAGTAGTGTTGGTTGCATCATTGGCATTGGTCATTATTTTGGTTTTATCAATGTGTACATTGGTGGGAGCAATAATAATGGCCGAGGCGGCAGTAGTGGAAGCCGAGGCGGTGGCGGATTTAGCGGAGGTGGTGGCGGGAGCTCCGGTGGAGGCGGCTCTTCAGGGTCGTGGTAAATTTCCTTAAGACTACGCCATAGTAGCCATTCACGGGATACGCCTAACACGAGATTTCAAGTTAGGTTGCTAAAATAACAATTTATACCCTCTTATAACTGGCTTTTAAAAATTAAAAGCCTGTTATACTCTGAGAGGGCGATTCTTGGACACAGACTAAAGCTCCTTTATAAAAATTTCGCTATCAATAGAATGACACTTCCGTCGTACTATCTTTGATTAACTTAATGTCCTGACCATTTTCATTTATTGTTAGTTCAAAATGACACTTATGTGCAATATTTTGGCTATTGTAATCACATTTAGAGTCTACTTGTAAAATAGTCTGACCTAACACACGAATTTTCATTAACAGATCAAATGGCTTAGTGATATCTTTCCCATATGTAATAATGGTTTCAGATATTACTTTATTATCTTTGTAATATTTTATCGTTGTTGGTAGTTTAAACTCATTATAATTATTTTCGCTAAACTTTGTTTTATTATCTGCCAATACAGAGCCGATAATAATCCCTTCTTTGTTATATCGATATATCAGTTTTCCATTATTATCCTTTCTTGATAATATCGTACAGTTATTACCGATTTCCATTTCTACAGGGCCATTATTATCCCTACCAACTAATTTATTTTTAACTCTCTCAACAAAGAGATAATTATGTACACCACTGAGGTATTCATCCTTTTTTTGGTTTAAAGCAAAACTATCTATGCAGCCATCACGACCAATTTTTAACAATGACTCATAGTTAATAGACTTGTCTTTATTGTAAACGACGGACCTAATTTCTTTAACATTTCCTTTAACTGGATTAAAATCATAGAGTTGTGCCATGTTGAACACAACAGGATTATATTGTTGCTTTTGAAATGCCAAAGATTCAGAAGCGATAAAAAAAGTAATTAGCGGTGTAATTGCCAATAGGTATTTATTACTCATTTTTAATTTTATACCTCTAAACGACTTGTATGCTGTGGTTTATTTTCAATAATCATTAATTTAATTTAATTTATTATCAATATAATATTTTACATAAAAATCAGCTAGTTAATAAAAAACATTACACGTAATAATAGCATGTATGCTCCTAAATATGCTAATGGTAACCACCTAAATAAATAAGATTTATCTCATCTTTTCGAGCCATCCGATGAGCAAGCCTGAGCAAAAATTAAGCAAAAAGACACTTGAATTAGGAAAAATAACTTTTAATTATATTATACTTACGAAATATTCCAAGCACTGTAAAAATATCTTTACTCTTATAAATCCGAAGTCATAGTATGCATAGAAACAGGTACTGTTGTTAAGGTTAAATGGCTTTAATTTTCACGCCCCAGAATATTGATATAAGTAAAAATAACTATATTTTCATTTACTCACCATCAAGCGTAATAAAATAGCTTATCGCTCATCATTTAATTTGATAAAAAAATTACTACTCATTAACATAAATATTCAATGCACAATCATTATAAATCGATAACATCAGAACATGTGCAAAGTGAGATGAGTGATGATGGCATAGCGACAAAATCATCCTTTCCGTAATTCCCCGTCTTATCACACACCAATCTATATCATACGGTACTTTTTATGGTCGAAGTGATTTGCGCAGTTCAGAAGATTAGGTACCTAAATGTGAAGAAATTGCCATCACACTATTCACCTCTTTATATGGCAATATGGCGCCACCCGACGTTCATAGATGAAGAGCACACCGAGGACACGTCTTGATCGCTTATGTATCCCCTCTTTAGCTATAGAGGTGATGTTTTACAAGCAAAGGTCAAAAACAGTTATTTCAATCCATCAGTAGGATTGAAACTAGCATAAATTTATATCAATGATCCTAGTCAGTGTGGTATGTTTATATATTACGATATTGATAATTCAACAATGGAAAAGAAAAAAATATACTTTATCTATATGCCTAGCCCTATACTTGGCAGAAACCCTATACAAGGGGTAACAGGTTCCGGTATTTTCGGCGCTTTGTTTAATTTATATACCGAAGATAACTATATATTAGCCCTACAAAAAGCGATAGCACAGAAAAATTTAGACTGGCATGTTTACCGAGATGACACCGAATCAGATATAAAAAAACTTATTGAACAAGGTGCTAGACTTCTGGTCTGCGCCCCAGGTTTGAAATACATGTTTTATAGAAAAGGATTCGACAGAAAAAACATTATTTATCTCGACACTTTAGAATATGCTAATAATGTCACAACACCTGTTATAGATAGAATTGTCGAATTAGAAAATTTGCAGTGAATATACATTTATTCATCTTTATTTACGCATGTGGAAGTACCATACGCCATCTCTAAATCAACATATAAATGTACTGTTTTTTCAACAACATAAAACACCAACTCTATCAACACATTTATCATTAAGACCTTAAATTAAGGTAGTTTCTTAAGAAAATAAGAAGGAACTAGTTAAATTGAAAATACTGTTTCATTTTTTTTGAAAAACACAAAAATGCAGTTAACAGCAAACATAATGCAGTTTCCTCATACTTCCCCCAAAGTGCCCCCAACCTTTCAAGATCACTATCATAACGAATAGGACCTTCTGGGATGCTGGCCCACCCACCACTAAAATTAGAATATAAGAACCTATCCCAAAAGGAATTGTCAGATAATACATAATGATAATTTATGAGGGCAACGTATGGTAGGTAATAAGTGGCAAATCAGTGATGAACTCTGGGAGAAAATGGCTCCTCTCATCCCGGAGCATAGAACTCAACACCCGCTGGGTACGCACCGCAAGCGGGTTGATAATCGCGCTGCAATGAACGCCATTTTCTTCGTACTCAGGACGGGTTGCCAGTGGAATGCGCTAAATGCCACCGGTATATGCTCGTCAAGCTCTGCTCATCGCCGATTTCAGGAGTGGCGGGATGCTGGCGTATTTGAACGCTTCTGGCAAAACGGGTTGCTTGCTTGCGAACAGTTGGACGCTATTGACTGGTCGTGGCTGTCGATGGATGGTTGTATGACCAAATCACCGCTGGCAGGCTCAAAAAAACAGGCAAGAACCCAACAGACCGAGGGAAACGGGGCGTAAAGCGCAGTCTGATGACTGACGGGAACGGGCTTCCGCTTGCACTGGTTGTCGCTGGAGCAAATACGCACGACATAAAGCTGGTTGCGGATACGCTCGATGCCCTCCAGACGGGCAGACCGGGCAAGAGGCTCCGGTTGTGCATGGACAAAGGGTATGAAGCGGAATGGTTGGGAGCGTATCTGAAAAGTCGTCGCTATGAACCTCATATCCAGTCACGGAAGGATGAATCAGAAGCCATCAAAAACACGGATTTTAAGGCCCACCGCTGGGTTGTAGAGAGAACACACAGTTGGATGAATCGCTACCGTCGTGTCCTGACTCGTTGGGAGAAGAAGGTCGAGAATTATGAGGCAATGCTGCATCTTGCCTGTGCCATCATTGTCTGGAATAAAATCCTATTGGGATAGGTTCTAAGAATGAAATAAGAAAACAAAACCATCCTAATAAGGTAAATATTCTGGCTAACCGATTTCTTTTAAATGATAAATACAAAGCAGCAACTTGAATGACTAATACTAATAACATGATTGCGTTAAAGAAGTAAGTTTCAATTTTCAAGTAAAGAGGAATGTTCATCTTGTAAACAACAAATAAAAAAGATGTGTTTTTTAACAAATAAAACAAAAATGAAGATATATTAATTATAATAATTATCTGAATTATCCATAATGAAATAGGTTTTTTCACTTAATATCCTTATCAGCTTACGAAAAATTTTAGACAAGAATACAGGATATTTAACTTACTGTCACCATTTCGTATTTCATAACTTTCTTTCATTAGTGGGCTGTAATTTTTTCATAATCTAGCTTCAATAAATGATAACTTTCATATTGAGCCAGTACATTCCTATAACATTTTAATTATCGTTATTTGACCAAAGGAGTATAAAATCAATTAGATAACCTACTGACTGGCATTCATTTAATATGTTTAAAAAAGTCGCTAGGAAAGATTTTATTCCTCTGCCCCATAGGTCATTATCAGATTACGTTTAAAAACACCAAACTTACATCATCTATAAGATAACACGAAGATATAAGTATACTCTACAAGTGACGGCTATTTGTTGTTGTAAACTTCAAGTCATGACCTATAACAGAAGCCCATGTGGTAGATTTATAAGGCCACTTCACTATAGTGACCTTTTGTTAAACTCTCTGAAAATTATTTTTGCTCGCTTTTTTCAGTAGGATCAAACGGTAGACCGTTAGCAAAAATAAAGGATAAAGCAACAATCAAAAATGTAGCGACCACGAATAATTTGTCTATCACTTTTTTCATATCGATCCCCCTAGTTTTAATCTATCAAAAATTATGACAAGTTCTATGATTTAGCAAGTAGCCTTTCATTGAGACAGCATTAAAGAAGATATATGCCAATAAGCCCGTTGTACGGGCTGTTTGACGAAAATAACTTGACGCTAAAAATGACTTAATACTTCATATGTTATTGATTGTTCTGAGCTATCAAGCACTTTAATTTTTGCGCCTTTGTATGAAATAATATTACTTTTCTTTAAATCATACTGGATATCATTATTAAAGCCTTGGTTTTCAATATTAGAACCTATTTGCCTATAGCCTATATTTACAGAGTCACCATTTTTCCCATTGAAAATTAATGCTTCTTCAAAGGAATTTCCTGCAGGATTACTTAATTTCACCTTATCAAATTTAGCCTTATCGCTACAGATAAAGACATTAAATTCGGTGACAACACATAGCTCATGACTCTCTTTTTTTACTAATAATGAAGTCCATGGTTGCCCAATAACTTCAACGACCACACTACCAGAATCATTCGTATTCGTAGGCATATAAAAATCACCTTTATCGCTTTCCCCTACCTTTTTAAAGGTTCCTGGCGTCACTTTATAGGCTAAATCTATCTGAGTTGAATCGAGCACTTTGATCCCATCAATCTCACTAATTACTCCATCCCTTACTAAGGGTTGCCCAATACTTATCGTGTTTACAGTTCCTATTTTTGGCTCGCTCACCTTATGTGAAGAAGGGGTATAGTTATATTCCGTAACTGCGCATCCCGATAAGGCAACCATACAAACACATAAGACTGATAATTTTCTCATTTAACTAAATACCTATATGGACAGAATAATAAAATATTTTACATACCGAATGTTACATTTATTAATAATGACCAACAAGTTATTGTCGAGTAACAGTAAAATGCGATTATCTTTTACCACCTGGTTATTCTTAATATTGCAGTTAATCGATGATTTTACCCCACTCTTTCATAGCAAAATTCCATTTATGTTAATTAATATACCGACAAACAATATGATGAAAGAGGTGAGTGACGCTGATATTGAGTTAAACGTTCGTTGTGCTAGCTAATATTGCACCTCTCCCATAAATCGAGATGCTTTATATGTTACTTTAGCTGCACAAGTCCGAGCATTTTAGTTTTTACAAGCTTTCTTCCTAAAAAGATGATAGAAAGGGTTTCTGTCACAAGAATAAAAGGCTTGATGGTCAGAGAAAGCATTTAGCTGTCTGTGGCATTGAAAAATATCTGGGTATATTGGGGCTGATGGTTGCTTTGAAAATATTGGTACTTTTCCGAGCTACCGCAACGTCTATGTAATCTATTTTATATTTTAGGCACGACACAAAAGCGACCATGCCCAACCTCACATTGAAGATATCCAACCTATTAACGATACACAAAACGTATAGAACCTATTTATTACACAGGAGCAGTTAATGCAAAACGAGGCAACATACTCGGTTGAGCACGGCGTCAAGGTATACCTTGTGAACTCATTTACCCAGAATAATTCTGGCGGTAATCCTGCTGGGGTGGTTCTCAATCCCCCAAACCTAAGCATTGCACAAAAAATAGCTATCGCACGTCAAGTTGGTTTTTCCGAGACTGCATTTGTCTATACTGGCAAGGAGACGGATTTTGAAGTGGATTTTTTCACATCGGAAGGGGAAGTCGATTTTTGCGGGCATGCAACACTAGCCGTTTTTTTCACTCTAGCCTCACTTAATTTGCTTACACCAGGCTCTTATACACAAAAAACCAAAGCTGGTATTCTAAACGTAACCGTCAGTCCTGACAGTATCGTCATGGATCAAGCTTTACCTATCACGCGGCATGGGCCTGATGTTGAAGATATCGCCGCTGCCATCGGTATACGGCCCGAGGCTATTACAGGAACTGGCTTTCCCATTGAAATCATTTCAACAGGTTTGCCTGATATCATCATTCCCGTGCAGGCTGGCCAATTAGATATTCTGCACCCCGATCATGACGCTATCGCAAACTTAAGTCGTGAATTCGGTACTATTGGTTTCCATGTCTTTGAGCTGAGCCACCATGCCCCCATCACAGCCCACTGCCGAAATTTTGCCCCTCTATATGGCATAGATGAAGAATCGGCAACTGGCAGTGCCAGCGGCGCGCTAGGGTGCTATTTGGTCAATCATGTCTTACCTAATGAAACTCACTTTCTGTTAGAGCAAGGGCGAGCAATGGGCTGTTCTTCGATGATCCAAGTGACGATTGATAGACAAGCACAGGCGATTCGTCGTGTTAGAGTTGGAGGGCAAGCCACGATGATTGGTACAAGAGTAATTAGTATTTAATCAAGCACATCACAATTATCGTCCAAGTAAACCGTCGATAACGTTTTGCACTAATGGAGAAACAGCCATAGGCATTTCCACTCATTACCAATTAAATTCAGGTATTAATAGATTTGAGCGATTATAATAAAATGAATCCCTAACAAAAACTGCCACCACTAAGACTAGGGTATTTATACATATGTAGGATTGTAAGATAAATATTTTTACATATGACGAGCTTTTTCTATACTGAGTTTTGACAGTTTTTTTACTTTACAGGTGCATAAATTAAGGAACCACATATGACAATACTAGTTACAGCTCAAGAGCAAATTATCGTGGGGCAGGAAAAAGTAATCGAAAGCTTGGCCCCTGAAGGTACATTTGCAGCTGTATTTGAAGATGATGGAGAAACAGGATACTTCTATGCGCTAGATGAATCTGCTGACGGCAACCCAATTCAGGACGCCCTCCATATTTACAATGTAGAGGATATTTCAGATAGAAACATTCCATCTGATGTCAAAATTGGCTGGTCAGAAGATAGTCTTAAGTGCGTTCTGTTAATTAATAATTACCCACATGGTATATTTAATTTTGAGACTAAAAATGGGTATTGTCGTAGTGGTTTTCCGCCACCAACAAATCATAAATGGTCTATTTTAGGACACGAATGGAATGATACTGTTCATGATTTTTTTAAGTAACGCGTCTGGCATTTTTTAGTTATTACTTTTTAAAAAACGATATCTCAACTGTCCACTTCCCCTAAAATAAGATAGCTATAATTAGAGTTTCTGCCCAAAAATTACAGAAGCCGTTATGAAAACGTTCGTTTTACTGAAACGCAAATTGTCAGCAACTAGAAAACTCTAAATGGGTGTGTCTCAATTAGTAGGGAGTGGACACATAGTCTTTACGCATGGATTAAAAAATCTAGCCAGACTCTTCGCAATATCAAATTATATCTATTGAAAGTGATGACATTCTGCGACTTAAAAAAGAGTTACAAAGAGTCACTAAAAAGCAGGATACATTAAAAAAGCCGCGTTGTACTTTGCAAGTCAATCCGACTTAAATATGCCTTTATTAAAGCCAACCAACATACTTTAATGAGTACGGACTACGCTTGTCACTCTCAGCCTGAATAGTCATTGTGGCCATAACTTTACCTGTAGCTGTTTTAACTCTCTCAGGGGATTTTATTACCGTTCCTGATGTGGTGATTCTGGTTGATTTCGCATTTCTCATTTTTGATTTACTCACCTTCATACCATCATAGTAAATGCTGTATAACTTGCTTTAATTTGAAACCGAAGATGTACCTACTGCATACTCATAAAACACTAGTGATAACAAAGATATTAATCAATCCAATCTAATTTTGGTCAATGGCAAGCATTAGGTTTTATATAGCCCAATCAATAGTACCACCGTGGTTTATTCCAGTACCATTTCGGTACGTTATTACTATGAGTCTTTTTGATATCAAAATAACCACACCGTGTTTGCTTATGGTTATTAAAAATTATTTTCCTATTAAAAGCCTTTTCTCAATTAATAGTATTTAGTAGGCTAAAATGAAAAACATGCTAGCTAGGGTAATATCTATGTCTCAAGATTTTAACGTTTACCTCTCTTCTAAGTCACTCCCATCACCTTTCGAGTGGCAGGCGGAAATAGCCAAGGTTAATAAATCACTGATTATGGATACTGATTTTGACTTACTCACCTTTTCTGGTTTTCTTCCTTATCAATTAGATAACGAGATTACCGGCTTTGAATACGGCTCATGGTTTATGGATGATGATCATAAAAAAGAAATTAATATACCTACAGCTGATTTCTGTATTTTATTCTCAGTTGGTAACCGACCGCTTGAATTGATAGCAGCTGTAATATCCGCATACTGCCTTGTAAAGCTAACTGATGGAGTCCTGTCAGATCCCCAAGCAGGTATTCATATACCGCCATCTCAGATTGACTCTTGGATGAAGGCGATGTTGGCAAAGTAGCCCTAGCACTCTACGCCCATCAATATACTGAGCATGTTTATACGTTCCACGAATAGAGTTTATTAACGTGTGCTAGCTGTGTCTCAATCCATGCAGTGTTATAACCTTGTTCATGTAGGATGGTGCTCATTGTGTGCCTGAAGCCGTGGCCTGTGGCTCTACCACTATAGCCCATGCGCCTAATCATCGTATTCAGTGCCATATCTGGTATGTGCTTTCTATAATCAGTGCGACTAGGGAATATATATTGATAACTGCCACTGATGGGATGTGTCTGTTTCAGCAAATCAATCACCTGCTTTGATAGCGGTACAATATGAGGTCGGCGTGTAAGCACACTTGATTAGCATATTTGTTAGCTTCATAAGTCACTAATATTGTAGAGGGAATTCTATATAAAAAACTATGCAACAAATTATTGTAGAGATTTAGAAAGACGTTAGTAGACTTCGGTAGAGTGAGATTTAGCTAGAATGCTTGATTTACTTGGGATTGGAAGACTTTAGTAGACTTGATTAGAAGTGAAGAGCGGAGGAGAGATTCGAACTCTCGGATGGTTTCCCATCGGCGGTTTTCAAGACCGCTGCCTTCAGCCGCTCGGCCACCCCTCCGCAATGACGTGCACTATAAACATCTGCGCTTTCGATGTAAACCCCCTATTTTATCAATTGCTATAAAAATAAGCACTTAATGTGTTAATGGGCTAAATTATCAACATTTCCAACAGGTCGCTTGGGTTATCGCCTATTTTTTGCTAAATTTGCACTCTGTTTTTGTTTAGGTTGAAATCTGTATGTTGCTTTTTAACGGCCAAGAAATTGAGACTGACCCTCAGGGCTACCTTATCGATAGCCAACAATGGAGCGAAGATCTTATTCCTCTTCTCGCAGAGCAAGAAAATATCACTTTGACAGAAGAGCACCTTGAAATCATTCGCTTTGTTCGCGCATTCTACTTGGAATTTAATACATCTCCTGCCATCCGTATGCTCGTGAAAGCCGTTTCACAGCAATTTGGGGAAGATAAAGGAAATAGCCGCTACTTATATCGACTATTCCCTAAAGGCCCAGCAAAGCAAGCAACAAAACTTGCCGGCCTGCCAAAGCCCGTGAAATGTATTTAAATGGCTAGCCAATTAATAGCGGACCGAAAAATCCGCTATTTTTTCAGTGTGCCAATTTTCACTAAAATAGTGATCAATCTTTGCTCCTGGAGGGCCACCTGCATTGAGCCATTCTTCGACAAAACGGATATCTTGGTCTGAACCATAGATACCCAGTGCGACACTGCCATCTTCGCGATTATAGACATACCCTTTTATGCCATTTTGATTCGCCCAATGATACGTTTGGTAACGAAAACCAACTCCTTGTACACGACCATAGATATAAAACAAACGTCCGGTTGATGTTGTCATTTTGGCCCCCATTATCAGTGCATTATTTACTAAAATACGATTTATTACAGTTGTCTTTTATTCATCGAACATATAATCTGGAATTGAGGCACTGCTTTTCAATGTTGCATATAAGACAGTGTATTGCGTTATGAGTAATTGTCCATACATTGGCTTGAAAACGCGGAACACTGCCCCAATATAAAGTTATAGCATAAGCAAGGCTTTTAGGAGGTGGCTATGATGATCACCAGTAAATATGGGATCGGGCAACAAGTTAGACATAAACTACTCGGCTACCTAGGCGTTGTGGTCGACGTCGATGCCGAATATTCGCTCGAACAACCACACGATGATGATATTGCTTCAAACAGCACATTACGTGATCTGCCTTGGTACCATGTTGTTATGGAAGATGACAACGGCGAAGCTATTCATACTTATTTGGCTGAAGCGCAAATTACTTATGAAACCGCTGATGACCATCCAGAGCAACCTTCCATGGACGAATTGGCAGAGTCTATTCGCTCACAATTACAGGCACCGCGCCTACGTAACTAGTTGTTTATAAAATTATTAACTTGTATCCAACAGTAAAGCAGCCCAACGCTGCTTTACTGTATTGTCATGCTTACTTTTCTAAACCTAATAAAGGGATTTCTTGTTTTGGGCATCTATCCATAACAAATTTCATGCCCGCAGCAAGTGCGATGTTTTTCGCATCTTCACTAATAACCCCCTTTTGTAGCCACAGTACTTTGGCTTTAATCGCAACGGCTTCCTGTGCGATCCCCACCGCGGCTTCAGCATTACGAAATACATCCACCATATCTATTGGTTGAGGAATATCCGCTAATTTTGCGTAGACTTTTTGCCCTAATAGCATTTGCCCTGCTAATTTAGGGCTGACAGGGATTACGGTATATCCTTGCTCTAATAAGTACTCCATCACTTCATAACTTGGACGATCTTTTTTATCACTTGCGCCAACTAAGGCGATCGTATTGACACTACGTAATATTTCAGCAATTTCTTGGTTAGTCATCAAAATAACTCCCTAAATCAGTAAACTATTAATCTACAATATGATATATGTTGTAGTGTGTGCTAACTCAATTTTTCTACTATGAGTACCACGTTGATGTTGCTGGCAAGATGAGAGAAAACATGGATTATGTTTTCAATTACCCCAGAAAGTTATGAGATAGTCTTTCTCTCATTATTGCGATAAAAACCAGCAGATCGCGACAAACACGTCATTATTAATATGCTTAGCGTGATACCACGCCACCTTTAAGGGAACATCATGGAATCAACTACTCGTACAATAAAAAACACTAAAAATATAGCACTCGTTGCCCATGACCACTGTAAATCTTCATTATTAGCTTGGGCAACAAAGAATAGCGAACAACTTAAATCCCACCAACTGTTTGGAACGGGTACCACAGCGAAACTGATTAGTCACCATACAGGGCTTCATGTTACTGGTATGCTTAGCGGCCCTATGGGCGGTGACCAACAAATAGGAGCGATGATCTCCGAACAAAAAATCGATGTTTTGATCTTTTTCTGGGACCCTCTGAATGCCGTTCCTCATGATCCAGACGTGAAAGCCTTATTACGTTTAGCGGCTGTTTGGAATATCCCTGTAGCCACTAATCCAGCAACAGCAGACTTTATTATTACGTCACCCTATTTTAATGGTGCAATTGATATAGTGATCCCTGATTACCAGCAGTACTTACAAGAACGCACAAAATAAGCCTTCAAGAGCCGGATAGTTTATCCGGCTCTTTGCTATTTAAGGTTTTTTCTGTCTAGGCACACCTAACTGTTTTAATTCACTAACGAACTCTGATGGTTCATCGGGGTTATACAGTAGCCATACTTGCTGTTTTGCACGCGTCATTGCCACATATAACAGCCGCCTCTCTTCTGCGTGCTCAAACTCCTCATGTTTAGGGAGTAACACTTGTTCCATAATGGATTCGCGTGCCGCCGCTGGGAATCCATCCTTCCCACTGTTCAGCCCACAAATAATGACATGATCGGCTTGCTTCCCTTTAGAGGCATGAATGGTCATAAACTCAATCTTAAGCTTTGGCCAGCGTGTTTGCGCTTTACTTAAGATTTCTGGTCGCAGATAGTGATAACGTGCTAAACATAAAATAGTTTCATTTTCCGTGACATAACCACTCATCTTATCGAATAAACGCTCCAGTGCATTTTCATAAAGCAAAACGACTGACTTTTTATTGCCTTTAACGAGGCTATTAAGTGGTTTATCGAGCTGCGTCGGATTTTGCAATATAAAGCGATTCGCAATTTCACCAATGCGCTGATTAAACCGATAAGTGGTGTCTAATGCGCACAGCGCTCCTTCGCCAAAATTGTGTTCAAAAGAGGTTGTCAGATCAAGCTCTGCCCCGCTAAAACGATATATAGCCTGCCAATCATCACCAACAGCAAAAAGTGACGTTTGTTTATTCTGTTGACGCAATGCCTGTAGCAGTTTTGCTCTTAACGGCGAAATATCTTGAAATTCATCGACCAATATGTGTTTCCAAGGGCTAATAAAACGCCCTTTCTCTAATAAATTAACAGCTTGATGGATCAACCCAGAGAAATCGATAGCCCCTTCATCTTTTAGAGCACTTTTCCAAGCCTTTAATAAAGGTGACATGAGACGAAGGCGTTTTTGAAACAGATCTCTAAACTGCTCGTCGGCAGATTCGATCATCTCTTTCTGGCTACCGCCATGCATACGCATTAAACTTAACCAGCGCTCTAAGCGACTTACTATCTTTTTACTGATTTTTTCATCTTTCCAGAATTCACCTTCCGGCACATCCCACTGTAGCTCCTCAGTTAGCCACTCCCGCCAGCCTTTCGCTTGCGCTTTTTTCGTACTGCACTGTGTACGCCATTCATTCAATAACAATTCACCGCGTTTTTGAGAGTCAGTTTCGAATTCACTGATAGCAGGTGATTTATTGCTTCCTTCACGAATGATATAGAGCGCTAGCGCATGAAATGTTTTGGCTTCAATATCCTCCTGCTGCAAACGCTCTTGGATACGTTCATTCATTTCTTGCGCCGCTTTACGACCAAACGCTAATAATAAGATTTGCTCAGCCTTAGCGAGCTTTCTTAAAAGAAGCCAGCCGGCTCTCGCGACTAATACTGACGTTTTCCCACTCCCCGCCCCAGCAAGTACTAAAACGTTATCTTCTCCATTAATGACGGAGAGTGCTTGGCTTGAGTTTAACGGGGAGGTTTCAACATGTTGGAAAAAATCACTATAGCGTGACAGGATTGATTCACTCCATTGTTGGTTAACCTGTTGCCGACAACGTTCTCCATCATTGAGCCATTGCAAACAGTAGTGATAAGGGGCAGCACAGTTTTCAAATTGACTGACTCGCGCTAACGGCAGAGGAAGGGAGGAAAATTGCTCGCTGATCTTTTTACGAAAGGTGTTTAATTCACGCAAGCTAAACCAATTATCCTGCTGAGTTTGCTGCTGTATTCCTTTTGCGAGGGCGACAAGCACTTGAGCACTGACCTCACTCATTTCAATGCTCCATTGTTGCCATTTATCATTTAAATAGTGATAAAAGCGTTGCGTTTGCTTCCATTCGGTTCCATGCAAACGAACAACTTGCTCATCAGCTAGTTCAAACTCTAACTCCCCCCAAACAATTCCCCTTTTGCAATGAATATCAATTAATTGGTTAAAAGGGATAAGATATTGATGTTTTTCACCACTCACCTCAATGCCAGCATTTAATAAGCGAACCCGATTATAGGGATGCTGAGCCAGGCGCTGCCCAATCTGTGTTGATTTCAGTTCCATACATCCTGCACCTGAGTAGTTCAATCATGAAAATAACGGCTGCTTGATTCCAGACAGTTTTTTATTACTTACAAACACGCTATCCTATATAGACTCTAAATATTCGAGTTGTATCTAGGCGGCAGGTTAAACTGCTTGTTTATTCGTCGAAAAGACGCCCAAGGAGCCTATAAACCTTGAGCACTTCAACACGTAACAGCTAGGCAACTTAAAATATAACGAGTATAGACTACGAAATGTTCGCCTCTGAGGTACTTTGTGTTAACGCTGCTTACCAGTTATCGTCGTGTTTTATATAACAGTCATGCTCTATATTATATCCGAATCTTAATCGCCCTGACAGGGACGACACTGATCCCTTGGTTATTGGGGCAAGAGCCTAAAGTCACAATCCCTCTGACATTAGGTATGGTAGCGGCCGCCTTGACCGACCTAGATGATAGGTTGACTGGCCGATTAAAAAACCTAGCTATCACCCTACTTTGTTTTTTTATTGCCTCAGTTTCGATTGAGTTACTGTTCCCGCATCCCGTTCTGTTCTTTTTTGGGTTGGCACTCTCGACCTGTGGGTTTATTCTCTTAGGGGCGCTAGGTCAACGCTACGCCACTATTGCATTTGGTGCGTTATTGATAGCCATCTATACCATGCTTGGGGTGCCAATATTTGATACTTGGTACCAACAACCCGCCCTATTACTTATTGGGGCTATTTGGTATAACCTTCTTACGTTGATCGGCCACATTCTTTTCCCTGTTCGGCCTTTACAAGATGCGATCACTCAATGTTATCAACAATTAGCCGCCTACCTCGATGCAAAGGCCAACTTATTCGACCCTGATCTTGAAGATGACTACCAACAGTCAGTCTATGATTTAGCCTTAGTCAATAGCACCTTAGTCAGTACGATGAATCAGGCTAAAATTGCGCTGCTCAGTCGGCTCAAAGGCGATAGAGGCCAGAAAGGAACACGTAATACCCTACAATATTATTTCGTTGCACAAGATATCCATGAACGGGCTAGCTCATCACACATACAATATCAGCAACTGAGTCGTACGCTACGCCATAGCGATATTCTCTTTCGTTTCCAACGACTACTTAGCATGCAAGCGCGGGCTTGCCAACAGGTAGCACAATCTGTTTTGTGGCGTAAGCAGTACCAACATAACCCGCGCTTTGAAGGTACTTTTGCTTACCTTGAAAACTCACTGCAACTGCTAAAACAACAGTCACCTGCAATTCATGAAATTAAGGCGCTGTATAATCTACTCAAAAATCTAAAAGGGATTGATGTCCAACTGAGAGGGCTTGGCCTCGAACAAGGTTCACGCCAACAGAATAATAAACAATTTGAACAACTCTCAGATGAGTCACCTTCAGGCATCAGTGATATCATCGCGCGCTTCAAGCACCATTTAACGCCGCAATCCGCCCTGTTCCGCCATGCAGTTAGGATGTCTCTCTTATTATGTACAGGCTATCTCATCATCCAATTATTTGATTTAGAAAGAGGATATTGGATTTTATTGACTAGCTTGTTCGTTTGTCAGCCTAACTATAGCGCAACAAAACGGCGGCTCGCACTCCGTATTATTGGCACACTGATTGGGATCCTCGTTGGCTTGCCGCTATTAAAATTTGTTCCTTCTATGGAAGGGCAGCTCACCTTAATTGTTATCTCTGGGTTACTGTTTTTTGTTTTCCGCAGTAGCCAATATGCGCAAGCGACACTATTTATTACTCTGCTCGTTCTATTTTGTTTCAACCTGCTAGGGGAAGGATTTGAAGTTGCTCTCCCTCGGGTCATTGATACGCTAGTTGGTTGTTTTATAGCCTTCCTTGCTGTTAGCTTTATATGGCCTGATTGGAAATTCCGCCAGTTACCGCAGGTTGTGCAAAAAACCATGAACAGTAACTGCCGCTATTTAGATGCGATTTTACAGCAATATTACCAAGGTAAAGATAACAGTCTGGAATACCGTGTTGCACGCCGCGATGCCCACAATAATGATGCTGAGTTTGCTTCTATCGTTTCCAATATGGCATCCGATCCTAAATCGTATAAAGTCACTCAAGAGCAAGCCTTTAGGCTCCTCTGCCTCAACCACACCTTACTGAGTTATATTTCAGCATTGGGTGCGCACCGAGAGCAAATGCAAAATGAGGAAAACCTGATTATTTTGAGTGATGCTATCTGTTATGTAGAAACATCATTACAAGTCATGAGCCTAGATACCTTAATGGATGAGAAATCAGAACGTCTACGAGAGAGTATCACTCATCGCATAGATAGCATATCGACCAGCGATGATGAAAAGACGGTTCTTATTATGGAACAAACAAGGCTGCTGCTTGAACTGATCCCTGAAATAAAATCCATGATCAAACAAATTAATATTCCCGTTACTTCGCCTCTTGCAAATGGCCATCATTCAGCCATATAGCGGATAAATCAAACTGATGAGCGGGTGTCAAAATACAGCGTTAATTGTTACACCCGCTTGTGCGACCTTTAGCCTAATACGGTTCAACCAACGCTGTTGTACCAATTAATCAACTCTTGTTTAATTTGTGTCGGCAGCACAGCACTGTGATAACCTTCGATTGCACCAGCCAACCCAATTAATAATTTGATACTAGGGGAAAAACGACCAAGCTGTTTTAACTTCAAAAAACACGCTTTCGCGCCTATTTCACGTAAATCGTCGGCTTTATGAATACCTATTTTCCCTAATGCCCTTTCAACCGACATATTCATATTAGGTAAATCTTTTATCCGAGTGACGGCAGACTGCTTTTGCTGCCGCTCTTCAATAGCTGAACGATAGGCTAAATCAATGCAGTGCAATAAAAGCGCTTCATTCTCCCAAATCTGCTGAGGTAACTGATAATAGCGCAGCTCTAGTGGGATCCCTTTTTTACTGAAAACTAACCGTTCAAGTTCAATTGATTCAAAGTAGCTCCTTGCAAAAAGGCAGCCACGTAAATATAAGAGCCCATCAAGCGCTAAGCCAACAATAACGTTATCAACAATCAAACAATAGCCGCCAAAATAGTTTTTCTTTTTAAATTCACCAAAACCTTTTAACAGCTGATCTAATCGAGAATCATTTTTTTCCGTTAAAGACATACACCCAAACTCCTTATGAGCATTCATCTACTTCCATCCTTGTGTGTGAAACTATAAATACCTTAATTTTACAAACAATTAGCAGAAGTACATTCTGAGAGGATCCGCTAAAAACTCCAAGAATATTGCAGATAAAAACAACAAAGTTGCGAAGCGCTTTGAAAAAATAGTCTTGATATTGGATAAATATACAGTTACTGTATATACATACAGTTTGATTGTGAGGTGAACTATGGCTATTTATTCTTGGAACAAGGCAACTGAACATTCTGTTAACCACAGCACACAAGCAATGCCTTCAACACCGCCTATTGATGGCTCGATGCAACAAGGCATGGTGAGTGAGCTGGTTTACGATGAAAAACATCCTATTATGGATTACATTCTACTGCCGATGTTGCGTCAGTTCGGGGCGCAATCTCGTTGGCTGCTTTGGCTAAGCCCCAATAAAAAGTTAAGTCGTCACTGGTTAATGCAATCAGGCTTGCCTATTAACAAAATTATGCAACTCAGCAATATGGCGTCGATAACGACGATAGATGCGATGGAAAAGGCATTAAGAAGTGGTAATTATAGTGTTGTTTTAGGTTGGCTACCGGAATTAAATAAACAGGACTTTGCTCGCTTACAAACGGCAGCACAAGAAGGACATTCTATCGGCTTTATTATGCGCCCTCAAAAAACACATAATATCGCAAGTATCCATTCTGGACAGCAAAATAACCTAAAAATTCACTCTAACTATTATCACTAGCCAAGATTAAGAATATTCTTAGTAAATTTGACATTCGGATATCTCAGACTCAGAAAATACCGAAAAAATAATTGAGATCAATGTGATAGATAATAATCAACTCAAAATAGGATTACGTTTATCTCTCTGATTTATCCGCTAAAAAATGTTTTTTTACCATGATTTTTGCTTGCTCTACTTGTATCTTTTTTAGTTCGTTGTAGACTTTAGCTTGTTAAGGCTATGGCATTATTTTTTACTTTTTATAAATTTTTGTAGATAATGTCAGCGAAACCTAGCAAGTATTTTAAACCAATGGCGAATAATAAGGCTCTTTGAAGCCATGCCTATATTGGATGATAACGAGGCGTAAAAAATGAAAAAGACAGCTATCGCAGTAGCAGTGGCAGTAGCAGCTTTCGCAACTGTTGCGCAGGCAGCTCCAAAAGACAACACTTGGTATACCGGTGCTAAACTGGGTTGGTCTCACTATGAAGATACCAGCTTCACTCCAGTTGATCGTGAAAACACTGTAGGTAAAAGTACTGACCGTGATACTTTCGGTGCTGGTGCATACGCAGGTTACCAATACAACCAGTACATGGGCTTCGAGCTTGGTTATGACTGGTTTGGTAAAATGAAATACAAAGGTGCTGGTAACAACGGCGACCTGAAATCAATGGGTGTTTCTCTGACTACCAAACTGAGCTATCCAGTAATGGACGACTTAGACGTTTACACTCGTTTAGGTGGTATGGTATGGCGTACTGATGTTAAAGCACACCAAACAGGTGAAGAGCGTTACAAAGAAAACGATACTGGTGTTTCTCCTGTATACGCACTGGGTGTTGAATATGCAATCACTCCAAACTGGGCAACTCGTTTAGATTACCAATGGGTTAGCAACATCGGTGATAACGACAACCTGGGCGTACGTCCTGACAACGGCATGCTGAGCGTTGGTCTGGCATACCGCTTCAACCAAGAAGCAGCACCAGTTGTTGAGCCAGCTCCAGTTGTTGAGCCAGCGCCAGTTGTTGAGAACAAGCGTTTCACTCTGCGTTCAGACGTTCTGTTCAACTTCAACAAAGCAACTCTGAAACCAGAAGGTCAGCAAGCACTGAACGAACTGTATAACGAACTGAGCAGCATCGACCCAACTCAAGGTCGCGTACTGGTAGTTGGTTTCACAGACCGTATCGGTTCACAAAACTACAACCTGCCACTGTCACAAAAACGTGCTCAGTCAGTTGTTGATTACTTAGTTGCTAAAGGCGTTCCAGCAAGCGCAATCGCTGCTGAAGGTCGTGGTAAAGAAGATCCAGTAACTGGTAACAAATGTGACAACGTTAAAGGCCGTGCAGCTCTGATCGAGTGTCTGGCTCCAGACCGTCGCGTTGAAATCGAAATTCAAGGTACAACTGAAGTTGTCACTCAACCAGGTGCTTAATTCTTAGCCCCTCGTTCGAATTTCGAACTGAATACAAAAAACCCCATTTCGATGGGGTTTTTTTTTATGCTAAAAATCATCAGCTCACTAAACACAATCTGTCATTGTTACGATTAAATCGATCGTGGTCGAAAAAATAATGGCGGGTTACAAAGCATTTCGTTGGGAATAAAACGATCGTGGTTGATCAACGGGCAACTTGAGATAATCGTCCCCCCCTATTTTTTGGTACTTGAATTCCCTAGAATCGCCTGTAGGTCTTGCTTTAACGAACTCATTTGGCTCTCATACTTATCTTTATGCTCAGCATCTTCGATCAACTGAATGATCGTCTCTGATAATGTTTTATTGCGTTTCACTGCAAGGTTAGATAAACGCTGCCAAACAGAAAAGTTAAGGTCGATAGATTTTTTTCTGGTATGGGGATGCTCAGCATTGAAATGACGTTTACGTCTTGCTCGAATGCTTTGCTTCATACGGTTATCCAATTGTGGATTCATATGCAAAGCGATCCATTTTAAAACCTCTGTGGGCTGGTTTTCCATTTTGAGCAATAGCGCGATAGCCTCACTTTCGGCACTTCTTTCGATATACCGAGTAATTGGCTCACCACTTCGGGACTTCTTCACCAGATATTCCCATTTCCAGCCACATTCTAAATTTTCAAGCTGCTGATATTTCATATTTTTTCCTGACGAAGATCGAACCTGACCTATATTAGCAATTTTAGATGAAGATACGCAATTTAAGCACCACCGTCGACCTATTATTGACAAAGAAGATAACAACTAGGCACAAAATAGTGTACAATCAACGTTCATCTATTAACAATTTAATGAACAAGCATGTCAACATTTGAATGCATACTTCTCGTATATGGGATAGGCGGGGTGTGCTCAGCGCTTATAACACTACTCCTGACTAAAGACCCTAATATCTTTATGAGATTGCTCAGTGCGCTCTTAATTGGCTTAACATGGCCAATGTCTTTGCCTGTTGTGCTATTATTTTCTTTATTCTAACTGATTATACGACAATTATTGCTGCAAGATTGGCGCTCAAACGCTAATATAGCAACCTTGCCCTATGGGTAATAAATTGGCCTGAAAACAACATATACTCTAAATAGTTTGCAGTACAGCGAATTGCTCAAAAAATGAGCCGCCGCTAATGTACTAAAGTCTGTGAGTCGTACATATGTATGTCGTCAATAACGGGGCAGCCTACAATAAAAAGAGTATAAAATATCCAAACCAAATTCAGGCATACGCGCCCTGCTCACCGACAGGCATTTTACTTATAATCATATTAATAGCAGAAAAATTATAGTGATCAGTCAAGAACTAACATGGCAAGGCCTAATACCTGACCTAACGCCTTACCAGGCAAACTTTGTTTCTTCAGATACCCTGACTCCTGCTTCTTTGTCAGAAATCCAGCCAAGGCTATTTGATAGCATTGAGCGCTTTATCAAAGAGAATTCACGGACTCGATTTATGTTTATCAAGTCCGACGACAGTGAGCATTATCTAGCAACATTTGCTGAGGCGATCCGCCCTTTACTGACCCCATTTTCGCCCATTAATGGTGATTATCAACTCACTGAAAATAAACTTGCTTTCAAATGGTGTCCTGAAATTGAGGGGCGCTTCTCAAGCCGAGCAAATATTGCCTGTCGCCATTGGATTGAGCCGGAACAACTGTTTGGGTATATCACACCATCATTACATCCAGTGCCGGGTTTATTACATCACGTTAATGGTGGAGTATTGATATTATCGGCATCATCATTGGTCTCTCAACCCCTGATGTGGCAGCGGCTACAAAATATGATAGCTCGCCGCCAATTCGAATGGTTGCCTTTCTCCGATAATCAACCATTACCGATTGAAATTGAACCTCAGCCACTCGATATCAAGTTAATCATTGTTGGTGACCGGCTTGAGCTTGAAGAGTTTGAGTACACTCACGCAGATCTCTTTGAACATGCTATTTATGGGGAATATGAACCCATAATGTTCTTTGATAATGAAGAACAACTCGCCTTGTGGATGCGCTATATAAAATCAATTATTAATGCTAACCATCTCCCCGAAATCGCACCTGATGGTTGGCCTACGTTTATCACTCAGGCAACACGGTTTTGTGAAGATAAATTTAATCTGCCTCTTGATACACAGTGGCTAGCCCGCCGATTGACGGATGCCTCTCACTATCAGTCAGGCAACTTAATGGACGCCAATGCCTTTAATCAGGCTGTGGAAAACCGCCTATGGCGCCATAGTTTCCTGACAGAACGTTCACAAGACGATATTCTGCAAGAACAGGTTTTTATCAAAACCGAAGGCGAAGTGATAGGACAAATCAATGGATTGTCCGTCTTGCACTATCCTGGGCACCCAGAAGCGCTGGGAGAGCCTTCGCGCATTACCTGTGTCGCCCATTTAGGTGATGGGGAATTTGTCGATGTTGAACGGAAAGCCGAGCTTGGCGGCAACATTCATGCTAAAGGCATGATGATCATGCAAGCTTATTTAAATTATGAGCTAAAATTGGAGCAGCCTCAGCCATTCTCAGCCTCGATTGTTTTTGAGCAATCCTATGGTGAAGTTGATGGCGATAGCGCCTCTCTTGCCGAACTTTGTGCGTTAATTAGTGCATTAGCGCTCCAGCCTATCGATCAGCAAATCGCCGTCACCGGTGCTGTCGACCAGTTTGGTTATGTGCAGCCTATAGGTGGTGTAAACGAAAAAATCGAAGGCTTCTATGATATTTGTGCTCAGCGTGGTTTAACAGGGCAACAAGGGGTAATTATCCCAATGGCTAATGTGCGCCATCTCTGTGTCAAAGAGGCTGTTGTCAATGCCGTACAAGAGGGGCAATTCCATATTTGGCCTGTGGAGCATGTTGCTCAAGCGATCACATTACTCACTAAGCAGCCCTATTTTGAGCAGCAAGCTGAAGGTGATAACGTACACCTGTTAGCTTTAATTCAAGAACGCATCAATCAAGCAAATTCACCCGAAAAACCAAAACTTCCATGGTTCCTAAAATGGCTTGGTTGAATAAAAAAATATCAGATCGGAGTTGTTCAGCGTACAAGTGTAAGCTATCCTGTATTCTTAAACTTAATTAAGGCTATCAGAAGAACATGGTTGATAAACGCAGTTCCTATACAAAAAGTGATTTAGAAGCTTCTGGAAGAGGCGAATTATTTGGCGAAAATGGGCCTCCATTACCTTCAGGTAATATGTTGATGATGGATCGTATCATCACCATGACTGAAGATGGTGGTACCTTCAATAAAGGCTATGTCGAAGCTGAATTGGATATCAATCCAGACTTATGGTTCTTCGGCTGCCATTTTGTTAATGACCCTGTTATGCCTGGCTGTTTAGGCCTAGATGCCATGTGGCAACTCGTTGGTTTCTACCTCGGGTGGCTCGGCGGGGAAGGCAAAGGTCGTGCTCTTGGTGTTGGTGAAGTAAAATTCACGGGCCAAGTACTTCCAACGGCTAAAAAAGTGACTTACCGTATCAATTTTAAACGTGTTATTAACCGTAAATTGATTATGGGTCTTGCCGATGGTGAAGTACTGGTTGATGGTAAAGTCATTTACGTGGCTAATGACCTAAAAGTGGGTCTATTTAAAGACACTAGTGCTTTCTGATCCCGCACCTAAGCGCTAAAAACTAAAACCTCCGCAATGGCGGAGGTTTAAAATTTGTTTGAAGTGAATTAAAAAACCGTTTATTTAGGTTCTCTAACGAATAAGTTAGGCTTTGTTCTGCCTGATTATGCAGAGAGAATCGCCCTGTCCTCCATGGCTTTACGCCAGCCTCCTAACCAGTGCGATCGTGCATCTACAGATTGGTAGGGGCACAATTCTTTAGAACGACCTGCTATACCTGCTTGATAACCTCTTGATAAAGCTCTTTCTAAACGGTCTCGCTTCTGTCTTTTCATGCCTTACTTCCCTCATTGTCTAAAATGGAAAAGAAAACAGCACCTAAGCCCTTCATAGCGTTAAGTTAAGTCACTAGTGGGATTCCGCTCACCGACCCTTTCTTGATACTTAGGGATAGCTTGCCTTGCCACTCACAGACAATTCAAACTATGTAGGGGATCATCTCATTTAGGTACACTATAGAAATACAGCCGACAGATTAGAAAATCAAGTAAAGAATTTCATATAAATGTCATAAATGCTATAAATGTGATTTATATTTTCAAATTATGACAACTCGTTGATTTTAAATAAATTAATATCAATTTTATTATATGTATTTATATTGAAATATTTTATAATTGAATGATATGCAACCAATTTTATAAAAAAATGCACCTTAGCCAATGACGGCGTAAGATGCACTTTATTGATGAAAATAGTGAATATTACTTAAGATTTATTGGCCTCTTTAGCAATCTCACTCGCAACTTGCTGCCATCCATCAGCCAGCGTACGGACTAATTCTGGATAGCCATCTTCTTTTTGTTCAAGCTGTATATCGAAGTTACGACGGATGATCTCTTTGCCACGCGACAAAGTCCAGAACCCTTGAACTAATACCTTGCCATCGTAGCGGCCATTAAAACTTGTTAGCGTAATATCCAATGTGTCCGGCGAATTCTGCAAAGGTTGTAATGAGACTAAACGCCCCGGCAACGCAGAAGACAATTCACTCACCATGGATTGTCCTAACTGTTGTTCTAATGGGCTAGCCCATAAATGGGAGCTAGCATTATTGTAACTGACATCTGACGTTTGGTAAGTAATACCATTTGATGTCAGAACATCCGCCAGCATGATGCGCTGTAACCAAATTTGATTTTGTTGCCCCATCACAACCGCACTTTGTGTTGCCGGCGATTTCACCGGCAATTGGTAATACACTTTTTCAGGGGTGCTGCTACAAGCCGCCAGCATTAAAACAAATATCGATATCAGATATCTCATTATTTTTTCACTCCTTTCGGTACAGGATCCTTAGACGGCTCAGCTTCGAATACCAAGGCATTACTCTTATTATTCAAAGTACGTAACAGTGGCTGAACTTCCCTAAGCACCTGATCTAAACGTTGCATATTATCGACCATCTTATTATATGCAGGAGACCCCGGCTGGAACCCTTGCATCGCACGGTTCATTTCATTCAACGTTTTTTGCAAGTCTTGAGGGAGTTTCTGGAACTCTTTACTTCCCATCACTTTATTTAGCTCAGCGAGCATAACTTGCGCTTCTTTGATCGTTTTTTGCCCTTCAGCCAACGTTTGAGTCGTTTGATTCAGCATAGGCTCAATCGGCATCGCATTGATTTTATCCAGCACAGAAATCACTTTTTGCTGAATTTGCGCTAAGCCACCGCTCGTCGTTGGGATGACTTTATAACCAGCCACCACAGTTGGCCCTTTATATTCAGGCACATTAGGCACAAAGTCGAGATCAACAAACAGTGCCCCTGTTAGCAAGTTCCCAGATTTTAACGATGCACGAAGCCCATCCTTCATCGCTAATTTCAACTCATTTTTCAAGTTAAAATCAGCACCAACATCTTTTGCAAAACGCTCAGGCTCAATATGAATTAATACAGGAATACGGAAATCGTTATCCAGTTTTTGGTCGAGGCCTTTGGTATAGAATGGCACTTGAGCGACCGTTCCTAGGCGAATACCACGGAACTCCACCGGTGCACCAGGCTGTAGCCCACGTACTGAGTCAGAGAAGAACAGAACGAAATCTTGGTATTCAGTATACAGAGAGTTTTGAATACTACTTTGGTTATCAAAGAGTTTAAATTCTGTATTTTCTTTTACACCTTCCCCCGGCGCCCAGCCAGCAGGTACATCAAAGCTTACGCCTCCTGTCAGCAAGGTGGCAATAGAGCCAAGCTCAACATGGATCCCTTGCGATGACATATCAAATGCAATACCACTGTCCTTCCAAAAGCGCACATTCGTACTAATTAACTTATCATAAGGTGCGTTGATGAACAGTTGATAGCGCATATCACGCTTACTCATGTCGAAATTACTGGTTTCAACTGAGCCAACACGGTAGCCTCTAAACAGTACAGGGTCGCCTGGATTGAGTTGTCCAGCGCGGTCACTCACCAAGATAACGCGGATCCCTTTCGCATCCGGTGAGGCTAAAGGCGGCGAATCAAGCAGTGTAAACTCGTTATGCTCCTTTTTAGAGTTACCGGGTTGTAATTCGATGAAAACTCCCGAAAGCAATGTGCCTAATCCTGTCACACCTTCACGGCCAATTGTCGGTTTTACGATCCAAAATGCAGAATCCGCACGTAGGAGATCTTTCATATCGCTATTTAAGCGTGCTTTGATAACAACTCGACTGAAGTTGTCATCCAGCGTCACGCTTTCAACAATACCAATATCCACACTACGGCTCTTGATTTTGGTTTTACCCGCTTCAATGCCTTCTGCATTGTAAGTAATTAATGTCACTTCAGGGCCTTGATGGCTGAAGTGATAAAATAGTATCCAAGCACCAATGAGAACAGTAACGATAGGGATCACCCAAACAGGTGACCAACTTTTCAATTTACTGATTTTGGCATTGGCCTGTGGTGTTTCTTGTTCACTCACCCGATGGCTCCTTCTTGTTCAACAACTTTTACCGCACTTTTCTTTTCACAACGATCCCATGTTAATCGAGGGTCGAAAGTCATCGCAGCAAACATCGTTAAAATCACAACGACACCAAAGAAAATAACGCCCTGTGCAGGGACGATACTCATTAATTGCCCCATTTGTACCAATGCGGCCAAAATAGTAATGACAAACACATCGATCATTGACCAACGCCCCACATACTCCACCAATTCATAAATAAAGTGCATTCGATGTGGGTCTCGGTTGCCATAACCTTGAGAGTCAAGACATAACCACGCGATACCTATCATTTTTAACGAGGGCACCATAATACTGGCGATAAAAATAATTAATGCGACAGGATAAGAGCCATCCCCCCACAATAATATCACGCCGTCCATAATCGTTGAGTCCATATCGCTACCCAACATATTGGTCGTCATCACCGGTAAGACATTCGCTGGAATATATAGGAAAAACGAGGTCAATAGCAGCGCAACTGTCCACTGTATACTTTGATGCTTACGTACGCTACCACGAGCGTAACAGCGCGGGCATTGGGATTGTTCCGCCGGTAAGATAGCCGTGCACACTAGGCACAGCCTTACGTTTTGGCTGATCCCAGTTCGCCCTACTTCTAATTTATGAGCTAACTTAGGGGCTGCTTCAATTTTGTTCCACATCCAATGCCGGTCAAGGCATTGAAATGCCCTAACTTGCAAGAGGCAAAATAGACAATACGGCAAAAAGCTTAACCCAACACCAATGTCACCATAAGCAATCAGTTTTACAAAGCTAACCAGAACCCCTGCGAGGAAAATTTCCGCCATACACCAAGATTTCATTTGAAATAGGATACGGCTGATCCACACTTTGATTCTTTTTGGAACATACACTTGTAATCCCAATAGTATGATTGTCACCATACAAAAGGCAGGGATGACTAATGAAAATAACAGAAAAAAGAGGGCTAAGCTGCTGTAACGCGTTGTCGAAATAATCTCGATAATTTGAAATATAGAAATTTCATTTTCAATCCCAGCCGCACTCATTTTGACAAATGGAAACATACAAGCGACGAGCAGCATAATTAATGCGCTAAACGCATACGCTGCCGGCTGCTTGTATGGATAGCGCCACTTTGACACCAACACTGTATGACAGCGTGGGCAGGTTGCTTTAGTCCCCTGTTCTAATTCAGGTACCGCAACCAGCATGTCGCATTGTGTGCACAGCACATGTTCATGAGACTCATGAGAGCACAAGGTGATTCGCCCCTTCTTATTTCCTGAACGATAAACTAGCCATTTTTCAGTAGCTCAAGCTCTTGCCAGCGGTCAAACGCCTGCTCTAGCGCTTGTTCCTTTTCAGCTAATGTATTTAATGTTTTTTCGGTTATATCGTGAGGCTGGTTGAAGAAATCAGCATCACCAATCGCCGCTTGAAGTGCTTCAATTTCACCTTCTAGCTGTTCGAGCTTCGATGGTAATTGTTCTAATTCACGTAGTAAATGGTAGCTTATCTTATTATTTCGCTTTGTAGGTTCTTTTACCTTAGGCGATTTATCTTGCTCCGCTATTTTACTTTGTTGTGAATTTTTCAAGCTCACGGTTTGTGCTTTTTGCTGTTGGGCATCAAAATAGCCTCCAGCGTAACGGTTAATCACCCCGTTACCTTCAAAAATCCAACACTCTGTTACGCTATTATCAACAAATTCACGATCATGACTAACCAATAAAACAGTGCCTTGATAGCTATCGACCAACTCTTCAAGCAGTTCTAGTGTTTCGACATCAAGGTCATTGGTCGGTTCATCGAGGATCAATAAGTTGCTTGGCTTTAAAAATAAGCGTGCAAGTAACAAACGATTACGCTCACCACCAGATAATGCTCGTACCGGTGTCATGGCGCGTTTGGGCGGGAACATAAAGTCTTGTAGATAACCGAGTACGTGGCGTGGTTTACCATTGACCATCACCTCTTGCTTCCCTTCTGCAAGGTTATCCATGACCGTCTTATCAGGATCGAGTGCGGCGCGGTGCTGATCAAAATAAGCGACTTCTAATTTAGTTCCACAGTGCACTCTGCCACTATCTGCTTTGAGATCACCCAACATCAATTTGAGCAGGGTTGTTTTACCGCAGCCGTTTGGCCCAACTAAAGCGATTTTGTCTCCACGTAACACTTGCGCACTAAAGTCTTTAACCAGTACTTTATCATTGATTTGGTAATTCACATTTTCCAGTTCAAAGACAATTTTCCCTGAGCGAGACGCTTCCTCAACCTGCATTTTCGCACTTCCCAGCACTTCACGGCGCTGAGAGCGTTCTACGCGCAAGGCCTTGAGTGCACGAACACGCCCTTCATTACGGGTACGTCTCGCTTTAATACCTTGTCTGATCCACGCTTCTTCTTGGGCCAACTTGCGGTCAAATTCTGCATTTTGCATCTCTTCCACACGCAACGCTTCTTCTTTTGCCACCAAGTAATCATCATAATTGCCCGGCCATGACGATAACTTGCCTCTATCCAGATCAACAATACGTGTTGCCATATTGCGAATAAATGAGCGGTCATGGGAAATAAATACGATACTACCTTGGAAATCTTTCAAAAAGTTTTCTAACCATAAAATGGTTTCGATATCCAAGTGGTTAGTCGGCTCATCAAGAAAGAGGACTTGTGGATTACTCACTAATGCACGACCAAGAGCCGCTTTACGTAGCCAACCCCCAGACAGTGATGACAGTTGAGTATCCGCTGGCAAATCCAATTTTTTCAAGACATCACTGATACGGGCATCCAATAGCCATAAGTTACGGCTATCTAGTACTTCTTGTAATTCAGCTAATTTATTTAAATTCTTTTCACTCGGATCGGTTTCCACCAATTTAGAAACATGGTGATACTCTTTGAGGTATTCTGCCTGCTCTGCTACGCCTTCGGCAACAAAGTCAAAAATCGTCCCTTCAATATTACGGGGTGGGTCTTGCTGTAAACGAGCAACCACGAGATCTTGTTGGTAAAGCAGTTGCCCATCATCAAGAGGCTGCTCTTTAGTTAGGACGCGCATGAGTGTCGATTTACCCGCACCGTTGCGTCCAACTAAACAGACACGCTCATTTTCTTCGATATGAAGTTCCGTGTTATCCAATAAAGGGGCATCACTAAACGAAAGGTATGCACCCGATAAATTAATTAAAGCCATTGATGTTATCCTTTATGCTGCATGGCGGATCAGCCAGCAGTTATGAATCTGACGATTACGAGCAAAATCTTCTGAACGCGTTTTGGCGGTAATTTCTTCTGCTTGTAGTCCTAACGCATTCAGAGCTTCGATATCCATTTTAAAGCCACGCTTATTGTTAGAGAACATGATGGTACCACCACGACGTAACATGCGTTTTAGGTGAGTGATCAACTGAACATGGTCGCGCTGTACATCAAAAGTACCATCCATTCGCTTTGAGTTTGAGAATGTTGGCGGATCAATAAAGATCAAATCAAATTGTTCTGGGCTATTCGCCAACCAGTTTAAGCAGTCAGCTTGGATCAAGCGATGTTGGCGCCCCGTTAAGCCGTTAGCCTGTAAGTTTTTCTCTGCCCACTCAAGATAGGTACGCGACATATCAACTGACGTGGTGCTTTTCGCGCCTCCAAGCCCTGCATGAACTGTTGCGGAGCCGGTGTAGCAGAAGAGATTAAGAAAATCTGCACCACGACTCATTTGTCCTAACATGCGCCGAGCAATGCGGTGGTCTAAAAACAGCCCCGTATCAAGATAGTCGGTTAAGTTCACCAGCATCTTAGCGTTGTATTCTTGCACTAAAAAGAAATCCTCTTTTTGTGCTAGTTTTTCATATTGCTGTTTACCTTTCTGACGTTGGCGTGTTTTTAATACCAACTGGTTAGATGACAGCTGCAATACATTCATCGTCGCCGTGATCACATCAAATAAACGTTGGCGCGCTTTGCGTTCATCCACCGTTTTCGGTGGTGCATACTCCTGTACGACCACTTTGTCACGATAAACATCGATAGCCACATTATATTCTGGCAAATCTGCATCATAGATGCGGTAGCAATCAATCCCTTGCTGTTTAGCCCACTTGCTGAGTTTTTTATGGTTCTTACGTAAGCGATTAGCAAAATCAGGAGAGATTTCACCGACCGTTTCCGACGGTGTTTCTGCCAATAAATAATTTTTCTGTACGCAATCCAATGGGCCATTTTTGGCCTTAAATTCACGTTCAGAGCGTAGTTGTAAGCAACTTAACAGTTCAGGAGAGGCACTAAAAATAGATAAACGCCAACCAGGGAAACGCGCCTTCACAATACGGCCTAATTGGCTATGTAAAGCAATCAATGCAGGCTCACTTTCAAGACGTTCGCCATAAGGCGGGTTACTTAAAATGGTTCCCTTAATGCCTGTTTCAACAGGGTTTTCAAGCATAGCAGCATCGCCATGATTGAAACTCACTAATGTTTGAACGCCCGCCCTACGTGCATTAGAGCGCGCCATATCAAGCACTCGTTTATCGATATCAAAACCATAAAAACGCGATGTTGTCTCTTTTAGGCCTTGACGAAAACGCACTTGCGCTTCCGTGATCAGCTCTCGCCATAATGCAGGGTTATATTTTGACCAAGCATAGAACCCCCAGTGTTCACGGTACAAGCCAGGCGCTCTGTCTGCTGCAATCATAGCCGCTTCAATCAATAGTGTGCCGGAGCCACACATAGGATCGACCAGGGGGGTGCCCTGCTGCCAGCCTGAGCGATTGATAATTGCAGCGGCTAACGTCTCTTTTAATGGCGCTTGCCCTGCCAAATCACGATAACCACGGATATGAAGTGCATCACCACTTAAATCAAGCGCTACACTAGCTTTCTCTTTATTCAAGTAAACATTGATACGAATATCAGGCTGCTGGCGTGCAACATCAGGCCGCTGATCTAATTTACGTACGAAGCAATCGACAATGGCATCTTTAACTTTTAAAGCACCATATTGGCTATTGCGGATCTCTTCGTTTGTACCACTAAAGTGAACTGAAAATGTGTCCTCAACTGAGAATACCTCAGTCCAATCGATAGCTTGTACACCAAGGTATAAATCTAAGTCGCTATAAACATCAAATTCATTCAATGGTAATAAGATACGGGATGCCAGCCTACTCCAGAGTAGACTCTGATACATCACCCGTTCATCAGCCTGAAAATAGACGCCCCCTTGTGCAACTCGGCACTGACTAGCGCCCAGAGCTTCCAATTCCGATTTCAATAGTTCTTCTAGGCCACGAGCTGTGCTGGCAAACAGAGAATTCATAGTATTTTTTACCAATTTGGATGAAAAATTGTTGCGCATTATAGCTAATCTTATGGACTTGTCATAAAGTTGCTCAGCAACAATTATAAGGATTAAATAATGATTACGCTTTCACGCCTTTATACGCACCCAGTCAAATCAATGAGAGGGATACGCCTGTCTCATGCATACGCCGATACCAGTGGGCTAATATTTGATCGCAATTTTATGGTAACAACGCTGGAAGGTAAATTTATCACGGCAAGAAAATACCCTCAGATGTTACTATTTACACCAGCAATGTTAAATAATGGGCTTTATCTCAAAGCACCCGATGGTGAAAGTGTGACGGTATTGTATCAGGACTTTGATGAGAATCAGAGTCCAACTGAAGTCTGGGGCAATCATTTTCATGCACTCATTGCGCCTGAATCAGTCAATACTTGGCTAAGTCGTTATTTTGATGAGCCTGTTCAACTACGCTGGTTAAGTCCTCACTTGTCACGTCGCGTCAAAACCATGCCCGATGTGCCTATGTCGTTTGCCGATGGCTACCCCTTCTTATTAATTAATGAAGCTTCGGTACAAGAGCTACAAAGGCGTTGCCCCGCCAGCATTAAGCTCGAGCAATTTCGCGGTAATTTGATTATCACCGGTGCCCAACCTTTCGAAGAAGATACATGGAAAACGATTCAGATTGGCGATGTCGTTTTTAGCTTAGACAGACCATGTAGCCGCTGTATTCTAACGACTGTTAGCCCTGAAAAAGGCATTAAACATCCACACAGAGAACCATTAGCAACACTACAAACCTTCCGTACCACGGAAAGTGGTGATGTGGATTTCGGGCAAAATGTCGTTATCCATAATACTGGAATTATACGAGTGGGTGATACCGTGACGGTTCTTGAAAAGAAACAACCTAATCAGTATATCCCAAAAGAGCGAGAAACGGATAATAAAGCGAAAACTCCTTCTACGCCATTAAGTACGGTCACAGTCACTTTTGAAAATCATGATTATGAAGGAAATAACCAAGAAGTGATCCTTGAACAATTGGAATCAAAAGGGATCACTTTACCTTATTCCTGCCGTGCTGGTATTTGTGGTCAATGCAAAATAAAGTTGATTGAAGGGGAAGTCACACCATTAAAACAAAGTGCAATTAAAGCGGATGGTTATATCTTAGCCTGTAGTTGCATTCCCAAAAGTACCATTAAATTAGCTTTAAGCTAATTTTCTAACACCATCATCTCAATAATAACGATTATTTTATTGATGGTGTTATTGGCGAATATTAAAGAATATCCATATTAATAGATCATGGACGATCAATTAAATGACATTCTCATACAGTAAGCGATTAGACTTGCGTTTATATTGCCTCATGCGATCATTCATGATCTTAATTGGATCACAAAAGCGTAATTTACGATCAGGCAATTCTAATTGTGCCTCCGCTAATAAACACAAACTTGCCGACGTACCAGCCTCAGCAATAATAAATGTCGCTATATGATGGCTATTTTCTAAACACACTTGAATAAGCTGACCTTGCGCAGGTACTTGAATATCGTGAAAAGGAGAAAAATACCAACTTTTCGGCATTTGCGGTTTTAAAAAGCGAAATGCCACTAAACTGTTCAGTACTAATTCAGCCCGTTCTTCATGAGATAGATTTAATTTTTTAGCCTGCTCATCAAATATATAAAACTCCGCAGCATCTTCAATGCTAAAAGGCATTTCATCATGTGCGAATGCTGTCAGCATTTTTGCGGGAAAACATGAGCGAAATATCATGCCGTTGGCGAGATCTAGCATCACCCTATCATGGTCATGATCAAAATACCAACGCCAATGATCATCGGGTTTTATTATCATAAACGATCCCTTAGCGATTTACCGGTATACTCACCATACTTTAAGTTGCCAATTGAGTCGTGCTCAATTACCCTAGCTGTTGCATTATTTTGCTCTAAGGATTTTTTAAACGAATAATTCGCTTACTGCCTAAAAGCAACTCAAATGAGTTAGAGTATAAATATATTTTTAAGATACTAGCTCAAAATAATTCGATCTTAAAAATGCAAAACAAAATGATTTAAAAATAGACAGCCAACTCAATATAGATTAAAAGGGAGCATAAATAAAGCCCCCTTTAGGTAAATTTACAGTTAACTATATATGGTTCACAATATCTTTTATTAATTTTGGCCCATTATATATAAAACCAGAATAAATTTGGATTAATGATGCACCCGCGTCCATTTTTTCTCTCGCAGCAGTTAATGAGTCTATACCACCCACTCCAATAATAGGTAACTGCCCTTTTAATTCACGAGAAATGATCCGAATAACCTCTGTGCTTTTTAGTTGCACTGGGCGTCCACTTAAACCGCCAGCTTCATTACAATGATTTAAACCTTGAACTAAAGAACGATCTAACGTGGTATTGGTTGCAATCACACCATCAATATTATGTCGAACTAAGCTATCGGTAACTTGGATTATTTCTGCTTCGGTCAGATCCGGTGCAACTTTAACCGCAACAGGAACATATTTTTGATATTTCGATTGTAACTCCAGTTGCTTGGCTTTTATGCCACTTAATAAATCATCCAACGCTTCGCCATATTGCAAAGTGCGTAAACCTGGCGTATTTGGTGATGAAATATTAATAGCAATATAACCGGCATGTGCATAAACTTTATCCATGCAAATTAAATAGTCATCCTTGCCTTGTTCCACTGGGGTGTCTTTATTTTTACCGATATTAATGCCAATAACCCCACCGTAAGTTGATTTTTTGACATTTTCAACAAGGTTATCAACGCCTTTATTGTTGAACCCCATACGATTAATCAGTGCTTCCGCTTCCACTAATCTAAACAATCTAGGCTTATCATTACCTGATTGCGGCCGTGGCGTCACCGTTCCAATCTCAACAAAACCAAAACCCATTGCTCCAAAAGCATCAATACATTCACCGTCTTTATCTAAACCCGCAGCTAGGCCAAGTGGATTTTTAAAAGACAGTCCCATACATTGAACAGGTTTAGTAGCAACAGATTGGCGGAGAAGGAATTTAAGCGGGGAATTATTTAAACATTGAAGCTGCCGAAACGTCAGTTCATGGGCTTTTTCTGGGTCGAACTGGAATAGAGCCTTGCGGGCAAGGTGATATAACATATCCAATAACCTATTTCTGTCTATACCCACCATATTTTAAGTTGTAAGCACAGCGATAACACTTGCTGCCGACACCTCAAACTATTTTGTGTATAAAGCGATTAAAAGACACAATGTTCCGCGCGTCAAAACACTCAACAAATGAAATTTGCTGAGGCCATTTTTAACAGGGATACATTTTCATCCGATAAAACGCGACATAGATTACCCTATTTTACGCCTTTTTTTCTATAAAAAATTCATTTATTCGCTACTTGCAAACCAAAGTTGCCTTAATCGGCAATTGAACCGTTGCTGTCAATGGAATAGCACCGCATACAACCTAATATGATTGCCTGATTTAAAAGAAAAAGCCCTTGAAACGACGTTCAAGGGCTAACAACACAGCTAATATCAGTAAAGAACTTAGCTTTCGAGCGCTTTCGTCACTTTTTCGAACAGATCACCTGAAAGGTTATCCAACGCTTTGAGTTGCTCTAACGTATTGCGCATCAGGCCTTGGCGTTTATCGTCAAAACGTTTCAAACGGATCAACGGTTCAATCAATCGCGATGCGACCTGTGGGTTACGTGTATTTAAATCCACGAGGATCTCATACAGGAATTGATAGCCGCTACCATCTTTCGCATGGAAAGCTGACGGGTTACCGGAGGTAAACGCCCCAACCAAAGAACGCACACGATTTGGGTTGCTCATACTAAATGAACGGTGATTCAGCAAGCTACGTACTTTCTGCAAGACATCCGGAGCAGGGCTAGTACCTTGCAATGTAAACCATTTATCCATCACTAGGCCATCGTGGTGCCAACGCTCATCAAAGGCCGTCATTAATGACTCTAGGCACGGTAACTGAGACTCACTCGCCGCCGTTAATGCGGCTAAAGAGTCGGTCATATTATCGGCCGATTTGAATTGTTCTGACACTAATTTGTCTGCGAGTGCTTGATCATCGCCTGCTGCAATATACTGTAAACACACGTTACGTAATGAACGTTTCGCAATATCGCTGTGGTCAACACGGTAGCCATCAATTTTAATCGATTGATAAACCGCGAGGAATTCATCAGCCATTGCTGTCGCCAGTTGATGAGCGATAAAGTTAGCAACATGATGGATGGCATCAGGGTCGATAGTTTGGAAAAATTCTGCCATCTCATTTTCAGAAGGCAGAGTCAAAATCAGTGCCGCGAGTGCTGGATCGATGGTGTCATTAAGTAACACTGCTCGGAATGCATCAATCACATGCTCAGGGAGAACGAGCGCGTTGCCCGCCTGATAGTTCGCAACGTTGATCTTCACATAGTTACCGATCAGTTGCTGAGCTGCATCCCAACGTGAGAACTCATTACTTGCATACTGCATCAGAAAAGCGAGTTGCTCATCACTGTATGGATAGTCCAATTTAACTGGCGCAGAAAATTCACGTAGTAATGATGGCACAGGGCGGCTTGGCACATTATCAAAAGTGAATGTTTGTGATGCTTGCGTAACATTCAATACAGCGTTTACGCTACTGCCAAGATATTGCAGAGGAATAACGGCCCCATCTTCACCATACAACTCAATATCGAGTGGAATGTGTAACGGCTGCTTTTCTGACTGATCCGCGGTCGGAGGTGTCATTTGGCTCACATGCAGCACATACTGTTGCTTTTCAGGGAAGTACTCATCACGAACCGTTAATACAGGTGTCCCTGATTGACTGTACCAACGACGGAATAACGAAAGATCCACATTCGAAGCATCTTCCATCGCTTGCACAAAGTCGTCACAGGTTGCGGCGCTGCCATCATGACGATGAATATACAGTTGCATACCCGCTTGAAACATTTCTTCCCCTAGCAGAGTATGGATCATACGAATAACTTCAGCCCCTTTTTCATAGACCGTTAGCGTATAGAAGTTATTCATCTCGATCACTTTTTCAGGGCGAATTGGATGAGCCATTGGGCTTGCATCTTCAGCAAACTGAGCCGCACGCATCACTTTGACATTATTAATGCGATTGACAGAGCGAGAGCCAAGATCTGAACTGAACTCCTGATCACGGAAAACGGTCAAACCTTCTTTTAGGCTCAGTTGGAACCAATCGCGACAAGTGATACGGTTACCTGTCCAGTTATGGAAATATTCATGACCGATAACAGATTCTATATTTAAGTAGTCTTTATCGGTTGCGGTTTCATTTTTAGCGAGCACATATTTTGAGTTAAAGACATTCAGCCCTTTATTCTCCATCGCGCCCATATTAAAGAAATCAACCGCCACTATCATGTAGATATCAAGGTCATATTCAAGACCAAAGCGATCTTCATCCCATTTCATGGCATTTTTTAGGGATTGCATCGCCCATGGTGCACGATCAAGGTTGCCTTTATCAACAAACAACTCTAATGCGACCTCGCGGCCTGTGCGCGTCACGAAAGTGTCGCGAAGAACATCAAAATCCCCCGCAACTAACGCAAATAGGTAACTTGGTTTAGGGAACGGATCTTGCCATTTCACCCAATGGCGCCCATCATCGAGTGTCCCTTCGGCAATACGGTTACCATTCGATAGCAAGTAAGGATAGCGCTGTTTATCGGCGGTAATTGTCGTCGTATAACGCGCTAACACATCCGGCCTATCCTGATAATAAGTAATATGGCGGAAACCTTCTGCTTCACATTGAGTGCATAATGCATCCCCTGAAACATATAAGCCTTCTAATGCTGTGTTTTTTTCAGGGCTGATTTCATTCACTATGCGTAATGTGAAAGCCTCAGGCAATGATGCCAATATCAGCTTACCATCTTGCTCTTTATAATCAGTCCAAGGCTGACCATCCACTTCAATAGAGACCAATTTAAGGTCTTCACCATGCAGTTCCAGTGTAGATGAGGCTGGGTTAAGGCGTTTGACTTGGCTAATTGCCGTCACGACGGTTTTTGCGGGATCGAGGATAAAATCAAGATCAATTTCAGAGATAGTATAATCAGGTGCTTGGTAGTCCTGACGATATTTCGCTTGTCGCAATTGGGTCATATGAAACCTTTTTTATTCGTTAATTCGATATAGTCGTTTACCAATTCTTCTTTATATTACTATACGCTGCTGCAACATAAATGCTATATGAGAAACACTCTCATCATACTATGTTAACGATTTATGACTATCAGCATCGATAAATGTTAACAATTGGTTTGTTCGTTGATGCTATAACGCTGTTAAATAGAAAATTACGTGTTAGTATCGTTTCATGCTCAATGACTGGCAATGAGTATATTAACGCTTGTTAATCAACTCTAATCGCTAATGTGCCATTCTGGTCAATGACGTATACTCTAAATCATTCGAGAGCCATGGCAAATAGGCCATAACCGTCACCGATAAGCCGACAACTCGAAATGTGATGAGTATAAATAAATATTGGAAATGCTCACAGACACAAGAGTGATGCAATAAGGCTTCTATCTTCTGTCAAAGTGAGTATACTTTTCCAACTTTAACGATTTAGCTAATAAGTAGATAGCTCCGCGAGGACGCCTGCGCGCCATGAATTTAGACGCTACCCCTATTATTACATCACTGCTTGACACTGATGCTTATAAGCTTCATATGCAGCAGGCCGTATTTCACCATTACAGCCAAGTACCGGTTGTCGCCGAGTTCCGCTGTCGTAGTCGTGAAATTCTAGGTGCCTATGCCGATGAAATCCGCCAGCAAGTCCAATTGATGGCTCACCTTTCACTCACCGATGATGAGGCCAACTATTTAAAAGAGCTTCCTTTTTTCAAAGACGATTATCTTGCATGGCTAAAAACGTTTCGCTTTAAACCTGAACAGGTCAATATCACCACTGCGGATGATGGGCAGCTCGCGATTCGTATTAGTGGCCCATGGTGCGAAGTGATTATGTGGGAAGTTCCCCTCCTCGCCTTGATCAGTGAAATAGTTCAACGCGATAGGCATCCACAGGTGACCCAAGAAGATGCCGTTACTCAATTGAAAAAATTACTGACGGTATTTTATGATCAAGCGGCCGAAAACCATATCGACCTTAGCCGCTTTAAACTCATGGATTTCGGCACGCGCCGCCGTTTTTCCTATGATGTCCAATCTGCTATCGTCTCCTTGCTTAAAGAGGAGTTCCCTTACCTTGTGGGCACAAGTAATTACAAACTGGCACATAAATTAGGGCTAGCCCCCGTCGGCACCCAAGCCCATGAATGGTTCCAAGCGCACCAACAAATTAGCCCTGAGTTAGCCAATAGCCAACGTGCTGCACTCCAAAGTTGGCTTGACGAATACCCCGACCAACTTGGCATTGCATTAACGGACTGTATCACGATGGATGCATTTTTGCGTGATTTCGATGATAACTTTGCGAAGCGCTACCAAGGATTACGCCACGATTCAGGGGATCCTATTGAATGGGGAGAGAAGGCCATTGCGCACTATGAGAAATTAGGCATTGACCCAATGACTAAGACGCTCGTGTTCTCAGATAGTCTCGACTTACAAAAATCATTAGAGCTGTATCGCTATTTCCATAAACGCATTAACCTTGTGTTTGGGATTGGCACAAGGCTCACTTGCAATATTCCCGGTGTCGTACCTCTGAATATTGTGATCAAATTGGTTGAATGCAACGGCAAACCCGTCGCGAAATTATCCGATAGTCCGGGTAAAACCATTTGTGAAGACGATGAGTTCGTTAATCAGCTTCGCAAAGCGTTTGATCTTCCTAAAATGGAAAAGGCTTGCTAATTTGGCGATGCACTGTGTGATACCTTAATGGGAATAGGTATCACACCAATTCCCCTTTCAGCGTACGCAATAACACGATAACTTGTCGCTTAATAATATATTTGCTTGCTATTCTAACCCCAACTAGGTTATAGCTAGAGGCTATTGCACTTTTTGGTACAAAAGTATCGATTTTTTACTTGTTTCCTGCCTCACGGCAAGTAACATAGAACTTTAACCTTGAAATAGAGAATTTCGGGAAAACAAATACTTTCATTGGTCTATAAGATGAAAAATGACTTATTTAGCCCAGTGAAAATGTCATCGTTAATTTCGTTTATATAAAAGAGAGTAATTTTTATGATCGTAGCGCCTGTAGTCGATGTACTGCAAGGCCGTGTGGCGGTTGGCTCTGAAGTCACCGTTCAAGGCTGGGTACGTACAAGGAGAGATTCAAATGCTGGTTTTTCTTTCCTCGCCGTTTATGACGGTTCCTGCTTTAACCCATTACAGGCTGTCATCAATAATAATTTACCTAATTATAACGACGAAGTCCTGCATTTGACGACAGGCTGTTCTGTTGAAGTCACGGGGATCGTGAAAGAGTCACCGGGCCAAGGCCAATCTTTCGAATTAGAAGCAACAGCCGTTAACGTTGTTGGTTGGGTTGAAGATCCGGATACTTACCCTATGGCTGCAAAACGTCATAGCGTTGAGTACTTACGTGAAGTCGCACACTTGCGTCCTCGTACCAACTTAATTGGTGCGGTAGCTCGTGTTCGCCATACCCTCGCCCAAGCGCTGCATCGTTTCTTTGATGAGCAAGGCTATTTTTGGGTTTCTACCCCAATTATTACAGCTTCTGATACCGAGGGTGCAGGTGAAATGTTCCGTGTTTCTACACTGGATTACAACAACCTGCCACGTAACGACAAAGGCGAAGTGGATTTCAGTGAAGACTTCTTTGGTCGTGAATCCTTCTTAACCGTATCCGGTCAATTAAACGGCGAAGCTTATGCCACCGCATTAAGCAAAGTCTATACCTTTGGCCCAACATTCCGTGCAGAGAACTCAAACACCAGCCGCCACTTAGCGGAGTTCTGGATGGTAGAGCCAGAAGTGGCCTTTGCTAGCCTAGACGATGTTGCGGGCCTTGCTGAGCAAATGTTGAAGTTTGTCTTTAAAGCTGCGCTGGATGAGCGCCGCGATGACCTTGAGTTCTTCGCTCAACGTGTCGACAAAGAGGTTATCAACCGCCTTGAAAGCTTCGTTAATTCAGATTTCGCTCAAGTTGATTACACTGACGCAATCAAGATCCTTGAAACCTGCGGTAAGAAATTTGAAAACCCCGTTTACTGGGGGGTTGATATGTCTTCTGAGCATGAGCGCTATTTGGCTGAGCAACATTTCAAAGCACCTGTGGTTGTTAAAAACTATCCTAAGGACATTAAAGCTTTCTATATGCGCCTTAACGAAGATGGCAAGACAGTGGCAGCAATGGATGTACTCGCCCCCGGTATTGGTGAAATCATCGGTGGTTCACAACGTGAAGAGCGCCTTGATATGTTAGACGCGCGTCTTGAAGAGCTTGGAATGAACAAAGAAGATTACTGGTGGTATCGTGACCTACGTCGTTACGGCACCGTGCCTCACTCAGGCTTTGGCCTCGGGTTCGAGCGCTTAGTGGCTTATGTAACAGGTGTCGGTAACGTCCGTGAAGTGATCCCATTCCCACGTACACCACGCAATGCGGCATTCTAATCACTACAGCTTTTCCAAATAAGCTTCCAATATCGAGCCTATCATGGCTCGATATTTTTTATCACCGTCATTCTTTTTAGTCGATTTGCGAAATACATCACAGCGTTACCAACTGAGCACAATTTCTGCACCCTTTTTAAATTGATTTAGCTTAGATCGGAAAATTCCGCTTTTTTCATCGTTTTTTGTTTTCTCTATAAGCAAATCTATCACTTATATTTATCTAAGCTGTTCAAAAAAAGTTCAATTTGACCTTTAAAAAAGTTCCCTAAATTTTGTAATTATTTTTAAACTGGTCATACCTGTGGTTATTTTTCACTCTATTTTTTACATTTTGAAACACCTTGTTACCATTTGTTTCAGAATCTTTATTTTTGTAGCACTTTGAGGGTAGATAAATTTATTTACCAATGGAACACTGGACGCCGACATAGACGACACTAATCTCTCATAAATAGTTCCAAATTTTTTTGAGAATTATTTTTGGCAGTGGCAGGTGTCCGAATAACACCAATGAGGGTAATAATAATGATGAAACGCAATATTCTTGCAATGGTTATCCCAGCTCTGTTGGCTGCAGGCGCAGCAAACGCAGCTGAAGTATACAACAAAGACGGCAACAAACTAGACGTTTACGGTAAAGTTGACGTTCGTCACTATTTTGCTTCTGCTGATAAAGGTAAGAAAAGTGAAGATGGCGACGACTCACGCGTTCGTTTAGGTGTTAAAGGTGATACTCAAATCACTGACCAACTGACTGGTTTTGGTCGTTTTGAGTGGGAAACTAAGACTAACAAAGCTGAAAATGAAGGTGAAAACAAAAACCGTCTGGCTTACGCGGGTCTGAAATTTGCTGACTTCGGTTCAATCGACTACGGCCGTAACTACGGTGTAGTATACGACACGAACGCATGGACCGACGTGTTCCCACTGTGGGGCGCGGACACTATGGATCAAACTGATAACTTCATGACTAGCCGTAACCGTAACCTGTTAACTTACCGTAACAACAACGCATTCGGTTATGTTGATGGCCTGAGCTTCGCTCTGCAATATCAAGGTAAAAACGGCGACAACAACAAGTCAAGCGCTGGTATGGCTAAAGACAACGGTGACGGCTACGGTTTCTCAACTGCGTATGAGTTAGGCTGGGGCGTAACTCTGGGTGGTGGTTATTCTAGCTCTTCTCGTACTCCAAACCAAAAAGCTGGTGTAGTTACATCTGAAGGTGATTCTTACTACAGCGCAACTGGTAAACGTGCTCAAGCATGGAACGTTGGTGGTAAATTCGACGCTAACAACGTTTACTTAGCAGCTATGTACGGTCAAACTCAAAATACATCTCGCTACGGTGACCTTGATCTGATCGCTAACAAAACTGAAAACGTTGAATTAGTTGCTCAATACCTGTTCGACTTCGGTCTGAAACCATCTATTGGTTATAACCAATCTAAAGGTAAAAACTTAGGTAATGGTTACGACAACCAAGATCTGGTTAAATACATCTCTGTAGGTTCATACTACTACTTCAACAAAAACATGTCTGCAGTTGTTGATTACAAAATCAACCTGCTGAAAGACAACGACTTCACTAAAGAATACGGTATCAACACTGATAACGTTCTGGGTCTGGGTCTGGTTTACCAGTTCTAATTATTGTTTAAACAATAATTCAGACAACAGTGAAATCTGTTTTGAAAAGCAACGCTTCGGCGTTGCTTTTTTCGTCTGTATAGCGAGCTTGCACAACCTATTGTCTTTCCACCTTTTAGTTACCGCTAAGCCATTAAATCTCGCATAAAAATCAATTCTTAAGTTAATCTGTGGGGAAGTAAGTGAAAACCGCTGTATTTTGTGCGATTAATGGTCATATCCCATGCAATTTATACCTGCATCACAAGATCTTGCCAATTTTTAGTAAAACGGTTGGCAAATTGTTTTCTGCGCGTTAACCTGAGCACTCAACATTTTCGGCTTAACAACTGAGCTTTGGAATCGACAACATGTTTGAAAAAATTACTGCTGCCCCTGCTGACCCTATTTTAGGCCTTGCTGATAGTTTCCGTGCTGATCCTCGTGAAAACAAAATTAACCTCGGTATCGGCGTCTACAAAGACGAGTCGGGTAAAACCCCTGTTTTAGACACTGTAAAAAAAGCAGAGAAATTCCTGCTTGAAAACGAAAATACCAAAAACTATCTTGCCATCAGTGGGATGCCAGAATTTGGTCGTGTCACCCAAGAGCTGTTATTTGGTAAAGAGCATGAAATTGTCACCTCTAAACGCGCTCGTACTGCACAAGCGCCTGGAGGTACGGGTGCCCTACGTATTGCCGCTGACTTTATCGCTAGTCAAACCAATGCTAAACGTGTTTGGATAAGCAATCCAACATGGCCAAACCACAAAAATATTTTTGAAGCCGCTGGCTTAGAAGTGTTGACTTACAACTACTATGATGCCGCAAGTCATGGTATGGACTTTGATGGTATGCTCAACAGCTTATCTTCTGCGGTAGCCGGTGATGTTATCGTTCTGCATGGCTGCTGCCATAACCCAACAGGTATCGACCCAACAGCTGAGCAATGGGCTAAACTCTCTGCCCTATGCGCGGAGAAAGGTTTACTGCCAGTATTTGACTTCGCTTATCAAGGCTTTGCTAAAGGGTTAGATGAAGATGCTGAAGGGCTGCGTATCTTTACCCAACAAAATCCAGAAATGATCGTCGCCAGCTCTTACTCTAAGAACTTCGGCTTATATAATGAGCGTGTCGGTGCCTGCACCATTATTGCGAAAGATAGCGATAATGCAGAGCGTGCGTTTAGCCAAGCAAAAGCGGTTATCCGTGCTAACTACTCAAACCCACCAGCACACGGTGCAGCCGTGGTTACGACCATTCTTTCTGATGACGCACTAAAAGCAGAGTGGATCCAAGAGCTGACCTCAATGCGTGAGCGTATTAAACGTATGCGTCAGTTGCTGGTGAATACACTGGAAGAAAAAGGCGCTAAACAGGACTTCAGCTTCATTATCAACCAAAATGGTATGTTCTCCTTCAGTGGCCTCAATAAAGAGCAGGTAGAGCGCTTACGTAGCGAATTTGGTATCTATGCAGTTAGCTCTGGGCGTATCAACGTCGCAGGTTTAACGCTGGAAAACATGGTGCCACTGTGTGAAGCCATCGTAAAAGTACTGTAATGGCTTAACACGATAAAGTTTTTACAATAATAGAACGCCTCTCAATAAATTATGAGAGGCGTTTTTTCTTTTAAAGAACAGAAAACTAGCTCGATAAAATCACAGAAATAGCCATGTCCCAACAGGTTGGGGCATGGCTTCATAGGGTGAAAGCAAGCTTAGATGGTGATTAAGTCGTCATCACCAAACAGGAAGATCATCCTGCAAAAATGGATTGGTTTTGCGCTCATGACCAAGATCTGACATTGGCCCGTGGCCTGGGATAAACTGATAGTCATCCCCTAAAGGTAGAACCTTGTTTTTGATTGAAGCAATCAACGCCTGATGGTCTCCACGAGGGAAATCACTGCGCCCTACCCCCCTTTAAACAGCACATCCCCCATTGAGATAAGTTTATCTGCATGGTTAACAAAAATAATGTGGCCAGGGGTATGACCGGGGCAATGCAATACATCAAAGGCCATCGATCCACAATGAACAGTCTGCCCCTCTTCTAACCAATAGTCAGGGGTGAAGCTAGGACCACCTTCAATATTAAACATCGCATGTTGCTCTGCTAACGCTTCAATCCAAAAAGCATCTTCTTTTTGTGGGCCATAAATAGGGGCTGAAAAGTGCTTAGAAATGATAGCCGTTGCACCGATATGATCAGCATGCCCATGTGTGAGCAGAATTTTAGTGAGTTTTAAACCACGCTCTTCGATAGCGGCAATGAGTTTTTCAGCTTCACCACCGGGATCGACTATCACTGCTTCCATCGTATTTTCATCCCAAATCACCTGACAATTTTGCTGAAAAGGGGTGACTGGGATAATCATATAGTTCATTAAGCAATCGCTCCGTAATCTGTTTTATTTATACCCTAAATACTTCAAGAAACAGCGCAAGGCAAAGTAATCCCTGCGAGTGCGGTGACTTGAAGTACGCTGAGCATAGGTACAGATTACCATGTTCTTGCCGGACCTGTATCAATATGGATGAAATTACTTTTTGGATAATAACCAACGCCGCCAGCTCTCATTTTCAGTGCCGCTTTACGGATATGGCTCAATTGTATCCCTTCGATATGGAAGTCCATTGCTTGTCCACGAGTATGGTAACTCTTTTTCGCCACCCCCGAGCTGCTACGGCGCAAGGCATTATTTGTTTCAAGTGAACGGTAACCTGAAATCAATTGAATAGGCTTATTCGACCCTAACATAACCTGTAACATATAAATTTGGTCGAATAACTTAGGATCAATGGTTTTGACTTTATCGCAACGGTAATCACGGAATAAGTGATTTAATCGAGCTAACTCAGATTTGTTATAATGGCGTCCATCAAAAAACTCTGTTTTTAAAAATTCCCCAGTATTGAGGTTTTGAAAACGCAAAATTTTTGGTTTAGGCGTCGTCATAGCAGCAAAAACATGGCTAGGCAATAAACTCAGCCCAAAAGCGGCTGCACCAGCACCTAACCACTTGCGGCGATTTTGGTCGATAATATCCATAGATGGTAACTCAAATTTCAATGGGTTAAACATACCCAGCCGTTCGAGCTACAACTTAGCGGCTAACTTCTTTCGAATCACTTCATTGCGCGCCTAGCTGCATCTCGAATGAGAGAGTATAGGAACAAAATTTATACTATTGTTCAGTCTAACAAATGATATTTAACTTTAATGTATAAAAATGTAAAGAAATAAGTAAATAAGCGCAAATTTGGCATATTTACGCCAAAAGAGTGAACTTGGTCACTCATAATAAACAGAATATCTTCTTGTTATTGAGTAATCATTGAAAATATAGGTTTTGATACTTAAGTGTAACCCACTATCAACTAATTATTAGTGATAATAGAAATATCAGGGAGGAAACCTCCCTGATATCACATTTAATGTAAGATGTTTTTTATTACGGGTAAATATTTTTCAGCATTATTGATACTATTATCATATTGGTAAATATCAGCGCGGTACTGAGGCTGTTGCTCTTTGTCTACCCACGCCGTTTGATAATAAAGATAAACGGGGATCCTATCCGGAATATTCACATAACGCGTACTTCCTGCTTTTACTGCACCATCAATACGCTTTTGCTCCCACCCTGCATCACCTAACAAGATACTGGCTAATTCGCTAGCTTTATTTACCCGTACGCACCCTGAACTGATAGCACGTGCACTCCGATTAAATAAGCTGTGGTTCGGTGTATCATGCAGGTAGATTGCATCCGAACTTGGCATATTAAATTTATAGCGGCCTAATGAGTTGGTTGGCCCCGGTGCTTGGCGGATCCGATAAGGGAAATTCGCTGGAGTGATCACATCCCAATTGATGGAGTAGGGATCAATCTCAAAGGAGTCTTCCCCCCATCCGGAATAGACCGTGTAACCTTTGCGGCTAAAATAGCTAGGATCCTGCTTCCCTCTTGGTGCAATGTCTTTACGAGCCATGCTGGTAGGCACGCTCCAAGGTGGATTGATCACCACATTATTTAATGCACTGCTCATTATTGGCGTTTTACGATCAGGCCGGCCAACAATCACTTTCGAATCTAAAATCACTTCATCATTTAGGAAGAAATTTAATGAAAATGCAGGGATATTCACCAAGATCCCAGTGCCATTATTTTCAGGAATAATACGTAAGCGTTGAATATTCAACGCCATTAGCCCTGCTTTTTGCTGAGGTTTCATATTCAGCCAAACTTTGGTGCCTTTCCCCACCATACCGTCAGCTTCCAAGCCGTAGCGCTGTTGAAATTTTTTGACAGCTTCAACTAGCTCATCACTATACAAACGCGCTTGTGCGGTCGCTTTGGCGATTTCTGCATCTGGCGCTGCGGCATCTAACTCTGTATTAATCGCCGTTTCATCAAGTAGCCCTTGGCGATACAAGATCTCACGTAAAGCGATAACATCATCACTCGATTGACCCGGTTTTAGGGTTTTGGTATCCACTAAAGCCAACCCATCGTCATCCATTTTTAGTTGCCTCAACATTTCTTCGCGCATAGGCTGATACAGGGAATGTTGAGGCGCTTGTAATTTGACCCATTCATTAAGGCGATTTTCAGCGGCGGCATCCAACCATGGCTTCATTTGCTCTGCCGTAGGTGCCGCTATTTTGTAAGGCTGTTTCCGGTATAGCCAAAATTGTCCATTAGCTGAAACACCAGAAAGATATTGTAGATAACCCAACATGGCATCAGACAAAATCACATCACGGCCTAATTCGCTCAACTGAACATGTTCAAGGGCGGCTAACCACTCATTAAATTGAGGTTGTACCCCTGAAAGTGCCAGCTCCGCCAGTTGTTGCTGAAACTGTTCGATAGCCGTTTCATCTTGCCATAACAGTTTCATCTGCCGATCTGCATAAATCTTCGCGAGTTGTGAAGAAAAAACAGGTTTTATATCGGCAGGTAATGCTCCCGTAATTTGCGCTAAACTTTCAGTTGGTGTGATAGTCGCCACAGGGGCTGCCACCACCTCTTGCTGCAATGGCGCTTCTTCTGTCAAAATTAGCCCATTGTCTTGCGCTGAAAATACAGGAAGTTGTATCGACAACAGCCCACAAATTACCGAAAGTTGCAGAGCTTTCACTCTTTTCTTTGCCATAAATCCACCTTAAGTAACCACATGGATAACAATCATTTTTTATTATATTGAATATTAATTGTATTTAATTTCGAAAAGAATGTTATAGGAATTGGCTAATTTTGTCTTTAAATAACGCGAAACGATTTTACGCTTAGCCATTAAAACAGAATAAATACAACCAATGAAAAATAGACGTATTTACTGCTAAAATACCTAAAAACAAATCATAAAAATGAAATAATAACTAGATTGTTAAATTAAATATGACTTAAGTGTGATAGTTTCCTCTTTACACCTCTTTTGACTATTTCATGGCGAATGATACATTTACCTCTTATGAGTTAATCTTTGTGAGATACTAAAAAAGGCGCCAGGCGCCTTTATATTATTCATATTATGTCGATTAACCTAATTAATATTCAGAGTTAATCACAACTTCTTCACCAAATTGCCCTGCTTTAGGTAATGGTTGGTAGGAGGAGTTTGCGGCACGTAAAATACGAATACCACGGATATTTAATTCACGAGCTGCGGCAATATCGGCATCAGCATCACCATAATAAATTTTTAATTTATGGTCACGCATCCAACTGACTTTATTATTTTGTCCCGGTTCATCCCCCGCAAAAATGACTGGGTTCATTTTATCTGCCGGGATACCAAGCCCTTCTTGTACATATTGGCTAACGGTTTCTGTTTTTGTCTTCGTGCGGCCAGTAATAAAGTAAACAGTATCACCACGTTTTAGATGCATTTGGACTAACTCGATGCCGACTTTTTTAGGCATGCTGAATTTATCCCATTCATTATTCATCTTTTCCCAAAATTCCCTATTTTTGAGATAACTAAAATCATTTGGAGAATATTCTAGTTTACCGCGATAAAAACCAGGACTGGAAAAAAGTACGGTATCATCAATATCAAAACCAACAGCCATAGGAGCTTGGCCTTCAAGGCTATTTTTAATTTGCTCAACAGAAACCCAATGAATTGGTTTCTGTTCAGCTAACTCTGCCACAGTTACCCCTGGGCTAACAACGTCTGGCATTAATACTTTTGCCTGTGACGTTGCCGTAAAGCTGAATACTAACGCGATGGCACTTAGGGTCAATGTCGTTTTTTTCATGTTGGATCCTTACTGATTTATTGACGATGCAGGCATCATGAAAGCAAGCCATAATTATACGAAATATAATTTATTTGGAATGCATCACAAGAATTCAGATAATAATGTCTTTTCTCTCATAAAAATGAGATTAATGTCTCATAGTGACTTTCTTATTCCGATCCAATTAACCACTATTCAGTAAATTTAACTTATGCGGATTTTTATTAAAAAAAAACGGCATTATTTCTAACGCCGTTTTTAGTGACTTAAATAGGTTAATTACCCTTGAGGCAATTGTGCTTGTGAACTTGGGTTATCTTGACCAAACCCTTTTAATCCAACAACGTGTACATGCTCTCGATTATCAAACACTTTACGAACCAATTTATAGGTCGTTCCTTTTTCAGGACTGATATTCTCAGGTGCTGCAATAATCAGCTGCATTTCTAACCGTTCACACAGCTCAAACAAGGTGGCGATAGATTTTGCATCCAGTCGAGCGGCCTCATCAAGGAACAGTAAACGGCAAGGAATGATATCTTTTGCACGTAAGCGACGTGACTCCTCTTCCCAGCTTTGCACCACCATAACCAATATCGACATCCCTGTACCAATCGCTTCACCTGTCGATAATGCACCACTTTCCGCCTTCAACCACCCATCAGATCCGCGGTTAACTTCAACTTCAAGTTCAAGGTAATTACGATAATCAAGTAACTCCTCACCGATAGTTTGCGGTAAGCGTTGCCCCATATCGATTTGTGGGTTCAAGCGTTGATAGAGCTTAGCCATCGCCTCAGAGAAGGTTAAACGCTGGCTGGTGAACAGGTCTTGATGCAATTCGCTCTCTTCTGAGAGCACCGTCAATAACAGAGAATGGCTTTCTCGAATATTGACATTCAAACGTACCCCTTTCACCTGACCAAACGCAACGGCCTGCAAGCCTTGGTTCAACATGCGAATACGGTTCTGTTCACGCTGAATGGTCTTACGAATAATGTTAGCCACACTCTTCGAACTGATCGCCAGTTTTTGCTCACGAGCCGTTAGCTCTTCTGTTAATCGAGCCAACTCAATTTCCATTTGCTCAATCGCATCGATGGGGTCATCAGTACGAATGATATCTTGACGAATACGCTCGCGAAGATGCTGATAAACAGCAATAAAGAATTGGATCTTACGCTCTGGGCGTTTCGGATCTTCAGATAAACGCAGTACATCACGTAAATGTTCATTATCTGCTACCGCTAAACGTAACGCCCCCAAAGCCTTATCCGACATTGAGCGTAAACTATCACCGTCGGTATAAGCCAATTCTCGACGGTGTAAACGCCGCTCAACACCATTGTCTTTCACCAAGCGCATGACAGCACACCAGCCAGCCTTAGCCGATACCACTTGTTCGCGCAATAGATAATAATCTTTCTCTAACTTGCGAATACGTTTTTGCAAGTTTTCCATTTCCGCTTCACATAAGGTCTGCTGTTTTTCTAGCTGGTTAATTCGGCTACGATTCGCCATGACAGATTGATGTAGCTCATCACGACGAATACGTGCACGCTCTTGCGCATCAGGATCCGCTTTAACACCAATATCCTGCATTTCTGCTTCTAGCTCTTTTAACATCTCTTGTTTGGTATCAAACGAGCTGCGAAGCGACGCTAAAACTTGATTGAATTGTGCTGATTGTGATTGCTGCTGACGTAACTGCTCACGAGCGCGGCTTCTTTCATTTTCAGCTTGCTCTAAGCGTTGGCGGAGTTTTTCGTTAAGGTCGGCATTCTCATTCACCATCCCCGTCGAATCACTGTAGCTAAAGTGGGCGCGACGCTGCACCACTTCCACCAAGGCAAAGGCCTGTTGTTTCGCGATTTGCTGACTATGTTTCGCATTCTCATAGTCTTGACGTAGCTGATCATGTTGCTCAGGGTCACTCAATAACGCGGTAACGATAGGCTCTAGTTTTGCTAACGCCTGACCATGTTTATTTAAGAAATGGGCAGCTTCTTCTGCTTCTGAAAGCTCATCTCGAATTTCGTCAGCGCGATCCGCTAGCGTTTCATCCATCAATAACCCAACTAAAGGTAATAGTCGGTTTAATGCAGATAGAGACTCTTTACCCATTGCAAACTGTTGGCGCTGTTGCTGAGTTTGCTCTTCAAACTGAGCCAAATTACGCTCTATCTCAGTACGTTTTTGGTTTAAGGTGCGGATTTCGGCTTCGGGGTCGGCTTCAAAAGCTACCGAAATATGTTGACCAATAAAACGACTAAAAGCTTGATGTGCACGTTGAATTTTTTGTACGTCAAACGAGAGCGTTGCGTAGCGCTCAGCTAAGTTATCACGCTCTAGTGTCAATGCTTCTAAGCGTGTTTCACGGGCTGCTCGGCCAAATAAGGGCACTTCCGGATAACGAGAAAAACGCCATTGCCTATCTGACGAGCGTACTAATACCGCATTTTCAAACTCTTCTGCATCGAAAACACTGTCATCGAAGGATTGGGGATCCCCTTCAATAAAGTAAACATCTTCTGGGCAATCTTGCAACGTTTCTAATTGGCTGCGCACCACCGAAAGGTCTTGAACAACAATCCCATTTCGAGCAGGACCATACAGCGCCGAGAAATAAGGGGCATCTTCAATGGTGATATCGTCGTAGATTTCCGATAACAACACCCCACCAAAACGCTCTGCAAGGGCAAGTAAACGGCCATCTTCCACACCACTAGGTTGACTGAGGCGCTCAATTTGCTTCTCTAATTCGCGACGTTGGCTCGCCACCTCGTCACGCTCAACGGTGATTTCCCTTTCCTGTTCAAGCAGTTGCTGCATGTACTCTGTAACAGCACCACTTGATTCAAATGATTGTTTGGCTTGTTCGTTAAGCTGAGTCAACGCTTCTTGTGCCATTAACCATGCAGGCGCTTTAGCCGTTAATACTTGAATGCGTTGACGAATTTGCTCAAGCTCTTGGCGCATCTGCATACGACGTTCGCCGCTTTCGTTGACACCAACACTTAATTCTTCTTGCTGCGCTTCCAACTCGGCCATTAGACCATCTAATTCATCTGGCTCATAGCTTTTGTTATGTCGCTTACAAAATTCGTTTAATAAGCGCTCTGCATTTTGCTGACTGTCTAAGCGTTGTTGTAATTCAGCGAGTTGCATGCGCAATGGTTGCACTCGCTCTGCCAAATGTTGCTGTGAAGACCAATCGCGTAATAGCGCCCTTGCTTGCTGGTAAGCCTCGCTACGACTGACTTCACCTACCATACTTTTAACAAGTTGGTACGCTTGCTCAAACTGACTGTGTGCCGCATCCGCAACACTGATTTTTTGTTCTAATGTCAGTAACGCTTCTGTGGCCTGCTGCTCGCGAGCTTCAAAGGTTTCTAACCACTCGTCTGCATTTTCTATTGATAAGTCAGGTAATTGGCACAATTCACGCGCCCGAGTCAGTGCCTGCAATGCTTGCTGATATTGAATAGCTCGGGTTTGCTGGACATCAAGCGCCTGCTGATAATCAGCCAACTGGCTTTTTAATTCATCAACTTCAATTTCAGCCGCTTCAGCACGTGCTTCAAACTCTTCTTGGCGCTCTGTCGCCTCAGCAACCACTTCCGACTGCTCTTCAAGACGGAAAGTCAGCTCTTCAATATCGGCTTGGTAGCGATCGATTTTCTCTTGCTGACGCAATGCCGTCTGAACAAGGTTTAAATGGTCATTTGCAGCCTGATAATCAGCCTCTAAATCAGACGATGCATTATTTTGTTCGTTCAATTCGCGGGCAATTTCAACGCTACGAACTTGCTCTTGCCTCAACTGCTTACGGCTCGCCAATAGTTCACTACGCGCTGCCATTGCTGAATCAAGGTGAATACGTCGTTCATTGGAGTGACGCATATAATCGGCTGACACATAATCTGTAGCTTGGCTGATCAGATGTTTGAATAAATCACGATCCGATTGGGTTACGCGGATGGCTTCTAGTGTCAGGCGGTTTTCACGTAGCGCAGCTTCCATGTCTTGGAAAGCCTTACGTACTCCACTGTTTTCTGGCAATAAATAATCACGTAGCGAGCGAGTGATGGCACTAGAGATCCCGCCATACAATGACGCTTCAATCAGACGATAATATTTGCTACGGTCACTGGCTGAACGTAAACGCTTCGGTAAAACACCGAGTTCAAACAGGACTGAATGGTAATCCGTGATTGAGTTGAATTGCTTAAAGTGGAGGCCTTCTTGCTGTTCTAAACGCTCTTTTAATTCGTTGAGAGCGATAACTTTTGCTTGGCGCCCATCCACTATTTCGGTCAAAACTTCGGTCGGTACTGTCGCGATTGGCACACCTTGGATCATGAAAGGTTTAATATCGACTTTCTTATCACGACCCGCAACCTGTTGCAGCCTCACCCCAACAATGACGCGCTGATGTTTAGAGTTCAGAACATCCAAAACAGCATAACAGACACCCGGGCGTAGCTTACCGTGTAAGCCTTTATCACGTGAACCTGTTGTTGCCCCTGCTTCGGTGGTATTACGGAAGTGCAGCAAGGTGAGATCGGGGATCATTGCGGTAATAAATGCCGCCATCGTTGTTGATTTACCTGCACCATTTCCCCCTGACAGCGTGGTCACCAGCTCATCAAGGTCAAAAGTACGCGCAAAAAAACCGTTCCAGTTAATCAGCGTCAGTGAGCGAAACTTCCCGCGTTCAATCATACTTGTTCATCCTCATCACTCTCAGCCGCATCTTGGTCTTCGTCTGTCTCTTCATCTTCACTATCCTGTAAGGATAACCCTTCTTCGAGGGAGATGGCCTCACCGTCACGGATCATACGTAATTGGGCTTCTTGAACGTTATCACCACTACGAACGTCAGCACCGAAACGGAATACCGATTCAGAAATAATAAATCTGTTCGAGTCGTTTTGAATAAAATGTACCATGCCTAAACGACGTAAGCGGTTCAGGGAGGTTCTCAGCTTTTCTTGTAGCTTTTGCTTATCCAAATCAGAACCGGTTGAGCGTTGATTAACAAATTTCAATAATTTGCTTTCATCCGCCAACGATAGTAGCTCTTCAAATAGCTCTTGGGCGGTAAAAATGCCTTGGTTAGTCAATCGTTCAGGACTTAAGTAGAGATAGCAAAGAATTTTCCCTACCATCATATCCAGCTCAGATAATACCGAGCGTGGGATCAAAGTTGTTGAACGGGGACGTAAATAGAAAAAGCCTTCCGGTGCCCGAATCAGTTCCACATTGTAGCGTGCATAAAATTGCTCTAACACCTCTTGAAAATCCATCAAGAAGGCATGGTTATCAAGGTCATCAATACTAATATGACGCCCTGAACGCAATTGACTATCTAGCTCTGGGAAAATGGGGTTGGCCAATGCCTGAGCCAGTTTAACTGGCATAAATTGTTCAATATTTGTCGATGACATGTGCCTGCACCTTGGCTCCGTAATCATTAATTGCTAGCCACTCTGACGGCAATCCCGCCAAATCAGCCTCTGCGATACCTAATTTAACAGCCTGATCAATAATAATGCGTGTCACATCAAAGTGACGTTTCTGTGGATACTGCGTTAAGTACTCTTGTACGACTCGGGCAACATCCAGTGGCTGTTTTTCGCGTTTATAGAATGCCAGTTCCGCTTCCATAAGCTCGGCTAACCGATCGTTCACCTCGCTAAACTCTTCAAATTCAAGGTCTGGAGGCAATTCCCCCATCACCTCTTCATCGTTCAAGGCCAACTCTTCGTCACGCATATCAAATAGACGGTCCGCATTCGCGTAAGTCAGCGCCCATGGGCTATCGAGATATTGTTGAACGGATTGGCGTAAACGCTGCGAGAAAATACGGTTTTTATCCATATCAATTGCAGTACGGATAAATTTATGGACATGGCGGTCGTAACCAATCCAGAGATCGATAGATTGTTGACCCCAACTAACAATGCGGTCTAATTTGTTTTGCAAATCGTAAACTAGCCTATCCACCATATCGGAAAAGACTGGCGCATTCATATTCGCTTCTTGAATACGTAATAAATTCGCCTGTAATTTATCTCCGGCGGCTTCTAACGTATCCTGAAGCTCTCGCAATGTACCGGATGTCTCTGATAACAGCTGTTCACAGTTTGCGATAGCGGCCTGCCAATCTTGGTTGAGTAATGCCGCAATATCTTCTTTGATACTATTTTGCTGCTCATCCATCACGCGCTGAGATAAATCAATGCTGTCGAATATTTCAGCCACTGAATATTTCAGGGGGGCGAATACAAAACGGTGCCAATAAAATTCATCGCCGCCTTCTTCGGCTGCCTCTGCTGCCCTTTGTAGCTCACCTGCCACAATGGATAGCTGCATAGACAACCTTAATGTAGAAAACTCACGCTGACGAATGTAGTAGTCGCTTATTCCAATACCAAGTGATGTCAAACGGTAAATGGCGTTACCTTCTGTAATATCACTGGTAAAACGGTTAAATATTTTCTGGCGAACCATATCATTGATGGCGTTGTTCGCCCTGACAGATAATGATTCCGTGGTCTGTTCAAAACCTTTACACACTTCACGGAATGCATCAATCAACTCCCCTTCATTCATTTCACCGTTAACGCGTTCGCTGTTTAATACCGCAACCGCCAGCAAGAAAGCTAAGCGCTCTGGAGGCAGTGAAATCGAAAAATCATTTTTTCGTGCCCAGGACACGAGTTCAGGGACGGTCTGGGAAAAATCACTCATAAATCGTCCTTTATTATTGGTTTTCGTGCCATGACATGAATATAACGCCCCATGCTGATGTAGGGTTCCTGACGACAATATTGTTGTTCTAAAGCCAAAAGCGCCGGAAAATCTTTTTGCTGTAACTGCCGACTTTGCAGGTAGTCATGAAAGACTCTGACGCCACTTTTGCCAATAATCTCCATTTTGCAATCAGACAACCATTCATCGACTTGTTGTGGTAGTAATGGATTTTGTGGCGATAATGAACGTTTACGTCGACGTTGGATATGCGGTGTAGCAAGATGAAAATTACCTAAAATCGCGTTTCGCATTACTAAACCATTTGCATTATAGAACATGACAGAAAATACGCCTTCTGGCCTAATTATATCTACCAACTGTTCAATTGCATATTTCTGTTCACTAATCCATTCAAGTACCGCATGAAATAGCACTAAATCAACCGTACCTTCAATATGTTGGCGAATATCTTGAACGGCACAATGAATAAAACGCATATTTTCGCTAATCCCTTGTTCTTCGGCAAGTTCATTAGCGCGTTCAAGCATTTCTTCGGATAAATCGCAAAGTATGACCTGATGTCCCATTGCCGCCAGTTTGCGCGAAAAGTGACCTTCGCCACCGCCTGCATCTAAGATACGCAATGTTTGCCCATTAAACTGAGATAAAATCAATTGGGTTAGATCTTGCCAAACAACCGCTTCGCGTATTTTACCTTTTGTCGTGCCATAGATATTTTTTGCAAATTTATCAGCAATATCATCAAAGTTGCGGTCTACCATGTATTATCCGGTACTCTTTAAATTAGCCATTCATGCCTGTTAACACAACGCCACCTTCCCAGCAAATGTTAAAATCAGCCAGTTCTTATTTCGCCGTTAATGAAATAAGATCAAATCCAGAATATGATTCAATATTAATTCGGCTAAAATAACGCTGTACATCTGCTTGATGTTTAAGGCTGCTGAAACCTAAATGATATACGCTCAATAACTCGATGTGCAGGGTTTGAACCGCTAGGAGCATCGATAGCTCTGTGACTCGTGCGAATGAGTGTAGTCAAAAATACAGCAACTTGAAGTATGACGATTATAACAGATAACGGCCTTATTTTGGCATAGTGCGGTCCTGAATTCAGCAATCAGAACAATTAATTGACGATAAACTCCAAAAAATAGGTTCACTTATGCTATTTCTTTTAAAAAAATACTTGGGCGCCTTACTTATGCCGCTCCCTCTACTGCTGCTGATCGGGTTTATCGGCCTTATATTGCTGTGGTTTACACGCTGGCAAAAGAGTGGCAAAGCCTGTGTGTCCATGAGCCTTATTGTTATTGCCCTTTTAGGGTTGCAGCCTATTTCCGACAGTTTACTTGCCCCTGTTGAAGGGAATTTCGATAAACGCTATGAACTGATCACAGAAAATCCCCCCGAGAATGTTCACTATATTGTCGTGCTCGGTGGTGGGTTTACCTATAACCCAGATTGGAGCCCGAGTTCTAACTTGCTCAACAATAGCCTGCCTCGCGTCACTGAAGGTGTCCGTTTATACCTAAAATACCCAGGAAGTAAGCTTATTTTTACAGGAAGCAAAGCGAATAGCACTATCAGTAGTGCAGAAGTTGCGGCCATGGTTGCTCAGTCACTTGGTGTACCTGCTAGCGATACGATTGCATTAACAGAGCCAAAGGATACGCAAGAAGAAGCATTTGAAGTGGAAAAAATAATTGGGAAAGAGCCGTTTTTGCTGGTGACCTCGGCGAACCACTTACCAAGAGCCATTTCCATGTTTACAGCACGCGGCATGCAGCCTATTCCTGCCCCTGCAAACCAATTGGCCATCAAAAGTGCACTCAATCCGTGGGAAAAATATTTCCCTTCCGCATTCTATTTTAGCCATAGCGAACGGGCTTGGTATGAATTAATCGGCTCTATTTGGTTTTATTTAAAGCCAGATAACACCGAAGCACTAGAAACCCCCATTTTAACGCCTGAGGCCATAGAAGCAGAATAAATAGAACAATAAAAAAGGTGTGGCTCAGAAATGAGTACACACCTTATATGGCTACCGATATTTATCGTTGCTTATTTAAATTGCTTTCTTACTAGCTCGAGATCTTCTGGAGTATCCACACCAGCACCCGGTGCTTTTTCAGCCACTGCCACATGTATTTTTTCGCCATACCAAAGCACTCTTAACTGCTCTAGCATTTCGATTTTCTCTAATGGGCTGGCTTCCCATTTAATATAACGACGAATAAACCCTGCGCGATAAGCGTAGATCCCAATATGACGTAAGAAATGATCACCGATAGCATTTTGGCTAACGGCGAATTTATCTCTATCCCATGGAATGGTCGCTCGAGAAAAGTAGAGCGCATAACCTTCATGATCTGTCACTACTTTTACTGCATTTGGATTAAAGGCTTCTTGAGCATCATGAATAGGCACTGCCAATGTTCCCATCTGCGCTTGGCTACCTTGAAGGTTCCTTGCAACTTGGCTAATGATTTCAGGTGGGATCAAAGGCTCATCACCTTGTACATTCACAATGATTTCGTCGTCCGCAAAGCCATAGGTGTCAATGACCTCTGCTAAACGCTCTGTTCCTGATTGGTGGTTAGGATCAGTCATACAAGCTTCACCACCTGCTTGGATAACTGCATTCGCAACGTCAGGGTGATCGGTCGCCACAACGACACGTGACGCCCCTGACTTAATGGCTTGCTCCATGACTCTGACAACCATCGGTTTGCCATGGATATCAGCAAGGGGTTTCCCCGGCAGTCGAGTAGAAGCATAACGAGCAGGAATAATAACAGTAAACATAATGATTACTGCCCTTCGTCTAATGCAACTTTGCGAGCTTCACTTTCCAACAAAACAGGGATGCCATCACGGATAGGATAGGCAAGGTGATCGAATTTGCAAATCAGTTCAAGGTTTTCTTTGTTGTAACTTAATTTGCCATGACAGATAGGGCATGCAATGATTTCAAGTAAACGGTGATCCATGTTTTCTCCCAAATGGATTTAACTCACTTCGGGTCAGGATAACACAAGCCGATATCACCGTTAACTTTAATCTTTTTGAATACGCTCTCCTGCGAGAAATTGAGAGGATAGAGGTGCAGGAGAAACGGTACTGTTAATGATTTAATTAATAAGCAATAACGTCAGCAGCCGTTATGCCATCTGAATTGCGAGTAACAGAAAACTCGACATTTTGACCTTCAAATAATGATTTGATTTTTTTATTTGCAATTGATTTACGTGTAACAAAGATATCATCACCGCCATTTATTGGTGAAATGAATCCATAACCCTTATTTGCATCAAACCATTTAACTCGACCCATATGTAATTGAAAATTCATATTAAAACTCCTTTTGTTCTGAGAACAATAATTCTATTTATTGTTGTACTATTACTCTTTACACGTTATACCCCATGATAAATTGCCGATTTATTAAAATGCTTTAAGAGCAAGTAAACGATTACTACCGGATGTACTGTTGTTATTAATCTGTACACACTATTAAATTAACGGTCTTTCGCATACCAATCATCCACTGTAACTTAACAGCCTATTTTGACATTGAGATGACAAAACTGATGAATAAACGTGGAAACTGCGAGGAAATAGAGACGAACTCAGTTGACCGTGAATAAATCAAATATAGATACTCATTATTAATGAATTACATTTATATACATAATAAAGAGATCTACATCACGTTGGAGATATTATTATCACAGTAAATGTTTAAAGACAAGTTTTTTTATAGCGCTCTACCGTGTTTTTGATCTCACTGAGGATCTTTGCTTCCCCTGACGCATCGAAAGAAGCGTCCACAGGCAGATACCACCAATTGGCTTGGGCGAAGGATTGGCATTTTACTGCGTCTTTTTCGGTCATTAGCAGGGGTTCATTATTAGGTGTTAATGCTAACAGAGAGTGTTGTTGATACGGCTGATGATCTGCAAAAGCATGCGTTTGCACCAATTCTAACCCTTTTTTTTCTAAGGAGGCGAAAAAGCGAGGAGGATGACCTATGCCAGCCATAGCAACCACCGTTTTAAGTTCACTCACTGCACACTTTTCACCACTGAGTAAATTAACGGCAATATCCCCTTCTAATGCCATAGCGACTTCATTAGCGTTTGCTTGCCCACCATTAACGATGACGGCATTCACACTCGTTAAACGCCCCGCTCTTTCACGCATTGGCCCAGCGGGTAACCACCAGCCATTGCCAAAACGGCGTTGACCATCAATCACAACGATTTCGTAGTCTCTCGCTAACGCATAATGTTGCAAACCATCATCGGTGATGATCACGTCCAACTCATGGTTTTCCAATAATGCTCTCACCGCCTCACTGCGTTTGGGGGCCACCGCGACAGGCGCTTTGGTTCGGTAGTGAATTAAAATAGGTTCATCACCGGCTTCAGCCGTTGTCGTCGTTGATGAAATCACTAGTGGATAGTGATCTGCTTTTCCACCATATCCCCGAGAAACCACACCAACGCGGTAACCTTCCCGAGTTAATGCTTCTACTAGCCAAATAACGACAGGCGTTTTACCATTCCCCCCTGCCGTTAAATTGCCAACAACGATTACTGGAACTGGTGCCTTCCAAGAACGGAATAACCCAGCTTGATAACTTATACGCCTAACTAACGCGATCGCCCCATACAGCAGCGAGAACGGCAGTAGTAAGATATAAAGCCATGACTGACCAGCCCAGATTTTTTCTATCATTGGCTAAACTGTATTTTATGTAGTTGAGCATAGGCCCCCTCTAGCGCTAATAACGCTTTATGGTTGCCACGTTCGATAATGCGACCATCTTGAACAACTAAAATTTCATCCGCATTTTCAATAGTTGATAAACGGTGAGCAATCACAAGAGACGTTCTATTTTTTTGCAGTTCGTCCAGTGCTGCTTGAATAGCTCTTTCTGATTCAGTATCCAATGCAGACGTTGCTTCATCTAGGATCAAGATAGGGGCGTCACGCAACAGTGCGCGAGCAATGGCAATACGTTGGCGTTGCCCCCCCGAGAGCATCACACCATTTTCCCCAATCACCGTATCTAAACCTTTATCCAGTTTCGCGATAAAGTCCATCGCATAAGCCATTTCTGCGGCTTTCTCAATTTGCTCGCGGCTAAAACGCCCATCCGTTGCATAAGCAATATTGTTTGCAATGGTATCATTAAACAAATACACATGCTGTGAAACCAGAGCCACTTGGTTACGCAATGACTCAAGGGTATATTCCCTAATATCATGCCCATCAATACGGATAGAGCCTTTATCGATGTCATAGAAACGTGTAATCAAATTGGCAATGGTTGATTTCCCTGAGCCTGAACGCCCAACCAAGGCCACCGATTTGCCTGCTGGTAAAGTAAATGAAATATCATCTAATGCAGGATGTTCTTTAGTTGCATAAGTAAACGTGACATTTTCAAATTCAATATCACCTTTCACATTAGATAATACTTTGGTTCCCTCGTCTTTTTCTTGTTCAGTATCGAGAATAGAGAATAGTGTTTGGCATGCTGCCATCCCACGTTGGAACTGAGAGTTAACGTTAGTGAGCGATTTCAATGGGCGCATTAAAGCAAACATAGAAGAGAAAACAACGGCGATTGTCCCTGGTGATAACTGTTCACGAATTTCAGGGAAACTTGCCGCATACAGAACGAACGCTAATGCAAAAGAAGCAATCAATTGAATAATCGGGTCTGAAATTGCCGAAGCAGTGACCATTTTCATTGATTGGCTACGCATATTATTGCTGACTTTATTAAAGCGCTCAGTTTCAACTTTTTGTCCGCCAAAAATTAAAACTTCTTTGTGCCCTTTTAACATTTGTTCAGCACTAGCCGTAACATGCCCCATCCCCGTTTGCATATTTTTACTGATCTTGCGAAAACGCTTAGAGACGATGCGGATTGTAATAGAGACGATTGGCGCGATAACAATCAAAATAAGGGAGAGTTGCCAGCTATAGTAGAACATCATCGCAAACAAACCGATGATATAGGCACCTTCACGAATAATGGTAATTAATGCACCTGACGATGATGCCGCCACTTGCTCTGAGTCATAAGTGATACGTGATAAGAGGGTCCCTGTAGATTGCTGATCAAAAAAGCTGACAGGCATTCCCATCATATGGCCAAATAGCTTACGGCGCATACTCATTACAACTTGCCCAGAAACCCACGAAACACAGTAGGTTGAAACAAAGCTAGATGCACCACGAACAATAATTAGACCTAACATAGCGAGAGGAAGCCATTTTAAAACGTCATTATCCGCTTTCTCAAACCCTTCATCGAGTAAAGGCTTTAATAAAGAAATCATAAACGCATCCCCTGCTGCGTTGATGACTAGAGCGATAGCTGCAACAAATAAGCCTGCTTTAAACGGCGAAATAGTAGGCCATAACCGGCGAAACGTTTGTCGTGTCGAAAGGTCTTTATCAATCATGTTTTTATTACCAAACTTAATGTAAGCGCACTATTCTACTCGGGAAATGGCGGATCACCAAACCAGAGATGATACCATCTAGGGTACATTTCGATTCGATAGCGCAAAATATTTAACTTTTCTTTTTTAAACCAGATAGTTACCTGACCTGACTCCGCTGTATTAATCCATTTAATATTATTATTTTTGTACCGTAAGTACACTTTATCTGACGGTATTTTCCAAGGACTGTATCTTGCTGAAGAGACTAATACCGTTGTTGGTGAAATTGTTCTAATGAATAGTGACGTTGATGACGTATTGCTGCCATGATGTGGCGCAAAAACAATGTCCGCATTTAATCGATGTTTATATAGTGCGGTAATTGCTTGCTCACCCTGCTTTTCGATATCACCTGTTAGTAAGATTTTATGGTAGCCATCGGTTAACATGATCACACAAGAATCATCATTATGAGACTTTTCAGCAAGCTTTTCAGGCCAAAGCACTTCAAAGTGCAGCTCTCCCCATTGCCAACGTTGACCTTTAGAGCAAGGAAGATGTTGCCCCCCTCCAAAACTGCTTCGCACATTTAACCAAGGGTATTGTTTTTTTAGAAATGGCACTCCGCCTATATGGTCAAGGTGCTTATGGCTTAGAATAAGGCCTATCGGGATAATCCCTTTTCGTTTTAAGTATGGAATGATCTGTTTTTGGGCGTTACTTCCTCCTTGCCAACGATTACCTGTATCATATAAATAGGAGACGCCTTTTTGCTGTATTACAACGGCTAAACCATGACCAACATCCAGAGTGGTTAAGCTCCATCCTTGCTCTACTGATTTATCAACCGCACTTTCAGTGCCGATGCACAATGCACTAAAACAGCCTAATAACCCAATATAGGTTCGATGCCAGCCAAATGAAATAAATACACCAATCAACCAGCAGAATATAGAAACCCACAATGAAACGGACTGTAGCTCCATCCAAAAATCACTGAGATACACTAATGGCTTTATTCCTATTGAAATAATGCTATCAATTAACTGCAAAATAAAATGATGGATTGCAGCACTTGGAAACAGATATAGCAGAAATGAGAGTAAGATAAGCGGTACAACCAACCAAGAAACAATAGGAACCAACCAGAGGTTTGCCCAAAAGCTCATAAAATTGATCCCTTGAAATAATCCCATTTGTATTGGTGCTAATAAGATCAATAAACCCGTTTGTAAATGCACGAAAGGAATTAACCAACCAAGGACTTTTGTATGCTGTGTAGAAGATGATACAGAAAATAACTTGAACCAATACAGTATCGCCAATACCGCAAAACTGGATAACCAAAAGCTGTCAGATAGCATAGCTAAAGGGTCTGCAAGCACAATCAAACCAATGCTCCATACCGCCCATTGCCATGAAAAATAGAGGCTCTTTTGCTGTTTGATATAGATCCACAACCCCAATGCAATTAAAGCACGTGTTGCTGGAATAGCGAAACCAGAGACCCATCCATACAGAAAAGCAAAAATGCCTCCAAATATAATAGGTATTTTGGGGCTAATAACGTAGCTGGGAAGCAAATACAGTAAGCACCGAGCAAGCCAATAGCCTAGTAAATAAGATAGCCCGATGTGCAAACCGGATATGGCGATAAGGTGGCTCACACCTGTACTTTGTAATAGTGCGGATAACTCAGGCGTTAATAATGTGCGCTCACCAAACATTAAAGCATAAGTAATCGCAGCATTTTTTAATGAAAGAATTTCTTCCTTATAAAAATCTATTACCCTCTGCCGCACAGAGCAGCGAGAGTCGATCATTGTTGTTTGGGTGTTTTTTAATTTACCAATAATACGTTGTGATAGGCTATAACGTTGTTGGTCAAAGCCCCCTTCATTTAAGGATGCATGTAACGGTTTTAATAGGCTATTAAGTTGCCAAGTTTGCCCCGCACAAATAGTAACACCTGACCGATGTTTCACTTGCCATACCGCATATAATGGCGGAAACACGGTGACCCCAGCAACTTTATTAATTCTGACTTTAATGTTTTCTTTTTCTTTATTAAATAGTGGTACGCTGATAATAGTAACGTCTAATAATTGGTACTTTTTTGACAGTAGGTTTATTTTCTCAATAACATCATTAGCGTGCCAACATGCCCACAAAAATGCGATAGCTATTAATAGAAAAAACTTCAGATAACGATGTGCTTTTATAAATAACAAAAATAGAAACAAGATACCTGAAATAATGAATGAATTATTTATTGTGGGGATATGATGAATAAATAAAATCGGTAATGTGCCAATAAATATCGCGATCGCCGCTAAAGTATAGGAAAGTGATCCTCCCCGAAATAGTGTCAGTATACTGCCATACATTTCCTCACCTCTTAGTGCGCCACATGAATGAGCACCATAACGAGGCTTACCCTTTTTTGGAAAACATGAATATCAGCGATACGAGCTGCTTCCTAATACTTGATGATATCAATCAATCATATTTTTTTATTTAGGAGGGGCTTCGCAAAACTATTTTGTTTTTATTGTTAATTTAAATAATTATTGAGAGAGAGTATCGCCGCTTGGATTAAATTAAAAGTGAGTGATATCGTTGTCTATATAGCTTCGTCTATCTCGATTTTAGCTAAGCTAAATATCAACAGCCTATATAATCTAACTACCCGCGAATTCAGATAATAAGTGCAACGCTCGGTCATGTTAGATGGAAGGACGGTTAGCTACTGATAAGCTATCCTGCTCTTCCGACCAAAGATGAGCGAGTAAGTATGAAGTATCAGCAACTAACCGAAGGACAACGATACCAGATATCGATACTGCGTGAGGATAATTTATCCTGCCATGAGATAGGTATCCGTATCGGTGTAAGCAAGTCCACGGTCTCCCGTGAACTGAGGCGTAACACTTCAGATACTGGTTATAACCCACAACAGGCACACCAGAAGTGCTGTGATAGGCGGCTGTCATCTGCCAAAAGGACAATTCCTCAGCAGACCATAGATTTCGTGATATTTGCTCTGGAGTGGAAGTGGAGTCCTGAGCAAATAAGTGCAATTGGCAGCATTATTGGTCTTAGCGTCAGCCATGAATGGATTTACCAGTATATCTATGCGGATAAGCGTAGCGGTGGCGAGTTGTACAGGCATCTTAGGCAGGGCAAACGGCGATATCGTAAGGGCTACGGGCAGAAACGAGGGCGCATCCCTGATGCGGTATCCATTGAGCTACGGCCGTCAGTCGTCGATGACCGTAGCCGTCTGGGGGACTGGGAGGCCGATTTGGTGCAGGGTAAACAGGGCACTGGTGCTATCGTGACACTGGCAGAACGCAAAAGCCGTATTTACCTGACAAAAAAGGTGTTTTCAAAGGATGCGGTGGAAGTCAGTAAGGCCATTATCTCACTGCTGAGTGAGTATCAGGATGTATGTCACACAATAACGTTCGATAACGGTCTAGAGTTTAGTGAGCACAAGGCGATAGCAGAAGCACTGAACGCAGATACGTACTTTGCCCATCCGTATGCCTCGCATGAGCGTGGGCTGAACGAGAATACGAATGGGTTGTTAAGACAGTTTATCCCGAAAGGAACAGACCTGCGGACAGTGACAGAAGAAGACTTACAACGCTATCAGGGAGCGTTGAACAGCAGGCCACGCAAGTGTCTGGGGTTCAGACAACCTTCGGTGGTGTTTGCGGAGCTAAGAAAGGCGGCTTAGCGTTGCACTTCGGACTTGAATCCGCCACCTAAGTGGGTCATTCATGTTCGGGTAACTTGTGTCTGTATTCCGAGCCGTTGCTATACCATAACCAGTTTTATTACGCTCCTAACCTATGGTGCTCTATTTTTTAGCCATTAGCAGATTGCTCCAGCCCTACGACAATACTTAAACGGTTTCCTGCGAGTCAGATAAGCAATTAAGCAGCTCACGGTCCCCTTTACTGAGCGTGTCGTTTTAGCCAGAAACGCTATCAATACGTTAAAGACCCCCAATAAAAAAACGGTGCTGTGAAACACAAGCACCGTTTTGAACTAATAATTAAGATTTACAATCAATTATTGACCATAAATATTTACACGGTCACGTAATTCCTTACCTGGTTTAAAGTGAGGAACGTATTTACCTTCCAACTCCACTTTGTCTCCAGTTTTTGGGTTACGCCCAACACGCGGAGCACGGTAGTGAAGAGAAAAACTGCCGAATCCGCGGACTTCTATACGTTCACCACCAGCCAGAGTATCTGCCATATGTTCGAGAATTTCTTTAACAGCATCCTCGACCGTTTTTGCTGACAGATGAGATTGCTGGCTAGCCAGTCTTTCGATTAACTCAGACTTGGTCATAGTACCTCCCTAAACTACCGTTACGAAGGGGTAACGCCTGTTACCCCTACCTTAATTATTCGCCTTTAGCTGCTTTGAAAGCTTCAGCCATTGCGTTGTTACCGAAGCTAGTATCTTCTTGCTTGTTCACAGTAGCGATAGCGTCTTTTTCATCAGCTTCGTCTTTTGCACGAACAGACAGGTTGATTACACGGTTTTTACGGTCAACACCAGTGTATTTAGCTTCAACATCATCACCAACTTTCAGAACCTGTGTTGCATCTTCAACACGGTCACGAGAAGCTTCTGATGCACGTAGGTAACCTTCAACGCCCAGAGTCAGCTCAACAGTTGCACCTTTAGCATCAACTGCGATAACTTTACCAGTTACGATTGCGCCTTTCTTGGTTGCTGCTAAGTAGTTATTGAATGGATCTTCAGCTAACTGCTTAACGCCCAGAGAGATACGCTCACGCTCTGCGTCGACTTGCAGAACAACGGCTGCGATTTCGTCACCTTTTTTGTATTCACGAACTGCTTCTTCGCCTGCAACGTTCCAGGAGATGTCAGACAGGTGAACCAGGCCATCGATGCCGCCTTCCAGACCGATGAAGATACCGAAGTCAGTGATTGACTTGATTTTACCTTCAACACGGTCACCTTTGTTGTGAGTTTCTGCAAATTGCTGCCATGGGTTCGCTTTGCATTGTTTCAGGCCTAGAGAGATACGACGACGTTCTTCATCGATATCCAGAACCATAACTTCAACAACGTCACCAACGTTAACAACTTTAGATGGGTGGATGTTTTTGTTAGTCCAATCCATTTCTGAAACGTGAACCAGACCTTCAACGCCTTCTTCGATTTCGACGAAGCAACCATAGTCAGTCAGGTTAGTTACGCGACCAGTCAGTTTAGTACCTTCTGGATAACGTTTAGCGATTGCAACCCAAGGATCTTCGCCCAGTTGTTTCAGACCCAGAGAAACACGGGTACGCTCACGGTCGAATTTCAGAACTTTAACTGTGATTTCATCACCAACATTGACGATTTCGCTTGGGTGTTTAACACGTTTCCAAGCCATATCAGTGATGTGCAGCAGGCCATCAACACCGCCCAGATCAACGAATGCACCGTAGTCAGTAAGGTTCTTAACGATACCTTTAACTTCCATGCCTTCTTGCAGATTTTCGAGCAGTTGATCGCGTTCTGCGCTGCTTTCAGATTCAATTACAGCACGGCGAGAAACAACAACGTTGTTGCGTTTCTGATCCAGCTTAATAACTTTGAACTCTAGCTCTTTGCCTTCCAAGTGGGTTGTGTCACGAACTGGACGAACGTCAACCAGTGAACCTGGTAAGAACGCACGGATACCGTTCAGTTCTACAGTGAAACCACCTTTTACTTTACCGTTGATAACACCGGTTACAGTCTCAGCTTCTTCGTAAGCTTTTTCCAGCATCAGCCATGCTTCGTGGCGTTTCGCTTTCTCACGAGAAAGGATAGTTTCACCGAAACCATCTTCAACTGCATCCAGAGCTACGTCGATTTCGTCGCCAACTTGGATTTCTAGCTCACCCTGAGCATTTTTGAATTGTTCTACTGGGATAGCAGATTCAGATTTCAGACCTGCGTCAACCAGAACAACGTCTTTATCGATGGCAACAACAGTACCACGGACGATAGAACCAGGACGGGTTTCAATATTCTGCAGGGATTCTTCAAAGAGTTGAGCAAAAGATTCTGTCATATTAATGATCTTCAAGAGTTTTAAATTAACGTCCATTCAGCTTCCGGCCAAATGGGGTTGTTTTACATACCCCACAACTTTCCTTGTCATAAGGTGATTACCATGTTAAGCGAAAAAATCAACATAGTATTAGATGCGTATACTATCTACATTATAAGCTAAAATACAGCCAATTATTAAGATAATTGCAGAATTTTTTTCGCGTAGGCTTGTGCTTTTTCAATGACTTCCTCAATTGACATACTTGTGGAGTCCAAAATCAAAGCATCCTTCGCGGCAACTAAAGGTGCAACCGAACGGTTACGATCACGATAGTCGCGTTCTTGTATTTCGGTTAAAAGTCGTTCAAAGTTAACATCAAACCCTTTTTCCTGCAACTGCTTCATGCGCCGATGAGCGCGCTCTTCGGCGGAAGCGTCAAGAAAAATTTTGACGGGAGCGTCAGGAAAAACAACGGTTCCCATATCACGGCCATCTGCAATCAAACCTGGCATCGCTCTAAATGCGCGTTGCCGGCGTAATAGCGCTTCCCTTACACGCGGAAAAGCCGCTATTTGCGAGGCGGTTTTACCCACATCTTCCGTGCGAATTTGATTTGAAACATCTTCACCTTCTAAAATCACTTTTAACTGGTTTTCTTCTGGCACAAAGCGTACATCTAGGTTTGCCGCTAAAGGTACTAACGCATCTTCAGACTGAATGTCTACATGATGATGTAAAGCCGCTAATGCGAGAACACGATAAATCGCACCAGAATCTAAGAGTTGCCATCCAAACTGGTTTGCCAGCGCTTGGCATAATGTACCTTTACCAGCACCACTTGGTCCATCAACGGTTATTACAGGGGCAATTGCCACCATAAAAGGTCTCCTTCTCTGCACGTGGTTTCACCACCTGCAATTAAAATCTGTAGTGGTATTATACCTACTCGACGATTTTGTGAAATAAGCAGGTTCTGATGAGTCGCAGAAAAATGGTTATGCAGATATATAAATGGCGGCTAATTATGGATACTGACTGACATTGCCTCAATGCAAAGTCAGTCAGTCGAATGATTAAAATTTAGCTCAGACGGGCTAATTGTTGGAAGTAATCTGGGAATGTTTTTGCCGTGCACCCTGGATCTAAAATCGTAACAGGGGTATCAGACAAGGCAACGAGCGAAAAACACATAGCAATTCGGTGATCGTTATAGGTTTCAATTTCAGCATGCTGTAATTGCGCTGGCGGAACAATACGGATGAAATCGTACCCCTCTTCGACTTCAGCACCGACCTTACGCAGTTCAGTCGCCATAGCATACAGTCTATCCGTCTCTTTCACGCGCCAATTATAGATATTACGGATCACCGTTTCCCCTTGCGCAAACAGTGCCACAGTACCAATGGTCATCGCCGCATCTGGGATAGCGTTCATGTCCATATCGATTCCGTTTAACGTACCTCGTTGGCATTCAATAAAGTCATCCCCCCAACGAATTGTTGCCCCCATTTTCTCCAGTACATTGGCAAACTTGGTATCGCCTTGGAGACTATTACGACCAATACCTGTCACTCTGACAGTACCACCTTTAATAGCTGCCGCGGCAAGAAAATAGGATGCTGATGACGCATCACCTTCGACTAAGTATTCACCGGGTGATTGATACTGCTGTTGCCCTTTAATAACAAAGCGTTGATATTGGTGATTATCCACTTCAACGCCAAACGTGGCCATCAAGGCTAAGGTGATATCGATATAAGGTTTTGAAACCAATTCACCTGAGATAGTAATGATTGTCTCTTTCTCAGCCAACGGCGCGGCCATCAAAAGTGCGGTCAAAAATTGGCTAGAGACAGAGCCATCAACCGATATTTCACCACCAGAAAAACCACCACGTAAGCGAAGGGGCGGATAATTTTCTTGTTCTAGGTAATCAATCGTAGCGCCACCTTCACGTAAAGCATCAACTAAATGCCCTATTGGGCGCTCTTTCATGCGAGGCTCGCCTGTTAACACAATATTGTTATTCGCTAACGACAATGCTGCGGTCAATGGGCGCATTGCCGTACCCGCATTACCCAGAAAAATTTCCAGTTCGTCAGTATGGCATAACCGCCCACCGACTCCTTGAACACGGCAACGTGTTTTATCTTCAGACAATTGGTAATTAACACCAAGCTGGCTTAATGCATTCAGCATATGGCGAATATCATCACTATCCAGTAAGTTTGTCAGTAACGTTGTGCCATTAGCCATAGCCGCTAATAACAGCGCTCGGTTCGATACACTTTTAGACCCTGGCAGGTTGATCGTTCCGTTAATTGAAGAGATAGGTTGTAATGTCAGGGATTGCATAAAGCGCAGGTTCTCCAGTACTGTTTGCCTAATTATTTATTATCGTTTTCAAAAATGAAGATAGTTAAACCCGACCCAATGCGCGGATTAGGTCGGGAAGATGATTATGCGTGGCGACGTTCAAAGTCTGCCATGAAATCAACAAGTGCTTGGACACCGGCTAATGGCATCGCATTGTATATTGATGCACGCATCCCACCTGAAACGCGGTGACCTTTTAGTGACAATAGCCCTTGTGCTTTCGCTTCTTCAAGGAATTTGTCATCCAACGCAGGATTTTGCATTTGGAAAGGTACGTTCATCCAAGAACGGTTTTCGACCGCAACGCGGTTAATATAAAATTCACTATCATCGATTGCGTTATACAACAATTGTGATTTTTCATAGTTGCGTTTTGCCATTTCCTGCAAGCCGCCCTGCTCTTTCAACCACTTAAAGACCATGCCTGATAAATACCAAGCAAAAGTCGGCGGTGTATTAAACATCGAGTCATATTTTGCTAAGGTTGTATAATCAAATATTGAGGGTGTCTGCTTTGAAGCTTTGCCCAAGAGATCTTCACGGATAATAACAATGGTAAGACCCGCTGGACCAATATTCTTTTGTGCTCCTGCATAAATCACGCCATAACGGCTAATATCAATAGGTTTAGACAGAATCGAAGATGAATAGTCCGCAATGATCACTTTGTCTTTCGGGAAATCAGGTTCTTCATGGATAGCTAGGCCATCAATAGTTTCATTAGGGCAATAGTGAACATAAGCCGCATCTGAGCTTAATTGCCATTCGCTCATCGGTTTCACACCCACAACACCGTCTTTTTCTTGTTTGACTTGGATAATGTTAGGAGTGCAATATTTTTGTGCTTCTTCTGCCGCAGATTCCGCCCAATAGCCACCAACAATATAGTCTGCCGTGGTTTTATCGCCCAACAGATTCAGCGGTAATGCAGCGAAATGACCGCGAGCACCACCATGGCAAAATAGTACTTTATAATTTTGCGGAATATTTAATAAATCACGTAAATTTTGCTCTGCTTCCTCCGCTATCGCAATAAAATCCTTGCCGCGATGGCTAACTTCCATAACAGAAACGCCTAAGCCTTTCCAGTTACAAAATTCCTGTTCAGCACGACGCATGACTTCAACAGGTAGCATGGCAGGACCCGCACTGAAATTATAAACCTGACTCATTGATTTCACCCTATCTTCAATTTCAACAATGTTTGTTAAATTAACTCAGTAACTATGGTTGTATCATCACCTGTCACTTGCTGCAACGGTTATTGTCGAGTTGATGGGAAATACGATAAGTTGAATTTATTGATAAAAAAGAGAGGAATTTTGTTAATCCCGTCACAACAAATACCACCACAATATTATGAAGCGATAGTGGACGAATAAAAAATATAATCCCGATTATGGCCTGTTTTGCATAATCGGGATTTGAAAATATTTTGCTCTAGCCAGTTAGGCATTAATGATACGGCTGATTAAGCAATAACCTTATTCACAATCTCTATTGCTTCTTGTTCAATTTGGCGTAAATGCTCTTCGCCACGGAAACTTTCACAATAGATTTTGTACGCTTCTTCCGTGCCGGATGGACGAGCGGCAAACCAACCATAATCGGTCATGATTTTTAGCCCGCCAATAGAAGCGCCATTACCCGGTGCCGTCGTTAAACGTTGAGTGATCTTATCGCCCGCTAAAGAGTCCGCAGTGACCATCTCTGGCGACAACTTACTGAGTTTCGCTTTTTGCTCATGGGTGGCTTTGGCTTGAATACGACTATAAATAGGCGCACCAAATTTTTCGGCGAGTTTGTTATAACGTTGCTGAGGGTTTTCCCCTGTCACCGCAGTAATTTCCGCCGCTAGCAAACATAAAATGATACCGTCTTTATCTGTCGACCAAGGTGTGCCATCAAATTTAAGGAAAGACGCTCCGGCACTCTCTTCGCCGCCGAAACCCAATTTTCCGTTAAACAAGCCATCGACGAACCATTTAAAACCAACGGGTACTTCGACAAGTTCACGTCCAATATCGGCAACAACACGGTCAATCATGGCACTTGAAACGAGTGTTTTCCCGACAGCGACCTCTTTCCCCCATTGTGGGCGATGCTGGAATAGGTAATCGATCGCGACCGCAAGGTAGTGGTTTGGATTCATTAACCCTGCTGGGGTGACAATACCATGACGGTCATAATCAGGGTCGTTGGCGAATGCTAAGTCAAACTTTTCTTTCATCCCTAATAGGCCAGCCATCGCCCAACGCGATGAGCAATCCATGCGGATCACGCCATCATGATCAAGCGGCATAAAACGGAATGTTTGATCTAATTGATCATTCACCAGTTCAAGATCTAATTGATAATATTCAGCAATCTTGCGCCAATATTCGATGCCAGAACCACCGAGTGGGTCGACACCTAATTTTAAACCTGCTTTTTGAATCGCCTTCATATCCACCACTTCACCCAGTGCGGCGACATAAGGCATGACTAAATCTTGTTCGGTGACATAACCACTGACCAGCGCATCTTCAAAAGAAATACGCTTAACACCCGTAAGGCCGTTTGCGAGTAATTGATTTGCTTGCTTTTCGATAACCGATGTTAAATCGGTATCAGCAGGGCCACCATTTGAGGGATTATATTTTATACCGCCATCTTCTGGTGGGTTATGAGAAGGTGTAATGACAATTCCATCCGCAACATCTTGATGGGATTGATTATAACTGATAATCGCATGGGATATGGCAGGCGTCGGAGTAAACCCGTTATCGGCTTGGATAACCACATTGACTTGGTTTGCAGCTAACACCTCAATAACCGTAATAAATGCCGCTTCAGACAACGCGTGGGTGTCTTTGCCGACAAAGCATGGCCCTGTTAGCCCTTGCTTTTTACGTAAATCAGCAACCGCTTGAGCAATAGCAAGAATATGATTTTCGTTGAAATTTTTCCTACTTGCACTGCCTCGATGCCCCGATGTTCCAAACTTCACTGCATGTTCAGGGTTACCGACTTGTGGTTTTAGTTGATAATATTGAGCGGTTAGTTGTGCAACATTAATCAAATCTTTCTGAAACGGAAGCTGCCCTGCGCGTTCATGTATTGTCACTTGTTATCTCCCAATGCACTGGTGCCCTATTTGTGACACCAGCGATGCCTCAATTTTTCGATTAGATAGTATTACAAACTTTCTCAATCACATTGGCAGGGAACTGCATTTCCTGCATGATTGCTTCAACCATGCTGCGTTTGCGATTGGTATTTGTGTTGGTGATCACCCAAAATGGCGTTCCCGGAATATGCCGTGGTTTTGACTGCTTACCTGCGGCTAACAGTGTTTGCTCATCGCCAGCAAAATAGACACGCGTACGACCATGCATTGACTCTGTCGCATTAGCAAAAACAGTGGCGTCTAAGCTATAGAGTGTCGATAAAATTAGCATAAAGCGGTCGATGGCTTTGCTTTTTTCTGCATAAGCATCAGAGAGTAAAAGCTCCCTCATCACCCTAACTGGATTTTGCGGCGTAATGGCTGTTTTTTTTGTCTCGACCGCCTGCTGCGGCGGCTGTTCGTTGCCGAGTTCTTTAACGACTTGTACTGGCTGACCGGACTTTAAATTTAACATACGGCGCAAAATATCCGATGCACTTTCACCGATATGCAGTGTGTGGCTGGCAATATAGCGGTAAAGCTCTTCATCAACTTCTATCGTTTTCATTTTTTCCCAGTACTTTTTTAACTAAAATTTGCGTTGGGATTATAAGATAGATTTCAAGAAAACAAAACAATTAAAATTTCAATAACTTAAAGTAAACAGCACACTAAGTTCAACGATATTTCAGTAAGTTATCATCTGATTGGTGGTTTTATGTTTAATCAGAAAAAAATACAATAATGAGAAGAATGAGACCTTAATATTCCATTTATTCTTTTATTGATAGCATTGAATAATTAATCGACCCGTTTGGATTTTGCTAATGTACATGCCATCATATCGTTAAAGAAGATAAATAAGCTGAAAATGAACTATGACAAACCTGCTAAACCATACTATTCATAAACCTGAAACTCCGGTATCGTCTACCCCTGTCGTGCTGATCCACGGATTATTTGGTGATCTCAATAATCTCGGTGTATTAGCCCGCGATTTACAAAAATATTTTGTCACCATCCAAATTGATGTCAGAAACCATGGCGACTCATTCCGTGCCACGACAATGGAATATCGCCAAATGGCACAAGATGTCATGACACTCTTACAATCCCTTGGATATGAAAACGCCATTTTGATTGGTCACTCCATGGGCGGGAAAATTGCGATGGCAGCAACCGAAATTGCCCCTCATTTCGTAGAAAAAGTTGTGGCTATTGATATGGCGCCTGTCGCTTATCAAGTTCGCCGCCACGATACCATTATTGCGGCTCTCGAAGCGGTGACCCACGCTGGCGTCAAAAGCCGCCAAGACGCGACGGTCGTCATGCGCGAATACCTTGATGAAGAGAGTGTCATTCAGTTTTTACTCAAATCATTCCGCCAAGGCGAGTGGAAATTTAACCTGCCTGCCATCAAAGAAAACTATGAGTCTATTATTGGCTGGGAAACCGTTCCGGCTTGGGATAAACCTGTTCTATTAATCCCCGGCGGTAACTCCCCTTATGTGCAAGCCGAATATAGAGAAGAGATTGCCGCACAGTTCCCAAATGCGAAAGCATGGGTCGTCGCGGATGCAGGGCATTGGGTTCATGCAGAGAAACCAGATCATGTACTTAGAGCCATACACCGTTTCTTAGATTTGCCCGAATACCAATAAATTCAAGCTTTATTTATAATGAAGGGAATATATAACCCTTCATTATAAACCAAATAAGAACCAATAATATATAAGACAAACTTCAATACACTGATAACTATTATTTCTGTATTATCTCTGTGAAAACTATCCATGCTATTTCATCTATTATTGCTAACATTATTTTATCAGCAATAAATATCAACCATCCTATATGACAAGCAATAACCCAAAGGAATATTCACAGAAAAAATGGAAAGTGAAAATACTCAGTCAACACTCTACTTTATTGGCATCATCATTAAGTTAACAAGTGATATTAGTCAAGACGAGTTTAATACCATCACCGCAGAGAAAGAAAGTTTCCGTGATACATTAAAAGCGCTTCAAAACAAGCTTAATATAAAGTGTAAATATAAAAATCAAACCAATAAAAACATTAGTAAGATAGATTCTCCTTCTATTATTTATGATAATGATAACGTAGCTTATCTATTAGCTAACTTTAATCATGAGCAAGTTCTTATTCAGCGATTTGGTAACCATCCTCCAGAATTATGGAGTATGGATAAGTTTATCCAAATGTGGAGTGGTAAATGGCTACAGGTTAAAACCAAACAAAGCCAATTTGATATTACTTGGTTTAAAACAGAATTTTTGAAATATAAATATATTATCGCTAGCGTTTTATTATTTTCATTTATTTTGCAAATACTCGCTTTAGTGACACCAATTATTATCCAAGTCATTATGGATAAAGTGTTAGTGCATAATAGTATGGTGACATTAGATCTGCTGATCTTTGGTCTTATTATTGCCGCCATCCTTGAAGTGACGCTTAAAGGGCTGCGTGAGTATGTTTATAACCATACTGTTAACCGTATCGATATGACTTTAGGGTTAAAGCTGGTCAATCATTTACTGCATCTGCCTCTTTCGTTTTTTAAAACTCGGCAAATTGGTGCAATCGTTACACGCGTTAAAGAGCTAGAGACTATTCGCGAATTTTTGACAGGAAGTTTTTTTACACTCTGTGTTGATGTGCTCTTTTTATTTGTTTTTCTTTATGTCATGAGCCTATTATCCTCAACCTTAATGTTGGTTTTTTTATGCTCAATTCCTTTCTATTTATTAGTTGCTTGGTGGCTGACGCCTAAAATTGAGGCCGCGGCCCATAAGCAATTTGCAAATATTGCCATCAACACCTCATTTTTAACCGAAAGTATTAATGGTATTGAAACAGCCAAAAGCCTCTCAATAGAGCCCAATTTTACTCGCCGCTGGGATCAGCAAACTTCTGATATGAGTCATACGACATTTGCGGCAGGCCAAATCAACTCCCGCTCTGAACATATTGTGATGGTGATTGAGAAATTAACCAGCGCCGTTATTTTGTGGATTGGTGCCTCTGAAGTCTTAGCCTTACAGCTTACTATTGGTCAATTTATTGCATTTCATATGATGGTCAATCATGCAAGCCAGCCTCTTGTTAAGTTGGTTAAGCTCTGGGGGGATTATATTAGAACCAAAGTTGCCATCGAAAAATTAGCGCAAATTATCAATTTGCCGACAGAGCAAACAAAACAAGCGGATAATAATACCTTAAAAGGCCATATCCATTTGCGTAATATCTCTTTTCGCTATCAACCTGACATGCCTTATATTCTCGATAATTTTAATTTATCGATTCAGGCTGGTGAAACATTAGGCATTGTTGGTACATCTGGCTCAGGGAAAAGTACTCTTGCACGTTTATTACTCCGATTATATACCCCTGAGAAAGGAACGATCCTATTAGATGGCACTCCTCTTTCATCGATGAATATTCATTCGCTCAGAAGGCAAATTGGTATCGTATTACAAGAGAACTTTCTTTTTAACCAAACCGTTTTCGATAATATTGCGCAAACTTATCCCAATGCGTCAATGGATGAAGTCATACATGCCGCCAAAATGGCGGGGGCCCATGATTTTATCTTAAAATTACCGATGGGTTATGACACCATATTATCCGAAGGAGGCGCATCACTGTCTGGGGGACAACGCCAAAGAATTGCTATTGCACGTACACTGCTCGCCGACCCTAAAATTATTATTTTTGACGAAGCCACCAGCGCATTAGATGATGAGTCTCAAGCTATCATTCAAAAAAATATGCAGCTTATTGCTCAGGGCAGAACGGTAATTACGATTGCTCATCGCCTTTCTACTATTCGTCATCACCAACGTATTATCGTGATGCAACAAGGCAAAATTGTTGAACAAGGAAGCCATCAACAATTACTTGAGCAAGGCCAGTTTTATCAACATTTATGGGCGTTACAGCAATCTTTTAAATAATGACACGGATGTTAGTTATGAAACAAACAGCAGCAACGACACGGTATAACCATTTTTTACCGTCACATTTAGCACTATTAAAAAGCCCGCCATCTTACCTAGCCTTAACAACGGCCATCATTATCAGTATTGGCATTTTATTTGCGATTATTTGGTCATATATCGGTAAATTAGATATTCAAGCGACGACACAAGGCCGATTGGTCGTTTCCGGGCGAACACAAGTTATTCAAGCCTTTGAGCTTAGCCGCTTACAACATATTTATGTGGCTGATGGACAACACGTCAAACAAGGCGACCCATTATTAAGTGTTAATGTCTTAGGGATCAATCAAGATATTCATAATCTTAATTATCAAATTCATTTTCAACAAATTGAAAAATGGGTACATCATGCGTTATTAAATCAAATCTCCCCTGAGCTCACTCCGGAGTTTGCTAAATTATTACCTACAGAGCAGCAACGCCTTTTAGAAAGCTATCAAAGCTTAAAAAATGAATATGATGCGTTACTCAATGAGATTGATAATGAAATAACATTGAATAGAACTCATTATTCGGCAAGAGAGCGTGAATTAAAAGACGTTAATACTTTGATCATCAATATACAAAAACGCCTTGATGCCCATCGGGTATTAAATAATCAGCAACTGATTAGCCAAAAAGAGTTTTTGGAGCAAGAGCGTGAACTGTTAATGGCGAAAAAAGAGAAAACCTCAAAATTATCCGAGCTAGCGATCCTCAATAGTCAACATTCCGCACTACATGAAAAACGTCACCGACTACAGACACAGAAAGCCCAAGAGTGGTATGAAAAATATCGCCAAGCTGAATTTAAATTAGTTTCAGCGGAGCAGGAATTACTAAAAAACCAAGAAAGAGAGCAGTTAAAAATTATTCGTTCCCCTGTAGATGGTACAGTACAACAACTCGCGACCTATACTTTAGGTGCCGTATTACAGCCAGCTCAACAATTGATGGTGGTTGTGCCCAATAATGACGTGCAATTAGCCGAAGTCAAAATTCTCAATAAAGACATTGGATTTATTCGTGAAGGCCAATTAGCAACGGTCAAAATAGATGCTTTCCCCTACACACGCTATGGCACTATCGATGGTGAAGTCATTTCGATTTCTAGAGATAGCACCCAAGACGAGCAATTAGGTTTGGTTTTTTTAGGACAAATAGGTTTAAAGAAAAAGAGCCTATTGGTTGAAGGCAATCACATCGAATTAACCCCTGGTTTATCGGTCACTGCCGAAATTAAAACCGAAAAACGTCGCGTCATCGATTATTTACTTAGCCCTATTCAAGAATATACCACCACCGCCATGAGGGAAAAATAATCCATGACTGCGACTGAAACAAATTATGGTTTAGAGGCTTTAGTGTGGGTGGCAAACCATTATCAAAAAAATGTCACTAAAGACCAATTAATGCATGCTATTGGCATGAGCTCTGATTCACCGACCGACTGGGAGCTTAGAGAATGTGCCCACATTATAGGCTATGAAAGTGAGCTTGATGATTTAGACAAACAGCAAATTGCTAACCTTCCCCTTCCCGCACTAATTCGTATTCACGATGTTTGGTGGGTGCTGGCAAACAATCATGAGGGGGCGTTAGTGTTAATTCACCCCACACAAGGTGAGCTTTGTCTGTGGCATGAACATAATACAGAGGTAAATAGCCGCTTTGCCGTGTTATTAATCAAAGAACAATTTGAAGCCGAGCAAAAAAGAAAGTTTGGTATTGGCTGGTTTATCCCTTCAATATTACGTCAGCGCGCCCAATTAAAGAATGTTTTTATCCTTGCAGCTGTCGTGCAACTTTTTGCCTTAGTTAGCCCATTATTATTTCAAAATGTCATTGATAAGGTACTTGTTGGACGTAGTTTAAATAGCCTTCATGTCTTGGCAATAGGCATTATTAGTATTGCCTTTGCAGAGCCGCTTTATAGTTTTCTTCGGAATAAAATTTTTAGCCATACCAGTACACAAATTGGCGCTGAATTATCAGGAAAACTCTATCGGCACCTAATGGCACTACCATTGGGCTATTTTAAGCGGCGCCCTACAGGGAAAATTATCGCTCGAATTCGTGAAATGGCCCATATCCGCCAGTTTTTAACTGGCTCTACCTTGATGCTATTTATCGATTTACTCTTTGTTAGCCTTTTTATTGCCATTTTGTTTACCTATAGCGCCATTATGTCATGGCTTCTCATTGGCTCTTTGGTCATCTTTTTTATTTTATGGATGATACTCGGCCCCATTATTCGGCAACAAACAGAGAAGTCCTATCAAGCCGATGAAAATGGGCTAACCTTCTTAACAGAGGCTGTCACAGGGATTGAAACGATTAAAACGACAGCAACTGAAACCTATTTTTATCGTCGCTGGCAAAAGTTACTCAGTAAACAACTTATTCAAGGTTTTAAAGTCACCTTGCGTAGTGAGGTCGCCTCACAGCTAATGGCTCTCGTCAGTAAAATTACCACAGCGCTGTTGCTTTGGGTGGGTGTCAAAGAGGTGATGAATGGGGGGATCACCCCCGGTGAATTGGTTGCCTACAATATGTTAAGCGCTCATGTCACTCAACCTGTACTTCGATTAGCGCAAATATGGCAAGATTTTCAGCATACCATTATCTCTCTTCGCCGTGTGGGGGATATTTTGGATGAGCCTATTGAAAATGAACGAAAAGGCATTGTCAGTTCGGCATCTATTCAAGGCCGTATTGAGTTCCAAAATATTCGTTTTCGTTATCAACCCGAAGCCCCAGAAGTGTTGAGCCATCTTTCATTATCCGTTAAAGCGGGAGAGTTTATCGGTATTACTGGGCCTTCTGGCTCTGGAAAAAGTACCTTAACGAAACTACTGCAACGGTTATATATTCCACAACATGGTCAAGTGATTGTCGATGGGATGGATCTTGCGGTTAGCGATACGGTTGCTCTGCGTCGCCGCATGAGTGTCGTACTTCAAGAAAGTATGTTGTTTGTCGGTACTATTGAAGAAAACATTCGTTTGAGTAAACCACAAGCCAATCATGATGACGTTGTGGAAGCGGCTAAACTTGCAGGCGCCTATGACTTTATTATGTCACTTCCTGAGCAGTTTAACTCCCCTCTGTCAGAGCGTGGACTGAATCTTTCGGGAGGGCAGCGCCAGCGCATCGCACTCGCTAGAGCGTTACTGACAAAACCGGATATTTTGATTTTGGATGAAGCTACCTCGGCATTAGACTATGAATCCGAAGCCGCCATCATGGCGAATATGCCTTTAATCACACAAGGACGGACAGTGATCAGTATTGCGCACCGTTTGAATACTATCATGCATGCGGATCGCATTTGTGTAATTTGCGACGGTAAGGTGGCTGAAATGGATAACCATCAAAATTTGCTTCAGCAAAATGGGTTATATGCACATTTATGGCGGCAGCAAACTCAATAATAGTACCGTCAAAGCACCAGCATTCGCTCGGCTGGTGCTTTTTCCAACAAACAGCTCTTTTTTTTACTATCAATAACTTTCGCTCGACATACGCTATGGTACAAGGGAGTCAGCTAGGGTATTATTGCGCGCTGGATTATTGGTATACGCCCTTTAGCAGTAAAAATATATGGCAAAAGAACAAACTGATCGCACCACCCTTGATTTGTTCGCTGAGGAACGCAGGCCTGGGCGACCTAAAACAAGTCCGCTGTCGCGGGATGAACAATTAAGAATCAACAAACGTAATCAACTTAAGCGTGATAAGGTCAAAGGACTACGCCGCGTTGAATTAAAACTTAATGAAGATGCTGTCACGATATTGAATCAATTGGCGAATGAAAAAAACATGAGCCGTAGTGAGTTGATAGAAGAGATGTTAATGTCACAGCTAGCGCTAGTCTATGAGCCTTCTGGTCAATAGTTTCGTCTTCATAAACCACACAAATTCGACAGATTTATTCACGCTTTTTCGCCAAAATAGGGTCAAAATTCTAGGTACTTTAGTTCAAATTTAGCCCTATCTGGCTTTAGTAAACCAGATTGGAAAAACAAGAGGTTATTCACTTTATGGCAGTCATAGGCATTTTCTTCGGTAGTGACACTGGTAATACAGAAAATATTGCCAAGATGATCCAAAAGAGATTAGGCAACGAGAACGCGGAAGTTCATGATATTGCAAAGTGCAGTAAAGAAGATATTGAAGCATTCGATATTCTGCTTCTCGGTATCCCAACTTGGTACTATGGTGAAGCCCAATGTGATTGGGATGACTTCTTCCCAACACTCGAAGAAATTGACTTTGAAGGTAAACTTGTTGCTTTATTCGGCTGTGGCGACCAAGAAGACTATGCGGAGTACTTCTGTGATGCGATGGGAACCATTCGCGATATTATCGAGCCACGCGGTGCAGTGATCGTCGGTCATTGGCCAACTGATGGCTACCATTTTGAAGCATCTAAAGGAATGGCGGATGATAACCACTTTATCGGCCTTGCTATTGATGAAGATCGCCAGCCGGAACTCACCGAAGAACGTGTTGATGCATGGGTACAGCAAATTTCAGAAGAGATGTCTTTGTCTGAAATTTTAGGCTAATCGACTAATTAGAAATAGGCTTATTAATACTATTATAATAATGCGACAAAGCATGGTTTCTATTTTTTATTTCCATGCCTATAATTGTAAATCAGTTTAGAAGACAACTGAATTTATGTTAAAAACGTCTCATTATTGTTAAATTTATGATTTAAGATACAGGACAAACCCGCATGACAGACAACAATAAAGCATTGAAGAATGCTGGACTCAAAGTCACTCTTCCAAGATTAAAAATATTGGAAGTACTTCAGGAGCCTGAGTGCCATCACGTCAGTGCGGAAGATCTCTACAAAAAGCTGATTGATATGGGCGAAGAGATCGGTCTGGCTACAGTTTACCGCGTATTAAACCAGTTTGATGATGCAGGTATCGTGACACGTCATAACTTTGAAGGCGGTAAATCCGTTTTTGAGCTGACTCAACAGCACCATCATGACCACTTAATCTGCCTAGACTGTGGAAAAGTCATCGAGTTCTCTGACAAATCCATCGAAGAGCGCCAGACCAATATCGCTGCACGCCACGGTATTAAACTATCTAACCACAGTTTGTATCTTTATGGTCACTGTGCTGATGGCGATTGCCGTGAAAATGCGGATGCACACGATCCAAAAGAGTAATTACCGTAAATCTTTGCCTTTAACTGACTATAGATAGTTTTTAAAAAGGCTGTGGGATTTGAGTCCAGTACTCACTGGGCTCTAGCCTTCCCCACTTCATATTAATGCCTTACTTATCCTGTTTTGAGATCTTTCAAGAACCTAACGAGTCCCCTTCAATCCTTTGTCAGCTGAGTAAAGATTAAGTCGTATGGTTGATAGGGTTCTGATACCCAAGCTCGGCGGGTAATAGAATGTGATTATTGTATGGTGACGATAAAACCGTGAGGGAGCCTCTTCATTCGCTCCCTCACCACATACCCGTTATTTTTGAGTCACGATTTCTACACGACTCGCCCTCGCCCCGTCTGGACTTTTCGCTCTTATTTTGACGTTCCCATTGACTTTGGGTGGGTTATCCGCCGAATAAACCTGCCAGTTATCGCTATCTGCCAATGCATACTCGATAATTAAGCTAGGGTAACTGATATTCGCCAGTAGCACACCGTTTTCAATTTTTGCACCAGGAACAGGGATACGGTAGGCAACTCCGGCTCTATCTAAGCGGCGAAGCTCTTTTTGCCCTACGATAGTCGCAAAACGGTTCCAATCATCTGCTAATTTTTGCTGTGAAACATATTGGGTTTTACCACCAATATATTCACGCCCTGATTGATAATCATTTTCCCATTGCGCCTTATGCCACGCTCTTTCTGCCAGCGGCAAAATGCGAGGGAATAACATGTATTCGACCTTATCATCCGTTCTGACGGCTTCACTCCACAATTGCCCTGAAAGACCATATACGCCCGGCCAAGGCTTGTCGCTTTTCGCACTGAAAGGATTCCCATCTCTATCCACTGAGGTTTCAGCATTTTGAGGGAGGTTATTCGGAGCAAAAGCAAAGACTTTTTGTTCATCACTCGCGCGTGTTGCCCAGTAGTAACCACTTTCACTTGGGTTAACTTCATAAGGCATATCAAAATAGACATAGTCTGGGTTGGAGATAACCACTTGGTAGCCTTTGTTTGCCCAATCATTTGCCGAGTCAAAGCCTCCCCAATAGAGAGTATCCCAGAAATTAACGCGAACATTGTCAGTGGCGAAATCTTTCGCACTCGAAGCGTCTTTTAAACCATCCTGCCATGCTTGCATTGTTGTAACGCCTTTTTGTTGCAAACTTTTACTCACCTGTTTAGCAAAATGGCTGGAAAGATGGTCAAAATCGCTGACATCCCCTTGCTGAATTAAAGCCTGACATGCTTTCGATTTTGCCCATGGCTTATCTTCGCGCTGTTTATCAATAATACCTTTGCCCGGCTCAATAGGGCCGCGTTTATCTTGGAAGCCTGCACCTAAGCGAATATTTTTCGCCTCATCACCACCAAAATGCCATGTTTTCAGTGGAACACCTGCTTCATCGTGCATCTGCATCACTTCACTGACGACTTTATTGACAAAGTTCTGTGATGAATCTAAGCAAGGGTTTAAATAACTGCGCTTATCATAAAACTGTACCGATGTGGTTATTGAAGTATCTGATGGGTCAACTAAGCGGTACTCATTTGCCCCTTGTTCATCGCCCGCCGCGCTTAACTTATTATAACGCGCCTCCATAGCAACAACGGCTGCACGTGCATGGGCTGGCATATCAATTTCAGGGATCACCTCAATGTTGCGATCTTTGGCATAACGTAAAATTTCAATATAGTCATCACGTGTGAAATAGCCGCTCCCCATATTATTATTGTCAGCCCCCGACCCGAGTTGCGGCAATAAACATTTTTGCTCAGTTAAATCATGGCAACGCTGACTTCCCACTTCCGTTAATTCAGGTAAACCGGGGATCTCTATCCGCCAACCTTCATCATCGGTTAAATGAAAATGGAATTTATTTAATTTATAGCGTGACATCTGGTCAATTAATCGCATCACCACCTGTTTACTGTGGAAATTTCGTCCAACGTCTAAAAAGACCCCACGATATTCCATACGTGGTTTATCATTCACGACCATTGCTGCCACTTTCGGTGTGTCACCTTCAGTTACTGCTGACAATAATGAACCTACACCATAAAATAACCCTATACGGTCATAACCAATAATTTCGGCTCGTTGCGGTGTGATCACTAATTTGTAAGCACCACTCACTTGATCTTCAGTAGAAAATTGCTTAGGTGCGATTTTTCCTTCAATGGGGAACCCGTGACTATTTTGTTTTAGCTTGCTCAGTTGTAAGTGTTGTTCAATAACAGCTAACTCACCTTTCGTTAGCCCATTTAGTTGTAATTTAACGCCTTTACTCAGATCAACATCCTCTGACTGCAAACTGATATCAAATGGCGTAGGTAAGATTTGCCCTCGCAATTGCTGCTCAGATAACGGTTTCATCGCTAAGTTTTTTTGATAGCGGTTTTCTGGCGTCATTAATAGATTGTTATCGGCGTCGGTTCGTTTCCAATTTTTCAGTTCAAAGGGGGTAACAAAGGTTGTTGGATCTTGAGTATCAGTGCTCTTAAGGTTGCGTGGGGATGCATCTCCCGATGTCGCGTACCACCTAGGCATAAAGTCTGAATAACTAACCTGCCAATATTCTCCCGTTAGCGGTAATACCACTTTTTCGTGGGCTTTAATCCCTTTAAATTGCTCTGTTGGTGTAATTTTATGAAGGTCGCCTGTAATATGTGTGATCTTAAATTGCGGGTTATCTTGTTTTAGAATCTGTCTAATACTATGAAAATAAAGCGCCCAATCGTTGGATTCAATCGCAGTATCGCCATTTGTTAAGGTAATATCGACACGGTTACATGCAGCCCAATCGGCACCCAGTGCAGCACAGTGAGTACCATGCTCACCAGCTTGGTTATCAAGCACATTTATTTTCACATCTATATCACTTAATGCATCGACGACTTGAGCCGATGATTGTTCAGCATTTACTGCGGTAGAAAAAAGTGTTGCTGATATGAATAATGCTAAAGGACTTAAATAATTCTTTTTCATTGTGACCTCAATATTAAATTCAAAATCAACCACTGCTATTTTATTTTTTAATAGCAGTGACCGCGCTATTAAAAAATAGTAAATGGCATCATGACCATAAACTTAATATCTTTTTCATCTTGAAATATATTGCCGAACCCACCACCATAGCTTGGAATATCTGTATGGTTGTCATATTTAGTAAAATGTAATTTAAATAAGGTATCTTTCGCCTTACCTGTCTGAACGGTATATAAAATATCAACGTTCCAAGCCGTTTCTTTTAATTTTACATCTTGAGCATATTGTGTATTCGTGCTGGGTTTAGCATCCCATCCATAAATATATGATGTTCCTACTTTCCAACCAGCAAGATCCCATTTAGCTAAATCGTACATCACCCCCGCAAAGAGCGCTTTTTCATTATTCGCGTTATAATCGGAGCGCCCATCCCACCAAATATCTAATCGCCCATTTGATGTCGCATACCCCGGGGTCATACGCTGTAAAAAATAGCCCTGATTCCCCTTTGCCTTCACATAAGTGCCTTCTAATCGAAAATCAAACTGATCATAGGTATAGCCAAACGTCACGGCTTGCAAGAACGCCAATCCATCGTAAACATCATTAATGCCACCATTGGTTACCTTATCTTTTGCTCCATAAAATTGATAAGACATCCGCAGGTCACGTGTAGCCACAGGAACAGCATAAGAGGCCTTAGCAAAGTACTGGTCCATATAGCCTTTTGCTTGCCCATAAGCCGCCTCTAAAACAAGGTTATTTTTAAAATCATATTTAAAACCAAGGGATTGCAAATAACTGATCCCTGTTTGGCCATCCGCTTCACGGAAGTTATACATATCGCGATACCAAGGCGCTTTATAACGGTCTGTCCACATATATGACAGGCTCAAGGCCCCTTGTTGTGCGAAATCAAATACCCCACCGATTTCGAAACCCCGATAAGTTCCGGGCATATAGCTCCAGTGAGAAGCTAATAGTGTTTGTCCTGTTGGTTGGATATAACCGCCTCTGCCCCAAAACGGACCATATTGCATTTTAGCCGCTGCTTTATAGACGCTGACACCACTTCGATCACCGGTCCATTTTTCATCCCAACGCGTTTTTGCATCACTAAAACCAATTTCATTAGGCGCCGCTGGGCCACTATTGGATAATTCTATGGCTGTAAATGCGGCTAAATCTAAACCGATGACATCCTGAAAATAACCTGAAGAATAATCAAGGCTGGCATTCACGGTTGAATGTTTAAGGTTGTCGACATATTTCTTATATTTATCGCTTTCTGGATTTAACTCTTTCCTCGAACGGTCACGTTGCCAATAATACAAACCGCCTTTAAGGGTTGAATCATCTAAAAATTGCTCAGAAAAACTTATTGGTTGATAACTAATAGGAAGGAGTGCTATTCCTATTTTAAGCACGAGTATTCCCCTGCCACGATTGACATTTTTATTAACCATTCGATGTTTCCTCAGTTTTTTATATTATTTTTCAGTGATAAATTTCAGTAGCCGCCCGTTAAGTAATGATTAGTTTTGATAAACAAAATACGAGTACCTACTTAGCCTATTTTTCGCAACGCGAATTATCAAGGCTAAAAATATATTTATTCCTAAAATATGAGCCAAGACACATTAATTTTTCTATTCATTTACAGTACTAATTATTCGAATTTATGGTATTTATCGAATTAATATCCTGATTTTAGGATAAAATGCAGGCAAAACACTATGGACAGAATGGGCATTTTGGACTTATTTCAACATAAAAAATAACTACATTTGAATGTAATCGTTTCATTCAAACTTGCTAAGTTGATTCATAACTGCTTTAGTTGATGAATAGTTTTTCACTCATAAACAGATCAAGTGAATGATTTTAGTGAGGGAAAATAAGGCGATTCAATAAGAGAAATAAGAGGGATCCGTCACACGTGAATATAGAGAAAAGTCAGCAGGAAGGTTGGCGTACACTACTCACCGGTAAGAATCTCTGTTTAACACTTGCCTTATCGGGGGGGATTTGCCTCCATGCGATTAATGTTTATATCACCATTACCACATTACCTTCCGTTGTACGGGATATTGGCGGCATTAATTTCTATGCTTGGAATACCACACTGTTTATTCTGTCTTCGATTATTTTGTCCGCCCTTACCTCACGGATCCTCAATTATTTTGGCCCCAAAAAAAGTTATGGGCTGGCGACGTTGATTTTTCTTGTAGGATCCGTTATCTGCGCTATCACCCCCTCAATGCCAGTGATGCTCCTTGGCAGAGTGATCCAAGGGGCTGGTGGCGGGATTTTACTCACCTTATCTTACTCAATGGTACACATTGTATTTCCTCAACATTTATGGTCGAGAGTGTTAGCGATGATGTCGAGTATGTGGGGAATGGCAACATTACTAGGGCCAGCACTGGGTGGCGTATTTGCAGAGTACGATATATGGCGAGGAGCATTTTGGTGTCTGGTCGTAGTCGGTATCCCTTATTTATGGCTGACTTGGCGGATTTTGCCGGCAAAAAATCCCCATGAAAACTGCCCTCAACAGCCGATTCCATTACAGGCCCTTTTACTGCTTTCTTGCGCCGTGCTCGCCATCTCTCTAGGCAGTTTAAGTCAAGACAAATTTATCCCTATTGGAGGGATGTTTATTGCCGTTTTACTGTGTGCTCGATTAATGGTTATTGAGCGTCGTGGTCATAATACGCTTTTCCCTTCGGGAACATTTCGCTTTTCTGCACAATTAGCGCCTATTTACCTCACGATGGCATTGTTGGGTCTAAGTGTACAAACAGAGGTTTTTGTTCCCTATTTTTTACAGATATTGCATGGTGTGGCTCCCTTGTTATCAGGCTATTTAGCGGCCCTAGTCGGTGCGGGTTGGTCAAGTGCCGCCATTGCTTCCTCATCACTAAAGCCGACGGTTGCCGTGCGAATTATTCGTTTTGCTCCACTATTCACACTGGTAGGCCTAACCACTCTTGCATTGTTCATAACAAAAATTATTGCTATTGAAGCATTTCAGGTATGGATTATTTGTATTGGTCTATTTATCACTGGCGCAAGTATTGGTGCAGCATGGCCACATTTGCTCACGCGAGTATTGCAAGTCTCGGCTGGAAGTGAATCTCAAAAAGCGTCGTCGGCAATTACGACCTTACAGCTATTTTCCACTGCTTTTGGTGCCTCTTTGGCAGGTATGATCGCTAACCTTGCAGGGCTTTCTTCACCTGGAGGGATTGAAGGTGCGCAATCGGCATCAATATGGCTCTTTATACTCTTTTCCTTAGTACCTTGCTTTGCGCTAATTACCGCTAATATTGTCGCCAATAGGGTGGATTTATCTGCGAAAAGCTGCGAATAGAGGGTCATTCCCCCTATTCGCTAATTTTAGTGTGGGTTAGTATTTTTCAAAAAGTGCCTGAATACGTTTAGGATCTTTGGTTTCAGTCAAGGCTAATTGAAGTAAAACACGTGCTTTTTGCGGGTTTAAGCGCTCTGAAGCTACAAAGCCATATAAGTTATCATCCACTTCAGCGTTACGAGTGGTGTAGCCTGTTGGTACACGGCTGGCACGAACGACAACCACATCCTCTTTAGCAGCAGTGGCTAATGCATCAAAAACCGTTTTATACATGTTGCCATTCCCAACCCCCGCACTCACTATTCCCTCAACTCCCTCATCACGTAACGCTTTCACAGGGGCAGCAGAGGCATTAGCATAGTTATAGACAATGCCAACTTGAGGTAATTTATCTAATTTACTGACATCAAAGGCTGCTTTATTATCTCTAGGCTCTGCTGGTTTATAAAAAGTCACTTTGCCATCATGGATAAAACCTTGTGGGCCTGCATTTACTGCCTCAAACGCTTGCACTTCGGTTGTGTTCATCTTAACGACATCACGCCCTTGGATCACTTTATCATTCATTGCCATTAAGACACCGCGATCCCCCGCTGATTTATCCGTCGCTACCACCACCGCATTATATAGGTTGAGAGGGCCATCAGCCCCCAGTGCAGTCGATGGTCTCATTGCGCCAACCAATACAATAGGTTTTTGACATGATGTTGTTAAATCGAGGAAAAAGGCAGTTTCTTCTAACGTGTCTGTACCATGAGTGATCACAAATCCATCTGTTTTATCACACTCTTGATTGATTTTTTTCGCTAACGTTAACCAGACTTGGTCATTCATATCTTGGGAGCCAATATTGACCACTTGCTCGCCATTAAGATTCGCTATTTTTTTGATTTCAGGCACTGCATTGATGAGAGCATCAATACCGACCTTTCCGGCTTGGTAGCTTGAAGATGTTGCTGATTCACCACCTCCTGCTATCGTTCCTCCGGTGGCTAATACGGTAATATTTGGTAGTGCAAAAACGGATGTACTTGCCAATGAGAGCGCTGTCGCCAGTAATATTTTATGACTCTGTTTCATCCTATAACCTCTCTTTAAATAAACTACCGTTATTATGTGGATTTGAAACTGCATTTCCGTGATACCGATAATTATTTTAGGCAAAATAGTGGGGATTAGGATAATTTTGCGTGAGGTGTGTAACAAAAATCCGTATCATAGCCCCCTATAATTCTCCCTATTGATAAGTAACAAAATCATGAGCCAAACATTTATTCCTGGCAAAGATGCCGCCCTTGAAGTTTCCATCGATGCATTTCAAACAAAATTGAAAAAGCTCGGTTTTGATATTGAAGAAGCCTCATGGCTGAATCCTGTTCCTAATGTTTGGTCAGTCCATATTCGAGACAAAGCATGCCCTCTGTGCTTTACGAACGGCAAAGGCGCGAGCAAAAAGGCCGCTTTAGCTTCTGCACTCGGTGAATATTTCGAGCGTTTATCAACTAACTATTTCTTTGCCGATTTCTATTTAGGAAAATCGATCGCTGAAGGTGATTTTGTTCATTATCCCAATGAAAAATGGTTTCCTCTTACCGAAGACGATAGCTTACCGGAAGGTATTTTAGACACTCGCTTACGTGAATTTTACGATCCTGATAATGCTTTGGCAGGCAGTCAGTTGATCGATTTACAATCGGGTAATGAAGAGCGTGGTATCTGTGCACTGCCTTTTACTCGCCAATCCGATAACCAAACGGTTTATATTCCTATGAATATTGTCGGCAACTTATATGTCTCTAATGGTATGTCGGCAGGCAACACGGCAAATGAAGCGCGTGTTCAAGGCTTATCTGAAGTCTTTGAACGTTTTGTGAAAAACCGCATTATTGCTGAACGAATCAGCTTGCCTACCATCCCAAATGAGATCATGGCTCGCTATCCTAATGTGGTTGAAGCCGTTGCCACACTTGAAAAAGAAGGCTTCCCTATTTTCTGTTATGACGCCTCTCTTGGTGGTCAATTCCCAGTCATTTGCGTGGTGCTATTTAACCCACAAAATGGAACCTGTTTTGCCTCTTTTGGTGCCCACCCTGATTTTGGTGTTGCTTTAGAGCGTACCGTAACAGAACTCTTACAAGGCCGTAGCCTTAAAGATCTTGATGTGTTTAATGCGCCGACATTCGATGATGAGGAAGTGGCTGAGCAGACTAACCTAGAGACCCATTTTATCGACTCTAGTGGTCTTATTAGCTGGGATCTCTTTAAAGACGATGCCGATTACCCTTTCGTCGATTGGAATTTTAAAGGCACAACACAAGAAGAATTTGCAACACTTATGGGTATTTTTAATCAGCTCGGCGCCGAGGTTTATATTGCTGATTATCACCACTTAGGGGTTTATGCCTGCCGTATTTTAGTGCCGGGTATGTCTGATATTTATCCTGTCGAAGACTTGCATATTGCCAACAATGCGATGGGGGCACATTTACGTCATACCATTATCACGCTGCCTGATAGCCAATGGGAAAAGCAAGATTATCTGGCATTAATAGCGCAATTGGACGATGAAGGCCTCGATGATTTCACGCGTGTACGAGAGCTACTTGGCCTTGCCGTAGGTAAAGATAATGGCTGGAGTAACTTGCGTATTGGTGAGTTAAAATCCATGCTGGCGCTAGCAGGTGGTGACCTAGATCAGGCATTAGCCTGGGTAGAATGGACACAAGACTTTAATAGCTCCGTTTTTACCGCTGAACGAGCTAACTATTATCGTTGTTTGCATACCCTGCTACTACTGAGCCAAGAAGAACAACGTGATGCGTCACAATATTATAGCGCTTTTGTCCGTATGTATGGGCAAGAGACCGTCGATGCGGCATCCGCTGCTATTGCTGGCGAATCTTGTTTCTATGGTTTGTGGTCCATCGATGATGAATTAACTGCGCTTCCAGCTCACCAAGCGCTACTTGCAGCCTATGAAAAACTGCAAAAAGCAAAACGTGAACATGCCTAATTGTTTTCTAACTCATCATTTTTAGATAGTGGCCTTCGGGCCATTATCTTTATATAAGTTAAATTAATTAAAATCACCGCTCATTTTGCAATATTTAAATAACAAATCACCGGTTTTATTTACCTATATTCTCTGAGCAAAGTCAGAATATAAAAATTTTTAATAAAATTTAAAAAATATTTAATTTATAAAAATCAATTAGATAAATCGAAATTTAACCATTTTTCAACAATTTACGTCGATTTCTTACGATGGTTCATGATCCATATCAAATTTCTTAGTTATGCCGTTTGTTACTATGATTGCGTGCTATAATTAATCAACTTAGTAAGAGAGTGTTAGTATGAAAGCTGACAACCCTTTTAATCTTTTGCCTCCCGCTGTAATGGCTCAAGTTGCAGATGACTCTGGTGTTTACAAAGCCAATAAACATCCTGCAATAACATACTTGTCAGCATTCACTGCCGGTATCTTTATCTCAATCGCATTCGTTTTTTATATTACTGCGACCACTGGCGCACAAGCCGCTCCTTTTGGTTTTACGAAACTTATCGGTGGTGTCTGTTTCTCTCTTGGGTTGATGCTCGTGGTTATTTGCGGTGCAGATCTATTTACATCCACGGTGTTGACCATTGTGTCAAAAGCTACAGGGCGGATCACTTGGGGGCAAATGTTCCTAAATTGGTTTAACGTCTATGTTGGCAACCTTATCGGCGCGCTCTTCTTTGTTGCTTTGATTTGGTTTGCTGGTCAATATACCGCGGCAAATGGTCAATGGGGGCTTAATGTCCTACAAACCGCAGACCATAAACTGCACCATACATTTATTGAGGCTGTTTGTTTAGGTATTTTAGCTAACTTAATGGTTTGTCTCGCTGTTTGGATGAGCTATTCAGGTCGTAGCCTAGCCGATAAGCTTTTGGTGCTTGTGCTCCCTGTCGCCATGTTCGTTGCGAGTGGCTTTGAACATAGCATTGCAAACATGTTTATGATCCCATTAGGTATCATGATCAAAGAGTTTGCTCCAGCTGAATTCTGGACTCAAATTGGCGTTTCACCAGAACACTTTTCTCAACTCAGTGTTAGCAACTTTGTTACAGACAACCTAATACCCGTTACTATCGGCAATATCATTGGCGGCGCACTTTTAGTCGGCCTAATTTACTGGTTCATGCATTTACGTGGTGGTCAAAAACATTAATAGCCACTACTTTCACGAAAAGATTTATTAAGATCCTTAAAAGATCCATTGTTAAAAGGTAAAAGTATCATGTCAGAATTAAATGAAAAATTCGCTTTAGCATGGCAAGGTTTTAACCAAGGTAACTGGAAAGAAAACGTCGATGTGCGTGACTTCATCCAGAAAAACTACACTCCATATGAAGGTGATGAATCTTTCTTAGCAGGCTCTACCCCAGCAACAGATGCGCTGTGGGAAAAAGTCATGGAAGGAATCAAAATCGAAAACCGTACTCATGCCCCCGTTGATTTTGACACTGATGTTGCATCAACGATCACTTCCCATGATGCGGGTTACATCGCCAAAGATTTAGAACAAATCGTTGGTCTGCAAACTGATGCACCTCTAAAACGTGGACTTATCCCATTCGGTGGGATCAAAATGGTGGAAAATTCATGTAAAGCCTATGATCGCACTTTAGATCCTAGCCTGAAAAAAATCTTTACTGAATACCGCAAAACCCATAACCAAGGCGTTTTCGATGTTTACACTCCAGACATTCTAAAATGCCGTAAATCAGGTATCTTAACCGGTCTGCCTGACGCATATGGTCGTGGTCGTATCATCGGTGACTACCGTCGTGTTGCTCTGTACGGTATTGATTTCCTGATGAAAGACAAATTTAATCAGTTCACTTCACTGCAAGAAAGATTAGAGAACGGTGAAGACCTGCAAATGACCATTCAATTGCGCGAAGAAATTGCTGAACAGCACCGTGCATTAGGCCAAATCAAAGAAATGGCTGCAAAATATGGTTATGACATTTCAGGTCCTGCGACTAACGCTAAAGAAGCGGTTCAGTGGACTTACTTCGCTTACCTAGCGGCAGTGAAATCACAAAACGGCGCGGCAATGTCATTTGGTCGTGTTTCAACCTTCTTAGACATTTATATCCAACGTGACCTTGAAGCTGGTAAACTGACAGAGCAAGAAGCACAAGAGCTGATTGACCACTTAGTCATGAAGCTACGTATGGTTCGTTTCCTACGTACTCCTGAATACGATGAGCTGTTCTCTGGTGACCCAATTTGGGCAACAGAATCTCTAGCAGGTATGGGTCTTGATGGCCGTACACTGGTGACTAAAAACACCTTCCGTTTCTTGAATACACTGTATACCATGGGCCCTTCTCCAGAGCCTAACATGACTATCCTGTGGTCAGAGAAACTGCCAATTAGCTTCAAAAAATTCGCTGCAAAAGTCTCTATCGATACTTCATCAGTTCAGTATGAAAACGATGACTTAATGCGCCCAGATTTCAACAACGATGACTATGCTATCGCATGTTGCGTCAGCCCAATGGTAGTTGGTAAACAAATGCAGTTCTTTGGTGCTCGCGCTAACTTAGCGAAAACCATGCTGTATACCATCAATGGTGGTATTGATGAAAAACTGAAAATGCAAGTAGGTCCTAAACACGCTCCTATCATGGACGAAGTACTTGACTTCGATACTGTGATGGATCGTATGGATCACTTTATGGATTGGTTAGCAACTCAGTATGTCACTGCATTGAATATCATTCACTATATGCATGACAAATACAGCTATGAAGCGGCTCTGATGGCACTGCATGACCGTGACGTTTACCGCACAATGGCTTGTGGTATCGCAGGTCTATCTGTCGCTGCTGACTCAATGTCCGCAATTAAATATGCGAAAGTAAAACCAATTCGTGACGAAGACGGCATTGCAATTGACTTTGAAATCGAAGGTGAATACCCACAATTTGGTAACAACGACCCTCGCGTCGATGATATTGCTTGTGACTTAGTTGAACGTTTCATGAAGAAAATTCAGAAACTGCCGACTTACCGCAATGCAGTACCAACTCAATCTATCCTGACAATCACTTCTAACGTGGTTTATGGTAAGAAAACAGGTAACACACCAGATGGTCGTCGTGCTGGCGCACCATTCGGACCAGGTGCAAACCCAATGCACGGACGTGACCAAAAAGGTGCTGTGGCTTCACTGACTTCTGTCGCTAAACTGCCATTTGCTTACGCGAAAGATGGTATCTCTTATACCTTCTCTATCGTACCAAATGCATTAGGTAAAGATGATGAGGTTCGTAAAGCGAACTTAGCCGGTCTAATGGATGGTTACTTCCACCATGAAGCTTCTATCGAAGGCGGTCAGCACCTGAACGTCAACGTAATGAACCGTGAAATGCTGTTGGATGCGATGGAAAACCCAGAGAAGTATCCTCAGTTAACTATCCGTGTTTCTGGTTATGCAGTGCGCTTTAACTCACTGACTAAAGAACAACAGCAAGACGTTATTACTCGTACTTTCACAAGTTCAATGTAATAATTAGGTTAATAAGTCAATTAAAATAACTAAAAAGCCCCAGCCTTATGGGGCTTTTTTAGAACTAAACCTGAATACTTTAAGTCAATTACCCACTAATAACGATATATTTAAGTATAACAGGTATTTTTGGAGTTCCTGCTATGTCGACAACAACCAATATTATTCCAACCGCTGATTTAAGCACCACTGCGCCTCCTGCGACGCTGGGACGTATCCATTCCTTTGAATCTTGTGGTACTGTTGATGGCCCTGGTATTCGCTTTATTGTCTTTTTTCAAGGCTGCTTAATGCGCTGCTTATATTGTCATAACCGTGATACTTGGGACACCCATACCGGTAAGATGGTTACCGTCGAAGAGTTAATGAAAGAAGCTGTTACTTATCGCCACTTTATGAATGCCACAGGTGGTGGCGTAACGGCATCGGGCGGCGAAGCGATTTTACAAGCTGAATTTGTTCGTGATTGGTTCCGTGCATGTAAAGCGCAAAATATCCATACTTGCCTTGATACAAACGGCTTTGTACGTCGCTATGATCCCGTGATTGATGAGCTAATGGAGGTGACCGATCTTGTTATGCTCGATTTAAAACAGCTCAACGATGATATTCACCAAACATTGGTCGGCGTTTCTAATCACCGGACACTCGAGTTCGCTCGTTATCTTGCCAAACGTAACCAAAAAACTTGGGTGCGTTATGTCGTTGTTCCCGGCTGGAGTGATGATGACCACTCTGTTCATCTGCTCGGCGAATTTACCAAGGATATGAAAAACATCGAGAAAATCGAATTGCTCCCCTACCATGAGTTAGGCAAACATAAATGGGAAACCATGGGCGAGGAGTATAAACTCGATGGCGTTAAGCCCCCTTCAAAAGAGATCATGGAACGTGTCAAAAGCATCCTTGAAAGCTACGGCCACAAGGTCATGTATTAAACACCCTAATGGCTCTACACTCATGTAGAGCCATTATCCTTTATTGTGTTTTAAACAGCATACCAATAGCTGCGGCAAACATGATCAAAGCGGTTCCTCGAAAAATCACTCTCTGCGATTTCGTACTCGATAAAAATTTACTTGCCTTCTTTGCACCAAAGATAAATATCATACCGCGAATTCAGATAATAAGTGCAACGCTCGGTCATGTTAGATGGAAGGACGGTTAGCTACTGATAAGCTATCCTGCTCTTCCGACCAAAGATGAGCGAGTAAGTATGAAGTATCAGCAACTAACCGAAGGACAACGATACCAGATATCGATACTGCGTGAGGATAATTTATCCTGCCATGAGATAGGTATCCGTATCGGTGTAAGCAAGTCCACGGTCTCCCGTGAACTGAGGCGTAACACTTCAGATACTGGTTATAACCCACAACAGGCACACCAGAAGTGCTGTGATAGGCGGCTGTCATCTGCCAAAAGGACAATTCCTCAGCAGACCATAGATTTCGTGATATTTGCTCTGGAGTGGAAGTGGAGTCCTGAGCAAATAAGTGCAATTGGCAGCATTATTGGTCTTAGCGTCAGCCATGAATGGATTTACCAGTATATCTATGCGGATAAGCGTAGCGGTGGCGAGTTGTACAGGCATCTTAGGCAGGGCAAACGGCGATATCGTAAGGGCTACGGGCAGAAACGAGGGCGCATCCCTGATGCGGTATCCATTGAGCTACGGCCGTCAGTCGTCGATGACCGTAGCCGTCTGGGGGACTGGGAGGCCGATTTGGTGCAGGGTAAACAGGGCACTGGTGCTATCGTGACACTGGCAGAACGCAAAAGCCGTATTTACCTGACAAAAAAGGTGTTTTCAAAGGATGCGGTGGAAGTCAGTAAGGCCATTATCTCACTGCTGAGTGAGTATCAGGATGTATGTCACACAATAACGTTCGATAACGGTCTAGAGTTTAGTGAGCACAAGGCGATAGCAGAAGCACTGAACGCAGATACGTACTTTGCCCATCCGTATGCCTCGCATGAGCGTGGGCTGAACGAGAATACGAATGGGTTGTTAAGACAGTTTATCCCGAAAGGAACAGACCTGCGGACAGTGACAGAAGAAGACTTACAACGCTATCAGGGAGCGTTGAACAGCAGGCCACGCAAGTGTCTGGGGTTCAGACAACCTTCGGTGGTGTTTGCGGAGCTAAGAAAGGCGGCTTAGCGTTGCACTTCGGACTTGAATCCGCCTACCAACTAAAAGTAATATTAATAACGTAGTTGGAACTAATACTGTGCTCCAAATCGTTATAGTAATTTCATTTAAAGAAATGACTAACGGTAATATTGCCATATAAAAAGCGATTGTTTTTGGATTACTTAATGTAATGGCAAGACCGGAAACACTCACAATAGCTAACTGCTTTTTTGATATAGCACCTACAGTATTTAATGGTTGGGCATCGTGGCGCCAAAAGACATAAGCTAACCAAAATAAATACAGTGCAGCAAACCAATAAATTAAATTAAAGATCGCGGCTAAGTGGTCAGCAACGAATACTAGGCCGAATATCGCAAAAGAGAGATAAATAATATCCCCTAAAATTAATCCACTCAGTAGTGCAAACCCCATTGTTACGCCACCCTTCAAGGTACGTGCGACGACTGCGGTCATTCCGGGCCCTGGAATAACGGCAGCAATCGCCAATGCACTCGCATAAGAGAGCAATTGTGTTATGCTTATCATATGATTAACCTACAGTAGAATGGCGAGATATAACGCTTATTTAAATAATGATAAATTACCGGTTAATTTATTGATGCTATTTTTATTCCCTACCAAACCAATAGCTGCTAATTGAATTTCTTGATCTAGAGTGTTAGTTAATTTTTGAGTGTAGTCATCATAACTTTTACAAGACTGAGCAATTAAACTAAAAGGTAATATATAAATATCTTCATGCTCTGCTATTTCTTTTTGAATTTGCTTTATTCGCTCAGGCGAGCTTTTTAATATAGGTAATGATGCACTGATGACCCCAGGATAATAAATATTATCTGCACTCATTAAATCATTCCCTATTAATTGGGTAATTTTGTTGCCTATCCCTACACCAATGATACTTGCAGCATTCATAGCAAACCCTAATGCTAGATCTTGATTGACGATGATGGCACAACGATGAATAGATGCATCAAATTGCATAAAATCCCCTTTTCATAATTTTTGATAACATAAGGTTCTTCTGGTCGTGAACTGTAACAATTATGTCATCAATAAATAGAAATTTGCTGCCTATCTTATCTGTAGTAAAGTAGCCAAAAGAAAAAAATTACCTATGTATAAATATATTCCGAAAGGAAATACCCGCTATGGCAATAGATAAGACAGAAATCAAGATTCTTAAGCTCCTTCAAGACGATGCACGTATTACAAATCAAGTACTCGCTGATAAAGTCGGTATGTCAGCATCCCCTTGCTGGCGACGCGTCCGTAAATTAGAAGACGATGATGTGATCCAAGGCTATCGAGCTATTCTTAACCGCAAAAAAATTGGTTTAGGTGTTATGGTTTTTGTGCGTGTCACTATCGACAGCCATAGTGAAACGGAAGCAAAGAAATTTGAACAAGAAGTCAGTGAGTTAGAAAATGTTGTTTCATGCTACAGCATCGGGGGAGATGCCGACTTTTTATTGCAAGTGGTTTCCCATGATTTAGATTCCTATGCCGATTTCGCGATGTCTGTGATCCGACGGCTTCCTGGTATTAAAGAAATGCAAAGTATGTTCGTGCTTAAAGAGATCAAACCCTTAGTTTCTTATCCTGTAACAACCGTTAATAGTGAAGCATAATAACCAGCAACGTATCAGTGGGTTGTAAAAAAAACGCCACTAATAAGTGGCGTTTTCTGTTTTAGTTAATTTAACTTGATTAACCGATGTACTCTAGGCCTTTCATATATGGGCGCAATACTTCTGGTACTTCAATACGACCATCTGCTAATTGGTAATTCTCCAATACAGCAACCAACGTACGACCAACAGCAAGACCAGAACCATTCAGTGTATGCACCAACTGTGTTTTCTTGTCACCTTTACTGCGGAAACGTGCTTGCATACGGCGAGCTTGGAAATCCCACATATTTGAGCACGAAGAAATCTCACGGTAGGTATTCTGAGCTGGTAACCAAACTTCCAAGTCATAGGTTTTACGTGAACCAAAACCAATATCACCAGTGCAAAGGATCACTTTACGATAGGGTAATTTCAGTAATTGCAGCACTTTCTCCGCGTGACCGGTTAGCTCTTCCAATGCTTCCATCGATTTCTCAGGATGCACTATTTGTACCAATTCGACTTTATCAAATTGGTGCATACGGATAAGCCCACGCGTGTCACGGCCATAAGAACCCGCTTCTGAACGGAAGCATGGTGTATGCGCAGTCATTTTTAGTGGTAATGCATCTTCATCAAGGATTTCATCACGTACTAAGTTGGTGACCGGCACTTCTGCTGTTGGGATCAATGCATAAGTACTTTCCGCTTCTTCTTCAAGCGGCTTAGTATGGAACAGATCTTCACCAAATTTAGGTAATTGACCAGTGCCATAAAGCGTATCATGGTTAACCAAATACGGTACATACAGCTCTTGATAGCCATGCTGTTCAGTATGCAAATCCAGCATAAACTGAGCCAGTGCACGGTGTAAACGAGCAATTTGCCCTTTCATCACCACAAAACGCGCGCCTGTCAGTTTAACGGCCGCAGGGAAATCTAGACCACCAGCGAGTTCGCCAAGGCTAACATGATCTTTAATTTCAAAGTCATATTGGCGTGGTTCACCCCAACGGGCAACCTCAACGTTATCTGAATCATCTTTCCCATCAGGAACAGCATCATCAGGCATATTCGGGATACTTAATGCAATATCACGGATCTCTTGTTGCAGCTTATCTAATGCTAACTTAGCAGCATCTAATTTTTCGCCTAACTGGTTCACTTCCTGACGTAAAGGCTCGATATCTTCACCACGCGCCTTAGCTGCACCAATGGATTTCGATCGCGAATTACGCTCTGCCTGCAGGGATTCAGTTTCAACTTGCAAAACTTTGCGGCGTTCTTCTAATTCACGCAGCTTTTCCACATCAAGGGTAAAACCCCTGCGAGCCAGTTTTTCAGCAACCGCGTCTAGCTCCGTACGCAGTAAATTGGGATCGAGCATGCTTATCCTGTGATTATTGTTAGTCAATATTGAAAGGGAGTATAACACATTCCGGCATTATACTCGTTACACCATCAAGCCGCCTATTGTGAAGGCGACCTAAATAATTTTATAAAAAATATTTCTTATAACCTTACCGCATTGCCCACATTAGCGATAGCGTTTTGTTGGGCTATTTTGATCCTGTTGCGCTAACCAGTTTAATTTTTCTGCTATTTTCGCTTCTAAACCACGATTCGTTGGGTGGTAATATTGGGTATGTTGCATTTCAGGTGGGAAATAAACCTCACCGGCTGCATAAGCATTTTCTTCGTCATGAGCATAGCGATACTCTTTCCCCGCCCCTAATTCTTTCAACAGTTTTGTCGGTGCATTACGTAAATGGGCAGGTACATCATAATCAGGCTGCATTTGCGCATCCGCTAACGCGGCTTTATAAGCCGTGTAAACTGCATTACTTTTTGGTGCACATGCCAAGTAAACAATAGCTTGAGCAATCGCACGCTCACCTTCCGCAGGACCAACCCGAGTGAAGCAATCCCATGCGGAAATAGCGACCTGCATCGCTCGCGGGTCGGCATTCCCTACATCTTCAGATGCGATAGCCAGCAAGCGCCGAGCCACATAAAGTGGATCACCACCTGCGGTAATAATCCGCGCATACCAATATAAAGCGGCATCGGGAGCCGAGCCTCGTACTGATTTATGCAAGGCAGAGATTAAATCGTAATAACGATCACCTTTATTATCAAAGCGCGCTGTACGTTCACCGCTGACTTCTTTTAGTAATTCAGCCGTTAAAATACGCTGACCATGGCTATCGGTTTCCGCCATATCCGCCATCATCTCTAAAAGATTGAGGGAGCGACGGGCATCACCATTAACCAACTCGGCAATTAATTGACGAGTGGTATCGGGTAAAATCACATTTTGCCCGCCTAAGCCTCGCTTGGGATCCTCCATGGCTTGCTGCAACACATCTTCAATATCGCTTACCGTTAAAGATTTCAGTAGATAGACCCGTGCACGCGACAATAATGCGGAATTGAGTTCAAACGAAGGATTTTCTGTGGTTGCGCCGATAAAAGTAATGGTGCCATCTTCAATGTGTGGTAAAAACGCATCTTGCTGACTTTTATTAAAACGATGCACTTCATCAACAAATAAAATAGTCCTACGACCCGCATCTCGATTTTGGCGAGCTTTCTCTATCGCTTCACGGATCTCTTTAATACCGGACGTAACGGCAGAAATACGTTCAATATCTGCCTGTGCATAGTGACCAATAATTTCGGCTAATGTGGTTTTGCCTGTTCCTGGTGGCCCCCACAAAATCATTGAATGTAAATGACCTGCTTTTATTGCCCTGGGTAATGGTTTACCTTCAGCAAGCAAATGTTTTTGGCCTATATACTGTTCAAGAACCTCTGGGCGCATACGCGCTGCCAGAGGTTGAAATTCATTTTGTGAAAAATCGAGTGATAGGTTGCCCACTATTTCCTCTTATTTACCACCTGAGCGTTGGTCATCCAATGTGACCCCTTCCGGCACAGTGAATGTAAACTTACGCTTATCGACATTACCATTTTTTTGTTCTTTCAATTGGTAAGCACTTGTTTGCCCATCTTGCTCAACGGCTGAAAACTTCTCAATGGTGCCTTCTGGAGAAACCGTAATTGAAAAACGTTTTAATGTGCCATTACTCAACTTGGGTTTTAAGTCGAATGTATTACCTTGCTGAATAATAGAGTACTGTTTCCAATCTCTTGGGTTATTACGTGTAATCAATAAAAATGGGGTATCTTGAGTCGCATCCGCTAAGTTAGTGACAGTGACTTGCTCAACAAACGGGTTATAAAACCATAAATTTTTGCCATCAGACACTAAAACACTTTCATCAGGTGACGTCATATTCCAATTGAATAAATTAGGGCGCTGAAGCCATAATTCCCCCACACCTTCTTGTACGAGGTCACCTTCTGGGCTGGTGACTTTTTGAGAGAAGCTAGCGTGGAAGCTATTGACCTTATTCAGGCGATCCTGAAGGTCTTGGCTGGCATCTGCCAGTACTGAGCCGATATGTAAACTTAGAGCCAACGCCCCCAATAACATCATTTTTTTCATCGAACAAAGACCTTTTATTGATACCTTAATAGGCGCTATGCCTTTATTATTGCTCTCGCAACTCATCGACAACAAGGTTAGTAATCAGCTTGCCGTGGGGAAAGCACTTCGCGATTTCCATTATGTCCCGGCTCACTGACAATCCCTTGCGTTTCCATTTGCTCAACAATTCGCGCAGCGCGGTTATAACCAATGCGGAACTGACGTTGAACACCTGAAATAGAAACGCGTTGTTTCTCTACAACAAACTCGACGGCTTGATCAAACAGAGGATCCAACTCTTCCTCTGCGCTATCATAACCGCCCCCTTCATTTTCATCGCTGCATTTGGTAATGCTATCAATATATTCTGGGCGACCGCGGGCTTTCCAATCATTCACCACCGCGTGCACTTCTTGGTCACGGACAAATGCCCCATGGACACGAACAGGAATCGATGAGTTAGGTGGTAAATACAGCATATCCCCCATTCCCAATAATGACTCTGCGCCACCTTGATCGAGGATAGTCCGAGAGTCAATTTTACTTGATACTGTAAAGGCAATACGCGTAGGTATGTTTGCTTTAATTAAACCTGTAATGATATCCACTGACGGGCGCTGAGTTGCCAATACTAGGTGGATACCTGCTGCACGTGCTTTTTGCGCTAGGCGAGCAATCAACTCTTCAACTTTTTTCCCTGCCGTCATCATCAAGTCAGCAAATTCATCAACCATGACGACAATATAGGGTTCTTTTTTCAGCATTGGATGCTCAGTTTCCATGCTGTCACTCGGTTTCCAGTGTGGGTCAGGAATAGGTCGCCCCATCTCTTCGGCAGCTTTAATTTTATCGTTGTAGCCAGCAAGATTACGTACGCCAAGCGCCGACATTAAGCGATAGCGACGTTCCATTTCATTGACGCACCAACGCAATGCGTTAGCAGCATCTTTCATGTCAGTCACGACTTCTGTCAGCAAATGTGGAATGCCTTCATAAATAGACAGTTCCAACATTTTCGGGTCGATCATGATAAAACGGACATCGTCAGGTTTCGATTTATACAAAATACTGAGGATCATCGCGTTGACCCCTACCGATTTACCTGAGCCTGTTGTCCCCGCAACGAGTAAGTGTGGCATTTTCGCCAAATCCGCAATAACCGGATCGCCTTCGATATCTTTACCCAACACCATTGTTAACGGTGATGCACTATGCCTAAATTCGTCACAGTCCAGTACTTCTCTTAAATAGACTGTTTGGCGTTTTTCGTTCGGTAATTCAAGCCCCACATATGGCTTGCCGGGGATCACTTCAACAACCCTCACCGCTGTGGTAGAAAGTGAACGGGCAAGGTCTCTCGATAAAGTGGAGATCCGCGCCGCTTTTACCCCCGGTGCCAAATCTAGCTCGAATCGAGTGATCACTGGCCCCGGAGAGAAGCCGACCACTTCCGCTTTCACCCGATAGTCATTTAAGCGAGCTTCAATCAACCGTGCTGTCTGCTCTAATTTAAACATGTCAACAGGCTCTTCTTGTGTTGGTGGCGTAGTTAACAAATCCAAAGAAGGCATAGGCGTCGTTGGTTTTGGCAATGGTTGATCATTGCGTACCAAGAACGGATGGAACAAGCTGTCTTGCTGCGGCTCCGGTTGTTGTGGTTGTTGCAGCGGAGCAAAAGTGTGCGACTGATTAGCAGAGATATCCGGTGTTGGAGCGACATGTTTTGTCACCTCATTCACTTGAGGTGTATTGTTTGTATTCTCCACGCTCGTTGCACTAAATGACGGCATAAATAAAGGATCTGCAGGCTCTTCATTAACCAAATCATTAACTGGCGAAAATTCATCTAATACCGAAATATGTTCACTTAGATCGAATTTAGGTTCAACTTTATAACCCGCATTCTCATCATCATCTTGCGCTGAGAAGGTATTTTTAGACTGGCTAAAGTGATGAGTATTTTGCTCAGTTTGTTCAACAGAAGCGGGCGCAGAAGACCAACGATGCTCTATTTCAGGTTGAGTATAATGAACCACTTTTTCTGGCGTTGGCGTCACTTCAGCCTGATGAGATATTGGTGACTCAGTCTCATCATGATGCTCAATATCACTGCCGTACCGTTCGCGCTGTTGCTGCAAAAATTGCTCACGGAGCCTATTTTCTTGTTCTTCATCTTGTTGTGGTTCATTCTCTGACGCAGCAGACCATTGTTGATATATCTGCTCACGTTGCAAAGCTTCTTCTTTACGGCGCTGAAGTTCAGCATCACGTTGAGAAGGAATGCGAATGCCATATAGCTCCCGACGGGTTGGTAACCGAACAGGATTTGGGCGAGGCAATTCAGGCTCCATATTTTGTTTAACCTGGGCGTGGCGCTCAAGAGCCGCAACGGAAATACCAGCGGCTGCCAATGCAGCGGGATCGGCTAGCCTATCTGTTACTGATCGCCCACTTGCCTGTGAAACCGCCTCACTGATAGAAGAAGCTGGCATCGATACATTTTGCTGCCCTGTTGGGTTTGCTAATGATGGATTATCAGTATGTTCTGTCGGTGTCGTTGCAGCAGGTTGTGCCTCTGCCCCCCAACGCTCATGTGTATAATGATTGGCAGGTTGGTTAACCACACCATTCTCTGGAGATACATTATGGCTTTCAGGTTGGTAGCCTGTTGGCTCCGCGACTTGTGCCTGAGGCTCACTGGTTTTGAATTGGAAATCCCTATCATACACAACAGGTTGATAATCATCCGGCACTTCAAAATGATAAGCTTCTTGCGGCTCAGAAGCTGAAAACGCAAGGGGTTCTTCAACTTCATCAATAGGTTGATTGGCAGCCAAAGGAGCCGCTTCTTCTGTGGGTTGAACCTCTTCGGTTTCTACTGCGGCTAATTCACTAATTGAGGGAGCGGAGAACAAAACATCGTCACTGTCTACATTATCAATCGCTTGGCGCTCTGCCTCCTGCGCCCGCTGTAACGCATCTTCTGTTTCTTCAACATCATACGCATCATAATCATCGCCGCGCGCACGATTAGTCATTAATGTGATAGGAATTAATACCGCCGCACCAATTTTTTCGGCAATCGTCAACCATGACCAGCCCGTAAACAGTGTAAAGCTAATTGCCCATAAAAAGAGCAATGCCAGTGTTGCACCTAAAGAATTAAACCATGGCATGATCGCATTACTAAACACACTGCCAATCACCCCACCGGACGCGAAATTCGGTAAGTCGTCAAAGTTAAGCGCAGCAAGACCGCATGATGAGAGGATCAGCGCTAACCCACCAATTAAGCGCAATGACAACGAAAAGAAGTCAATATAACGACGTTGGCTTTCATAATGGTAAATCGCCCAACAACCGAGTAGCAGTAGAGGTGGAATTGCAAATGCTAAAATCCCAAAAGCCGAAAAGAGAATATCCGCACTCCAAGAGCCAACACTTCCCCCCAAATTTTTAACCGGTGCATTCCATGTGGTTTGCGACCAGCTTGGATCTGAAGGATTGAAACTCATTAATGCCACCATTAAGAAAATGGCACTTAAACAAATGGCAAGCAAAATGACTTCGAGTAGCCGTCTTCCACTACTGAGTTTTTTTAATCGAACGTGTTTGTCTTCTGTATATTCTTGGCTCATTACTGTTTCTTTACTGACTGATGATGTCACCCATGCCGAAACGAACTCACTTGAATTCGCAATGATGATAAGCACATATTGAAAGCCATTCTAACACCAATCACCTTCTTGTGCGTGACTTGTTGCCTCTCAGGCAAACTAAACGACTGTAGACACAGCAAGATGCAGTATTTCATCTTACAGTTGAGGATTCAATTTCTATTTTACGTTAAAAATCTTAATTATTTATGGCTTTAATATCAATAGATTAAAACGAAGAGTTACAGCTATTTAGCCTATTTTCAGAAAAAATCATATCGACGCTGTGCCTTTAATCGGAAACAGAGTCAAAAAAGCGCTAAGAGAGATAAAATATTGGCCTCTAAAACGGAACAACGCTGAGTAAACTCAGCGTTGAAACTGCAGTGCGACAACCATAAATGATGTTGTGCAGAAATGAGACTATACAAGCCTATTAGCGTGTTTTAATAACCAAGCGGTTACTTTGCTTCACTTCTTCCATAACGACGTACGTACGAGTATCGTTCACACCCGGTAGACGTAGAAGAGTCTCACCAAGCAGTTTACGGTAAGCGGACATATCTGGCACACGCGTTTTCAACAGATAATCGAAATCACCAGAAACTAAGTGACATTCTTGGATCTCTTCAAGCTTTTGAACCGCTGTGTTGAATTGCTCAAACACATCTGGTGCGCCACGGTTTAGTGTAATTTCAACGAACACCAAGAGTGAAGCATCTAAGTAGTGAGGATTCAAAAGTGCTGTATAGCCAGAAATAAACCCTTGTCTTTCCAGACGACGCACACGCTCCAAACATGGCGTTGGTGACAAACCAACACGCTTAGACAGTTCTACGTTTGAGATACGCCCATCTTTCTGTAATTCGTTAAGTATATTCCTATCAATACGGTCAAGGTCTTTTCCTGGACGCTTTTTATTATCAATCATCTCTTTATCTCTCTTTCTCTAATTGTTATTTTCCACACCTATAAAACAGCACCATCCTCGCTCATACTTTATTTATTTAGGTATTCGTGTTCAGGAGCAAATTTTATGCGCAATGCTGAAATCGACGTGAACAGAACCCCTGTTCACAATGATCACCTGTTTGTTAAGTTATAAGTGCTGTAAAGTTAACTTTCCGGCAAGAACAAAAACACACCATTTGCATTGGTCTACTAGATAATTAACTCTTACATAGATGTTTTCGCAAATGCACAGCCGATTGTCAAAGCAAATGAATAAAAATCAGTACAAGATTTCGATTTTTTTTCTATTTAAACGTTTCGCTGTCCGGATTCAGGAATATTCCTAAAAATCCTACCACGTGACATAAGCATACTTGCCATACTAAATTTTCACTTTAATCACTATTATCTATCGCAAAAATAGCTCAGCTATAATTTACTTAGTATTTAAATCACTTTTTTTAGCTTGCCAATTCTCCTACAATCCCATTATCGCTATTTTTATACTGAAAATGAGGTATTCATGAGCACAGCCATACATCGCAAGCTAATCATTTTGGGTTCTGGCCCAGCAGGATACACAGCGGCAGTTTATGCTGCACGCGCAAACTTAAGTCCAGCTCTGATTACTGGCGTGGAAAAAGGCGGTCAGTTAACCACTACGACTGAGGTTGAGAACTGGCCGGGTGACCCTGAAGGCTTGACTGGTCCAGGTTTGATGGATCGCATGTATGAACACGCGACCAAATTCCAAACAGAAATTATCTCAGATCATATTAATAAGGTTGATCTTAAGCAGCGCCCTTTCCGTCTTTTTGGCGATGAAAACGAATATACCTGTGATGCCCTGATTATTGCGACAGGTGCATCGGCGCGTTATATCGGCTTACCTTCTGAAGAAGCCTTTAAAGGCCGTGGCGTTTCTGCTTGTGCAACTTGTGACGGCTTCTTCTATCGTAATCAAAAAGTGGTTGTTGTCGGCGGAGGTAATACTGCGGTTGAAGAAGCCCTTTATCTATCCAACATTGCCTCAGAAGTCCATTTGGTTCACCGTCGTGATAGCTTCCGCGCAGAAAAAATCCTAGTTGATCGCCTAATGGATAAAGTGAAGAACGGCAATATTACGCTGCATACCGACCGTACACTTGATGAAGTACTCGGTGACGATATGGGCGTGACAGGCGTCCGTTTGCGTAATACCAAAACCGATGAAACTGAAGAATTAGAGGTGATGGGGGCATTTATCGCGATTGGTCACAGCCCAAATACCGCTATCTTTGATGGCCAGCTAGATTTAGAAAATGGCTATATCAAAGTGCAATCCGGTACACATGGTAATGCAACGCAAACCTCTATCCCAGGAGTCTTTGCCGCAGGTGATGTAATGGATCATATTTATCGTCAAGCAATTACATCAGCAGGTACAGGCTGTATGGCTGCCCTAGACGCAGAACGCTACTTAGATGGTTTAGCGGATAAAAAATAGTATAACCACATCCATCCTGATCATTTTAGGCACCTCAAATAGGTGCCTTTTTTGCCCCCTCTTTATAGGATAAGTTCCTTTTTTTTCAGAGTAAGTTCATAGGGGAGTTTCCTCCATCAATCTACAATAATCAAATTATTGATACATTATTTTTGACAATTCGCGCTAGGAAATATTATGGGTCAACAAATACAACGAGAAGCTATCAGCCGCTATGCCTACCTTTTTGTCGCTCTACTTGCTATTATCCAATCGACCTTGATTGTATTGTCAACGGACTCTTCATTCTCGTTCATCTATAATTTAAGCGCCCCATATACCTATCTTCCTTTTATGGTCGCAATTTTTGTACCTTCTGCTGTCAGTTACTTAATTACGAATGCCAAATCAGCTATTTTCTATACTAATATCTTGATCATTGCTGTATTAACAGTCTGGATCACGCTATGGGATGCAAAGAACTTAGAATTAAGTTACAGTCAACCTCAATTTACTGCCTTTGCTACCTTAATTGTTCTTTTTTTCTTTTTGCTACCTTGGTTGCAGACACGTCAGTTAGTGGGTAGATGGCATATTGATTATAGCCACTTACTCGATTTTTATATTAAAAATACGCTATTAATGATTATTGCCACCGTCATTGGTGGGCTTCTGGTTATTTTACTTTATCTCGCCAGTTTTTTATTTACGATTGTCAATCTCTCTACTCTTAGTCAGCTTATTGATAACAATTTTACTTTATATTCAGGTTTCACTTTAGGATTTAATATTGGGCTGGTTTTTTTACGCTCAATATTTGAGTTTCGCTTTAGCCAATTTATCCATTATATCGCCCGCTTTTTCCTGATAATACTCCATCTTATTGCTGCCATATTTGTCGGTGGTTTTTTATTTTCATTTGTGATGAAACTATCGATATTAGAGGTGGGGGCTAGCGCAATACTGTGGTTCTTGGCTTTAAATATCATTTTAATTAATTTGACCTATGGGAATGGACACCACCAATACCAACGTTTTACATGGCTAAACACCTTAACGCTGTCTAGTATCATTTTATTGAATTTTTTCTCACTTTTTTCACTTTACGGCATTTTAGTGCGTGTCAACCAATACAGTTGGAGTGTCTCTCGCCTCTATGCCTTTAGCATCGCACTCTTTTTCACCGTCATTATTTTCGCCTACAGCTTTGCTATTATTCGCCGAAGAACGCTTTGGGCAAAATCTTTAGGTACCATAAACAAAGTAGGGATTGTAGGGCTAATGGCTGCCATCCTTATGATTAGTAGTCCGATTGCTGATTTTAACCGTATTACCGCAAACAGCATATTAGCCAGTATCGAAAATGGTAAAATTGACGTTAACCCTCGGCTCGCTTTTGCCTTAAAAGAACTCGGGCCCAAAGGCCAACAAGCTATCGAAAAGCTCAAATTAAATCCCAATTACACCGCTCTACTCTATACAGATATCGATATTGGTAATGAAAAAATGAGTAAATCCCCCAAAGAGGCCATAATTATCGCAAAAAATAGTGCCGAATTGCCGGAAAGTTGGTGGTCCCAAACACGCGAATCGAGCTGCATCAATAATTATCATCCACCTCATTGCCTAGGTTTTATGGCAGATATCAATCAAGATGGGCAAAATGAGGTTATCATATGCCGTGCTTCCCCTAAGAGTGATTCTTTAGCCTGTACTATTTGGCAATATCAAATAACTGATTGGAAGTTTATTGATCACCAAATCAGTCATTATGATTCGGTGGCACAGCGAGATAACGCATGGGATAAATTATTAAATGGTCAATTTAAATTAGTGCCTAAAGAATGGCTACAAGTGGTACCAGAGCAATAATATTTATGCGTGATAAATGGCTTTACTCATTTATGTAAAGCCATTCGTTGTTATGAACCTACAGCTTATCCCTTGTATGCTAAATGCCACACATCTTGTAAACTCACCGACATCGCTCTAACAGGTTTAACTACCTTATTGATTTTAGTTTTGCATGGATGACAATTATCATTTACCTTTATAAAACATATTGATAACAATCATCTGTGCTATTTTAATAACACACTTTTATTATGCAACATATCGCGAATAAGCTGCTATGATAGGTAAAAACTCCGTTAAGCTTTAATCCATTGGCTTATTTTAGCTAGCGGCACACTCTCAATATAAAACTATACCTGCACACTGATCATTATGGATAAAACAAGACAGACTGAATTGGTACGTTGGTTGAAACAGCATAGTACATCCGCAAAACGTTGGCTGCGTATATCTATGCTATTAGGCGTTGTTAGTGGTCTGCTGATTATCGCACAAGCGTGGTTCTTGGCGGTAATATTGCAAGCTCTGATTATGGAACACACTCCACGAGAGCAACTTCTGACCCCTTTTATCCTACTCCTTGCCGTATTTGTGCTACGCGCACTCCTAACGGTTATTAGAGAGCGAGTGGGCTTTCGTTGTGGTCAAGTTGTACGCCAAGAAGTACGCAACATGGTCTTAAATAAGCTACAAGCGCTAGGCCCTGTATGGGTAAAAGGTAAACCAGCCGGTAGCTGGGCGACTATCGTTCTAGAGCAGATAGAAGATATGCAAGAGTACTATTCGCGCTATCTACCACAAATGTATCTTGCTGGCATCATCCCTATTATGATCTTGATTGCCATCTTCCCATTTAACTGGGCCGCCGCCTTAATCTTGTTTGCAACCGCCCCGTTGATCCCCATTTTTATGGCCTTAGTGGGACTCGGTGCCGCAGATGCTAACCGACGTAACTTTGTTGCTTTAGGTCGCCTCAGCGGTAGTTTTCTCGACCGGTTACGCGGCTTAGATACATTACGACTGTTTTTCCGTGAAAAAGCAGAAGTGCAACAAATTCGTGAATCTACCGAAGACTTTCGCTCAAGAACCATGGAAGTCCTTAGAATGGCTTTCCTCTCCTCTGGTGTGCTTGAGTTTTTCGCCTCAATTTCAATCGCTATCGTAGCCGTCTATTTCGGTTTTTCCTATCTTGGCGAATTAAATTTTGGAAGCTATGGGTTACCAGTCACCATGTTTGCCGGTTTTCTGGCATTAATTTTATCGCCTGAGTTTTTCCAACCTCTACGTGATTTAGGCACCTATTATCATGCCAAAGCTCAAGCGGTAGGCGCAGCAGAAAGTTTGGTGACATTGTTAGAAAGCGATGGCGAACAAAAAACAGAAACTGGGGATAAGACACCGCAAGATAAACCCATTCAAATTGAAGCAAATAAGTTAGAAATCTATTCCCACGACGGTCAACGTCTTGTCGGTCCTCTCGATTTTACTATCGAGCCACAACAGCGTATCGCTGTTGTCGGGCAAAGTGGTGCTGGGAAAAGCTCTTTACTCAATCTTTTGTTAGGTTTTCTTCCCTATAAAGGCTCGATTAAAATTAATGGGGATGAGCTAAAAGAGCTTTGCCCAGATAAATGGCGTGCATTAATTGGCTGGGTGGGTCAAAACCCTCATTTACCAGAACAAACGCTTATCGAGAATATCTGCTTAGGTAAACCGACTGCTTCAGAGGCTGAAATACAACAAGCCATTGATGATGCCTATGTTTCCGAGTTTCTCCCTATGCTACCTGATGGCTTAAATACACGCCTTGGCGACTATGCTGCCAGGCTATCCGTTGGGCAAGCTCAACGTGTTGCTGTCGCGCGTACACTCTTAAAGCCATCGCGTATTTTATTACTGGATGAACCAGCTGCTAGCCTTGATGCGCACAGTGAAAAACGGGTCATGCATACTCTTAATCAACTAGCTCAACAGCAAACGACAATTATGGTCACCCACTTACTCGAAGAAACGGTTAATTACGACCAAATTTGGGTGATGGCAAATGGTCAAATCATTCAGCGTGGTCATTATGCACAATTGAGCCAATCGGAAGGGCCGTTTGCCCGCTTGTTGGCTCACCGTAGTGAGGAGCTTTGATAATGCGAGTTCTATTACCTTTTTTGGCTCTCTATCGCCGACACTGGTTTTTGATCCTGCTCGGCATGATCTTAGCCATCGTGACTTTACTTGCCAGTATTGGGCTACTTACTCTATCAGGGTGGTTCCTCGCTGGGGCGGCAATTGCAGGTTTTCCGGGGCTTTATTATTTTAATTATATGCTGCCTGCTGCTGGTGTCCGCGGTGCCGCTATTTTCCGGACCGCAGGTCGCTACGCCGAACGACTGGTTAGCCATGATGCCACATTCCGAGTTTTGGCCCATTTACGTGTGTTCGCCTTTAGTAAAATATTACCGCTCTCACCGGGGGGGATCAGCCGCTTCCGCCAAGGGGAAATTCTTAACCGCCTTGTGGCGGATGTCGAAACCCTCGATCACCTATATTTACGTGTTTTATCGCCGATTTTTGCTGCTTTTGTCGTGATCTTTGTCCTGATTTTTGGGTTGAGCTTCCTTGACCCTCGCCTAGCGTGGACACTCGGTTGTATTATGCTGTTTTTATTATTTACCTTACCGTTTGTCTTTTATCGTGCAGGTAAGCCCATCGGACAAGAGCTGACTTACTTACGTGCCCATTACCGCACTGTCCTGACATCCGCTTTACAAGGGCAAGCGGAACTGACTTTGTTTGGAGCGCTTCCCCGTTTTCGCCAAACATTGGCAAATATTGAAAGCCAATGGCAAGTGCGCCAACAACAGCAAGCCAATCTAACAGGGGTATCTCAAGCCATTATTCTATTTGCCTCTGGTTTTACTGCTACTTTGTTGTTGTGGATGGCGGCAGATCATGTGGGGGGGAATACTAACCCAGGAGCACTCATTGCTTTATTTGTCTTCTGTGCACTGGCCGCTTTTGAAGCCTTAGGCCCTGTCGCCGTTGCTTTTCAGCATATGGGGCAAGTGATTGCTTCTGCTGAACGTGTTTCTCAGCTAATTGATGCCAAACCAGAGGTAACATTCCCTGACAACGGTTTATCCCTTCCCCAATTGGAAAGCCTTGTTGTCGACAATATTTCATTTACTTACCCCGAGCAACCTTTCGCAGTTTTAAAACAGGTTTCGCTTTCACTGCTACCGGGGCAACACATCGCCTTATTAGGTAAAACAGGTTGTGGGAAATCAACACTTTTGCAATTACTCACTCGAGCATGGGATGTTGATAGTGGTATGATCAAAATTAATGGTCAAAATATTAGTGACTATAGTGAACAAGCACTGCGTTCGCTCATGTCAGTCGTTCCACAACGGGTACACATTTTTAGTGATACCTTGCGTAATAACCTACTGCTCGCTAACGATAAGGCAACCGACAAACAGCTCATTGAGGTGTTAGACCAAGTTGGTCTTGGTAATTTGCTGGAAAATGAGCAAAAACTTAACGCTTGGATGGGTGAAGGTGGTCGACAATTATCGGGTGGAGAGCAGCGCCGCTTAGGGATCGCTCGAGCGCTATTACATAATACGCCATTAATTTTAATGGATGAGCCAACCGAAGGGCTTGATGCACAAACAGAGCAGCAGATCCTTGCCCTGTTAAAAGAGAAATGTGCCGATAAGGCACTAATTGTGATCACCCATCGCATGCAAGGTATCGAGCAAATGGATACTATTTGCGTGATGGATAACGGTGAAATTGTTGAGCAAGGCTCACATCAGGCGCTTTTAGATTTAAAAGGCCGCTATTTTCAGTTTCGCCAGCGCCATTTACAACAGCAGGCCCTGTGAGGCACATCATGTACCAGCTCGATGATGACTCCTATCTGTTCCCGCCCGTCCATGAAGCGATGCGGGAACCTAATGGCCTGTTAGCTATTGGTGGCGATTTAGCGCCAGATCGGCTGAAGGCTGCCTACTATGATGGCATTTTCCCTTGGTTTAACCCGGGCGAAATGCCATTATGGTGGTCACCCGATCCTAGAGCGGTTTTAATGGTTGGCGAATTGCACATTAGCCGTTCGATGAAAAAGTTATTGAGAAAGCAAAAGTATCGCGTCACTGTCAACCATGCCTTCAAAGATGTCATCGCAGCTTGTGCGATACGTGACGAAGGAACATGGATTTTACCTGAGGTGCGTGAGGGGTATCAGGCACTTCATGAGCAGGGGATCGCTCATTCTATTGAGGCGTGGTATGGTGAAGAACTGGTTGGCGGCCTGTATGGCGTGAACATGGGGCACCTATTTTGTGGGGAATCTATGTTCAGTCGGATGAATGATGCCTCCAAATTTGCTTTTATTACATTTTATTTTCATTTTTTGCGCTATAATGGGCAGCTTTTTGATTGTCAGGTACTTAACCACCATACCGCCTCATTAGGCGCAAAAGAAATATCCCGTCGGGATTTTTTACATATTCTTTATCGGTGGCGTAACAAAGCGATTGATCCCGCCTGCTGGTTACCGCAATCGATTGAAATACCGCCATTATTCGAATAGCGAATTTTGGCTTTACGTTATTTTATGCCCATACTGTTCAAGAAAAATCGCTTTAAAATGCAACATTTCTTTACTTAGTGAGGGTTTTTGGGCATTATCTTGCCCGTTAAAAATCATGGTTATTAGACTTAGAGGATTAGATGGCCAAAGAAGACAATATTGAAATGCAGGGCACAGTACTGGATACCCTGCCAAACACAATGTTTCGTGTTGAACTGGAAAATGGTCACGTTGTGACTGCCCATATTTCTGGAAAAATGCGTAAAAACTATATCCGCATCCTGACAGGCGACAAGGTAACTGTAGAGTTAACTCCGTACGACCTGAGCAAAGGCCGTATCATTTTCCGTAGCCGCTGATTCTATCTCTTCAGGCAAGGCCTGATACAGCCACAGGTGCACAAGACACCTGTGGTCTATTTGTTGTCAGAATACCGCATCCTCCGGAGAGGCCTTGTGCACGCTACTGAAGCTATATGTCAGTGTGTTACTTTTATTATCAAGCCCGATACGTACTGAGCCGCCATTAGTTAACGAACCAAACAGTAGCTCATTTGCTAATGGTTTTTTCAGGTTATCCTGGATCACACGTGCCATAGGTCGGGCTCCCATCGCCTTATCATAGCCTTTTTCACACAACCAGCGGCGAGCCTCTTGGCTAACTTCAATCGAAACACCTTTCTCATCAAGTTGCGCTTGTAGCTCGACAATGAATTTATCCACCACCTGTATGATGATATCCATGGATAATGAATTAAACCAAATAATGCCATCAAGACGGTTACGGAACTCAGGCGAGAAGACTTTCTTAATTTCAGACATCGCATCCGTACTGTTGTCTTGCTCTGCAAAGCCAATTGAGCGGCGCTGTGTTTCTTGAACCCCTGCATTGGTTGTCATGACAACAATCACATTACGGAAATCGGCTTTGCGCCCATTATTGTCTGTCAGTGTGCCGTGATCCATAACTTGTAGAAGGATATTAAACACATCGGGATGCGCCTTTTCAATTTCATCAAGCAGCACAACAGAATGTGGATGTTTAATCACCGCATCCGTCAAAAGCCCGCCTTGATCAAACCCTACATACCCAGGAGGTGCACCAATTAAGCGGCTCACGGTATGCCGTTCCATATATTCAGACATATCAAAGCGCAATAATTTTATATCCAATGCCTTAGCGAGTTGGACTGTGACTTCCGTTTTACCTACCCCAGTAGGGCCTGCAAATAAGAAGGAGCCTACCGGTTTATGATCTTGGCCTAACCCCGCTCGACTCATTTTAATAGCTTCTGTTAATGCGGTGATCGCATCATCTTGCCCAAACACTAGCATTTTCAGGCGCGAATCTAACGTTTTTAAGCGCTCTTTATCGCTCGAAGAGACGGTTTTTTCTGGGATACGTGCGATACGCGCAACTACAGATTCAATCTCAGGCACACCAATGGTTTTCCGACGTTTGCTAGGTGCAACCAAACGTGTCCGAGCGCCTGCTTCATCGATAACATCAATCGCTTTGTCTGGCAGATGCCTATCCGTGATGTATTTAACCGACAAATCAACCGCGGCTTGAATGGCTTTTGCCGTATAACGAACATCATGGTGTGATTCGTATTTCGGTTTTAATCCATTAATGATACGTACCGTTTCTTCGGTTGTTGGCTCTACAATATCAATTTTCTGGAAGCGGCGTGCCAACGCCCTATCTTTTTCGAAAATATTACTAAACTCTTGATAAGTCGTTGAACCAATAACACGGATACGGCCACCTGATAACAATGGCTTAATTAAATTTGCCGCATCAACTTGACCACCAGACGCTGCACCAGCCCCAATAATCGTGTGAATTTCATCGATAAATAGAATGCTTTTACTGTCTTTTTCCAGCATTTTTAGCAGTGATTTAAACCGTTTTTCGAAATCACCTCGGTATTTAGTGCCTGCTAATAAAGAACCAATATCTAATGAATAGATAGTGCAGCCGTTCATGACCTCGGGGACATCCCCTTGCTCAATGCGCCATGCTAGCCCTTCCGCTATCGCTGTTTTACCAACGCCAGATTCTCCCACCAGCAATGGGTTGTTTTTGCGACGGCGGCAAAGAACTTGGATCGTTCTCTCTAGCTCTGCCTGACGCCCTACCAGCGGGTCAATTTTGCCTTGTTTAGCCAGTTGATTCAGATTGGTTGTGAAATTATCCATATGATCATCAGAAACAGGCTGTTCTTCATGATTGACGTTGCTGTTTGGCGTATCTTGCTCGGATGATGCCGAAGCTTCCCCTTTAATCGTGCCGTGGGAGATAAAATTGACAACATCTAAACGGCTTACATCATGTTTACGCAATAAATAAGCTGCCTGTGACTCCTGCTCACTGAATATTGCGACCAGTACATTAGCGCCACTTACTTCATTGCGACCCGATGATTGAACATGGAAGACCGCACGTTGCAGAACGCGTTGAAAACTTAATGTTGGCTGAGTATCGCGATTATCATTTTCAGGCAACAGTGGCGTCGTTTGCGCAATAAAGTGCTCAAGCTCTTGTCGCAGAACAACAAGGTCAACTTTACAGGCATCCAATGCTTCACGTGCTGACGCATTACTCAATAATGCCAGCAACAGGTGCTCCACTGTCATAAATTCATGTCGATTATCTTTCGCTTTTGCAAATGCGACGTTTAGACTCAGCTCCAGTTCTTGATTGAGCATAAGCACCTCCCAAAATTGATATTAGCGAGTTCACACTTTTTCTATTGTGCACAACAAAGGGTACTCATGTTCGCGCGCATAGCTGTTAACTTGTGCCGCTTTTATTTCCGCAACCTCTGCCGTAAAGATACCGCAAACCCCTTTCCCCTGAAAATGGACATCTAACATTATCTGTGTAGCGCGTTCTTCATCAAAAGAAAAGTATTTTTACAACACTTCAACAACAAAATCCATTGGAGTGTAATCATCGTTATTTAATATAACCTTATACATCGAAGGGGGCTGTAAAACTTGCTCCACTTCATCTTTAAAAACAACATCTGTTTTAAATGTACCAAGAAAATCGCTCATTACTTGTCGTGCTCGGAGTTAAGATTTATTAAGCATAGCCTTTATTATCAATGATTTCTATTAATCAAGATAACAATAAAACATAAATAAAATCATTTGTTTTATCAATTGCTGTTTCCGCTTAATAACAGTGTAACACGCAACCTAACGCAACTCATATGGCCTAAATTTTGTGATCTGCTTCAAAATTAATAAACTGGAGAGCGTTAGCCATATCAAATTTTTATCACTTCGCCAAAAATCAGCAAATTGATCGCTTGACGTCCGAAGGCAATTCACTACAGTATGATTTGCAGACAGTCAATATGTGTAATTATACTTAGTCGATGCATAGTGGTTATGCATTTATGTCAAACACAACTTGTAAATACGAAGGACGATGTATGGAGACAGGTACAGTTAAATGGTTCAACAACGCCAAAGGCTTTGGTTTCATCTGCCCAGAAAATGGGGGCGAAGATATTTTCGCTCATTATTCTTGTATACAAATGGAAGGTTACAGGACATTAAAAGCTGGTCAGAAAGTCAATTTTAGTATTAATACTGGCCCAAAAGGGAACCATGCCAACCTCATCATTCCGATTGAAAGCAGTACGTTGAATCATACAAGTGCAGAGGCAACGCCTCAAGAATAACCCCCGTGTAATAGAGCACAGTTAATTACTTTTCATTTAGCAATAACTGGTTTGCATGATTGGTCGTTAACTGTGTCTATTTTTTAATATCAATCTTTTGATATCAATGGGGACGGCCGTGGGTTTGTAAAAAAGAGACATCACCATAAAGTGATTTAAGCAGTGCGAATTGCTCTTCATCATAGAATTGGCAATTACCGCTACCAAATGCCTTCGCAACTTCAATCATAAACTTCACCGATGCGGCAATATCCACTTCATGACTAGCGCCTGTTGAACAACCCGGCACAATTGTCTGCGTACAAATAGCCACACCAACAACAGGGGCTGTTGTTGAGACTGCTGGCTGCATAATACTATTGATGTGATGTAATCCGTTGCCGTAAGGCGTGATATCTTGTACCGCGAGCGGGAACGTCACCGCATTCTGCCCACTGCTCCACTCCATCAAATGAAGTAAGTCCTCAGAAACAGGCAAGATATAGCCATCTTTTACCGTTGGTGACAAGGCATAACCTTTATGGTTGATCAGCCTATTTCCCTTTGTCGTGTCCACAGATAAAATAGCATCCGCTTCTGGGATGGCCTCATTTTCATTCATCGTCTCATCGTTGAGTGGTGAGTCCATAAAATCAACGGGGCTATGAGGACGTGTTGGCGCTGTTGGGCAAATATGCGTCGTAATGATCACATCCCCCATGAGGACATCACCCTTTTCTCTCATCTCGGCAAGTTTTAATGCCGTCGCAATGGCAGCAATAGCGCCATCAGCATCAGAAACCAGCCCAATACGAGATGGGCGCGCTCCGATACCCCCTAAACGCCCAATAATCCCCAATGTTGGGGCATGGTTACCTTGGCGTTTACCATGAGTACCTGGGATCACGATACGCACAAAATCACTTTGCCCTTTTCCATCTCGCACTGTTTTTGATGATGCTTCAATGGTAGTAAAGTTTTTAAACAAAGCGACAATATCATCCCCATTAACAACGGCGCTATCGATTAACTCGTAAGCACACAGGGTCTGCTTTAAACTCATATATTTCCCTTGTTATGTACTACTTTTCAGCTTATTTCTCTCGATCTCACCACTCTCCTTTAATGGTTGGTGTATAACCGTCAAAAATTAGCCTATTTCCTGGTGAAGGCGCATACACGCACAATAAATATAATATTTTTATTTTATGATTCACTACTACGTTTTAACCAATAAGGATCACCTACCATACTGCCAAGATAGGATGCCTTATGACATATTTTTGTCGCTAATTGCGCCAATAATTCAGAGGTAATTTGCGATGCAGGTAAACTCAAACATAAGGCATAGAGTGTACCTTGCGCAGGGTCATACACGGTACTTGAGACAGAGGCGACCCCCGGAACGGACTCATTAATTGAAAATGCCCAGCCTCGTTCCTCAATTTGATTTAACTCTTGGCGTAGCTTGTCTTGCTTTTCTTGCGGCTCTTGGCAAATGATCACTTCACGTTCACTCAAAGAGTAACGAGCTAATAACGCTTTACCTGTAGAAGTTCCCGCTATAGGCAATTTTGTTCCCGGCTGAGTGATCACTTGAAGCATGCTATTACCAATACGTGCATGCACGACTCTTACCTTATCTTTGTCTCTTAAAGAGACATAAGTGGTGAACCCCGTTTCTTTGGTCAGTTCATCGAGTGATTCAAGAGCCATATCAATCAACGGGTTCATACCCCGAGCGCGATGCGCTAACTCCATAATGATCAGCCCCGGACGATAAATGGGCGCATCATTTTTCTTTTCGAGCAAACCATGCTCTGCCATCTGTTTTAATAAACGTGATGCTGAGCTTTTTGGCATTCCCAATTCATTCACTAACGTTGTCACCGTCAGTTCATCGCCGGAGCGAAGAAACAACCGATATACATCGACAACACTTGAGAGAATACTCATAACTCACCTGTAACCTGAGAATTCTGCACCAACGCCTCATAGCTTTGTGGTTTTCTATCTCTTAAATAAGGAATGTTCAAACGCGTATGAGCCTGAACTCGAAAATCAACCTCACCAATGAGCAACGTTTCACCATCACAACTGGCTTCACTTAACACTTGCCCACGAGGCCCTACAATCTTACTACCGCCAAATAAATGAAGATCTTCCTCATTCCCCCAACGGTTAACTGCTAATAAGTGGCTACCATTCTCCAAAGCGCGGCACGCGGTATTGATATCCCACATATCCTTATCTTGAATACGCCATGCAGAAGGCACGAGCAGCAATTCAGCGCCATTTAAGGTTAAGATACGAGCCACCTCAGGAAACCCCATGTCGTAACAGATCATCACACCAATCTTACCGAATGGAGTATCAAATACCGGATAGCTATTACCACTGCTAAACCATTGTTTTTCAATGCCAAATGCGTGGACCTTACGGTAGACCCCGCTGACACCTTCACAACCTGGATTCCACACCCCAACAGCGTTATAAACCTCGCCTAAGTAGCTTCCTCGCTCAGCAAAGCCACTAACAATAGTGAGATCCAATTGCGTCGCTAGTGCGCTAAACAAGCGATAAGTTTCGCTGCCTTCATCATCGCTGAGATCCCATAGTTGGGTCGCAAGCAAATCGCCTCGATAGCCTGTTGTAGCCAGTTCAGGAAAACAGATTAATTTGGCACCTTGCTCCGCAGCTTGATGGCAGAATGCGGCCATCCGCTCTAAATTATGCTGCTTTTGACCAAGTAAAGAGTTAAATTGCGCAAGAGCAACTTTAACGCTGCTATGATCCATTGCTCTCATCCTTAATCTAAATGGTTAACTTTACGAAATTGCAGCGTATCGACACCTTTTATTCGAGCTTGCAGCAGCATCATCATCATCCAATAAAGGACTCCGCTAACTAGCAAAGAGTTAAGCGCTGGCACACCAAAATCAGTATCCCAAGGGCCTAATGCCGAGCTTAGCCAACCGACAACAACAGCAATAGCCCAAACAACCAACGTAATGGGATTAACTGCCTCACACAGAGTTGGAAGTTCACCCGCTGCTCTGGTTGTATCTAACTCACGCCGATCACGCTTTAATAAATAATAATCAACCACCATGATCCCCGCCACAGGTGGGATTGCTATACCTAAATAAATCAGAAAACCCACAAAATTATCTAAAATACCGAGCATCGAGGCGATCGTACCCAAAATGCCGATAACCCACGTTAGATAACGACGGTCAAACCGTTTTTTGAAGATGGCATTCAATAAAGTCGATAAACCTAGTGATGAAGAGTAGAGGTTAATATCATTCATTTTGATAGTGGAGAAGATAACGATCGATGCTCCAACCAACCCAGTTAACGTCAACATTAGGTCAAAGACTTCATTGGTACGCAGGGCAAGTGCCATCAACACTGAAATCATATTGACTAACAGCTCACCAAAAAAAGTCCCGATAAGGGTCATCCAAAAAACCTCTTTCGGGCTTTTCATGAAACGACTAATATCGGGCGTTGTGATAGCTGAAATAATAAACCCACCAGCAACCATCGTAATGGCTGCTGGTAGAGTCATAAAAGCCCCCGCAGGTTCAGTGCGATTAATAAGCGCTCCGATATCTTGCCCAGAAAGCAAGCTATAGGTTGCCCAAGCTAATGCGAGTAAAAATAGCGGCGTTGATATATTTGCGGTAATAGATAAAAAGCGATACCCATATACCGTAATAATCGTCACCGCGATACCTGTAATAAGCGACCAAGTCCCTGGTGTTAGCACATTCGTCGCTTTATACATTCCATCCGCAAAGAAGCCATTTTGTACGCCAAACCAGCCCATCAGTGAAATCGCAATTGCGCCACCGATTAAAGCAGAGCCTAACTTACCAAATCCAGACCACCTTGATAGTAGACTGATTGACATTCCTTCACGGCACGCAGCTGCACCTAAAGCCCAGCTAACAACTTGTAAAATCACTGAACCTAACATTGTGGCCCAAAACGCTTGCCAAAACGTCAGTCCATAACCCAATGCTGCACCTAACATCACCTGAGATACACAGGCTAGTGAGCCAATTCGGATTATAAGAACTTCGTAGAATGGCCTGCGAGCACTGAAGGGCACCCGAGCCAGAGAATAATCTTCACCTGTTTTATTCGCCATTTAGTATTCCTGCTGTGTGGATCTTTGCTATTAAGTTTATTGGCTTTATTTTATTTGTTCCATTTTATGGAACTAGGTTTCATTTATTCTACGAGACAAATGATATCCATGTTCGATACCAAATCGCAAGTAGAATTTAACTTTTTACATAGCTTTTTGTGTATGTAGATATAACTATAACGGGAAAACTAAAGGCTGGGGAGATAAATTGATATAAAAATAAGGATGTTGAAGTACCTCAGACCATTACAGAGGTACTTGAAAAAATACAGATAGATCTCTTACTACTCTCTTGCTAATGCATCAATAGGGTTTAATCTTGCTGCACTTCGCGCGGGTAAGAATCCAAAAATGATACCAATTGCTGTCGAACAGATAAATGCACTGATCAGCGCCATAGGTTGAAAAACGAAAGTCCAGCCGGGCAACGCCATTTGTGCCATGACACTAATGCCATAGGAAAGCCCAATCCCCATTAACCCACCAATCAAGCAGACCAGTACCGCTTCAATCAAAAATTGCTGCATCACATCACTTGTGCGCGCACCAACCGCCATACGGATACCAATTTCTCGGGTCCTCTCAGTAACGGAAACTAACATGATGTTCATCACGCCTATACCACCAACCACCAGCGAAATAACAGCGACCAAGGTTAGAAACAGTTGCATGGTACGAGTGGTTTTCTCCGCTGTTTTCACAAGTGTATCAATATTGTAAGTAAAAACGTCCTTCTTACCGTGTCGCAATGTCAATAAGCGGGTGATCTGTTGCTCCGCTGTTTTGGCATCAACCCCCTCTTTAACCCTTACGACAATACTATCCAAGTAAGGTCGATTTAAGATTTTGCTATTTACCGTCGTATCCGGCAGCCACACTGACAGCGAATTACTTGAACCAAAAATTGATTTTTGCTCCGCGAGAACACCAATCACGGTAGCTGGCATATTCCCAATCAAGATGGTTTCCCCTACCACTTGCTTTTGGTTAGGAAAAAAGCGACGTTTTGTGTTCGCATCAATCACAACCACTTGCGCCCTACGCTCTACCATGTCTGCAGTAAAGTTCATCCCTTCGGAAAACTTTTCAGCGTAGACCTGAAAATAATCACGCCCAACCCCTAATAACTGGGCTGAAGCATCTAAATTCCCCTTACGCAATCGAGTTGATTTAGATAACTCCCCCGATACGGCTTGCACATAAGGTTGCTTGGCAATGGCGTCAACATCGGATGGCTTTAAAGATTGCCGATTCTCTGCATCATCACTACCAAAATCCTCCCCAGGGTAAACCGAAATGGTATTCGTGCCGATTGATTTTATATCATTGAGAACCATGCTTTGAGCGGCATCACCGATCACCATAATAGAGACGACTGACGCAATACCGATGATAATGCCTAACATGGTGAGTAGTGTACGCATTTTATTAACCACCATGGCGCGCCAAGCCATTAACAGTGCTTCGCTAAACCGTCCATAGATTTGCCCTAACGACATTTTCCTAGGTGATGTTTTCTCCAATGAAGGTACGTTTGGAGCTTTAGCAGAGCCTGAGTCACTAATAATTTCGCCATCTTTAATTTCAATAATGCGTTCAGCCTGCTGAGCGACTTTGGGGTCATGGGTAACAATAATAACGGTGTGCCCCTGCGCACATAATTCTTTGAGGATTTTCATTACCTCTTCACCAGAGTGGCTATCAAGGGCACCAGTTGGCTCATCAGCAAGGATAACTTGACCACCATTCATCAACGCACGCGCGATACTTACCCGCTGTTGTTGCCCTCCCGATAACTGACTTGGTCGGTATTCTGTTCGTTCGCCAAGCCCGAGTTTCGCTAATAATTCAATGGCTTTTTTACGGCGTTGAGTCTTACCTGCCCCCGCGTAAATGGCGGGAACTTCAACATTTTGTTCAGCCGTTAAATGGCTAAGTAGATGGTAGCGCTGGAAAATAAAGCCAAAGTGTTCACGGCGTAACTCAGCTAGCTGATCGTTATCAAGCTGGGAAATATTTTGCTGAGCAACAAAGTATTCCCCTGAGCTAGGTTTATCCAAACAGCCGATGATATTCATTAAAGTTGATTTCCCCGAGCCAGATGCACCAATAATGGCCACCATTTCCCCAGCATCAACAGTTAATGAAATATTTTTCAATACCGTAATTTCTGTTTCACCAGCAGGATAACGTCGCGTGATCCCTCTAAGTTCTAATAAGGCTGACATATTAACTCTCCGCGTTACGGCCGGTGATCACCTGTTCGCCTTCTTTTAGTCCATCAGTGACTTCAACATATACATCATTACGGCTACCGATTTTTATTTGCCGTTTTTCTGCCTGTTCTCCCTGCAACACTTCTACCTCATAAATTTGCGGGGAAACTTCATCCCCTAAAGCAGAGAGCGGTAAAAGTAATACATTTTTATGCGATTCAAGATCAATATTGACCTGTGCCGTCATTTGTAATTTCAGTAAATGCTGGGGGTTGGGCACTTCAAAACGTGCATAATAAAAAATAGCATCGTTGATTTTTTCAGGAGTCGGTAAAATATCTTTCAATACCCCTGAGAAGCGTTTATCTGGCGCGCCCAATACAGTAAATGACGCTGCCTGACCCGGTTTAAGATGAATAACATCCGCCTCTGACACTTCAGCTTTAACTAACATTGTATTCAAATCAGCTAATGTCAGAATGGTTGGCGCTTCCTGAGCCGCTATCACTGTTTGACCTTGTAATGTTTTGATAAACGTGACAATACCATCCATTGGCGCGGTAATTTGCGTATATTTCAAGTTTGTTTTTGCCGTATCTAAGGTCGCTTGGTTGCGCTTAATTTGCGCCTGATATGTTGCCACCTGCGCCTTTTTCACAGCGACATCCGTTTGCGCTTTATCTAAATCTTGTTTTGAGACGGCTTGGAGCTTAGATAAACTCAATTGGCGTTGATAAGTCACTTCAGCTAAGCGTAACTCTGCTTTCGCTAACGCCAAATGTGATTCCAGCTCATGGATCGTTTCTTGAGATTCTGTCACGTCGTTTTGTGCTTTTTGTGGATCAATGACCGCCAGCAAATCACCTTTTTTGACTTTATCTCCCTCTTGAACATACAGAGTTTGTAGCTGCCCACTGACCTGCGCACCGACATCAACTTTGCGCACAGCATCCAGTTTACCTGTTGCTTGAACTTGTTTATTGAGATCACCTCGGGCCACTGCGACTGTTTGAAAAGCCTCTTTTTTATCTTCCGTGAAAAAAAAGAATGCGATACCAATCGCAATTAAAATAACCAGTAAAGAAACCAGCCACTTCTTACGTGAATTTGCTCTCATTCAATCTATACCTATACCAATAAAGAGAGGGCTACGCCCCCTCATAAAATTTACCTATTTAGCCGAGCATTCGTGAATAATTTAGTAAGCTTTACCTCTTGCTAACCACGCTACCCGAGAAAACATATTTTTGAGTTGTGATGGGATAGAATCTGGCCCTAATTCTGCTGCTCGATTGACAATAGCGATAGCAAGATCAGGTTTGGATGTTTTGGAAATTGCTTTAATAATCACACGTCGAGTCGAAACTTTCGCGTTATCCGGTATCCCTGATATCTCATGATAAAGATGTTTAAATCCTTCGCGATATAAAAAATGCTCCATATCCGGTGCCGGCAATCGAGTTAATCGGTCTCGTTCCGTGTCATGCATTTTTTCAGCGTAACTCAGCGCGGTGGCGGCATACTTCTTACCAGCCTCATCGCCATCAACAAGTGTATGCCATTCTATACCCATTTTGCTGGCAAACTTTAACAAAGGCTTAAGACCGCTTTGTGCAAACTCAATCACTTTGATGCCTTCTGTTTCAAAGTAATAGTTACACTGCCGCGCTAACTCATTCATTAACCAAATTTCAGTCTCGCCTTCAACCAATAACCAACAACGCGCAAACATCGCTGATGGCCGGTTAAAGCGGATGTGAAAGGAGATTTTCCGAATTTCCTCCGCAGATAGCTCATTCTCACCTAAGCGATAAGCCGAAACTTTGCCGGAATCGCGCACCAAGCGGCAAAGATTTTCAATCGGCACTTGCGACAGAAGCTCCCCAGAGTTCGTTGTGGTCAAGCGTTGTAAAGAAAAGAGATTGAGTAGGCCCCAAGCAATCGACAACATAATTGGATGCAGGCGTGTTTCGGGGTCTTCTACAATAACCAAAGGGCGTGCATATTTATCGAGTTGGATATTGCCTTTTGACTGCAATAAAGAAGAAAACATGCCTAAGATAATTAAACGGATATTACGCTGATTTGGTTTTGCAATAATACGGCTAATATTATCTAAAGCATGCCAGCCTCTTTTGCGTGGTTCAAACTTAATTGCTGCTTTATGCTCTTGAAACAGATGGTTACTTTGCCCCGCAAAATAATGACTGAGCAGTTGCTGCATCGCATCCACCCCTTCAACCAACTCCTCGTCGCTCAAGCGTTGCGGATTATTGATTAATGCACGAGTCAGCTCTTCCATTCGCGAGTTAAAAATATCGCGTACCTCTTTTTCACCCGCAACAATCGTCTCAGTATTTAATGTGCGCAAAAAACGAGCATCACGCAAACGGATCACTGGATATAAGCGAATAATTTCTTTGATATATTTACCGACATTATCCAATGACAACTTATTTCCCCCTGCATTGAGGAAACTGCGGTCAACGCTAATGCTGCCGTCTTCTTTTAATTCAGCACTAACGCGGTAAAAGATATGCTTAAGATCATCACCGTTATCGACCCAAACGGAGGTAAGATTACGAAAGCGAAATGAACGATGTCGGCCTGGGCGGTTTTCACAAAATTTCAACACTATCTGCAATGAGCGAAATCGAGAGGCATCATCCCCTGTTGGATGATGAAAATCATGCTTATTAAATTGGTAATTTTCTTGTTCAGGCGAAAGTAAAATCGTCAGTGCATCCAAAAGGCTCGACTTTCCCCATGAGTTTTCACCAATTAACACCGTATTATTATTTAAAGCTAATGAGAGCCGGTTAATCCCTCTAAAACCGTAGATTTCCACTCGTTCCAGATACATACACCCTCTCCTTGCTATTAATCTATTTTTAGAGCTTACCTCTTAACTGCTGGTATGACTATAAGACAGCTCGAAAATTAAATATATTTTTACACTCAATAACTAAAGTTGTATTTCGGCAACAGACGCGGCTGGCTCGTCCGTAAAGCCACTTGACGACGTATCAACGGCAGATAACAATAGAGCTGACTAAGAACCTATCCCAATAGGATTTTATTCCAGACAATGATGGCACAGGCAAGATGCAGCATTGCCTCATAATTCTCGACCTTCTTCTCCCAACGAGTCAGGACACGACGGTAGCGATTCATCCAACTGTGTGTTCTCTCTACAACCCAGCGGTGGGCCTTAAAATCCGTGTTTTTGATGGCTTCTGATTCATCCTTCCGTGACTGGATATGAGGTTCATAGCGACGACTTTTCAGATACGCTCCCAACCATTCCGCTTCATACCCTTTGTCCATGCACAACCGGAGCCTCTTGCCCGGTCTGCCCGTCTGGAGGGCATCGAGCGTATCCGCAACCAGCTTTATGTCGTGCGTATTTGCTCCAGCGACAACCAGTGCAAGCGGAAGCCCGTTCCCGTCAGTCATCAGACTGCGCTTTACGCCCCGTTTCCCTCGGTCTGTTGGGTTCTTGCCTGTTTTTTTGAGCCTGCCAGCGGTGATTTGGTCATACAACCATCCATCGACAGCCACGACCAGTCAATAGCGTCCAACTGTTCGCAAGCAAGCAACCCGTTTTGCCAGAAGCGTTCAAATACGCCAGCATCCCGCCACTCCTGAAATCGGCGATGAGCAGAGCTTGACGAGCATATACCGGTGGCATTTAGCGCATTCCACTGGCAACCCGTCCTGAGTACGAAGAAAATGGCGTTCATTGCAGCGCGATTATCAACCCGCTTGCGGTGCGTACCCAGCGGGTGTTGAGTTCTATGCTCCGGGATGAGAGGAGCCATTTTCTCCCAGAGTTCATCACTGATTTGCCACTTATTACCTACCATACGTTGCCCTCATAAATTATCATTATGTATTATCTGACAATTCCTTTTGGGATAGGTTCTAAGTTGAGCCTCCATTTATAGTGTTATAAAATAGTTAAACTTTATTTTTTAGTCTTTTTATCCTATTTTTTAGCCATAACTGGAGAAAAAGACGCTATCTTAGAACCATCTGCCAGACTGATAAAACAGCAAATAAATGAAATTAATATCAAATATAATAATTAATATATAACCCCTTGTTAATGGGATAATTATAAGGATGCAAAATGTATTCAGGACTACTCATTATTTTACTACCGTTAACGCTAGGTTATCTTATCCCTATAAAAAATAAAAAGATTTTAGATATTATACATCGAGCGTTAAATTCAATGGTTTATATCATTCTCTTTTTAATGGGGATTACACTCGCTTTACTTGAAAACTTAAGTGTTCACCTATTTTCAATTTTAATCTACGCACTCACATTCTTTGGTTGTATATTTTCACTTAACCTTATCTCACTACTGCTATTAGATAAGTTAGATCCTTGGAAAATCCCTAAGCATAAACAAGAAAAGCCTCCATCACGTTTAAAAATGGTATTTGAATCATTGCAACTGTGTGGTGTGCTATTGATTGGTTTCTTAGTTGGCTTAACTGGATTTGATTTCCTGCACTATGCCGATAAAGGCAGCCAAATTGCGTTAATGATGTTACTGCTTCTTGTCGGCCTGCAACTTCGCAATAGTGGCATGAGTATTAAACAAATCTTAGTTAACCGCCGAGGAACCACAATCGCCTTTGTGATGGCAATCAGCGCGCTAGCTGGTGGCGCAATTGCCGCATTATTATTAGGTTTACCCGTAAAAATGGGGCTAGCATTGGCCTCTGGGTTTGGCTGGTACTCATTAACAGGGATTGTATTAACCGATGCCTATGGCCCTGTCATGGGGAGCGCCGCGTTCTTTAATGACCTCGCTCGTGAACTCGCTGCGATTATGTTGATCCCTTTAATTATTAACCGCTACCGCTCAACCGCATTAGGTATTTGCGGCTCAACATCAATGGATTTTACCCTCCCAGTCCTCCAGCGAAGTGGTGGCGTCTCTATCGTACCGGCCGCTATTGTGCATGGTTTCGTGCTCAGCCTCGTTACCCCGATCTTAATGGCATTTTTCACTTAGCTATATTTCACTCACAGATTGCCACTTATTTATAACATGATAGATAAGTGGCAAGTCCTAAAATGACTATAATTAACAGCACTTTACATAAGTAGAATTTCAGTCACAATAGCGACAGATGAGAGTGAAACAGGAAACCAAGATGAACGAAAAGCAACGTGTTTTAGTATTGGGCGCCAGTGGCTATATTGGGCAAAATTTAATCCCCGAATTAATTAAGCAAGGCTATCAAGTGACAGCCGCTGCTAGGCGGGTGGATTGGATGCTCTCACAAGGCTGGCAAGATACACAATGTGTTTATGTTGATCTGCAAGACCCTGAAACACTCAAAGACGTGATGAAGGAGATCGATATTGTCTATTTCCTCGTTCATAGCATGGCTGATCATGCCAACCTGATTGAACGTGAGCGCACGGCGGCCCGCCATGTTCAGCAAGCGCTTGATCAATCGAATGTTAAGCATGTTATTTATCTCAGTTCACTACAACATGGTCACAGCTATTCTCAACATTTGATCTCTCGTCGATTAACAGGGGAGATCTTACGTGAGAGTCAGGTGCCAGTCACAGAGATCCGCTCAGCAATCATCGTTGGCTCAGGATCGGCGGCTTTTGAGATCATGCGTGATATGGTTTACAACCTCGCTATCTTAACCCCACCGCGTTGGGTACGTTCAAAGTCTTCACCTATTGCGCTGAGTAACATACTGCATTACTTAACTGAATTAGCAAAACGCCCCGTGACTGAAAGTAAAATTTACGATGCGGGTGGCCCTGAGTACATGAGCTACCAAGAGCTATTCAAGCGCTTTATAAAAATCAGCGGTAAGCGTAGATTGCTGATCCCTATCCCTATTCCTATTAGCATGATCTCCGTCCACTTCATCAGTTTGATCACCTCAGTTCCTCCGGCAATTGCTAAAGAGTTGATCCAAGGATTGCAGCATGACCTGCCTGCCGACGATAAAGCCTTACGCGAACTGATCCCACAAACGTTGGTTTCATTTGATGAGGCGGTCAAAACCACCTTAGCTCAAGAAGCCGATGCTATCGACAATGCAGATTGGGGTTATGATCCTGAAGTCAAAAAACGCTGGCGACCGGGTTATGGTTTTTACCCTAAACAGGCCGGTGCCACACTCGGCACTTCGGCAAGTACAGAGTCGCTATGGCATGTTGTGCAGCAAATCGGGGGTAAAAACGGCTATTTTTATGCCAACGCACTTTGGAAAACCCGTGCCATTATGGATGACATGATGTTAAACAAAGTGAAATATGGTCGCCCCGCTCGTGAAGAGCTGCAATTAGGTGATGAAATTGATGGTTGGCGCGTCATTAATCTGGAGCCTAATAAACAGCTTAGCCTGCTCTTTGGGATGAAAGCGCCTGGGCTAGGCCGCCTGACTTTCACCATTCACGATAGCGGTAGCCGCCGTTCAATTGATGTACGTGCATGGTGGCACCCCGCAGGATTTAGTGGGTTGCTCTATTGGTTTGCCATGATGCCTGCCCATCTATTTATTTTTAAAGGCATGGCTAAACGTATTAGTGAATTGGCGTTTGAGCGGGATAAACAACTTGCAGGCAAGTCATCAACTGGGCAACAGCCGCCAAAATGATGATTGCTCAATAACAAAAAAACAAATTTTTATGCATATATTATTGCATAAATATGCTTACAGGATTAATATCTGTGTCAGTTAAACAAGGTATTATTGGTAAGCATGAGCATTCAATTAAAAAATATAAACTGTTTTTACGGCTCTCATCAGGCGCTCTTTGATATCAACTTAGAGTGCCCTGCCGGAGAAACCATGGTATTACTCGGGCCTAGCGGTGCAGGCAAAAGCTCTTTGCTACGTGTACTGAATTTGTTGGAGATGCCACGTTCAGGTGTACTTAACATTGCAGGTCAAAATTTTGATTTTGCCTCAACCCCTGATGCCAAAGCTATCCGTGCATTACGTCAAAATGTCGGAATGGTTTTTCAACAATACAATCTATGGCCTCATCTCACCGTCATGGATAATTTAATTGAAGCGCCGTGCCGAGTTTTAAAGCTGTCACGTCAAGAAGCAAAAGCAAAAGCGGAAAAATTATTAGAACGTTTGCGATTAACACAATTTGCAACGCGTTTCCCTTTGCATTTATCTGGCGGCCAACAGCAACGTGTTGCCATTGCTCGTGCATTGATGATGGAACCACAAGTTCTGCTATTTGATGAACCAACGGCAGCCCTTGACCCCGAGATTACAGCACAAGTCGTCGATATCATTCGCGAGTTGTCTGCAACAGGAATTACACAGGTAATCGTGACTCATGAAGTTGAGATTGCCCGTAAAGCCGCTAGCCGTGTGGTGTATATGGAAAACGGTCATATTGTTGAACAAGGGGATGCCAGCCATTTCACAGCACCTCAAACTGAAGCATTTGCAAATTATCTGTCACACTAATAGATATAGGATTAAGCAATGAAAAAAATTATATTAGCTGCACTACTTGGCGCTGTAACCCTATCTGCAACTGCGGCGGAAAAAGAGACCATCCGTTTTGCAACAGAAGCGACTTATGCCCCATTTGAAATGTTTGACAAAAACAACCAAATCGTGGGTTTTGACGTCGACCTTGCCAATGCGATGTGTGAAAAAATGAATGCAACTTGCACATTCACCCATCAATCTTTCGATAGCTTGATCCCAAGTTTGAAATTCCGTCGTTTTGAAGCATTGATGGCAGGTATTGATATTACGCCTGATCGCCAAAAACAAGTGGACTTCACTGACACTTATTACCCTAATTCGGCTGAGTTTATTGCCATTAAAGAGAAAGTCTCTTCTGTTGATCAGTTAAAAGGGAAAAAAATTGGCGTTCAAAATGGCACAACTCACCAAAAATATATCATGGAACAGCATAAGGATATGACGACCGTTCCTTATGATAACTACCAATCAGCTATCCTTGATCTGCAAAATGGTCGTATTGATGCTGTGTTCGGTGATACTGCTGTTGCTGACGAATGGCTAAAAGCCAAAGGCAACGAAAACTTAGCGCCTGTTGGTGAAAAAGTCACTGATCCACAGTACTTTGGTATCGGCTTAGGTATCGCGGTTCGTAAAGGTAATAAAGAGTTGTTAGATAAAATGAATAAGGCATTGGCAGAAGTAAAAGCTGATGGAACTTATGACGTTATCTATAAAAAATGGTTTGAACAATAATCGATACTGTTAATGAACAATTTTCTTTTTCTAACAAGTGCCGCCGGTATCACCGTCGGCCTTGCTGTTTCTGCTCTCATATTGGGCCTGATCCTCGCCATGTTATTTACGGCATGGGAGTCCGTGCGTTTTAAACCTATCGCTTTTTTAGGAACGTGCTGGGTCACCTTGATCCGCGGTCTACCTGAACTGCTGGTTGTGTTATTTGTCTATTTCGGCACACTGCAACTGATTAATATTTTAGGTGATGGGATAGAGATCAATCTGGGTTTCTGGCAAACCACCTTACAGATTGATCCGAGCATTTTCTTTGCAGACAGCGGTGAGTTTGACTTTACCCCCTTCGCTTGCGGTGTGGTTGCATTAGCCCTTCTCTATGCGTCCTACGCATCACAAACCCTACGCGGTGCCTTAAAAGCGGTGCCTTATGGGCAGTGGGAAGCAGGTTTAGCGCTTGGATTAACCAAACGAACCATATTCTTTCGTTTTATCATGCCACAAATGTGGCGTCATGCGCTGCCCGGCTTGGGCAACCAATGGCTGGTATTACTCAAAGATACCGCACTGGTTTCTTTAATCAGTGTTAATGATCTTATGTTACAGACTAAGACCATTGTTAACCGTACCCATGAACCTTTTACATGGTACGCTATTGTAGGGCTTATCTATCTTGCGATTACTTTATTAAGCCAAGTTATTTTGAAACGAATTGAATTGCGTACAACTCGCTTTGAAAGAGGTGAATCGCAATGATTGATTTAATTCTCGATATTTTACCTGGCTTACCAACGAGCTTATCGTTAACCTTCAGCGCATTATTTGTGGCATTTATATTGGCCGTATTATTTACGCTCATTTTGTCATTAAAAACGCCAATTATTTCGCAAGCCGTCAAAGTCTATATTACCCTATTTACCGGCACACCATTATTGGTGCAGTTCTTCCTGATTTATAATGGCCCTAGTCAATTTAAATCATTACAAAACTATCCTGTACTGTGGGAGTTTATTTCAACGCCTTGGGTATGTGCGATGATTGCATTAGCCCTCAATAGTGCTGCTTACTCAACATTACTCTTTCATGGTGCCGTAAAAGCAATTCCATCTGGGCAATGGCAATCATGCCAAGCATTAGGTATGTCTAAAGCCCAGACCATGCGGATTATTCTTCCCTATGCGTTTAAGCGCTCTTTATCATCTTATTCGAACGAAGTGGTATTAATCTTTAAAAGTACCTCACTCGCCAGTACGATCACGATGATGGATATTATGGGTTACAGTAGCCAAGTATTTGGTCAAAGTTGGGATGTAATGGCATTTGTGGCTGCGGGGATCATCTACCTCGTTGTTAACGCAATTTTGACGATCATCATGCGATTTATTGAACGTCACGCTCTTGCATTTGAGCAAAGGAACTAACCCGTTTTATCTTTGAATTTAACCTATCACAGTCATAAAAGGGCTTATGAAAATAAGCCCTTGAGGCTTGCTGATAAACAGGGATAAAACCCTAGTTTTTCCCTCTTCGTGTTATCAGCAGTCTGTTTGATTCACCATCAGGGCTAGCGTTTTACCGCTTTTAATACTAAAAATGGTGCATAACGGGTATAGCGTTCAAGATCAGGGCGCTCTTTTAGCGCACTAGCAAGCGGTTTAGGCTCTTTCAACCCTTCAAGGGTAAAACCACAATCAAGTAAGATTGAGACATAATTTTCCACCATACGATGGTACTTGATGACGTTCTCCACAAACCACGTTGTGTTCCTGCTTGATTGTTGTTGATAGCAATCAACAGGTAAATAGCGAAAATTACCCCGTATATTCGTGCAGGTATCGGCTTGACCAACCTTAAATATAATTCCAGCTATCAATATAGAGAATGGGATCCCGAAGGGAGATTAACGGATGATGTTCATTGTCTAAATCTAAAACGAAAAACAATTTTGCTTGGCGCTTAGGTTTAGAGGTTCAATATGCCGTTAATGACAATCTGTCAATGGATTTGAGTTACCGCTATCGAAGATGGCTGCACCTTTAAATCCAAAATTAAAGCTCAGTCTAATGATATTTTATTGGGTGTCACCTATCATTTCTAATTAACATTATCCGGCAGCTTATCTTTTAATAAGCTGCTTTAATTATCACACTATTCGATTAATAAAAATGTTCTAAATAATTCGCTAGGTAAGTTGTTTAGTTTTTGACTAATAATGCAATCACTTCGTAGTGCGCAGTATGTGGGAACATATCAAACAACTGCACCTTACTCACAGCATAGCCTTCCAATTGCTCAATATCTTTTGCCATGGTCTGAGCATTACAGCTTGAATATAAAATATAGTTAGGCCGCATAGTCGAAAGATATTCACATAACTCTTTACCTATGCCTCTCCTAGGTGGATTGACTAATACCAATTGAGGAATATTTCCTTTAGCCGTTGCAAACTTCGTTGAATCTAATGCTTGAAACTCAACATGTTGTAGTCCAAGCTCTTGCGCTGATTGCTTGGCACAAGCGATCGCAGGAGCACTAATTTCAATTCCCGTTAACTGAGTTTGCTTTTCCGCACAATGTAAGCCAAATCCGCCAACACCGCAGAAAAGATCCCATAAGCTAGTGATATTAAGCTTTTTAACCCACTCACGCGCTGTTTGATATAACCGAGCAGCCACAACAGGGTTCGTTTGAAAAAAACTGTGCGGCCGTATAAACAGTGGCACTTGATTTAGCTGTTCCCGTAAAACCTGCTGCTCAGTGAGATAAATTTCTTGTTCGCCTTCTAATATCGCCATATGGACAGGCTGCAAATTAACCGTGATCACCGCCAATTGGGGTAATTGCTGCTGCAACCACGGTAACGCATTTTTTAGCTGCTCAACTTTTTTTTCTGAACGCAAGACAAATCGCAACAGAAACTCACCCGTATGCTGGCTTTGCGTTAATAATAGGTATTTTAATTCGCCACGTTTACGTTCAATGTTATAAGGCGTTAAACCTGCTCGCGCAATAAAAGGTTTAATGACATCAAAAACGGCTGAAAATGGCTCAGGATAAAGCGGACAATCCGTTAAACTAATTGCCTGCCCTTGTGAATTCACAATGCCCAATATTGGTTTTTCGACACTTCCACTCACCACCATTTTGGCTTTATTACGAAACCCTGATAAAGGGCTGGCAACTGGCGATTGAAATGCGTCGGCAGTCACCATTGGTAATAAAGAAACTAGGTTTTCCTGTTTTAGTTTGAGTTGTTGATCAGCTGGTAGTTCAAGCCATTGACAGGAACGACATTCGCCTGCCTCATATTTCTCACAATGCATAATATAAAAATTTAATGGAGCGTTACGGAAGGGTTATCATCAATATCAAGGTCAACAGTTTCTTCATCAAACTCATCTTGGTTCGAATACAACAAATTATTGCTATAAATTTCAAAAATGATCGATGATATTTGATCTTCTGCTTGCTGTAAGAAATGGCAAAATTGGCGATAAGTCATCCCAGCTTCAAGCGAGAAGGATTGGCTGACGATTAACTTAGGTAAGTTTTCATTATTAATTTCAAGAAAGACTTTCGCTGTCAGTGAGCTAGCGTTGATTTGGCTGATATTGGCCACTAAAGTCACGATCGCCGTTGGCTTAAGCTCCGCCAGAGCGGAAAGGACAAGAACATTATTAATAATGTCGAGTTTGGCATCAAAAATGCCCTCTATATTTTGCATATGCGGCAAATGTAGAGCAGCACAAGAATCACACTCGAAATAAGAGGTTTTGAGTTGATCAAGCCATTCACGAAGCTGTGATATGTCAGGGTAACAAATAGAATCCATGGGTAATAACCTTCTTCAACTCAAATAAAAACTAATAGAATAACACTTACCTAACCAAACCGAATTTTTTTGGCTAGAAAAGCGGATAATTTTCACACATTGGTGGTGAAAACACCAGTAAAACCATGCTCACTCCCCCTTTTTCTCCTCTTTATCATCATCGTCATCTTGCTTTTTCTTTCTTCCCGGCCTAGATGAGTTTTGATTATCAATACCAAGAAAGCTTAATCCATGTATCGCTCGCCAAACAATATTGATAGTGGCTGGTATCAAACAACCAATCCCAACCATAACAATCGCGACTAAAACATTTTTCTGCATCAATGGCTCAGGTAAGGTCAGATAGCCATTCATCGCAAGTAAGACAACAATAAGCAGTAAAATCCCTACTGCTTCTAAGATGAGAATCGGCTTAGGAAGATCGGATAGCGAACGCATTTCTCGCTGTGGTTTCTTATTCATCAAGTCCCCTTCTAGAACAATAACTATATACCCCCTACCGAATAAACAGCACTACAACGGGGTATTGTTTAGCGATGCAGTATACCCCATATACTAGCGGATTCTGCATCAGAGCTATACTAGCAAAAGGTAAAATCACCATTTATTTCTAGCTTATTGTCTGGCAAATCATTCACCTTATTATTCCCCTCAATAAGTGCACGGTGACAAAGACAAATCAACAAAGCTGCATCTTGAAGTATGACGAGTATGGAGGCATAGTATTGGGCATTGTGGATAAAAAAACTGTGTTAGTCTTATAGGAGATACTATGTACACTGTGATTTTTGGTCGCCCTGGCTGCCCATACTGTGTTCGTGCTAAAGAGTTAGCTGAAAAACTGAAAAATGACCGCGATGACTTTGACTACCGCTACGTCGATATTCAAGCAGAAGGCCTCACCAAAGAAGATCTATCTAAAACAGTCGGTAAAGAAGTGCTGACTGTGCCACAAATTTTTATCGATGAGAAACACATCGGCGGCTGCACTGATTTCGAAGCTTACGCAAAAGAGCACCTCGATCTCTATAAATAAGCAATAATCCCCATGGGCGGCTCAGTCTCTAATCCGAGTCGCTTCCTTTCTCAATTTGTGCTATTTCCTTCCTATTGCTAAAAAATAAAGCAAATTTTTTTTCTCTATGCGAACTTTCTTATTTAGGGGGGGTCTTAATTTATGCCACTGCTTTTCTTTGATGTCCCCATATTGAGGAGCCCGATAGCCAACTTACGTTTTATCGCTATCGGGTTTTTTATTGCTTAACCGTTCTATTCCCCTTGCAATGTCAGAACTATTTTGCGTTCCCCACCATAATTTCGATGTTCACATAGGTAAATTCCTTGCCATGTCCCCATGTTCAGACGTCCTCGACTCACAGGAATAACCAAACTCGCGCCTAAAATACTCGCTTTAAGATGGGCAGGCATATCATCACTTCCTTCATAGTTATGCTGATAATAAGGCTCATCTTCAGGAACAGCATGGTTAAAGAAGCTTTCAAAATCCTGTCTTACCGTATAGTCTGCATTTTCATTGATTGTCAGTGAAGCCGATGTATGTTGAATAAAGATATTCAGCAGCCCAACTTGGATCTGTTTCAACTCAGGAAGCTGTTGTAACAACTCATCGGTCACTAGATGAAACCCTCTGCTTTTTGCTGTTAATCTTATCTCTTTTTGAAACCACATAAGCTATTCCTTTATCGCGCCTTAAATTTGTCTTATCGCTATTGAGTAAATCATCAACAAAACGTCAACTTATCGCTCTATTTAAGTAATATTAAGATAAAGGCACTTTACCTGCCATGTAAGAGACTTTACTCTCTCGCTTTATCGTCTTATTTATCACCCATTTTCTGAGGTATACACCCGTGCTGGAACAACTTAATCAAGATCTCTTTAATCTCATTAATGCGGCCCCAGCGTCTGCAAGTGGTACTATCGCACTTGCAACCGTTATCGCTAAACGCTTAATTCTCCTTTTCCCTCTGTTTACTGCGGCATGCTGGTTATGGGGTGCCAAACAGGATATGACCCGCCAAAGAGCATTCGTCTGCAAAACAGCATACGCCTTAGTGATCGGTCTGTTTATTTCATGGTTGATTGGCTTAGTTGCACCTCATGAACGCCCTTTTGTTATGGGAATAGGCACCAATTTCCTTGAGCACGAGCCAACCGCTTCTTTCCCTAGCAATCACGGTACTATCGTCTTTACCTTTGTTTTCGCATTTTTGTTCTGGCTAAGAACATGGGTTGGTTTATTGATGCTCGTTCCCGCTATTGCAATTGCATGGTCACGTATCTATTTAGGCGTCCACTGGCCTTTAGATATGATAGGGGCATTTATCTTGGGTCTTATCGCGTGTGGTTTAGCCCAAATTCTTTGGGGACTTATCGGCCATAAAATCCAAGCCCCGCTCACACATCTTTACCAAATCATATTTTCAGTTCTTATTCGCAAAGGCTGGGTACAACCCTAATTTTTTCATTAATCAGTACTGGCGTTATTTACGCCAGTACTTAAACAATTTAAATTTTGCGTTGAATCAATATTTAGTTTTATTTTTCCATTCTAAAAATGAATAAAAAAGCCTTTTCACCACCAGAATAAACAACATTTAATTAACAAATATTTTGTTACGCTTTTTAATTATTTTTTCCTTCGAAAAATAAGTATTCAACTGCTCTTTAAACCATCTTATTATTCATTAATGTCTTTAGAATAAAAAAACTAAAAAAACAATAATTAATCACTAAGTAAACAACTATAACAAAACAAAATAAACACACTGAAAACAACAAGTTAAATAACTCAAAAACAGTGTATAATTGGTTTTGATTCAATATTAATTTCTGGATTTAATTCATTTTCCTACTACTTCAATAAATCCATTCTATTCATTAATATAATAATATTCCTCCACACAAATATAAATTGACACATAACTACTCCCCATTGGTTATTCTCCGATATTAAAAGCCTCCCTCCCCTTATTAATCTTAAGGTAAATTTCTTAACAATTTTATAAAAATCGAAAAATAATCACGTTAAAGACATTTTTCTCTTTTGAGAGTATGATCACGGTGATTTATACTAAAAATAGGTACATTTGCACCATCAAAAGTGGTTTATCAAATCTACCTACAAAACTAACAAAACTGATTGAAAATAAATTTACTATCAGTTTTATATTTATTTCCAATCAGATTGTTAGGTAGAAACAAAACTGCACATTATATTTGGCGATAATTTGTTCGTACCAAAAGATTAAAACATCAGTGATGGCTTATGCCTTCACCGAGATGCCTATTTTTTGACTTTTATTTCGGAGACTATTATGGATACAACTCGAGTTGGTTCCATCGATAAAACAGCCTCGCAAATTGGAAATGCCCTTGCTTGGCGTAAAACAGATACTGTATGGATGCTTGGTTTATATGGTACAGCTATCGGTGCTGGAGTCTTGTTCCTACCTATTAATGCAGGAATGAGCGGCCTACTTCCCGTCCTGTTGATGTTAGTACTCGCTTTTCCAATGACCTTCTTCGCTCACCGTGGTTTAACACGCTTTGTTCTTTCAGGTTCAAAGCCTGAAGGTGATATCACTGAAGTGGTTGAAGAACATTTTGGACGTACTGCGGGTAACTGGATCACCCTGCTCTATTTCTTTGCAATTTATCCAATCCTCTTGGTGTATGGTGTTTCTATCACCAATAATGTGCACAAATTCCTGACAGAACTCATGGGCTTTACCGCACCACCACGTTGGTTGCTAGCGTTGGTTTTGGTGGGTGGCATCATGGCCATTGTGGCATTCGGTGAAAAATATATTGTTAAAGTGATGAGTATGCTGGTGTTCCCATTTATCGCCGTGCTACTCGCTTTCTCTTTATATATGATCCCCCATTGGAATGGTGCGGTACTTGATACCTTAACCATAGAGGGCATCACAGAAGCGGCAAAACACAGTGGCGGTCAGAGTATCTGGGTGACTATCTGGTTAACCATTCCTGTTATGGTGTTCGCATTCAACCATTCACCTATCATTTCAGCGTTCTCTGTAGCGAAGCGTGAAGAATATGGTGCACAGGCTGAACAAAAATGCTCACGTATCCTCGCATCTGCACACATCTTAATGGTATTCACTGTTATGTTCTTTGTGTTTAGCTGCGTGTTCACCCTGTCTTCGGCAGATTTGGCTCAAGCAAAAAAACTGAACATTAGTATCCTTGACTACTTATCTGGTTACTTTGATCAACCTTTCATCAAATTTGCTGCCGCAATTATCGCTTTCGTTGCTATAATTAAATCATTCCTCGGACACTATTTAGGTGCACGAGAAGGCTTTAATGGCCTCGTTGAGCGCGCTTATCGTGCGAAAGGCAAAACAATTGACGTTCGTAAATTGAATCGTGGTACAGCTATCTTCATGTTAGTCACCACTTGGTTAGTGGCAACATTAAACCCTGGCGTACTGGATATCATCGAAAGTCTAGGTGGCCCAATCATTGCTATCTTACTGTTCTTAATGCCTATGTATGCTATCAGTAAAGTTCCAGCAATGCGTAAGTACTCAGGTAAGTTAAGCAATGCATTTATCGTTATCATGGGTTTGATTGCTATCTCAGCCGCAACTTATAAGTTGTTCTTCTAAGTCAGCCTTTATCGGGAGGCGGGATCCACTCCGGCGGGTATGCCTCCCCTTCTCAAATAAGATGCCGGAAGATACGGCATCACATGCCTAAGAAATTAAGACTTTATATAGGAAGCGCTGAATATGATTAGCGTATTTGATATCTTCAAGATTGGTATTGGTCCATCTAGCTCCCACACCGTCGGCCCGATGAAAGCGGGTAAACAATTTGTTGAGGATTTAATCCAACAAAACCTTCTGACAGCCACCTCACGAATTGCGGTTGATGTCTATGGTTCTTTATCATTGACAGGGAAAGGACACGCAACTGATATCGCGATTATTATGGGTCTCGCTGGTAACTTACCTGATACTGTTGATATTGATGCCATACCCAACTTTATCCGTCACGTTGAGCAAAGTGGTAAATTGCTGTTGGCTCAAGGGCAGCATGAGGTTGACTTCCCCATTGAAGGCGGGATGAATTTCCATTCAACCAATTTACCTTTACATGAAAATGGCATGACCATTAGTGCATTTAATGCCGATAATAACGTGATCTACAAAAAGACCTACTACTCTATCGGTGGGGGTTTTATTGTCGATGAGGAGCATTTTGGTCAATCGACTGAACAATCAGTACAAGTTCCCTATCCCTATAAATATGCAGCAGATTTACAAAAGCATTGTAAAGAGACAGGCCTATCCCTTTCTGCTCTCGTGATGCAAAATGAGTTAGCCATACACAGTAAAGAAGAAATCCATCAATATTTAGCGGCTGTCTGGGATGTCATGAAGGCGGGTATTGAGCGTGGCGTCACCACCGAAGGGTTATTACCGGGGCCACTACGAGTACCTCGTCGTGCCGCAGCATTACGCCGTCAACTTGTGACTAGCGATAATACCAATATTGACCCAATGGCAGTAATTGACTGGATCAATATGTTCGCCTTAGCCGTCAACGAAGAGAATGCTGCGGGAGGCCGTGTTGTCACCGCGCCAACTAATGGCGCATGTGGCATTATCCCTGCCGTTTTAGCTTACTATGACAAATTTATTCGTCCTGTAAATGAGAACTCCTATACTCGCTATTTCTTAGTATCAGGTGTTATCGGCTCATTATACAAAATGAATGCCTCTATCTCTGGTGCAGAAGTTGGTTGCCAAGGTGAGGTCGGTGTCGCTTGTTCAATGGCAGCAGCAGGCCTTGCCGAGTTGATGGGAGGAAGTCCAGAACAAGTTTGTGTAGCAGCAGAAATCGCGATGGAGCATAACCTTGGCTTGACTTGTGACCCTGTTGGCGGACAAGTTCAAGTGCCTTGTATCGAACGTAATGCAATAGCCGCAGTAAAAGCGGTCAACGCGGCACGCATGGCATTACGCCGTGTGAGTGACCCGCGAGTTTGCTTAGATAAGGTTATCGAAACCATGTATGAAACGGGTAAAGATATTAATGCCAAATATCGTGAAACGTCACAAGGTGGTCTAGCAATTAAATTGGCGCATTGTGAATAATTACCCTGTTTTTAATCGACAGTAATGTCACTTTATATGCCTGCTTTTAATATGAGAAATCTTATCATAAAGCAGGCATAGTATGGATGAACAAAAACGTAACTATTTCCCCTTTAAATCCCCAATCGTTTTGACTTAACATACCCGTTCAACTTTGTCGTGTTGTGAGAGAAAAAAGTATAATTGTATCCTCATTACAATATTGAGGATATTCTTTAAAAAAAGAATAAAAATGCATAGTTCTAGGTATCATACATTATTTTCCCTTTTCACAAGAATTTCACCATATTCTTCCGCTTTTATCAAACAGCTAATACATATTTTCTCAGGAATAAAAGGAATATCAGGTAATGAACTTTGTGGGATTGAAGTCCCTAATATTTTCACAACATCAGGTAATTGTCCTTCCCCCCCACCACTTGAAGGTGCCCCAGTACCAAAATTAATCATTTTACTAGATGTAATTCCGCCAGCATCAATCTTAACAAAGTTCCCTGCTGCCTGTAAGGTTAATTCGCCCCCTGCATCAATAACCACTTTTACTCCCGCTTTTAGTTCCTTTCTTTTCTGTTTTTCTTATCCCGAGTTCAGGTTATTTACTTTTACATCCTGTTAAAACTTGACCGCTTCCGTCAGGAAGTCTGAATGAAAGTATCCCTAACCTTTTCATATAACCAATATGAACATCATCTTTATCATAGAACAGTTCATCACCCTCTTTCCCTTTTTTCTCTTCAAGCCTTGGAGTTACATAATCTCCAAGATTCATTCCCTTTACTGTAACTACTCTATTGTCAATCACAATGACGGCTTCTGACAAATTACTAGGGAATTCATATTCATTACCCGTTAGATCCGCAGCACGGTTTATATCCTGATCTATAATACAGACGTATTCTCCATCATACGTTACATCTTTCCCACCGCAGCCAGCCAATGAGACAGCAAAAATTCCTAACACCAACCCCTTTTTCATACATCACCATATTTTAGTTAAGTACGTAAATACTAGGATAGATGCAGGTTTCAGGCAATCATAACCACCCGCAAAGCGGGTGGTTTTATGTTTAAGACGTTAACGCGACTTAAACTGGCTAAAGTCATAAAAAAACAGGAGTCAGCAATATACTGACTCCTGTGTTTCGTTAATTTTATTATGATTACGCGATATCTGATTTAACCGGCATCGATACCGATTGTGCTCTTTGCTTCACCTCATTTACAATGCCGTTTGCAACGCCTTCGATTCTACTCCCCATTGAACTGATTGACTCTCTCAATGTACTTACAACCATGTCCGCCTTACCATCTACATTAATATTTATCTCATTCTTCATCACCATAGATTGGCTATTGCTATCGCCTGCTTTAATAGTACCTGAGTTTATACCTAGGTTTTCAGCATTACCGCCCGTCACAGCAGGAGCCATTTGCTCTTTAATATCCCCCAATGGATCGGCAGTATTTGAAATTGTCACTGTGGTAGTTTTGCTGCTCGTCGTCACTATAGAATCCGATAGCTCTTCTTTACCTTCATTAGCCAGTGAAGCTATTTGCTCTAAAAGAACTTCCAGTTTTTTACCAAACTCCTGCTGTTTTTGGCTGTATTCTGTTTCCATTTTGGTGATTTTAATATTCAAACGAGAAATGGTTTCTTCTCTTTTTGAAATTAAGGATTGGTTATTTTCTAATTTGTCTTGTGTATCATTAAGTTCTTTTTTCAATGATGCAATCGCTTTATTGAGCTCTTCTTTATTAGCACAATCGTCATTTAATTGCTGCTCTAACTCAGCAATTTTAGATTCCTTATTATGGATATCCGACTGTAATGCTTCAATACGGTCATTTGCTTTAATTATTTTTTTATTGATATCAACAAGTCTCTCTTCAAGTTTATTTTTATCTTCGATAGCTTGTTTTATTTTTATTGCCATCGATTTTATCTCTTGATCTTTATCAGACAATTGAGATACCAAATTATCAATTTTCTCAAGGTCACTACTTATAACTTCATTTAATTTTTTAATTTCCTCATTTTTTTCTTTTAGTAATGTCTCATATCTATCTTTTTCCGATTGAGATAGCGCGCTACCATCAGCTTGCATATCACTGAAACTTTCTTTTATTTTGGCAAAATCGTCTTTCATCGCTTTAAGCTGCTTTTGATTTCCATCATAAGTTTCTACACAGTGCTGTAGTTCCCTGACGGCATCCCCCCCTTTTAAATAAGAGTATTTTGTATTAACCGAACCAAATTCGTTATTCGCTAAACCGCCTTTTAACGTATTTTTGTTTATACCATAATTACTGCTATGACCCCCACCGATATCACCATTGTTTTTACCATGATTAATGGCGGCTCCAGCTTCAATAATATCTTCATTATGGTTATTATTAATTGAGCTACCACCTTTAATTCTACCATTACCTAACCCACCATCGTGAGCTAAGCCACCTTCAATAATGCCTTTATTACGGCCATGATTAGTAGCATCTCCGCCTATTGTCGTGTTCTCACCCAATCCTTGTGTTGTTTGTTTTCTTTCTAGCTGTGCTTTTCTTTCTTCAATTGTCATAGCCATAAATATCATTCTCCGTATTAAATACACTAATTAAATCCATTTATAAATAAAATACTTCATATCGGTTTGGCAATTCCATTGAATAAATTACATTCATAAAAATAATTAAACACCAAACGATTAATATAATTATTGAATTAAAAATAAAATATTGCAATTGAAGTTTATCTGTAAAAAATAATTATAAATTAAGACTAACTCTATTTAAATATTCAAAATTACGATAAGTTAATAATCTTTCATTTGTAAAATAGCGTTTTTCAATCCAAGATTATACCTAAGTGCCTTAAGGCCCTCACATCCTCGTATTATATCGTTCACCCGCCATGCAATTCAGAAGCGCAACCCCTTCCTGAACGATGATTCTGTACGTAGAATGATTTATTTAGTGATTGAGTCGGCCTCTAAAAAATGGAACATGCTGATCCAATACGGGAAACAAGCATTAAGTCATTTTATTATTGCGTTCGGTAACGGCCCAAACGGCCACATTTAATGAAAGGCGAATACATAGAATGAGTTACAGGGGAGTTGCTGGTGCTGTACTTACAACACCAGCACACCATTCAAAAATAATATGGTGACCGTTGCACACATCTAACAAAAAAGCCTCAGCAACCCAATCGTTAATTGTTCACCATCGGCTAATTGAGCTTTGCAACAGCGCCACCTCAAGCGTGCTTTTAATCAGAATTTAACCAAAAATAGCATTCCACCAGCCACTGACCGTTTTTACGATATAGTCCCAAATACGCCCAAAGAAGCCCGCTTCTTCAACTGATTCTTTGACCACGAGTGGACGCTGTTCAACAATTTGATCGTTTAAGATAAAATTGACTGTTCCAACCGCTTGATTTTTAGCCAGTGGTGCTTCAATTGATGGATTCGTCAGCGTATAACTCACTTTCAAATTCTGTAACTGGCCTTTTGGTATCGTGATAGCAGTGTCTTTTTCAACGCCAAGTGCTACCTCTGATTTATCACCAAACCAAACGCGCTGTGTTTGCAATGTTTGATCGGCTTTGATTGGAGTCACCGTTTCAAAGAAACGGAACCCCCATGTCAGTAATTTTTCACTTTCCGAAAAACGTACTCGGTCACTCGGAGCACCAAGCACCACAGAAATCAGACGCATTGGGCCATCCGTCGCGGAAGCAACTAAATTATGCCCTGCGCCACTGGTGTGACCCGTTTTCACACCATCAACATTGAGATTTTGGCTCCATAACAGACGGTTACGGTTAGGTTGACGGATTTTGTTAAAAGTAAACTCTTTTTCTTTATGTAAAGCGTACTCATCAGGCACATCACGGATCATCGCTTGGGCTAAAATTGCCATATCACGAGCAGTGCTGTATTGCCCTTCAGAATCTAGGCCATGCACTGTTTTAAAATGGGTATTTTTTAACCCTAACTGCTTCACATATTCATTCATCAAGCTGACGAACGAGTCTTGGCTACCAGCGACATAATCCGCGAGCGCGATACTGGCATCATTCCCTGACTGAATAACGACCCCTTTATTTAGATCCAATACCGAGACACGATCTTTAGGCTTTAAAAACATCAGTGATGAGCCTTTTAGGACGGGATTGCCCGTTGCCCACGCATCTACACCTACCGTGACCATATCCTGTGGCGTGATTTTACCCGCTTTAATTGCTTGACCGACCACATAGCTGGTCATCATTTTCGTCAAACTAGCAGGATCTAAACGCTCATCTGGATTACCTGACGCCAAAATTTTACCGCTGTCGTAGTCCATCAATACAAAAGCTTTTGCATCAACCTGTGGAGCAACCGGTGTTCCTGCCGCGTAAGCAAAATGACTTACCGCAACTAAAAGGCCTAATCCAGTTCCTAGGTATCGCGCCTTTAAGGTGAAAAATTTTTTGTTCATCGGTTACTCCTTTACAAATACTAAAACGGTTAATTCATTATTAATGTAGGGCTTTTTACACAATTAAGCTACACACAACAAATAAAGATTGTTCCCATAATACGATTTCATCTATCTTAATTAGGGTAAACAACGAAACATCAAATCATGGGGAAAACTATGTTAACTGTATGGGGTCGTAAAAACTCATCAAACGTCAAAAAAGTACTTTGGTGCCTTGAAGAATTGAACGTTGCTTATCATCAAAAAGATGTTGGCGGCCCTTTTGGGGGGCTTGATACACCTGAATATAAAAAAATGAATCCAAACAGCACCATTCCAACTTTACAGGATGATGACTTTACCCTGTGGGAATCAAATACCATTTTACGATACCTTACGGAAAAGTTTGATCATTCTCACTTATTGGTCCCACAAAACCTTCAAGAAAAGGCTGCTGCCGACAAATGGTTAGATTGGGGATGTGGAAGTTTGTTCGATAATATCAAACAGATGATGAATAAAATTGTCCGCGTTTCCCCTGACGAACGAGATCCAGAAACAGTACGTACCATTTATCACAATATTGAAAAGTTGCTCAAAATTGCCGATGAAGCCCTAGCGACTCAGCCCTATTTTAGCGGTCAACAATTTGGGATCGCTGATATCGCTATTGCTCCACTGTTTTACCCATGGCACGAAATCGTCACAGAACGCCCTGAATTCCCTCACTTAGAACGTTGGTACTCTCAGTTAACAACCCGTCCTGCTTTCCAAAAAATTGTGATGATCCCGCTTAAATAGTCATCGGCATCTGCATTGGGTTTGGGTATTGATACTCAAACCCAAGTTCTTGACAGATACGTTCACCTTTAACGATTTTCCCTGCGTTTTCTGCCGGTTCAGTGCAAAATTCAGGTGCCTCCAAATTTAATGATTGAGACGCTTGGCGGTAGAAATCCGCGCGTTGAGGATGTTGAGGAGCACATAAATTATAGATATGTCCTCCTTTGGGCTGCCTGAGTAATAATAGGATGGCAGCAATCACATCATCCTGATGAACAAGATTAACAGGCTGTGTTGCTCCTTTTAGGGATTTTTTGCCCGCAAGGAAACGCCCTGCGTGACGATTTTCTCCTACCAACCCCGCTAGCCGTAAAATATCCACTGAAATGTTCGGCAGTGCATGAAGCCAGTTTTCAACCTCAATCAAGGCTTGCCCTGACGCGGTTTCTGCATGTCGCTGGCTATTTTCATCAATTTCACCAATCGCATTACCATAAACAGAAGTCGATGAGGTAAAAATCACACGAGGAATTTGAAAGGTTATTGCCGTATCAACAAGCTGTTCGATGGCGTTGACATAAGCTGGTACATTCACTTTTGAAGGCGGTAGTAAAATAATTAACGCCTGAGCCTCTTCCATTAATTGCTGTAAGTCATCACCATCACACACTAATTCGGGAGTGAGCTGCAAATGATAACAATCAATTCCTACAGCACGAGCGGCAGCGATACCATCCGTGGTCGTTTTTGTGCCAGAGACTTCAATCCCCTCAGCTAACAACGCTCTCGCAAGGGGTAACCCTAACCACCCTAATCCAACAATTGCGACCTTTTTCATCATTCCCCCCTACATACCGACAATAACTTAATTCTGCTTAGCTTATCGAAAAACCTTTTAACTTCCGAATATATTATTCAGGCGATTATTCACTATAAAACGGCACTATCCAATTATTATCGATTATTTTTAAAAAAAGAGTTGCATTCTAGTGATGAAATCGGATAGGTTGATGAGTAGTGAATGTTTAAGCAACTAACAATATTATTATCGGAAGCTATTATGACTCGTATTTCTCGCAACCATCATCATCACCATCATCCTGATTAGTCTTTCGGGCGATGTGTGCTGGAAGACGTTCAATAACTCTTCCGGTGGCTGAAATGCGAAATAGAGAAAACCCTCGGAAGAATATCTTCCGAGGGTTTTTTTATTATTAATCAAAAATATATTACAGAATAAGCAGGGTAAAATTATGTTGGATAAATCACGGTTAAGAATTGCTATTCAAAAATCAGGTCGTTTAAGTGAAGACTCACGAGAACTGCTTGCCCGCTGCGGAATTAAAATCAATTTACAACAACAGCGATTGATTGCTTATGCAGAAAATATGCCTATTGATTTACTTCGTGTACGCGATGACGATATCCCAGGGCTAGTTATGGATGGTGTCGTTGACCTTGGTATCATTGGTGAAAACGTCCTTGAAGAGGAGCTATTAAGCCGCCGTGCTCAAGGCGATAATCCCGCTTATAAGACACTGCGTCGCCTTGATTTTGGTGCTTGTCGCTTATCATTAGCCGCGCCTCTTGACTTTAACTACACAGGTGCAGAGTGCTTAAATGGCTCTCGTATTGCCACCTCTTACCCGAACTTATTAAAACGTTACTTCGATGAAAAAGGCATTCAATTTAAATCTTGTTTATTAAACGGCTCTGTCGAAGTCGCCCCTCGGGCAGGTCTTGCCGATGCTATCTGTGACCTTGTTTCAACAGGGGCAACATTAGAGGCCAACGGCCTAAAAGAAGTCGAAGTGATTTATCGTTCTAAAGCTTGTTTGATCCAACGAGACGGGGAAATTTCAGCAGACAAGCAGCAACTGATTGATCGCATGATGACACGCATTCAAGGTGTTATCCAAGCCCGCGAATCCAAATACATTATGCTACACGCTCCAAGTGAGCGCTTAGAAGAGATTATCGCATTACTGCCGGGTGCAGAGCGCCCTACTTTGTTGCCTTTAGCGGGAGATAAAAACCGTGTTGCAATGCACATGGTCAGCAGTGAAACCCTGTTCTGGGAAACCATGGAAAAACTCAAGGCATTAGGCGCAAGCTCCATTTTGGTTCTACCGATTGAAAAAATGATGGAGTAATACCGATGGAAATGGGATTTAATCAACCGATTCGCTGGTCATCATGTCATGCTAATGAACAAAAAGCGCTACTGACACGCCCTGCCATCGCTGCGTCTACAAACATTAGCGCTGCTGTCACCCAGATCATTGAACAGGTCAAAGCCCGCGGTGATAGTGCATTAATCGAATTTAGCCAACGTTTTGATAAAACAGCTATTTCAACTATTCGTGTTTCACAAGATGCTGTTGAACAAGCCGCAACACGCCTTGATGACAACATCAAAATTGCGATGCAAACGGCCATCGGCAATATCCGTCGTTTTCATGAGGCTCAGAAACCGGCGGCTATTCAAGTTGAAACTCAACCTGGGGTTGTGTGCCAACAAATTACACGTCCGATCGATTCCGTGGGCCTCTATATTCCTGGAGGCTCAGCCCCCCTTCTTTCAACGGTAATGATGTTAGGCACACCCGCAAATATTGCAGGCTGCCGGCAAGTGATCCTTTGCTCACCGCCACCTATTGCAGATGAAATACTCTATGCCGCTAAATTGTGTGGTATTACCGATATTTTCCAAGTTGGGGGAGCGCAAGCAATTGCCGCTATGGCATTTGGAACCGAAAGTATTCCCGCCGTTGATAAAATTTTTGGCCCGGGCAATGCCTACGTGACAGAGGCCAAACGCCAAGTCAGCCAAGATCACGAAGGGGCCGCAATTGATATGCCAGCGGGGCCATCAGAAGTGTTAGTCATTGCTGACAGCCAAGCCAACCCTGCTTTTACAGCGGCGGATCTATTATCGCAAGCAGAGCATGGCCCTGATTCACAAGTCATATTGTTAACCGACAGCCAAACATTTGCTCAACGTGTTATTGATGAAACGGAAAAACAGCTTGCAGAGCTATCGCGTGCTGATATTGCAAGAGCAGCATTGAGTGCCAGTCGTGTCATTATTGCTGACTCCATTGCACAGTGCGTTGAAATAAGTAACCGCTACGGTCCAGAACATTTAATTCTACAAACACGCAATGCCGACGAATTAGTCGAAAACATCACCAGTGCGGGATCGATTTTTGTTGGTGACTGGTCACCTGAATCCGCGGGAGATTATGCATCTGGAACTAACCACGTGTTGCCGACTTACGGTTATACATCAACCTATTCAAGTCTTGGCCTTGCTGATTTTATGAAACGTATGACAGTGCAAAAACTCTCGCCTCAAGGGCTTTTAGGGTTAGCGACTACCATTGAAACGTTAGCGCAAGCAGAAAGCCTAACGGCTCACAAAAATGCCGTGACCTTACGTGTCACTGAACTGAACAAACAAAAATAGGAGTGAGTGATGAGCGAAACCTTTAAAGCCGCTAGTCTTGCACGTAACAATGTCAAAGAGATGACACCCTATATGTCTGCTCGCCGTTTAGGCGGTCGTGGTGATGTTTGGTTAAATGCGAATGAATACCCAATTGCGCCAGAGTTTCAGTTTAATGAACGTAATTTAAACCGCTATCCTGAATGCCAGCCTACCGATGTGATCCTCAATTACGCGGCGTATGCAGGGGTTTCTCCTGAGCAAGTGTTAGTTTGCCGCGGCGCTGACGAGTCAATCGAGCTGCTGATCCGGGCCTTCTGTGAACCCGGTAAAGATGCGGTGATGTTTTGTCCACCTACCTATGGCATGTACAGTGTCAGCGCTGAAACTTTTGGTATCGAACAGAAGAAGATCCCTGCTCTGCCAGACTGGTCACTCAATGTTGATGCTATTCGTGAAAACTTGAGCAACACTAAGCTGATCTATATTTGCAGCCCTAATAATCCAACCGGCAATATTATTGATAACAAGGCACTGGTTGAAGTCCTTGAAATGGCGGCAGGTCGAGCGTTAGTGGTTGTTGATGAAGCTTATATTGAATTTTGCCCTCAATATAGCGTAGCCAGTTGGCTCAACAACTACCCTAACCTAGTCGTATTGAGAACTTTATCAAAAGCATTTGCACTAGCAGGCCTGCGTTGTGGCTTCACATTAGCCGCCCCCGATGTTATTGAAGTTTTGCTAAAAGTGATCGCTCCTTATCCGCTTTCTACCCCTGTGGCGATGATAGCGGCTCAAGCGCTGAATATGGAGGGGATAGCGACCATGAAACACCGTGTTACGACAATCACCAATAACCGCATTGCGCTTTCAGAAGCTTTACAGGCATTGCCTATCGTAGAAAAGGTTTACCCAAGCGAAACTAACTATATTTTAGTGCGCTTTACTGACGGCAATAAGGTGTTTAAAGCCCTGTGGGATCAAGGCATTATTTTACGTGATCAAAGTAAACAGCCAGGACTTGCCAACTGTTTACGTATCACTATCGGCACAGAAACCGAAAATGTACGTGTTATTGACGCTATTGAAGCCCTTTGCTAAACCTGAAAATAGGAAACATTCATGAGCCAAAAAATACTTTTTATTGACCGTGACGGAACATTAATCACTGAGCCACCTACTGATTTTCAGGTCGATAGCCTAAGCAAATTAGCATTTGAAAAAGCGGTGATCCCGAGCTTACTCGCGCTCCAAAAAGCCAACTACCGTTTAGTCATGGTCACTAACCAAGATGGCTTGGGAACGGATAGCTTTCCAACGGCTGACTTTGAGCCACCTCATAATTTAATGATGCAGGTTTTTGAATCTCAGGGTATCCAATTTGATGAAGTGCTGATCTGCCCTCACAAACCTGCGGATAACTGCAACTGCCGCAAGCCAAAGTTAGGCTTAGTCGAAAATTATCTTGTTGAAGGTAAATTAGACAAAGCAAACAGCTATGTGATTGGCGACCGTGAAACCGACATCCAATTAGCTGAAAATATGGGTATTCAAGGCCTACGTTATAGCCCTGAATCACTCGATTGGGTCGCTATCACTGATAAGTTAACCAAACGCGATCGTCATGCCTTGGTCGAACGAGTCACAAAAGAGACCCATATTCGCGTCGAAGTCTGGCTTGATCGCGAAGGCGGTAGCCAAATCAACACCGGCGTTGGCTTCTTTGATCACATGCTTGACCAAATCGCGACTCACGGTGGTTTCCGTTTAAATATCGACGTTAAAGGTGACCTATTTATAGACGACCATCACACCGTTGAGGATACAGGTTTAGCCCTTGGTGAGGCACTGCGTGTTGCGCTAGGTGACAAACGTGGTATTGCGCGTTTTGGCTTTGTGCTACCGATGGATGAGTGCCAAGCACGCTGTGCATTAGATATCTCTGGCCGCCCACACCTTGAATACAAAGCAGAATTTAAATACCAACGCGTTGGTGATTTGAGCACTGAAATGATCGAACACTTTTTCAGTTCACTCTCTTATGCGATGGGTTGTACGTTACACCTGAAAACTAAAGGGAAAAACGATCACCATAAAGCAGAGAGCCTATTTAAAGTGTTTGGTCGCACCTTACGCCAAGCGATCCGTGTTGAAGGGGATACTTTGCCTAGCTCGAAAGGGGTTCTCTAATGAATGTTGTGATCCTTGATACGGGGTGCGCTAATTTGTCATCGGTCGCTTACGCCGTTAAGCGTTTGGGTTACACCCCAAAAATTAGCCGTGATACTAAGACGATTTTACAGGCTGATAAAGTGTTTCTACCGGGAGTCGGCACAGCAAGTGCCGCCATGGAACAACTGAATGAGCGTGAACTCATTCCGTTAATTAAAACGCTGACTCAACCTGTTTTAGGCATCTGCTTAGGTATGCAATTAATGGGCAGTGTGAGTGAAGAAGGTAAAGAATTGATCCCATTACTGGGCCTCATTGATAGCCCGGTCCAAAAAATGGATGCTAACGGTTTGCCTGTTCCGCACAGTGGCTGGAACCAAGTTAAAGCATTAGCAAGCCACCCTTTATTCAAAGGGATCCGTGAGGATGCCTACTTCTATTTTGTGCATAGCTATTCGATGCCAATTTCAGGTAATACCCTAGCTCAAACCTTATATGGGAACCCATTTAGTAGTGCTGTCAATCAGGATAACTTTTACGGGGTTCAATTCCACCCTGAACGTTCGGGTGCCGCAGGCTCCCGTCTGATCCAAAACTTTTTGGAGATGTAATTGAGATGATCATTCCTGCTTTAGATTTAATTGATGGTAATGTTGTTCGCCTACACCAAGGAGACTATGCCAAGCAAACGGCATACGGTAATGATCCTCTCCCTCGCCTGCAACAATATGAGCAAGAAGGGGCGAAATTACTGCATTTAGTCGATTTAACGGGAGCCAAAGACCCACAAAAACGCCAAATTTCCCTACTCAAAAAATTATTAGCTGGCGTTTGTGTTCCTGTACAAGTTGGCGGTGGTATCCGCACTGAAGAAGACGTAAAAGCGCTGTTAGACGCGGGAGCGACGCGAGTGGTTATTGGCTCAACCGCGGTCAAGCAACCCGAATTAGTGAAAACTTGGTTTGAACGTTACGGCGGTGAAGCTATCGTGCTTGCTCTGGATGTTCGTATCAATCAACAAGGCGTTAAAGAAATTGCCATCAGTGGCTGGCAAGAGAATTCAAACCTTTCTCTGGAACAGGCCATTGAGATGTATCAGCCATACGGGCTAAAACACGTTTTATGTACCGATATTTCGAAAGATGGCACCTTGGCGGGTTCCAATGTCAACTTATATCGTGAAATCAGTCAAAAATACCCTGATATTGCTTTTCAAGCTTCAGGGGGTATTGGCTCTTTAGCTGATATCGCCGCTATTCCATCATCAGGAGCGGCAGGCGTGATTGTTGGTCGCGCCCTACTTGAAGGTAAATTCACTGTCGCGGAGGCAATCGCATGTTGGCAAAACGCATAATTCCTTGTCTGGATGTTCGTGATGGGCAAGTGGTTAAAGGTGTTCAATTCCGTAATCATGAAATTATTGGTGATATCGTGCCGCTCGCCCAGCGTTATGCCCAAGAAGGGGCAGATGAATTAGTTTTTTATGATATTACTGCATCATCTGACGGCCGTGTGGTCGATAAGAGTTGGGTTTCCAAAGTCGCCGAAGTCATTGATATCCCGTTTTGCGTGGCTGGTGGTATTAAAAGTGTCGAAGATGCAGCACAAATCCTGTCATTTGGCGCAGATAAAATTTCCATTAACTCACCTGCATTGTCTGATCCAACCTTAATTAGCCGTCTCGCTGAGCGCTTTGGTGTTCAATGTATTGTGGTTGGTATCGACACTTGGTTTGACCATGACAGCGGAGATTATCTGGTTTATCAATTTACTGGTGATGAAAAGCGCACCACACAAACCCGCTGGAAAACCTTAGATTGGGTTAAAGAGGTTCAACAACGCGGTGCTGGCGAAATCGTTCTAAACATGATGAACCAAGACGGTGTACGCCAAGGCTATGATCTGCTACAACTGAAAAAAGTCCGCGAAATCTGCCAAGTGCCTTTAATTGCCTCTGGTGGCGCGGGTGAAAAAGTACACTTCCTTGATGCTTTTTGCGATGCAAACGTTGATGGCGCACTTGCTGCTTCTGTGTTCCATAAGCAAATCATCAATATCGGTGAATTAAAGCAATACCTTGCAGAAAATGGAGTTCAAATTAGAGTATGTTAACCACAGAACAATGTCACCAACTTGCTTGGCAAAAAGTCGATGGGCTAATGCCTGTTGTTGTACAACACGCCACCTCTGGTGATGTACTAATGTTGGGTTATATGAACCCTGAAGCCTTACAAACCACCTTAGAGAGTGGCAAGGTCACTTTTTATTCAAGAACCAAACAGCGCCTATGGACCAAAGGGGAAACGTCTGGCCATTTTCTCAATTTGGTAGATATCTATCCAGACTGTGACAGCGATACCCTGCTCGCCTTAGTACAACCTATTGGACCAACTTGTCACAAGGGCACTGAAAGCTGTTTTGCTCCAGCCCAAAGTGATTGGGGCTTCTTATTTGAACTGGAAACCTTACTAAAATCACGTAAAACAGCAGATCCTGAAAGCTCTTACACCGCGCGTTTATATGCTAGTGGAACTAAACGTATCGCTCAAAAAGTGGGAGAAGAAGGGGTTGAGACCGCACTAGCTGCCACCGTGAATGATCGTGCTGAACTCACGAATGAAGCCGCAGATCTGATGTATCACTTGCTGGTACTCTTACAAGACCAAGATCTTGATTTAAGCACTATCATCAAACGACTGAAAGAGCGCCATCAATAATAATACGGTAGCCTGCTTAAGGTGGGCTACCCAATATAAAAAAGGTGAACTGATTATTGTTCGTCGACCTAAGCCCTCCTATTATCTTACCTATAAATGACTGTTTAGCTAATTGAGTCAATCAATTCAAGTGAAAGCCTATTTTAATAAAAATGCTATTTAGGCAATGATTTCGCTATTAACTTAAAAACACGCTCATTGCTTCTTTCAATTTTCAGATAATATCCATGGTATTTAGCTTGTTATCTAATTTTGCTACTATCTCAACTGTTTATTTTTATAAAAAAGGAACCGTCGTGTCAGAAAGCCCTATTTTTATTCAATTAACCCAGTTACTTGATAAACATAATGCCAGATACCGTGTGATGGAACACCCAACCGCAGGTAAATCTGAGGAAGTCGCTAAAGTACGAGGAACCCAATTAGGTCAAGGTGCAAAAGGTCTGGTATGCCATGTCAAAGGAAATGGGATCCGCCAACATGTTTTAGCTATTCTTCCTGCGGATAAACAGGCTGATTTAAGCAAAATAGCCCATGCCATTGGCGGAACGCGAGCCTCATTAGCGAGTCCAAAAGAAGTGGATGATTTAACCCAATGTGTATTTGGCGCCATTCCTCCTTTTAGCTTCCACCCCTCGCTAAAATTAATTGCTGATCCTTATTTATTTGCCCGTTTTGAAGAATTAGCCTTTAATGCTGGCACACTTGAACGCTCAGTTATCCTCAATACCGAAGACTATCGGCGTATTGCTAATCCCACTCTAGTTAGTTTTATTCGTGATAGTGAAACAACGTAAAATAACTTGATTTTAAGTAAAATAGGTCTCGCGCTTTTATGCGGCTGCTACACTTAGTAATAACTGTTGTTCAGTATAAAGGAGAATATCATGAGTTTATTCGACAAAGCAGAAAACAGAGCAAGAGAAGCCGCTGGCACGGCGCAGCAAGCCTATGGTGAAGTCACCGACTCTACAGAACATCAAATTAAAGGTGCCGTTAAAAAATGTGCGGCTCAAGGCTGTGATACCTTAAATTCCGCTGTGGATAGCGTAAAAAGCCATCCACTTGCCGCAGCCACTATCGCTGCCGGAGTCGGCTTTATATTTGGTTACTTAGCCAGCAAGAAGTAAATTTATATATGCGATAAAGGGAATGACATATCATCATTCCCTATCGGTCATTGTTATGATTTGTTTTGATATTCCAACAATGCCGCTTTTAATGCGGCCAAATCAGAATGACATAAATGAGGTTTTAACGCATTGAATTGCTCTTCAGGCCAATCATAAATTCTCAATGCGAGCAGCTCACTAATAATTTCAGGCGAAAAACGGTATCCAATCTGTTTCGCTGGATTGCCCCCAACAATGCTATATGGCGCCACATTTTTTACCACAACACTATTGGCGGCAATAACAGCGCCTTCACCGATATGAACGCCGGGCATGATGAATGCTCGCATACCAATCCATGCGCCATCACCAATTATCGTATCTCCCTTCCCTACATAGGCTTCATTAATATGCTCAATAAAAGGATACAGGCAAAACCAGTCTATTCGATGAGTGTGATTTCCTCCCATCAAAATCACGGCTTCACTGCCGATACAGACATAATCGCCAATATAGAGTTGATCGACTTGCCAAGGAAGTTGCCAGTCACGACTCCCTTCATCTCCTTGTAGGTAACGAACAACGGAAGCTTCAAAGCCATTATCCCAACAGTCACTGTAATAACTGTGACGCCCTTTAATATGGATATTGGGGTTTTGGACAACTTCGTGTAATAGTTGATATTTTGACCAATGTTTCTGATTCATGGTAACAATCCTAATTATAAAATTATTATTACCATAGAACGCTGTCTATGGTGATGTATTCGCGCTCAAAAATACATCACCTTTAGCCACCCTAGGCTGTTTTAATAAGGGATTTATCATTTATGCTGCCTCATTCTGTGCGGCTAATTTTAAGCTGACATTCCTTGCCGCCAGCGCAATGATACAGCCTAACAACATTAAAATAGCTAGCGCCCACTTTGCTGGTAAGAAGGCATTAATCGCCAATAAACTTAACCCCGCACCAACCGCCATTTGAATAAACCCGACCAGTGCAGAGGCCGTTCCAGCCTCTTTTTCAAAAGGTTCTAACGCGTAACTGGTTGCGGTTCCCATCATAAAAGCGAGTCCTGTACAGGCACAAGCAACAGGTAACATATAGACTAACCAATGGTTTTGTAACGCATAGGGCAGTAACATTAAGCCTAATACGAGGCCTAAACACCCGATCCCCATAAATAAGCTACCTGCTTTTAAGCAATTAGGGCGACCAATTTTCGGGATATAGTGGTTAGCAATATAGCTAGCAAACATGATCCAAAAACCATTTGCCCCAAACACAAGCGAAAATTCTAGCGGGGTTAGCTTTGAATCCCCCATTAACACGCTCGGTGCAAAGGAGACATAAGTCAGTACCATTCCCATACTACCCGCATTAACCAATGCAAAAATCATAAAATACTTATTACGCAAAATGTGCAGATAATGGTTAAGTTGCAATTTTTTCACATGTTGCAAACTTGCAGGGCGAGTTTCAGGTAAAAAAGCTATCACCAATACTAAGAGCAGTAATGCATAGAGGGCAAGGAACCAAAAAGGTGCGCGCCATCCCCAATATTCTGCCAAAAAGCCACCTAATAGCGGAGCAAGCGCTGGCACAATGTTTAATGTGCCATTCAGGAAGCCAAAAGCACGCGCCGCTTCTGTACCATTTAAACGGTCTCGCACCCCACTAAAAGCAACTACACCTGTGCAGCAGACCGCGACGCCTTGCAGCACTCGCGCAGCAATAAAGATCTCCACCGCAGTTGATAATGCTGCAACTGTCGACCCGATGATATAAATTAAGATCCCTATGATGGCGATAGGTTTACGTCCATATCGATCAATTAAAGGCCCTGAGACCAACTGCCCTATACCAAAAATTAAAATAAACAGCGCGATTGTTGATTGTATCAGTGACTCTGGGGAGCCAAGGGCAATCGCAATAGCAGGGATTGTCGGTAAATATAGGTCAATCGCCAGTGGGCTAAGTAGTACGAGTAACAATAACAGGACAAGGAACTTTCGCATAAATAGAATTCTTAGTGAACAATCATCAAATGATCAATCTAGGCTTTGCAGTGAAGCTTTCTCAGCCTAATAATAAAAATGAACTGATAATTCTATCAGTAGAATCAATCAAAGCGATACCCGATTTTCTTGTCCGAATATCTTTCAGCATAAAAAACTCACCGTTAAGTAAATTTAACGCTTGAATGCAGAGTACAGATGCTCTGTTAGGCAGCTTATGATCCTCTAACTATCACTAAGTAAACGAGTATTTTAGACTAAGCGAATGAACAGCGTCGTATCAGTCACTCCCCGCAACGTAATAGCCAATTGATGAATACCAGTTCATTTTTTATAGTGTTATTAGTTATGGTTTGTTATTCAAAACTCTTCTCTTGCGGATCCATCAGGTAAATAATCGCTATGTATTATTCCTAGTCGAAGCCTATTTTCTCACCCTATCGTAGAGTAAGCTCACTTCAATAAAAATAGTATTATCATCAATTCAATAAGGCGATATTCTCGAGTAATGGCAATCCATGAAGTCACACCATAATTTGCATAAGCCTTCTATTCCCCTTACGCTGTCTCTTGCGAGTTCTTGTCTAATTTGTTTTAGCTGACAACCCCAGTTGATTTACCTACATTTATGACATTATCAACTTTGAGTTCTGACGAGTATTAGCATAATAAGAGAGCGAACTGAGAAATAAATACTTAAAAAATGAATAATAATCTAAGAACCTATCCCAATAGGATTTTATTCCAGACAATGATGGCACAGGCAAGATGCAGCATTGCCTCATAATTCTCGACCTTCTTCTCCCAACGAGTCAGGACACGACGGTAGCGATTCATCCAACTGTGTGTTCTCTCTACAACCCAGCGGTGGGCCTTAAAATCCGTGTTTTTGATGGCTTCTGATTCATCCTTCCGTGACTGGATATGAGGTTCATAGCGACGACTTTTCAGATACGCTCCCAACCATTCCGCTTCATACCCTTTGTCCATGCACAACCGGAGCCTCTTGCCCGGTCTGCCCGTCTGGAGGGCATCGAGCGTATCCGCAACCAGCTTTATGTCGTGCGTATTTGCTCCAGCGACAACCAGTGCAAGCGGAAGCCCGTTCCCGTCAGTCATCAGACTGCGCTTTACGCCCCGTTTCCCTCGGTCTGTTGGGTTCTTGCCTGTTTTTTTGAGCCTGCCAGCGGTGATTTGGTCATACAACCATCCATCGACAGCCACGACCAGTCAATAGCGTCCAACTGTTCGCAAGCAAGCAACCCGTTTTGCCAGAAGCGTTCAAATACGCCAGCATCCCGCCACTCCTGAAATCGGCGATGAGCAGAGCTTGACGAGCATATACCGGTGGCATTTAGCGCATTCCACTGGCAACCCGTCCTGAGTACGAAGAAAATGGCGTTCATTGCAGCGCGATTATCAACCCGCTTGCGGTGCGTACCCAGCGGGTGTTGAGTTCTATGCTCCGGGATGAGAGGAGCCATTTTCTCCCAGAGTTCATCACTGATTTGCCACTTATTACCTACCATACGTTGCCCTCATAAATTATCATTATGTATTATCTGACAATTCCTTTTGGGATAGGTTCTAATTACTCAATTACAAAATTGGTATAAATCTCAATGCGATGGAATTTGGGAGCATGAATATGGATTAGACATCAGTACGTTAGACAATCCAGGCTGGCGAGTTCATATTAATGGTGAGAGTGGAAAAAATAAATCAAACCTTATTGTTAATAATAGCAATGATGATTGGTTAAATATCATTACAACTGATAAAGAATTTAAAGGCTATGGAAGCCCACAAAATTTAAATATCATCTTAGATTACGCTATTAAATGGCTTAATGGGTCATAACAGTATATCTCCTTCAGCCTAGCATAATGTTTTTAATATTCATGACTTCCCCTGCCTAATAGGGGGAGTTGTATGCATAAAAAAAGGGGCTGGATCACCAGCACCCTTCACTTATGTAACTCATTGTTTTAATGAATTACTCCATCCATTCGGTATGAAATACGCCTTCTTTATCAGTACGTTTATAAGTATGAGCACCGAAATAATCGCGCTGTGCCTGAATTAAGTTAGCAGGCAATACCGCTGAACGATAGCTATCATAATAAGAAATTGCGGCTGAGAATGTGGGTGTTGGAATACCGTTTTGTACACCATAACAAACCACATCACGTAACGCTTGCTGATATTCATCTGCGATTTGCTTAAAGTATGGCGCTAATAACAAGTTCGCAATCTGTGCGTTTTCATTGTAGGCATCTGTAATCTTTTGCAAGAACTGAGCACGAATAATACAACCAGCACGGAAAATCTTCGCGATTTCACCGTAGTTAAGATCCCAGTTATATTCGTCAGAAGCCGCTTTTAATTGCTGGAAGCCTTGAGCATAAGAGACGATTTTACCTAGGTATAACGCACGGCGTACTTTTTCGATAAACTGTTTTTTATCACCTTCAACCGCTTTTAATGCCGGACCAGTTAACACTTTAGAAGCAGCAACACGTTGATCTTTTAGGAAAGAGATATAACGTGCGAATACCGATTCAGTGATAAGTGTTACTGGAATACCTAAATCTAAAGAGCTTTGGCTAGTCCACTTACCTGTGCCCTTGTTTGCCGCTTCATCCAAAATGACATCAACAAGATATTTGCCATCTTCATCTTTTTTCTTAAAGATATCAGCGGTGATTTCAATCAGATAGCTACTTAGTTCACCTTGGTTCCAATCTGCAAAAATCTCTGCAAGCGCTTCATTGCTTAGGTTTAAAGCACCTTTTAATAATGAATAGGCCTCAGCGATAAGCTGCATATCACCATATTCAATACCATTGTGAACCATTTTAACATAATGACCAGCACCATCTGGGCCAATATAAGTCACGCAAGGCTCACCTTCTGCTTTAGCGGCGATTTCTTTTAGAATTGGTGCAACCAGTTCATAAGCCTCTTTTTGTCCACCCGGCATGATCGATGGGCCTTTTAGTGCCCCCTCTTCACCACCAGAAACCCCTGTACCGATAAAGTTAAAGCCTTGCTCTGATAGCTCGCGATTACGACGGATTGTGTCTTTATATAGCGTATTGCCACCATCAATCAGGATATCGCCTTTGTCCAAATGCGGAGTCAATGCAGCAATCGTTTTATCTGTCGCTTCACCTGCTTTCACCATTAGCAGGATACGGCGTGGTTTTTCCAGAGAGTCGACAAACTCTTCAATAGTGTAGCTGGGAACTAATTTTTTCCCTGGATTTTCAGCAATAACTTCATCCGTTTTATCTTTAGAACGGTTGAAAATAGAGACGGAATAACCACGGCTTTCAATATTCAGCGCAAGGTTGCGCCCCATGACAGCCATACCGACAACGCCAATCTGTTGCTTTGACATGAAAAACTCCTGTCTGATTAGGACCTAAGCCAGCATTTTACTTGCTGGCAATTCTGTTAACAGGATCACATGTTAACTCAGGTTTGTTCTGGTGGGTAGTTATTGATGCAATCGATGACGCAAACGGAATATTATTTGTAGATTATCGTCTCATTAACGTGAATTTTTATTGAAATTTGAGTAAACAAACCGCATTATTCACCAGTCGGCATATGCCGTCATATCAGAAGGTAAAACAAACTGTATGGAATGGATCGCAGATCCTTCGATTTGGGCGGGGCTTGCCACCCTTATCGTTCTAGAAATCGTTCTTGGTATTGATAACCTCGTCTTTATTGCCATTTTGGCAGATAAGCTTCCGCAAAAATTGCGTGATAGGGCTCGTGTAACGGGTCTGATGCTAGCACTAGTGATGCGAGTCATTCTGCTATTTAGCTTGTCTTGGCTAATCACGCTCACCAAGCCTTTAATTACACTATTCGATCATCCATTTAGTGCCAGAGATCTGATCATGTTAGTCGGCGGTCTCTTTTTGCTATTTAAGGCAACAATGGAGCTTAATGAACGGCTAGAAGGTGGGGATGAACACGCGCATACCCAGCGGAAAACATCGAATTTCTGGGCTGTTGTGGCACAAATCATCGTCCTTGATGCAGTTTTCTCACTCGATTCGGTAATTACCGCCGTTGGGATGGTTGACCATATTGGTGTTATGGTTGCTGCTGTGACGATTGCCATGATGTTGATGATATGGGCAAGTAAGCCACTAACTGGTTTTGTTAACAACCACCCTACCATCGTTATCCTGTGTCTCAGTTTCTTGTTGATGATAGGCTTTAGCTTGGTTGCTGAAGGCTTCGGTTACTCGATACCGAAAGGCTATCTATATGCTGCGATTGGTTTCTCTATCATGATTGAAGTCTTAAATCAGTTCGCACAATTTAACCGTCGCAAATTCCTAAAAGGTAGTCGCCCATTACGTGAGCGCACAGCAGAAGCGGTGCTACGTATTCTAAGCGGTAACCATGAACGTGCGGAATTGGATGCTCATACATCGGACTTGATAGCGGATAACCAATCTGTTTTTGATCCACAAGAGCGTCAAATGATTGCCCGAGTTTTGGGAATGGCGGAACGTAATGTCGAAAGTATCATGACATCACGCCATGATGTGGAATATTTAGATATCAATAAATCAGCCAGTGAATTACTACAATTGCTGGAAAAAAATCCGCATTCACGCTTTGTGGTGATTGATGAGAATATCAGTGATGAGCCTGTTGGTGTTATCCATGTGCTTGATTTAGTTAAACAGCAGCTCAGTGGTCAACCTCTTGATTTACGTGCTCTTATTACTCAACCTCTAATCTTCCCTGAAGGCCTTTCGCTGCTAAAAGCGCTAGAGCAGTTCCGTAAAGCTCAAACACACTTTGCCTTTGTTGTCGATGAGTTTGGTACTGTTGAGGGAGTCGTCACCTTAACCGATGTAATGGAAACCATTGCTGGTAACTTACCAGATGGGGAAGAAGAAAATGATTCGCGTCATGACATCCAAAAGTTGGAGGATGGTCACTGGATTGCCAATGGTTTTATGCCATTAGAAGACCTAATCTTATTTGTTCCAATGGAATTGGATGAAAAACGTGAATACGAAACCATTGCAGGCCTATTGATGGAACATCTTCAACGTGTTCCTGAAGAAGGTGAACAAATTGAGGTGAACGGTTGTATTTTCCAACCGCTTGAGGTCAAGAACCACCGTATTAGCAAGGTGCTGATTATTCCACCTAAACAGCCTGAAGAAGATGAAGAAGAGTAATTAAGCTTCATTTAGAACCATACCGGCCAGTGAGCCGGTATTTTTTTACATAAATATTTAAAGTTGCTTTATCCGATGTCTTAAAACACAAAAATGGTAGCGTTTTTTAAAAGAATTAATTATTGAGTTGTTCAATAATTTAGGCAACTTAATAATGTTATTCGAGGTTAGAGATGAAAGTATCTAGTCAAAGCATCCATAATGTTCAATCGCCCCCAATTAAAGCGGGCGGATTCAAGTCCGAAGTGCAACGCTAAGCCGCCTTTCTTAGCTCCGCAAACACCACCGAAGGTTGTCTGAACCCCAGACACTTGCGTGGCCTGCTGTTCAACGCTCCCTGATAGCGTTGTAAGTCTTCTTCTGTCACTGTCCGCAGGTCTGTTCCTTTCGGGATAAACTGTCTTAACAACCCATTCGTATTCTCGTTCAGCCCACGCTCATGCGAGGCATACGGATGGGCAAAGTACGTATCTGCGTTCAGTGCTTCTGCTATCGCCTTGTGCTCACTAAACTCTAGACCGTTATCGAACGTTATTGTGTGACATACATCCTGATACTCACTCAGCAGTGAGATAATGGCCTTACTGACTTCCACCGCATCCTTTGAAAACACCTTTTTTGTCAGGTAAATACGGCTTTTGCGTTCTGCCAGTGTCACGATAGCACCAGTGCCCTGTTTACCCTGCACCAAATCGGCCTCCCAGTCCCCCAGACGGCTACGGTCATCGACGACTGACGGCCGTAGCTCAATGGATACCGCATCAGGGATGCGCCCTCGTTTCTGCCCGTAGCCCTTACGATATCGCCGTTTGCCCTGCCTAAGATGCCTGTACAACTCGCCACCGCTACGCTTATCCGCATAGATATACTGGTAAATCCATTCATGGCTGACGCTAAGACCAATAATGCTGCCAATTGCACTTATTTGCTCAGGACTCCACTTCCACTCCAGAGCAAATATCACGAAATCTATGGTCTGCTGAGGAATTGTCCTTTTGGCAGATGACAGCCGCCTATCACAGCACTTCTGGTGTGCCTGTTGTGGGTTATAACCAGTATCTGAAGTGTTACGCCTCAGTTCACGGGAGACCGTGGACTTGCTTACACCGATACGGATACCTATCTCATGGCAGGATAAATTATCCTCACGCAGTATCGATATCTGGTATCGTTGTCCTTCGGTTAGTTGCTGATACTTCATACTTACTCGCTCATCTTTGGTCGGAAGAGCAGGATAGCTTATCAGTAGCTAACCGTCCTTCCATCTAACATGACCGAGCGTTGCACTTATTATCTGAATTCGCGGCGAATAATTCTTCTATTGCCAGCTCTGCATCAAATGTTAGTAATACATCAAACCAACAACCTAAAATTGTCACAGCAGAGAAAACTGTACATGTAAAAGATGTTAAACAACTTAATACGAAAATTAAAAATAGTATTAAAAAAATTGTGAGCCAGCTAAAAACCGCTCAAAGCGGCGATGTTTTTAGTCGAAATGGTGTCAATATGAAAGATATTTCAACAACATTGTCTTCATTAAAAAATGAGATTAAATCTTACCAAACTAAATTAGATAGTTCTTCTTACAAACATCATACAAGTAAGAAAGAAACAATAACCAAGCTGAATAATTTAGTAAAAAGCACTGAAGGTAAAATTCATCTGGCGGAAAGTAAATTCCAATTTGAACGCCGACAAAACAATACTATTGGATTAGATAGCCAAGAAAAAATTAATGAAAGAATAACCCAAGAAGCTAGCAGATCAAAGTATGAATATTAATGTAACTTATTGATAGTCAATAATAGATAAAGAAGAGCTCCCGCTTATAGCCGGAGTTCTTCTGATTTATAAACTATAATGCGTTCAACAAATCACTTAGCCCTTTTTGTTCTTCCTTCTTCAAAAAGTTACCTAATGCCTCTTTTGCTTGTGTCTTTAATTCGTTACGTAGCAATTTTTCGACATTCAATTGATATTGCAGATTGCTCCATCCACCATAAATACGCAGTGGAATAGTCATCGCTTGTAACTGCTGGATAAAGCGAGAATCACCACCCCAACCTTTAGTGATTTGTACGCCCAAGTTCACATCTAGGGTTTCGGCTGGTACATTTGCCCAACCTTGTCCGGTAATCGAGATGAGTGGAGACGTTGCATTCATTGAAGCAATATTGACGGTTCCTTTATTTAAACGACCATTAACGGTGAACAATTCAACTTCCGTATAATTTCCCGTATTGACCGGCGCATTAATTTTATTGGTCACCCGTGAAATAGATTGTTGGATCAATAACGGAATATTTAAGCCCGCTAAACGTGCATTTTGTAAACTGAAACTCACAGGACCTTGCCATAAATGTTTCACGGCATAATCATCATAACCAGGCCCCGATAAATCCGCATTGATAGTCACAATACCGCTCAATTTTTCGGGCATATTAAATGCCTTTAATAACGGCGTTAAATTAATATTTTGGATATTAGGCTTCGCCATGACTTGCGCGGGGATCGCAGCATAATTAATGGTCACAGGCAGTGAGAATAGTCCCCCAAACGCCTTCCCTTCTAACTGAGAAATGACTAATTGAGGCGCTTGATTTTGTGCTGCAAGTTTTACTGCGCTTACCTCCATTCCACGATAAATCAAATTATCGATATTGAGATCAATATTGGCAGTAAAGGATTTTAAATTCGATAAATCATATTTTTGGGTTTCTTTCCCAGAAATAACAGGTTTAACCCCCACTCGAGCAGGATTATCGGATTCATTCGCATTATGGGAGCCTGCATTTGTATGCGGTGTACCCAGTAATTTATCTAAATTTAAGCGATGAGAAGATAACTGAACACGAACATCAGGGATATTGCCTAATTGTGCTGCGATTTTACCGGTTAATTCACTTTCATTCGCCTTAATGACAATATTATTTAAACTGGCTGTCGCAACATTCTCTTTAATGTAAGCAAAATCACTGGTGAATTGACCCGTTATGCCACCTTCAGGCAAATCAACACCTGTAAAGGTGTAATCAAATTGAGTTAATTGCCCACTAATTTGATGTGAAAGCTGGGAGAGATCAAGCTCTGCTCGCGCATCAAAGCGCAGCTCCTGCTGGTTTTTATTTAAATTACCGCTGAATTTAGCCGTAATTTTTCGCTCATCATTTTTCTTTAAGGAAAGGTTGATATTGCGTAAGTTGTACTCATCATTCTGAGTTTTCCAGATCACTAAACTATTTGATACTTCAACTTTTTCAATATCCAATAGCCATTGGCTCTTCTCCGTAGAGCTTGGTGTCTGCTTGTTACCTGCTGGCGCAATCGGTGAGTTAGCATCAGTTTGAGCTTCGCTTTCTGGTGTATGACGAATGACTGCACCGTCTAAAACAATTTGTTCAACAGATAAACGATGAGAAAGCAAAGACCACAATTCTACGTCAAGGCGCATATTTTCAGCGCTCAAGACAGGTTGGCTTGCATTAGGTGCGGTGACCGAAACAGGTCCTGTAATAATGCTAAGGGTCGGCCAAACATGCCAACGCATATCGCCTTTAAAATCGAGCTGATAGCCGCTCTTTTTCTCGACTTGCTCCACAAGATACTGTCTAAAGTCGTTTGGATTCACTAACATGACCAACGCTGTTAGCCCAACTACAATCACGACTAGCAAGATGACCAGTGTCGTCAGAAATCGTTTCATTCTTCCCTCACTCAAGTTATGTCTGCTACGCCACACAAAAGGCTCACACTACACCTATCCCTGCACAATATGCGGAATTACCTCAAATTAAACATAAAGATAATTCCGCAATACTTCTCGTTATCAATCTTCACTGATACGACTACCGACCGCCCCTTGCTGATTTTTATATTTTGCATCTTGTCGGCTATTATAAGGACGATCTGCGCTGCCAGATAATGGCTCAAAACTTAAAGCGCCAATCACCATACCAGGGCGCAGGGCCAATGGGAGTTTACCTGAATTATAAAACTCTAACACAATTTGCCCACACCAACCGGGGTCGATTCGATGAGCAGTAACATGCACCATTAACCCCAATCGTGCTAACGATGAACGCCCATCTAACCACCCCACTAGGTTATCAGGCAGGGTAACAGACTCTAGAGTGACTGCAAGTGCTAATTCCCCTGGATGGAGGAAAAAAGGCTCATTGTCTTTGAGAATTATTTCATCACTCATGACACGGTCAAGCGCCGCATTAACTTCATCTTTCGGGCCACTTAGGTCAATAAAGGCTGCGGTATGCCCACGGAAAACGCGGAATTGGTTTCCTAGGCGCACATCCGCCGTTGCTCCATTGATCCGTTCAATAGGTGGACGTGGGCTAATGACTAATTTTCCCTCATCCATCCATTGAATAATATCGCGGTCACAAAGACGCATGATGGTATCCCCCCTTTCATTATTTTCCATCGCCAGACTGTCTAATGCTGTTTAGTCTTGGCAAAATTCGCCGATTTTCGCTTTTAAGATATCAATGGCAACGCGGTTTTTACCGCCACGAGGCACAATAATATCGGCATACTGTTTTGACGGTTCAATAAACTGTAAAAACATCGGACGAACGGTTCTATTATATTGTTCAATCACAGAATCCAGCGTTCTGCCTCTCTCATTTACATCACGTTTTATCCGTCGCATCAAGCAAATATCAAGCGGAGTATCGACAAAGATCGAAAAATCCATCTCTTCACGTAAACGTTTATCTGTTAGTAGCAAGATCCCTTCGATAATAATAACTTTTTTAGGTTTGAAGTGAATGCTGGTTTCTTTGCGTGTGTGAGCGACATAGTCGTATTGAGGAATTTCTACTGATTTACCGCTTTTGAGCGCTTTGAGGTGTTGATACAGCAAGCTGTGATCCATGGAATTTGGGTGGTCATAATTGACTTTTAACCGCTCTTCCATTGGTATATCTCTTTGATCTTTATAGTAGCAGTCTTCTGGTATAACACCGATATTATGATCACCAACCTTTTCCCGTAACTCTCGATATAACGTACTCGCGATAAGGCTTTTTCCGGATGCAGAAGCTCCTGATATACCAACAATGGTACAGTGATGCGCTATGTCAGTCATAAAATGATAACCTGGTTAAATAAATCTGAAATGAAATGCATGACTTCATATTGATGAAGTTATGGTTGCCGGAATTATAGGAGTTAATGGCGTGAGGTTCCAGCTTCACAAAGCAAACTCGCTAAAAAAACACTAAATAATAAGAAGAAATATCCATAAAAGGGGAATTCGATTGCGGTTAGATCCCTGTTATCGGCATGCCGTTATTTATCAACCTACAACAGGCACAATTAAAACGTTTTACGCCCTTCTCCCTCTAAGATAGTTATTATCCGTTATTTTTCGCTCATCGTTTTTAAGGGAAGGTTGATGTTACGTAATATTATACTCATCATTCTGAGTTTTCCTGAGCGCTAAACTATTTGATACTTCAACTTTTTCAATACCATTGACTCTTCTCTATAGAGTTTGGTGTTTGTTACCCATTGGCGCAATCAGTGGGTTAACATCCATTTGAGTTTCACTTTCTGGCGTATGATGAACGACGGCATCGTTTAAAAACAATTTGTTCAATGGATAAACGATAGAGATAAGCGATAAGAAAGCAAAGGCCATAATTCTACGTCAAGACGCATATTTTCAGCGTTCAAGACAGGTTGGCTTGCATTAAGAGCGGTGTTCGAAGCAAGTCCTGTCATCATACTAGGGGTCGACCAGACATGCCAACGCTGTTGGTCTAACTACAATCACGACTAGCAAGATGACCAGTGCCGTCAGAAATCATTTCATTTTTTATCTGCTACGCACCACAAAAACTCACACAATACTAATTTCTGCACAATAGGCGGAATTACCTCAAATTAACATAAAGATAATTCCGCAATACTTTTCTTATCAATCTTCACTGATACGACGACCTACCATTCCTTGATGATTTTAATATTACGCATCTTGTCGGCTATTATAAGGGCGGTCTGCGCAACCAGATAATGGCTCAAAACTTAAAGTGCCAAACATCTTATTAGAGCCTAGGATCAATGGAAGCCTACCTGCATTATAAAACTCTAGATTAATTAACCCACTCCAGCCGGGGTCAAGTCGTTGAGGATTAATATGCACCATTAACCCCAATCGTGATAATGATGAACGCGCTTCTATCCACCCCACCAGATTATCAGGTATGGTAATAATCTCATCAAGGAGTGCCTGTGCTAATTGCCCTGGATAAAGGTAAAAAGGCTCATAGGCTTTGAGAACTATTCTATCACTCATGACTCCGCTAATTTCGCTATTAATTGCATCATCTGACTCACTCAGGTTAATAGCAGTTGAAGTATATCCATGGAAAATGCGATATATACCTGATAGGTGCACATCCACAGCTGCTCCATTGATCTGTTCAATAGATGGACGTGGGTTAATCACTAATTTTCCTTCATCCATCAATTGAATAATATCGCGGTCACAAAGACGCATAATTGTATCCCCCTTTCATTATTTTCCATGCCAAAACAGTCTAACGCTGTTTAGTCTTGCAAAATTTACCGATTTTCGCTTTTAACGCGGTTTTTACCATCACGAAGCACGGTAATATCGGCATACTGTTTTGGCGGTTCAATAAACTGCAAAAACATCAGGTGAAACGGCTCTATTGCATCATTCAATCGCACAACAAAAATACATTCCTTTTTATTATAGTACGTTTATCCGTTTTATCCCTTTTATCAAACAAGTACCGACAAGATCGAAAAATCTCTCTCTTCATATAAACGTTTATCTGTCAGTAGCAAGACCCCTTCGATACCAACTTTGTTAGGTTTGAAGTAAATGCTGGTTTCTTTGTATGTATAAGCGACATAGTCGTATTGAAGAATTTCTACTGATTTACCGCTTTTGGGTGCTTTGAGATATTGATGCCACAAGCTGTGATCCATGAAATTTGCGTGGTTATAATTGACTTTTAACCGCTCTTCCAATTGGTCTATCTCGTTAATCTTTATGTTCGAAGGCTAATAGCTCAATTGGGTCTCATCGTTACTCAACGTATCGTTTATAAAATGGCTACCAAACGCAAACACAGTGATGCCGTGGCGGATAATTTGCTGAATCAAAATTTTAATCTTTTAGCCCCTAATGAAGTCTGGGCAGGTAATTTACCTTAAGGAAAGGCACTTGGTGCTGCCACAAAAAAACGCCCCAGAGAAAGAGGCGCATCAGATTATGGGGATGTAATCAATCACTGTGAAGATTATGCTTTTATAAATGATTGCACGGTGGTCACTGTCAGTCGGGTCAGTGCGGAGTAAAACGGACTGTTTCCGTGCGTGTCCAGACGCTGCGAATAACGCGGTAACCAACTCATCAGGTGCTGACTGAGCAGTGTATTAACCGCTACTTCTCGCATTTCAGATGCCAGTACCGCCGCCTGAAATAAAATCAGCCCGATGTGATCTGCGGGTTCCGGATACGGGGTATTTAGTTTTAGCCGCTCCTGTTTTAGAAAAGCGCTCAGCGCAAGAGTCGAATCCCCCTGCAACAATCCTTCCGCATCGAGATACACCGAGCCCCAAGGTGGCGCCGGTAACGACCCTGGCCCGACGAACAGAGATTGCCATGCCGATTTCAGTACCTCCGCCCCCTCTGCGGCCGTGCGGCTCAGTTGCATGCAGAGTGTACTATCCACCTCACACGGCCACTGCTGGGCAAATCCCGGCAGGGTAAACAGACGCATCGCCATCCGGTTGCTGTCATCATCCGGCGGGAACAGATAGCAGATCCCCAGTACATTAAACGCGGCCGCATAGTGAGCTGTCTTATTCATTACATCTCCCTTCAGATATGAATATAATAGAACACATAACGCAACATAAATTCTGCCGCAATAGTCAGTAAACAGCCGGTGATAAACCCGCCGCAGACCGGTACGCCGTTATGTGCTTTTTTCTGCGCTCGAACAAGAGATATACAGCAGAGTGCCACACCAATTGCGGCTGCCGCTAGGACACCAATCCGCAGCTCGGCAATACTGTCATACGCATCAATCGGTGACAGCGGAAATGTAATGGATTTATGAGTCAACTGTGTGAGGGTCAGGTAATGCTCATAAAATGGCTGATACAGCAGACGACCAGCTAGGCTTACCGCCATCATCCCCCACAACAGCCACAGCTGTGATAATGACAATGTATCAGCGGGCAGCGCAATCCCAACTCTGTGTCCGGTTTTCTCAACTATCACCACCAGCAGAATAAACAGCACTGCACCAAGTGTCAGCGTCGTACCGTAAAACATCAGATAGGTATTGATATCATTCCAAGTCAGAATCGAGGTATAACGGTAAATCGATGCCATACAGAAGATATCGAACAGCCCGATCGCCATCGCTCCACCATATAACAGAAAAGAAAATTTGCCCGTCTTCCACAACCAGAGAAAACTGATACCCAATACGCCAACAAATGATGCGGTAACCACTACTTCACGGCTAAGCCAAGCACTGAATACGTTATTAATGGCATTCGGCGCATTGAGTGGCACGCCGAGGTGAGTAATTGATGCAACAGATCCCACACCCGCAATACCGCAGATAATAAAAATCGTCAGCATCATAAAACGCTTAAAGCTGTCTGTCGGGAGGCGATGGCTGAAATGCATGGCAAATACCCCACTCACAACGCACAGCCCCACCGCCGCATTCATCATGTAAGTGAAAATTAAAAGTGACCACTCATTCATTTTTCTTTTCTCTCACTGTTCATATCATCAAAGTTCGCGCCCCAGTGCGGGTTAATCACCAGATTCGGATGAGTTATTGACGGATCTGGCAGCCCAGTCACGTAATCAAGGTCGCCGTATTTCGCCCTCAGTTCGTCTATTGGGCCGAACTGAATCGCCCCGAGTGGACAGGTGCTAACGCATACCGGCTGTTCACCTTTTTGTTGAAGATCGATACAAAAATCGCATTTCGACATCTGCTTTGTTTCCGGATTCATCTGCGGCGCGCCGTACGGACACGACCACGCACAGGCACCACAGCCAACACATTTATCAGTATTGACCATCACAATGCCGTCACCTTCGCGTTTATGCATTGCAGTTGTCGGACAGTTGCGCACACAGATCGGGTCTTTACAGTGATTACAGGAAATAGAAAGCGTATAGGCGAACACGTTATTAATCAGTGCGCCGTTTTGATTGCGGCTATACCCGCCGCCGGTCATTTCATACACCCGACGGAAGCGGCGGCCGACATCAAGATTATTTTTGTCCTTGCACGCTACCTGACACGCTTTACAACCGGAGCAGCGGGCGGAATCAATATAAAAACCTAACTGTTTGCTGCTGACTGCCGGATAAACGATGAATTTGCTCATGCTTTTTCCACCTCAACCAATAATGTTTGGTGCGCATTGCCGTGGGCGAGCGCGGTACGGCGTGACGAGGTGAGCACGTTGGCACATCCGCCCTGATCAATGCCATTGTTGTCCGGCAGCCACCAAGCTCCGGCTTGTAATGCAACCACACCGGGCATAATGCGCTGTGTGATTTTTACTGGGATCATGGTGATACCGCGATCGTTATGTACTTTCACTTTTTCACCGTCACTGATACCGCGATCCGCCGCATCGAATGGATTAATCCACAGCTCCTGCCGCTGCACTTCTTGCAACCACGGGTTAGCGAACTGCGTGGAGTTCGCGCGGTTGCGACCTTTCCAAGTGATCAGCTGTAACGGGTATTTCGCGGTAAGGCTATCTTCCGGTCCTTCGATGGCTGGAACATAATGAGATAGCGCGGGAATGTCCGGATTGTGCATGTCATACAGGCGTTTGGAGAAAATCTCGATTTTGCCGGACGGAGTCGGGAACGGGTTGTTCTCAAAATCCTGAATATTTTTTTCAAAAGCCACATTTTGGGTATGTGGACGATGAGTTAACAAATGACGGCGTTTTATCAGCAGCTCATCAAACGTCGGAATATTATCTTCTGGGCGCTTTTGTGCTGCATCATTGACGAGGAATTCTATCCAGTCACGATCTGTCTCATGCCCTTCGGTGAATGCATCACGAACCCCCAGTTTTTCGGCTACGTCGCACAGCCAGTCGTAATCGGTACGACGTTCAAATTCCGGTTCAATTGCTTTTTCAGATAGGATCAGGTAATCGCCGTAACTCCAAGTGCCACCGATATTCCAGCGTTCCAAAAAACTGGTTTCCGGCAGTAGCAAATCCGCATATTTCGCACTCGGGGTAAGATAGAGATCGCTACAGACAATAAATTCGACTTTCGATTCATCCTCCAGCACTTTTGCGGCATGGAGAATATCGGTATTTTGGTTGGTCAAATAGTTACCCGCCATTGAGAAAATCATTTTGGTTTCGGTGTCGAGTTTGTCTGCATTTTTCAGTCCGTTATCCGGCGTGACCAGATTTTTGTCCTCACACGCCTGCACCCAGTTGGTGATGTTGATTTTGGCTTTTACTGGGTTATCAAACAGCTTTGGTCCGGCGATGGTTTTGCGCAGTTCCGGATTCAGTGCCATGCCGTAACCTGCCGCCCAGCCGCCGCGCACGCCGACATTACCAGTGATGGTTGCCAGCAGCGTTGCACCGCGCGCACTGCGTTCACCGCAGATATGACGCTGTGGTCCCCAGCCCTGCATCAGCACCGCCGGTTTGGTTGTGGCATATTCACGCGCCAGCTGACGGATAGTTTCCGCCGGAACTTTAGTGATTCTCTCTGCCCATTCTGGGGTTTTGGCTATGCCGTCTTTTTTACCCGTTAGATAGGCCACCAGTGATTCATTATCCGCTACACCTTCCGGCATCTGCTCTTCGCTAAAACCCAGCGTGTATTTATCAATAAACGCCTGATCATGTAGATTTTCTGTGACGATGACATACATCATCGCATCCATCATGGCGTTATCTGTCGTCGGTAGGATCGGGATCCACTGATCGGCTAATGAGGAGGCGGTATCGGAATAGCGCGGATCGACCACAATAAACCGAGTGCCGTTCTTTTTCATCTTCTGGAAATAGTGGTTACTGTGCCCGAAAATAGTTTCGTTCGGGTTATGCCCCCACAGGATCACCAGTGGGGTATTTTCTAGGGTATCAAGTGTGCTGCCGCTGGCGGCGGTGCCGTAGGTATACGGCGTGGCTGCCATGGTGTTACCGTTACTGACGGAATGGTAGTTTTCCAGAAACCCGCCCGTCAGATTAAACAGACGGCGCAGCATATTCGCACCGGAAAAAATCCCGCCGGTCACGCCTGTACTCAGGCTGACAAACCGTGACGCGGGGCCGTATGTGTCACTGATACGTTGCCATTCTGCGGCGATCAGGCTGGTTGCTTCTTGCCAGCTGATGCGCTCAAAACGCCCTTCACCGCGCTTACCGACCCGCTTCATCGGGTATTTCAGGCGGTCTGGGTGATAAATAAATTTCCGGTAACCGCGTCCGCGCACACAAGCCCGCATGATCGGCATATCTTCATTCAGTTCCGCATCCGGTCGGGTACTGATGCGGATGGCTTTTCCGTCTTTGATATGTGCCCGGATATCACATTTCCCACCGCAGTCAAAACTGCTGCATGTCGGTACAATGCGAACCCCGTCATCCGTTTGATGAACAGGAATCTGTGTAGGATCGGACGGAACGGATGCAATACTTTCGGATGCCAGAAACGGCACCGCAGATAATACAGAACTGGCCTGTATGAAACGGCGTCGGCTTATTTCGCCGAGAGTGCCGGATTTTTCATTATCGTGACCGGATTGATGACTCATAATGGATTTACCCTGAGTGAGAAATACAGTGCGGCATTTAAAAATCAGGAAATAATAAATATTATTTAATTTCAAATGACCGGAAATAACATTACGCCACCGGCAATCGCTTAATAGCCGGTAATAATTAAAGTCTGTATAAACAGAATGGCGGCAGCAAAATAGTAATGGATTAATATATTGCCGCCATGCGAAAATCAGACAACGGCATTTGAATTCCGGCCTGATCCCTGCTCCTGTTAACTGAACGTTTTATATTTGTTGCCGTAAAAATACAGATATGGCACTCAGTTCTGTTATTGCCATAAAAGACCTGTTTTACGGTAACAGGATCTGATATAACACCCTCTAATTTTTCTTTCCGTTAGATAGGGAGCGCGGCCTTCATGAGAAATATTCCGTTAAAAAGCGTGGATAATATCGCGCGGGATGTCATTGCTCTCGGTACAGATTATTTGCCCGATACCCTACTGGAATACCACGCGCACCGTCGGGCACAATTTTTATATCCGGCCACCGGACTGATTGAAATCAGCACCGCAGACGGTGAATGGGTGATCCCACCTTCCTGCGGAGTGTGGATCCCAGAACAGGTCGCCCATGAAACTCGGATGCTGAATGTCAGCACACGCAGTTTGTATATCGAACCAGCAGCAAAGCCGCGCCACGCCGTCAGTTGTGAGGTGGTGAGTGTCTCTCCGCTGCTGCGTCAGTTACTGCTGGAAGCAGTGGACATCCCTGCGGAATATGATATTCAGGGGCGTGACGGGGTGCTGATGCAGCTGATTCTTTGCGAACTGGCACGTATGCCCCCACTGCCGTTTTTCGCCCCGATCCCGCGAGATGAAAAGCTCGGCCGCCTCTGCCGTGAGTTTATGCGCAAACCGGTTATTACTTCGCAACCGGGGGAGTGGGCAGAACAGCTGCACAAAAGCGAGCGCTCCTTCAGCCGTTTCTTTCGTACCCAGACTGGCATGTCGTTTTCAGAATGGCGTCAGCAGGCATGCCTACTGAACTCGCTTTCCCATATTTTGTCCGGGAAATCGATTACCGAAGTGGCTTATGAGTTGGGTTACAATAGTGCAGGGGCATTCTCAATTATGTTTAAAAAACAGATGGGGCAATCCCCTTCTCATTTTAAAAATGACGATTCGGATATCCACCATTTTTAACTTGTTTTTTGACAAATACAAATTCAATCTTTGCCGATATTTTCCCCACGATTTTTTTACAACTAAATAATAATGAGGATGCGCTCAATTTTAGCCGCAGACGGTTATTTAAGGTTTGTGCCATTGGGCGCGGTGGATGTTAGCGATATATCCGTGTTATCAGGGAAACTTGTGCAGAACACTCTGCTGGTATAACCCCGATAACTAAAAAAACACTAAATATTAAGAAGAAATAGCCTGAAAGGGGAATTCGATTGCGGTTAGATCCCTGCTGTAGGCATACCGTTATTTATCAACCTACAGCAGGCACAATTAAAACGTTTTACGCCCTTCTAAGGCAGCAATACGATTTTCAATCGAAGGATGGGTCGAAAACACGGAATCCCCCTTATTAAAAATATAGGCCGCACTACGATAAGCATCTCCAATACTCGAATGATCATAGTCTGTTTTCTCATGCTGACCGGAGATTTTTCGTAAGGCGCTGATCATTGCTTGGTTATCGGTTGTTAAATCAACGGCTGCCGCATCTGCCATATATTCGCGCGTTCGTGAAAGATAAAAATAGAGAATTTGCGTTATCCACGGCAGAATAAAATTAAGCGCTAATAAAACCACCTGTGCTTTATTGGATGCACTATTTCGGCTACGTCCTGCCGTACGAATAAAAATTTGGCTAACTATGTTTGTGATGGTCAAAATCACATTCGCCAAGATACCAACATACAGTGTCAATTTAGAATCGCCGTGAATAATATGGCCAACTTCATGTGCCATCACCGCCTGAATTTCATGGCGATTGAGCGTTTGTAATAAACCACGCGTAACACCAACCAACGCATTTTTAGCACTCCAACCCGCAGCAAAAGCATTTGGCTCGTCGCTATCTAAAATATACAAACGCGGCACATAACGTAAAGTCGCACTTAAACTTAGCTCTTCTAATATATTATAAAGCTGCTTTTCTTCCGCGGTACTGGCATTTTCCGCAGTAATCTCTTTAGCATTCATACCCGCTAACATCATTTTGTGTCCGCGAAAATGAATATAAATTAATCCTAAAAAAGTAAGTCCTAAAATAATTAATGTAGCAACGGGAAAGCGTTTAAAGGTCGCAAATGCCAGCATATTTTCAAAAAAACCACCCCACTCGTCAGGATGTGTCGCTGTATCCACTAATAATCCAACAATCAGCATAATGAAGATATAACTCACCACGACTAATCGTGTACGGATATTGTTTTTGCGTATGACGTTTCTAAAATCCATAACATTATACCCTGCCTAACTTTTCAGGGAGCATAAGGCTCCCTGATAAATACAATGGATTTGTTATCGTTAATCAAAGTTAATACGGCGGGACTCTTCACTTTTTATGGCTTCTTCATCAAGACGCCAATAATCTTTATCAATTTTTAAACTCGGAATGAGGTTAACGATAAAAACGGCTGGCATTGAGGCAATATAGGCTTTATACGCTTCCAATGCTCGGTTATAACCGCGTTTGGCAAATGACAGTTTATTTTCAGAGGAGACGATCTCCTCTTGCAAATTAGCCATGATGGCATCAGATTTCAGCTCAGGATACGCTTCTACTGCAACATTAATCGCACCACTAGAGACCATTTTAGACAAGGCATCTTCCGCTTCTTTCGCCTGAGCCCCTGTTGCTGTTTTCGCCTGAGTTCTTAATTCAGTAATTTTACTGAAAACTTCTGACTCATGGCTTAAATATTTTTTGACCGTTGCTAGTAAACTATCAAATACTTTTCCACGGCGGTCTAATTGTACCGAAATCTCAGTTTCACTCGATATAACAGCCTCACGCATTGCCACAATTCGGTTATAAAAGTAGATAACAATCAATACTAATACGACAATCAAAATTAAAAATTTCATAATCACCTTTTAGGCATCCGCCATAGGAAAAAAATGCAATATCAAAGCCCTAACGAGTAAGCATTAATAAAAAACAGATAGTAAACATTCTACGCTATCATAATGAAATAGAGAAATACGCAAATAACAAATAAGAAAAGGCGGATTCAAGTCCGAAGTGCAACGCTAAGCCGCCTTTCTTAGCTCCGCAAACACCACCGAAGGTTGTCTGAACCCCAGACACTTGCGTGGCCTGCTGTTCAACGCTCCCTGATAGCGTTGTAAGTCTTCTTCTGTCACTGTCCGCAGGTCTGTTCCTTTCGGGATAAACTGTCTTAACAACCCATTCGTATTCTCGTTCAGCCCACGCTCATGCGAGGCATACGGATGGGCAAAGTACGTATCTGCGTTCAGTGCTTCTGCTATCGCCTTGTGCTCACTAAACTCTAGACCGTTATCGAACGTTATTGTGTGACATACATCCTGATACTCACTCAGCAGTGAGATAATGGCCTTACTGACTTCCACCGCATCCTTTGAAAACACCTTTTTTGTCAGGTAAATACGGCTTTTGCGTTCTGCCAGTGTCACGATAGCACCAGTGCCCTGTTTACCCTGCACCAAATCGGCCTCCCAGTCCCCCAGACGGCTACGGTCATCGACGACTGACGGCCGTAGCTCAATGGATACCGCATCAGGGATGCGCCCTCGTTTCTGCCCGTAGCCCTTACGATATCGCCGTTTGCCCTGCCTAAGATGCCTGTACAACTCGCCACCGCTACGCTTATCCGCATAGATATACTGGTAAATCCATTCATGGCTGACGCTAAGACCAATAATGCTGCCAATTGCACTTATTTGCTCAGGACTCCACTTCCACTCCAGAGCAAATATCACGAAATCTATGGTCTGCTGAGGAATTGTCCTTTTGGCAGATGACAGCCGCCTATCACAGCACTTCTGGTGTGCCTGTTGTGGGTTATAACCAGTATCTGAAGTGTTACGCCTCAGTTCACGGGAGACCGTGGACTTGCTTACACCGATACGGATACCTATCTCATGGCAGGATAAATTATCCTCACGCAGTATCGATATCTGGTATCGTTGTCCTTCGGTTAGTTGCTGATACTTCATACTTACTCGCTCATCTTTGGTCGGAAGAGCAGGATAGCTTATCAGTAGCTAACCGTCCTTCCATCTAACATGACCGAGCGTTGCACTTATTATCTGAATTCGCGAAAGTTGGAAAGGGATTGGTCGATAAGGCGTATGGTTAGTAGATTGAAATATAAGGGGCTATCCCAGAAAACTGAAATAACCCCTTCAAATAGAGACCGATATTAAACTGCTCGGAATGAGATCTCGGTCGGGATTTTTTCCCCTTCCCAATACATCAATGAAGAGATATTTGAGGCAATTTCACGGTAGATATCCGCAAATTCCCCTTCAGGATCACGCATCACAGTAGGTTGACCACGATCCAAATCTTCACGTAGAGAAATATGTAAAGGAATTTGCCCTAACAATTGCGTGTTATATTTCTCAGCGAGTCTCTCTGCGCCGCCTGTGCCAAAAATAGGTTCCACATGACCACAATTGCTACAGATATGTGCACTCATATTTTCGACGATACCAAGAACGGGTACATTGACTTTTTTGAACATCACAATCCCTTTCATTGCGTCCACCAGCGCAATATCTTGCGGCGTAGTGACAACAACCGCACCTGTAACAGGAATGTTTTGTGACAGTGTCAATTGGATATCCCCCGTTCCCGGTGGCATATCGATAACCAAATAATCTAAATCAGGCCATAAGGTATCTTGTAGCATCTGCATTAGCGCCTTACTTGCCATTGGCCCGCGCCACACCATTGCATTATCATCGGTGACTAAGTATCCAATAGAGTTTGTCGCAAGACCGTAGGCCATAATCGGAGCCATGTGCTGACCATCTGGTGAAGTTGGTCGCTCCATGGTGGTTCCCAACATATTTGGGATCGATGGGCCATAGATATCCGCATCAAGAATACCGACTTTCGCCCCTTCTTGGGCAAGTGCCAACGCTAAGTTGACAGAGGTACTGGATTTACCGACCCCACCTTTACCGGAACTGACGGCCAAAATGTTACGAACACCGTTAATACCCGGCAAATCATTTGCCCGTTTTAACGTGGTAATATCGTGACGCAATTTCCACTCAACCGCATGAGCGCCAGTCGCTTGTTTCAGTTCCGCCGTTTTTTCGCTGATCAGAGTCTGAAAAGGCCCCTTCCATACGAATGGCATAACTAGTTCAACATGCAACACATTATCCAACATTGCACAGTGATGTAATGCTTTGATAGAAATCAGATTACGCTTCAGTGTTGGGTGTGTAAATGAAGCCAAAACGGTGGAGACTTTTTCAGTCAGCAGTTCTGGATTGTTCTGCTCGGGGGATTTATCGTTCATCCCGGCTCCTTTATTTTATATTTTTAACACTATCGTTCTTTCACTGCTATTTATCATAACAGAGAACCATCAAAATAGTGACCGCCTTACTAACGAAAAGCCACTAAGAGTAAAAAATTCCTTTTTCACATAAATTACGGATTAATATTTTATTACCCTAGCCGCGAAACAATTGATCGGTTAACATCAAAGTCCCTTTTCAATAATGGAAGTAAGAAAGTTACTATGTCTCAAGTCGCGAATAAACTACTGGTAACCTGTGCGTTACCCTATGCTAACGGTTCAATCCATCTCGGTCATATTCTGGAACATATTCAGGCTGATATTTGGGTCCGTTATCAGCGAATGCGCGGCAAAGAAGTTCACTTTATCTGTGCGGACGATGCGCACGGCACACCAATCATGCTGAAGGCTCAGCAATTAGGTGTTTCTCCTGAAGATATGATTGCAGCAGTGAACAAAGAGCATCAGGACGATTTTGCTGGTTTTGCGATTAGCTACGATAACTATCACTCAACACACAGTGAAGAAAACAAACAGTTATCCGAGCTCATTTATAAGAAGCTTAAAAACAACGGTTTTATCAAAAATCGCACTATTTCACAGCTTTACGATCCTGAAAAAGGCATGTTCTTACCCGATCGCTTTGTAAAAGGTACTTGCCCAACCTGTAAAGCAGAAGATCAATATGGCGATAACTGTGAGGTTTGTGGTGCGACCTATAGCCCGACAGAGCTGATTAACCCACGTTCCGTAGTTTCTGGTGCGACACCAGAGATGCGTGATACTGAGCACTTCTTCTTCGACCTGCCTGCATTTAGTGACATGCTACAAGCGTGGACTCGTTCAGGTGCCCTGCAAGAGCAAGTCGCCAACAAAATGCAAGAGTGGTTCGAATCAGGCTTACAGCAGTGGGATATTACCCGTGATGCGCCTTATTTTGGTTTTGAAATTCCAGATGCACCGGGTAAATACTTCTATGTGTGGCTAGACGCGCCAATTGGTTATATGGGGTCATTTAAAAACCTGTGTGACAAACGTGGCAATATCAATTTTGACGAATTTTGGAATAAAGATTCAAAGACCGACCTCTACCATTTTATCGGTAAAGATATTGTGTATTTCCACAGCTTATTCTGGCCTGCAATGCTTGAAGGCAGTGGTTATCGTAAGCCAACTAACCTATTTGTTCATGGCTATGTGACCGTTAACGGCGCCAAAATGTCTAAGTCTCGTGGTACCTTTATCACAGCGCGTTCTTATCTGGATCACCTAGATGCCGACTGCCTACGCTACTACTATGCCGCGAAACTTTCATCGCGTATTGATGATATCGACTTGAACTTAGAAGACTTTGTTCAACGCGTTAACAGCGATATCGTCAATAAAGTGGTTAACCTAGCATCACGTAATGCGGGCTTTATTGCAAAACGCTTTGGCGGGAAATTGTCCGATAACATCGCAGACCCAGCGCTCTATCAACAATTTATTGACGCGGCACAAATTATTGGTGACGCCTATACAAGTCGTGAATATGGTAAAGCGGTGCGCGAAATAATGGCTCTCGCCGATCTAGCTAACCGTTATGTCGACGAAAAAGCCCCTTGGGTTGTCGCTAAACAAGAAGGTAAAGATCAAGAGCTTCAAGATATCTGTTCAATGGGCATCAATTTATTCCGTGTCTTGATGACTTACTTGAAACCTATTTTACCGGGGCTGGCAAAACGTGCAGAAGCTTTCCTCAATATCGAGCTTACATGGGATTCTATCACCACGCCGTTAACTCACCACGATGTTGCGCCATTTAAGGCGCTATTTACGCGTATTGAAATGGCGAAAGTCGAAGCTATGGTGGAAGCCTCTAAAGAGAGCATTAAGCCAGCTAAGGTGTTAACAGGTCCACTGGCCGATGATCCAATCCAAGAGACGATTACCTTTGATGACTTTGCCAAGATCGATCTACGCATCGCGCTTATCAAACAAGCCGACTTTGTTGAAGGCTCTGACAAGCTATTAAAACTGCAATTGGATATTGGCGGTGAAACTCGCCAAGTGTTCTCTGGTATTCGCAGTGCGTACCCTGATCCAAAAGTATTAGAAGGTCGACTGACCGTGATGGTGGCAAACTTGGCACCACGTAAAATGCGTTTTGGTCTGTCTGAAGGTATGGTAATGGCCGCAGGCCCTGGTGGTAAAGATATTTACCTGCTAAGCCCAGACAGCGGTGCTCAACCGGGTATGCAAGTAAAATAAAATAACGGTTCCCAAACGGGAAAGAGTTAATTATTAAGCGAAAAGCGGGGAATGATGAATTCTCCGCTTTTTTTATGCAGTTTTAACTGTGATCTATAGCACAATTATAAAGTTAATTGTATGATGAATACACTTAGCATAATAGGACGAGTCTCATGTCATTAAAATATGTGCTGATAACCGGATGGCAGTATTTGCGCGCTTTTGCGCTGCTTTATCTCTGTCTGATCGTTGGGAACCTGTTATCAACACTGCTTCCATTTACTGTTCCCGGTAGCATCATCGGTATGCTAATACTGTTTATGTTGCTAGCTCTGCAAATTATCCCAGCCCACTGGGCGCAACCTGGTTGTTCCATTCTTCTCAAAAATATGACCTTGCTGTTTGTACCAATAGGTATCGGCATCATGAATTATTATGGTCAATTAAGTCAGCAACTGGTTCCTATTCTCGTTTCTTGTTTTATTAGCACGCTAATCGTCATGGTCGTGGTGGCTTTTAGCTCCCACTATATCCATAAAGAGCGCCAAATTGTTGGGGTTAAACCTGATGAAGTTCCCCTCCCGCCTGAAGACACTATCAGCGTGACTAGCGATACTGAACAAAATAAGGGGAATGACAAATGCTAGAACATATCTGGTGGTCGTTACCACTAACAATTATTGTGTTTTATATTGCGAGAAAATTGTCAGTAAAATTAAAACTGCCTTTATTGAATCCATTGTTAGTCGCAATCGCCATCATTGTTCCATTACTGATTTTTACCAATACGCCTTATGAGCACTATTTTGCGGGAAGTAAGATCTTAAATGACTTATTGCAACCTGCTGTTGTTGCATTAGCTTTCCCTCTATACGAGCAGATGCACCAAATTCGAGCGCAATGGAAGTCATTATTGAGTATCTGTTTAGCAGGTAGCCTAGTTGCTATGTTTACAGGTACTGCAATTGCTTTATGGCTCGGCGCAACACCGGATATCGCCGCCTCTGTCTTACCGAAATCCGTCACAACGCCGATTGCCATGGCGGTTGCTGATTCCATTGGTGGGATCCCTGCTATTAGCGCTGCCTGTGTTATTTTTGTCGGGATACTAGGAGCCATGTTTGGTCACGCCTTATTTGATGCATTGCGCATTCGCACTCACGCCTCACGAGGGCTAGCAATGGGAACCGCTTCTCATGCGCTCGGTACAGCTCGATGTGCTGAAATCAACTATATTGAAGGCGCATATAGCTCTTTAGCCTTAATGACCTGTGGGGTGATTACCTCACTGCTCGCCCCCTTTGTCTTCCCTGTTATTCTTCATCTTTTCGGCTAGACTCAAAACCAATAGAGGCTTATTTGCCTCTTTTGTTTTTTACTTCGTCAAAAATTTGAGATACATCTCTCAATTATAAGATGAGTTTCATTTATTTCATTTGAAAAGTGACATTGATCACATATGGTTTAATGATTTATTACATAGAATGTAAATAAGTGATTAGGGAGGTATCTCATGCATTCAAGATTTAAGTCCGCTTGGTCTCAACTTCCAGAAAAGTTGCAAACCGCACTCAAACCCATTATTGATACGCCAGACTTTCAAGGGATGCTGAGTGCTGAACAAGTTAATCAGCTTAAAGCTGATTGTGGTTATAGTGATAGTGAATTGGCATTTTTATTATTGCCCTTCGCAGCCGCTTACGCTGTCACACCAATTTCCCACTTTAATGTCGGTGCGATTGCTCAAGGCATCAGTGGCAACCTCTATTTCGGTGCTAACATGGAATTTAGCCATGTCGCTATCGCACAAACCATCCATGCGGAACAGTGTGCCGTCACCCATGCATGGATGAAAGGTGAAAAACAGCTCACTTCCATCACCGTAAACCACACACCTTGTGGCCACTGCCGCCAGTTTATGAATGAATTACGCGGTGGCGGTAAAATCGCAATCCGTTTACCTGAGCGCCAGCCTGCAACATTACATGACTATTTACCCGATTCGTTTGGACCAGCTGATTTAGCAATCACAACGCTGTTAATGGATAGTGTTGATCACGGCTATAGCACACCAAGCCGTAATCGCTTGTTATGTGCTGCTATCGAAGCGGCAAACCAGTCTCATGCCCCTTATAGCCAATCTCACTCAGGCATTGCGCTACAGCTAAAAGATGGCTCATTATTCACGGGTCGCTATGCTGAAAACGCAGCATTTAACCCAAGCTTACCTCCTCTACAAGCCGCGTTGATTATGGTAAACATGGCAGGTAAAGACCTACACGCTATTGAGCAAGCGGTACTTGTTGAAAAACAAGATGCTATCGTTAAACAGTGGTGTATCACTGAAAATACATTGCAGGCACTAGGCTGCCAACAAAAAGAGTTAATTTATCTTAATTAATCGTTTTATCGCTGATTGCCGCCAGAGAGTATGGCGGCAATTTGTTATATAGCCCTTCTCTACTTTTTAGTGTACTGCCCAATTCGACTTAAAGATTATCAATTGATTTATACGATCTTTTAATATTTCTATAAAACCATTCTTATCAAAAATATTAATACTCACAAAGCTCGCTGCGATTAAAATAAAAAATTCGTAAGATAAAGAATAATATTTATCGCTTAGAAAAGGTTAACTCTATAATTTTTCTTATGTATATTTAACACATTGCTCTAATTGAAAACATCTTACTTAACCTACACTTTGCTTCCCTACAATCGAGATAGATAGGCCATCCCTTCCATTTGACAAAAAGTAAGGGCTAAAAAGACCATTCCAGTGCAATTTCTTTCCATGGTGAAAAAATCGATTATATTATTTATCATATAGATAATGCTATTTAACAAATATTTTAACTCTTTGTATCAATAATCACTGTACATATTTTCTGTTTACCTTAGGATCTACATCGACTGTTGTTTTTTAATCGTCCAAAGAGTGATTTTTCATGGAACATGAATACGAAACAAAACGCCCTCTGTACATTCCCTATGCAGGCCCTATCCTGCTTGAATTTCCTTTGCTAAATAAAGGTAGTGCTTTTAGCGAAGAAGAACGTGCTAGCTTTAACCTATATGGTCTCCTACCTGAACAGGTAGAAACTATTGAAGAACAAGTTGAGCGTGCTTATCGCCAGTTAATCGATTTCAAAACCGATATCGACAAACATATCTACCTAAGAAATATCCAAGATACCAACGAAACCCTGTTTTACCGCCTGATTGATGCTCATTTGACTGAAGTGATGCCCATCATTTATACGCCAACAGTCGGTGAAGCATGTGAGCATTTCTCTGATATTTACCGCCGTGCTCGTGGCTTATTCATCTCTTATCCAAACCGTGAATATATTGATGATATGCTACAAAATGCGACCAAACAAAATGTTAAAGTGATCGTTGTCACTGATGGCGAACGTATTTTAGGTTTGGGTGACCAAGGTATCGGCGGTATGGGGATCCCAATCGGTAAGCTTTCACTGTACACCGCTTGTGGTGGTATAAGCCCAGCCTATACCCTGCCGATTGTTATTGATGTCGGCACTAATAATCCACAACGTTTAAATGACCCATTGTATATGGGATGGCGTCACCCACGTATTACAGGCGAAGAATATGACCAATTTATCGATGAGTTTATTCAAGCGGTAAAACGTCGTTGGCCTAATGTACTGCTGCAATTTGAAGATTTTGCGCAAAAAAATGCGATGCCATTACTCAACCGTTACCGTGATGAGTTGTGCTGCTTTAACGATGATATTCAAGGCACTGCTGCTGTCACTTTAGGTAGTTTGATTGCCGCTAGCCATGCTGCGGGGAGTAAACTCAGTGATCAACGTGTCGCCTTCTTAGGCGCTGGCTCTGCTGGTTGCGGAATTGCAGAGCAAATCATCGCACAAATGAAATCAGAAGGGTTAAGCGATGAACAAGCGCGTTCACGCATTTACATGGTCGACCGTTTTGGTTTATTAACCGATAAACTGCCTAACCTCCTCGATTTCCAAAGTAAGCTAACGCAAAGCAGCAACAACCTAAGTGATTGGGATGTAAACAGTGATTCAATCTCTTTACTGGATGTTGTACGTAATGCAAAACCTACTATTCTAATTGGGGTTTCAGGTCAAGCAGGCCTATTCACAGAAGAGATCATCAAAGAGATGCATAAACACTGTGAACGCCCAATTGTCATGCCATTATCTAACCCAACATCACGGGTTGAGGCTCGCCCAGAAGATATTATTAACTGGACCGATGGTAAAGCACTGGTGGCAACAGGTAGCCCGTTCTCACCTGTAAATTACAAGGATAAAGTCTATCCTATCGCTCAATGCAATAACTCCTATATCTTCCCTGGTATTGGTTTAGGTGTAATTGCTTCAGGTGCAAAACGTGTCACTGAAACAATGTTAATGGCAGCAAGCCGTGCATTAGCCGAATGTTCACCACTTGCTAAAGAAGGGGAAGGCCCACTATTACCACTTCTATCTGATATCCAACAAGTTTCACGTATTATTGCAAAACAAGTCGCCAAAGAGGCACAGGTGCAAGGTGTTGCAACCGTAACGTCTGATAATGCATTGGATGAAGCCATTGAACGTAACTTCTGGAAACCAGAGTATCGTACTTATAAACGTACTTCTTTTTAGTTGTAATTAAGGACGTTACCCTTATATTACAGGCAAAGCCCTAACCTTTTGGTTAGGGCTTTAATCAATTAGAGTCTAAAAAACTTTTTTCATCTATATCAATTGAAAACCAGCCTCTCAATGAATCCTCTTATCAAGGCCATTTCATACCGAAAATGAAGACTGCTATCGATTTTGAACTTACTCAACTGCCACTGCATATCTTTTATGCCAATAGCTAATGAAAACTGCCTAATTGTGGTCACTTAAACTGACTTATTCAAAAACAAAACCCCATGAGGATAATAACATGGGGTTTTAATCTGATAGCACCTTAACGGCCTTTTTCAGCTTTCTCTTTTTCAATCATGATTAGACTGAAAATAAGCGAACATATTATATAATCTTGATGTATTATCAGCGTTTGCTGACATATTCGCTATTAATAGTGCCCTTGCATTGATGCTGCTCCAAATATTGCGATTATTGAAGACAAGAAGAAGAACATAATAAATGTGACAACAATGCTTATAATGAAACAAAATAACCCAGCTCTGTTCCATGTCTCTTGTACCTTCATAAAGGTTTCAACAGAGTCATAATCGCCATTTTTCCAAGCCCATTCATTGCCTTTAATACCACAAACAAATATCCAGACTATATTCAATAAAGGAATTAATGTGAGTAATGGCAAATAAGATTTATTACCAATACCCCAATAGATATTAAAAATAAATGCCCCCCAATTCCAGCGTTTGATTTCATTTGGAACACTTTTGTTTTCGTAAGACATCGATATCTCCCTATCTTAAAAAGATAATTATTTATTTTTTGATAAACATTAAAAAGCAACCACGCATGGTAATAAAAAATTTGGATTAAGTGAAATACTATTATGTTAAAATTGCCGAAATGATCACTTTTATTTCAACATTAGGAATATACTTAAAAGGTAATACTCTTAATATGGAATAATTTTATTTCCTAACGCAGGTCATAACTAAAAGCACTGAGAACAGCACATTATGCTTTGGATAACGTCAATCCTCATTCAATTATATTAAAATTAACGAAAATATATTACTATATTATAATATTTCAACTATAGTGGTCGTCTTGTAGAGTAATAATATGGCAGAGCAGCAAAATCCTTTCTCAATAAAATCAAAAGCTCGCTTCTCTTTGGGCGCGATAGCGCTGACTCTGACTCTAGTCTTACTGAATATTGCTGTCTATTTCTATCAAATCATCTTTGCATCCCCCCTTGATTCTCGTGAAAGTAATCTTATTTTGTTTGGAGCGAATATTTATCAGCTTTCATTAACGGGTGATTGGTGGCGCTATCCAATCAGTATGATGCTACATTCTAATGGCATGCACCTTGCTTTCAATTGCTTAGCATTGTTTGTGATAGGTATCGGCTGTGAACGTGCCTACGGCAAATTCAAATTATTAGCTATTTATATTATCTCAGGCATCGGCGCGGCCTTATTTAGTGCATATTGGCAATATTACGAAATATCAAATAGCGACCTTTGGACTGATAGTACTGTATACATTACTATCGGTGTTGGGGCTTCTGGCGCGATTATGGGAATTGCAGCAGCCTCAGTGATATATTTAATCAAAGTGGTTATCAATAAACCCAATCCTCATCCCGTAATACAGCGTAGACAAAAATACCAACTCTATAATCTGATTGCCATGATTGCATTAACGTTAATTAATGGATTGCAGTCCGGCGTTGATAATGCAGCACATATTGGTGGTGCTATCATCGGCGCCTTAATCAGCATCGCTTATATACTTGTTCCCCATAAGTTACGTGTTGCTAATCTCTGTATTACGGTCATTGCAGCAAGTTTGCTTACGATGATGATCTACCTCTATTCATTTTCTACAAATAAGCACTTACTAGAGGAGCGAGAGTTTATTTATCAGGAAGTCTATACAGAGCTTGCTGATGCCAACCAATAATCTTGAGAAGGGTCAGTTTATCACCTTAAGTGTCATCATAATGGCACTGCATAAGATCAGCAGCAATGTCAGATATTGAAAGGTACGCTCTGATAGTTTGAGCAGCAAATATTTTGCGAGTGGCATAATCAGTAATGCACCAATACATAAGGTTAACGCCAATGTTAAATCGGTGTGTCCATCTTGCGCATAAGCGCATGCAGAAGAGCCGGATAAGACAGTAGTCACCACAATAGAAGTTCCAATCGCTTGCTTAATGTTTAATTGCATATAACGTAATAGCATGGGTAAAACCACCACCCCACCTCCAACCCCCGTCGCACCAAGCACGACCCCAGCTATCACAGCAGGAAAAAACATTCCCCCAATTTGATGTTGTTTCAGGGTAGTTTTTTGTATCGGTGTGGCAAAAAACATACGGTGAATAAATAAGTACAGCGAAAAAATAATAGCGGCAGCAACAAGTAGATTGATCCCCCGCTCAACTTGTTGGGTATATTCAGGCAGACTCCCCAACCAAGTAACAAGGAGGCTTGATAGAAATGTGCTAGGTAGCATGATAGCAAGCACAATTAATGCCCCTTTAAGGGGAATATTCCCTAAACGAAAATGCATATATGACGATGACACTTTCATCAACATCGAAAGAAAATTAGCCGTCGCCACAGCAGCCAGCGCATTAAGACCAAAAAAATAGGTCAATATTGGCAAAACAATAACTCCGCCCCCGACCCCCGTTGTACTAATAACCAAACCAATCAATGCACCGATAACTAACTCAGTAAAAATCATTCTGCCTCATCCTAATTGTATTATGGCTTCTCGTTCCTTCTGTAATGCAAGCACGACATCTTCATTGGTGAGTGTTAAATATTTAAAAAACAGCGTATCAAAAACGACCATTTGCAAAACTTGTGGTGTGATCACGCCAGTCTGAAAGAGCTGTTCATCATAGAAATAGGGAAGGACTAAATCCGCCAAACGCACGGCTTCATCTTGCCCAAAGCGGGTTAATACGATGGTGCTACACCCTTTTTTATTTGCTAACTTTAACATATGGTTAATGTCTGGCGTATTCCCTTTTGCCGTGATCGCGATAACCAGATCATCGGCATCTACATTAGACGAATAACTTAGCTGTACATGTAAGTCAGGGCTAAATAGTGCATACTTGTTTACACGGATTAATTTATAGAAGATGTCATAAGCCACAATCGCAGAAGTACCAACCCCAAATAAAACAATACGTTTCGCTTCAACTATTTTTTGCGCAATCTCATCCATGGTGTTGGGATCAAGTAATTCCAGCGATTTTTCAATGGCTGTAATAAACATTTGCCCCGATTTAGCGATAATTTGCTCTGTATCATCATAAGGGTTCAAGCTACCGCTGAGGCTTTCAGCTTTATATTGTTTTTCATCCGATAAGTAGTCCACTTTAAAATCAGAATATCCGCGATACCCCATTTGGCGAGTAAAACGAATGACAGATGCGCTGCTCACTCCCGCAGCTTGAGCCAACTCCGCCACATTCATTGCAACAAAATTATCACGACTATCTAGCAAAAAACGGGCAAGACGCTGTTCAGTTCCTTTACCTCTATTCAATAAGCTTTCCAATTTTGATGTCAATGTTGACATACCCATTCCTTCTTATTCTTTGTAGGGTAGTTGGGAGCTATTATCATACTGACAATAAAATCGACAATCATGTACCTACTGCCGCAAGTGATAGATAGAAAATTGATCTACATCAACTAGGCTAGATTTTTCTTATTAGCCGCCAATTCGCATTTTTGCACTATCGACAGAACCCTCCCTTAAATCGATTGACAGGACTTTACGTTGCCCGACTTGCTTCCCCTATTTAACTCAAGTAGCCTTATCACCATGACTATTAATATTAAAGGCAAGGACAATGAGGAAACGTCTGCTTTATGGTCTGATAGCGATTTTAGGGATAGCGTTAGTCACTATTATTTTACTTGACCGTTGGATAGCGTGGGATACGGCTCCTGATATTTATGAAGATGTCGCTGATCTGCCAATACGTGATGTTGGTATGGTATTGGGTACATCTAAATATTATTCAAGTGGCGTCCAAAATTTATACTATAGCTACCGAATTCAGGGGGCAGCAGATGCTTATCACAGTGGAAAGGTGAAGTATCTACTGCTTAGCGGTGATAATGGTGCACACAGTTATAATGAACCCATCGCCATGCGTAAGGATTTAATCAAAGCAGGCGTGCCCGCTTCAAAAATTGTTCTCGACTTCGCAGGGTTTAGAACATTGGATTCTGTCGTGCGCACACGGAAAGTATTTGATACCGACAATTTTACGATTATTACCCAGCGCTTCCATTGCGAACGCGCGTTGTTTATCGCTAAGCACAAAGGGATAGATGCGCAATGTTTAGCGGTGCCAACACCAAAAGCGATGTTTAAAGTAAGAATACGTGAAGTGTTTGCTCGGTTGGGGGCTTTAGCGGATCTCTATGTTTTAAACCGCGAACCTAAGTTTTTAGGGGAGCAAGAGTCTATCCCTGCGCCCATTAAAATGCCAGAAGGGATCAAGGGCTATCCGGCTGTTTCTCCCGATGAAATCAACAAAATTTAAAAATTTCTAGCAATCAGGCAGGGTAACTGCCTGAATTGTTTTATCTCGCCTTTTCTATATTCTATCTAACTTTTCGGTTAACCTTCGCCACCCCCACTCCATCGGGCCTTGATGAAAAAAGGAGAGCCAGAAATAAGAAAATAATAGGTTTACCGCCCAAATTGGCACAATAAAGAGCAACAACTCAGACCGTGAAAAATGGTTGAAATAGCCTAAATAATAAAAAATCGTCACACAAATTAAGGTTTGCAATAAGTAATTACTTAATGCCATTCGCCCCGTGCACTGTAGCATTTTGGCCAACACACTATGCTGTAGCGTTCCCCAAAAACCGTAAATAAGGGCGATATAACCAAAAGATTGTAATGGGGACATCAATTCGTTGACAACATAGCCCACAATGGCTGTCGCAAAATAACTCCATCCTGATAGGCTTTGCATATAAAGAGATACGGCTTGAACAAGCAAAGCGGGAATAATTAATAGCATTGCCATACGTCGATAATGCTGGGAACTGAATTGCCCGCTTAACCATCCACTGCGCATCGCGACATACCCCGCGATCATTAGCCCCAGCAGCTGCCACCCATACTGAATAAACAGCATTTCCACCATGGTTAACATCGATTGAGTGCGATAGATTAAGCTAACACTCCCCCCCGTAGTGTTTCCCAGTGATTCGTACAACGCTTGCTCTTCAGAAACGACCCAAAAATCACTCGACCCCACCGTGCTACCTAACAACAATAAACTCACTAATCCAATAACATAGACAAAGCCTGCTATTTTTAATAGGTTGCCAGAGTCATATTGTTTAAATATCAGTAACGCAATACATCCCGTTACTGCATAAGCAAATAAAATATCTCCTGACCAAAAACCGATACCATGAATCAGCCCTAGTACCGCCAAAATGACTAAACGACTCATATTCCATCGGTCGCCTTTGCGACGTAATAACGCTAACGTCGCACCAAATAAAATCGAAAAAATCGTTAAAAACTTACCCTGAATAAATAGGTTAAAAACCACCCAAATAGCCATATCAGTTTGGCTAATAGATTGAGAATAAACAGGATTAATATAAGCCATTTGCGGCAAAGCAAACCCAAAAATATTCATTAATAGAATACCTAAGATTGCGATGCCACGTGTTGCATCAAGCCTATCAATTCGCCCTTCTTGGGAGCGATGCGATAATATGGCAGTCATAATAGATTACAGGTGACGCACTGCGCGCAAAAACTCTTGACGTGTGTTTTGACTAGATTTAAACAGTCCACCCAACGAGGTGGTGGTGGTGGCACTGGTCGCATCACGGATACCTCGAGCTTTAACACAGTAATGCACAGCATCAATTGATACCGCAACATTATTAGTATCTAGCAATGTCTGTAAGGCCACCAAAATCTGCTGAGTTAAGCGTTCTTGTACTTGAGGACGTTGTGAGAAAAATTGAACAATACGGTTGATTTTTGACAGGCCAATCACTTTATCTTTCGGAATATAAGCAACTGTAGCCTTACCATCAATAGTAACAAAATGGTGTTCACATGTACTTGTTAAGGTAATATCACGCACAGTGACCATCTCATCAACTTTCATTTTATTTTCAATGACGGTGATTTTTGGGAAGTTCGCGTAATCTAGACCTGAAAAAATTTCATCGACATACATTTTAGCGATGCGCTTTGGTGTATCCGCCAAGCTATCGTCAGTTAAGTCCAAATTCAGTAACTTCATGATCTCTGTCATATGCCCTTCAATCAGTTGCTTACGCTCTTCGCCTGATTTTGGTTGGATACGCAACGGGGTTTCAAGCCCTCTTGCTTCCAAAGCAGCATGCACCAATTCGGCTTCTTTACTCAGAGATGACATTAGATTCTCCACAAACGATATAACGATTTTTTATGAAAATGCAGGTGTGCGCTGTACTCTAAAACAGCAAGTTTAGATAATCCAGCATTACATCCATAGATCAGATGAAATATTTGCATCAACAAATATTCATTTTATCAGGATAGCCTTTGATGCTCCCCTCGGATATATCATCATTTAACTATAATTAATAACATATTTTCAGAGCTATTCTTTATCGAGAACGGCGATAAACTAACCCACCCGCGACACACAATGCGATAAACGCACTGTATAAAGCAGGTTCTAGTTTTCCGGTGAATGTCGTGGAAATAAAAGACAACATAGGGCCAATAAGCTGCCCGATTGCATAACATGTCGTGAGTAAACCCGCCATAAAACGGTTATGTTCCGGGGCCAATTCACGTCCTAGTTGCATTGACAACTGTACCGCACACATAAGCCCCCCACCAATTAGGATTGCGGCAATCACCAACCCTGAAATACCCGAAATAACTTCTGAGATTAATATTCCGATCCCTTGTAACCATAAAGTGATCGCTAATCGGTTTTGGGTTGTCGAGAAATTACGTAGTAGCATGGCGATTAGAATGCCCACCACCGCGGATATACCAAAGACCGGCCAAACAAATTGGGCAAATAAACTATCAGGGAAACGCTGCGCGGCCATTTGTGATAAAAATGTCGCTGGCAAAATATAACCAAAGCCAGCCAATCCATAGCTCCATACCAGTCGCTTGATTTCTGGCGTAAGCTGAAGTTTTTTTATTTCCCCGACAGGCCGATGCCACTGCCCCGTACGTGGAATATGGCAGCTAATGTATAGACTAAAAATTAGTGCTAACCCACCGTAGATTAACCAACCTTGGCTGGCAGATAATTGCCAATCTTGGATGGCTACCGCAAACAGACCGCTAAGAAATATTCCAGCTCCGGTTCCAGCAAATACCGCCACACTTAATGCAGGTCGATTTAATTTTGCTAAATTCTCATTAGCCCAAGCAACCACGAGTACCAGTGCCATGCCACTCGCCCAGCCAATAAAAAAACGGGCAATACTATGTAAAATAGGGCCATCAAGAAGTGCGGAAATCAAGGTTATCGCAACGGCACCCCATATTCCCAACCACATGCGTCTTTCAACGTGTTGACGCGCACGCATTGCATCAAAGGAGCCCAACAAATACCCTAAATAATTAAAAGCAGCGACCACACTGGCTGTAGAGAGTGTAAGTTGATGCTCTTCAATCATTAAAGGGACTTGGGGAGTTAGCGTAAAGCGCCCTATCCCCATAACAACAACGAGCGAAAGAAATCCACTAAAAGCAATATGGAAGGCGGCTGCACTACGGCTAGGGTGCGCCTGTTCATTGGCGGAAACCATAAATTCCTTAGTTTCATTTAGAATGCAATAATTAATCAGATTACTGTTTAACATAACATTAACAAAAATACAATTTATGTCCGTAAGGCTATCTAAGGCATTTATTCGCGCGAGACTTCTCGTAAAATCCAACGAAAAGCTATTCTTAATCAATTTCTATTCATTCACCCCTCGCGATATCTCTGCCATAATAAGCAGCACGACAAAATCTTAAGCCTCAATGGCAAAGCAGAATAATAGGGGTACTAATGGACATGTGTCATACCGCTGGGTTGATCTCACTTGAGCAAGCACTCGATAAAATACTCACTCAAACACAAACAGTGACTCACTCAGAGCGCATTCCGCTCACAGAATCGGCCCAACGCATCACCGCAGCCGACATCACCTCGCCAATGAATGTTCCCCCATTTGATAACTCTGCAATGGATGGATATGGTTTTCGTTTCGCTGAGTGGGATGGGAAAACCCCTATGCCTGTAGCAGGAAAATCATTCGCAGGTCAACCAATGCAAGGGGAGCTTCCGCACGGTAGCTGTGTGCGCATTATGACTGGCGCCCCTATTCCACAAGGTGTCGATACTGTCGTCATGCAAGAGGAAACGGAAGAGACAGCTCAAGGGGTCGTGTTTACAGGTACAGTTAAAAAAGGCAGCAATATCCGCCGTGCTGGGGAAGATATCGCAAAAGGTAGTAGTGTGATCCCCGCGGGTACTCTGCTATCCACGGCTCAATTGCCTCTTATTGCATCTTTGGGTATTTCAACGGTTGATGTACACCGCCGTCTAAAAGTTGCGGTATTTTCTACGGGAGATGAGTTGCAAGCGGTGGGTCAACCACTCAAAGAGGGGCAGATCTACGACACTAACCGTTTTACTGTTCGCCTAATGCTCGAAAAACTTAACTGTGAGGTTATCGACCTTGGTGTTATTCCTGATTCCCCTGAAAAACTCAAGCAGACCTTTATTGATGCAGATAACCAAGCTGATTTAGTGATTAGTAGTGGTGGCGTCTCCGTGGGTGAAGCGGATTACACCAAACAAATTTTAGAGGAGCTAGGAGAAATCGGCTTCTGGAAGCTAGCAATCAAACCCGGTAAACCATTTGCTTTTGGTAAACTCCATTCAGCGTGGTTTTGTGGATTACCGGGTAACCCAGTTTCCGCAGCACTCACCTTTTATCAACTCGTGCAGCCGTTGATTGCTCGCCTTTCTGGGAATAGCCAATGGAAAGCGCCAATGAAATTTAAAGTTCCTGTTACCACACCGTTGAAAAAAAGCCCCGGTCGTCTGGATTTTCAACGCGGGATCCTAAGCGTCAATGAACATGGGCAACTGCAAGTTGCAACAACTGGCCACCAAGGCTCTCATGTATTTAGCTCCTTTAGCTTAGCCAACTGCTTTATCGTCTTAGAAAGGGAGCGTGGGCATGTCGCGGTAGGCGAAACCGTTGATGTCGAAATGTTTAATGACTTACTCAAAAGCGAATAATGACCGTGCAAGAGCTTACCGATCAAGAGATGTTGCGTTATAACCGCCAAATCATTTTACGTGGATTTGATTTTGACGGGCAAGAGAAACTCAAGGCCAGCAAAGTGCTGGTCATTGGCCTTGGTGGTTTAGGTTGCGCAGCCACACAATACTTAGCTGCCGCTGGTGTAGGTCAACTCACTTTAGTCGATTTCGATACTGTTTCACTGTCTAATCTACAGCGACAAACCTTGCACCGTGATGCGACGGTTGGTCAACCTAAAGTTGATTCAGCTAAAGCACAGTTAGCCACAATCAATCCACATATTTGTATTGAAACGGTCAATGCACAGTTGGACGATGCGCAACTGAATGAACGGATAATGACCCATGATGTTATCCTTGATTGCACTGATAATGTGGCTATTAGAGAGCAGTTAAATCGCTTATGTTTCCAGCATAAGAAACCACTTGTTTCCGGTGCCGCTATCCGTATGGAAGGGCAGCTATCTGTTTTCACCTATCAAGAAGGAGAGCCTTGTTACCACTGCTTGAGCCGCTTGTTTGGTGAAAATAGTCTAACCTGTGTAGAAGCCGGCGTAATGGCGCCTTTGGTTGGTACGATAGGTACACTCGAAGCAATGGAAACCCTCAAATTGCTTACCCAATATGGCAAGGTCAATACTGGTAACGTGTTGTTTTTTGATGCGATGACGATGGAATTCCGCCAATTCAAACTGACCAAAGACCCCCATTGTGAAGTGTGCGCACACCAATAATTTCTTCCATTAGGGCGGTGACAAACGCACCGCTCGATTAAGAATATTCCTAAAAAATAAATTATTTTTGCTTTAACCTTATACTATCCCCTTTCGTGTTGGCTGACATCAATAAGCAGTCATCACTTTACATTTTTAAATAAGTTACTGAGAGTATTTAATATGCAATTCCCTCCTTGCCCGAAATGTCAGTCTGAATACACCTATACTGATAACGATATGTATATCTGCCCTGAGTGTGCGCATGAATGGAATGATGCCGAGCCTGTAGAAGAAAGCGATGAGTTGATCGTTAAAGATGCTAACGGGAACCTATTAGCGGATGGCGATACCGTCACTGTCATTAAAGATTTAAAAGTGAAAGGTAGCTCATCAATGTTGAAAATTGGTACTCGAGTAAAAGGCATTCGCTTAGTCGAAGGCGACCACAATATCGATTGTAAAATTGATGGTTTCGGCCAAATGAAGCTGAAATCTGAGTTTGTGAAAAAGAATTAATTAACTTGTTCAGTTAAATACTAAGACCTAGCTCAGCTAGGTCTCAAAGTGCGAATAAAGTCCTCATTTTTTATTGAGGAGTTTGATCTAAAAAGGTTCCAGTATCCCCACCTCGTCAGCTGACAAAATTCCCCCCATGAAACTATGATTAACTTTGATCTCAATCGGATGTTTGTATAGGCTGTACCGTAAGATATTATTAGTCTGGTAAATTAAGTGATCGATAAGAGCCAATTTAAAAATCTGAAGTTTTTTGAAAATGAGCCATTGGTTCACCATTTGAATTACCCTCTGTCGGAAACAGCCGAAAGAAACATACTGAATGGCTGGCTTCCTTCATGCATGGAAGATAAATGGCTATCATACAGTGAGGATGGCTGTGTTTTCGTTCACAGAAGCTGGACTGGGCATTTGATGTATAAATTCACGATCCGTGATGGAAAGATACAACGCGTAGAGATTGCGATGGATGATTTTGTGAATATGACTGTCGAGCGAAAAATCGAGGTCTTTTTATCACTTTTACCGCATTTATCAAAAGAGCATTCGAACGGTTGGGAGTAGCGTAGCCTCTCTGTATGATCAGGGCGCTACGTTCATCTCTATATGCTTGTTGTCGAATTAATTTCTTAGAAAGAATGATGTCTAGATTAGTCATCACCTTTGAGAACTCATTTAACGATAACAGTCTGTTGGCCTAGCTCAGCTAGGTTTCAGAGCGTTCACAAACTTAATGAGGCTTAGATTCGGTCTCGAAACATAATAAATGATGATTAGAAAAATCATTTTTTGACCGACAATACACATTGGGAAACCACACTGTTCCCGATGTTATCAATACATAATCTGCTAAATAATTTTTAGAAACGTGCTTAAAAGGATTGGTCAGTCAATAAAGCAAACGGCTCACAATAACGAAAGCGAGCCGTTTAAAGTCTATATAATACTCTTTAAAACATACTCGTTACTAATACCACAGTTCCCTGATATTCCCCAGCAGCAATACTTCCTGAACTATGTAATGTCGATTCCACATTAAAAGGCGTTTTTACATTCATAGCCGTATCAATCGTGTATTGTTCATTACCTGAAGAGCAAGTGTTGCGTGCACAGACCTTTGCTTCTGAATATAAGCCTGGTGCAAGAATGGTATTGCTGGTAGTGCCGTTACCGAGTAACTGTGTGGTCACTTTGGTATTCCCTGTACAGGTTACATACCCTGTGGCCGTTGCCTTATGTCCATTGAGCTGATTAGAATCCACCGTTCCATGATCCAGTAATGTCGACATCTCAAATGTACAAGCAATCGGTACTTCGGGTGTAGAACGTGTACAGTCCGTTTCATCGATGCCACTACCTGCAACTAAAGAAGATGATGTGTTATTCGCACCATATACATTCACCCGCCAACATATTCGTCTAAAATCGTTCGGATTCGCCACACTAGATATAATTATTGGAGCCGCTTGGCCTACCCCTCTAGTACCTGACATTTGAAACAGCGATAGATCATTTAAGACACTTTCACAACTCCGATTTGCGGTATACCTATAATATGAATGGTTTAATCCTCCAGATGAATTGATGTAGCGTGTTCCTGTCGGTGGTGGAGTTAAGAGAAAAGCGCCATACCTATCATAAGCAACGCTTCTTAGTAACAAAGTTATTTCAATTTCCACAGTACACTGGTTGACTGTTCTCATCCATGGAAACTGATTCACTGGCGCATAGTGGAAAAGACGGTATGAAGAAATATTGACATTAGAACAACTCCCATTCGTTAAATTTTGGGGGTTATAACAGCGCCCTGAACTCGAAGGGATCCTCACTTCATAACTGTTAACACCGATCCACTGCGAATTTATCCAAGGTGTTGATGCAAAACTTTTAGTGCCTAACAATAACAATACACTAAATAACAGATAATTTTTAAATAAACGTTGACCCCATATGTTTTTCATATGATCCTCGATTTAAACTGAATTATTGGCCCGTTGAAGACATATTTCAGCCACTTATTGGTAGCTTAGGGTGTATGTCATGGTGGCAGAAAAATTACCGGGTTTGATGCTGTTATTGGCAATCGCTCCCGCTTTTCCTTGAAGATAAGCACGTAATCGGATCGTCATGGCACCATTTTTTATCGGCTGTGATGGATAAGATACTCCACTCGTCGGATTCAATGGGAGTTTCACACCACTTAACGTTTCAATACCGATTGCGGCTCCCGATGCCTCACTATTGGCATCAAACTCTAAAAGCCCATCCGGCGTGGCGTTGCCATTAAAAATAGTCGTTACTGAATTTGCAATTGAAGCGTCACAATCTTTCAATTGAAGCTCAAATTCCTTACTTAAGATCCTGCTGTTTGAGTACAACTCTTTCGTTGAGATACTATTGAACTCAACAGAAAAGTTCTCAAATTCAGGCACAATTTCGCAGGGTTCTGCTACCAATGTGCCGCCATATGTCACTTGGCTACTATTTGTGGCAGCATATAAATTTGCAGAAAGCGCCCCCACCAACGAACTTACCCCTAAAAAAATACCCATATGCTTCATTTTTCCTCCTTAGGGGTACTGCAATGCAATGGTTGCAATCGCTTCAAAAGGGCCTTCCTGTAAGTTCACTTGTGGATCCTTTACAGGTACGGCATAGAAATTCAGCGCCGTAAAGCCATTACTAGGCAAATTAAAGGTGAAGTGGCTATTTGGTGCCACAACACTTCCATTTTCATTTCGATATAAACGTACACCGAGACCTGTTACATCGGCTTGTAACGCATTGGCATCAAAACCATTCGCAGCATCACCGCTATAAGACAGTGCTAAAGATGAAGGTCGTGACGTATAACTTCGACAATCTATATTTACGGTAAAAGGCCGTTGATGGTCGATACCGTTAATTTTATTGATACCTATGTCTTGGAAATCAATCTGTATTGATTGATTAATTCCTTTATCGCTATAAACATCACAAGGGGGATTTTCAAGTAATGTTCCTTTAAATTTCACATCCACGGTATTGGCTAATGCAGGCGACATATAAGCGCCTATCATAAAGGCAAACATGGGCTTTATTAGACGCCTGTTTTGTTTGCTCATCATAGGTACTCCACACTTAATGTGCCTGATGCATTGAATACCCCAGCATTCACCGAACCCCCATTTTTTAATACAGGGACTGCGGTTAATTTAGGTAATGTGTTAAAGTAGAAATCAACCCAACGTCCTGGCTCAGTTGCCGTGCCATCAACGCGAATTTCTAACCCCAAATCACTCTCTGATGTTTCAAGATACTGGGTGTTAAAACTGGCTGGCGTTCCACTAAATTTGAGTTTCAATGCTGGATTATTCGCAGAGCCATCACAAGCTAATGTGTAAGGGATCGACGTTTCATAACGCTGTCCATCAATATCCTTAATAACCATGTCAGGGAAATCAACAGTGATAATTTGGTTTTGATTAACGGTACAGGTTTGCTGTAATACTTTGACTTTAATCCTTAAAGTATAAATATCCGCACTAGTATTGGTACTCACTAATAAAATGCTACTGAGCACTAGGCTACGCAAACACCTCACCCGATGAATAAACGATTTTTTCATTATCACTGCTCCTATTCATAGAGCATCTGGAATGAGATCACCGCATGGTATGCTCCAGCGATTAAGAGTGATCCCGTCCTAACCGGTGTAATCGTGTAGGTCAGTTGACGTTGGCCAGAGGGTAATAACACAGGGTGACTCTCTTCCCCTAAAGACAAAACCGTACCTGACGCATTACTTAGCTGTAACCCAAACCCTTTTGCCCCCTCGACTAAAGCCAAATTAGGCATTTCATTTGTTGATGGTGCTACAAAGCGTATTTTTACCGCTGGCTGAGAGTGACTCCACGCTGTTTGTCCTGTTTTTTCATCAAGTAATGATGTTGGATGAGAAATACAATCTAATAGCTCTATTTGAAAAGGAACCGCCCGCCCTTTTGCCCCAATACGATTAAGTTGCGCAGTTTCAAAATTACCCATATCAATAGATTGGTATTCAGATGTCATCGCTAAGCGGCACGGACTTTCCGATAAAGAACCACGAACATACAACACGCCTTGTTGACCATCGACATCCCAATTATTCGCTGAATTATATAGCTGAGTATTTTCATTCATTGCCCATCCCAATGGCGCCCCTATTAGCAGCGTCCAAAAGATAGCCAATCGCTTATGTAAAGTCATTTATCTACCCTCTTTCATAGGCACCATTAGCCTTATTTCTCTGCTGCATCTGGATCAACATGGCACGTACTTCCTTGACAACTGAAAGTGAGATTAGGGCGACCACCATAGTCATTAACATAAGTCAGCACTGGCGTATTACCGAGTTGATGACTATTCACGCCAAGATTTTGCTCACTAAAAGGGGCTAGCATAATCGGCTTAAAATCTTTAATTGGTGCAGACTGATTACTTTCACCAGCTTCAATAACGGTGACATAATAAGGCGTTGGATTATTTATCGTTACGCTATTCCCCTCTTTTAATAAGGTTAATTTTTGTTGCCAAGGAACGGTATTTGGTCCGCTAATAATGGCTTTTGGCCTATAAAAAAGTTTGACCCGTGTTTGTAGTGCAATTTGTAATGTATTGGGTTTATCACTTTTAGGCGGAATTTCCCGTAAGTTGAAATAAAACAACGACTCTCTATCTTGTGGTAATGAATTGATAGCGGGTAATGCTTCAATTTTTACTTGGCTTGATTTCGCAGGCTCAATACGTTGAATAGGCGGTAACACAATTAATGGAGAGGTGATTTTTTCTCCTTTTTCATTTTCTATCCAACCTTGAGCTAAATACGGAAGTTGTTTGTTATTATTAGCGACATTTAACGATACCGATTTCTGCATTCCCTCAAAAATGATACGCGTTCGGTCCATTGAAATAGCCGCTAATACATTGGTGCTGGATAACACGCAACTGGCTAACCCAACCCCTGCAATAAATTTGGTGTTTAGTTTCATTTAATCGTTACCTTCCTATGTAGTACCTAATGTGGTTTATCAATGATTGTTCTGGGCATTTAAGCTATATGCATGACAGCTATACACGGCACGGCAATAACAATGCGTGTTCACTATTTTGAAGTGGCTCAGGGAAGGTGATTTGACATTGAGCATCCCCCCCCCCACTGCACACTCATCACTTCATTTGCGTTGATCCCACTAACGTAAGCGCTTCCTGAATCACCGACGATGCCGACTTCTTGCCCTTTTTGATTAAAGATTTGAGCCCCAAATGGCGGGAAAGAATGATCTGCCAAACGGATCTCCACCATTCTCTTTTGCCCTGATATGACAGAGAATTTGCGGTAACCAACAGCACCTTCTGTCAAAGTGGCTTGAACAACAGATTGTTGAGCGTCAACATCATTAGGCAACGCATTGAGATCGATACTGGCTTTATTGCGATAATAGCTACTGAGCTCAGTCACTACCGCTTTACCAAATCGGTTTGACGTTATCGGGCTGCCATAACCTTTGATAGGAACATCAGAAATACCATCAGTATCAACTAATAGACGCGTTCCTCCCATCGAACTCATACGATGGAAAGCACCGCCATTTGGTGTTAGTGTTAAACCACCATTAAAAGAAGCTCCCACTGCGCTATATTGCCCACGCATATAGCTAGCATTAGCTGTAATGCGCGAAAGATCGCCTTGATGAGTCACGAACGCACTACTTGATAGCCCCTTACGCGTATTCCCTACACTCAATTGATAGCTATTACGTTCATCAGTGCTGTTGTAATACGTCATACGATTGGTTGTATCGTGACGGTTAGTATCGAGCGAGTAGCCGATTTGTACCCCACTGCCCCATGGAATATTCACCGATAAATAACCGCTATCGTCATGGCTCTCTTGGTAAATACTACGATTTGCCGAAACCGTTAGACTGACGTTTTTAATCGTTCCAATATCAAAATATTTGGAAAACATAACGCTGTAATAATCATTATCAGGACGATCCCAGAAGGTTTGATGATTATAATTGAGGTAAACAGATGCGCCTGCGTCACTAAAATTCTTGCTCATCGATACGGTGTATTGCTCCTTACTACTGCCGTAACGTTCACCATATTGCCTAGCACTTAGATAGTCAGACATAGTCATATAGTTGCGATCAGAAAAACGGTAGCCCGCAAATTGAATTTGACTGTCGATCGCTTCGAAACGTTTTGAGTAATTCACACGATATGAGCCACCATGTATGCGCTCTTCACTCGGTAATTTAGAAATCGAGTGCGTAATATCTCCTGAAATAGCCCCCAACTGAGCAAATCACGTCCTAGGCCTAATGAGAGTGCATTATAATTTTGGCTATTTAGCGTTCCACTGAACAAAGACCAGCCATTAGTCACCCCCCATGAAAACTCCCCTGTGGCAAAGCTATCACCTTGGCTATGTCGATCGATATCCGTTGGCTGCCCTAAAGCTAACTTATATTGCACTTGTCCCGGACGCGTTAAGAAAGGTAGACTTGCCGTATCTACTTGGAACTGTTGCGTCGAACCATCTTGCTCTTTTACAGTGACATCAAGCTTGCCGGAAACCGCATCACTCAAATCTTGAATACGAAATGGGCCAGGTGCGACCTGTGTCTCGTAAATAGTGCGTCCTTGTTGGCTAATCATCACTGTCGCGTTGGTTTGTGCGATCCCTGTTACCTCTGGCGCATAACCACGTAAGATCGGTGGCATCATATTGATATCCGAGCGCAAGCTACCACCAATAAAGCGGAAACTATCAAAAATATTTGACTGTAAGTAATCCTCACCCAGTGTTAGTTTTGACTGTAATGATGGAATTGCACGATAGGTATAAAAGCGGTTCCAACGAAAATCGTTATTCGTTTTTACGTATGACTGAGTATTATAATCTAAACGGCTTTGCCACTCTGCACGCCAGCGCCAAGCACCTGTATTGATGCCGACAAGCCCGTTACCATTTAGTGCATAAATATCGTTACCATCATTGTAAGAATGATTGGCTGTCGCGTTTAAATTGTAATCCAACATTATTGCTGGAATACCTTCATCCCAACGAGAAGGTGGATCCCAATTAGGTGCACTATATTCTAAATAAGCCTGAGGAACGCTTACATTTAAAGAAGATGTTGAAAAATCCCCAGTAATTGACATCCCTACTAAGCTATTAGGATCCACACATTGATTATCGTTCCACCATGCCAGTGAATTATAAGCGTCTTTCGTTAGCCCCAACTTTTGTGTTTCTACAGGTGAAAGACAGGGTTCACTTCCTTTTGGATCATTTTTAGGCGTAATAAATTTAACGGGTATTTCTGATAATTCATCGCCATTCACTCTGAGAGTCAAAGAATAGCTACCCGGTATAATATAGTTGGCGCGGGAAAAATGATTTAAATTAATATTTTTTTTATCTTCGACATCTAACACATCCGTGTTAAATTCAATATCATTATGAGCAATAGAGTTTATTGGGTATATATTTAACGCAACTGAAATATATAAACAAACCATATTTGGCCGATAGGAAACCAATTTATATGAATACATATAAGCATCCCTAATTAAATAATTTCATCAATGATTTTTAATAATATTCAAGTTTGAATCGAATCGCAGAGTAATAAGACCCTGATTGTAATGGTTTGGTATTGGAGACTAATCTCACATGATAATCCAATCTCATTGATGGTGGAGTAATATCTATTTTTGATACTGGCCTACCGGGAATAATATTTATATCGCTCGAATTTCTTAAAGATAACCCCACACCCTGAGCATCGCCAAAAATTGAAAAAATATTATCTTCAGATGGACCATCAAAAGTTAATTCAACTGCATTCCATAATTGATTCTGGCTGTTATGTCTTATTAAATTGCAATTAATAAGATGAATTGAAAAACTTTTTTCCGGACCTTTGCCATCTTGTTTAATTAAACTTATAGGAATCGTTCCTAAATCAATAGATTGTTCTTTCGAGCCTGTCGCGATTGCACATGCTGCATCTGTAATTTCTCCTTGAATAGTTAACAACCCTGTTTCTTCATCAGCATGTGCAAATGAAAGGACTCCAGAAATCAAGAAGGCCATAGTGGTATAATACATATTTTCTTTCATACTGAAGTCCTATGTTCAAAATTAAATATCAATACTTTTCAAGTATTATTTGTACTCTAATAAGAAATTAGATACTGCGGTAAAATCACCAGGAACAATCGCTTGCCCACTTAATCCTTGTAAATAAGCAGAAAAGTTCAGTGTATTTCGACCTGTTAGTAGGTTTTGGTTAGTGACCGATGAGCCATCGAATTTCACTTTTTCACCATTCATGCCTATAACCACAACACCTGCACCTGATGCTGAACCTTGTATCGCTAACATATCGCTATCAGTACCAATTGCACCGCCAGTAAAAGAAACATCAACTGTTTTCAGTGTGCTAACATCACAATCAACTAATTGAATATTAAAATTTTGTGCAGTAGATTTACCACCATCCGCTAATGAAGCATTGGAGATTTTACCCATTGGTACAATTTGGCTAGCAGTGTCAGCACTGATACCGCATGGAGCATCAATGATTTCACCTTGAAAAGATACCGTGCCACTTCCTGCGGCAAAAACGGATGAACTCATTACCCCGGAAATTAATGCTGCTAAAATAATTTTTTTACTCATAACTGCCTCTATAAAATAAGATAATAGATACCCATTATAATAAGGGGTATTGTTTCGTTTTATTTCCCATTGAGAAAATAAACATAATATCCAATATGGATATTATGTTTATTCTTACATATGATTTTAAATAAAAAGAATTTATATAACTAAAAAGTCATTCCTACTGGCATTGTTAATATCTAATATATAAATATCACTTAACTTCATTTCTTCTAATATATATTGAATTAAAATTTCATAACTAATATCTAGCGCTAATATAAAATTAAATAGCGTATCGACACTAATATGATTAATTCCCCTTTCATATCTCGAGATTTGTTGTTGAGAGATATTTAATTTAACTGCAATTTCATATCCAGATAATCCCTTTTCTCTTCTTGCTCTTTTCATGGAGGCACCAACTATCTTTGTAATAGACTTACCATCATTGGTGCTAGAATAATTAAATTTTTCTATATGCATATAGCGTCTCCACTCCTGATATTTAAGACTAATACTTACTACTTCCTTTTGTCGCGATAATTATACGAATTTAATTTATTATTTAAATACCTGTGAAAATCTCACTTTATCTAAATATAAAAAAAACCATCAATACAAAAAAATAATCTCATTTGATTACAATGAGTTATGATGATCTAATTTTGATGGTCTTTATTGGAAGATGATAATCACCACAATTACTCACTTCTGGTGATTTTATGACGATATATATTATAAAAATAAGGCATATTTTTGGTCATTTAAGTTATGACTGCTCAACAATTAACCATCAAATTATGAGTAAAAAGTCAATTGTAAATCATGTACATCTATTTACTCATTTTTTAACTACTTCTTATTAAAATACAATAACATGTTAATATCGACTTAATTTATAGGGATATAAGACATTGAAAAGATATTTTATACAAATAAATTAAATTAATAAATTAATGACAATGGCTCTGAGGCTATTTCCTAATACAGCACATGTTTTATATTGAGATCACCATATATCGCTTAATATTGAGTTATATAAACTTAATGATATCTCTCAGAGGAGCCACTACCTCTAGCACTCGCTACCAAAGTAGAAAGTTACATTATGTGGTCACAGGCCATTAAAACTGCTCGCGGGAAATGTTTAGTGAAAACGATATTGTCAGTTGAGTTAAGCTGAATGCGTATTACTTGAGGAAATGCGTTTTTGAGTATTTCGTAATGGTGAGCCGAAAATAACCCTAGCGGCACTGAATGTCATTTTCGGTTGACGAAACCACATGAAGACGCCAAAACGGGTCGAGGGCTTGCTGCAAATTTCACTAATTTTTTAATATTACCTACTTTATTGGGTAATTTAACCTATCTAAAACAGGTAACGATGCCATTTAAATTGCAGGTTCAGTCATCTCAGACCTAGCTTAAAGCTAGGTCTTCCATTGACTATCTGACGCCAGTAAACTTATTCAATCACACCTTGGCTCTTCAAATATTCATCATAAGTTCCTTTGAAATCAATGACTTTATCTTCTTTGATTTCTAAGATACGACTTGCTAATGAACTGACAAATTCACGGTCGTGAGAGACAAAAATCAATGTGCCTTTATAAAGCTCTAAGGCTAGGTTTAAGGACTCAATAGATTCCATATCCAAGTGGTTGGTAGGCTCATCCATAATTAAGATATTTGGTTGTTGCATCATTAGCTTACCAAATAACATACGACCCTGCTCACCCCCCGACAGTACTGATACTTTTTTCTTGATGTCATCTTGAGTGAAGAGTAAGCGTCCTAAAACACTGCGAACCGCTTGTTCATCATCGCCTTCACTTTTCCACTGACTCATCCAGTCAAAAACGGTCAGATCTGTTTCGAAGTCTTCTGCATGATCTTGTGCATAATAACCAATAGCACTATTTTCAGACCACTTAACCGTACCACTCTTAGGAGGAAGTTCGCCAACGAGTGTTTTCAAAAATGTGGTTTTACCGATACCGTTCGCACCGATAACCGCCATTTTTTCCCCTACTTCAAGTAATAAATTTAAGTTTTTAAACAGCGGAGCTTGATCATAACCATTCGTCACCCCTTCCAACTCAAGGGCATTACGGAATAATTTTTTCTCTTGTTCAAAACGAATGAATGGGTTTTGACGGCTAGAAGCTTTAACTTCCTCAAGCTGAATTTTATCAATTTGACGTGCTCGAGAAGTGGCCTGTTTTGATTTTGAAGCATTCGCACTAAAGCGACTCACAAAGGATTGCAATTCGGCAATTTGCGCTTTTTTCTTCGCATTATCCGCAAGCAGGCGCTCTCTGGCTTGTGTTGCAGCAATCATATACTCATCATAGTTACCCGTGAACAAACGCAATTCACCGTAATCTAAGTCAGCCATATGCGTGCAAACCGTATTCAGGAAGTGCCTATCATGGGAAATAATGACCATAGTGCAATTACGATCGTTCAACACTTGCTCTAACCAACGAATAGTATCAATATCCAAGTTGTTGGTTGGTTCATCGAGTAACAAAATATCGGGATCTGAGAACAGTGCTTGAGCCAACAGTACCCGTAATTTCCAACCTGGGGCGACTTCACTCATCGGGCCGTAATGCTGCTCGACAGGAATGCCCACACCGAGTAACAGTTCACCCGCACGAGCTTCCGCACTGTAGCCATCCATTTCACCGTAAGCGACTTCAAGATCAGCAACGCGGTAGCCATCTTCCTCACTCATTTCAGGAAGTGCGTAAATACGGTCGCGCTCTTGTTTTACATTCCATAGCTCAACATGCCCCATAATGACAGTATCGAGCACTGTGTATTCTTCGAAGGCAAATTGATCCTGACGAAGTTTACCAATGCGCTCATTAGGGTCAGTGGTACTCACATTCCCCGCAGTTGGTATAAGATCGCCCCCTAATATCTTCATAAATGTCGATTTACCGGCGCCATTTGCCCCGATTAAACCATAACGGTTCCCTGTTCCGAATTTAACGGAAATATTTTCAAACAGCGGCTTACTGCCAAACTGCATAGTGATATTGCTTGTCTGTAACACTTCTATGCCTTTAATTTACGATGTCGAGGATACCCAACCAAATAGCGGCGCATTATGCCACAATCATTCGCTTAGATCTTGTACTGATTGCATCACCCTAGATGAATAGTAATCCATCCAGCCCTGTATATAATCAAACGAGGTAAGCATTTATCGGTTATGCCACAATATACCAATACTTATTATTGCTATTATGGCGATATAATAAATGGAATTAAAAAGTCGTATGATGAACTTTAAGTTCTAAATAAAAATATTGTTCGCTAAGGCAACTTAATATCGCGATAATAAAAGATAGAATTTATTTATAATGTCGTGATGGCCTAATATTTATTATTAGACCATCAATGGTATTTTATAACTTAATTCCCATGGTACGCGTGATTTCTGTTAACCCCTCTCTCTCGTAAAACTTAATTGCCTTATGGTTTTGTGCTAACACAGTAAGCTCTAAATGGCTTAATTGATTGTCTTTTGCCCATGTTTTCATTTGCTCAATTAATTGATGCCCCACTTTTTGGCCTCTCAACTCGGGAGATACGACAAGGTCAAAAATATAGGCAAATTGCCGAGGAACCATACAATTATAAGGCGGTGCCGTTTGCTTTTGAGCAATGCAAAAGCCTTTAACTTGCCCATCATATTCCGCCACGAGCAAATGAAAGTTTTCATCACTAATGGTATTTTCAACAAAATCTCTCATCTGTTTAGCAGGCTGCATTCTTTCACTATCAAGCGCTGCCATTTCAGTAAATAACAGCTCATAGAGAGACAGCACAGCTTCAATATCGTGTTTTACTGCACAGCGGATCATAAATACCTCACCGAAGTTTAATCATAAGTTTTAACCGATGGCGCAAGATAGGTTTCAAAACGATCGAGTAGAGCTGCTGGATCATTTTCAACTATCGCCATATGGCGATATTTTTCCTGTAAAAAAGCCTCATCAGCCATTTTGTTCGTCATATCAATTAGTGGCTGCCAATAGTTATTAATATTAAATAGCCCACAAGGCTTAGTGTGTAGCCCTATTTGACTCCAAGTGAACACCTCACTAAATTCCTCAAGAGTGCCGTAACCTCCAGGTAGAGCAACAAAGCCATCGGCAAGCTCAATCATCTTACTTTTACGTTGATGCATCGTGTCAACTTTATACAATTTAGTCAGATTTTTATGAGAAATTTCACGCTCTTCAAGTAGTGAAGGAATAACTCCAATTGCTTGACCACCTTGAGATAAAATAGTGTCGGCCACCGTGCCCATAATACCAACGCTTGCCCCACCATAAACTAAAGTAATATTGCGCTTGACCATTTCTTCTGCAAATTTAATCGCCTGTTGCTTATAAACTTCATTAGCTCCCATGCTGGAACCACAATAAACGGCAATACTGTTAATTTTTCTCATTTTTTCCTCGTTTTTATCGTGTTTTTATGGAAAATAATTATACGTTACATAAGGATAAGCTCAACACACATTCTCATCCCACCCTCATCAACATATAAAACTCTGTCTAAAATTAATTAAAGCGCCTACACATGGGGTATATAGTCAACAAAATAAATATTAAATGCTATGTTTTATCGTGCTCTCTATTTTATAAATACATATTATCCATGTTAAATTTATGTCATAATCACCGCTTATGTTATGTACCTGAGTTGTTAATAGTCAGCACGTACATTTTCTTTGTCAAAATTTTCTTTTATTGAAGAATAATCAGCCATTTTTTTGCTGATTTTATTACGTATTTCTGAGGTTCAACGATCCATGTCTGCCGATACTAAAAAGAGTGCCTTTCCTCTATTACCCGTGGGATTGCTATTACTGGCAATGACCTCAATTCAGAGCGGAGCATCTCTAGCTAAAACACTGTTTCCTGTTATCGGTGCACCAGGAGTGACTGGGCTACGCTTATTGCTTGCGACCATTATTTTATTTGTCATTTTTAAACCTTGGCGATTAAAGTTTAGGCGAAACTCTCTTATTCCCCTGTTAACTTATGGTCTTTCTTTGGGGACCATGAACTATTTGTTTTATTTATCCTTAGAACGAATTCCACTTGGGATCGCGGTAGCACTTGAGTTTACAGGGCCACTGGCTGTCGCAATGTTTTCATCCCGCCGCCCCATTGACTTTTTATGGATAGCGTTGGTCATCGTTGGGCTGCTCTTTTTATTGCCTATCGGTGATGATATTAATGGCCTAGATCTTGTCGGTGCCTTATATGCCCTTGGTGCGGGCGTTTGTTGGGGGATCTATATTATTTTTGGCCAACGGGCTGGCGCAGGTTATGGTGCCGCAACCGTAGCAATAGGCTCCTTTATTTCAACCCTGATCTTTTTCCCTATTGGGTTAATGCAGACAGGTGTTGAGGTCATGTTTGACCCTGCTATTTTGCCGTTGGCGTTGGCTGTTGCTGTTCTCTCTACAGCCTTTCCTTATACCTTAGAGATGATAGCGCTTACCCGACTTCCAGCAAAAACCTTCGGGACTTTGATGAGCCTTGAGCCTTGTATGGGGGCATTCCTTGGAATTGTCTTCCTCCAAGAGCATTTAACCGTTACTCAATGGTTAGCACTATTATGTATTGTTTGTGCCTCAATAGGCTCAACATCCACAGCACGCCCTAAAACAAAAATAGAAGAGGTTTCTTAAATAAATAGAGGAAGAAATTTCTTTATTATTTAATTTGTATAAAGGTTAATAAAGTTAACAACATTTTCTTTATTAACCTTATTTATTGTAAACTTTCTTTAATATCATTGAAATATTAGCTTATTAATCCTATAGTAATATTTATTAAGCGTTTATTTAATTATAAGCCGTTATCAATTTTACCTATCAAAGTAATAGAATATTGCATTATGACAAGTTGGTTCTGTTGTTTTATATTAATTAACAGAAACAGATTATTGAATAATTAATTACTTATAAGGGGAAGATTATGAGTACAGCTAAATTAGTAAAAGCACCTCAAGCAAATCTTTTATATACCCGCAATGATGTTGAGGATAGCGTTAAATTAGAGTCTATCAATATTTTGAATGTTATGGTCATCCATTTTACTGATCTTTCTTTAATGACCAAACAAGCACATTGGAATATGCGCGGTCGTAACTTTATTGCCGTACATGAAATGCTAGATGGCTTCCGTACCACTTTAGTTGAGCACCTTGATGAATTTGCTGAGCGTGCTGTACAACTTGGTGGAGTTGCAATTGGTACGACTCAGCAAGTCAATAAATTTACATCGTTAGAAGCTTATCCAATTGATATCCACGATGTTCAAGATCATCTAAAAGCATTAGCAGACCGTTATGCGGTTGTGGCTAACGATATTCGTAAAGCTATCGATGAAGTCGAAGATGAAGATACCGCGGATATGTTTACTGCGGCATCACGCGACCTCGATAAGTTCTTATGGTTCTTAGAAGCTAATATTGAGTAATGTCGATAAAAATAGTCAACGTTGATTGACCCCTTGGCCACACTAATGTGTGGCCTTATTGTTATTACACTATTAAGAAAGACGTTAACGTTACGTACCGCTTGGCATAGCCGGCCGTTCAATCGGGAACACGGGTAATGCGTTCAGCAACCGCTTACCATAATTTTTGGTGATCAATCGATTATCATAGATAACAATCTCACCATAGCATTCATGGCTACGGATCAACCTTCCTGCTTGTTGAATCAAATTAAATGATGCACTTGGTAAACTTTGTACTTCAAACGGATAACGTTTAAGCGATTTTAACCATTCACCTTCAGTAATAATCACGGGGTTAGTCACCGGTGGAAAAGCGATTTTATGGATATGTACCTGTGTTAAATACTCACCTTTTAAATCAAGCCCTTCCGCAAATGACTGCAACCCTATCAGTACACTGGTTAACCCTTTATTGATCCTGTCACAATGGGTTTCAACTAACCGATAACGCGGCTGATCCCCTTGCACTAACAATTGTAGGCGTAAATCTTTTACATGTTCCAGAAACCCTTCCATCGCTCGCTGGCTACTAAACAACACTAGCATACCTCGATGAGTACCTTTTTCTAATTGATGCCGGAAATACGTTGCCATCTCCGCTAAATGCAGCTCTTCATTCGAGATAGTTGGTTCGTACTTCATTTGAGGAATAATCAGTTTTCCCTGTTCAATATGATTAAAGGGTGAAGACAGCGTCACAAAACGGTCATCACTTTTTTCTGATAACCCACTCAATTCTTGAAAACGAGAGTAGCTATTAAGTGAGCGTAACGTCGCTGATGTGATCACGATGTGTGGCACATTGCGCCATAATAGCTGCTGTAATTGCTCACTAACCCGTATCCCAGCACAGTGCAGAAATAAACGAGACTGGTTTTTCTCATAACGACGGCTAAGCCATTTCGAAATTGGCGCTCCTGATGTTTGGTCAATTGACGCTAACCGCCATAATTTCGCCATATTTTCAAAATAGCCCATTGCTCGGCTAGTTAATAGAATAGAGCGATGTAAGCGAACAATATCCTGTTTAGCCGTTTGCTCGGTTAAATCATTGAGAATTGATTCCGCTAACCCTCTTAGCCCGTCGGTCAGTTTGAAAAGTTCTTGGCAACATAGCTGCATTGCCTCAGGCAACAGCCCCATCGGAAATAAGTACTCATTATCCTTTGAGGTTTCTGGTAATAATGCGTTGGTTAGTAGCGAAAAATCACGAAATGCTTCTCTTAACTTTTCCGCGTGCTGCTGTAACCGCTCTGGGTTCGCTAATTTTGGCGGCTTGGCAGGCCTAAACTGAGCGAGATATTGCCCCACATGATGAAGAAAATTATCCACCTGTGCTGTTAATTGAACGAGTGTGATCTCGCCTTCCACTTCCAACGCATCCCTTGCTACGTCAGGCACATGATGCCCCTCATCCAGTACTAAAAGGAGTTTTTTAGGATCTGGTAATACCGATTCGCTTTCCATTGCCGCCATCACCAGCGCATGGTTTGCAACCACCACATCCGCATCTTCAATTTCCCGCCGAGCAATAAAAAAGGGACAACGCTGATAAAATTGGCAATTACGGCCTAAGCAGTTCATTTTGTCAGTGCTGACCTTACGCCATAAGCTATCGCTAAAAGCACGCTTATGGTGATCCCGTAAGCCATCCCATGCAAAACTATGAAAATCATTACGTAGCTGCTGGCAAATCGCTCTCTCTTCACTGTTTGCGATTTCGGTTTTATCTTCCACCAGCAACATTAAGTCAATTTGTTCGCCTTCTGCGGCACAGATTGCTTCCAGATTGCGTGGACACACATAGCGTGCTCGCCCAAAAGCCCCTGTATATTTAAGATCAGGAATAATTTTACTGAGTAAGGGCAGATCCTTACTGAATATTTGATCTTGTAATGCAACATTCGCAGTACTGACAACCAATGTTTTGCCTTCTTCTCGGCCAACAGCAATACCCGGTATCAAATAAGATAATGTTTTACCAACCCCTGTAGGAGCCTCAATAACCAAATGCCGCCCTTCTTCGTCCGCCAAATTTTTAGCAACTTCAGCAATCATTTGGCGCTGAGGCGCGCGGGATACGAACCCGTCAATGTGCTGTGATAACCCTTTGTACCATTGGGTTATATGTTCTTTCATTTTATTTGACAGGGACATAGGCTCACTGCTGTTCACATTAGAAGATATAGGATAACCAAGTAGGTCAATAACATCGAATTAAACAATATATGCTTACGAAGGCGCTCGCAAAAACTACTGTTTAAAAAACCATTATGCCATAAAATTGGGAACAGGTTGGCAAATTCCGGATCCATCCGCACAAAAAAGAGTATTTAACTTGTCTGCAACAAACATCGGGTTATACTTTGGGTTTATTTCTTCAATTCAGGCTATAAAAATGAAAAAGGTTGTTATCGCGCTTTGCGCACTCTGCGCATTCGGCTCCATCGGTGGAATTGTCTTAGCTGGCATGAATATTTATACACGCTCAACGACACCTATTGAGCAGAGTCAGGCACAGCAACCCTCAATTATACCTTCAGCGGGTCAGGTTCAATAATATTTACATTCAGGATGAAGATAATTTATGTATGACGCTTATTTTGTAACACCCGAATGGTTACATGACCATTTGTCTGACTCTAACCTTATCGTACTAGATGCTTCATCTCCGCCCCCAACAGCACCCTATGATTGCCGACAACGTTGGTTAGAAGAGCATATTCCAAGCGCACAGTTTTTTGATCAAGATAAGGTTGCTGATACTCGAACACCCCTGCCTCATATGCTGCCTGATGCTGAAACTTTTAGCCGTGCGGTCGGTGAAATGGGAATTAACAATAACACTCAGGTTATTATTTACGCCCAGAATAATTTATTCTCAGCACCACGTGCGTGGTGGACATTCACCACAATGGGCCATAAAAATGTCAAACTTCTCGCGGGTGGCATTGAAGCATGGAAAGCACTCGGTTTCCAAACTGAATCCGGTGAGGTCACGCCGCCAGCCCCACAGCACTACACCGCTCAGCGCCACGGTGACAACGCATTAAATCAAACACAAATGCTTAACCTCGTAGAACAGGGAAAAGTACAAATTATTGATGCTCGTGCCGCGGCACGTTTCTTAGCGCAAGCACCTGAGCCTCGCCCAGGGCTACGTATGGGCCACATCCCCGGTAGTAAAAACATGCCTTGGGATCAATTAGTTGAAAATGGTGAATTTAAATCACCAGCCCAACTTAAAGCCCTATTTGCAGAGCAAGGTATTGATATTCATGCCCCTTCCGTCACAACGTGTGGCTCTGGTATGACGGCGGCTGTGGTGCTCATGGCTCTGACTCTATTAGGCAACACAAATGTTAAGCTATATGATGGCTCTTGGGCAGAATGGGGCCAAGACAATGGGTTACCTATAGAGTCTTAATTATTCATCTAATCAAAAGATTAATTGAACTAAAAATCGGATTAATACTTAATCAACATTAAATAGCATTCAAAAAAATAACCCTCTATTCACGGAGAGGGTTATTTCTTTCAAATCGAGATAAGTTTAGTCAATCGCTATTTGGCAAATATCCCAGCTAAAAATAGCACGACGATCGCACCGATAACCGCAACAACAAAACTACCGAAATTGAAGCCGTCTACTTTACCTTTACCGAAGAAGGTACTGATGTAGCCACCCACAACAGACCCAACAATTCCGAGTACAATAGTCATGATAAAACCAATATGGTAAGTGCCTGGCATAATCCATTTAGCCAATACCCCTGCAATCAGACCAAAAATGACCCAAGAAATGACTCCCATCATCGACCTCCAAACGAATTAATACGGTAAAAATAGATTTTAACCATGTTAGTTTGCCATCTTATGACATACGATTTAAGTCAATTTAGCATGATTAAAAAAGCCATTAGCCCTTTAAGTTAAGAACTAATACTCTATTTTAGCAAATCATAAACAACCGAATGATTAAAATTCCATCATTTTTGCTGGCTTTTTTAGTTCAGATTCGATCACTTCGGCGATCTGGCGAGCACTCTTTAGCGCTCGGATCAGAGAAAATAGTCTGTCTGCTTGCTGATATTCTTTACGTAAATAGCCTAACCATTGCTTGATACGTGCGGCATGGTAATTCCCCGTATCTCCTTGTTTTTCAAGCTCTGTATATTTTAATAGCAAGCTGCCGACGTGCTCCCAAGCCATTTTGGGCTGATTGCTTTTTATGACATGACTTAAATTAGGCGTATGCAGAGCGCCCCGCCCAATCATAATCGCATCACATCCCGTTATTGCTAGGCAGTGCTGAGCACTTTCATAATCCCACACCTCACCATTGGCAATTACAGGGATGGATAAGCGGCGACGAATATCGCCAATAGCTTGCCAATTAATCTTTTCAGCTCGATAGCCATCTTCTTTGGTACGGCCATGCACCGTCAATTCCGTCGCTCCAGCCTGCTCCACGGCATCTGCGATTTCATGACAAAATTGGCTATTATCCCACCCTAACCTGACTTTAACAGAAACAGGTAGTTCCTCTGGAACAGCCTCTCGCATCGCCTTTGCGGCACGATAAATAAGCTCTGGTTGCTTTAGTAAAGTTGCACCACCCCCATGGCCATTCACGGTTTTAGAGGGGCATCCACAATTCAGATCTACCCCCCATGAACCCAGCGAAACTGCCCTATAGGCGTTTTCAGCTAACCACTGAGGGTGCTGCCCCAATAACTGAACGCGTACTAACGTACCTGATGGTGTCCGACTGCCATGACGCAATTCCGGACATAACCGATAAAACGTTTTTGCCGGTAAAAGGGTATCGACAACTCGTACAAACTCAGTAATACAGAGATCGTAATCATTGACCTCACTGAGTAAGGAGCGCACAAGCGAGTCAAGTACCCCCTCCATCGGGGCAAGTAACACACGCATTAGCCTTCACCGCGTCCCTGACGCACTTTTTTTTGTGCGCTTTTCCATGGTGAGGCTGATGCCGATTTATCTTTTGAGCTATCAGCACCAGTACGTTCGCGGCGCGGCTTCACAGACGTATTATGGCGTTTATTTGCACTACGCCTTTCATTATTACGCTGCGGCGCTTTTTGGATAGGTTCAGGTTTAATGGAAGGATCAGGCTCATAACCTTCTATCGCCATAACAGGAACCGGTTTTTTTAGTAGCTTTTCAATATCTTTTAGCAGCTTTAACTCATCAACACATACCAGTGAAACAGCCATTCCTGTTGCGTCTGCTCGCCCTGTACGACCAATACGATGAACATAATCTTCCGCTACATTAGGCAGTTCAAAGTTAACAACATACGGCAATTGTTCGATATCTAAACCACGTGCCGCAATATCTGTCGCCACCAGTACTCGAACATCACCTGATTTAAAATCTGCTAATGCACGTGTACGCGCGCCTTGGCTCTTATTACCATGAATTGCCGCCGCTTTTACGCCATCTTTATTTAGATGTTCAGCAAGGCGGTTCGCACCATGTTTTGTGCGTGTAAAAACAAGAACTTGCTGCCAGTTTTCACGGCCTATCATGTAAGATAACAGCTCTGCTTTACGTTTCTTATCGACATGATGGACAAACTGGGTGACTTGCTCAGAAGCCGAGTTACGAGGAGCGACTTCGATCGTCACAGGTTTGTCCAGTAATTTATTCGCTAATTGTTTAATTTCATTAGAGAATGTAGCTGAAAACAGCAGGTTTTGACGTTTTTTAGGTAACTTACTGATCACACGGCGAATATCATGAATAAACCCCATATCAAGCATACGATCGGCTTCGTCCAAAACAAGGATCTCAACTTGAGATAAATTGACCGCATTTTGATGCTCTAGGTCGAGTAATCGCCCCGGCGTCGCAATCAAAATATCAACACCGCCACGTAACTTCATCATTTGTGGGTTGATGCTGACACCACCAAACACGACAAATGAGCGGATCCTTAAATGACGGCTATATTCCTTAACATTCTCAGCGACTTGCGCAGCCAATTCACGTGTCGGCGTTAAGATCAATGCCCTAATCGGTTTGCGATCTTTTCCAATTCTAGGAGTCGAAATTAATTTTTGTAAAATGGGTAAGGTAAAACCCGCCGTTTTCCCTGTTCCTGTTTGAGCACTCGCTAAGAGGTCGTGACCATCAAGGACTGCTGGGATAGCTTGCTGTTGGATAGGCGTAGGGGCTTCGTAGCCTAACTCATTAATAGCGAGCAGAATTTCCTCGTTTAATGCGAGGTCTGAAAAACTAGTCAAATTAAATTACTCCGGACTTCACCACTCTGAATGATCAGAGGCAGTTCGAGGGGAAGGATTGTAGATGAAGAAAAGATGCAAACTGCCGTGCAATTGCGGGAAGTCTAACATTATTTGGCTCTAATAAGTATATTAATTTAGTTTAGAAAATAAATTAATACAAAATTACTCAAATATAGTATATATAACTATTACAAACTAGAATATGTCGTTTTCCGTCACTGAATTATGCAAAAAGCCGTGTAGAGCTTGTTAGGTTGATATTTAGTTTTGAATGTTTAAGGAAATTTCATGATTACAAACACACCGTCAACACATCGAGGAGAAAACGCCAGAGTGCAGTTGCTATGCTCAGCTGCAGATGTCTATGGTGAATTAGGTCTCGACGGAGCAACAACCCGCAAAATTGCTCAAGTTTCGGGGCAAAATATTGCCGCCATTTCCTATTATTTTGGTTCGAAAGAGGGGCTGTATCTCGCTGTAGCCCAATTGATTGCGAACACAATAAAAGAAAACTTTAGCGAGATAACCGCGGAAATTGATACATATCTTCGTCAAACCAATCCCCCTCCTGATGAGGCCATCAAACTCTTGCAAAAAGCATTAGTCGGTTATAATTACTTTCAGCTAGAAAAAAAGAACCTGAGTTTTTCTCGAATACTCGCTAGAGAGCAACTCAACCCAACCGAAGCCTATACCATTATTCATGAGCAGGCTCTCGGACCTATTTACACCAAATTAAACCGTCTTATTGCCATTTATATAGGCTCCGATCCCAACAGCCTAACCACCTTAATCCAAACCCATGCCATCTTAGGGGAAACGCTCTCGTTTCGTATCGCAAGAGAGACGTTACTTCGGCAAACTGGCTGGAAACATATCAATGAAGAGGAATATAAAATCATTAACCAAGTACTGATAGAGCACACCAATATCTTGTTGGAAGGATTGCGTCATCGCAAAGAGGCACAAAAGTGATATCATTAATCCATAAAAAACGGTTATAGATTATCGAACTATCTATTTTTAGACATGTAATCTACACGAAGAATAAGGTTAATTATGAACAATAAACGTCGTTCAATCTTTTTAATTCTTATTGTCATAGTAATCGGTCTCGCTGCGGGTGGTTATTATTGGTATCAATCACAGCAAGATAAAACATTAACCTTATATGGTAATGTTGATGTACGAACCGTCAACCTTGGTTTTCGTGTTGGTGGGAAGCTCGCGTCTTTGAATGTTGATGAAGGCGCGCGCGTTACCCCCGGTCAAGCTTTAGGCCAGCTTGACCAAGCGCCTTATATCAACGCATTAAACAAAGCAAAGGGCGTTAGAGACAGTGCAAAAGCCCAGCTAGCTATGAAAGAAAAAGGCTATCGCACTCAAGAAATTGCACAAGTTGAAGCTGAGGTTGCCCAAAAACAAGCGGCATGGAAATACGCTGAAAGTTTTTACCAGCGCCAAAAAGGGCTCGCAGCCTCCCATGTGATTTCTGCCAATGAGCTCGACAATGCAAAGACAAATCGAAATCAAGCACTTGCCGCATTAAAAGCCGCACAAGATAAACTAAACCAGTATCAAAGCGGTTTCCGTCAAGAAGAGATAGCGGCTGCACGAGGCGAATGGTTACAAGCTGAAGCGGCTGTTGCACAGGCAGAATTAGACTTAAAAGATACCGTATTAACAGCCCCCTCAGATGGAACCATCCTAACGCGAGCCATTGAGCCTGGCAGCATTGTCGGTGCTGGTAATACTGTATTTAGTGTCACTCTCACGACGCCTGTTTGGGTAAGGGCTTATGTCGATGAGCCTAATTTAGGGATGGCCGTTCCTGGTCGAGAAGTTTTGCTCTACACCGATAGCCGTCCAGATCCCCCTTATCACGGTACTATTGGTTTTGTATCACCAACCGCTGAATTCACGCCAAAAAGCGTACAAACTCCGCAATTACGTACTGATCTTGTATATCGGCTACGCATCGTTGTCAGCGATCCTGATGAGGCACTACGCCAAGGCATGCCAGTTACCATCCGCTTTGCTGAAATTCAGTGATAAGAGTGCATGATGAGTAAGCACGATGACTGCATTCGTCTTCAAGGGGTTGAAAAAACATTTCAGGGTTTAGACTCCCCCGCAGTAGAGAGCTTAACGGCCGAGATCTATGATGGCTCGGTAACGGGTTTAGTCGGCCCAGACGGTGCAGGCAAAACGACGTTAATGAGAATGCTTGCCGGTTTATTAAAACCTGATTCAGGCACAATCAGTCTAATGGGATTAGATCCGATTAAAGACAGCGTACAAGTGCATGCTAATTTAGGATATATGCCACAAAAATTTGGCCTATATGAAGATCTGACCGTCCAAGAAAATCTTGATTTATATGCTGATTTACGTGGCGTCCTCGGTGAAGAGAGAGAGAAAATTTATCGTCAGTTGCTCACCTTTACTGATTTAACAAATTTTACAGGTCGACTTGCCGGTAAATTATCCGGCGGTATGAAACAAAAGCTAGGGTTAGCTTGCACACTGATTGGCAGACCAAAGGTGCTACTTTTAGACGAGCCTGGGGTTGGGGTTGATCCCATCGCACGACGCGAATTATGGCGAATGGTACACACTTTAGCCGATGAGGGGATGCTGATCCTTTGGAGTACCTCCTATCTTGATGAGGCCCAACAGTGCAAAAATGTTTTGCTCCTTAACCAAGGCCAATTGCTTTTTTCAGGGAAACCTCAAGATCTGACCCAAACTATGGTTGGTCGCTCCTATTTATTAGATGTTCCGGCCGCCAATAAACGTACAATATTGCAAAATGCCCTCGTTCTTCCGGAAACCAGCGATGGCGTGATCCAAGGGCGTTATATCCGCTTAATATTAAAGCCTGATGCGTCTAAAACGTCGCTACTTCACCGTTTGCATATGCCTGATGGGAAGCTGATTGAGGCAGAGCCACGTTTTGAAGATGCTTTTATTGATCTCTTAGGTGGGGGGCCTTCCCATCGCTCAGAATTGGCGGCTATCATGCCGCAAATCCCTGCTAATCCAAGTGAAACCGTTATTGAAGCGCGTGATCTAACGAAAAAATTTGGTGATTTTGCCGCGACGGATAGCGTCAATTTTCAAGTAAAACGCGGTGAAATTTTTGGCTTACTCGGCCCCAATGGTGCGGGGAAGTCAACCACCTTTAAAATGATGTGTGGATTGATGAGACCAACCGAAGGTCACGCCTTAGTGTTAGGAATGGATTTAAAGACCAGCTCAGATAAAGCACGGCAACACCTCGGCTATATGGCGCAAAAATTCTCGCTCTATAGCAATTTAAAGGTTGGGCAAAATCTCAAATTCTTTTCTGGTGTTTATGGTCTGCATGGTAAGCATCAAACACATAAAATAGCTGAAATGGTTGAGGCCTTTAATTTTAAGCCAATTATTAATCAAATAACTGATTCACTCCCTCTTGGCTTTAAACAACGCCTTGCCCTTGCCTGCTCCCTTATGCATGAGCCAGATATTTTATTTCTTGATGAACCGACATCGGGGGTCGACCCTCTCACTCGACGTGAGTTTTGGCTACATATCAACGGCATGGTCGATAGAGGCGTAACCGTCATGGTGACAACTCACTTTATGGATGAAGCAGAGTATTGTGATCGCATAGGATTAGTGTATCACGGCAAGATCATTGCCGCAGGTACGCCAGATGAGCTAAAACAGCAAGTCGCTAGTGAAAGTCATCCAAATCCATCAATGGAAGATGCTTTTATTGGGTTGATACTTGATTATGATAAACAGCGGGAGGAACAATGACCGCCAACGCGTCTCATTTTTCTTGGCGTAGACTCCGTGCATTATGCATTAAAGAAAGCAAACAAATCGTACGCGATCCCAGTAGTGCATTGATTGCCGTTGTGATCCCCCTAATGCTGTTATTTATTTTTGGTTATGGGATCAATTTGGATTCCAGTCAATTACGTGTTGGCATCTTGATGGATCAACAAAGCCATGAAGCACGCCAACTCGTCGATACATTTACAGGCTCCCCTTTTATTGACGCTACGGTTAGCGATAATCGGCAACAATTAATTGCAAAAATGCAAGCGGGCAAAATTCGCGGCATTATCGTTATCCCCGTGAACTTCTCAGCCCAATTGCTACGTCCTGAAGGGCATGCCGCCATACAAGTGATTACCGACGGCAGTGAGCCTAATACTGCGAACTTTGTACAAGCCTACACCAAAGGGATCTGGTATACGTGGTTGATACAACAAGGTGAAAATCGAGGCTATCCCACAGATCCCCTCATTGAGTTAAATATGCGTTATTGGTTCAATGAAGCTGCAATTAGTCAGCATTTCATTATACCCGGTGCCATTAGTATCATAATGACGGTAGTTGGAGCTATTTTGACATCACTGGTTGTTGCTCGTGAATGGGAGCGCGGCACAATGGAAGCCCTTCTCTCGACACAGATTACACGCACCGAATTGCTTTTATCCAAATTATTACCCTATCAAGTCTTAGGCTCCTTTGTGATGATCTTGTGTATGATTGTCACGACATCACTATTAAATATACCTTATCGAGGCTCACTCTTAGTGCTGTTTTTGATCACTAGCCTCTATTTAGCGACCGCTCTCGGAATGGGGCTATTGATTTCCACCATCACTCGCAATCAATTTAATGCCGCAATGGTCGCATTAAATGCGGCATTTTTGCCAGCAATTATGCTATCAGGCTTTATTTTTGAAATCTCAAGCATGCCAATATTTGTCCAAATCGTGACTTATTTCATTCCGGCGCGCTATTTTGTCAGCAGCTTACAAACGCTATTTCTGGCAGGCGATATCTATATTGTTTTGTTCACCAATCTGCTGTTACTTATCGCCTCCGCTATTTTATTTATTGGCTTAACGGCATGGAAAACACGCCGTCGTCTTGATTGATAAGGATGAAATATGTTTTACCGCCTATATACCTTGATCATGAAAGAACTACAGACGTTATTGCAGGAAAAGCAAACGCGGCTCATTTTGCTCATGCCTGTTATTTTCCAAATGATCTTGTTTCCTTTGGCTGCAACCCTTGAGGTTACCAACACCACGATCGCCATTTTCGATCAAGATGGCGGGAAGCACTCTATCGAATTAACTCAACGATTAGCAAAAGCAGAAGCCTTTTCTCAAGTACGATTACTCAAAAATGAGCACGAGATCCGAGAAACACTGGATAACCGAGAAAGCTTATTAGTCGTACGCTTCGGGCAAAATTTTAGCGCTGACATCGATAGCCAGCACACCGCGAAGATGATGTTATTACTTGATGGACGTAACTCTAACAGCGCGCAAATTGCCGCTAACTATATTGAACAAATCGTATTGCAATATCAAAGCGAGCTAACGGCAGGCCGCCCTTTAGCCAATAATAGCGAGTTAGTGGTTCGTAACTGGTATAACCCTAATCTGGAATATAAATGGTTTATCGTGCCATCACTGGTGGCATTAATCACGACCATTGGCGTACTGATTGTCACTTCCCTGTCGATTGCCCGAGAGGCCGAACAGGGAACCCTTGACCAATTACTTGTATCGCCGCTCACGACTTGGCAAATTTTTATCGGTAAAGCCGTACCCGCATTGATTATTGCCACCGCGCAAGCGACTTTAGTCTTAGTCATTGGTATCTTCTGTTACCAAATCCCCTTTGCAGGCTCCCTCACGCTATTTTATGCAACTATGGTGGTTTATGGCCTTTCACTAGTGGGTTTTGGATTATTAATATCGGCTTTGTGTTCAACCCAACAACAAGCATTTATCGGTGTATTTGTTTTTGTGATGCCCGCTATTTTGCTCTCAGGCTATATTTCTCCCGTTGAGAATATGCCCATTTGGTTGCAAGAAATTACCTTGATCAATCCAATCCGCCATTTCACTGAAATCACCAAACAGATTTACTTAAAAGATGCTGATTTTAGTGTTATTTGGCCGAGCCTATGGCCACTGCTCGTGATATCAGTCATTACCAGTACCTTTGCTTACTACCTCTTTCGGCAGAAAACAGCGTAGCAATTACCTATTAGTCACGACTATATTTTTTACTAAACAATAAAAAACCCTTGTCTGTTTGACCATGACAAGGGTTGATATTCTTTAAAAGCTATTGTGTATCTTAAATACACAATTTATACATGATTAACGGCGGTCGCCGAAAATACGTAGCAGCATTAAGAACAGGTTGATAAAGTCCAGATACAGGTTTAATGCACCTAGGATAGCGAGTTTACGCATGCTTTCTTTATCTTCCACGTCAATTTGTGCACCCATCTCTTTCAGTTTCTGAGTATCATATGCGGTCAGGCCTGCAAAAATCAGAACACCTGCATAGGTGATCACCCAGTATAATGCTGAGCTTTTCATGAAAATATTGACAATAGAAGCGATAATTAGGCCAATAAGCGCCATAAACAGGAAGTTACCGATACCACTTAGGCTACGCTTTGTGGTGTAACCATAAACACTTAGTGCACCAAACATTGCCGCCGTGATAAAAAATGTTCCTGCTACCGATTCCATTGTATAAGCAGCTAAAACCACAGAAATTGTTAGCCCAGTAAGTACTGAGTAGAGCATAAACATGCCCGTTGCCATCATACCACTCATTCTTGGCAGTAAAAATGACAAACCAAGTACAAGTCCAAACTCAACAATGATTAAACCAAAAAACAGAACATTATTAGTCGCTATGGTATAAAATAAGCCACTATTCAGTGTGGACCAAGCAACAAAAGCAGTCAGTAACAGACCAACAGTCATCCAGCCATAAACCTGTGACATAAATGTCTGAATGCCGGCACTGCTGCGCTGGACAAGAGAATCATTACGTTGATCGAATCGATCCATGATGGTTACCCTTCATACATTAGTAAGAAACGACCACAGCAACGTGCCGTAGCCAGACAAATTCCTACAAAGTTTATCATAAATTATTGACAATACCATTCAACAAACTTAAAACCATTGATTAGAATTTATGCCATGCCGCTGCTGACGGGCGTCTAAATACGCTAAAAATTATTTTAAATATAAATGAAATTTACTGATCACCAACGGTTTGCAGAAGCTTCATCGCTCTCTTTTGCCTCGACCCAACGTTCATTATCAGGCAATGTCTCTTTCTTCCAAAATGGTGCTTTGGTTTTTAAATAGTCCATAATAAATTCAGCCGCTTGAAAAGCAGCGCCACGATGAGCACTGGTCACACCCACAAAAACAATCTCTTCGCCCGGCTGTAAAGTACCTACTCGGTGGATCACACTAACTCGCTGTAGTGCCCAGCGTTGACGCGCTTCGACCACAATAGCGGCCAGCGCTTTCTCCGTCATTCCGGGATAATGTTCTAACGTTAATGCTGCAACGCTATCGCCTAAATTATGATTTCGGACTTTGCCTGTAAACGTTACGACCGCGCCATCGCTATCACATTCAGCAAGCCATTGATACTGCTCGCCTACACTAAAATTTTCTGTTTGTACCGCAATATGCGTATTTTCCATCTTAGCCCCCGGTCACCGGTGGGAAAAAGGCCACTTCGTCGCCATCTTCCAATGGATGATCTGTTGCTACAAAAGATTGGTTAACTGCCGCTAACAACTTGCCATCTTCTAAAGCTAAAGCCCACCGGTCACCACGTTGTGCCAATGCTTGACGCAATGCTTCAACATTTGAGTAATGTTCTGATAATTCGAGACGAGCTGTTCCCACCAATTCACGTACTTGAGCAAAAAAAAGTACCGTAATCATGCGTCCACCTTAAAATGACCAGATTTGCCACCTGTTTTTTCTAATAAGCGAACAGGTCCAATTACCATATCTTTTTGCACCGCTTTACACATATCATAAATGGTTAAAGCAGCTACTGAAGCGGCAGTTAATGCTTCCATTTCAACCCCTGTTTTTCCTGTCAATCGACAGCAGGACTCAATACGGACTTGATTTTGCTCCGGCAATGCTTGCAACGTCACTTCAACTTTTGTTAGCAGCAACGGATGACATAACGGGATCAGCTCCCATGTTTTTTTCGCTGCTTGAATACCAGCAATACGTGCGGTCGCAAATACATCGCCTTTATGATGGCTCCCCTCAACAATCATCGCTAAGGTCTCTTTATTCATCGTGACAAATGCTTCGGCTCTCGCTTCACGGACTGTTTCAGCTTTTGCAGAAACATCCACCATATGCGCTTCACCCGACGCATTAATATGAGTCAGTTGGGACATATTTTCTCCTGAAAAATCAAAAATTCATTAACCGCCAATAACGGATAAATTCGGGGTGATGCCACTGTCGCCCATATGTAAAAAGTGCGTCTCTCGCTTAAATTGTAGACCACTTTGGATACGTGCTTTTAATGCTTCGTTTTGATTATCGTCACTTAACAAGTCACGTAGTGGGATACCATTTTCACCGAATAGACACAGATGAAGATTCCCCAAAGAAGAAACGCGTAGTCGGTTACAACTTTGGCAGAAATCTTTTTCATAAGGCATGATAAGACCAATTTCCCCTTGGTAATCAGGGTGGCTAAAGACTTGGGCGGGGCCATCGCTACGAGAGCGTGGCACACTGTACCACCCCTCTTCAATAAGACGGTCGCGGATCGTTTCTCCCGAAATATGGAAACGATTAAAAAGGTCACTCCCTTCCCCCGTTTCCATTAATTCGATAAAGCGGAGTTGGATTGGACGATGTTTGATCCAATTTAAAAAGGATTTTAAAGCAATATCATTGACGTTTTTCATCAATACTGCGTTGACTTTGACCTTGTCGAATCCCGCTTCAAAGGCAGCATCAATGCCTTGCATCACTTGATAAAACTTGTCTTGCCCAGTAATTGCCGCAAATTGACGCGGGTCTAGGCTATCAACACTGACATTAATCGCTCCGAGTCCCGCCTCTTTCCATTTTTGTACATCACGAGCCATACGATAACCATTTGTCGTCACCGCAATTTTTTTGATCGCTTGATTTTCATGGATAGCGGCAATGATATCGGTAAAATCTTTACGCATGGTCGGCTCGCCGCCTGTGATGCGTACCTTTTCTGTGCCCAATTCTGCGAAAGCACGGCTAATGCGCTGAATTTCACTCAGTGAAAGGAATTCGTGACGACCACTTGGTTTATAACCATCGGGAAGGCAGTATGTGCAACGAAAGTTGCAAACATCTGTAATAGATAAACGGAGATAATAAAATTTCCGAGCAAATTGATCGACAAGCTGCTGCATAATGACACCTTTCCAAATACGGGAGATGCAGACATTTCTATCTTGCACCCTGGTGGCTCAGAGGCCACGGCCAAAGCATCATATTCGTTATCGCGAACTTAGACACAAAGGCTAGGAGTGATATTTATCAACAAGCCCACAAAGCCAGCATAGGTTAACAATCAAATTGCTCACTTTGTTCACTTAGTTTATGTGGGGATTTTAGCGTAAAAGAAAGGAAAAAGCGAATTTGAATTTCGGTATATAATATATTATACAACGACTTAGGGTTTAGTTATGCATTTGTTAATTCAGTATAAATTTAATGTTCTAATTTGTATTATGTCACCTATTAAACCCAATATTAAGCGCATGTACAAAAAACATCCAGCCCCTATTTTTAATCGTTAATTAAGAGCAATCTTAGATTAGGTTTGCCCCAAATTTTGATCTTTTTTGGATAGTAAAAAACAGCCCTATGAGATAATTGCTGTTTAAACTGCCATCATTTTCAATTTTTATCTGTCAATGATGACGGTAAATGACCCCCAAACGGTGTTTTATGATAAATTAGCGCCGTTTTGTGATAGACGTGATAATCGCGTTTTAAATTGCATTTAACTGGCAATAACACTGTATAATAGCCTTGGCGCTGAAAAAATAACTGATATAGGAACACTATGCCGAATAGTAGTTTGACTGATTTTAGGCATGTTGTCGCCCTTGGCGGCGGACATGGGCTTGGTCGCGTAATGTCTTCGCTTTCCTCTTTAGGCTCTCGATTAACTGGAATTGTCACCACGACGGATAATGGTGGTTCTACTGGTCGTATTCGTCGAGCGGAAGGTGGGATTGCTTGGGGAGATATGCGCAACTGCCTCAATCAATTAATTACTGAGCCATCAATCGCATCGGCGATGTTTGAATACCGTTTTAGTGGCAACGGCGAACTTTCAGGCCATAATTTAGGTAATCTGATGCTAAAGTCATTAGATCACCTCAGTGTACGCCCTCTTGATGCCATTAATTTGATCCGCAATATGCTCAAAGTGGATGCCAAACTCATTCCTATGTCAGAATCTCCCGTCGACTTAATGGCGATTGATGAGATGGGTAATGAAGTGTATGGCGAGGTCAATGTTGATGCTCTGATTGAATTACCGAAAGAGTTACGACTCTACCCAACCGTAAAAGCCACAGCAGAAGCGATTGAAGCAATTCATCAAGCGGATTTAATTTTAATTGGCCCGGGTAGTTTCTTCACCAGCCTGATGCCACTGCTACTGTTGGAAGATATCACGGATGCTTTGCGCGAATGTAAAGCCCCGATGATCTATATCGGTAACCTAGGTAAAGAGCTAAGTACATCCGCAGCTAGCCTCACGTTACAAGAAAAGTTAACCATGATGGAGCAGCATATCGGCTGCAAAAAAATTGATGCCGTGATTGTTGGCCCTAGAACGAATATCGCGCCTATTCGCCATGAGCGGTTAGTCACTCAACGGGTGTTAGAGGCCGATGATATTCCTTATCGTCATGACCGTAAGCTACTCTTGCAAGCTATCGAAGAAACCGTGCGTTTGTTTTAAACCACCACGGGATATCACCACCAATCACGCCAAAGGTTAACAGCAAAAACTCATAGAGCCGTTAACCTTTGTAGCATCATGAATTAGCAATAAAACGCTCCCTTAGCTCTTGCAATTGATCCCTTACATTTGCCGCCGCTTCAAACTCTAAATCCTGAGCATGTTTATACATCTGCGCTTCAAGTTGCGAAATACGTTGCTCCAACTCTTTTGTTGATAATAATTGAATATCTTCACGTTTATCGATTTTGGCACTCTCTTTATTGCGACCTTTCGATTTGCCACCCACTTTGTGACCAATTTGCAAGATATCGCCAATTTTTTTGTTCAGGCCTTGCGGCACAATACCGTGTTGCTCATTAAAGGCTATCTGCTTAGCACGGCGGCGTTCCGTTTCTTTGATGGCCTTTTCCATTGAATTGGTGATTCTATCGCCATATAAAATTGCTTTACCATTAAGGTTACGCGCCGCACGACCAATTGTCTGAATGAGTGAACGTTCAGAGCGTAAAAAGCCTTCTTTATCGGCATCGAGAATAGCCACCAATGACACTTCTGGCATATCGAGACCCTCTCTCAGCAAGTTGATCCCCACCAGCACATCAAACTCACCTAAACGTAGGTCACGAATGATTTCAACCCGTTCTACCGTATCAATATCAGAGTGTAAATAACGAACCCGTTCACCATGCTCTTCAAGGTATTCCGTTAAATCTTCTGCCATTCGTTTTGTTAACGTTGTCACCAACACACGCTCGTTTTTCTGCGAACGAATACGAATTTCAGAAAGCAAATCATCAACTTGAGTGGCAACAGGCCGCACTTCAATCACAGGATCTAGCAAGCCTGTTGGTCGCACAACCTGCTCTATCACCTCTGAACCTGATTTTTCTATTTCATAATTACCCGGCGTCGCGGAAACATAGATAGTTTGTGGCGCAAGCGCCTCAAACTCTTCAAAACGTAATGGTCGATTATCAAGCGCAGACGGTAAACGGAATCCATACTCTACCAGTGTTTCTTTACGAGAGCGGTCACCTTTATACATCGCTCCGATCTGCGGGATAGTAACGTGCGACTCATCCACCACCAATAAACCATCAGCAGGTAGGTAATCAAACAGCGTCGGTGGCGGCTCTCCTGGCGCGCGACCAGACAAATAACGTGAATAGTTCTCAATACCTGAGCAATAACCCAGCTCATTCATCATTTCGAGATCAAATTGAGTACGTTGGGTGATACGTTGTTCTTCTAGCAATTTATTATTTTCGAGGAGCACCTTACGCCTATCCGCCAGTTCAACCTTAATTTGTTCCATCGCTTCTAAGATCCGCTCTCTCGGCGTCACATAGTGGGTTTTCGGATAAACTGTAAAGCGAGGAACACGATGCTGAATTTGCCCCGTTAATGGGTCGAACAAAGACAACCGTTCCACTTCTTCATCAAATAATTCGACACGTAACGCATATTCATCTGATTCTGCGGGGAAAATATCAATCACCTCGCCCCGTACGCGGAACGTACCTCGGGTAAAAGCTTGGTCGTTACGTGTATATTGCAGATCGGCTAAGCGCCGCAAAATAGCCCGCTGATCGATAATCATCCCATCGGTCAAATGCAGCATCATTTTTAAATAGCTATCAGGATCACCAAGACCATAAATAGCCGAAACAGAAGCCACAACTATCACATCACGCCGTTCAAGTAGTGCTTTTGTCGCTGACAGACGCATTTGCTCAATATGCTCGTTAACAGACGCATCTTTTTCGATAAAGGTATCTGAACTAGGCACATAGGCTTCTGGCTGATAATAATCATAATAAGAGACAAAGTATTCAACGGCATTGTCAGGGAAGAAGGCTTTCATCTCACTGTACAATTGTGCTGCCAACGTCTTATTGTGTGCCATTAACATGGTTGGGCGATTTTCTTTGGCGATGACATTGGCAATCGTAAAGGTTTTACCTGAGCCTGTTACCCCGAGTAAGGTTTGATGAGCAAGTCCATCTTCTAACCCTTCAGAAAGCTGACGAATTGCCTCGGGTTGATCCCCTCCAGGCTGAAAATCAGAATACAATTTAAATACTTTACTCATTACCCACGCCTCTTAACCGATCTCCCCCCTATGATACTGGATAAAAAACCAGCTTCAAGTGCTAAGTTTAAAAATTCTCCAGCAATTTTTTATTGTGGTTAAAACAAGGTTATCCCCAAAAATTTTTCTTGACCTAAAGTGATTTATATATTTTATGCTGATGCGACTTCTAGTCTTATCTCAAATAACAACCCATGTCTTGATTTTATTTAACTTATTGTATTTTAAAATTATTATTTATAAGTCTGAAATCACATCAAATAAAGGCAAAGCCGCTTGTCACCTTGGATTCGGTTGTTTTTTTAGATCTAATTCACAAGGTTATCCACAGAAATAGTGGATAACTCTGCAATCCCTTTCAGATAGTGCGTTTCCGTTCCACTCTAAAAACCACATAGCGCATATACATGACAAAAAAATGGCAATTCAGTGAAAATATTTTTACTCAGAATTTATCATAAAAACAGTATTTACTCTTTTTTAACGGATCCGAGTTGACAAAAATGACGGATTAACGATCCAAAATAGCCTTTTACACAGAATAAACAGGAACATAAAAAATTATCTAGTAAGATCCACTAGATAGGCACACTTATCCGATCATAAATAACCAAACATTACACTCAATGTACCATGACTACGCCATCGTCCTTATCATTCGGTGTTAAAGGATATTTTTGCTGTTTAACAACGCTCAAGTTATAGCATCTACTTCAGGATATAAGATTATTGAATGCGCTCAGCTAGCCGAGTCTGATAGTTATCGATACTCCCTACCTATCTCCGTTTATTACCTACCTGAATATTGAATTATTTAGAATATAAAAATTTAATATAGGGGCTTTACACACAAGCCCCTAATTAAGCCAAGTCGCCATGAAAAATGGGAAGGATGGCGTGAACTTGATGAATCAAGACATGTCATTTTATCGCTTGATAATTCAACGGAAGAGATAGGCGCTGGGCTACGTTTAGCGTTGAGCCGTTGTACAACAAAAGAGTTTTCGTTCAATACACCAGAGAGCGTGTTTATATTGAAAAACAAGCTCTCTGATAAAATAGACAATTAACCACTAAAAAATTAAATCGCTGTCACATCAACATACTGCCCTACATCGGCAAATTGTTCGGCATCTTGATGAGGAATGATACCAAGGCAAGGCGCATTGATCGAACGGTGCAATGTCTCTAAATATTCGGCCTGATAGGTTCCTGCTGGCTCGACTTCATTCGCCACCCACCCCACCAATTTTAGCCCTGATTGGTTAATCGCTTGTGCGGTTAATAAGGCATGATTAATACAACCCAGTTTGATGCCAACCACCATAATCACTGGCAATTGTTGCTCAACCACCCAATCTGCATAACTGTGTTGTGCTGATAATGGCGTATACCAGCCGCCAGCACCTTCAACCAACACCCACTGCGCTTTTGACTGCAAATGTTTTAATCCGTTTGTCATCACTGAAAAATCAATTGGCAACCCAACTTTTTCGCTAATAATATGTGGAGATGTTGGCGCTTCGAATACAATTGGATTCACTTCTTGGTAAGTTAACGGCAATGTGCTGTTTGTTTGTAAAAAAAGTGCATCACTGTTACGTAGCCCTTGTGCTGTTTGTTCGCTGCCTGAAGCAACCGGTTTATACCCCGCGGTTTGATAACCCAATTGTTTAGCCGCTTGCAGTAATGCGCAACTGACTACTGTTTTACCGACCTCAGTATCAGTGCCGGTCACAAAATAAGTTTTAGTCACGATAAATTATTCCAAATACAGTTTGATAAGTGAGCTCAAGACCGTTTGCTGACGTGGGATAAGCGCTCTCAAGTAGATGTAATCGCTGCCTTGTCATCAATCCACCACGCCGTCCTGCGGTGAGATGGGTCGCGCCAATGCCTTTCAATGAATTCAATAATCGAGCTAAATCCGGAAAATGTAGTGTATCGGTCTGAAGCAGCAATTGATGCTGCCATGGTTGGCAACTCGCGCTTATCTGTTCAAAACTTAAAAATTCATTCACATGCGAATAGCCATCTAACCTAGCCCAAGCTTGCGATAGCTCCGATAGAGAGCCTTTAGCAAGCGTGGTAAATACAATCACCCCACCATTTTTAGTCACTCGATGTAGTTCAGTCAGGGCCAGTGATAAGTCAGAGCACCATTGGATAGCCAAATTAGAAAAAACCACATTAAAAGTTTGGTCGGCAAAAGGCAGTGCTTCCATATCCGCACAGATATACTGTTCAGCCGCATTTTTTTGACGTGCAACCTCCAACATGCCGGACGATAAATCTAATGCGGTCACTTCAGCCCCTTGTGCTTTAATTATTTGGCTGAAAAAACCAGTGCCACAGCCAACATCAATCACTTTTTTAGCCGGTAAATTGACCCGTGCTGAAGCTAATAAATCCAGCAGTTGATGACCACTATTTTGTTGATAATAAGCTATCGAATCATAGCGTTTTGCTGCTTTACCAAAAGCCGAAGCGATTTTTTGTTTTTCATCACTTAATGGTAAAACCATTTAACGCCTCCAACAGTTGATCGATATCTTGTTGGTGATGAGCTGCACTCAAGGTAATGCGTAGCCGTGCACTGCCTGGTGGGACAGTCGGTGGACGTATCGCTTGTACCCATAGCCCTTTTTGTCGTAAATAATCAGAAAGCTGTAAGCTCACCTCATTATCACCCACAATGACGGGTTGAATTGCCATCTGTGAATCAGCTAATTGCAGATCACTAAATTGACTATTTTTTCTGAAATATTCAATATGTTGATTAAGCCGTTCCCTTGCATCATCGGCTGTACGGATCTGCTGTAATGTTGCTGATAGCGCAACTGCCTGAGCTGGTGGCATTGAGGTACTATAAATAAGGTGGCGAGCCGCTTGAATAAAGTAATCTGCGGTTGCTTCATCACACAGAACGGCAGCGCCACTCAAACCAAATGCTTTACCGAAGGTGACAATCAGTAATTCAGGTTTAATACCATGCACATCACAACTACCACGCCCTTCTCGCCCTCTTACGCCAATACCATGGGCATCATCGACCATTAACCAAGCGTGATGTTGTTCCGCGAGCTGTTTTAATTCCGCTAAAGGCGCACTGTCACCATCCATGCTAAACACCCCTTCACTAATCACGAGTGTCTTTACATCTAAAGTGCTGGTGAGCAATTTTTGTAATGATGCAGGGCTATTGTGAGCAAATCGCCGTAAATTAGCTTTTGAAAGCATTGATGCCTCTAAAATCGAAGCATGACTAAGTTTATCGGCTAAAATGCGATCCCCTTGCCCCATTAAAGCGGTGATCACCGCTTGATTCGCCGCAAAACCAGAAATAAATAATAGTGCCCTTGGATATCCCAACCATGCAGATAGCGCGTTTTCCAAATCATAATGGGCGCGAGTAAAACCAGTAATGTGCCCTGAACCGCCACTGCCGGTGCCATATAATGTGGCGCCTTGCTGCCAAGCCTCGACGACCTTGGGGTGATGGCTTAACCCTAAGTAATCATTTCCTGAAAAATTCAGGTAATTTTCCCCGTTAATTCGCAACTCACGACCTGTGCTGTAATCAATACAGGTTCTTTTACGCCAAGCCGCATTTTGTTTACGCTGCTCGAGTTGCGCTTGAATAAATGTTTGCCAACTCATTAGACAGCCGCGTTATAGAACTGTGAATTATCGGCTGTCAAAATAGACTCCGCTAATTGTGCCGCTTGTTGATTATCCCCTTCGCTCACTTCAATACGCTCTGGGTTAATATTCAATTTTTTAAACAAGGAGATATCTTTATTTTCATTCGGATTAGGAGCGGTTAACAGCTTACAACCATAAAATACGGAATTAGCGCCTGCCATAAAACAGAGTGCTTGGGTTTGCTCGTTCATATATTCGCGACCCGCCGATAAACGGACGTAAGAGGTCGGCATCATAATACGTGCTACTGCAATAGTTCGAATGAAATCAAAAGGATCGACATCTTCATTATCCGCCATCGGGGTGCCTTCCATTTTCATCAGCATATTGATCGGTACACTTTCTGGCGGTTTAGGTAAATTCGCAAGTTGAACCAACAGCGCTGCTCGATCGCTGATTTTTTCCCCTAAACCAAGAATCCCTCCAGAGCACACTTTGATACCCGCATTACGTACATTATCCAATGTGTCTAAGCGGTCTTGATAAGTTCTGGTGGTAATGATGTTGCCATAGTATTCAGGGGAGGTATCAAGATTATGGTTGTAGTAATCAAGCCCCGCTTCGGCAAGGCGCTGAGCTTGGCTATCGTCAATCATTCCCAGTGTCATGCAGGTTTCCATGCCTAGCGATTTCACCTCTCGCACCATCATTTCGAGATAAGGCATATCGCGCTCACGAGGATTACGCCAAGCGGCTCCCATACAAAAACGCGTTGAGCCTGCTTGCTTCGCTTTTTTTGCAGATTCAAGAACTTGCTGAACTTCCATTAAACGTTCGGTTTCTAATCCGGTTTTATAACGAGCACTTTGTGCACAATATTTGCAATCTTCTGGGCATGCCCCTGTTTTGATTGAAAGCAAGGTGCTGACCTGTACTTGCTGTGGGTCAAAATGCTGTCGATGAACTTGCTGAGCTTGGAACAAAAGCTCAAAGAAAGGCATAGAGAACAATTCATTAGCCTGTTTAGTTGTCCACTTTTTTAATTCGCTCACGGCAGATCTCCATCATAAAAAGTCGTTGCCAGTTTAAATATTGTGGTTATCATGTCAACCAAATTCATTTAAATAAGTTGACAACAAAGTAAAATGGACAGTTCTGATATTGCATTCGATGCCAAGCATATCTGGCATCCCTACACCTCGATGAGCCACCCGATCCCCGCCTATCCCATCGTTGAGGCTAAAGGCGCAGAGTTGATTATGGCTGATGGAAAAACACTTGTTGATGGAATGTCTTCTTGGTGGGCGGCGATCCACGGCTACAATCATCCCGTTCTCAATCAAGCCGCTACTGAGCAGCTACAAAAAATGTCTCATGTCATGTTTGGTGGCATCACTCACCCTTCCGCAGTGAATTTGTGCCGTCAACTCGTTGAGATCACTCCAGCGCCTTTAGAGTGTATTTTTCTTGCCGATTCAGGATCGGTGGCTGTGGAAGTGTCACTAAAGATGGCACTCCAGTATTGGCAGGCAAGAGGGGAAAAGCGCCAACGTATTTTAACTTTACGCCATGGTTATCATGGGGATACTTTTGGTGCGATGGCAGTATGTGATCCTGATAATTCAATGCATGGCCTATACAAAGGTTATCTACCTCCTCATATTTTTGTTGAGGCTCCACAATGTGGTTTTCATGATGAATGGAACAGTGATGATTTATTACCAATTAAGCAGGAACTTGCAGCAAAACATCGCGAAATTGCAGCAATTATACTCGAACCTATCGTACAAGGTGCGGGTGGAATGCGTATTTATCACCCCGAGTACCTAAAAGGCGTTCGTGAGCTTTGTGATCACTATGGCATATTACTGATAGCCGATGAAATCGCGACAGGATTTGGGCGCACAGGCCAATTATTTGCTTGTGACCATGCGGCTATTTCACCGGATATTATGTGCTTAGGCAAAGCCCTCACGGGGGGATATATGACACTATCAGCCACCTTAACAACGCGTCATGTTGCCGAAACGATTAGTAATGGCGAAGCGGGCTGTTTCATGCATGGGCCAACCTTTATGGGGAACCCATTAGCGTGCGCCGTCGCCAACGCAAGCCTAAAATTATTGCTTGAAAGCCCATGGCAGCATACTGTCGCCAAGATTGAGCAGCAGCTCTTAGCTGAATTAGCACCTTTGTCCTCCCACACAAGCGTCAAGCAGGTGCGCGTTTTAGGGGCGATTGGCGTGATTGAGATGCAGCAGCCAGTCAATACCGCTGAATTACAAAAAAAGTTTGTTGAACAAGGGGTTTGGGTAAGGCCATTTGGTCGGCTGATTTATGTTATGCCACCTTACATTATTTCACCGGAACAACTGAGTAAAGTGACAAGTGCAATGAGAAACGTGATTGAGGGGTAAAGATCCCCTCAGTGCTTTGAGGAGATCTTAGTTTAGCAATTAACGCGCTAATACCGTCACCCACATTGGGCCTTTGCCCACTGGGTAGCGACCAATTTGGGTGAGTTTACCTGTAATCGGGTCAATTTCTGAAACAGAAATACTGTCAGATTTTTGCCCGCTAGAAATCAAGAAGCGCCCTGTTGCATCAAGGTTAAAGCCCCTAGGCTGAGCTTCTGTTGGATAAATCCCTTCTAGGGTCAACTCGCGGCCATCATCAGATACTCGGAAATGGCTAATATAGCTATCTGAACGCTCACTCGCATACAGATGACGTCCATCAGGCGTGATATGAATATCTGCCGCCCAACGTTGGCTTTCACGACCTTCCGGGTATACGTTAATATGCTGAACTTGGCGATAGCGAGTAAATTTATGGTAAACGTTAATGGTTGAATCCAACTCATTAACACAATAAATAACTTTGTGCTGTGGATGGAATGCAAGGTGGCGAGGGCCTGCGCCTTTTGCTGAACTGATTTGATCAGCAGAAGCTTCGGTTAAATGACCATCGTCATGCAGATCAAATAAGCGAATATGATCTTCCCCCAAACACGGCACCCATAATTGTTGATTGTCAGCATCAACATGTGAAGAGTGTGGGTTTCGTAGCCCTTCGATCACTTGGATCGCGGTTTGTGGTACACCTTCTTGGTTGATAGGTAAGACAGCCAAATTATGTTGATGGTATGACGGCACAAACAAATACTTACCAGTGTTATCTAATGATAAATGTACCGGTGTACTTGGAATTGCCGTCTCAGCTTTTAGTCTGAGAGTGCCCTTATCTTCAATTTGATAAGTGATTACTCGAAAATTGGGTCGGACACCAATATAAAGGTGCTTTTTATCATGGCTTAATACCATTGGCTGTACTTGGCCTGGTGTTGTCACCGTCTGTAATAACGTCAGTTCACCGGCTTCGTTCATAGACCAAACGTGGATCTGATGGCTTTCGGGGCTAGCAATATAGACAACCTGATTCATCCTGTCTCCTTATGATTCATGATAAAAATATCTTCTTCCATTATGACGGTTAATCTCAGGATAGACTAGCGAATAACAAGCAATCCCCCTCTTTTCAATACATCGCGCCACTAAATTATCTCAAAATGATTAAAACAACAGATTACCAATAACCTGACTCGATTCATTCTGCGCCACTTTAGTTAATCTGCAATATCCGCTAAGATGATAAAATTATTTTAGCACTGGATTATTATCAGGCTAACAGATCCCTTTCTGTTTAGCTGACAACGACAAAAACCATCATATGGCCACTCATTAAGGCATATGTAACCTCAAATCACGTGGAGCCGTTTATGTCATACCGCGTTATTGCGCTCGATCTTGATGGAACACTGCTTGATCCTCAAAAGAAAATTTTGCCCGAATCGCTTGCTGCATTAAATGAAGCACGTCGCCAAGGCGTTAAAGTGTTGATTGTGACAGGGCGCCATCATGTTGCCATTCATCCTTTCTACCAAGAGCTTAACCTTGATACCCCTGCAATTTGCTGCAATGGTACTTATCTTTATGATTATTTAGGTAAAAAAGTTCTTTCTTCAGACCCTATGACACTCGAATCAGCAACACAAATGATTGAAAGGCTGCGTGGCACCGATATTCAACATTTAATGTATGTTGATGATGCCATGCTATACAACGCACCGACAGAAGGGATCAAAAGGACGCTAAGTTGGGCAGAAACCCTGCCAGTGGCTCAACGTCCTAATATTCAGTTTGTCGAAAACTATGCTGATGTCTTACATGATTATCAATCTATTTGGAAATTTGCCGTCAGTTCAGAAAATATCGATCAGCTCAAAGAGGTTGTTCGCGGTATTGAAGATGATTTTGGCTTGGAATGTGAATGGTCATGGGCTGATCAAGTCGACGTCGGCCGCAAAGGAAACAGCAAAGGCCAACGACTAAAACAGTGGGTTGAATCACAGGGTATGACCATGAATGATGTGGTTGCTTTTGGTGATAACTTTAACGATTTAAGCATGTTAACAACGGCTGGACTAGGTGTTGCTATGGGCCAAGCGGTCGATGAAATCAAACAACAAGCAAAACTGGTTACACGTGATAACACCCAACCGGGTATCGCTGAAGTGATCCATAAATACGTATTGTAATTTTATCTATTAGGGGGCCAATAATAAGCCCCCTAATTAACTCATTTTGCCACTTTATGCTGTTCACTCAAGCGGCATGACTTTAGATATCAGCTAACGTACTGTTATGATGTGTAATGGCGGCTTAATGAAACACTTTTAACCTGTGCATAAACTCGACGACCTTTGCGAATAGACAATTCGTCACGCGCCCAACGTGTGATACGCGCCCATAAATAATGCTGTTCGCCTAAATCAAGCTTCACATCCACCTGCTCGCCATCTTCAATCCATTCAACCACTTCCGCTGATAAAATATTACGGATACTGCTGACCTGTGGCTTTTCTAATACTAAAGACACATCAGAGGCATCAATGCGTAAACGCAACTGCCCGCCTCTTTCTGTATCAATACGCGGGATCCATAATTTTTGACTGCCCACAATCACTGCAGTCATCTCATAGTCAGGGTGGTGACCATGACATATCACATTTAACACGCTACTTAATGTCTCTTGTTGGAGCCAAGGACGCAATGCACTGCTTGCCCACACCTCCTCTAATGCTCCAAAAGCTTTAACTTTACCTTGTGCCATCACAATCACTTTATCGGCAAGGCGTAAAATCTCATCTAAGCTATGGCTGACATATAAAATAGGGATTTTGACATCTTGAGACAGTTTTTCTAAATACGGTAGTAGCTCACGTTTACGCGGTAAATCAAGAGAAGCTAATGGCTCATCCATCAATAAAATTTCAGGTGCGGTTAACAGTGCGCGGCCAATAGCGACACGCTGTTTTTCCCCACCTGATAATGTAATAGGAAAACGATTTAGAAGTTTTTCAATGCCTAACAACGTCACAATTTCATCGAAGCGCCCTTTCATTTCGGGAGCCATACCATAACGTAAATTATTCTTGACTCGATAATGGGGAAATAGCCGTGCATCTTGGAAGACATAGCCAATATGGCGCTTTTCGGGCGGCAAGCAGATGCCTTTTTCGATATCGACCAGCGTCCGTCCATTGAGCACAATACGCCCTCGATTAGGCTTGGTTAGCCCCCCTATCACATTAATTAATGAGGTCTTCCCTGCTCCAGATAACCCAAATATGGCAGTAATGCTCTCTGTCGGTAGCGAGGTATTCACTTCAAGCGCTAACTCACCAAGCTGCTGTGAAAAATCCAGCTCTAACATATCAGGCTACCCCCAATCGCTTTTTGCCCCAACGGGTCAGCCATTCTGAAACTAATAGTGAAATTAATGCCAAGATAATAGCAATCACACACAAGCGGGCTGCATCCACTTCCGCCCCCGGTGTTTCAATTAAGGTATACATCGCAAGTGGGATGGTTTGTGTTTCTCCGGGAATATTCGATACAAAGGTGATAGTCGCCCCAAACTCCCCTAATGAGCGTGCAAATGCTAATACCGTTCCCACAATAATACCGGGCAGTGATAATGGGATAGTTATCGTAAAAAAGACACGTAATGGCGTCGCGCCTAATGTTCGAGCCGCTTGCTCAAGTTTACGATCAACGGCTTCGAGCGCTAAACGGATCGCCCGCACCATCAATGGAAAAGCCACCACGGCGGAGGCCAATGCGGCACCGCGCCAGCTAAACGTAAAGCTAAACCCAAACCAGCTATACAGCCATTCCCCAATAAAACCGCGGCGTCCCATACTGATCAATAATAAATACCCCACTACCACTGGCGGTAACACCAATGGTAGATGGATAATACTATCCAGCAGTGTTTTGCCGGGGAAATGACAACGCACCAATACCCATGCAACCAAAATACCTAGTGGCAAACTAAACATGACTGCCACACTTGAAACTTTTAAGCTCAGGTAGATGGCTTCCCATTCATAAGCACTTAACATCTGCAATACTAAAATCCCTTAACGTGGGGTGAAACCGTAACGTTTGAATACTTCTGAAGCGGCTGGCGTTTTCAAATATTCATAAAAGTCACGAGTTGCTTGATTATCTTGGTCTTTCACAATAGCCATTGGATATTCAACGGGTTTGTGCGAGTCTGCTGGAAAAATACCAACGACTTTGACTTTTTGGCTAGCAACGGCATCGGAGCCATACACTATCCCTAAAGGCGCTTCATCGCGTTCAACCAAGGCCATACCACTACGCACATTATTGGTACGTGCTAATAACGGATTGACCGTATCCCATGCCCCTAAATAGCTCAATGCTTCTTTCGCATAAATCCCAACAGGAACATGCTCCGGATCGCCTACCGCCAGACGGCCGCCATCAAGCAGCTTTTTCCAATCCGTTTGTTTATTGATCTCCACCTTTTCAATTTTGGAATCTTTGGGTGCGATCAATACCAACTCATTACCTAATAAAGTGTAGCGCGTGTTTTCAACCATCAAATGCTTATCAATAGCATAATTCATCCATTGCTGATCGGCAGAAATAAATAGATTTGCAGGCGCTCCTTGCTCAATTTGACGAGCAAGTGTCGATGATGATGCATATGATGAGACAACTTCTACTTTGTTTTCTTTCTGATATTGTTCAGAAATTTCATTCATCGCATTTGTCAAAGAGGCGGCAGCAAAAACAGTTATTTTCTCTGCTGCAACCGTATGGCTTGCCATAGAAAGTGTTATCGTGACACCCGCCAACAACGTGATCAAATTTTTTTTCATTTCAGTCCACCCTAATATTAGTTATCACGCTATATATAACAGGATATAACGATAACTTAAAGTCATCGCGTGCAGAAAAGTGTGCTAGCGCAATGAATTGCATCAAAACTTATACCAGAAGCAGAAAAGTGAGGGAAGACTTGCTTTAAAAGCGTATCAACCAAAGACAAATAGATAGAGTTGCCTGTTTCTCAGTATACCACTAAAAAACAGGCGAACTTAAATAGGGAGGAGAGTTATTCCTTCTCTGTATGATGGTGCGGAACGTGAGCTTTAGATAGCAGATTAAAGAAAGCCCCGAGGCCGTAAATTAGCCCCATAATCAAAAACATCACAACGGGAACCATCAACAGGGCAAAGCCCATGCTTTTTAAAATTTCTAACATTAAAGCCTCTTCAGTGATACTGTGCCCACCAGCCAACTGATGCGCTGACGAGGGAAAATAAAGCTGAATTTAAATAATAACGTATATAATAGCGGGATAGCTGTCACTATTGTAGACAAATTCTATTTCTAACGACACACTAAACGTGCTTTTTTATTAAGCGTCGCGATGACAGTTTATTTATATACTCTCACTAATACAAAGTACAACTTGAGTATATTCAATCTGATAGGAAGGGTTATATTTATGCAAGCAGAAATCTTACTGACACTAAAGCTACAAGGGAGTTTATTTGCAGACCCTCGCCGAATTTCATTGCTCAAGCAAATCAAAGCAACAGGCTCTATTAGCCAAGGTGCTAAATTGGCTGGGATCAGCTATAAAAGTGCCTGGGATGCTATCAATGAAATGAACCAGCTTGCTGACGATATTTTAGTGGATAGAGCCACTGGCGGTAAAGGTGGTGGTGGCACAACATTGACCCACTATGGGGAAAGACTGCTACAGCTATACGACTTACTGGCACAAATTCAGCAAAAAGCCTTTGATGTTCTCAAAGAAGACACATTACCTCTTGATAGTCTTCTAGCCGCGATTTCCCGTTTTTCATTGCAAACCAGCGCGCGTAATCAGTTTTTTGGTACTCTGATTGCTCGTGACCATCACCAAGTTCAACAACATGTCCAAGTGTTATTGGCCGACAATAAAACCATCATTAATGCCGCTCTTACAGAACAGAGTGCCAACCGTCTACGCCTTACTGAAGGTAAGGAAGTACTCGCTCTGATTAAAGCACCTTGGATAAAATTGACGAAGCAACCAATAAAAAATAGTGAATTTGACAATCAACTCGCTGGGAAGATAACCGCACTTGAACGTGGTCAAGAAAACAGCGAAGTGATCGTGACCCTATTAGGTGGTGAGAGCCTATGCTCTACCCTCAGTAACCAAGAAGTCGATAGCCAACAATTGCAGCTCAACGATAATGTCACAGCGCTATTTAATGCCGATCAAGTGATTATTGCCACACTATGCTAACCACGTGCACTTATCTAAATACGCCATTTCCTCACCAATAGATAAGTGCAAGCTTGTTTTTTGTGCGCCTTTCTCCAGTGAATGATTGACTTTATCTGTAATCATGATTATTTGTTGAGGTGACAGGTAAATAACGACAAAAATAATGACAAAAATAAGGAAGTGGCATGAAAGCAATCACCCTTCGTCACAGCAGCTTTAAGCTCAGTGACACACAAACACTGGATATTCCTGAATTAGCCATTAATCAGCATGAAAGTTGGGCGTTTATTGGGGCCAATGGTAGTGGTAAGTCATCACTTGCAAAAGCGTTATCAGGGGAACTAAAACCACTCTCAGGTATTGTGGAAAATAGCTTTGTATCTCCCGTACGCCTCTCTTTCGAACAACTGCAAAACATGATTAATGAAGAGTGGCAGCGTAATAACACGGATCTGCTTAGTGAAGATGAAGACGATACCGGATATACCGCCGCTGAAATTATCCAACTCCACCACCGAGACAATGAATACTGTCTTGAACTGGCCACAAAATTTGGCATTCACGATCTGCTTTCTCGACGCTTTAAATATCTGTCAACAGGGGAAACACGCAAAGTTTTACTCTGCCAAACCCTTATGGGGGAACCTGATTTATTAGTGCTTGATGAGCCTTTTGATGGCCTTGATGTCTATTCACGAAATAATCTGAGCGAGTTACTTAGCAGCTTATCTGAAAAAGGGTTAACAATTGTATTGATCCTGAACCGATTTGATGAGTTACCCGACTTTATTGACAATATGGGCGTATTAGCCGACTGCAAACTGACTTTATCAGGCAGCCGTGAGTCAGTACTTGCTAACACGTTAATCACCCAGCTTCAACATAGCGAAAGCTTAAAACATCTCACTATCCCTGAAATGGAAGATCCAACGGCTGAAGCCCCACTTCCTAGCGATATTCCACGGGTTATTTTGAAAAACGGCGTGGTCAGCTATAACGACAAACCGATTTTGCATGGTTTGAACTGGCAGGTTAATCCCAGTGAGCATTGGCAAATTATCGGCGAAAACGGTGCAGGGAAATCCACGCTATTAAGCCTAATTACCGGAGATCATCCTCAAGGCTATAGTAATGATTTAACGCTATTTGGTCGTCGCAGAGGCACAGGTGAGACGATTTGGGATATCAAACGCCATATTGGTTATGTTAGTAACAGCATTCATCAAGAGTACCGCGTCGCGACTAGCGTGATTAATGTGATCATCTCTGGGTTCCACGACTCAATTGGTTTATATCAGACACCTTCTGATCGCCAAATTCAACTGGCTTATGAGTGGCTAGCCCTACTCGGTTTTCCCTCACAAACAGCACAACAACCTTTCCATAGCTTATCATGGGGTCAGCAACGACTTGTGCTTATCGCACGCGCCTTAGTCAAACATCCGGCTGTTTTGATTTTAGATGAGCCACTTCAAGGGCTAGATGGTTTAAACCGTTTATTAGTCCTACGTTTTATTGATGTAATGCTCAGCCAAGGCACGACTCAGCTTCTTTTTGTTACTCACCATCAAGAAGATGCGCCAACTTGCATTACCCATCGATTGAAGTTTGTTCCTGATAACGGCAAATATCGTTATGACATAGAAACTGTCGAGCAACAAACGGTCTAACCGCGCCATCATTGGGGTCGATAATGTTTGATTATCGACCTAAATTAATCTAATGATTAGTTCGCACACTTAATACTCAGCTATATAACCTGTTTATTTATATTAATTTTTTATCATTCCAGACCAATAGCTGTGCTTTTTCCTCGGAAAATAACTGAAAACAATTACACTGTGCCGCTTTAAATAATTCGAATAGATTTTAGGAACAACGTATGGCCAGTTGGTTTATTTTGGCGGCTTCACTCACAACACTTGCAACGCATCGATTTATTGCCACATTTTTACTCTTACTTGCGACAACAATAGCACTATTTACGGGTGTACTAAGTTGGCAAGCAATTCTCTTATTTGTCGCCATTATTGTCATTGGCGTGATAGGTTGGCGCTTTCAATATCATGTCTGGGTCAAAGTTATTAGCGAGGTCACGCTTGTTATCTGCTCTGTAGGCCTATTGATTCATTTTTTCCCAGGATTTCATAACCTCAAATACCTCGATAGCGTGATTGTTGGCGAGCAAAGCAGACCATTTACCATGTACTTTAACTTTGATAAGGCCTTGGTTCCTTTTGTTTTGTTATTTTGTCTCCCCAGCCTATTTTCAGCTCAAGCCCCCAAAACAGCAAAACCTTGGCAATGGTGGTTACTGATCATTGCCGTTCCTATGTTATTGGTTGTTGCTGCCATTGCGGGAGGACTAGGTTTTGAGTGGCATTTGCCGACTTGGTTACCTGCATTCATTATTTGCAATTTATTATTTGTCTCATTAGCCGAAGAAGCATTATTTCGTGGCTATCTCCAGCAGCGCCTCACTCAATGGTTTGGCTCCCCTTATCTTGCATTAATCGTGTGTGCCTTAGTGTTTGGGGCTGTGCATTTCGCGGGAGGCCCGTTGCTGATCCTTTTTGCGACCCTTGCAGGGATTATTTATGGACTAGCATGGATGTGGAGTGGCAAATTATGGCTTGCTGTATCGTTTCACTTCGGGTTAAATCTATTGCATCTGTTATTTTTTACTTACCCAGTCAAAATGGTTGCTGGATAAAAAACAAGCTGATTAAGGTACGATTTTTATCCAAATAACCGACTGACTATCACTTTTTTGATTTGGTTTGGGTAAAACATCAGTTGTGACTAGCGTTCGGATTGACTATCCCTATAATGTAAGTCAGCAATGATTCATTTTAATTTGAATGTACTGATAGGAGTTTAAGCTATGGCTGTAACTAAACTGGTTTTGGTAAGACACGGTGAGAGCGAGTGGAACAAAGAGAACCGTTTCACTGGCTGGACTGATGTTGAGCTGTCAGACAAAGGCCGTGAAGAAGCAAAAAATGCAGGCCAACTGCTGAAAGATGAAGGCTTTGTCTTTGATTTCGCCTATACCTCAGTTCTGAAACGTGCTATCCATACCTTATGGAACATCCTTGATCAGGTTGATCAGCAATGGCTGCCTGTTGAAAAGAGCTGGAAACTAAATGAGCGTCACTATGGTGCACTGCAAGGTCTAGATAAATCAGAAACTGCGGCTAAATATGGTGATGAGCAAGTTAAACTCTGGCGCCGTGGTTTTGCCATCACGCCACCTGAGCTAACAAAAGATGACGAACGTTTCCCAGGCCACGATCCACGCTATGCAAAACTGTCTAGCGAGGAACTGCCAGTAACAGAAAGCTTAGCAACAACCATTGAGCGTGTTGTGCCTTACTGGGAACAAGAGATCAAACCACGTGTTGCGGCGGGTGAAAAAGTGATTATTGCAGCTCACGGTAACTCACTGCGTGCGCTGGTAAAATACTTGGATAACATGGGCGAAGAAGAAATTCTTAACCTCAATATCCCAACAGCAGTGCCACTGGTTTATGAGTTTGATGAAAACATGAAACCAATCAAACATTACTATCTTGGCAACCAAGATGAAATCGCTGCAAAACAAGCAGCGGTTGCCAACCAAGGCAAAGCAAAATAATTAAAGTTAAATAAAGTAAAGGGTTGGCTAATCGCCAACCCTTTTTGTATGACATATTCCAATGAATAATAATACGTTAAAAATTAAAATAGATATCTAACGCCTAACACAAGCTCTTGTGACTTAAGGTGCGCTTTCATCTGCTCATCCTGTATGCCACGCGCATTGGCAAAACGATTCATACCGCTTTCGATTTTCCCTAAATCAATATAACGATATCCCAAGTCAAAATTTAATTTATCAATAGGCTCGTAACTTACACCAGCGCCAATCGAGTACGCTAAGTTAGTGTCAGTATTGCTACCATATTGACGTGCGGCATTACCTTGCCATCCCGATGATTTCACTTTTGCAACACCCAATCCCACGGTGCCATACACTGAAATCCCTTGGTAGATATCATAATCACGATAAACATTCAGCATTAAACGCTGCGATTCCGTTTTGTGATGATTAAAGCTGGTTGAAAAAGCGGTTGAGCCACTGGTGTACTCCGCTTTTTTATTAAAACTATACTCCCCTTCGGTACGCCAGCCATTACCATACTGATAACCCGCTGCAAGAGAAGCATTGTAGAAATCATCTTTATCATCACCAGAAACAAACTGGCCAATCCCTGGGCGGAGACTCGTATCCATACTATCCGCTTTTTGCCACACTTTAGAAAGTCGTGCGGAACCGTAATATCCCTCTTGGTTAGTTGACGCAAAAGCACTTCCCATCGTGCTGATTAATGCAAATGTTAACGATGCAAGTTGTAACTTCCTCATTAATATTTCCCTTTAGTTATAATATCGAAAAGGGATTATTTACTTTAGAGACCATTAAAGAAAGAGAAGTTTTTTGAATGATTTGTTCATTTTTACTGAAAACAAAAAATATAAAACTAAGATAATAAAAATAAACAAACTATAATAACGAGTAAATACAGTGAATAGCTCGACAAGAAAAATCTTAAATATTGATTTTTCCTTGCATTATTTATTCATGAGCAGAAAGGCCACAAAAACCCCTTTTACAGGTATTTTTAGCGGATCGTGATTTAAGGTATTTTGGCGTTTTATTTTTGGTAGTGCGATTATGTTCATCATGAACTCATCCGAAAATAGCTCAACACAACCAAAAAGTAAGTTTAGATTGCTCTATCGCTATCCACACCATATCGGTCAATAGCTTTAGAGATTCTAATCTCATAATAAGTAATAGGAGAGTGGTATGCTGCCTGTCGGTTTACCAATCTAAAGAGTACGATTCTCCTATCTAATAACGTAAAAAAGCCAGAGCAACAAGACTCTGGCTTCCTATATGAAATACTATCGATTACTTCTGGCGACGAGCAATCACCGCATCAGACAATTGGCGCAATACTTTTTCTGTATCATCCCATCCGATACATGCATCAGTGACACTTTTCCCATAAACCAGAGGCTCACCTGACTCTAGGCTTTGATTGCCTTCAACAAGGTGGCTTTCGATCATGACACCTGTAATAGAGCGATCACCTTGGCGTAATTGCTCACTGACGTCATCAGCAACTATCATTTGTCTTTCAAATTTCTTGTTACTGTTTGCGTGGCTAAAGTCAATCATAATGCTGGGGGTTAGACCTGCATTCACTAGCCCTTCGCGCACCGCCTTAACGTGTTCCACACTGTAGTTTGGCTCTTTACCACCACGTAAAATAATGTGGCAATCTGGGTTCCCGCTAGTATTGACGATTGCAGAATGCCCCCATTTGGTGACCGATAAGAAACAATGCGGTGAACGTGCTGAATTAATCGCATCAATAGCGATCTTAATCGTGCCATCTGTTCCATTTTTAAAGCCAACTGGGCAAGAGAGACCAGAAGCCAATTCACGATGTACTTGCGATTCTGTTGTGCGTGCACCAATCGCCCCCCAGCTCATTAGGTCAGCGACATATTGAGGGCTGATCATATCGAGAAATTCACCTGCGGTCGGCAGGCCTTGGTCATTAATTTTCACCAATAGTTCACGGGCAATACGTAGCCCTTCATTGATATTAAAGCTATTGTCCATATTAGGGTCATTAATTAGCCCTTTCCAACCTACTGTGGTACGCGGTTTTTCAAAATACACACGCATCACAATTTCTAGCGAATCTTTGAGTTCTTCTCGTAACTTATTAAGGCGCTCGGCATATTCCAGAGCAGCTTTAGTATCATGAATAGAGCAAGGACCAATCACAACCACAAGGCGATCATCTTCGCCTGACAGTATATTATGGATGGCGAGACGTGCTTCATGAACGGTAAACGCCGCTTTGTCCGTCGCTGGAAACTTCTCCAACAACGCAATTGGTGGCAATAATTCTTTTATTTGTTTAATTCTGACGTCATCGTTCTGATAATTCATACCCGTTAATCCAATGTTTATTTTTTTATATAGATGATTTACATACCCTATGGATTCCAATAGCAGGCCGATGGTAAACACTTACTTTTAAGCGAAGAGAGATTCTCTTACCACTCACAATGCTGCAACTTGAAAGACGACAGGTATCGAAATTTTAATCTAACCGTTCAGCCGCCTTCTGTAAACAGGCAAGCTTAGTATGAAATAGTTAGTTTTAAGCTTTCAGATTATAAAATGAGGCTAAAGGCGATTAAACAGCACAATAGCCCCATATTTAGGGGGAATTTTAGAGTAAAAAACAATAAAAACGGCAAAACATCGATAATGTTACTTTAGCCGTTTTATTGTTAATTTTCGTCACCGTGGTTTATGAGAGGGGCACAGAGCCGTTTTGTTTTGCCGATTTCACCCAAAGCCTTGAACCATTCAGCGCGATACCTAGCAAAATGAGGTACTCTAATGACATCGCATATACCCCTTGCTTATAGAATACGATAATACTAATTACGTTGATGATCACCCATAAAAGCCAATTTTCAACGTACTTACGCGTCATCAGGATCATTGCAACCACAGATAATACTGTCATGGTCGAATCCCAGAATGGAAATGCATCGGGTTCTAACACAGGCATTGTTAGGTTAGCGCCAAACAGATTCAAAATGTTAATTGCCCATTCCGCCAATACCCCAAAGACCCAATCAATATTGTATGTTAGGTAAATGATCACAAATAAAGAGATGATCACTGTTATCGTCGCCTTAGGCAGGCTTAACCAGCGAATTTTCAGTTCCGTTTGTTGCTGGTTATCCACTCGGCTCCACGCATACCAACCATAAATATTGGCGATAAAGAAAAATACCTGTAAAAGTAAATTAGCATACAGTTGGATTTGAAAAAAAATCACCCCAAACAGCGTCACATTGATTAAACCAAACAAGTAATTAATGGTTTTTTCAAGACTAGCTAGCAAAATACATAACAAACCAGCCACTGTTCCTACTGCTTCGATGTATGACAATTCATACACACTATCCCATAGAGGAATATTCACTAATACATTACTTGTGCTAAAGAAATCCATCCCAAAATCCTTCTCTCAACCCTATGTCATGCCACATTATGATTCCGCGTGGCCTCGATATAAACAATAGTGCTCTTTTATTTTAGACTCTCTGCAAAATCTAGCATTCTATTTAAAGGTAACATCGCTTTTTGACGTAGCGCTTCGCTCACATAAATTTGATGTTGCTCCCCGTGACTCTCTAAGGCTTGTGCTATTGCTTTTAAACCATTCATCGCCATCCAAGGGCAATGGGCACAAGTACGGCATGTCGCACCTTCCCCCGCGGTCGGCGCGATATACAAAGACTTATCAGGGCACGCTTGCTGCATTTTATAAAAAATGCCTTTATCGGTCGCGACTATCATTGATGGATGAGGCAACGTTTGCGCCGCTTTGATTAATTGGCTTGTCGAGCCGACAGCATCAGCAAGCTCGACAACAGCTTGAGGAGACTCAGGGTGAACCAGCACCGCCGCTTCTGGATACAGCGCTTTCATTTTGCTCAGAGACTGGGTTTTAAATTCATCATGAACAATACAAGCGCCCTGCCAACACAAAATATCAGCCCCTGTTTGTTGTTGAACATAACGGCCAAGATGGCGGTCAGGCGCCCAAATAATTTTCTCGCCTAGGCTATCAAGATGCTCGATTAATTCTACCGCAATACTGGATGTCACCACCCAATCTGCTCGTGCTTTCACCGCCGCAGAGGTATTCGCATAAACCACCACTGTACGATCAGGGTGCTGATCGCAAAAACGCGCAAAATCCGCCTCTGGGCAGCCTAAATCAAGTGAACATTCGGCATCTAATGTTGGCATTAAAACGGTTTTTTCAGGGCTTAAGATTTTTGCGGTTTCCCCCATAAAACGTACCCCCGCGACTAGCAGGGTTGATGCACTATGACGGGCGCCAAAACGAGCCATTTCCAGAGAGTCAGCAACACATCCACCTGTTTCCTCAGCCAATGCTTGGATTTCAGGATCGGTATAATAATGTGCAACTATCACCGCATTTTTTTCCAGCAATAACGCTTTGATGCGCTCACGATAAAATGCTTTCTCTTCTGAGCTTAGCAATGCAGGTCTAGCAGGGAACGGATAAACCGACTGGTTAAAATCAATAAACTCGCTCATCTTGTGCCTCTGTTTAGCATAATGCAATTTTACATCTAAAATCGCCTATAAAATGGGTCGAAAACCACATTTTTGTTTTATATACTAAACAAGATACCCCAATTCATTGAGGAAGTCTTCTCGATTTTTGGTGATGATGGCGTGATTTCTCACTATTCACTAAATAATCATGATAATTATCGAGTTTTTTAGCATTTTAATCATTTTACAGGTATCTTAGCCACATCAATAAATTCGATGGGTTAGCTATGGAATCACCTGCATCTTTAATCAATAAAATTATTTCCGTTTCTTTGCTCGATCCTAGAATTGATGCCGTCATTTTGACAGGCTCAAGAGGTAGAGAACAACAAATTGATCATTATTCAGACATTGATATTGAATTAGTCGGTTCAGGTGTAACAGCACTTTTTCATGACCAACAATGGATACATCAATTTGGTCAGCCTCTAGTGGCTCTACATCTTACAAATGGTGGTGAAAATGAGCCTGAATGCCCGACTTGTTTAGCGATTTACGAGCAAGGAAGAAAAGTTGATTTTACCTTTGCTGAACCAAGTCGATTGCAAAAGATGAAGCAATATGGGCTTGATAATACTTATGCCCGTGGCTACACCATTTTACTCGATAAAAGCGGTATCACGGATAACCTTCCCGACAGTGATCAGGTACAACTTCCGCCTAAGCAACTCAGTCAAAACAAATTCACGTTTATTGTGAACGAATTTTGGTATGAATCACATCAAGTTGCGATTGCCCTTTCGCGTAATGAACTCTGGAGCGCTTGGTCAAGAGACGTTGATATGAAAAATGCCCTACTGACGATGTTAGAGTGCTATGTCTCAAACAAAAGTAAAGGGCAGCAAGATGTTTGGTATCACGGCAGAGCATATCAACAATGGATGCCAGAGCACATTATCCAAGCAATGGAAACCTTGTTTGATTACCGTAATGCGCAACAAGCTGCATACAGCTTACATCTGTTGATGAAATGCTTTGATGAAATCACGGTGGAAGTCGCCCAGCAGCTCAATTATACCATCGACCACACTCTTGGCCAGCGCATGCAAACACTGGTAGTTGGCATGTTGCAAGATAACAGTTTATTGCCTGAAGGGATCTGACGCGATTTTACCATATAAAACACAATAAAAAACCGCCCCTCTCGTTGTTACTGATGGGGCGGTATCGTTTTTAAGTAAAGCTATTTTTTCAGTTTAGCAAATTCGTCTTTGGCTTTTTGTAACTGTTTTTGGAATTCAGGGTTGGAGTGTAAAGTTGCTACCGCACCCGATGCAACGATACGAGCTGCATCAACATCACTTTGCCAATGGTAACCACAGATGACTCGGCTTTGGCCAAGTTCATAACCACGTTTTAAAATTTTATCTTGGTTTTCTGGGTTAATTTCTGACAATACGAGTGCAGATGCCCAGCCAATTGCGGTGTGTCCGGAAGGATAAGAGCCATTCTTAGATAATTTGTCCTGATCTTTCGTGTTACAGGTAGCAACACCGTAGAACGCAAATGGACGAATGCGCATGTATTTCTCTTTGGCTGAGCGAGTTGCTAAATCCCCCGCATCTTCAATCATATTCGTCAGCAATTTATGAATTTCAGGCGCATCCTTTTCGGTAATGGGATAACCAAAAGCTTCAGAAAATGCGTTCGCAACACCGCCCGCAGCCAGATCAGCATCCTTAGCGGCTTGTTCTCCACGCTCAGTGTTTCGCAATAAACGGCCTTTTTCATACATCGCTTGGTCGTTTAAAAATAAGATGCTGCCCACTTCAGGTGGTGGCGGCAATAACGCTAAACTATCAATAGCCTGTGAGTTTTTTAAATAATAAAGATCGGGTTTAGTTGTCACATCATTGCCGGGAGGGATCGCCGCAAATACACTGGTTGAAACAAAAGCCCCTGCGCAGAATACTGCTAATAGTTTTTTCATCCGCTAGTCCTTTCCTAGTCTTTGCCATAGATAAAATAATTTATATTTTACAAGGTGATCAGTTATTGATGTTTTATTTAGACTAGTCCAAGTAGGTCAGTAATACCTTGCGTAAGTTCTCAAAAAAAGAAGTCAATACCCACACAATAACTCAGGCTGAATGGTTTTTGCTCAAGAGTTAGGTGATGATAGCCACAAGATCGCGACTAAATATCGACTTACTCATACGAAGAGGTTTGAAAATCGGCGTCTACACGGGTCCATTCCCAATGCCGCCCCTTACCCTAATACCGGTATAATTAATCGATTAGGAGAGGATACAGGCGCATTTCTGGAAATCATCGACACATACGAGCCATTGTGGCCAATATAGCGCTATTTTGCTTGATGGGCTTTTAGATTGAATAACACAATTTAACTACGCTAGAAAATGGAAGGATTTGAAGATAATGGCATTTCTATAGATGGTGGGTCGTGCAGGATTCGAACCTGCGACCAATTGATTAAAAGTCAACTGCTCTACCGACTGAGCTAACGACCCATCTGATATAACTGATTTTTTTATTTTAAGATGGCGGTCGTGCAGGGTGACTCATTGTGTTTGAGGCCTAATACGAACAAGCGTTCAATGAGCTCTTGTTCTACCGACTAAATTAACTCACACATCTTAAAGCACATTAACGAAATAGAGGCTGTTAATGGTGGGTCGTGCAGGATTCGAACCTGCGACCAATTGATTAAAAGTCAACTGCTCTACCGACTGAGCTAACGACCCATTAAACTTAACAACTTATTCTTGCGTCAACGGCGGCTTATATTACTCATTTCTGACGATGGTGCAATGATTTTTTTGAAAAAAACGATTGAATGCACACTTATCATACGGTTAACCCCGAAATATTCGGTAATTACTTCTTCGGGGTTAATCATTAAAGTGAGCTAAGCTTTTTCTCTGCAAGTTTAGCACCAGCGCTATTCGGATACTGTTTCAGCACCTGTTGATAAACCGCTTTTGCTTTATCCTTCTGCCCTTTGTCTTGCATGATCAGGCCGACTTTATACAGGGCCTCACTGCTTTTTTGGGATTTAGGATATTCTTTCACAACAGTTGCAAAGTAGAATGCCGCATCATCTTTGCTACCTTTATTATAGTTAAGTTGCCCTAACCAATAGTTAGCATTAGATTGATAGCTGGATTTGGGATAGCTTTTAATAAAGCTTTGTAATGCACCGATGGCCTCATCGATTTGCGCTTTAGATTTGCTTTTCATCGCAAGCGCAACTGCAGCATTATAATCTTCCTTTTCGCCACCACCAGAAGCTTCTGGTGCAGGTGCTGAAGTGGAGGAGTCCGCTGCTGCCGATGAATTTGATGATTCTGTAGTACCGCCACTCACCTGACCTAATTGCATATACAAATCTTTTTGGCGCTCAACAATTTGATTCAGTTTATATTGATTTTCCTGAATCTGACCACGCAATGTATCGATATCGCGTTGGTTGTCAGCAATCTGTTGCTGGATTTGATATAAGATCTGGCCTTGAGAGTTAACTGCCGTCTCAAGCTGAGTAAGACGATCACCGGATGAACCGGATCCGACATTAATGATTGGCGCTTGGGCAATAGCGGCCCAAGGGGCCGCTACGCCAACCAATAACGACAGACCTACAAATAAATGTCTGAAGTTACTGTTCATAAGAGATAATTTCGCTTATCGATTAGTATGCAATAACTGCACGACGGTTTTTAGCGTAATCAGCTTCTGTGTGACCTAACACAGCTGGTTTTTCTTTACCGTAAGAAACCAGAGAAACTTGATCACCCGCTACACCTTTGCTTTGCAGGTACATTTTAACTGCATTAGCACGACGTTCACCCAGTGCGATGTTGTACTCAGGAGTACCACGCTCATCCGCATGACCTTCAACAACAACTTTAACAGATGGGTTGTTACGTAGGAAAGCTGCATGAGCATCTAACATATCAGCGTATTCTGGAGATACGTTGTATTTATCGAAACCGAAGTAAACGATATTGTTATTTTGCAGTTCTTGCATTTGCTGACGTGCCAGCTCTTCCGCAGACAGACCGCTGTTAGTTTGGTTCATTGAAGAATCCGCGCCATTTTGGTCATTGTTTTTGTTAGAGCTACAAGCTGCGACAGCCATGATTGGTAATGCGATCATCAGCCCTTTAAGCACTTTATTCAGTTGCATCGTTTTGATCCTTAATAGTTTGCCACACATTATTATTATGCATCACAGATACGGCGACCAAGCAGGAAATTTAACCTGTCCATCGGTTGCCGGAAGACGCGCTTTGAAACGCCCGTCGGTCGAAACTAGCTGCAATATAGTCCCCAAGCCTTGAGAGGAGCTATAAATAACCATAGTGCCGTTAGGTGCGATACTCGGCGTTTCATCTAGAAACGTTTTCGTTAAATATTCAACGTTACCCGTCGCCAGATCCTGTTTGGCGATATGCTGCTGACCACCGCCGGAGCTGACCATTACAATGAAAGATCCATCCGGGCTAACATCAGCGTCCTGATTTTGTGTACCTTCCCAGGTCACACGTTCAGGGCTACCGCCATTAATATTAATCTTGTAAATTTGCGGACGACCCGCTTGGTCAGATGTATAGACCAATGTTTGACTATCTGGCATCCAGCTTGGCTCTGTATTATTACTACGACCATCAGTCACTTGACGAATTTGGCCGCTCGCTAAATCCATAATATAAAGATTTAAGCTACCTGTTTTTGACAAAGCAAAAGCCAGTTTAGTCCCATCTGGAGAAAACGCTGGAGCACCATTATGACGAGGGAATGATGCAACCTGACGAACGGCGCCAGTCGATAGCGTCTGAATCACCAGTGCTGAACTGCCACTTTCAAACGTCACATACGCCAAACGCTCACCATCAGGTGACCAAGCTGGCGACATCAAAGGTTCCGGAGAACGATGAACCGTAAATTGGTTATAGCCATCGTAATCAGAAACACGTAATTCATAAGGGTATTGACCCCCTTTATTAGTCACAACATAGGCGATACGTGTACGGAATGCACCACGAATACCAGTCAGCTTTTCAAAAACTTCATCGCTTGCGGTATGGGCGGCATAACGTAACCACTCTTTAGTGACCTTATACTGGTTTTGAGATAAGACCGTGCCTGGGCTACCAGCAACATCAACTAATTGGTAGCTAACCACATAGCTGCCATCAGCCGCGGGTTGGATTTGACCGACAACAACGGCATTAATCCCCAATGCTGTCCAAGCCTCAGGAACTACTTCAGAAGCGGTCGCAGGTTGTTGAGGCATACGACTAGGCTCAATAGGGTTAAATTTGCCACTATTGCGTAAATCAGCACCAACAATTTGCCCGATTTCTTGTGGAGGTGTACCTGAGCCAGACCATTTAAAAGGAACAACCCCTATTGGCTGAGCACTATTAACACCTTCCGTGATCTCAATACGGATTTCAGCCTGAGCAACTGTTGCCCATAACATGAGGAACCCGAGAACTACTTTAAAAGCCTGCTTCATCCTTATCTCCCTTACTGTGGTATTCACTGCCACAATAATTCGCTGAATTTTAACAAAGGTATACTAACAAAACTAGATATTGTAAGAACTATTTATGCTATAGCAGACATAAATTCAATACAGACAGCTCCGACTTATCTTATTTTGGGCTAAATACAACTGTACTTCCTTGTTTTTTAAATGCTTCATACACATCCGCCGGTGGGCGTGGTAACGTTGCAAGGTTTGCAGCTCTGATTGCTGCACTACACAGTGCTGGGTCATTAGAAGCATTATTTTTAGGGGTAATACTTACTAATAAGCCATCAGGTGCAATTTGTAACTTAAGTTCACACGTACGTCCACGGTAAGTATCTGAATCATAAAACTTACTCTGAATCGCGGCTTTTATTTTACTTGCATAATTTTCAACGTCTGCATTGGATGCCCCAGAACGTTTACCGCCACCTTGGCCTGCGGAAGCCGCTCCACCTTCACGACTTGGCCCTGTAGAGGTCAAATCACCGAGTAGATTATCAATCTCAGCGGAATTTTTTGCAGCCTCTGCTTTCTCTTTAGCTGCTTTGGCTTTTGCTTCCTTATCGGCTTTGGCCTTAGCTTCTTTAGCTGCTTTAGCTTTCGCTTCTTTCTCCGCTTTCTCTTTCGCCTCTTTTTCCGCTTTAGCTTTCGCTTCTTTCTCCGCTTTCGCCTTAGCATCAGCCGCTGCTTTCGCTTTTATCGCTTCGGCTTCTTTTTTCGCTTCAGCCTCTGCTTTTTCCTTCGCGGCAGCTTGTTCTTTAATCAAGCGTTCTTTTTCTGCTTTGGCTTTTGCCGCCGCTTCTTCCGCTATTTTTTGCTCTTCCTTCGCTTTTCTTGCCGCTTCAGCTGCTTGTTTTTGTTGCTGCTCAACTTGTTTTTGCCGCTCCTGCGCTTCTCGTTCACTTTGAATACGCTCTTGCTCAAGCTGTTGCAGACGTTTTTGTTCCTGCTCTTGCTTTTCCCTTAGCTCAGCTTCTTGTTTACGCTCTTTCTCTTTACGCTCTTTAGCTGCTTGTTTAGCGCTATTTTCTTGTTGTTGCATTTGGTTATATTGCTGAACAACCGCGCCGGGATCGACCATCACCGCATCGATGACAGTCCCCTCCTCCCCTCCGCCGCCAAGTTTGACAACGGAAACTAAGGAACCAATTATAATTAGGCCTATCAATAAAACGTGCAACGCAAGCGACGTTAGAAGAGAAAGCCTTAAATTATCTTTTTTCTCTTTTGTCTTTCCCACAATTGGTTTCCAAAAAAAGAATCATTACTCACTCAATTACATGGGTTGAGTCATTAAACCGACCGATTTGATCCCAGCTTGATGCAAAATATTCAATGCCTTAATCACTTCATCATAGGGCACTTCTTTTGCACCACCGATAAGGAAAATCGCCTTTGGATTTTTATCTAGCTGAGCTTTCGCTTCAGCCGCAATCTGTTCTGGTGGTAGTAGCTCTAAGCGCTCACCATCAATTAACATATTGTATTGACCAACTCCCGCAACCTCTAAAATAATCGGTGGATTATCGCTTGATGATACGGTCTGGCTTTCAGCGGCATCCGGCAGATCAACCTCCACGCTTTGTGAAATAATCGGTGCTGTCGCCATAAAAATTAGCAACAGTACCAACAAAACATCCAGCAATGGGACAATGTTGATTTCGGATTTTAGCTCACGTCTGCGACTATTGCGCGCCATTCGCTTATCTCCCCGTATTATTTCTTATCAGCAGAGAATGCTTGGCGATGTAAGATAGCCAGAAACTCTTCCATAAAGTTATCGTAGCTCTGTTCTAGCTTATTGACTCGCTGATTTAATCGGTTATATGCCATTACCGCTGGGATTGCTGCAAACAAACCAATTGCTGTTGCAATCAACGCTTCAGCGATACCCGGCGCTACCATTTGTAGTGTTGCTTGTTTAACCGCACCTAATGCAATAAAGGCATGCATAATTCCCCATACCGTACCAAAAAGACCAATATAAGGGCTAATAGAACCAACCGTCCCTAAAAATGGGATGTGCGCTTCTACGGATTCAAGCTCACGGTTCATCGAAATGCGCATAGCACGAGATGCCCCGGTGACAACAGCATCCGGTGCATGAATATTCGCTTGGTGTAAACGAACAAACTCTTTGAAACCTGCATGGAAAATTTGTTCTGCTCCACTTAGCGAGTCACGGCGAGCCTGACTTTCTTTGTATAAGCGAGATAACTCAATACCAGACCAAAACTTATCTTCAAACGCTTCCGCTTCTCGAGCTGCCGCATTTAAAATTTTTGTTCTCTGAATAATGATGGCCCAAGAAGCAATAGAGAAACCAATCAAAACGAACATAATGATCTGAACCAATAGGCTCGCTTTTAGGAATAAATCCACGATATTCATGTCAGTCACTGTTTAAACTCCGCGACAATAGACTTAGGAAGCGCTGTCGGCTTCATTTTTGATGTGTCCACACAAGCAATCAGGGCCGTAGCCCCGCAAAGCAGGTTACCTTGTGAATCAATTAACCTTTGTTGAAAGGTTAAAGAGGCACGCTTCATCTCAATGATTTGTGTCTCAATTTCCAATAAATCGTCCAGCCGAGCCGCTCTGACAAAGTCCGTTGTCATACTCCTGACAACAAACCCGATATTCTCAGCCAGTAAACTTTGTTGATTGATACCTTTATCCCGTAGCATCTCGGTCCTAGCCCGTTCAAAAAAAGCGAGATAACGTGCATGATAAACCACACCGCCCGCATCCGTATCTTCATAATAGACGCGAACAGGCCAACGAAATAACATAACAATCACTCCATCCTAGGTTAAATTAATTAACGGTGCCACTATACTCAAGACGGTGGCGCTTTGGAATGACCTAGGGGTAAAGTTATCAAAAAAAAATTATGGATCCGCAGACCCATAATTGACAATTAGATTAGCTGAAGACTTTAACCAAGCCCCAGATAAGGATAATGATGGCAGGTAAAGGATGGAAAAGTAGTCGCCAAATCAATTTATTAGGTCGAAATCCGACACCAAAAATCATGCCACTACAGGTTGCCCAAATAAGTAATAACCCTTGCCAGATAAGAAATGAGCTGGTTTTAGCCGCAAATTGGGTTGGATCCCACATGACACTCCCAGCAATCCCTAACGCTAATATAAGGATAAGGATCCGTACCGGACCCTTATCCAATAGCTGATAGCTTTTATCCACCAGCATTATTTATTACTCGCCATCTTTAGCAGCAGCTTTATCTTCCGCATGCTCTAAAGCTAGAGCTGCAATCACTGCAAAACTACAAGCTAACAGCGTGCCAAGAATCCAGGCAAAATACCACATATGTTATGCTCCTTAATACAGTGAATGCTTGTTGCCTTCGATGAAGTTTTTGTCCAAACGGCCAAACATTTTGTAGTAACACCACGCAGTGTAAGCCAATACAATTGGAACAAAAATAATCGCAACAACCGTCATAACTTGCAGAGTAAACAGGCTAGATGTTGCATCCCACATGGTCAAACTTGCATTTGGCATGATGTTTGATGGCATGATGAATGGGAACATTGCAACACCACAAGTTAAAATGATACAAGCGATAGTGAGAGATGAACTCACAAACGCTAACGCATTTTTGTCTGCTTTACTAAACAGCATAGTCAACAGTGGCAATACCACACCTAGAGCAGGTAATGCCCACAGCACAGGATAGTTGTTGAAATTAGTCAACCACGCACCTGAAGCAACTTCGACAGTTTTGTTCAGTGGGTTAGATACGCTTAATGTATCGATAGTTGAAGTCACAACGTAGCCATCGATACCCATAACCAACCAAGCACCTGCACCTGCGAAAGCCAGCAGAGTTAATAATGCTGTTACATAAGTTGCTTTACGAACACGTAGGTGTAGTTCACCAGTCGTACGCATTTGTAAGTATGTTGCACCTTGAGTCACAATCATCATTAAGCTAACAACACCAGCTAACAGACCATATGGGTTCAGTAGGCCGAACAAGTTACCTGTATAAGTCAGATATTGTTGGCTATCGATTTGGAATGGAACACCTAAAAGCAGGTTACCAAACGCAACACCGATAACTAATGGTGGAACGAAACCACCGATAAATAGACCCCAGTCCCACATGTTGCGCCATTTTGGATTCTCCAACTTAGAACGGTAGTCAAAACCGACTGGGCGGAAGAACAGTGCTGCAAGCACTAAAATCATCGCGACATAGAAACCTGAGAATGCCGCAGCATACACTTGTGGCCATGCTGCAAACATCGCACCACCTGCGGTGATCAACCAAACTTGGTTACCATCCCAGTGCGGCGCAACTGAGTTAATCATGATACGGCGATCAGTATCTGTTTTACCTAGAATTGGTAATAAGAAGCCGACGCCCATGTCAAAGCCATCCGTGACAGCGAAGCCAATCAGCAGAACGCCGATTAGAATCCACCACACAAATCGAAGAACTTCATAATCAAACATAAGTGGACTCCTGTTTACTGAACGTCTTGTGCAGAGTTGTTTTTCTGTTCAAAGTGGTAGCGGCCAGTTTTCAGGCTGCTTGGCCCTTTACGAGCGAATTTGAACATCAGGAACAATTCAGCAATTAAGAACAGTGTATACAGACCACAGATCAGAGCTAGAGAGAAAATCAGATCATGGGTTGTCAAGTTTGAGTGTGCAACGGAAACAGGGAGAACCTCACCGATAGCCCACGGCTGACGACCATATTCTGCAACGAACCAGCCTGATTCAATCGCAATCCACGGTAATGGAATACCGAACAATGCGGTACGTAGTAACCATTTGTTTTGACCAATACGGTTGCGTACCACTGACAGGAAGGATAGACCGATGATAATCAGCAGCAGGAAGCCTACGCCAACCATGATACGGAATGCCCAGAACAATGGACCTACATTCGGGATACTATCTTTAACCGCTTTTTGGATCTGTGCTTCTGTTGCATCAACAATATTTGGTGCGTATTGTTTCAGCAGAAGACCATAACCTAAATCTTTCTTGTTCGCTTCGAAAGATTTACGCAACTCAGGGTCTTTATTACCCGCAAGAAGTTGTTGTAACTCACCGTATGCAATCATACCGTTACGAATACGAACTTCGTGTTGCTTCATCAGATCTTTCAGACCTAGAACTGGTGTATCCAGTGAACGCGTTGTGATAAGACCCATCACCCATGGAATTTCAATTGCAAATTTGTTTTCCATTTTTTCGGTGTCAGGCCAAGCGATCAGGTTAAACGCTGCAGGTGGAGCATGCGTTTCCCACTCAGCTTCTACCGCGGCTAACTTGGTCTTCTGCACGTCACCCATTTCGTAGCCTGATTCATCACCAAGAACGATAACAGATAGTACAGCGGCAATACCGAAGCTTGCAGCGATTGCAAATGAACGTTTAGCAAACGCAAGGTCACGGCCCTTAAGCATATAGTAAGAGCTGATACCCAGAACAAACATCGCACCAGTACAATAACCAGCAGCAACTGTGTGAACGAATTTAACTTGTGCAACAGGGTTCAGGACCAGCTCAGAGAAGCTGACCATTTCCATACGCATTGTTTCGAAGTTAAAGTCTGCAGCGATAGGGTTTTGCATCCAACCGTTCGCAACGAGGATCCACAGCGCAGAGAAGTTAGAACCTAAAGCAACTAACCAAGTCACCGCAAGGTGTTGAGTTTTGCTTAAGCGATCCCAACCAAAGAAGAACAAACCAACAAACGTTGATTCAAGGAAGAATGCCATCAAACCTTCGATTGCCAGTGGTGCACCGAAGATATCTCCAACATAGTGGGCATAGTAAGACCAGTTAGTCCCGAATTGGAACTCCATAGTCAAACCAGTGGCAACACCTAGAGCAAAGTTAATACCAAATAACTTGCCCCAGAATTTAGTCATATCTTTATAAATTTGCTTACCAGACAGCACATATACCGTTTCCATGATCGCAAGCAAAAACGCCATACCAAGCGTTAGTGGTACGAACAGGAAGTGATACATCGCAGTTAAGGCAAACTGTAATCTTGACAGTTCGACAATATCAAACATCTTGACTCCTTGCTCCTAGCAGGAAGACACCGACTTGCGGCAACCCAGCTTCCAATACAATTAAAGAAAGCCTCTTAACTACCAGCAAAAAATGCCTCAAAACAACAAATAATTAACAAAATCAAAAACTCTAACGACACTATAATAATAGTACGCTTATCTTCACATACAATAAACTTCTTTTGCGTGATTCAGATTTGAATTCTGAATATATATCAATAATTATACCCTATAATAGAAAAATGAGTATTTGATCGCACACCAATTTAAGCAAATTATAAAAATAATGCTAGTACTAATGAATTGATTTGCGTCAACTTTTTTGATTGTTGTTAAGCGATTATCCTTATCATCAATTAATGGTTATTTAAATGTTAATTGTCTGTTATTGATAATAGTACAAATATTCTTAATTTTCTAAAAGAGAGCCTAAAAAATTAACTTTTTATTTAAAACTTCATAAAAAGATAATTTAATTTATAATATTAGCCTATTTGGTTTTTATTATGAATTTTATTAATTACTAAATAATCTCTGCTTATTTGACTATTTTAGATTTATTAATTAAGACTAAGCATCCGTTATTAAAAATGGCACTTTAGTAGTATATTTAATCACATTGAGTGAAAAACACCCAACTTAAGACTAGAGTACAACATTTAAGCAGTATAAATAACCGTCAAACGGCGATAATTGGAACCCGTTAAAGGGTAGTTGCATAGTACAATTAAATCTAAAAAAACTAGGCCGCCAAAAAGAGTACGACACTCCATCTCACGTATCCACACTGCGATAATCCGCTAATTTATCGATAACAGCACCTGTGTTATCCCTCTGTGTCTAGCGCGCCACGCACAACAAAAAAGGCCCGTATTCTTTTGGAATACGAGCCTCACTGTTTTAAATGTTTATGCTAAGCGAGAGCTTATTTTGCCAACATTGATTTCACAGCATCGCCAATGTCTGCCAAGCTACGTACTGTTTTCACGCCCGCAGCTTCTAATGCAGCAAATTTCTCGTCAGCTGTACCTTTACCGCCAGCGATAATCGCACCAGCGTGGCCCATACGCTTACCTTTAGGCGCTGTTACACCTGCAATGTAACCAACAACTGGCTTAGTTACGTGCTCTTTGATGTAAGCAGCCGCTTCTTCTTCTGCGTTACCACCAATTTCACCGATCATGACGATTGCTTCGGTTTGTGGGTCTTCTTGGAACATCTTCAGGATGTCAATGAAGTTTGAACCTGGGATTGGGTCACCACCGATACCAACACAAGTTGATTGGCCAAGACCTGCATCTGTCGTTTGTTTTACCGCTTCATAAGTCAGCGTACCTGAACGTGAAACGATACCGACTTTACCTGGCATATGGATATGACCTGGTTGGATACCAATTTTACATTCACCCGGCGTGATAACACCTGGGCAGTTTGGACCGATCATGCGTACGCCAGCTTCATCTAATTTCACTTTCACAGTCAGCATATCCAGCGTTGGGATACCTTCAGTAATAGTGATAATCAGTTTAATGCCCGCATCAATTGCTTCTAAGATAGAATCTTTACAAAATGGTGCTGGAACATAGATAACAGAAGCGGTTGCGCCTGTCGCTTCTACAGCTTCACGAACAGTATTAAATACAGGTAGGCCTAAGTGAGTTGTGCCACCTTTACCCGGAGTCACACCACCAACCATTTTAGTACCGTAAGCAATCGCTTGTTCGGAGTGGAAAGTACCTTGACCGCCAGTGAAACCTTGGCAAATTACTTTGGTGTTTTTATCGATTAAAATAGACATTATTTGGCCTCCGCCGCTGCTACTGCTTTCTTAGCTGCATCCGTCAGGCTGTTTGCTGCGATAATATTCAGACCGCTATCAGCCAGTTTCTTCGCACCTAACTCTGCATTGTTACCTTCTAAACGAACCACTACTGGTACATTCACGCCAACTTCTTCTACTGCACCAATGATGCCGTCTGCAATCAGGTCACAGCGAACGATACCACCAAAAATGTTAACGAAAACAGCTTTAACGCTCTTATCTGAAAGGATAATTTTAAATGCTTCAGTTACGCGTTCTTTAGTTGCGCCACCACCAACGTCTAAGAAGTTAGCTGGTGCACCGCCGTGCAGTTTAACGATATCCATGGTTCCCATTGCAAGACCTGCACCGTTAACCATACAACCGATGTTGCCATCAAGTGCAACATAGTTCAGTTCCCACTGTGCAGCTTGTGCTTCGCGTGCATCTTCTTGAGATGGGTCATGCATTTCACGCATTTCTGCTTGGCGATATAGTGCGTTGCTATCAACACCTAATTTACCATCCAAACAAACTAGGTCGCCTTCAGTATTGATAACTAATGGGTTGACTTCGATTAGAGCAAGGTCACGCTCTAAGAACATAGTCGCTAGGCCCATGAAGATCTTAGCGAATTGGCTAACTTGTTTACCCGTTAAGCCTAATTTAAATGCTAATTCACGGCCTTGGAAAGGCATAGGACCTGTTAATGGGTCGATAACTGCTTTGTGGATCAGTTCTGGCGTTTCTTCAGCAACTTTCTCAATCTCAACACCACCTTCGGTAGAAGCCATAAACACAACACGACGTGTGCCACGGTCAACTACTGCACCCAAATACAGCTCTTTAGCAATATCTGTCGCATGTTCAACAAGGATTTGGTTAACAGGCTGACCATTTGCATCTGTTTGGTAAGTAACAAGGTTTTTACCTAACCATTTTTCAGCAAATTCTTTGATATCGTTGATATTGCTTGTGACTTTAACGCCGCCAGCTTTACCACGTCCACCTGCGTGAACTTGGCATTTAACAACCCATGGGCCGTTTCCGATTTTTTTAGCCGCTTCTACAGCTTCATCTGCTGATGAGCAGGCATAACCCGTTGGTGCTGGCAAACCGTAGCGTGTAAAAAGCTGTTTTGCCTGATACTCGTGTAAATTCATGATGTTCTATCCATAATTGAGTCTGAAGAGGCGTTTATTCGCCTCCTGCAATTGTTACTGATTTAGCAACCGGCGGGAGCCGGTTGCATCGGTTACTTCAGACCGGACAGGTATGCCCCTGCCCTGTTATGTTGCTATACGTCCAGCAGTAAACGAGTTGGATCTTCCAGCATATCTTTGATAGCCACTAAGAAGCCAACTGACTCTTTACCATCAATTAGGCGGTGGTCATAAGATAATGCAAGGTACATCATTGGAAGAATTTCGACCTTACCATTAACCGCCATAGGGCGATCTTTAATAGCATGCATGCCTAAGATTGCACTTTGTGGTGGGTTAATGATAGGTGTGGACATGAGAGAACCAAATACGCCGCCATTAGTGATAGTGAAGTTACCACCAGTTAAGTCTTCAACCGTTAATTTACCGTCGCGACCTTTAACAGCCAGTTCTTTAATTGTCTTCTCGATATCAGCCATGCTCATCGCATCAACGTCACGCAATACTGGTGTTACCAGACCACGAGGTGTCGATACCGCAATACTGATGTCGAAATAGTTGTGGTAAACCACATCTGTACCGTCAATAGAAGCATTCACTTCTGGATAACGTTTCAGTGCTTCGACCGCTGCTTTAATGTAGAAAGACATAAAGCCTAAACGCACACCGTGACGTTTTTCGAACGCTTCACCATATTGCTTACGCAGATCTTTGATTGGCTGCATGTTAACTTCGTTAAAGGTTGTTAACATCGCAGTGCTGTTTTTCGCTTCCAACAGACGCTCAGCAATACGTTTACGCAGACGTGTCATTGGTACACGTTTTTCGCTACGATGTGCCAGTGGCGCTTGTGGAGCAGCAGGTGCTTGTGCTTTAGCAGCAGGCGCTGATTTGTTCGCTGCTAAATGTTTTTCAACATCTTCGCGAGTCAGACGACCACCAACACCCGTGCCTTTAATATCTGCTGGGTTAAGATCATGCTCTGCAACTAAGCGACGGATCGCTGGAGACAGTGCATCATTGCTCTCTTCTTCCAAGCTCGCCGTTTGACGTTGTGCAGGTGCAGCTTCTTGAGCAGGTTTCACATCCGCTGGCATGCCAGTGCTATCACCCAAACGAATACGGCCTAACAGTTGTTTAGATAACACTGTTGCACCTTCGTCTTCAACGATAGCTTCTAGTACACCCGCTTCACTTGCAGGAACTTCTAGTACAACTTTATCCGTTTCGATTTCAACCAGCACTTCGTCACGTTCAACGCTATCACCTGGTTTTTTATGCCATGTGGCAACCGTAGCATCAGCAACGGATTCAGGAAGATCTGGAACAAGAATTTCTACACTACTCATTTTCTATCCTTTAATTATTCAATGTTCAACGCGTCATTAACCAGAGCTTGTTGCTGCTCTTGGTGAACGGACGTATAACCAACTGCTGGAGATGAAGAAGCAGCACGACCTGCATAACGTAAAGTCGCCCCTGCAGGGATAGCTTCACGGAAGTTGTGTTGGCTGCAATACCAAGCGCCTTGGTTCAATGGCTCTTCTTGACACCATACGAAATCCTTAACATGCGCATATTGCGCCAGCGCTTGCTGAATATCTTCGTGTGGGAACGGATATAGCTGCTCAATACGCACGATAGCAACATCTGTTTGTTCATTCTTACGACGCTGTTCTAACAGATCGTAATAAACTTTACCTGAACACAGAATGACGCGTTTCACGTTTTTCGGATTGATTTCATCTATTTCACCGATTACTGGCAGGAATTTACCATTCGCCAGCTCTTCCATGCTTGATACCGCTAATGGATGACGCAGCAGTGATTTAGGTGACATCACAATCAGAGGACGACGCATATCGCGTAGTGCCTGACGGCGTAACATGTGATAAACCTGAGCAGGCGTTGACGGCACACACACTTGCATGTTTTGGTCTGCGCACAGTTGCAGATAACGCTCTAAACGTGCAGAGGAGTGCTCTGGGCCTTGGCCTTCATAACCGTGTGGTAAAAGCATTACCAAGCCACACATACGACCCCATTTTTGCTCACCTGAGCTAATAAATTGGTCGATAACCACTTGCGCACAGTTTGCGAAGTCACCAAATTGAGCTTCCCAAATCGTCAGAGCGCGTGGTTCTGTCGTCGCGTAGCCATATTCGAATGCCAACACCGCGTTTTCTGTCAGAACTGAGTCCCAAACATTAAACACGCCTTGCCCGTTATGGATATTTTGCAGCGGTACATATACTGAACCGTTCGTTTGATTATGAACAACAGCATGACGGTGGAAGAACGTACCACGGCCAGCATCTTCACCAGATAGACGAACAGGAATACCTTCATCAACCAAGGTTGCATATGCCAATGTTTCTGCTGCACCCCAATCAAGAGGTTTTTCGCCTTTTGCCATTTCAGCACGGTCAGAGTAAATTTTCTCAACACGAGACTGAGTGACAACTTCAGCAGGGATAGTACTGGTTTTAACCGCAAGCTCTTGCAAGCGTTTTAAATCAAATGTGGATTTGTATTCTTCATTCCATTCATGGTTCAGGTACGGTTCCCATGTATAAGAATGTAGCCCCATTTCACGCCACTCTTCAACGACACAGTCGCCTCTATCTAGCGCGTCACGGTACAAATTAACCATCTCAGTGACTTCATCAGCAGTCACAACACCACTTTCAATTAGACGGTCAGCATAGATTTTACGTGGGGTCGGATGTTTTTTGATTTTTTGATACATAATTGGCTGAGTTGCATTTGGCTCATCAGCTTCGTTATGACCATGACGACGATAACAAACGAGGTCAATCATCACATCACGTTTAAAGGTATTACGGAAATCTAATGCTAAGCGAGTGACAAATGCTACCGCTTCTGGATCATCAGCGTTCACGTGGAAGATAGGTGCTTGGACCATCTTCGCGATGTCAGTACAATACTCTGTTGAACGAGTATCTTTCGGGTTAGACGTTGTGAAACCGATTTGGTTGTTAATGACGATACGTACAGTACCACCAACTTCATAACCACGCGCTTGAGACATGTTCAGTGTTTCTTGAACAACGCCTTGGCCTGCTACCGCAGAGTCACCATGGATGGTGATTGGTAGCACCATATTGCTACGGCCTTCATCAAGACGATCACGACGAGCACGGACAGAGCCAATAACAACTGGGCTAACTATCTCAAGGTGAGATGGGTTAAATGCCAATGCTAAGTGAACACGTGAGCCTTCGGTTTGGAAATCAGAAGAGAAGCCTTGGTGATATTTAACGTCACCAGCACTTGAGTGGTCTTTGTGTTTACCTGCGAACTCATCGAATAGTTCAGCCGGTTTTTTACCTAAAATGTTGATAAGAACGTTAAGACGACCACGGTGAGCCATACCTAGTACAACTTCACGCGTATCTTGTTTACCCGCATGGTGAATCAAATCTTTCAGCATTGGGATCAGTGAATCACCACCTTCCAATGAGAAACGTTTTGCACCTGGGAATTTAGCGCCTAAATAACGCTCTAGCCCTTCTGCTGCTGTTAATTCAGCTAAGAAGCGACGTTTTTCTTCTTTCGTAAATTGCTCAGCGACATTCACAGACTCGAGGCGTTGCTGGATCCAGCGTTTTTCCTCAGTATTTGTGATATGCATGTATTCAGCACCAATAGAACCGCAATAAATACGTTTCAGTGCATCATACAGGTCGCTAAGTTTCATGGTCTCTTTGCCAATCGCAAAAGAACCCACATTGAATGTTTCGTCGAAATCTTCTTTCGTTAGATTATGGAATGCTGGATCTAAATCGGGAACAGATTCACGTTTCCATAAACCTAATGGGTCAAGATTTGCATTTTGATGCCCGCGGAAGCGGAATGCGTTAATCAACTGCAAAACTTTTACTTGTTTTGCGTCGATTGCAGGATCGCTAACAGAGGTATGATAACGAGTCGAGTCTTTTGCTAAGCGACGGAAATATTCGCGTGCTTGTGAGTGGAATTGCTCAGCGTTGGTGCCTGCTCCAGGCAGTTGCTGGAAGATTTCTCTCCAGCCAGCATCAACAGAATTGGGGTCAGTTAGATAATCTTCATAGAGTTGTTCTATGTAAGTCTGGTTCGCGCCTGCCAGAAAGCTCGAATCCAGCCAGTCCTTCATTACGCCGTTCTGCATTGTGATCCCTTAAGCTTTTACAGCTTTAGTTTTCGCCGTGGTTAACTAATTGCCGCGTTTAAGCGGCCTCGATAAAGGTTCTTCTGGACGTGCTTTATGCATGTTCTCACTTTGGGTTTCCCTTTATCACTCCGGGCTCCCCTTTTAAGGAACCTTTAAAAACTGACTGCAGTTTTTAAAGGTTCCTCGAGTTTGCTCGCGTCTTCATCATTTGCAGTTTGGCTTATTACTTTCACTTTTTTGCTTTTACTTTTTACTATTTAATAACCTACGGTACTTTCGTACCGCAGGTTAAATCGGTTTTATGCACTATGTTTTAGTAACATAGATTTAATATGCCCGATAGCTTTCGTTGGATTTAGTCCTTTAGGACATACATTGACACAATTCATGATGCTATGACAGCGGAAAACACTAAAAGCGTCGTTCAGATCATCTAATCGAGCATCTGTTTCAGTATCTCTACTATCAATTAGGAACCTGTATGCAGCTAAAAGACCTGCTGGACCAATAAATTTGTCCGGGTTCCACCAGAACGATGGGCAAGAAGTTGAGCAACATGCACACAAAATACACTCATATAATCCATCGAGTTTTTCACGCTGTGCCGGTGACTGTAAATTCTCACGCGCCGGTGGGTTCTTATTATCATTAATAAGATACGGACGAATTTTTTCGTATTGAGTATAGAACTGGCTCATGTCGATAATCAGGTCACGAATAACAGGCAGACCTGGTAATGGACGGATCACAATTTTCTTTCCGCTACGAGTCAACGCAGACAGGGGTGTGATACAAGCCAGACCATTTTTACCATTCATGTTAACGCCGTCAGAGCCACATACACCTTCACGGCAAGAACGACGGAATGACAATGTTGGATCTTTCTCTTTCAGTTGGATCAACGCATCCAGCAACATCATGTCACGCCCTTCAGGCACTTCGAGCGTGTAATCTTGCATACGTGGCGCGTTATCTACGTCCGGATTATAGCGATAAATCGAAAATTCAAGTTTCATAGTTCATTTCTCCGCAACTGGATTAACACCACGCATTAATAAGTACGTACTTTCGGCGGGAAGGGTTCACGCAACTTAGGTTGCATGTTCACTTCACGACGCGTCATCGTTTCAGATTGCGGTAAATACAATGAGTGACACAGCCAATTAACGTCATCACGATCTGGATAGTCGAAACGGCTATGCGCTCCGCGACTTTCAGTACGGAAGTTTGCAGCTTGTGCTGTTGCATAAGCTGTTTCCATCAAGTTATCCAGCTCTAAACATTCAATACGTTGAGTGTTGAACTCGGTCGATGTGTCATCAAGACGTGCATTTTTCAAACGCTCGCGGATAACTTTCAGCTCTTCTAAACCTTTCGCCATTGCATCACCTTCACGGAATACCGAGAAGTTATGTTGCATGCAGGTTTGCAGCGCTTTACGGATTTCAACAGGATCTTCACCCGTACGTGCATTTTCCCAGCGGTTAAAGCGAGCCATTGCAGCATCAATGTCAGATTCAGATGCTTCACGCATTGAACCTTGCTCCATCAGTGACTCTTTCAGGTGTAGACCCGCAGAACGACCAAATACCACTAAGTCGAGCAATGAGTTACCACCAAGGCGGTTAGCACCGTGTACAGATACACACGCAATTTCACCCACAGCGAACAGACCTGGAATGACTTCATCCTCGCCTTTTTCGTTATAACGAATCGCTTGACCTGTAACCTTAGTTGGGATACCGCCCATCATATAGTGACACGTTGGGATAACTGGGATTGGCTCTTTGATTGGGTCAACGTGAGCAAAGGTACGAGATAACTCAAGAATACCCGGTAGGCGTGATTCCAGAACTTCTTTACCCAAGTGGTCCAATTTCAATTTCGCGTGAGGTCCCCAAGGGCCATCACAGCCACGACCTTCACGGATTTCAATCATAATTGAACGAGCAACAACGTCACGACCAGCAAGGTCTTTCGCGTTAGGCGCATAACGCTCCATGAAACGCTCGCCGTCTTTATTCAATAGGTATCCACCTTCACCACGGCAGCCTTCTGTTACCAGAACCCCTGCACCTGCGATACCTGTTGGGTGGAATTGCCACATTTCCATATCTTGTAGTGGCACACCCGCACGGGCAGCCATACCAACACCGTCACCCGTATTGATGTGAGCGTTTGTTGTGGATTGATAGATGCGGCCTGCACCACCTGTTGCAAGGATCGTTGCTTTAGCTTTGAAGTAAACTAGCTCGCCAGTTTCCATACAAATTGCCGTACAACCAACGATATCGCCATCTTGGTTTTTAACTAAATCAAGGGCATACCACTCAGAAAAAATAGTGGTGTGGTTTTTCAGGTTTTGTTGATACAACGTATGCAACAGAGCATGACCAGTACGGTCAGCAGCAGCAGCGGTACGAGCCGCTTGCTCACCACCGAAGTTTTTAGACTGACCACCGAATGGACGCTGATAAATACGACCGTCGTCCAAACGAGAGAATGGTAAGCCCATATGTTCTAATTCAAGAATCGCTTCTGGACCCGTTTTACACATGTATTCGATGGCATCTTGGTCACCGATATAGTCAGACCCTTTTACGGTGTCATACATGTGCCACTCCCAGTTATCTGGGTGAGTGTTACCTAGTGCAACAGTGATACCACCTTGCGCTGATACCGTATGAGAACGGGTTGGAAAAACTTTTGACAACAAGGCGCAAGATAAGCCAAGTTGCGAAATTTGCAATGCAGCGCGCATACCTGCGCCACCTGCACCGATAACGATAGCGTCAAATTCTCTTATTGGCAGATTCATTTATGCACCCCACACCACAATTGTTCCGTAAATTAAGTAAGCCAGCAGCGCAACAACAATAACAAGCTGCAACACTAAACGTAGTGCCAATGGCTTAACATAGTCAGTGAGCACCTGCCATAAACCAATCCAGGCATGCACTAAAATCGAGAACAATGTGAGGATAGTAAATACTTTCGTCACAGAAGATGCGAAGAAACCACGCCATGTTTCATAAGTGATATCGTTGATGGCAATAAAGCCAACAAGATACAGTACGTAGAGTACGATAACGATCGCTGAACCACGGATTAACAGCCAGTCCTGAATACCAGTGCGGCCTAAAGCTGAAGCATTACTTACCATACTAATATCCCCGCCAGAATTGCCAGAACGACAGTAATAACAAACGTGATTTTTGCAGATGAGTTACCTGCGGCTAGTGTTTCATCAACCCAGCCGAAGTCCATCAGCATATGACGAATACCACCACAAATGTGGTAAGCCAATGCTGTTAGAATTCCCCAAAGAATGAACTTAGCAAAAAAGCCGGTCATTATTTCGGATACGTATTGAAAGCCTTCTGGAGAGGAGAGAGATGTCCCTAACAACCAAAGCAGAATACCAACTGCGATGAAAGTAATGACGCCAGAGACACGGTGCAAGATCGAAGAGATTGCAGTGATCGGGAAGTGGATCGTCTGCAGATCAAGATTGACAGGTCTTTGTTTTTTCACAATTTTGCCCACACAGCTCTTTATTATTTTCCTTCCTCCGGACCTGGGGCGGAAATGGACAGCGACAGGGGTACAAAATGCAACTTAAGCTAAACGTTAGTCCATCATGTTCAAGTAGAGTTGCATACTGATTACGCTGGAACTCCTACATCAGGGTAATCCGGAGACCTGCTGCCAGTATAAAGTCTTCACATTGCTATTACAATTCCCACACAAAATGTTTGGTGACATTTAGCCCGAACAGTGAGAGGGATCACGATTTAAACATTTTATATAAATGTGCTTATCTTATTTGACAATGATTCAACATTTATCTTACATATATGGCTGGTAGAATTATCTGAACGTCGCCAATATCTCAATCGGCGTGAAAGAAAACTGAAAAGTTATGAAACTAGTTTCCCTTACTAAAAATAATGATATTGTAGGGAAAACAACAAAAAGAACATAACATCTACACACTCGTAAACAACCTAAAAGACATTGTCATCGGTAGTCAGATTTCAGGATTTAATGTGATAGCTAGCTGATTTCCACAACACACCGGTAGAACAATGTGTAAAGACGCAGTATAACGCTGAGTTCTGGTTGTTGGGTGTTGATTATCAAGCGCTAAGGAGACCGTAAATGGCTGATAACAAAGCTAAGCTAACGACTGAGAGTGCAAGTACAATTGAACTAGACATTCTAACCCCAACTCTCGGTCAAGACGTTATCGATGTCCGAACTTTAGGTTCAAAAGGGTATTTCACCTACGACCCTGGATTTACCTCTACTGCTTCATGTGAATCAAAAATCACTTACATTGATGGTGATAAAGGCATTCTGCTGCACCGCGGTTTTCCAATTGACCAATTGGCAACCGAAGCCTCTTACTTAGAGGTTTGCTACATCCTGTTATACGGCGAAGCGCCAACGCAAGAACAATACAATACCTTTAAGAATACGGTAACTCGCCATACCATGATCCATGAGCAAATTACCCGTATGCTTACAGGCTTCCGCCGCGACTCACACCCTATGGCAGTATTGTGTGGTGTGACAGGTGCGCTAGCAGCCTTCTATCACGATGCGCTGGATGTTAACAACCCTCGCCACCGTGAAATCACCGCGTATCGTCTGCTGTCTAAGATGCCAACGGTTGCGGCGATGTGCTACAAGTACTCCATCGGTCAACCTTTCGTCTACCCTCGTAATGACCTGTCTTATGCAGGTAATTTCTTGTACATGATGTTCTCTACACCATGTGAAGAGTATGTGGTTAACCCAGTGCTTGAGCGCGCAATGGATCGTATTTTAATCCTACACGCCGACCACGAACAAAACGCTTCAACGTCAACCGTACGTACTGCTGGCTCTTCCGGTGCAAACCCATTTGCATGTATTGCTGCGGGTATCGCTTCGCTATGGGGACCTGCTCATGGTGGTGCTAACGAAGCTTGTCTACGTATGTTGGAAGAGATCCAAACTGTTGAACACATTCCAGCATTTATTGAGCGTGCGAAAGATAAAAATGACTCTTTCCGTCTGATGGGCTTTGGTCACCGTGTTTATAAAAACCATGACCCACGCGCGACTGTTATGCGTGAAACCTGCCATGAAGTTCTAAATGAGCTTGGCCTGAACGATAGCCTACTCGAAGTGGCGATGGAACTGGAGCGTATTGCACTAAACGACCCATACTTCATTGAGAAAAAACTGTATCCTAACGTTGACTTCTATTCAGGTATCATCCTGAAAGCAATGGGTATTCCATCATCTATGTTCACCGTGATCTTTGCTATTGCACGGACTATCGGCTGGATTGCACACTGGAACGAAATGCATGATGATGGTCTGAAAATCGCACGTCCTCGCCAGCTATATACTGGCTACGGGAAACGTGAGTTTAACTCTAACCTATCAAAAAAATAATATTCTTACTAAAACGATTCGATTCCCTACATACCAAAGCCCCGAAAATCGGGGCTTTTCTATCGCATGATTTAGCTAGTTGATTGGTATTCTTTTGGTGTAACACCACTCATTTTTTTAAAAAAACTAATAAATGCGCTATCACTCGTTAGCCCTAATTCTTGAGTGATAAAATGGTAGGGCTTCCCTTGAGCAAGAAGCTCTACAGCCTTTATAAAACGCCATTGTTGGCGCCAAACCTGATAACTCATGCCTGTTTCACGCAAAAAAATACGTGTAATCGTTTTTTCACTTGCTCCAACAGTTTGGGCCAGCGCGACTAATGGTGGAGGAAGCTGCTCCATATTGACATGTTTCAGTCTGCGATCTTGCGGTATAGCGATAAACATCGGCTCTTTACTCGCATTTTGCAATTCATCGATAAACACAGGTAATAAATTGGCTAACCGCCCTGTTTGCCACTGGCTATCAAAAGGTGCAATAGCAATACGTTCAAGAAGCTCTCTCAATAGCGGTGTTACCGTTAACACCATGACTTCACTACCAATTTGCTGAGCAAACTGTTGGCTTAGATAAACGGAGCGATAGCCAACAGACGCCCGCATTTGCGCACGATGAACAACCTGTGCGGGGATCCAAGCCACTCTACCAGGAGGGAGTAATGATAAGCGGTTTTCCAATGAAATACGGATACAACCTTGCTGCGTAAACAGTAATTGCCCCATATCGTGAGCATGAAAGCCTGAGTCGTGTTGCCCCATCTCCGCTGCAATCCCTAATATCGGAGCTTGATACCAATGTGTCTCAAACTTATCTTGCTGATTAAGCCATGCCATAACATGTCCTATTTTTGATATTTATTGTCTTTATTATTGTAATAAGACAGTAAAAATACAACTAAACTGCTCGCCATCAGTGACAGATATAGGATTATTAATATGAAACGTCCTCTTTCATTATGGCTGGCTGTTGCCTTAATGATGTTTCCACAAATCGTTGAAACCATATACAGCCCAGCATTAACGGGGATTGCTATCGCTTTCCATGTTAATGCAGAACAAGCTTCACAGACGCTTTCACTCTATTTCTTTGCATTTGCATTCGGCGTCGTATTTTGGGGAAGAATGTGTGACACACTAGGCCGCCGTCCAACAATACTTGCAGGGCTTTTATTGTATGGAGTTGCCTCGATTGGAGCCTTATTTGTAACGCATTTTTATTTATTATTGCTTATGCGCATGTTATCCGCTTTTGGTGCAGCTGTAGGCTCTATTGGCACCCAAACAGCCATGCGTGATTGTTATCAAGGCCATGAATTATCTAAAGTATTCTCTATTATGGGGATCGCTCTAGCCATTAGCCCAGCAATGGGTATGTTAGCAGGTTCATTATTAGTCAGTAGTGGTGGTTATCAAGCCGTTTTTATTGGCTTAGCGGTTTTAGCTATTGGGTTATTGTTGTGGTCTTGTTATCGACTTCCAGAAACTCGACCAGCAAATGTGATACACAGCCCATTTTTAACCACTTTATTCACCATGATTAGGGATAAAGAAATTGTCAGAAATGTGATATTGATAGCATTTTTCAACATTAATTTATTCAGTTATTACCAACTGGCGCCCTTTCATTTTGAACAATTAGGGCTATCTCAACAACAATTTGGCCTAACTGGGATCTTATTAGCGTTAGGTGTAGGAATTGGTTCGACGTTAAATCGCCATTTATTGGGTAAAAATTGGTCACCAGAAAAATTAGTTAAGCTATCAAGCTTTGTTTCACTAATAAGTGGTTGCCTAGTTTTTATCCTAATGCATTCAGTGTGGTTTATTGCGCCTGTAATAGGGGTCGTCATTGGCTATGGTATTGCAATCCCTAATATTCTAGCTCATGCACTTAGCCGCTATTCCGACAATAAAGGCACTGCGGGTGCCATTTTAGGGCTATTTTATTATATAGGGCTTGCGGTAGGTTTGATGGTGGCAGGCTGGAGCCAACATTTAGGTGGGGTTTTGGTAATAGGCAGCATTATTCTCAGCCTATCATCCCTTCGCTATCGCACACAGTAAATTCAACTCACTGTCTATGTGCAGCGCCAATATTGATTGGGCTGCACATGTTTATTTTAAATAACGCTTAAGCAGGATTATCAATATCAATGAATACCGCATCTAGCCCGTGGTTATCTACCAGCCACTGAGTAAGTGCTTTGATCCCATAACGCTCAGTCGCATGATGCCCCGCTGAGTAAAAATGGATCCCCATTTCTCTTGCAATGTGAATCGTCTGCTCAGATACTTCCCCTGTTACAAAAGCATCTACACCAAATTCCGCGGCTTGCAAAATAAAGCCTTGTCCCCCCCCTGTGCACCATGCAATTTGGCGAATTTCTTGTTTCCCCGTATCACCACAATGGAGTGCTTTACGCCCAAGGTGCGTTTCCAGTCGTTCAGTTAATTCAGCAGGCGTAATCGGCTGATCAAAGTAACCAAATGGCATTAATGGCTCAATATGACCATCAATTTTAACCCCCATGATATGCGCCAACTGGGTATTATTTCCTAAGTGAGGATGTGCGTCTAAAGGCAAATGATAGCCATATAAGTTAATATCGTTTTCGAGGAGCGTTTTTAGACGCTTTCTTTTCATCCCTTTGATCACAACGGGTTCATTTTTCCAAAAGTAACCATGATGAACAATGACAGCATCCGCATTCATTTCAACGGCTTTATCAAGTAATGCTTGGCAGGCAGTGACTCCCGTTACAATTTTTTGTACATGTGAACGCCCTTCGACTTGTAAACCGTTCGGCGCATAGTCTTGGAATTCGCTGACTTTCAGCTCATTATTAATAAGTTCTTCCAACGCTAAGTTACGCATAATATTGTCCTTTTACTGCATCGGTTTTGCCTGTTCTAGCAAAAATGGTTGGTTTTGTGACAAGCTATCTAGAGTGTCTAGCTTTTGACATCCTCCCCGCCCTAAAGGGTAAGATCCCTACTATATTCATAATGGTCGTGAGGATCAGCCATGAAGCCATTTTTGTATACAGGATATCGTTTTTCCTGCCTCATGGTTTTCATTTTGGAACGCTAAGGCGTGGTTGAAAAAAGCAACAAGCCCTGCAAAGTGCGCTATGTCATGCCATTACTGACTATTGAGTCTTAATTGAAATTTAAAGGCGCGCCGTCGCTTCATAATCGGCATTATACTTTGGTCCATGAAAAAGGAAAAGTTATGCGCTAATGAGCGCCTCATCGGCATAGAAAAAGAGGGAATGGTGGAGATAGATCAGGTTAAATAATCTAGCATTTGAAATTAATATTCCCCCCACAACCTAGTGTTGCGGGGAGCGGGATCGCCAATTAGCGATGAGTATTCATGGTCATTTCTGAGCGCTCAAGCCAAACGGGCTTATCACTTGTTTTAGCCCACACTTTATAAAGGTAGCTATAAAACTTTGCGCGTTGTGGATGAAAAACCATAACCGGAAATGCAAGTATGCCAGCGGTTAACGCTGCTGTGCGGCGTAAAAGCACCTGATTCCGGGAATATTCGTGATATGCGGACATCGATATCCTCCTGTCAGTAGCCACATTATTTGCCGATTTTAGTTTGCCCCTAACTTACACATAGTACCCATTCAAGAGTGACCAAAATCGTACAGATAGTATGAAAGATAAATTAACTGCCTTAATAATACTCTTCTATTGGTAATTTTACTACTGATCTGACCACTTAAAAGATAAAAAAATCGTCAATTTTGAGAAAAAATGTAGGTTTATTACAATAATTAACAGCAAAATGAATAAAAACAACAAAACGATCACAATAAATCAACAACATCGATTAACAAAGCGTCACACTGCCGCTTTTTATCGCGATTTTTATACTTTTTTTACACCCCTAACTGACTTTTTATCAGCTTCTTTACAACGTAATCCTTACCCTACTCCTATGGAAATAATAAGGAGAAACGACTGTGTCATTACTTTCCATTATTGGGGCAGTTTTCGTTGTTTTACTGCTGGTTTATCTCATTTATGCCCTGCTTAACGCGGAGGATTTCTAAGATGGCCACAAGTGCATTACTACTTATTGCCAGTTTTTTACTGGTGCTATTTGTACTCGCGAAACCACTCGGACTATTTATTGCCCGATTAATAGAAGGCGATATGCCACACTTTATCGCCAAAACTGAGACGATCATTTGGCGTTTCAGTGGGCTAAAACAGCCAGGTCGAGAAATGGCAGAGATGAATTGGTCACGTTACGCATTCGCCATTTTGCTGTTTAACGCATTGGGCTTTGCGTTACTTTTTATTCTGCTGCTATTTCAAGGCAACCTCCCTCTTAACCCACAAAAATTTCAAGGGATGAATTGGGATCTCGCTTTTAATACTGCAATTAGTTTTGTAACCAATACCAACTGGCAATCTTACAGTGGTGAAAGCAGCTTAAGTTACCTGAGCCAAATGGCTGGATTAACCGTACAAAACTTCTTATCCGCAGCAACAGGCATCGCAGTCGTGTTCGCTCTGATCCGTGCTTTTGCACGCCACAGCAGTAAGACGCTGGGTAATGCTTGGGTGGATCTCACGCGTATTACGCTCTATTTACTCTTACCGTTAGCAGTTATTTTTGCGCTCTTTTTTGTTAGCCAAGGTGTGATCCAGAATTTCTCGCCTTATGTCTTAAGCAATAATCTAGATAGTTCAGCTCAACTCATTCCAATGGGGCCTGTGGCATCTCAAGAAGCGATAAAACTCTTGGGCACAAATGGAGGCGGATTTTTCGCCGCAAACTCTTCTCATCCCTTTGAGAATCCAACGGCGTTGACTAACTTCGTACAGATGTTAGCGATCTTTTTGATCCCAACAGCCTTATGTTTTGCCTTTGGTCGCTCCGTGGGAGATAACAAACAAGGAAATGCCCTGTTATGGGTCATGGCGATTATTTTTGTCATCGCGGCTACAACGGTGATTTATGCCGAGTATGTTGGCAACCCTTTTTTAGCTGATTTTGCGGCAAATAGCTCAATCAATATGGAAGGAAAAGAGAGCCGATTTGGGATCCTTGGCTCAGCATTATACGCCGTTGTGACTACCGCAGCGTCATGCGGTGCCGTCAATGCCATGCATGACTCTTTTACTGCGTTAGGCGGTATGGTGCCAATGTGGCTAATGCAGATTGGTGAAGTGGTATTTGGGGGCGTCGGCTCCGGTCTGTATGGCATGTTGCTCTTTGTTTTACTTGCCGTATTTATTGCCGGTTTAATGATTGGCCGTACTCCCGAATATTTGGGTAAAAAAATTGAAGTGAGAGAAATGAAAATGGTGGCTATTGCTATTTTAGTTACACCGACATTAGTACTTTGCGGTACTACACTCGCTTTAATGACAGATGTGGGCCGCGCTGCCATTTTTAACCCTGGTGCTCATGGTTTTAGTGAAGTGCTATACGCTTTCTCTTCTGCTGCCAACAACAACGGAAGTGCTTTTGCAGGGCTTAGTGCAAACACACCGTTCTACAATGTTGCACTGGCAATCACCATGTTCTTAGGCCGCTTTGGTGTCATCTTCCCTGTTCTTGCTATCGCGGGTTCATTAGCAATGAAAAAACCTCAAATGGCAAGTACCGCCAGTTTACCGACGTATGGGCCTGTTTTTATTGGCTTATTAATTTTAACCATTTTACTCATCGGTGCTCTAACTTTCGTGCCCGCACTTGCGCTGGGTCCGATAGCAGAACATTTGCAAATTGGGTTAGCAGCATAATGAGGGAAATAAAATGAACAGTAAAAAAACTCAGCTTTTTGACCGTAAACTCGTTCGTCAATCGATTATTGATGCGATAAAAAAATGTACACCGCAAGCTCAATGGCGAAACCCCGTCATGTTTGTGGTCTATATCGGTAGTCTTATTACCACGCTGTTATGGCTAGCGATGCTCACCCATTATAGTACTGGGGATGCTTGGTTTAGTGGCATGATAACCTTATGGTTATGGTTTACTGTCTTATTTGCTAATTTTGCTGAAGCGCTCGCAGAAGGGCGCAGCAAAGCACAAGCGGCTAGTCTCAAAGGGGTTAAGAAACTCAGCAGTGCGGTACGTCTTGCTAACCCTAGCTTGGATGCCCCGCAAGAAACCGTCAATTCAGACCAGCTACGCAAAGGTGATATCGTTTTGATCCGTGCGGGTGAAACCATCCCTTGTGACGGTGAAGTGCTTGAAGGCGGTGCCTCCGTCGATGAAAGTGCAATTACGGGGGAATCAGCACCCGTGATCCGTGAATCTGGTGGGGATTTCTCCTCAGTGACGGGGGGCACCCGTGTATTGTCAGACTGGCTGATCGTTGAGTGTACCGTTAATCCCGGTGAAACTTTTCTTGACCGAATGATCTCAATGGTTGAGGGAGCGCAACGTCGCAAAACACCTAATGAAATCGCACTGACTATTCTATTGACCGCGCTTACCATTATTTTCTTGCTCGCCTGCGCAACCCTGTATCCTTTTACTCTCTTTGCAGCAGAATATGCAGGTGCTGGCAATGCAGTTTCTATTTTAGTGCTGATTGCGCTATTAATTTGTTTGATCCCAACCACCATTGGTGGATTACTCTCCTCTATTGGTGTTGCAGGGATGAGCCGCATGCTAGGTGCGAATGTCATCGCCACCAGCGGACGTGCGGTTGAAGCTGCTGGGGATGTTGATGTGCTATTACTGGATAAAACAGGCACAATCACATTAGGTAATCGCCAAGCCTCTGCCTTTTTACCGTTATCAGGTGTCACTGAACAACAATTAGCTGACGCAGCTCAACTCTCATCGTTAGCCGATGAAACACCTGAAGGTCGCAGCATTGTAGTACTCGCGAAACAAAAATTTAATTTACGTGAAAGAGATATTCACGCCTTAAATGCCACTTTTGTTCCTTTTTCGGCAATGACCCGTATGAGCGGCGTCAATGTTGGTGACAGGATGATCCGCAAAGGTTCAGCCGATGCCATTCGCCGTTATGTTGAAGCTAATCATGGCAAATTCCCACTCGAAGCAGACAAGTTAGTCGAACAAGTTGCTCATCAAGGGGGAACTCCATTGGTCGTCGTAGATAACCAAACTGTTCTTGGTGTCGTCGCCTTAAAAGATATTGTAAAAGGTGGCATCAAAGAGCGTTTTGCTCAAATGCGTAGCATGGGGATCAAAACGGTAATGATCACTGGGGATAACCACCTAACGGCAGCCGCTATCGCTGCAGAAGCGGGTGTTGATGATTTCTTAGCAGAAGCGACGCCAGAAGCCAAATTAGCATTAATTCGACAATATCAATCGGAAGGCCGTTTGGTTGCCATGACAGGCGACGGCACCAATGATGCCCCTGCCCTTGCCCAAGCCGATGTCGCCGTTGCCATGAACTCTGGTACACAGGCCGCGAAAGAAGCGGGTAACATAGTGGATTTAGATTCAAACCCAACCAAACTGATTGAAGTGGTGCACATAGGCAAACAGATGTTGATGACTCGGGGCTCGCTCACCACATTTAGTATTGCAAACGACATAGCCAAATATTTTGCCATTATTCCAGCCGCCTTTGCGGTAACTTGGCCACAACTTAATGCCCTCAACGTCATGCAGCTCCATTCACCAGCTTCCGCATTATTATCGGCGGTGATCTTTAATGCCTTGATCATTGTGTTTCTGATCCCATTGGCATTAAAAGGGGTCAATTATCGCCCTATGAGCTCACAATCGTTATTACAACGCAACCTTGGTATTTACGGCCTTGGCGGTCTGATCGTTCCTTTTGTTGGCATCAAACTTATTGACATGGTCATTAGCCTCTTTGGTTTATAAGGAATCAATTATGAACACGATCCGTTCATCCATTGTGGTATTAATTTTATTGGCGATTATAACGGGTGTCGCTTATCCTCTATTGGTTACTGGGCTCGCGAATGTTCTATTTCCTTGGCAAGCCCAAGGTTCGCTCATCCAGCAAGAAGAGCGTGTTATTGGATCTACTTTGATTGGTCAAAATTACCAATCTGACCGCTATTTTTTCGGCCGACCTTCAGCGACGGCTGATTATCCTTACAATGCGTTAGCCTCAAGTGGGAGTAATCTTGCAATAAGTAACCCACTTTTAAACGAAGATTTCGCACAGCGTAGTCAACAGTTGAGGATGCAAAATCCAGATGCGGGACAAGCTATCCCTGTCGATCTACTCACCGCCTCTGCCAGTGGCTTAGATCCACAAATTTCTGTTGCGGCAGCACTCTATCAAGCACCGCGTATCGCAAAGAACAGACAGATCCCACTAAAAGCAGTAGAATCATTGATAGCGGCACAAACAGAAAAGCCACTCCTTGCCTTTATGGGGGAACCCGTTGTGAACGTGTTGCAACTGAACGTGGCATTGGATGAGTTTAAGCAGCAGGCCAATCTCCCTACTTACTGAGGTTAGTTATGGACAATCAAGATCCTGTACGTCCAAATCCAGATGAATTGCTGGCAAAAGCCAATGAAAGTGGTCGTGGCAAACTCAAAATATTTTTCGGCGCCTGTGCAGGCGTCGGAAAAACTTATGCGATGCTACAGGAGGCACAGCGCCTGCGGGCGCAAGGCCTAGATGTCTTAGTGGGGGTCGTCGAAACCCATGAAAGGGAAGAAACCGCCGCGCTCCTTGATGGTTTATCTCAGTTACCGCCGCGCCGCTTAAACCATCGAGGCCGTCGTATGAGTGCTTTTGATATTGATGCTGCTATTGCAAGGCACCCTGCTATCATTTTGATGGATGAGTTGGCATTTAGTAACCCAGCAGGTAGCCGCCATCCGAAACGGTGGCAAGACGTTGAAGAGCTTCTTGATGCGGGTATTGATGTTTTAACGACTATCAATGTGCAACATATTGAAAGTTTGAATGATATTGTGGGTAGCATTACAGGGATCCACGTACGTGAAACGGTTCCCGATCACATATTCGATGCCGCCGATGAAATCGTTTTAGTCGACCTTCCCCCAGACGATCTCCGCCAGCGCCTAAAAGAAGGTAAGGTCTATATCCCCGCACAAGCCGAGCGTGCGATCGAACATTTTTTCCGTAAAGGTAATTTGATAGCCCTTAGAGAGTTGGCTTTACGCCGTACTGCCGACCGAGTCGATGACCAAATGCGAGAGTTTCGCGATGGTAAAGGGCACGTTCCTGTTTGGCATACTCGAGATGGTTTACTGTTATGTATTGGTCACCATAATGGCAACGAAAAACTGGTGCGAGCGGCGGCAAGGTTAGCGGCAAAACTAGGCTCTGTTTGGCACGCCATTTATGTCGAAACACCAAAGTTACATCGCCTTCCTGAAGGGCACCGTAGGGCTATCCTTAAAGCGCTCCGCTTAGCTCAGGACTTGGGAGCCGAGACAGCAACGTTATCCGATCCTTACGAAGAAAAAGCGGTTTTACGCTATGCGCGCGAACACAATCTAGGCAAAATATTGGTAGGTCGGCGCACGAAGCGTCGCCGCTGGCTAGACTTTGGTACTCATACAAACTTTGCTGAACGTTTAGGCGCATTAGGCCCAGATCTTGATTTAGTTATTGTTGCACTCGAAGAGAGAAATGATTGGGTTAAGGAGCCTGAACGTAAGCCTTTTTCTGAAAAATGGCGGAGTGATGTTAATGGGTTTTTAGTGGCTATCGCTATCTGTACGGTGATTACCCTGTTTTCACGTACTTTTTTGCTGGCCCTCGATAAAGCCAACCTTGTTACGCTGTATTTACTGGGTGTTGTATTAGTCGCGCTTTTTTATGGACGTCGCCCATCCATCTTTGCTGCGCTAATCAATGTAATTAGCTTTGACCTCTTTTTTGTACAACCCCATTTTTCACTCGCCATTATGGATATGCAGTACTTGGTCACCTTTACCGTCATGCTAATTGTCGGTGTCGTGGTCGGGAATCTAACTGCGGGTATGCGATATCAAGCGAGGATCGCGCGCTACCGTGAGCAACGAACTCGTCATCTATATGAAATGACAAAAGAATTAAGCCGAGCACTCACAGAGCAAGATATTGGTAAAACTGGCTATCACTTTATCAATAATGCCTTTCAAGCAAAAACCTGTTTATTGTTACCAGATGAAAACAATCAGCTCTCCCCTTTGTTATGTGAAGGTCATAGCCCTATGCAAATTGATCAGGCTATTGCTAAATGGAGTTTCGAGAAGCGGCAACCTGCTGGTGCGGGGACAGATACCCTCCCAAGTGTACCTTATCAATTACAACCCATTACAACCGCCGATCAAACACTGGCTGTACTCGCCATTGAACCCAACAATCTCCGTCAGTTGCTGATCCCTGAACAGCAGCGCATGTTGCAAACTTTTACAGGGCTGATTGCTAGCGCTTTAGCGCGTTTGCAATTGTCAAAGCAAGCGGAAAGTGCAAAATTAGATATTGAGCGTGAGCAGTTACGAAATTCGTTATTAGCCGCATTATCTCATGATCTTAAAACCCCCTTGACGGTGCTGTTTGGCCAGGCGGAAATTTTGACCTTGAATCTGAGCGCTGAAAATTCTCCTTATACTGAGCAAGTGAATCAAATGCGCCAGCAGATACTGAGCACCTCACGTTTAGTCAACAATTTATTAGATATGGCACGGCTGCAATCCGGCAGTATTCAACCTAATTTTGAGTGGCAATCACTGCAAGAGATCACAGGCAGTGCGGTTAGAACCCTTGATTACACCTTGCATAGCCACCCTCTATCTATTGATATTCCTGCCAACTTATTGCTCTATTGCGATGGCAATTTAATCGAGCGCGTATTAATTAACTTACTGGAGAATGCGACTAAATACAGTGATAAAGATACCCCGATGGGAATTTGTGCTCAAATAGAGGATAATCAAGTACATATTGAAGTTTGGGATGCGAGCAACGCTATCCCTGATGGGCAGGAAAAAATCATTTTCGATAAATTTTCTCGCGCCCAAAAAGAGTCGGCTATTCCCGGTGTAGGCCTTGGGTTAGCAATTTGTCGAGCCATTATTCAATTGCATGATGGCAACATTTGGGCCGAAAATAATAAAAAAGGTGGAGCTAGCTTCCACTTTGTTCTACCTTTTAAACAACTTCCAGATATTGAAGAGCTAGATAATTATTGTGAATCCCCATCAAATACTGATCATTGAAGATGAAAAAGAGATCCGTCGCTTTGTCCGATTAGCTTTGGAGGGGGAAGGCTGGAAAGTTTTTGAGGCGGAAAACCGCCATCGGGGGTTAATTGAAGCGGGAACTCGCCAACCTGATCTGTTAATACTGGATCTTGGCTTACCGGATGGTGATGGCTTAGATCTGATCCGTGATCTGCGCCAATGGAGTAATATCCCGATCATCGTTCTCTCCGCTCGCGAGGAGGAGTCACAGAAAGTCGCGGCATTAGATGCCGGAGCAGATGATTACCTGACTAAACCTTTTGGTGTTAGCGAATTACTTGCAAGGGTCAGAGTCGCTTTACGTCGCTTCGGTAAAGTCACTCAAGAAAACGCAATATTCCAATTTGGTGATGTCACAATTGATTTTATCAATCGTCTCGTCACCAAACAAAATGAAGAGTTACATCTCACCCCTATTGAGTTTCGCTTGCTCAGTGAACTCGTAGCAAACAGTGGCAAAGTTCTAACGCAACGCCACCTATTGTTACAAGTTTGGGGGCCTAATTATGTTGAACATAATCATTACTTACGTATTTATATGGGGCATTTACGCCAAAAACTGGAAAATGATCCCGCTCGCCCTATTCATTTATTAACGGAAACGGGGATTGGCTACCGATTTATGCCATAACCTCTTATTCTCAGATTATTTCCTCTAGCTGCTGTAAAGTGACTCGCTATAATCTTCCTTATATCAAATTAAGGAGAGCAAATTTTGCAATCAAACATGACTTATCTAGTTCGCCGTTTTTCTACTGTTTTCGTTTTATTATTAGGTCTGTTTGTGGCCACACAAGCACTGGCACTAAGCCCTGAAGAACGCACGCGCACAGAAGCACTGTTAACTGAACTAGGTAAACAGCAGAATTTAACCTTTACCCGTAATGGCTCTGAGCACAGTGCAACCGATGCGGAGTCTCATCTACGCTTAAAGTTAAGCAAAACACACAAACGCTTGAGCACCACTGAACAATTTATTGATAACGTCGCGTCCAAATCCTCTATCACAGGTGAAGAGTATCAGGTCAAAGACAGCGAAGGGAAAGTCACTTCCGCGAATCAATATTTACATCAATTACTAAAAGAAAAAGTGGATACCCAAAAGCCTTAGTCTTGGTGATATCGGCTATTCTCCCATAAAAAAAGCTTCAGTGGCTGAATATAGCCCTGAAGCTTTTTTATTATACCTAACGTGTTCTCGCATCGAGCCATAGGAAAACCCTATAGACTCGACACACACAAGGGGGTAATTATTGTTTCTCTATCTTCGCCCAAGTATCGCGCAAGCCTACCGTACGGTTAAACACCAGTTTATCTGCGCTGCTTAAACGGTTATCTGCACAGAAATAGCCTTCTCGTTCAAACTGATATGGCTTATCTGTTGCAGCTTCACGCAAGCTCGGCTCAACAAACCCGTGTCGAATAACCAATGATTCTGGGTTAATGACCGATAAGAAATCTTCTTCCGCCGCTGGGTTTGGTACGGTGAATAAACGGTCATATAAACGAATTTCAGCAGGTAGTGCGTGCGCTGCGCTAACCCAATGAATAACGCCTTTCACCTTACGACCATCGGCAGGGTCTTTATTTAGGGTTTGTGGATCATAGGTGCAGTAAATCGTTGTGATGTTCCCTTCTGCATCTTTTTCCACGCGCTCTGCTTTAATAATATAAGCATTACGTAGGCGAACTTCTTTACCTAACACTAAACGTTTGTATTGACGGTTAGCCTCTTCGCGAAAATCTGCGCGATCAATATACAACTCGTTGCTAAACGGCACTTCACGAGTTCCCATCTCAGGTTTATTTGGATGGTTAGGTGCGGTCAAGATCTCTTCGCCTTCTGGCATATTTTCAATGACTAGGCGTACAGGATCGATCACCGCCATCGCACGCGGCGCGTTTTCGTTAAGATCATCACGAATACATGATTCCAGCGACGCCATTTCCACGTTATTGTCTTGCTTAGTCACGCCAATACGCTGACAGAATTCGCGAATAGATGCAGCGGTGTAACCACGGCGACGCAAACCCGAAATTGTCGGCATACGCGGGTCATCCCAACCATCAACTAATTTATCTGTCACTAATTGGTTCAACTTACGCTTAGACATGACCGTATATTCAAGGTTTAAGCGTGAAAACTCATATTGACGTGGATGGCAGTCAATCGTGATGTTATCAAGCACCCAATCATATAAACGGCGGTTGTCTTGGAATTCCAATGTACACAGTGAATGTGTAATGCCTTCTAATGCATCGGAAATACAATGCGTGAAGTCATACATTGGGTAAATACACCATTTATTACCTGACTGATGGTGCTCTGCAAATTTAATACGATACAAAACGGGATCACGCATAACGATAAAAGGTGATGCCATATCGATTTTTGCACGTAAGCAAGCTTTACCTTCTTCAAAGCCACCCGCACGCATTTTTTCAAATAGCGCTAAGTTCTCTTCAATACTACGGTCACGATAAGGGCTATTTTTACCCGGCTCTTTTAGAGTGCCACGATATTCACGAATTTGCTCTGGGCTCAGTTCATCCACATACGCTAAGCCTTTGTTGATAAGCTCAATAGCGTATTGATATAGAATATCGAAATAATCAGAAGAGTAGTGAACCTTACCGCTCCATTGGAAACCTAGCCACTGAACGTCTTCTTGAATCGAGTTGACATATTCAACATCTTCTTTGACTGGGTTGGTGTCGTCAAAACGTAAGTTACACTGACCCTGATAATCCTGCGCTATACCAAAATTCAGGCAAATTGATTTTGCATGACCAATGTGTAAATAGCCATTCGGTTCAGGTGGGAAACGTGTATGCACCGAAGTGTGTTTCCCGCTCGCCAGATCTTCATCAATGATCTGACGGATAAAATTTGTTGGGCGAGTCTCTGCCTCATTCATTGTCATCATTCCTCAATGCCAAAAGCGCGTAATAGCAAAATATATTCTACCATAATCTGTCAAGAAACAACCGTTTGATCAACTATGTATTGATTAAACACATATTGCCTTGTATTTCGCACCTGAAACAATGATATTAAAGCAATATATTAGGTTAATAGCATAACACTTAACACAATAAGAAGGAGCAGTGGATAACTTTGAGCATGGCGCTTATCGCTCAAGTATGGCATCAATAAACTGGCAAAACGAATTCCTAGCCATGATGTCACAATCAGAATTAATGCCCCCTTGATATAAACCATCCCAATAAAGCCAGCACCTAATTGAACATGTTCCGTTAACGCAAAATAAAAGTAGGTCAACGTTCCTGTTATCGCCATCGGTAATGTTAGTGGGTTTGCAAACGCAGCAGCTTGGATCATCGTCGCCCCACGACGTCGCATTAGTGGCACCGTCATCACACTCCCCCCCACACCGAGAAATGCAGCAACCGCCCCTATGACTAAACCAATAGGTATATCAGCAAAAACATCGCCGCCTGAAGGCGTTATGCCCTCAGTGTGTGTTTTCATAAATCCGGGTCTTATCAGGCAATCTAAAATCGTAATAACAAGATAGCCAATAAAGAGCCAACGGATCCATTCACTATCAACAGAGAGCGCAATAAAAGCCCCCAAAATACCGCCTAAAGAGATAGGAATAATAAACGGGCGAATAATGCTCCAATTTAAATGACCTTTCCGATAATGCGCCCTACTTGATAGTGAGGCAGAGAAAATCATCACGCAGGTTGAAGTTGCGACGGCAATTTGCATCGCAACTGCACTTGCTTCGCTCTCTGGCCCCCACACCAAGGTAATGAGTGCATAGAGTAGAGGAACCGTAATAAAGCCCCCACCGAAACCAAAAAGTGCCGTCGTGATCCCAGAAATAAAACCAAAAAGACAAAGTAGTAGAGTCACCAATACATCTCCATTCAAGATAACGTTGTTATCTTATTGTGAAGAGCCGTGATTAACTTACGCATAACGGACAATGTGTTTTGAAATTTCGCCAAATTTAAGGGAATAAAAAAGGGAGGCTTACGCCTTAATGTTGATCAGTTAAGAACTAAATAATGGATTGAATGATCCTACAGTTCTGCAAAAATACGTAATCATCCGAAGATTACAGATTTTTTATGTTACTTAGCCAAGCTTTCGAGACTGTTCTGGCTTTCTCGCCAAAAGAATTTACAGCCCTTTCTGACCTCCTTTCCGCTGAACTCATTGACGAATGTCTCTTTTTCGTTCTCTTTCCATGGCTCAACTCGTTTTTCATCTCGATATTGTTTTACCGAGCAACCGACCTTACGTTGCACCAAGTGCCGTTGTTCAGGCTCGGCAACGGTTAGGGGAAGATGCCGTTCGCAAAGTATTTGAAAAAACAAGCCAGCTCTGGCTTGATAAACTGCCATTATCACACTGGAACGGATTAACCTTGATGGCTGTCGATGGCACATTATGGCGGATACCAGATCCCCGCTATGGGTATCTGATGCTGCATGGTTTGCTCAGAGGTGAAGGCCGAGTCCAGAACCGTAAACGTACATATCGCCTCTACATCGAGGAAGGCTTGCAGGTCAGGACGAAGAAGCGCAAGAAGCTAACCCAGTCAAAGCAGCCCATGGAAGTACCAACGGCTCCCAATTAACGTTGGTCTATAGCCTTTGTTTCAGACCAACTCAGCAATGGTCGGTGCTTTCGGGTACTGAATGTCGTGGATGATTATTCGCGGGAAATGGTCGGTCAATTAGTCTCTGTGGCCATCAGTGGCAGGCAGGTCGCCAGATCCTTGGACCAATTGATGGAAGAACGAGGCAAACCCAACAAGGTTACCTGCGATAATGGGACCGAATTTACCAGCAAAGCGATGTTTTTTTGGAGCAAGGAAACCGGTATAACATTGGGCTTTATCCAGCCAGAAAACCCCACGCAAAACGCCTTTGTGGAAAGCCTGAATGGTAAATTCAGAAATAAATGTCTGAACCCGCATGGGTTCAGAACCTTAGACGAAGCCAGATACGAAATCGAGCTATGGCGTGAACACTACAACCATGTTCGCCCACATAGTTCAGTGAACGATATGCCGCCTGTTGCGTATGCCAAGCAAGTCACTTCACAAGCTTATTCACGGTTGGGATATATTTATCAAGAAGGAATTGGCGTAAAGCGTAACCTCGGAATATCAGGACAATATTTTATTCAGGCAAATGTAGCGAATACGCTTAATTCATTAAAAGGAAATAAATTTGACTGTGATATTTAAAAAAATTGAGAATTCACAATAATTTGAATACTTCTAAATGTTTTTATGTGAGTCCAAAATCCTCAATGGTTTTAGATTCAGACTCACACTATTCACACTATGGCTTCGTTACATTGGTTTTCTGGTTTATATACATTTCCTTTTCTGAAAGAAAAATCAATACAATAAAATAAATGAATGAAATAACACCGATAACAATCGAGATCCAATTTAATCCAACTAGTGTATAAAAGTAATTAGATACTCTATTCAGTAAGAACATAATGAAACAGATAGCGATAGGATACCGATAGCCAATACTGCGCAATCGCTGGATTTCCAGTAATGAAAAAGTACAATAAGCGAGACCATAAATGATCAGAATAACCAAACCATAGGCAAATGAAATAGAAAACCCCAAATCCAAGTCAATACTTTTTGATAGGGCCTCATGAGTGTATCGATAATTAGCGCTTACAAATAAAGAATTAACCACCTTAATTGATAATGTCAATAAAATTGCAGTTAAAATATAATAACAAAAAAATGAAAGTGACTTTCTTTTAGTATATAAAAATGCGGTACCTATTTTTCCTTCAGTCATAACTTCCTTATAATATTGATTGAGTGTGAAATTTTAAAATTTAGGCCACCCAGTGAATATAAAATCATTACCAACATACAGTGGTGGCTCTGGAGGCGTATTTACTTCAGGTTCATCTGGCGGAAAATCCCCAGAGAGTGGTTCCATTAAACGAATATAAAAATAGTGATAATTTATTCCCTCTGCGCGCTGTATATCGTGGACAAACCAACTATAGAGCTCATTTGAAACAGGAACATATGATATCGGAAATGGCATATTATCATATCCCGCCGTGCCACAGTCGATATAGTATTGTGCCCGACGTTTAGCGGGCCAGTATATTTTATCAAAAATTTCAGGTGGAACAGGGCTAAGCTTTCGTGTTTTGACTTGCCATGCCATTTTTGCTACTTCAGATAACCACCCCCAATCTTTCTTCAATAACGCCATTTTTTCAGAAGCACCGAACGCAGCTTGTCTAGACTTAGCTGAAATATTAAAACCACCTTGATGTGAACCTGCGGATAATAATTCGGCTTTCTCTTGCTCCTCTAATTTTCGTAGCTCATTTTTATATTCATAATGCTTCTGGTCTAACCACGCAAAATAACTGTCGAGGTGAGCATTCAAGGCCGTAAATGTCAATTTTTTTAATGGAATGCCTGATTGATAATAATCTACCCATTCTGTTGCATTTTTGCCTTCCACCTTTTGTTCATATTGGAAATAGAGCCACGTATCAAAATCCATTTCGCGCAATGCATCGAGTTCAGGAAATGGAACTCCAGTATGAAATGCGGCTAAATGCATTTTATTTAAGGCGACTTTAGCGAGTTCTTCATTGGGCTTTTGTTCATTATTTCTTAATCCCCCGCCGATATCCTCACTGCAACCGGGTAATAGCTCTTCCTGATGATGTTCCCCACTTCTGCCCGTTAAATAGAGACAACGCCATTTGCGTTTTTCATGGGCAGCTATCAAATGTAAAGACTTTTTAACTATTGTAGGCAGCGGTGTCATATGGTCAATATATTTACGCCCTGCAACCATAGTAATTAATGAGTCAATAGCAACTTCCGTTACCTTATTACTTTTTGCCGGAAGTGTTAGTATATTTAATCCATAATCTAATCCGTTATCCTCACTTTCAGGCGTGTCACGAGAGCAATCGAATAGTCCCACAAAAGGAATGTCAACCCAAGCACCACCGTGAACGCCCCCGTAAAAATAGAGACCCGTATCATAATTTTTTTGGCAAAGTTGGTTAACTAACACACCGATAAAGTATCGGGCTAGTGTCGCTCCCATATCAAAGCCAAACACAGAAACTGAGATCAAATTAATGGGAATTTCTCCTTTTTGAGCTTCATTACACGCTCGGGAAAATCGCTCTTTTAAGTCATTAATTCGCGTTTCTACCCCTGTTACAAAATTATAGGCAATAAATTCGTTATCTCTTAAAAATGGTGTTGCTTCAATACCTATTTTCGCAGCAGCATCAAATCCGGCCTCGGCAAACATTTTAACCTGACCTTTCGGAGACACTAATTCTTCAATTTTTTTAAAGCCATCTTTTCCTATCGCGTAATCAAACCCCCGCCTCTAAGCTCGTATCTCTTATCGAGTCTTGAATATTACTTTGAAATTCATCATTAAGATTTGTATTAATATAATTTCGCTCACTGTTATTCACTTCATTATAAGGTGTACCAAGGCCTGATATGTAAAATTTCCAATAATCATTATTCACTGTAATTTCTTCTGCATTTTTATACGCATAAAATAATTTAGCAATATTACTTAGAACCTATCCCAATAGGATTTTATTCCAGACAATGATGGCACAGGCAAGATGCAGCATTGCCTCATAATTCTCGACCTTCTTCTCCCAACGAGTCAGGACACGACGGTAGCGATTCATCCAACTGTGTGTTCTCTCTACAACCCAGCGGTGGGCCTTAAAATCCGTGTTTTTGATGGCTTCTGATTCATCCTTCCGTGACTGGATATGAGGTTCATAGCGACGACTTTTCAGATACGCTCCCAACCATTCCGCTTCATACCCTTTGTCCATGCACAACCGGAGCCTCTTGCCCGGTCTGCCCGTCTGGAGGGCATCGAGCGTATCCGCAACCAGCTTTATGTCGTGCGTATTTGCTCCAGCGACAACCAGTGCAAGCGGAAGCCCGTTCCCGTCAGTCATCAGACTGCGCTTTACGCCCCGTTTCCCTCGGTCTGTTGGGTTCTTGCCTGTTTTTTTGAGCCTGCCAGCGGTGATTTGGTCATACAACCATCCATCGACAGCCACGACCAGTCAATAGCGTCCAACTGTTCGCAAGCAAGCAACCCGTTTTGCCAGAAGCGTTCAAATACGCCAGCATCCCGCCACTCCTGAAATCGGCGATGAGCAGAGCTTGACGAGCATATACCGGTGGCATTTAGCGCATTCCACTGGCAACCCGTCCTGAGTACGAAGAAAATGGCGTTCATTGCAGCGCGATTATCAACCCGCTTGTGGTGCGTACCCAGCGGGTGTTGAGTTCTATGCTCCGGGATGAGAGGAGCCATTTTCTCCCAGAGTTCATCACTGATTTGCCACTTATTACCTACCATACGTTGCCCTCATAAATTATCATTATGTATTATCTGACAATTCCTTTTGGGATAGGTTCTTAATTTGCCATTGGGTTCATCTAAGTCTTTATTTCGACCAACTCCATCAAAAAACAAGCCTATGTGTAAAGTACGTGAGCAATTACCTAATTTACATTCTTGTGCTTGCTTTGCTTTGTTTGTTGCTGCAATGATCGAATCAGTACTAGCTCGTTTATCATTATTCATTATGTGTACCCTCAATTTCTTTACTTGAGCTAAAAGGGTTATATGAAGATGAGTTTTTATTATTCCATTCTAGTTTAATTGTATTTTCTGGTAAAAAATGAACATGTAATGTATCGTCCCCTTCTTTACGCTCAGGTAATGGTACCTTAATTTGATAATTTTCAGAACGCATTCCTGCGTCATATTGTGAACCTTTGACACCTAATCGCCACTTTATTACAGCTATTTTTCCTTTTATTATTCCGCAGCATGTCATTGCACCTGAACCATAGGCATAGGGATTGTATTTATAAGCGGGTGCATTCCCCCCCATAATGTTATTTAAACTAAACCATGAAATGGGCCTGTTTTGCCAATTATGAGTAACTAAAGCGACCTCTTTATTATCTAATGCATCATTTGCACTTGACTTTGATGCAAACAAAACAGATAGCCCAATTAAAAATACAAATAAATACAACTTGAACCTCAGTAGCCTTTCGTGATTTTGTTGAATCCATGTCATGTTTTTCTCCTATATTTAATTTTATTGCAATATGCTTGTTAGTTAAATCAATAATTTCATATTGAGCTAAATAATAAATATTTGCTTTTTCATTCAGTGAAAACCCTTACTCGCCCAGCTCCATCAAAAAATAAACCCCGTTCTGTCTTTTGTCCAAAACCATAAAGTCAGCGCAAACCCCATAAACAAGATAATCAATAACACCACTAACCAGCGACGCGTATTGGGACGTGGCACTTTTGCGGCAGCAGGCGGAATCGTATTGAGCCAAACAGGCATGTCAGCCTACCTTGGCGGGCGAAAAGGAGCTGATTAAGGTACAGCCACAACCGCATTTATGCCCCTGAAAAGCGACAGGGATACCGTTATCGAGGTAGTTAGGATTACCTTCAATGATGGTGGTCGGACCGTGTCTTTTTTTGGGCAAGAAACCTGATCGCCTTTACGTGCCACCCCAATGCCCCCGAATTTCATGGTATCAAAGCCTGTCAGCACGGTGCCACCGTGGGTGGTTTTATCGCCTTTACGAATAATTTGTTGCATGGTTTTAGTCCTTTAAGATTTCAGCTGGTTAATAGCCCGTTTCTTCAATAAGTAATAAGTGCGTTTGTATCTTCATTTCTTCAAATAAATAGGTTGATGACTCCATCTCTTTTTCCGCAACTATTTTAACTCTCTTATCAGTCATCCATTGATAATCAAAGGTTTCATCGCCTTTCGTTTTACTCTCGATTTAGATAGCTTAGATTTTTAGTGGGCAATTTATTTTTAAGTCTAGCATGTCGATAATCATCGAGGCTTATTAATGTGTTATAAGCTTGTGATAGGGTTTGGCTAGGAAAATAATAGGTATATTCTAAAGTACCGTCATATTCCTTTCCTTCGTCTAACTGTCGGCAATAGGATGAAAATGTTGCACTCTTTGATTGAAGTTGCTTTGTTTCAACATTATGATTACTGGCAAATGCTTGTAGTGGAAATTTAATATAAAAAGGATTTGGATAAATTTTATTAGTAAAAATTTTAATGGTAGCGCAATTACATTGTTCATGTTAGTTCTCTGGTTATAATAATTCGATTTATCGTTCCCCTTCAAAATAAATGAGTTAATGCATACAGCCTAACGCGCTTTCTTTATCACAATCAAGAATGTTGAATAATTCATCTAATTTATCGACCTTTATTTTATTGCAATCAAAATTATATTCTTTATTAACACTCAAGTCTGTCACTTGTAACCCGCTATTATATTGGCCATCTTCGTAATTTTTATATATTGCGTAACCCATATTGTTATTTGAGTAAGTAACCCTGTAATACTCAGTATTATACCTAGAATAATAATTATATGAGAAGCCCTTACTCTCCAATAATTTAGAAGACTGCTCAATAAAAATAGAATCGTTATTTTTCATTGTTAACTTTAAATTTTCACCAACTAACGCCAAGTTAATTGAGCCATTTTCAGTTGCACATTGAAAGAATATTTTATTATTTGAGAAAGCACTTAAAGGCAGCAACATCATAAGAAACATTTTTTTAAATTTCATGACTATTATCACTTAGTTTTCTACTAAGTCAGTAATATCAAAGCATAATCACCATTAAGTTTAATTGATAAAATGTTGTATTTTTTTATCATCACGGCATTGTTTGATTTTAAGCAGATCAAAAGAGTATATCTTTATAATTGTTTTTGATTTATTATCAACCTCTACAGATAAACAGGCACACCTGACACCATAGTTACCGTTAGTGTAAATTATTTCTGAAGGGTCAATAGAATTATCAATAATTTTTTCAATTCCTTCCGATTCACGCCCTCCTTGCTGAGATATACTCCACTCAGCATCACGATCGATAAGCCAAAGATTTCCTGGTGTAGGATTATCTAACCAGCCACAAAGAATTTCTTGCCCATGTACAGAAAATTGTATAAATAGAAGGAGACATATAAAATAATTTTTTTTCATGCTAATAAGCCATTATTTAGTTTTTCCAAGTAATCCTCTGCAAAGCCTTTTATTTGATCTGCTTGATCTAATCCATTGATACACTTTCTTGCATTATAAAAATCAGTTTTAGACTCATTAATATAATCGGTTATTTTCTTACCTGTAAATTCACCATATTTAAAACCATCAATTAAAATAAACAATGAATACTCTGGATTTAATGCTAAATCTGGTTCATTAACCATGTCGACATTTAGTTTTTGTGAGTATTTCTCATAATTGTATTTCCATGTTATCTGTACATAACCTCTACCATAATATGGGTAATACCTGAATTTTTTCTTTCTATATTCATCACTAACCGTTCTTCCTCCGTAATTTCCTTCTCGTACAGGCTGAAATGCATCCCCCGTCTCTCTTTTTACAGTTGCTAAAATGTATGCTATTTGTGTGTTTAAAGAAATTCCCTGATTTTTACACTCACTAATAATTGCATGGATCGTGCCTTCTTTAGTTGAAAAATCATACTTTTTACTATGGAATGAATCCAAAAACACCAGCGGATGCATATGCCACACTTCAGGACCAATTTTTTCGTTAGTCACATCCTGCATCCAAACCATACTATCGAGAAACTCTTCGCTGTAAGAACGCCATAAGGGAGCCTCTTCACTCAGCATGTTTAGAAAATTTTGCCATACACTATCGTTTTTTTGTAATACCAATCACTAGGGTGTTTGACAATAGTTTTATTCACGATATGGGAAAACATGGGGTTATGGAAAGCGCGACGGTATTCTTCTGGATTGTAGTGCTCCGTTGCACTGCCTTTGATTTTATTAATTAAACGTTGATAATTATGGGCAATAATCCCTTTTTCAGGGCGTGGTGACACTTTAGCTTCAGCCAAAATAGTATCAAATATCGCACTGATATAAGTGGCTTTGGGTTGAATGTACCCGTTTAAATAATCAAACGTTTTTGTTTCACTGGTTAAGGCCCTAAAGCCTATTTTCTCTAAATCATAACGCGACAGAAAAAGCGCATGTTGGGTAATATTTTGGTATTCCGCTTGTTTTGTTTCATCGGCTTGAATTTCTTCAAAACGCTTTATCAGTGAGCCGATTTTATCTTTATCTGTGTCACTGATATCAATCTGTTTTGGAAAATACCCTAGATGCTCGGATAAAAAATAGTATTTTTGCTGTTGTTTGTCTGTTTCGACTTTTATCCACTTTGGAATCTTCTTAAATTTTCAGATGCGACTCTATCCGCTTCACTATTTAATAAGATTATTGATTTTTCTAAATTGACCATTTAACTCACCACTTTATTTATATAAATTTTCTTTTAAAAAGATTCTACTGAGTCAATTTTCCAGCCATTTAAATCTTTCGATAAAGTAATGAAATATAGTGAGCTACAGTTTTTTTCACCTAAAATAAGCTTTAGCTTTGCTTTATCATTTGACACTTCGATATATTTTACATTTATATTTTCCAACCAGTCCTCACAGATGGCTTGGGCGTCAATATAATAGTCCCGATCTATATCACTTGCGTTTATTTCACGTCTTAATCGTAGTGTCACATAAGTATTGGTACTGAGCAAGTCAAACAACGGTGGAAACGTATTTTCGAGGTCGTCATGGACATAGGCAGGAATGGTCGCGAGATCATGCTCTAACGAAAAGGTTAATAAACTCCCCGCCAAACGGGTCAATTCAGCCCAAATGATTTCAGGGTGGCGCTGTGGATAGCTTTCATAATTCATGAGAACATTAGCATGGGAGTTTAAGGCGTTTAACAACCAAAATAAGGAAACATCAGCGACGGCAAAATCAGCTAAACGTTCATTGCTCTCACGGCGCATGGACATCAGTCGTTGGCAACGGGAGCGTATTTGGCGATTCAGCAAGGCTAATCGCTCTTATAATTCTCGGCTTGCTGAAAATTGCGTCATGGAGGGGAATAAATGTTCTATCTATTGCCCAGCCACCTTGACCATCACGAGTTAGGCGTGCAATAGGACACGTTTGCCACGCATCATTATTTTCATGCTGAAAACGGACAGCAATATTAAAACGGGCAACTGCCATGGATTCATCATCCTGACCAAACACATCCGGCACATTCACCCACTCTTCCTGATAACGAAGGGAACGTTCAGAAAAGCCCCCTTTTTTCTGAACATTGATGATCCCTTGTTGAAGGAGTGGCAAGGCCAGCACCAGCACAATGCTGTCAGTTTGAGATAACGCGGTGGAATTTAACTCTCGGGGCTCTGGAGTGATATCACTGACTTGGGTATCTATTAACGCCCCATCCGGCAACCATGCCCTTAGTTGATGAACTTGTAAACGACCGGACGACAAAAATGACTCATCCAGTTCAACTTTTCACTCCCCAGTTAAAGGGAGAGAATAAACCGGAAACACCTTGGTTAGTGAAAGCCTCCCATTGCGCTTGCTGTTGAAATTGTTGCGGAGAGAGCAATGCGCCTTCATTCCATAATGGGCGGTAAATTTTCATTCGATGAGCCTTTTATTTAAGCAAAGGCAATTGGCATTATGATTCATTTTCCCGAAACAATTCGGCGGCGAGGTGATGTATTCACTCAAATTTGGAAAGTAAAGCATTTCTGATGTTTTGATACGCTACCGCCCTTAGCCGTCACCCAAGGCTCATAAGGTTAAAATACGCTAATACTGTCCTGACAAATCAATCCAAATTAATAAAAAATGGCACTTAAAAATAACCCGTGGCCCATCAAATGATGAATGCAATTGATGGACCGCTTGAATCCAAACGTCCATATCCTAAATATAGCGCTCAAATTATAGGAATTAAGGATTAAGTCAGCAATTATTTTTATCAATTTCTCTTATATAGTCACAAATACGCATAGTGAGCATTATTCACTAGCCGAATTAGACATAAAATGTATTGTAAGGTAACAGAATGAAATAATCTGGAGTGAAGACGGACTTAAGAAGCCATGCTGGCGCATTCAAGGCTGTGTTGTATGTTATCAATTAGAAAGGTAACGTAAGGAAATTTAATGATTAATACCTATTTTATGTGTGAAAAATGTTTCTTTCCGGTTTGTCACTACGATGCTGACTGTCATGAGTAGTCTCATTGTCACGTGAAGAGCATAAGAATAGTTGGGATATTATTCTTATGCCAAATCAAGCCGCCAATTTGCAGTATGGTTTCGGCTATACTTTATTGTTATAGATAAATTAGTTGTTAATTATCCATAACTTAGTGATTTTATCTTGAATTAATGACCATAAGGCCACTTTGTGATGATGTTTTGCATGGAGCATTGAAAAATAGCTCAATGCTTCTGTTATCGATTCTTCTGTGTTTATTGCGATACTGTAATCAAAACTTTTCTTTAAATCCGAAATCGCATACGCATAATAGCGACTTTGCGCGGTGAGTATCGCCCCTTCAGTAAGGCAACGACGAAGTATAATGGCAACCCTTATATAGCCCTGAGTATATAAATAAAAAAGGGAGGCTTACGCCTCCCTTTGACTCTGTCAATAACTGATTAGCAAACCACTATTTTAGCACGTTGTAGATCACGGTTTCACCCGCGGTCACATTTCCGTTAGCTAAAATTTCAACACCAGCAAAATCATCGATATTGCTGATAATAACAGGGCTGATCATCGATTTAGCGTTAGCTTCTAGGAAAGTGATATCCAACTTCAGAATTGGTGTACCGGCTTTCACTTCACTACCTTCTTCCACTAAACGCGCACAACCTTCACCTTTTAGAGCAACAGTATCGATACCCATGTGAACAATTAACTCAACACCATTTTCTGTTTCTAAACAGAACGCATGGTTAGTTTCGAAAATTTTCACGACGGTTCCTGATGCTGGTGCAAGCACCTCATCACTGGTTGGTTTAATGGCAATACCATCGCCAACGATACGACTAGAAAAAGCTTCATCTGGCACATCATCAAGGGAGTACACTTCACCACTGACAGGTGCTACCAGTGAAAGAATTGTTTCACCTTTTGTTTTCACAGGCTCGGCTATCTTGGCTTTTTCAGTTTCTGTTGCTGAAGCAGAAGCTGCAATTGGGCCTTTCGCAATCACTTCTTTCATCGCCGATGCGACCAGTTCAGCACGTGTACCTACAATGACTTGCACGCTTTGTTTATTCAAACGAATAACCCCTGAGGCACCAAGGCGTTTAGCCATCGCATCATTAACAATACTGGAATCTTTCACATTCAAGCGAAGACGAGTAATACATGCGTCGATACCTGTAATATTGTCACTTCCGCCGACAGCTGCGACATATTGACGGGCTTCTTTCTGAATATCACTATCTGTGCTATCAGCTGAGCTCAAGTTTTCATCATAACCGTCAATTGTTTCATCACCTGCACTCACTTCACGACCTGGCGTTAACAGTTTGAACTTGGTGATCATAAAACGGAAAACAACATAGTAAATACAGAAGAAAACGAGACCTTGAACAATCAACATCCACCATTGCAGCGCAAGAGGGTTACGTGATTGCAGTAACATATCCACTAAACCTGCACTAAAGCCGAATCCTGAGATCCACTCCATTGTGGCAGAGATATAGATAGAAATACCGGTTAATAAGGCGTGGATCACATACAGTACAGGCGCCACAAACATGAATGAGAATTCAAGTGGCTCTGTAATACCTGTAAAGAAGGCAGCAAAAGCACCCGCAAGCATAATACCTGCAACTTTGGCTTTATTTTCAGGACGAGCGCAATGGTAGATAGCCAAAGCAGCGCCTGGTAGACCAAACATCATAATAGGGAAGAAACCAGCTTGATAACGTCCTGTGATGCCTGGCGTCGCTAAACCTTCTTCAATTGACTTCGCGCCACCGAGGAAGTTAGGAATATCGTTAATACCTGCAACGTCAAACCAGAATACAGAGTTCAAGGCATGGTGCAGACCAACTGGGATTAATAAACGGTTAAAGAAGGCATAGATACCTGCGCCCACTGAACCTAAATCTTTGATACTTTCACCGAATGAGACTAATGCATTATAAACGACTGGCCATACGTACATTAGAATGAAAGCAAGGATAATCATTAAGAAAGAAGTCAGGATTGGAACCAGACGACGTCCACTAAAGAATGATAACGCTTTAGGTAATTCCACCCCGCTATAACGGTTATACAGCTCAGCCGAGAGCACACCGACCAGAATACCCACAAACTGGTTATTAATCTTATTGAAGGCAGCAGGAACGTTTTCAAGCGGAACATTCATAATCATGGAGTAAGAAGCTGGTGAACACAGCGTTGTCACCACTAAGAACCCCACAAACCCTGTCAGCGCCGCTGCACCATCTTTATCTTTCGACATACCATAGGCAATACCAATGGCAAACAGCACAGACATATTATCAATAATAGCTGCGCCTGATTTAATAAGTAACGCTGCGATTGCACTATTGGCGCCCCACCCATCTGGGTCAATCCAATATCCAATCCCCATAAGGATTGCGGCGGCTGGCAGTACAGCCACAGGCACCATCAATGCCCTGCCGATCCGCTGTAAGTAGCTAAGAATATTCACGAACTCCCCCTTTAAAGCCCTATTATTGCCCCATTCACAGGATCTTATTGTTCATACACCATAATAATAATTTAGGTGTCTGAGTGTAGCAATTTCATAGTCTAGATGAATTTTTTCGCGATACAAAATAAATAGGTTCGATTTGTGATAAATGTCAATGATAATTTTCATTATCCACCTAAATTAGTGGCTATTATTGAAAACTTATTTTATGATTAAAAATAACTTATCTACTGGATTTAGCTGTATAGCTAATAGAGAATCGATACTCCCTGAAATTTCCTATAGTTAGTTAATAAAAAGTCAGGGGCATAGCAACTCAAAATAGCAAAGTTACATGCTGGCGATTGAGTACAATCGCTGATTTGCAACAAATGTCATGTAACTTAAGCCATAAAGAGTATGGCGATCTTTCAGATTTCATAGAATTAACAGACTGTTACTAGAGGTAAAGTATCATGAGGCTTCTCCCACTAAAAACTGCTCACGACGTTGGGATTTGGTCTGCACAATATATTGCAGATAAAATCAACGCTTTTAACCCAACAGCCGAGCGCCCTTTTGTTTTAGGTTTGCCGACCGGTGGAACTCCGCTTGCGACATACAAAGCGCTTATCGCGTTGTATCAAGCAGGCAAAGTGAGCTTTAAACATGTTGTAACGTTCAACATGGACGAATATGTGGGTATCCCAGAAGATCATCCGCAAAGTTACCATACTTTTATGCATGAAAACTTCTTTAACCATATTGATATTCAAAAAGAAAATATCAATTTGCTAAATGGTAACGCATCGGATGTGGATGCTGAATGCCAACGCTACGAAGATAAAATTAAGTCTTATGGCAAAATTAATCTATTTATGGGTGGTGTCGGTAATGATGGTCATATTGCCTTTAATGAACCCGGCTCATCATTACGCTCTCGTACTCGTATCAAAACATTAACCCCCGAGACGCGCATCGCTAACTCACGTTTCTTTGATAATGATGTCAATCAAGTACCGAAGTTTGCCCTTACTGTAGGTGTCGCAACATTAATGGATGCGGAAGAGCTGATGGTATTGGCAACGGGTGCCAACAAAGCCAACGCCGTTCAAGCTGCGGTTGAAGGTTCAGTTAATCATTTATGGACTATCAGTTGTGTGCAAATGCACCAAAAAGCATTGATCGTCTGTGATGAACCCGCAACGCTTGAGCTAAAAGTAAAAACACTCAAATATTTTACGCAGCTAGAATCTGACATTATCGAAAAGTTTAACTCATAATCATTCGATCACCCGACCTGTTGAAGCAGGTCGGTGACCCGATGTTTTATCTCTCCAGAAGTCAGGAGCCAAATACCATGTACGCATTAACCCATTGTATTATTTATACAGGTCATGAAAGATTAGATAACCATGCTGTCATCATAGATGGTGCTCTTATTAAAGATATCTGCCCATTAGATGAACTTCCCTCTGATATCAAGCAGCACGATTTACAAGGTGCTATTCTTTCTCCCGGCTTTATTGATTTACAAGTCAATGGCTGTGGTGGCGTCCAATTCAATGATAACAAAGAAAATGTGACATTGAAGCATCTGGAGATAATGCAAAAAGCCAATGAGCGTTCTGGGTGCACAAGTTTTCTACCAACCTTAATTACCTGTTCCGATGAACTGATGAAGCATGGGGTAGAAGTGATGATGGAGTACTTAAAAACACATCGTCATCAAGCGCTCGGCCTACACTTAGAAGGCCCTTACATCAACATCGTGAAAAAAGGCACGCATAATCCTGAATTCATTCGTCAGCCTTCTGCGCAAATGATTGATTATTTAGCCGCTCATGCAGATGCGATTACCAAGGTCACCTTAGCACCGGAAATCGTGGGTGAGTCTTATATTCGCCAATTGACCAATGCTGGCATTATCGTTTCTGCGGGCCATTCAAATTCAACTTACGAAGAAGCGCGCCTCGGCTTTAAAGCGGGTATCCGTTTCTCAACCCATCTCTTTAATGCCATGCCATATATTTCAGGTCGCGGACCTGGTTTAGTAGGGGCAATTTATGATACTCCAGAAGTGTACGCTGGCATTATCGCAGATGGTCTTCATGTACAATGGGCAAATATTCGTAACAGTAAACGGTTGAAAGGTGATAAATTAGTTTTAGTTACGGACGCTACCGCGCCTGCTGGTATTGATCCTCAAACTGGTGAAATGGATCATTTTATCTTTGCAGGCAAAACCATATACTACCGGAATGGATTATGTGTTGATGAGAACGGAACCCTCAGTGGATCGTCACTAACCATGATTGAAGCAGTTAAAAATACGGTAGAACATGTCGGTATCGCATTAGATGAAACATTAAGAATGGCAACACTTTACCCCGCTAGAGCGATTGGCGTCGAATCCCACTTAGGGTCTATCGCGCCGGGTAAAGTTGCGAACTTAACTGCGTTTAACCACGACTTCCAAATCCTTTCAACCTATGTCAACGGAGAGGAAGTCTACAAAAAATGAGTATATAGCTGATGAACCATAGTCACTCGCTAAAGCAAATTGGTAATATTGATCTGGTAAAACAACTCAACGGTGCCGTGGTATATAGCCTCATTGACCAACATGGTCCTATATCTCGCATCCAAATTGCAGAGCAGAGCCAACTTGCCCCCGCAAGTGTCACTAAAATTACTCGTCAGCTACTTGAGCGCGGCCTCATTAAAGAAGTCGACCAGCAAGCCTCTACAGGGGGGCGACGTGCCATATCTATCGTATCAGAGCATAAAAACTTTCATACGATAGGTGTGCGCTTAGGTCGTTATGATGCCACTATCGCCCTTTATGATTTAAGCGGCAAGCTACTTGTCGATGCCCACTATCCAATCTCAGCGCCTTCTCAGCAAGCGGTAGAGCAAAAACTGATTGAAGCGATAGAAGACTTTATTGCGCTCAATCAACGCCGTCTTAAAGAGCTTATAGCCATCTCAGTCATTTTACCCGGCCTCGTTAGCCCACACAGCGGCATTGTTCACTATATGCCACACATTAAAGTGGATAACTGGCACCTTATCGATAATTTGCAGGCTCATTTCAAAATTACCTGCTATGTTGGGCACGACATCCGTAGCCTTGCCTTAGCAGAAAGCTACTTTGGAGCCACAAAAGATTGCAAAGACTCGCTACTTGTTCGGATCCACCGCGGTGCAGGTGCCGGACTGGTCATTGATAATGAAATCTTACTAAATCACCGTGGTAACCTCGGTGAAATCGGTCATATCCAAGTGGACCCTCTAGGTGATTTGTGCCATTGCGGTAATTTTGGTTGCCTCGAAACTATCGCCTCAAATCAAGTTATTGAAAACCGTGTTCAACAGCGCCTAGAACAAGGTTTTACTAGCTCACTCACACTAGAACGTTGCTCTATACAGCATATCTGCCAAGCTGCAAATAAAAATGACCCTCTGGCGACAGAGGTGATACAGCATGTCGGCCGCCAAATCGGTAAAGCCATTGCTATCGCAATCAACCTGTTTAACCCTGAAAAGGTGGTTATTGCAGGTGATATTACGGAAGCCGAGCAAGTCTTACTGCCAGCTATCCAAAGTTGTATCGATACCCAAACACTCAAAGAGTTCCGTGAAAACTTACCGGTAGTTACCTCACAATTAGTGCATACCTCAGCAATCGGCGCCTTCGCCTTAACAAAACGCGCTATGCTCAATGGGGAGTTGCTCCAAAAACTCCTTGATAACTGATCTCACAATCCCACCAGCAAAAACCAGAAACTGTTGCTCCATTTCTGGTTTTTGCTCTGGATTAGATTCTTTTTCCTTAACGCCAAAAACAGGCAAATCGTGCGTTGATAGATCTTTTGGATCACCATTTCACTGTTAGTTTGGCATCCCAACATATTAAGATGGATACAATTACTCTCATGTGACATGTCACAGTTTTTTCGATGAATGACTTGTTTTTTGCTGTCTTTATCGACAAAATGATTATTCATCAAACAAACGGACGCATTTTCACAAAAATAGTGAAAAAAGCAGTTGACTGTCTTAGCTGTAATTAGCATAATGCGCCCCGCAACGCCGATGAAGGTAATGCAAAAAAGATGGCTATGTAGCTCAGCTGGTTAGAGCACAACACTCATAATGTTGGGGTCACAGGTTCGAATCCCGTCATAGCCACCATGTTTGCGGGAGTGGCGAAATTGGTAGACGCACCAGATTTAGGTTCTGGCGCCGCGAGGTGTGCGAGTTCAAGTCTCGCCTCCCGCACCATTTCCTTCTCGGTTATTGAATTTAAGATTGGGGTATCGCCAAGCGGTAAGGCACCAGGTTTTGATCCTGGCATTCCCAGGTTCGAATCCTGGTACCCCAGCCATCTTAAATTAACGAATTTAGAAGACATCCTCGGATGGGGTATCGCCAAGCGGTAAGGCACCAGGTTTTGATCCTGGCATTCCCAGGTTCGAATCCTGGTACCCCAGCCATCTTCTCCTCTTCGTAGGTTGTCTTGAATCCCATGCAGTGAAGTTAAAAAAGCAGTCTTACTGTATGACATGGCTATGTAGCTCAGCTGGTTAGAGCACAACACTCATAATGTTGGGGTCACAGGTTCGAATCCCGTCATAGCCACCATGTTTTGCGGGAGTGGCGAAATTGGTAGACGCACCAGATTTAGGTTCTGGCGCCGCAAGGTGTGCGAGTTCAAGTCTCGCCTCCCGCACCATCCCTAACTAGGGATAAAAAATCTGATATATTGGGGTATCGCCAAGCGGTAAGGCACCAGGTTTTGATCCTGGCATTCCCAGGTTCGAATCCTGGTACCCCAGCCATCTCTCCCCCTACTCCACTTCAAAGTAAAATTTTCACCTAATATACCTTTGGGGTATCCCTTATACTTTCTCAAAAGAGACAACTTCATTTATCACTCAAGCTCAGTTACAGGTTTGCATCATCTATTTTTCTGAGCCTTAAGTAGACCAATGTACAGCCATTTCAGATACTATTTTCGTTCCGTATACCCACTTAGTGTTCGTCAGCGGCAAAACGATGAACAGCACCTATCGTATAGATGACCTTGAGATATTTTCAGAGAAACAAAAATAATCAGACAGTGTATCCATTACAGTGTCATCCCTATAACCAAATCTTATTGCCTGATTTATTCTCCTGTTCATCTAGCTCAATAAACAGGTTTCAAACCTACCATAAACACATCGTAGTGTTTTAAGCGGCATAGTGCTTTGCTTGAGGATAGAGGCTATTTGATGCTTCAAGAAAGCCCATTAGCCCATCGACACGAGCAATAAAGAGGTCGCTTACCCCGAGAATTTGCCGTTTAATCACCACAGAAAGCCATAAATTACCACTCCACTTTCATAGAGGTAGAGCTGCTTATCTTTTAAATTTGAAACGAGAGCAGTTTAAGCAGCTTTCTTCACATCGCCGCTGTCTTCTTTCACTTTATATAGGATGGGGCGTATAAAGCGTTTCTTGTGGCTTCTGTTGCCACTGCTTTGGCGCACGCGGATAGTCGCGGCTGAGTCGCTTATTCTTAGAGCAAAAAGATGCTTAATTTTGTTTGATAGCCCTCAGCGCTTATTGGCTAGCTAAGCTAACTAGGGAGCCATTGATTCACCAGACTATTAGGTACAATAGTTTTGACTTACTCTAACGCCTTTTGCTGTATATCAAACACCAGAGAGAAATCATCTAACAGCAAAACCCTGTAGCCATTCCCTTTGGTATGTCAGCATTTTTCGCAGAAAACAAAAATATCTATATTTTATCCGCATACCTATCAGGTAATAACAAGGTAGCATTATTGACACTTTTTAATGAGAAATCATTGACTCATTACAAAATTGTTTCTCCTGTGATATCTCACGACCTTTGATTTATCTTAATAATTTTCCGTTAAGAATTAACACTGATGATATTAATACTTAGTTCGTTGGGCTAGCTCAAAACTGAGTTAGCCCAATTAACATTTCTATTAAAAATTTATTATTTTGTTATTAATGAATTATAATCCTTTATCAAGGATTCATAGTTTATAAAAATCGTATCAATATCATTCGACACATTCTTGCCTTCCTTAGCTTTTTTCTCTAACACTTTTAATTCGATAACAATTTGTTGATATTTTCTTAAATATTCTTTAACTGCATAATCTGAGCTTTTTATGTTTTCTTTATTGAGTAACACTTCATTGCCGAATAATTTTTCTAACTCGACTGACTCAGCTTCAATTTTAGCAATTTCATCAGAAAGTACTTTCAAATCAATTTTCTCTGGCTCCATTGACTCAATAGTATTAGACAGTAGATCCAATGAGTTCATAATTTGAAAACGAATAATTAAGAACCTATCCCAAAAGGAATTGTCAGATAATACATAATGATAATTTATGAGGGCAACGTATGGTAGGTAATAAGTGGCAAATCAGTGATGAACTCTGGGAGAAAATGGCTCCTCTCATCCCGGAGCATAGAACTCAACACCCGCTGGGTACGCACCGCAAGCGGGTTGATAATCGCGCTGCAATGAACGCCATTTTCTTCGTACTCAGGACGGGTTGCCAGTGGAATGCGCTAAATGCCACCGGTATATGCTCGTCAAGCTCTGCTCATCGCCGATTTCAGGAGTGGCGGGATGCTGGCGTATTTGAACGCTTCTGGCAAAACGGGTTGCTTGCTTGCGAACAGTTGGACGCTATTGACTGGTCGTGGCTGTCGATGGATGGTTGTATGACCAAATCACCGCTGGCAGGCTCAAAAAAACAGGCAAGAACCCAACAGACCGAGGGAAACGGGGCGTAAAGCGCAGTCTGATGACTGACGGGAACGGGCTTCCGCTTGCACTGGTTGTCGCTGGAGCAAATACGCACGACATAAAGCTGGTTGCGGATACGCTCGATGCCCTCCAGACGGGCAGACCGGGCAAGAGGCTCCGGTTGTGCATGGACAAAGGGTATGAAGCGGAATGGTTGGGAGCGTATCTGAAAAGTCGTCGCTATGAACCTCATATCCAGTCACGGAAGGATGAATCAGAAGCCATCAAAAACACGGATTTTAAGGCCCACCGCTGGGTTGTAGAGAGAACACACAGTTGGATGAATCGCTACCGTCGTGTCCTGACTCGTTGGGAGAAGAAGGTCGAGAATTATGAGGCAATGCTGCATCTTGCCTGTGCCATCATTGTCTGGAATAAAATCCTATTGGGATAGGTTCTAAGCCTTTTTCCTTCACTAATTTAAGCTCTTCAACATGCATATCTTGATAATAATTTTCATATGCATTTTCTAATTTTTCTTTTTCATCAATAAGTTTGATGTAGGCTTTTTTAGCATCGTCGTATAACACTTGCATTTGCGCATAATCATCTAAACGATATGTTTTTTTGATAATGGCATAATCACCTAATTTTATCATTTTTTCATATAAATCAACATAACTTTTACCATAAGCAATACCTGCAGCGTCTAATTCAGGGATCTCTGGGGAAAGCGTCGCCATATAATCAAATGCTTCTTTGATATTATTTAGTTCTGAATTATTGAAATGCATTGAAAAAGTAATGTCCAATGACAGTAAGCTTCCACTTATTTCTGCCCTATTTTTTAGATCCGTTTTGTTATCAATTGCTTTAAAAGCCGGAAGGTTAAGTGTCATATTTTTATCAGAACTGAATGAATCTAATACACTTTTTGTATTATTTAAAATATTAGGATTTAAACCACCTGATATCACTGATGTTTTTTTCCTTATTATATTGCCAAATTCCTCCTCAATGGCATATGTCCATAAATTACCTTTTTCAATCTTTTGGGCCAATTTAGCTTCATTGAAGTTAGTGTTTTTCTGTTTTGACTCAGATTGTTCTGCTTTATTTTTCTGAGATGGAGTGGTATTTGAGCTTTCATTAGAATCATTACACCCCGTAACTGATATTAATAAAAGGCTTAATATCGAAACTAATATTTTCTTTTTCATAATCCCTCTGCATATTATTAATTTTTTACTTCCAAGTAATTATCATAGCTCTTTTTTACGAGTAAAAAAACAATGAGCTTAACACTATCCTTCACACTCCTATTTTTTAATAACAAAGAAGATTAACATTTACGGTATTACATTTGACAATATTTCACAGTAATACATTAAAGATAAAAAAGAGCCGATCAGTATTCTCAATTTTTCAGTAACTATTTGAATGGCTTGTGCTGAAAATAAAAGAAGTGTGCTCGTAGTCAATTTTATTCAATATCTTAGTTTGGTGCTTTCTCACTTGTTGAGACTCGAAAGCAGCCTTATGTCACATGAGGTCTTTACTCCAACATTCCCCATATGAGCTTCACTAGGCTTGTTGTTCGACGGGTTCCGCAGATAATGTGGCGTCATTGCGTTATTTAATCAATGAAGTCAAAATACTATCCTCTTAAAATACTTTTAGGATTTTACCGAAAATGAAAGATTGTGCCATGCATCATTCCTTTTTAATGTGTTTACTGAAATGACACAAAATATCTATCACACCTGAAAAAAGTATATTATAAAAGATATTTCAAATTGCTCGAACGGTATGCCCGAGCAGCTCTACAACTTCTTAGTGATACCAATCCAGTTTCGCGCATAGGTAAACGAACAAGTAGAAGAGAAAAACGAATATTACAATCTGGAAAAGTGCAATTAACTTTTATTTTACTCTCATTCTAATTAGCACTTTTCTCATTTTCATGTTTTCAATAAGAGATGTGAATTATGCCGTTAAATCGGGCTTATTACGCGATTAAGATAGCAGCCATTGCAAAACAACTGCGTCATGCTGGATTAATTAACCATACACTGAATTTGCCCATTATTTACCTACCAGGTATTTTAGGAAGTCAGTTATACGATAGGCAAAAAAAAACCTTAATTTGGGGAGACTATCGTAGCTTAATTCGACAGAACCATTATCAATATACGGACTCCGCTGCTCATATTGGTGTCCAACAACTACACAGCTTCTCAGTTATTCCTGGTTTAATCGAGAATTTAATCACCGCACCGTTAAAGCAGCTCTTAGAAAAAGCATTAGGCTATCGCGATGGTATTGACCTATTTTTCCTTGCATATGATTGGCGCGCAGATCACCGCCATTTAGCCGCTCAACTTGACGCCAAAATCCATCAAGTAAAACAACGTTATGGGGAGCAGCAAAAAATATTACTGATTGCTCATTCATCATCAAACTGTGCGATCCGCTACTATCTACAACAATCGGCAACACAAAAAAATCGCGACAGCATTGCTAAATGGTATGCTTTTGGTCCTCCTTGGGTTGGAACATTTCAATCTTTAGCCTTGATTCAATCGGGGTATTACCCAGCAGGGAAACTCTTTCATGGGTTTTCTGCTGATGATATTGCCAGTTGCCCTAGTGCCTACCAGCTGCTTCCTAGCTCTCCTCAAGTCATAGATAAAAAAGGTAATCTAGTCGAAGAATTTGATATTTATGATGAAGAATGCTGGAAAAGCTTCTCTCTCGGCCCTTATCGCTCACCCACAGCCAATATCTCTGCCTCCACGGAACACCTACGTGAAGAGCTAGCAAATAACCTAATGAGTGCAAAAGCCTTTAGTCAATGTGTGTCTATACGCCATGCCGCCGAACAGTCAGTTTCTCAAACCTGGTTTTTGAGTGATAACCATCAAACAGTCAAATGCGCCGTCTATGACCAAGGGCAACTATTTTTGAACGCAAAAGCGATACAAAAGCACTACCCTAATTTAGTTGAACAGGCGCTCACCAAAGGCGATGACCACCTTCCGATCGATGGTTTACTTAAAGGATGGGAGCACCCCATTTTATGTGAAACAGAAACACCGCCATTAGGTGAAAATTATGTGTTTATTAATCAAGCTCGTACTCACCGAGGATTAGTTGGACATATTCCTAATTTACGCACGCTCGCTTTTGATATTGCGACATTAAATCAAAAAGCGTGCTGATTAAGATGGCTTTCCGTTCGGACTTATCTCAAATATGTATTAAGTGAGCTCATATATAACTTTATCCGTAGATAAACATACATAATGATAAACAGCTAAACACTTATGATGTCGCAATTTAATGTGACACTGGCAAGATTTATTATTCGAATTTTATGTGTGTTTTTCAGGTATACACAAAGGTAAAAAAGTCTCATGGGTCAAAATAAAGAAGTACCTTTAGTTCTTGCAGGGAAGCCATTGCCCCTTTATTACCGCATAGTTTCATCAACTATTCGTCGCATATACTACCCAAATTGTTCCCTTGTCGGTCATGTGCCACTACAGCAAACTAATAAACCAACTCTCTTTTTGTGTAGTCATCGCAACAGTGCCTTTGATGGCTATTTAACCTTAAAAGTCTCTCCACTGGGGCAAGCACTCGCATCCATCCAACTGCTCAATAGCTTTATCATGCGCCTTTATTTCACGGGTATTCCCGTCGTACGCAAAAAAGATAAAGAACGTTTAGGGATCAGTGCAAGCAGCTTCGAAAACCCAGTTGATGCGGGTGTTGAGCATCTCAAAGCAGGAGGCTCACTGTTTCTCTTCCCAGAGGGAAGTAGTGAATGGGGCCACCGACCATTGCCTTATCAACGTGGTGCAGCACGGATCATTCGCACTTTACTCTCTCAACAGATTGAATTTAATATCGTGCCATTAGGGCTGTTTTATGCCATGCCCGACCGCTTTGCGAGTCATGCCGAAATCTATGTTGGCAAACCAATCCAGATTACTGCCCAAGAAAATGAAGAGTCCGATCGCGAATGGGAAAAACGCATCCATACTCAAATCTCACAATCTCTGGATGATGTTTCCGTTAATTGCCCTGATGAAGAAACCTTTAAACACGCTGAACAGTATGCTAGCCACGCTTTCATGCAAGGCGATTCCTATGCAGAGGCATTTTTACGTTACCAACACAACCCAACACCCCAATTACTTCCCGACGCTCGCCCCTCAACTCACAGTACAACTTGGCGTTGGCTTGGCTTCTTTTTAATGTTTATCTTTATTCCTATTTTACTGGCCTCTCGGTTTGCAGCGACTTATGCCGATGCACGTAACACCATCACTTTTTTTAAAATATTAGGAGGAGGATTAGCCAGTTTAGTTTGGTTACCCTTACTTGCTTGTTTTACTTTCATCTGGCCTACGGTACTTATTCCGAGTTTTATCAGTGCCTTTATTGGTTATAAAATTATTCAATACAAAGGCTCTGCTCCATGCTAAAAACACACTATCTACATTTATTTAATCGGCTATTTGCCATTCAATTATTTATTATCTGGCTTTTAGGGTGCATTGGGGTTTTTGGCTCAGATCTGACAGAGACTCTTTGGCCATCGGTACTCACTGGCGGCATCTTTTGGATCCTATTAGTCGCCTGTAGCAAACTTCCCAAATGGCAATCCCCGCGTTTCTATTGGGTAGGTTTATTACAACTTATCGCTTGCTGGTCCATCTTCCCACTGTTTAAAGCCATTCGAATTCATTTTTATTCATGGAGCGCGGATCATCTCTTATACACCATAGACAGTTATCTTTGGCTTAATAAAAGCCTTCCAGAGCATATGATCGCTCTTCAAGCCCCATGGTTCAGTGAGTTAATTGCTTTTTGTTATTTCAGCTTTTACTTTTTAGTTATTGGTAGTGCTCTATTTTTCTTTTTACAACGCAAAAAAAACACCTCTGAGCATTACTTTTTGGGCTTAATGTTGATGTATTTTTTTGGATTTATTGGCTATTTCATTTTGCCTGCTGTCGGGCCATACGGTGCTTTCCCAACATTATTTACTTACCCTGTCCACAATGGTGCAATGACCCTTTTTCTGACGGGTATGGTGGAAAAAGGGATCACTGGAATGGATGTTTTCCCAAGCTTACACACAGGGATCACCCTGTATATCGTTGGTTTTTTATTCAAAACAGGCTACCGAAAAATCGCATGGTGCCTAACCCCTTTAGCAGCAGGTCTCATTGTTGCAACGGTTTATCTTCACTACCACTACGGTATCGACGTCATTGTTGGTGCTTTGTTGGCATTACTTGTACTGCATTTCCTATTTAAGAAAAAGAAGGTGGAAAATGGAACTCATCTATAGTCTAAATGATACTCAAGCGGCAGATATTGCTATCAGTGGTGGTAAAGGGGCTAGTTTGGCAAAAACAATCCAAGCCCTCCCTGTTCCTGACGGCTTAATCCTCTCTTGCGAAGCCTACAAGCAATTCATTTCCCCTTTATTTGGACAAATTAGTTCACTCCTTGCTCAACACCCTGACAATGAACAAAATGCCAGCGAATCTATCCGACAACTCATACTCTCGGCGCCATTGCCTGATAGCCTGACCACCCTGTTATCAACCCGCTTACATGATAGTCAATTAACTCATGTTCCTCTGGCTGTGCGCTCTTCAGGGACACTAGAGGATATGCCAGGAGCCGCATTTGCAGGCCAACACGATACTATTTTAGGCGTACGCGATCTCCCGTCGCTTCATGATGCGATCCGCCAATGCTATGCTTCCCTTTGGCATACCCATGTCATGCTTTATCGACAACATTTACAGTTACCCCATCAACATGCCGCGATGGCGGTTGTATTACAGCGTATGGTAGACGTACGTGAAAATGAAGCCGCCGGGGTTGCCTTCTCAATTGATCCTGTACGGGGTAATTTATCATCTGTACTGATTAACGCTGCCTTTGGATTAGGAGAAACCGTTGTTGGTGGTGAAGAGCCTATTGATGAATACCAAGTTGATCGCGATTCCTTGCAAATCGTTCACCAAGAAATCGCCGAGAAGCAGCGTGCAATTGTTATGACCGATAAGGGAACGGACATACTCCCTTTAGTGAGCCCTGCCAAAAATCAAACAACACTAACTTCTGAACAGTGCCAAGCAGTCGCCGAGCTCGCCATTCGTGCAGAGCAATATTTTCAGTTCCCTCAAGATATTGAGTGGGCATTTCATGACCAACAATTATGGTTATTACAATCACGTAATGTGACTCAAATTGCCCCAATTTGGACACGCGACGAGTCGGCAGAACGTTTCCCTAATCCAATCACACCTTTGACATGGGATATGTGTGAGGCGGGTTTCCATGCCTCTTTGAACTACAGTTTAAATTTAATGGGGCTACCTTCCTTTAATGGTAAATGGTTCACGATGAAAGATTATTATATTTATGGTAACCAAAACGCCGTTGCGCTTTACCATAACCGTCTTCCTACATCAATGATGAATGATTTACCCACTCTCTTATCTTCATTGCCTGAAATTGCCCGTAAATTTGCATGGGTACAAGAGCTACCTATTACTTGGATGCGAGACCTCGACCGATATTTGATTGGAATTGGCGCCCTTAACCAAGAGCCTCTCCAAGAGAAAAAATTGAGTGAACTGTGGGATTACATACAAAGGATCAATAAATTAGGCTCTGATTACTTTTTACCGAACATTGCGATTTCACTTACTCAACGCTCATTATACGCAGCCTTAATCGCCTTACTGAAAATGCTTTATCAAGGGGATGAACAGTTAGCTCATAAGACACTTGATAGTCTAATTGCAATGTCAGAGACCAAAACAGGGCAAGTGAATAACGAATTATGGAGCTTATCACGCCTTGTTCGCCATGATGCGAAATTATTTGCGCTATTAAAAGCTATCGATGCAGATTCAATTATGGATACATTGAAGCAAGCGCATCCCGACTTTTTCACTGAATTTACCGCATTTTTAACTAACCATGGTCATCGTGAAATGGACTTTGATGCCTACCACCCTACATGGCTAGATGCCCCTCATATTGTTCTTACACAAATAAGCGCAATGGCGGATTTAGAAAATGATGGACAAACCAGCGATGCGTTAAGTAAAAAAATTGCTCAGTCAAAAACCGAATTTGAGATCATCTCGCAAACGCCAGAAGAGTTGCGTTATTTTATGCAAGAGTTAATTAGGTTGGCGCGGGTATACACTGCATTAGATGATTTAGAGCATTACCAAACCACTCGCCTGGCTTTACCTATGCGCCGGGGCTTACATGCCCTAGGTGAGCGCTTGGTGATCCGCGGTGTCATTGATCAAGCCTCGGATATCTATTTTGCGAAAGAACAGCAGTTAGCAGACGCTATTAACGCTGAAACTACTCAAGCATTTAGCGAATTACGCCAACATATAAGCAGCAACAAAGCAGGCTATGAACAGGCTAGAAGTACAACACCGCAATGGGTTTATGGCGAAATATCAGAAGAAACCGAAGACGATGGGTCATCCCTAAAAGGGTTAGCTGGCAGCGCTGGCACCGTTGAAGGTGAAGTCTTTTTAGTTCATGGGCCTGAAGATTTTGCCCAATTCCCTCAAGGCGCGATTTTGGTTGCTCGTACCACCAATCCTGCATGGACAGCACTTTTTTATCGAGCAAGTGGCGTTATCACCGAAAGTGGTGGCCCGCTTTCTCACGGCGCAGTAACCGCTCGCGAATTAGGATTACCGGCGGTTATGGGTATCCGTCGTGTGATGAATACGCTTAAAAATGGTCAGCGTGTTAAAGTCGACGGTCAAAAAGGTATTGTTGAGCTGCTATAATCACGTATTCAATTCACTGGATAAGCTATGTTTATGATGACCTTATAGACGATGGCTTTATTCAGTGAATTGAACTTTTTGTTATAACTAATAACTACAAAGAATAACGAGCCGAATGGCCTAAATGGATGTCTTTTCTCTTTTCCGCTTATCAGTACAGAAAAGTATCTCAAGATTAGGCTACGCCTGCTCTGGACGCTTGCTACTCCCTGTTTGACCTCTTTGTATCATCTCATCTTACTTCTCTATTTTTGACTTTCGAATAGTTATCTACACTTATCATTTAGCTTCGAAAAGTAACACTTAGTTAATTTTATTTACCTTTAGATAACTTCATTATCGAATATGTGACTTTAATCATTTTATCGTAACTAATAATAGTGATAATCTCCGCGTGAATTTTGGTTAGACTCGGTTAATGGCGTCAGGAGCACTCTGCCTTCTGCCATGACTCAAATTTCATCCAACCTATCATTCCCAAAATAAAAACGTTCTCAAATCCTAATAATTATAATTTGCAGTGATGCAATATTTTACAGAGAAGATTTATGCAAAACATTATAAAACAACCACTCTATAAGATCCTTTATGTCCAAGTTATTGTTGCCATTTTATTTGGTATCGCACTTGGTCACTTTTTCCCTGATATTGGAGAATCCTTAAAACCACTCGGTGATGCTTTCATTAAAATTGTTAAGATGATCATCGCACCTGTTATTTTCTTAACCGTTGTTACTGGTATAGCCGGTATGAGCAATATGAAGGCGGTTGGTAGCGTTGCAGGGAAAGCGATGCTTTATTTCATCACTTTCTCGACTATCGCACTGATTATCGGCCTAATTGTCGCGAATATCATTCGTCCCGGTGCGGGGCTTAACATTGACCCAGCAACACTCGATAGCAGTAAAGTGGCAGGATATGTAGAAAAAGCCCATGAATCCTCTATTGTTGGCTTTTTAATGAATATCATTCCTGATACCGTTATTAGCCCGCTCGTTAACGGTAATATTCTGCAAGTACTGTTTATTGCCGTCATTTTTGGTCTGGCTCTTGCTGCAACGGGTAAGCATGGCGAGCCTATCGTTAAATTACTGCAAAACTTCTCAGAGCCTGTCTTTAAGATGGTTGCCATGCTGATGAAACTTGCTCCTATTGGTGCATTCGGAGCCATGGCATTTACTATAGGTAAGTACGGTATTTCTTCAATCGGCAACTTAATGATGCTGATTATGACCTTCTATATCACATCATTACTGTTCGTTTTGATAGTGCTTGGTGCTGTCGCTAAATATAATGGCTTTTCGATCATTCAACTGATCAAATACATTAAAGATGAACTATGGCTAGTATTAGGTACCTCATCGTCTGAAGCCGCATTGCCTAGCTTAATGAGAAAAATGGAACATGCAGGATGTGAAAAATCCGTAGTTGGCTTGGTTATCCCAACAGGTTACTCATTTAACCTTGATGGAACCAACATCTACATGACCATGGCCGCACTGTTTATTGCTCAAGCGACAAATATTGATCTGACTATTTGGGAACAAATCTCACTGTTACTGGTTGCAATGATCAGTTCTAAAGGCGCAGCAGGTGTGACAGGCGCTGGCTTTATTACCTTGGCAGCGACTCTAATGGTGGTGCCAAGCATTCCTGTTGCAGGCATGGCTTTGATTCTAGGTATCGACCGTTTCATGTCTGAGTGTCGTGCACTAACTAACTTAGTGGGTAATGCTTGTGCTTGTATCGTCGTTGCCCGTTGGGAAAAAGAGTTAGATACTGAAAAATTAGCCAATGCGTTTGCCGCAAAAGGCGAAAGCATTGATTCAATTATTACTGAAGAAAATTTTGATGTTGTAGCTGACCAACCAAAACCGGTGGATATTAGCAAAAAATAAACAGCGTATTTGTTAACTGCAAATAAGTTGGTTACCGCTCAAGTCATTACAGCGCATATCATCTGCGCTGTAATCATCCATACGACTTTGAGTCGGTGTGTATTTTTTCAACATTAATCATTGCCCAAGTTCTTGCGATTATTGAGGTTCTCGTCAAACTTTCTAATCGCAACTTGGGCATTAATGCAATTTCTATCCGCAACTTAGGTTATTTAGGATGAAATTTATAATCCTAATGCGTATTTTAATGCGATTTTCTTCGCTTCACCGGCACGTTGAGCAGCCATAAGACCAAGGTTTCTTAACATTTTCAAGCCGGGTAGCGTTTCACTAAATGCCATATAAAATGCATCCATCCCCGCTTGCATGACTAAGTTATCTGGCAAGCGTCGACGTTGATAGCGTTTTAATACCTCTGCGGAAGACCAAGGTTCAAGGTACTCTTTTGCCTGTGTAACCACTTTCAGCAAAACATCAACATCTCGATAGCCTAGGTTAACCCCCTGTCCTGCCAGTGGGTTTATGGTATGTGCGGCGTCGCCAACCAACGCAAGCCCCCCAATCACATAACGATTCGCATGGTGGCGTGTCAACGGAAATGCGCCGGAAGCATATGCGGTGACTTTCCCTAAACGTTCAGGAAAAGCTTCCGTAATCGCCCCAGTCAGTTGCTCCATCGACATTGATTGTAATCGGCGGATTTTGGCTGGGCTGTCATACCACACCAGCGAGGCCCAATGATCATAAAGCGGTAAAAATGCCCGAGGGCCTGACGGGAAAAATTGCTGCCATGTCTTATCTTGCTGCGGCCCTGCTGTTTGGACGGTGACCAACATGCAAGACTGGCGATATTGCCAACCACGGCTGCCAATTCCTGCTAATTTACGTACTTGGGAGTTTGCTCCATCCGCACCGATGACTAATTTCGCTTGTAGCTCACGCCCATCATCCAGAGAGACTACCCACTCTTTTTGGCCTTTAGGTTGATAAAGATACAGTAATTGAGCGGGGCAAATACGTTCAAGATTGGCGTATTTTTCACACTCCTGCCACAGAGCCAGCTGCAATATTCGGTTTTCTACCATAAAACCAAGTTCAGGCAACCCTAAATCATGGGCGTCAAAAACAACGTTGCTCCCTTCTTCTTCCCATGTTTCAAGTTGTCGATAAGGCGCACTGCGCATTGCTTCAACATGTTGCCAAGCACCTAACTGTTTAAGTAAATCGACAGAGGAACGGCTAATGGCAGAAATACGGACATCAGGAGCACTATTGGCGTCAAAAGCGGTTGGCTCTGCTTTTTCCAGTAATGCAACACGCATCCCTTCTTGAGCAAACCCAAGAGCCGCGGCGGCACCAGTCATACCCGCACCAACGACGACAACATCATAATATTCTGTTAATTTATTCATTACATTAGCTACTATTAACTATTTGATTTACGTAGTGTACCGAAAAATTGTTACGCTGACAGGGAATATCTCTTTCAGAGACTCTGGTCACTGATGCTGCAAATGAATACAATACAGGTTAATCTTGAAAAAAATAGGCGATAACCTGTCTTTGAGACCGGGTATTACATAGCCTTTGGGTACTAACTCAGGCTATTTTGGCATTTTTCATATCATAGAGTGATGTTTATGATCAAAAATGCGTGCGCCTTCCCAAAACGGGACAGGACTTTGGATTTATATCCATTATATTTCGAGCAACTACGCATAAAGGCTCTATGCTCAAAGTATAACGGGTATACAACGCGTTTCGGAGTCCATTATACTAAGCCACTTCGAAAACACCGGATATAGACATGTCGACGAATAAAAAGTTATATATTAAAACATGGGGCTGCCAAATGAATGAGTATGACTCATCAAAAATGGCTTCATTATTAGAAAGCACCCATGGTTATCAGATCACTGAGATTCCAGAAGAAGCAGATTTACTGCTGCTGAACACGTGTTCAATCCGTGAAAAAGCACAGGAAAAAGTTTTCCATCAGCTTGGTCGCTGGAAATCGTTCAAAGATAGCAACCCTGATATCATTATTGGTGTCGGCGGCTGTGTTGCGTCTCAAGAAGGTGATTTTATCCGCCAGCGCGCACCAAGCGTCGATATTGTTTTCGGTCCACAAACGCTACACCGTCTCCCTGAAATGATTAATCAGGTTAAAGGAAGCCGTAGCCCTGTTATCGATATCAGTTTCCCTGAAATTGAGAAATTTGACCGTCTGCCAGAACCACGCGCGGAAGGCCCTACCGCTTTTGTCTCCATCATGGAAGGCTGCAATAAATATTGCACATTCTGCGTTGTTCCTTATACACGCGGTGAAGAAGTTAGCCGTCCTTGTGATGATATCCTGTTTGAAATTGCTCAATTAGCGGCGCAGGGTGTACGTGAAGTAAACCTATTGGGTCAAAACGTTAACGCTTATCGTGGCGCAACATTTGATGGTGAAATCTGTACTTTTGCTGAATTAATTCGTTTGGTTGCCGCGATTGATGGTATCGACAGAATTCGTTTCACGACTAGCCATCCAATTGAATTTACTGATGACATCATTGAAGTCTATGAAGATACGCCTGAGCTAGTTAGCTTCCTACATTTGCCAGTGCAAAGCGGTTCAGATCGTATTTTGACATTAATGAAACGCGCACACACCGCGCTTGAATACAAGGCTATCATCCGTAAATTACGTAAAGCACGTCCGGATATTCTCATTAGCTCTGACTTTATTGTTGGCTTCCCTGGTGAAACCAATGATGATTTTGAAAAAACCATGAAACTGATCGCTGATGTGAACTTCGATATGAGCTTTAGCTTTATCTACTCACCACGCCCAGGTACACCAGCCGCTGATCTACCCGATGACGTGAGCGAAGATGAGAAGAAACAGCGTCTCTATCTCCTTCAACAGCGCATAAACCAACAAGCAATGAGCTACAGCCGTGCTATGTTAGGTACGGTACAACGTATTTTAGTCGAAGGCCCTTCACGTAAAAACGTTATGGAGCTTTCAGGTCGTACAGAGAGCAACCGTGTTGTGAACTTTGAAGGTTCACCTGATATGATTGGCAAGTTTGTTGATGTAGAGATCGTTGACGTTTATGCCAATTCACTACGCGGTAAAGTGATCCGCACAGAAGACCAAATGGGCTTGCGCGTTCACGAATCACCCGCTTCTGTCATCGCACGTACTCGTAAAGAAGATGAGCTTGGTGTTGGTAGTTACCAACCCTAACGATAGGATACTCAGTGACCGATAAAAAACCGTTGCAAATCGCAACACAAGAAATCTTTCTAGAGCCCGCAGATAACCAACGCTTAATGAGCCTTTGCGGGCCATTTGATGATAATATCAAGCAACTTGAGCGTAGACTTGCGATTGAAATTAATCGTCGTGATAACCGTTTCAAGCTATCAGGCAAACCACTCAATATCCAAGCGGCCAGTAAAATCTTACGCCAATTGTATGTTGATACCGCTCCAATACGCGGTGTGATCCCCGATATTGACCCTGAGCAAATCCACCTTGCTATCTCCGAAAGCCGCGTACTAGAGCAGGCTGCCGATAGTATTCCAGATTATGGTAAAGCCGTTAATATCAAGACCAAACGTGGTGTTATCAAGCCTCGCACACCAAACCAAGCGCAATATATAGCGAATATTTTAGATCACGATATTACGTTTGGCATTGGCCCCGCGGGTACAGGTAAAACATACCTTGCCGTTGCAGCCGCCGTAGATGCTTTAGAGCGCCAAGAAGTACGGCGTATTTTGCTGACTCGCCCTGCTGTTGAAGCGGGGGAAAAACTTGGCTTTTTACCCGGTGACCTCAGTCAAAAAGTAGATCCTTATTTGCGCCCACTGTATGACGCATTATTTGAAATGCTAGGGTTCGAAAAAGTTGAAAAACTGATTGAACGTAATGTTATTGAGGTAGCACCACTGGCTTATATGCGCGGTCGCACCCTCAATGATGCTTTCATTATTTTAGATGAAAGCCAGAACACCACCATTGAGCAGATGAAAATGTTCCTGACCCGTATCGGTTTTAATTCAAAAGCCGTCATCACGGGGGATATTACTCAGGTCGACTTGCCTCGCGGTAATAAATCAGGCTTACGTCATGCCATTGAAGTGCTTTCTGATGTTGATGAACTTAGCTTTAATTTCTTCCACAGCGAAGACGTTGTTCGTCACCCTGTTGTCGCAAAAGTTGTTATTGCCTATGAAAAATGGGAAGAACAAGACAACAAACGCCGTCAACAAATTAGAGAAGAAAAAGAACAGCAAAAAGCGTTAGAAAAGCAGGAAATAATTAAATGAGTGAAGTCATTCTTGATTTACAGCTCGCTTGCGAAGAAACAACAGGGCTACCTGATGAAGCACTGTTTCAACGTTGGTTAGAAGCCGTACTCCCTAAGTTTCAACCACAAAGTGAAGTGACAATCCGCATCGTTGATGAAGAAGAAAGTCACCATTTAAACCTGACTTATCGGGGGAAAGATAAACCAACAAATGTGTTATCTTTTCCTTTTGAAGCGCCACCAGAGGTAGAATTACCTCTACTTGGCGATCTGATTATTTGTCGTCAAGTGGTTGAACAGGAAGCCATCGAACAGCAAAAAAGTGCCGAGGAGCATTGGGCGCACATGGTTGTACATGGCTGTCTGCATCTGCTTGGTTATGATCATATCGAAGACGATGAAGCAGAAGAAATGGAGAGCCTAGAAACGGAAATTTTAGCTGAATTGGGCTATGCTGATCCTTATCTTGCAGAAAAAGAATGACCCACGGTCTATTTTTATGTTAAATATTAGCTGAATAAGTCTAATCGCGTTTTTTGGGAGTAAATACCATAGTTATCTCACGCCGTTGAATATATATTTGGCAGAGTTAAAAACCTAAGCAATTGACTTATTTAGCTAAATTAACCATTATCATCAATTGAGGAATAATTAATAAAACGCCATGAGCGACGATAACTCTTCGAGTAGTGACAACCCTGGTCCTAAGAAAGGGTTCTTTGCACTATTAAACCAACTCTTCCACGCTGAACCTAAAAACCGTGGTGACTTGGTCGAGCTGATCCGTGATTCCGAGCAGAACGACCTTATCGATCCTGATACCCGTGACATGTTAGAAGGCGTCATGGATATTGCCGATCAGCGGGTACGTGACATTATGATCCCGCGCTCCCAGATTGTAACCTTAAAACGTAATCAAACTCTGGATGAGTGCCTTGATGTTATTATCGAATCCGCACACTCACGTTTCCCTGTCATCAGCGAAGATAAAGATCATATTGAAGGGCTACTAATGGCAAAAGATTTGCTGCCATTTATGCGTACAGACGCTGAGCCATTCAGTATTGATAAAGTGTTGCGCCAAGCGGTTGTTGTACCTGAAAGCAAACGGGTCGACCGGTTGTTAAAAGAGTTCCGTTCACTACGCTATCATATGGCTATTGTCATTGATGAGTTTGGCGGTGTCTCTGGTCTTGTTACCATTGAAGATATTTTAGAGCTTATTGTTGGCGAAATTGAAGATGAGTACGATGATGAAGATGATGTCGATATTCGTCAGCTAAGTCAGCACTCCTACTCAGTTAGAGCCTTAACCCAAATTGAAGACTTCAATGATGCGTTTGAGACTCACTTTAGCGACGAAGAAGTGGATACTGTCGGTGGCCTTGTTATGCAAGCCTTTGGTCATCTACCCTCTCGAGGTGAATCCATCACTATAGATGGCTATCAATTTAAAGTTGCCATGTCGGATAGCCGCCGAATTATTTTACTTCACGTAAAAATTCCAGATGGCGCGCCTGCACCAAACTTAGATGAAGAAAAGAGTTAATGAACTTAACGTCATACTATCAAAGTCAGTGGTTAAGACTACTACTGGCTTTCATTTTCGGAGCCAGTGGTACACTGGCTTTTTCGCCATTTGACCTCTGGCCTGCAGCTCTCCTTTCCATCCTATTTCTCCAACTACTGACCCTACAACGCTCCCCTAAACAAGCTTTTTCGATTGCTTTTGCATGGGGCTTTGGGCTATTTGGCTCGGGCGTTAATTGGGTGTATGTCAGCATTGCTGACTTTGGTGGAATGCCAGAGGTTGTTAATGTCCTATTGGTGATCCTGCTTGCAGCTTACCTTTCCCTCTACACTGGGTTATTTGGTTATCTACTCAGCAAATTCTTTCCCCAATCAACAATATGGCGATTAGTCTTTGCCGCTCCAGCCATTTGGCAGCTCACCGAGTTTTTACGAGGTTGGGTTCTTACAGGCTTCCCATGGCTTCAATTCGGTTACAGCCAAATTGATGGCCCAATGAAAGGCCTTGCCCCCATCTTTGGTGTAGAACTGATAACTCTAATATTATTTAGTATTAGTGGGTTACTCGTGCTTGCGTTGGTACGTCGCCGTATTACGCCGTTAGTCGCCGCTGCCGTACTACTTTTCGCTCCTTTAATCATCAAGAGCTATCAGTGGTATACCCCTCTGGAGTCAAAAACTACGGAAGTGGCGCTTGTACAAGGCAATATTCCCCAATCCATGAAGTGGGAAACAAGCTACTTACAAAAAATCAAAGATACTTATATTAAGCTTTCTAGCCCTTATATTGGCAAAGCTTCCTTAATTGTTTGGCCTGAATCCGCAGTGCCGTCAGTCGAATTAGATAACCAAGCATGGCTAAAATCACTGGACAAAATATTAGCTGAATCCCAGACCAAACTGATCACGGGTATTGTTGATGCCCGTCCTATTGACGGTGACTATCAGTTTTATAACACCATCATTGTATTAGGGGATACAACTCCCTATCTGTACCCATCAAAAAATCGCTATAACAAGCACCATTTAGTGCCTTTTGGTGAGTTTGTACCGCTAGAGGATATTTTACGCCCTATCGCACCATTATTTAATTTACCAATGTCAGGATTTAGCCGGGGCGATTATCAACAAGCTCAGCTTGCTGTAGGCAACATGCATCTAACAGCCGCCATCTGCTATGAAATTATCCTTGGAACACAGGTTCGCGATAATTTCCAACCTAATAGCGATTACCTCTTAACCATTTCTAACGATGCGTGGTTTGGTAAGTCGATTGGGCCATGGCAACATTTCCAAATGGCGCGCATGAGAGCGCTGGAGCTTGGTCGCCCACTACTTAGAGCTACCAATAATGGCGTCACCGCAATTATTCGAGCAGATGGTACCGTCCAAGCTAAGTTGCCTCAATTTACCGCTGCTACACTATCTGCATCTATTACCCCAACAACGGGGTTAACACCTTATGCACGCTGGAGTAATTGGCCAATGTGGGGCGTTGTTATCATATTTATGCTGATAGCCATATCACGAGGCCGCAGGTCAAAAACAAGTTCAGATAAATAACAAAAATCCCAGTCTTTGCATTAATTGCACACGACTGGGATTTTATTTTACATCGCCTAAATTTTATCATTTAACCAATCAATTGCCCTTGTACATCCGCAACGCTAATAGAAGCGATGCAACCTGCATTAAAATTTAAATAATCATCTTCAATGCCATCGGAAAAAATCACGCCATTTTCCGGCATCAATGATTCAAGTTGCAGCGGTGAATTCTCCTCAATCGCACCGAAAACAAATGAAGTTCCTGTTGTCTTACTAGGAAAAGGCTCCCTAACACTAAATTGAAGTCGCCTTTCTTGCCAAGAAAATCCTTGTGACAACGGGTGATGAGCTACCCCCATAACGGCTTGAGCACCCGCTAAAATCGATTGAAACCACCCTGTCGACCCTAAGCCTGTTGAAATAATGATCCCCGAGGAGGATTGAAATTCTTGTTCCCCATTCCATCTCATAATATAGCGTGCCGATGTGTGGGTTTTAGGGCCAATAAATAGATCATTAACCGCAAGTAATGTTTGCCCATCATTAGTTGTCGCCTGAGCAAAAGTCACCGTTCTACTTGGCATCTTTTCCTTTAACGTATTCAAAACGACTTCACGCAGTTGGCCTATTTCAAAAGGTAATAATTTGCCATCCCATCTTGCAGGATCAGGATTAATTGCGATAACAGGCTGACCATTTAAATATTTCAATGTATTTGCCACTAGGCCGTCTTGTCCTATCACAATCACAATATCACGAGCCGTAAATTGGTAGCTAGGCAGTAAAGAACGTTCTAACAATTGAAATCGCCCCATTGATTTCAGAACCGCCTCTGCTTGTACTAATTGTTTTTGATAGTGATCGTGCTCTTCAAGATAATCGTTTACCTCAACATGATTATGCTCTAAATAAAATTTGGCTTGTGGCCAAGTATTAAAACGTTCAATCAGTGCCTGTAACCGCGTTTTACGCATAATCAAAACAAAACGGACATCCTCTCCTCTTTTCATGCTTTAGCTCCTTTTTTAAATATTTGGCTAAAGAGATCGGGGGATATATTCAACTCACCAATTTTCCCTGCATTTAGCGCTAATGATTCAAACGCCATAGCCATTAACTGCTCCGGTGCCATTTTTGCCAATGCCATCGCTTTTAAATTCTCGACAGGCAGTTCTCGATAAGCACGCATTTTCACCTCAATAGCGTAAGCATCCGCATCCGATTGAATTCGTTGGTTTTCAACGCTTAATGCCACAAGCTCATTACGTTTAGCTTCGGCATTGACTTGAGCGGCTAACTTTTCCTGCTCAATTTCAGCCTGTTCACGCAATAAATGACGTTCATTTTCTAAACGTGCTTCTTCAATTTGTTGCTGCTTATTTTGAACGGATAAATCGGTTTCCAGCTCGGCTTCCTTAAGCATACGCTCTTGTTCGACAGAAAACTTACGTCTCGCATAAATCGCATCATCGGCCTCTTTTAGAATCGATTCTCTCGCTTCTGCTTCAAGAGCTTTCAATGTTTCAGGTGATGGTGTAATGGCTGCAATCGAAACATCAAGAATATCGATGCCTAATGCTTGTAGCGCCGAATGTATCGATAACTGATTGGCGACCTCTGTGATCAATGTTTGACTTATCAACAATGCATCACGCATCGCAGTGCGTTGGATTTTTGCCTGAATTAAAGTCTGTGCACTACGCACAACCCTATCGCTTAATTTTAATGGGTCCTCAGACGCATACGAGCTGCCATCTTGAGTCAGGTTATAATTCAATACCTCTGCTGTTTTTTCCGGTTGGCTAATTCGAAATGAGATTTGCCCTTGAATACGCAAGCTTTGAAAGTCCGCCGTTTGTAAATTAAAAATAAACGGCGCTTCAAGCGCATTTAATGGTAGTGCTGCAATAGATGTTGTTGCTGAGTTATACCAAAAACTTAATCCCTTCCCTTGCTTAATCACTTTTCCGTTGACGGATTTAATAATGAAAGTCGAAGAGTCTGCTTTGAAATAATTAATATTAAACATAGTTAACCTCATTAGTGTCCTTGTGACAATAATTAATTATTGTCTTATAGACACCAAAGTGTCAAGCATTAAGTGTCTTAATGACACAAATATTTTTTTAACGTATCATCGCCCTATTAACCATAAAATAGCTTAGTGGGTTGTCATCTCATGAATGAACAAGAATATTTATCTAAATACGATAGGAATGCATATCTTTCGCCACTAGTGACGGTAGATGCGGTGCTATTTACTTACCATGAAGAGACGTTAAAGGTTCTCCTTGTTGAGCGTGCAAATCATCCAGATAAAGGGATGTGGGGGCTACCTGGCGGGTTTATCGATGAAGAGCAAGATAGCACTCTTGAGCAAGCTATCTTGAGAAAGCTAAAAGAAAAAACGGGCGTCATTCCCCCCTACATTGAACAGCTTTGTACTGTCGGTAACCATTTTCGTGATAAACGAGGTTGGTCTGTCACCGTCTGTTATACAGCCCTTATCGCCTATCAGGCATGTCAGCACTACATTGATAGTGTCGGATCAGCAAAATGGGTCGCTATCAGCGACATTGAAAACATGTCATTAGCCTTTGACCACTCGATGCTTTATCAGCAAGCACGAGAGCGATTAAAACAAAAATCACTCTATTCTATTGTTCCCGGCTTTGCCTTACCTGAAGTCTTTACTTTGACAGAGCTGCAACATGTGCATGAAGTATTAATCGGCAAAACATTGCAAAAAAAATCTTTTCGCCGTCGCTTAGAGCAGGCTGATTTACTGATTGATACCGGGGAAAAACGGCAAGAAACAGGCCGTCCAGCTAATTTATATCGTCTGAAACCTGAGTCAGCTGATTACCGTTTTATTCGTAATTTAGAATTTTAACCCTGATGGGTAAAACAAAGGCCCCCTTGAAACATATCTTCAAGAGGGCCTGAAATAGCCTAGCGAGAAATTAACTAAAAAGAAGCCATCCACATACGTGTTTTTATTCCCCAATAGCTTGTATAACCACTGGTAAAACTGACCATTTTACCGTTATCGATGATCATAAAGGTCGGTGTGGCACTAATGCCAACCTGATTCGCAAGCGAGCCTTGTGTATCATTGATTACTGGGAAATTTAGCTCTTTTTTCTCCATCCCTGATAACAGACGTTCACTATTGCCAGAACGTATTGCCACAGAAACAACGGGAACACCGGCCTTAGCTAAGTCGGCTACCGTTGGAGAGGTTATTTTGCAAACCCCACACCATGTCGCCCAAAAATAGACTAAAACAGGTTGTTCTTTACTCAACTCTGCTAATGATACGGTTTCACCCGTCGCAAGTAATTGCGGCTCAAGCAAAATAGGTGCTAGGCTTTCAGGTTTACGCCAAAAATCCATTACGGTAAAGACGACGAACAAGATCACCACCAACCCAATAATTTCTTTTGACCACTTTTTCAGTCTAGCCATATTTACCTTATTTCACTTTTGCTAATTGCTCTTTAACAATCATTTCTAATTGTTGAGCATCTACAGCCCCTGGGATCATTTCTTCACCAATGAGTGTTGCAGGTGTACCATTAATCCCTAATTTTTCGGCTAACATCATGTTAGTGCGAATAGTTTCTTCGCTCTTATCGTTAGCGACTAATTTTTCATTACCTGTCGCTTTCAACGCCTGTTTGATGTTTTCTTCAGTTAACATCCCTTGCTTTTGCATAAATTTTTGATGCAGTGCTTGGAATGCTTTTGGATCTTTTTCCCACAATGTCAGAACCAGTTGAGAAGACTCCAGCGATGTTTTGCCTTTAAATGGCAGAGGTTTTATCACCACAGCAACATCAGGGTATTTCTTCACAATCTCTTCAAGCTGTGGATCAAAACGCTTACAGAATGGGCAGTTATAATCGGTGAAGTTAACCAACACCAGTTTTGCATCTTTGGCACCCAGTCGTGGGCTTGCTGGATCATTAAACAGCTTATCGTGCTCGGCTTTAATCGTTGCCTTCATTTGAGCTTGCTGTTTTTCACCTTGCTTAGCCTGTAGTGCAACAATCGCTTCTTCTAAAATTTCAGGGTTTTCAACCAAGGTATCACGTACCAACTTACGCACTTGTGCTTCTTGGTCAGACGTTAATGGAGCCGCATGAGCAGTTGCACCTAGCATTAGCGACGAGAACAGAACAGCTACAATTGTTTTTTTCATTTTTCGGCTCCTTTGGCCTCATTCATAATTGATAATAAAACTTCACGATCAAGTATCGTTGACAGTATTTCACCCTCAGCCAACCTAGGGCCATAAATTTGATTAAATGGCACAGCCACCTGCCCACGTTTTTGTAAAAATGCGGTAATTTCTGGTGATGGCTTAGTCCAGTCACCTCTTAATGCGACCACATCTGGTTCATTCAAGAGTTGCTGAACATCATCTCTTAGCAATACATTATATTTATTTGCTTTACAGGTTACACACCAATCTGCCGTAACATCAATAAACACACGCTTATTTTCTGACAGAGCCTGTGTAATCGCTTCCTCACTCAGAGGTTGCCAATCCACATTATCCTGAACAAGGGTTCGACTTCCTGTCGTTTGCTCCATCGTTGCCCAAACAAAGCCACCTGTTAATAATGCAAACAGGACAAACGAAATTGCCGCAGTGCGTAAACTGAATTTTTTGCCAATGAAAACCACCAGCAAAAGCAAAAAGACGATCACAATAGCTAAGGCAGCCATTTCACCAAAATGAGGGATCAGTAAGCTAATTAACCATAGACATGACAATAGCATCATCACACCTAAAACCACTCTCAGTTTACTCATCCAAGCCCCAGGTTTTGGTAACAGCCGAGAAATAGCAGGGAAAGCGGCGATTAATAGCCACGGCAAACTCATTCCGATCCCCAGTGCCGTAAAGACTAACCAGAGTTCTCCTATCGGAGCCGCTAGTGCAAACGCCACTGCTGTGCCCAAAAATGGTGCAGAACAGGGGGTTGCCAATAAGGTTGCAAACACACCTTGCCAGAAATGCCCACTGTTACCTTGACCACCCGCAGTCGCTAAACGAGTGCTCGCTTTACTTCCTAGATGGATCTCAAACAAACCAAATAGGTTAGCCGTAAATAATGCTGTCACTAATACCATAAACCCAATAAACCATGGGTTTTGGAACTGGATCCCCCATCCAACAGCTTGTTGCCCAACGCGCAACAAGGTCATTAATAACGCTAATAGCCAGAAAGAGACTAAGATCCCTGAAGAAGAAAGCAAAAATTGCCGACGGATGGTTTTCTGCTCCCCTTGCGGTACCATCAAGACCGAGCCTAACTTCATCGCGAGAACCGGCAAAACACAAGGCATAAGGTTTAAAATCAAACCACCTAGTAACGCAAAGGCCAAAATCTGCCAAAGAGGTATCGCACCGCCAGCATTATCCTGCTGGGTAGCGCCAGTAAAAGGTGTGATTTGCGCTGTTACCTGTTGTGAAAGCGCGCCATCCGTCACCACAAAAGAGAACGGTTTTCCTGTCAGGTCTGGCGCTTTATCTCCCCAATCATCACTCACCGCAACGGTCGCCGTCAGCTTGTCACCCGATAAACGAATATTTGGCACACCTAGCGTGGTTCCTTCTGGTGTATCAGTAAAAACCCCTGCTTTTTGGCTCCACGGCTCGCCAGCCACTTTTTGTAATTCAAGAACGAGTTTGTCACCATCAAACCCGACATTATGGTTTTGCACTAGCCCCGCTGTAGGAGGAATACGCCCCATCGCTTGATTAAATGCCCACTCAAAATTCTCAGGCTCAGGTTCAGTCAAATCGAGCTCGAAAGGATAATCCGTTAAAATACAGACATTGCTACAGGTGGAAAGCGTTAAAACTCCCGAAAGTTTATCTAGCTTTTCATCGGCATTAACGACGATAGGAAAAACAACGTCTCCCATATAACCTTGAGTTGAAATACCTGCAACATCAAAACGACCAGGAGCTGGCCACTGCCAATCCATATCTGTTACTGGTGATTTCCAATTGATTTCCGGCGCAATACCGCCTTCTCCTGGAGAACGCCAATAGGTTTTCCAACCATCTTGTAGTTGTACATCCAACAATAAAGCAACCTTCCCATCTTTTTGGGAAGCACTTAACAATCTTACTTGAGCATGGTCATTATGTTTATCTGTTAGCCAGCCAGTATCAGCTGCCTGTAGCACTCCCGAAAATAAGGCAGATAAAATAATTAACGCATTAATTAAAAAACGCATAATTCCTCCAGAATAAAATACACCAACAAGCTGAACGTGATGGTGTTCTAATCTCGAAGATTGCAATATTGTAAATGGAGCCTAACTCTTGGTGGGGGATGTTTATCCTCACGTTTAGCTCTGCGTGAAAATAAATTAGAGTAAAAAATACCTAACGCAGTGATAGAAAGGAAAACAAAAAAGAGAGGTTCAATAGCAGCAGGACTTAATGTCAGTAGTGATTTAGCACTCAATTCACAAGAAGACAATTGCGCGTTTTTTTCACTCGAAACAGCCGTTTTAAACACCATAGACTGACCATTGGATTGCATTTGCACGACAGGGTCTTGAGGCGAAAAATGGGCGAAAAGACGCTCTCCAACGGCTCTTTGATTAATACAAAGTAAAACCATCAGACAGGCGAGTACTACTAATCCTTTGCCTAATTTGAGTTGCCTGTTCATGCGTGTCTCTATTTCTTCGTCCTGAAATCACACTGTTAAATAATGATAAGTTAATTCAATATTTAAATTTAACCAATTTAATCAAGGTTACATCTTACACAGCAAACGACTCGGTACAAGTAGCATGAGCTAACTTTACAAACCCAATCCTATTTACACCCCTAAAGATAAAAATTGGCATACAAGATGCATTATACCCACGAGCAACAGGAAAATGAGATTATTTTTCACACTAGTGGTGCATAAATACCCTTTTTAGGAAAGTTTTCCCAGTAATAGTGCAACAAATTAGGAACTGCCCAAATAATATGCGAGATAGCTCCCGATTTTGAAACAATTCATTTTCATTGTTTAACATTTTTCTTTAATTTTTAACAATATTAAAACATACAGCAGGTGATCGTGGTATTGATAGCATCCACGAAACATCAGCAAGCACAACAAACGAGATAAATCTCCGATCTTAGAAAGGAGCTGTAAATATGCGTATGAGCAAGATTGTATTATCGATGATGGTGCTAGGAGCAACTTGTGCCGTTCAAGCAGAAGAACTAACAGGTACTCTAAAAAAAATTAACGACAATGGTGTGATTGTTGTTGGCCACCGTGAGTCATCCGTTCCATTTTCTTACTATGACAACAACCAAAAAGTGGTCGGCTACTCTCAAGACTACTCCAATGAAATCGTTGATGCGGTTAAAAAGAAACTCAACAAACCTAATCTCGAAGTTAAGCTTATCCCTATTACATCACAAAACCGTATACCGCTATTACAAAATGGTACCTATGATTTTGAGTGTGGTTCAACGACCAATAACTTAGAAAGACAAAAACAAGCTGCGTTTTCAAATACGATTTTCGTAGTAGGTACTCGTCTACTTACTAAAAATGACTCTGGAGTCAAAGACTTCGCCGACCTCGCGGGTAAAAACGTCGTTGTTACCTCTGGAACAACGTCTGAAATTTTGCTCAATAAACTTAACGACGAAAAAAATATGAAAATGCGCATTATCAGTGCAAAAGATCATGGTGACTCATTCCGTACCCTTGAATCTGGCCGCGCTGTCGCCTTTATGATGGATGATGCGTTGTTAGCAGGTGAACGTGCAAAAGCGAAAAAACCAGATATTTGGGAGATTGTAGGCAAACCGCAAACAGAAGAAGCTTATGGCTGTATGCTACGCAAAGATGATCCTCAGTTTAAGGCGTTAGTCGATGAAACTATCGCGAAGGCACAAACTTCTGGTACGGCTGAGAAATCATTTGACCGTTGGTTTAACCAACCTATCCCACCAAAAAATCTTAACTTGAAATTCACGTTATCAGATGAAATGAAAGAGTTGTTCAAATCACCTAATGACAAAGCACTTAACTAAATAAAAAGACAAACAGGGTGTTACTGAAGTGGGATTTGCAAGGCGGTCGTTCCCCGCCTTGCACTTTCTCACCAGTAGTAGGGTCAATCTAAATTGCCCACAGGAAGTAGAATTATGTCAATCAATTGGAATTGGGGGATTTTCCTACAGGAAGCCCCTTTTGGGAATACCACCTATTTAGGTTGGTTATTATCTGGCTTAGAAGTCACTGTCGCACTTTCTATCTGTGCTTGGATCATTGCTTTTCTGGTCGGCTCGTTCTTTGGTATTTTACGTACCGTGCCTAATCGCTTTTTAGCGATGATAGGAACCGTTTATGTCGAGCTATTTCGTAATGTCCCTTTAATTGTTCAATTTTTTACTTGGTATTTAGTGATCCCAGAGCTGTTGCCCCGTTCTATCGGCGACTGGTTCAAAATGGACTTAGATCCTAACTATCAATTTTTTATCTCTTCAACACTGTGCCTTGGTTTATTTACCGCCGCCCGTATGACTGAACAGGTAAGAGCGGCAATACAATCATTACCAAGAGGGCAAAAAAACGCCGGTCTCGCTATGGGGCTGACCTTGCCACAAACTTATCGCTATGTGCTTTTACCCAATGCGTATCGTGTCATTTTGCCACCAATGACATCCGAGATGCTTAACTTAGTGAAAAACTCGGCGATAGCTTCCACTATCGGCCTCGTTGATATGGCAGCCCAAGCAGGTAAGTTGCTTGATTATTCTGCCCATGCTTGGGAATCATTCACTGCGATCACGCTTGCCTATGTCGGCATCAATTTGATCATTATGCTGTTAATGAATTTGTTAGAACGTAAAGTTCGCTTACCCGGCACATTAGGAGGGCGATAATATGTTCTATGAATTTGATTGGAGCTCCATCGCCCCAAGTTGGCCATTTCTTCTTGATGGGTTAGTCGTCACCGCTAAAATTACCATTACGGCTATTGTCGTGGGGATATTGTGGGGAACGGTTCTCGCCGTGATGCGTCTATCTACTTTTAAACCTATCAGTTGGTTCGCTGCACTGTACGTAAATACGTTCCGCTCTATCCCATTAGTCATGGTATTGTTGTGGTTCTATCTGATTGTGCCTAACTTAGTCCAAAATGTTCTAGGCATATCACCAAAAAGTGATATCCGTTTAATTTCAGCAATGGTAGCCTTCTCGCTTTTTGAAGCCGCCTACTACTCTGAGATTATTCGAGCAGGTATTCAGAGTATTTCACGAGGCCAAGCATCTGCCGCACTTGCACTGGGCATGACGCATATGCAAACAATGAGGTTAGTCATCTTGCCTCAAGCCTTTAAAGCGATGATCCCTCTGTTATTAACACAAGGCATTGTGCTATTTCAGGATTCATCATTAGTTTATGTACTGAGTTTGACGGATTTCTTCCGTACGGCAACCAATATTGGTGAGCGTGATGGTACACAAGTAGAAATGATATTGTTTGCAGGTTTCGTGTACTTTATTATCAGTTTCGGCGCTTCAATGCTGGTGAATTATCTTAAGAAAAGGACTGTTACATGATTACCCTGAAAAATATCTCTAAATGGTATGGCCAGTTTCAGGTACTCACAGACTGTACAACTGAAGTCAAAAAAGGCGAAGTCGTGGTTGTCTGTGGACCATCAGGCTCTGGTAAATCCACATTAATAAAAACAGTGAATGGCCTTGAGCCAGTTCAACAGGGTGAAATTTTTGTAAATGGTATCCAAGTCAATGATAAAAAAACTGATTTGGCAAAACTTCGCTCTAAAGTTGGCATGGTATTCCAACACTTTGAGCTATTCCCGCATCTTTCTATTATAGAAAATTTAACACTGGCTCAAGTAAAGGTGCTAAATAGAAATAAAAAAGAGGCTGAAGCAAAAGGGTTGAAATTACTCGAACGCGTTGGGCTAGCAAGCCATGCAAATAAGTTTCCTTCCCAGCTTTCGGGTGGGCAGCAGCAGCGTGTGGCAATTGCTCGAGCCTTGTGTATGGATCCCGTTGCAATGTTATTTGACGAGCCAACATCAGCACTTGACCCTGAAATGATCAATGAAGTGCTTGATGTTATGGTCGAATTAGCAAACGAGGGTATGACTATGATGGTCGTTACCCACGAAATGGGTTTCGCTAAGAAAGTCGCTAACCGTGTGATTTTTATGGATGAAGGAAAGATTGTTGAAGACAGTAAAAAAGAAGACTTTTTTGCTAATCCGCAATCTGATAGAGCTAAAGATTTCCTCGCGAAAATACTGCATTAATTATTGCAAGCCATAGGGAGAGACTACCTCTCTATGGCTGCCCCCTGCACGACACTCTTATACCTTTCTATTTTGTTTTATCTAAATATTTGTTGCCCGACAATACATACAGATATAGATTAAAAACCCAATTAATATCAATCTAATAATCTAAGCCTCATGATGAAAAATGATCAACAAATAACAATTATCCCTTTACAAGACGATACGGTTCTGGATGTTTCTGCCTGTAATTTTAATGTGATGATAACTGATGAGTTACTCCATCCCTATGACGATATAAACAGGAAAAAAGCGATTAAGCCCTACCTAAAGGATTATCATTTCTCTCCAGAGCAGTGGTTGAATGAACAAGAAAGTTTAGGTGTTTTATATGTTGCGAAATTGGGGGATAAAACGATTGGCTATGCCTGTGCAAGTCTTTGCTGGAATGGAATGGCTCAACTTGATGAATTGGCCATCGATGAGCCATATAGAGGTAAAGGTATCGCCAAACAATTACTAGAAAAAATTGAAGCTTGGGCAACCGACAATGGTTTACATCACATCAGATTAGAATCTCAATCTACGAATACCACAGCCGCTAAGTTCTATCACAAACACGGTTTTCGCATTCATGGTTATGATAAAGCGCTCTATTTATGCACGGAAAATGCCCATGAAGTCGCATTATTTTGGTATAAGACATTATAAACATTAGCGTTCAATGTTTACTTTTATAAATAAGTTGACCAACAACACCTCCCTCTCTTTCGGAAGATGTCTTCCATCCATCACATTGACCGATGCAAAATCAAAGGGAGAGACACCTTCAATGCAAGCAACCTTTACTCCATACTCTTGTGGGGGTGAGCGTCTTTGATGAAAAGTATAAATTCCGCAGATTGAATAAAAAGAGGGCGGCTTGCTTTGTGTTAAAACGATATTCCGTTAGTTTATCTTTTCCTTCTAAAATAGTGTCTCTGACAAGGGCGCAAAGGTTGCGATTGCCCCACACATTCGGCAAAAAGGGCAGTGACATCTTCTTGCTGTGTTATATCTATCAGTCAACGCAACCTTAAATTTCACTGTACCACAATGGCTCTGAACTTGTTTTTCAATCACAACGCCCTCCCTAATAGCATAGGCAAAAACGAAATCAGTGGATTAAGGTACTCAAACAACTCAAATAGGTTTTGTTAATTGATGTAATTTATTGATGCTTTTTTATGTTTCTAGGGGATCTTTGCACTTTAGTGCTAATAAAATAGAGTGAATAAATACCCCTCCCTATGTATTGCCCAATATTTGCTGGCTTTTTGAGTTTTTTTGCGTGAAACACTACCAATCTTACTGTTTTTTAGTTAAGTTTGATGCTCATCGGAATAAAATATTCTGACACCGCCCCCCAAAAACAATATCCAGCTTTCCCCGTCGGTTCAGCTAATCAACTATTGTTGTTTTAGGGTAGGATCCGCTATGCTATGCGGATCTAACTTATAGAAAGACATTAACGCTACTGAGTAGCATTTATTCACCATAGGATTATCGGTGCCATGCAAGAACAATATCGTCCAGAAGATATAGAGCCAAAAGTACAGCGTCACTGGGATGAAAAAGCCACATTTAAAGTGACAGAAGACAACAGCAAAGAGAAATACTACTGCCTGTCCATGCTACCTTACCCTTCTGGTCGACTACACATGGGCCATGTGCGCAACTACACTATGGGTGATGTGATCTCCCGTTATCAACGCCTATTAGGTAAAAACGTTTTACAACCAATCGGTTGGGATGCGTTTGGCTTACCTGCTGAAGGCGCGGCTGTCAAAAATAAAACAGCACCTGCACCATGGACCTATGCCAATATCGATTACATGAAAGGCCAGTTAAAAATGCTGGGCTTTGGCTACGATTGGGATCGCGAAGTTACCACTTGTACGCCTGAATACTATCGTTGGGAACAATGGTTCTTTACTAAGCTCTATGAAAAAGGCTTAGTCTACAAAAAAACCTCTGCTGTAAACTGGTGTCCACATGATTTAACCGTACTCGCCAACGAACAGGTTATCGATGGCTGCTGCTGGCGCTGTGATACGCCCGTCGAGCGTAAAGAAATTCCTCAATGGTTTATTAAAATCACCGATTATGCTGAAGAGTTGCTAAACGATCTTGATAAGCTTGATGATTGGCCTGAGCAAGTCAAAACCATGCAACGTAACTGGATTGGGCGCTCTGAGGGTGTCGAAATCACCTTTAACGTTGCCGATCGTGATGACAAATTAACCGTATATACCACTCGCCCTGATACTTTCATGGGTGCAACTTATGTGGCGGTTGCCGCGGGTCACCCATTAGCACTCGAAGCCGCAGAAAAAAATGCCGAATTAGCCAACTTTATCGATGAATGCCGTAATACCAAAACAGCCGAAGCTGATATGGCGACCATGGATAAAAAAGGGATGCCAACTGGCCTTTATGTTATTCATCCACTCACCCAAGAAAAATTACCTATCTGGGTAGCCAACTTTGTGTTGATGGAATATGGCACCGGTGCGGTGATGGCTGTACCTGCTCACGACCAACGTGACTGGGAGTTTGCCCATAAATATAACCTGCCACTAAAAGTGGTTATTGCCGACGCTGAAGGCAATGAGCCTGATATTTCTCAAGAAGCGATGACTGAAAAATTTGCATTGATCAACTCAGGCGAATTTAGCGGCTTAGATAATACCGCTGGCTTCAATGCTATCGCAGACAAATTAGTCGCTATCGGCGTGGGTCAACGTAAAGTGAACTACCGTTTACGTGACTGGGGTGTTTCTCGCCAACGCTACTGGGGCGCACCAATTCCAATGGCAACATTAGAAGATGGCACAGTTGTTCCTGTTCCTGAAGATCAACTGCCAGTGATTTTGCCAGAAGATGTCGAAATGGACGGTATCACCAGCCCAATTAAAGCGGATCCAGAATGGGCGAAAACCACCATCAATGGTCAGCCAGCTTTACGTGAAACCGATACCTTTGACACCTTTATGGAGTCATCTTGGTACTATGCTCGTTACACTTGCCCACAATTTGATGAAGGCATGTTGGATCCGGCTGCTGCGAATTACTGGTTACCAGTGGACCAATACATTGGTGGTATTGAACACGCCATCATGCACTTAATGTATTTCCGTTTCTTCCACAAATTGATGCGTGATGCAGGCCTAGTCAACTCAGATGAACCAGCAAAACGCCTATTATGTCAAGGTATGGTACTGGCAGATGCCTTCTACTATACCGGCAGTGATGGTCAGCGTGTTTGGGTTTCGCCAAGTGATGTCACTGTAGAGCGTGACGACAAAAACCGTATTATCAAAGCCGTTGATACCGAAGGACATGAGCTGGTTTATACTGGCATGAGCAAAATGTCTAAGTCGAAAAACAATGGTATTGACCCACAATTGATGGTTGAAAAATACGGTGCCGATACCGTGCGCCTATTTATGATGTTTGCGGCACCACCAGAGCTAACCCTTGAATGGCAAGAGTCTAGCGTCGAAGGGGCAAACCGTTTTGTCCGTCGTGTATGGCGTATCGTTCATGAGCACTCACAAAAAGGGGCAACTCAGCCGCTTGATGTCAGCACATTAACGACAGAGCAGAAAGACTTACGTCGCGACTTACATAAAACCATTGCTAAAGTGACCGATGATTTTGACCGTCGCTATGCGTTTAACACTGCGATTGCCGCTATCATGGAGTTCATGAACAAATTAGTTCGTGCACCACAAGAGACCGAACAAGATCGTGCATTGATGCAAGAGTCACTTGAAGCGATCACCTTGATGCTGTCACCTATTATTCCACATGCATGTTTCGAAATGTGGAAAGCATTAGGTCACACCGATGATGTCGATTTTGCAAGCTGGCCTGTCGCTGACGAAAAAGCCATGGTTGATGACACTAAATTAGTCGTTATCCAAGTTAATGGTAAAGTGCGTGGTCGTATCACTGTACCTGCTGATGCAGTGCAAGACTTTGTGTTAGATATGGCAACAAAAGAGTATAGCGTCTCGAAATACCTCGAAGGCGTTACTATTCGTAAAGTAATTTATGTACCAGGTAAATTACTAAACTTGGTTGTTGGCTGATAAGGAGGCCAGGTGCGCTATCTGATAACTTTATTACTGAGCCTGTCGGTGCTAGTCACCGCAGGTTGCGGTTTTCGCCTTCAAGGAACGACACAGATCCCTGAGGAACTGAAGACGTTACAGTTAAGTTCTAATGCACCTTATAGCTCTCTAACCAGAGCCGTTAGGGAGCAACTCAGGCTCAATAATGTGACGCTTGTTGAAAATGGCAGCGCTGATATCCCAATTTTAAAAATTACGGGATCGTCAGAAAAAACAGAAACCGTATCGATTTACCAAGATGGTAAAGCGGCAGAGAAACAATTGACCTTTGTGCTCAATGCTCAAGTCATGATGCCAAATGGTTCGGTTTACCCGTTACAAAGCCAAGTTGAGCGTACTTTCTTTGATAACCCATTAGAAGCTCTTGCAAAAGATGCTGAAAATGAATTGGTTAAACAAGAGATGCGGGAACAAGCAGCGCGGATATTAGTCCGTAAACTGTTAATTGTTCATACTGCCGAACTTGAGAAAGCTAACGCTAAAGCTGTTGTTCCTGTTGTTGAACCATAATGATCCGTATCTATCCTGAACAGTTGACCTCTCAGTTACAAGAGTCTCTGAGAGGCCGCTATTTAATCTGGGGCAATGAGCCCCTATTAATTCAAGAAAGCCAAGATGCCATCCTAAAAACGGCTCAAACTCAAGGGTTTGAAGAGCATTTCACCTTTTCACTTGAACAGCACACTGATTGGGACGAAATATTCAGCCTCTGCCAAGCCCTGAGCCTATTTACAAGCCGTCAATCACTGACGTTGATCCTGCCAGAAAATGGCCCTAGTGCTGCCATGGCGGAAAAGCTGATTCAATTATCTCAACTTCTTCACCCAGATATCCTGCTATTGCTTCGCGGGCAAAAACTCACCAAAGCACAAGAAAACAGTGCTTGGTTTAAAGCTATCAGCCATGAAGCTGTCTATATCAGTTGTCTAACGCCTGAATATCAGCGCCTACCTCAATGGGTTGCAAAACGGGCGCACAATATGCAGCTCTCTTTAGAAACAGAGGCCAACCAACTCCTTTGCTACTGTTATGAAGGGAATTTACTCGCGTTGGCACAAGCACTTGAGCGATTATCGCTACTCTACCCCGATGGTAAATTAACCTTGCCACGTGTCGAAACTGCCGTGAATGATGCTGCACATTTTACGCCGTATCATTGGGTTGATGCCTTATTAGCCGGCAAATCACGGCGCGCTTGGCATATTCTCGAACAGCTTCAACGTGAAGATACTGAAACGGTCATCCTCTTACGGGCTATCCAACGTGAATTAATGCTACTACTGACATTAAAACGCCAATCGGTTACCACGCCATTAAAAACCTTGTTTGATCAGCATAAGATTTGGCAAAGCCGCCGACCATTATTGAGCGCAGCATTACAACGTCTAAGCTTACATCAATTACAATCCGCACTTTTGTTGCTAACACAAGCAGAGCTACATGCCAAACAAGACTTTAGCCACTCGGTGTGGCCTGACCTACAATCCTTGTCTATGTTAGTATGTACTAAAGCCTTACCAGAGAGTTTTATCCATGACCTTTAAGACCAAAGGCCTTCAAGCGTTATTTGGTGGGACATTTGACCCGATACATTATGGCCATCTACGCCCAGTAGAAGCATTAGCCAAGCAAGTTGGCTTACAAAAAGTGATTTTGTTGCCAAATCATGTGCCGCCGCACCGACCTCAACCAGAAGCTAGCCCAGCTCAACGATTAGACATGGTACGTCTAGCGATACAAAATAACCCGCTGTTTACCATCGATACCAGAGAGCTTGAGCGTAATAGCCCATCCTACACGATAGAAACCTTAACCTCATTACGTACTGAGATGGGTCCAGAGCAGCCGTTAGCATTCATTATTGGTCAAGATTCGTTATTGTCGATCCAGACATGGAATGGTTGGGAACAGCTGTTGGATAAATGCCATTTATTAGTTTGCTCACGCCCCGGTTATGCGACCAATTTCAGTGAGCCGCAAATGCAAGCATGGTTAAAAAAACACAGAACAGAGGATACCAATAAGCTGAGCCAAGCACCGAACGGTTATATTTTCCTTGGTGATACGCCACTCATTGATATTTCAGCCACCGAAATCCGTCATAGCTTAAGTGCCGGCCATCTAAATGATGATTTGATCCCCGCTTCTGTCATGGCTTATATCAAACAGCAGCACCTCTATCAAAATTGAAGTAATGCTCTGATTTTTTCACATCCCGGATATGGTGATAAGTAAAGTTGCTCACTGATATAACTATCAGGGTATTGAGTGAGCAACTGCAATATCATCGATAACGGATTATTAATAGAAAGATAACCCGCTTGATAATCATTGATTAGCCACCCCAAACGGACTTTTTCATCTCTTGTCGCTTTATATTTAAAATAGCCTTGTATATGTTGAAGCGCATTGACTTGTAACTTGCGAGCTGGTGTTGTGGCTAAAATAGCCAGTAGTTGATAACGATATTGGGTGTAAACCTCAGTGAGTTCGCTATTTTTTTGAATACCCGCCACAAATTTACCTGTTGCTTTATATCCCTTCGGGGAATAAGCCATCAATAAATATTTATGACGACCGCGAATTCAGATAATAAGTGCAACGCTCGGTCATGTTAGATGGAAGGACGGTTAGCTACTGATAAGCTATCCTGCTCTTCCGACCAAAGATGAGCGAGTAAGTATGAAGTATCAGCAACTAACCGAAGGACAACGATACCAGATATCGATACTGCGTGAGGATAATTTATCCTGCCATGAGATAGGTATCCGTATCGGTGTAAGCAAGTCCACGGTCTCCCGTGAACTGAGGCGTAACACTTCAGATACTGGTTATAACCCACAACAGGCACACCAGAAGTGCTGTGATAGGCGGCTGTCATCTGCCAAAAGGACAATTCCTCAGCAGACCATAGATTTCGTGATATTTGCTCTGGAGTGGAAGTGGAGTCCTGAGCAAATAAGTGCAATTGGCAGCATTATTGGTCTTAGCGTCAGCCATGAATGGATTTACCAGTATATCTATGCGGATAAGCGTAGCGGTGGCGAGTTGTACAGGCATCTTAGGCAGGGCAAACGGCGATATCGTAAGGGCTACGGGCAGAAACGAGGGCGCATCCCTGATGCGGTATCCATTGAGCTACGGCCGTCAGTCGTCGATGACCGTAGCCGTCTGGGGGACTGGGAGGCCGATTTGGTGCAGGGTAAACAGGGCACTGGTGCTATCGTGACACTGGCAGAACGCAAAAGCCGTATTTACCTGACAAAAAAGGTGTTTTCAAAGGATGCGGTGGAAGTCAGTAAGGCCATTATCTCACTGCTGAGTGAGTATCAGGATGTATGTCACACAATAACGTTCGATAACGGTCTAGAGTTTAGTGAGCACAAGGCGATAGCAGAAGCACTGAACGCAGATACGTACTTTGCCCATCCGTATGCCTCGCATGAGCGTGGGCTGAACGAGAATACGAATGGGTTGTTAAGACAGTTTATCCCGAAAGGAACAGACCTGCGGACAGTGACAGAAGAAGACTTACAACGCTATCAGGGAGCGTTGAACAGCAGGCCACGCAAGTGTCTGGGGTTCAGACAACCTTCGGTGGTGTTTGCGGAGCTAAGAAAGGCGGCTTAGCGTTGCACTTCGGACTTGAATCCGCCGACTGTGAAAACAAATAATTTGGTGGTGCGTTAAATTCTTAGCTAATTGCGTTAATCGATATCCGGTATACAGTTGAATAAGAAACCGATCGAGATGCTCTGGACATGACCATTCCTGCGTAGTTAACAGTGGTGTGTTTTCAGGAAGTTGTTCAAGGAGTTGCTGACGAGCTCCCTCATCACAAATTACCCCTTGATATGCAAACTTTATCTCTGTCAGGGCCGTAATGGGAATCAACTTAATATGTGACTCCGTTAATGAGGTGATATCCTCGGCAGGAAATTCAACATCCCCAAACAGAACAACATTAAACATTATTGATTCCACGCATGGCTCCTTTGCTTTGCGAGATAAAACTCACGATGGCTGATTATTGATTTATCACTTTGTAAAGTTTGTACAAATTTCTTGCCCTGAACGCCAGTTATTCATATAAATCACACACCTTAAGGAATATAAAATAATTTAGCCGATTTTTCTGAAAATCTAGGGTAAAATGTCCCTGCCTTAACAGGTATATTACAAACAGTGTTTAACGTTATACCCGTCATACTTCGAGTTGTCTCCTAATTAGTGGCGCCAATAGCTTCTAAGGGATAGCTACTGGCATTATGTATTGGCTGAGTATAATTAGAATAAAAGGTGAACCTTTTGCAAGGAACTGAACTCCAACAATTTATTATCAATCAGCTTGACGATGCAAAAGCTGAAGATATCATCTCGATCGATGTTCATGGTAAATCAAGTATCACTGATCAAATGATCATCTGCACTGGGACATCAAGTCGTCACTTAATGTCTGTTGCAGACCGGTTAATTGAAGCTTGCCGTAAAAATGGCTTGCACCCACTCGGTGTTGAAGGCCAAGGGGTTTCTGACTGGATTGTGGTTGATCTTGGTGAAGCTATTGTTCATATCATGCAAGACGAAAGCCGTCGTATGTATGAACTTGAGAAACTCTGGAGCTGAGTTTGAAATTACAACTCATTGCTGTAGGTACAAAAATGCCGGACTGGGTTCAGACCGGCTTTATGGATTATCTCCATCGTTTCCCTAAAGATATGCCTTTCGAACTGATTGAGATCCCAGCAGGGAAACGCGGGAAAAACGCAGATATTAAACGCATTCTCGAGAAAGAAGGTGAACTGATGCTGGCAGCCGTCGGCAAAGGTAATCGGATTGTCACATTGGATATACCCGGTGAGAAGTGGGATACCCCAAAACTTGCTAACCAACTTGAAAATTGGAAACAAGATGGTCGCAATGTTAGCCTGCTCATCGGTGGCCCTGAAGGACTTGCACCTGCTTGTAAAGAAGCCGCCATGCAAAGTTGGTCATTATCTCCACTGACACTGCCCCACCCTCTTGTTAGAGTACTTGTTGCAGAAAGTCTTTATCGTGCGTGGAGTATTACGACTAACCACCCTTATCATCGGGAATAGTCAGTTTTTAATATGTTCAATATGGCAGTGGGATGAAAAATCAACGCACCCCTTTTCGCGACCATACAGCAGAATCAATGTTATTTATTCGCCGAGCATTAATTGCATTCGGCGTCATTGTGCTATTAACTGCTGTTCTTGTTACTAATCTCTATCATATACAAGTTGTTCGCCACGAGGATTATCAAACAAGATCAAATGATAACCGGATAAAACTCGTTCCCATTGCCCCTAGCCGCGGGATTATTTATGACCGCAATGGCAGACAATTAGCCTTAAATAGCACCTTTTACCAATTAGAAATTGTGCCTGAAAAAGTGGCCGATCTCCAAGACACGCTGGATAAACTGCGTGATGTCATCGGTCTAACCGATGAGGATATTGCTAACTTTGAAAAAGAGCGTAAACGCTCCCGCCGTTTTACCTCTATCCCCCTAAAAACACAGCTAAACGAAGTACAAGTAGCGCGCTTTGCCGTTAACCAATACCGTTTCCCTGGGCTTGAAGTAAAAAGCTACCAACGTCGCTCCTATCCTTATGGCTCGGCATTAACCCATGTCATTGGTTATGTTGCTAAGATCAACGATAAAGACGTAGAGCGCCTTGATAAAGAAGGAAAACTGCCTAACTATGCCGCCAGCCATGATATCGGTAAATTAGGCATCGAGCGCTACTATGAAGATGTGTTGCATGGGAAAACAGGCTATGAAGAGGTTGAAGTGAATAGCCGCGGGCGTGTTATCCGCCAGCTACATGAGCAACCGCCGCAAGCAGGCCGAGATATCTACTTAACTATCGATCTTGAACTGCAAATTTATATTGAAAAACTGCTGACAACGAGTCGTGCCGCGGTGGTTGTCACTGACCCGCGTAATGGTGAAATATTGGCATTGGTCTCTAACCCAAGCTATGACCCGAACTTATTTGTTAACGGTATATCAAACAAAGACTATCAAGCACTCTTAAACAACCCTGATAGGCCGTTAATTAACCGAACAACTCAAGGCCTTTATCCTCCCGCTTCAACCGTAAAACCTTTTATTTCGGTTGCGGCGTTAAGCGAAAAGGTGATCACCCCTTCAACGACTATCTTTGACCCAGGTTGGTGGCAGCTTCCAGGCTCTGAAAAACGCTATCGTGACTGGAAGCGTTGGGGGCATGGCAAATTAAATGTGGTGAAGTCAATCATTGAGTCTGCGGATACGTTCTTCTATCAAGTCGCCTATGATATGGGGATTGATAGAATATCCGATTGGATGAAGAAATTTGGCTTTGGCGATTATACTGGTATCGACCTTGCCGAAGAGCGAGCAGGTATTATGCCGACTCGAGAGTGGAAGCAAAAACGCTATAAAAAACCTTGGTATCAAGGGGATACTATACCTGTCGGCATTGGACAAGGCTACTGGACCGCAACGCCAATTCAAATGTCAAAAGCCTTGATGACACTCATCAATGACGGTCAAGTGAAAACCCCTCATTTATTGTATGGCACCAAGCTCGGCAATGCGATGGTGCCTTACGAAGATAAAGAGACGGCTCAGATTGGTGATATCCATTCAGGTTATTGGGAGCTCGCGAAGCAAGGAATGTACGGTGTCGCCAATGCACCAAACGGTACAGGAAGACGTAGTTTTATCGGCACGCCATATAAGGCAGCAGCGAAATCAGGAACTGCTCAGGTGTTTAGTTACGAAACCTATAACGCCAGCAAATTAGCCGAGCATTTACGCGATCATAAACTAATGATTGCCTATGCCCCCTACGATAAACCAACCGTTGCGGTCGCCATTATTTTAGAAAATGGTGGCGCTGGCCCTTCTGTCGGCGATATCGTTAGGCAAATATTTGACCATGTTTTATTAGGTGATAATAAAATAGAGGTTAATAGCGTACCAACAGGCACTGAGGAAGACCGTTAACACTATGACAGACGATAAGAAAAAATTATCACTCTCAGCGCGCCTGCACATCGATGTGCCTATGCTGTTAATTATTTTAGCGTTACTTGCTTACAGTGCGTTTATTATGTGGAGTGCTAGCGGGCAAGACCCTGAAATGATGGAAAGAAAATTGGGGCAAATCGCTTCAGGATTTATCGTCATGATCATCATGGCACAAATTCCTCCGCGCCTATATGAAAACCTTGCCCCTCATTTATATATCTTTTGCGTTATTTTGCTAATTTTTGTCGATGTTTTCGGGCAAATCAGTAAAGGGGCACAACGGTGGCTCGATCTGGGGATTATCCGCTTCCAGCCTTCCGAAATTGCTAAAATAGCGGTTCCTTTGATGGTGGCACGCTTTATGAACCGAGACCTCTGTCCGCCATCACTAAAAAATACCATGATAGCGCTCGTGCTTATTTTTACGCCTACCTTGTTAGTTGCCGCCCAACCCGACCTTGGTACCTCTATCTTAGTTGCCGCATCGGGGATATTTGTGCTCTTTTTAGCAGGAATGAGCTGGCGTTTAATCACTATCGCCGCAACCGCCCTTGCCGCTTTTATTCCGCTATTGTGGTTTTTCTTGATGCATGATTACCAACGAACTCGCGTCATGATGCTACTCGACCCTGAAACCGACCCATTAGGCGCTGGTTATCATATTATCCAATCAAAAATCGCGATTGGTTCTGGGGGGCTGATGGGTAAAGGCTGGCTACATGGAACACAATCACAGCTTGAGTTTCTACCTGAGCGCCATACTGACTTTATTTTTGCCGTATTAGCGGAGGAGCTTGGCTTAATTGGTGTATTGGTCTTACTCGGCTTATATCTGTTACTGATCATGCGTGGGCTTTATATCGCAGCAAACGCACAAAACACCTTTGGTCGCGTCATGGCTGGTGGCTTAATGTTGATCCTCTTTGTTTATGTATTCGTTAATATTGGCATGGTTAGTGGTATCTTACCTGTGGTTGGAGTACCTCTACCGCTCGTCAGTTATGGGGGATCGGCACTGATTGTTTTAATGGCCGGATTCGGTATTATCATGTCTATTCATACACACAGAAAATTTCTTTCCAAGAGTTTATAAAAGAGGCTTAGTATGCGTTTTCAATGGATTATGCTTGGCATTACGACTGCATTGCTTAGTGGTTGTGTCACAGAAGAGAACATTAAGCAGCCTAGTAATGTACCGGCTGTACCTGCTCAAGACGTGCTTGGCGCAGAGCCTCATTATGAGCCTTTTCATCCAACAGCCAACAGTGACTATCAGCGTAACGGCCAGCAATACCAAATTGTTCGCGACGCATCGCAATTTTCACAAGTAGGTTATGCCTCTATCTTTGGTTCAGAGTCAGCAGGGAATATGACAGCAATTGGTGAGCGAGTTAACCCTATTGAATTAACAGCAGCCCACCCGACTTTACCTATTCCAAGCTATGTGCGTATCACTAACATGATGAATGGCCGAATGATGGTTGTTCGTGTGAATGATAGAGGCCCTTATACACAAGGCAAAAGCATCGCTGTTTCTCGCGCCGTTGCTGATCGCCTCAATTTAATGCCAACCACACGCATCAAAATTGATGCTATCCAAGTCGCTCAAGATGGCTCTCTATCAGGACCAGGTACGATTGGCTCAAACTTTGTTAAACAAAGTTATGCCCTGCCAGGGCGCCCTCAGCTAGGCTCCGGCCCAATGGGAACGCCTGTAATGGAAAATTTACCAACCCCTGAAAATGTGCTCCCCGTGAAACAGCCAACAGCCCCAATGGAGCCCGTTGTGCCTGAAAGCAGCTTAAAAACCCCTGAGCCAGAAGCCCCTCAAGCGACGCCAAGTACTCCTGCCGTTCCTGAAAGAGGTTATTTAGTTCAAGTTGGTGCTATCGGAAATCAAAGCAACGCCAAAACTATGTTGGAAAAATTGAAAAGTCAGTTTGGTGTTCCCGGCCGCTTACAGCCCTACAACAATATTTATCGTGTTCAATTAGGGCCATTTGCAGATAGGCAACAGGCTGTGGATCTACAAGGCCGAATTCAGGCTGAACTAAATCAAACGTCGATGGTTGTCGCTCCATAAGGTAGGTATTCATCACTATTCAAATTATCAGTACCAACAATAATGACGCCTCTTAACCTAAACATATCAAGGGGCTTTTTTATTTGCTCGATAACCGACTAGTAACTTGAAGTGTGATCTGTATAAAATATTGTAAAAACATTGGCGCAAGCATTAATCAATCCTTGTACTTTTGCTAAACTGCGCCTCCTTGTGTTAACCGAATTCCGGATGTAACAATACAAACATGAAAAATTTTGCCCCATCACGCACCCTTCGTCATACCTTGCTAGGTGCATCGCTACTTTTCACTATGACACAGGCAAATGCTAACGAGCCATTCCCAAATAGCCCTGTTCCAGCAGTACCTGAAATTGATGCAGAAGCCTATATCTTGATTGATTACAACTCAGGTAAAGTGCTTGCTGAAAAGAATGCGGATCAACGCCGTGACCCTGCGAGTTTGACTAAAATGATGACCAGCTATGTTATTGGTCAAGCGATCAAGTCAGGCAAAATCGGTGCAGAGGATATTGTCACTGTCAACGAAGATGCATGGGCAACAGGTAACCCAATATTTAAGGGTTCCTCATTAATGTTTCTGAAACCCGGCGACCGCGTGAGTGTTTCTCAATTAACTCGTGGAATTAACTTACAATCAGGTAACGATGCTTGTGTTGCCATGGCGGACTATGTCGCGGGTGACCAAGCGAATTTCATCCAATTGATGAATGGCTACGTCAGCAAACTGGGCTTACAAAATACCCATTTTCAAACCGTTCATGGTTTAGATGCTGAAGGCCAATATAGCTCAGCACGTGACATGGCATTACTCGGGCAGGCTCTGATACGTGATGTTCCCGATGAATATGCTATCTACAAAGAAAAAGAGTTCACTTTTAACAATATTCGCCAAACTAACCGTAATGGTTTGTTATGGGATAAAAGTCTCTCAGTTGATGGCATTAAAACAGGCCACACTAATGCTGCGGGGTATAATTTAGTTGCCTCCGCAACAGAGGGCCAAATGCGCCTTATTTCCGTCGTAATGGGCGGTAAAAGTATGAAAGGCCGTGATGCAGAAAGTAAAAAACTGCTCACGTATGGCTTCCGCTTTTATGAAACCGTCAAGCCGCTACAAGCGGGGGTTGAGTTTGCCTCCGAGCCTGTTTGGTTTGGTGATGAAAATAACGTTAAACTTGGGGTAACAGAAGATCTGTTCTTAACTATCCCTCGTGGACGTTTAAAAGATCTTAAAGCAAGCTATGATATCTCAACATCCGAGCTAGAAGCACCACTGAAAAAAGGGCAAGCAGTTGGAACTATTAATTTCCAACTTGATGGTAAAACCATCGAACAACGCCCTCTGGTCGTGCTGAAAGATGTGGAAGAAGGTGGCTTTTTCAGTCGTTTAATTGACTATATTAAGTTACTGTTCCATCGCTGGTTTGGCTAACCCTTGAATCAGATATATATCATCCCCATATAGTGTATATCTGAAAGTTTGAAGGGGGGAATCCCCCTTCAAACACTATTATTGTTATTAGGAGCGCCCATGAAAACGAAATTAAACGAACTACTTGAGTTCCCCTGCTCATTCACTTACAAAGTGATGGGATTAGCGGAGCCGGAGCTGGTTGATCAGGTCGTTGAAGTGGTTCAGCGCCATGCTCCGGGCGACTATTCTCCAGAAGTGAAGCCGAGTAGCAAAGGCAATTACCACTCCGTTTCGATTACCATTAATGCAACGCATATTGAGCAAATCGAAAAATTATATGAAGAGCTTGGTGCATTAGAGCGCGTTAGAATGGTTCTGTAATTCACTTTGTGTCTTATCAAAAATCGGGTGGCTTAAACCCACTCGGTTTTTTCCTAACATCTTTTATGTTACTCCCCCCTATATAAAAACTTTCACCGTTTCTGGGTCCAAATACCCGCCTTTTTTCCCGCCAGATAGCGTTACAGGTTACTTTGCATAACACAAATAGATTGCGTCAACCCTCAATATAACATTTTCATAACATGACAAAACTGGCGATAACCCGCTACCAGCGTTATACTACTGGCACATTTCTAATGTGGATGTTAAAACATTGTCAGCACGAACCATTATTGTACGTCAATTAGGGCTTGCCCCTTATCAACGCGTTTCTGATGCGATGCACCAGTTCACTGAAAACCGCGACAAAGAGACCGCCGATGAGCTATGGCTTGTCGAACATCCTCGCGTCTTTACCCAAGGCCAAGCAGGTAAGGCTGAACATCTGCTCGCTCCCGGAGAGATCCCCGTGATCCAAAGTGATAGGGGCGGCCAAGTCACTTATCATGGCCCTGGTCAGCAAGTGATGTATGTCATGCTTGATCTCAAACGTAACAAGTTAGGCGTTCGCGATTTAGTCACGGCTCTTGAAACGACGGTTGTGAAGACACTTGCACATTACCAAATTGAAGCTTATCCACGCCCTGATGCCCCCGGCGTGTATATCAATGGTGATAAAGTTTGTTCGCTAGGTCTACGCATTCGAAAAGGTTGCTCTTTCCATGGATTAGCGCTCAATATCAATATGGATCTAGAACCTTTCAACCGCATCAACCCTTGTGGTTATTCGCAATTAAAGATGACACAGATGTGTCATTTCATTCCCAACCTGACATTACCAGATGTTCAACCCGTGCTAATTGAACAGTTCTGTGACACACTGGGATTTCATATTGTTCAATAATGATGCTATAATTTTTTAACATTTTTAAAAAAAATTTTAATGGATAAGTCACGGCTCCCATACTTTTATTCCTAGTATCAACTTATCCAATAACTCAAAAAGATAACTGGAACCGGTATAATTATGAGTAAACCAATTCAGATAGAACGCGGAATTAAATATCGTGACGCCGATAAAATGGCGCTGATCCCTGTTAAAAACGTTGTTACAGAACGTGAAGAGATTCTACGTAAGCCTGATTGGATGAAAATTAGGTTACCGGCTGACTCGACCCGTATTCAGGGGATCAAAGCCGCTATGCGCAAAAATGGCCTGCACTCTGTTTGTGAAGAGGCCTCTTGCCCTAACCTATCTGAATGTTTTAATCACGGTACAGCCACTTTTATGATCCTCGGTGCTATCTGTACACGCCGCTGCCCATTCTGTGATGTTGCCCATGGCCGCCCAAATGCCCCCGATGCTAACGAGCCAGTTAAACTTGCTCAAACCATTAAAGATATGGGGCTTCGCTATGTCGTGATCACCTCGGTGGATCGTGACGATTTACGAGACGGCGGAGCACAGCACTTTGCAGATTGTATTAGCGCTATTCGTGAAAAAAGCCCCTCGATTAAAATCGAAACATTAGTGCCAGATTTTAGAGGCAGAATGGATCGTGCTTTAGAGATCTTGACCGAAACACCACCGGATGTATTTAACCATAACCTTGAGAATGTGCCGCGTCTTTATCGTCAAGTACGTCCCGGCGCAAATTATGATTGGTCATTAAAGCTACTTGAAAGGTTCAAAGAAGCGCATCCAGACATCCCAACCAAATCAGGTTTGATGGTTGGCTTAGGTGAAACTAACGAAGAAATTATTGAAGTAATGCGCGATTTGCGCCGTCATGGCGTTACCATGCTAACGCTTGGTCAGTACCTCCAACCAAGCCGCCATCACCTTCCGGTTAAGCGCTATGTTAGCCCTGCTGAATTTGATGAAATGAAAGAAGAGGCTATGGCGATGGGCTTTACCCACGCGGCTTGTGGTCCGTTCGTACGCTCATCTTACCATGCAGACCTACAAGCCAAAGGCGAAGAAGTTAAATAGTCACGACGTTTATCACCCAGTCTATCAAGCCTCGAAAATTCGAGGCTTTTTTATTTGTGACCCCAAAATCTAAGAGGCAAATAAAACTCGCCCCAGATAAACTGGGGCGAGTTTAGAGGCTGTTCGTTTCTATTTGTTTAAATTACAGAGAGACAACGTTTACAGCAGATGGGCCTTTAGCACCTTCAGTGATTTCAAATTCAACTTTCTGACCTTCTGCTAGGGTTTTGAAACCTTCGCTCGCAATAGCAGAAAAGTGAACAAACACATCTTTGCTGCCATCTTCTGGAGTGATAAAACCGAAACCTTTAGACTCGTTGAACCACTTAACGTTACCTTTAACTTTAGACATCAAATTATTACCTTTAAATAAAAATAGACACACCATCAGTGTCAGGTTCAGTACAACAGATATACAAGTAACTTGTCTACAACCTAGATCACGAAAATTGACAAAATATATAAAAAAATATTATTTATTGGGATAAATTTCTCATTTAACATGAATTATTCTTTATAATAGTAATTAATCCCAATAATAATATTAAACTCACTGAACTAATTAGCATATTCCTTTTCATGCGCTAATAACCAATCCTTGATATCTAACCCTCCGGTATAGCCGACCAGCTTGCCGTCATGACCTAATACGCGATGGCAAGGAACAATCAACGAAATCGGATTACGTGAGTTTGCCATCCCCACCGCGCGGCAATAATTCACAGAACCGAGTTTTAAAGCCAGATCCTTATAGCTCCAACGCTCACCAAAAGGAATACTACAAAGGTGCCCCCATACTTTCTTTTGAAATTCAGTGCCTTGTGGATTTAACTTTACCGTGAATTCTTTACGTTGATGGTTAAAATATTCTGTCAGTTGTTTAACACACAACTCAGAATGCGTATTTTTCTGTTCTGGATAACTCTTTTGCTCAACAAAATAGATACTGGTTACCCCCTCGTCATCCGCCGTGATTTGTACCCACGGTTTAGGAAATTTTTCCGGTGCAGCCAAATATTGACAATACATAATATCCCCTTAAGAGAGTGCGATTATCTGATCGTATATACAGTTATAAACTGTATTATTTCTACTTGGCAATAATATTTTTTCTCAGACTTGATAACAGAACTATTCAAATCCTCAAAATTTAATTTTCCAATATAAATAACTACCTAGCCATTAATTAGAATAATTATCATTCAATATTTCCATACCACTATATATTGTGTGGTTGAAAAAAATTAGATCTATATATAGTCTTTAAATACCAATCATCACACTACTGATAGTATTCAGTACACCTAAAGGTACTTAATATGGCCATTATTACGATTTACAGTAAACCCGACTGCGTTCAATGTCATGCCACTTACCAAGCCCTAGAACGTAAAAGCATTCCATATCAGGTCATCGACCTCACTCAAGATGATGAAGCTCTACAGTTTGTTCGCAAATTGGGTTACCAGCAAGTTCCTGTTGTCGTTGCTGATCAAGAACATTGGTCCGGCTTTCGCCCTGATATGATCAGCCGCCTTTCAGCTTAGGAGCGGATTATGCAAACGGAATCACTCATCTATTTTTCGAGCCGTTCTGGCAACTGTCACCGTTTTGTTGAAAAGGTTGGGCTGCCAGCAACGCGTTTGCCTATCGGTGAACAACAAAGCAGCATCATTGCCACCACGCCATTTGTCCTGCTCCTTCCGACCTATGGGGGAGGTGGCAGCCGAGGTGCAGTTCCGAAAGAAGTGATCCGTTTTTTGAATATTGAATCAAATCGACGATTAATTCGTGGGGTTATTGCCGCTGGTAACACTAATTTTGGCGAAGCTTATGCGATTGCGGGCGATATCATCGCCACAAAGTGCCAAGTTCCCTACTTATATCGATTTGAATTATTAGGCACGGAGCGCGATGTGCAACGTGTCCGTGATGGACTAAATGCCTTTTGGCAACAAAGACATAATTAGAGCTAATTCAATGGAAAACACCAAAAACAAGACCACTGTTGATTATCATGCACTTAATGCCATGTTGAATTTGTACAACAGTGCGGGCGAGATCCAGTTTGAGAAAGATAAAGAAGCGGCTCACCACTATTTTCGCCAACATGTAAATCAAAATACTGTCTTTTTTCATGACTTAAAAGAGAAGCTCGATTTCTTAGTTAACGAAAATTATTATGAACCACAAGTCATTGAGCAATATGATTTTGCCTTTATCAAGAAGCTTTTTAAGCAAGCCTATGCACATAAATTCCGTTTTCAAACTTTTTTAGGTGCATTCAAATACTACACCAGCTACACCTTAAAAACCTTTGATGGCAAACGTTACCTTGAACGCTATGAAGATCGTGTTTGCATGGTCGCGCTAACACTCGCTCAAGGTAATCAAGCACTTGCTAGCTATTTAGTCGACGAAATTATTAGTGGACGCTTTCAACCGGCCACCCCTACTTTCCTTAACTGTGGGAAAAAACAACGCGGAGAGCTGGTTTCCTGCTTCTTACTGCGTATTGAAGACAACATGGAATCAATTGGTCGTTCCGTCAATTCAGCCCTACAGCTATCAAAACGTGGTGGTGGTGTTGCTTTTCTGATGACCAACCTGCGGGAACAAGGCGCGCCGATCAAGCTGATCGAAAACCAATCCTCTGGCGTCGTTCCGGTCATGAAAATGTTAGAGGATGCCTTTTCCTACGCAAATCAATTAGGGGCGCGACAAGGTGCAGGCGCTGTCTATCTGCATGCTCATCACCCTGACATCATGCGTTTTCTGGATACTAAGCGGGAAAATGCCGATGAAAAAATTCGCATTAAAACATTATCACTTGGTGTAGTGATCCCTGATATTACTTTCCAATTGGCGAAAGAAAACAAAGAGATGTATCTGTTTTCACCTTATGATATTGAACGTGAATATGGCGTTCCCATGTCAGAAATCAGCGTGACTGAAAAATATCATGAGATGGTCAATAATAAGGCCATAAAAAAATACAAAATCAACGCACGCGAATTCTTCCAAACCCTCGCCGAAATCCAATTTGAGTCTGGTTATCCTTATATTTTATTTGAAGATACGGCGAATCGTGCGAACCCAATAGCGGGACGCATTAATATGAGTAACTTGTGCTCAGAAATTCTGCAAGTTAATCGCCCTAGCTTCTATGAAGACGATTTAAGTTACCGCGAAGTCGGGAAAGATATCAGTTGTAACTTAGGCTCCATGAATATAGCCAAAATGATGGATGCTCCCGATTTTGCCCAATCCGTTGCCATTGCGATCAGAGCGCTAACGGCGGTCTCCGATATGAGCCATATTCGCTCAGTGCCTTCTATCGAACAAGGTAACCATCAATCCCACGCCATTGGGCTTGGGCAAATGAACTTACATGGCTATCTTGCAAGAGAGCGTATCCACTATGGTTCAGAAGAAGCGCTTGATTTCACTAATATCTATTTTTATACCATCACTTATCATGCTTTAAAAACTTCAAATCAATTGGCAATTGAACGCAAAGCCACTTTTAAAGGTTTCGAGCATTCTGAGTATGCCAATGGTCGTTATTTTGATAAATATATCAACCAAAGCTGGCTACCAAAAACACAAACCGTTCAGGAATTATTCCGACGTTCGGGCATCGAAATTCCAACTCAGGCGGATTGGCTATCATTGAAACAATCAGTGATGGAGCACGGTATTTATAACCAAAACTTACAGGCAATTCCGCCTACTGGTTCAATATCTTATATCAATAACTCAACATCGAGTATTCACCCGATAGTTGCCCGGATAGAGATCCGTAAAGAGGGGAAAATAGGTCGCGTCTACTACCCTGCCCCATTTATGAATAATGATAACCTTGAATATTATCAAGATGCTTATCAAATTGGCCCTGAAAAAATCATCGATACCTATGCCGTTGCCACACAACATGTCGACCAAGGGCTATCTCTAACCTTGTTCTTCAAAGACGATGCAACAACTCGCGATATCAACCGCGCTCAGATCTACGCGTGGCGTAAAGGTATAAAAACCTTGTATTACATTAGGCTTCGCCAAACCGCCCTAGAAGGCACAGAAATTGACGGTTGTGTTTCATGTACGCTTTAAAAGGAAAATCAGTATGACAACGCACATTTCATCTGCACCAGTTAAAGCGATCAACTGGAATCGAATCGAAGATGATAAAGATTTGGAGGTCTGGAACCGCTTAACCACCAACTTTTGGTTACCAGAGAAAATACCTCTATCAAACGATATCTCTTCATGGAATACATTAACGGCTGCCGAGCAACAGTTAACTATCCGAGTCTTTACTGGGTTAACGCTGCTCGACACAATTCAAAATACCGTTGGCGCACCGAGCCTCATGTCCGATGCCCTTACACCACATGAAGAAGCGGTATTATCAAATATCAGTTTTATGGAAGCAGTACACGCTCGCTCTTATAGTTCTATATTTTCAACGCTTTGCTCAACTAGCGATGTTGATGATGCTTATCGTTGGAGTGAAGAAAATTCTGCGCTACAAAATAAGGCAAAAATCATTATGTCTTATTACTGTGATTCACATCCATTAAAGAAAAAAGTCGCAAGTGTTTTTTTAGAATCATTTTTATTTTATTCGGGATTCTATTTACCTATGTATTGGTCCAGTCGAGGCAAGTTAACCAATACTGCTGACCTCATTCGTTTAATTATTCGTGATGAGGCAATTCACGGCTATTATATTGGTTATAAATTTCAGAAATCCTTATTAAAATATGATGAAAAAACACAGAAGGAAATTAAAGATTTTACTTTCAGTTTACTTTTTGATTTATATGAAAATGAAGTGAATTATACACAAGAATTATATGACACTGTTGGTTGGACAGAGGATGTTAAAAAGTTCCTTCATTATAATGCCAATAAGGCATTAATGAATTTAGGTTATGAAGCCCTATTTCCCGATGTGGTTACTGATGTTAGCCCAGCAATATTATCGGCACTTTCACCGGATGCAAATGAGAATCATGACTTCTTTTCGGGTTCAGGATCTTCATATGTCATTGGCAAAGCAGTAAGCACCGAAGATGATGATTGGGATTTTTAATCAATCAATTTAGTTAACCAATTGTTTTAAACATCCTAAATAAGCATATCCCGCTGAATAATAATAACTTTATTTAGCGGGATATCTTTTAGTATAAAAAACCATCATGACAACTCGAGATTTACATTTTTTACTGTTAAATAATTCATTTTTAATATGCATATCAGGCAATAATTTTTAAGAATAAATATTTTCGCTTAAAAATTAATTAATATAACTAATCAATAAGGCCTTATATTGAAATTATTTTCAATTTTATTTGCTAATTGACCTAACCGTTATAATCTCTATTCTTTTTAATTTGTTATGGTTAGTTTTCAAATGCACAATAGTAAAATAAATGTATATACAACAAAACGTTAACCTATTTATTTTGAAAATAAATCACCTTAATGTTGAATCCCATAAAAACAACACTTTCCTAATTTGTATTCTATTTTTACTCGCTATTTTTTTGATTAATACTCCTTAACCAAGGGTTGTCAGCTCAATTTATTATGCTAGGTTATATTGCTTGTTTATTTTTCTAATAATTTTAAGTGGAGCCGTTGAATTCAAATCATAATTATTAAATTCACCTTAAGCGAAATAGGAATATCTACCCTAAATATTTTCAACCAATAGTCTAAAGCTGATAATCGAGTTTTTGGCCAATTGATAAAAAGACCAGTTTCATTCGATAAGTGCTTTGAACAATTTATTAATTGAAAAATGGGTAATTACTGTATGCCAATAAAATTAGAAGTTAAAAATTTATATAAAATTTTTGGGGAACACCCTGATCAAGCCTTCAAACTTTTAGAATCAGGAATGAGCAAAGATGATATCTTTGAAAAAACAGGCCAAACGGTTGGTGTTCAAGATGCAAATTTAGCCATTAATGAGGGTGAAATCTTTGTTGTGATGGGGCTTTCGGGATCTGGGAAATCAACATTGGTACGGCTTCTCAATCGCCTAATTGAACCCACCAGCGGACAAGTGCTGATTGATGGTGAAGATATCTCGAATATTTCAGAAAAAGCGCTACGTCAGGTCAGACGCACAAAAATCAGTATGGTGTTCCAATCCTTTGCGCTCATGCCACATATGAATGTTCTCGATAACACCGCTTTTGGTATGGAACTCTCGGGGATCTCAAAAGAGCTGCGTCATCAAAAAGCAATGGATGCCCTTCGACAAGTTAACCTTGAAAAATGGGCTTACTCTTATCCTGATGAATTATCCGGCGGTATGAGGCAGCGTATTGGTCTTGCACGAGCCTTGGCAAATGATCCCGATATCTTGTTAATGGATGAAGCCTTTTCTGCGTTAGATCCCTTGATCCGAACCGAAATGCAAGATGAGTTGCTCTCTCTTCAAGGTGATAAACAACGCACCATTGTGTTTATCTCCCACGACCTTGATGAAGCCATGCGCATAGGAGACCGAATTGCCATCATGCAAGGTGGTGTCGTTGTGCAAATAGGCACTCCCGATGAGATACTCAATAATCCCGCGAATGATTACGTCAAAACCTTCTTCCGTGGTGTTGATATTAGTCAGGTCTTTAGTGCCAAAGATATTGCGCGACGAAGAGCCGATGCCCTATTGCATATTGCGCCTGGTTTTGGCCCACGTTCCGCATTGAAAGTGCTTAATGATGATGACCGATACTATGGTTATCTCATCTCTCGAGGACACACATTTGCAGGTGTCGTATCTGTTGAATCACTCGAAAAAGCGCTACAAAACAACCAAGGCATTGAATCAGCGGTGATTTCTAGCATAGAACCAATTCAGGGAGAAACCCCACTCAATGAGGTCATCTCAACCGTTGCACAAGCTCCCTGCGCCGTTCCCGTTATTAATGAAAAAAATCGCTATCTTGGTGTGATATCGAAGGGAATGCTACTACAGGCGCTGGATAAGGAGACTTCTAATGAGCAATAACACGAATGAGCGTAAAGCTGACTATCAGGATCCGTGGGCAGAAACCCAAGCAGATGAGACATCGCAACAAAATAATGCGACGGATACCACTTCAGGCAGCGACCCTTGGTCAACAAGTTCTGAAAGCCAAACATCAACAGAGAGTGATCCGTGGGGAAGTACAGCAGATACTTCAACACCGTCAGATACCGGCGGAAGCGATTGGCTGGATGCGGCTCCCACTGAGGGAATAAATACAGAACATTTTGATATTATGGATCCTTTTCAACATACTCTGATCCCACTTGACTCTTGGGTCACTCAGGCTATTGATTGGATCGTGTTGCATTTCCGTCCTGTTTTTCAGGGGATCCGAATTCCTATTGATTTTATCCTTAGCGGCTTTGAGCAGCTTTTAACCTCACTACCGTCACCGATTGCGATTATTTTATTTGCGTTGATAGCATGGCAACTGGCAGGCCGTGTCATGGGTATTGCAACATTTGTGTCGATGATTGTGATTGGTGCTATCGGGGCTTGGTCAGAAGCGATGGTAACACTCTCTCTGGTGCTAACCTCGTTACTCTTTTGCTTAATTATTGGCTTACCACTCGGCATATGGCTAGCCCGTAGTGATAAAGCCGCCAGCATTGTTAGGCCGATCCTTGATGCGATGCAAACAACACCAGCATTCGTGTATTTAGTACCGATTGTTATGCTTTTTGGTATTGGTAATGTGCCCGGTGTTGTCGTCACCATCATCTTTGCGCTACCGCCTATTATCCGTTTGACTATTTTAGGTATCAAACAAGTTCCCGCAGACTTGATTGAAGCAGCAGAATCCTTCGGCGCCAGCCCTCGTCAGCTACTCTTTAAAGTCCAACTGCCTTTGGCGATGCCAACCATTATGGCTGGTGTTAACCAAACCTTGATGTTAGCACTTTCCATGGTCGTTATCGCCTCCATGATTGCCGTCGGTGGCTTAGGTCAAATGGTATTACGTGGTATCGGTCGTCTCGATATGGGACTCGCGTCCGTTGGTGGTGTGGGCATTGTTATCCTCGCGATTGTGCTTGACCGATTAACGCAGTCACTTGGCAAAAATTCGCGTAGTAAAGTCTCAACTCGCTGGTATCAACAAGGCCCCATCGGCCTTATCACGCGCCCATTTAACCGAAAATCACATTAAGTTTTTGCTCTTCCATTCACGATAGAGCCGACAATCGGCTCTTCGCTTGCCAAGGCAAGCCAAAACGACAAACAGAGGTATCAATAATGAAAAAACCAATGATATTGGCAACTGCCCTGACAGCCTTACTTGCCGTTCCATTTGCTCATGCAGAAGATCTTCCCGGCAAAGGGGTAAAAATCACCCCGGTACAAAGTACCATCAGCGAAGAAACGTTCCAAACGCTGTTAGTGGCAAAAGCCCTTGAGAAACTCGGTTATGAAGTCGAGCCGATTAAAGAGGTCGACTACAATGTGGCTTATGCTTCCATTGCCAATGGGGATGCAACCTATTTGGCGGTAAGCTGGGTGCCATTACATGATGCACAATATAACGCGGCAGGGGGTGATAAGGTCTTTTACCGCCAAGGTGATTATGTCGTGAATGCGGCACAAGGTTATCTCATCGATAAGAAAACCGCCGAAAAATACAAAATCACCAATATTGATCAGCTAAAAGATCCAAAAATAGCCAAATTATTCGATACCGATGGTAATGGTAAAGCAGACCTAACGGGTTGTAACCCAGGCTGGGGCTGTGAAGCGGCGATTAACAACCATCTAAAAGCTTATGGTTTAGAAAAAACCGTTGAGCACAATCAAGGCAACTACGCCGCTATGATGGCAGACACCATCACTCGTTACAAAGAAGGTAAACCTATCCTGTACTACACATGGACGCCTTACTGGATCAGTGATGTGCTCAAACCAGGTCGTGATGTGGTTTGGTTAGAAGTACCGTTCTCATCAATGCCAAATGGTGACAAAACCGACACCGCATTACCGAACGGTAAAAATTACGGCTTCCCACCAAACACAATGCATATCGTCGCCAATAAAAAATGGGCCGAAAAGAACCCTGCGGCAGCTAAGTTATTCGAGATCATGAAACTCCCTATTGCAGATATCAACGCACAAAACTTGAGAATGCATAATGGAGAAGCTTCGCAATCGGATATTCGCCGTCACACCGATGCGTGGATCAAAGCCCACCAAACCACTTTTGATGGTTGGGTAGAGCAAGCACGCAAAGCTGCTGAAAAATAATATCTGCCAGTGATGAGTCTTCTAAGCCACCTTTTTAGGTGGCTTTTTTGCACGCCTCCCAACTTATAGAAATATTTTATTAATAGATAAAATGTTCCCATTCATAACTCAAAATTGTTTTATAGTAGAGGCCTTATGAATGATGAGTAGATATTGAATGAATAAGGCACCACAAGCAGAACTCACTCCGGGTTTAGTCATATTAATGGCCATCGCAACAGGCCTCGTCGTTGCTAGTAACTACTACGCGCAACCCCTTCTAGACACTATCGCCACTCAATTTAACCTGACCACAAATATGGCGGGGTTTATTGTGACTGTCGCCCAATTAGGCTATGCAGTAGGTCTACTTTTTTTAGTTCCCCTAGGTGATATCTTTGAGCGTAAAGGCCTGATATTAACAATGACATCCTTGTCAGCTATCGGCTTACTTATCACCGCGCTCTCAAATAATATCTGGCAAATTCTTGTTGGAACGGCACTCACAGGGCTATTTTCAGTTGTTGCTCAAGTGCTCATCCCAATGGCAGCCTCGCTGGCAAAACCTCATCAAAGGGGAAAATCTGTCGGTATCATCATGAGTGGATTGCTATTAGGGATCTTACTTGCTAGAACAATTTCCGGCGCCGTCGCTATGGTAGGAGGATGGCGAACCATTTATTGGGTCGCTTTTGCCCTACTTATTATCTTAATTATTGTGCTTGCGATTAAACTGCCTCGTTATCATCAAAAAGCAAACCTAAATTACTTCCAGTTGCTGTTTTCAATAGGTCGACTCTTTTTTGGAACCCCTGTGTTGGCCGTTCGTGCGCTATTGGGCGCCCTATCCTTCGCCAATTTCGCATTACTTTGGACTGCCATGGCTTTTCTACTTGCCAGCCCACCTTTTAGTTTTTCAGAAGGAACTATCGGCCTTTTTGGCTTAGTTGGTGCTGCCGGAGCATTCATGGCTTCCCAAGCCGGTCATCTCGTCGATAAAGGTAAAGGAAAACGAGTGACAACCATCGGCTTAATTTTATTGCTTCTGTCATGGATCCCAATTGGATTTGCAAAGGATTCACTGATTGCTTTTATTATTGGCGTCTTAATACTTGACCTGGCTATTCAAGCTGTCCATGTCACTAACCAAAGTACTCTATACCGTATTTTACCTGATGCGCGTAATCGTATTACCGCAGGCTATATGACGAGCTATTTTATTGGTGGTGCACTTGGCTCTTTATTATCTGGCTATGCTTACGAAAAAGCAGGTTGGGAAGGCGTTGCTATCGCTGGCGGCATATTATGTGTGATCAGTTTGATTATTTGGGCAATAGGTATTCGCTTTGACCCCACCATATACCCATCCGATGAATAAAATATACTCGCAAGGAGTGTCTTTTTTTAGGCACTCTTTATAAACCCTGCCATAAATCTATCAGAAAATATAATGCATCGGTAAAAATACTTAATTTATACTTAATATCTCATTCTCCGCTTCCTCTCTTTATAATCACAAATTTTTGCCAATGATTTTATTTTGCAATAATTACATAGGCAAAAATCATCAAATGACACAGTTAAACAAAAAATATACCTTTCTATAAAGTTATAATGTAATTTATATAAATTACTATTTCTTGTAGTTATTGTAATCAATATGTTAGTTGTCACCTAACAATACTAAGTAACAGAGGAAAGGTTTACAAATGTCATGAAATCATGACAGTAAGGAGAGTGCAGCAGTATAATTACGTGATTTTATTTTGTTTTACTCGGTTATTATCATGATGAAAAATAAAGCAAAATGATGATTTTATTATACGTAAATAATTTAAAAGGCAGAAGAGTATAATTAAGCTATACTAAATTTAGCAAATTACATTCATAAAATTTATGAATTATGTATCATTATCAAAATAAATTTGATGGTATCAATTAACTACAATTGCTAATTTTAGCTTTTGATATACCATTTAGATGGTTGATGACAGTTGTAATCTTACCAACTGAAACTAATAAGGTATCTAAATAATGGAAAGTTCATTTACTCCGACTGAAGAGTTACTTAATGCTCGCGTCGCACAGCAAAGTTCACACAGCAATCCCATTCCCTATCAGGAGATCCTCCTAACACGCCTTTGTATGCATGTTCATGGCAAGCTCCTTGAGTCTCGTAATAATATGCTCAAAGCTCAAGGGATTAATGAAACACTGTTTATGGCGTTAATGATCCTAGATACAAAAGATTCCCGCAGTATTCAACCTTCTGAGCTAAGCGCTGCTTTGGGATCCTCACGCACTAATGCAACCCGTATTGCCGATGAACTGGAAAAAAATGGTTGGATTGAACGTAAAGAAAGTCACAATGACCGTCGTTGTTTGCATCTTCACCTAACTGAAAAAGGCTCTGAATTTTTAGCAGGGTTATTGCCTCCTCAGCATGCAGCCTTAAAAGATATCTGGTCAGTATTAGATGCTGAAGAACAACAACAACTGAATAAGTTGATGCGTAAGTTGCTAATAAAGCTAGATACTGTTAAAGATTATAGTAAATAATTAACCATTGTATTTTTGTGGGTAATGTATTTGAGGCATTTATAAGCAAAAAGGCGAAAAAAGACTTTTCTGTCTGAAAGATTTCGTTATCCTTTCTAACTTGTGCTTACGATATCCCATCAAGCAAATATTTCAATTGTTGTCTTAGTTTCCAGTGGTTAATGTTAACTGCTGGGAACATTCGTGATCTAAAATGCCGATGAGCGGAGAAACACCCAATGAGTGCCCATGAGGAAATGCAACCAACCCAAAATCCACAACCAAATAAAAAAAGAAAACGCAGAAATGCTTTAATGTTTCTCACATTCCTTTTTATTGCTATTGGCGTTGGCTGGGCAATATACTGGTTCCTTGTTTTACGCCATTATGAAACGACTGATAACGCTTACGTTGCAGGTAACCAAGTTCAAATTCAATCTCAAATTTCTGGCAGTGTTATGACGGTGAATGTCGATAACACCGATTTCGTCAAAAGCGGTACAGTATTAGTAGAGCTTGACCCTCGTGATGCTCAACTTGCATTAGAAAAAGCCAAAACCACTTTAGCAAACAGCGTTCGTCAAACCCACCAGCAGATAGTGAATAGCCGCCAATATCAAGCGAATATTGATATGAAGCGCTCTGAGCTAATTAGTCTACAAAACGATTTAAAACGCCGTGAAGTCCTTGGCAGCAGTAACCTAATCGGGAAAGAAGAACTGCAACACGCTCGCGAAGCCGTTGTCAGCGCTAAAGCAGCGCTCGAAGTGGCTATTGAGCAACTCAATGCAAACAAAGCGATCATTCTAGATACTCCACTCGAAAAACAGCCGGCTGTCGAAGCTGCCGCAACAGAAGTTAGGAACACATGGTTAGCATTGCAGAGAACTAAAATTGTCAGCCCTGTGGATGGTTATGTCTCACGCCGTAGCGTACAAGTCGGCTCACAAATTACGACTTCAACACCGTTGATGGCTATCGTTCCTTCTGAAGGTATGTGGATTGATGCCAATTTCAAAGAAACCCAACTTGCCGATATGCGCATTGGACAGCCCGTTAAAGTAACGACTGATTTTTATGGTAAAAATATTGTCTTCAATGGCACCGTAGCAGGGTTAGATATGGGAACAGGTAGCGCATTTTCATTACTGCCTGCTCAAAACGCTACAGGGAATTGGATCAAAGTAGTTCAACGTTTACCCGTCCGTATCGTATTAGACCCGGCCCAATTGGAGCAATATCCATTACGTATTGGCTTATCGACAGAAGTGACGGTAGACACGCTTAATAAAGATGGCAAAGTGCTATCAAAAGGTATGCGTGAAGCGCCTGCATATCACACCTCTGCACTTGCCATAGATATGTCTCCTGCAGACAAAATAGTTACTGAGATTATTAACAATAACTCAGGCAACAAATAATCCGAGGTGTAATTGTGACAAATACACCGTTAACAGGATCAAAACTCGCGTGGATGACCATTGCTCTGTCATTGGCCACATTTATGCAAGTACTTGATTCAACAATTGCTAACGTTGCCATTCCAACGATTGCAGGTAATCTTGGCGCCTCTAACTCGCAGGGAACGTGGGTAATTACCTCTTTTGGTGTGGCAAATGCGATTTCAATTCCTATTACTGGATGGTTAGCCCGCAGGATTGGTGAAGTTAGGCTATTTTTATGGTCGACAGGCCTATTTGCACTAACTTCATGGTTATGTGGTATCTCTGGCAGCCTTGAAATGCTGATTTTATTCCGTGTGTTACAAGGGCTGGTTGCGGGGCCATTAATTCCCCTATCCCAAAGTTTATTGCTCAATAACTACCCCCCTGCCAAACGGAATATGGCCTTGGCGCTTTGGTCAATGACCATCGTTATCGCGCCAATTTGTGGGCCAATATTGGGTGGCTACATCAGTGATAATTATCATTGGGGTTGGATATTCTTTATCAACGTTCCATTTAGTATCGCAATTATCTTTGCCATTATGCAGACACTAAAAGGGCGTGAAACCAAAATTTCTATTCAACCCATTGATACTATCGGGCTAGTACTGCTAGTTATCGGTATTGGTGCCCTGCAAATCATGCTAGACCAAGGGAAAGAGCTAGATTGGTTTAATTCCACTGAAATTATTGTGCTGACCGTCATTGCTGTTGTTGCGATATCGTTCTTAATTGTTTGGGAACTCACTGACGATCACCCTGTCATTGATCTTTCGTTATTTAAGGAGCGCAACTTCACCATCGGTTGTTTATCGCTTAGTCTTGCATATATGCTCTACTTCGGAACAATCGTACTACTTCCCCAACTCCTACAGGAAGTTTATGGTTATACAGCAACCTGGGCGGGTCTTGCTTCCGCCCCAGTAGGCTTATTGCCCTTGTTGATCACACCAATTATTGGACGTTTCGGTAATCGCATTGATATGCGTTATATCGTAACCTTTAGCTTTATTGTTTATGCTGTTTGTTACTATTGGCGTGCTTATACATTTGAGCCGGATATGGGATTTGCCGCCGCAGCATGGCCACAATTTGTGCAGGGGCTAGCGATTGCCTGTTTCTTTATGCCATTGACGACCATTACTTTATCAGGGCTTCCTCCTGAAAAAATGGCCTCAGCATCAAGTTTATCTAACTTCACACGGACATTAGCGGGTGCGATTGGTACATCCATTACAACCACAATGTGGACACAACGCGAAGCGATGCACCATGAGAATCTGACGGAGTTTATTAACCCGTACAATCCAAATTCTCAACATATGTACAGTGAATTAGCCCAAATTGGTATGAATGAGCAGCAAAGTGCCGCCTATTTAGCGAAAACAATTACCGACCAAGGGCTGATCTTATCTGCAAATGAAATTTTCTGGTTATCTGCTGGGATCTTTATTTTGCTCATGGTCATTGTTTGGTTCGCCAAACCACCTTTTGGCGCAGGCTCTAAAGGTGGCGGAGCACACTAAACTCTAATTAATAAGGTCTCATAGATTCAATATGAGACCTTATTTTATTCACCAACATGACAGTATTTATACACTATAACGAGGAAAAAAATGTTGAAATCATGGATTGAAAATAGCGAGTTACTTGCCCTAATTAACTCAATCAGCGAAGGAGAAGCAGAGCAATATCGCCGTAAACTTATTACCTATGTTAATCGCTATCAAGAAGAACATTCCTTTGATATTCTTGAAGATGTTTTCACTTATATGCAGCTAAAACTTGAAGAAGATGATCTCGATTTTACTACTTTACCCCAACAAATTAGCGACGCCATTCAGGTAGGCTACTATGAATATTGTCTAAGTTTAAATGAGATTTCAGCTGCTTATAAAATTATCAGCAAGCCCACGCCTCTCACGCGTTTAGATATCAAATCTTTTATCAATCATATATTGGAAGCATTTTCCTGCAATTACCCTAAAGAAGAGTTTTTAGACCGTGAACTAAATTATCTCACTGAATTATTAAGCGAGTTCTAAATTCACAATTTCATGCTCTATACCTTGCGTATCAATCACAGAAAGTGCAAAGGCATCAAAACCGTCACATTTGACTTGCTCCCATGGCATACTCAGCCCATTCAATAGCATAACATTTCCCATTGCATCAAACTCATAGCTCTCTTTTTCATCTTCATAATCAATATTATAAAAAAAGGAGAGCTTCAAAATCGCTGGGGGAAAGTCATATTTTATTGGTGATAACTGCTCAAGAGGCTCATCATAAGGTTGATCACAAAACATCGCATCATACCCATGAATTGTGCCATCAAACAGCAAGAATGTTTGACCTGATACAGAGTGTTTAGCAATTATTATTAGGGGATGACTATCAGTTTCCATGATATAAGGCTGTGCTTCCTCATCGACAGAAACCACCTCACCCGTGAACCAAATTTCAAACGTATCCTCTGTCGATTGTGAGCCAAAATAAACCTCGGTCAATTCTCCGTTACCCTGTATTGAGCGGAAATCATGGGTTAAGTACGACGGAATTTTCATTCCTATCTCTCCATCAAATAATGTTGTACGCACATTGCTTAGAGCCTAATAATAAAAAAACTGCATATTAATTGGCGATAATTTCACCTTTCATATGCAGTTTTATTTATTAATTAAAATAACTAGTTAGCTTTATTCTGTTGCCACCATTGTGCCAACATAATCCCCGTCGCAACGGAAACATTGAGGCTCTCAACTTTACCTGTACCACCAATATACAGGCTCATATCCCCCTCGTTCCATACGCTGTCGCTCAAGCCATCACGCTCTTGGCCTAAGACTAACACCATTTTTGCAGGCAACTTAGCCTTCGCAATATCTTGGCTACCTTTATGGCTTGATGTCGTTACAATCGTATAACCAGCTTGGCGGAATTGGCTTAACGTGTTACTCAGACCATCAGCATCAATCGCTTTGATATGTTCAGCGCCACCTTCAGCCGTTCGAATCGCAGCACCAGACTCCACAACGCCCGCATCTTGTAAAATCACACCTTGCACGCCAAAGTGCGCACAACTACGCATGATGCCACCTAAGTTATGTGGATTACCGACATCTTCTAACGCCAAAACACAATCTTTTGCGGGTGCTTGTTGCAGATAAGTTTCCACACTCATACCACCGCGTTTTTTAATCAGAAAACAGACGCCGCCGTGGTGCTCTGTTCCAGATGCTTTCGTTAATTCTTCATCATCAACCACATGGTATGCCTTACGGTTAGCAGCCATCCACTTTAGCGCATCACGAAAACGAGGTGTGACTGATTGTAGGAACCATGCACGAACAATCGCTTCTGGGCGATTTTTAAACATCGCCTGACACGCATTTTCACCATAAATACGCGTTTCTTCTAAACGCTGTTTACGCAATTGCTCAGGGTCAATCTGGCTTTTACCGGCAATCCCACCATGATCATGGATTAACTCATCACTATTTGGCTTCGATACGGTGCGCCAAGCGGAGTGCTCACGAGGTGGTTGGCTTTTTCTATCATCAAAACGACCTGAACGCTCATTGCGACGTCCGCCGCCACCTCTTCTATCATTCGTGCGCTTATTATCTTGTTGACGCTTGCCTTTGCTATGACCATCATCTTGGCCTTCGCTACGGACATACATCACTTTTACTTTACCATTCTTACCATTAAAATCATTCGAGTCGTTCATTGCTATCCCCTACAAAGCTATGGCGCGAAGGTTACATGATGTTGCCGAGCTACGCCACTGATTCACGCTATTATTGCATCTAAAAGATGCCGAATATACTTCTATCGTCATTTAACGGATTTACGTACAATACGCGCTTTGTTTTATCAAAACCGTACAATATCAAAAGCTGCACCCAACATGACTAAAAATGCCGTTTATACATTACGCCAAGAACGCCTGACCGCCTCAACGAAACCCTTTAAAGCACGAGGGTGTCGCGTTAAACGCTGTCATTATTGCCTACTTCCCGTTCCACAATGCCTGTGCCAAGAAATTGTTCCGGTCCACGCTAAGAGCCAATTCTGTTTAATCATGTATGAGGGAGAGGTCTTTAAACCAAGTAATACAGGAAAACTGATCGCAGATATTTTACCGAATACGCTGGCTTTCCAGTGGTCAAGAACCGATCCAGACCCACAACTCCTTGCTGCGATTCAAGACCCAACACGGCAGCCTTATATTATTTTCCCTGAAAGTTATGCTCAAAGTGGAAGAACGGTAGTCAACCAGCCAACCGTTTCAGATAAACCTGCATTATTTATTTTATTAGACGGTACATGGCCAGAAGCACGCAAAATGTTCCGTAAAAGCCCTTATCTTGACCAGATCCCTGTATTATCAATCAATACAAAAGCACGAACAGATTATTTATTGCGTACCCCTTCAAAAGAGGATCAACACTGCACAGCAGAAGTTGCAGCAACACTCCTTGAGCTAGCAGGAGATACTTCCGCTTCTAAACAGCTCTTCAACCATTTTAACCTATTTAGAGACAAATACTTGGAAGGCAAGCCGCATCATCCACTCGCACAAATGCGCCAAGCAGAAAAGCAGCTAACTCAAAGTGAGTAGAAAAAATAAGCAATTGTTTATCTACAAAGATGAACGTCATGCAACTTTAGGATAGTTAGCAGTTTAAAACGTGAACATCATTAGATAATTCCATTAAATAAACAGGATAAACTAGCACTAATTATCAGATACGGCATAGTATTACTTGGCTTCTCAATATTCTTTGAACGGTGTTTTCGCTCACTAAAGCAAAAGGTTATCTGCCATGGGTTTACTGAGTCAGTTAGAATCGTTATTTAGACCAAAATCGATCGCTGTGATTGGTGCTTCTGAAAATCCGAATCGTGCAGGTTCGGTAATGATGAAAAACTTATTAACTAATGGTTTTAAGGGGCCTATTCTCCCTGTCAACCCTAACCGAAGCTCTATTCTTGGCGTGCTGGCTTACCCATCCATCGATAAGTTGCCTTTAAAACCAGATCTTGCGGTCATCTGTACTCACCATTCGAAAAACCCTGAATGTTTAAAACAGCTCGGTGAATATGGCTGTAATGTGGTTATTATTTTATCATCTCCTTCAATTCAATTCGCTGAACTCAAGAAAATCGCCCAGCAATATCAAATAAGGCTACTCGGTCCAAATAGCCTCGGTATACTGGCTCCATGGCAAGGGCTTAATGCGAGTTTTTCACCGATCCCAATCCTAAAAGGGAAATTAGCCTTTATCTCTCAATCCGCCGCTGTTTCTAATACCGTACTGGATTGGGCGCGTCACCGAGATATTGGCTTTTCTTACTTTATCGCCTTGGGTGATAGCATTGATATCGATATTGATGATTTACTGGATTATCTGGCTCGCGACAGTAAAACGAGTGCTATTTTGCTCTATCTTGAAAATATTAGCGATGCACGTCGTTTTCTTTCCGCCTCACGTAGCGCATCACGGAATAAGCCAATTCTAGTAATAAAAAGCGGTCGTACCCGAAAAGCTCAACAACTACTCGGTGAAAAACCAAGTCTTGATGCGGCATACGATGCTGCCATCCAGCGTGCAGGGCTGCTTCGAGTACAAGATACTCATGAAATGTTTTCTGCGGTTGAAACCCTAAGCTATATGACGCCTCTACGGGGAGAACGACTATCTATCATTAGTAATGGTGCTGCCCCTGCGGCAATGGCTTTAGATGAGCTACTGCAACGAAACGGTAAGCTCGCTACCTTAAGTCAAGAAACAGAAAATGAACTTAGTTCACTCCTTCCCCTTGACCTCTCAACCCAAAATCCTATCGACCTAGGTGATGATGCCACCGTTGATCGCTATATTAACGTATTGAACAAAATGCTCGATAGCCATGACCATGATGCACTGTTATTGATCTATACACCTAGCGCCATAACAGAAAGCAAGACAATGGCAGAAAAAGTCATCAAAACCATTAAGCAGCATCCAAGAGGTAAGTGGTTAACCATACTAACTAACTGGTGTGGCGAATACTCATCACAAACCTCACGTCGGCTCTTTAGTGAAGCAGGGATACCAACATATCGTACACCTGAAGGCGCGATAACCGCATACATGCATATGGTCGAGTACCGACGCAACCAAAAACAGTTAAAAGAAACGCCAGCACTCCCAATTGGTATCACAGCCAACACTCAGCAAGCACATGAATATATTCAACAGGCTCTACAAAATAACAACTTACACTTAGACACACATGAAGTTCAGCCTATTTTACAGGCTTATGGTTTAAACAGCCTACCGACTTGGATAGCTCATTCTAGTGATGAGGCAATTGAAATTGCAGAAAAAATTGGCTACCCCGTCGCATTAAAATTACGTTCACCAGATATTGTGCATAAATCAGAAGTACAAGGGGTAATGCTCTACTTACGTAATGCTAAAGAAGTGGGAGATGCTGCTAAAGCCATTATGGAGCGTGTATCCACCAATTTCCCCAATGCACGTATCGAAGGTTTACTGGTGCAAAGTATGGCGAACCGTGCTGGCGCCCAAGAGTTGCGTATTGCCGTTGAACTTGATCCCGTCTTCGGCCCATTAATTATGCTAGGGGAAGGCGGTATTGAATGGCAACAAGAGAGCCAAGCTGCGGTCGCTTTACCACCATTGAATTTGGCCCTAGCGCGATACTTAGTTATTCAAGCCATTAAAGGCTATAAAATCAAAGCGCGCAGTGCACTGGCACCACTCAATATCCCAGGGCTGGCGAGTTTGCTGGTGAGGGTTTCAAACCTAATTATTGATTGCCCAAATATTGCACGACTAGATATTCATCCGTTACTCGCCTCTGGAGATGAATTCACTTTACTTGATGTCTCAATGACATTAATTCCAGAGCAAGAGAACCAAAAATCAAGGTTAGCGATCCGCCCTTATCCAAGCGAACTAGAAGAAACTATCTCACTCAAAGATGATCTCACTTGTTTGCTAAGACCAATATTGCCGGAAGATGAACCACTATTAAAATCATTTATTGAGCAAGTGACTAAAGAGGATCTTTATTATCGTTATTTTAGTGAAATCAGTGAGTTTACGCATGATGATCTCGCCAATATGACGCAAATTGATTATGACCGCGAAATGGCATTCGTGGCTGTTAGGGATCCTGATTCAAACCCTGAAATTATAGGGGTGACTCGCGCAATGGCAGATCCTGATAACCAAGAGGCAGAATTTGCGGTTCTCGTCAGATCGGATATGAAAGGGCTAACTCTTGGCTATCAATTAATGACTAAATTACTGAGCTACACCCGTTCACATGGTATAAAAAAATTGACAGCAATCACGATGCCCGAAAACCGTAATATGATCAGCCTAGCGAAAAAGTTAGGTTTCGAGATTGACGTTCAATTTGAAGATGGGGTTGTAAACTTAACATTACATTTATAACCCGTAGCCTAAATAAACCTGTACAACAATTAAACAAGTTTTTAATTTATTCTAAATGGTTTGGCTAAGTATGCTATCATCGACAGATCATTCGCTTACCAATACCTGAGAGTATATTTATACAAGCGATTTGCTATTAGACTAATTAAGAGAAAATTTACACTGTGATGTTGTCAAAATTAAAACAAGCAAAACATCAACAATATTTAGCGAGTTTACCTAAACTGGCTCAGTCTATTGCTGATGTTAAAACGCTATATAAGACAGAAGATTTTCGTGATGCTCTACTTGAACAAATATCTATTGCTCAACATTGCATCTACATCACTGCGTTATATTTAGAGCAAGATGATGCAGGTAAAGATATTCTTCATGCACTGTATGCCGCTAAGCAAGCGAATCCATCATTAGAGATTAAAATACTTGTTGATTGGCACCGTGCGCAACGAGGAAGAATTGGTGCAGCCGCTAATTCAACGAATGCAGACTGGTACTATGATGTTTCGCAACAATACCCGGACATTGATATCCCTATTTATGGTATTCCTGTGAATACACGGGAAGCCTTAGGTGTCTTGCATCTAAAAGGTTTTATCTTTGATGATACTTTATTGTACAGTGGCGCTAGTATTAATGATGTCTATCTACAGCGCCATGAAAGATATCGCTACGACCGGTATCAGCTGATCAAAAATAAGGCATTAACGACATCAATGAAGACTTATATTGATGATGCCTTACTAAAATCGGATGCGATTCAGCTATTGAATAAGGCAAACAGACCCAAAACCGCCGAATTCAAAAATATCATCAAACAATTCCGTCTTTCACTTAGAGGAAGCTCATATCAATTTAAGGGTAATGCAACTAATGGTGAATTAGCCGTCACGCCTCTAGTTGGTTTAGGCAAAAAAAATGACCTAAACCGAACAATTACCCATCTAATGAGTTCAACACAAAATAAACTCACAATCTGTACCCCTTATTTCAATCTTCCAGCCGTATTAGTTAGGATTATTAGCCGACTATTACGTGAAGGTAAACAGGTGGAAATTATTATTGGTGATAAAACTGCTAATGATTTCTATATTCCCCCTGAAGAGCCATTTAAAATTATTGGGGCTTTGCCGTACCTCTATGAGATTAATCTACGGCGGTTTGTTAGCCGCTTACAAAAATTTGTTGATAGTAAGCAATTAACAATTCGTCTGTGGAAAGATGGTGATAATACTTATCACTTAAAAGGGATGTGGGTTGATAGCCAATGGCAACTTATTACAGGCAATAATCTTAACCCACGAGCGTGGGGATTGGATCTTGAAAATGCGGTTTTAATTCACGACCCAAATCAAGAGATGCAAGAGCAGCGTCAGCATGAACTTGACTGTATTCGCACTCATACAAAAATTGTGAGTCATTATCGTGAATTAGATAGTATCCAAACCTATCCAATCAAAGTGAAAAAACTCATTCGCCGCTTAAGACGAATTAGAGTAGACCGCTTAATCAGTCGTATTTTGTAATTTATCCGTATCTTGTATCTATAAAAAGCGCCACGACTGTGGTGCTTTTTATATTAGACCCGTTGATAAACAAATGAATCTGCTAAAAACATTATTATCTTATTTACTTATTGGCTTAATTTTTACGATAACAGGCTGTTCAGGGGCCCACTGGGCAAATGATAATTGGCAAGGTAAGGATAAGGCACAGCATTTTGCTTTTTCAGCCGCAATGGCGATGGCCGGCAATGCTTATGCTGATAGGCAAAATTGGCAACATCGAGATGCTGCGCAATTTGGCGTTTTATTTTCCATTACCCTAGGAGCAGCAAAAGAGCTGTATGACAGTCGACCTAATGGTACGGGATGGAGCTGGCATGACTTTGCTTATGATGTCGCTGGAGCCGTTGCTGGGTATAGTCTCTATCAATCATTAAAATGAATCCACCGTCATTAATAATGGTGAATCGAAGATAGCATTTGGCGAAATGACGGTTTCATCAAAAGGAATATTATCGCCATAACGCTCTTTTAATTTTTTAATTACCTTGTCTGAAGATAGGTCAAATTCATGTAATTTTTGTAAATGACCAACCTCAATATCAAGGGCACTCTTATAGATCTTCCATACGAGTTCAGAACAATAAATTCTTTCATCACTCCATGAAAAAGTTAAATCATAAGGTTTTGATTGATATGGAATGGCTTTTTGGATAAGTAACGCTTCGCGAATTCAGATAATAAGTGCAACGCTCGGTCATGTTAGATGGAAGGACGGTTAGCTACTGATAAGCTATCCTGCTCTTCCGACCAAAGATGAGCGAGTAAGTATGAAGTATCAGCAACTAACCGAAGGACAACGATACCAGATATCGATACTGCGTGAGGATAATTTATCCTGCCATGAGATAGGTATCCGTATCGGTGTAAGCAAGTCCACGGTCTCCCGTGAACTGAGGCGTAACACTTCAGATACTGGTTATAACCCACAACAGGCACACCAGAAGTGCTGTGATAGGCGGCTGTCATCTGCCAAAAGGACAATTCCTCAGCAGACCATAGATTTCGTGATATTTGCTCTGGAGTGGAAGTGGAGTCCTGAGCAAATAAGTGCAATTGGCAGCATTATTGGTCTTAGCGTCAGCCATGAATGGATTTACCAGTATATCTATGCGGATAAGCGTAGCGGTGGCGAGTTGTACAGGCATCTTAGGCAGGGCAAACGGCGATATCGTAAGGGCTACGGGCAGAAACGAGGGCGCATCCCTGATGCGGTATCCATTGAGCTACGGCCGTCAGTCGTCGATGACCGTAGCCGTCTGGGGGACTGGGAGGCCGATTTGGTGCAGGGTAAACAGGGCACTGGTGCTATCGTGACACTGGCAGAACGCAAAAGCCGTATTTACCTGACAAAAAAGGTGTTTTCAAAGGATGCGGTGGAAGTCAGTAAGGCCATTATCTCACTGCTGAGTGAGTATCAGGATGTATGTCACACAATAACGTTCGATAACGGTCTAGAGTTTAGTGAGCACAAGGCGATAGCAGAAGCACTGAACGCAGATACGTACTTTGCCCATCCGTATGCCTCGCATGAGCGTGGGCTGAACGAGAATACGAATGGGTTGTTAAGACAGTTTATCCCGAAAGGAACAGACCTGCGGACAGTGACAGAAGAAGACTTACAACGCTATCAGGGAGCGTTGAACAGCAGGCCACGCAAGTGTCTGGGGTTCAGACAACCTTCGGTGGTGTTTGCGGAGCTAAGAAAGGCGGCTTAGCGTTGCACTTCGGACTTGAATCCGCCCTTTTTGTTGTTCTGTTAAAGGGTTTTTCAATCTTTTAATGACATATTTATTTGCTACCCCTTGTTTTATCCATTGCTTTAATGGGGTGAATTTAACAACATTAGAAGCTTCATAAACATAGGGGTTATCATTCTTAAACAATATAATGCCCATATGGCTATAAGGCGATCGGGTTGCAGCCTGAATAGCTAGGCTTTGTTCTGAACGTGAAGTATGAAAAATAATATCCCCAGTTTCTGGTTGATATTGGTTATTAGCGAGCGCACTGTTAAAAGAAAATATGATTAATAAACACAGTAACAATGTAATATGCAGTTTGCGCCGCTGTAGTAACTGACGAATACTCAACCAATCCATTTTTTTATTAATACCTATTTAAAGAATCCACAATAAAAAGTGATATTAGATAAAGCAATGCCAATAAACAAGTAAGTCTTGGTGCACTATTTTATATCTAATGGCTCTATCATTTCGTCAATATGGAACAATAACCCAGTGAGCTGTTACTTACTACTTTATATTTGCCAAACCTATTCACCCTACCAATAGCTATCAAAAAAACAGTGAGTGATACCTTTTTCATTAATATCCTTTAAACATTGAAATAGCTAATAATTAATAATAAATTTGATATCCTCACCTCAATACCGGAACATACAAACCTGTGAGCTGTTACTCACTACTTTATATCCACTCAACCTATTCACCCTACCAATAGCTATCAAAAAAACAGTGAGTGATACCTTTTTCATTAATATCCTTTAAACATTGAAATAGCTAATAATTAATAATAAATTTGATATCCTCACCTCAATACCGGAACATACAAACCTGTGAGCTGTTACTCACTACTTTATATCCACTCAATCTATTCACCTTATCAATATCCAGCAAAGAGATTAGTGAGTTATAAATTCCTTGCTAATAATTCATTAACTCATTGAAATAAATAGTTTAGCAACTAACTTGATATCCTGATTAATACCGAAACACACAAATCTGTGAGCTGTTACTTACTACTTTATATTTGCCAAACCTATTCACCTTATCAATGTCCATCAAAAGAAGCGGTAAGTGATAAGTTTTTTACTCATCTGCCCTAATCCATTGGGATAGATAATAATTAACAACATATTTGATACCCTCAATACCTGAACACACAAACCTGTGAGCTGTTACTCACTACTTTATATCCACTAAACCTATTCACCCTATCAATACACAGCAAAAAACAGTGAATGATACCTTTTTTATTAACACCCTCTAACACATTGAAATAGCTAATAATTAGTAATAAATTTGACACTCTCAATACTGGAACACACAAACCTGTGAGCTGTTACTCACTACTTTATATTTACTCAATCTATTCAATGACCAAATAATTTTGTTTAAAGCAGGGCATTATCACTGAAGCTTTAATTCCCCCCTTTAATTAACGCATCAATCATCCTATCAATAACGGTTCATGTAGTGTGCCAAACTCGGTATAGCTGTGCTGTAGAGGGAGAATAACAACCATATTTATGGTTATAGCTAATCAGGGGGAGATATGCTCTGAGATAAAAAGTGGTTAATAAAGTATGAGATGGGGTTTGGGGTTTGGGGTTTGGGGTTTAATTTTATGATATCGATAATAACCGCCATCAAAATAATGTATCAGCCACCATACCGTGTTTTATGGGATGCGGTGATTTAAATCGTGTGTGGCTGCCTATTCTTGCTAGGCTAAACTTCCCCCCACTATGTAAACAAAACTAAAAGTACAGGCGACTGAATTTGCCAAAATCAGTAAAACTGAAGGGGGGCGTGATGTTCGCAACGGCCTCTCACCGTGAGGCCGCTACCACAAAGTAAGGGATTAAACTTTATCTTCTCCAAACGCAAAAAAGCCACCCATCGGGTGGCTTTCTCACTGATTTGATGTCTGGCAGTTCCCTACTCTCACATGGGGAGACCCCACACTACCATCGGCGCTACGGCGTTTCACTGCTGAGTTCGGCATGGGGTCAGGTGGGACCACCGCGCTATTGCCGCCAGACAAATTCGGTTTCGTTCTCGTTCGCGTCGACACCGCAAACCAGAACTGCAATCTTGAACAAGCTGATTTCTCGCACCACTCTATCTCGTGCGCTTCAACAATCGTCTCTTCGTCTCTCTAAAACACCTTCGGTGTTGTCAGGTTAAGCCTCACGGTTCATTAGTACTGGTTAGCTCAACGTATCGCTACGCTTACACACCCAGCCTATCAACGTCTTCGTCTTAAACGTTCCTTTAGGACCCTTAAAGAGTCAGGGAAGACTCATCTCAAGGCAAGTTTCCCGCTTAGATGCTTTCAGCGGTTATCTCTTCCGCACTTAGCTACCGGGCAGTGCCATTGGCATGACAACCCGAACACCAGCGGTGCGTCCACTCCGGTCCTCTCGTACTAGGAGCAGCCCCTTTCAATCTTCCAACGCCCACGGCAGATAGGGACCGAACTGTCTCACGACGTTCTAAACCCAGCTCGCGTACCACTTTAAATGGCGAACAGCCATACCCTTGGGACCTACTTCAGCCCCAGGATGTGATGAGCCGACATCGAGGTGCCAAACACCGCCGTCGATATGAACTCTTGGGCGGTATCAGCCTGTTATCCCCGGAGTACCTTTTATCCGTTGAGCGATGGCCCTTCCATTCAGAACCACCGGATCACTAAGACCTACTTTCGTACCTGCTCGAGCCGTCACTCTCGCAGTCAAGCTGGCTTATGCCTTTGCACTAACCGCATGATGTCCGACCATGCTTAGCCAACCTTCGTGCTCCTCCGTTACGCTTTGGGAGGAGACCGCCCCAGTCAAACTACCCACCAGACACTGTCCGCACCCCAGATTATGGGGCTACGTTAGAACATCAAACATTAAAGGGTGGTATTTCAAGGTTGGCTCCATGCAGACTGGCGTCCACACTTCAAAGCCTCCCACCTATCCTACACATCAAGGCTCAATGTTCAGTGTCAAGCTATAGTAAAGGTTCACGGGGTCTTTCCGTCTTGCCGCGGGTACACTGCATCTTCACAGCGAGTTCAATTTCACTGAGTCTCGGGTGGAGACAGCCTGGCCATCATTACGCCATTCGTGCAGGTCGGAACTTACCCGACAAGGAATTTCGCTACCTTAGGACCGTTATAGTTACGGCCGCCGTTTACTGGGGCTTCGATCAAGAGCTTCTCCTTACGGATAACCCCATCAATTAACCTTCCAGCACCGGGCAGGCGTCACACCGTATACGTCCACTTTCGTGTTTGCACAGTGCTGTGTTTTTAATAAACAGTTGCAGCCAGCTGGTATCTGCGACTGGCTTCAGCTCCATGGGTAAACCACTTCACCTAATGCCAGCGTGCCTTCTCCCGAAGTTACGGCACCATTTTGCCTAGTTCCTTCACCCGAGTTCTCTCAAGCGCCTGAGTATTCTCTACCTGACCACCTGTGTCGGTTTGGGGTACGATTAATGATAATCTAGAGCTTAGAGGCTTTTCCTGGAAGCGGGGCATGAGCTACTTCGCCACCGTAGTGACTCGTCATCAGACCTCAGTGTATAGCGAACCGGATTTGCCTAATTCGCCCACCTACATCCTTAAACCGGGACAACCGTCGCCCGGCCAGCCTAGCCTTCTCCGTCCCCCCATCGCAATTATCACCAGTACAGGAATATTAACCTGTTTCCCATCGACTACGCATTTCTGCCTCGCCTTAGGGGTCGACTCACCCTGCCCCGATTAACGTTGGACAGGAACCCTTGGTCTTCCGGCGTGCGGGTTTTTCACCCGCATTATCGTTACTTATGTCAGCATTCGCACTTCTGATACCTCCAGCATGCCTCGCAGCACACCTTCACAGGCTTACAGAACGCTCCCCTACCCAACAACATTTACATGTCGCTGCCGCAGCTTCGGTGCATGGTTTAGCCCCGTTACATCTTCCGCGCAGGCCGACTCGACCAGTGAGCTATTACGCTTTCTTTAAATGATGGCTGCTTCTAAGCCAACATCCTGGCTGTCTGAGCCTTCCCACTTCGTTTCCCACTTAACCATGACTTTGGGACCTTAGCTGGCGGTCTGGGTTGTTTCCCTCTTCACGACGAACGTTAGCACCCGCCGTGTGTCTCCCGTGATAACATTCTTCGGTATTCGTAGTTTGCATCGGGTTGGTAAGTCGGGATGACCCCCTAGCCGAAACAGTGCTCTACCCCCGAAGATGAGTTCACGAGGCGCTACCTAAATAGCTTTCGGGGAGAACCAGCTATCTCCCGGTTTGATTGGCCTTTCACCCCCAGCCACAAGTCATCCGCTAATTTTTCAACATTAGTCGGTTCGGTCCTCCAGTTAGTGTTACCCAACCTTCAACCTGCCCATGGCTAGATCACCGGGTTTCGGGTCTATACCCTGCAACTCATTCGCCCAGTTAAGACTCGGTTTCCCTACGGCTCCCCTATACGGTTAACCTTGCTACAGAATATAAGTCGCTGACCCATTATACAAAAGGTACGCAGTCACCCCACCACTAAGCCCCCTTTGCTTGATTTTTTCGGTTGGGCGTCACAAAGGACGTTCCGCCAACCGCCATCAAGTAAGGATGACGCTGTGATGACTCACCACTGGCTTAGTGGTGGGGCTCCCACTGCTTGTACGTACACGGTTTCAGGTTCTATTTCACTCCCCTCGCCGGGGTTCTTTTCGCCTTTCCCTCACGGTACTGGTTCACTATCGGTCAATCAGGAGTATTTAGCCTTGGAGGATGGTCCCCCCATATTCAGACAGGATAACACGTGTCCCGCCCTACTCATCGAGTTCACAACACCAACACCTTCGGATACGGGGCTATCACCCTTTATTGCCGGCCTTTCCAGACCGTTCTCCTGATGCTGATGCTGATTAAGACTCTGGGCTGCTCCCCGTTCGCTCGCCGCTACTAGGGGAATCTCGGTTGATTTCTTTTCCTCGGGGTACTGAGATGTTTCAGTTCCCCCGGTTCGCCTCGTTTGACTATGGATTCATCAAACGATAGTGCAACGAATTGCACTGGGTTTCCCCATTCGGACATCGTCGGTTATAACGGTTCATATCACCTTACCGACGCTTTTCGCAGATTAGCACGTCCTTCATCGCCTCTGATTGCCTAGGCATCCACCGTGTACGCTTAGTCGCTTAACCTCACAACCCGAAATTGTTTCAACGATCACCTGACTGTCATGGCTGTGCGTGGTGAACTTCTGCGTTGGCAGTGCTCGCAATGCTCACGTACTCCTGTACGCTGCGCTTGCTGCGCGCTGTCCGCCTTGAATTTCACTCTGCTCGCTCATGCCACTCGTTTGAATGACCGAAAATTTCAGGTTTGAAATTTTGAGAGACTCTCACATTGTTTAAGCGATAAACAATGTGCGTTGTTTCAATTTTCAGCTTGTTCCAGATTGTTAAAGAGCATAATTATTCGCAATAGACTAAAACTAATCTATTCTGAATAATTCAAAAGTATTATGGTGGAGCTAAGCGGGATCGAACCGCTGACCTCCTGCGTGCAAGGCAGGCGCTCTCCCAGCTGAGCTATAGCCCCATAATAGGTTTAACAGTATCAATTAATCTCTTTGTAAGTTTCTTTACTTGGAGATCTTTTTTCTTAGGCAAACACGTTTTTGCTATGCTTAAGTTGGTTAATTTTGTTTAGACTAGGCGTGGATTAGCGACGTTTACAATAAGTAAACGAGCTGAGCCACAACGACGTATTAACAAAATTTGGTAGGCCTGAGTGGACTTGAACCACCGACCTCACCCTTATCAGGGGTGCGCTCTAACCACCTGAGCTACAAGCCTATTGATACCGTTGACTCTTTCATCAGACAATCTGTGTGAACACTTCACAAAAACACTTCAATGGTAAGGAGGTGATCCAACCGCAGGTTCCCCTACGGTTACCTTGTTACGACTTCACCCCAGTCATGGATCACAAAGTGGTAAGCGCCCTCCCGAAGGTTAAGCTACCTACTTCTTTTGCAACCCACTCCCATGGTGTGACGGGCGGTGTGTACAAGGCCCGGGAACGTATTCACCGTAGCATTCTGATCTACGATTACTAGCGATTCCGACTTCATGGAGTCGAGTTGCAGACTCCAATCCGGACTACGACGTACTTTATGAGTTCCGCTTGCTCTCGCGAGGTCGCTTCTCTTTGTATACGCCATTGTAGCACGTGTGTAGCCCTACTCGTAAGGGCCATGATGACTTGACGTCATCCCCACCTTCCTCCGGTTTATCACCGGCAGTCTCCTTTGAGTTCCCGACCGAATCGCTGGCAACAAAGGATAAGGGTTGCGCTCGTTGCGGGACTTAACCCAACATTTCACAACACGAGCTGACGACAGCCATGCAGCACCTGTCTCAGAGTTCCCGAAGGCACTTCAGCATCTCTGCCAAATTCTCTGGATGTCAAGAGTAGGTAAGGTTCTTCGCGTTGCATCGAATTAAACCACATGCTCCACCGCTTGTGCGGGCCCCCGTCAATTCATTTGAGTTTTAACCTTGCGGCCGTACTCCCCAGGCGGTCGATTTAACGCGTTAGCTCCGGAAGCCACTCCTCTAGGGAACAACCTCCAAATCGACATCGTTTACAGCGTGGACTACCAGGGTATCTAATCCTGTTTGCTCCCCACGCTTTCGCACCTGAGCGTCAGTCTTTGTCCAGGGGGCCGCCTTCGCCACCGGTATTCCTCCACATCTCTACGCATTTCACCGCTACACATGGAATTCTACCCCCCTCTACAAGACTCTAGCTAACCAGTCTTAGATGCCATTCCCAGGTTAAGCCCGGGGATTTCACATCTAACTTAATTAACCGCCTGCGTGCGCTTTACGCCCAGTAATTCCGATTAACGCTTGCACCCTCCGTATTACCGCGGCTGCTGGCACGGAGTTAGCCGGTGCTTCTTCTGTCGGTAACGTCAATCGTTGATGGTATTAACATCAACGCCTTCCTCCCGACTGAAAGTACTTTACAACCCTAGGGCCTTCTTCATACACGCGGCATGGCTGCATCAGGCTTGCGCCCATTGTGCAATATTCCCCACTGCTGCCTCCCGTAGGAGTCTGGGCCGTGTCTCAGTCCCAGTGTGGCTGATCATCCTCTCAGACCAGCTAGGGATCGTCGCCTAGGTAAGCCATTACCTTACCTACTAGCTAATCCCATATGGGTTCATCCGACAGCGCAAGGCCCTAAGGTCCCCTGCTTTGCTCCTAAGAGATTATGCGGTATTAGCCACCGTTTCCAGTAGTTATCCCCCTCTATCGGGCAGATCCCCATACATTACTCACCCGTCCGCCGCTCGTCAGCGAGAAGCAAGCTTCCCCTGTTACCGCTCGACTTGCATGTGTTAGGCCTGCCGCCAGCGTTCAATCTGAGCCATGATCAAACTCTTCAATTAAAAGCGTTTGATGCTCAAAGAATTAAACTGACTACATTCTTTCATATATGAATTAACGTGTTAGTCACTCTTCAAGACTTTAAAATCAAATATTTTTTTGATAGTGTCCTGTGAGTGCCCACACAGATTGTCTGATAAATTGTTAAAGAGCGTTGCGACTTTATCTTTCGATATTAACCAGTTAGGTCGTTGTCGCGAGGTGGCGTATATTACGCTTTCCTCATCGAGAGTCAAGCTTTTTTTTCGCTTATTCTTTTCAGAATCTCTCGCCTGCCTTCGTTAGCCTGTTGGGCTTGCCATCACATTCAGTGTCGGCTCATCGTCGGTCAGTGGAGGCGCATTATAGGGAGTCAGAAAATTCTGGCAAGTGTTTTTTGAAAAAAAATTATCACTTGGTCAAATATCACTCACAAAGCCTATTTTTTGATACTTTTTACTACTTTTGGTAGCTCTGCGATACTTTCAATCACCATATCGGCATTCGCAATCGCTTCTTCTGATACCGCTTCACCACTTTTCACTAGAATAGTTGTACCCACTTTTGCTGCTTTCCCTGCTTGCATGTCTGCTAATTTATCTCCCACCATTATAGAAGATGCCATATCTATATTAAGAAATGATTGAGCATCTAGCAGCATGCCGGGTTTAGGTTTACGACAATCGCAATCTTGACGATACTCTTTATCTTTAGCTTCTGGGTGATGAGGGCAAAAATAGATGCCATCCAGATCAACACCGCGGTCGGCTAATGACCAATCCATCCATTCTGTCAGTTGCATAAAACTATCTTCAGAATAGATCCCTCTACCGATGCCTGATTGGTTCGTCACTACGACAAGCGCGTAACCCATTTTCTTTAACTCAGCCATGGCTTCAATGGCACCTTCAATAAATTGAAAGTCATCTATTTTGTGTACATAGCCGTGATCAATATTGATTGTACCGTCTCTATCTAAAAAGATTGCTGGTATGCCTTTACTCACCGATTTACTCCTCAAACTAAATGAGTTTTAAGTATCTCATGAAAAGAAAATAAATGAGAATAGAATAAATAAACCAAACCTTGTTGACTTAGACGTCTAGACGCCTTAACATCCAACCATATTAGATTTAGACATCTAAAAATTGATTCCTATATACTTAGAAGAAATAAATGATAAAGCTCTCAAATATTAATAAAGTTTTCCAGCAAGGAAGCCGTAACATTCAGGCACTTACAGATATTAGCCTGCATGTTCCTGCTGGACAGATCTATGGTGTTATCGGTGCTTCTGGCGCGGGTAAAAGTACGCTAATCCGTTGTGTAAATATGCTTGAACGCCCAACCTCTGGGCAAGTTATCGTTGACGGTCAAGATTTAACGGCTTTACCTGAAAAATCTTTGACGAGAGCACGTCGTGGTATTGGCATGATCTTTCAACATTTTAATTTGCTATCTTCTAGGAACGTATTTGATAACGTGGCACTGCCACTTGAGCTAGATAATACGCCTAAAGATAAAATTAAAGCGCGTGTTAGCGAATTACTGGATCTTGTTGGCCTAACAGAGAAAAAAGATGCTTATCCCGCGAATCTTTCGGGAGGGCAAAAGCAGCGTGTAGCAATCGCGCGTGCATTAGCCAACTCGCCAAAAGTTTTATTATGTGATGAAGCTACGAGTGCACTGGATCCTGCGACAACACGCTCCATCTTAGAGTTACTCAAAGATATAAACCGCCGTTTAGGGCTAACTATTCTCTTAATCACCCATGAAATGGATGTGGTGAAGAATATTTGTGACCAAGTCGCTGTCATTAGTGGCGGTCAGTTGATTGAACAAGATAAAGTAAGTGAGGTTTTCTCTCATCCTAAAACGCCTGTGGCACAAGAGTTTATTAAATCAACGTTGGTCATTGATATTCCTGATGACTATAAAGAACGACTCAAAAATGAACCAGCAGCAGATTTATCGCCTTTATTGAAGTTAGAATTCACAGGGCAATCTGTTGATGCACCACTAATTTCTATGGCTGTTCGTAAATTTGACATCGATATCAATATATTAAGTTCACAAATTGACTATGCTGGTGGCGTAAAATTTGGCGTCATGCTCGCTGAATTACATGGGGTTAATGGCGGTGTTGAAGCAACCATTGAATTTTTGAAAGAGCATCATGTCAAAGTAGAGGTTTTGGGTTATGTCTGATGGAATGATTTCACTGCTTATATCGGGAACGATTGATACTATTATTATGACTTTCGTTTCGGCGATCCTCGGTTTTATCATGGGCGTACCTACAGGGGTTCTACTCTATGTGACTCGCCGAGGGCAAGTCATGGAAAATACGGCTCTTTATGCGGTGATCTCGGCTATAGTGAACATTTTCCGTTCAATACCATTTATTATTCTATTAGTCTGGATAAGCCCGTTTACCAAGTTTTTAGTCGGCTCAGCAATCGGCATTGAAGGTGCTATTGTTCCCCTTACTGTTGGTGCAATCCCTTTTATTGCTCGTATGGTTGAAAATACCTTATTAGAAGTACCAAGTGGTTTGATTGAAGCATCCAGAGCTATGGGCGCTACACCACTGCAAATTATTCAAAAGGTTCTATTACCTGAGTCTTTACCTGGGATCATCAACGCTGCAACGATCACCTTAATTATGCTGGTTGGGTATTCTGCAATGGGCGGTGCTGTCGGTTCAGGTGGCCTAGGCCAAATAGCAATGCAGTATGGTTATTACAGTTATAATCCATTAGTGATGAATACCGTACTTGTCCTGTTAGTCATCTTAGTTTTCGCCATTCAATTTACTGGTGAATACTTAATGAAAAAAGTGTCACATAAATAGTCCGTAAAATAGCAGCGCCGTTATTAAGGTGCTATAAAGAAAAGCATTTAAGGGGTATATCTATGTCTATTAAGTTGAAATCTATCGCAGTTGTCGGCGCGCTATTAGGATCATTAGTTCTAGTGGGTTGTGGCGAAAAAGAAAAAGATCCCAATAGCATCAAAGTCGGTGTTATTATGGGGAAAGAGCTAGAAGTTGCTGAAGTTGCACAAAAAGTAGCAAAAGAAAAATATGGTTTGAATGTGGAACTGGTTGCGTTTAATGACTTTGTTCTACCAAACGAAACCTTAAGCAAAGGTGATCTTGATGCCAACGCATTCCAACACAAACCGTATCTTGATCAGCAAATTAAAGATCGTAACTATAAATTAGTGCCTGTAGGTAATACATTTATCTACCCAATCGCGGCATACTCTAAACAAATTAAATCAGTTGATGAACTTGCCGATGGCTCACAAATTGCGTTGCCTAACGATCCAACTAACTTAGGTCGTTCACTACTTCTGCTGGAAAAACAAGGCTTAATTAAACTGAAAGAAGGTACTGGTTTAATGCCGACCGCTTTGGATGTGGTCGAAAACCCTAAGAACTTGAAATTTGTTGAATTAGAAGCACCACAATTGCCACGTGCATTGGATGATAAAAAAATTGCTCTGGCCATCATCAACACAACTTGGGCGAGCAGCGCAACGCCTAAACTGACGCCAGCAAAAGATGGTTTATTTGTAGAAGATAAAGATTCTCCTTATGTCAACATTATTGTGACTCGTGACGATAATAAAGATAATGAGAATGTGAAGAAGTTTGTTCAAGCATATCAATCAGATGAAGTTGCTAAGAAGGCAGATGAAGTCTTTGATGGTGGTGCAGTTAAAGGCTGGTAATCTTTTTTATTAGTAAAAAAGCGATTAATATACTAGGTGGTCAGTGCCACCTAGTATTTTTTGTATTATATAAAGACAACACATAGCAAATATCATTTTCCCAATACCTATAAGACTATAAGATTAAAAAAGGAAAAACTTATGAGATTGTTATTGCTCACCCTAGCAACTTTTGTTCTCGCTGGGTGTGGAATGAATCAATACATTCATCAGGGTCCAAATAAAGGCTTCACAAGTATGAAGCTTTCAAAACCAGTACCAAAAACAGACACCAAACCTAGCACGACAAATGTAAAACTCATGAACAGCCCTGAAGAGCTATTGGGAATGCCATTTAAAGATTTAGGTGTTGTTTCAGGTCAATCATGTCGTGAAAGCCTTCAAAGCCCACCAGCAAATCTGAATACTGCGAAGAAAAGTATGTTAACCAAAGCAGCGTATATCGCCGCCGATGCTGTTGTATTGCATCAATGCCAAACAATGGCTTCTCCTGGTTGCTACCAAGCAACGATTTGTGAAGGTAGTGCGATAAAAATTGTCGAATAAATACCTAATGAAATCGTTCGAATGTAATGTAATTGGGCATATTGAATCCCCCTATAAGGAAAAATTTGCCATCCCACGCCAACCTGGACTTGTTCCAGGTGGCTCGGGGCGATTGCATTTGCATCCTCCCTATAATGATCCTAATTCGATTAGAGGTTTAGACCAGTTCAGCCATATTTGGGTACTATTTGTTTTCCACCAAACCATGCAAGGGGGGTGGAAACCACTAGTGCGCCCTCCTCGGCTTGGTGGTAATGAGAAAATGGGCGTTTTCGCTACACGCTCAACCTTTAGACCAAACCCAATTGGCATGTCATTAATTGAATTAAAAGGAATAAGCCAAAATAATAATCAAATTATTTTGGAGTTAGGGAGTTTAGATTTAGTTGATGGCACTCCAGTCATTGATATCAAACCATACTTACCTTTTGCTGAAGCTATCCCTACAGCGCAGGCTGGTTTTGCTCAAGATGCCCCGGCGGATGATATGCAAGTGATTTTTCATCCCCAAGTTCAGCAAGATTTATTAAAATACCAAACAAGCTACCCTGGGATCGCGCAATTTATACAGCAAGTTCTCATGCAAGATCCACGTCCAGCCTACAAGAAACAGGCTATGACTGAAGAGCGTAACTATGCTGTGCATTTACTCGATTTTAATGTGCGTTGGAGAGTGCTCAATAATATAACAGAAGTGTTCGCCATCGAACCTTATGAAAAAATCGACTAACCCCTTTTGGCAAAGCACGGTCACTGGTAGACTAGCTGTTTTATCATGCTGCTTTTGCAGCCTAGATTAAGTTGGCAAGAACATTTTTGCCATCACCCGTTGTTCTAATGGAACCTATACAATGCGTACTAGCAAATATCTGCTCTCAACACTAAAAGAGACTCCTGCAGATGCCGAAGTGATCAGTCACCAATTGATGCTTCGTGCAGGAATGATCCGTAAACTTGCATCTGGCCTTTATGACTGGTTACCGACTGGTGTCCGTGTTCTGCGTAAAGTCGAAAACATTGTCCGTGAAGAAATGGAAAATGCGGGCTCAATTGAAGTGTCTTTGCCCGTTGTTCAACCCGCTGATTTGTGGCAAGAGAGTGGTCGCTGGGAGCAGTATGGTCCTGAATTACTGCGTTTCGCTGATCGTGGCGAGCGCCCTTTCGTTTTAGGTCCAACCCATGAAGAAGTCATTACTGATTTAGTGCGTAATGAAATTACTTCATACAAACAGCTACCACTGAATTTATTCCAAATTCAGACAAAATTCCGTGATGAAGTGCGCCCACGTTTCGGTATCATGCGCTCACGTGAATTTATTATGAAAGATGCTTACTCTTTCCATACATCGCAAGAATCATTGCAAGAAACCTATGATGCAATGTATGAAGCCTACAGCAAAATCTTTACTCGTATCGGTTTTGATTTCCGTGCTGTACAAGCTGACACAGGCTCAATTGGGGGCAGTGCTTCTCACGAATTCCAAGTGCTTGCGCAAAGCGGTGAAGACGATATCGTATTCTCTACAGGCTCTGATTTCGCAGCAAATATTGAGCTGGCTGAAGCCATCACTCCGCTAACACCACGTTCAGCGCCAACAGAAGAAATGCGCCTTGTCGATACACCAAACGCAAAAACTATTGCGGAGTTGGTGGAGCAATTCGGTTTGCCTATCGAAAAAACCGTTAAAACACTCATTGTTAGAGCTAAAAAAGAGTCTGGGCACACATTAGTTGCCTTATTAATTCGTGGCGATCATGAATTAAACGAAGTTAAAGCGGAAAAACACCCATGGATCTCTAGCCCATTAGAGTTTGCATCTGAAGAAGAAATCAAAGCGGCAGTTAAAGCAGCACCGGGCTCATTAGGCCCTGTCAATATGCCTCTGCCAATGGTGATTGACCGTAGTGTTGCCGTAATGAGTGACTTTAGTGCAGGTGCCAATATCGATGGCAAACACTACTTTGGTATCAACTGGGAACGTGATTTAGCACAACCTGAAACGTTCGATTTACGCAATGTTGTTGAAGGGGATCCAAGCCCAGACGGCAAAGGCACATTGCTGATTAAGCGTGGTATTGAAGTAGGGCATATCTTCCAACTGGGGACTAAGTATTCAGAAGCGATGAAAGCTTCAGTACAAAATGAAGAAGGTCATAATCAAATCGTAACCATGGGTTGCTATGGTATTGGTGTTACGCGTATTGTTGCAGCGGCAATTGAACAGAGCCACGATGAGCGTGGTATCATTTGGCCAGATGCGATTGCGCCATTCCATGTTGCGATCCTGCCGATGAATATGCACAAATCTTATCGAGTCAAAGAAGTCGCGGAAAAACTGTATGCTGACTTAAAAGCACAAGGTATTGACGTTATTTTTGATGACCGTAAAGAGCGCCCAGGCGTTATGTTTGCTGATATGGAGCTTATCGGTGTTCCATACACCATTGTTATTGGCGACCGTAACTTAGACAATAATCAAGTTGAATATAAAGCTCGCCGTAATGATGAAAAAGCCCTTATCGGTCTTGATAATGTTGTCAGTTTCTTAAAAGAGAAGCTCGCAAATACTGTGCGCTAATCCTTCCTGCCCAACCTATTACCTGATAGGTTGGGCATATTTATGATAAATCTAAATACGAACCAAGTAAAAACCCCTTCTCAGCAATAGCCGCTTTTAAGTTTTTTGACGTTAAAACGTCTAACTCTTTTACTCGGGAATACACATAGCCGCTATTTAATAATTCATTATCAATAAATGCGGGATGGCACATTATTTCGAGTGAACGCTCCCCTCGTTGCTTTGCCTTATGGAGTATTTCTAAAAAAAGCGACTCTGATATGCTATTTGGCTCCCCATAAAAGTCAGCGGAAAACGCATCTGTTGTACGTACTTGAGTATTTTTTATTTTATTGTGGTAACCGACCCGTAATGCTATCCCTTTTTGATTGGCGAAATCGACCATTAAAGGATAAAGGGACGCCATCATATGTACATGATGATGGCTATCAATGTGGCTGGGGGGTTTACCAAAAATATCAATAAACTGATTATATTGGCAGTGTAGCTCTTGCACTATTTCGGCTATAGGAAGTTGATCTGATTTTTCCATCTCCCATATCCACTTCCCTAATATACCGTTACGCACAAGCGAAGGCATTGGCGAACACGGTTTCCCCATTGTAAGGACAAAATGCATTCCTACAGCCAATAATGGCTGCTCTGTGGCTAATTGTGCCGCATGTTGGATACTAGGCATATTTACCATGGCCGTAGTTGATGTCACAATACCATTTCGATGAGCCTCTAAGATCCCATAATTGACCGACTTACATAAGCCAAAATCATCTGCGTTCACAATAAGAACCTATCCCAATAGGATTTTATTCCAGACAATGATGGCACAGGCAAGATGCAGCATTGCCTCATAATTCTCGACCTTCTTCTCCCAACGAGTCAGGACACGACGGTAGCGATTCATCCAACTGTGTGTTCTCTCTACAACCCAGCGGTGGGCCTTAAAATCCGTGTTTTTGATGGCTTCTGATTCATCCTTCCGTGACTGGATATGAGGTTCATAGCGACGACTTTTCAGATACGCTCCCAACCATTCCGCTTCATACCCTTTGTCCATGCACAACCGGAGCCTCTTGCCCGGTCTGCCCGTCTGGAGGGCATCGAGCGTATCCGCAACCAGCTTTATGTCGTGCGTATTTGCTCCAGCGACAACCAGTGCAAGCGGAAGCCCGTTCCCGTCAGTCATCAGACTGCGCTTTACGCCCCGTTTCCCTCGGTCTGTTGGGTTCTTGCCTGTTTTTTTGAGCCTGCCAGCGGTGATTTGGTCATACAACCATCCATCGACAGCCACGACCAGTCAATAGCGTCCAACTGTTCGCAAGCAAGCAACCCGTTTTGCCAGAAGCGTTCAAATACGCCAGCATCCCGCCACTCCTGAAATCGGCGATGAGCAGAGCTTGACGAGCATATACCGGTGGCATTTAGCGCATTCCACTGGCAACCCGTCCTGAGTACGAAGAAAATGGCGTTCATTGCAGCGCGATTATCAACCCGCTTGCGGTGCGTACCCAGCGGGTGTTGAGTTCTATGCTCCGGGATGAGAGGAGCCATTTTCTCCCAGAGTTCATCACTGATTTGCCACTTATTACCTACCATACGTTGCCCTCATAAATTATCATTATGTATTATCTGACAATTCCTTTTGGGATAGGTTCTAAGTAAACTCGTCATACTGCAATGCCATTAAGATGGGGTTTATTCGCACTCCCCTCTTCTTCAAGATATTTAATTACCTTAGAAAAATTCGGTAAATAATGTTTATGGGCTAAAAGAAGTGCTTTAGCCATATCCCGAGCATCATTGTCTGAATGAACTAAAGGATTTAAGTTCATTGCTAATAAAAGCTCATTAAAATCGCCACTCACTGCCGCTTGGCTCGCGGCTATTTCAAATTCTTTGATGCTATAAATTAAGCCGAGAACTTTTTCATCGAACTGAGTCACTCTTTCGTGCGGTGTAACGCCATTACGCCCTAATTTACAGATCATTTCGACAACCCAATTTGCAGGGATATTACTAATATGGCCGTTATGGGGAATATTCACATAATGCTCGGTCTGCTTGTCATTATACAGTGCATTTATCACTTCACAGGCGGCATCTGAATAATAAGCTCCCCCCCGCAATTCAAGCTGTTTTGGTTTAATTTTTAATTCGGGATCTTGGTATAATTCAAAAAGCTCTTTTTCAATTTTTTGTACAACTTGCGCTCTGGTGCCTTCTTTATAGAATTCCGCCATTTCAATCGCGAGCATTTCTTTATACTTAAAATAGTACTGTAAGTATGAGCATGGAATTAATTTCAAGGCCTTCAATAACCCACTATCAAAGGGTAAACCTGTAATATTTTTTACCGAGCTTGCTTTATAAGCTTTCGAAATAATGCCATTAAGTACTTCATCAAAGCGAGACACGCCGTCGACAAAAATGTCTTTGACAAATACCATATGATTTAAACCAAAAAGCGTTATCGACAAATTATTTTTTTTTGTTAAACCGAGCACATCCGTAATAAACATTTTCAGGCCAATTGGAATATTACAAACGCCTATAAAACGTCTAAATTGCGTATGCCGGTATACTGCTTCGGTTATCATTCCTGCTGGATTGGTAAAATTAATCACCCAGGCTTGGGGGCAGAGAGCTTCAATATCTTTAAGGATCTCAAAAATTACCGGAATGGTACGTAACCCTTTAAATAAGCCTCCCACTCCATTCGTTTCTTGCCCTAAGTATCCATATTGTAATGGTATTACTTCATCTTTCTCTCTCGCTTTTAATAACCCGACACGTAGCTGTGTCGTCACAAAATCAGCATCCTTTAGTGCAGCTTTGCGGTCTAATGTTTTATAGAGTTTTAACGGTATATTGGCATTTTTTATCATGCGCAACCCTAGCTCATAAATGATATCGAGTTTTTCTTTTCCTTCTTCAATATCAACCAGCCAAAGTTCACTAATCGGTAGTTCATGATAACGTTTAATAAAACCATCTATTAATTCAGGAGTGTAACTGCTTCCACCACCAATAGTGACGACTTTTAATTTATGCACCATATTAACACCTACCTATTTTATTAATAAACATTGGCTATCATTTTCACTGGATATCTTTAATAAAAACTTGACTGTAGGCTTTTTCTATATTCACTTGGTGTTAATGATGTCGCCTCTTTAAATTTTTTCACAAATAAACTAGGGCTACTGTAACCTGATTCAAATGCAATATCAGTGATTGAATAATTTGTAATTTCTAGCTGTTTTTTAGCAAAATTAATTCTAATTTCATTAATGATTTGCATTGGCGTTTTTCCGCAATAGCGCTTTGTGGCACGAGTTAAATACTCTTGTGACTTCCCTGTTATTGTCACCATATTTTCTAACGCATTTTCATTAAACATTGCAATTTCATGCATTTCTTCAATCGTGTTTTTTAGCCATTGTGGCGTATCATCATAGACTTTGCTTTCTCTATAATGACGTAGTCTATTGACCACATTAAAGGTTACTACCTCAATAAACTCATTAAATTCACTATCACGAAAGTTTAATGACGCAATCACTGATTCTATATAAGCCATAAATTCATTTTTTAATGGGTAGGCTTGAGAGGCAACAAAAAATGATGGTAATAAGGGTGAAAAATATTTTTCGAAGAATGACTTTCTTATACCAACATTTAAAATTCTTGTTGCTCCAAAGTCATAGAAACTTTCATGATGAGAGCCAATTGGCAGAAAAACAAAATTCCCTCGTTCAAGCAATACTTTTCTGCCATTAATTTTTTGATAATAACGCCCTGTTAGGACAATCGTATATTCATAATAATCATGCTGATGCAGCCCTGTTGCACTTTCTGTTTTATTATAAATAACAACATGGAAATCCTTGTCATTAAATATATCATTCTCATAGACCATTTTAATCTCTATATTTGAGTTATTAACATTTAGTGTCGGCTGCATCATCATCCCCTTTATTTAATTTATTTTTTTATGGACTTCGATTAACTCCGTGATCAATTCACGAGCAAGTATCGTATTCATTAAGTGATCTTGAGCATGAACAAGTATTAAACTCACTTTAATTTTGCCTTCCCCCATATCCGTCTCTATCATTTTTGTCTGCACTTTATGGGCTTCAGTTAAGGCTTCTTTTGAATCTTCCATTAGCTCCATCGCCTCAACAAACTTGCCTTCCTTGGCATAAGTTAACGCTTTATAAGCGAGGCTTCTTGCCCTACCAGAATTAATGATTAACCCCATCACTACTTCTTCCAGACTGTCAGCAGAGAGTGTTCCATTACTATCTATGTCAATCATAACTTCCCCATTTATTATTCATTTTTAATATATTTAAAACTTCAATGCATTTTTGATCTCTTCTTCACTTTCCGTATTATTTGCAATAGTTTGCGCCTTATTAGAAATAATAACGAAAGGTAAATAAACAAGAACGGAAATACCAAGGTTAAACAGTGCTAAAAATAAAGCAGAAATATTACCATTTGTGTTAAAGAATGCGCCTAATCCTGTTGGCATAGTCCATGGACCTATATTCGTAATCGGCGGAATAATACCTATATAATAGGCAATCACCGTGATTGCGGCTAACAGAGGTTGAATAATGATAAATGGAATAAAAAGGATTGGGTTCATGATCACAGGGATCCCAAATATAATTGGTTCATTAATTTGAAATATCCCCGCTGGTAACCCTAATTTAGCGACCTGCCGATAATCTGCTCGCCGTGAGGCTATAAATATGGCAATAATTAATCCAAGCGTAGCGCCTGTTCCACCAAGGAAAACATAGGAGTCTAATAAAGGTTTTGCCCACAGATGAAATGTCTGCCCCGCTTCAATCGCATCATTAACCGAACCATATTGATTATATAACGCGACATTTTCTAGCGCCCAAGGCGTCATAATCCCTGAGTCTAGTGCTGTAAGAGCCAAAGCACCATGAATACCAAAGAACCATAATAGTGAGGTGAAAATCGTATACGCCCAACCGACAACCCCTCCCAGAGAAGCTAATGGGGTTGAGATCGTATCCATAATAAATTGATGGAAGTGAGTCGCTTGCCCTGCTAGCACCCATGCAATAATCCCTACCACTAATAGTATCAAGAAACCTGGCACTAATGCAGAAAAGGAGCGGCTAACTGCTGGCGGTACTGTATCCGGTAATGTAATTACCCAGTTACGGCGGACAATAAAGGTAAAAGCTTCAGCAATAACTAAGCCAATGATAATACCTGAAATAATATTTGCGCCACCTAGCCAATTCGCACCGATAGCATAGGCACCATTCACATCAAATGGTGTAACAGCCACAAAGGCTGCTATCGCAATAATTCCTGCCGCTATAGAGTCCACTTTGCGTTCTTCAGCGAGAGCCATAGCAATAAAAAAAGCGTCATTAAAGACATAATCCCTAATGTACCGTTATATACATTACCGCCGATGCCTTTAAACTTATTAATGAACTCTATTGTTTCTGGTGATAGACGAACACCTAATGAATAGAAAAACGACCCTTCATTAAAACTCAGAAAAACGTTATTAATCAAAACAAACATTGCCCCAATTAACACTAATGGCATTAATCTAATAAAACCATTTTTTATTGCATTGATATGAGGTTGATTACCCAATTTTAATGCGATCGGAAGCAATACTTTTTCAAGAGAAGAGAGCATATGATCCATAGAATATCCTTAGATACTTTAATCACATATCTTGTTTGTATGCATAAGACGACCATAGCAAATAGATAAATAACTGAAGTTGTAACAAACTATAATTGATTAACGTGATTTATTTTTTATTGATGCGACCGCTGCTTTTAAAACACCTAAGCCATCAACTTTTCCATATAAAACCGAATCAATAACTTCAACATTTTTAGTTGGCAGTAAACGCTGGATTTCGGAATGCTTCCAAGCAATTTGAGGACCAAGTAAAACGAGATCTGCATCATTCCCTTTTTGGAGGACAAGCGTTTCAGAAAAAGCTTCTATAATAACGGGAACCTCATACTTTTCAGCTTGTTGCCTCATTTTAGAGACAAGTAGTGAGGTTGACATCCCAGCGGAACAAAACAAGTAAATAAGCTTCTTTTCCACAGTAATCCTCTCAATCATATCGTTCACTTAAAATACCTACCTCTCGCATCAGATATTTTTACGTTTTTTTGTTATCTAAATTCAGCTTGCGTCATTCGCGAGTTGCTTTTAGTTGAAGACATTATACGTAATATCCCTTGTAATGAATATTTCAGGGTTATAGTGAATTGTTTCTGATTGACTAATCGTTATGACGTTCTTCACATTTCATATAAATATATTATTGATAAAAAATATCAATTAATCATATTTTTATTATTATAAATTAAGTAATAATTTAAATTTTCTATTTTTATCCACTTATCAAAAAAAATATCGGCTCAAATTGAGCCGATATTTATTATTTTAATAATAGATTAAATCTATTTATTTACATGCGCTCGATTTATCAAACATAATATCACCTGTTTGCACTAACGCAGGATCAAATTTACCGTCTTCCATTGATGGCCTTACCGTATAGTAACCTTCAATTTCAGCATAAACAGGCGTTCCTCCTGTCACACCTGTTGCACTATAACCTTTCTCAAGCTCTATCCCTGTTGCAGTATAAGTACGGCCTGTTTTACATTCGGTAAATGTTGCTGCATCAGCAAAGTAGCGGTATTCACCTGTTTTTTTGCTTGGTGCGACTTGGGTTAGCGTATAATTCAGTTGTGATTGAATTTTGTTGCCTTCCTGATCAAGCAAGACCATTGATTTATCATCTGCCGATGGTGCAAAGTACGCGCGCTCACCATTTGCATTCGTCATGCGTAATTTATCGCCATCTTTTGCCCATGTGCCCGTTTCATAAAATGTTTGGTCACCATCGCGAGACCCTAAATATACTAATTGCTCTACGTATGTACCATCTTGGTTAACCAGTAGAGTGGCCTCAATTCCAGAACAATCCGCACACGGTAAAATGCCTGTATATGCTCTATCAATATAAGTTACGCTAGGTTGTTTAACGGCTGTTTGGCAACCCACTAATGTCATCACACCGGTCGCCATTAATGCTAAGAATAGTGACTTTTTCATTACCTTTATCTCCTAACAGTTCAATTCTTATATTTTTAGTCTATATCTAATCATAACATTTTATGCAGAGAAAAATGGCGAGATTATTATATTTCGGACTTTACTGATATTAGTTCATTTTTTACCACATACGTTAATGGCGGATTCAAGTCCGAAGTGCAACGCTAAGCCGCCTTTCTTAGCTCCGCAAACACCACCGAAGGTTGTCTGAACCCCAGACACTTGCGTGGCCTGCTGTTCAACGCTCCCTGATAGCGTTGTAAGTCTTCTTCTGTCACTGTCCGCAGGTCTGTTCCTTTCGGGATAAACTGTCTTAACAACCCATTCGTATTCTCGTTCAGCCCACGCTCATGCGAGGCATACGGATGGGCAAAGTACGTATCTGCGTTCAGTGCTTCTGCTATCGCCTTGTGCTCACTAAACTCTAGACCGTTATCGAACGTTATTGTGTGACATACATCCTGATACTCACTCAGCAGTGAGATAATGGCCTTACTGACTTCCACCGCATCCTTTGAAAACACCTTTTTTGTCAGGTAAATACGGCTTTTGCGTTCTGCCAGTGTCACGATAGCACCAGTGCCCTGTTTACCCTGCACCAAATCGGCCTCCCAGTCCCCCAGACGGCTACGGTCATCGACGACTGACGGCCGTAGCTCAATGGATACCGCATCAGGGATGCGCCCTCGTTTCTGCCCGTAGCCCTTACGATATCGCCGTTTGCCCTGCCTAAGATGCCTGTACAACTCGCCACCGCTACGCTTATCCGCATAGATATACTGGTAAATCCATTCATGGCTGACGCTAAGACCAATAATGCTGCCAATTGCACTTATTTGCTCAGGACTCCACTTCCACTCCAGAGCAAATATCACGAAATCTATGGTCTGCTGAGGAATTGTCCTTTTGGCAGATGACAGCCGCCTATCACAGCACTTCTGGTGTGCCTGTTGTGGGTTATAACCAGTATCTGAAGTGTTACGCCTCAGTTCACGGGAGACCGTGGACTTGCTTACACCGATACGGATACCTATCTCATGGCAGGATAAATTATCCTCACGCAGTATCGATATCTGGTATCGTTGTCCTTCGGTTAGTTGCTGATACTTCATACTTACTCGCTCATCTTTGGTCGGAAGAGCAGGATAGCTTATCAGTAGCTAACCGTCCTTCCATCTAACATGACCGAGCGTTGCACTTATTATCTGAATTCGCGAATCATGAATTTACGTTTTCATCTATTGCTGATTATTGTTATTAAAATTACTGTGCTATTATCCTATGAAGCACATGATGCTTGGTAAAAAATAGTCAAGGCGGCAATAACCGCCACTAACATAGTGGTGAGGGAATATGTCTACAGATACTGAATATCAACCTATCAATTGTGATGATTACGAATATCTTGAAATCGCGTGCCAACGCCAATTGAAACTGGAAATTAAACTTCATGGCGGCGAAATCATTGAGGGGAAGGCCAGCGACTTGCTCTTGCGTAAAAAAGTTGAGTACCTAATCTTAGAGACTCAAGATGGAACAAAAGAGCTTCGTTTGGATCATATCAACACCTTCAGTCATCCTGAGATCGGCACTATCGTTGTCGATTGCTCTCACTAAAGCTCATACTCCATTGAGCCCCTCTACGCCCCTTATGAATGGTCACTGTCATAAGGGGCTCTCTATTTTATTTACACCTCTATTTGATATTCATCGAACTTATCCCAATGGAAGGCAACCCCAATTTCCTCATCTGCAACGAGGCCTTCAGGAGTGATAAAGCACCCAATGGCGGTAATTAATTGTTCATCATAATAAACTAGTGGGGTTCTTTCTCGCATCCAAGGAGAGATACCAAGCTCTTGCCAGATTTTTTTGCTACTTCTTGAATGCGTCCTACCCACAATGTTCAATGTGCCTTGTAAGCCAAAACGAACGGTCACTTTTTCTGTTGGCAGAGGCGGGCGAATTTGCCCTTCATCGGCAATAATCTCAAGTCGCCCTAATCCTTCAGGCAAAATAAAAGGTTGGGGATAATCCCAGCAAAATTGTTGCCCTAATAACGGGTTGATACGACGTACAATCCATAATGCGCCTTGGTATCGACGAATATCGACATGGCCTAACTGACAAATCGGCTCAGCATCCTGACGGGCTAGCGCCACTTCTTGCCAAATGCGTTGTAGTTGATGGTAAGGTGGCATTGGCAAGCGGTGTAGACCAACCCAACGCCTAAGTAGCGCGTTACGTTTCGCTGGGCTGCAATCATGCAAGTTATCAATAAATAGACCACCGCGATAATCCATCATTTCATCCAGCGCATCTTGTAATAGCTCATCAAGCAGCGATTCCTGTTCAGCACATAAGGATGCACTACGCGAAACTGCGGCGGCAAAATGAGGCCAACGCTCAGTTAAAGTCGGCATAATATGTAACCGAAGGAAATTGCGATCATAACGATCGTCTTGATTACTGTCATCTTCGACCCACGTTAACGGGCATTCACGTGCATAATTTTCCAGATCGCCGCGAGATATTGCTAATAACGGACGTAGTAACCACGTTTCCCCTTTTTCTGCATAAAATGGTGACAATTCGGGCATTGACGAAAGCCCAGCAGGTCCACTGCCACGCTTTAATGCCAACATAAAGGTTTCTGCTTGGTCATCAAGGTGCTGAGCGGTGGCTATGATTTCCCCCTCTGCCAACTCGTTTCGGTAAGCCTGATAACGCGCCTCACGAGCAGCCGCTTCAATACCACGATTTGAAGGATCAACTGTAACATGCGTGCAGACAAAGGGAATATGCCACTGTTCACACAAGTGTTGGCAGTGAGCTTCCCAATCGTCGGCCCTAACGTTAAGCCCATGATGAATGTGAATAGCCCGGATCTCTAACGAGGGAAGCTGATATTTTTTGATTTGGTAAAGTGCATGCAGCAATACGGTTGAATCTACGCCCCCGCTAAATCCCACCAGTATTTTTCGAAAATGACCTATTTTGTTGAGCACCTGCTCTATAATTGCTTGCGGCTGTAGCGCCATGAATCTGCCCTTCTTTACGCTAATATGATTGCTTTCTCTTCTGACCAACACATAACACACCAGAAACGATAACTAGCAATACACCGATGATATAAGCGATTTCAAACGGATCACTTAAAATGACCACCAACCAAAGTACGGATAATACTGGGGATAAAAATACGATGGAGGCAATTTTTGCAGAATGTCCCGTATTCATCGCCTTAAACCATAAAATGTAAGAAACACCGTTAATGAGCACCCCGTTGATTACCGTCGGCCAAAATGCAGCTTTGGAAGGTAATTGTAGTTCACTAAATGACAGTAGTAACACCAATGAAGTTAACGTTGAAAAGATAAATAACCAAACTGTACTAATATAAGGGTCAATCGAATATTGCCGTGAGAACACCGACATCAGTGCGAAACAAAATGCACCACTAAATACGAATAACAGAGCCACCGGATCCTCAACCTGTAGTTGAGTAATATGCCCTTTGGTAAAAGTGATAATCACTGCAATAAACCCGATAATCACGCCCACAATCTGCCTGCCAGCTAGCTTATCTTTTAATAAAAAGACCGACAGCAAGATAATGATTAAAGGCCAACTATACTGGATCACTAATACTGCAATACCATTTTCAATGGCGTAACCGTAATAAAGAAGCAAATAAAATAAGCAATCTAAAAAGCCAAGCACAAAGACTTTAAGGAGGATATCACGAGGAAGAATAAACAATTTGGTTGGCTTATAACCCGCGATCAGTGCAACCAGTATTACTGACATCGCTGAAATAAGATTAGACCAAAATAAAAATTGAAAGCTATCTAAACCATTTTGCCCAAAACGAGAAACAATTGGGATAAAACTCCATATTAATACACACATCAAGGCGTAAATTAAGTAGTTATATTGCCTCATTCTTATCTCTTATTTATGTCAGTTTTTAATCGGAAAAGTGACATCAACTTTGGAACGACCGTCGCTGCCTATATTCATTATTTTAGCAAAAACAATAAAGTGCTTATGTGGTTAACTACCCTATCAAAGTTACCAATTAATCACCACCTTGACTAGATTTCACGACTCAAAGAGCGTGATGCACGAATAAAAAACGGGAGCTGGCTATCCCAAACTCCCGTTTTTACTTTGCTAATAGGTCTTAATTAGCAATAGCCATATTCCATTAAACGCTGGTAGCGACGATTTTTTAATGCTTCTTCATCTAGCTCAAGCAATTCGTCTAAATCTTCGACGATACGTGCTTTTAAAGACGCCGCAACTTCATCGTAACTGCGGTGTGCGCCACCTAACGGCTCAGTGACCACATTATCAATAAGTTTCAACTCTTTAAGACGAGATGCGGTGATCCCCATTGCTTCTGCCGCTAATGGCGCTTTATCAGCGCTTTTCCACAGAATAGATGCACAACCTTCTGGAGAGATAACGGAATAGGTGCTGTATTGCAGCATATTCACTTTATCACCTACGCCGATAGCCAGCGCGCCACCAGACCCACCTTCACCAATAACGGTACAGATAACTGGCACTGATAAGCGAGACATTTCACGCAAGTTACGTGCAATGGCTTCCGACTGACCACGCTCTTCCGCGCCAACACCTGGGTAAGCCCCCGGAGTATCAATAAAGGTAATAATAGGTAAGTTGAAACGATCGGCCATTTCCATCAAGCGTAATGCCTTACGATAGCCTTCTGGTGCTGGCATACCAAAGTTACGGCGAATTTTTTCTTTTGTCTCACGCCCTTTTTGATGGCCAATAACCATAACAGGACGACCGTCCAAACGTGCAATACCGCCAACAATAGCTTTATCATCAGCATAAGCACGATCACCAGCGAGTTCTTGGAAGTCAGTAAATATACGAGAAATATAATCTAATGTATAAGGACGGCGTGGATGACGAGCAAGTTTAGCAATTTGCCATGCACCCAGATCAGAGAAAATCTTACGCGTCAGTTCAACACTTTTTTCACGTAAACGAGCAACCTCGTCATCTAGGTTGACTTCTAAATTGTTGTCTTGACGGCTAACTGCAGTCAGCGAATCAATTTTCGCTTCCAATTCAGCAATTGGCTGTTCAAAATCAAGAAAATCCAGACTCATAATATTCCTATTTTAGTCAAATTCTAATTCTACCTGCTCATTACCCAGCAGAGTTCGCAGAGAATTCAGAAGGTCATCAACGGGTGTTACGCGCCAAACAACACCAAATTTAAGCTTTGCTCTGGCATCATCCTTCTGATAATACAAATGAACCGGAATCGTTCCTGAACGATGGGGTTCAAGAGTGCTGCGAAGTCGGTTCAGTAACTGATCATTAATTTGTTTGTCTGACAGTGAAATTGCAAGTCCTCGCGCATATTTTTCCCTTGCTTCACTAATATCCATTAACTCCCGCACTGTCATTTTATTACCACCGTTGAAATCATCAAAGCTGACCTGACCGGTGGCAATCAGGATACTGTCTTTTTCCAGCAAGTGCTGGTATTTATCTAGTGCATCTGAAAATAACATAATATCCAGACGACCGGAACGATCATCAAGCGTACAAATACCAATTCGATTGCCACGCTTGGTAGTAATAACTTTGGCTGAAAGTACTAAACCTACCACAGTTGTCACCTGACCACGAGGGGTAGGGTTCACATCTTTCAATCTCAGACCATTAGTATAACGTTCTATTTCATTTAAATAACGCGTTATCGGGTGCCCTGTCAAATAAAGACCCAGCGTTTCCCTTTCACCGTCCAAAACAACTTGATCTGGCCATTTTGGTACGCTCGCGTATGAGCTTTCCACTTGTTCAGGGGCTTCTGCAAGCACACCAAACATATCAGTTTGCCCTATAGCCTCTGCTTTGGCGTGCTGATCCGCCGCTTTCAGCGCATCTTCCAGTGAAGACATTAAGGCTGCGCGGTGAGGCCCTAAATGATCGAACGCCCCCGCCATGATCAGTTTTTCCATGACGCGACGATTAATTTTTTTAAGATCAACACGCGCACAAAGATCAAAAATTTCCTTAAAGATGCCACCTTTTTGGCGAGCTTCTATAATCGCCTCAATTGGGCCTTCACCGACACCTTTAATCGCACCGATACCGTAAACAATTTCACCTTCATCGTTAACGTGAAAATGATATAGCCCACTATTAATATCAGGAGGTAATACTTTTAACCCCATTCGCCAACATTCATCGACGAGGCCGACGACTTTCTCGGTGTTATCCATATCCGCGGTCATAACAGCCGCCATAAATTCAGCCGGATAATGCGCTTTAAGCCATAATGTCTGGTATGAAACGAGCGCATAAGCGGCGGAGTGAGATTTGTTAAATCCGTAACCGGCAAATTTTTCTACCAAGTCAAAGATTTTCATCGATAGCTCACCATCGATACCGTTTTTGATGGCTCCTTCCTCAAAGACGGAACGCTGTTTTGCCATCTCCTCCGGTTTCTTTTTCCCCATCGCACGACGTAACATATCCGCGCCGCCGAGAGTATAACCAGCGAGTACCTGTGCAATCTGCATCACCTGTTCCTGGTATAAGATAATGCCATACGTCGGCTCTAGAACAGGTTTTAATGATTCATGTTGCCACTGCACATCAGGGTATGAAATCTCTTCACGCCCATGCTTACGGTCGATAAAGTTATCCACCATCCCTGATTGCAATGGACCAGGGCGAAACAGTGCCACCAATGCAATCATATCTTCAAAGCAGTCAGGACGCAGGCGCTTGATCAAATCCTTCATCCCTCGGGATTCAAGCTGGAATACCGCCGTTGTTTCTGAACGCTGCAACATGTCGAAACTTTTTTGATCATCCAATGGTATTGCCGCAATATCCACTGGCTCAAGGTTTTTCTTAGCCCGCCTTGCGTTGATCATCTCTAACGCCCAGTTAATGATCGTGAGCGTACGTAATCCCAAAAAGTCGAACTTCACCAATCCCGCATATTCAACGTCGTTTTTATCAAATTGGGTGACTGGGTTATTCCCTTCCGCATCGCAATACAGAGGGGCAAAATCGGTAATTTTGGTAGGCGCAATAACCACGCCCCCAGCATGTTTCCCGGCGTTACGTGTGACCCCTTCAAGTTTACGCGCCATATCGATGAGCGCTTTCACCTCTTCATCGGCTTCGTAAATTTCAGGCAGTTGCGGCTCGGCCTCAAATGCTTTCTCTAATGTCATTCCCGGATCAGGGGGAACCAGTTTCGAGATCCGATCGACAAAACCGTATGGGTGGCCTAATACACGGCCTACGTCGCGGATAACCGCCTTCGCCGCCATCGTACCGAACGTGATGATCTGTGAAACCGCATCTCGTCCATACATTTGAGCAACGTGATCAATCACTTGATCGCGTTTTTCCATACAGAAGTCAACGTCAAAGTCAGGCATAGAAACCCGTTCAGGGTTTAAGAAACGTTCAAAAAGGAGATCGAACTCTAACGGATCTAAGTCCGTAATTTTTAGAGCGTAGGCAACCAAAGAGCCTGCACCGGAGCCACGACCAGGCCCTACTGGTACACCGTTATCTTTTGACCATTGAATAAACTCCATCACGATCAAGAAATAACCAGGGAACCCCATTTGGTTAATAACGTTTAGCTCGACTTCTAGCCGTTCATCATATTCAGGACGTCTTTCGGCTCTCACTTTCTCATCAGGAAAAAGGAACTTCAGGCGCTCCTCTAATCCCTCTTTTGACCGCATAACCAAAAAGTCTTCCGTTTTCATATCCCCTGTTGGGAATTGGGGAAGGAAGTACTCACCAAGACGAATGGTTACGTTACAACGCTTAGCAATCTCTACACTATTTTCAAGTGCTTCAGGGATGTCGGCAAACAGCTCACACATCTCTTCTTCAGATCGTAAATATTGCTGAGGGCTATATTTTTTAGGCCTTTTAGGATCAGATAAAGTAAAACCATCATGGATAGCGACACGTATTTCATGCGCATCAAAGTCGCTACTTTCAATAAAACGTACATCATTAGTCGCAACAACAGGTAAACCACGCTGCGTTGCAAGCTCTACCGCCGCATGTAAATAACTCTCTTCGTCAGGCCTTCCTGTACGAATGAGTTCTAAATAGTAGCAACCGGGAAAGTGGGTTTCGTAAAATGCCAAGCATTCATCAACGAGAGCTTGATTACCGCGCAGTAAAAATTGCCCTACATCCCCTTGGCGGCCACCTGAAAGCAGTATCAAACCTTCTTTATGCTTAACAAGCCAATCGCGATGGATCGTTGGCCCTATCGCCCCATAGCCTTTTTGATAGGCTTCTGAGATCAACAGTGTCAGGTTTTGGTAGCCTTCGTTATTACGAGCTAGTACGGTTAAGTGAGCAATCTCATCACCCAATTGCTCGCTTTCAACAAAAAAGTCAGCGCCAATAATAGGTTTAATACCAGCACCGTGCGCTGCCCCATAGAACTTCACCAAACCACATAAGTTAGTGAAATCAGTGATCGCAAATGCTGGCATGCCCATTGCTGCCACTTTTTTAACTAATGGGCCGGTTTTTGCCAGACCATCAATCATTGAATAGTCGCTGTGAACGCGTAAGTGAATAAAACGAGGTTCAGCCATCTAATTTATACTCAATCTTTCGCTTCTAATGCACGGCGCACAGGAGCAAAACTCTTGCGATGAAATTTTGTTGCGCCAAACTGTGCCAGTTTTTCTAAATGATAAGCCGTCGGATAGCCCTTATGTTTTGCAAAACCATATTCTGGATAAGCTTTATCTAGCTCAACCATTTCTCGGTCTCTAACCACTTTGGCTAAAATTGATGCCGCGCTTATTTCCTGCACCAAACTATCACCTTTAATCACCGCTTGTGAAGGCATTGATAAGGTTGGGCAACGGTTACCATCCACTAAAACAAAATCAGGTGTTATGCTTAAACCAGCAACAGCACGTTGCATCGCAAGCATGGTGGCATGCAGGATATTGATTTCATCAATTTCTTCAGGTTCGGCTCGCCCAATACAACAGCACAAGGCTTTTTCTTGGATCTCAACAAAGAGTTTTTCGCGTTTTTTCTCGGTGAGTTTTTTTGAGTCAGTCAAGCCAATGATTGGATTTTTAGGATCCAATATTACAGCGGCGGTCACCACCGCACCAACAAGGGGGCCGCGCCCAACTTCATCTACGCCAGCAATTAAGTTGGCTTTTGGGTATATAAAATCCATTAATTTCGAACCAAATCCAATACAGCTTCAGCCGCTTGTTTATCTGCATCACAGCGGATCAATTGATGGAGCTGTAAAAATGTTGCTTTTAATTGTTCTACCTGTTCGCCGCCTTCCAGTAAGGGAATTAGCTGCTGAGCTAACTTTTCAGGTTGGCACTCTTCCTGTAGTAACTCTTTGACTATCTCTTTTTCAGCTAACAAATTAGGCAATGAAACATAGGGTGTCTTTACTAAACGTTTTGCCAACCAAAAAGTAAATGGTTTCATACGATAACCCACTACCATTGGACATTTCGCTAGCATACATTCAAGAGCCGCCGTTCCCGATGCGAGCAACGTCGCATCCGCCGCGATCATCGCATCTCTGCCTTGGCCATCTAACATATGGACAGCTAGCTCTGGAGCGACTTGTTGACGGATCGCTTCAAACTGTTCACGCCGTTTTTGGTTGACCAAAGGCACGACAATATGAAGATCCGTAAAATGCTGTTGTAAAATTTTCGCTGTTTTCAAAAAATCAGCACTTAGCATTTCAACTTCTGAGTGACGGCTGCCCGGTAAGAGGGCTAAACACTTTCCTTCTTCAGGTATACCAATGCGTTGCCTTGCCGCTGTTTTATCGACATGAAGCGGGATAGCATCTGCCATTGTGTGCCCAATAAAGCGACACGGAACATTAAAACGATCATAGAAGGCTTTTTCAAACGGCAAAAAGGCAAGCACTAAATTTGTTGCTCGACCAATTTTGAAGACGCGTTTCTGCCGCCATGCCCACACAGAAGGGCTGACGTAATGAATGGTTTTAATGCCTTTTGATTTTAACTTCCCTTCAAGGGTGATATTAAAATCAGGTGCATCAATACCAACAAAGATATCTGGCTGTAATTGTGTAAAGCGTTCGGTAAGATCTTTGCGAATAGCGAGTAACCGAGGAAGCCTGCCAAGCACTTCAACAATCCCCATTACCGCTAACTCTTCCATCTCATACCAAGCTTCACAGCCTTCTGCTTGCATTAAAGGCCCTGCGACACCTACAAAACGTGCATCAGGTACTTGTGCTTTGAGTGCTCGGATAAGCCCTGCGCCGAGTATATCGCCGGATGTTTCCCCAGCAACAAGGCCAATAGTAAGTGGGCGGTGATGATTCGCCAAAATGATCTCCTTAATAAAGGCCCTGACTTCGTTATCTTAACTACCGACTAACGAATAATACCACGATTAGACTCTGCGGAGTTCTCAAGGAACTCGCTGAACACTTTCACATGCGGGTTAGCTTGTGCAAGTTGAGCGATTTCGCTACGTGCTTCCTCTAGTGATTTACCTGAACGATAAAGGACTTTGTAAGCATTACGAATCGCATGTAGAGACTCTTTATCAAAACCGCGACGCTTCAAGCCTTCAATATTCAGGCCATAAGGCGTTGCATGGTTACCTTGCGCAATGACGTAAGGTGGAACATCTTGCGCCACACCTGAACAACCGCCAACCATAACATGAGCACCAATTTGGCAAAATTGATGAACGGCAGTCATTCCGCCAATAATTGCGAAGTCACCTAAAATAACATGACCACCCAGTGTACCGTTGTTTGCAATGATGCAGCGGTTACCAATAATACAATCGTGGGCAATATGCACATTCACCATAAATAGGTTATCGTCACCCACTTTGGTTAAACTACCGCCTTGGATCGTTCCGCGATGGATAGTGACACTTTCTCTTATACGGTTTCTGTCACCGATCTCGACTCGTGTTGGTTCACCTTGGTATTTCAGGTCTTGGTTGATTTCACCAATCGATGCGAACTGGAAGATCACATTGTCACGGCCAATTTTGGTGTGGCCATTAACAACAATGTGCGATTTGAGCTCAGTGCCTTCGCCGATTTCAACGTTAGCACCAATATAACAAAAAGGGCCAATACGAACATTGGCACCAATAATAGCTCCATCTTCGACAATCGATGAGGGATGAATACAGGCTGTTTTATCAATCATATCAGACCTCACGGCGACGGGCGCACATCATTTCAGCTTCGCAGGCCACTTCTCCATCAACTTTTGCAACACCTTTAAAACGTGCAACACCGCGACGTTCTTTAATAAACTCGACTTCGAGGATCATCTGATCTCCCGGCAACACTGGGCGCTTGAAACGAGCATTATCAATCGCTGCAAAATAGTACAATTCACCCGGTTCTAGTTTACCAACGCTCTTAAATGCTAGGATACCTGTTGCTTGAGCCATTGCTTCTAGGATCAACACACCTGGAAAAATAGGTTTGCCCGGAAAGTGGCCTTGGAAAAAGGGTTCATTGAATGACACATTTTTTACTGCGCGCAGAGATTTTCCTTTTTCAAAATCCAGTACACGGTCAACCAAAAGGAATGGGTAACGGTGTGGAAGTAATTCTAAAATCTCTTCAATATTCAGAGTATGATTATCACTCATCGAAATACTCTTCCTGTCTATTAATACAATTTAATTAACGAATCGGCCTGCTTTAACCATAAAGTTAGGTTAACTGGCAGGCCGGAAAAACGTAACTCAGTCGATTATTTTAACCTGAATTACGAAATGATTACTGATTTTTTTGAGTTTGACTATCTAATTCACGCTCAACAGCTTTTAAGCGCTTATTCATCTCATTGATATTCAAAACCAAAGCTGCTGTTTTACGCCAAACTTTATTAGGCTGTAAAGGAATACCAGAAGAGTATACACCAGGTTCAGTGATTGGTCTCATAACCATTCCCATCCCTGTGACAGTCACCTTATCGCAAATTTCCATGTGACCGTTAATAACACTCGCACCACCAATCATGCAGTAGCGACCAATTTTCAAGCTACCCGCCATGATAACGCCACCTGCTACGGCGGTATTATCACCGATGGTTACGTTGTGTGCTATCTGACATTGGTTATCAATAATAACACCATTACCAATAACTGTATTATCTAGCGCACCACGATCAATTGTTGTACAAGCGCCAATTTCTACGCGATCGCCAATAATAACTGTGCCTAGCTGAGGAATTTTGACCCAATTGCCACGATCATTCGCGTAGCCAAAACCATCAGAACCGATAACAGCTCCTGATTGGATCAAGCAGTGTTCACCAATTTCAACATTATGGTAAACGCTAACATTCGCCCATAAACGCGTACCAGCCCCGATACGAGTATTTTTACCAACAAAACAACCTGCGCCAATAACAACGTTATCGCCTAACACAACGCCGCTTTCAATCACGGCATTCGCCCCAATCGCCACGTTGTTTCCTAACTTCGCCCCTTCATCGATAACGGCTGACGAATGGATATTCTCTGCTGGGCTTGGCGTTGTATCCATGATTTGTGCCATGCGAGCATAGGCAAGATAAGGGTTATCGACTACCAGCGCCGCCACTTTACAAGCATCAAGATCTTTCGCTGTTAATACCACAGCGGCAGCCTGACACTCAGCGAGTTTGTCGCTGTAGCGACTATCTGATAGGAATGTAATTTGCTGATTATTTGCTGAATACATCGGTGCAATACCGGTGATGACGATATCGCCATCACCGTGTAACTGTGCATTCAACTGCTGAGCGAGGTCAGCCAATCGAATTGAGGACATCTATTATTTAACCTGTTTTTGAACCTTACTCGTGATGTCTACGCTATCTTTGGCATATGCAACAGCATTTGCATCGATAACCACATCATAACCTTCTTTGGCTGCAACAGATTTAATAGAATCCTGAATACGACTTAGGATTTTGTTACGCTCTTCCATTTGACGACGACGGTTGTCTTCTTCAAATTTTTGCGCTTTTTCTGCGAACTGATCACGTTTAGCCATCAGCTCTTTTTCTTGTTTTTCACGTTCGCTTTGCTTCATTGTTGCACCATCACGACGTAATTTTTCTACGCGTGATTGAAGGTCTTTTTCTAAATTTTGCAACTCTGTCGCACGGCTTTTGAATTCACTTTCAAGCTGTTTAGCTACAGCTTCGCGCGCTGGCATTTTTTGGAAAATTTCGCCAACGTTCACGACTGCAATTTTATCTGCATAAGCACCTGCTGACATAGCCAAAGCCAGAGTGACACCCGCCGCACACAACAATTTTTTCACACGAAACTCCTTAACCCATATTTATGGCTGGAAATTTTGGTCACCCTCACAATATATGCAAGGGCTTTCCTTAGATAGAGACGTTCTAGATTACCACGTTCTACCAATATTAAATTGGAACTGTTCTGATTTATCCCCTTCGTAATCCTTAATAGGTTGCGCATAGGAGAAGACCAGAGGCCCAAGCGGTGACATCCACTGTAGAGCAACCCCCGTAGAAACACGGACGTTTGTTGCTTTACCATAATCTGGCATGCCTTTACGCCAATCTGCATTGATACTGTTCCAGTTGGTATCCCATACTGTACCCGCATCAACAAATAACGATGTACGAACTGTATTTGAGTATTTCTCATCGATAAATGGTGTTGGTGTAATCAGCTCAAAGGACGCCGCATACATCGCATTACCACCTACCGCATCGCTTGATGGGCTACCCGGTTCAGGCTCACCTTTACCATTAACATTTTTCAGATAAACCGCTTTTGGCCCGATATTGTTAGAACGGAAACCACGCAGCGTACTTGAACCACCAGCATAGAAGTTTTCATAGAATGGCATTTGCTTGCTGCCAAGACCATCCCCGTAGCCTGCTTGTGCACGACCTAAGATAACCCAAGTCTCATCTTCATTGATTGGGTAGTACTGTGCTGTATCAAAACGCAGTTTGTAGTACTCGTTATCAGAGCCTGGAACGGTGATTTTACCTGAAACACTGGTTTTATTACCCGATGTCGGGAAGAAACCACGGTTCAAGGAATTATAAGTCCAACCTAAATTAACAGTGAAGTCATCCGCATTAAATTTCTCTTTATTGCGACCATCATCATTAATTGGTGGCTTATCGCCCATAGAATAGAGGTAATCCCACATTGCTGCTTGCGGACGCATATCAGACAATGAGTTATGAACGTAACCTGCACCAACACGGAATGAGTTATTCTCGTTGAATGGGAAGCTTAAGAACGTATCTAAACCATAGGTTTTATTGGTATAGCCAGACAAGTCAGCATCTTTCGCACGGAAATCATTATAGAAAACACGCCCGCCTAAGCTCACACCATTAACGGTGAAGTAAGGATCCGTAAACGACATTTCAACGTTGGTTGAGTAATCGTTTTTACTTGCGTTGATCCCAACCGCATTACCGGTTCCTAACCAGTTGTCTTGACTTACACCGACTTGGAAACTCACGCCACTTTCAGTACCGAAACCGACACCAAAGTTCATGGAGCCTGTATTACGCTCTTTAACTTTGTAGACCACATCGACTTGGTCTGGGCTACCCGGTACACGTTGCGTTTCGACATCAACAGTTTCAAAGAAACCCGTACGGTTAAGACGCTCTTTGCCTAATTCGACTAAATCATTACCAAGCCAAGCCCCTTCCATCTGGCGCATTTCACGACGAAGGACCGAGTCTTTACTTGTGTCATTACCTTGGAAACGGATTTGACGAACATAGAAGCGGTTACCTGCATCGATATTGACATGCAGTTTGACCGTTTTATCTTCATCATTAATTTCAGGTTGTGTCATTACACGAGGATAGGCATAACCATAACGACCAAGAAGATCCTTGATTTTGTTTTCCATACTCGTCACCTGCGTGCCGTTATACAGCTCGCCTGGGGTGATCGTAATGAGTTCTTGAATTTCAGTCAGATGATCTGCGGTATTACCATTAATTTCCACACCAGAGATCTTATATTGATCGCCTTCAGTGACATTAATTGTAATGTAGATATCTTTTTTGTCTGGCGTCAAACTGACTTGAGTGGAATCAATATTGAAACGCGCATAGCCACGGTCAAGATAGAAACTACGAAGAGTTTCTAAATCACCAGCCAGTTTTTGTTTTTGATATTTTTGGTCTGCCGCTAGGTTCCACCATGGCACATCATCACGCAATTGGAATTTATTAACCAATTCAGCCGTCGTGTAATTTTTGTTTCCTACGACGTTAATCTGCTGAATTTTTGCAGACACGCCCTCAGAGAACACAAATTTTAAATCTACACGGTTACGAGGCAGTGGCGTAGCCACTGCTTTTACTGTCGCATTGTATTTACCAACACTATAGTAAAAGTCTTCCAGACCTTTCTCGATATTCGCTATTTTCGTGCGGTCCAAAGCCTCACCAACACGAATGTTTGATGCTTCCAAGTTTTGTTTGAGCATATCATCTTTAACAGATTTATTGCCTGTAAAAGTGATACTCGCGATGGTTGGTCGCTCTTTAACTTGAACGATCAGCGTGTTTCCATCACGCAGGACCCTAACATCTTCGAAGTTGCCAGTAGAGAATAGAGATCGAATTGAACGGCTAATATCTTCGTTATCAATCGAGTCACCTACCCTGACAGGCATGTTCAATAATGCTGCACCAACGGCGACGCGTTGTAGACCTTCGAAACGAATGTCCTTAACTACGAATCCGTCTGAACCGTATGCAGTCGCGCTGCCAAATAGCAGCGACGCTATGAGCAACTTTTTCATCGCCATCGTTGTTATGCGTATTCCTTACTGGTCCCCAGCTTACTTGTTAGAAGCGAGAGAAATCATTAAAAAGTGCAAGTCCCATTAACAGAATCAATGCCATTGCACCTATCCGATAACTAAAGTCTTGTACTCGCTCAGACACTGGACTTCCTTTAATTTTCTCAATTAACAGGAAGAGCAAGTGCCCCCCATCTAATACAGGCAATGGAAACAAATTGATAATGCCCAAGTTTACGCTTATCAGCGCAATGAACATCAAATAATATACCAAGCCTGACTCTGCCGATACCCCTGCACCTTTCGCAATAGATATCGGTCCACTCAAGTTGTTAAGTTTGACATCCCCAACAACGAGTTTGCCCATCATATTCACGGTCAGTTTCATCAACTGCCACGTTTTATCGCTAGCTTGATAGATGGCAGAAAATGGCCCATATTGCTGCACCATTCTATATTCATCTGCTAACGGTAACACTGAAAGTTCAACTCCCGCAAATCCAATTTGCTCGCCACCCTTTCCATTTTGACTATCAGGCGTCAATGTGAGTGAGATGATCTGATTATTTCTTTCAACAGCTAACTTCAACGGTTGATTCGGACTATTACGAATCAACCGAGTTACCGGATTCCACAAATCTAATGTTTCGCCATTTACGCTAACAATTCTATCTCCGGGTTGCAAACCTGCTCGCTCACCAGCTAAACCCGGTGAAACTTTCGATATCACAGGATCAATTCTAGCGGAAACCGGCATAATTCCCATGGAAAGAACGGGATCTTGCTTTTCAGGATCAAATTGCCATGCGGTTAAATCTATCGTTTTAGTCACTGGTTCACTAAACCCTTGAGGCAATACGGACACAGTGAGTTCACTGTCGCCAATTTTGCCAACTAAGGCTAATCGAATTGAATTCCAGTCAGGCGTTTCGATACCATCAATCGATTTTAGTTCCATTCCCGGCAAAATATTTGCACTAGCGGCAACGGAGCCAGGTTTCACATCTTCAATCACAGGGCGTACTGATGGAATCCCCATCATGAACACCACCCAGTAGACAACAATTGCAAGTAAAAAGTTCGCAATTGGGCCAGCACTAATGATGGCGGCTCTCTGACCAACCGTTTTATTGTTAAACGCTAAATGACGGCGTTCAGGTGACACATCACCGACGCGCTCATCAAGCATTTTGACATAACCGCCTAGCGGGATCAGGGCAATAACAAATTCGGTTCCTTGTCGATCCACCTTGCGCCATAACGTTTTCCCAAAGCCGATAGAAAAACGTTCTACATAAACACCACAGCGACGTGCAACCCAAAAGTGACCAAATTCATGTACGGTAATTAACACCCCAATGGCGATGATAAATGCCGCTAGACTCCAAAAAAATCCCATGTCTTATCCTAGAGACCGAACCCGTTAAAAACTAACAAATTTAACCCTGCAAATACAGGTATTGCCGCTGTTAGACTGTCAATTCGATCAAGAATTCCACCGTGACCAGGAATTAAATGGCTACTGTCTTTAATTCCTGACTGGCGTTTAAACATACTTTCCGTCAAATCACCGAACACAGATACTACAACAACAATAATTGATGTAACCAGCAAATAATCAGGCATTACTGGGATTGGCGCAAATGAACTAAATAGCCAAGAAATAATACCTGCGGTGATCAACCCACCAACAAGGCCTTCCCAGGTTTTACCGGGGGAAACCTTAGGTGCCATCTTATGGCGCCCCATTGTACGACCAAAGGCATAAGCACCTGAATCAGCACCCCACACCAGCAACATAACATATAGCAACCACCAAGCACCAAAAAAGGTGTCACTATGGTAACCAATGGTTCGAAGCACCATCATACCGCAATAAAAAGGAATGATAGTTAACAGCCCAAACAGTACACGTACTAACGCCGATTGCCCCCATGCTTTTGCCGATGCTGGGAAAGTAATCACAAGTAAAATTGCCACTATCCACCAAATAAGACCGGCCCATAAACCATATAAAATAAGCGGCTCATTCTTTAACGTTGTGATATCAGCAAAAGAGAACTGCATGGCTAGCAGTATGATGGCAAAAACCACCGCAAGACCAATTCGCTTAGCTTGTGTGTGCCAACCTGCAAATTGCGCCCATTCCCAAGCCCCTAAAGCACATACGGCAATCACCACATAACCAAAAGCGGCAGGTGAAAGCAAAAAAAGCGCAGCAATAACCAGCGGTATTAATACAATCGCTGTCATTAAACGATATTTCAGCACAATTTACCCCTTTTATTTAACGAGCTCATCATCAGACTCAGCTCCACCATAACGCCGCTCGCGTTGACTAAAAGCATCAATTGCATTCTGAAACACCATTTCATCAAAATCTGGCCACAGTACATTGGTGAAATAGAATTCCGCATAAGCAACCTGCCATAATAAAAAGTTACTGATACGGTGTTCTCCACCAGTTCTGATAACCAAATCAACATTTTCTTGATCATGCATACAAACATAATGGTCAATGGTATTTTCATTGATATCGTCAAGAGAAAGTTGCCCACTTTGTACGCGCGCAAAGATTTGCTTCATACTATTAGCAATATCCCAACGACCACCATAATTCGCCGCAATATTGAGTTTTAAGCCCGTGTTATTTGCAGTTAATTTTTCTGCTTTTTGAATACGTTTTTGAAGACGCTCACTAAATCGACTAATATCACCAATAACCAATAATTTCACATTATTTTTATGTAGATTCTTGACTTCATTATCTAACGCAAAAACAAATAGCTCCATCAGTGAACTGACTTCTTTTTCTGGTCTTCTCCAGTTTTCACTACTAAATGCATACAGCGTCAGTGAGCTAATCTTGTTTTTTACTGCAAAACGTACTGCATTACGCACAGACTCAACGCCAGCCTTGTGCCCTGTTATTCTTAGTTTTCCTCTCTGCTTTGCCCAACGCCCATTGCCATCCATGATAATCGCAACATGTTTTGGCAAGGCTGAATGAGAGAGATTTTCACCACTAGAGTTCATTAAATAGTAATCCTTGTATGCATAGCGTCGAGAATTCAGCATTATCATAACCGCTATTGTTGAGTTTGCTGATAAGACACATCCTTAATTCTCCGCTAAATACTGATATTATCTTTCGTTCTTATAAGCGTCACATATTAAAGACTTATTATACTTATCAGCAACTAAATAAATCACATACTAGACTGAAAATGTATGTTTGATTAGTTGTGCAGCTTCTCGACGAGCTTGATTGTCGATGTCTAAGACCTCATCAATCGAAACTGGTTCAGATAAATGCAATTTTTCTAATGTACTTAGGTTAATTTTTGCAATATCTGTAAAGCGTATTTTACCGTCCAAGAATGCAGCGACAGCGATTTCATTAGCGCCATTTAGAATAGTTGTGGCTGCTTGCCCAGCATGGCAGGCATCGATAGCCAATTTTAAACAAGGGTAACGTTGATAATCTGGCTGTACAAAGGTTAATGATGACAATTTTGTAAAATCTAACGGTTCGACACCAGAAGAAATACGCTGCGGATAAGCCATGCTGTATGAAATTGGGGTGCACATATCAGGCGTACCTAGCTGAGCTATCACGCTACCATCACGATAACGCACCATAGAATGGATAACGGATTGAGGGTGAATAATCACTTCCATTTGTTGTTGATTGGCATTAAAGAAATAACAAGCCTCAATATATTCAAGCCCCTTATTCATCATCGTCGCTGAATCAACAGAAATCTTACGCCCCATAGACCAATTTGGATGGTTGCATGCTTCGTCCGGCGTCACATTATCTAGGTGCGACAACGGAGTATCCCTAAAAGGACCACCAGAACCTGTCAAAATAATGCTTGAAATTCCCGAGGCCGATAAATCGGCAAAACCCAAGTTGAGTTGAATGTTTTCAGGTAAACTTTGGAAAATCGCATTATGTTCGCTATCGATAGGAAAGACTGTCGCACCGTGCTCACGAATCGCATTAAAGAATAGACGACCGCTCGTGATCAGCGATTCTTTATTCGCTAATAAAATTCGTTTGCCCTTGCGGATTGCGGCTAAGGTAGGAAGTAGTCCAGCAACACCAGTAATAGCGGACATCACTTGGTCCGCATCATCCAAGCCTGCAAGTTGAATGGCAGCATCTGTTCCTGATAAAACTTCTGTTTTGCAATTATTTTCAGACAAAATTGCCCGTAATGCTTGAGCAGAAGATTCATCAGCCATAGAGGCGTATTGAGGTTGAAATTCAAGGCATTGGTTTGCTAATTCCGCCACATTGCGACCAGCAACTAAAGCGACAATTTGAAATTTATCACGGTTATTTCTGACAACAGAAAGTGTGCTTTTACCAATTGAACCTGTTGATCCTAGAATAGTAAGACGTTTCATTATGCGGATGCTCTGTATTTACTCAATACTGAGATTATATCAGCTTGAAAGGGAAGAAAGGATTTTTATTAGATATGAATGAATAAAGCCATCAGAGATTTCCCTCTAGATGGCTTTATTCGCTACTTGATAGATTAGAATTCCATCAATTCAGCTTCTTTCTGCGCTAATGCTTCATCAACTTTCTTAATGTAGCCATCAGTCAGTTTTTGGATGTCATCTTGTGAACGACGTTCTTCGTCTTCACTGATCTCTTTATCTTTCAGCAGGGCTTTAATTTTATCGTTCGCATCACGACGAATGTTACGAACAGCAACACGACCTTGCTCAGCTTCCGCTCTAACAACTTTGATCAGGTCTTTACGGCGCTCTTCTGTCAGTGGAGGAAGTGGAACACGGATAACAGTACCGGCAGAAGATGGGTTTAAACCTAAATCAGACGCCATAATCGCTTTTTCAATCGCAGGAGACATTGAGCGATCAAAGACTGAAATCGCTAAAGTACGCGCATCTTCAACAGTTACGTTAGCAAGTTGGCGCAAAGGCGTTGCGGCGCCATAATAGTCAACCATGATGCCATCAAGTAGGCTTGGTGACGCACGGCCTGTACGAACTTTACTGATTTGGTTTTTTAGTGCTTCAACACTCTTTTCCATACGGTCTTGAGCATCTTTTTTGATTTCATTAATCACGTTTTCAACCCTTAAGAACTGGTTATTAAAGGCCGCAATGCAGCCTCGCTTAAATTGTCTGAACTTATATTAGATAATACAGTTAAACGCGGTTGATGTCTCTGAGTATTAATTGTGAGAAATCAGAGTTCCTTCATTTTCACCCATTACAACACGACGTAGAGCGCCAGGTTTATTCATATTGAAAACACGAATAGGCAAGTTATGATCACGTGCTAACGTAAACGCTGCCAAATCCATCACTTTCAATTCACGCTCAAGCACCTCTTGATAAGTCAGCGTTTCATAAAGTACGGCATCTGGGTTCTTTGTAGGATCCGCTGAATAAACACCATCAACTTTTGTTGCTTTCAATACAACATCCGCTTCAATCTCAATACCACGTAAACACGCGGCAGAGTCAGTTGTAAAGAATGGGTTACCTGTTCCAGCAGAAAAAATCACAACACGACCATGGCGTAACAGACTGATAGCTTCAGCCCAGCTATAGTTATCACACACGCCGTTAAGAGGAATAGCAGACATCAGTCTTGCATTCACGTAAGCACGATGCAATGCATCACGCATCGCTAGCCCGTTCATCACAGTGGCTAGCATTCCCATATGGTCACCGACCACACGGTTCATCCCCGCCTGTGCCAAACCAGCACCACGAAACAGGTTACCACCGCCAATAACGACACCGACCTGTACACCCAGCTCTATAAGTTCTTTGATTTCCTGAGCCATACGATCTAAAACGCTAGCATCGATTCCAAAACCTTCTGCGCCTTGTAAGGCTTCGCCACTGAGCTTAAGCAGGATACGCTGATAAACGGGTTTTGCATTGGTTGCCATGGTGTTCTGTCCTACACAGATAATTTATTGGGGTAACACACGCAGAATACTTAAAGGTGGATTCTACGTACCTTAATTATTGAATTCGTTGTATTACTACAATGTATATTAAAACAGAGCCGCCAATCGGCGGCTCCTTGTAAAACTGACGACTTATTTGCTCATTGCAGCAACTTCAGCTGCAAAGTCAGTTTCAACTTTCTCAATACCTTCACCCACTTCGAAACGGATGAAGTTAGTGACTTTCGCATTTTTCTCTTTCAGCAGATCACCAACAGATTTGCTTGGATCCATCACGAAAGGCTGGCCAGTCAGAGAGATTTCGCCAGTAAATTTGTTCATACGGCCAGTAACCATTTTCTCTGCGATTTCGCGTGGTTTACCTGACTGCATAGCGATGTCTAGTTGGATTTGGTGCTCGTGAGCAACAACGTCCGCTGGTACATCGTCTGGAGTAACATATTCAGGCTTGCTTGCAGCAATGTGCATAGCAATGTGTTTTAGCAGCTCTTCATCAGCGCCTTCAGCCGCAACCAAAACACCGATACGCGCACCGTGCAGGTAGCTACCTACTTGTGCACCGTCTAGGATTGCGACGCGACGAATGTTGATGTTTTCACCAATTTTAGCGACCAGAGCAGTACGTGCATCTTCGAATTTCGCTTTAACTGCTTCGATATCAGTATTTCTATCAGCGATAACAGAAGCCATAACTTCTTTACCAAATGCCAAGAAACCAGCATCTTTAGCAACGAAGTCAGTTTCACAGTTCAGTTCGATCAGAGCACCGCTTTTGCCATCAGCAAAAACTTCTGCAAGGATAACACCTTCAGCAGCAACACGGCCTGCTTTCTTAGCAGCTTTAGCTTGACCTGATTTACGCATGTTGTCGATTGCTAATTCGATATCACCATTAGCTTCAACTAGTGCTTTTTTACATTCCATCATACCTGCGCCAGTACGTTCGCGCAGTTCTTTTACCAATGCAGCGGTAATTCCAGACATGTGATTTATTCCTCGATATACCTCGTAGGGGGCTCCCTACAAGGGTCATTCTGATTCAGATAGATAAAAGGGGCCATATAGGCCCCCTTCTAACCATATAGCAATACCTGGTTTAAAGGGCTCTTTATTAGAGCAGGCCTTATTATTCAGCTTCTACTAAGCCTTCTTCTGCTTGAACAGCCAGATCCTGAGAACGACCTTCACGAACGGAAGTTGCTACAGCGCTCAGATACAATTTGATTGCACGGATTGCGTCGTCGTTACCAGGGATAACGAAGTCGATACCGTCTGGATCAGAGTTAGTATCAACGATAGCAAATACTGGGATACCCAGGTTGTTTGCTTCTTTGATAGCAATGTGTTCGTGTTCTGCATCGATAACGAACAGAGCGTCAGGTAAACCGCCCATATCTTTGATACCGCCTAAGCTGTTTTCTAACTTACCAAGTTCACGAGAACGCATCAGCGCTTCTTTTTTGGTCAGTTTGTCGAAAGTACCGTCTTGTGACTGAACTTCCAGATCTTTCAGACGTTTGATTGACTGACGAACAGTTTTCCAGTTAGTCAGCATACCACCTAACCAACGGTGGTTAACGAAATACTGGTCACAGCTATTAGCAGCTTCTTGAACGGCTTCGCTTGCTGCACGTTTAGTACCAACAAACAGAATCTTGCCTTTACGAGAAGCAATTTTAGTCAACTCAGCCAGAGCTTCGTTGAACATTGGAACGGTTTTTTCCAAGTTAATGATATGTACTTTGTTACGAGCGCCGAAAATGAAAGGTTTCATTTTAGGGTTCCAGTAACGAGTCTGGTGACCAAAGTGTACGCCCGCTTGTAGCATATCGCGCATGGAAACAGTTGCCATTTAATACCTCTGTATTTTAAGTAATTGGGGTTATGCCTCCACGGATCCCATAACACCGACTCCAAAGCTGCGCTAAAACGCATAAGAGCACCCCGGTGCATGTGTCGACCCGTGTGTGTTATACACAATTGAGTTTAGTTTTCGCTAATCCATAATGCCAATCGAATACGCTTTAACAGGGTAGCAAAACGATTTTTTCGAAGAGATAATGTGGATCGCCGGCGCGCTTTATACCATAAAATGGATCAATAAGCCAACTTTTGTTGTTTTTTTACGGGGTGAAAAAACACCATCAAATGGCTTGAATCTCTTCATTAAAACGAGGCGAAATCGCCTTGGTAAGCATCATTGAGCGTTTTATACACGGCGTATGGATAGCGTTTTTTCTTTTTATTATTTGATAAAAAAATCTTCAACGACAAATACTCGTGTTTCACTATCCATAATATCAGACCCAAAGTGTATTTGCTCTCAATACCTTTTATTTAATGGCGTACATTCCAGCCTGATATTTCACTCTAAAGGCTAAGAAGCATCAATGCCTAGTTGGCAGAAAATGCAGTGGCTGATACCATAAACATCATCATGTTGATATAGATGGTACTATCGCTCATCTATTAAACCCTTTTCATACAAACTATGTCACAGAGTCGTTACTGACATAAATGGACTGAATTCATGGCTATTATTATCAAAACTGAAGAAGATATTCAGAAAATGCGCGTTGCTGGTCGTTTAGCAGCCGAAGTGTTAGAAATTATTGCTCCCCATGTAAAACCGGGCGTTAGCACGGGGGAGTTGGATCGCATTTGTCATCAGCACATTGTCGATGTACAACAAGCGATACCTGCTTGCTTAAATTATCATGGCTTCCCTAAATCAGTCTGTATTTCAGTCAATGATGTTATCTGCCATGGTATCCCTAGTGATGATAAGATTCTAAAAGACGGCGACGTTGTGAATATCGATGTTACCGTGATTAAAGAGGGTTTTCATGGCGATACCTCAAAAATGTTCATTGTTGGTAAGCCAACCATCCAAGGCGAACGCCTGTGCCATATTACCCAAGAGAGCCTCTATTTAGCGTTACGTATGGTAAAACCGGGTATCCGCCTACGCACCTTGGGCAAAGCGATTCAACAATTTGTCGAGAAACATGACTTCTCTGTTGTTCGTGAATATTGTGGTCATGGTATCGGTGAAGGTTTCCATGAAGAGCCACAAGTCCTTCATTATGATGCCGATGACAGCGGTGTTGTATTACAAAAAGGCATGGCTTTTACTATCGAACCGATGGTCAACGTCGGTGATTACCGCATCCGTACTATGAATGATGGTTGGACCGTAAAAACCAAAGATAGAAGCTGGTCGGCTCAATATGAGCATACGCTAGTTGTCACCGACAACGGGTGTGAAATCATGACATTACGTAAAGAAGAAGAGCCATATATCTCAGCGGTGCTGGTTAACGATTAATTTTTAGCACGCGGCTCTTATGTGGCATGTTACCTGTTAGAGAAAACAACTTTCGTAACATGCCGCATACTTAAGGCTTCCCTTCTCTTTTTTTACTCGAAATAATTTAATTTGCGGCTGTTCATCCATGAAAATCCCCAGTAAGCTGTTCACTATTGTGTTCAGCCTATCGATGCGGAAAGATAATGATGACACCATCCTCTGTAGCGTTTTTATCACCCACTTTATTTCAATCTTCTGACCTCGAACTGCTTCGCCTCAAGCAGCATGTCGAATCTTTCCATAACCACTTAGAAGCCGCATTCAAGCAAAACGAGTCCGTGATTGATTTAGTCCATGCGCGCAGTGATTACTTAGATGCCCTACTCACGCGTTTATGGAAAGAGTATCAATTTGACCGACAACCCAATATGTCTTTAATTGCTGTAGGTGGATACGGGCGACATGAGCTGCATCCCTTATCAGACATTGATATTTTAGTGTTAAGTGCAGAGCCTCTTTCTGAACAGATAGCCTCAAAAATAGGCCAGTTTATTACTCTATTGTGGGATCTTAAATTTGATATCGGCCATAGTGTTCGCTCATTGCAAGAGTGTATTGATGCGGGTATCGCCGATTTAACCGTTGCGACAAACCTTATTGAATCGCGCCTAATTTGTGGTGATATCGCCCTATTCTTACGCTTACAAAAAACCATCTTTAGTGATAGTTTTTGGCCTTCAGCAACCTTTTTTGCCGCAAAACTCGAAGAGCAGCAAGATCGCCATCATCGCTATCACAGTACTAGCTATAACTTAGAGCCAGATATAAAAAGTAGCCCTGGAGGGTTACGCGATATCCATACGCTACTTTGGGTCGTTCGGCGGCACTTTGGAGCCACCACCGTCGATGAAATGGTCGGGTTTGGTTTTCTTACTGAAGAAGAGCGCCAAGAGCTAAAAGAGTGTCTCACTTTTTTATGGAAAATCCGCTTCGCTTTACACTTAGTTGTCAAACGCTATGACAATCGCCTTTTATTTGATCGCCAATTTAGTGTCGCTCGCTTACTCGGCTACCAAGGGGAAAAAAACCAGCCCGTTGAACTGATGATGAAGGATTTTTATCGTGTGACACGCCGCGTTCGTGAACTCAATCAGATGTTATTACAACTGTTTGATGACGCTATTCTTACTCTCAATCCTGATGAAAAACCTCGTCCACTAGATGAACAATTTCAGTTGCGGGGGCCATTAATCGATGTTATTGATGATATGCTGTTCGTTAAGCAACCCGCCGCCATTTTAAAAATGTTCTATTTAATGGCTCGATACCCCAATATCACGGGGATCTACTCAACGACCTTGCGCCAACTGCGCTTTGCGCGACGTAATTTAACCGCTCCTTTATGCGAACTCCCTGAAGCTAGGCGGCTTTTTATCAAAATATTACGTCACCCTAGAGCCATTAAAGGGGCTTTCGTTCCCATGCATCTACACAGTGTATTAAGTGCTTATACCCCTTATTGGAGCAATATCGTTGGTCAGATGCAGTTTGACCTTTTTCATGCGTATACGGTCGATGAGCACACCATCCGAGTGCTACAAAAAATAGATAGCTTTACTCATGAAGAAAATCGCCGCGACCATCCACTCTGTGTTAGCGTTTACCCTAAGCTGTTGCATCCAGAAACATTAAGGCTTGCCGCATTATTCCACGATATTGCGAAAGGGCGTTCGGGAGATCATTCTGATTTAGGAGCTGAATTTGTGTATGAGTTTGCTCTGCAACATGATTTGCCGCTCAAGGAAGCTGAGTTAGCCTCTTGGTTAGTAAAAAGCCATTTATTAATGTCAGTTACGGCACAACGTCGCGACATTCAAGACCCCGATGTCATCAAACAATTTGCCCTCGAGGTCAAAACAGTGACGCGGCTAAACTATTTGATGTGTTTAACTGTTGCCGATATTTGTGCAACTAACAGTACGCTTTGGAATAGTTGGAAGCAGAGCCTAATTCGAGAACTGTTTTTATCTACTGAACATCAACTCAACCAAGGAATGCAAAGCACCCCTGATTTACGGGAACGTATCCGCCATCATCGCCACCAAGCGTTAGCATTATTACGCCAATCTTCAATCAATGAAGAAAAATTAAACCAATTATGGTCTCGCTGTCATGCAGACTATTTTTTGCGTCACACGCCTTCTCAATTAGCTTGGCATGCCTGTAACCTATTAAAACATGATCTTGAGCAGCCTCTCGTGTTGATCAGCACACAGCCAAAACACGGTGGAACCGAAATTTTTATTTGGTGCCCCGATAAGCCACACTTATTTGCGGCCGTGGCTGGGGAGCTTGATAGGCGCAACCTGAGTATCCACAGTGCACAGATTTTCACCAACAAAGACAACATGGCAATGGATACCTTTGTGGTGTTAGAACCGAATGGCACGCCATTATCAAAAGATAGATATGAGCAGATCCGCCATAGTCTGCTACACGCGGTACAACAACCAGCGATCTCACTTCCCCAGGCTCGCACTCTACCGTCAAAACTACGCCATTTTACCGTTCCTACCAAAGTGAATTTTTTACGCTCAACCAATGAGCGCCGTAGCTATATGGAGCTCTTTGCTCTCGATCAACCGGGGTTATTAGCACGGGTTGGGCATGTGCTCGCTCAGATGGAAATCTCGTTACATGGTGCACGGATCACCACAATTGGCGAGAAAGTGGAAGATTTTTTCGTCCTTGCAGATAAAAATCACAAAGCGCTCGATAAAAAAATGCAACAAGAGTTATCAGAAAGGTTGACAGAAACCCTCAACTCGAAGGATAAATGTTAGGTTTTATAAGCAATATTATTACTGGTCCTTAAAGGGGAAAATTAATCAATGCAGCAATTACAAGCCATCATTGAACAAGCATTTGAAGATAGAGCGGCTATCACACCATCCACAGTGACCCCCGCCGTTCGCCAAGCGGTGACAGAAACCATTGCCCTACTTGATAGTGGTAAACTGCGTGTTGCTGAAAAAATTTCAGGGGTTTGGGTAACACATCAATGGTTGAAAAAAGCAGTATTACTCTCCTTCCGCATTCACGATAATCAGGTAATCGAAGGGGCTGAAAGCCGTTATTTTGATAAAGTTCCCATGAAATTTGCGGATTACGATCAGGCTCGCTTTGAACGCGAAGGCTTCCGTGTTGTTCCACCCGCTGCTGTTCGCCAAGGGGCATATATCGCTAAAAATAGTGTTTTGATGCCTTCTTATGTCAACATTGGTGCTTATATTGATGAAGGCACCATGGTAGACACATGGGCGACAGTAGGCTCTTGTGCCCAAATCGGTAAAAATGTGCATTTATCCGGCGGAGTTGGTATTGGTGGCGTACTTGAACCACTACAAGCTAACCCAACCATCATTGAAGACAACTGCTTTATTGGCGCCCGTTCAGAAATTGTTGAAGGCGTTATTATTGAAGAAGGGTCTGTCATTTCAATGGGGGTTTATATTGGTCAAAGCACAAAAATTTATGACCGCGAAACTGGTGAGATCCACTATGGACGTGTGCCAGCGGGCTCTGTGGTTGTATCGGGTAATCTGCCATCGAAAGACGGTAGCTACAGCCTTTATTGTGCCGTGATTGTTAAAAAGGTCGATGACAAAACCCGTGGAAAAGTCGGTATTAATGAGCTATTAAGAAGCATTGACTAATCCCACATCCTCGCTCGGCTAGAGATAAAACACGTTCTCTACCCAATCTAAAAATGATAGACCTCTTTTTCTTATGATGAGGGGTTTGTCAATTTCCTCATTTCGCGCATAATATATAAGTTTAGCTATTGTCGGGCTTTCGAGAATATAAACTGTATGATTTTATTTTTTGCCTTTTTAAAACACAGATTAATAGCATCGCTAAGTGTTATTCGCTTTAATGCGCGTGTTTTTAATTCCTGCCAAAAATAGAATAATACTGTTTCTGCTGGCATATGCTAACGGCTCTGTGCCTCTACAAATTTCGGTTTCCTATAACTCGGTGAACAACATGTACGATAATCTAAAAAGTTTAGGTATTAGCAACCCTCAAGATATTGACCGTTATACGCTACGCCAAGAAGCAAATAACGATATTTTAAAAATCTATTTTCGCAAAGATAAAGGGGAATTCTTTGCGAAAAGTGTAAAATTTAAATATCCACGCCAACGCAAAACTGTAGCCGCGGCAGATGGTAGCAATAATTTCAAAGAAATTAATGAGATCAACTCCAACCTACGTTACGCTATTGAAGAACTAGACCAAATTTGCCAAAACGATACAAGTGATATTGATTTGAAGCATAAAATTTTGGATGACCTACGTCATCTTGAGCATGTGGTCTCAAACAAAATCGCTGAAATTGAAGCTGACCTTGAAAAATTAACCCGTAAATAGTTTTAAAATACCGCTCTTATTTTCTTTACTGCACCGAGAATCCTATTCACGGTGCAGTAATTTACAGTTGCTCACCCCAAGATTGTATCCAAGGCTTCGCATATTCTTCGGGTACATCTTCTTCTATCGCGTCAATGAACAAAACCTCACCAATCCGTGTTCCCGATTGTTCAGTTAATAACTCATCAAAACGCTTTCCTGCCCCACAAAAATTTTCGTAGCTGCTATCACCTAAAGCGATTAACCCGTAACGTAATTCAGGTTGATAACCAACAACATCTTGAATTTCATAAAATAGTGGAGCAATCGTATCGGGTAAATCCCCTTGCCCTGTAGAGGAAGTGATGACTAAGGCGACCCCTTCACCCGCATTATATTGCTGCCAGTCACTGAGCATTGGCTCATCAAAAATCGTGACCTCATGGCCGAGTTGCTCCAATATTTCCTGAGCAGATTCAGCCACCGCTAAGGAATTACCATAAACTGTTCCCACAAAAATACCAATTTTTGACACGAACACCTCCTATTGACCCAACTACAGTGATGAATTGAATTCTCCCATTCCCAATTTGCTGGCGATATGCTGCCACCCAAACTGATTTACCAATGACAACCATGACTCATCCCATTGTGCAATCAGAGAGATACGCTCCCCTGAAATGGGATGAGCTAATACTAGCAGGCTGGCATGCAACATTAGCCGTGAAACGGCAAAATGTTGGCTTACACCGCGGTTTTGACGTAAATCACCGTGTTTACTATCGCCAATAATGGGGTGACGAATGTGCGACATATGACGTCGTAACTGATGTTTGCGCCCTGTTTCTGGTTTCAATTCTAGTAAACTAAACCGAGATGTTGGATAACGCCCAATTGCGACTGAGCACTCAACTTGAGCGATTGGCTGGCAATGTGTAACACACTCTTGCAATGCCGGCTCTCTGGTCGCATGTTTATCCGCAATTTTGTCCAACTGCTCAAGTAATGGATAATCAATGGTTTGAGGCGCTTCAACATAGCCACGAACCACCGCATGGTAGATTTTTTCTATTTGATGAGATTCAAACTGCGCCGCTAATTGCCTCTCCACATCACTGGATAATGCAAACAACAACACACCCGATGTTGGCCTATCAAGACGATGGATTGGATAAACAAATTGACCAATTTGGTCTCGTAATGTTTGCATAACAAACACAGTTTCCTTGCTGTCTAACCAGCTGCGGTGCACCAACATACCGGCAGGCTTATTAACAGCAACCATATACTCATCTTGATAAATAATCTCTAACATCAATGAGCTACCTACCCAACTGAGTACTGAAAAAATCATCTAATTCACGAAGGTGAATCAGCAATAAATGATATTGCCCTTCCTCATCATTCTTATAAACTTCTTCAAAATAAGGGGCTATAGCAAAAGCTCCGGGTAAAACAGCGCCTTGCTCAATGAGTGCTTGTAAACGAGGGATAAGTACCCATTGTAACCACTCTGTTGCTTCCATCGTATCAATTGAAAAAGGCTCTGTACTTTCAAAAGCTTCAGGGCTAGGTGGTAATTCACGCCAAAGTGCCTTCGCTCTCATTTCCTCTTCAATATGACGAAGCTTTTCCATGATGCGCTGTTCAATATTCATATAAAAACCTACTTAATAAACTTAATTCGAAATATACGGCATATCCTTCATTAATTCTGTCGTAAATATGGGGTGTAGAACAACCAAAATAATTTCCCACACAAAATCCTAGTTACTTTCACGCAATCCATCTTACCGCAAGCGATTTTATAAGTTTATTTAAAGTTTATTTACCTTTTGTTGTAGTTAATAAGAGTAATATCAGACGCTTTTCACTTTACTGAATAAAAAACACTCAACAATCAAGTATGGTTTATATATGGGATTATTAAAGCAGTGGCGTAAACAAAATAAATTTTGGCAGTCTATTAACAACAGCTATGACCATTTAAAACGACAAGTCCGTATTGCCAAACTCCCGTCTAAACCTTATCAGCAATTTCAATCCATGTGTGAAAGCTACACCAGTGCCCGCATGTCTAAGGAATTAAATAATATTCCTGATTTTGCTGAACGCCCCTTAAATAAGTATTTGCATCGCGAGTGGAACGGAAAACAAAAATTACTCACCGCGAGTCACACCCTAGAACTCATCGAAAAAACATTTTCGACGGATGCTATCAAAGCAATGTTTTCTATTGATCGCCAAGGGTTAAAAGTTGCAGATATCGAATTAAAATCGGGAGATTATGCGCAATTAAGGCTTGTTTACTCCCAATATCCACGCGAAGGTGACCTCACCTTACACCTGCTAAACGAAACAGGGGATGATATCTATTTAATGAGCTTTTCGTTTGGTACTGAGGGCCAACTTTATATCTGTTCTTTACAGGGGCCTGCTACTGAACAAAGTACCGAACAAGTGAAGTCCATTACGAAGCAAATGCATGGGATGCGACCTAAAAATTTATTGATGTCATCTATTTATGCAGTTGCCGCTTTTTTCCACTGTACATCTATTATGGGTATTTCAAACCATTGCCATATTAAGCGCCAACATTTGAAATCAAGCTACGATAATTTTTGGCAAGAGTGTAATGGCACGGTTTCCGCGGATGGCTGGTATCACTTGCCTTTAACAGAGCCTGTTCGTGATATCGAATCGGTCAAAAGCCAACACCGCTCTGCGTTCCGTAAGCGTGAGTCTCTAAGAGAAGCCATGTATCAAAGTGTGTTAAACGCATTAACGCAATATTCTACCGACCCACATCAAAAGACACGAACGCAACACTAAGTGAAAAAGAAGCCAGCCAACAAGAGGGTTGACTGGCTTATCTCATGTTTTAAAGGGTGTTAAAGCATCCTGCAAAAACGACCTCCTGCCGTTCGACATCCTGTCGCTAATAAACAGATTAAAGTCAGCGACATGCGCCACTTTGCCATCCATGACCTCTGTTTACTGATAAAGCAGCAAACTCACTGCTCCCTCATTCAGTCGTTTAAGAATGTATTAAAAACACTAATGAAACAACCTAGTGCAATAAACTTAAAAACAGCCTTAAACCTTCAATTTAAGAGATTGATAGTAACTACATGAAATTAAATGTTAAATAATGCTCACTTAGATAAATTAAGAAAATTAAGGTTTATTTCTTAATTGATTTGTAAGCTATTTCCTACAGCTTCCATCAGCAATATCTTACTTAAGCGGTTCTACTACTGGGGTTAACTCTTGAATAAAATGGATAAGATTAGGCGCTAACACGCGTTTTTCCTTACTACCAAATTTTTCTAAAATAATTTCTCCCGTTAAATTACATAACGAAATCATTTCTAAATCAGATTCTAATGTTGCTATAAATAATGTTGGTGATAGTTTTAAACGCTTTTGGGTAACTAGATGACCAATTAAATTTTCTTGCAAACGGATAAAATCCTCTTCGCTCCACACTTGAACCAAATTCAATAGATGACCTTCAAATTGAGCCTTCATATCCCCCGCAAGCTGAGTGGTATAAAAAGGATGGATCATCGGCTGTAATTCAATATCCAATGCTGTCGCTACTTTATTTAAGTTTTTATCTGCTATTGGGAAGGCTTGTGGCTCCCAATAAACCCAATTTTCCCCCGTCCGAATGACACAAGGAGACGGAATGCCATATAGGTCACAGGAAGCAGGCGATAGACCTGTTTGCTCCTTCCATTTGGTCACATATTGTTGAGTAAATTGAGTAAGCGCTTCAGAAACGGTTGTATTCATAATGATTTAATAACTTTAGATTGAGTGAACTGAAATGGCGGCAATATCATTAATAAATGATATTATGACAGAAGTTAACCGATGAATGAATTGCTCTCATTTTCAGCCGTTTTATGGTATCGCGTGCTTTTAGTACATGAAGTTTAAGGATCACTATGTCACACTATCAAAATAACCCTGCTTTGGATAATCTCACACTAGGAAAAAAAACGGCATATTATGATCAATATGACCCAAGCCTACTCCAAGCCGTTCCGCGCAGCTTAAATAGAGATCCGTTAGATATTCACGCTGATAACCTACCGTTTCATGGGGCTGATATTTGGACCTTATACGAGCTATCTTGGCTCAACAAGAAAGGTGTTCCGCAAGTCGCTATTGGTTCAGTCCATGTCGATGCACAAAGTGAAAACTTGATCGAATCAAAAAGTTTTAAACTCTACCTAAATAGTTTTAACCAAACTCGCTATGATTCATGGGAAAATGTGCGAAGTGTTTTGCAAAACGACTTAAGCAATTGTGCTAATGGAAAAGTTAGCGTTACACTCCATAAACTTGATGAGTTTTCACAGCAAGCGATTTGCCAATTTGAAGGGATTTGTATTGATGAACAGGATATCGAGATCAATCAATATGAATTTAGTCGTGATTATCTCGCAAATAGCACGGAAAATGAAAACGTAGAAGAAACACTAGTTAGCCATTTATTAAAGTCGAATTGTTTGATTACTAACCAACCCGATTGGGGGTCAGTACAAATTCGTTATCGTGGCCCGAAGATCAACCGTGAAGCACTGCTGCGCTATTTGGTCTCTTTCCGTCATCATAACGAATTCCATGAACAATGCGTCGAACGTATTTTTAATGATATAACACAACTGTGTAAGCCTGAACAACTCAGTGTTTACGCACGCTATACGCGCCGTGGTGGTCTTGATATCAATCCATGGCGTAGTAATACCCAATTTACGCCTGAAATAGGACGTTTAGCACGGCAATAAGCACCTTAATTAAGTTAATTGATATAATTTTATATACTCTAAATAGTTCGAGGTACAGCAAGGCGACCGGTAGACCAGTCGTAGCAAGGCAGAAATAACGATGCCAATGGTGCGAAAGTAAACTGAGTCAATGACGCCGTAACTTGAAGTATGGCGAGTATATCAAGATCCCTTTGGGATAAAGGAGAGTTACTTGATTACTCATATCAGTCCATTAGGATCCATGGATCTCTTATCTCAACTTGAAGTTGATATGTTAAAGCGTACCGCAAGCAGTCATTTGTATCGCTTGTTCAGAAACTGCTCATTAGCGGTTTTAAATTCAGGGAGCTTAACAGACAACAGTAAAGATTTATTGGATAAGCATACTGACTTCGATATCAACGTATTACGACGTGAGCGCGGTGTCAAACTTGAGCTAATTAACCCACCTCAAGATGCTTTTGTCGATGGTAAAATCATCCGTTCTATACAAGCAAACCTGTTTGCGGTACTGCGTGATATCCTCTTTGTTCATGCTCAAATCATCAATGCAGAGCAAAAAATGCATTTAGATCTGGGAAATGGCACTCACCTAACTAACGTCATTTTCTCTATATTACGTAACGCGCGTACACTGCATCTTGATGAAGATCCAAGCATGATTGTTTGCTGGGGTGGTCACTCTATCAACGAAACCGAGTACCTATATGGCCGTAAAGTCGGTAATGAGCTTGGTTTAAGAGAGCTAAATATCTGCACAGGTTGTGGCCCCGGAGCCATGGAAGCCCCAATGAAAGGGGCGGCTGTTGGCCATGCTCAACAACGCTATAAAAATAGCCGTTTTATCGGCCTAACAGAGCCATCTATCATTGCTGCTGAGCCACCTAACCCTTTAGTCAATGAGCTTATCATCATGCCTGATATCGAAAAGCGCCTTGAAGCGTTCGTTCGCTTAGCGCATGGGATCATTATTTTCCCTGGGGGCGTCGGTACAGCAGAAGAGCTTCTCTATTTGCTAGGCATTTTGATGGATCCTGAAAATAGCGAACAAGTATTGCCATTGGTTTTAACGGGGCCAAAAGAAAGTGCCGAGTACTTCTCTGTGTTAGATGATTTTATTCGTCATACACTTGGTGAAGAAGCCAGCAAACACTATCAAATCATCATTGATGATCCCCAAGAAGTCGCTCGTGTAATGAAAAAACACATGCCATTGGTGAAAGACAACCGTCGTAGCACAGGCGATGCTTATAGCTTTAACTGGTCAATTAAGATCAACCCTGAATTACAGCATCCTTTCGAGCCGACTCATGAAAATATGGCGTCACTGAATCTGTATCCAGGTCAATCACCAGAAAAACTGGCCTCTGATCTTAGAAGAGCCTTCTCTGGTATCGTTGCGGGTAACGTGAAAGAAGTCGGTATGAAGGCTATTGAACAGTATGGCCCGTTTAAAATTCATGGTGATAAAGAAATTATGCAACGCATGGATATTCTACTGCGCGGTTTTGTCGACCAACATCGAATGAAACTGCCGGGTGGAACAGCCTATGAGCCTTGCTACGAAATAGTGAAATAATATAATGAGGCCAAGGATGGCGTAAATTTTATGATCCACTTACTGATAATTGATGCACTTAATTTAATTCGCCGCATACATGCCGTACAAGGCAGTCCTTGCGGCGATGCCTGCTTATCTGCGGTAGCACAGCTTATCTCTCACACCTCACCGACCCATATTGTTGCAGTATTCGATGAGGAAGGTAGGCACAATAGCTGGCGGCATGAAAAACTGCCTGACTATAAAGCAGGCCGTCAGCCCATGCCTGAAAATTTATATGCTGAGCTACCTTCATTAGTCAAACAATTCGAAGCAAAAGGCGTCCACTGCTGGCAATCAAGTGGTGACGAAGCGGATGATTTAGCGGCAACTTTAGCCAAGAAAATCGCCGATGCAGGGCAAACTGTCACTATCGTTTCTACTGATAAAGGCTATTGCCAACTACTGTCGCCTTCAATTCGTATTCGCGACTATTTTCAAAAACGCTGGTTAGATGTGCCTTTTATCGAAAAAGAATTTGGCGTAAAACCTTGCCAATTACCTGATTACTGGGGGTTAGCGGGGATCAGCAGCAGTAAAGTGCCTGGTGTCGCGGGAATTGGTGCTAAAAGTGCCACACAACTGCTACAACAATACCACTCCATTGAGAACTTATTTGCTCATTTAGATAGCGTTGATGAAAAATGGAGAAAAAAGCTTATTGGTCAGTTTGATATAGCAAAAGTTTGCCGCGATATTGCAACCTTAAGAACAGATATTCAGTTGCAAGGGAACCTGAACCAATTGCGCTATCACCCCAAACCATAAGCAATAAAAAACTGCCTCTTCATTCACTGTTAACCAGCGTTTAGGAAGCAGTTTTTGCTATATGATATGTTCTTACTAAATATCAGATTTAGTCGCGTATTGGTGCATAAGCAGACCAAATACGTTGTACATGAACGGTAATTTCTTCGCGGTCATGGTACAGCTGTTTCGCTTGGATCCGCACATTGATGCCATTTTCTGCCAATTGTGTACGCATCTTTTCAAGGATATGAGACACTTCCTCATAGCGCTTTTTCATCGGTAGCTTTAAGTTGAAAATGGTTTCACGGCACCACCCATGCAATAGCCACTCCGTGATTAACGCAGCGACTTTCGCCGGTTTTTCAACCATATCACACACTAACCAAGTAATATTTTTCGTATTTGGCTCGAATTTAAAACCATCGACTTGATGGTGCCTAACTTGCCCCGTGTCCATCAAGCTTTGCGCCATCGGACCATTATCCACGGCATGAACCATCATACTGCGCTTAACTAATTGGTAGGTCCATCCCCCCGGACATGCACCAAGATCCACCGCATTCATACCGCTTGCTAGCCGCTCATCCCACTCATCGTAAGGGATAAATATGTGAAATGCCTCTTCTAATTTCAATGTTGAGCGACTAGGTGCATCCGATGGAAACTTAAGCCGAGGGATCCCCATATAAAATGGCGAGCTATTCGAACTGTAAGAATATCCGGTATAACAACAGCCTGAAGCAATAAAGAAAACATGGATAACCGGACGTTTGAAATTCTCTTTAGCCAGTAAAACTTTTTCTTGTCGTAAAGCATTACGCAAAGGCACCGTAAATTTACGGCAAAATTTCATCAACTCTTTGCTTTCATTAGTATCAGCAACTTCAACGCGAAGATCGCCTGCTCGTTCAACCTGCTGGCTCAGCGCATTCACAATGGGGGTAACACGATCTTCTGGAGGTAAATCTTTAAGCAGTTCCCCAACCACAAACATTTGACGAGCAAAAATCAGCTCACGAAAAGGTAGCTCGCGGGCAAGTTTATCGGCATCTTCAGCTTGATAGCATTCAAAAATAACATAACCGCTATTTTCTTTGACGCGCGCAAAACCATAAACCTCTTTTTGCCCAGCTTTATCTGTAATTTCGGCCGCACACTCTTTTTCAAAGCCTGGACGGCAATATAATGCAATTTTATTACTCATGGCGTAACGCCGGTTTCCTTAGACGCATAGCGCCGATAACGACCAACAGCCAGCCAATAAGAAAACAAACTCCCCCTATTGGCGTAAAATAGGAAAAGTATTTTACCTGTAACAAGGCCATACAATAAAGGCTACCACTGAAAAGAAGTATGCCTACGGCGAAAAAAACGCCACACCAGTAAAACCATAGAACCACTTTACGCAATAAAATCGCCCCTAGCACCATTAAAGCTACTGTATGTAGCATCTGATACCGCAAACCGATTTCAATCCATTCCATCTGATGAGCACTCATAATCGACGAAAGCGCATGAGAGCCAATGGCACCAAAAGCCACAGTAAAAAAGCCACTAATCCCAGCAAAAATTAACATCAAACGACTATTCACAGTAACACCTTTTATTAACCATACCCTAAATAATCCCAGTTGCATCAAGGGGTTAATTTAAAATCCCGATAAACACGATAAACTGAGTGCCGTTTTACCTATCTATGCAACCAACTGCAACTTGAAAAATAACGGGTATATATGATTACTGAATAAGCGCCATATCTTGGTCACCCGTAATAAACCCCAGTTTTTCTTGCTCGCTTGCTGCTTGAGTCAAGATCCATTGACGAAATGCAGCTATTTTTCCCAAATCAGCTTGGTTTTCCTGACAAACAAGGTAAAACGCGTTTTTACTCACCAATACCTCGTTGAATGGGCAAACCAAACGACCTGCATCAATTTCATTTTTTGCCATAACATTATTTGTTAAAGCGACACCCTGACCATGTACTGCGGCTTGAATGACCATAGCACTATGACTAAAAATAGGGCCTTGTTGTACATTGATAATATTGTGCAATTCTAATTGGCGAATATAAGCTTGCCAATCCCGACGAGAAGAATCATGTAATAACGTATGATTGACTAAGTCTTCAGGCTGCTTTAATTGATGCGCCCCCGTTAATAATAACGGAGAACAAACTGGCATTAAATATTCAGCATACAGCCTATCCGTCCTTAGACCAGACCAATTTCCTCGCCCATAGAAAATAGCCACATCAACATCATCCGCTAATTTATCTTCTTCCCTATCAACGGCCTGAATACGAACATCAATCCCCGGATAAGCTTGGTTAAAGCTAGAAAGACGCGGGACAAGCCACTGTATTGCAAAACTAGGGGATAAACTAACCGTTAATGCTCCCTTAGCACTTCGCGCCTGTAATTTCCTTGTCGCCTCATTAATAGAAGAAAATATCTCTTTAATATCAAGATAATAACTTTGGCCTTCTTCTGTTAACAGCAAAGAACGATTGCGCCGGCGAAATAACTTTAACCCGAGGAAATCTTCCAAACTTTTCATTTGGTGACTCACAGCGGCTTGGGTCACAAACAACTCTTCCGCCGCTTTAGTAAAACTTAAATGACGAGCGGCGGCATCAAACACTCTTAACGCATTAAGTGGCGGTAATCTTTTAGACATAATCACTTCTACTTGATAGGGTTATACGCATTAGTTTTTCTCATCCGAAGCATTATAAATTGTCCATTGAGGATACGCCAGTAAATACCTATAGTATGCACACTTCCTAAGCCGGAACGAAAAGTTACAGAGTTTAGTTACTTTGAAACTTTTGGCTTTGTGGTTGTGATGTTGTGTTTGCAAGTTGTCTGGGAATGCCAGACTTTGTAGCTTTAGCTACTGTTTTTTTTCACTTCCTGTACATTTACCCTGTCTGTCCATAGTGATTTTATGATGCACCGCTTTAATTGCGGTGCTTTTTTTTGCCTAACAATTGCAAATAACATTTTCAAGACAGGTTTTAACCAGTTTACAAAAAATATTATCAGTTAAATATTTAAGATAATTCTTGAATTTTCCCCATCCAAAGATGAGCTCACCGAAAAGACAAAAGAAAAATGATTGCAATATGCAGTAAAAGGCATAATCATTTCCCTAATTTTTCTAAAGCTCTAATAAAAACCAGCGGTAAAATTAAATGTAACAAAAGATTTCGATGAATAAATCGAGAATATCATCAATAATTATGATTACAAACCAAACGCCAAATATTTAGATAAAGAACACATATAATGTACCATTTTTCTGCAACACAATTTCGAAAACAATTTCCAGCTATCAATTCTCAAACGATTCATCTTGATAGTGCAGCAACAGCCTTAAAACCAAACTCAATGATTGAAGCCGCAGATAACTATTACCGTCACTCTGGCAGTTCAGTTTATCGAGGTCAATCTCCAGAGTCGTTACGAATTACTGAAAATTATGAACAAGGCAGGAAACGTGTCGCGAAATTGATTAATGCAGAGAGTGAAAATACCATTATTTGGACCCGAGGAACCACCGAGTCCATTAACCTTATTGCCCAAAGTTATTTTAGAAATCATTTAACAGCAAATGATGAAATTATTGTTAGCGAATTAGAACACCACTCTAATTTATTACCTTGGCTGATTCTTGCACAGCAAACTGGTGCAAAAATTGTCAAATGGCCTGTCACTCAACACTACACCCTCGATATTGAAAGCCTTAAGCCGCTACTTAATCCACGTAGCAAAGTGATCGCTATCACCCAGATGTCAAACGTAACAGGCTATCAACCAAATTTAGCAGCAGTAACGTCACTAGCTCATGCGGCTGGGGCGCTCGTTGTCGTTGATGGCGCACAAGGTGTGGTACATGCCCCAATTGATGTCACCGCTTTGAATATCGATTTTTATGCTTTCTCCGCCCATAAATTATATGGCCCAACTGGGCTTGGCGTTTGCTATGGCAAACCACAATTGTTGGCTGCGATGTCACCATGGCATGGTGGCGGTAAAATGTTATCAGAAGTTAATTTTGAGGGCTTTACTCCCGCTCCTGTTCCTTATTGTTTTGAAGCTGGCACACCAAATATCGCTGGCGTCATTGCCTTTTCAGCCACTCTTGACTGGTTATCTCACATCGATTTACACCAATCTGAGGCCTATTGTTGTTCACTCATCCACTACGCATACGAAGAACTCAGCAAATTAGAGGGGTTTATCTGCTATAGCCAGCCTAATACTCCGCTACTTTCCTTTAATTTCGCTGGCATACATCATAGCGATTTGGGCCTATTGTTGACTGAACAAAAAATTGCATTACGCTATGGGCAACATTGTACGCAACCATTAATGGATGCAATTGCTATTACAGGCTGCTTACGCATCTCTGTCATGCCTTACAATGATCAGCAAGATATTGATAAATTTATTAACGCAGTAAAATTTGCACTCTCAATACTGAATGATGAATAAGGAAGCCGAATGACTTCAATAATATCGACATTTGTTCCACACCCTTTCGGTACGACGCTGAAAATTGAAGAGATTATTGAACAATTTTCAGCACAAAAAGCGTGGGAAGATAAATATCGCTTGCTTATCCAACTCGCTCGTCAACTACCGACTCTGACTGATGAACAAAAGCAGCAGACTCAGGAAGTGAAAGGTTGCGAAAACAGAGTGTGGATTGGTGCAAGACTCAACGATGACCAAACATTTCATTTTTATGGCGATAGTGAAGGACGTGTTGTTAAAGGGCTATTTGCGATTTTATTAGCCGCAGTGGAACAAAAAAATAGCCAAGCGATCCTCGCTGTCGATTTTGAGGATATTTTGAATAGAACTGGGTTATCTGGCCAACTCAGTGAATCTCGACAAAATGGAATAGCCGCATTAATAACGACTATTCGCAACTTTGCCAGCGAAATGACACCTGCCGAATAATGTACTAGAGGCTATGAAAATAGCCTCAGCTTTTGAGCGAATTTTCCCGCTCTAATTTTGCGACCATCTTCTTCAGAGCATGTGATACTGCAATAAAACCAAAACTTGCTGTCACCATCGTTGCCGCCCCAAAGCCTGAAGCGCAATCCATTCTTTTAGAGCCGTCAGCGGTACTTTTAGCCGCACAGACGGAGCCATCACTTTGCGGATAAACTAATTGCTCTGTTGAAAATACGCAGTCTATGCCTAATTTACCTTTGCTATTTTTAACAACATTAAAATCGGATTTCAGGCGCTCACGTAATTTTGCGGCAAGGGGATCTTGGATCGTTTTCGCTAAGTCTGTTACTTGGATCTGCGTTGGGTCGATTTGCCCTCCTGCGCCCCCTGTCGTTACAACGGGGATTTTATAACGCCGACAGTAGGCCAACAGAGCCGCCTTCGGCCTGACACTATCGATGGCATCAATAACATAATCAAACCCCGTAGAGAGCAGCTCAGCCACATTATCTACGCTCACAAAATCATCCACGATATTCACAACGCATTCAGGATTTATTTCTAAAATCCGTGCTTTCATGACTTCAACTTTTGGCTGACCCACTGTGGATTTAAGTGCATGTAACTGACGATTGGTATTAGTGATACAGATATCATCCATATCAATCAGGGTAATCTGCCCTATTCCCGTCCGTGCGAGTGCTTCCGCAGCCCAAACGCCGACGCCCCCAATCCCAATAACACAAATATGAGAACGAGCAAAAAGTGATAGCGCTTGCTGTCCATAAAGACGTCCGATCCCAGCAAAACGCTGCATCCAAGCATCTGAAAGCTTAGTTTGCATAGTAAATAGTAACCTTAATAACTACATATGACCGAAAAGTGGCTGGCTCTTTTTCAACACCCACACTCTTCCGTAATGATTATAAAAACCGGCCATTCTACCTGCTTCATGACCTGTTCCATGATAGATATCGAAATGATGTCCTTTAATTGCACCACCAACATCTAGGGCAATCATCATACGCATTTCATAGCGTCCCGTAAATTTCCCTGCATTATCAAGTACAGGTATTTCTGCTAATAGCGCTGTGCCTGGCGGAATAAGTGTTTTATCCGATGCGACTGATGCTTTAGCAATTAACGGTACTGCACTAGCGCCTCTGACAGGAACAAATGATTGTGGTTTGAAGAAAACAAAGGAAGCATTTTGTTCGAGTAATTCGCGCACTTCTTGTTCGCTATGGCTATTCGCCCAATCGTGGATCGCTTGCAGTGACATTTTCTCTAACGGCACTTCACCACGATCGACAAGCACTTTACCTATGCTCTTATAAGCATGCCCATTTTTCCCCGCATAACCAAAGAAATTCAGCGGGCTACCATCACCAAAATCCACATAGCCGCTACCTTGAACTTCCATCATAAAGTTATCCATGGCGGAGTTACTGTAGGCTAGAATGAGTTTATCGCTTAAAGCACCATTGTATATCGCGGCTCGGCTGGGGAGGCGTTTTTTCCCTTTAGGTGGCATTGCATAAAGTGGGTGCTGAAATTCCCCCTGTTTGGTACGGCGAGCTTGGATAACCGGCGTGTAATACCCAGTAAATTGTACGTTACCATAATTATCCACCCCTTCCATTTGAAAGGCGGTTAAGTTGAAACTCGCCAGTTTTTTAGGATCTCCCCCTGCAACTAGCCAGTTTTCAATCGCATGATAGGTATCATTGTTACCTTGAAACAAACGCGGTGACGCATTCTTGATTTCATTAACTTGCCGATAAAAATCTTGTGAATTGATTGGGCGCCCTTGAACATTTACTTGGCTTACTTGCTGAAGATCTTGCTTTAAACGTCCATCTTTATACTGCTGCCCTTGATCTGTCGGGTGAGATTGACAGCCAACAAGTAAAGATACAAACGCACCTGCTACACACCATTTTTGCCATAATTTCATGTTATACCGCCCACTCCAATCCAATATGAAGCGCACAATAGCAAACCCACATAAAGAATGAAACGGCTAAAAATACTTACTCTCCTATCGCCGTACAAATTGTGGACTTATTACTGGTTATTATTTTTCCCCGCAATGGATAATTCACATTTATTTTTTATCATCGACTCTAAAAAAAGGATTTAGCCTATTGCCTGTTAATCAATCTCACCGCTCCATTAAAATGATTAATATTTGACCATTGAGTGTATATTTTGTTCTATCTATGCGGAAATTTGAAAAAAATACACAAAAAAACTTGCATCAGATCTCATCCCGAGTATAGTGCCCGCTATCGGACGCGGGGTGGAGCAGCTTGGTAGCTCGTCGGGCTCATAACCCGAAGGTCGTCGGTTCAAATCCGGCCCCCGCAACCAATCTTCAAATTAGTATCAAAAATATTTCAGGCGCGGGATGGAGCAGCCTGGTAGCTCGTCGGGCTCATAACCCGAAGGTCGTCGGTTCAAATCCGGCTCCCGCAACCAATATCCCCTGTTATATTTACCTCTTCAGTCGCGGGGTGGAGCAGCTTGGTAGCTCGTCGGGCTCATAACCCGAAGGTCGTTGGTTCAAATCCGGCCCCCGCAACCAATTCTTATTTTTCCTATTAAATCAATGCAATAATAAAAAAGGCAACTCACTTTTCAGCCAGTCACCTTTTCTAATTTATCGATTTTATTCTAGCGACTAATTTCTAATCGCTAATTCGCCGCCATTACGAAAATAGGCTTTAATCCCTTGGAAGATAGATTCCGCCATCTGCTGCTGGAACTTCGCGGTTTTCAATTTACGCTCTTCTTCTAAGTTACTGATAAAGGCTGTTTCAACCAAGATTGAAGGGATCTCCGGCGCCTTCAATACCGCAAAGCCTGCCTGATCAACTTTATTTTTATGTAGCCGATTGACTTTGCCCATGCGCTTTAAAACCTCATCACCAAATTTGAGGCTGTCATTAATGGTTGCTGTTTGCACTAAATCAAGCATGGTATGGTCAAGGTAAACATCACCACTTTTGCTCACCCCACCAATTAAGTCAGCCTCGTTCTGTGTCTGAGCGAGGTAACGAGCGGTATTACTGGTGGCACCTTTAGTCGATAAGGCAAACACAGATGAACCGTGAGCTGAGCGATTGGTAAAGGCATCAGCGTGAATCGAAACAAACAAGTCTGCCTGCATTTTTCGAGCCTTAGCGACCCTAACCTTCAATGGAATAAATACATCCTCGTTACGAGTCATATAGGCACGCATTTTGGGATCTTTATCGATTAACGCTTTCAAACGGCGAGCGATTTGTAAAACCACATCTTTTTCTCGCGTTTTGTATTTCCCCATTGCGCCGGGATCTTCCCCCCCATGCCCTGGGTCAATCATAATAATAATGGGGCGATCTCGACCTGCTTTACCCGGTTTCTTCGCCTGAGCAGGCATTTTCTCTTCTAAATCGCCTTTATTATAATCTTCCAATAAGGCAAGCAATGGATCGTCCGATGTTTCTACCCCTTTACCCGGATAGAAATCTAACACCAAACGGTTTTTAAATTCAGCAACGGGCGCGATAGTAAAAATCTGTGGGCTGACTTTATTTTTGACTTCAAAAACAAGACGCACTGTTTTTGGATCAAACTGCCCGACCCGTACTAATTTTAAATGCGGGTCGCGAGATTGGATTTGAGTTCCCATCTGCTTCAGAATGTTGTTCAGCTGTACCCCTTCCAAATCGATAACGATGCGTTCAGGGTTATGCAGTACCAACTGGCGATATTTTAATGGAGCACTCGATTCTAGCGTCACGCGCGTATAACTTGATGCAGGCCAGATACGTACTGCGATCACATTTGTATTCGCAGCAAAGCCAAATGGGCTGACACTAAGCAACATAACCGCTGCCGCTCCTTGTAAAAGGCGGCGTTTAGATGGACAGTGATCTGGGTGACTCATCAATAATTCCGAACCTAAAACTGAATATCAGGTGATTTTAGAACAAAAGCCAAATAGAGGCCAGAAACATAAACTCTAGCGAATCATTCGCATACTGTCATCAAGAATACACATTTAAATATAGAGATATGTAAACCCAAATAATAAAAATGTTACAAGTCTTATCCTATATTTTGCTTGATATTTATCGCTAAAAAGAATAAAAATACATTAATAGCGAATAAAAATTCAGTTAAGAGGGTGGTTATGAAAGAGCGCAGCACCGAATTGGTAGATGAGTTTCGCCATTCGGTTCCTTATATCAATGCCCACCGCGGCAAAACATTTATTATTATGCTTGGTGGAGAAGCAATTGCGCATGAGAATTTTCCGAGTATTATCAATGATATAGGGTTATTACATAGTCTTGGTATCCGCATTATCGTAGTTTACGGCGCTCGCCCTCAAATCGAAGATATTTTAGCCGAGCATAATTATGAGGCTGTTTATCATAAACATACCCGCGTAACGGATGCGAATACACTTGAATACGTTAAGCAAGCCTCTGGTGCCTTATTACTTGATATTACGGCTCGTTTATCGATGAGTCTGAGTAACACACCTTTACAAGGCGCTCATATTAGTGTTGTCAGCGGTAACTTTGTGATCGCGCAACCACTCGGTGTGGATGATGGCGTTGATTACTGCCATAGCGGGCGTATCCGCCGCATTGATGAAGATGCTATCAATAAACAACTGGATAATGGCTCTATCGTACTTATTGGTCCGGTTGCCGTGTCTGTTACTGGTGAAAGTTTTAATCTCACTTCTGAGGAAATAGCCACTCAACTCGCAGTGAAAATGAAGGCTGAAAAGTTAATCGGCTTTTGTTCTTCACAAGGAGTCGCTGATAAAGATGGCAATATTTTATCAGAATTATTTCCCGATGAAGCCGAAGATAGGATCCAAGAGCTGGAATCCGAAGGGGATTATTATTCAGGTACTGTGCGCTTTTTACGTGGCGCGGCGAAAGCTTGCCGCCGCGGTGTTCGTCGCAGCCATTTATTAAGTTATCAAGAAGATGGCTCGCTAATCCAAGAGCTCTTTTCGCGCGATGGCATTGGTACGCAAATTGTCATGGAAAGCGCCGAACAAATCCGTCGTGCTAATATTAATGATATCGGCGGTATTCTTGAGTTAATTCGCCCTCTTGAGCAGCAAGGCATCCTTGTAAGACGTTCACGGGAGCAACTTGAGATGGAAATCGATAAATTTACGATCATTGAACGAGATAACTTAGTGATTGCTTGTGCGGCTCTCTACCCTTACCCCGAAGAAAAACTGGGGGAAATGGCTTGTGTCGCCGTGCATCCTGACTACCGTAGCTCTTCGCGGGGAGAAGAACTTTTACATCGAGTTTCCCTACAGGCTAAGCAATTAGGGTTAGCAAAGCTATTTGTTTTAACCACACGTAGTATTCATTGGTTCCAAGAAAGGGGCTTTATTCCCGCAGAGATTGAGATGTTGCCATTGAAAAAACAGGCGCTATATAACTACCAACGCCGTTCTAAAATTTTGATGCTAGATTTACATGCAAAAGCCGATAAATAGGCTTTAGCTCGACTAACCTGACAATTTACTTACTGTCAGGTTAGTCAATCAACCTAGGCGATTTGTACCACTCTTGATTTTTGGCATAGCGGTATGCTATCGATTAAAGGTTGTAGCAGTGATGACATTTCGGCAAATGATGCGCCATAGAAATAGAACGCTGTTTCTGTAGGGCCTTCCCACACACCATGGATCGCACCAATATCTTCTACAGCCTCGTCTAATTTATCGAAAATATCGTTAATATCGCTATTTTCATAAACTTCGTCGGGCAAATCAGTACCATTTAAATAAAGGGCTAACCCTTCTTCATCACCAAATTCAATCACAATGTCTTCACCATGAATAACTAAACGTGATCCTTTCGGCGCCAACATGGATGAAAACAATTGAATAATTAAGCTGATATTTTCATCATTCGCCTCTGCAACAGATAACTCAATATCACACTCATCAATTTCACCATTGTCTGAAAGTAACGTGCCACCACCTGTCACATGAATATCTTTTTCCATACTTTGCATAACATGCATAAAGGCATCTTCTAAGTCTGCACGTCTTTCTGGCTGAATTCTCGCTTTAAGTGTGACTGTTATTGCCGTCGTTGTTGGCTGGGTATCCATATTATTACCTTTTGCATTTAAGTCTAATTATGTAGCCAAGGCTACTACGTTTATTTTACATTCATGAGCTGTATTGCTAAGCCACTACGTCGTTTCGTCGGTGTCTCAATGGCACGGCGTAAAATCTTAATCGTGCAATACAAAGAAAGTTCTTTTTTGGCGCGAGTTATTGCAGTATACACAAGCTCTCGAGTGACGACTGGTGAATATACCTTCGGTAGTACTAAGGCGGTATGAGCAAACTCTGAACCTTGTGATTTATGTACAGTCATTGCATATGCTGTTTCATGTAAAGGCAACCGATTAGGTTGGATCCCCTTAATTGAGCCATCGGGATACTGAAAATAAGCTCTAAGTGCCCCTTCTTCATCAGGCAGGATTATCCCTATATCGCCATTAAATAGCCCTAATGGACTATCATTTCGGCTGATCATAATTGGCCTACCTGCATAATGTTTATTTATTTGGTTTAATGGCCGATGAATAAGCCCCTGTCGATGAAGCAGTTTTTCTAATTTTTCGTTTATCCCTGTTACACCATATGGGCCATCTCTCAAAGCTGTCAACAAACGAAATTGATTAAATTTAAATAAAATCTCAGCCGGATCCTGTCTAGCTTTTACTGATAGAAGATAATCTCGATAGAAATTAGATGCCGCTATCAACATCTGTGCATAATCATCCTCACTTTCTTGTAAATAAGTATGCACGTCATTTAATGTGCTGTTTAATAACTTTTCAGCACGCTTGGTATCTCCATCATTAACCGCAAAAGCAAGCTGCCCGATACCCGAAGAAGCCGAAAAACGGTAACTTTTACGCAGTAGGCAGAGGCTATCTCTGATCAAAGGGCCTGTATTTGATGTAAAGTGATCGAGTGCGTATCCTGTCAGTTGAGCCAATTCTTGGGCACGTTGGGGGCTATATCCTTGATCCGCAAATTGGCAAATATCTCCAAGTACAGCCCCCGCTTCGACGGATGCTAATTGATCTTTATCCCCTAAAAAGATCAATTTGGCATTTACTGGCAAGGCTTCGATTAATTTACCCATCATGGGTAAATCCACCATGGAAGCCTCGTCAACAATCAAAATATCCAATGTTAATAAATTATCGCGGTGATAGCGGAATTGCTGGCTTTCAGGTTGTGCCCCTAATAGCCTATGCAGTGTTTTTGCCTGATTAGGCAACATATATCGCTCTTCATCGGTCAATGACAAGTCATCGAGTGCTGCCCCCAACGACTCTGTTAAACGTGCCGCAGCTTTACCTGTCGGCGCTGCTAATTCAATTTGAATACGTTGTTTATTCTCTACAGCCAATTTAACCAATGCCGCTAAAATTCGAGCAACTGTGGTTGTTTTCCCCGTGCCAGGCCCCCCTGAAATCACGGAAACTCGGCTAGTGACAGCCACTGCGGCAGCTATTTTTTGCCAGTCAATTTCATCACTTTGCGGGAAAAGAGCGTCTAATATTCCTTTAATGCGCAGAGCATCATATTGAGGTAGTCCGGTGTGTGAAAAGTAGTCTGAAACACTTTGCTCATATTGCCATAGCCGCTGAAAATATAAAAACTCCCCCGATAACACCAAGGGGGATAATTCACTTTCCCCCGCTAGGCAGACAAAAGGGGCATTTTTAACTAGGTAATAAATGGTTTCTGGATCAGGTGTACCTATTGCGTGCCAAAATTCGTCTGCAAGTTCAGGATGGCGCCCTGCAAACAGTTTTTCCTGACTGAAATCAGATAATGACAAGCAGACATGCCCCGCCATCGTCTCAGCACTCAATAATGCGGTAAGCAGTAATAATGTTGGGTTTTGCTCTTGTGTAATGTTATAAGCAAACTGGATATCAAGGGGAGTGAATAATCGCGCTTCGAGCGCTTTATTAAACAGCGCTTTCATCATGGCTCACTTCCCTCTTGTGCGTTACGAAATAGTTGGTCCAGTTCGTCGATAAATGCCTTTTCTGGCCGATAATAAAAAATACCATTTTTTGACTCTACCCGATCAATGCCACGAAGAAAGAGGTAATAGACGCCACCAAAATGAACATCATACTGATAGTTAGGTAATCGCTGTTTAAGGTAACGATGCAGCGCTAATGAATATAATTGATATTGAAGATCATAACGGTGGTCAATCATCGCTTCAGCCATCGCAGATTGCGTATAGCTAGCCGCATCATCACCGAGGTAATTTGATTTATAATCAAGGAGATAAAATTTCCCTTTCCATAAAAACGTTAAATCGATAAACCCTTTTAAAATACCTTGTACTTTTTCAAAATTAAGCGGAGGGCAAGCCGCAGATAGCGGATCATATCGATGAGTAATGCGATCAACATCTTCAGCTTGAAGCAAGTTATCAATAGGAAGATAAAACTGTAGTTCATCTAACATATCTTGAGGCGCTAATGCAGACAAGCATAAACCATCATCTGCCAGTGGCGCATCCACAATAGCCGCCAACCATGCCTGTAACATGTCAGCCCATTTGGTATCAAACCCTGCTCCTTGCAATTTCTCAACTAACCATTCAAGGGGGATCTCTTGTGAAAAGTCCATTTCTTCCATAAGTTCATGAAGAAAAGTTCCCGGTGCAGTTCCGCGGGGAAACAGATGTGGTGTCAACGTAAATTCATCGATTTCTGGTAAAGTGGCATCTAAGCTAGCTTCCACATCTATTTTAGGTGCCAGTGAGGTCGCAAGCTGCTCAGCACTTATCGCTTGCTCATTACCACTGCCACTATGACCACTGCTATAGCTCAACCCTGAATAACTGGTTACTCTCCAATGGTAGTCAAAGAAGCGAGTAATATCCCTAGCTGACAATGACTCATTATCATCTTGATCAAAAGACATTGAGATAGATTCTGTATACTCAATGCGCTCCACACTAATCGCTGTACCGGCAAGCTCTGCTAATCCTTTATTGAGTAAGCTAAAATCCCCCGCTTCCCCCTTTTGAATTAAATACCCCAAAGCAGATAAGTGTAGGTCGGTTTCACCACTTTTCTTGCGGTTACCTTTAATTATTGGCGCAATACCAACACTACAATGATAGATTGCACGTGTTAAGGCAACATAGAGTAGCCGTAAGTCTTCCGCCAAACGCTCTTCATCCGCAAGCGCAACGTTCTCTTCACTATCATCTAAGTCTAAATGAGTGCCGTAATTCTCCCTGTCATGGTACAGCGCCTTTGATTGTGGTAAAAAATTACTCGCAAATGGCAGCCAAACAATCTTGTATTCAAGGCCTTTTGATTTGTGGATGGTACTGATTTGAACTAGGTGTTTATCACTTTCTAAACGCATTTGCTGTGCGTTCGATTGATGATCAGGATGAGCAATTTGCTGTGTTAACCAACGCACTAATGTGTGCTCACCTTCTAATTGAAGAGACATCTCTTGAAGCAGTTCACCAATATGCATCAAATCCATTAAACGACGTTCACCTTCCACGGCAGAAAGCAATGATTCTGCAATATGGCGCTCCGCCATCAGAACCCGAAGCATCGGCAGAACCCCGCGCTTACGCCAAATTAGCGCGTATTGAGAAAACTCATCCACCAGCGCTTCCCATGCCTTTTCATCGTAATTTAGCGCATCAATCTCTTTGGCGTTTAGCCCTAAAGTTCCCGTTGCTAGTGCACTACGTAAAATACGCTCTTTTTCTGGCGACAGTACCGCTTGTAAGATCCATAAAAGGTCACGCGCTTCTTGGGTCGCAAAAACACTTTCTCTATTCGATAGGAAGACAGATGGGATACCCAACTGATTGAGCGCATCACGGATCAGTGTTGCTTCACGTCGGCTTCTCACCAAGACTGTAATATCAGCCGCAGAAACCGGATGTTGTTTTCCATCACTATGCTGAAATAAGCTTGTTCCCTCAGCTCCCCCTTGTAACCATTGACTGATCTGTGCGGCGCATTGTGATGCCATTGTTTGCTCATAATCAGCAATAGAAACCGCTTCTGCATCAATTTGCCAAAATGTTAGCGCTTTTACTGCTTGACCATGATGCTTTAATATCTTGCCCGCATTTTTGGCTGCAAAGTTGACAGGGTTAAATGGGATCTGCTCAAAAATAAAAGGTTTTTCGCAATGGCTAAAAATACGGTTAACAGCTTCAACCATTTGCTCGGAGGAGCGATGGTTAGTTTCTAGTGTATAGTGAGCACTAACCTGCTTTTTCGCTGCAATGTAAGTAAAAATATCAGCGCCGCGAAACGCATAAATAGCTTGTTTAGGGTCACCAATAAATAACAATGCACTATTTTCAACCTCATGATAAATCCGCTGAAAAATACGATATTGTTGAGGGTCGGTATCCTGAAACTCATCAATCATCGCAACAGGGAAACGCTGGCTAATGGCTTTAGCTAAGTAATCTCCGCCCTGCTTTTTTAATGCGTTATCTAAGCGAGTGAGCAAATCATCAAACCCCATTTCGCCTCTACTGTGTTTTTCTCGGGCAATGTTTTGCCTAACTTCTGTTATGGCAACGGGAATAATCAGATCTTTAATGGTTAGGGATTGCGAAAGAAGTTCATCAATGAGCGCGAATACCTCGTGCTCAGGGCCTGAGCCACTTTTCGATTTATCATGTAAGGCAGCTTGCGAAAACCGAATAATTTCTTTTGGCAGTTGGTAATCTTGTGTTTCTTCCTCTGCCCAGCGTGCCATTTTATCTAACCAGCTCGGTAAAAAGCGTGAGCTATAACTACGTTTATCAACATCTGAGCTAACAATCCGTTTTTCAATCTCAGAGCACCCTGCTAGCCATAAAGACTTCACTTGAGTAATGAGTTCGATTAAACGCTGGTGACGCTCTTCAAAGGTTTCTTTATTTGGCGTTTCATTAACTATGTATGGCATATCACCTTGTAAAAAAGGCTTAATATCCGCCAGTAGTGCTTCCGGACTATTCCATTGTGACAAAACAACTTTTGCCATTGAATAATCGAGTGGATAGAAATGACGCCGCCAAAAATCAGCACAAGCTTGCTTTTGAATCGGAAGTTCATCTTGGATCATCGTCTGTTCAAATAAAACGCCTGATTCAAAAGCATTGTGAACTAACATTCTCTGACAAAAGCCATGAATGGTATAAATCGCAGCTTCATCCATTTGACGCTCAGCGGTAAGTAACCAATTTATGGCAAACTCACGTTGCTCTGGTGTTGGAATTTGCGAGAGTAGCTCTAAATATTCCGGCTCTTTTTCGAAACCGACCCCATCACGGATACAAGCAAGGCGCATTTTATGAATTCGCTCACGTATACGCCCTCGTAATTCATTAGTTGCGGCTTCTGTAAATGTCACTACGAGAATTTCTTCAACTGTAAGAGGTCGGGGGAAAGCATTCTCCCCCCCTAACCCTAATAGTAAACGCAGATAGAGTATCCCTATCGTATAGGTTTTGCCTGTACCCGCAGAGGCTTCAATTAACCGTTGGCCTTGTAATGGTAACGAAAAAGCATCTAACAATTGGGAACTTATCTGCATTTTACTCACTTCGCATCTTCCTTAACTGGCAAGATTTTTTGAAATTCTGACGCATTCGGATAGAACACCCAGCCTTTTAGTGGTGCATATCCTGTTTTTTCATTGACATCTTGACCAATAACTTGAGATGCCAACGCTAACCCTTGACGTTTCATCACCGCTTTTTGGTAGTACTCAATCACTTGCTGCTGAGTCACTTTCTCAAATAACGCGAGTACTTTCTCTCGGGTATCGAACGTAAAAATATTGCGGTTAAAGTCTGAAGAATAACGTCCAACCTCTTCATAGAAAGTTTGTGGAGGTTGTTTCATTTCAGTAATAATCGATTGTTTATACTGTTCAAACTCTTGGGCTGGCAGTTTGTTCAGCTTATCGAGTGCAACTTGATAAAACTCTTGGTAACGAGAGTTCAAGTAGTCCGGTGTTTTTGCGTTACTTTGCAATAAGAAACCAATTCCCCACTGGTCACCTAACCCAACTTTGAAAGCAAAAACCGCATACCCAAGTTGCTCATTTGTTCTTAGTTGATCGTAAAACCAAGGCTGAATGATATTAGACAGAAGGCCAGACAATACCGCCCCTTCAATACGGCTGTAACCTTCAGGGATAAATATCTCTGCCAAAGCGTTATCTGTACTTTGAGCTTGGTGATGGAAATCCGCTAAATATGGTTTATCAACAACGACGATATCACCACGCCACCAATTTGTTCCTTTGCTCTTAAGTAACTTTTGGGCATCTTGGATCACTTTCACACTTTGTTTATCGGTTAAATTACCAATAACCATCGCCTGTAGCGCTGCACTATCCACAACTTTGCTACGATAATCTGTAATATCTTTTAGCGAAATGCTATCAAGCACTGATAACCGTTCTTCTTGCTCAAAATAAGGTACGGTATCGATACGACGCAGTGGTTGCATCGCTAATTCATAAGCTTTGGCATTATTAGCAACTTTAATTTGCTCCTGATACCAAGATTTCGCCTGAGCCAGTTCCCTTTCGGTAGGTTCAAAGCTGACATAAAGCTTGGTCATTGATAAAAACAACTCAGGTAAATGCTGTGTATAACCACTCGCATTAAACTGTAAGCCAAGTCCTTGGGAAACAGAAACAGACATCCCAGCAACGGATGCTTGGTATTGCAATTCATCCATTTTTAAAGAAGCGATATATTGCAGTAACGCGCCTGTCACTTGCGATTTAGCATCCTGCATCCCCTCTTTCGTTCTAAGAGATAAATTAATTGTTGCCTTCGGTTCGTCCGCGAAATATTGGCTAGGCATATAGAGCACTCGAGTGTTATCTGTTTGATAGATAAGCTCTGGGTGCTTATATGTCTTATCAACCTTAATTAATGACAAGTTATCAGGAATGTATGGGTTTAATTCAGGCAATCTAAATTTCATTTTAGATTCCAATTTATCCCATTGTGCTAACTGCTTTTCTGTAATTTTATCAACCTGATAAGGTGCATTCACAAAGTAAGCTTTTTTGTTATGAGGCTCATCCGGGCTAATAAACCAAATCCTCGCATCTTTTGCCGTTAATTCAGATAGACGAGCCTTAATGGCAGCAGGATCATACTTGTCAGCAATATAATCTGAGTCCAGTACATGCTTCACTGGTACATTGATCATTTGGTCTGATAACCACTCAATGTAATTCATATCTCTGACAATGGAGCCATAACGAAAAGAGAGATTCAGTACATTGGCAATTTCTTCAAAATAATTTTTATTAATACCGTCTTTTTTCAGTAAATCGATATAAGAGAAAACAGCCGCAATAATCTGATCGCGCTCTGCTAACCCTTTATCGGTTAACGTAATATAAATTGAGAAAACACCATCATTGCGATCTGCATTTGGTGTTGATGACGCACTGATCCCTTCGGCAAGCCCTTGAGATATTAACCAATCAGCAAGCGTACCTGGGCTGCGATTCCCAATTAGGTAACCAATATACTCATCACTTTTACTACGAAAGTCAGCCATATTGTTTTTTATACTAAACTCAAGCTGAATTGCTTTTTGTGGCTGAGCGGGAACATAGTGAATGATGATCCCCTTTTCGTTATCTGTAACGGCTGGCACATCTGTCGATGGTGCAGTGACTTGACGATCTGGGATGCGTCCAAAGGTTTCTGCTGCTATTTTAGCCAATGACTCTATAGACTGGTCGCCATAAAGCACACCATTCATCAAATTTGCAGAGTAGTATTGCTTATAAAAACCCACCAGCTCTGCTTGTAATTTACTGTTCGGTTTATCTTGTAGCGTCTCTAAGTTTCCACCGGAAAAACGTGAGTTCGGATGCTGAGGATTTAACGTTTCCGAACGAACCTGCCATAACCGCATGCCATCACGGGAGCGCGCCATCGTCAGTTCAGCATTGACCGCATTACGCTCTCTGTCTGCATTAGTTGGGTCGAGCAATGGATCTGCCAATGCATCAGCCAATCGATCGGTTGCTTGTTGAAGTGCACTATTTTCAACTTCCAAATAATAAGCAGTACGATGAGCGGCAGTACTTGCATTATGACTACCACCGTGTTTTTGCAAAAACTCAGACAAACTGCTTGGTTCTGGATATTTTTTAGATCCCATCAACACCATGTGTTCTAAATAGTGCGCTAACCCCAATTGACTATCTGGATTTTCTAGACTTCCAACAGGAATGGATACCGCCGCTAATGACTTTGTCGCTTTAGGATCGGACACCAATAGAACAACCATGCCATTATTTAACTTGATGGCTTGATAAATTCTTGGGTCATTTTCACTCTTATTGATAGTCTCAGGTAAAACTTGCCAAAGGGGTTGTGCGGCTACCGCTCCCCCCCAAGCCACTAAGGCCAACAACAAGAAAAATTGAGCGATACTTTTGGATAAACGTAGCATCCTTTAATGCTCCCCTTTTTATTTTAAATGTTCTGCCATTGGCAGAAGGTAACGCTGAGTATTTTCCAACAGCGCCTGAATTAAGTTCTGATCGATGTTTCTACAAACTCGTAAAACATAATCGTCTTCCATTTCACCTCTTTTCATTGAAGAACCTTGAAGACTTTGCATTAATGCGAACAGTGCTTTTTGCTGAATCTCCTCAGAAACAAAGTCATACTGTTTGCTCTTTTTATCAAAGCAAGCGGACAACCAGTTCCAACCGCTTTGATTTAACAATAATAGTGGTGAATTTAGCCCATCACAGTAACCTGTGATTAATTGCTCTAAGTATTTTTTCGCATCGTCTTGTTTTACACTAGAAAAGTGCCAAATGCTATTCTCTCTACCAAGCGCGATACTCTCACCTTCAGCGATAGCAAAATTAAATAATAAGTGTTCAACCCACAGCTGAACGCCATCATTTGCGGTTAAATAGGCAGGCCGATAGCGCAACACCCCTTTTTCATGAATATTCTTTAATACCCCATTAATTTTGATGCCATTAATTTGAATATCAATAACGTGATCAAATAGTTGTGCATTTTGCTCTTTAATCTTCTCCGCAAGTGGCGCAATATCCTTAACTTGCTGCTCCCAAAAAAGCTGACCAAATTGTTTTGCGGGTAACTGCCCCGCCGCCCTTAATGCCTGATATAAAGGTGCCGGATTCTCATCTTTAATGAGTAAGGCTAAAAGTCGCTCATTCACTTTATAGCGCTGTAACCTATCCAGAATAAAAGGTTCATCTTCTGGTAGCTCTGTTTCTTCAATCGTAAAATGAATTTTTAAGCGCTGCTGGAAAAAAGCCCTAATTGGGTGCCGATAGAAGCGTAACAGTTGTTCAATCGAAATATCGGTCACTGGCTCTCGTTCATCCAAGGTAGAGATAAATGATTTGTTCCCTTGAAAAGTTGTTTTGGCCGCTGGTAACCACTCACTCGCAAAGCTTTGATAGGGTGAATTAGCTATAAAGTTTTCTTTCGCAAATGGCACTCTATTGTGTTGGAACACCAAATGCTCTTTTAATTTTATCGCGCTGTCATCAATATTAAGGGCTTCATCGCCTTCCAGACAGAAACTCTGGCAAATATAATCTAACAACTCGGTAACCAATACCGATGGGTTACACACCTGATTATCCTGGATAGATAAGCCGATATAACTGATATAGAGCTGTTGTGCAGCTGAATTCAATGCTTCCAAAAACAGATAACGGTCATCATCCCTACGCTTCCTATCCCCTCTAGCTGGTTTTTCTGCCATTAAATCGAACCCTAATGGCGGAATTGTTCGAGGATAGATACCATCATTCATGCCTAGCAAGCAGACCACCTTAAAGGGCACTGAACGCATAGGCATTAGTGTACAAAAATTGATAGCTCCCGCTAAAAAGCGTTGGCTGATCTTCTCTTCATCGAAACAGACTGCCAATTCATCCCGAATTAAGCGTAAAGGCACCTGTTCATCATAGCCAGAGCCCTGCGCATTTTGGATAATTTTATGCCACTGCTCTGTAACAAGAGTAAGTACTAACTCAGCATCTCCGTCAACGTGAAAGAAGCTGTCAATTAGCTGCTGGCAAACCTCTTTCCACTCATCAAGAGTTCTTTCAACGTCTAGTAAGGTTCGCCATTCTTTTAGTGTATTCACTAATAAAGCGAGTTTACCTGCTAATTGAGCAGCTAAACCACTACTCTCATCATACGGTAGAACATCATGCCAAGGGCCATATCGACTGTCCATCGCATAACCTAACAGCATGCGACTTAAACCAAACTCCCAGGTATTTTGCCCTATCACTGGAAGCGATAAAGCGCGAACGTTATCATCATCCAATCCCCAGCGGATACCTGACTCATTAACCCACCTGCGTAACAAGCCTAATTCCCTTTCATCAATATCAAAGCGTGCAGCAAAAGCAGAGACCTCAAGTAATGTGAGTACTTGCTCCGTTGAAAAACGGCTTTGAGGCAGGTCGAGTAACAGTATAAATGCCTGTAAGATTGGGTGTGCTTGTAAGGCTTTTCTATCTGAAATAGAAAACGGGATATATCGCTTAGACGCGGTATTACCAAAGACGGCTTGGATAAATGGAGTATAACTATCAATATCCGAAACCATCACAATGATATCCCTCGGGGTCAATGAGGGGTCTTGTTCAAACAGCGCCAATAATTTGTCTTGTAAAACTTCCACTTCCCTTTGAGCACTGTGGCAAGAATGAAATGTGACGGATTGATCAGATAAGGTTAATACCCGCTTATTTTGACTTGTATTGTAATCCGTTAATGTGGTTCCTAGCTGAGCATGGTTTTCGAGATCTAAAATGTCTTGCTGCAAATGCTCTAGTAAACAACTACGAGCGGTATCCACAAATGCTGAAATTTCATTTGCACCATCGATTTGTGAAATAAAATAGAGGTTATCTCTCCCCAATTTTCCCCATGATGCCAGCAGTGGGTTCGCTAACTCTTGCTCTCCCTCTGCATTAAATAACCCTTGAGCATGCTCATCTATTTTAAAACGTGATATTTCATGCTTATCAATATAATGATGCAGTTTTCTTTTTTGAAGTTTTGCGAGAAAAGCGTGGCTATGGATATCCCCCCAATAGTAGCGGCAAGGGTTAGTAAACATTAAATGGATATCTGTGTGTTCTGCAATGGCATTCAATGCTTGCAGGTAAACAGGTGGTAATGAAGAGATACCGCAAATAAAAATGCGTTTTGGTAGAGCATCTCGTACGCCCTGAGTGGTGGACAATTTATCGATAAAGCTCTGATAAAGATTCGCTCGGTGCCATGGGGATTGCCCAAGAGAGTCAGTATAAGCAACTAACCGTAGCCATAACCGTTTCTGCCATAGCTGATTGGTTCCTAAACCATCAATAAGCTCATTTTGTTGCCATTTTTCAATCCACTGAGGCCGATATACTAAATATTGGTCAAATAGATCCGCGACACGCCCAGCAAGTTGATGTAGCTTACGTTTATCTAAGTCATTATGAAGGTAATGGCGTAGTGGCTCAAATTCATCTTCATCGATCACTTCAGGTAAGATTTTCATCAACTTCCATGTCATCGCCTGCTTAGTGTAAGCGCTCTCTTTTGGTATATCCGGTAATACCCGTCGAAACATATCCCAAATAAAGGTTGCCGGTAATGGATAATAAATATTCGCTGCTATTCCGAAGCGTTTTGCTAATTCTATCTGTAACCATTGAGACATACCGGGGCTTTGTACCAAGATTATCTCTTGTTCGAACGGGTGAGAAAGAGGCTCATTCTCCATTAAGTGAGCTATCAGTTCCTTTAACAGCTCTAACTGATTAGAATGATAAACCTGAAACATTGTTATCTCCTGTTCTACAAAACCAGCGGTTTAGAGAAAGTGCTTGCCTAGTCGTTGATAGGGTTACTTTGATATCACGACAACCATCTAATACGGTGAATGTCTGTGAGCTTAGCTGCCAATCGGGGTACATACCCCCTGAATTTTCAGGGATGGGCACCACACCCACCGTTGTGCGTTCCAAATTGCTCTGTAACTCTCTTAATGCTATTGAATTATGAAATATCCAATTGAAATTCAAGGTAATATATTGGCTGTAGTTTAACAGAGCAATTAACAAAATAGCAAAAACAACGAGGGCGATCATTGATTCTATTAATGCGAAACCTTCCTGTTGACTGGTGGGCGACCTCATGAACAAAATCCTTTTTGATTAACAGGGCAATAATCCAACCAACCTTTTATACGTGGCCTGACTTTTTGGGTTTTAGAGATAGGCGCGACCCAACGATAAACCGTCACATAGTGCCGCCCTTTATATAGACCTTTGCCCGATAAAACAAACTGCCCACTCTTATAATGTTTAATACAGCTCACCCACGTTTGAGTTGGTGGTCGTTGGCATTGCCAATTTGCCCCTCTGTACGTCGTTAACCGCCAAGATTGCTTTAACCCCCACGCTAGCGCTGATTCTGCTTGGTTAAAAGCTTCGATATAGTTTTTTTCACGAAAAAACTCATCACGGGCATTATCTTGATAAAAATGTAAGGTTTTTAATAATAATAACCCCATAGTCATCAACACAATGACCATGACTAACGCAATGTTTCCTCTTTGCTCCCTAACTCGCCTCATCGTAAGTTTCTCAGCAAAACAGCGGTACGATAATGCAGCACTTTGTGAGGCAAATGAGGGCTTTCAATATCAAGGCTCATTTCAAGTATTGATTGTGATTGATCCCAAGTAAATCTCATTGAATTCACTTTAATCATTAAGGGGTCAAACAAGGATAACCACCGATTGCCATCACAATCCATCACATTACGGTTTGACTCTAATTTTCTATCATTGAGCCGGTAACCAAAAAAATCAGACTCCTTATTTCTGCCTCTGACAGGTCTCCATGTACCTGATAAATTTTGGTCGTAAGCGAAAATAATGCAGGAATTAGGGTGACGACCTAAAAATTTAGCACCGATCTTGATAGGCTCTCCTTGGCAAGAGAAACTACTACAATAGCCAATACGCCTAAAATCCTTTTCCATATTAATAAGCACCTGCCTAACCTCCCTATCCACCTGATACTGAATATAAGATTGGTGAGTCTGTTTAAACAAATTCGGGAGAACAGCAATGGCAGCAAGACAAACTAAGCTACTGATAGCCATTGCTATCAATGTTTCAACTAAGGAAAAACCGTGTTGTTCATTGATTTTCATAAGAGAAACTCAACAACGCGGAATTCCAGTCAGTTTATCATTGCTACACACCCTGATCCGCCCCATCGCTGACATGAATACCGTGATCTGCCCAAAATCATTTTTCAATTCAAGACGAAAAGAGTGGCTAGTCCCTTGCTTCCCATAAAAATCAACAGATAAACGAGAAGCCGTTTTAATTTCAATGCCTTCAAATTGGGTCGATGCTAATGCTGCAATGGATTTTCTAGCTCCGGCCTCTTTGATGCTTAACGTCCATTCTCCTTGAGAGAGTGCTATCGATAAAATGCGATGTCGATTTAAATAAACACTCTCCATCAAATGACGGTAAATAAATACGGTAACCTGCCGTGCAGCATCAATTAAGCGTAACTTTTGCTGTTGTTGCTGCCAGTTATATAACGCGGGCAACAAAGCTAAAGAACAAATAAATAACACCACTAAAAGCTCAATGAGCGTGAAGCCTTTCTCTCCTTTCACTATTCGAATTTCCATATATCGCCGCCATTATCTTCGCAAAATGTGCACTTAATATTGTCGACGATGGCAAATAAAAACAGCGTGATTAGTTCACTCTACATAGCCTTTCGCAAACTATCATGAAATTCATAATAGCTGTTTCGTTATTTTAGGAAGCGCTTCGCAAAAAATGATGAGGGCGAAAAAAAGAGGTAACAAACTGAATTCGGAAAAGGTAAAAAAAACCAAGGCGCGGTTCAAAATGACCATACGCCTTGGTTTATCAACGTATCTCTAGGTTGCGTTATACCGTAAATGGATACTTGATAGCTTCGTGGCACTGATACCCCTCTAGGGTGAAGTCATCAGTGCTAACCCAAGTTTCAATATCTTCCAACGTTTTAATTTGAGGGTTTATCGATAATGAAGGCAAAGGGAAAGGTTCACGCTTCAACTGTACATCACGCATCAATGGCAATTGGTTTTCATAAATATGCGCATTCACAATTTTATGGTACGCCTTACCTGCTTTATGACCCGTAATTCGTGCCATTAATGCCAATAATACAAAGCACTGCACTTGGTTAAAGTTTAAACCTAGTGGTACATCACAACTACGTTGATAAGAGGTCAAATGGAGGGTATCACCTAATAATGAAAATGTATGGGTGTGCATGCAAGGACGCAGACACCCCATTTCAAATTCACCGGGGTTATAAAAAGTAATGATTTCAGCGCGGTCATCAATACCATTTTTTAGGTTATTAACTACCTTTTTAAGCTGATCAAGGTGTGAGCCATCAGGACGTTGCCAAGAGCGACCTTGGACACCGTATACACGCCCCATATCATCTTCACCTTTTCGATGGGGATTATTTAGCCATGCTTGGTTTTCATTGGCATTAGCATTCCATGTATTACAGCCAATTTCACGAAACTGAGCAGCGCTATCATAGCCACGTAGGTAGCCTAATAGCTCGGCAATAGCTGCCTTATAAAAGCTTTTTCGGGTCGTGATTAATGGAAACTGGTTATTCGCAACATCATATTCCAGATCAGCATTAATCACAGTTAAACAACGTACCCCCGTACGTTTATTTTCAACCCACTGGCCTTCATCAATGATGCGCTGACATAACTCAAGATACTGCTTCATAATCACTCTCTTACTCAATAGGCTACAAAATTGCCGATAACTGTAACCTTATAATATTAATAGATTTTAACTAACGCGAAGTACCGCTTGGCGGCAAATAAATCAACCATTCAGGTTGTGGCTAATGTGAGGAAACTTAGCCGACAACCTAACTACTTGGAGTATGACAACCCTATATTGATTTATTTACTTGGCTGCTGCTCTTTATTATCAGGCTTATGTGCGGGAACATTTTTACCATACTTATATGCCCAAATGATCATCAACACACCAATAATAATCATCGGTATTGATAAAATTTGGCCCATACTGATCCCACTGAATAAGCCTAGCTGAGCATCAGGCTGCCTAAAGAACTCAACGATAATGCGGAATGCACCATAACCAATTAAGAATAAACCTGAAACACTGCCCATTGGGCGAGGTTTACGGACAAATAAGTTAAGGATAAGGAATAACACAACGCCTTCTAAAAACATCTCATAAAGTTGAGATGGGTGGCGAGGAAGCACGCCATACTGCTCTAGAATAGGGATTAATGAAGGGTCTTGTGCCGCAAGTTGAATATCTTCACTACGGGAATTAGGGAATAAAAATGCCCATGGGGTATCAAGTGTTACACGCCCCCACAACTCACCATTAATAAAGTTACCTATCCGCCCCATGCCAAGACCAAATGGGATCAGTGGAGCAACAAAATCTGAAACTTGCAAAAAACGACGGCGTGTACGATGCGCAAACCACATCATTGCACAAATAACACCAATTAAGCCGCCATGGAACGACATGCCGCCATCCCAAACCTTAAATAAATAAAGGGGGTCATCTAAAAATACAGGAAGGTTGTAGAAGAAAACATAGCCGAGTCTTCCACCGACAAAGACACCTACAAAGCCAATATAGAGTAAGTTCTCAACCTCATTTTTTGTCCAACCGCTATTTGGTTTGCTTGCACGGCGGCTAGCAAGCCACAATGCGAAAACAAACCCTACAAGATACATAAAACCATACCAGTGTAGTGATACTGGCCCAATTGAGAACATTACGGGATCAATTTCCGGAAATGCTAAGTAGCTGTTACTCATCGTTCCCCACTTTATTTGTTAATCTAAAATCATAGCGCATCATAGCATAGCTCATACGCAGGTGAATAAGGCAGATTAGATCCCGCCTCGAGCAAAGCCACCAAGCCCATTTTTCTCCATAAATAGACTTATTATTTGCCTAATACTGTCGCTTGTTTCCGCAGTTAAAAGCTCAGGCACTAGCTGCTCAACTTTTTCAGGCTGTAGCCCTCGAATAAGATACTTCACTCTTGGTACGCTTCTTCCACTCATACTTAAGGAACGATAGCCTAATGCAATTAACGCCATCACCCCAAGGGGTTGCCCCGCCATTTCACCGCAAACACTGACTGATATCCCAACCCGTTGACACTCTTCATGAACTTTTGCTAAAAAACGGATCATTGAAGGATGGAGGTTGTCATAAATGGTGGCAACATGCGTATTGTTGCGGTCAACTGCAAGTAAATATTGCGTCAGATCATTCGTTCCAATTGAGATAAAATCTATCCGTTTTTTTAACTCAGGAAAAAGAAACAGTAAAGACGGAACTTCAAGCATTACCCCAATTTCCGGCATAGGAACGGTTTGCCCCGTTGCTAAACTTACTTCTTCTTTTGCCCGCTTAATCAATGTGATCGCTTCATCCACCTCATTGATACTCGTGATCATCGGCAGTAATATGCGCAAGTTTTGTGTTGCAACATTTGCATGTAGCATAGCTCTAAGTTGGATTAAGAAAATTTCTGGCTGATCTAGCATCACGCGAATGCCTCGCCAACCTAAGCATGGGTTTTCTTCATTGATTGGCATATAAGGTAATTGCTTATCTGCACCAATGTCTAATGTCCTCAATACCACAGGCTTATCGGCAAATAACTGTAAAATCTCTTGGTATAACTGCTTCTGCTCATCCTCTGACGGGAAGCCATTATGAAGCATAAAAGGGAGTTCTGTGCGGTATAACCCAACACCATCAACAGCGACATTGATCTGCTGTTCATAACGGGGGCTTAAACCTGCATTCAGATGGATATGTACGCGCTCGCCATTTTTTAACTCTGATTCCTGCTCAAGTGCACCTTCAGCGAGCCGACTCAGTACATCTTCCTCTGCAATAATTTGTTTATATTCCTGAGCAACAATATTTTCAGGCTCTATGAAAATTTCACCACGATAACCATCAAGGATCAAAAAGCGGTTGTGAAGCAATGAAGGGTCAATATCCGCCCCCATTATCGCGGGGATCCCCATTGCCCGTATCAAAATAGCCGAATGAGAGTGTGTCGCGCCATCTCGCACGATAACACCTGCAAGTTGCTCTAATGGCATTTCAGCTAACAAACTCGCGCTCAATTCGTCCGCCACTAAAATAAAACGTTCAGGCCACTGATCCATTGAAGTCAAGCTGTCATCCAGATGGAATAGCAAACGCTGTCCTAACGCGCGTAGATCGGCTCCTCTTTCGCGAAGGTAGAGATCACGTAAGCGTGAAAACTGCTCAACATAGTCTTCAATAACGATTTTAACCGCCCACTCCGCCATTGAGCCTTGTTCGATTGCGGAAAATAAGCGTTTTTTTAGTTGAGGGTCATGGAGTAGATGATTGTAGAGGTCGAAAATCGCAGCACTCTCTTTTTGGGAGTTTGCAATAAAACGTTTGCTGATACGGCGGCATTCTGAGGCGGCATTTTCTATCGCAGTTATTAAACGCTGTTTTTCCGCATTTTGGTCTAAGGCACACGCCTCACAAATACTGTCGAATGATGGTTGTGAGCTATCTTGCCAGCCATATGCCATGACAATTCCCTGAGAAACTGAAATGGCTTTAATACGGCTTTGCCTATATTGACCAAACACCCCTTTGGTTTGCGCTTGCGACAATATTACGGCTAATTGCATGGATAGCGTCACCATAAAAGATTCTTCGGTTTCGCTAAAGAAACGTCGCTCACGTTGTTGAACGACTAACACCCCAAGTAATTGACGACGATATACGATAGGGACACCTAAAAAGGCTTTCAATCGCTCTTCTTTTAATTGGGGAAGGTATTTAAATTCGGGATGTTCACGGATATCTGCAAGATTCAACATCTCAGACTGGCGTCCAACCGCACCAACGACTCCCTCATCAAAACCAAGGCGAATAGCAACACCGCTAGGCTTTTTTAACCCGCGGGTTGCCATTAGGTAATAGCATTGACGTGAGTGGTCTGCCAAATAAATTGAACAAACGTCAGTCTGCATGGCATGACAAGTTTCATTGACCAAAACTTCTAACGCTCCGGTTAAACTTGTCGCCATGGCAACTTTTTCAACAATCTCACGTAGACGCGTCAACATGATATTATCTCGCTCCACGCCTACGATGAGTGAATGCAGGTCTTTGTACTGGCTTTTGTTCCTGTAATGACATGACAACAGGTGCAAATTCTTTCATAACACGGCGATACACTTCCCGTTTGAAAGAGACCACTTGCCTCACAGGGTACCAATAACTGACCCATCGCCAGCCATCAAATTCTGGCGATTTACTGCGCTGAACGTTTATATCTGCTTCATTGCATTGAAGTTGTAGTAAAAACCAACGCTGTTTCTGCCCGATACAAACAGGTTTTGTGTCCCAACGCACCAAACGCTTGGGTAATTTGTAACGCAACCAATTGCGAGTTGAAGCTAACAACCTAACATCTTTACGTTGTAGGCCAACCTCTTCGAACAATTCACGGTACATAGCCTGTTCTGGCGATTCCCCTGGGTTGATTCCTCCCTGAGGAAATTGCCATGAATGTTGACCATAGCGGCGGGCCCATAAAACCTGCCCTTGCCGATTACAAATTACAATTCCTACATTCGGGCGGTAGCCATCATCATCGATCACCAGACTACCTCAATAACCAAATTTGAAAGATAACTAATTGTTTCACACATACCCTAACTGGTAAACCTATATCAATAGAGTTTGCAGATATGAGTAAAGACACTACAATAGCGTCTATCTCAACGGGGTGCCAAACATTATTTAGGCTGAGAATTAACCCGTAGAACCTGATCCGGGCAATGCCGGCGTAGGGATTTGAGCTACCATCAACATAATTTGTTATGGTGCCCTCTCAAATCCTGTGTGCTTTCTCTCTAACGCAGGAAAAAACATGTTTAAAAAATCGCTCCTTCAGTCACTCTTTGCACTTACTGCTCTCGGTATTACCCATATAGCATGGGCAGAAAAGCCGACTTTAACCGTTTACACCTATGACTCATTTGCTGCCGAATGGGGACCTGGGCCACAAATTAAAAAAAATTTCGAAAAACAATGTCATTGTGAACTTAAGCTCGTTTCGTTAGGAGATGGTGTCGCTCTTCTCAATCGTTTACGTATGGAAGGGAAAAAAAGTAAAGCGGACATCGTGTTAGGGCTAGATAATAACTTGATAGATTCTGCCGAGAACACAGGGTTATTTGCGCCAGCAGAGATCAATACTGATGCAATGAAATTACCTATTGAGTGGAATAATTCAACTTTTATCCCGTATGACTATGGTTATTTTGCGTTTATCTATGACACAGATAAAATCAAAAACCCACCCAAAAGCATGAATGAGCTACTCAATAGTGAGCAGCCATGGAAAATTATTTACCAAGACCCTCGAACCAGCACACCCGGCTTAGGCTTAATGCTGTGGATTGAAAAACTCTATGGCGATAAATCTGCCGATGCGTGGCAAAAAATAGCGAATAAAACCCTAACAGTGACAAAAGGTTGGAGTGAGTCCTATGGCTTATTCCTCAAGGGCGAAGGTGACTTTGTACTTAGCTACACTTCATCGCCGGGTTATCAAATACTCAATGATAATAAAGATAATTATGCGGCTGCCTTATTTGATGAAGGGCACTATATGCAAGTGGAAGTTGCAGCAAGATTGAAAAATAGCTCGCAACCTGAGCTGGCAAAGCAGTTTTTACAATTTATGTTAACGCCTGAATTCCAAAATACACTCCCTACGACTAATTGGATGTATCCTGTCATTGATACACCACTCCCTGAAGTTTATAACGTCCTTCCTGTGCCTAAAAAATCACTGCAATTTAGTGCACAAGAAGTTGCCAAAGAACGTCAGTCATGGGTCCGTTTATGGCAATCCGCCGCCAGTCGTTAATTAATTTATCACTTATACCGGGGGCTTTGGCCTCTGGTTTATTAGTGTCTGTTGCACTATTGGCTTTTGGTGCACTGTGGCTTTTTTCGCCTGAAACTTCATGGAGTGAGATTTTTAGCGACCGCTACTTATGGCATGTGATCGGCTTTACTTTTTGGCAAGCCTTTTTATCAGCGCTGTTCTCTGTACTGCCAGCCATTCTCCTTGCCAGAGCGCTCTATCGACGCCGCTTCCCCGGTAGAACGCTATTTTTACGCCTCTGTGCAATGACGCTTGTTTTACCCGTCCTTGTCGCTGTTTTTGGTATTTTATCTGTTTATGGAAAAACAGGCTGGCTCTCATCACTCTTTCAGTTGGTCGGTATCGAATACCAATTCACCCCTTATGGCCTAAAGGGGATCTTACTTGCCCACATTTTCTTTAATATGCCACTTGCTACTCGTATGTTGCTGCAATCGCTCGAAAGTATATCAATAGAGCAGCGGCAAATTGCAGCACAACTCGGACTTAATGAGTGGCAACAATTTCGTATTTTAGAGTGGCCATATTTGCGTAGACAGATGCTACCTACCGCAGCGTTAATTTTCATGCTCTGTTTTGCCAGCTTTGCAACGGTTCTTGCTCTTGGTGGTGGCCCCGCAGCAACGACGATTGAACTGGCTATTTATCAAGCTCTTAATTACGACTTTGATCCGGGGCGTGCTGCAATTTTGGCGCTCATCCAGTTATTTTTCTGTGTTGGATTAATGTTTCTCAGTCAGAAAATAAACAGTTTGTTTTCTATTGGTCATAGCCAACACAATCATTGGTATGATCCCGCAGACAATATTTTTCGCCGAGTACGAGATGCCCTTGTGATCACCGCCGCTATTTTGCTGCTGCTTCCGCCCCTGCTCGCAATTATTGCTGATGGGGTTAATGGCCGTTTGTTGGATGTTCTTAACCAATCCGCGCTTTGGCAAGCCGCTTCCACATCGCTATTTATCGCGTTATGTGCTGGCCTATTGTGTGTCTTGCTCACCATGATGCTGTTATGGAGTAGCCGCGAATTACGCTTACGCCATGCAATAAAATTAGGGCAAGCGATGGAATTAAGTGGGCTTGTGATTTTAGCCATGCCTGGCATCGTACTTGCGACTGGTTTTTTTATTCTCTTTAATGAAACGATTGGTATTCCTGAATCGCCCTATGCGTTAATCATATTGACTAATGCCCTACTTGCCATCCCTTATGCATTAAAAGTCTTAGAAAACCCAATGCGGGATCTGGCTGAACGCTACAACCCTCTTTGCCAATCACTAGCGATTGGTGGCTTCAATCGATTACGGATCATTGAATTAAAAGCGTTAAAAAAGCCCCTCGCTCAAGCTCTCGCTTTTGCTTGCGTTATTTCTATTGGTGACTTTGGGGTCGTGGCGTTATTCGGTAATGAAGATTTTCGTACTCTCCCTTATTACCTTTATCAGCAAATAGGGGCTTATCGAACAAATGACGGTGCCGTAACAGCGATGTTACTCCTTTTATTATGTTTTACTTTATTTAGCCTACTCGAACGTATATCAGGAAAAGATTATGATAAAGTTAAATAACATTGATTATCAATATGATAACCTGAATATGCAATTTGATTTCTCCATCAAAGTAGGCGAGCGCGTTGCTGTAATGGGGCCTAGCGGTGCGGGCAAAAGTACACTGCTTAGCCTTATTAGTGGCTTTCAATTTGCCAAAAGCGGCTCAATTCAGCTAGCAGGGGCTGATCATACCTTCACGCCTCCTGCCAAACGCCCAGTTTCGATGTTATTTCAGGAAAATAACCTATTTGCTCATTTAACGGTCAGACAAAACATTGGATTAGGGTTACATCCGGGGCTGCGGTTAAGCCGAGAACAAATACAACAGGTTGAATTAATTGCTACGCAAGTTAGCCTCGATGAGTTTCTTGATAGGTTACCCGCCCAATTATCAGGGGGGCAACGCCAGCGGGCTGCACTGGCTCGCTGTTTGATCCGCCAGCAGCCAATCCTCTTATTGGATGAACCTTTTTCAGCTCTCGATCCCGCCTTACGCAATGAGATGCTATTACTCCTTGATGAGATCTGCCAATCACGAGATATCACACTGGTCATGGTATCGCATAATATTGAAGATGCACTACAAATCGCCCCAAGAACGCTAGTGATTCATGAAGGTGCTGTGGCGTATGACGGCTGTACCAAAACACTGTTATCAGGTAGTAATTCAGCCTCTGAATTATTAGGCATAACAAAAAATACTGTATAAAACCCCACCCATGTCGTATAGTAGGCTTGTTAATTATTGATGCGAGCCTCTCTATGCCTCAATTTATGTCTCCTGCTGAAAAAGGCTTTATTTTAAGTCGTCATTGGAAAGACACCCGCCATGGGGTTGAGGTTAGCTATTGGCTTATCACTGATAATGGCCCTCGTAAAGTGACGGTTCCTCTGCAACAAGCCATCGCTTTTGTTCCCCTTTCATCACTACCGGCGATCAAACCTCTGCTTGATGAACAAGCAAACTTATCCTATCGCCCCGTTGAGTTATCCGATTTTCGTCGTGAAAAAGTTGCGGCTATTTATTGTCAACAATATCGCCAATTACAAAATCTGGATAAACGCTGCCAAGAACTCGGTATTGAATTGCTTGAAACGGATATTCGCCCCTGCGAGCGCTATCTTATGGAGCGTTTTATCACTGCGCCTGTATGGTTTTCACAAAATCAACAAGGTGAATACCAACTCAAACCTTGTGATAGCTATCGTCCACTGATTAAAGCTGTATCGTTAGACATAGAAACCAGCCAATACGGTGAATTATATTCAATTGGGTTATCCGGCTGCGGCGATAATGTGGTTTTTATGTTAGGGCCAGAGCAAGGCTCTGCACTCAACAATACCCATCGGCTTGTTTATGTGAATAGCCGCCCACAATTGCTTGATAAACTGAATGAATGGCTACAACAGTATGACCCCGATGCCATTATTGGCTGGAATCTCATCCAATTCGATTTAAATGTACTCCAAAAGCACGCCGAACGTTATGGCATCCCACTCCAGCTTGGTCGCCAAGGGAAAAAGCTGGAGTGGCGTGAACATGGCTTCAAACAAGGTGTATTTTTCGCTTCGGCAGAAGGTCGTTTAATTATTGATGGCATAGATGCGCTCAAAGCAGCGACATGGAACTTTCCCTCATTCAGTCTTGAGTTTGTTGCGCAAGATTTACTGGGTGAAGGGAAAGCCATTGACAGCCCTTATGACCGTATGGATGAGATCAATCGCCGTTTTCATCATGATAAGCCCGCGTTGGCTCACTACAATATTCAAGACTGCCTATTAGTCCATCGTATTTTTGAAAAAACCGATTTAATGGCTTTCTTGCAAGAACGCTCGACTGTCACTGGGCTGGCGGTAGATCGTATGGGTGGCTCCGTGGCGGCATTTTCACATTTATACATTCCCCGCCTGCATCGCTTAGGGTTTGTGGCACCAAACCTGACAGAGCAAAAGCTACAACATAATCCGGGGGGCTTTGTGATGGATTCACAGCCCGGTTTATATGACTCGGTATTAGTACTCGACTATAAAAGTTTGTACCCTTCGATTATTCGTACTTTTTTGATTGATCCTGCCGGTATGATTGAAGGGCTAGCTCACCCTGATCAGCAACATTCTGTTCGCGGTTTTCGTCAAGCTTGGTTTTCACGTAAAACACACTGTTTGCCTGATATTGTCAGCCATATATGGCAAGGCCGTGATAAAGCCAAACGAGAAGGTAATGCGCCATTATCTCAGGCACTTAAAATTATTATGAATGCCTTTGCTGGCGTCCTTGGTGCTGAAGGATGTCGTTTTTTTGATCCCCGTCTTACCGCATCCATTACCATGCGGGGTCATGAGATCATGAAAATAACCAAGCAATTAATCGAAGCCAAAGGCTATCAAGTAATTTATGGGGATACTGACTCCACTTTTGTCTGGTTGAAAGAAGCCCATACACAGGAGCAAGCACAAAGAATTGGCTTCGAGCTGCGTGATTACGTGAATAATTGGTGGAAACAGCATTTGCGGGATGAATGGCAGCTAGAAGGGGTACTTGAATTAGAGTACGAAACCCACTATCGACGTTTTTTAATGCCGACTATTAGAGGTTCCGAGTCAGGCAGTAAAAAGCGTTATGCTGGACTTAGTGGGGATAAAATGGTGTTTAGGGGATTAGAGACAATCCGCTCCGATTGGACCCCGTTAGCACAATTGTTTCAAAAAGAGCTGTATACACGTATTTTTCATCGGCAACCCTACCGCGAATTTATCCGTGACTATGTGCAAGCGATTCGTAATGGCGAATACGATGAACGCCTTGTTTACCGTAAGCGTCTACGCCGCAAATTATCTGATTATCAACGTAATGTGCCGCCTCATGTAAGAGCCGCTCGCAAAGCCGATGAATACAATTTACAACAACAGCGCCCACAACAGTATCAAAATGGGGGATGGATAAGCTATATCATCACTCTCGCGGGGCCTGAGCCTTTAGAAATTATCACGGCAAAGCCTGACTATGAGCACTATATTTTGAAGCAGATAAAGCCTATTGCCGACGCCATTTTACCTTTTTTACAAGATGATTTTGATACTATTTTAACGGGCCAGATAACTTTACTCTTTTAAGATTGGGGTTAATTTTTACTCAATTTTTTGCTAAAATGGGAAACCATCAACCAAACTTCTGGTTGAAAACCTTCATTGCTAGAATCAAAAGGGAAAATACCTGATAGCACAATAGTGAGAAACACTATTGCTTTGGTATTGTTGTTTTTTTAACAGGTGACGATAAGCCTTGCTTGAATTAATATAACGCCCCTTTGGTATCTCGCACTTCGTTTCTACACTATGTTTGCGAGACAATTAACAATAATTGTCCTTTGGGCAGCGACTACAATTCATATTCACATTGCCCTTGTTTACTAACACAGAGTGAAGGCAAATATATAATTTGTCTTAAAAAATCTAAAAATAAACTATTAAATTTATGGAACTGAGTTAAACCTATGCCATTTACTCTTGGTCAGCGCTGGATAAGCGATACAGAAAGCGAACTCGGATTAGGCGCCGTTGTGGCTATTGATGCCCGTATGGTGACTTTACTTTTTCCCGCCAGTGGTGAGAATCGTCTCTATTCACGTAATGATGCACCTATTACCCGAGTTATGTTCAATGAAGGTGATATCATTACCAGCCATGAAGGCTGGCAACTCAAGGTCGAAAGCGTCACAGAAGATGACGGCCTGCTCACTTATATTGGTACTCGCCTTGATACAGAAGAGCAAGGCGTTAGCCTAAGAGAAGTTTTTCTCGACAGCAAACTCACCTTCAATAAACCTCAAGATCGCCTATTTGCAGGTCAAATTGACCGTATGGATCGCTTTGCTTTACGTTATCGCGCACGTAAATTTCAAAGTGAGCAAGTTAAGCACCAAGCGACAGGTTTACGTGGTATTCGCGCAAGCCTTATCCCACATCAGCTACATATCGCTAATGAGGTAGGTAAACGCCACCACCCTCGCGTATTACTGGCCGATGAAGTGGGTCTGGGTAAAACCATTGAAGCTGGGATGATCATCCATCAACAGTTAATGGCAGGCCGTGTTGAACGTGTGTTAATCATTGTGCCTGAAAGCTTGCAGCATCAATGGCTCGTTGAAATGTTACGTCGTTTCAACCTCCGTTTTTCACTGTTTGATGATGGTCGTTATAGTGAAGCGCAACATGACAGCGATAATCCATTTGAAACAGAACAGTTGGTGCTGTGCTCATTAGACTTTGTACGTCGCAACAAACAGCGCTTCGACCAGCTCGTTGAAGCGGGTTGGGATATGATGATTGTCGACGAAGCTCACCATTTACAATGGAGTGAAGCAGCTCCTAGTCGTGAATATCAAGTGATTGAAACCTTGGCAGAGAATATCCCTTCTGTTCTGCTGCTAACCGCAACGCCGGAGCAACTGGGCCAAGAAAGTCACTTTGCACGTCTTCGCCTGCTCGATCCCAATCGTTTCCATGATTATCAAGAGTTTATTGATGAGCAAGCCAACTATCGCCCTGTTGCGGATGCGGTCGCACTGCTATTAACTGGTGAGAAACTCACCAATGACCAACAAAATCTACTCAATGATCTGATCAAAGAGCAAGATATTGAGCCGTTATTGAAAGCCGCTAACGTTGACAGTGAAGATGGCAACGCGGCTCGCCAAGAGTTGGTCAGCATGTTAATGGATCGCCATGGTACTAGCCGTCTTCTATTTAGAAATACCCGTAATGGTGTTAAAGGCTTCCCTCGTCGTGAATTGCATTCGCTGAAAATGCCGCTTCCTACCCAATACCAAACAGCAATCAAGGTTGCAGGTATTATGGGGTCGAAAAAAGATCTCGAAACGCGCGCTAAAGAGATGCTCTATCCAGAGCAAATTTACCAAGAGTTCGAAGGTGAAAATGCAACTTGGTGGAACTTTGACCCTCGCGTTGAGTGGCTCATGGGCTACCTAATGGCTAACCGTAACGAAAAAGTTTTGGTGATCTGTGCAAAAGCCGCCACAGCGTTGCAATTAGAGCAAGTATTGCGTGAACGTGAAGGGATCCGCGCCGCGGTATTCCATGAAGGTTTGTCACTACTTGAGCGTGACCGTGCGGCAGCTTACTTTGCTTCAGAAGAGGATGGCGCACAGGTTCTACTTTGCTCTGAAATTGGCTCTGAAGGACGCAACTTCCAGTTTGCTAACCAATTGGTGATGTTTGATCTCCCCTTCAACCCAGACCTATTAGAACAACGTATTGGTCGATTAGATCGTATTGGGCAAACACGCGACATCGTTTTAAGCGTACCTTACTTAGAAAATACTGCTCAAGCCGTGTTATTGCGTTGGTATCATGAAGGTTTAGATGCTTTTGAGCACACTTGCCCTACCGGACGCTCCATTTACGATAAATATTATCAACAACTGCTGCAATATATGGCTGAGCCAACGGTAACCGACGGTTTTGAAGAGTTCTTAAAAACCTGCCGTGAAGAGCACGAAGCATTAAAAGCACAGTTAGAACAAGGCCGCGACCGTCTACTTGAAATGCACTCCAACGGGGGGGAATCAGGTATTCAATTAGCCGAAACGATCGGTGCGGAAGACAATGATACTGAATTGGTTAATTTTGCCCTTAACTTGTTTGATATTGTTGGCATTAACCAAGAAGATAAAAGTGATAACTTGCTGATTTTGACCCCATCCGATCATATGTTAGTTCCTGATTTTCCAGGGCTACCGCAAGATGGTTGCACAATCACTTTTGACCGTGAGCAAGCGTTATCTCGTGAAGATACCCAGTTTATTAGTTGGGAGCACCCGATCATCCGCAATGGCTTAGATTTAGTCTTGTCTGGTGACACAGGGAGCTGTGCCGTTTCTCTGCTTAAAAATAAAGCGCTTCCTGTTGGAACATTACTTACCGAATTGGTGTATGTCCTAGAAGCACAAGCACCGAAGCACTTGCAGATTAGCCGTTTCTTGCCTGCAACCCCGATCCGCTTGTTGATTGACTTAAAAGGGAACAACCTCTCTTCACAAGTTGAGTTTGAAAGTTTTAACCGTCAGCTCAATGCGATTAATCGCCATATGGCAAGTAAATTGGTTAATGCGGTACAAAATGAAGTGCATTCGGTCCTGAAAATGTCCGAAGCGATGGTGGAAAAAGAAGCCGAAACGCTTATCGCGAATGCGAAAGAGGCCGCGGATAAAGCTCTTTCACTAGAATTGGCTCGTCTTGAAGCACTGAAAGCGGTTAACCCAAATATCCGTGATGAAGAGTTGGATGTGATCGAGGAAGAGCGTCAGCAACTGCTCACCAATATTGGGCAAGCAACATGGCGTCTTGATGCTATTCGTTTAGTGGTTGTCACTCACCAGTAGTCACACGTTTTTAATTAAACTAACACCGCTTGGTTATTTCTCTCACTAAGGGAGAAATAACCTTGCTGATAACGCAATGAATTGGCTTTTGGCGTTTATCCACGCGCGATGCTGATCATTGATTTAGTGAGATCTTGGAGCCTTATTGTCTATGATGGAGCCTTACCATCCCCCTACTGATCCTTGGCTATATGTTCTGTATCAAGATGAACATATCATTACGGTGAATAAGCCAAGTGGGTTACTGTCTGTTCCCGGTAAAGCCCCTGAACACCATGATAGTATTATGAGTCGCATACAGCGCGACCATCCACACGCTGAGTCTGTCCATCGCTTAGACATGGCAACCAGTGGCGTCATGGTTGTCGCACTAAATAAAGCCGCTGAACGGGAATTAAAGCGCCAATTCCGTGAGCGAGAGCCTAAAAAACACTATATTGCCCGAGTTTGGGGCCATTTAGAGAAGCAGGAAGGTTTAGTGGATTTGCCGCTTATTTGCGACTGGCCAAATCGACCAAAGCAAAAAGTCTGCTTTGAAACAGGAAAAGCCGCACAAACAGAGTATCAGGTCTTGGAATATGAAGAGCAAGCAACCCGTGTAAAGCTATCCCCTATTACAGGCCGCTCTCATCAACTCCGCGTACATATGTTAGCGCTAGGCCATCCAATTCTTGGAGATAGGTTTTATGCCCATGAGCAAGCGCGTGCACTTGCCCCTCGCTTACAGCTTCACGCCCAAGAGCTTTACATCACGCACCCTGCCTATGGCACACCGATGCATTTTAGCTGCCAACCCGATTTTTAAATTTATTCATCAACTATTAGGCCGTAATAGCAACAATGCTACGGCCTATTGGCTAAATAAAAATCACATCGCAGAGTGCGATATGGCGAGAAAATTTATTTGAAGCCGCGCTCTTTTTTGATTAAATCATAAGCCGCTTGTATTGACTGAGCCTTCTGTTTCGCAAGTTCCATCATCTCGGGGGGCAACCCTTTCGCTATCAACTTATCAGGGTGATGTTCACTCATTAATTTACGATACGCCCGTTTAATTTTCGTTGGTTCATCATTAATAGAAACACCAAGTACCTTGCAAGCATCTTCAAGAGTTGGGCCATTCGATGATTGATAGTATCCGCCTGATTGCTGATGAGAATAGCCGTGACCAAACTGTCGGCCACCTTGGATCATATTTAAAAACTGTTCAAATTGTGTTTTAGAGATCCCTAACTCTTCTGCAATAATAAACAGAACCTTTCTTTCGTTTGGGTGCAAGCTGCCATCGGCAAATGCCGCCTGTAACTGAATTTCCAGAAACATCTGAATTAAGTCGAAACGACCATAGCAAGCCATACGTAATTGCTTCAGTACATCACGTAGTGGAAAGTCCGGTGATTTACCTTCCCTAAACGCTTGTTGCGCCGCTTTTCGTGTTTCCCCATGTATTTGCATTCTATCCATCAAATTTGATGCTAACTGAATGTCTGTCTCGGTTACACGGCCTTTTGACTTAGTTAGATGACCCAATATTTGGAAGGTACTGGCGAAAAAAATAACCTGACGATCACGTTTATTCATTGCACTAGCAAACTTACGTTGTGCCAAGGCCTTATCAAAACCATGCCCTAAAATTAAACCAATTAGCGTGCCCCAAATGCCAAAACCAGAGGCTATTGCCAGTACGACACCAATAATTTTGCCCCAATAGTGCATATATCCCTCAATTCTTCAATGCTCAGAATCCAATTTTGCATTATCATACTATCCATTCTGCTCGGTGCATAACTACAAGCGCGTAAAGTTTTATACATTATACTGGCGCAATGTAGTTGGCTAAGTTAGTCTTTGAGCGTTTGTCGGCTATGCCAATTACGACGGAACCGCATATTTAATGATGAAAAAAAGTTATCCAACACTACTTGCATCCATGGTATGGATGGCAATTTATAGTCAGCAAGCGCATGCTGACCTAGCAGCACAATGTATGCTGGGCGTCCCGGTTTATGACAAACCACTAGTTGAGGGCGATCCCAAAGATTTACCGATCCGTATCACCGCTGAAGATGTTCAGGGCGAATACCCTAACTTTATTGAATACAGCGGCGATGTGGATATCCAACAAGGTAACCAAACGCTGACAGCCGATAGCGTTAAATTGACGCAGGTTAACCCTGATAGTGCTGATCCAATCCGTGAAGTTACTGCAACAGGTAACGTTCACTATGATGACCCACAAATTATTCTCAAAGGCCCTAGTGCTTGGTCTAACCTGAATAATAAAAATACTGACGTGAATGACGGCAACTATATGATGGTGGGTCGTCAGGGTCGCGGTGAAGCGAAAAAAATGAAAATGCGTGGTGAAAACCGCTATTCCATTATGGAAGACGGTACATTCACCACCTGTTTACCGGGCAATAATAGCTGGAGCGTTGCAGGCTCCGAAGTGATTATTGACCGTGAAGAAGAAGTGGCTGAAATTTGGCATGCACGTTTTCGCTTGGGTGATGTCCCGGTATTTTATAGCCCATACATGCAATTACCTATCGGTAACAAACGTCGCTCCGGTTTCTTAATTCCAACAGGAAGCTACTCTAATAATGATGGCCTAGAGTTTTCACTGCCTTACTATTGGAATATCGCGCCTAATTACGATGCGACAATTACCCCACAATTCATGACCCACCGTGGCATAAAATTAAATAACGAGTTTCGTTACTTGGTCACGCCGGGAACGGGAACTATCGCCTTCGATTTTATTAATCACGACCGCGCGTATGTGAAAGATAAAGAGCGTAATAAACGTGATGCACGTGACAGTGATGACCGCTGGTTATTCTACTGGCGCCATTCAGGAACTTATAACCAACATTGGAACTTCAACGCCGATTACACCAAAGTAAGTGATCGCCAATACTTTACGGACTTTAGCTCGCAATACGGGAATACAACAGACGGTTATGCGACGCAAAAATTCAGTACTGGCTATTCGGCTGAAAACTGGAATGCAACCCTAACGCATAAGCAGTTCCAAATTTTTGTGGAAGATCCCAATCGCCGTGCTTATAAAGCTGAGCCGCAGTTGGACTTTAACTACTACAAAAATAATTTAGGTGCCTTTGACTTACACACCTATGCGCAAGCTGCTCGCTTTACCAGTGTTGGCAAAAATAACCCAGATGCAACGCGTTTGCATATCGAGCCTGAATTAAGCCTTCCGCTGTCAAACGGCTGGGCGAACATGAACAACAGCTTCAAATTGCTGGCAACCCATTATGATCAAGATATTCCTAAAGCGAATAACAACGCCAGCTTAGAGAAAAATGTCACACGTGTTCTTCCTATATTTAAGAGCGATGCCAAAGTCGTTTTCGAACGAGATCTACTTGAAGGCAGTGACTTTGTTCAAACCTTAGAGCCTCGTGTCCAATATCTCTATATTCCATATAAAGATCAGGACAACATAAACAACTATGACTCGGCCTTACTCCAGTCAGACTATAATGGTTTGTTCCGTGACCGAATTTATAGTGGTCTTGATAGAGTCGCTTCCGCGAACCAAATCACGACAGGTATCACAACGCGTATTTATGATGAATCCTTGGCCGAACGCTTTAACTTCTCTGTCGGGCAAATCTACTATTTTGAACGTCCGCGTGCGGGTAACTCCAGCCTGAAAATCGACGATAAAAGTAATACTGGCTCGTTATTGTGGGCAACAGACTCTTACTGGCGTATCAACGATAAGTGGGGGATCCGTGGTGGGCTACAATACGATCGCCGTTTAGGCAACGTCACCATGGGGAATGCTGTGACCGAGTATCGCATTGATGCTGATCGTTTGTTACAGTTAAACTACCGTTTTGTCGACCGTGACTATATTCAAGCGACCTTTCGTCGTGATGAATCAGGTGGCAACACTTATACCCTACCAGAATACCAAAAAGGGATTTCCCAAGTGGGTGCGGTATTAAGTTGGCCATTAAGTGAGCGTTGGGGCTTTGTTGGCTCTTATTACTATGATACTAAGCAGCAACAATCCGCCAGCCAATTAATTGGTTTACAATACAATACTTGTTGTTGGGCGTTCAATGTAGGTTATGAACGTAAGATTGTTGGATGGCAAGAAGACAAGTTCAGCAGTGAATATGATAATAAATGGTCATTCAATGTGGAACTTAGAGGCCTAAATAACAATCATAGTTTAGGTAGTCAGGAAATGCTTAATAGAGGTATCATCCCTTATCAGCGTGCTTTCTGATAATAAACACAAGCTATTTGATGCCGCTGCTTACTCACAATAAGGCGAGTTATCTGCTCGCCAAATAGTAAGCAGTGTCGCATAAATAAAACGATTAACCTGCCTCTGGCGGAACCTAAATCAATAGATAGGACCATTATGAAGAATTGGAAAACGCTTATTCTGGGACTGATGTTTGCAAGCTCCACAGCATTGGCTGCACCACAGCAAATGGATAAAGTTGCTGCTGTAGTCAATAACGGAGTTGTGCTGGAAAGTGACGTCCAGAATATGTTAAACACAGTAAAACTGAACGCACGCAATGCTGGCCAACAAATTCCAGATGATGAGACTCTTCGTCACCAGATCCTTGAGCGTTTGATCACTGATAACATCATGTTACAGATGGCAAATCAGATGCAAATCAATATCCCTGAAGAAGCCGTTAATGCCACAATTGCGGATATTGCTCGCCAAAATGGTTTAACTTTTGAGCAGATGCAAGCACGTCTAAAAGCGGATGGTATTGATATGGCAAAATACCGTAGTGAGATCCGTAAAGAGATGCTGATCGCTGAAGTGCGTAATAACGAAGTACGCCGTCGCGTGACTATTTTACCCCAAGAAGTTGAGTCTCTCGCAAAACAGATCAGCAGCCAAGCAGACTATGAAGCGAGCGTTAACCTAAGTCATATTCTCATTCCATTACCTGAAAACCCAACTCAAGAGCAATTACAAAAAGCAGATGCGATTGTTGCTAAGATCATGGATGAGATCAAAAAAGGCACCAACTTCGGCAAACTGGCTATTGCTTACTCCGCAGATCCACAAGCACTGAAAGGCGGTAATATGGGATGGTCTCGCCTACAAGAGCTACCAGTTGTTTTCGCTGAACAGTTGAAAAGTGCGAAGAAAGGCGATGTTGTAGGCCCTATTCGTTCTGGTGTTGGCTACCACATTTTGCGCGTTAACGAAATGAACAGCGCCAATAAAACCATTTCAGTCACCGAAGTGAAAGCTCGCCATATCCTTATTAAGTCATCACCAATTATGGATGATAACCAAGCGAGACAAAAGCTCACTCAGATCACACAGGATATTCGTAGCGGCAAGACCACATTTGAAAATGCGGCAAAAGAGTTCTCTGAAGATCCGGGCAGTGCGCTTAAAGGCGGTGAGTTAGGCTGGAATATGCCAGATGTATACGATCCCGCTTTCCGTGATGCCTTGATGAGACTTAATAAAGGCGAAATCAGTCAACCTGTTCGCTCAAACTTTGGCTGGCACCTTATTCAGCTAGAAGATACCCGCAATGTTGATAAAACAGATGCGGCACAAAAAGATCAAGCCTACCGTTTATTGTTCAATCGTAAATTCAACGAAGAAGCACAAAGTTGGGTACAGGAGCAACGTGCGGCGGCATATGTTAATGTCATCGATGGACGTGATAACCAATCTAATGACGAAAAATCTCAATAAACCAATCGTAATAACCCCCGGCGAGCCTGCCGGGGTAGGCCCAGATCTACTTATTCAACTTGCCCAAGAGTTTTGGCCTGTTGAGCTTGTTGCGTGTGCTGATCCTGAATTACTACTCGCTCGAGCCAAACAACTCAACCTGCCACTGTCATTAAAAAACTATCAATCAGGTAATGAACATGACGCCCAAGTACCGGGAACTCTGTCTATCCTTCCCGTCAATTTGAAAGCACCAGCGCAAGCCGGTGTGCTAAACATTGCCAATGGGAAGTATGTTACTGAAACATTAGCAAGAGCCTGTGATGGTTGCCTAAGTGGAGAATTTTCTGCCATTGTGACTGGCCCTGTCCACAAAGGGGTGATTAATGATGCGGGGGTTCCATTTAGCGGGCATACTGAATTTTTTGCCGATAGGAGCCATTGTCACCGTGTGGTGATGATGTTAGCCACAGAAGAGTTACGTGTGGCTCTCGCCACGACCCACTTACCCTTAAAAGATGTTTCAGCGGCAATCACTCAACAAAGTCTACGGGAAGTGATTACAATCTTAAATCACGATTTACGTACAAAATTTGCGATTGATACACCAAATATCTATGTCTGTGGCCTAAACCCGCACGCGGGTGAAGGAGGACATATGGGAATGGAAGAGATAGAAACCATTATCCCAACACTTGAGAGTCTTCGTGCTGAAGGTATGAATCTCATCGGGCCGCTGCCCGCTGATACCCTATTTCAGCCTAAATATTTAGAAGATGCGGATGCCGTACTCGCAATGTATCACGATCAGGGTCTTCCTGTGTTAAAATACCAAGGTTTTGGTAGAGCCGTGAACATTACGCTGGGTCTGCCTTTCATTCGTACTTCTGTTGACCATGGCACTGCGCTAGAGTTAGCAGGTACGGGTCGTGCCGATGCGGGCAGCTTTATTACCGCATTGAAGTTAGCTATCCAAATGACATATAAGAATTCATGAATAATCGAGTCCATCAGGGGCATCTTGCCCGCAAACGTTTCGGGCAGAACTTTTTAACTGACCAATTTATTATCGACAGTATTGTAGATGCAATACATCCACAACCAGGGCAAGCTATCGTCGAGATTGGCCCCGGTCTTGGCGCACTGACAGAACCTGTTGGTAGTAGAATGGATAAGATGACGGTTGTTGAGCTAGACCGTGATCTCGCTGCGCGCTTGCATGTTCACCCACAGTTAAAAGATAAGCTTACAATTATCCAGCAAGATGCCATGACAGTGGATTTCGGTGAATTAGCGAAGCAGGCAGGGCAACCTTTACGTGTTTTTGGTAACCTGCCTTATAATATCTCGACCCCGCTAATGTTCCACCTATTTACCTTTACAAACTCTATTGCTGACATGAACTTTATGCTGCAAAAAGAGGTTGTAAACCGCCTAGTTGCAGGTCCTGGGAGTAAAGCCTACGGCCGTTTAAGCGTTATGGCGCAATATTACTGCCAAGTTGTTCCGGTGTTAGAAGTGCCACCAACGGCCTTTGCACCGCCACCAAAAGTTGATTCTGCGGTTGTTAGGCTTATACCTCATCGCGAGAACCCTTACCCGCTGAAAGATATTAAAATGCTCAGTCGTATTACCACACAAGCATTTAACCAGCGTCGTAAGACGATCCGCAATAGTTTGGGGGATTTACTCAATGTTGAGCAGCTCACAGAGCTAGGCATTGATCCCGGTACTCGCGCTGAAAATATTTCCGTTGAAGCTTATTGCAAAATGGCGAACTACCTAGCAAGTTTGTCTGAATAAGTATCGAAAAGGAGGCACTATGCTTAACGAACCTAATGTTAGCATCCAAGTACAGAGTGTCTATATCGTCAGCCAGTCTCAACCTGAAATAGGACGATATGTATTTGCCTATACCATATCTATCCGTAACTTAGGCCGAGAGCCACTACAGTTAATGAGCCGCTATTGGCTCATTACTAACAGTGATGGTCATAAAACTGAAGTTCAAGGCGAAGGCGTTGTCGGTGAACAACCAATCATCCAGCCCGGTGCGGTATACCGTTATACCAGTGGAGCAATATTAGAAACTCCCATGGGTACAATGGAAGGTTATTACGTCATGTTAAACAGCCGAGGAGAACACATTCATGTGGATATTCCTCCATTCCGCCTTGCTTTACCTACTTTGATTAATTAATTATGTCGACATATCTTATTGGTGATGTACACGGCTGCTATCGCGAATTGCGTGCATTACTCGAACAAGTGAATTTTGAGCCGCAAAAAGATACTTTGTGGCTCACTGGCGATCTGGTTGCCCGAGGGCCTGACTCATTACAGGTCCTTCGCTATGTCAAAAGCCTCGGTGATTCCGTACGCATAGTGCTAGGTAACCACGATCTGCACTTATTAGGTATTTACTGCAAAATCAGCCGGAATAAACCGAAAGATCATCTCGATGAGCTACTCAATGCGCCCGACGCTGATGAATTAATCAATTGGTTACGCCGCCAACCGCTGCTACAGGTCGATGAAGAGAAAAAGATCATCATGGCTCACGCTGGGATCACACCACAGTGGGATCTGCCGACAGCACGCATGTGCGCACGGGAAGTAGAATCGGTTTTATCAAGCGATGCTTATCCGCTATTCATTGATTCTATGTATGGCGACATGCCAAATAATTGGTCTGAGAGTTTAATGGGGCTACCGCGTTTACGCTTTAGTACAAATGCATTAACACGAATGCGCTACTGTTTCCCTCATGGTCAACTGGAGATGATTTGTAAGGAAAGTCCAGCCAAAGCCCCTTCTCCCCTTAAACCTTGGTTTGCACTGCCCAATAAACTCCCTGAAGGCTATTCTATCTTTTTTGGTCATTGGGCGTCTTTGGAAGGGAAACATACGCCAGAAAATGTGTATGGGCTAGATACTGGTTGTTGCTGGGGGGGAGAATTGACGCTGTTCCATTGGGAAGCAAAACAGTATTACCACCAAAAATCACACCAAAAACGCCGTAAAGATTAATCATTAAGTTATGTTTATTTCCCTTAAATAGACATAACTTAAAAGCTATTCTTTTTAATTTAAACTGAATAGTAGTAATAAATTCATTAGATTTATTTTTGAATAGTGATTTAATTCGCTGCTTTCATATATTAATAAGCAAAAACGGAGCAATACGCTCCGTTTTTAAAATTACGACGCTATTAAATTCTTTTGGTTAAAATCTCAAAACAATAACCATGTGAATTGTTCTCATCCGCCTCATGGTACTCGGTGAAAATAGAATCCCACTCATCTGGCTCGTAAATTGGGAAATGAGTGTCGCCAATCACTTCTGCATCCACGTGAGTTAAATACAGCTTATTCGCCAGAGGTAAAAACTGTTGGTAAACTTTTCCGCCTCCAATCACAATGACTTCATCATCGTCAGAGCCTGTCTTGGTTTGCTTAGCCGCCGCCAATGCTTCTTCTACGGAGGAGACCCAGATAACATTTTTATCCGAACCCGGCTTACTACTTAATACAATGTTGACGCGCTGTGGAAGCGGACGACCAATTGATTCGTAAGTCACTCGACCCATTATGACTGGCTTATTTAACGTATTACGTTTAAACCAAGCAAGATCACCGGGTAAATGCCAAGGCATCGCTTTTTCCATGCCGATAACCTGATCAATCGCCATCGCTGCGATTAAACTAATATTCATTGAGTCACCTTAGAGGCTAATATACAAATTTGTGCTCACTATACGTAAACAGAAATGCTTCGTCGACTAAATTTAATCTTCCTTAAAAAGTGATTATTAATTTATACTCAGTTAGTGATAAAGCCGACTAAAAATAACATTAAAAATAAAATCAATATAGAGAGTGCAAATGTACGAGACCTCCCTTTTAATTGCCACTATCGCCACATTAGGCATGCTTTCCCCCGGGCCAGACTTTTTTCTTATCGTTAAAAACTCAGCGCGCTATCAGCGTTCAGCAGCGCTCATGACTGCAATGGGCGTCATTTGTGCGGTTGCCCTACATATGACTTATTGTGTCGCTGGGCTTGCGGTTCTTATCACCACCACACCTTGGTTATTTAACGTATTAAAATACGCAGGAGCGGCTTATCTGATTTGGATTGGTGTTAAAAGTTTGATGCCAAATAAAGGACAAAACCTAGACCTCAACAATACACAACACGAAATCGTCACTTTCAAAAAAGCATTTATGCAAGGTTTCCTTTGTAATGTTTTAAACCCTAAAGCAACATTGTTCTTTCTTGCTGTTTTTACTCAAGTTTTAAGTGTTGATTCGACGTTTGGTGAAAAGCTGTGGATCGCCTTTATCATTTGGGGGCTTGCTGCTATTTACTGGCCACTGCTGGTGTGTTTGATCCAGAGTGCTCCTGTAAGAAAAGGGTTAGCTAAAGTACAAAAATATGTCGATAAAGTGCTTGGCGTTGTACTTATTGCTTTCGGGGTTCGAGTTGCACTCAGTTAATCAGATGAATAAAAAAATCCCTCAGCCATGATTGTTTAATGTCTGGGGGAAATACATAAATGGTTTTTAAACCATGCTCGCCTATTGTTAAAAACTCCCTATCAATCACGCTTATTTAACGATAGCTAATATAAAAATATTCACAAATAGCTTTAAACGGCGGATTCAAGTCCGAAGTGCAACGCTAAGCCGCCTTTCTTAGCTCCGCAAACACCACCGAAGGTTGTCTGAACCCCAGACACTTGCGTGGCCTGCTGTTCAACGCTCCCTGATAGCGTTGTAAGTCTTCTTCTGTCACTGTCCGCAGGTCTGTTCCTTTCGGGATAAACTGTCTTAACAACCCATTCGTATTCTCGTTCAGCCCACGCTCATGCGAGGCATACGGATGGGCAAAGTACGTATCTGCGTTCAGTGCTTCTGCTATCGCCTTGTGCTCACTAAACTCTAGACCGTTATCGAACGTTATTGTGTGACATACATCCTGATACTCACTCAGCAGTGAGATAATGGCCTTACTGACTTCCACCGCATCCTTTGAAAACACCTTTTTTGTCAGGTAAATACGGCTTTTGCGTTCTGCCAGTGTCACGATAGCACCAGTGCCCTGTTTACCCTGCACCAAATCGGCCTCCCAGTCCCCCAGACGGCTACGGTCATCGACGACTGACGGCCGTAGCTCAATGGATACCGCATCAGGGATGCGCCCTCGTTTCTGCCCGTAGCCCTTACGATATCGCCGTTTGCCCTGCCTAAGATGCCTGTACAACTCGCCACCGCTACGCTTATCCGCATAGATATACTGGTAAATCCATTCATGGCTGACGCTAAGACCAATAATGCTGCCAATTGCACTTATTTGCTCAGGACTCCACTTCCACTCCAGAGCAAATATCACGAAATCTATGGTCTGCTGAGGAATTGTCCTTTTGGCAGATGACAGCCGCCTATCACAGCACTTCTGGTGTGCCTGTTGTGGGTTATAACCAGTATCTGAAGTGTTACGCCTCAGTTCACGGGAGACCGTGGACTTGCTTACACCGATACGGATACCTATCTCATGGCAGGATAAATTATCCTCACGCAGTATCGATATCTGGTATCGTTGTCCTTCGGTTAGTTGCTGATACTTCATACTTACTCGCTCATCTTTGGTCGGAAGAGCAGGATAGCTTATCAGTAGCTAACCGTCCTTCCATCTAACATGACCGAGCGTTGCACTTATTATCTGAATTCGCGTATTGACCAAGGAAGTGGTGTCATTAACTTTACAGGTAAAGTCATTAATGCACCGTGCAGTTTACCTGGCGATGGAACAGTTAATGTCGATTTAGGTCAAGTCGCGAATAAAGTATTAGAAACGGGCAATAAATTTAGCCAAAGCGTTCAGTACACTATTGCATTAGAGAATTGTGATCTGGCTGCGGTGACGGGTGCAGACGACAAAGTGCTTTTCCCTGCGGTCAGTAAAGTGAAAGTGACATTCTCTGGTACTCCAGATACCACGAAAAAGGATTTATTGGCTAACACGGGAACATCGAAAGGTGTTGGCGTTCGCCTAATTAACGCAGACGGTGCAGTCATGAAAGTTGGGGATACCAGCGTTGAAATGCCACTGGTGAATGGTGCGAATAAATTAACATTTAGCGCACGCGTTGAAGCAAATGGTAATAAGGTAGAAACAGGTAGTATTATTTCTCAAGCAACTTACGCCTTAAATTACCTATAAATTTTCACATTATACTTAAAGTTATTTTATTATTTATTAAGAATGTAATGGCTTAATGAGTTTTATTACTCTTGATAGTGGTAAAAGCTATTCCGTTTGTTATTTAGATAAAATGTGAATTATTTTGAGTACATATCAGTAACAGGCATTTATTTGCCTGTTGCTTTTCCCCTTGTTTTGATTAGTTTATCTATTTGACTGGGATTATCATGTTTTTGTCGCTTCAACCAAATATGAATAAATTATTATTCTCTATTTTTCTTACACTGTCGGTATCAAGTGTATCTAATGCAATAGAGTTTAATATGAATATTATTGATGCAAAAGATAGAGACAACATCGATCTCAGTCAATTTTCCAATCCAGATTTTGTACCTGCAGGTGAATATCTTACAGACATTACATTAAATGGTCGTAAGTTATCGGGACAATATTTCATTAAGTTTATTGAAGTTAATAAAGACACTTCAGCACTCTGTATTACGCCTGAAATGATAGAGCTTTTTTCCTTAAAAACGAGCATTAGGAATAAAATATTACAGGATAAGCGTAATCAGTGTATTGAATTGCCTAAATCAATGAACATAAATTATGTTTTCGATAAAGCAAACCAAAATATTCTATTTTCAATCCCTCAAGCTTGGTTGGAATATGATGACCCTTACTGGGTGCCACCATCGCAATGGGATAATGGAATTGCAGGTTTATTAATAGACTACAATCTATTTACTAACTATTCTGCGCCAAAAAATAGCAATGAAACCTTTAGCGCCAGTAGCAACGGAACAACGGGGGGGAATTTAGGTGCGTGGCGTTTCCGTGCTGACTATCAATATCAATATAATCGCTCACAAGGTAAAACAAACCAACGATTTGATTGGACGCAATTTTATGCCTTTAGAGCCTTCCCTGAATTAGGGGCAAAAATTTTATTAGGAGAGTCATATTTAAGAACGGAGCTCTTTGACAGTTTTCGTTTTGTTGGCGCGTCGATTTTTAGTGATACTCGCATGTTACCCCCTTCGATGCGTGGTTATGCGCCACAAATTTCAGGAATTGCCAAAACGAATGCAATGGTCACTATTACTCAAAATGGGCGTGTGATTAAACAAGCTCGTGTTGCACCAGGGCCTTTTAATATTCAGGACATCACCGAGGCGGTACAAGGTACGTTAGATGTCACCATTCAAGAGGAAGATGGCAGCCAAACACAGTATCAAGTCACCGCGGCATCGCTGCCTTTTTTAACGCGGCAGGGGCAATTTTTATATAAGCTTTCAGTGGGGGAATCTAGCCCATTTGGCCGTTCACAACGTACTAAACCGCGGTTTATTGCAGGTGAAGCCTCTTATGGCCTTTTTAGTCGTACATCCTTATTCGGGGGAGTGATTGCCACGCTTAATAACAACGAATATCAAGCCATTAACGTTGGTATTGGGCAAAACATGAACCAGTTCGGCGCTCTTTCATTTGATATTACACGCGCTAAGGCGAAGTTAAATAATTTGGGGACTTATTCAGGAAATAGCTACCGCTTAAATTATTCTAAACGATTTGAATCCACTAACTCACAGATCACCTTTGCGGGTTATAAGTTCTCGGATAAAGCATTTTTAACTATGCCGCAATACATCGATGCTGCAAACGGCATGTTGGATTTTAGGCGAGATAAAAATGTGTATACCGCATCCTTTAACCAATATATCAGTTTATTGGATGCCACCTTATATCTTAATGCGTCTCACCACCAATTTTGGAATAGTGAATCAACCACGACATTTGGCATGAGTCTGAGCAAAATATTTAACCTTGGTAATATCAGAAATATGTCAGCAACATTGTCATTAAATAAAATAAAGTACCAAGAAACGGATGATAACCAAGCGTATTTATCACTCTCTATTCCGCTAGAAAGTGGCGCCTCTATCAGTTATGACCTGCAATATGCGAATGATGGCAAAGAGTTAAATCAATCAGTCGCGTATTACAGTGAAAACATTAACAACAACTATTGGAGTTTACGTGCTGGGGGCGATAAACGTCAACTTGGCCGAATGGAGCCTAGTATCAGTGGTAGTTATCAGTACTCATCGGCTTATGGTGTATTAAATCTCAATGCGACTGAAAATGTGAATGCTTATCGAGCCTTCGGCGGAAGTTGGTACGGCTCCATGACGGCCACGAAATATGGTGCGGCGCTTCATCGTAATGGTACTAGTAATGAACCTCGGGTAGTCATTGATAGTGGTGATGTTGCAGGAATTTCTATTGATAATGGCCAGTCAGTGACTAATCGCTTTGGTATCGGTGTCGCGACTAATTTAAATAGTTTCTCTAATTCAGATGTGTATATCGATATGAATACGTTACCTGATGATGTTGATGTCAACGACAACATTATTGGTAAGACTTTGACGGAGGGCGCGATAGGTTATCAAACCATTCGAGCCAATCAGGGAAAACGTATATTAGCCATTATTCGTATGGGAAATGGGAAATATCCGCCATTAGGCACCAGTGTTATAGAAGCCAACTCAGGGAGAGAGGTCGGCATTATTGCTGATAATGGGATTGTGTATTTAACAGGGATTACTCCTACTGAGAAATATACCGTTAAGTGGGCGGGTGGAAATGAACAATGCCAATTAAGTTTTACCAATTTTTCTGGAAAAGAACAAAGTAAAGTTTTGATCCCCTGCCTTTAAAGGAAATTGTTATGAATAAATTATATAAAGGCACTGTTTGCCTTTCATTCGTGTTTATCAGTGTGCAAACCGCATTTGCTGCAATCAATATCGATCGCACACGGATCATTTTTCCCGGTCAGGATAAATCAGTCAGTTTAGTTATTAATAACCAAAGTAAAACATTACCTTATCTTGCTCAGTCATGGATGGAAGATGATAAGGGAAATAAGATTGCAGAGCCTTTTACGGTGCTGCCTCCGATGCAGCGAGTTGAGCCAAATACGAAAAACCAAATAAAAATTATTAAGACGGAGGCAATAGATAAATTGCCCCAAGACAGAGAATCGCTATTTTATCTGAATGTCCGAGAGATCCCGCCAGTTTCAAATAAAGAAAACGTGGTGCAAATTGCAATTCAAAGTCGCTTAAAAATGTTCTATCGACCAGCTCAAATTGAAAATAATAGCGATAAAGTTTGGGCGAAAGAATTGAAATATACTCATTCCGGTAACCGTTTATTGATTGAAAACCCAACTAAATATTATGTGACTTTGGGGTATTTAAGTAGCAACACGACCAATAATTTTCCTGATTTTGAAAGCGTTATGATTGCTCCAATGTCAAAGGAAAGTGTCACAGTTCCTACAACGCCATTTAAGCAATTATATACAGGTTATATGGATGATTATGGTGGTATGAAAATGTTGACTTACCAATGTGCTGCGTCTGTTTGTCAGTTGGCTAACGAAAGTAAATAGGTGCTGGCAATGAGAAATTGTTATATATCAATAAGCCTTTGTATTTCTTTGCTGCTAAGTAGCTGGGTTTATGCCGATAGCAGCATGATGAAGGGCGATCTTAATTTTACGGGGCAAGTCATTTCATTGCCTTGTAAGATCAGTTTTTCTTCATTGGATCAAAATATTGATTTAGGACCAATTTCTCTGAATTTCTTTAATGAAATAGGGGATAGAAGCCCTAAGCAAGAGATCAAGTTAAAATTTGATGATTGCATTTTTCCCTCTTTTAATCGTGATGATAGAAAACCGGTTGTTCGGCTAATGTTTATTTCTGAGCCAACAAAAAGCTCAGACCGTGATTTATTTGGCGGCAAGACGATATTAGAAGGATATGGCATCCGATTAATGGATAAAAATGGCAATATTGTACCTAATGGAGAATATCGCAATTACTCTATTTATTTCGATGATAATCAGCAAATTACACTTTACTCAATGTTAGAAAGCTACCTTCCTCGGAAAGACTTAACCATAGGTAATATCAAAGCACAAATTATGTTGAGCATTGCCTATCTTTAATAAGGTGTATAACTCATGATACACAGATTTATTAAGCACAGTGGATTATCGCTTTTATTGTTATTGGTATTTTTTAGCACAAAAGCATTTGCATTAGATTGCGTGGAATATGGTACAGGTGATGTTATTAAACCTCCGGTTCCTGTTGGACAATTAGCCATTCCAGCAGATACACCAGCAAATACTATTATCTGGCAATCAGACCCAATGACGGTGACCGTTTATTGCAATAACGTATTAGGTAACGCGGTTGACGTTGTTCATATGTATTTTAACCCGACCTCCCAAAAGATTGGTGCAGGGCTATTGTTGGGGGCGAATTACAAGGGGGAACAGTTAGAAAGAAATCAGCAGCGTGTCAATTTAGGCACAAATCCTATTCGTAAAGGCCAAAGTGTGACGGTCACTGTGACTTTCACCCTGTATATTAAAGTGACGGGGGTCGTTCCACCATCGGGGAATTATAATGGGGATAACCAATTTACGGTTTTCCAATTTGATGGCAGTGGGGGGATTAATACTACGCCTGGAGCTAAAAACCTAAGATATTCAATTTCAGGATTACGTGGGATCCGTTTTTTGAAATGCGGAGCCGATATTAAAGTGTTTCCAGAATCACAACAAATTGATTTTGGGCAATTAATGGTAACGGATCTTAACCAAGGGAAAGAATTTAAAAAACAATTCCAAGTACAAGCGGTGAAAAGAGGTTGTTTAGATAATTTCTCAATGAATATTAATTTTGAAACGACTGAACAGCTTAATGGAGAATATGCGATTGACTTGAAAAATGGTACAAACTTAACGCTCTTTGACGATAAAAATAATCGAATGAAGTTCAACTATTTCCAGTTTTTCGGTACGTTAGCGACAGGCAGCACTTCAGTAACACGTAATTATACAGCATCAATTAAAAAAGTTGCGCCAACAGTAAATACGGGGAAATTTAATGCCTCAACAGTTGTACGAATAAATTATTATTAGCGACGATACCTGTTTATTTATCGCATCAAAAACGGCGACCATAGAGTAGGTCGCCGTTATTTTTTTGATTATTTAATACACTTTTTACATGTTTGGTCTTGTACCTGTTCGAAGAAATTATTGCCTTTATCATCAACTAAAATAAAGGCTGGCAATCCTTCAACTTCCATTTTCCAGACGGCTTCCATTCCCAATTCAGGGTATTCAAGGCAACTTAAACTTTTTACATACTCTTGCGCTAAAATTGCTGCTGAACCACCAATACTGCCTAAATAGAATCCTCCGTATTTTTTGCAAGCATCAGTAACCACTTGGGTGCGATTACCTTTTGCCAGCATGAGCATGCTACCACCGTGGGATTGGAATAAATCAACATACGGATCCATGCGATTCGCCGTTGTGGGGCCTAAAGAGCCAGAAACTTTACTTTCTGGTTTTTTAGCAGGACCCGCGTAATAAACCATATGATCTTTAAAATATTGTGGTAGTTCCTCACCCTTATCTAAGCGCTCTTTCAGTTTCATATGGGCAATGTCACGAGCAATAATGAGTGGGCCGCTGAGTGAAACACGGGTTGAAACAGGGTGCTTACTGAGCTCTGCTAAGATAGCTTTCATCGGTTGATTGAGGTCGATGTGAACCACTTTAGCTTCATTATGTTGGCGTAAAGATTCAGGGATATATTGGGCTGGGTTCTGCTCCATTTTTTCAATCCATAAACCCTGTTTATTGATTTTGGCTTTGATATTACGGTCAGAAGAACATGAAATGGCCAAGCCAATTGGGCAGGAGCCTCCATGACGAGGTAAGCGTATGACTCTGACATCATGCGCAAAATATTTACCACCAAATTGTGCACCAAAACCAAAATGACGAGTTGCTTCAAGTAGGGTGTTTTCTAATTCAATGTCTCGAAATGCTTGGCCGTGTTCATTACCGGATGTAGGCAGATTGTCATAATATTTCGTTGAAGCAAGCTTGGCTGCTTTTAATGTTGCTTCTGCTGAAGTACCACCAATCACAAAGGCGATATGGTATGGAGGGCAAGCAGTGGTTCCTAATGCCTTCATTTTTTCGATAAGAAATGCTGTTAACTTGTTTGGTTCTAAAATCGTTTTGGTTTCTTGAAATAGTGCCGATTTATTGGCTGATCCTGCGCCTTTATTAACAAACAAGAAATGGTATTCATCCCCCTCGGTAGCAAAAATATCAATTTGAGCAGGTAAGTTAGTACCTGTATTGACTTCTGTATACATATCTAAGGCGGCATTTTGTGAAAAGCGTAAGTTTTCTTGGCGGAAAACATGATAAACACCACGAGATAATAGCTCGGCATCATTACAGTCAGTCCAAACCTGTTGGCCTTTTTTAGCAACAATCGTCGTTGTGCCAGTATCTTGGCAGTTTGGCAAAATACCTTTCGCTGAGATTTCAGCGTTACGTAAGAGTTGTAAAGCCACGTATTTGTCATTTTCACTCGCTTCAGGATCAGACAAGATGGCGGCAACTTGTTTTTGGTGTGCAGTTCTTAGGAAAAATTGAGAATCATGAATAGCCTGTTGGGCAAGCACGGTTAATGCCTCTGGCTCAATTTTTAATATATCCTTACCTGCGAAGGATTCTACAGAAACATATTTATCCGTTAATTGGTAATATTCAGTCTTATCCTCAGATAAAGGATAAAGGGGTTGGTAGAAAAACTCTTTATTAGGCATGTTGTTCACTCACATATCAATTCAATGGAATATCGTTAATAGATTCAGTGAGGGCATATTTATTTTTATAGATGCACTTTAAAGCGGCCCTCAGCGTTATATAAATTGTTAAAGACCAAAATAAGCACACATTAGAAATAATAAATATCGCGTGTCTATCTTGATAAGATGATTATATTCAACGAGATGTGGTGAATAATATGATTTCGATTAATATTATCGATATTACATTTGATTTAAGTTAGAAACTTGCCGAAGGTCACAGAATAATAAACATCGGTTTATTTTGGTTATATGTGATGAATATTATCGGCTATCTATTTTTGACATTCAGTTGTAAAAATGGCATGAGAATATGACCAAATCGATATCAGTTTTATTTTTAATGTTTGGATGTTTTCGATTGTTCTAGCCTATATTTTATTGAACTATAACAAATACTTTGTTGCTTTCTGTTATGAACAATGAAAAGCTAACTTAAGTGTGGCTTTATGTTGTTTTACAATGGCTTATTGCTTAGTGTAACTATGGTTAAGTGGCTTGTTTTTATGACAAAGGGAATTCTTTCATTGCGTTTTCATAATGAAATGCAAACAAAGTACTGAAAATGGCTTTCAATTTACACAAACAGTGTTTATCATGCACCACTTAATGAAATTTAAATGGCGCTACTGGTTTTGGGCTTTGCTGGGGAAGTATGAAGAGTAAATCTCCGATAAGCTTACACAGTCTTTAACGGTAGCGGTTCTATCTGCATTATTCATAGGGATAGAGTGTAGCATAAATGACTGAGACAACCTCTCTGACACCACTCGTCGAATTGAAAGCACTTAATAAAGCTTTCGATGGCAAACAAATTATATCCGAGCTTGACTTAACCATCCAAAATGGTGAGTTTTTGACCATTTTAGGCCCTTCTGGCTGTGGCAAAACAACGGTTCTACGTTTAATTGCCGGCCTAGAAGATGTTGATGAAGGCAAAATTATTCTTGATGGTCAGGATATTACAGATATCCCTGCTGAGCAGCGTTTTGTGAATACGGTATTCCAAAGCTACGCTCTGTTCCCGCATATGACCGTTTTTGAAAACGTTGCTTTTGGTTTGCGTATGCAGAAAACCCCTGCTGACGAGATCCAAAAGCGAGTTGATCAAGCATTGCGTATGGTGCAGTTGGAGGATTTTGCACAACGTCGACCAAATCAACTCTCTGGTGGGCAGCAACAGCGCGTTGCGATCGCCCGTGCCGTCGTTAATCGTCCAAAAGTCCTTTTGCTGGATGAGTCTTTATCCGCACTTGATTATAAGCTACGTAAGCAGATGCAAAATGAGCTAAAAGCGCTGCAACGTAAATTGGGGATCACCTTTATTTTCGTTACCCATGATCAAGAAGAAGCCCTTGCAATGTCAGATCGTATTATTGTTATGCGTGAAGGCAAAATTGAGCAAGATGGCTCGCCGCGTGAAATTTACGAAGAGCCTAAAAACCTCTTTGTGGCTCAATTTATTGGTGAAATCAATATTTTTGATGCAAAAGTCTTATATCGCATTGATGAACAACGTATTCGTGCCAATGTTGAAGGGCATGAATGTGACATTTTTACCACTTTACCTGTCCAAGAAGGCCAATCGGTTCATGTTTTATTACGCCCGGAAGATTTGCGCGTAGAAGAGGTGAACGATGCAGAAAACTATCCCGGTTTAATCGGTTATGTGCGTGAACGTAACTATAAGGGAATGACGTTAGATTCTGTGGTAGAGATGGAAGATGGCAAAATCATCATGGTCAGCGAATTCTTCAATGAAGATGACCCAGATGTAGACCACTCCTTAAACCAAAAAGTTGCTGTAACTTGGGTTGAAAGCTGGGAGGTGGTACTGGATGATCAGGCGTAAACACAAGATCTTACAAAATGTCATTATCACGGGCGTGGTGGCATGGCTATTACTCTTTGTATTTTTGCCTAACATCATGATCATTGGTACGAGCTTTTTAACACGCAGTGATACCAATCTTGTTGATATGATCTTTACATGGGATAACTACATCCGTTTGTCTGATCCCATGTATGCTGAGGTGATGCTCCACTCGTTGAATATGGCGCTGATCGCCACTTTCTTCTGCTTAGTTATCGGTTATCCTTTTGCCTTTATTTTGGCGAAATTACCTAAACGCCTACAGCCTTTAATGCTCTTTTTGTTGATAGTGCCTTTCTGGACTAACTCTTTAATTCGCATTTATGGGCTAAAAGTGTTTTTGAGTACGAAAGGGTACTTGAATGATTTCTTGCTGTGGATAGGGCTTATCGATAAGCCGATACGTCTGATGTATACACCTGAAGCGGTTGTGTTAGGGCTTATCTATATTTTATTACCCTTTATGGTCATGCCGCTTTATTCCAGTATTGAAAAGTTGGATAAGTCTTACTTAGAAGCCGCAAGAGATCTCGGTGCTAACAAACTCCAGACATTTGTGAAGATAATTATTCCATTGACTATGCCTGGGATTATCGCCGGCTGCTTACTTGTTTTACTGCCAGCGATGGGGCTGTTCTATGTTGCGGATCTGATGGGGGGAGCGAAAAACCTCTTGATAGGGAACGTTATTAAGAGCCAGTTCCTAAATATTCGCGATTGGCCGTTTGGTGCGGCAACCAGCATCTTCTTAACGGTGATGATGGGGCTGTTGCTGTATGTGTATTACCGAGCTGCTAAGCTATTGAATAAAAAGGCATATGAAGAATGATCGGTCGCACGTTACGAGGTGGCTTTATGGCCATCGTCTACGCTTATCTTTATATTCCAATTATCATTTTGATTGTGAACTCGTTCAATGAATCGCGTTTTGGGATCAGTTGGCAAGGTTTTTCAACCAAATGGTATGAGCTGTTAATCAACAACGATAGTTTGTTGCAAGCGGCAGGACATTCATTAACGATGGCGATTATTTCTGCCACGTTTGCGACAATTATCGGTACGTTAACGGCAGTTGCACTGTTTCGTTATCGTTTTAGAGGGAAACCCTTTGTCGGTGGTATGTTATTTGTTGTGATGATGTCGCCGGATATCGTTATGGCCATTTCTCTACTGGTATTGTTTATGCTTTTAGGGGTTTCGCTTGGTTTTTGGTCGCTACTGTTTTCACACATTACTTTTTGTCTACCTTTCGTGGTGGTTACCGTCTATGCGAGGCTGAAAGATTTTGATGTGAAAATGCTAGAGGCAGCGCGTGACCTTGGTGCGGGTGAGTTTACTATTTTACGTAAAATTATCCTGCCGTTAGCGTTTCCTGCGGTCGTGGCAGGCTGGCTATTAAGCTTTACCTTATCGATGGATGACGTTGTGGTCTCCTCCTTCGTTACAGGCCCTAGCTATGAAATTTTACCGCTAAAAATCTACTCGATGGTAAAAGTGGGCGTTTCCCCAGAGGTTAACGCATTGGCGACTGTATTGTTGATCATGTCGCTAGTATTAGTCTGTTTGAGCCAGTGGGTGATGAGAGATAAGTTTTCGAAATAGCTCAAATAATTTTTTGTGTTGTAAATGTCGCGAGCTATTGGGTTCGGTAGCTCGCATACTTAATGCCATTTGGCGAAGAGGGTGAGCTCTAGATGAGCTTATACGATATATATACGCAAGATAATTCAAGCGATTAGCGGCTAAATAAAGTCATTAATGGTCACTTGAAATATGGCGAGTATAAGAAAACACTTTGTTGAGGGATGCTCAGTAATGAAAAAATGGTCCTATCTACTAGCGGCTGGCTTAATGGCTGCAAGTATTGGCACGGCAACCGCCGCAGACGAAAATAAAGACGTACTGTATTTCTATAACTGGACAGAATATGTTCCCCCCGGTTTATTAGAGCAATTTACTAAAGAAACTGGGATCAAGGTGATTTACTCCACCTACGAATCAAATGAAAGTATGTACACCAAGCTTAAGACCTATAAAGAAGGGGCTTATGATTTGGTCGTTCCTTCTACTTATTTTATTTCTAAAATGAGTAAAGAGGGGATGCTACAAAAAATCGATAAACAAAAACTAAGTAATTTTAAAAACCTAGATCCGAATTTACTGTATAAAGAGTTCGATCCACAAAATGATTTTTCCGTTCCTTATATTTGGGGAGCGACGGGGATCGGTATTAATGGTGAGGCCGTTGACCCAGGCTCAATCACCTCTTGGGCCGATTTTTGGAAACCTGAATATAAAAATAGCCTGTTAATGATGGATGATGCACGAGAAGTATTCCAAGTTGCACTCACAAAACTCGGTTATTCAGGTAACACAACCGATCCTAAAGAGATTGAAGAGGCTTATAAAGAGTTACAAAAACTACGTCCAAATATCCTTGCATTTAACTCTGATAACCCAGCAACGCCGTTTATCGAAGGTGAGGTTGATGTCGGCATGCTGTGGAATGGTTCAGCCTTTGTTGCTCGCCAAGCAGGTTTACCGATTGAAGTGATTTGGCCAAAAGAAGGGGGAATTTTCTGGATGGATAGCTTAGCTATTCCAGCCAATGCGAAAAACCCTGAAGGGGCACATAAGTTGATCAACTTCTTATTACGTCCTGATATTGCAGCACAAGTTGCCGAATCTATTGGTTACCCAACGCCAAACCTTGAAGCGAAGAAAATGCTACCACCGGAAATTGCTAATGACCCGTCTCTTTATCCAAGTGAAGAGGTATTGCAAAAAGGGGAATGGCAAAGTGATGTTGGCAATACCAACATTATTTATGAAGAGTATTTCCAGAAGTTAAAAGCAGGACGTTAATCAAACCAAAAGGCACCGTAATGAAGCCCCCAACGTTATGGGAGTACTTCATAATTACGGTGCTTTTTTGTTGTTAATACGGATTATAGCCGATAAAAGTAGATGTTGTTTATTCTTATATCACTCAATTAGTTGGCAACATTTCGGATAACAAACTGGCAATAAGTATCCACCCACGCCTGAATAAATGCTTGGCTTTTCGGCGCAAAATTATGTTGTTCATCAACCATACCTTCAAACCATTTCAAATAACATTCAGGTTGATTCATGGTTGGCATATTTAAAGATGCTAGACAGATACGCAAGTGCTGCTGCGCAATTGCAGTACTGATATTGCCTGTTGATACCCCTAAAATGCCTGCTGGTTTACCATTCCATGAATTATTCCCCGCAGGGCGCGATGCGTGGTCAATCGCATTCTTTAATACACCCGGGATTGAACGGTTGTATTCAGGCGTGACAAAAATAATCCCATCACACTCGGCAATTTGTGATTTAAAGTTAGCGACAACGCTGGGTAGCTGTTTATCGGCATCTTGGTTATATAAAGGAAGCTCACTGATATCGAGAAAGTTAAATGTGAAATGATCAGGGAAAAGCTTCACTAAGGCTTCTGCAACTTGGCGGTTGTATGAGTTTGTGCGTAGACTGCCAACGATGACACCAATTTTATATTGATTCGACATAATTAAACCTTCTCTAGTGTGAATGGATGCTTCGCTGATATATTTTAGCGCTTTATCACTCTATAAAGCCAATTCTGGATATATAAAAATGGTGGGTAATCAAAAGCAGGCAGGTTATTATCGGTTTATAGTACTTATAACTATCTGAATAACTAAAATAAAATCGACCAATCAATCTGTATCATTTTCCATGACAGTTTGGCGACAAAAAATGCGTGTTTAGCAATAAAAGCCTATTTCAATTTTGTGTTAGCCTAAAAGTCTATTAATAACTAAGTTCAGGTAAGGTTTATGCAATTCATTGAATGGGATGATTTTACTCGTGTTGAAATGCGCGTTGGCACAATTATTAAAGCAGAAGTGAACAGTAAAGCTAAAAAACCCGCCTACGTGATGGACGTCGATCTGGGTGAATTAGGTGTGAAGCGCTCAAGTGCACAGATCACTGTAAATTACACCCTTGAGGAACTGATCGGCAAACGAGTTTTATGTGTTTGTAATTTTGAGCCTAAACGTATTGCCGGTATTAAATCAGAGGTTTTGATCACAGGTGCACCGGATGAAAAAGGGGCGATAGTACTTGCTGAATTTAATCTACCGTTGCCTAACGGGGCATTACTTGCCTAAGTGATCAAGTGCATTTTTCCCCCTAAAAGGGCTATACTCCTCCTATTACCAGTAAAGAGGAGTGCGCTTTTGTTATTGCCTGAATTACATTATCGCCAATATTCCGAAGATGTGATTTCTCATCAACACGATGAGCAATGGCAGGTTGTCTTTGCGTTATCGGGGGGCATGGAAATTAATATGCATCGGCAGCATTTTCTATTAGCGGCGGGAAATGGTGTGGTCATTGCACCTGGTGTAAGTCATGCATTTAGCGGTCTATCAGGCAACCAAAATTATGTTTTAGAGATGCCAAGCACGTCTCCATGGGCACTTGATGACAAAGCAATGTCTTTTTCGCTAACTCCCGCTGCTATTGGGCTATTAAATTGGTTGCAGCGGTTTCCTCAACCCCTCGAACAACATACGACCATTGCAAAATTGCTGCTTGCTCAAATGAAACCTGAAGAGCAGTGGATTGATGGGGTGACCCGATGGATTGATGCACGCTTACATCTTCCACTCAGTTGCCAAGATATGGCGAATGCGTTTTGTATGTCAGTAAGTACGCTACAACGGAAAATTAAAGCGGCGACACAACTCACCGCAATGCAATTACTTGTACAAAGGCGCATGGAAGCGGCTTGCCGCTTGCTGATGACGGCGAATTCAATCGAGCAAGTTGCATTGTCTGTAGGCTATGATTCACACTCGGCTTTTAGCCAAGCATTCCGCCAATACTATGGTAAAACTCCTATGGAATATCGAACAGGAGCTATCAAGTTATCTATTCAGGTTTAAAACGCTGGCGGATATGCGCTTCATACTCACCATGTAAAAAATCAGTATTGATATTCGCTTGTTTAAGTTTGAGCTCTAATAAAGAAAGTTGCTTACTTAGAGGCTGGTAATTAGGATCATCATGAGCAAGCCCTTTTAGCATATCGACCAACGTGAGTGCATCTTTTCGGTACTGTAATTCGGGGGGCAAATACCCTGAGTTTTTTAAAATACGATAACCCGCTCGTAATTCAGGTGGAACTTGGCTATCGTCATCAAGTAAAAGCGGTTGTCCTTCGCCTTTCAGATTTTTTAGCTCACCTTTATTTAACGCTTCTTGAATATGGCGTTCTGCCCAATCATCAATAACAGACATAATGGTTTATTTAGTTGAAAAGGATAAGCTGATTATAACAGCGATGGCATAAAGATAGCTAAAATAGGGAAATAAAAATATTACATGGTTTATTATTCTTTGTGTAATTAGTAGGGAAAACCTAATCATGAATACGGATATTTGGAGGTGATTTTCTACTAAAAAGACCAAAAGTCAGGCTATTTAACGCTTAAAAAGAGAATAAATTACTCAGTAAATAGTGAAAAACTGTTATCTGAACCACATTTTCATTAATTATCGGTGTTTTTTATTTAAAGGTTAAATTAATTATTTATTTAAGTCATGATGACTTTTAATTCTATATTTTATGATTAAATTTTAATAGGGATGGGGTTTCAATCTAAAAATAAATAAATTGTTGAATCAGCGTTATATTTTTGAAAATAGCTAAATGGCAAAACATTGTGTAATGTCCATTTCTCTTGTTTATAAGGAGAAAATATGGAACAAAAAAAACAAGATGGGAGCCGTTTGTTACGCACGGTGGAATGGTTAGGCAATGCCTTACCTCACCCAGTCATTTTATTCATTATTTTAACTGCAATTTTATTGGTCTCCTCAGCAATTGGTCAATATTTTGGAGTCAGCGTTGCTGATCCACGTCCAGAAGGGGCAAAAGGGCGTGCTGCGGATGGGGTTATTCATGTTGTCAGTCTATTAGACGCTGAAGGTATCCGTAAAATCCTTTCTAATGTTGTTACTAACTTTACGGGCTTTGCTCCTCTTGGCACGGTGTTAGTTGCCTTATTAGGGGTTGGGATTGCCGAACGAGCTGGGCTTTTATCTGCGGCGATGCGTTTAGTGGTTATCAAAGCACCGCGTAAGCTAACGACAGTGGCAATTGTGTTTGCGGGGATCATGTCAAATACTGCCGCCGAATTGGGCTATGTAGTACTAATCCCACTGGCTGCGATTATCTTCCATTCACTTGGTCGCCATCCGCTAGCAGGTCTTGCCGCTGCCTTTGCAGGGGTTTCGGGGGGGTATTCTGCCAACTTATTATTAGGTACTGTCGACCCACTGCTTTCTGGTATTACCCAGCAGGCTGCGCAAATTATTGATCCAACCTATACAGTCGGGGCAGAAGCGAACTGGTATTTTATGTTTGCCAGTACATTCCTAATCACTATTTTAGGTTATTTCATCACTGAAAAAATTGTTGAACCACAATTAGGGCCTTACCAAGGTGGCGGTGTTGATGAAGATGAAGATAAATTACGTGCTGATGCTGAAGTAACCCCACTTGAGAAAAAAGCGCTGTTTTGGGCATCGGTGACCTTTTGGGGATTAGCCGCCATACTTGCCCTTATGGTCGTGCCAGAAAATGGTATTTTACGTAATCAAGAAACCGGATTAGTCAGTAATTCACCATTCTTAAAATCCATTGTGGTATTCATTTTTATCTTCTTTGCGATCCCAGGCATTGTGTATGGCTATGTCGCTAAAACCATGCGCTCTGATAAAGATATCGTAGATGCCATGGCAAACGCAATGAGTACTCTAGGATTATATTTAGTTATTATTTTCTTTGCTGCACAGTTTGTTGCCTTCTTTGGTTGGACAAATATCGGGCAAGTGGTCGCAGTGAAAGGCGCCAATTTCTTAAACAGTATCGATTTACATGGTGGTGTGCTGTTTATTGGCTTTATTATTATCTGTGCCTTTATCAACTTAATGATAGGCTCTGCTTCTGCTCAGTGGGCGGTGACTGCACCTATTTTTGTGCCAATGTTAATGTTAGCGGGTTATGCACCAGAGACAATCCAAGCGGCATACCGTATTGGTGACTCGGTAACCAATATTATTACTCCAATGATGAGTTATTTTGGTTTAATTATGGCTATCGTTGTGAAATATAAGAAAGATGCCGGGATTGGTACATTGGTCTCTATGATGTTGCCTTATTCAATCATTTTCCTTATTGGCTGGTCACTGTTCTTTGTGATTTGGGTATTTGTACTCGGACTACCCGTAGGTCCTGGTTCTCCGATTTACTTTACTCCCGCGAGCTAACTTGTTTTAAAGAAAAAGGTAGCGCAACTTCATTGGCTACCTTTTTATTATCTTTGATGGATATAACTTCAATACAAATATCAAACTTATTGAATAAACATTTTTACCGACTTGGTTGGCATATTTATGGCATTAAGGGGGATGGTGTCGGCGTACGTTCATCATTGATAACTTTACCAAACCGAGGGCTACCTTGGTTCCATTCTGCAACGGCTGCGGTGATTTCAGCTTTTGTGCGACCAATAAAATTCCACCACATCAAAACAGATTCATTCAGAGGCTCACCACCTAATAATAGAATGTGGCTATTGGCTGAAAGTTGTAGTGAGACTTGCGACAAGCCTTGGCCTAAATAGATCAACTCATTGTGATGACTGCGCTGTGAATCGATAATCGCATCCCCTTCGATAACAAAAATGCCATATTCAAATTCAGGGCGTAGCGTTAGTGATAATGAGTGATTATTGCGGGTGGTGATATCTAAGCCTAATAAAGAAGAAAACGATAATGTGGGGGCTTTATAAGAATCATACTCCCCAATGAGTAATTGATATTCGATATCTCCAACTGACCATTTGGGTAAAATAGGGTAATGATCAAAGCGAGGGGGCATATCTTTCACGGCTTCTGGTAGTGCTATCCATAGTTGTACGGCATGTAAATGGCGGTTTTCTCCATAGGTATCTTCGGAATGGCTAATTCCTTTACCTGCGGTCATTAAATTTACTTGGCCCGGGCGGATCACTTGTTCGTAGCCTAAACTGTCCCGATGTAGAATTTCGCCTTCAAGCATCCAAGTGAAGGTTTGCAGTGCAGTATGTGGGTGAGGCGCGACGCGCATACCAGCAGAGTCACCTTTAAATACAGTCGGGCCCGCATGGTCGAGAAAACACCAAGCACCAATTAAACGCCGTTGTTTTGTTGGTAATACCCTTGCGACAGGGATCCCACCAACATCTTTGATACGTGCATGAATGTGCTGGAAATCTAGGTTATTTTTCGGGGTCGGTATGCTCATTTTTACCTCTTATCAATAAAACAGGTTAGTGGCGAATATCTTGGTATTCAGGTGTTTTATCAAAAATAGCTTTGGCGAATGGGCAAAGAGGAATAATTTTACGCTTTTCAGAACGCATTCTTTCAACGACTTTTGCGACCAATTGTTTGGCAATACCTTGCCCTTTTAAGCTTTCATCAACGACGGTATGGTCAATAATAGCGAGTTCGTCTCCGGTATAGACAAAGGTAATTTCAGCAAGACGAGTCTGTTTATCATCCGCTAAGATAAAGAAGCTGTGGTGATCCGATTGAATATTTGGCATTTGATGCTCCATCGTATAATCGTTTATCTTTTTTAAGCCTAGCTAAGCTTTTGGCTAAAGACAATGATGGGATTTTGTTGAGTTCTCTCAAATAATTTGATGGAGCTTATTTTTAAATTGTGATGATGAATAAAATAAACAATCGGTTTTTTATATATTTATAAGGTATTTCTCGATTGAATAGTATTTTTATTTCAATGGAGAAGCCATGTGTTTTATATAATAAAGTCAGATGAACCCCAACAATCAATTTCTCATGCCACATCCAGCGGGCAGGAGCAGTTAAGTAAGACATTTGCTTATAATATTGATTCAGTTAACAACACAATAAAAAGCCAAAAGCTTGTTAGAGAGGCAATAAAAACACCACCTCGTGGTCAAAGTTCAGTGGAGAGAAAAAATAACCTCATTAAAGTAACTCAAAATAAAAGCGATCTTATTCGTTTCCAGCAGGAGCTGCTCAGTACCGCAGAAAATATATTGAAACACGTTGATTTATCCACGGAAGTGTTAGCTACAATATCGGATAAATTAAAGCAGTTAACGTGTGAACCAAACAGACTAATTCAATCAAGGGAATTGTTGCAGGCTAAAAAATTCGAAGAAAAATTAATTAAAATTATTCATCATGAAATGCTCAATAGTAATAATAGAATCTCTTTAAAAGATGTTGGGAAACTTTTTCAAAAAGAGCTAAGTAGGCATCTTAATAATAAAGATTGGCATACAATAGAAACAGCATTGAGTTATGGAAATAGCCAATATTCATTTATCTTAACTCCCGCATCTCAAATGAAATATTGTGGTGATAATCACGAGATATTTTGTGACAACAGCTATAAAGGGAAAGGTATTTGTTCGAAATCAGCAGAAGAGACGACCCACGCTGTTAATTTATGGCTTTCAGAGGTTAAAGATAATAATCAATCCACTTTATTTAGTGGGATCCGCCACGGAGTATTATCGCCTTACGCCCTTCCTGAGCGCAGTGCCGCACGTCTACAAGGCGCTAAAAATAGAGCAAAAGAGGTCGTGATGGCTGCGCTGTTTGCAAAGCCTGAATTGTATAAGAGAGCATTAAATCATGAAGAGGTGACATTGCGGATCGCTTCAACCTCTTTACTAACATATTTAGGTAAAGAGAAAGGGATGCTTGATGATCAAGTTGCTGCTTGGAAGATGTTAAATAACGATGGCGTTATCAAACTGAATATCAAAAATGAGAAAGGCGAAGCCCAAGAAGTTAAAGTTAAACTGGATATTGCGATATTCAACTTTGGCGTTAATGAACTGGCATTTTCCATCCCGAAGGTGATCAGCCAAAATGATAATTTAAATAAAACCGCTTTAGCCCAAATATTAGGGTGTAACTATCTTATTAATAATGAAGTGGGGGGATGGGTAGGTCACTATTTATCTGAACATCCTCATGCTAGTAATAGGCATAAAGTAGAAGAGTTATGTCAGCAGATAAAGGAAATATGGAAGAAAAAATCATATCGTTATGATGGTAATGAGCCTTATAAAATAGCACAACGTATCGCGATGTTAGCTTACGAAATTGGTGCAGTGCCTTGCTGGAATTGCAAAAGTGGTAAAGATAGAACAGGTATGCTGGACGCAGAAATCAAGCGGGAAGCTATCAATTATCATCAAGGTTATAGTTTGAGTAAGCCAGGCGCTAAGTTGACGAATGAAGAGAAAAAATTATTCCAAGGTGTTTTGCTATATAGCGGTAACAAAGAAGTACAGGAATGCAATACTGGCGTTGCAGGTAATAAAGTCACCAAAGATCTACCATTCATGTTAAGACCACTTGCATTATCTTATAAAACACGTATTGGTGATGAGGTTATTCGGCGACAGGTACAAGGGTTTTCATCTTTAGTTTAATATTATTAATGCTTTTTGAGGTTGATCATAGATGAAGGGCATATTTGTGTCCTTTCATCATTGAGGAATTGCTATTTACAGTAGGTTATAATAAATGTTCATCTTTACTTATGTATTTATTGGCGATGTTCTGTGGCATGAAAAAATAGATATTCATATCACTATGACAATAAATACCGCATTGTCGCCGTCGATATTTTCTAAAGCACGCTGGGTTATGAATGGGCGGAATACCGTTACGATATTCTTGTAAATACCTCATTTATAACACCGTCAATTTGTAGAGTATTTATGCTGCATTTCGATACTCACAAGCATCTAAAATAATCTTCAAGTTTATTTATTGTTATAATGCTGCATTTTACATGCAGCATTATTGTATGGAATAAAATCCTATTGGGATTGGAGGTAGGTTATAAGCGGATAACTTATTGATTTAATATAAGCTGAATCCTTCAAATGGGTTCCAGCCATCAAGGCCTTTGACTTTTTTTAGGTAATAAGCATAGTTTGCAGTAAATCCCCACATGAAAGATACCCCTAGAGATATAGCTGTCCAAACTGGTCTGGGGAATTCTCTACCTATAATAAGTTCAATGGTTGCAAAAAGCATGGTGATACATAAGCTTATAGCTAACAAGATTAGAGCTTTTTTCCATAATCCTACAATTGCAAAATAGATAGGTCCAAAGAAGTAAGCAAAAAAATTAAACATAATAAGAAAGCGAGCAAAATAAGGTTGCTGCTTTATGGCAGCTTTGTGTTCAGGGGTTTTTGGTGCTCCATATGTATCAAAAAATGCAAAACGTTTTTGCCATTTTATAGGGTATTGCTTAGTTTCCATTACTACTCCATCTGTATTAGAATCAAAAAACGATGGATATAATACGATGTTTTCCTATTTAATGCAGTGGCAATTGAACACAATTTATTAAATAAGAGAATATTCTTAACTATACATGGAGTTAATTTAATTTATTTACCTCACGAATAGCCCTGATATAGGTTGACAACTCTTCAGGTATAAAACGCTCGATGAACTTGATTGGGCGGTTTATAGTTTAATGAAAAATGTCTTTCATTGAGTATTGAATATTATTATGGATTTTCAGATAGTTCGATGAACAATACTGTAGCCCTCGATTTGAGTGATGGATTATAGGGATTGTTGAACTTTGTCTTTTTAAGATTCAAAGTAACAATTTCTTTACCATATTCATTTTTATGTTGCCATCTAAATGATAACCAGCGATTTTTTTTCGTGAATAAGCATTAGTAACTAGGTTTAAATAAGTAATATCAGCTACCCCCATTTTTTCTTGAATAACTCAGCTTTACGCTTTTTTGATAAGCGAACACTAAAATCGCTATCCATGACTTTGACAACGGTTTTAAAAATGTCAACTTTAAGTTATAGAACGTGGTTCATCTTAATTTTCTTCTTTCGGTAGGCTACTGTTCATGTCCACTTTCCCTAAAATAAGACAGCTATAATTAGAGTTTCTGCCCTAAAATTTGCAGAGGTCATGATGAAAAAAGCCCGTTTTACTGAAACTCAAATCGTTAATATTTTAAAACTCACTGATTCTGGCATGGAAGCTAACGATATTAGCTAGCAGTAAGTGAAAAAAGACCACTAATAATTGAGAAAACACCGAATATTCATTGGGCATTGGATTTTATGCATGATGGTTTATATTGTGGTAGCCGATTTCGAACATTGAATATTATTGATGAAAGAACGCGAGAGTGTCTGGCAATTGAAGTGGATACGTCATTGCCTGCTGAACGAGTTATTAGAGTGCTTGAACGCTTGAGAGTCGACAGAGGGCTACCGAAACAAATTCGCATAGATAATGCTCCAGAGCTAATTGCTGTTAATTTATTGAACTACTGTGAAAATAATCAAATAGCGTTATGCTATATTCAATTCGGTAAGCTACAGTAAAATGGCTTTATCGAGCGTTTTAATGGTTCGTTCCGCCGTGAGTTTTTGAATGGGCGGATTCAAGTCCGAAGTGCAACGCTAAGCCGCCTTTCTTAGCTCCGCAAACACCACCGAAGGTTGTCTGAACCCCAGACACTTGCGTGGCCTGCTGTTCAACGCTCCCTGATAGCGTTGTAAGTCTTCTTCTGTCACTGTCCGCAGGTCTGTTCCTTTCGGGATAAACTGTCTTAACAACCCATTCGTATTCTCGTTCAGCCCACGCTCATGCGAGGCATACGGATGGGCAAAGTACGTATCTGCGTTCAGTGCTTCTGCTATCGCCTTGTGCTCACTAAACTCTAGACCGTTATCGAACGTTATTGTGTGACATACATCCTGATACTCACTCAGCAGTGAGATAATGGCCTTACTGACTTCCACCGCATCCTTTGAAAACACCTTTTTTGTCAGGTAAATACGGCTTTTGCGTTCTGCCAGTGTCACGATAGCACCAGTGCCCTGTTTACCCTGCACCAAATCGGCCTCCCAGTCCCCCAGACGGCTACGGTCATCGACGACTGACGGCCGTAGCTCAATGGATACCGCATCAGGGATGCGCCCTCGTTTCTGCCCGTAGCCCTTACGATATCGCCGTTTGCCCTGCCTAAGATGCCTGTACAACTCGCCACCGCTACGCTTATCCGCATAGATATACTGGTAAATCCATTCATGGCTGACGCTAAGACCAATAATGCTGCCAATTGCACTTATTTGCTCAGGACTCCACTTCCACTCCAGAGCAAATATCACGAAATCTATGGTCTGCTGAGGAATTGTCCTTTTGGCAGATGACAGCCGCCTATCACAGCACTTCTGGTGTGCCTGTTGTGGGTTATAACCAGTATCTGAAGTGTTACGCCTCAGTTCACGGGAGACCGTGGACTTGCTTACACCGATACGGATACCTATCTCATGGCAGGATAAATTATCCTCACGCAGTATCGATATCTGGTATCGTTGTCCTTCGGTTAGTTGCTGATACTTCATACTTACTCGCTCATCTTTGGTCGGAAGAGCAGGATAGCTTATCAGTAGCTAACCGTCCTTCCATCTAACATGACCGAGCGTTGCACTTATTATCTGAATTCGCGCTTTAAATAGAATGTAGTTCATCTTAACTTCCTTCTTTCGGTAGGCTACCAGCCTTATGGGATAAAGATGGTACATTTAAAAATCTGGAATGTATGCCGCTAGATTAACCACGGCACTGGTATAAGATATAAAAATATCATGCTGAACAAATCATATGAAAGAGTAGATGGGGGGCATACAGTAAAAATGAGTATAAAAATAGGAAAGCTTTATAAATGAGGGATGGGCGGTGCAAGAATCATTAGTGGTTTTTGGCGATATGCCATTATCAGGTATTCAATTAAGATCTATTAAATATGATCGAGCGGTCCTATCACTTTCATTAATTAAGCCCGATGAGGAACTAAGTTTAATATTTGAGTGGATATATTCCTTTAGGGTAACAGATGAAGGGGATTTATTAAAAATGCTAGACCATTTCAATGGTCAGATGACAACTGGGGTTTATAAAGTTAAAAATTCATCCTATTTAGAATGGTTTCATGAGCAAAGTGAGAATATACATAATGATATTATAGAGCATTATTTAATTGTGACCCTTGATGAAGTTGTCGAAGTACTTGCGGCAGTGGAACCGATAATTAAAACGGTATGATATGTAGTAAATCCCTGGAATACAGTAAGTTAAGCCTGTAAGGGGCGGGAAGCACATTGATCCGTTTTTTAAGAACTATAGTCATGACTATATCACACGACTATTTTATTGAATGTAGAATTGGTCTTTACTCAAAAATAAAAATGCGGCAACTCTAGTCAAATGGCATGATAACGGTCTAGCTGAGTGTATTTTCTGAGAGAACGGTGGGTCTGAGATGAATAACTATCTTAGAAAGCTAAATATGGCGTGATGGGATCTTCTGATATTAAAAAGTTAAAAGGCTTTGCAAAAAAACGATCATTTGAAACAGGTTTGTTCTGGCTTGAGTCTTGAACGTTAAATACTTAAACAATATGGCATACGCAGCCCATCAAAAACGTCAAAAGGCATACAACCTAGTTGTGGTTTTGCTAAATTTTAAGGTGGTAAATTAAGATAATTATATGATATCTATAGGATTACTTGATTGGAGGAAACCACTGTAGAAGTGAAAGTGGTGCCGGACTCGGAATCGAACCAAGGACACGGGGATTTTCAATCCCCTGCTCTACCGACTGAGCTATCCGGGCAACGGGGCGCATTAAACCGTATTAGGTGGTTGGCGTCAACGAATTTTTGCTAAAAAAACGCAGTTTTTAACTGAGTGTTTTCTTTTTCAGCAAAAATTGTTGGTTTAACGCGCGATTACTGTTTTATTAACTTAAAGCTCCTTTTTTACGGCATAACGCAATAGTTAAAATATCCTCTGAGAGATGCTGAGCAATTTCGACATCTTTAATATCTCTTTGAATCAGTAAACGATTCAAACAGCCCTCTAAAACTAATTCCATTTGATTTGCCACGAGCACGGGGTCTTCAATATCTAATTCATCTAATAACTCTTTGGTATATAGAAAAGAGTTATCTTTTTGTATTCGGCTTAGTTGATGGATAGGGTGCTGTGGATCAGGATAGTGATTACAGGCTGAGACAAATAAACATCCTGGGAAACGCCCTTCGCTAACACGTTGGTACAGCTGTTGGTAGCGTGCGGAAAGTTTTTGTTGGGGGCTTAACGACTCATCTAAACGTGTTTGACGTTGCCAAATTTCAATCTGTTGCCCATGATAACGCAGGCAATCGTACACTAAGGCCTCATCATCAGGCCAAAATTGGCGGATCATGTTGAAATCAGGGGCTATCTCATGGAGAAGATGCTCGGTAGAGGCAGAGAGGCCTTGTTTTTCTAACTGGTTTAGAGCATGGCTTAAAATTTGTTCGCGCTGTACTGACATTGTTAGCTCCATCACAATATTGTTCTCATCTTCCCATCATAACAATGATCATTATTGATTTATAGCAGTTTGCTTTGTGAGCAATATTGTTGATGACAAAAATAGGTAAGGTGTGATCAGGGTAACTGTCAGACAATTTGCAGTATGAGAGCTATCAACATGATACGATTAAATAATTATCGTGTTTTTCATAGGTACTCATCATGAAAATTATTATAGCTCCAGATTCATTCAAAGAGAGCATGAGTGCAGAATCTGCTGCCGATGCCGTGAAACAAGGCTTCCAAGCGGTATTTCCTGATGCAACGTTTTTAAGTCTACCCATAGCAGATGGTGGGGAAGGTACGGTTGATGCGTTGATTGCCGCTGCGAGCGGAGAAAGAGTATCTGTTGAGGTATTTGATCCACTCAATAAACCTATAACAGCAGCTTATGGTTTGCTTCATCAAGGAACGACAGCAGCGATTGAAATGGCTGCTGCAAGTGGATTGATGTTAGTTCCGCCAAAAGAGCGTAACCCGATGCTAACCAGCAGTTATGGCACAGGTCAATTAATTAAAAATGCCTTAGATAAAGGCGTACAGCAGATTATTTTAGGTATTGGTGGCAGTGCAACGGTTGATGGTGGCGTTGGTATGCTGCAAGCCTTAGGGGCTGTTTTTTATGATGAGCAGCAACAACGGCTAGGCCAAGGGGGGGAAGTACTCAATAAGATCGCCAGTATTGATATTTCAGGTCTCGACCCTCGTTTAAAAGATTGTGACATTGATGTGGCGTGTGATGTGGACAACCCTCTTGTTGGTGAGCGTGGTGCCGCTACAGTATTTGGTCCTCAAAAAGGGGCAACACCTGAAATGGTTGCCATGTTAGAACGTGGGCTGAATCAACTGGCAAATGTAATAAAAAGCACAACAGGTATAGATTACCGTCACTTAGCAGGAGGTGGTGCGGCTGGAGGAATATCTGTCGCCGCAGCCGCCTTTTTGGGAGCACAACTAAAACCGGGCATCGATATTGTGATTCAAGCGGTCGATTTAGAAAAAGAGATGATGGATGCTGATTTAGTGATCGTTGGTGAAGGGAGTATGGACGGGCAAACCGCAGGGGGGAAAGCACCGATTGGTGTTGCCAAAGTGGCGGCAAAATACCATGTTCCAGTGATAGCATTAAGTGGTGTGTTAGGGAAAGGTGTGGACGCTTTACATCAAGAAGGCATTGATGCTTTCTTTAGCATATTGCCTCGCTTATGTGCGCTCGACGAAGCATTAAATGAAGGCGCCATTAATTTACAGCAGACTGCTTATAATGTGGCGAAGGTGTTAAAAATAGGGCAGAAGCTTTAATCGCGCGACGATAGGTTAATTCATCACGGATAGCTGTTTTGATGACTTAATTGCTTTTATGAGGTGAATGATAGCGATTTATGGCTTGATGACTGCACATTCAAATCTAAACATGCCCTGCTATCTGTGCAATGGCGTATGAATAAATCTGCTAGTAGGATACGGTCTGGGTTATCCGTGCAACGCTATTTAGTTTTTAAAAGAAAACCCGCAAAATATTGCGGGTTTTTGTATGGGTAGAATATCCAATAACTACAGGATCATACCGCCGAATAGGAAACCGAAGGTAACAGCTAAGATCACGGCAATAGTGCCCGGAATAAAGAATGGATGGTTAAAGACGAAACGGCCAATGCGTGTGGTTCCGGTATCATCCATTTGTACAGCAGCAACCAGTGTTGGGTATGTTGGTAGAATAAACAGACCAGATACTGCTGAGAATGATGCGATAGCTGTCAGTGGGCTAACATGAAGCGCGAGTGCCATAGGCATCAACGCTTTTGCTGTTGCAGCTTGTGAGTACAGTAGAGCTGAGCAGAAGAAGAAGATCACGGCTAGCATCCATGAATGTTCATGGATCAGGTCACCCGCTGTTGCTTTAATCCAATCAATATTATGTTGTACGAATGTATCACCTAACCATGCAACACCTAAAATACAGATACATGCGCTCATACCGGCTTTAAAGGTACTTGAGTTAAGGATCGCGTCTGTATTGACTCGGCATAAAATAGTGATGAGGGTCGCTACACTCAGCATAATGATTAAGATAGCATTAGTGGTGTTCATCAATGGTGTTTTGACTATTTCTAAGCTTGGGCTGTTGATAATAGCGTAGACAACAACACCGACAACGCCTAGCAAGAACAAAAATACAGATGATTTTGCACCAGGTTTGATAGCTTTAACTTGGCTACCACGCAGTTCAACTAAGCCTTCTGCTAAACGTTTTTGGTAAACAGGATCATCAGACAGTTTCGAGTTAAACGTCCAAGAGATGATGAATGACATCAAAATGATAGCAAGGAAAGTGGATGGCAGTAAAATAGCGAGCAACGTAATATAGCTAACAGTGTTACCTGCACCGACCATGGCGGAGTTTTCCATTACAGAGGCCATATACACAACTGCCGCTGAGATTGGGGACGCTGTAATACCAATTTGAGCTGCAACAACCGCAGTTGAAAGTGGGCGGCAAGGTTTGACGCCTTGTTCTTTTGCCACTTCTGCAATGACGGGTAAAGTTGCTAAAGAGATATTCCCTGTACCAGCAAATAAGGTTAGGAAATAGGTCACGATTGGTGCAAGGATGGTGATGTATTTAGGATTACGACGCAGTAGTTTTTCTGTCTGATCGACTAAGTAATCAAGTCCACCTGCAATTTGCATTGCAGAAATGGCAGCGATCACAGCCATAATAATAGAGATAACGTCAAATGGTATAGTACCTGGTTTTACGCCAATAGCAGCGAGTACCAGTACACCTAGGCCACCGGCAAAGCCGATACCTATCCCACCGAGACGGGCCCCCAAAAATATGGCCAGCAGAACAATGATAAATTCTACGGCTAACATAGTGTTTACTCCTCGACAAATTTAAAATTAAAAATATGAAACTGTAGTGTTAATTTTTTGTGTGTGCATAAAACTAAAAAGGCACGCTTTCCGAAGGAGAGGCGTGCCTTGATTTTTAAGAGTTATTTATGGTTAGCATAAACGATTAGTCATCAAATCTTTTCGCTTTATAAGCTGGGTGTTTTAGGTTCTCAACAGAGAAAATATCATCCAGCTGCTCTTCGGTCAGTAGGCCGCGCTCCAGAACGACTTCACGGACACTCTTGCCTGTTTCAGCACAGATCTTACCTACGATATCACCATTATGGTGACCAATGAATGGGTTCAGGTAAGTAACAATACCGATAGAGTTAAAAACAAACGCTTCACAGATTTCTTTGTTCACTGTGATACCGTTAATGCATTTTTCAACTAAGTTACGGCACGCATTGTTCATCAGAGAAATGGATTCAAACATCGCTTGACCGATAGCTGGCTCCATTACGTTCAACTGTAGCTGACCCGCTTCAGCTGCCATTGTAACACAAACATCGTTACCGATAACTTTGAAACAAGCTTGGTTAACCACTTCAGGAATAACTGGGTTAACTTTTGCTGGCATAATTGAAGAACCTGCTTGTAATTCAGGCAGATTGATCTCTTTGAGGCCTGCACGTGGGCCAGAAGACAGTAAGCGCAAGTCATTACAAATTTTAGATAGCTTAACGGCAAGGCGTTTTAGGCCAGCGTGAACGGTGATGTATGCACCACAGTCAGATGTCGCTTCAATCAGGTCTTCTGCCGGTACACAAGGTAAGCCAGTCACTTCTGCTAATTTCTCAACAGCCAATTTTTGGTAGCCCGGCGCAGTATTCAAACCTGTACCGATTGCCGTTGCACCTAAGTTCACTTCTAACAGTAATTCAATACTACGTTTTAGGTTTTTCTCTTCTTCTTTTAAGAGCGTTGCAAAGGCATGGAATTCTTGACCAACGGTCATTGGTACAGCATCCTGCAATTGGGTACGGCCCATTTTCAGAATGTCTTTGTATTCTTCTGCTTTTTTCTCAAAACCTTTTTTCAGGTATTCAACCGATTCAATCAGTTTTACAACGGAGTTGTATACGGCGATACGGAAACCTGTCGGATAGGCATCGTTGGTTGACTGACTTTTATTTAAGTGGTCATTAGGATTTAGGTATTCATATTCACCTTTTTTATGACCCATCAGTTCAAGACCAATGTTTGCAAGGACTTCGTTGGTATTCATGTTTAGTGATGTACCTGCACCACCTTGGAATACGTCAACAGGGAACTGGTCCATGCATTTACCGGTATCCAGTACAACATCACATGCTTTGATAATGGTATCTGCAATGTTACGTGGAATAGTGTGAAGTTCTTTGTTCGCCATTGCTGCCGCTTTTTTAACCATTACCATGCCGCGAATAAATTCTGGCACGTCGTTAATGGTGCGGTCGCTGATATAAAAGTTTTCAATCGCACGCAGAGTATGAACACCGTAATAGGCATCAGATGGGACTTCTTTCTGACCTAACAGGTCTTCTTCGATACGAGTATTGTTTGACATGAGAACCTTCTTAATTAGATTACAGTTACTGTCTATTATGCGCTTTTAAAAAATATATACCGTAAAACAAAACATTCTAGGTGTTAAACACCTGTTACTCCATTATCAGCATGATGATCTACTGATTTATGAGTAGATGATATGCGGTTCTTTAATGATTACCTTGAACCTAGATCACTATATAGTTTGATTTATGAAACAGATTTCAAAATATGTGAACATACTCACAGATGAAACCAAAAAAATTAGAAATCTCCATGAGTTGAAAAGCGTTATAGTGACCTCCATCATTATGTCTATACTATGTGAAAAAGCGAATGTTGTTGTTTGTCTCTTAGATACAGTTCACAAAGGTTTTCCAAGAGGCGAGAACTAACCTATATCCAACGAACTTCTGGGTGTGAATAGGTGGCAAACTCTCTGAGAACATGACTCGAATAGAGAGTGGTCGATACTTGAGCAATAAGAAGAACGAAGGAGATAGCTGATTGAAATAAAGGAGAACTTGTGCGCTGGTTACCGCTAATATTGATATGTCTTCTCATTTATATTGAGTCCGTCATATTCGTTCGTGTTGCTTCAGAAATTGGGGTATTGGCAACACTCATACTGGTTGTGTTGACATCTTGTTTGGGAATTTCTCTGGTCAAAAATCAGGGAATGAAAAATGTCATGCAGATCCAGCAAAAAATGGCAGCAGGTGAAAGCCCCGCAGCAGAAATGATTAAAAGTGTTGCGTTGGTGCTTGCTGGCTTCTTATTAATCCTGCCAGGGTTCTTTACTGACTTTATTGGTTTGCTGTTATTGTTACCTCCTGTGCAAAAATTGTTCGTCATGCGTTTGATTCCACATATCCGTTTTTCCCAAACTGGAAATGGTTTTAGTGCAGGGCGTAACAATCCATTTCAACAAGGGGATACATTTGAAGGGGAATTCCAACGTAAACAGGATGATCCATCATATAAACTCGATAAATCCGATGATTCTAACGAATCAGAAAAAGATAACCGCTATAAGTAAGAGCCCCCATTAAAATAGGGAAGGTAAAAACAAAAAAATTTTATCTTCCCCCCTTGAAGTCACTCCAATTAGCCCCAATCTGCTGAAACATGGTACTGGTTTATTTAGGCATACTGGTATCGTCCTTTTACCTAGTGTGGACTTTATTTATAGGAGAACTATTAATGAAAATTCGTCCATTGCATGACCGTGTTATCGTCAAGCGTAAAGAAGTTGAATCAAAATCTGCAGGCGGTATCGTTCTGACTGGCACTGCAGCAGGTAAATCTACGCGTGGTGAGGTCCTCGCCGTTGGTAATGGTCGCATCCTTGAAAATGGTGAAATCAAAGCGTTGGATGTGAAAGTCGGCGACATCGTTATTTTTAACGACGGTTATGGCGTGAAAGCTGAAAAAATCGACAACGAAGAAGTGCTGATCATGTCAGAAAGTGACATCCTCGCGATTGTTGAAGCGTAATTTTCACTTAGATCTTCTCAACTAACGAAAAGAATTTAAAGGAAAGAAATAATGGCAGCTAAAGACGTTAAATTTGGTAATGACGCACGCGTAAAAATGCTTCGTGGTGTGAATATTCTAGCAGATGCAGTTAAAGTAACTTTGGGCCCTAAAGGCCGTAATGTGGTTCTTGATAAATCATTTGGTTCACCAGTTATCACTAAAGATGGTGTTTCTGTTGCACGTGAAATCGAATTAGAAGATAAATTCGAGAACATGGGCGCACAGATGGTGAAAGAAGTTGCTTCTAAAGCTAACGATGCAGCGGGTGATGGTACAACAACTGCAACAGTTCTGGCGCAAGCTATTGTTACTGAAGGTCTGAAAGCCGTTGCAGCGGGTATGAACCCGATGGATCTGAAACGTGGTATTGATAAAGCAGTAGTTGCAGCTGTAGAAGAGCTGAAAGCACTGTCTGTTCCATGTTCAGACTCTAAATCTATCGCACAGGTTGGTACAATTTCTGCAAACTCTGACGAAACCGTTGGTAAGTTAATTGCAGAAGCAATGGATAAAGTCGGCAAAGAAGGCGTTATCACTGTTGAAGAAGGTACTGGTCTGGAAGACGAACTGGATGTTGTTGAAGGTATGCAGTTCGATCGTGGTTACCTGTCTCCTTATTTCATCAACAAGCCAGAAACGGGTGTTGTTGAACTGGAAAACCCATTCATCCTGTTAGTTGATAAAAAAGTATCTAACATCCGTGAACTGCTGCCAGTATTAGAAGGCGTTGCTAAAGCGAGCAAACCACTTCTGATCATCGCTGAAGATGTTGAAGGCGAAGCACTTGCGACACTGGTTGTTAACACCATGCGTGGTATCGTGAAAGTTGCTGCGGTTAAAGCACCTGGTTTCGGTGATCGCCGTAAAGCAATGCTGCAAGATATCGCTATCCTGACTAACGGTACTGTTATCTCTGAAGAGATCGGTATGGAGCTTGAAAAAGCGACATTAGAAGATCTGGGTCAAGCAAAACGTATCGTCATCAACAAAGACACAACAACTATCATTGATGGTGTTGGTGAAGAGTCTGCTATCGCAGGTCGTGTTGCACAAATTCGTCAACAAATCGAAGAATCAACTTCTGATTATGACCGTGAAAAACTGCAAGAGCGCGTTGCTAAATTAGCTGGCGGTGTTGCTGTAATTAAAGTTGGTGCGGCAACTGAAGTTGAAATGAAAGAAAAACGTGCTCGCGTCGACGATGCGCTGCACGCAACTCGCGCAGCGGTTGAAGAAGGTGTTGTTGCTGGTGGTGGTACTGCACTGGTACGTGTTGCCGCTAAACTGGCTTCACTGAAAGGCGATAATGAAGAGCAAAACGTGGGTATCCGCGTTGCACTGCGTGCGATGGAAGCACCAATGCGTCAAATCGTCACTAACGCAGGTGAAGAAGCTTCTGTTGTTGTTAACAAAGTTAAAGCAGTTCAAGGCAACGAAGGCTACAACGCAGCAACTGACACTTATGGTGATATGATCGAGATGGGTATCTTGGATCCAACTAAAGTAACTCGTTCTGCATTGCAATTCGCTGCATCTATCGCTGGTCTGATGATCACAACTGAAGCGATGATTACTGAGATGCCTAAAGATGAAGGCCCTGATTTAGGTGCTGCAGGCATGGGCGGTATGGGTGGAATGGGCGGTATGATGTAAGCCAATTGGCCGCATCACGCTCACACAGTCAATAAGAACTGTTAAGCCTTCTAACCGGTATTGTTGGTATTAACCGACAATACCGGTTTTTTATATGAATAAATATGTTTGAGTTGATTGATGGTAGGCCGACCGAATGTCTAAAGTGAAGAATATCGATAATCTAAAATGACGCGAAAGATTTCGATACGCTTATTTTGAGTAAAAGCCCTTGAATTTGCTAATTGTATAATTGTGCATTTATTTTTGCGCAAAGACCGTGCGGCAGGTTATATTTGGAGTAAGGCAAAAGGTGGTTTGGTGAGTAACCAAAGGTGAAAGCGTTATAGGCTCTTTATATTTCATGTGATGTTTCGAATTATTTAGAGTATACGCGTTTTATGGTAAGCTTTGTTTGCTGACGAGGGTGGGCAAATTTTATGGTCATGCCTTTGTTGATACTTTGAACCGTTATCCATATCTCTCAATATAGATCTGGCGAATTTTGGCTGTAAATAGGCGCTCGAGTGACTATAATTTAGTAGCGCTAATGAAGATCAATTCAATGATGCCGTTAATAGCAACGGTATATTGAACAAAGAAGGGAATGAGTGGTTCTCAAACCAGCTGCAAAAACACTATGATAAATGAGGGAAAACATGCGTATTAAAGTATTGCTTGGTGCTGCTGCATTACTACTTTTAGCAGGTTGTTCGACAACAACTAATTTAACTGCGGCGGGCTCACAAGTTCGTTTTGTTGAAAACCAACCTGGAAGTGATTGCCAGCTTCTTGGTCAAGTCACAGGAACTCAAAGCAACTGGTTGAGCGGTGTCAATAGTGAATCAAGCTCTATGCGCGGCGCGGCAAATGATCTGCGTAATAAAGCAGGCGCAATGGGCGGAAATGTGATTTTTGGTGCGACTAGCCCAAGTGAAACTATCCTCTCTAGTTTTATCCCAGTTGATAGTAAAATGGTCGGCCAAGTTTATAAGTGCCCCTAAAATGAATATCTGACGCCCGATCGTATAGACGATGCGGGCGTTTTATTTCAGCACTGTCTTAGGTTTAGGTCGAGTAACGTCTTACTCGGCTCTCCGCCAATCTCCCGTGCTAATTTTGGCACCAAATAGCCAGAAACCTTCCCAAGCAATTGTTGTATTAGCAACCTAGCTTCTTGGTCGCTCACTAAGAAATGCGCAGCCCCTTGCACCTTATCTAAAACATGCAAGTAATACGGCAGGATACCCGCATCAAATAGCGCATTACTTAAATTCGCCAATGTATCTGCATCATTGTTCACCCCACGTAACAGTACGCTTTGATTGAGTAAGGTCACGCCGGCATTTTTTAATTTTTGCATCGCGGCTTTAAAGTGATCATCTATCTCATTAGCATGGTTGAGATGCGTTACCATGATCACTTGAAGACGTGAGTGGGCAAGTCGCTGACACAGGTTAGTGGTAATGCGTTCGGGGATCACTACAGGTAAACGAGAGTGGATCCTCAGCCGCTTAATGTGGGGGATCGCTTCGAGTTGCCCAATTAACCAATCCAGTTCACTGTCTTTTGCCATCAAGGGATCACCCCCTGAAAAGATGATTTCATTGAGTTCAGTGTGGTTTTTTATATAATCCACAGCTATCAACCAATTATTTTTGTTTCCCTTATTATCTTCATAAGGAAAATGTCGGCGGAAGCAGTAACGGCAGTTTACTGCACAGCCCCCTTTCACCAACATCAATGCTCGGTTGTGATATTTGTGGAGTAAACTGGGGATCGCATTATTTTGTTCATCTAATGGATCTGTAGAAAACCCCGGATAGGTATCAAATTCTGCTTTTGCAGTTAATACTTGCAATAGCAGAGGGTCTTGTGGATCGCCTTTTTTCATGCGCGAAATAAACGGCCTTGGTACACGTAATGGAAATAATTTACGTGCGTCGTTGCCATCTTTCGATGCTTGATGGCTTTCTAGCCCCAGTATTTGAAGCAATTCATCAGGATTAGTGATTGCTTCAGCAAGTTGTTGTATCCAGACTTCTCTGGATGAGGTATTTTGAGTTACAATATCGACCATTTTTTGGCTATGCCATTTTTAGTGTATAAATTAGAGGATCTCCATGGCTACTTATAGTACCAATGAATTCCGCTCAGGTCTTAAAATCATGTTAGATGGCGAACCTTGTGCAATTCTTGATAGTGAATTCGTTAAACCGGGTAAAGGTCAAGCGTTTGCACGTGTTCGTATTCGTAAACTGATTTCTAACAAACTGTTGGAAAAAACATTTAAGTCTACTGATTCTGTCGAAGCCGCAGATGTCATGGATATGAACTTAACTTACCTTTATAACGACGGTGAGTTTTGGCATTTCATGAACAACGAAACTTTCGAACAGCTTGCAGCGGACGAAAAAGCGGTTGGTGATAACGCTAAATGGCTGATCGACCAAGCTGATTGTATCTTGACTCTGTGGAATGGCCGCCCAATCGCGGTGACTCCACCTAACTTTGTTGAGTTAGAAGTCACAGATACTGACCCAGGTCTGAAAGGTGATACAGCGGGTACTGGCGGTAAGCCAGCGACTTTAAGCACGGGTGCAGTGGTTAAAGTTCCTCTGTTCGTTCAGATTGGTGAAGTGATCAAAGTTGATACTCGTTCAGGCGAATACGTTTCACGCGTGAAATAATACCTGTTTGCTTGAAGCTAAAAAACCGTAATGTTGTAAGACATTACGGTTTTTTTTACCCAAAAAGAGAAGCTGAATTTAACAGCACTTAAACCCGCCTTTTCCACCATAGCGAGCATCTTGGCGCTCTTTAAAGAACTCTTCATATGTCATTGGTGTTTGATCTGGATGATTAAGTCGCATATGAGCAACGTAATTGTCATAATCAGGCACACCAATCATCATTTTGGCTGCTTGCCCAAGGTAACGAGCCGCATTGCCGAGTGAACCAAACATCTTAATCTCCTTACTTCGCTTCTAACTTTAGAGCGCTTGAGCGTTATTTGAAAACTCGAGCCACAAATAGGATGAGGTGGCTCGTTTTCGTTGAATCTAAGCGTATCTTGTCCATACACGATGAATTAGTGATGGCGTGTATTCGCAACAATTTCCTGATAGTTAGCTGGCATTGGTTCATATGGAACTTCATTCGCTGTTGGCTCAGAAGATTTCAATGCTTTTAATGCTGTACGGATTGAGAATATCGCGAGTAGCACGACAACGATCATAAAGAAAATTGTTAACCCAGCATCTAAACGGTTATTAAAAATCAACTGTGTTAGTTGTGACTCAGTATATTGCGATGGGATATTTCCACTATCAATCATTGCTTGGAATTTATTGGCTACAGCGAGGAAACCAACGCGCGCATCTTCACTGAATGTTTTTTCCCATCCTGCGGTCATTGTACAAATAAGCAACCACGCAGTAGGCACTAAAGCAACCCATGCGTAGCGTTGACGCTTCATTTTGAACAGGACTACAGCACAGAGCATTAAGGCCATACCTGCTAGCATTTGGTTTGCGATACCAAAAAGTGGCCAGAGTGTATTGATACCACCGAGTGGGTCAACAACACCTTGATGAAGGAAATACCCCCATGCAAGTACACATAATGCTGTTGCAATTAGGTTTGCAGGAAGTGAGTCGGTTCGTTTCAAAGAAGGTGAGATCACGCCTAATAAATCTTGTAGCATAAAGCGTGCCGCACGGGTTCCCGCATCGACAGCCGTTAAAATAAACAGCGCTTCAAACAAGATAGCGAAGTGATACCAAAACGACACATTCATTAAACCGCCGAGGGCGCCGTGTAAGATATAGGCCATGCCTACCGCCAGTGTTGGAGCTCCACCTGCTCGAGAAATAATGCTGTTTTCACCGACCTCATTGGCGATATTTGTTAGCTGCTCAGGTGTTATTTGGAAGCCCCAGCTACTGACAACTTGTGCAGCCGAAGCGACGACATCTTCAGTACCTGCAGGTGCTAACATCGCCATAGGGCTGTTCATGGCAAAATAGACACCGGGATCAATCACACAAGCGGCAACCAATGCCATAATCGCGACAAACGATTCCATTAACATGCCGCCATAGCCGATAAAGCAAGCTTGGTTCTCATTCGCAAGCATTTTGGGGGTTGTTCCTGATGAAATTAAAGCATGGAAACCAGAAACAGCACCACAAGCAATAGTAATAAATAAAAACGGGAACAGATCACCTGCCCAGACAGGGCCTGTGCCATCAATATATTTGGTCAGCGCTGGCATTTCTAAATTGGGGTTTAAAATAAGAATACCAATGGCTAACCCGATGATGGTACCAATCTTTAAAAAGGTAGAAAGGTAATCGCGAGGTGCCAGCAGTAGCCAAACAGGCAGAACTGCGGCAACAAACCCATATCCAACAAGCATCCATGTCAGTTGCACACCGGTATAGTCAAAATACGGTGCCCATGTTTCACTTTCGGCAACCCAGCCACCTGAAATAATTGCAAATACAAGGAATACCAGACCAATAATAGACACTTCACCAATACGACCAGGGCGAATATAACGGGTATATATTCCCATGAATATCGCAAGAGGAATGGTAAAGGCGACTGTATAGGTGCCCCATGGGCTGTGTGTAAGGGCTTTGACGACGATCATCGCAAGCACTGCAAGGATAATCACCATAATCATAAAGCAAGCGATAAGGGCTAAGATGCCCGCAGTATTCCCCATCTCTTCTTTAACCAATTCACCCAGTGAGCGGCCATCTCGACGAGTCGACACAAAAAGCACCATAAAATCTTGAACCGCACCCGCTAATACGACCCCTGCTAGCAGCCATAACATGCCTGGCAGATACCCCATTTGAGCAGCTAATACCGGGCCTACCAGTGGTCCTGCCCCTGCAATTGCTGCAAAATGGTGACCGAAGAGAATTTTTTTATCTGTCGGAACGTAATCTAAGCCATCGTTATGACGGATAGAGGGTGTCATTCGTGTTGAATCGACTTGTAGTACCTTTTTAGCAATAAACAGTCCGTAATAACGATATGCGATTAAATAGACACAAACCGCTGCAACGACGATCCATAGCGCATTAATTTGCTCGCCTCGATTTAATGCGATATAACCGAGAGCAAAAGCGCCTAATATCGCTAGCACAATCCAAATTAATTGTTTACCCATAGCCATCCCATCCGTTTTATTATTAAGCCGTTTGCATTTTTGTATTTGCAGATTACTGACACATATAGCTAGAGTTAACGGAAAGGCAAGATAGCTAAAACGTGAAACCTAACAGTGAGTAAAAATAAATTTCATAACTGTTATTAATATCACTAAATAATAGCAGTTAACTGGATTTTATTTCGATTTCAGCTAGAGGGAAAGCGATTGATTTGTGAGAAATGCTATTTATTTTCTTTATATTGCTATTATACGCTGGTGTAGTTGGTGCATATAAAGAGCGAAATCATAGGCAGAGCTTGAAAGTCTATACCCTGCCTAGTTTGGCTTAATGGCTTCTGATCCGTTGGATGAGCTTTTTACCAAATAAGGTAATAATCAGCCCAAACATGATGAGTATCAACCCAGCAAATTGTATGCTATTTATATGCTCATCAAGGAATAATGCACTGCTGCTTAGGCCGAATACGGGCACCAACAGAGAAAAAGGAGCAACCCGCCAAGCTTCATAGCGACCTAATAGAACACCCCACAAACCATAACCCACAAAAGTAGATAGATAAGCAAGGTAAATGATGGTGCCAAATACTGGCCAATTAAAATCAGATAGGCCTTGTACAATGGCCTCTTCACCTTCAAATAGCCATGAGCTTATTAAGAAAGGGATAATAGGGATAAGAGCACTCCAACTGACCAAGGAGAGTGCACTGCATTTTTCCTCTTGCTGATTGTGCATAATCATCCTATTGGTGATATTACCACATGCCCATGAAAGCCCTGCGATTAGCGTAAAAGTTAATCCTAATAATGGAATATCATCCAAGCCGCCGGCTGTTGCACCTTTAGCCAATATTGTTAGCCCAACGACGGCAATTAACATTCCTATGAAATGGGTGGCTTGTAGAGATTCTTTTAAGATGACGGCACCTAAGAGTAAGGTGAAAAAGGCTTGGGATTGTAAAATAACGGATGTGACCCCAGCGGGCATACCGACACGAATGGCACAAAAGAGGAAAGCAAATTGACCAAAGCTAATCGTTAACCCATATAAGAGTAATAATTTGAAGGGGATCTTTGGGCGTTTAAAGAAAAAAATAGCGGGAAATGCCACGAATATAAAACGCAATGCCCCTAATAATAATGGTGGAAGCGCGGTAACGCCGAGCTTAATGATCACGAAGTTAACACCCCAAATGATAACCACACACAGGGCGAGTAATATATCTTTGAAGCTCATGCTACTCTCAATGGCTGTCGTAAGTGAAGCTTTCTACTCTACCTCTGGTTGTATAATTTCGCGATAGAAATTTTAATACAGTACAAATATGTAAATTTCTATTGTTGATTGCAGCTAATTTGTTATTTTTTATTACTTGAGTTGGGGAAATTGAGGATTTATAATGATATTTCACTTCACGTTTTCAGGACGACCTGAATATGTACTCTAAACCGTTTGAAGTGCAGTAGAACGACAATAGAAGCATATAAACCGATACAATCGGGCTTAGTCGACAATACTGTAAGCCAAATATGGATGAGTGCACACGTTAATTAAATAATGGGGACGACCCCGGTTACATTCGGGAGAAAAGCAATGGCTTGGATCATCCTCTTATTTGCCGGTTTATTAGAAGTTGTTTGGGCCGTTGGCCTAAAATACACTCACGGTTTTACACGTCTTACCCCAAGTATTATTACAATCGTCGCGATTATTGCGAGTATGGGGTTATTAGCTTATGCAATGCGTGATTTGCCCGCAGGAACCGCTTATGCAATATGGACAGGTATAGGTGCTGTTGGTACGGCCATTGTCGGGATTATTTTCTTGGGGGAATCAGCCAATATATTCCGCTTACTTAGCCTTGGGTTAATTATTATTGGTTTAATTGGCTTAAAAGTTTCAAGCTAAAATAAATATACTCGTCAATACGGGGGCAAATAGGCGCCCGTATTGACGGGAGATGATAAAGTTTCAATCAGTGAAAATGTACCGAAAAATATAGACTAGATGTTTGTGTTCTTTAGTACGTTGAAGATCCCAAATTCGCCGTTATATTTCCAAATCCTGTAGAAATAATTTCCCTGAGACATTTATTCATTAGTCAACATGCTCTGTTTCGGGTTAGGTGCTAGGTGTTTTCACTTGTGTGCTCATTAACACTGCCTCTTTATCAGGAAGCTATGCTAGGTTTACTTACTTGGGTTCTCTTTTTTTATCAATAGCTTGATTGAAGTTAATCTCTTTATTTTGATTGCGAATATGCTCTTTGATTTCAATTTCTAGAATATTGAGATCCCCTGAGCGTATTTTATCTAATAGCACTTTGTGCTCATCAATAATTTCTTCCATAGGCTTGGTAAAGGTTGATATCCCAATGATAATGGTCAACTGCTTAGAGACGTTTTCCCATAATGCGGTTAGGGTATTGTTACCGCTTAATTGGCATAATGTTCGGTGGAAATTCACGTCACAAAGCGAGAATTCATAGCTATCCGCTAATTTTGCTGCTCGCGCCATTTGCACAATACACTGGTTTAACTGTTCGATAGATTGTGGATCTAAATGCTTATTTTTGGCGATAAAGGTTTTAATAGCCTGTCGTTCTAATAGAATTCTGACTTCGATCAGTTCATCCAGCCTCTCTTCTGAAACAGGGGCCATTCGAATGCCTTTAAATGGCTCATTAATCACGATCCCTTGGCTTTCTAATACTCTTAAGGCTTCTCTAACAGGAACACGGCTGACATTCATTTTTTCTGCAATTTCTTTTTCAACAATGCGATCCCCTGGCAGGATAAATCCACGGGTTGCCGCCTCAACAATTTTATCTACCACATCATCAGTGAGTGTCCTTGCTTTGATTGGCTTCCAGTAATCTTCTTGCGAGGTGATTTTCTGCGATTGTTGCCCTTTTCCAACTGTCATGATGTTTAGCCTATTAAATTTGTTACTAATCAAAGAATTAATTGGTAGTTGATTGCGCCTTTAATGCATCAAAATTATCACATTGGCCAGCAATAAACCAATAAAAAACCCACTATTGCGATATTTTTTCGAGGGGGAGATAAACCCAGAATGGATCACATATTCAACAATTGAATATTGTATACAATATTACAATGTTGTTAAATGCTTCAAATTCAGTTAAGCAAGAGAAGGAAAAGACATGAACAACATGCTTGAAGATATAAAAATTACTGAAATTGTTGCCGTTCCTTTATTTGGGGAGAGCCCAAAAGGGGGATGGTCCAATGAAATCAAACCAGAAGATTCGATCCACGCCATTATTGCGGTGCACACTGATGCTGGCATCACGGGGTACGGCAGCGTATTCACTGATGGTCGCTTAGTTGAAGCCGCCATCCCTGTACTAGCATCTTTATGTATTGGTGAAAGTGCATTACAGCCAGAAAGAGTGTCTGAAAAACTTAGACAAAATACATTTTGGATGGGGCGCGGGGGAACGTTAACACATACGATTAGCGGCATTGATATTGCATTGTGGGACATTTTAGGTAAAGCAACAGGACTCCCCGTAAGTACGTTACTTGGCGGTAATTATCGTTCCAAAGTACAGCCGTATTGCTCTTTACTCATGGAAGAACCAGAGACGATGTTCAACGTGATCTCTGATTATAAAAAGCTTGGTTTTAAAGCATTTAAAATTGGTTGGGGCCCATTTGGACGTAACAATGATGCCAAATTAGATAGAGCAATTGTTGAGGCAGCAAGGGATGCGGCAGGTTACGAATCACACTTGTTAGTTGATGCGGGCGCAAGTGATGCATATTGGCCAAATGGCTTGAAATGGGCAATCCAAACATCGCATATGTTAGCGGAATATCAAGTTGGTTGGTTTGAAGAAGCGTTACGTCCGGATGACCTTGAGGACTTTAAAGTGCTGCGTAAAGAAAGCCCAGTGCCGATTGCGGGTGGTGAAGTGTTAACCCGTCGTCAATCTTTCTTACCATGGCTCTCTCAGGGGGCATTCGATATTGTTCAACCTGACGTGACGAAAGTGGGCGGCATTTCAGAGCAACGTCGAATCGCATGGCTGGCTGATGAGTTTGGTGTTAAGTATGTTGGACACGGTTGGAATACCGCAATGGGGCTGGCGGCCGACTTACAAATGGCAGCAGCCTTCCCACAAGTGGATTTTGTCGAGTTTATCGGTGGTAGCCAATATATTGATGGCATTGTTAAAACACCATTTAAAGTGGATGAGCAAGGGTATTTAACGATCCCAAAATTACCGGGGCTTGGTATTGAGCTAGACATCGATAAATTAGCGAAATTCACAGTTAATCCAGAGCATTTGTTTAAGTAACTTCATATACATAAGCCAGATAGTGACAACACTATCTGGTTTCCTCTCCTTATTAAAAGGTATGGTTACGATGAAAAATAAGAACAAAGGTACAAAAATAAGGTTTTCGATAGCGATATTAATGACGCTTGCGATTGTTATTAATTACTTAGATAGAACTGTTATGTCTGCAGCAGCACCGACTATCTCAGAAGAACTGCAAATTTCGCCAGAGATGATGGGATGGATAATGTCGGCGTTTTTCTTGAGTTATGCATTATGCCAAATACCAGCGGGTTTTATTGCGGATAAATATGGTCAAAGAAAAACGTTGGCAGGGTCTGTGTTGTGGTGGTCATTAGCAACGGCCGCCACAGCATTAGCCAAAACACCACTGAGTTTTATTTCCACGCGAATTCTAATGGGAATGGGGGAAGCGGGAGCATATCCATGTAATAGTGGTATTGCGGCAAAATGGTTTCCAGATCGTGAACGCGGCAGAATAACGGCATTATTTGATAGTGGTTCTAAGTTTGGAACAGCGTTCGCAATGCCATTAGTGGTGTGGATCATTGCAAAATGGGGCTGGGAATCAGCATTTATTATTTGCGGCGCATTAGGGATTCTCTGGGTTTTTGCATGGTTAAAGGTATATCACGATCCTGAACAACACCCAAAAATTAGTGCTGAAGAACTTGCTTATATTCGTGATGGGCAAATTAAAAAAGATGGTATTGATAATATCCAGCCGATGAAGTGGTATCAGTTGATCCGTTATCGCAATGTACAAGCTATGTGTATCGGCTTCTTTATGTTGGACTACGCCATTTATTTCTTTATTACTTGGTTCCCTGCTTATTTAATGATGGAACGAGGCATGAGTTTAGAAGAAATGGGATTTGCTGCCATGTTACCACCACTATGTGGGATCGCAGGTCAATGGCTGGGTGGTTGGACGACAGATTATCTGTATATTAAATATAATAATATCAACCTTGCTCGTAAATTACCGATTGTGGGCGGCATGCTGATTGCAACCAGTATCGCATTTTCGGGGTTAGTTGAATCTGTTACTTTAATGATGTTTTTACTGTGCTTATCTTATGCGGCACTCGCATTTGCAGCCTCAGCAATATGGTCTTTACCAGGAGATGTTGCACCACGAAATATGACGTCGGTCTTAGGTGGAATGCAAAGCGCTGTTTCTAACTGTGGCGGTATTTTAGGACCTATTGTGACTGGATATATTATTGCAGCAACCGGTTCGTTTATTTGGGCATTAATTGTATCTGGTATTGCTTGTGCAATAGGGGCATTGGTTTATTTAGTGATGTTAAGAAATATTAAGCCGATTACGCCTGATAATGAATCGTTAGAAAAATCAAATTAAACAGCTATATTATTTAAAGTTAAGGTCATAATGTTTATTTTCGATAAGGAAATAGAGGCAAAAAACATTGCCTCAGGTACGCGACGTAAGTTGTTCCCTGGCAGTGAAAATATGATGATAGCAAGATTATCTTTCACAACCGGTACATCAGGTGACTTACACGCTCATCCACATGAACAAATGAGTTATATACTCAAAGGGAAATTTAGATATCAAGTGGGGCATGTGACTAAAGAAGTTGGAGAAGGCGATGTTGTTTATATTCCTTCAAATGAGAAACATCGCTGTGAGTGTTTATCTAATGGTGAAATTTTAGATATATTCGTACCAATGAGAAAAGACTTTTTAGATAATTAAATCATTTTGCTAAATGATTAAAAATCTATTGATAAAATAGAGGGGATCTCAATGTCTAAAATTGGGATCCCCTCTCTATTTTTTAATAATTAAAATTGACCCATTCATTACATGATAAAAAACACAACCAGTAATAATCAAAGCAGTTTTATCATTGAGGGAAATACACTAACGTGATATCTCAGATATGTTATTTTTCTTCTTTATTGATTTTTCGCTGATTCAAGACAACAAGTCAAACATAAAAAAGTAAGCATAAAAATGGGGATAATCATAAACGGTGAATAAGGTGAATATTGTCTGGTAATCTTGCCGATACTAGATGTAGCAATTAACTTAACAGGAATGCGGCACCTTATTAATTAAATCTCTCAGTAGGTTGAGAAGGCTGTTACATCTGTTATCAATGAGACTCTGTAACAGGGAGCAAAAGAATAGGATGATGCTCTTATTTATTGGGCCATTTCCCGAGAATTGGTGAGAAAAATAATAGCCCAAGATGTTGAGTGCCAATAGGACACCCTAGTGTTGGGTTAAGCCGTTGCGTCGAACATATTGATTTACGCAATAGTGGATAATACAGGTATCGCCAAATCTAGTTTGGATAGCACCATGTAGGGTAATCATTCATGCCATAGCAGATTTATTGAAATCGCTAGTTTTGATAAAGAAACGGTCATTACAGTAGCCAGAGAGCGGCTTAATAACGTGGAAATAGAAAGGGAGATGAGAGGCAGTATAATGAAAAATCCCTCATAGCGGTGAGGCATATGAGGGATCAGTAAAGCTGTTACAGAGCAATGACACCAATAATAGCGATCACGCTAATAATCGCCGCACCACCATAAAATACCCATTTTGATGCTGGGACATGCACTTTAAAGTCGTGCAGTGTGTGGTGAATACGGTGCATAGCACACCATACTGGTAGAATTATCATGAGCAGTAAGAAAATACGCCCGATAAAACTTTGGCAGAATGCGACAATACGCTCATAGCTTAGCATTTCAGGTGCAACACCTAATGGGATTAATATTCCCAAGAGAATGATGATAGCAGGTCCAACAATGGCACTCCACATACCACCGGCACCAAATAATCCCCAGAAAACCGGTTCATCGGAACGTTTAGGCGTTAGATTCATCAGATCCTCCGTTGATTAAAATAGCAGTGCGATCGCTAAAATCGCTGCCGTAACTAAGATCGTTAATGCCCAAAAACCTTTAACAATTGGCTCTTGTGACATTTTTTTATCACCAACGATAATACTGACGGCTTTTGGAGCTAGATTAAACCATGTTGTGGTATGAAGGAGCGTCGCAGCCAGTGTAATAATGTTGATAATAATGACGATTGGATTACTTAAAAATCCAACAAAGCTTGCCCAAGATTCTGGACCACCTTTTAATGCGAATACGCCGAATAACACTAAAAGGCTAAACCATAGCTGAAGAACGGAGGTACTTTCACGTACGATATAAAAGCGGTAGAAACCTAACTTTTGCCACCAGTCGCCCTTCATTTCCCTTACATAGGGTTTACGTTTTGTAGTCATGACTTCAATTCTCCTTATCGTGGCTTCAGCATGGCGATAATAAAGTCTTGCGCGCTGGCTGCTTTCGCTTGCTGGATTGCAGCTGCTGGGTCAACATGCTTAGGACAGACTTCAGAGCAGTAGCCTACAAATGTACAGCTCCAGACACCATTATCACCGTTCAATAATGGCATGCGTTCTTTTGCTCCGTGGTCACGGTTATCTAAGTTGTAGCGCTCAGCCAAGGTAATTGCAGCAGGACCAACAAATTCAGGATTCAGGCCGAATTGTGGGCAAGCGGCATAGCACAAGCCACAGTTAATGCATCCAGAGAACTGATGGTATTTTGCCATCTGTGCCGGAGTCTGCTTATTCGGACCTTCTGAAGGCTTACGATCGTTACCAATGATATAAGGCTTGATAGCTTCTAAGCGCTCAATAAAGTGAGTCATATCAACCACCAGATCACGCTCGATCGGGAAGTTGCCTAGCGGTTCTACCTTCAACCCTTCAGGGTAGTCACGTAGGAAAGTTTTGCACGCTAGTTTGGGAACATTATCAACCATCATGCCGCAAGAACCACAAATCGCCATACGGCAAGACCAGCGATAAGACAGATCAGGCGCAAGGTTATCTTTGATATAACCTAAAGCATCCAGCAATGAGGTTTGCTCATCATAAGGGACATCATATGCCACTAAATGGGGCTCATTATCCGTTTCAGGATTGTAGCGCATGATCTCCATTTTTAAGTGTTTCATATCATCCATTAGCTTGCTCCTTGTTTGCCTTCTCTTGAGCTTCAGCTTCTGCACCATAAACACGTTTTGCTGGCTGAGATTTAGTAATCTTCACATCACTGTATTCAAGACGAGGTGCGCCTTCTGGGTTATAGAATGCCAATGTGTGTTTTAAGAAATTCACATCATCACGTTCAGTGCAGCCTTCGTCGAGACGTTGGTGTGCACCACGAGACTCTTTTCGATTGAGTGCGGAGTGTGCCATACATTCGGCAACATCTAAGCCAAATCCAAGCTCAATGGTATACAACAGATCGGTATTGAAAACGCTGCTATGGTCGGTAATTTCAACGTGTTTAAAGCGCTCTTTCAACTCTGCAATCTTATCAATGGTTTTTTGCATTAATTCAGGGGTACGGTAAATACCGCAGCCTTCTTCCATTGACATACCCATTTCATCACGGATTTTCGCCCAACTTTCTTTACCTTTTTGGTTGAGAAGTTTGTTCAGATTATCTTCGATATCACGAGTACGTGCTTCAATAGCATTTGCATTCGCTGGGGTTGCTTCTGCTGCATGTTTTGCGGCTTGCTCACCCGCTAAGCGACCGAATACAACAAGCTCAGCTAATGAGTTAGAGCCTAAACGGTTTGCACCGTGGAGACCGACAGAAGAACATTCGCCAACAGCAAATAAGCCTTTGATGCGAGTTTCACAGTTTTGATCTGTTTCGATACCCCCCATCGTATAGTGAGCGGTCGGACGAACAGGAATTGGATCAGTGACTGGGTCAACACCGACATAAGCTTTTGCTAGTTCGCAAATGAAAGGTAGGCGTTCATGTAGTTTTTCTGCACCAAGATGACGTAAATCTAGATAGACAACATCACCACGATGGGTACTAATTGTGCGGCCAGCACGCCATTCATGCCAGAACGCTTGTGAAACTTTGTCACGAGGACCGAGTTCCATATATTTGTTTTCAGGTTTACCGAGTGGCGTTTCGGGGCCCATTCCGTAATCCTGTAGATAGCGATAGCCATCTTTATTGACAAGAATACCGCCTTCGCCGCGGCAACCTTCTGTCATTAAGATACCAGAACCAGGTAGGCCAGTTGGGTGATATTGAACAAACTCCATATCACGCAGTGGTACGCCATGTCGGAAAGCCATGCCCATACCATCACCAGTTACAATACCACCATTAGTATTATAGCGGTAAACACGTCCAGCACCGCCAGTTGCCATGACGATAGAATTGGCACGGATTTGAACCTTTGTGCCTTCCATCATGTTGAGTGCGACAAGACCGCGAACTTGGCCTTCATCGACGATGATATCTAGGACAAAATGTTCGTCAAAGCGTTGAATTTGAGGATATTTTAATGAGGTTTGGAAGAGGGTATGGAGCATATGGAAGCCAGTTTTATCGGCTGCAAACCATGTACGTTCAATTTTCATACCGCCAAAACGACGGACGTTAACTGAACCATCTGGTTTACGGCTCCATGGACAGCCCCATAGTTCCAGTTGAGTCATTTCTGTTGGGCAGTGTTCGACGAAATATTCGACGACATCTTGCTCACACAGCCAGTCTCCACCAGCAACCGTATCATTAAAATGATAGTCATAGGAGTCATGGGCCTGAGTTACTGCGGCTGATCCCCCCTCGGCAGCCACGGTATGGCTACGCATAGGGTAAACTTTTGAGATCAGAGCAATCTTGATGTTGGGATTTGCTTCTGCGGCAGCAATCGCTGCACGTAAGCCTGCGCCCCCGGCCCCGATAATCGCTAGATCGGCATTGAAGGTTTGCACTGCGCTTCTCCATTGTTCAAGTGTAAATTGATAAATTCTTTTAAATACTTTTGATACTTAGCTATCTGCTTGTCAGTGCCACGTAATGTGATACTGCAAAAACTCTCTTTTTTAATAGTAAATAATATAATAGCTAATAATGACTTATCATGCTTTGAATTATAGCGAATAGTCCTCATGATAAATTTGATATAGAGGGGGGTTTTAGGTGATTTAGCCTATAAAGTGTGATCTATGCCAAGTTTTTATTAATTGTTTTTTCATGCGTGGCATTTTAAGTATGGTGATGAGTAAAAAAAACATAAATTCAAATAATTACCATCATCTTTAGCAAAATGGATGGAGGGGAAATCTATTTGTACGATTGGGAATCGACTGGCCTAAAGAGAATAATAACAAAAATGTTGTTAGCTTGTATTTTTTGTCCTAAAGATTTACACAAAAATTAAATACAGTATGTTTGTGCTGTTATTTCTGACGTTTCCTTTCACGAAATAATAACCTATTTGTTTATTAATAATGAATGTCATTTATAACATCAGGTTAACATCATATTAGAAATAATCATGATTGCTTTCTCAAGTTGACTTAAGGATTAATGGTATAAAAACGTTTTTTTGCTTAATCGATTGAAGCCGAGGATAATCACGCATTATTTCGCTCACCTTGCTATATTTTTGTTTGTCTACAGCGATTATTACGGCAGCTTATACATCAATTACATTTGATTAGTGCGAATGGATTGTTTGTCAGGCAAGAGGTGAGTAAACTGCACGACTGTGTTTATTTTGGAGTTATATTAATGAGTGAAGTAGCGGACTGGCAGCCAAGCGCACCCATCGCTAACCTACTACAGCGAGCAAAAATCATCGCTGAAATTAGACGTTTTTTTACAGAGCGCTGTGTGCTTGAGGTTGAAACTCCTGCCATGAGTCAGGCGACCATCACAGATATTCACCTTGTACCTTTTAATACCCGCTTTGTGGGGCCCGGTGCAGCACAAGGGATCGATCTCTATTTGATGACCAGCCCCGAATACCACATGAAACGTTTATTGGCAGCGGGCAGTGGACCAATCTACCAACTCTGTCGTAGTTTTCGTAATGAGGAAGCAGGGAGACACCACAACCCTGAGTTCACGATGCTTGAATGGTATCGCCCACATTATGATATGTACCGTTTAATTAATGAAGTGGATGACTTGCTTCAACAGGTGCTGGATTGTGAAAGTGCTGAATTACTTTCTTATCAACAAGCCTTTTTACGTCATTTAGATATCGACCCTCTCTCGGCAGAAAAAAGCGAGTTAAAAGAAGTCGCTGCTCGGTTGGATTTGAGTAATGTCGCTGAGCACGAAGAAGATAAAGATACACTGTTGCAACTGTTATTTACGATGGGCGTAGAGCCTCATATCGGTAAAGAAAAACCAGTTGTGGTGTATCATTTTCCTGCAACTCAAGCATCTTTAGCAGAAATTAGTACTGAAGATCATCGTGTTGCAGAACGTTTTGAAGTTTATTTTAAAGGTATGGAATTGGCGAATGGCTTTCGTGAATTAACCGACGCGAAAGAGCAACGCCAGCGTTTTGAGCAAGATAACCGTCGACGTGCAGCCTTGGGGTTGCCTGTTCATCCAATTGATGAGCATTTGCTTGCTGCGCTAACCCATGGCTTACCTGAGTGCTCTGGTGTGGCTCTTGGCGTCGATCGTTTGATTATGATTGCGTTAAAGGCTGAAAAGATCAGTGATGTGATTGCTTTCCCTGTCACAATCGCTTAACAGTGTAGATTGCAGCCAAAGGGCTGCAATCTGCTTTTTAGTGATTATGGATGCTGTTTCTGTTTTTGGAGAAACTGTACACCTAAGTCAGGGAAATCAGTGAATGCACCATCTACGTCAGCTTGATTGTAGATAATATCAAAGAGTTGTTGTCCATCCTTAGCGTATTTTGGCAATTTATCGACCCGGATAGTATAAGGGTGTACTGCCATATTATTGGCATGGGCATCTTTTACCATACCCGTTAGCTTAATATTGTTAGGTGTTGAATCTTCACTAACCAACATATGGTAGTCAGGACCAATACCATCTGCATATTTAGCGACTTCCTTCATTGAGCCGGGTTTAAACATCCAATCATAACTATAGTTAACCCAAGTTCCATCTGGTTTCTGTTCTTGTGTTTCGTTCCAGTCAGTGTAGGCAATCAGCTGGATAAGTTTTAAATTCATCCCCATTTCAGGCATTAAGGTGTTCTTAATACGCTTGAGTTCATTTGCATCAAAGCATTGAAGGTAAACATTCGAGTTTTTATCGGTATAACCATACTGTTTCAAGACTTCGAGTGTTTTTTTCGTAATATCTTTGCCTTCTTGCTGGTGGAACCAAGGGGCTTTAATTTCAGGGTAGATACCAATATTTTTCCCTGTCGATTTATTCAGACCTTGAACAAATTCGATTTCTTCTTGGAAGGTATGGATCCGAAAATCAGATTTGCCCATGGGGAAGCGGTTAGGGTAGCTCTGAACCTTCTTGCCATCGACAATATCAAACCCTTCAGTGAACTTTAATGATTTGATTTCATCAAGAGTAAAGTCGATAGCATAATAGCGGCCGTCTTGACGTGCTCGATTAGGAAAACGCTCAGCGACGTCTGTCACGCGATCAAGGTAATGGTCATGAAGTACTACTAACTCATTGTCTTTAGTCATGACTAAATCTTGTTCAAGAAAGTCAGCGCCTTGCGCATAAGCCATCGCTTTTGCTGGTAATGTATGTTCTGGTAGATAACCACTGGCACCACGGTGTGCGATCACGACTTTCTCGGCGGCTTGTGCCACCGCTGAAGCTGACATCACTAAAACCATACTTGCCACCAATGTTTTTAATGGGAAGTGCATGATTGTATCTCCTTGTCACTTTTTTGGTAAAAAAAGGGCTATATCGTTTTTTGATATAGCCCAGAGCTTAGTGCGTTAACGTGAATCTTTAATGAAGTGTTAGTTCATTTTCGCTAATTCACGTTTGTGTTTAGATTCGCTAATCATCACAATAAAGAGTAAAACTACAGCGAGTGCAGAGCCACCGATCATGACGGCAAAGCCACCATCCCAACCGAAGTAGTCAACGGTATAACCAACGATAGCACTTGCCGCAACGGAGCCACCAAGGTAGCCAAATAGACCCGTAAAGCCAGCAGCAGTCCCCGCTGCTTTTTTCGGTGCAAGTTCAAGGGCATGTAGACCAATCAACATAACAGGGCCGTAGATTAAGAAGCCGATGATTAGCATACAAGCCATATCAACATTTGGGTTACCAGCAGGGTTCAGCCAGAATACAATCGTAGCAATTGTAACTAAGAGCATGAAGAAGACGCCTGTTGCTCCGCGGTTACCACGGAACACTTTGTCCGACATCCAACCACAGATCAACGTACCCGGAATACCTGCATATTCGTATAGGAAATAGGCCCAAGAGGATTTATCCATTGCAAAGTGTTTCACTTCACGTAGATAGGTAGGTGACCAATCAAGCACACCGTAACGTAATAGGTAAACAAAGACGTTAGCAATTGCGATCATCCATAACAGTTTGTTCGGGAACACATACTTCATGAAGATCTCTTTTGCCGTTAACTCTTTTTCATCTGACTCTTTGTAGTCAGGTGGATAGTCATTTTTATACTCTTCGATTGGTGGTAAACCACATGATTGCGGCGTATCACGCATGAGAGCAAAAGCAATCATTGCAACAAGGATTGCTGCGAATGCTGGCATATACAGAGCCGCTTTCCAATCGTTGAACCATGCCATACCTAGCATAAATAGTAGAGGAGGAATACCACCCCCTACGTTATGAGCACAGTTCCAAACAGAAACAATACCTCCACGTTCTTTTTGTGACCACCAGTGAACCATGGTACGACCACAAGGAGGCCAGCCCATACCTTGGAACCAACCACATAGGAACAGCAACGCGAACATGACCATGATGCTAGAGGTTGCCCATGGTACAAAGCCCATGATGAGCATGACGACTGCGGCAAGGATTAGGCCTGCCGGTAAGAATACCCGTGGGTTAGAGCGGTCTGATACAGACCCCATAATAAATTTAGAAAAACCGTACGCGATAGAGATCCCTGATAATGCAAAGCCCAGATCGCCTTTGGAAAAGCCTTGTTCAACAAGGTAAGGCATCGCTAAGGCGAAGTTTTTTCTTACCAAATAATAGGCTGCATAACCAAAGAAAATTCCCATGAAGATTTGCCAGCGTAGTCGGCGATAGACTGGATCTATCTTTTCTGCTGGCAACCTCGATATATGAGGTGCTGGCTTAAAAATGCTTAACATATAGCCTCCGATGGCTTATTAATCGTTATTTACTCTTATATCTTATATTTCTTGTGAGTTCAATCGGTGGATGCAACACACTGGTTAAATCGTTCTGCTGGTGATTCATAACCTAGCGTTTTTCTTGGCCTCTCGTTGAGTTGTCTAGCGATGCTGTCTAATCGTTGCTGGCTATGAACGGATAAATCAGTGCCTTTGGGAAAATATTGTCTGAGCAATCGGTTCGTATTTTCGTTTGAACCACGTTGCCACGGAGATTGAGGATCGCAGAAGTAGACTTGAATATCAGTCGCTACAGTAAATACTGCATGATTGGTCATTTCAACACCTCTGTCCCAAGTTAATGTTTTATATAGTTCAGCGGGTAATTGTTGAGCCTGTTTAATGAGAGCGGCTATCACCGTTGCTGTTTTATTATCACTGATTTTAGCTAGCATAACATAACGTGAATGGCGTTCTACTAAAGTGACAATATAAGAATTTTTAGAGCCTTGAATTAGATCCCCTTCCCAGTGGCCTGGAATTGCTCTATCCGCAACAGTCGATGGCCTTTCGCTTATAGGAACGGCATTAGGGATTGAGCCTAATCCTTTTCCTTTAAGTGATGTGGTTCTAGATTTTCGTACCGTTCTTCTGCTTCTAAGATATTGCTGTAGCTCTTTTTTTAAAGCTCCCCGAGTTTGTATAAAAAGTGTTTTATAAATCGTTTCGTGAGACACATTCATCTCCTGAGCATCTGGATAATTACGTTTTAGCCAGCCAGCAATTTGCTCAGGTGACCAGCCTCGATGCATTTTTTCTGCGATTATTTTACACAATGTAGGGTTTTGACTTAACTTACAAGCTTTAGGTCTCAAGGCATTATCCCATGCTTTTTTATCCGCTTTTGCTGCACGGTAGTTAGTTAATCCACCATGTCTGCGGATTTCACGACTAACAGTTGAAGGAGCTCTTGATATTTTTTTAGCTATCTCCCTGATACTGCACTTTTCTGCTAATCCTCTCGATATTTCTTCTCTTTCATCAAGCGAAAGTGACAATCTGTGGCGTTTACGGACGAGAGGGCGGAAGCCACCCGTTTGATAAATAGTGGGCATAATAGAAGAATGGTATCTATCAAACATTCTTGCGATTTCATGTAAAGAATCACCTTGCTTATATCTGTCCCAAATAATCGCTTTTTGTTCAGGTGTATAGTAAATACGTTTTCTTGGCTTCATAACAATGCCCTCCTTATTTAAGGATAGCGTTGCATCGATTAATTGAACTCACACTATATAAAAGACTGTGAGTGTTTATTCTTGATAGAGTGATAAAAACGAAAGTATTCGAATTTAATTTCGAGCAATTTCTTTCATAAGTGCTCTTATGATAGTCATAAAAAAACATTTTATCTGTAATCTACTGCACAAATATCTGTTTTATTTATGGGAGGCATAGTTAAAGTCATTTAAGGAGGAAAAGAAACCATAACAGATGAAATTATTGTGATTAACATCACGAATTTTGTCTTTTTATCGCTAATTTTGGTTTGATTGCTTTCGTTTTTGTTCCTTATCAAACATCAAGCACGTTTCTTGTCTATATTTAGTTATAGATTATAAAAATAGACCATACTAAAAGTAATGTTGATTAATGTGAGGAATGCGACATGAATGGCTCATCTGTGACTGAAACGGATGTCATCATTATCGGTGGTGGCGCAACAGGTGCAGGTGTTGCTCGTGATTGCGCCCGCCGAGGATTGAAAGCAGTTTTACTCGAAAGGCATGATATTGCAACAGGCGCAACAGGACGCAACCACGGCTTGCTACATAGTGGTGCTCGCTATGCTGTCACGGACGGGGAATCAGCAAGAGAGTGTATTGAAGAAAACAAGATACTAAAACGTATTGCACATCATTGTATTGAGAAGACTGACGGTTTATTTATTACGTTGCCTGAAGATTCTCTCGAATACCAACAGCAATTTATTCAAGCTTGCCAAGCGGCAGGTATTGATGCTCATGCTCTCGACCCCGCAGAAGCGATCCGCCTTGAGCCGTCAGTCAATCCCCAATTGATCGGTGCTGTGAGAGTGCCTGATGGTACTGTTGATCCTTTTCGTTTAACCGCAGCTAATATGCTGGATGCCCGCGAACATGGTGCGAAAGTGCTCACTTATCATGAAGTCATCGGACTAATTCGAGAAGGTGATAAAGTACGCGGTGTAACAGTTTACGATCATCAAGCTAAACAACAATATGATATTTATGCTGAAATTGTGGTTAATGCTGGGGGGATTTGGGGACAAAAAATCGCAGAATACGCAGATCTGAAAATCAAAATGTTCCCTGCAAAAGGTGCGCTTCTGATCTTAGGCCACCGATTAAATAACATGGTTATTAACCGCTGCCGCAAGCCTGCTGATGCGGATATTTTGGTACCTGGAGATACGATTTCACTGATCGGCACAACATCGACACATATCGAATATGATCAAATTGATAATATGTATGTGACACCGGAAGAGGTCGATATTTTGATCCGCGAAGGTTCAATGCTCTCACCTGCATTAGCGAAAACACGCATATTGCGCGCTTATGCGGGGGTTAGGCCATTAGTTGCCAGCGATGATGATCCTTCTGGTCGTAATGTGAGTCGCGGTATTGTGTTGTTGGACCATGCGAAACGCGATGGCCTTGAAAACTTTATCACAATTACTGGTGGTAAATTAATGACTTATCGCCTCATGGCTGAATGGGCAACAGATAAAGTGTGTGAAAAATTAGGGCATACCGCCAAATGCACTACAGCAGATGCCCCTTTACCAGGGTCGCAACATAGTGCTGAAGAAGCACTGCGTAACGTTATTTCAATTCCAGCCCCCATTCGTGGTTCTGCAGTCTATCGTCATGGTGACCGTGCTACCGCGATATTAACGACCGATAGACTAGATAAGAGCCTTGTTTGTGAATGTGAAGCGGTTACCGCAGGTGAAGTACGTTATGCTGTTAACTCATTAACAGTTAATAACTTACTTGATTTACGGCGTCGGACTCGCGTTGGCATGGGAACATGCCAAGGTGAGTTATGTGCTTGCCGAGCCGCTGGGTTATTAAACCGTTTTAATGTGACAACACCACATGAAACCGAACAGCAGCTAGGACATTTTTTGAATGAGCGTTGGAAAGGCGTAAGACCTATCGCTTGGGGGGATGCATTGCGAGAAAGTGAATTTACTAGTTGGGTTTACCATGGCTTATGTGGCATGAATGAAAGTACCTTAGATAAGGTTTCTAACGAGGAGGCTGACCATGAAATATGATGCAGTCGTGATGGGCGGGGGGCTCGCTGGGCTTATCTGTGGTATTCGCTTAACTCAATCAGGTTTATCTTGTGCCATTGTGAGCGCAGGGCAAAATGCGTTGCACTTTTCATCTGGATCTTTGGATTTATTAACGCATTTACCCGATGGCCAAAGCGTAGAAAAACCATTAGATGCCCTAGATAAACTGAGTGAGCAGGCGCCAGAACACCCGTATAGCCGGCTTGGTAAACTTTCGGTGATTAAACTCACTCATCTTGCAAAGACACTATTACAGCAAAGTGGCGTGAAACTTAAAGGTTCTAGCGATGAAAATCATTATCGCATAACGCCATTGGGTCATAAGCGCCTAACATGGTTGAGTCCTGAGTTTGTGCCTACAGTTAACCTCCATAAAAAAAAGGATATGGGAAAAATAGCGGTTGTTGGTATTGAAGGTTTTTTAGATTTTCAGCCGCAAATGGTGTCTGATGAGTTGCAAAGAGAGGGAGTCAGTGCGAGTGCTTATTATGTTCATTTGCCGCTCCTTGATAGACTTAGAGAAAACCCCAGCGAATTTAGAGCTATCAATGTGGCACGTTGGTTAGATAGGCCTGAAAACATGGCGCAAATAGTGGCTGAAATAGCACCACTAGTCGTTGATTCTGATACTATTTTTATGCCAGCGTGTATCGGATTAGATAGTGAAGAGCCTTTGCTTGAGCTACAAAAGCAGCTTGGTAAACCCATCTACTTGTTGCCTACATTACCCCCTTCATTACTGGGGATCCGATTGCATGAGATGCTGTTACGTCAATTTCGCCGTCAAGGTGGGATCATCATGCCGGGTGATAAGGTGACTTCAGTGAATTGTATTGGGTCACGCATAGAATCAGTGAATACACGTAATCATGGTGATATTTCACTCAAGGCTTCTCAGTTTGTCTTAGCCACCGGCAGTTTTTTTAATAATGGGCTTGTTGCTGAGTTCGATCGTATTTATGAGCCATTAATGAACCTTGATTTATGTCATATTCCTCAGCGTGCACAGTGGACCAATAAAGCATTTTTTGCTTCACAGCCATATATGACGTTTGGTGTTCAAACAGATGAGTATCTACGGGCACAAAAAGAGGGGCAAACTTTCGAAAATCTCTATGTGGCAGGCGCGGTTTTAGGCGGTTTTGACCCTTTAACTGAAGGTTGTGGTGCGGGAGTTTCATTGATAAGTGGCTTACATGCAGCAAATGAAATTGTGGGCTATTTTGAACGACAAAGAGCCATGCAGGCGGAGGTGGCGCAATGAGTATTCAGGATGCAAGCTTTGAAAGTTGTATTAAATGTACTGTTTGTACGACCTATTGCCCTGTAGCGAAAGTTAATCCGTTATATCCTGGGCCAAAACAAGCGGGTCCTGATGGTGAGCGTTTACGTTTAAAAGATCCAATGTTATATGATGAGGCATTGAAATATTGCACTAACTGTAAACGTTGTGAAGTTGCATGCCCATCGGATGTTAAAATAGGCGATATTATTGCTCGTGCTCGTAATACATACAGCCAACAAAAGCCGAAATTACGTGATGCAATACTCAGTCATACCGATTTAATGGGATCACTATCGACACCTTTTGCTCCAGTGGTAAATACCATCACGGGGCTAAAACCAGTTCGTCAAATTCTCGATAAAGCTTTAAAAATTGACCATCGTCGGGAGTTGCCTAAATATTCCTTTGGAACATTTAGACGTTGGTATGCAAAACAAGCGGCGGAACAACAAAAATTTGCAGAGCAAGTTGCCTTTTTCCATGGTTGCTATGTCAATTATAACCATCCACAGCTCGGTAAAGACTTAATTAAAGTGTTTAATGGAATGGGAATTGGCGTTCAACTATTAAAACGCGAAAAATGTTGTGGTGTGGCGTTAATTGCGAATGGCTTTATGAAACAAGCTAAGCGGCAAGCAAATGTTAATTTAGAATCGCTACAAGAAACCATCCTTGAGAAACATATTCCGGTTGTTGCAACGTCATCGACGTGTACTTTTACACTCCGTGATGAGTATACACATGTTTTAGATGTCGATACCTCACAAATGCGCGATAACATTGAATTAGCAACACGTTATATCTATCGCTTATTAGAGCAAGGCAGAGAGCTTAAACTCAAGCATACACCTCTGAAAGTGGCTTATCATACGCCTTGTCATATGGAAAAAATGGGTTGGACATCATACACATTGGAGTTGATTAAGCGTGTACCTGGCGTTGAATTGATCGTACTCGATTCTCAATGTTGTGGTATTGCAGGAACATACGGCTTTAAAAAAGAAAACTATGAAGTTTCTCAAGGGATTGGCGCAGGGTTATTTCGCCAAATTGAAGACAGTGGGGTTGATATGGTGATTACAGATTGCGAAACCTGTAAATGGCAGATAGAGATGTCGACCAGTAAAAAATGTGAACACCCGATAAGCCTGTTAGCCAAAGCATTATAATAAAAATAATGAGCTGTTTAGTTAACCCGTTAGGGAGAAAGGAGCCCACCTTTCTCCCTTTTTTGTAATAGTACTGCCATATTCTATCATGCCGTAGTAACCTTATGATTTAATGCATAATGATAGGTTTGACATGTTAGACACGGATCCCTCCTTTAGACTTAGAAAATTGACGCTAGAAGATAAGGACTTCTTTTTTCAACTGTATACGAACCTCGATGTTTTACGTTTTATTTCTAACCCAAAAACAGAAAAAGAAATTCTTGCCGCGTTTGAAAGTCGATTAATCGAATGGAATTTACATTCTGAACATTGGCTATGTTTAGTGATTGAAGATATTGAAACTCACCGGCCTATGGGATTGATTGGCTTTTGTTTATCATTAGTAAATCAACAGCGAGTTGGTGAAATTAGTTATTTGATTGACCCTACTTTTTCAGGTAAGGGCATTGCGACGTCGGCTCTGAAAATGCTGTTATCATCCCCTGATTATGCACAAATTCGCACATTTATAGCAGTAGTGACCGAAGGTAATATTGCTTCTGAAAAAGTGTTGGTTAAAAACGGATTTTCTAAACAAAAAGTGATTACTGCAAACTATGAGATTAATGGTTTTGTGTATGATGATATTTGTTATGAATTAAATCGATAAAACATCACGCTGGTGGTGAGTAAACTATACCAGCGTGATGGAGAGTTAAAGTGATTTCTGTAAAGTTTCCAGCAGTAGCAACACTGATGTTCCACCAGGATCTGCATGGCCTATACTGCGTTCACCTAAATAACTGGCTCGGCCTTTTCGTGCTTGCATAGGGATTGTTGATGCCACACCTTGTTTTGCTGCTTCTACAGCCGCACTTATTGCTTCATTTAAGGTTTGTGAAGTCGCTTTTTCAAGTGATTCACAAACAGGCCACCAAACATCGCACATGGTTTTATCATTAGGTTCGGCTTTGCCTCGTGATACAACACCTTCTGTTCCTGCTTTGAACAGCTCAGCTAAATCAGCAATGCTTAAATTTTCTTTACCAGCAGCACTTTGCGAAGCTTTAATAAAAAATGTGCCGAAGAGTGGACCACTTGCGCCACCGACACTAGATAAGAGTGTCATTCCGGTGGTTTTCAGTAAGGTAGCAATATCTTTGTCTTCAACAGAAGGTAATTTTTCGGCTACTTTCTGAAAACCACGATGCATGTTGAGTCCATGGTCGCCATCACCAATAGCGGTGTCTAGCTCGGTAAGCCGATCTTGTTCATCAGCAAAAGTTTGTGAACACTGTATCAACCAATGATAAATTTGCGGTTGTGTTAAGTTCATGATGTTTTGGCTCCATTTTTACTGCTTAATTTATTGGTTATTGGGAGTAGAAGTTTTGTGTTATCAACACTTCCAACGTAAAGCCGGGGTATTGACTGGTTCATCCCATAACATTAAGTCTTCATCATCCACTTTTAATAGCGTAATTGAGATGCCTTGCATATCAAGTGCGGTGCAATAGGAGCCGACAAGGCTACGTTCAATAGTCAAACCAAAATCGTGACAACAAGTTTGTAGTCGGTGGTACACAGCGTACAACTCAGATAATGGTGTGGCGCCAAGGTTATTAACTAATGCAATTACGCGATCGCCTTTTTTCAGAGGGTGTTTAGTGTGTTTATGCTCTTGCCAGCAGCCATTTTCACGATCCCATTGGCGGCTTATGCGTTCGTAGTGACCGTTTTCGAGCAAAGTTTCAAACATTTGATCGACAGTATCGTCTAAATTAGTAAATTTGCGCCGTTCAATGCCGGGCTCTCCGTGGATCCCCACGCCAAATTCCATTTCGTTATCCGGAAGTTCAAATGAGCGTTTTCCTGCCGCGGGTACGGTACAGGCTTGTAAGGCAACACCTAAACTATAACCATGATTATTGATCTTGTGGCCTAGTTCCACTAATTGCTCAAGAGAATATCCTTTGGTCGCTGCCGCGCCGAGTATTTTTTCCATCAAAACGGTATTAGCGACACCTCGGCGTCCTGCGGTGTATAAACTATCTTTTACTGCGACATCATCATCAACTAATACGGTAGCGATTTTGATCCCTGCATCGTGTAAGAGTTCAGCGGCCGTTTCAAAATTTAGGACGTCACCAGTGTAGTTTTTTATGATCATTAATACACCTTCGCCGCTATCGATGGCCATTGCACATTCCATCATTTGGTCTGGTGTCGGGGATGTAAACATCTCTCCTGGGCATGCCCCATCTAACATTCCTTGACCAATATATCCGCTATGCATCGGCTCATGACCGCTACCCCCACCGGAAAGTAGGCCAACTTTGCCTTTGATAGGTGTATTACTATGAACGAGGTAGGTTGGGTCAACATTCAAACGTAATTCAGGATGAGCAGCAATAAGCCCTTGATTGACTTCACTTATAATATCTTCAACACGGTTAATCAGTTTTTTCATCTTATAAACTCCAAAAGATAGAGAGTGATGGTTATTTCTGTTCGTTTGTGTTCTTTTTTGGTTGAATTAAAACGGAATTGGCGCGGATCGTTTCGATTGTGCAACCAGACTATCACGGCTGTGAGATTATTGATGAATAAAACCAATAAAATGAGAGTTAGATCGGTAATTTTTCAGAGGTGAGCGAAGGGGAGTACTATTTCCCCTTCGCAGTTGCACTAATGTTGATTGGCGAGTTTTTGCTCGGCAGTTTTGGCAAAAAATGTCTTCAAAATAAAATTGAGTAAAACACCATAAGCAGGTAAGAAAAATAGCATACAAATAAATAGCTTAAAGGTATAGTCAACTAAGGCAATTTCTACCCAATTCGCAGCCATAAAAGGATCACTGCTTTGATAAAATGCAATAAAGAAAAAGGCAATGGTATCAATTAAATTACCGAAGAACATGGCGCAGGCGGGGGCAACGTACCAACGTTTATTTTGACGTAATCGGTTGAACACACTGACGTCCATTATTTGCCCAAGAACATAAGCCATAAAGCTAGCAGCGGCAATTCGAGCCACAAATAAGTTAAATGTATTTAATGCTGCTACTCCTTGCCATTCACCTTGAAAAAATAGAGCTGATATAACATAGGAAATGAGTAGAGCAGGCAACATGACCGCAGTGATGATCCGACGTGCAAGTGGTGCACCATAAATACGTACAGTAAGATCAGTTGCTAAGAAAATAAATGGAAAGGTAAACGCTCCCCATGTAGTGTGAAAACCGAAAATATTAATCGGCAACTGTACAAGGTAGTTACTAGAGGTAATAATTAAAATATGAAATAAAGACAGCCAAATTAATGCACTGGCTTTTTGCTGTGCTGTGAATGAAAACATATTGTACCTTTTTAAGTAGCAATGGGGTGAGGGAACCCATAAAAAACTTTCCCGACATTGGGAAGTGCGCATAATACGCTTGTTGCGCAACAAAAGCAAAACTGTTACGTCAGAGAGGATAATTTTATTATATAATTAGAGCATCTTTTATTTTTTAGAAGCGTAGTTATGTCTGATTTATTTTTAAATGCCACTAAAACTCTTGATACACTTGGTTTGCGTTGCCCTGAGCCAGTTATGCTAGTTCGTAAAACTGTTCGAGGAATGAATGCTGGCGATACTTTACTCATCATTGCAGATGATCCTGCAACTACACGTGATATCCCCGGTTTTTGCCGTTTTATGGAGCATGAATTGCTGGCAGTTGAAACGGAACAAACCCCATACCGTTATTTGTTACGTAAAAAAACGGAAGGCCTGTAAGCCTTTTTTAGTTAAATAGGCTGCTTGCGTGCGGTGAGCTTAAAGGCTATCGCACGAATATGGCATTATTACTGGTAAGTGCCCTTATCCTCTTGAATGATAAGTTGTAACTCCTCATAGCTAAAATTTAGGCTCTTCATCACAAGTTCGAAGCTTGCACCATTTTTTAGGAGTGAAAGTGCATTTTCATGCCTGGCTTTTTGCATGCCTTCTATCTTGCCTTCTATCTTGCCTTCTATCTTACCTTCTATCTTACCTTCAATCTTACCTTCTAGTTTGGCTTTATCTTTTAAACGTTGAGCGATATTCATAGCAACACCTTGATGGTTTTCGATTTGTTCAATTAACTGTTGAATTATTTGTTCAAAATACTGAGATGAATCTAACGTAGTGAGCAGATAATTAATAATAATGCTGGTATCTTGCTCACTATTATAGTGCCTATTTAATGCTTGGGCGAGCAGACTAGTCACTTGCTGATATTCGTCACGTAGATTTTTATGCTTCAATGCAAGTTCCATTACTGCAATCTTTCGATGATTAACTAACTCATTGTCATCAATAACAGTGATATCCACTAATGGAAATGGATTAAAGTACAGTTCATCAGCGAGTTCGGGCCAAGAAAAACAGTGAGTCCATGTTTTCAAATAGGGATAGGGGGAGCTATCTCCATGGTAAAATAAAATAGGTACTACGAGTGGTAAACTTTTATGGCCTTGCTGAAGGTGTTGATTCATTGCCAAAAATGAATAATGCATTAAGCGCCAACTCATTAATTTATCAGGTGTTGATTGATGTTCAATAAGGAGGTAAAGATAGCCATCACCAACTTCTGTTTGTACAGTATAAAGAACATCAGATAATCGAGAGCGCAGTTTTTTATCGATAAAAGAAGAGTTAGTAAGTGCTAATGTATTAAAGTCACATAAAGACCGAATATGTTCTGGCAAATGAATGTCGAAAAAATCGCGAGCATTATCTATTTGGGTTAAAAAACCTTTAAAAGCGGCATCATGTGGTGTTGTAGGGGCTTTTTGTATCATACTCGCCTTCATCAATGTCCTTATGTTACGAAGATATTAGCGAATATAGAGATAAAATAGAAAAAAGTTACTCCTAATTTAACGTGAAAAAATAATTTATTTTTTATAAGTGACATCTCATTACTTGTTGTATTTAAAGTTTTTATTACTATTTAATAAAAATTAAAATGTAAGAAATGATAGTTTACTAGATAATAATGATTAAACGTTCTATTTATAACAAAGAAGCGCCGTTATGGCGCTTCTTTAATAATACAATAAATATTATTTTTTAATTTGTGGTAGTTTTACTTTTAGTAAACGTACCGCATTTGCTGTCACTAAAGCTGTTGCTCCTGAGTCAGCAAGAACAGCGACCCAAAGCCCTGTTATTCCCAGTAGGCTGGTAACTAGGAAGATTGCCTTTAACCCTAAGGCTATTGTGATATTTTCACGAATAATCTTACGAGTGGACTGTGATAAAGCAATCACTTCAGGTAATCCAGTTAAACGGTTATGAGTCAAGGCAGCATCGGCAGTTTCCAAAGCAACATCCGTTCCACTACCCATTGCTACACCAATACTTGATGCTTTCATGGCTGGGGCATCGTTAATACCATCGCCGACCATCATAGTGCTATGGTTACGGTTTAATTCCATCACAGCAGTGACTTTATCTTCAGGCAGTAAACCTGCACGGTATTCCATACCTAGTTGACCAGCTATAGCTGCGGCTGCGCGAGGATTGTCGCCTGTTAGCATCACCGCATTAACATTCAAAGCCCTTAACATACTCATGGCATCTATCGCATCGCTTCGTAATGTATCTTGCAGCGCGATTAAGCCGATGACTCGGTTATTTTCCAGTGTGATAACGACTGTTTTGCCTTCCGCCTCTAGTAATTCAACTCGATTTTGCCAAATCCCATCAAGTGGGCTATCCAAACGGCTTGGGGCGCTCACTAACACATGTTTACCATTAAGATAACCTTCAACCCCTTTCCCTGCGAGAGCCTTACGATTTTCGGCTTCAACGACGTTAATTGATAAGGCTTCTGCCTTATTTATAACGGCTTTTGCTAAAGGATGATGAGAGCCTGCCTCAACAGATGCAGTGATTTGTACTAGTTCATTTTCAGTTATACCGTCGACAGGAACCAAATCAGTAACATGAGGTTTACCTTCCGTCAACGTTCCTGTTTTATCTAGTGCAATAGTGGTGACTGAACCTAACTGTTCGAGCGCTGCACCGCCTTTAATTAATGCACCACGACGTGTGGCGGCTGCTAACGCAGAGGTGATTGCCGCAGGTGTAGAAATCACTAAAGCACATGGACAACCAATCAGCAGCAAGGTTAAGCCTCTGTAGATCCACGTTTCCCATGGTGCGCCAAAGAATACGGGAGGGATCACCACGACTAATGCTGAAAATAGCATGATCAGTGGAGTATAGATACGACTAAAGCGGTCGATAAAACGTTCAATTGGTGCTCGACGTTCTTCAGCTTCCTCAATCAATTGCAAAATACGGTCAATCGCGTTTTGCCCTTGCTCTGAAACCACTTTCATCTGTACTGTGCGATCGACAGATAAGCAGCCTGCCGCTACTTTTTCGCCAACATTACGTTCGACGGGAACAGATTCACCCGTGAGTGAGCTTTCATCAAAGCTGGCGAAGCCGGAGATCAATTCCGCGTCAGTTGGTAAGCGACCACCGGGTGCAATTTCAATGATATCACCTGGACGTAGCTGTGAGACTGGAACTGTGGTTTTCTGACCATTTTTAATTAATAAAGCTTCTTCTGGTACAAGTGCCATAAGAGCACTGACACCGCGTCGTGCTCGACCAGCAGAGTAAGACTCCAGCATTTCCCCCAACATAAATAGTAAGATAACCATCGCGGCTTCTTCTGTTGCCTGAATAAAGATGGCACCGATAGCGGCGACAGTCATCAGGGTCTCGATCGCAAAAGGTGTACCAGTACGGATCAAACGTAATGATTTACGCGCAATGGGATAAAGGCCAAATAAAGTCGTTAGTGTAAAAGCAATGAGACCAATTTGAGGGTTAATGCGCTCCACCCCCCAGCTAATAGCCATTAAGATGGCTAAGATGATCACAGGCTTCGACTCGCTTAATAGGCTAGGCGGAGGTGTAATAGCAGCAGCGCTATTGATACCAACATCTAATAGCTCATAGCCAGCCGCTTCTACGGTTGCGCGGACAGCGGAACTAATATCTTTATCGGCATCAACAACGAGTTTTTCTGTGGCAAATAGGACTTTAGCCTGTTTTACCTCAGTGATTTGTTTTACCGCATTTTCGATTTTTTGAGCGCAGCTAGGACAATCCATACCGCGAATTATCCAATTGAAACGTTGCCCTGCGGCTTGTGCAGGTGCAACATCATTTTGCAGCTCACTTGAAGAACTACAACATGCCGTATGCTGATGGCTATGCTCATGTTCTTGATGATCATGTGCTTGATGAGAGGTTGAACAGCAGCTCTGGTGCTGATGAGCCTCCTCATCATCGTCAGGATGTTTCTCGACAGTATCGTGTTCGTGAGTATGTGAGTCATTACTTACATTTTTACTGTTTTGAACCGCAGTTGAAGAGCAGCTGCTGCTCGAACAGCAAGCGCTATTATGTTGATGTACTTCTTTATGGTTGTGTGAGTGCATATGCGCCCCCTTATCAAACAATGACCTTAATCAATATTGATAAGTCTATACTTTGGAGTCTACTCCAGAGTCAAATAGATTAGGGGATGCCAATTGATAAAAAATGCTATTTGAGAATTTTATCAATTGGCAGTGAAGAAAGTTATAAATAAACCGCGCGGATAATGAAGAATTGTCCGAGGAAATAGAGGGCCGCGACAATGGCTTTCGACGCTTTAAAAGGAAAGCGGAAACGAGCAATTAGCCAAATACAGTTAGAAATAAACAGCAAAAATGCCCCGACCATGATTGAGAAGTTGTAATCGCGACCTAGGCCAAAGAATTGGTCACCGGCTACCCAAGCCATAATCATACTCATGATTAATAATGCAAAGATCATTGCCTGTAACTCTTTGAGTTTTGTCCAAATTACACCTAAAGTGATAGCTGCAATAATCAGAGGTATTGGGAGCCAAGGGAGATATAGGCTGAAATCTAACTGCATACCAAAACTGATGGTATAAAGAAGATAACTTACAAACAGCAAGGTTACAGATGCAAGTAAGCGCTCACTTGAAAACATTCTCATCATATCGGCGAGTAATGAAACTGCCAATGCAGCAAGGATCAAATATCCTTGTGTGGTGAGAAAATCTGCATTCCAGCCCCAGAGCAATAACAGTATCAGTGTGACGGGACGAAATAACCAACGTTGCCACTCAGGGCCACGATATGCTGCATCAACATACAGCCAACCAGAAAAAAGTACTGCAAGGAATGGCCAACTAATCATAAACACATCCTTATAAATTCAATGAATGAAGCAACTAGGGTGGTGTTCCTTCTGTATGATTAAGATAAACTATACTGATGAACACTTTAAGCACAATGTTAACTTTATGAATAAACCTATCTTACTTATTATCGTATTGGCGGTTATTGCTGTCTTGGCAACAAAGCGCTTTTTTGACCAACGCAAGCAAAATGAGATCAATGATAATGCTGTGCCAGTCAGTTATTCGGTGGTTGTTGATAGTAAAAAAGATTACCCTTATCCCAATATGCGTTCCCGTGAACGGGATGTGGTTTCACCTGAAACCTTTCGTTATGAGGTCTATTTTAAACCACTAAATAATACGGCTGTGATTAAAGTGATCGTCAGTGAATCTCAATATCAAGCTATTGAACAGGGTCGCCAAGGAACGCTCCGTATGCAAGGAACCCGATTCTTAAGTTTTGAGCCTGACGAATAACCTAATTATTCTTTCTTATTATTCTCAAGCGCTTGTTTTTGCTTTTTTTGCATTGCTAACATTTCAAAGACACCGAAGAAAAAAATTCGGGTCTGTAACCAGCCGGATAATTTTTCTCCTTTAGCGAGTGTTGCTTTCAGGAGGACAGTTTGCAGTGCATGCATAACAATCATAAATATCATGGCAATATCCATAAAATATTTAAATGGCTTAGGAAAAGGCTGGATTAGATTAAATATCATAAACCCCCAAACGCAAATCATTAGCACTCGACCTGCATTAACTAGCATGGCTGTTTTCCTCAATTGAATGGCGAATAAATAAACGATAAGCCACTTGCCCCGCAATTTTCTCACGATGCAGTTGCCAATTAGTGGGGATGTCAGTAAGTGGTGACTCCGCCTCTGACTCAACATATATCCAGCTTTCATCTGCCAGCCATTGGTTTTTTTCTAACAACTGGATAGTGTCGCTTAAGAGTCCTTTACGAAAAGGAGGATCAATAAATACAACATCAAAAGGTGTACCATTTTGACCCAGTATTTCAAGGCTGTTACCGTTGATAATGTTAGCATTATCAGATTGCAGGCGCGCTTTATTTTCTGTTAGTAACTGGGCGTTTTGTTTATCCAATTCAATAAACGTCACACTATCGGCAAAGCGTGATAGTGCTTCAAATCCTAATGAACCACTACCAGCAAAGCAGTCAAGGCAACGAGCTTCACGTATGATAGGCATTAACCAGTTAAATAAAGTTTCTTTGATTCTATCTGTAGTGGGACGTAAGCCCTCACTATCACGAACAGGGAGCTTTCGCCCGCGCCATTTGCCACCGATAATGCGTATCTGACCTAAAGAGGCGCTTTGTGGTTTTTTTGCCATAATATCCATTGCTACTCAGTTTTGTTGAGCTTTATAAAATGCGTTGTCTTATTGTAACGCGCCATTTTCACAGTTTTAACTTAAAAAATCAGATTAAATTGTCATGATTTTTCTTTCAGATATGTGTTGCGGCGCGATGAAATGATAGACTGCATGTAATTTTATTGCGATTTAATTATGAAGCGCCATGTTTTTACCGCGAGGAGTGTAGTGGCTGATGGCTAAAGACAAGAAAAAAGGCTTTTTCTCATGGTTGGGTTTTGGTCGTAAAGACGAGAAAGAGGCTCAACAGCAAGAAGCAGAACAACAAAAAAAGATAGATGCAGACAAAGAGATAGAGCTGCAAAAACAAGACATTGATGCTACAAAAATGGCAGAAGAAGCTGAACGTCAGTATCAAGAGAAAAAAGCAGAGGAGCAGGCTGCAATTAAAGCGGCTGAAGAAGCCGCAGAGCGTCAGTATCAAGCAGACCAAGCTACTATTAAAAAGGCAGAGGAAGAGGCAGAGCGTCAGCGCCAAGCCGAGCTAGCCGCAATCAAAGCGGCGGAAGATGAAGCAGAACGCCAACGCCAAGAGGCGGCACGTTTAGCTGAGGAAGAGGCAGAGCGTCAGCATCAAGCTGAACTAGCGGCAGCTAAAGCGGCGGAAGAAGAAGCGGAGCGCCAACGCCAAGAGGCGATACGTTTAGCAGAGGAAGAAGCAGAGCGTCAGCATCAAGCTGAACTAGCGGCAGCCAAAGCGGCGGAAGAAGAAGCGGAGCGCCAACGCCAAGAGGCGGCACGTTTAGCAGAGGAAGAAGCAGAGCGTCAGCATCAAGCCGAGCTAGCGGCAGCCAAAGCGGCGGAAGAAGAAGCAGAACGCCAACGCCAAGAGGCGATACGTTTAGCAGAGGAAGAAGCAGAGCGTCAGCATCAAGCTGAACTAGCGGCAGCCAAAGCGGCGGAAGAAGAGGCAGAACGCCAACGCCAAGAGGCAGCACGTTTAGCTGAGGAAGAGACTGAGCGCCAGCACCAAGCTGAACTAGCGGCAGCCAAAGCGGCGGAAGAAGAGACAGAACGCCAACGCCAAGAGGCAGCACGTTTAGCTGAGGAAGAAGCAGAACGTCAGCACCAAGCAGAAGAACAAGCTAAGCTGGAAGCTCAAGATATCGTCGCGTTACGCGATGAGGTTCTGAGTGAGCAAGAAGAGCCGAAACAAACAGAGCAAGAAAAACCTAAAAAGGAAGGTTTTTTTGCTCGATTAAAGAAAGGGCTACTGAAAACACGTCAAAATTTAGGCTCAGGTTTTCTTGGGTTATTTACTGGCAAGAAAATTGATGATGATCTTTTTGATGAATTAGAAGAACAATTATTGATTGCCGATGTGGGTGTTGATACAACACGTAAAATTATTGATAACCTGACCGCTCACGCAAGCCGTAAAGAGCTAAAAGATGCAGAGGCGCTATACAGTAAATTGCGTGAAGAAATGTCTGATATTTTAGCGGGAGTGGATAAACCGCTAGTCATTGAAGACAAGAAACCCTATGTTATTCTTATGGTTGGGGTCAATGGTGTTGGTAAAACGACCACGATAGGTAAATTAGCTCGCCAATATCAATCTGAAGGTAAAACCGTCATGTTAGCGGCAGGGGATACTTTCCGCGCGGCGGCTGTTGAGCAATTACAAGTTTGGGGGGAACGTAACCGTATCCCTGTTGTTGCGCAACATACTGGCGCCGATCCTGCATCAGTCATTTTTGATGCAATCCAATCAGCTAAAGCTAAAGGCGTGGATGTTCTGATTGCAGATACTGCTGGGCGTTTACAAAACAAAGCACATCTGATGGAAGAATTGAAAAAAATTGTCCGAGTGATGAAAAAACTGGATGAAGAAGCGCCACATGAAATTATGCTAACACTAGATGCAAGTACTGGACAAAATGCTGTCAGTCAGGCAAAACTTTTTAATGATGCTGTAGGTCTGACAGGTATCACATTGACTAAACTCGATGGCACAGCAAAAGGTGGTGTGATCTTCTCCATTGCTGATCAATTCGGTATTCCTATTCGTTATATCGGGATTGGTGAGGGTATTGAAGACTTACGTCCATTTAAAGCCGATGACTTTATCGAGGCTCTATTTGCCCGAGAGGAATAATTTTCGATGATTCGCTTTGAACACGTCAGTAAAGCTTATCGAGGTGGCCGGCAGGCTCTCCAAGGGGTAGATTTTCATCTACAATCAGGGGAAATGGCTTTTCTTACTGGTCACTCAGGAGCTGGTAAAAGTACGCTACTGAAGCTTATTTGTGGTATTGAGCGCCCGAGTGCTGGGCATATATTGTTTAATGGCCATGATATCAGTCGTTTGAAAAATCGGGAGATCCCTTTTTTGCGTCGGCAAATTGGGATGATTTTTCAAGATCATCATCTGTTATTTGATAGAACGGTGTACGACAATGTTGCAATGCCATTGATCATTTCGGGCGCAAGTTCCGAAGATATTCGCAGACGAGTTTCAGCAGCATTGGACAAAGTGGGTCTACTTGATAAAGCGAAAAATTTTCCAATTCAGTTGTCGGGTGGTGAGCAGCAGCGAGTTGGGATTGCGCGTGCTGTCGTAAACAAACCAACCATGTTACTTGCGGATGAGCCAACGGGGAACCTTGATGGTGAACTATCAGAGGGGATCATGCGGTTATTTGAAGAATTCAACCGTGTTGGAGTGACGGTTCTCATGGCAACCCATGATGTTGCTTTGATTGAGAGGCGTAATTACCGTGTACTGACTCTGAGTGAAGGGAGAATGATCGGAGGTCAACATGGCTAAACACGTTCGCAAATCTAAGTCTGAACGCCCTATGCAATCAAAAAGTAAGGCATTGAAAGGTGGGTGGCGTGAACAATGGCGCTATGCTTGGTTGAATACATTGGCGGATATGTTAAGACAGCCGTTAGCAACCTTTTTAACGGTGATGGTCATTGCGATTTCTCTGACCTTACCAAGCCTTTGTTATATTGTCTGGAAAAATGTGGCTCAAGCAGCTGCTCAATGGTATCCAACACCACAATTAACTGTTTACCTTGATAAATCGCTGGATGAACAAGGTGGGCAAAATGTGGTAACTCAGTTGCAAGCGCTTGATGGGGTAGAGCACGTAAACTACTTATCTCGCGACCAAGCGATGAGTGAGTTCCGTAGTTGGTCTGGTTTTAGTACCGCCTTAGACATGCTAGAGGAAAACCCATTACCTGCTGTGGCAATTATTACGCCAAAATTGGATTTTCAAAGTTCTGAAGTGTTAACAACACTGCGTGATCGAGTAAGCCAAGTTAATGGCATTGAAGAAGTTCGTATGGACGATAGCTGGTTCTCTCGGTTGGCGGCATTAACACAACTTGTCGGGCAAGTCGCTTCGGTGATTGGTATTCTAATGATCATTTCACTATTCCTTGTTATTGGTAATAGTGTGCGTTTGAATATTTTTGCGCGTCGAGACACCATCAATGTGATGAAGCTCATCGGTGCGACAGATGGCTTTATTATGCGGCCATTTTTACACGGTGGCTTGTTAATGGGGGCACTGGGCGCGGTAGTATCGCTGATTATGTCAGCGCTACTGGTGTGGAAGTTATCCGATGTTGTAGCACAAGTTGCGAGTGTTTTTGGTACGCAATTTCATATAGAAGGCTTGCTATGGGAGGAATCTTTATTAGTGATCCTTATGTCAGCCATGATTGGTTGGGTGGCAGCTTGGCTAGCGACAGTCCAGCACTTACGTCATTTTACGCCTGAATAATCCTTTTTATCGGCATAGTTTATCGCTATGCCGATAAAAATGGCACAGCTTGGGAACTTTTGAAGTCTTGGTTTGTCTGATATTAACCTGTCGCTATCGCACAAGTAGAATTTATTTAACTCAGTAAAACTGGTAAACTACGGTTTTCTAATCTTATATATCGCATCAAATTAATCTCTTTTCTTTATTTTTCAAAGAGGATCTGAATGACCAAAGACATGCAATCATTAGCACTTGTTCCGCAGGGAAGTATTGAAGCTTATATGCGGGCTGCCAATGCTTATCCTATGCTCACCGCTGAGGAAGAAAAGGAACTTGCTGAACGGCTGCATTACCATGGTGATCTGGATGCGGCAAAGCAACTGATCTTATCGCACTTACGTTTTGTGATACATGTTGCTCGTAGCTACGCAGGTTACGGTTTACCGCAAGCAGATTTAATTCAGGAAGGGAATATCGGCCTGATGAAAGCAGTGCGTCGGTTTAACCCTGAAATTGGTGTTCGCCTAGTTTCCTTTGCGGTCCATTGGATCAAAGCTGAAATTCATGAATACGTGTTGCGCAATTGGCGTATCGTTAAGATCGCGACAACAAAATCGCAGCGTAAGTTATTTTTTAACTTGAGAAAAAATAAAAAGCGTCTCGGTTGGTTTAATCAAGATGAAGTTGATATGGTGGCTAAAGAGCTGGGCGTGAGTACCAAGGATGTACGTGAAATGGAATCACGCATGGCGGCTCAAGATATGGCTTTTGATATGTCTGATGATGATGATAGCGGTGATTTAGGGCAACCTATTGCACCCGTACTGTTCTTACAAGATAAATCATCTGATTTTGCAGGCTCTATCGAAGAGGACAATTGGGAAAGTCACGCAACAGATCGGTTAGCCGACGCATTAGATTCATTAGATGAGCGTAGCCAAGATATTATTCGTGCTCGTTGGCTAGATGATGATAATAAGACAACATTACAGGAATTAGCCGATAAATATGGCGTTTCTGCCGAACGAGTCCGTCAGCTCGAAAAAAATGCCATGAAAAAATTGCGTGCCGCAATGGAAGAAGGCGAAGAAGAGAGTTATTAAAATCGATTTCCTTCCTGATTCACTGTTACTGCATTTATTGTCGCCGCCACGCGCGGGGCAATAAATGCAGAATACGCAGTATCATTCACTGTATCATTCACTGTATAATTCTAAGGGGAGTCCATCCGGATCGGCAAAAAAAGTAAACCTTTTTTGTGTGTAGGGATCGATTCGTGGTGATTCACAATCAACATTATGCTGCTTTAAATATTCAATCCATCCGTCAAGATCGTCCACACTAAACGCCAAATGTCTCAAACCACAAGCTTCAGGGTAACTTGGTCTAGCTGGTGGCGTAGGAAAACTAAATAATTCAATTTGGTATTGGTTGTCGAGCGCTAAATCTGCTTTCCATGAATCAGACTCTGCTCGATAATGCTCTTCTAATAAGGTTAATCCAAGAATTTTGCAGTAAAAATGTTTACTGGCAGCATAATTGGAGGCAATGATGGCAACATGGTGAATCCGCTTTAATTTCATAGTATTAAACTCGTTTTTCCCATCGATGACTTTCTTGCGTTGGTGTGAAGCGACAAGCTAATAAAAATTGCTCCATCACGATTTTATCCGCATCTAAAACCCCCTCTAAGCTGAAATACCAATGAGTTATTTGAGGCTCTTGTCGGCATATTTCGTCGAGTAAATAGAGCCCTACGCCACGGCGACGAGTGACCTCGCGCACTAAAAAATCGTAGATAGTACCTTTGTGTTGTTCTCGATGAATTTTGGCTGCGGCTAATAGGCGATCATTAAAGCGTGCCGCATAGATTTTTTGCTCTGATTGGCATTGATGAGCAAGTTGGTCTGGCTTCTGGTCAGGCCAGATTTTGTACAGGTCAAGATATTGTTGCTCAGTAGGATTGACCAAAGGAATGATTGTTAATTTCATAATCTTTCTATCTATATTAGTGAGACACCAAGCTGTAACTCATTGATTATTGCTGCTGTATGTAATCACATAGCCATGTTTGTCATTAAGGATATGCTTAATGGCTACCAAGCTGCAACTCGCATTATTTAGAGTATGCCCTTTGCTTATTTTTCATTCACACTCATCGACAGAGTGATCTGTAACCGATTTTTTGATTTTAGAGATGAAGATTTTGTCTTGGTTGATCTTCCGAGTTTAGCTCGGATTAATTTAAATTTAACTAGAATATAACACTGGCATTTACCAAAAACCCACGTAATAACATTAGATTTTTATTCTGCTGATTATGTAATTACCTGCCATATACATTTGCTATTTAGCATATTTATCTTGTTTAATGTCATGAAATATATAGCCTTATTGGCTATGTTTTTAAATATTAGGCATTCGATAATGCCAATCATAATAATTGACTATAAATCAAACACAAACATGCAGAACCACAGAAGATGGGGACGACAGAATGAAAAAAATGAATAAAATGTTACTGGCAGGATCGATTGCGATGGTGTTTAGCCAGCCGATATGGGCTAAAGAGGTGAAGATCGCAGTTGTTGGTGCTATGTCTGGCCCTGTTGCCCAATATGGCGACATGGAGTTCACTGGTGCTCGCCAAGCAGTCGCTGATATTAATGCAAAAGGTGGGATCAACGGCGATACTTTAGTTGCAGTTGAATATGATGATGCTTGTGACCCAAAACAAGCTGTCGCTGTTGCTAACAAAGTGATCAATGATGGGATTCGTTATGTTATTGGTCATCTCTGCTCTTCTTCAACACAACCTGCATCCGATATTTATGAGGATGAAGGGATTATCATGATCACGCCGGCTGCAACCAATGCTGATCTAACCACGCGTGGTTATCAAATGATCATGCGTACAACAGGTCTAGATTCAGACCAAGGCCCTAAAATATATTGTCGATGAGATCAAACCAAAACGTATCGCTGTTGTTCATGACAAACAGCAGTACGGTGAAGGTTTGGCGCGCTCTGTCCGTGAAAATCTAAACAAAGCGGGTGTTAAAGAAGTGATGTTTGAAGGGATCACCGCGGGCGATAAGGACTTTTCTGCACTGGTAGCCAAACTGAAAAAAGAGAATGTGGATTTTGTCTATTTTGGTGGCTACTACCCAGAAATGGGGCAAATTTTACGTCAAGCGAAGCAATCGGGTTTGAATATTCGCTTTATGGGCCCAGAAGGAGTAGGTAACTCATCACTTTCAAATATTGCTGGGGAAGCTTCAGAGGGGATGTTAGTAACATTGCCTAAACGCTATGACCAAGTCCCAACTAACAAACCTATTGTGGATGCGATTAAAGCGAAAAAAGAAGATCCAACCGGTCCGTTCGTTTGGACTACGTATGCGGCAATTCAAGGCTTGACGACAGCAATGGAGCGTACAGGGAGCCGAGAGCCAGAAGATTTGGTTAAGGATCTAAAAGCAAATCCAGTCGACACAGTGATGGGGTCATTGACTTGGCAGCCTAATGGAGACCTGAAAGGTTTTGAATTTGGCGTATTTGAATGGCATGCGGATGGTACATCCACTGCAGTGAAGTAATTTCACTATTCAGGCGCTGAACCGGGAGTTGGCTTACCAACTTCCGGCTTCTGCCCTGTTTAGGGATGGTAGTATTAAAGGATAGTCCTATGTCAGATCAAATTCTTTATTTTATCCAACAACTCCTCAATGGCTTAACCTTGGGCAGTACCTATGCATTGATAGCGATTGGCTACACAATGGTTTATGGCATTATTGGTATGATCAACTTTGCTCATGGTGAAGTTTACATGATTGGTAGCTATGTCTCCTTCATTGTCATCGCTGGGCTAATGATGCTAGGTATTGATGTTGGTTGGATCCTTATTGCTGCGGCATTCGTGGCTGCGATTGTTGTTTCAAGCTCCTATGGTTGGAGTATTGAACGCGTCGCATACCGGCCTGTTCGCCATTCAAAAAGGTTGATTGCACTTATCTCTGCAATTGGAATGTCAATTTTCCTACAAAACTATGTCAGCTTGTCACAGGGATCACGTGATCTGGCATTACCGAGTTTGATCACAGGTCAGTGGGTATTAGGCGAAAGCGATGGCTTTGAAGCGAGCATTACAAAAATGCAGCTGACCATTTGGGTGGTTACCTTACTTGCTATGTTGGCATTGACCCTATTTATCCGCTATTCCCGTATGGGAAGGGCGTGTCGTGCCTGTGCTGAAGATTTAAAAATGGCAAGTTTATTAGGCATTAACACAGACCGAGTGATTTCATTAACTTTCGTGATTGGTGCCACAATGGCAGCGGTAGCGGGAGTACTACTTGGGCAGTTTTATGGGGTCATAAACCCTTATATCGGTTTTATGGCTGGAATGAAAGCCTTTACCGCAGCCGTACTGGGGGGAATTGGTAGTATTCCTGGCGCTATGCTAGGAGGCATCATTCTCGGTGTTGCGGAAGCAATGACATCGGCTTATTTAAGCACGGAATATAAAGACGTTGTGTCATTTGGTTTATTAATTGGTGTATTGCTGATCATGCCAACCGGCATTCTGGGGCGCCCGGAGGTCGAGAAAGTATGAGAAAAGAAAATTGGATTAATGCCATTGTCGCGTCTGTGATGTTCTTTATTCTCTCTGTCTTTATGATGGGTCTGCAATTGACACTTGATGGCACGAAACTGGTTGTTTCAAGTGGTGATTCGGTACGCTGGAATTGGATTTTTGCAGGGATTGCAGTGATCTTTATTTTTCAGCTAATACGCCCTTCATTGGTGAGAGTGTGGCAAGGTGTTCCGAAACAATCGTGGTCTATACCTGATTTTGATGGCTCGACAGCGAGGCAAAAGATCCTTGCATTAGTTATTGTTATTGCTGCAATTATTTGGCCTTTTGTTGTTTCTCGAGGTAGCGTCGATATTGCTACATTAACCTTAATTTATGTGATGTTAGGCCTTGGTTTGAATGTGGTTGTCGGGCTATCAGGCTTACTGGTTTTGGGGTATGCAGGGTTTTATGCAATAGGTGCTTATACTTTTGCATTATTAAACCATTATTACGGGTTTGGCTTCTGGGAAAGCCTACCTATTGCTGGGTTAACAGCGGCCTTAGCTGGGTTTTTATTGGGGTTCCCTGTATTGCGGCTAAGAGGCGATTATTTGGCGATTGTCACCTTAGGTTTCGGTGAGATTGTGCGTATTTTATTGCTCAATAACACGGAAATCACGGGAGGACCAAACGGGATTAGCCAGTTGCCTAAGCCAACGTTGTTTGGTTTAGAGTTTAGCCGCACAGCAAAAGAGGGTTGGGATACTTTCCATAATTTCTTTGGCCTTGATTACAACGCAGGCGATAGGATTATTTTCCTCTATTTTGTGGCTCTGCTACTGGTGCTATTAACGCTGTTTGTGATCAATCGATTATTACGTATGCCTTTAGGGCGGGCGTGGGAAGCATTACGGGAAGATGAAATCGCCTGTCGCTCTTTAGGTTTATCACCGACAAAGATCAAGTTAACCGCTTTCACGATCAGTGCTGCCTTTGCTGGGTTTGCGGGAACGCTTTTTGCGGCTCGCCAAGGCTTTATCAGCCCTGAATCATTCACTTTCGTTGAGTCTGCTTTTGTACTAGCCATTGTCGTGCTCGGAGGGATGGGCTCACAAACATCGGTGATATTAGCGGCGATTATACTGGTTGTCTCAAGAGAAATGATGCGTGATTTGAATGCTTACAGTATGTTGCTATTAGGGGCATTGATGGTGCTGATGATGATTTGGCGTCCACAAGGGCTATTACCAATGAAACGTCGCCAAATGAAGCTAAAAAATAGCGAGCAAGTCGCCAGTGAGGGGGAAAAAGTATGACTCCTCTATTACAAGTCAACGGTCTAACCATGCGTTTTGGTGGGCTATTAGCGGTAAATAACGTTGAGCTGAGCTTAAATCAAGGTGAAATCGTTTCCTTGATTGGGCCAAATGGTGCAGGAAAAACGACAATTTTTAACTGCTTAACCGGGTTTTATAAGCCAACTGGCGGCTCAATTCTATACCGAGAAAAGCATTTGGAAGGCTTATCGGGTCAGGCGATCGCTCGGCTTGGGGTGATCCGAACTTTTCAGCATGTACGCTTATTCAAAGAAATGACCGTGATTGAGAATCTGTTAGTTGCTCAACATCAACATTTGAAAAGTGGTATTTTCTCCGGGTTACTGAAAACGCCAGCCTTTCGACGAGCGGAATCAGAAGCGATCGACAATGCAGTAAAGTGGCTTGAAAGGGTCGATTTATTGCAATTTGCTAACCGTCAAGCTGGTAACTTAGCGTATGGTCAACAGCGTCGGTTAGAGATAGCTCGCTGTATGGTGACACGGCCTGAAATTCTTATGTTAGATGAACCCGCGGCCGGCCTAAACCCGAAAGAAACTGATGACCTTGATGAGTTAATTGCTGAGTTACGCTCTCATCACCAAGTATCTATCTTATTGATTGAACATGATATGAAGCTAGTGATGGGAATTTCAGATCGCATTTATGTGGTGAACCAAGGCACGCCTTTGGCGAATGGAACACCTGATCAAATTCGTCAGCACCCTGATGTGATCAAAGCTTACTTGGGGGAGGCTTATTGATGTTAGAATTTAAACAAGTTTCTGCCCATTACGGAAAAATTCAAGCACTACATCAAGTGAGCCTGAATATTCAAAAAGGGGAGATCGTCACATTAATCGGTGCTAATGGTGCGGGTAAAACGACGCTACTGAGCACATTATGCGGTGACCCGCGAGCCTCAGAAGGGCAAATTCTCTACCGTGATGTCGATATTACTCAGTTGCCGACCGCGAAAATTATGCGTGAAGATATTGCATTAGTACCCGAAGGTCGCCGCGTTTTTTCACGAATGACCGTCGAAGAGAATTTAGCGATGGGGGGCTTTTTTGCTAATCGCCAACAATATCAAGAGCGCATAGAGCGCGTTTATACGCTGTTCCCGCGTTTGCATGAGCGCCGTAGTCAACGCTCTGGCACCATGTCTGGTGGTGAGCAGCAAATGTTAGCGATTGGTCGTGCGCTGATGAGTCAACCTGAGTTGTTGCTACTTGATGAACCATCATTAGGTCTAGCGCCAATCATTATCATGCAAATCTTTGATACCATTTTGCAACTGCGCGAAGCGGGAATGACTATTTTCCTTGTGGAGCAAAATGCCAATCAGGCATTAAAACTGGCTGATCGCGGCTATGTTCTTGAGAATGGGCGTATTGTATTGGAAGATAGTGGTAAAGCGTTACTCGCTAATGAAGCAGTACGTAGTGCCTACTTAGGCGGCTAAACAATCCCCCTTCATATCCTCTATTGGATACTGAAGGGGCTTAATAGTTTAAGGTATTTTTATTAATGTCGGATTGGTTTCGAGTTCAATCTTTATGGTGAGCTTATCTAGATTATCAAATTTTAACGTATGATCTTTATTCACGTTGAAACAAGTTGCTCTCTTTATCTCAATAATAGACCCGGAAATTAATCGTTGAGGCTCAATTTGTTCAAGTTGATAACGGCAATGGGATGTTATTAAATATCCATTTTCCGTTATTTCGATTTGGACTGTTCCTTTATTCTCTCTTTGAGAGATATTGATTTTATCACGGTTTTGATTTGTGTTATATATATCGATATAAGCGTTTAAAATATGCTTTTGGTTCGCAATGTTACATAGATGACTAATGTGCTCAGGTGGTAATTTTTTAAAAGCATAATAAATGTCATTTATTGAATCTAATACAATTGACGAGCCATTCTCTGATTTGAAAATAATCTTCATTGCACCTATATCACGGGATATCTGCTCAAGGCATGAAATCTTATCTTCTGATTTTATTGTTATTTTTGAATTTTCATCCTCTATAATTTCATCTCCTTTACCCCACCGCCTTATCTGATAGTTTAATGCAGCAATCAATTCATTTTGTGTCATCAGAATATCTGTTTTATCTTGATTTTCCTCATTGAAATAAGAGGAGATCTCTTTGTTAAATTCAATAGTAACTTTTTGGTTATCTAATGATAATGACTTTAAACTTAACTTTGTATCGGGTTTATTTGCTATATTCTCTGGTAGGTGAAAATATTGATTAATAAAATCAATGGCAGACTCTTCATCCGTGATTTTAGGTTGCCAATGTGTATTTTCAGCTTGGTTTATTTTTGAAGTTTTAACAGGAAAAGAGTGATCACTATTTTTTACTTTAGCTATTTTTGATTCATGAGTGTGATCGTTATTGAGCCAAGAAGTAAGGCTATAAAATGGATTTTTAATCTTCATAAGTTATCACCAATAAAATTTATTTGCGATAACTTACAATAGGTTTGATGCGAAAGATTGCAATAATCGAGCATCCTATCGCTCATAGTGGGCTTTTCATGACTAGTTTATGTGAAGCGTCTCGCATTTCAGCTATTTACTTGTTTCTGCATATTAAATTAGTTGTCTATACATCTTCCTTCGAATAAACAGCAAGCTATCACTCATTGTATAGCTCATCGCCTCCCTAGCTATCTAATCTTTGTGCAAAAATTCAAATTTAAATGTATATACTTTGTGAATTAAATGTATATATATTCAAAGGTAACAAGATAAATGATTTGATAAAAATGATAGAAAATTAGTGCTGAGATAACTTCAACTGATTGAATATCAATAAGTTGAAGGAGGTTTGAAATCAATAAATCTATCAGTGAAAAAATAATGACTAATGAGAAATATCATTGATTGTTACAAAAAAGTTACATAAAAAGGATAAATAGGGGATACACCGATGCTAAACCGTACTGACTCTACACGCGTTATCCGCTCCCCACGTGGCAGCGAAAAAACTTGCAAAAGCTGGCTGACAGAAGCCGTGTATCGCATGATCCAAAATAACTTAGATCCGGATGTTGCTGAGCATCCGCAAAGTCTAGTGGTGTATGGCGGAATTGGACGTGCTGCTCGTGATTGGGAATGTTATGACAAGATTTTAGAAGTATTGAAAACGCTTGAAGATGATCAAACGTTATTAGTGCAATCAGGCAAGCCTGTTGGTGTTTTCCCGACTCACCCTGATGCCCCCCGCGTATTAATTGCTAACTCAAATATCGTCCCTCATTGGGCGAATTGGGAACATTTCAATGAGCTAGATAAAAAAGGCCTAATGATGTATGGCCAAATGACGGCTGGCTCTTGGATCTATATTGGTTCACAAGGCATCGTACAAGGGACCTATGAGACTTTTGTATCTTTAGCTAAGCAACATTTTAATGGTGATCCAGCCGGACGTTGGATCCTAACGGGAGGTCTCGGTGGAATGGGGGGCGCACAACCTCTTGCTGCGACCATGGCCGGCTTCAGTATGATTGCTGTTGAATGTGATGAAAGCCGCATTGATTTTCGTTTAAGAACACGTTATGTCGATAAAAAGGCCACTTCATTAGATGAAGCGCTGCACTATATTGAGGAAGCGAAACAGAGCGGTAAGCCAGTTTCAGTTGGCTTATTAGGTAATGCTGCCGATGTTTACAGCGAATTGGTAAAACGTAACATTACCCCAGACTCAGTAACCGATCAAACGAGCGCACACGACCCCGTTCATGGCTACTTACCTCAAGGTTGGACATTGGCGCAATGGCGTGAAAAACAACAGACTGCTGTCGATGAAGTGACTAAAGCTGCGAAGAAGAGTATGGCAGTACAGGTTGACGCTATGCTGACTATGCAAAAACGTGGCTCAGCAGCCTTTGACTATGGTAATAACATTCGTCAAATGGCGAAAGATGAAGGTGTGAGTAATGCCTTTAATTTCCCTGGCTTCGTTCCTGCCTATATTCGCCCTCTATTTTGTGAAGGAATTGGCCCATTCCGTTGGGTGGCATTATCGGGTGATCCAGAGGATATCTATAAAACAGATCAAAAAGTAAAAGAGCTGATCCCAGACGATAAACACTTGCATAACTGGCTGGATATGGCCCGTGAACGCATCGCATTCCAAGGGCTGCCTGCTCGTATTTGTTGGGTTGGCTTAAAAGATCGTGAAAGATTGGGTCGAGCATTTAATGAAATGGTGAAAAATGGCGAGTTAAAAGGGCCTATTGTGATCGGTCGTGATCACTTAGATTCAGGCTCTGTAGCAAGCCCACATCGTGAAACCGAGTCGATGAAAGATGGCTCTGATGCAGTCTCTGATTGGCCTTTACTCAATGCGCTATTGAACACCGCGGGAGGAGCGACATGGGTGAGTTTACATCACGGTGGTGGTGTCGGAATGGGCTTTTCACAACACGCGGGTGTCGTGATTGTCTGTGATGGCACTGATGCCGCGGATAAACGTCTAGCACGAGTTTTACATAATGACCCAGCAACAGGGGTGATGCGCCATGCTGATGCGGGTTATGACATCGCAATACATTGTGCAAAACAGCAAGGTCTGAATTTGCCGATGGTCAAGTAGCACCTTTGGCCTGCCTCAGATTAGGGGCGGCCTTATTTAGAAGGGGATCAGTATGAATACGATGTCAAAGCCAAAAAGAGTAGGGCCACTATCAGGGATCAAAGTTATTGATCTAAGTCGCGTACTTGCCGGTCCTTATTGCACAGGCATGATGGCCGATTTAGGGGCTGAGGTGATCAAAATTGAGGTGCCTGATCATGGTGATGATAGCCGCCATTTGGGGCCATTTATTGATGGTGAGAGCGTTTATTACGGGCTGATTAATCGAGGCAAACGCAGTATTGAGTTAGATCTAAAATCAGAGACTGACCGCGAAATCCTTTATCAGTTAGTCAAAGAGAGTGATGTCGTCGTTGAGAATTTTCGACCGGGGGTAACCGCGAGGTTAGGCATTGATTTTGACAGCCTAAAACAGCACAACCCAAAATTGATTTACGCCAGTATTTCCGGATTTGGTCAAGATAGCCCACTGGCTAATTACCCCGCTTATGACATTGTGGCACAAGCGATGTCAGGGTTAATGAGTGTGACAGGCTTTCCACAAACAGGCCCAACCCGTAGTGGAGAATCGATAGGTGATGTTTGCGCTGGCATATTCGCTGCTTGGGCGATCAGTAGTGCACTATTTGCACGGGAAGCTCACCAAGAAAAAGCACAATATATTGATGTTGCTATGGTTGATGTGCTGCTAAGTATGCAACTAACAGGGTTATCTAACCTATTTGCAAATGGTACAGCGCCCAGCTTAGTGGGTAATCGACACCCTGTATCCACACCGTTTGATACTTATCAGGCACAGGATGGTTTAGTGGTTATTGCTATCGCCAGTGAAAAGTTATTTCAGCGTTTTTGTGAGTGTATGGGGAAACCTGAATTACGCAATGACCCTCGTTATAAAGACGATCCTACAAGAACGCTTTATCAGGCTGAACTTCGAAAAGAAATCGAACGTTGGACATCACAAAAAACGGTCGAAGAAGTTTGTGATTTGTTGCTAAACGCTGGGGTTCCTGCTTCGCCAATCCATGATTTGCAGCAGGCAACTCAGAGCGAACATGCAAAGGTACGTGCTGTTCTTACTCATCTTGATGATGGGGGAACACCATTAGTGTCTCAACCTGTTTTCTTTAATGGGTACAAACCTCATGTGACGCAAAGGGCACCTAGCTTAGGTGAAGCGAATGCTGTTTATAAATCGGCAAATCTCACAATAAAAAATGCGGAGACAATACAATGAGCTTTCAAATTGATGAAACAGAACAAGCAATTGTAGATGCTGTTGAAAAGGTTTGCCGGGATATTCTGCAAGCAAATGCGCAGCGTTACGATGAAACAGAAACCTTTTGTGCAGAAAGCCTAGCAGCACTGGGTGAAATGGGCTGTTGGGGGATCAACTTACCGGAACAATACGGCGGTTTTGGCATTGGCAGTATAGCAATGAGTATGATCGTGGAAGCAGTGGCAGCGGCTTGTGCATCAACATCATCGGCTTTAACGGCACACTTTCTCGCAACAGACTCAATTTTGATTGGGGGAACGGAGGAGCAAAAACAGTATTGGTTACCGAAAGCGGCAAGCGGTGAAATGCTAGGGGCGTTTGGCCTAACAGAGCCAGCGGCGGGATCAAACCCTGCTGACATGCGTACTATCGCGACCCGTGAAAATGGTGGTTGGCGAATTCGTGGCAATAAACACTACATTACCAATGCCAAAGAAGCTGATTTTATCGTGTTATACGCCAAAACGAATCCAGAAGCCGGCGCTCGTGGCATTAGTGCATTTATGATCCCAAAGGGCACTGAAGGCGTCGAGTTTTCTTCACCTGAGAAAACGATGGGGCTACGTGGGAGTACAATCTATGAACTAGCTCTGAATTGTTGGCTGCCTGAGTCGGCGCTATTAGGTGAAGAAAATAAAGGTTTCCATACCGCAATGGAAGTGTTGGATAAAGGTCGCGTGGAAGTTGCGGCGACTTCATTAGGTATTGCTCGTGCTGCCATGGAATGTGCCTTAAATTGGGTGAAAGAGCGCCAAATCGGTAAAAAGCCATTAGCGGCTTACCAAGGAACACAATGGCGACTTGCAGATATGCATACTCAATTAGAAGCCGCGCGTATGTTGACATGGCGTGCTGCGGAGTGTCGAGATTCAGGCGAACGTTTTAGCTTGCAATCGGCAACAGCAAAATTATTTGCCGCGGAGTGTGCTGGTTTTGTTACCGATGCAGCATTACAGCTTCATGGTGGTTATGGCTATATTCGGGATCTACCTTTAGAACGCTATGTACGTGATGCAAGAATTTTACGTATTTTTGAAGGTACTTCAGAAATCCAAAAAATCATTATCTCACGTGCGATTTTAGATGCTGTTTAATGTGAGATAGGGAAATGCGAGTGGGCAGACAGGGTCCACTCGTAATGAGTAAAAACTGCAATAGGATGAACGACCTGATAACAGGATCATGGAATTAAAAACACAACAACAACCGGGTTTAAGAATGTATTTCAATTTTTAATGGCGGGTAGTTTATAAAACAACAATAACATCCGTCTTAACGTCTCATGGCTGTATCCTACGACAACCATTGCGACAAATTGGTCCATTCTTTAAGCCAAGCCTTGCTTAAAGAGGAGTTACCATGACAGTTTCAAACGACATAATCGCAGATAAAAAACATCGGCAGGATAATGTTCCTTTAATCGAAGCACGCTCTATTGACTATATCCCTGAATCAGAACGGCATGGCACATTATCAAGTCAATTTACTCTCTGGTTTGGGGCAAACTTACAGATTACCGCTATCGTGACTGGGGCACTCGCTGTCGTGTTAGGTGGCGATGTATTTTGGTCATTAATTGGTTTGTTTATCGGGCAACTACTTGGTGGTGCAGTGATGGCACTGCATGCTGTTCAAGGGCCAAAGTTAGGGTTACCACAGATGATCTCAAGCCGTGTTCAGTTTGGTGTCTATGGCGCGGTGATCCCGATCCTTCTTGTGTGCATGATGTATGTTGGCTTTTCAGCGAGTGGCACAGTATTAGCGGGTCAGGCCGTTGGGTAATTGCTCAATGTTAGTGATTGGGTCGGTATCTTGATCTTCGGTGCTGTGATCATCGCGATTACGATCTGTGGCTATCGTATCATCCATATGCTAGGTAAAGCGGCCAGTGTGATCGGTGTAGTTGCATTCTTTTATCTATTTTTCCGCTTGTTTTATATGAATGACGTTTCGGTTTTATTAGAAAACCGTCATTTCACGTGGACCAATTTCTTACTTGCAATGTCACTCTCAGCATCATGGCAAATTGCATTTGGCCCTTATGTTGCCGATTACTCTCGTTATCTACCTACCAAAACGCCGACAATCAAAGCGTTCTTAGCGGTAGGTTCGGGAACGGTGATTGGCACTCAAGCATCTATGATCCTAGGCGTCTTCGCTGCTGCTTTAGCCGGTAACGCATTCGCAGGTCATGAAGTGGCTTATATTGTTGGTCTGGGTAGCACAGGGCTTATTGCCGCGCTGCTCTATATCAGCATTTTCTTTGGTAAGGTGACGATCACTGCACTAAACGCGTACGGTAGCTTTATGTCGATGGCAGCCATCTTCTGTGGTTTCCGTGGCAAGCAGCAAATTTCTCGCAGGCAAAGGCTGTTTTTCATCATATTGATGGTCAGCTTCTCAACGGCTCTGGGCTTAGCTGGGCAACATTCATTCCTAAAACTATTTTCAGCTTTCCTACTGTTCTTACTGGCATTTTTTACCCCATGGAGCGCAATCAACCTTGTTGACTACTACTGGGTAACGAAAGGTCGTTATGACGTGCCTCAGCTATCGAACCCGAATGGTCGTTATGGGCGCTGGAATAAAGTTGGCATCATCACTTATGTGATTGGCGTTATGATTCAATTGCCTTTCATTGCGACAGGTTTTTACACCGGACCATTAGTAGAGAAGCTGGGAGGCGTTGATATCTCATGGATTGTGGGCCTCGTTGCCACCAGTATTATCTACTATGCTGCGATTAAAATATGGCCAATGTCCGTTGCAGATAGGCTAATACTGCCGTCGTCAAATGAAATACTGGACAGCAAATCAGCTAATTAACAAATCACGTTAAAACAAAAATAAGAGGGGATGATAGCAGTGAATATTCACTGCTAAGGCTCCCCTCAGCCTGAAAAACACTTTCTGGCAGAGAGTAATTAGGAGTAATTATGAAAATTTTAGTGGCTGTTAAAAGAGTTATTGACCACAACGTCAAAGTACGAGTAAAAGCGGATGGTTCAGGCGTCGAATTAACGAATGTCAAAATGGCAATCAACCCGTTTGATGAAATTGCCGTTGAAGAAGCGGTGCGCCTAAAAGAAGCTGGAAAAGCGGATGAAGTGGTTGTTGTATCAATCGGTGATGCTCACTCACAGGAAACGCTGCGTAGCGCGATGGCGATGGGTGCCGACAGAGCCATTTTGGTTCAGAAGCCGAGTGATTTAGTGTTAGAGCCACTGGATATTGCTCGCTTATTGCAGCAGGTGGTGGTTTCAGAGCAGCCGGACTTAATTTTGCTTGGTAAACAGGCTATTGATAATGACTGCAACCAAACAGGGCAAATGTTGGCTGCACTTCTTAAGTGTGGGCAAGCGACGTTTGCTTCCTTGATTGAAATTGATGGTACATCACTGCAAGTCACTCGTGAAATTGATGGTGGATTAGAAACATTAACATTAGCGTTACCAGCGGTAGTGACAACCGATTTACGTTTAAATGAACCTCGCTATGCAACCCTCCCTAATATCATGAAAGCAAAGAAAAAACCGCTTGAAGTTCGCGATATTTCAGAGCTGGATTTTACGCCATTAGGGCAAGTAAAAACATTGATGGTTACGGAGCCGAAAAAACGTACAGGACAATGCACATTATTTAATGATGTCAAAGCATTAGTCAGTGAACTGCAAGCTAAAGAAGTTATCTAATCGGGGAGAGCGCCATGAGCCAATTATCAGTATTAGTTGTGGTAGAACATGACAACCAAACTATTAAATCGTCAACATACCATAGCGTGACAGCGGCTAAACAGATCCTTGCAGGGCAAGGGCAATTGCATCTACTCGTTGCTGGTAGCCAATGCGCTAGGGTTGCAGAGCAGACGGCTAGCATTGCAGGGGTCGAAAAAGTGATCCTTATCGACCATGTAGAGCTTACTCATCAACTCGCAGAAACTGTGACTGACTCAGTGGTTTCGATAGCTAAACATTACAGTCATTTAGTTTTTCCCGCGACCACTTACGGTAAAAATGTTGCTCCACGTGTAGCGGCAACGCTAGGTGTTGCACAGATTTCCGATATTACTGACGTTATTGATGCACAAACCTTTGTGCGTCCTATTTATGCGGGCAACGCATTAGCCACAGTACAAAATAATGGGAACCAAGTGGTGTTAACAATTCGTAGCTCTGCTTTTTCTGCTACGACGGAAACTCAGCCGGCGGCTGCCATCGAAGATTATTGTGCAAACAGTTTTAACCCATTATCTCAACTGAAAAGCCAATCTTTAACCCAAATGAGCCGTGCTGAGCTTAGTTCGGCAAAAGTGGTGATATCGGGGGGAAGAGGGCTAAGTTCTGGTGAAAACTTTGCTTTGCTTGAAACCATTGCCGACAAATTAGGGGCTGCGGTTGGGGCATCAAGGGCTGCTGTTGATGCAGGTTATGTGCCGAATGATTATCAGGTTGGACAAACAGGTAAGATTGTTGCCCCCGATCTCTATATTGCCGTTGGAATTTCTGGGGCGATCCAACATATTGCTGGCATGAAAGAGAGCAAGGTGATCGTCGCAATCAATCAAGATCCAGAAGCTCCTATTTTCCAAGTTGCGGACTACGGCATTGTTGGTGATCTGTTTGAGATCTTACCTGAATTAGATAAAGCATTAGCCTAATTAGGGGGAAATATGACTATCGACAATAGTGTCAATATCAATGAGGCTCCAGAGCGCGAATCGATGGAATTTGATGTCCTGATTGTCGGTGGTGGACCTGCGGGACTATCTGCGGCAATCCGCTTAAAGCAACTTGCCTTAGAAAAAAACAGTGAATTATCTGTCTGTCTGATCGATAAAGGTGCTGAAATTGGAGCGCATATTCTATCGGGTGCCGTGATCGACCCCCGTGCCCTTGATGAGCTACTACCCGACTGGCAGCACTTTGTCTCCAGTGACTTAACGGCAGTCACTGAAGATCGCTTTTTGCTCCTAAAAGAGCATAAAGCGAACCGGTTACCACTTGCTCTGTTACCAACCAGTTTAAAAAATGAAGGAAATGTAATTGGTAGTCTAGGGCGGGTATGTTCCGCCTTAGCATCACAAGCCGAACAGCTCGGGGTCGACGTATTTGCGGGCTTTGCGGCAACAGAAGTTATATACAGCGAGTCAGGCTCAGTGATAGGGGTGACGACGGGGGATATGGGGCTTGATAAATCAGGTAATCCAACCTCAATGTATCAACCGGGCATGAATTTATTAGCAAAAATGACGTTTTTTGCAGAAGGGTGCCGTGGGCAATTAGGGAAGCAACTTATTGAACATTTTGACTTATCAGCTGGCCGTGGAAAGCAAACCTATGGTCTTGGATTAAAGGAAATTTGGCAAATACCTAAAGAGCAGCATCAAGCCGGTTTGGTTGTTCATTCAATTGGTTGGCCTTTAGATAATAATACTTATGGTGGCGGCTTCGCTTATCATTATGGTGAAAATCTGGTTGCTGTTGGTTTAGTGGTAGGGCTGAACTACGAAAATCCTTATTTATCACCGTTTGATGAATTCCAACGTCTCAAAACTCACCCAGCGTTTAGCGCTTTTTTACAAGGTGGCGAACGAGTGAGTTATGGGGCTAGAACCTTGGTTGCTGGAGGACTTTCCGCATTACCAGAACTGAGCTTTCCTGGAGGAGCATTGATTGGTGATGATGCAGGCTTTTTGAATGCGGCTCGGATCAAAGGTAGTCACTGTGCAGTGAAAAGCGGTGCACTTGCGGCAGAAGCCCTGTTCGAATCAATGCGCGATCAATCTATCGATTATGCGGAATTTAAAACACAATATCGTCAAAAATTTGCACAGAGTTGGCTCTATCGTGAGTTATACCAAACTCGTAATTTCAAACCCTATATGAAAAAAGGTTTGTACTTAGGGTCGTTATTATTTGGTGCAGAACAGCTGCTTTTAAAGGGGCGTACACCGTGGACGTTAAAGCTAAAGCAAGCAGACCATGAAAGTTTGCAAGAGGCTAAAAACTTTCAACCGATTGAATACTCCAAGCCGGATGGCATTTTGACTTTTGATAAGCCTTCGTCGGTATTTCTATCAAACACTAATCATGAAGAAGAACAGCCGTGCCACTTAAAATTACAGGATAGTCAAATACCTATTAGCGTTAATTTATCTCGATATGCGGCACCAGAGACCCGTTATTGCCCCGCGGGGGTCTATGAAATAGTGAGTGAAAAAGAACAACCAAAGTTACAAATCAATGCGCAAAACTGTTTGCATTGTAAGGCGTGCGATATCAAAGACCCAACACAAAATATCTGTTGGACAGCACCACAAGGGGGAGAAGGGCCAATTTATCAAGGGATGTAACTGGTTTTGTTGTGATGTATTCCCGCCAATAGAAGCGCGGGTGTGGTTGTGCTTTATTTTATCAGTCGCTTTGGGGCATTTTGTGAATTTGCCCCATTTTTTTGTTTATGTGTTATGGGGTATCAATGCGTGAATGTAACTTTAATTTGTAACGAGAGCCTGCTGTTATCATATTGACATAACTAATTAAAATAGAGCCTGTCCAGGTACGGCGGCTAAGTTGTAAGCAGGGGGAACCTTCTTTAATAGAGAGGGATTGGGCAATGGCCTTAGTCGCTAAAGCGGCTTCGATGGTATGCTCCATTTCACTAACGGGAAAATGCCGCTGCAAGTATCCACTTGGTGTTTCTGTATCGCCAAAGTGTTGTTTGACGAAATCAGGAACGATAGCGTGATTGACATAACGCTCCTCAAGCATCAAAGGAATGTCATTTTCAAAATGGAGTACCTTGCAATAGCCGATATCACTTCCTTCCATCACTCCAAGTTGTAACGCAATTTCAGGCGAAGCAGTAATAATTTTAAGTTGTAATTGATGACCGCTATATTTATTACCGCTTAATGATATTTCATCAAAAATATCAAAAGCTTTGGTTACAGGCAGCTCATGCTTTTGGGTCGCAACAAAGGTGCCTTTCCCAGCAATACGATTCAGAATACCTTTTTGGCTTAGCTCAGAAATGGCTTTATTCACCGTCATGCGGCTGACATTAAATTGGGCGCAAAGCTCTAGCTCTGTGGGTATTTGAGTTTCAGGTTTGAAGATACCTAAATCAATACTACGCAGAATATAAGATTGAATTTGCTTGTATGCTGGTTGTGAAGTCATCGTGATTATTTTATTAATAATAAGGTGTTAGAAGAATCCGTTAATCTTCAGTTGTTACCATACCTAATCGGCGGTTTGCCCAAGTTTACCAGCAAACCTGCATCATTGTGACAAAAAAGTGTATTAAAGTACCGTAATGCTATTCAAAATAAGAAACACTGTAATTACCTGAATTTTATTAGTAAAGTCTAATTTTTATTAGGTGCATAACACGCCCTGACTATAATAGTGAAATATTAATAAATAAGATAGGCTCTACGTATGGGGGGCAGTACTTTTATGCCACTTTATCCGAGTATGATTATCGGTATGTTAGCCCAAAAGTAGGGTTCGATTGATAGCATCTGATTTAGTATTCTTTTTTACTCTTGAAAGTTATTAAAAATAGCAATATTTTTTGAAAAAATTTTAAAAGTGGCAATAAATTGGTGAGTTGTACGGAAAGCAAATCGATCGAATTGATTGGTTGAGTTGGCTATTCCATCAACCAAAAGGCCGTTTAAAGCTTATGGCGTGAGTAATGCAGGGAACAAACACACTATTTTTCAGACTCAATAATAGGTGAACTTGGTGTTTTATTAAGGGGGAAGTTTGCCAAAACATAAAAAATAATGAATAACGTATCCCAAACTTTATTAAGTGACATAAGGTATTTTTATTGATTTCATTTGACTTAAATCTATTTTAACTTAAGTAAGATGTTACTTTAATTTAATAAAATAAACTTAAATCTTAACAAGCTATAATAAAATTTCCTTGTTAATGTTTTTATTAAATTGTTATAAAATTCAGTGTGTTGCTTTTATTTTTACGGGTTTTGGATTTCAATAAATAATGTGATGAGCGTCATGTTGTTGTCGATAAATTATTCAATATTGTGATGCGTGTATAATATAATGACAACAGAGATTAAAATAACCAAATAGTTGTTATATATCTAAGCTCGACGGTAGTACTAATCCCTTAATTGAGGAGGCATAGTATGTTATCATTACATAAGCTAGTAATATCGAGGAGTTTCTTCTATATGAAGAAATGGTTCAATATTGATATTCCTTTAGCCTTCTTTTTTCCTCATCGATAATTCCAACGTTTTCTCTTAATTAATCGTTATCTTATTACTCATAATAAGTACGAATTTCTGTTTTTATTATTTAATGAAAATTAAAGGTATTATCATGGCTAAAAGAATCGTAGAACCGTTCCGTATTAAAATGGTAGAAAATATTCGTATTCCATCTAGGGAAGAGCGAGAAGCTGCATTAAAAGAAGCTGGCTACAATCCATTCTTATTACCGAGTAGTGCTGTATATATTGATTTATTAACCGATTCCGGTACTAACGCAATGAGTGATCAGCAGTGGGCCGCGATGATCACAGGGGATGAAGCGTATGCAGGGTCTCGTAACTATTATGATTTAAAAAATAAAGTTAAAGAGATGTTTGGCTACGATTACACTATTCCTGCTCACCAAGGGCGTGGTGCAGAAAATATGTTGTTCCCCGTATTATTGAAAGCTAAACAACAGGAGGGAGGGGCTAAGAATCCAGTCTTTATTTCTAATTTCCATTTTGATACAACAGCCGCACATGTTGAATTAAATGGGTGTAAAGCGATTAATATTGTCACCGAAAAGGCTTACGATTCGGAAACATATGATGACTGGAAAGGTAATTTTGATATTCAGAAGTTAAAAGATAATATTGCTAAATATGGGGCTGAAAACGTTGTCGCGATTGTTTCTACCGTCACTTGTAATAGTGCTGGTGGTCAGCCCGTTTCTATGGCGAATTTAAAAGAAGTCTATGAAATCGCTAAGCAGCATAATATCTTTGTTGTCATGGATTCCGCTCGTTTTTGTGAAAATGCCTATTTTATTAAAGAGCGTGATCCAAAATATAAAGATGCCACAATCAAAGAAGTTATTTTTGACATGTACAAATATGCCGATGCATTAACCATGTCTGCGAAGAAAGACCCGCTATTAAATATTGGTGGCTTAGGGCCTATCTCAAATACTACATCAAGACATTAGCGTTCAACCCCATTGTTAATCTTTTTGAAATTACAACCTCAATTAACAACATAAGAACCTCATCATTCACAACAATTTGTAACATCGATACGATTATTGATGCTTGCAAAAAAGAAGCGAGCGAGATAGGTAAACCACACGATACCCAATTTGAGCAATTGAGAGTCGCTTATACTTCTCTTAGTGTCCTGCTCGCCTTTCAAAAAATCACTCACCTACTGACGCCACTTGTATCAAATTATAAAAAATTACTTGAAGATAAACTTGAAGCGCCAGATCCTCTCTTCTATTTAGAACGGTATCTTTACCAAAATGTTAAAAATGATCCTGTTTTTTTGGGAGAAGATGCACTGTATGAGTATATCGAGGTGTTAATTTCTCACGAGAAAATAGATATCCCTAGTTGTGAAGATGACTGTGATTGCGGCCAAGGCCCTGAATGTGAGTGTCAATGGGTAATCCCCCCGTTTTTAACCGAGGTTATAAGTAGAATCAGGTCATTCGTTGTAGATGTTGCATTGGGGTATAGCCATTCAACGCCATGTTCGGCCGTTCGTGATTATAAAACCATTGCCACCGTGTAGCATAGTCTTGTAATTCATCCAGTGATGAAAACAAGTATTGCCCTAACCACTCATAGCGGACTGTCCGATTATAACGCTCAATGTAAGCATTTTGCTGCGGATTACCTGGCTGGATAAAGTTTATTTTGATATCTTGCAGATTAGCCCATGATATCAATATATTACTGGTGTACTCTGGCCCATTATCACAGCGTATGGAAACCGGTTTTCCTTTCCACTCAATAAGTTGCTCTAGTACTCTTACAACCCGACTCGCCGGCAGGGAAAAATCCACTTCAATAGCTAATGCTTCACGATTAAAATCATCGATGATATTCAATAAACGGACTGAGCGCCCATCCGACAGTTGATCATGCATAAAGTCCATTGACCAACATTCATTGCTCGTTTCGGGTACCGTCAGTGGCTCGGGCTTATCCCGTTTTAGGCGTTTCTTCGGCTTTATTCGCCTGTTCAGTGACAACGCACAATAAATTCGGTAAACCCTTTTGTGGTTAAATCTTAAGTTTTTTACGTTTCGAAGGTATAAAAAGCACAAGCTAAATCCCCAGTTGCGCTGGCTATCAGTGATGCGTATCAGCCAGTCAGCTATTGCTTCATTTTCTTTACTCAGTTTAGCTTGATAACGATAGCAACTTTCGCTCACTACAAATAACTGGCAGGCAAAACGTACGCTGATATTCCGTATTTTGACAGCTTCTTGCGCCATCCGCTTTCGATGCGATGGCTTCACCACTTTTTTGCCATAGCTTCCTGAATGATCTCAGCTTTCAACCTTTCTTCTGCATACATTTTTTTGAGGCGGCGATTTTCCTCTTCCAGTTCTTTCAAGCGGGTCATCATGGAAGCATCCATCCCACCAAAGCGTGAGCGCCACTTATAAAAACTGGCGTTGCTCATACCATGTTCGCGGCACAGTTCAGAAACAGGCGTTCCCGCCTCAGCTTGCTTAAGGATGGTGATAATTTGGCTATCGGTAAAACGTGCTTTTTTCATAGAGATCTCCTCAGTTCAGATTACGAGAAAATTCTACTTATTAATACACCGATTTTTCGGGGGGATTACCAATGTATCCCTAGTTATTGTTACGGTATTCTTAATATTCTAGAAAACTTTATATTTGAAAATAAATCTCATCTGCCTTTACCTACTCTTGTACCCTCCATAAACTTATCTGAGTTTTCCCTAAAAAAAATAAGCATTTTTGAATTATCATCATACTTAGATGAGCTCTGTGACGAAGTGCCATCTCTTAAATTATACAAAGAAATCCCTTATATTCTTGAGCTACTTTACGCTAACGAGTTAGATAACATAAGAGAGGTTATTAACGAAATCTCATTTGAAGAATTCCCATTAGGTTTTTTTACATCTACACTCGCTATTATCAATCTCGCATTAAAGATAAAGTTTGAACCAAAATCGATTCGATACGGGTCATTACTCTCCTATATCAATCCTATTTTAACAAATCAAGGTGTATATACTGAATATATCATTGTTACACCCGACATTAAAAATTCCACTCAGTCAGTTTCTGATATAGAAGAAAACCCTGTAATTAATGATCCCAACAACCAAACAGTTCTGCATTCAATCATGATATATAATAGAATGATAAAAAAAATGATTATTTATGATAATGATCACTCCGAGCTCATTGCCCCACAATCCGTTTATGGGCTTCTCGATTCGGTTGAGCTCGCCCTTAAAAAATTAAGGGAGGCTTTTTTTCAGGAGAAAATGTTGCTTACAGATAAAGAACTGGCAAGCCTTATCATTCAAAATAAAGTATTAACGAAACATGAAACCAATGATAATCTGATAGGTATACTCAATGAGGCTACATTATATAATTGCCTTGGTTGCCTTTCTTATTTATATAAAAATCTAGCGGGTTATGGCGAATCACTTCCAAACATATTATCATTTACAGGAATATCAAAAGATGAACATGAAGAAAGAGAAACATTACGTCGCGCATTACTCATCGTGAAAGAAAAACAGACTAATAAAGATAACTAAACACCTTCACTCTTATTCATGTCAATCAATGCACCTGCAACAGCTGCTACATGTAGCAGCTGTTGCAGGGTATACCTTCTATTTTAAATTTTATTGGCTAGTGGGCGGCCCGTTAACTTGTTATTAATTCGTTTTATGATTTTTAAGTTGGGCAATACCTACTTGATGGCAGGGAGGAATATTATAGAGCAAAAAAATATCATCGAGTTACGCAACTTATCTTATCAATTTGAATTATTGCATTAGCTAATTCCTGAGTATGTTTTGTATCGAGTTGATGGAGGGATTGGACGCGTTCTTGATAATCTTCATTGACTTTGACTTGTTCGGTCAGCTCAACAAGCAATTCGGAATTCTTAGTGTTTAACTCACCTATCCTTTCGTGTTGTTTCCACATTCCCCATATGGCTAGGCTATAGTCAGTACTAGAAGCTGCTTAGGCAGGTAGTAGGCGCTATCTGCCTTTTAAAAGGGTTCCACTGATAGCCGCAATCCTCGTCTGTTAGGGAATAGTCTGATACGAGCTTACCAATATCATGGAACAAAACGCCGAAGGCCACAGCAACACGCCACCTTGGTTCAAGCTCTTTTTTCTCAACAGGTCTGCCACTGAAAGCCTCTGTCCTCACGGACAGAGGCTTTTTTGCTTTTAAATCAACCTAAAAGTCAGCCTCTTATAGCCTAAAGTCTTTGAGTGACTAGATGATATATCGTGTAAGCTACTGATAGATTTTCAGTTTTCTGCTCCTAGGTCTGCATATTGTACTTTTCCTCTTACTCGACTTAACCAGTACCAACCTAGCTTCTCAACGGATTTATACCATGGCACTTTAAAGCCAGCATCACTGACAATGAGCGGTGTGGTGTTACTCGGTAGAATGCTCGCAAGGTCGGCTAGAAATTGGTCATGAGCTTTCTTTGAACATTGCTCTGAAAGCGGGAACGCTTTCTCATAAAGAGTAACAGAACGACCGTGTAGTGCGACTGAAGCTCGCAATACCATAAGCCGTTTTTGCTCACGAATATCAGACCAGTCAACAAGTACAATGGGCATCGTATTGCCCGAACAGATAAAGCTAGCATGCCAACGGTATACAGCGAGTCGCTCTTTGTGGAGGTGACGATTACCTAACAATCGGTCGATTCGTTTGATGTTATGTTTTGTTCTCGCTTTGGTTGGTAGGTTACGGCCAAGTTCGGTAAGAGTGAGAGTTTTACAGTCAAGTAAGGCGTGGCAAGCCAATGTTAAGCTGTTGAGTCGTTTTAAGTGTAATTCGGGGCAGAATTGGTAAAGAGAGTCGTGTAAAATATCGAGTTCGCACATCTTGTTGTCTGATTATTGATTTTTGGCGAAACCATTTGATCATATGACAAGATGTGTATCTACCTTAACTTAATGATTTTGATAAAAATCATTAGGGGATTCATCAGCACTTAGTGTGGCTTTTTTTACGTAAAAATAAATTAGCACAATAGGTGCCTTAAATTAATGATTAATCATTCAATGGTAACAACTAAGAACCTATCTCAATAGGACTTTATTCCAGACAATGGTACCAATATTGCAACGCCCAGGAAAAACTAATTGGTATTGGCCTATAAATACAACAATCTTAAAGTGATAATTGTAATTAACTTGTAGATGTGAACTGTATTTCATATAAAATATTCTACAGTTAGGGCTTAAAGTCATAACTAATTGAATTATAAGCAATTAAACTGTATTCGTGTGAATAATCATAAAAAAGGTGAAGCATTGTGGGCATATTTAAATCGATTTGGGATTTTTTTGGTCTTTATCAGACTAAGAGCCTATCTCAATAGGAGGTAAATTCATCACCTTACCCAGCCATATCGATGTTTAAAAGTCAGGCTGTATAAGGTTTTGGTTACAATAATATATTTTTTATGCGGTAATTAATCCCTATTGAGATAGGCTCTTAGTTGCTATTAAAGATGATGAAAATATTTTCACCTTAGCAAGGCAACGCTGTGTTCCAATGGAGGGGTTTGTCACTTATGGCGGTTTAGCCGGACGCGATATAGCGGCGATGGTACAAGGGCTTGAAGAAGGAACTAGGGAGGATTATCTACATTATCGTATTGGTCAAGTGAGATACTTAGGTGATCGCTTACGTGAAGGGGGGATCCCTATTCAGTACCCTACAGGGGGACATGCGGTATTTGTTGATTGTAAAAAGTTAGTTCCACAAATACCGAGCGAGCAATTTCCAGCCCAAGCAGTGATTAATGCACTTTATCTTGAGTCCGGTGTTCGTGCTGTTGAAATTGGTTCATTTTTACTTGGTCGTGACCCTGAAACAGGGAAACAGAAACATGCTGATATGGAGTTCATGCGACTCACTATAGCAAGGCGTGTTTATACCAACGACCATATGGACTATATCGCAGATGCCTTGATTGGCCTTAAAGATAGATTTGCAACGTTAAAAGGGCTGGATTTTGAATATGAGCCACCCGTATTAAGGCATTTTACCGCTAGATTAAAACCTATTAAATAATAGTCAATACTTCAGGTTCCCGTGCAATGCGGGAACTTTACCCTTATTTTTAAGGTGAATAACCATGAATAATTCGTCAGAGAAGAAGGAACCCTCCATATTGGTAGGGGGCTTTGTGCTCGGTGGCGCTATGATAGGGGCGGGCATGTTTAGCTTACCCACAATTATGGCAGGAGCATGGTTTATAAATTCAGTCATTGTTCTATTCGTTGTTTGTTTTTTCGCGAATTCAGATAATAAGTGCAACGCTCGGTCATGTTAGATGGAAGGACGGTTAGCTACTGATAAGCTATCCTGCTCTTCCGACCAAAGATGAGCGAGTAAGTATGAAGTATCAGCAACTAACCGAAGGACAACGATACCAGATATCGATACTGCGTGAGGATAATTTATCCTGCCATGAGATAGGTATCCGTATCGGTGTAAGCAAGTCCACGGTCTCCCGTGAACTGAGGCGTAACACTTCAGATACTGGTTATAACCCACAACAGGCACACCAGAAGTGCTGTGATAGGCGGCTGTCATCTGCCAAAAGGACAATTCCTCAGCAGACCATAGATTTCGTGATATTTGCTCTGGAGTGGAAGTGGAGTCCTGAGCAAATAAGTGCAATTGGCAGCATTATTGGTCTTAGCGTCAGCCATGAATGGATTTACCAGTATATCTATGCGGATAAGCGTAGCGGTGGCGAGTTGTACAGGCATCTTAGGCAGGGCAAACGGCGATATCGTAAGGGCTACGGGCAGAAACGAGGGCGCATCCCTGATGCGGTATCCATTGAGCTACGGCCGTCAGTCGTCGATGACCGTAGCCGTCTGGGGGACTGGGAGGCCGATTTGGTGCAGGGTAAACAGGGCACTGGTGCTATCGTGACACTGGCAGAACGCAAAAGCCGTATTTACCTGACAAAAAAGGTGTTTTCAAAGGATGCGGTGGAAGTCAGTAAGGCCATTATCTCACTGCTGAGTGAGTATCAGGATGTATGTCACACAATAACGTTCGATAACGGTCTAGAGTTTAGTGAGCACAAGGCGATAGCAGAAGCACTGAACGCAGATACGTACTTTGCCCATCCGTATGCCTCGCATGAGCGTGGGCTGAACGAGAATACGAATGGGTTGTTAAGACAGTTTATCCCGAAAGGAACAGACCTGCGGACAGTGACAGAAGAAGACTTACAACGCTATCAGGGAGCGTTGAACAGCAGGCCACGCAAGTGTCTGGGGTTCAGACAACCTTCGGTGGTGTTTGCGGAGCTAAGAAAGGCGGCTTAGCGTTGCACTTCGGACTTGAATCCGCCGAGTAAAGTTTCACGAATATGACGGATTTGGGGCGTTTTAGCAGACATGATGTTACCTTAGTAATAGGGGTAACGGTTAATTTAGCACTGTGGTCACCATCCTTAAATAAGAGTTTATGCCAGTTTTATCACATCAATCTCTATCAATATAAATAAGGCAGCCGTAGCGGCTACCTTAATTTTTACCAAAAGATTATTTTATAATTTGGATCTGTTTGACTTCCACTTCGCGTGTATTCCAGTCTTTGTCGATTTTACCGCGGATCTCTACTTTATCTTTTGGCGTGACATTAATGCCATTCCAGCGTTTTGGGCTAATTTCGAGATTGATGGTGCCTGTCCCATCGGTAAACTCATAATGTTTTTGATCTAACTGCTTAACAATATTACCACGCAAGATCACCCAGCTATCATCGGATAAATCGAGAGCTTTAGCGACCGTAGTTTCGCCGCTATTTGGGCCAGAAAAGCCACCAGCTTGGTTTGTTTGATTGGTGGTCGTCTGAGCCGCGCCTGGTCCATCAAAGCCACCATTTGCAGCGAGTACAGGTGCAGAAGCTAATGCAGCAATTAACGCGATTAAGGGTAATTTTTTCATAGTGGTCCTCTCCATTTGTTACCAAAATTTGTTTACGGGAGCTATTAAAACAAGAAATTCTTAACAGGATCTTAAGAACCCACAGAAAAAAAATATATTTTAAATTTAGTTCATAACAACTGGTCATATCCAAATTAATCGGATAAATATAACAATATTCTAATAAAGGAGAAAATCATGCGTATTTTGCTGATCGAAGATGACCGGTTAATTGGCGATGGTTTAAAAGTAGGATTAAGCCAACTTGGCTTTACCATTGATTGGTTTGCCGATGGTAAGCAAGGGCAAGTCGCCTTATTCGATGCGCCTTATGATGCCGTGATACTCGACCTTTCTCTGCCGAGTGTAGATGGTATGGAGATTTTGAAGTTTTGGCGCAAAGAAGGGCGTGATGAGCCTGTTTTAATATTAACCGCAAGAGATGCCTTGGATCAGCGAGTGCAAGGGCTACAACAAGGTGCCGATGACTACCTTTGTAAGCCCTTTGCGCTTGCAGAAGTTGCTGCGCGTTTGCAGGCATTAATTCGTCGGCGTAGCGGGCAATTGTCGCCAATATTAAAGCATGGTCATATTGAAATGGATCCTGTTGCAATGACTGTCACCTGTCACGGTGAACGTATCGAATTAAAAAGTAAGGAGTTATCTCTATTATCCTTGTTTTTACATAATCCAAACAAGGTGCTGTCTCGTGCCTTCATTGAGGAAAAATTGTATAACTGGGATGAAGAGGTATCCAGCAATGCCGTCGAGGTGCATATTCACCATTTACGGCGTAAGTTAGGTACACGTTTTATTCGAACAGTTCATGGTGTCGGCTACCGTTTAGGTGAGGAAGCATGAAAACCTTTAGCTTACGCTTAAAATTGACACTCATGCTGTTGCTACTCGCGCTAATGACGTGGGGAGTGGCGAGTTTACTTGCGTGGCATCAAACATATAAAACGATCAATGAACTGTTTGATACTCAGCAAATGGTATTTGCTAAACGTTTGTCTGTATTACCTTCTGATCTCGATTTTAATGATGTTTCATTAGCAAAAACGAAGAAAATCTTACGTAAAAACCGTGGTAATCAAGATGATGATGCGCTGGCATTCGCCATTTTCACACCTCAAGGGGAGATGGTACTGAATGACGGTGATAATGGGCGCAAAATCCCGTTTAACTTTAGCCGAGAAGGGTTTACCGAAGGCAAAATTAAAGGAAGTGATGATGAATGGCGCTTTGTTTGGCTAAGATCATCGGAAGGGCAATATATTATTGTCGTGGGGCAAGAGTGGGAATATCGGCAAGATATGGCGATGGAGATTATGGTTGCGCAGTTTTTACCTTGGCTAATTGCGCTGCCTATCATGCTAATCCTGTTTTTATGGTTATTAACGCGTGCATTGAGGCCATTACATCAAGTCACAACCCAACTCTATCAACGGCGGCCCGATGAGCTGAGTTCAGTGCATGTTGAGCGGCTCCCCTCAGAAGTCAAGCCAATGTTAGATGCACTCAATAGCTTATTTACGCGTATTCAAGCGATGTTTGCTCGTGAACGCCAATTTACCTCGGATGCGGCCCATGAGCTACGTAGTCCGTTGGCAGCACTGAAAGTGCAGGCCGAAGTTGTGCAGATAGCAGGGCATGATCCTACCATTCGAGAACATGCGGTTGCTAACTTATCCGAAGGGATCGATAGAGCCACACGTCTTGTCGATCAGCTATTAACGCTTTCTCGTTTAGAGTCATTGTCACAGCTTGATGATGTGGAGCAACTTTCATGGTTAGCCTTAATTGAGTCTGCACTGCAAGATATCTCATTAGAGGCGAAAGCTGCACAGACGACAATGGATGTTGTAGTGGTTAATGAGCCACCATTATTGACTGGGCAGCGTCTGTTATTAGCTATCCTTTTAAGGAATTTGCTACATAATGCCATTCGCTATGGTAAGGCTGGTGGAAAAGTAGATATTGTACTGAATAAGGATCACCTCACGATCCATGATGATGGGCAAGGGGTAACTCAGGATGTTCTTAAACGGTTAGGTGAACGCTTTTATCGTCCACCGGGGCAAGAGAAAACAGGTAGTGGTTTAGGGTTATCTATTGCGAAACAGATTGCTGAGCTACACCATTTCAGATTGGCTTTTGCAAATGGCGAAAATGGCGGTTTTTGCGTCAAAATCACTTGGTAATAATGCTTGGTTATTAATAAATTCCAAATAATTATTCACCATATAAATTTAGTGGCTAATAAGCCTTTTTAGAATAACTCACTAGTGATAGATAAACTCACACCTCTCTTTTAATATGTGCACGACAGCGATGTTTCCGTGCACAAGAGGTGATGAGCGCTATTGAGCAAGTTCAGATTTAATTAATGTGATCACTTTATCCACTTCAGGGGCAGTGAGCGCACCGTCTTTGAAGTAAAGCACTTTTCCTTGTTTATTCAAGATGATAATCGCTGAACTTTCTGGTGCGAGATGCCATGCTTTTTTAACGACACCATCGCTATCAACGATAAATTGCGAATAAGGAAACTCTTTTTTGCTGTCTTCAACACTGTTACTGACGAAAACACCTGTGCCAAAAATGGCATCATCCGCATTGATAATTGAGGTTGTTTGATAAGCATCATGGGGAAAATTCGCTTTTTTGATCGCTTCAATCAATGGTGCATTCAGCTCTTTAGCGGAAGAGCGCCCCGCAATATGTTGAACTGTACGGACTTTTCCTGGTAATTGTTGGCTTTTCCACTCTTGATAGGAAAATTTCCCCTCTTGACTTAATAGCATCTCTCCTTTGTCTGTAACAGAAACTGCCGGTACAGGTTGATTTAGTTGGATTTGGCTTGCGAAAGCTGTGGATGATAAGGTGAGTAGGCAAGCAAGTAAAAAATTCTTTTTAATCATTATATTACCTCATTATTACTTGGTTTGAGAGTGTCATGCAATGACTGAAACATGGCAGTCATGTTTTGCGCTTACAGTTATAGCATAGCTCATCCGATGAGTTGTGAAACTGAAATTAACATTTTTGCAAAATTTAGCATAACTACAAAGTTTTTGAGGTTATTGACAGAATGTTCGTAGTGTCATTTTCTGTAAATGAATTGAATAAAACTGCAATAATAGAACCAAAGTAAATATTACTGGTCTATTATTAACGAGCGGTATGAGTGAACGAGTATCGTATGACAAAAGGAAAGGAAAAGTTCTAATGAAAATATTTAACCGTTATAACCCATCCAAAATTGCACTCTACGTTAAAACGCTATTCCGTGGTCGTATTTACATCAAAGGCTTTGGTGCATTTGAATTCAATTACGGCAAAATCTTACCACCTAAAGTGGGTGATAAGCGCCACTACAATGTAATGAGTGAGGTGAATAAACAAGTTCTGGTTCTACAATCTGAGTTGGGGTAAATGCTGTTGATTTAATTAAATAGTTGTTCGCTATTTAATTAAAAGCAGCGCCACACAAAGTGGCGCATCAAATGAAACGGCTTCGCTGTAAAGTATTACTCTTTGACTTTTTGTGTTGGTTGTTCTGCGTTAGCCGTTTCTGTGTTGTTTTTACCCGCTTGAACCACGACAGGTGCGGGTGGCGTTGTAATTCGGGTGACAAGCAACTGATCAATCTTATAGTTATCGATATCGACAACTTCAAATTTATAGCCTGCATATTTCACATAATCAGTACGTTTCGGCATTTTCCTTAAACGGTACATCATAAAGCCTGCGATGGTCTCGTAATTACTCACATCAGGGAATTCATCGATATCTAAAATACGCTGTACATCTTCAATCGGAGTACCGCCTTCAACCAGCCATGAGTTTTCATCCCGCGTGATAATCTGCTCTTCTTGGCCTGGCCCAATCAGATCACCCATTAATGTTGTCATAACGTCGTTGATCGTAATAAGTCCCATCACAAGAGCGTACTCGTTGAGAATGACGGCAAAATCGACCCCATTTGTTTTAAAAGCTTCGAGTGTATCGGAAAGCGAGAGGGTATCGGGGATCATCAGCGCATTTTGAATATGAACGCCATCTTGTAAGTTAAGGCTTTGACCATTCAAAACACGATTTAGCAAGACTTTTGAATCAACAAAGCCAATGACATGGTCAATATCACCACTGCAAACTAAAAACTTAGAATGCGGCTCGGTTGAAATTTTATGTTTAATACTCTCCTCTGACTCTTCTTTATCAAAGAAGATAATACTTTCACGTGGCGTCATTGCAGAGGGAACGGTGCGTGATTCAAGTTCAAATACGTTTTCAATCAGTTCGTGCTCTTGCTTACGCAGCACACCTGCAACCGCCCCCGCTTCGACCACAGCAAAAATATCATCGGAGGTAATATCTTCATTACGTGCCGTTGGTAACTTGAAAATTTTGAAGATCAGGTTTGCAAGACCATTAAAAAACCAAACTAAAGGGCTTAATACGGTCAAACAAAAACGCATTGGATTGACAATTCGCACTGCGATGGCTTCAGGTTTCACCATTCCAATACGCTTAGGCGTTAGATCCGCCACTAAAATAAATAGGCTGGTGACAATCGTAAATGAAAGAATGGATGCGGTTTGCTGTGCCCAAGTTGGTGATAAGAAATGAATAAATACCTCTTGTAGTGATGGCGCAAAAGCAGATTCGCCGACAATACCTGCTAAGATGGCGACGGCGTTAAGGCCAATTTGCACTACGGTAAAAAACATACCCGGCATTTCTTGTAATTTTAGAACACGAGCGGCATTAACATTGCCCTCATCAGCCATGAGTTTCAATTTAATGCGGCGAGATGCTGCCAATGATATTTCTGACAGCGAAAAAAATGCGCTGATAGCACATAATAAAAGTACGATTAGTAAACTGTTAAGCATAAATTATCCAGACATTACCTTCAGGTATAACGGATCTTGATTTGAGATCACCTGAAGGTAACTCGTTCTACTACATAGGTAAAAATAACGCGGAGTGCGCAAAAATTCGGTTAGTGGCGTTATTATAGCATTAGGTTAAATTTTCTGCCTAGTTTATGTTCTGTGGTGGTAAACAAATGCCGATTCCACCTAAACCACAATAGCCTGCTGGGTTTTTGTGAAGATACTGTTGATGGTAATCTTCCGCAAAATAAAACACTTCAAATGGCATGATTTCTGTGGTGATTTGGCGTGGATCACCCTGTGCTGCCATCGCTTGTTGATAAGCGTCCCGCGTCTTTGTGGCTTGCTGTAATTGCGAATCAGAGACGGTGTAGATAGCCGAACGGTATTGGGTGCCAATGTCACCCCCTTGGCGCATACCTTGTGCTGGATCGTGGTTTTCCCAAAACAGGGTCAGTAAGTCTGCATAACTAATAGTTTGTGGGTCAAAGACGACTCTCACGATTTCAGTATGGCCGGTGAGACCCGTACACACTTCTTCGTAAGTTGGATTTGGCGTAATCCCGCCACTATAGCCAGCGGATGTTGAGTAAACGCCCGGTTGCTGCCAAAATAAACGCTCAACTCCCCAAAAACAGCCCATCGCAAAATAGGCAATTTCAGCGTTCTTCGGAATATTGTCAATCGAATGATGGTTAACCGCATGGTATGGTGAATGGGGAATAGCACTTTGCCTACCGGGTAGCGCTTGGGAAATATTTATGGGTTGTGACTGATTAGATGACATAACTATTCCTATGAGTAATGTTGTGCACGTTAGGTAAAAATTAGGATAAAAACTTGTATCTAAAATTTATTTTACTCAAAATAAATTGATATGGAGTCTTTAGTCAAACTATCAATGAACTTAGGAGCGGGCGTGTCAAAATACCCTATCATTTGTTTTCTCAGCTTAACGGCGGCGGTTTCTACGGCATATGCTGCAAATCTTCGCCTTAATATTGAAGGGCTTGAGGGGCAACCGAATCAGAACGTCCGAGTTCAATTATCTACGATTTCTCAAGATGAAGTTGTGCCTAATGGCCGCTTCCGCGCTCGGGTAACAAAAGCGATTGAGGATGGTTTAAAGCCGTTAGGCTACTACCAACCAAAAATTGAATTCAGCTATCAAGAAAATAAGCCACCAGCGCGTTCTGTGCTGACAGCGAAAGTGACTTTGGGTGAACCCATTCGAGTACAGGGTGTAAATATTGAATTAGAAGGGGGAGCCAAAAACGACCCTGACTATGCCAAAATGATTAAAAGTAATACACCCAAAATTGGTACGATCCAAAATGATGGTGAATATGAAAGCTTTAAAGGGAAGTTTAGTAGCCTAGCGATCCGTAAAGGTTATTTCGATGCGATAATGGAAAAAAGTCAGTTAGGGATATCGCTAGACCACCACGCGTCTTATTGGGATTTTAATTTTAATAGTGGTGAGCGTTATCGATTTGGTGCTATTTCCTATGAAGGTTCTCAAATTCGCACGGATTACCTAAATAACCTTGCTCCCTTTAAAGAGGGGGAATATTACACGTCAGAGCAATTAGCTGAATTTAACCGCCGATTAGTCGAAACTGGCTGGTTTACTTCGGCTATTGTCACTCCAAACATCGCTAAAGCGCGAGAAGATGATACTGACATATTGCCGATGGAAGGGGTGATGGTGCCTCGGGCAAAAAACTTTGTTGAATTGGGGGGCGGTTATGCGACAGACGTGGGGCCGCGTGTCAAAGCAACATGGAATAAGCCATGGGTCAACTCTCGTGGGCAAAGTATTACATCCAATATTAGCCTATCACAGCCAGAACAAATTATTGATGCAAGCTATAAGATCCCCCTTAAAGCCAATCCACTTGAACAATATTATGCCGTTCAAGGGGGGTATAAACGTACTGATTTAAACGATACGGAGTCTGATACCACAACGTTAAATCTGTCTCGTAACTGGGATTACTCCAGCGGTTGGCAGTATGGCGTCAATATGCGTTGGATGCTCAGTCACTTTACTCAGGCAGATGTCACAAATACCACGATGCTGCTCTATCCAGGGGCAAATGCGAGTCGCATTCGTCAACGCGGAGGGGTGATGCCAAGTTGGGGTGATAGCCAACGTTATTCTGTTGATTACTCAAATGAAATTTGGGGATCAGATATTGATTTTCTCGTGTTACAAACAAAACAGGTCTGGATCCGTTCTCCTTGGGAAGGGCACCGTTTTGTGTTTAGAGGCAACTTAGGTTGGATTGAAACTAATAACTTTGACAAAGTACCGCCAGACTTGCGTTTCTTCGCAGGGGGTGATGGCAGTGTACGTGGTTACGGTTACCAAAAAATCTCTCCAGAGGATAGTAAAGGCAAGCTAACCGGGGCATCTAAACTGGTTGTCGGCTCTATCGAGTATGATTACAACTTCACGGGTAATTGGTGGGGCGCCGCGTTCGTTGATACCGGTGAAGCAGTTAACGATATTAAGAAAAGCGATTTTAAAACAGGGGCCGGTGTTGGCGTCCGTTGGGTTTCTCCTGTAGGGCCAATTAAATTCGATTTGGCCACCCCAATTGGAGATTCGGATAACAATAAAATTCAATTTTACATCGGCTTGGGGACAGAACTATGAAATGGATGAAGTGGTTAAAATGGACAGGTCTCACCATTTTATTAGTCTTGATCTTGGTTTTTGCCGCGCTAGGCTGGGTACTTGGCACACAATCGGGCCTGCATTTTGCCTTGAACAGCGCCACCCGTTTTGTATCGGGGTTAGAAATCCGTTCGATTGAAGGGGATATCAATAATCTCACCTTGACCGACGTAAAATACCAAATGCCAGGTGTTGATGTGAATGCTGGAAAATTACATCTGGCGTTACGTTTAGGCTGTTTGACTAATCGGGAATTATGTATTGATGATCTTTCGACCGAAAATGTGGTCGTTAATGTTGATACATCCAAAATGCCACCTTCAGAAGAGACACCACCTTCTGAGCCATTAACAGAGTTAAATGCGCCACTGACCATCAACCTAAATCAACTACAACTGACTTCAACGCAAGTCAATGTGGATGGAATGGCGATTGATTTAGGGAAGTTTAAAACGGGTATTTACTGGCAGAAAAAAGCGTTAACGGTAACGCCAACCGATATTATTGATTTGGCGATTAATTTACCTGAAAACAAAGAGGCACCACCAGAAGAGCCCGTCAAAGAAGTCGCGACTGGCGAAGAAAAATCTATTGGTGAAACGCTAAAAACATTATTCGCCAAACCGTTATTAGCGGAATTGCCGGAAGTGATTTTGCCTGTTGATCTAAATGTTGAAGGTATTAATGGTTCAAACTTGCAACTGACGGGAGCAACCGAAGCGGTTATTAATAGTTTGAATTTAACGCTTTCAAACGATGGGCAAAACGTTTTACTTAAGAAATTTACGATTGATTCACCGCAAGGTAATGTCGCCTTATCAGGCACCGCAACATTACAGGATAAGTGGCCGGTTTCTTTGTCGATAACAGGGGAAAGCCGCCTTGAAGATCTTAATGGACAAAAGATTGATTTATCCCTTAAAGGTGGATTGCTCGAAGAGTTAAAACTGGCACTGAATCTCAGTGGGCCAGTGAATGCGACGTTGAATGCTCAGACCGATCTTGGTCAGGCAGACTTACCTATTCAATTAACGCTAGAGAGCCAAAAATTGAGCTGGCCGCTGGTGGGAGAGGCTCAATATCAGCTTGATGGCACTCGTTTACGCTTAAATGGGCGTCCTTCGGCTTATGATTTGTCCCTTCGCTCTGCGATTACCGGACAAGATATTCCACCTTCAACGCTAATGTTGGATGCGAAAGGTAATGAAGAGCAAATTAACCTTACGCGCCTACGTTTAGCGGCGTTGCAAGGTAATGCGGATATTACGGGGGTGGCTGACTGGAGCAAAGCGATCAGTTGGAATGCAGTACTGACGTTATCAGGTATCAATACCGCAAAACAGTGGCCTGAATGGCCAGCAAAAGTCGATGGTAAGATTGCCACTCGCGGTAGTCTTTATGGCGGTAGCTGGCAGTTACAAGTCCCTGAGATTAGCTTAGACGGTAACGTCAAGAATAATCCGCTAAAAGCACGCGGTCAGGCTTCAGGTAATGCGGCAGGGCAATGGAATATACCTGATCTGAAACTGTCATTGGGTAAAAACCACCTTGATGTTAAAGGAAGCCTTGCGGACAAATGGAACCTAGATACTAAAATCAATGCACCGGGCCTTGATGGCATATTGCCGGGGCTAGGTGGTGTGATCATCGGTGATGTAAAACTACGCGGTGACCTCGACGCGCCAGAGGTACAAGCGGATCTTGCCGCTCGTGGGGTGAGATGGCAAAAAGACCTATCCATTGATAATGCGGTTATTAAAGGAAAAGTCACATCGGGTGAGCAAATCAAAGGGGATTTATCCGTCGTTGTTCGCCAACTCAAACAGGCTGACTTGGTGATCAGCCAGCTAACATTAGATGCGAATGGGAGCGAGAAAAAACATACCGTAAAATTGGATGTGAAAGGTGAGCCAGTTTCGGGGCGCTTAACGTTAGCAGGTGGTTTCGATCGCCAAACTGAAACATGGAAAGGTAATCTCAGCAATACCTTATTTGAAACGCCAGTGGGTGAATGGCAATTAAGTAAGGTCATGGCGCTGGACTATGCAAACCAAACGCAAGAAGTGACTATTGGTACTCACTGTTGGGTGAATACCAATGCACGCCTTTGTGTTCCCAAACCGATTAAAGCAGGGAAAAGTGGTAGCGCCGATGTTGTGTTAGAACGCTTTGACCTTGCGATGTTAAAACCGTTCCTGACAGATGAGACACGCGTCAAAGGCGTATTTAGCGGTAAAGCCAATGTGGTATGGAAGGATGATGGCAGCTTGCCACAAGCTAAAGTCGATCTTAAAGGTGATGGTGTTAAAGCTGTTCAATTGGTTCAAGGTACACTATTACCGTTAGAGTTTGAGACTCTGACCTTGAATGCCGCATTGAAAAATGGCAAAGCAGACCTGAATTGGTTGTTTAAAATTGCCAACAATGGGCAGTTAAAAGGCAATGTTCATATTGCTGATTTGGAAAAGAGACGGCAGCTTTCAGGTAATGTCGAAATCAATGCGATTACCTTAGCGTTAATTAAGCCGTTATTAGGCGAGAAAGAAGTTGCCAATGGTAACCTAAATGCCAATTTACGTCTTGGCGGAACGGCGAATAACCCATTGCTAAATGGTAATTTATCCCTTTCAGGCTTAGAGCTTAAATCGTCATTGATCCCATTTGATATCAAAAGTGGTCAATTAGGTATTGCCTTTAATGGCGCCAGCTCAGTCATGACGGGGCAAATTAATACGCCAGAAGGTTATCTGAATATTAATGGTGATGCGGATTGGCGTAAGGCAGAGGCATGGCACGCTAAAGTCATGGCCGTGGGTAACAATTTACGTGTATCCATGCCGCCAATGATCAAAGTGGATGTGCAGCCTGATATTGTGTTTGAAGCTTCACCGACCTTACTGACGTTAAACGGAAGTGTGAATATTCCGTGGGCAAGAATTACGGTTCAAGAAATTCCTGAATCAGCGGTAGGGGCTTCTTCCGATGTGGTGATGTTAGACAGTGACCTGAAACCTATTGAGAAGACAAGCACACCAATTCCAATTCAAACCAATCTGGATATTAAGATCGGCAACGATGTGATGTTGGATGCGTTTGGTCTGAAAGCTCGCTTAACAGGCATGTTGAAGGTACTGCAAAATAAACAAGGTCTGAGCTTAAATGGGCAAATCGATATTCCATCAGGGCGTTTCCGTGCTTATGGGCAAGATTTGATCGTGCGTAAAGGGCAAATCCAGTTCTCAGGTCCTCCGGAACAGCCTTTCTTGAACTTAGAAGCGATTCGTAATCCTGAAAACACAGCTGATAATGTGATTGCTGGTGTTAAGGTGACAGGGCTTGCAGACAAACCGAAAGTCGAGATATTCTCTGAGCCAGCCAAAACGCAACAAGAAGCTTTATCCTATTTGCTACGCGGAGAAGGATTAGAAAGCGGAGATGCTAATGGTTCACAAATGACATCAATGCTAATTGGACTCGGGGTGGCTCAAAGTGGGCAACTCGTAGGTAAGATTGGTGAAACATTTGGAGTATCTGATTTAGCCCTCGATACGCAAGGGGTTGGTGATAAATCACAAGTCGTGGTGAGCGGTAAAATTACCAATGACCTTCAAATTAAGTACGGTGTTGGTATATTTGACTCACTGGCAACGCTAACATTGCGTTATCGATTAATGCCTAAATTATATTTGGAAGCGGTGTCTGGTGTGAATCAGGCGCTGGATCTTCTTTATCAATTTGAGTTTTAATATATGCGTGTAATTGTTTATGGCAGTTTAAGGCGCAAGCAAGGAAATCATCACTGGATGACTTACGCTCAGTTGTTAGGCGAACATAGCTTAGAAGGCTATGAGCTTTATGACTTGGGGTATTATCCAGCGGTTATCAAAGGTGAAGGTGTGATTGAGTGCGAAGTGTATCGCATCAATCCCTCTATTTTGACTGAGTTAGATGAGTTAAAGAAAAATTCACAGGACTATGTTCGTGAATTAATCCCTACGCCATATGGCAATGCTTGGATTTATCTTTATCGGCATTCCGTTGAAGGCTTGCGTCGTATCAAATCAGGTGACTGGTTAAAACGTCACGAAGAAGAGTAATAAAGCGCCGGTAGCCAATGGGTTATCGGCGCTTTTTCTATAAAAAAGGCTCTCGTGTTACCACCAGAGCCTTCCCTTCCCGAGTTAGGGGAAATTATTTTTTAGCAGCGCGTTCGAAAGAAGAGATAATTTCAGCTTTAGCCGCTTCAACGTTATCCCAACCGTCTACTTTCACCCACTTACCTTTTTCTAAATCTTTGTAGTGTTCAAAGAAGTGTGTGATTTGTGCGCGTAGCAGCTCTGGCAGGTCGTTCACATCTTTAATGTGATCGTATTCTTTGCTCAGTTTAGTGTGTGGTACTGCAACTAATTTGGCATCTTCACCTGATTCATCAGTCATTTTTAATACGCCGACTGGACGGCAACGAATAACTGAGCCTGGTTGTAATGGGTAAGGTGTTGGTACCAGTACATCAACAGGGTCACCATCTAAAGATAGTGTGTTGTTGATGTAACCATAGTTACATGGATAGAACATCGCTGTAGACATAAAACGGTCTACAAATAGAGCGCCAGAGTCTTTATCAACTTCATATTTGATAGGATCTGCATTAGCAGGGATTTCGATGATAACGTAGATATCTTCTGGCAGATCTTTACCTGCCGGTACATTGTTCAGGCCCATGAAAAAGTATCCTTTATGTTAAAAACTAATATGCCCATCAATAAGTTAAGCCCTATCTAAGCAACTTAAAACGATTTTGGGTACATAACGTGAAAGGTATTATAGCCGTAAAGAGGGGTAAAACTCACTAGTTGGTAGGGCATTCATAAAAAAAAGCTGAGAAAAGGCCACAAAAAAGGCGGGATTAGCCCGCCTTAGCGCGATGAATAACATTATTCAGCGTCAGGGAACTCACGCATAAAGGATTCTGCTTTTTCAACCATAGAAGCTGTACCAACAAAGAAAGGAACGCGTTGGTGAAGTTCAGTTGGGTTGATATCTAAAATACGGTCACGTCCGTTACTTGCTTTACCGCCTGCTTGTTCTGCAAGGAACGCAATTGGGTTGCATTCGTACAGTAAGCGGAGCTTACCATTTGGATGGCTTGCCGTGCTTGGGTAGATATAGATGCCGCCTTTAAGCAAGTTACGGTGGAAATCCGCAACCAGCGAGCCAATGTAGCGAGTCGTATAAGGGCGACCTGTCGCTTCATCTTGTTCTTGGCAGTATTTAATGTATTTTTTCACGCCCATAGGGAACTTGATGTAGTTACCTTCGTTGATTGAATACATTTTTCCTTCTGTTGGGAACATCACTTTTTCGTGAGAGAGGCAGAAGACACCAAGTGATGGATCATAGGTAAAGGCATGTACGCCACATCCTGTGGTATACACCAACATGGTGGATGAACCGTAAACGACGTAACCTGCCGCGACTTGACGATGACCCGGTTGCAAGAAGTCAGCTTCAGTCACCGGTTGGCCAATTGGGGTAATACGATGGTAGATAGAGAAGATTGTTCCGACGGAAACGTTTACATCGATATTCGAAGAACCATCCAGTGGATCCATTAATACGACATATTTCGCGTTTTCTGCACGATCGCCTTCGAAAATGACGATTTCATCTTCTTCTTCGGAGGCAATACCAGCTACTTCCCCGCGAGCTTTCAAAGCGGCTTTTAATTTTTCGTTTGCATACAGGTCAAGCTTCATCTGGACTTCACCTTGGACATTCGACACACCGCTTGTGCCAAGAATGTCTACAAGTCCAGCTTTGTTAATATCACGATGGATAATTTTAGCGCCCAGTTTGATTGCTGACAGTAATGCGGTCAGTTCTCCTGTTGCATGAGGAAAATCTTGTTGCTTATCGACGATGAATTCGCCTAATGTTTTCATGACGAAGGTCCTGAATATAATTGACAGAGGTTTGCAGGGGGGAATTGTACCCTTGCGCGTGGAGTTAATCTATACCCTTGATACGTTGTACCGCCGCGATGTGGGCCGTATTTTGTTACCTAAGTCACATACTTGAGCATGTACTCTTGGGATAACAGTAACTGGCTCTTGTTGCCGCGTTTGGATCATTTTGGGAATACTCTGCCTATTTTTCCCTGTATTTAATTCGAATTTTTTGTCTATATAAACCTAACGTTGATGGGTAGAATAGTGACAAACCTCATGCTATTGGATGGAAAATAATGCACATACATATTTTGGGTATCTGCGGTACGTTTATGGGGAGCTTGGCAATACTGGCTCGCTCCCTCGGGCATAAAGTAACAGGCTCCGATGCAAACGTGTACCCTCCGATGAGTACCTTACTAGAAAAGCAAGGTATTGAACTCATTCAGGGCTATGACCCTAGTCAGCTAGAACCAGCACCTGATATGGTCGTTATTGGTAATGCGATGACGCGTGGTAACCCTTGTGTTGAAGCGGTATTGGAAAAAGGCCTCACTTATACATCTGGTCCACAATGGCTACATGATCATGTACTTCCTGAACGCTGGGTACTCGCTGTCGCGGGCACCCATGGTAAAACAACCACGGCGGGGATGCTTGCTTGGATCTTAGAAGATTGCGGTTATAAACCAGGGTTTTTAATTGGAGGCGTGCCAGGGAACTTTGAAGTATCAGCCCAATTAGGGGAAAGTCCCTTTTTTGTGATTGAAGCTGATGAGTATGATTGCGCGTTTTTCGATAAGCGTTCGAAATTTGTACACTACAGTCCAAGAACGCTGGTGCTCAATAACCTTGAGTTCGACCATGCCGATATTTTTGAAAATTTAGAAGCCATCCAAAAACAGTTCCACCATCTTGTTCGTATTGTGCCTGCTAGCGGTAAAATTTTCATGCCAGATAGCGATAATAACCTTAAACAGGTTATGACGATGGGCTGCTGGAGTGAGCAAGAGTTCGTCGGTGAACATGGTGAATGGCAAGCGAAAAAGCTGAACCACGATGGCAGCCAGTTCGAAGTCTATTATCAACAACAACGTGTGGGTGAAGTGAATTGGTCACAAGTGGGTAATCACAATATCCAAAATGCGTTGATGGCAATTGCCGCAGCACATCACGTAGGCGTGCCCGCCAAAGAAGCGTGCTTTGCTTTAGGTAAATTTATTAATGCTCGTCGCCGCCTTGAATTACGGGGGGTTGAGTATGGTGTCAGTGTTTATGATGATTTTGCTCATCATCCAACGGCGATCCTCGCAACACTGGAAGCGCTGCGCAGTAAAGTTGGGGGTACTTCCCGCATACTGGCGGTATTAGAGCCACGCTCTAATACTATGAAGTTAGGGGTTAATAAAAGTGATATTGCTCCGGCGTTAGGTCGTGCTGATGAAGTTTTCTTATTCCAGCCAAGCAATATTCCGTGGATGGTCACTGAAATTGCGGAAAAATGTGTTCAACCTGCCCGTTGGAGTGGTGATATTGATGCGTTGGCACAAATGGTCATTGAAACCGCTCAGCCTGGCGATCATATTCTTGTTATGAGTAATGGGGGTTTTGGTGATATCCACGGTAAGTTACTCGCCGGCTTAAAAAATAAAGCAGAGGCAGAGTTAGACGACTAAATATAATGGCTGACGCAAAATGCCACTTCCCTTAACAGGACAGTGGCATTTTTTGTTTTTGGATAGTAGAAAACGTCTCGTATGTTATACGACTAAACCCAGTGAATGATATTGGTGAAATGCATTGGGTTAGCGCTGTAAAATCGCGCTCTTGGCGAGGTGTGCCGAGGCTAAATGTTAACTCGCCTCAATAAATTGGCGACTATAACAATAACTATACTGTAGCTCTTGTTTTAGGCTGCCCATGTAGCAATCTAAAGAATCTGTGCAGAGATGGAAAAGACAACCAACAGCGATAGCCTTTAATTTCCACGATGGCATCAAAAAGAGGATACAATAAGCGATTGCCGCCCAGAGAGTATGTAATGGGTGAAAACCAATGCCACAGCGATTAGGATCAAAAATTGGATCCGCAAGAAGATGGTCTAAATCAATCGCCATCGTGGCTATCATAAGCAGTGACGCTAATTTCCAATTTTTGCGCCAAAATAGATAACCGAAGAGAATGGGAACTAAAAAGTGAAATCCATAGTGCACAACGTTTCTGAATATCTCAAATATCACTTTGATAGCCCATCGTTTTTATATTCAATCGCGCACGAATGCGCGAATGGAATAGAAATTAAAAAATAAAAATGGATTTAAAGCTCTTGATCAAAGAGTGAAAGGATCGCTTCGTAAAGCTCTTTAGTTGTAAAATTATTCGCTGGTGTAGAGAAAATGGTATCATCCCCTGCGATACTGCCTAAGATCCCTTCCGCTTTCCCTAAAGAATCTAGCAAGCGTGCAATCAATTGTGCGGCGCCGGGGCTTGTTCTGATCACCACAACAGAATGGTTGTAATCGATATCCAGTACTAGGTTTTTTAATGGGCTAGTCGCCGTGGGAACGCCAGGCTCTGTGGGTAAGCAGTAGACCATTTCCATTTTTGCGTTGCGAGTGCGCACAGCACCGAACTTAGTCAGCATTCTGGAAATTTTTGATTGGTTGATATTTTCAAAGCCTTGCTCTTGCAGTGCGATAACAATTTCAGCCTGAGAGCTAAATTTTTCTTCTTTAAGCAGCGCTTTGAACGCTTTAACCAAGTCTTCTTGTTTAGACGGTGTACGCATAATTAACCCATCCTATGACAATAAATTGGTCTGTATTATCTGTAAATGTGAATTTTTATGCAACAAAATTGCGTTATGATGGTTTTGTATACGATGAAAAATGAAGGTTATTGTCTTTTTTATGCATAAAAAGAGAACATTGATGAAAGTTTAGTTTAGCAAAAGTTGATAAATAAAAATAATCAATAATCTTAATGGTTTATGCCTATATAAGAAGAAAATAGACCCAGTAGCATAGAGAGGTAATGCAATTTGTTGCCAAAAGGTGTAAATTTTTTGTTAATCACTTTGTGAATAACGGGATTATCAGCAGTAAAAACAATTTATTATGCAAAAATCAATAGTGATAAAAACTATTTGTTAAAAAAGTGCCCCTTATCTCATTAACAGATAAGGATTTTGTTTAGAATAGATGAAATCAGTGCGTAAGCCTATACACATTAATATGCTTCAACATCTGTTAATGAATTGTTTTTTATCAGTAATGTGTTTACTACATAACAAGATGAATCAATATACTTTTTTAAGTACAAATAAAGGAGTTTCAGAATGAAAGTTGCAGTCCTAGGCGCAGCAGGTGGTATTGGTCAGGCTCTGGCCCTTCTTCTTAAAAACCAGCTTCCAGCAGGTTCAGAACTCTCACTATATGACATCGCACCAGTAACTCCGGGTGTTGCTGCGGACCTTAGCCATATCCCAACTGACGTTAAAGTAGTTGGTTTCTCAGGTGAAGATGCGACTCCTGCACTGAAAGGCGCTGATGTTGTCCTGATCTCAGCAGGTGTTGCTCGTAAACCAGGTATGGATCGTTCAGACCTATTTAATGTTAACGCGGGTATTATTCGCAATTTGACTCAACAAATCGCTGATACTTGTCCAAAAGCATTAATCGGTATCATTACTAACCCAGTTAACACAACAGTGGCTATTGCGGCTGAAGTGCTGAAAAAAGCAGGCGTTTACGACAAAAACCGTCTATTCGGTGTAACGACTCTGGATATCATCCGTTCTAATACTTTCGTTGCTGAACTGAAAGGTAAGAAACCACACGAAATCGAAGTGCCTGTCATCGGTGGCCACTCAGGTGTTACTATCCTGCCTCTATTGTCTCAGATCCCAGGTGTTAGCTTCACCGATGAAGAAGTTGTTGCTCTGACTAAACGTATCCAAAACGCAGGTACTGAAGTTGTTGAAGCAAAAGCAGGTGGCGGATCTGCAACACTGTCAATGGGTCAAGCAGCAGCACGTCTAGGCCTGTCTCTGATCCGTGGCCTACAAGGTGAGCCAAATGTTATCGAATGTGTTTACACCGAAGGTGAAGGTGAACACGCTCGCTTCTTTGCTCAGCCAGTCCGTTTAGGTAAAAATGGTATCGAAGAGCATATCTCTTACGGCAAACTGAGTGAGTTTGAACAAAAAGCACTGAAAGACATGCTTGATGTACTGAGAAAAGATATCGAACTAGGTGAAAAATTCATTAATGGCTAATTGCTATTAATTTTCACTTATTTCTTAAGAAAACCGCTGTCCTGATATTGTTGGGGCAGCGGTTTTTTTTATATTCTTTCAGCTTGAGGTTGGGCTTTTTTCTCTTACTTTTCTTTCTAATAATTCACCTGTAATTAGATTGAAATAGCGGCTTGGCCATATCTCTGAAGGATGAATTCCGAGATAATTCGCAATAATCCATTCACCTTTAGGCCAAGGACGAGATAAGGCATTCGCCAGTGTGGAGGAGCTTAAACCTGCTTGTCGAGATATTGCTGCTAAAGTCGTTCCGCGTTTACGTAAAGCGGCAATTATATCTGCTGGATGCCAATCCGATTTCCGTAAGATCATTTTTTAGTCCTTTTTTTACTCAGAATCATGTAGAGTTAGTAGTACATCTAACAGGAGATTGTGATACATTCACTGCAATAGCCCTGTTATTGGAAATAAAATAACAGAAATTTTCCAAAATTATTTCTAATTTTTTCTAAAAATTCAGTTTTATGAAAGGAGTTTTATTTTTATGAAATATAAGAAAGATTTGGCATATATATTTGTGATTTTATCTAACATATTGAAAGTAAAAACTAACTAGTTTGGGTTATCTGTAAAAATCACATATTAATGATAGATGTTATAAGTACAGCTAATATATAAAGACGATCTCATGAAAAAAGATAACTGTGACCTCGTGTATATCCAATCTATTGTTATTAAAAGAAATTAAAATATACTTTACATGTATAACTCATAAATTAATTAATAATAAATATTAATAAAACAAAAAAGAAAAAGGTTATTGAGAAAATAAACACGTTTTTCAGCAATTATTATTAAATTGTAAATCGTGACTAGGAGGGTCAGGCATGCAAAAAGAATGGTTAACGGCGAAAGAGTTAGTTGGCTTAAAAGGACTCCCAATGACTACTCAAGGTATCAATGCGATGGCTCGTCGTGAAAACTGGTTATGCCGCAAGCGGCGGGGGATTCAAGGAAAGGCGTTGGAATATCATATTAATAGTTTGCCTGAAGGTTTATTTGAGCCCCTTTCTGTTTATGAAGCCCCTGCATTATATCAAGCAAAACATCATGATAATGCATTTATTTGGCAGGAAGTTTATCACCAGCTTTCCCCGGAAGAGCGTAACCTTATATTGGCATTTATTATGCGTGAAGGTGTAATAGCATTGGTAGATTTAATAAATAAAAAATAATTTACCTAAAAAATCGGTTTGGGTAATTCAATAATGAAGAATAGGCATATTGGTACTCAACATATTCTTTAGTAACAATATTTAGATAGAGCCTCAACGGCAGATTTCATAATATAAGTTCGAAAGAGATAATATGAAAAAAATGTGGTTCACTGCGAAAGAATTAGCAGGTTTAGAAGGCTTACCAACTTCTCCTCAAGGTATTAATTTGATGGCTAGAAGAGAAGGATGGAAAAATCGTCGTAAGCGTGGCGTTCAAGGTAAAGCCGTCGAGTATCATCTAGAGAGCTTACCTGGAGAAATACAGAGTCAATTGAGTCTTTCTGAGCCTTCAGTGGGCTATCAAAGCCAAAGAATGGATGCTTCACAAATTTGGATGGAAGCCTATTACCAACTCACTGAAGCGGAGCGTGATAAAGTGGTGAAATATATTTTGCGTTATGGCCTTTCATCATTGCTCGCTAGGATCGAAAAAGAAGAAAAAGGGGAAGAGTAGTCTCTTTCCCCCTCATCGCATTCAAAACGATACGTTTAACGCTATGAGTGACGTGAAATAGCCACCTCTGCGAGGCTGATTAACGCGTCTTTATAAACTGAATCATCAAGAGTACTCAAAGCATCAATGGCTTTTTGCGATTCCTCTTTTGCGCGAGCGTAGGTGTACTCCAGTGAGCCGCAACGTTTCATAGTTGCCAGCACAGTGTCCAGTAGGTGACGGCCATTGCCCTGCTCGATCGCTTGGCGGATCAAGGCGGCTTCTTCCTCGGTTCCATGGTTCATTGCATGAAGTAGGGGCAGCGTAGGCTTCCCTTCATCAAGGTCATCCCCGGTATTTTTGCCTAATTGCTTATTATCTGCGTCATAATCCAACAAATCATCAATCAATTGAAAGGCAGTGCCGAGATAGCGACCGTAATCTTGCAAGGCTTTCTCTTGCTCGGGGGTTGCTGATGCTAAAATTGCCGATGCATGCGCGGCAGCTTCAAACAAACGAGCGGTTTTACTGTAGATCACTTGCATGTAGTTTTCTTCAGTAATGTTAGGATCGTTACAGTTCATCAACTGTAAGACTTCACCTTCAGCGATAACGTTCGTCGCTTCCGACATGAGTTTAAGGACACGCATCGAGTCAAGATCCGTCATCATTTGGAAGGATCGTGTATAAATAAAGTCCCCAACGAGGACACTCGCAGCATTACCAAATACGGCGTTCGCTGTTTGTTTACCGCGGCGCATGTCGGATTCGTCGACAACATCATCATGCAATAAAGTTGCAGTATGGATAAACTCGATTAGCGCAGCAACTTGAATATGTTTTTGCCCTGAATAACCAAGGGATCGTCCTGCCAATACCGCGATCATTGGACGGATCCTTTTCCCACCACCGCTAACAATGTAATAACCAAGTTGGTTAATTAGCGCAACGTCTGAATTCAATTGACTGAGGATTGCTTCGTTTACTGCTGACATATCCTCGCTAGTCAGTTCAACAATAGATTCTAAATTCATCGTAATTTATTCATATTATAGGATTTTAGCCGCCACCCTTTAGTCAAAAAGGTGTCGCCAATAGAACAGTTATAGCCTAAGCATAACATTAATATTTCTAAGATAATTAGTTGTAATGCAAAAAATGTTTAAATAAGTAACAATTCGAGTTATTCATCATAAATCAAAGGCTGACCGGAGTATGGAATAAAAAAGTCGGTTTTTTTGTGATCTAAATGCATTATTGGCTTGTGTTCTGACGCTTTTTTGCGTAGAATTCGCGCCCTATTGTGAATATTTTATAGCGTGCTCAGGAATTAAATTTTTTAGCGGGTACGCGGAAAGCGGAGTTAATATGTACGCGGTTTTCCAAAGTGGTGGTAAACAACACCGAGTTAGCGAAGGTCAAACTGTCCGCCTAGAAAAGCTGGACATCGCAACAGGTGAAACTGTTGAATTTGATCACGTTCTGATGGTTGCTAATGGCGACGATATCAAAATTGGCGCTCCTGTCGTTGAAGGCGTTAAAGTGAAAGCGGAAGTGGTTGCACACGGTCGTGGCGATAAAGTTAAGATTGTCAAATTCCGTCGTCGTAAACACAGCCGTAAACAACAGGGTCACCGTCAGTGGTTCACTGATGTTAAGATCACTGGCATCGCTTAAGATTTAGGAGAGCAGATTAATGGCACACAAAAAGGCTGGCGGCTCGACTCGTAACGGTCGCGATTCAGAAGCAAAACGTCTGGGTGTAAAACGTTTCGGTGGCGAAGCTGTATTAGCAGGTAGCATCATCGTTCGTCAACGTGGTACTAAGTTCCACGCAGGTAACAACGTAGGTTGTGGCCGTGACCACACTCTGTACGCTTTAGCGGACGGAAAAGTTAAATTTGAAGTTAAAGGTCCACAAAACCGTAAATTTATCAGCATCGAAGCTGAATAAGTTTTCTGACTTTTAATTCGAATTAAAGCCCTGCAAAAACTTTTTGCGGGGCTTTTTATATTTAGAATACGCCATCTCTGGGTAACACGGCCATCCAGCACTATAATGGCTATCATACGGAGAAAGAATTATGAAATTTGTAGATGAAGCCAAAATATTGGTTGTGGCGGGGGATGGTGGCAATGGTTGTGTCAGCTTCCGCCGCGAAAAATACATTCCAAAAGGCGGTCCTGACGGTGGTGACGGCGGCGATGGTGGTGATGTCTATCTGCAAGCCGACGAAAACCTGAATACACTCATCGACTACCGTTTTGAAAAATCTTTCCGCGCAGAGCGTGGGCAAAATGGTCAAAGTCGTGACTGTACAGGGAAACGTGGTCAAGATATCACGATCAAGGTGCCTGTCGGAACGCGTATACGCGATCTCGGTACTGGAGAAATACTGGGTGATATGACTCGCCATGAGCAGCGCCAAATGGTCGCGAAGGGCGGTTTCCACGGTTTAGGTAATACACGCTTTAAATCTTCAGTTAACCGCGCTCCACGTCAACGTACGATGGGGACGCCTGGTGAAACTCGTGAGCTGATGTTAGAGCTGATGCTGCTCGCTGATGTGGGTATGCTAGGGATGCCGAATGCGGGTAAATCGACCTTTATTCGTTCGGTATCGGCAGCGAAACCAAAAGTCGCTGATTATCCATTTACTACGCTAGTACCGAGCTTAGGTGTCGTGCGTATGGATAACGAAAAAAGCTTTGTGGTTGCGGATATTCCAGGGTTAATCGAAGGTGCTGCGGAAGGCGCAGGTTTAGGGATCCGTTTCCTTAAACACTTAGAACGCTGTCGCGTGCTATTGCATCTGATCGACATCTGCCCGATCGATGAATCGGATCCTGTGGAAAATGCCAAGATCATTATTAGCGAACTCGAAAAATACAGCGAAAAACTGGCAGAAAAACCACGTTGGTTAGTGTTTAACAAAGTGGATATTTTAGGCCCTGAAGAGTCCGCAAAACGTGCTGCTGAAATCGCTAAAGCGATGGGCTGGGAAGATAAATACTATATGATCTCCGCGGTGAATCACGAAGGTGTGAAGGCACTGTGCTGGGATATTATGGAGTTTATGGAAACTCAGCCGCGTGATATGGCAGCATCGGAAGATGAAAAACAGCCTGAAAAAGTTGAATTTATGTGGGATGACTACCATAAAGAGCAACTCGAAGGTGCTGAAGATCTGGATGACTGGGATGATGATTGGGACGAAGATGACGACGAAGGTGTCGAAATCATCTATCAGAAATAATCAATCTCAGAAAAACCCCCAATGATTGGGGGTTTTTTCAAATATAAAGATTGTTTTATTTACGGGGAATTGATCGAAGGATCAATTTTTCTGGTAAAGATCTTTATACAACCGACTCTCAAAACGCACGAGAGGAACGCGTCGGCTCCGTTGTTGGTTTTGTGGTACCGCATAGGCAGAGATAAACTGTACGAAAGCAACGCGTTGCCCACTAGCCGTCGTGATAAAGCCTGCTAAGTTATAGACGCCTTGTAAAGCCCCTGTTTTAGCTGAAACTTTGCCATTCACACCGGCTTCATCTAAGCCGCCACGGTAACGTAATGTACCGTCATGTCCTGCAAGAGGCAGCATAGAGATAAAATCAAGTTGCTGATCGTTTTTAGCGATAAATTGTAGAATTTCCATCATTGTCGTCGGCGTGATCAGGTTATGGCGGGATAAACCAGAGCCATCGACCATAACGGTATTACCTAAATCGATGCCCGCTTTTTGCTTTAAAACCTGCCTAACAGCATCCGACCCCGAGCGCCACGTACCGGGAACACCGTAATAGTCTCGACCAATAGTACGAAAGACAGTATCAGCAATCATATTGTCTGATTTTTTCAACATCACCTTCAATAGGTCATGCAGCGGCTGAGATTCGGTTTTGACGAGGACCTGCGATTGTGCCGTTGGTTGGGTACGCTTTTTGACATGCCCTGTTAGCGCTATGCCCGCATTTTGCAGTTCATTTTTAACAATAGCGCCGGAATAGCTTGCGCCATTTTGTACCGCAAAGGCAAGGGGGAGAGGTTCACTACGTTGTGATAGACAGCCTGTTAACGTGTAGCGATTTAGCTCGCCAGGAACCACATCCAGTTCACAATAACGCCCTTCAGGGTCTCCCTTGGCTAATGTTTTAACCTCACTGAACATATTGACGGGGTAGAAACTGGCTGCCTTGATATAAGCCATATCCCCTATTTTTTGAGCGGGATAGAGTGAAACAGAAAAACAGTTTCTATCGATAATGGCTGCGGCAGGCGGCGCACTAAAGCATTGCGTCATATCGTTCCATACCCAGCCCGGCGCTTTATCATGGCTAGTAAATGCCGAAATATCGACAATTAAATCACCTTCAACTTTGTGGATACCAATCTGTTTCAGCGCATTGACCATATTGCGGATTTGCTGGCGTGTGAGTGTTGGGTCGCCACTAAAGCGGATAACGAGGTCGCCCGTTAGCGTATTGTTGTTTAATTTTGCATTGGTTTCGAAATTCGTCACAAAACGGTAATCAGGACCAAGCTGTAGCAAAGCCGCGAGGGCAGTGACGACTTTTTGGGTACTTGCAGGCAGTGCCATTTGCTGCGCATTGTAATCAATAATGGGGGTGTCACTACCGACTTTTTGCGCAACCAGAGCGAGGTTAGTACCATCGGGTAAATATTGCTTATAATCATCAATTGGAATGGCAAATGCTTGTCCTGTGGTGAAGACAAGTCCTAAAGTGATGATCCATTTTCTGGTAAGTGTTAATAACGGCATAAATTTCACGCATTAGGGTAGACATACTGTACATACTAAAGTGTAATGCCTGAAAAAGTAAACGATGACCCGCTATTAACTCTACGTTAGAATGGTTAGCATTGTGATAAGATAAGTGTGTGAATGGGTTTTAAAGACACATTCACAGCCTGTGTATTGTTTGAGCCTCCCCATTAACCATGGGGCGGTTCAGTGTACTGTTGTTACAAAAATCAGGAAGATACTTATTTTTAGATAGGATTGAAACAGAGGTATTTATCAATGAAACAGATTCCAATGACGGTATTGGGTGCAGATAAGTTACGAGAAGAGCTCGATTATCTTAAATCTGTCCGCCGCCCGGAAATTATTGCAGCGATTGCGGAAGCCCGCGAACACGGTGACTTGAAAGAGAACGCAGAATATCATGCCGCTCGCGAACAACAGGGCTTTTGTGAAGGCCGAATTCAAGAAATTGAATCCAAGCTTTCCCATGCTCAGGTTATTGACGTCACGAAAATGACAAACAATGGTCGTGTGATTTTTGGTGCGACAGTTACTGTGTTGAATGTTGATACGGATGAAGAGCTGACTTATCGCATTGTGGGTGATGATGAAGCAGATATTAAAATCAATCTGATTTCCGTTAACTCACCGATTGCACGCGGCTTGATCGGTAAAGAACAGGATGATGTTGTCACTATCAAAACGCCCGGTGGCGACGTTGAGTTCGAAATTCTTAAAGTTGAGTATATCTGATTCCTATTTGCCTGAATTGGTTATATTATTTTACTGTATTAGCGAAAAAGGCCGCTGGCGGCCTTTTTCTTCATATAAAAGCTGCCTTCAATGGCATTTTTATATAAATTAAGGGTGATTATTTAGGTAAAATAATTTTGCGCTCATCCGATGGACGGTAGAGAACAAGTATCTTGCCTATAATTTGTACATTAACAGCACCTGTTTCGCGAACGATCGCTGCGGCGATCAAATTTTTAGTTTCGCGATCTTCGCCTGCGATTTTGACTTTGATAAGCTCATGATGTGCTAATGAAAGTTCAATCTCAGCTAAAACACCCTCAGTTAACCCATTGTTACCAATCATAACAACTGGGTTGAGGTGATGAGCGAGGCTTTTCAGGTGTTGGATTTGTTTTTTATTAAGATTCATCGATTTTTTGCTTCGTTAGTATTGAAAATGGCTTATTCTACCGCCATCTGATATCTATCACCATCAATTATATTTATCGGATGGTAAAGAAGTAACAATGAACACCCAAAATAATTCGAATTACATGCAGTGGTATCATCAACGTTCATGTAGGCCGAAAAATGATGGGGATAGATGTGCTCTATTTAGTATAGTTGGAAAATGCAATGGCCAATAAAAAACGTTCGGCAAGCTCTAGTCGCTGGTTGCAAGAACATTTTAGTGATAAATATGTTCAACAAGCACAAAAAAAAGGGCTTCGCTCACGTGCATGGTTTAAACTGGATGAAATCCAGCAAAGTGATAAAATTTTTAAACCAGGTATGACCGTTGTTGATTTGGGGGCAGCACCCGGAGGCTGGTCACAGTATGTGGTTAGTCAAATAGGCCATAATGGCCGGGTGATTGCTTGTGATATTTTACCGATGGACCCGATTGTTGGCGTTGATTTCCTTCAAGGAGATTTTCGTGAAGAAGCAGTGCTAGCTGCACTGTTAGAGCGGGTTGGAGATAAAAAAGTCCAGGTAGTCATGTCTGACATGGCTCCCAATATGAGTGGGACTCCCGCGGTCGATATACCTCGGTCGATGTATTTGGTTGAGTTAGCATTGGATATGTGCCGTGCTGTGCTGGCTCCTGGGGGCAGTTTTATTGTTAAAGTGTTTCAGGGGGAAGGCTTTGACGAGTACCTCAGGGATATCCGTTCCCTATTTACGAAAGTAAAAGTTCGTAAACCCGAATCTTCGCGGGCACGATCGCGTGAAGTATACATTGTAGCGACAGGGCTAAAACTGTAGTACCCTGAACGTTATTTGTTAACACAGTTGTAATATGAGGTTAATCCCTTGAGTGACATGGCGAAAAACCTGATTCTCTGGTTAGTCATCGCAGTTGTTCTGATGTCCTTGTTCCAGAGTTTTGGCCCAAGCGATTCGAATAATCGCAGAGTTGATTATTCTACGTTTATCAATGAGTTAGCCCAGGATCAGGTACGTGAAGTTCGTATCACAGGTCGTGAATTAAACGTCAGAAAGGCTGATAATAGCCGTTATACAACTTATCTTCCTATGCAGGATGAGAAGCTGTTAGACACGTTGCTAAATAAGCACGTAACTGTCGTTGGTGAGCCACCAGAAGAACCTAGCTTTCTGCAAACTATCTTTATTTCCTGGTTCCCAATGCTTCTGCTGATCGGTGTCTGGATCTTCTTTATGCGCCAAATGCAAGGCGGTGGCGGTAAAGGAGCAATGTCATTCGGCAAAAGCAAAGCTCGAATGCTAACGGAAGATCAAATCAAAACGACTTTTGCCGATGTTGCTGGCTGTGATGAAGCAAAAGAAGAAGTTGGTGAAATTGTTGATTTTCTACGTGAACCAGCTCGTTTCCAGAAGTTGGGAGGTAAAATACCAAAAGGCGTCCTGATGGTAGGTCCTCCAGGTACAGGTAAAACTTTGCTTGCTAAAGCAATTGCCGGTGAAGCCAAAGTACCATTTTTTACGATTTCAGGTTCTGACTTTGTTGAAATGTTTGTCGGTGTTGGTGCATCGCGTGTTCGTGATATGTTCGAACAAGCGAAAAAAGCAGCACCTTGTATTATCTTTATCGATGAAATCGATGCGGTTGGTCGTCAACGTGGCGCTGGTTTAGGTGGTGGTCACGATGAGCGTGAACAGACTCTGAACCAAATGCTGGTTGAGATGGACGGTTTTGAAGGCAATGAGGGTATTATTGTTATTGCGGCAACAAACCGTGCTGATGTTTTGGACCCTGCATTATTACGTCCAGGCCGTTTTGACCGTCAGGTTATGGTAGGCTTACCAGATGTACGCGGTCGTGAACAAATATTAAAAGTTCACATGCGTCGTGTTCCTATTGATCCTGCTGTTGATACAGCCATCCTTGCTAGAGCAACGCCTGGGTTCTCCGGTGCTGAATTGGCAAACCTAGTGAATGAGGCAGCCCTGTTTGCGGCTCGTGCCAACAAACGCGTTGTTTCAATGGTTGAGTTTGAAAAAGCTAGGGATAAAGTATGGCTGGGGGCTGAACATCGTTCTTTGATGATGACAGAAGAACAAAAAGAAGCTACCGCGTATCACGAAGCAGGCCATGCAATTGTTGGTTATCTGATGCCTGAGCATGACCCTGTGCATAAAGTGACGATTATCCCTCGTGGGGGTGCATTGGGCGTTACTTTCTATCTACCTGAAGGCGACCAAGTCAGTGCAAGCCGTCAGAAATTAGAAGGGAATATCGCTAGCACATACGGTGGTCGTATTGCAGAAGAGTTAATTTATGGTCATGACAAAGTCTCTACAGGGGCGTCAGGCGATATTCAGCAAGCAACCAACACCGCTAGAAAAATGGTGACTCAGTGGGGCTTCTCTGAGAAGTTAGGGCCAGTACTGTATGCTGACGAGGAAGGGCCTGCATTTTTAGGTCGCTCGGGGCACAGCTCGACTTATTCGGATGAAACTGCTCGCATTATTGATGAAGAGATTAAAGCAATTATTGAGCGCGCTTACCAAGTCGCCTATAAAACGCTGACAGACAATATGGATATTCTGCATGCTATGAAAGATGCATTATTGAAATATGAAACCATTGATATGCCAATGATTGATGATTTGATGAATCGTCGTCCTGTACGCGAACCGGCGGGCTGGGATGAAGACAAAAAAGTCAACAATGTAACGGGTTCTTTTGGTGCTGCGGTTAATACATCAAAACCTGAAACAACGACTGAAAAACCTCAATCTGAAGAGCCAAAAAACAGTAATGATGAATCTCATTCATCAGACAATACAAACGATAACAAACCACAATAAGCTATCGTTAAGTGATATGGAAAAACCCCAGTTCTCTGGGGTTTTTACGTTAAGGTGAAATAACGATGAAAATTAGAGCAAGGGCTTGTGAACTCGATCTATCCACACCAAAAGTGATGGGGATTTTGAATGTTACTCCTGATTCATTTTCAGATGGTGGCACTCATAATCGTTATCATGACGCATTGGAACATGCCGTTAAGATGGTGAATGAAGGGGCATCGATTATTGATATTGGCGGTGAATCGACGCGTCCGGGAGCGGCAGAGGTTTCTGTCAATGAAGAACTCGATAGAGTTATTCCAATTGTGGAAGCCATTGCACAGCGTTTTGATGTGTGGATTTCTGTTGATACTTCAAAAGCGGAAGTGATGTCAGAAGCCGCAAAAGCAGGTATGCACTTAATCAATGATATTCGCTCATTACATGAGCCAGGAGCCATTGAAGTTGCGGCACAAAGTGGCTTACCCGTTTGTATTATGCATATGCAAGGTCAGCCAAGAACCATGCAAGATGCGCCTAATTATGAAAATGTTGTAGCAGATATTAAAGCTTATTTTGATGCTGAAATTGCGCGTTGTGTCGCGGCAGGTATCGATAAACAGCAGATAATACTCGATCCCGGTTTTGGTTTTGGTAAAAACCTGTCACATAATTATCAACTGTTGGCAAATTTGGATCAGTTTCATGATTTCGGACTACCGCTATTGGCAGGAATGTCTCGTAAATCTATGATTGGAAACTTATTGAATGTTCCACCACAAGAAAGGCTTGTGGGAAGTATTGCTTGCGCAACTATCGCAGCGATGCAAGGCGCACAGATTATTCGTGTACATGATGTCAAAGAGACCGTACAAGCAATGCAGATCGTTCAGATGACTCTGTCAGAAAAGGAAAAGTTAGCGTATGAGTAACCGTAAATATTTTGGTACTGATGGTATTCGTGGCAAAGTGGGTGACAGCCCAATCACGCCTGATTTCGTATTAAAATTAGGCTGGGCAGCAGGGAAAGTTCTTGCTCGCCATGGCTCACGAAAAATTATTATTGGTAAAGATACGCGTATCTCCGGTTATATGTTGGAGTCATCTTTAGAAGCGGGTCTAGCGGCTGCGGGTTTATCTGCGTCATTTACTGGCCCAATGCCAACACCTGCCGTAGCTTATCTGACACGTACTTTCCGCGCTGAGGCGGGGATTGTAATTTCTGCGTCTCATAACCCTTATGATGATAATGGGATTAAATTCTTCTCGATTGATGGGACTAAATTGCCTGATGAAGTCGAAGAAGCGATAGAAGCGGAGATGGAAAAACCAATCACATGTGTTGAATCCGCAGAGCTAGGTCGCGCAAACCGTATTGTTGATGCTGCGGGTCGTTATATTGAATTTTGTAAGGGCACTTTCCCTAGTGAACAAAGCCTCTCTAGCCTAAAAGTCGTTATCGACTGTGCTAATGGCGCAACTTACCATATTGCACCGAATGTATTTCGTGAGTTAGGGGCTGAAGTCATCGCGATTGGCTGTGAACCTAATGGGATCAACATTAATGAGAAGTGTGGCGCTACGGATGTTCGCATGCTACAAGAGCGTGTGCTTGCAGAAAAAGCGGATGTGGGGCTAGCCTTTGATGGTGATGGTGACCGTTTGATTATGGTTGACCATGAAGGTAATAAAGTCGATGGTGACCAAATTCTCTATATCATTGCGCGTGAAGCATTACGTCAAGGCCAATTAAAAGGTGGTGTTATCGGCACGCTGATGAGCAATATGGGGTTAGAAATCGCTCTGAAACAACTTGGCATTCCTTTTGAGCGCGCAAAAGTGGGTGACCGCTATGTACTTGAGAAGCTCCAAGAAAAAGGTTGGAGAATGGGGGCTGAAAACTCAGGTCATATTATCTTATTAGATAAAACGACGACGGGTGACGGTATTGTGGCTGGTCTGCAAGTACTCAGTGCGATGGTTCGTAACCAAATGAGTTTGCATGACTTATGCAGTGGCATGAAACTGTTACCGCAAGTATTGGTTAACGTACGCTTTTCTGGCTCACATGACCCATTACAAAGTGAAGCTGTATTGGCCGCGAGTGAGCAAGTCGAGAAAGAGTTGGCAGGCAAAGGTCGTGTTCTGCTGAGAAAATCAGGTACAGAACCTTTGATTCGAGTCATGGTCGAAGGTGAAAATGAAGCTGACGTTTTGGCGATGGCTAACCGCATTGCTGATGCAGTAAAAGCGGCAGGTTAATCATTTTAACGATAGGATCGTTTAAAAATAAGGCACTAACTGAGAGCCTGACAAAATTGCCCATCCCGAGTTCATTTGCTGTTTTTTTCCGCAAATGAACTCAGGAAATGAAATTTGGCTTGCTTGTCGGCTCAGCTTTGGTTAGTATTCGCACCTGCTTAATCCCGTAAAGGTCATACTTAAGCGGCAAATAAGCGGGTGTGCAGTATTATAGGTCATAGTGGTTACACTATGTTCCGCAAACTGAATAGGTAACTCAAATGTACATAGCTCTTTTAATTGTTTTCTTGTTGGTAGCTATCGGCCTGATTGGTCTGATCATGTTACAACAAGGTAAAGGTGCTGACATGGGTGCGTCATTCGGTGCGGGTGCCTCTGCAACACTGTTTGGTTCATCGGGTTCTGGTAACTTCATGACTCGTATGACTGGAATCTTGGCTGCTGTATTTTTCATTATCAGTTTGATCCTTGGCAATATGACTGCCAATAAATATGGAACTGGTAGCAAATGGGAAAATATTAGTGAACCGGCAAAAGTCGAGCAACCAACAGACGTTCCGGCAGCACCAGCAACACCAACGAGCGATATCCCTCGTTAAGTGTTAAAGATTCCGGATGAAGGCATTTAAGCCATCATCAATAAAGTAAAAAAGAATTTGGGGTTATTGTTAAGTTATTCATCAATAACCTCGCCTCAGTGCCGAGGTGGTGAAATTGGTATACACGCTACCTTGAGGTGGTAGTGCCTACAAAACGGGCGTACGGGTTCAAGTCCCGTCCTCGGCACCATTATTTAAGATAACTTGTGCTCTACAGGTTATTTGTGTAGAATATGTCACGTTTTCGAACGCGGGATGGAGCAGCTTGGTAGCTCGTCGGGCTCATAACCCGAAGGTCGTCGGTTCAAATCCGGCTCCCGCAACCAATTCTTAGTCAGCATATCTTATCAGATGTATTTATCGGAAATTCTCATCGATTTATCACGGTTTTAAAGATATACTAAGAACATGGTGAACCCGTTGGCACTACAGGGTCCAGTTTCATAAAGCCCCGAAATTTCGGGGTTTTTTGTTATTTGACAATCGAATTAACTGGGCTTTTATAGCCCTTTTTTTATGTCTGGGGGTGGGCTTGTCCACATTAGAACAAAAATTGACAGAGATGATTTCAGCACCGGTGGAAGCACTTGGCTTTGAATTTGTAGGCTTAGAGTTTGTCCGTGCTCGTACATCGACATTGCGTGTTTTCATTGATAGTGAAGAAGGCATCACTGTTGATGATTGTGCTGATGTCAGCCATCAGGTGAGTGCAGTATTGGATGTCGAAGATCCAATCTCTGTGGTCTATAACCTAGAAATATCGTCACCAGGGCTAGAACGCCCACTGTTCACTGTCGCACATTATGAGCGTTTTGTCGGTGAAGAGGTGGCACTGACTTTACGCATTGCGATGCAGAACCGCCGTAGATGGCAAGGCATTATAAAAGCTGTCGAAGGTGAAATGATAACGGTTACTGTGGATGGTAAGGATGAAGTGTTCGCCCTTGGCAACATCCAGAAAGCTAACTTGGTACCCCACTTTTAATTAAGTTCAATGAGGCAACTAGGATGAACAAAGAAATTCTGGCTGTTGTAGAAGCGGTTTCTAACGAAAAATCCCTCCCTCGTGAAAAAATCTTCGAGGCACTGGAAACGGCACTAGCGACAGCAACCAAAAAGAAATATGAGCAAGAAATTGACGTTCGTGTCGAAATCGATCGCAAATCCGGTGATTTTGATACCTTCCGTCGTTGGCTGATCGTTGAAGATGTAACGATGCCAACACGTGAAATTACGTTAGAAGCAGCACAATTTGAAAACCCAGAGCTAAAACTGGGCGAATACGTTGAAGACCAAATCGAGTCCGTTGCTTTCGACCGTATTACAACCCAAACTGCAAAACAAGTGATCGTACAGAAAGTACGTGAAGCGGAACGTGCGATGGTGGTTGATCAATTCCGTGAGCAACAAGGTGAGATCATCACCGCTCAAGTTAAGAAAGTAAACCGTGAAAATATCACGTTAGATCTTGGTAACAATGCTGAAGCGGTGATCTTACGAGAAGATATGTTACCGCGTGAAAACTTCCGTCCAGGTGACCGCATCCGTGGAGTCCTGTATGATGTTCGTCCGGAAGCACGTGGCGCACAACTTTTTGTTACCCGTTCTCGCCCAGAAATGTTGGTTGAATTATTCCGCATTGAAGTGCCAGAAATTGGTGAAGAAATTATTGAAATCAAAGCCGCTGCTCGTGATCCGGGTTCTCGCGCTAAGATCGCAGTAAAAACTAACGATAAGCGTATTGACCCGGTCGGTGCGTGCGTTGGTATGCGTGGCGCGCGAGTTCAAGCTGTTTCTAGTGAGCTAGGCGGCGAGCGAATTGATATTGTGTTATGGGATGATAACCCAGCTCAATTCGTGATTAATGCAATGGCTCCGGCTGATGTGGCATCTATTGTGGTTGATGAAGACAAATGTACAATGGATGTTGCCGTAGAAAGCAGTAACTTAGCTCAGGCGATTGGTCGTAACGGCCAAAATGTGCGCTTAGCAGCACAGTTACTGAAAAAACACCGTGGTGATGACAAATGGGAATTGAATGTCATGACTGCAGAAGAGCTGAATGCAAAACATCAGGCAGAAGCGCATGCTTCTATTGACACATTCACTAAGCATCTTGACATTGATGAAGAGTTCGCCACTGCACTTGTTGAAGAAGGCTTCTCGACGTTAGAAGAACTGGCCTACGTGCCTATCAAAGAGCTTCTGGAAATTGACGGTTTAGATGAAGAAACTGTTGAAGTTCTACGTGAAAGAGCGAAAGCGGCCCTCACTACGATTGAATTGGCTCAAAAAGAGAGTCTAGGTGATAACCAGCCGGCAGAAGATTTATTGAATCTGGATGGTATGGATAATACTCTGGCCTATAATTTGGCTATTCGCGGTATCTGTACACTGGAAGATCTTGCTGAGCAGGGCATCGACGACCTGATTGATATCGAGGGTCTGGATGATGAGAAGGCAGGTGCACTCATCATGGCCGCACGTAATATTTGCTGGTTCGGTAACGATGCGTAAACACTGTAGCAGGAAGGAACGGCATGACAGAAACTGTAAAATCATTGGCAGCAGAAATTCAAACCACAGTTGAACGCCTGGTACAGCAATTTGCTGAAGCAGGGATCAAAAAAGGTGAGAATGACTCTGTTAGTCAGGCAGAAAAAGAAACATTGCTGGGGCACTTGAATCGTGAGCAAGGCGGTTCAGCGAGCCAGCCAAGTAAGTTAACATTGCAACGTAAAACGCGTAGTACGTTGAGTGTTCCAGTCACCGGTGGTAAGAGCAAATCGGTAAATGTAGAAGTCCGCAAAAAACGCACTTATGTGAACCGCGACGCTGAGCAAGCGCAAGCGGAAGAGCAGGCGAAGCGTGAAGCGGAAGAGCAAGCACGGCGCGAAGCTGAAGAACTGGCTAAACGTGAAGCAGAAGCAAAACGTATCGCAGAAGAAAATGCGAAGCGTGAAGCGGAAGCAAAGCGTGCAGCCGAAGAGAAAGCAAAACGTGAAGCAGCTGAGAAAGCTACGCGCGAAGTAGCGGAAAGAGAAAAAGTGAAATCAAGCGAAAATCATCAAAAAGCTGGCAAAGCCGGTGAGACCAACTCTGAAAAACAGCGCCGTGAAGCTGAAGCAGCAGCTCTGAAGCGTAAAGTTGAAGAAGAAACTCAACGTAAAGTTGAAGCAGAAGCGAGACGTGTCGCAGAAGAGGCTCGCAAAATGGCAGAAGAAAACAACGAAAAATGGAACAATGATTCCAGAATCGACGACGATAGTGACTATCACACGACGACTTCTCGCCATGCTCGTGCAGCGGAAGATGAAAGCGACGAAAAAGAAGAAGGTCGTCGTTCTCGTAACCGTAGTGCGAAAGCGCCTCGCCAAAAGAAAGGCAATAAGCTTTCTGAAAAAGCCGATCGTGAAGAAGAACGCGCTGCTGGCCGCTCTAATCGCGTCAAAGGTAAACAACGTAAAGGTAGTTCACTGCAACAAAGCTTTAACAAGCCTGCGGCAGCAGTAAACCGTGACGTGGTTATCGGTGAAACGATCACTGTTGGTGAACTCGCTAACAAAATGGCGGTGAAAGGTTCACAAGTGATTAAAACAATGATGAAGATGGGCGCGATGGCGACTATCAACCAAGTCATTGACCAAGAAACTGCGCAGCTTGTTGCAGAAGAGATGGGTCACAAAGTTATCCTTCGTCGCGAAAATGAGCTAGAAGAAGCGGTAATGAATGACCGTGATACGGGTTCAGCAGTTGAAGAGCCACGTGCACCGGTTGTTACCATCATGGGTCACGTTGACCATGGTAAAACATCACTGCTTGACTATATTCGTTCAACGAAAGTCGCTTCAGGCGAAGCAGGTGGTATCACTCAGCACATCGGTGCTTACCATGTGAAAACTGATAAAGGGATGATCACCTTCTTAGATACTCCGGGTCACGCCGCGTTTACGTCAATGCGTGCTCGTGGTGCTCAGGCGACGGATATCGTTGTTCTGGTTGTTGCAGCAGACGATGGTGTGATGCCACAAACTATCGAAGCCATCCAACACGCAAAAGCGGCGGGTGTGCCTATCGTTGTTGCTGTGAACAAAATTGATAAACCAGAAGCGGATCCAGATCGTGTAAGAAATGAGCTGTCACAATACGGTGTTATTTCTGAAGATTGGGGTGGTGATACTCAGTTTATTAGCGTATCGGCGAAAAAAGGTACCGGTATCGATGAGCTGCTTGATGCTATCTTGCTACAAGCAGAAGTCCTCGAGCTGAAAGCAGTTTACGCAGGTATGGCAAGCGGTGTTGTTGTTGAATCTTACCTTGATAAAGGTCGTGGTCCAGTTGCAACGATTCTTGTTCAAGAAGGTACGCTCAACAAAGGCGATATTGTTCTTTGTGGTTTTGAATACGGCCGTATTCGTGCAATGCGTAACGAACTCGGTAAAGAAGTTCAATCTGCTGGCCCATCAATGCCTGTTGAGATTTTAGGTCTATCCAATGTTCCATCCGCAGGTGATGAAGCAACCGTTGTTCGTGACGAGAAAAAAGCACGTGAAGTTGCATTGTATCGCCAAGGTAAATTCCGCGATGTGAAATTGGCTCGCCAACAGAAATCTAAACTGGAAAACATGTTTGCTAACATGGAAGAAGGTAAAGTTTCTGAACTGAACATTGTTCTAAAAACCGACGTTCAAGGTACTTGTGAAGCGATTACTGACTCACTGTTAAAACTATCGACTGATGAAGTTAAAATCAAAATCATCGGTTCTGGTGTGGGTGGTATTACCGAAACTGACGCAACTCTGGCTGCGGCATCGAATGCGATCATTCTTGGCTTTAACGTTCGTGCTGACGCATCTGCTCGCCGCGTTATTGAGAGTGAAAGTGTTGACTTACGTTACTACTCCGTCATCTATAGCTTGATTGATGAAATCAAACAAGCGATGAGCGGTATGTTAGCACCTGAATACAAACAGCAAATCATGGGTCTTGCAGAAGTCCGTGACGTCTTTAAATCACCGAAGTTTGGTGCTATCGCTGGTTGTATGGTGACAGAAGGTACTATCAAGCGTAATAACCCAATCCGTGTTCTGCGTGATAACGTGGTTATTTACGAAGGTGAGCTGGAGTCACTACGTCGCTTTAAAGATGACGTCAACGAAGTCCGTAATGGTATGGAGTGTGGTATCGGTGTTAAGAACTACAACGATGTCCGTGTTGGCGATATGATTGAAGTCTTTGAAGTGATTGAAGTTAAACGTTCGATTGACGGTTAATTTCTTTTATACCCGCGAAGGGAGCATATCGCTTATCGCGGGTATCCATAGCTTTGTATTTATTGGGGGGCAATAGCCCCCCAAAATGTCAGGAGATATAACGATGGCAAGAGAATTTAGTCGTTCTCAGCGCGTAGCCCAAGAAATGCAAAAAGAAATTGCGATTATCTTGCAGCGTGAAGTTAAAGATCCCCGCATTGGCATGGCAACTGTTTCAGGTGTCGAGCTATCAAGAGACTTGGCTTATGGTAAAGTTTTCGTGACTTTCCTTAATATTTCTCATGAAGAACATGAGTCTCAAATGGTTCAAGATGGCATTAAAGCGCTCAATGAAGCTTCTGGCTTTATTCGTTCTTTGCTAGGAAAAGCGATGCGTTTACGCGTTATTCCAGAGTTAACGTTCTCTTACGATAGCTCATTGGTTGACGGTATGCGTATGTCTAACTTAGTTTCCAATGTTATTCGTAATGATGAAATGCGTCGTGCGAACGCGGATGATAAAGAGGAAAAATAATGGGGCGTCGTCGTAGCGGCCGTGACATACATGGCGTTTTGCTGCTGGATAAACCCACTGATATTTCTTCAAACGATGCGCTGCAAAAAGTGCGGCGCTTCTTCAATGCAAATAAAGCGGGTCACACGGGAGCGTTAGATCCACTTGCAACAGGGATGCTCCCTGTTTGTCTCGGTGAAGCAACCAAGTTTTCTCAATTTTTACTCGACTCAGACAAGCGTTATCGTGTGATTGCCCGTCTAGGACAACGTACTGACACTTCGGATTCCCATGGTCAAATCATCAGTGAGCGTAACGTTGAGTTTACACAAGCTCAGCTTGATGGGGCATTAGCGCATTTTCGTGGTGATACATTGCAAGTGCCATCAATGTATTCGGCACTAAAACATCAAGGGAAACCTTTGTATGAGTATGCGCGTAAAGGGATCACCGTTGAGCGGGAAGCACGGCCTATCACAGTGTATGAGTTACAGTTTATTCGTTTAGAAAATAATGAACTGGAACTGGAAATTCACTGCTCTAAAGGTACTTATATTCGTACCATTATTGACGATTTAGGTGAGATGTTAGGTTGTGGTGCACATGTCATTTACCTACGACGCTTGCAGGTAGCAAACTACCCTTATGCGCGGATGGTGACATTAGAGCAGCTCGCCGCATTAAGAGCGCAAGTTGATGAAGGCAATGGCACTTTTGAATCGCTGCTCGACCCTTTATTGTTGCCGATGGATACTGCGGTGGTGCATTTTCCTGCCGTTAATTTGACAGAAGAAACGGCGGCATACTTTAAGCAGGGCCAGCCTGTTAGGGCGAATATTGGTCAATTAGCGGAAGGCACCATGGTTCGCGTGACTTGTGGTACTGCTGAACGTTTTATTGGCATTGCGTTGATCAGTGAAGATATGCGGGTTGCTCCTCGGCGTTTAGTTGTTGAAAATGAATAATCCGCATGGCGGCACTTATTGCTTTGCGACTATAAGCAGCGTAGAATAGCGGCGCTTAATCTGTGAGATGCTAAATTAGAGATTGGCTCTCATTACATACATTTATACATTTGGAGTTTAATATGTCTCTAAGTACTGAAGCTAAAGCAAAAATCGTTGCTGAATTCGGCCGCGATGCTAACGACACTGGTTCAAGCGAAGTGCAAATCGCTTTGTTGACCGCTCAAATCAACCATCTGCAAAGCCACTTTGCAGAGCACAAAAAAGATCACCACAGCCGTCGTGGTCTGCTGCGTATGGTTGCTCAGCGTCGTAGATTGCAAGCTTATCTGAAAAGCAAAGATATCGCGCGTTACACCGCTCTTATCGAGCGTCTGGGTCTGCGTCGTTAATCGAGTCAGTTTCAGTGGAAAGGGGCCTAATGGCCCCTTTTCTTCTAAAAGTTATATTTAAAGTTGAAGTAAGACTCGAATTATACTTAACTTAAATGCTAAGCTATGATTCGTAATTAATTGTTTTATTAACGCCTCTTCAGCTACACCGATTCGCGCGGCTAATGAGAAAATTGATCATTTGAATATCTGTCTTCTCATTAGTCGCGAGGCTGTAGTTAGGAAGAGAAAGCCAATGCCACGAGAGAGAGTCGAGTGGCCTAAAATAAAGGGTACTATTTTGTTAAATCCTATCGTACGCAAATTTCAATACGGTCAACATACCGTATCCATTGAAACCGGCATGATAGCGCGTCAAGCGACTGCCGCTGTTATGGTAAACATGGATGATACAGCCGTTTTTGTGACCGCGGTTGCTCAGAAAAAAGTTAAAGAAGGCCAAGACTTCTTCCCTCTGACCGTTAACTACCAAGAGCGCTCTTATGCTGCTGGTCGTATTCCAGGCAGTTTCTTCCGTCGTGAAGGCCGCCCTGGTGAAGGTGAAACGCTGATCGCGCGTCTTATTGACCGCCCATTACGCCCTCTGTTCCCAGAAGGTTTCCTGAACGAAATCCAAATCATCGCAACCGTTGTTTCTGTTAACCCACAAGTTAACCCGGATATTGTTGCTATGATCGGTGCATCGGCTGCATTGGCGTTGTCTGGTGTTCCTTTTAATGGCCCAATTGGTGCGGCACGTGTTGGTTTTATCAATGACCAATATGTTCTGAACCCAACAGCAGATGAGCTAAAATTAAGCCGCCTTGATTTAGTGGTAGCAGGAACAGAAAGCGCAGTTCTGATGGTTGAGTCAGAAGCGGATCTGTTAAGCGAAGAGCAAATGCTGGGTGCCGTTGTTTTTGGTCATGATCAACAACAAATCGTGATTCAAGAAATCAATGAGCTAGTTAAAGAAGCAGGTAAAGAAAAATGGGATTGGCAACCAGAGCCAGTTAACCAAGCTTTACGTGATAAAGTTGCAGCGCTGGCTGAAAGCCGTATGGGTGATGCTTATCGTATCACTGAAAAACAAGAGCGTTATGAGCAAGTTGACCTGATCAAAGAAGAAGTCACAGCAGCAATCGTGGCTGAAGATGAAAATGTCGACGTAGCTGAAGTTGCTGACATTCTAGCGAACCTAGAAAAACAAGTTGTTCGTAGCCGTGTCATTCGTGGTGAGCCACGTATTGATGGTCGTGAAAAAGACATGGTTCGTGCGCTGGATGTACGCACTAGCGTTCTGCCACGTACTCACGGTTCTGCGCTATTTACCCGTGGTGAAACTCAGGCATTAGTCACTGCAACACTGGGTACTGAACGTGATGCACAGGTTATTGACCAGTTAATGGGCGAATATACTGATCGCTTCTTGTTCCACTATAACTTCCCTCCATACTCTGTTGGTGAAACAGGTATGGTTGGTTCGCCTAAGCGTCGTGAAATTGGTCATGGTCGTTTAGCGAAACGCGGTGTGATGGCGGTCATGCCTGATCATGCTGATTTCCCATACACTGTTCGTGTTGTATCTGAAATCACTGAATCAAACGGTTCATCATCAATGGCGTCGGTTTGTGGTGCTTCTTTAGCACTGATGGATGCAGGTGTGCCAATTAAAGCAGCGGTTGCTGGTATTGCTATGGGTCTGGTTAAAGAAGGCGATGATTTCGTCGTACTTTCTGACATCCTTGGTGATGAAGACCATTTAGGCGATATGGACTTTAAAGTCGCAGGTAGCCGTGATGGTATCAGCGCACTGCAAATGGATATTAAAATCGAAGGTATTACTCGCGAAATCATGCAAGTTGCATTGAACCAAGCAAAAGGTGCTCGTCTGCACATCCTAGGTACAATGGAACAAGCGATTAACAGCCCTCGTGATGATATTTCTGAATTTGCACCACGTATTCACACTATCCGCATTAATCCAGATAAGATTAAAGATGTTATCGGTAAAGGTGGTTCGGTTATCCGTGCGCTGACAGAAGAAACTGGCACTACAATCGAAATTGAAGATGATGGTACAGTGAAAATTGCTGCAACTGATGGCTTGAAAGCAAAAGAAGCTATCCGTCGTATCGAAGAAATTACTGCTGAAGTCGAAGTCGGCCGTGTTTACCAAGGTAAAGTTACTCGTATCGTTGACTTTGGTGCGTTCGTTGCTATCGGTGGTGGTAAAGAAGGCTTAGTGCATATTTCTCAAATCGCCGATAAGCGTGTTGAGAAAGTGACTGACTATCTGCAAATGGGTCAAGAAGTTCCTGTTAAGGTGTTGGAAATCGACCGTCAAGGCCGTATCCGCCTGAGCATGAAAGAAGCTGTTGCGACTGAAGAAACTCCAGCACAGCAGCAGGACTCAGCAGAATAGGCTGAATCTAAGCAGCGCCCTATAAGTTAGGGCGCATAGCCGTAATTTGCTGAAATAGTGGTAATGTAAGGGCGGAGTATGCTGAATAGTATCTGTCTTCGGTTTAGGGGCTTAAGCACGTTTACTCGTGTGGTCTCTGCGCTTATCTTTTTTGTGCTCATTGGATGCAGCAGTAAAGATTGGCGTAAAAACGAGGTATTTGCTGTTCCTCTGCAACCTTCATTACAACAAGAAGTAATATTGGCTCGTATGGAACAAATCCTTGCGAGCCGATCTTTAACCGATGACGAATACGCTCAGCTTTTATATGAGCGCGGAGTGTTGTATGATAGTCTCGGTTTGAGGGCGTTAGCGCGCAATGATTTTTCAACGGCGTTAGCGATTCGCCCTGATATTCCTGAAATTTTTAACTTTTTAGGAATATATTTTACGCAGGCTGGCAACTATGATGCCGCCTATGAAGCGTTTGATTCTGTATTAGAGCTTGATCCAACTTACACTTTCGCGCGTATGAACCGCGGCATCGCATTATATTACGGTGGTCGGTACAAACTAGCGCAAGATGATCTGCTGGCGTATTATCAGATAGATCCAAATGATCCTTTTCGCACGCTATGGCTTTATCTCGTTGAGAAAGACATAGACCCGCGAGTGGCGCAAGATAATCTTGCAGCTCGTTATGACCGTGCGGAGAAAGGGCTATGGGGCTGGAATATCGTAGAGTTTTACCTTGGCAAAATCAGTGAAAACACATTGATGGAGCGCTTGAAAGAAACTTCTACGGATAACACTTCGCTCGCTGAGCATCTCAGTGAAACTAACTTCTATTTAGGTAAGCATTACCTAAGTCTGGGGGATAAGGATAGCGCAACTGCGTTATTCAAACTGACGGTGGCTAACAACGCTCATAGCTTTGTTGAACACCGCTATGCATTGTTGGAATTGGCGCTGTTAGGCCAAGAACAAGACGACCTTTTAGAATCGGGCCAGCAATAGCTGACGAACATTTCATCACTATTTTTTGAGTCATCATCCTTCGGGGTGACGGCCTATTTGTTCGTTTAATAACACAATTTGAGCCAGTTCACATTTTAAATGAAAATGACCGAAATGATTTTCGCACGGTTATGTAAACTGGCCGCCATTAAGTATGAGGCACCTTTACATGACCACCGAGACTGATATCTCTTTCGCTGATTTAGGTTTATCAGCGTCTATTTTGACTGCACTAAACGACCTGGGATATGAAAAACCTTCTCCGATCCAAAAACAATGTATTCCATTGTTAATGGACGGTAATGATGTGTTGGGTATGGCACAGACGGGGAGCGGTAAAACCGCAGCCTTTAGTTTGCCGCTACTGCACAACATTGATCCAGATTTAAAAGCTCCGCAAATTCTAGTCCTAGCCCCAACACGTGAGTTGGCGGTTCAGGTTGCTGAAGCGATGGGCGATTTTTCTAAACACATGAGCCGTGTTAACGTGGTAGCCCTATATGGTGGCCAGCGTTACGACGTGCAATTGCGTGCTTTGCGCCAAGGGCCACAAGTTGTTGTAGGAACGCCTGGGCGTCTGCTTGATCATCTGAAACGCGGTACATTAGACCTGTCTAAATTGAAAGGCTTAGTACTGGATGAAGCTGATGAAATGCTGCGTATGGGCTTTATTGAAGATGTTGAAAACATCATGAGCCAAATCCCAGCAGAGCATCAAACAGCGCTGTTTTCAGCGACGATGCCAGAACCAATTCGTCGTATAACACGCCGTTTCATGAAAGAGCCTAAAGAAATTCGTATTCAGGCTAGCATTACAACACGTCCAGATATTGCTCAAAGCTATTGGACTGTTTACGGCATGCGCAAAAATGAGGCTCTGGTTCGTTTCTTAGAAGCCGAAGATTTTGACGCAGCAATTATTTTTGTTCGTACAAAGAATGCAACGCTGGAAGTGGCAGAAGCGCTTGAGCGCAACGGTTATAACAGCGCTGCATTGAACGGTGATATGAACCAAGCGTTACGTGAACAAACGCTAGAACGTTTAAAAGACGGTCGTTTGGATATTTTGATCGCCACTGACGTTGCTGCTCGTGGTCTTGATGTTGACCGTATTAGCTTAGTCGTTAACTATGACATCCCAATGGATGCAGAGTCTTATGTTCACCGTATCGGTCGTACTGGCCGTGCAGGGCGTGCTGGCCGTGCACTCTTGTTCGTAGAGAACCGTGAGCGTCGTTTGCTGCGTAACGTTGAACGCACCATGAAGCTAACGATCCCTGAAGTTGAACTGCCAGATTCACAATTGCTAAGTGAACGTCGTCAGGCGAAATTTGCTGAAAAAATCCAACAGCAATTTGAAAGCAGTGACTTAGACCAATACCGCGCGCTGTTAAAGAAACTGTCACCGTCAGAAGATGTTGATATGGAAACATTGGCCGCCGCGTTGCTAAAAATGGCTCAAGGTGAGCGTGCACTTATTCTGCCACCAGATGCACCGCGTCGCCCACGTCGTGAATTCAATGACCGTGATGATCGCCGTCGTGATCGTAATGGCAATGGCTTTGACCGTGCAGAGCGTGGTGATCGTAGTGGTCGTCGTGAGCGCCGTGATGTTGGCGATATGGAAATGTATCGCATCGAAGTCGGCCGTGATGATGGCGTAGAAGTGCGTCACATTGTAGGGGCGATTGCCAATGAAGCGGATATTAGCAGCCGTTATATTGGTAATATCAAGCTGTTTGGCTCTCACTCAACGATTGAGCTACCAAAAGGCATGCCAACCGAAGTGTTAACTCACTTAAGCCGTGCACGCATTTTGAATAAACCAATGCAAATGCAATTAATTGGTGATGCACAGCCGTTTGAACGTCGTGAGCGTCGTGGTGGTTCACGCCGTGACGGTGGCTTTAATGGTGAGCGTCGCAACGACCGTGAGGGTGGCAATCGTCGTGGTGGCCATCGTGGTAACGGACGTGGTCGTAATGAAGATCACAACTCGGCAGCTCCGCGCCGCCGTAGCACCAGCCATAATGCTTAATTACATACATTTACCGAGTGTTTCTATTTAGGAAGCACGACTTAAATTGTGAAAAAACCGCTTCAAATTAATGGAGCGGTTTTTTTATGTTGTTCTAACACGACAGGTAATAACACTATTTATTATCTAATAATTCTTCCGCTTGCCTTTGTGGCATGGGTAATTCGTCATGGCTGACAATCACTTTTTTCAGTTTATGATTAAACGCCGTAACGGTAATTTCTTCTAATAACCTGACTTCAACGGGGCTTAGTCCACCTTCATTTTTTTCTAAGGCTTGTATAACAATGCGGTGATGAGGGGTTAAAGGAAGGCGAATACTGAGTTTCATTGCATCAATAAGCTGTATTAGGAGGCTTTGGGCGACGTAGAAATCTCCGACAATTAACCGAGAAGATGAGAACTCCCCTTCGGCGGTGTACTCCTCATGGGTCTTTAGGTTTTTTAAAGTCATTGAGTTAGTGCGAAGTTGTAAATAGAAGTCCGCCATGTGTGATCTCCTTATAAACTCGTTATCCGCCAAGTTGCAGTATGTTGACTTGTCGCCTAGCGACAACGCAAATTATTTAGAGTCAGTATGGCACATTAAATGATCCCCAGCGCTTCTTTTAGTGGTTTTAAGTAACGACGGCTGACAGGAATATGTTCGCCCGACCTTAAAACGAGCTCTGCTTGCCCATTGTCACCAAACAAAATCTCACTTAATTCTGTCATGTTCACCAAATACTGGCGATGGCAACGGACCAAAGGTGTGCGTAACTCTAGCGTTCTCAGTGTCAGTTCGGTGAAGCCCTCTTGACCTTGCGTGCTCATCACATAAACACCACTCATCCGCGAGGTCACATACTGCACTTCCTCCAACTTCATCAGCCAAATACGACTGTGACCAGTACAAGGAATAAATTTGAGTGGTTCATGGTCACTTAGGATCTCGAGATCTTGTTTTTGCTTGCCTTGGCGTAGACGGGTTAGTGTTTTATTTAGCCTTTCACTCTCTAATGGTTTTAATAAGTAATCAAAAGCATGTTCTTCAAAGGCTTGTATGGCAAATTCATTAAATGCAGTTAGAAAGACAATATAAGGCCTATCTTCAGGGTCGAGCATGCGTACCATTTCAAGGCCCGTAATACGTGGCATCTGAATATCAAGAAACACGACATCGGGCTTCTTTTTATGGATAACACTGATCGCCTCAATGGCATTGGCACACTCATCCATAATTTCAATATCATCATGCTCTTCCAACAAACAGCGTACATTTTCCCGCGCAAGTGGTTCATCATCAACAATCAATACATTCATAGAAATTTAATCATTTTATTCTGTTAGCCTATAAGGCAGACGTAATTGCACTCGCGTAAACTGTTCAGGTTCATATTCCACGCTAACGCCATATTGTTCGCCATATTTTAGGCGTAGACGCTTATCAACTAGGCTCATGCCTAATCCATCGTTCTGAGCTGTGGGTTGATAAAGACCTGCATTATCTTCTATCTCGATATAAACCTGTTCACAGCGTATATAACTTCTAATTGTAATATATCCAGTGTCTAATAACTGTGAGGTGCCGTGTTTAATTGCATTTTCAACGATCGGTTGTAGGGAAAAGGCAGGTAACTCTACTTGTCTTAATGCTTCAGGGATATCCAGCTCTATTTGCAATTTCTCACAAAAGCGTGCTTTCTCAATTTGTAAGTAAGCATTTACATGCTCTAACTCTTCGCCAAGCGTTGCATTTTGTTCCGGACGCTTAAGGTTATTACGAAAGAAGGTGGAAATATATTGCACTAGCTGACCCGCTTGTTGGCTGTCTCTGCGAATAACGGCTTGTAGCGTATTGAGGACATTAAATAAGAAGTGAGGGTTTACTTGCGCGTGAAGTAGCTTCACTTCGGATTGTAGTAATGATTGTTTATTGCGTTCATATTGCCCAGCAAGGATTTGTGCCGAAAATAGACTCGCAATGCCTTCACCCAATGTACGGTTGATAGAGCTAAATAAACGGTTTTTGGCCTCATACAGTTTAATTGTACCAATAACGCGTTCGTTCTCTCCCCTAAGTGGGATCACCAGTGCAGAGCCGAGCTTACATGTTGGGCTTAACGAACATTTATAGGGGGTTTCATTACCATCGGCATACACCACCTCGTTATTATCAATTGCTCGGCGCGATTGTTCTGAAGCTATGGGGGTTCCGGGGCAATGGTGATCGGCTCCTATCCCAATAAAAGCTAATATTTTTTCTCTATCGGTGATGGCGACCGCACCAATTTCTAGCTCTTGATAGATAATTTTAGCCACTTTCATACTGTTATCGGTATTGAAACCTTTACGTAAAATACCATCTGTGCAGAGGGCTATTTTTAGGGCCTGTGCGGAGAATGCGGTTGTGTATTTTTCTACGATAGCGCGGCGATCGAGTAAAATCCGAATAAACATCGCGGCACCAATCGTGTTGGCAATGACCATCGGGGCGGCAATACTTTTGACCAGTTCCAGTGCTTCGCCGAAAGGGCGGGCAAGTAATAGGATGATCAGCATCTGAATAATTTCGGCCACAAAGGTAACGCAACTGGCGGTGAGAGGATTAAATATTTTATTGATCTGACCGCGTTTCATATAGTAGCGGTGGACTAAGCCACCAATTAGCCCTTCCACGATGGTGGAGACCATACAACTGAAGGCGGTCATGCCGCCGAGTGAGTAACGGTGCAATCCTCCCGTGAAGCCAACAGCAAACCCAACCGCGGGGCCACCAAGTAATCCACCAAGGACAGAGCCAATGGCGCGTGTATTTGCTATTGAGTCGTTAATGTGTAACCCAAAATAGGTTCCCATGATGCAGAAAACCGAGAAAATGAGATAGCACATCACTTTATGGGGTAAGCGAATGGTCACTTTTAATAATGGAATAACAAGGGGGGTTTTACTGAGCGCCCATGCAATGACCAAATAAACGCACATCTGCTGTAGTAGTAGCAGAATGAGATCAAACTCGTACATAAAGGTTTCCAGTTGGTGGCGTCTTAACAGGGCAATTGTAACGTAAGCGGCTGATTTGATAATAGCGATTTGGTCAAAGTTAACTTTTCTTTATTTGACATAAGGGGCAAGTCACTTCAATATTATATATCCCCCTTCTATTTGTGACCTTGCGCACAAATTTATTAACGCTGTATCGGCAATTGCTGCGATAATTTTATAGCCATAGTTTCCTCCGTGATTATTTAGGGTTTTACTAATAATGAAAAAAAGAACAATAGCACTGATTTTGTTGATGCTGATTTTGATAGCGGCGGCGGCACTTTTCCATTCTCACAATCAATTTTTGCTATTACAAGGTGAAGTTGATGCACCCGAAGTCATGGTTACATCTAAGGCTAAAGGTCGTGTTATTGAGCGTCATGTTGAGCGTGGGGATGATGTTAAAAAGGGGCAGTTATTATTGACCTTAGAAAGCCCTGAGCTAACAGCGCAATACGCTGCCTTGAAAGCCGCAAGAGATCAAGCAAAGGCACAGTTAGCACAATCGCTCCATGGCACTCGCGAAGAGACGATCCGTCACCTGCAAGCCTCATTGGCACAAGCCAATTCACAATACCAAAATGCGTCTCGTGAATACCAACGCTTAAGTAATTTATCGGCTAAAGGCTATGTTTCAGCCAATGAGCTTGATAATGCGCGTAAAGCGAAAGAAGTTGCTTTTCAGCAAGTTCAAGGGGCAAAAGCGCAGCTTGAAGAAGCTAAGAATGGTGATCGCATTGAACTGCGTCAAAAATATGAGGCGGCGCTGAATGAAGCTGAACAAAAACTCGCGGAGCTTCAAGTCCAATTAGATGATTTACAAGTGAAAGCGCCAGTGGATGGGGAAATCGGTCCTATTCCCGCAGAAGTAGGGGAAATTTTCAATGCGGGCAGCCCGCTTTTGACCATGGTGCGTATACCGCAGTCTTACTTTATCTATAACTTACGTGAAGACATTCTTGTCGATGTGAAAAAAGGCGATAGAGTTCAGCTTGATGTGCCTGCATTAGGCGATAAAAAAATCGAAGCTGAGGTGCGTTATATTGCGCCAAAAGGGGATTACGCAACAAAAAGGGCAACACGTGCAACAGGGGATTTTGACTTGAAAACCTTTGAGGTTCGTTTGTATCCAGTAGAGCCTGTTGACGGCTTAAGGCCTGGAATGAGCGTGCTATGGCGCTGGGATAAATAAAAGGCGCGAGTATGAGATTAAAATTCGCTTGGCATGGTTTTGAGCATGCATTCAGTCGAGAAACACAAGCCGCTATTCGTAGTCCGGTTTTTCACTGGTTAAGCTGGTTGTTTCCATTAATGTTATTCACGTTAGTTAGTGCTAACTTCTCAGAAGGAACGTTGATGGATTTGCCTGTTTCGGTGGTGGATAATGACAGAAGCCCCGTTTCCCGACAAATTATCCGGGATCTCAATGCTGGACCCCATGCTGACGTTAAAGCGATTGATAATAATCTTAATACATCGTTAAAACGATTAGCCAGTGCACAGGATTATGCGCTGCTGTACGTGCCGACTAATTTTGAGGCCGATGCATTACGGGGGCGTCAACCTGAGCTACGCATGTACTATAACGCGCTGTTTTATGCGTCAGGGAGCTATGCAATCCAAGACTTTAGTGGGCTGGTGGCTGAGCTAAATGCCAAATATCGAACGCAGTTGGCAGGTTCGATGGGGAAAGCATTACCACCGCTCGCTCAAGTGACCCTCTCTTATGACAGTTTATTTAACCCTAGTGGTAGTTATATTTATTATCAGCAATTTGCGGCTACCATTCATATGCTACAACTGTTTGTGGTGACCTGTACGATTTACACATTATCACGTAGTTCTATCTTACAAAGCGTGAAGCCTTTCGGTATGGCGGTCTTAGGGAAAATGGCTCCTTATACGCTATTTTTTACGACACTGTTAGTGGTTGAACTTGCGGCTTTGGTCAGTATTTTTGATGCTAAGGTTGTGGGGAATCCCCTCTATATGATAATGGTGGGCTTTTTCTATGTAATAGCGGCGCAAAGTATTGGGCTACTGCTATTTAGCTTTACTTCAAGTGCGATTATGGCTTACAGCTTGATAGGGATGCTAGTGAGTATTGCACTCGCTTTCTCCGGTATGGCTGTACCGGAATTATCCATGATTTTACCTGCGCAGATTATTTCCAATATCGAGCCATTAACTCATACACTCAATGCGATGTTTGATATTTTCCTACGTGAGATCTCATTTAAACGTATTGTGGAAGTGTGTCTATTTTTGCTGATTTATCCAATAGTGACGGCATTTTTGATCCGTAAGCGCTTGCCGAAACGTATTGCGGCACAAGGAGGGGAGCTGTAATGCAAATGTATTTTGCGACTTTCCGTAAGGTGCTGATTGGCATGTTAGATAAGCCAATGTGGTTATTATTGATCGTTTCACTGTGTGTGATGAGTTTGGTGTATGCGAAACCCGTCTTGTGGGATCTGCCTGTTGCAGTCATCGATCAGGATCATAGTGTGGCAAGTCGGGCACTTATCCGCGATTTGGATGCGGCGCCTAAAGTTAAATTACACAGCTATGACAATTTGGAACAAGCTCGTAAGGATATGATTAATCGGCAGCTTTTTGCCATTATTATTATCCCGATAGACTTTGAAAAATTCCTGCTAAATGGGAAAAATATCACTATCCCCGTTTATGGTGATGCGACAAACCGTTTAGCAAGTGGTCAGATCCAGCAAGAGCTAATGAGTGCGTATCAAACGTTATTAAATAGCTATAACACCCAATTACTCATCAACTCAGGATTTAGTCAAGAGCAAGCGAACGTCATTATTACGCCAATACGTAGTTTAACAGAGCCGTTATATAACCCGGGTGTAAGCTTTGCCGCGATTGTGTTTCCTGGGTTGTTAGTGATGTTGTTACAACACTCCTTGCTGATTGCTTGTGTTCGCGTGAGTATTGCTATCCGCGGTACACCGAAAGGTAAACCACCATTAGCGGTGTATTTGGGGGCGCTATCGGCCTTGATCCCGATCTGGCTATTTTTATCGACCGTCTTTTTTGCATTATGGCCGTGGATCTTAGGCTATCGTCAAGAGGCGCCATTGTATCAATTGTGGATGCTCACTTTTCCCTTCTTGCTTGCCGTAATTGGGTTAGGGAAGTTGGTCACTGAGTGTTTGCGTAGTGTCGAGATGATTTATCTGACATTAGCGTTTATTACAACACCTGTCTTTTACATGTCCGGTACGATATGGCCCTTACAAGCCATGCCTGAATGGGTACGAATGATTGCTTCGGCTTTACCATCAACATGGGCAACGAGTGCCATGGCGGGTATCAATCAAATGGGGCTACCTTTTAGTGGCGTCTTGATGGATATTGTGATGATGTTAGTGCTCGGTGTGATTTATACCGTAATTGGTGTCTTAATTGGCATGTTGCGTGATGGTGAATTACGTCAGATTTCTCATATTATTCATCGTTGGCGTAAACAACATCATAATTAATATTATTCTTCTGGCGTGTTTGATTGTCAGAAAATAAAAAACGATTGCAGTTGGTGGTAGCCAGCTGCAACACCACTAATCATTTTGCTCTCAATATTATTATCTTTATCTGTTTGGTATTCTTACTTAAATATAAGTATTTTTAACATTAGATAAGAAAAATCCATTATTGGTTTATTCGTGACAGGATTGTCATCATCAATTAATCGTTTAGACCTCATGCAGTTATTCTATTATTAATAAAGCGACTTATTTGATACTACTACTCTATCATGCTCAGCAAAAAATGAATCATTAGATCATAGTCTCTAGATAAAAGTAAAATGCACTGAATTATTTATAATCTCTTTATTTTTGAAAAAGGTTAAGCTACATTTATTCCTTTTTCACGGAAATATAATTTCATGGATTTTACAGCTATACTTTCTGCTCTACTCTCCTTTATTAGTTATTTTGCAATTGGTGCTGTTATGGTACTTGCATTCCTCTTTATTTATACACGTATATCGCGTCATAATGAATGGGTATTAATTAAACAGAATAATACCGCCGCTGGCCTTGCATTTATTGGTGCGATGCTAGGTTATATCACTCCGTTATCGAGTGCGATTTCTCATTCTATTAGTATTCTTGACTGTATAATATGGGGCGCGAATTCAGATAATAAGTGCAACGCTCGGTCATGTTAGATGGAAGGACGGTTAGCTACTGATAAGCTATCCTGCTCTTCCGACCAAAGATGAGCGAGTAAGTATGAAGTATCAGCAACTAACCGAAGGACAACGATACCAGATATCGATACTGCGTGAGGATAATTTATCCTGCCATGAGATAGGTATCCGTATCGGTGTAAGCAAGTCCACGGTCTCCCGTGAACTGAGGCGTAACACTTCAGATACTGGTTATAACCCACAACAGGCACACCAGAAGTGCTGTGATAGGCGGCTGTCATCTGCCAAAAGGACAATTCCTCAGCAGACCATAGATTTCGTGATATTTGCTCTGGAGTGGAAGTGGAGTCCTGAGCAAATAAGTGCAATTGGCAGCATTATTGGTCTTAGCGTCAGCCATGAATGGATTTACCAGTATATCTATGCGGATAAGCGTAGCGGTGGCGAGTTGTACAGGCATCTTAGGCAGGGCAAACGGCGATATCGTAAGGGCTACGGGCAGAAACGAGGGCGCATCCCTGATGCGGTATCCATTGAGCTACGGCCGTCAGTCGTCGATGACCGTAGCCGTCTGGGGGACTGGGAGGCCGATTTGGTGCAGGGTAAACAGGGCACTGGTGCTATCGTGACACTGGCAGAACGCAAAAGCCGTATTTACCTGACAAAAAAGGTGTTTTCAAAGGATGCGGTGGAAGTCAGTAAGGCCATTATCTCACTGCTGAGTGAGTATCAGGATGTATGTCACACAATAACGTTCGATAACGGTCTAGAGTTTAGTGAGCACAAGGCGATAGCAGAAGCACTGAACGCAGATACGTACTTTGCCCATCCGTATGCCTCGCATGAGCGTGGGCTGAACGAGAATACGAATGGGTTGTTAAGACAGTTTATCCCGAAAGGAACAGACCTGCGGACAGTGACAGAAGAAGACTTACAACGCTATCAGGGAGCGTTGAACAGCAGGCCACGCAAGTGTCTGGGGTTCAGACAACCTTCGGTGGTGTTTGCGGAGCTAAGAAAGGCGGCTTAGCGTTGCACTTCGGACTTGAATCCGCCGGGTGTTATTGCATTATTAGTTCAATTGCTTGTTCTTGGCGCAACAAAAATCTATATGCCAAAAATCAGTGAAAAAATAGAGCAAAATAATATATCCGCAGGCCTCTTTTTAGGTGGAACATCACTTGGATTTGGTATTTTGAATGCAGTAAGCATGAGCTATTAATGAATAATGATGTTCTATGAAAAATAAAAATAAAATCAAAAGAAAACAGCGTAAGTATAATAAGGCTCAAGAGGGGCCTGAATTAAAGCGTATTGGCCTTGATGTAAAAGATGAACCACGCAAAGGCGCTAATATACTTACGTTGGCAATTATGGGAGGAGCCGTTTTTTTGGGGTTACGCAGTTGCAGTGACGAATCACCAACACCCAAAATAACGATTTTCAAGGGGCTTAATGATTGTGAGCTTGCAGGTTATACCAACTCTTTTTGTAAACAAAAACAAGAAGAAGCACAACAAGAATTGAATAGAAGCATGGCGATTTACAATCGATTAGTTGATTGTGAATATCATTATGGGAAAGATAACTGTGTTTTAGTTCATCGTGCCCTTAATATAAGAGAATATCAGCAATGCTTATTACAATCAAAGCCAGAATATTGCGATAGCATACAGCGTGATGTTTATGGCCCCAAATTGGCTGGTTTTGCGCTTAATGAATTTCCGCAGCCAGCAAGTAGTAGTCATACAACCAGCTCTTACTCAGGCTCTCATTACTATTTTTCACGAGTTCGTCCATTTTATCGCGCTAAAAATGAACCGAATATTTATCATGAGCTAGGTTCATCCGATAAATGGGTTGCTGATGGTTCGAATAGGCTAAAGCCTGCGAAATATAGTAATAATTCGACTAAAACAACATCAAGAGGGGGCTTTGGGCATAAATCGGGGAGTAGAGGTGGTTAATTATGTTACGAATACCTGTAAAGCCACGCGAAGATTTAGTGCGAATTACGCAAGATTATGGTTTTGACTTCCATATTATCGACAATGAAATTTATTGGGATGAATCGCATGCTTATTGTTTTACATTAGCGCAAATTGAATCTGGCATCGAAGACCCAACCGAAGAGTTGCACCAAATGTGCTTAGAAGTAGTCAATTCTGCTATCAATGATGAACGTATTTTAGAAGCATTAGCCATACCTGAATTATATTGGGATGCGATTGCAAATAGTTGGCGAAATAATAAATCATCACTGTATGGGCGAATGGATTTTTCATGGAATGGATATCAGCCTGCAAAGTTGCTGGAATATAATGCAGATACCCCGACATCACTTTATGAATCGGCATTTTTTCAATGGCAATGGTTATCTGACATGACAGATAGAGGTATGCTTCCTGCAAATGCCGATCAATTTAATTCGATACAGGAAAAGCTTATCCAGCGTTTTTTATTGTGGCGCAATGAGCACCCTTTTTATTTTTGTTGCTGTGAAGGCTCCATTGAAGATAGAGGAACTGTTTTATATTTGGAAGATTGTGCGCGTCAAGCAGGGCTACAGACACAATTTATTTATGTGGAAGACATCGGATTAGGCTTAGGTGGTGTTTTTACGGATTTACAAGATCAAATTATTCACCAAGGCTTTAAATTATATCCATATGAATGGATGTTCCAAGATGATTATGGTCCGGTACTACGTAGTGAACGAACAGAATGGGTAGAACCTTTATGGAAATCCATTTTAAGTAATAAAGGGCTATTACCGTTATTATGGCGTTTTTTTCCTAATCACCCTAACTTACTTCCTGCCTATTTTGCGGATGAGCAGAGCGATATTGTGGGAAAATTAAAACAGGATATGGGGAAAGCGTGGCAAGGGTTTACGACAAAGCCATTATTTTCACGTGAAGGCGCTAATGTTTCATTATTTTTTAATAATGAGCAAGAAGTGATCACGCAAGAATTAGGGATGTATGCTCATGAGCCTAGAATTTATCAGGCGAGTGCTTTTTTGCCTAAATTCGGTAATGACTACACTTTAATTGGGAGCTGGGTGGTGGGGGATGCCCCAGCAGGGATCGGCATACGTGAAGATAACTCTTTAATCACAAAAGATACTTCTAGGTTTGTTCCTCACTATATTATGAATGAGTGAGAGAGAGTGAGTGTGAGGTAATGCTGTGAACCGTGCAATTTATTCATTTTTCAAAAATAAAATCAATGAGATGCTTTAGGATGAATACACAGCGGGAAGCTGGTGTTTGCTCCCGCTTTTTATCCAATGGCGCTGATTGATATTGCGGCTAAGGCAGCATTTCTAATCCTGCCACTTGCCTCCAATAACCATTACAACTCTTGTCATTGATGACCAGTGGCGCTTCTCCGGTTTGATTCGCTTTAAATTGCGCCAATATGTCTAGAGACTCAATGTTCTCCGGCGAAATACGTACAATATCAACCAAATCAATCATAGATGTTTGCTCATTACCTAGGTTGTAGCAATAGCCACTTTGTGTCTGTAACCCGTTGAGAGTAAACACTTGCTGTTGTTCTTGAGAGAACACCTTTCGCCCCTGAGGATAGTGAATGCAGCAAGTTTCACAATCATCTTTGGCACGATTTTCTGAACGGGCAGTAAAACAGCGAGCAGAGTAGGCCAGCGGTAAATGACCATAACTCATCACTTCTACTTCAAATTTGCCACGTATCCCCAATTCATCGCATTGATTGAGTAAATTGATCAACCAGTCACGAGAAAGCTCTACAGGCATACACCAACGCTGCATGCCTTGGCGTAATAATATATTGAGGGTCTGTGCGTTATAACAATTCAAACCATGGCCAGCAATAAAAGGAAGATGGCGCTCAGAGAGCATATTGACGACACCAAAGTCATGGGCTTCAACCAAAAAATCGCCATTATCAACGAGTTTACTTATTTCTTTAAGTTCGGAAGGTGCCTGCAATAGCGCTAATGTACTTAAGATAATCTGCTTGCCACTTAGCGCTAGCGTTTTTGCTAATTCAATCCAATCAGCCGGTTTCATTTCACGGCGCTTGCTACAAACCGTCTCACCAAGATAAATAATATCGGCTTCACTTTGTGCTGCTTGCTGATAAAAATCATATAGCTCTTGTTTAGGCCAGTAATAAAGAACTGACCCTAATGCATACTTCATCATCTATTCCTTATTATTGCCATTTACGATGGTAAGCGCCTAATGTGGTTTGGCTGCCTTCAGAAAGCCCACCCAGTACTTTTATCCATTGTGGATCTGCAATAAATTGCTCTGGGTTTGCATGATATGTATCGATAGCTTTTCGCCAGATGCGTGTCACTTCGGTGACGTAAGCAGGGCTGCGCTGGCGGCCTTCAATTTTGACCGAGGCGATATTCGCCGCCATTAGGTCTGGTAGTAATTCGATGGTATTGAGGCTAGTTGGCTCTTCGAGTACATGATATCGATGGTCATCCACCAAATAACGCCCTTTACAGAGAGTGGGGTAGCCTGCATTTTCATGACTTTGGTAGCGATCAATAAGCACTTCATTTAAGCGTGACTCCATGCCATGAGGCGTTTGTTGCCAACGAACGAAACGCGCGGGCGAGCATGCCCCAACAGTATTGGGGGATTCACCCGTTAAATAGGAAGAGAGATAGCAGCGTCCTTCCGCCATAATACATAGGCTACCAAAAGCAAAGACTTCTAAGGGGACAGGGCTACTTTTAGCGAGTTGTTTGACTTGATGAATAGATAGAACCCGAGGCAGTACAATCCGATGAACATTAAAATTGCGGGCATAAAAGCGAATCGCTTCGGTGTTGGTTGCTGAAGCTTGAACGGAGACATGACGTTCAATATGAGGGTATCGGTGTGCAGCATACTCAAGCATCGCGAGATCGGCAAGGATCAGGGCATCAGCCCCTAGCGAAGCCGCAAGATCGACCGAATCTTTCCAACGTTGAAAGCCATCTGGGTGAGCAAATGTATTGATAGCAATATGAAGTTTACGCTGATGTTGATGTATGTAGCGCTCTGCTTCTTGCAATTTTTTTTCAGTAAAGTTGAGTCCAGCAAAATGGCGTGCGTTAGTATCATTTTTCAAGCCAATATAAACCGCATCGGCACCGTTATCGACAGCGGCTTTAAGGGCCGGTAAGTTGCCTGCTGGGCAGAGTAATTCCATGGTATCTGTTCCAGTTTAAATTTTCGACAACTTAGCATTCTAGTCAACTCATGCGATGTAAATTTTGATTTAAGGCATTGAATTGGCTGTTGGCTATCTGTTTTTGTGGCTTATGAGGTCATGACTCCATGAGCTTTTTGGCATAATAAAAAATAAATGCTGGCGAGAAGTGTAAACCTTGATATAGGATCAAGTGAGTATTTATTTTCTCTGGCATGATATGACTATTCTATTATTGAGTATGTCGATATAAATGCCTGTTCTAATACTGATTTGCTACCGAGAGGCCGTAGCTGATGCTGGGGTGTGTATTTAACGGGCAGGCAATTGATACGGGAGTCAGTGCTGTGTTAGCTAAAATTCGTTCTCAACTTATTTCAAAAGGGCCTTCATTATTGAAGTTACCTTTAAAAGTGACCCCATTTGCAGTGCAGCGTCAAGTACTTGAGCAATTACTGAGCTGGCAGTTTCGTGAATCGGTCAAAGAAGGGGAATTGGATTTTCTCGAAGGGAAATGGCTGAAAGTTGAAGTCAGTGACCTTGATTTAGTCTGGTTCATTAGTTTGCAAAATGGCATGTTAATTGTGCGTAATCAAGAGCAAGCCGATGTCAGTGTCTGTGCTACAGCCAATGACCTGATCCTTATCGCGGCGCGTAAAGAAGATCCTGATACGCTGTTTTTTCAGCGCCGTTTGGTCATTGAAGGTGACACCGAATTAGGGCTGTATGTAAAAAACCTTATGGATGCTTTTGAGCTAGACAATATGCCGACACCCCTGCGTTTTGCATTACTACAATTGGCCGACTTGATTAAAACGACTCAACAAAATGAGGACACAGAGCATAAAGGCTCCGTGGTTGCCTCATGCTAATTCGTGTTGAAATTCCTGTCGATGCTATGGGGATCGATAAGTTACTGCGTGACACTTTCCCGACGGAAGCAGAAGCCGATCTGGTACAAAAGCTACGAGAAGACGGCTTATTGACTCTGGGTGTTGTTGCCACGAATGACAACGGCGAAGTGATCGGTTATGTCGGCTTTACACCTGTTGATGTCAACAATGAAGACGTTCAATGGGTTGGCCTTGCACCGCTTGCAGTGAGTAAAGCGCACCAAAAACAAGGCATTGGTGGGCAACTTATTTATGAAGGACTAGATAGTCTTAATGAGTTTGGCTATGGTGCGGTTGTGGTATTAGGAGATAGCAACTATTACCGCCGTTTTGGCTTTGAACCTGCCTCAAAATATGAAGTTTTCAGCCAGTGGCCTGAATTGCAAGAGCATTTTATGATTTGTGGGCTAGAAAATGGCAGCTTGAGTGATCACAAAGGGCGGGTGACTTACTCTTCACACTTTGATGTATTCTGATGCGTTAAGTAATCAAGGATATTAATGGGCTGGTCAATAACCAGCCTTTCTTTGGCGGCTTTACTCAGTTGTTTTATCTGATATTCCAATCTTGACGCGGTAGCGCGATCCCCAGCTAAACAATCAAATACTAGCGTGAGCGGCATTTTCCCCTTCAACGCTTTTGCGCCTTTTCCCTCTTTATGTTGGGTAAAGCGGCGCGAGACATCTGTGGTGATCCCACAATATAACCTGTTATTTTTCTCTCTAATTAGGTAAATGTACCAGTTTTTCTGCGTAGACATTTTATTTTGTTGCCCTATTTTTGACTTTCTGTGCTGAAATTTAAGGGGAAATAATTCATAAATAGACTAAAAATCTCGCGAACAAGGATAGCCATAACTTATTAAATTATAAATAAAAAATGACACATTAAAGTCATAAATTTGTAACCTAAAGCGTGGTTTTGATTCAAAATATTTGAACCATAACAGCAAAATTAGCTAATTTTCATCGTAACTAAAAGAGCATAATATGATCCATATCACAGGGGGAGAACAAAAATCCCTGATAAAAATGAATATACAATGAGGAAAACATTATGAAAAAATCAACATTAGTCGCTGCAACTTTGGCTTTAAGTGCTATTTCATTTGGTTCAATGGCTGCTGAAGAAGTTCAACATTCTAGCCAACCAGCTGCGGGTTATGTTTCTGTATCAGGTGCTGTTAGTGTTAATGACCTGACTGAAAAGTTAGCCAAAAAAGCTGATGAAGCTGGTGCAACTTCATTCCGTGTTATCTCAGCTGGCGGTGAAAACTCAATGAATGGTGTTGCTGCAATCTATAAATAATTTATAGTACCTAGCAAATGTAATACCAAACGTTCAGAACAGCTTAAGCACGCTCAGCGATAGGATGTACATATTCAAAGAGCGTGTTCTGAACGGTCAATATGGGCTTTTGCTATGAATGATGAACACGCCTTACAACATATCCAACGTTACTTTTCTCGCCAACACGTCTTTTCTCTATTTACTTGCCACGGCAATGATATCTGGCCTGCCAGTTGTTATTATGCATTTGATGCTAAGTCGATGAGTTTATTCTTTATGACCGATCCTGCTTCACGCCATGGTCAACTGATGACTGAAAATCCTCACGTCGCAGGGACTGTCTCTGCCCAAACGAAAGTGGTTAGCCAAATCCAAGGGCTACAATTTATTGGGCAAGTGATAGCGCTGGATGGGAGCTTACGACAGCAAGCCCATCAATTTTATTGTCGTCGCTTCCCTGTGGCATTGACGGCAAAACTGCCTGTATGGCGTTTGGAGTTACAAGAAGTCAAAATGGTCAATAATAAATTGGGTTTTGGCAGCAAGCTCTATTGGTCTAGAAATCGCTAGCGTAATTTATGGATCACTTGATTACTGCTTCCTCGCCAAAGTAACGCGGGGTCATGCAGCGCTTTTACAAATTTCCCATCAACCAGTACATTGATCAAACTCACCACCTTATGTTGCTCGGCGGTCAGTTCGGCAAATTGATAGCCTGTCCATAGCCAAATGTCTTTATCTGGACAAACGGTTTTTACACGTTTAACCAACTGAAAGATCGCTGATAAGTTAGCGGGATGTAGTGGATCCCCGCCGGAAAGGGATAAACCTTGCCGACGGATACGGGTATCTTGTAAGTCTTGAATGATCCTATCTTCCATTTCCTGAGTGAATGGAATACCGGAATCGAGGCGCCATGTGCTTTGGTTATAACATCCTCGGCACTGATGAACACATCCTGAGACGAACAGTGTGCAACGCGTGCCTGGACCATTCACGACATCAACAGGGTAATATTGATGATAATTCATACTATTAACCTAACTGCCCATTACCTAGGTGTTTGATACGTCGCTTCACTTCTTCTTGCTTGCCTGCATTAAATGGGCGTGCATCAGGGCTGCCAAGGTAACCACATACTCGGCGGATCACTGAGACACGGTTAGTATCATGGTTACCACAACGAGGGCAAACAAAGCCTTTACTGGTACAGTTAAACTCACCCGTAAATCCACACTCATAACATTCGTCTATGGGCGTATTTGTTCCATAATATGGAACATGCTCATAACTGTAATCCCAAACATCTTCAAGCGCTTTGAGGTTATGCTGCAAATTAGGATACTCGCCATAGCAGATAAAGCCCCCATTTGCGATGGCAGGGTAAGGCTGTTCAAAGTCTATTTTGTCGTATGGGTTCACGCGTTTTTCAACATCAAGATGGAAGCTATTTGTGTAGTAGCCTTTGTCTGTCACACCAGCTATTACGCCAAATTCAGCAGTATCAAGGCGGCAAAAACGATCACATAAGTTTTCACTAGGTGTACTGTACAGGCTAAAACCATAGCCAGTTTCTGCTTTCCACTCATCTGTTGCTTGGCGTAGGCGGTTAACAATCGCGATGGCTTTTTCCCTTAAGTGCTCACTGTCGTAAACATGGTTTTGCGTACCAAATAGTGCATTGATGGTCTCATGTAGTCCGATATAGCCGAGCGAAATTGAGGCTCGACCCTTTTTAAAGATTTCTGCAACGCTATCATCAGCGGCTAATCTTACACCGCAAGCCCCCTCCATATAGAGAATTGGCGCGACACGTGCTTTGACGTTTTCAAGGCGTGCGATCCGTGTCATAAGGGCTTTTTTAGCAATAGATAAACGTGCTTCTAACAGTTGCCAAAATGCGTCTTCATTGCCTTGTGCTTCAATGGCAATGCGAGGCAAATTAAGGCTGATCACCCCTAAATTATTGCGACCATCATGAATTTGTTGCCCCGCTTCTTCGTAGACCCCTAAGAAGCTACGGCAGCCCATGGGGGTTTTAAACGATCCGGTCACTTTAACAACTTGGTCATAATTAAGGATATCGGGGTACATGCGCTTGCTAGCACATTCAAGGGCTAACTGTTTGATATCATAGTTAGGATCACCAAATTGGTGGTTTAACCCTTTTTTAATGGCAAAGACCAATTTAGGGAATACGGCTGTTTTACGATTTTTGCCTAAACCTGCAATACGATTTTTCAAGATGGATTGTTGGATTAAGCGCGCTTCTTTCGAGGTGCCAAGACCAAAACCAAAGGTGACAAAGGGGGTTTGCCCATTCGCGGTATGCAATGTATTGACTTCATATTCTAGGGATTGGAAAGCATCATAGCACTCTTTTTCTGTTTGGCAGTCAGCATAACCTTGAGCATCATTGATCCCCCACGTTTCAGCCGTTTTAAGATGTTTTTCATAGCTGATGCGTACATAAGGAGCCAGAATTTCATCGATGCGATTAATCGTCGTACCACCATAAATATGGCTAGCAACTTGCGCAATGATTTGTGCAGTCACGGCGGTTGCTGTTGAAATTGATTTTGGCGGTTCGATCTCTGCATTGCCCATTTTAAACCCTTGCGTAAGCATGCCTTCAAGATCGATCAACATACAGTTAAACATCGGGAAAAAGGGGGCATAATCAAGGTCGTGATAGTGTATTTCTCCTCGTTCATGAGCGATAACGACATCACGAGGCAAAATATGCTGTTTGGCATAGTGCTTAGCCACAATACCAGCAAGTAAATCACGCTGAGTCGGGATCACTTTACTGTCTTTATTGGCATTTTCATTAAGCAGTGAAACGTTGCTTTGTTCGATAAGGCCGCGAATATCATGGGTAAGCTGGCTGCGTTTTTCGCGAGCACTATCCCTATCATGGCGATATTCAATATAGGCTCGAGCGAGGTCTTTATAAGGGCCTGACATTAGTTGATTTTCAACGGCGTCTTGGATCTCTCGAATATCGACTTTTTCACGGTTGCCAAGTTGCTCTGTGACCGTTGTAGCAACTTGAAGGCAATAGTCATCATCCTGAATATTCACAGCCGCTGATGCACGTTTTATTGCCTCTTGAATTCTTTGGAAGTCAAAGTTCACTTGGCAACCATCTCGTTTAATCACAACCGTTTTCACTGAAATGCTCCTTGTTGAGTTATCCACAACCTTAAACCTAGCGATAAGTTTCCGCTGCATGTGCGAAGGGAATGTGGATAAAACTGTGAATAAATACTATATGTAGTGTTTAGTTATATAATTAAAGCACAATATATAGTTTATTGCTCTTTTTTAGCTATCGATAATTTGATCCACAACAAGGAAAAAAATAAATTGTATGAATATCAAAAGCGGAGGAGATGAAAAATAAAAACGCCCCTAATTATTTAGGATGATGGCAACCTTGAGCACGTGATAGGTTTTCGAACAAATGGTTTTTTCCAACAGCGCGATATATCGAACGGTGACCTAAGTTGTGTCATTACTGCAATTGGCAACTTAAATGAGACTCTCCTATGCCATCATCATTGGATGCATGGAATATCACGCTCCCCCTGAACTGGCTTATGCTCTTTCCCGCGGAAGAAGCCATATTTCCCACTTTTTGCCGTTCAAGAGCTAGCGCATTTCTGACAAGATTTGGCGGGTTATACAGGCAAAGTGGCCACCAAAACTGCGGGCCAAATTATTTTGTTGACCATTATCAGAGCATAGGCGTGGCTCTGGATATTAATATCCAGTTGATAATCGATTAGTCGTATTGTCGATGGAGGATTTGAGTCGGTGAAGATTTTGAGGATAGGGCTTTGATAAGGGTATTGTTGGCATTTAAAGAGCGCTGATATGCGATGATGAGTAATATTTTTATTTCACTGTTAAAAAACAATAAATTATCATTAAATAAATTTAATAGCGAAAAGCGATAACGCATTTAATGAGTAATTAAGGTGGGTTATATTGTATTTAATGGGTTACACCTATGTTTATTATGGGTGTTCTTAGAGTGTGTCTAAGTTTATGAGCATTTTTTCTATTTTTTAATGGCGCCAAAAAATAAGCAATATTGAGGTTTTTTGTTTTATTATTGAAAAAAATAAAGCTATATCTCTTATAAAAATATCAAAATAATTAAATATGTAACAAAATGAAAATAGCGTTAAATAAAATCAACATACTCTCATTAAGAATAAGACATTGTTTGGAGATTTATATGATTTTGATTATCATGATTTATTGTAATCCATTGATATATAGGAACCAAATTAATATTTGGTTATGTCGATGCCATTAATAACAAACATTTAATAGTTATCACCTATCGAAATATGGAGACTTATCGTTAAAAACGTATTTACTCTAAATGGGGTTGGTTCTATATTCGCCATCAATTTATTATTTCAAAAATATCAAAATAATAGTTTTATTTTATGAATTTTTATTTGAGAAACTAAATTTAATATGGCAATGAAAATTCATCAAATATAAATATTGAGATTGTTTAAATAAAATAAGTTAGTGTAATTATTTCACGGAATGTTAATAATTAAATGTTAGATGTTTCTCCTATTTTAAGTCGATGAAATCAGTAATTAATATTTTAATTCCGGATACTATGCTCAACATTTTCGGGGAAATCTGACAGAATTTATTCTGTTCAGTCATGGTTAACTATGACGGCAAAATGTCAAATTAATTAATTCTATTTTAAGATTATATATAAATAAATTATATGGGTTAGCCTTAGCCTATAAGGAACTATTTGTCTCTTAGATATGGATAAGGGATAGGTAGCAGCAGGGACGATGTTTTTATTAATGATGTAACCTTTGCTTTATCAACAAAAAATGAAATTAACACTCTTCAATTTATGTGTGGTGACTGGTTTCTATTGTCTTTTTACTAGAAAGGAAAAATAAATGAAATTAACAAAATTAGCAGTTGCAACTGTATTTGCGGCGTCTGTTGTGTCATTTAGCGCAATGGCGGATAACACCGGAACGATTAACTTTGTGGGTACAGTTGTGAACACGCCTTGTAATATCGAGCAGTCTTCTCTGAAACAAACCGTTGATTTCGGTCAGCTGTCTCGTAAAGCGTTGGAAAGTGGTAAGCCTGCGGAAGCAGAGTTCGAGATCAAATTCACTGGCTGTGACTTTGCTAACTTTGGTAAAGATACTGAAGGTAACCCTGTTGCGGTGAAATCAATGGAACTCGTGTTTACTGGCCAAAGCTATGCAGATAAAGGCAACACGCTGCTGGCAACTTCCGCGGGGAATTCGAACAACCTCGGTATTTTGATTGATGGTTTTGAGTTCGGTAAAGCCACAGACGTTCTCCCTCGTATTGCCAACACAAATGGTGAAAATACTTTAATTTTTAAAGCATTGGCGAAAGCGGTTGATACCACTAAAGATGTTGCGGAAGGGCGATTCAGCGCCATCTCTAACTTCCGTATCACGTACCAGTAAGTCGATACATTGACCGTCAGTGAACGCTGGCGGCCAAGGGGCTCACGAAGAGGGGTAAAGTGCAATCTCGCCCTCTTCGTCTTCTCAATCGAAAGTCAATAAATTGATTTTCTTCATGGAGTTAACAACCTCTAACGACTGCCGTCAAACAGTATTTGTTTGTTAACAGTCATAACACAGGTGGATTTTTTTACTGTCTGCAAGGGAGAAACGGGTGGCTGTTTATCAACGCGTGAGTTTGCAAACAACAGGGATCCTCTTTTCGCTGATTTTGGGGGGCACATCGGCTTTTGGCGCCAACGAGGTGGGCATGCGCCATGAAGGTGTCACTCAACTGGTTGGCAGTGTGATCTCAACACCATGCTCGATTGTGATGTCAAATCGCGACCAAACGGTCGATTTTTCGTCGTTAACGTTGACGATGCTCTCAACCGCCGTGGCGCGTGAACAACAAACACGCCCTTTTGACATTGAGCTTCGTGACTGTGGCAGTGTGTACAGCACCCTTGATAGTAAAACATGGACAATACGTTTTGACGGGCAAGGGGCCGATAATATCGACGCATTTGCCTTGCAAGGGCCTTCTCAGGGGTTGGGCGTATCCGTGCTGGATAACACGAAAAATATCGTGATCCCTGGGGAGACCTATCCTTTGTTTGACAGTGTGTTACGGCAAGGTCAATCGGGGCAAACCCTCTTTTTGCGCTATTTTTTACGGCTCGAGCTGACAGGAAAGCCGCTACAAGCAGGACGTTATCACGGGCTGGTTCGTTTTTTTATCGATTATCAATAAAGCACAGAAGCACGTCTTCAATGATGACATTGAGGAGGCATTCTTGCTGTCTTTGGGATGGTACAGAGCATGATGTTCAAACTTAGCAAAGTCAGGCAGGCCGTTTTATTGGCGGTGAGCGTCAGTGCATGCACGGTGTCTGCAACAGAGTTCAATACTGACGTATTGGATGCGGAAGATATGCAAAACGTCGATATGAGCCAATTTTCCGTTGCGGGTTATGTGCCTCCCGGAGACTATGTGTTAACCGTGTTTGTTAACGGCCAGCGCTTAGGGGCGCCTCGTGATATCACGGTCTTAGCACAACATGCCATTTGCATACCGGCGAACTTACTGGATCTGATTGGCCTGAAAGATTCGGCAAAACAAAAAGTCACCCTTTCCGAGGCGGGGCAGTGCCTTGATTTTTCCGCGTTAACTGGGGTGAAATCGACGGTTGAATTGTCCACACTCTCACTGAAAATCACTATTCCCCAGTTATGGATGGAATACCGTGATCCAAACTGGACCCCCCCGGCGTTATGGGAAGAGGGGGTGAATGGTGCCTTTGTGGATTATAGCGCCAATGCGTCTGTCATCGAAGAAAGTCGCGGGAGCAAACGGGTCTATTTATCCACCAATGGTACAACAGGTCTTAACCTCGGTGCTTGGCGTTTTCGTGGTGACTATAACGCGAACTACCAAAAACAGCACGGTGGCAGCAACCCCCAAGAAACCCTCCGTTTTGATTTTAGCCGGCTGTATGCGTTTACCTCCTTGAAGAAATTAGCCTCTATTTTGACCATTGGGGAAAACTACTTCTATTCTGATGTGTTTGAGTCATGGCAATACAGTGGTATCGCCCTCGAAAGTGACGACCGCATGTTACCGCCTAAATTGGTGGGGTACGCGCCGGAAATTATTGGCGTGGCGAACACGAATGCCACGGTGATTGTGCGTAGCCAAGACCGCGTGATCTTAGAAACCACGGTGCCCCCGGGGCCGTTTCGCATTCAGACCTTGGACAGCGGCGTACGAGGGGTGCTCGATGTCACTGTGCGTGAAGAAAATGGCGAAGAGAAAACATTTAGTCTCAACACCGCCTCACTGCCTTATTTAACCCGCCCGGGGCGCATTATTTATAAGTTAGTGGCGGGTAAAACGCGCTATGACGGTCATCGCCTAACTGGTAAGCCGGTGATCAGCGGCGAGTTGTCTTATGGGTTATCTAATGCGTGGTCACTGTATGGGGGGACGCAACTGAATGGGGATTACCAAACCGCAGCGATAGGGATTGGACGAGACTTGTTTGCATTTGGGGCATTGTCACTCGATATGACGCAGTCTTTTGCCCGCTTTACCCATCACACGCTGCAAGGCCGCTCCTATCGCCTCAACTATGCAAAGTCATTTGATGAGTTACGCACGGATATTACCTTTGCAGGGTATCGATTTGCCGATAGAGATTACCGCACATTAAGCCAATTTATAGATCAAAGCCGTAGCGGTCATGTGGCGCGTGTGGCAAAAGAAAACTACCAAATCTATCTGAACAAGTATTTTGATAATTTCAGTTTATCGTTGAATTATCAATACAGTACTTATTGGCAAGATAAACCGCAAACGCAATATGGTTTATACGCCAGTACCAATATCAGCATACCTAGGCTATCGCAGCAAGATGCCAATATTTCATTATCGGCGACGCGTACCGAGCGTGATAACGGCTATAAAGATGATGCTATCAACCTGTATTTAACGGTTCCTCTGTATCGCGGGCACAATATCACCTTCTCCGAACGCTATTCACGTGCCGGTGAGTATAACCAATATAGCCACAGTGTCGGGTATAGCGGCTATAGCGATCGTGATAATTACAGCCTGAATGTGGGGTATAACCACGGACAGCATATGCAGAGTCAGTCGAGTTTCAGTGGCTATTATTCACGCGATCTGTCGCAGGCTAACTTATCCACAAACGTCAGTTATGTGCCACAACAATATCGCAGTTTTGGCGCCTCGATTAACAGTGGGATCACGGCGACGGCTCACGGGGTAGCACTGCACCGTTCAGCAAATGGCGATACCCGCTTAATGATTGAAACACCGGGGGTGGGGGATGTGCCACTGGACAGTGGCGTCATCAAAACCAACCGTTTTGGGATTGCGGTTATTCCTAACGTGAACAGTTACCGTAAATCGACGGCGTCGATTAACACCAGTCAGCTGCCAGAGAATTTAGAAACGTTACAGTCAACGACCGACATTACCTTAACCAAAGGCGCGATAGGTTACCGCCGTTTATCGGTGATGAAAGGGGAAAAACTGTTCGCCATCGTATCGTTGAGTGATGGCAAAAATCCCCCGTTTGGGGCCAGTGTGCGCAATGCTGACAACCGTGAATTGGGCATTGTGGGTGAAGAGGGGGTGACGTGGTTGGTCGGTATTTCCCCTCAAGAAATCCTGTCTGTTTATTGGGCCGGAAAGAAGCAGTGTGAATTACGCATGCCTGACAATGTCACGTCATTATCCAGCATGTTATTGCTGCCTTGCGCTGCGCCCGCGCTGTCAACGGCAAATGTAACGCCAGCAAAATAAGTCTTTTATTCGTTTTATGAGGTCAATGATGTTGAATTTAGGTCAAAGATTATGCCATATGTGGGTGGGTATCGCGGTATTTGTCTCAATGAGTGCCTACAGCGCAGTCACATTAGATAGAACACGCATCATTTTTCCGGGAACGGAAAAATCGATTAACGTCACCATTTCGAACGATAACCCTGAAGAAGCTTACTTAGCCCAAAGTTGGATTGAAGATTTACAGGGAAATAAGCTCACCAAAGGGGCTATTTTGGCGACGCCGCCGTTGCAACGCATTGAGCCCATGAGCAACAGTTTAGTGCGTTTAAGCACGACGCCGGCACTGAGCCAATTGCCACAAGATCGTGAGTCGGTGTTTTACTTCAATTTGCGTGAAGTGCCCCCTAAATCCACCGATGGCAATACCTTACAAATTGCCTTGCAATCACGGGTCAAACTGTTTTATCGACCGGCCAGTATTTTGCCTGAATCGGACACTAAGTGGGCGCATCAAGTCACATTAACAAAGATAGCGAAAGGTTATCGCATCAATAATACCACGCCATTTCACTTAACGGTGATTGGGCTAGGGAACAGTCAAGCCGCGGCTGAGCACAATTCATTTGATGTGGTTATGGTGCCGCCTAAGTCAACACAGGATGTGGTATCCCCCGCACTGTCCACACCGTATCTGACGTACATCAATGATTATGGTGGTAAGCCCACGCTGGCATTTCGTTGCCAAGGTGAGACTTGCACGGTAACGGGTGAGCCGTAATTTTCAGCGTATGAGCGAACGGGAAAGGACGATGCGTAAACACAACATGTTCATCAAAACAGCCGGGTACAACGCGGTACTGTTTGTTCTTGGCAGTGTCTTGAGCCAATGGGCGATGGCTAATAGCCCTGTGGCGAATACACCGGTTAATCAATCGGACTACGAACCGCAGCATCAAGGCCAAATACAGGTGAGTGCCACGCTATTTAATGCCCCCTGCAATTTGTCGTTAGATAACACGCTGCGTTTGATTGGGTGTGGCGCGGGAAACAAGTACCAAGAAATGGCGGTGTTTAATGCAGCAGCCAATACCCCAGCGAGTGTGCGGCTTTACGATGTACAACGCGGGGTGTTTTCAGTGCGTTACCCGCTGTCTTTGCTAAATGGGGATAATCCAATCGACCTACCGACATGGATGAAAGATGGGCACACGGTGCGTTTAGAGGTGAGCTATGAATAGGGCAGCAAAGTATATTTGGCTGTTTTCGGTGGCGCTTTTCGGGGGAGCTTCTCAGGTACGCGCGGCCAATAGCTTAGATATTGAGTTGAGTGGTGAGCTGGTCAACACGGCATGCCAAGTGGCAGCCGGCTCTCTCCATCAGAAAATCACACTGTATAACTTGCGTTGGCAATTGATTAATGAAAATGGCACCAGCGCGGTGACGCCCTTTACCATTGCCATCGATAAGTGTAGTGCAACGGATTTACAAAAAAGTATTCAATTAACGTGGAAAAGCAGCGAATTAGTCACGATTGGCGGTGAGAGTTTTTTAACCACCAAAGGCGACAGTGGGGTCGTCTTGGGGCTGGTCGATCATGATGAAAAACCCCTTGTGTGGAATAAGCCGATGACGATGGGTGATGTCAGTGTGGTTGACGGCTTACAACAATTTGATTTTGGTGTTTTTGTCCGTAAACCCGCCACTGGCGAAGCTAATGTGGGCGATTTTTCCGGGATCGTGACCTTTCAGGTGGAGTACGAATAGTGATAAGACTGAATAAGCTCAAACAGCCTCTCGGGTTACTCCTGTTATTGACCGTATTAGAGAGCCACGCTGACGTTTTGGTGGATGTGACCGCTACCATGGTAGATCCCGCTTGTAATATTCGCAGTGAAAACAGCAGCTCACCGCTGAAAATTGGTTTCGGCACACTTAACCCAAACTCACTGAATACATCGGCGGCAGTGAACGATTTTTCACTCTATATCACGGGGTGTAATTTCAACAATACGTTAGCTATCGTGTTGAGCCCCAAAGGGGACAGCAGCGTGTTATATAACGGGAAAAATATTTTAGCGACCAGTATCAATGGGCTGGGTATTGATTTTAAAGAGGTGACGGGCGGCACGGTGCGTGCATTGGAAGTGAGTAAAAAGCAACGAATTTACCCCGAACGGGTGGACGCGACATTGTATCGCATGGATTTACAAGCGCAATTAGTGAGTACGGTGCCGATCAATCAATTGGCTCTGGGGAAATTTACGTCAACCGTCACCCTTTCTGTGACTTATCATTAGTAGGATCATGATTATGTTGAACTTAAAAGGCATTATTCTTACACACGGGTTGCAGTCTTTTAAAAAAAAGAAAATCGGCTGGGGGGGCATTGCATCAGGCGGTTTATTACTTCCCTCGATTGCCCTAGCAAACTATGCACCGATGATCCAAAACCCAAATGATGGCTATTTGATCACACTGGCGAGTAATAGCGCAATCGTTTCGACGCCTGTCACCGGCTCTGATGGTAAAAATTATTATCGTGTGGGGGAGCCGATAGTGATTAGTAGCATTGACTCAGCGGTTAAAGCAACGGGAGCGGCAAAATGTATTGGTAGAACTTGGGGGGGAACAAGTACGAGGATTATTGGTAGTGATAGTGCTTACCACAGGCTATTCATGTATGTCCCTGAAGCCGCTACGATAGAAGGCAAACCAGGTTATCGCATCAATAGTAACGTCGTGATGACCGTTGAGAGTAGAATGCTTAATTGGATCAATATTACGGGAGCTGGAGTTTGTGCGAATGCTTCGAGTACAGCGATGATAGCGTCGGCATCTAATTTTGGAGTACAGTTTCCCATCACCGTAACATTTTATATTAATGAGCGCATTATTGATGGTCAGGTGATGATTGCTGCTATGCCTCTTGGGGGGTATGTACGTGCATTTATGAACCCTAAAGTACCGCCAATCTATACATCTTGGCCATTAGAGGAAACAACGGTTCCAATGCGCTTACTCTCTTCAACATTAAATGTGGGCTCATCGTGTAATACCACCACGACCACTGGGCAAGCGGGGACAGTAAACTTACGGCATGGACACTTAAACACATTAAATTACGATAGTGTTGTCACTGAACAAGTGACTTATAACTGCAAGTTCGCTATTCCAACAAATGTCAGGTTACGCCTTGATTATGCAACAGACAATGACCCACAGAAACGTTTACCAATGACGAGTAGCCAAAATAGTAATCATAAAATCTACAGTAACTTGACCATGACCGATGAAACAACGGGTCAAACGGGTAAAGATTTTAAAATTGAGATTAAAGACCTAAGAACAATTAAAATTACGAGTCATATCCAAGGAACAAATGCCGCCGCGGGGGATTATAAAGGTTCGGCTTGGTTGATAGCGACATTTGATTAATTGTTTATGTTTTTTCTCGATAAGATAAAAGTAAGTTAATAAACGGCCTTGATAAAATATCAAAGCCGTTTATTGACAGGGGCAGAAAATGAGAAAATCTTCCTTAGTTAATTTTGAATATTTTATCAATATCAGCCCCCTAAGGGGATAACTGTTTTTTTTCAGCGCTAATTAATAGCCAGTCATCACTGACTGTTAATTGCCAATTCATCAAGAGTACTATTTAACTATTGTAACTTTACCATCAATAATGGATAGATAAGGCGTTGTTGTAAAGATTTCACCATCTGCATATTTTTATAATTATAAAATGCAATATTTAACTTGGTGATAGTTTTAGTCTAGAAAGAACAATGGGTTATCAATAATTAATAGCTTCCTACAACTGTGTATTACTGATTAATTCTTTTTGAATTTTGCTATTTTTAGCATTGGATTTAAACTAACCCTCTTTAACAGTTGTCTCTTGCTCTGCTAATAATGTCTATTCTTCATTAATGGGGAGGGAGTGGACATGGGTCTATCATCATTTGTGTAGGGCCATGTTTAACATGGCCCGAGTTTGAATTACTAATGAGGATTATTGATGTTTAAAGTATTATTATCTAGAAATAATAAATTTTTCACCATCAAAGCGTAATTTCGGATTAATACCAATAGACTGACCAGACTCTAAATCTTTAAAAGCGATTGGTGACTTAAAAACTGAAATAACACGATTATCAAGGTATTTAGAGATCTCACTATTACTAGAAATATTGAGTGGTTTTAACTGATACTGCTCTTTGTCGAAAAGCATAGAAAAACCAAGGGAGTTATAATATGATTCAACGCTCCCTCCATCTGCGGAACTTGATTCTTCTAACATCTCATTAAACAATAGTTTTATTTTTTTCTCATCTTGTCGGTTAAAAGCATCCCATATTTCGGTATAAATCTCTTTTAATTTAGCTTGCTGTTCAAGAGGGAGGTCATTAAAAAATTTAATGTTATCATTAAATTGGTATGATGTAGTCCACTTCCAAGCTGGAAAGTCTTCTCTGATATTAAATTGTTGAGTCATTCTATAGTACTTATTATTCTTATCAACGAATTCAACCTTTAAATCATCCGCTAGTTCTCCCCAGTTAATGTTCGAATTTTTATAGTGAGATGCTTTTTTTATGTTAAAATCAATATCTTCGTTTGGTCTGTAACTAATAAGTGAAATATGGTTTAACTTATCACTTTCAAATCTATCTCTAGCTAGAAACTCAAAATTACACTCGGTACCTGTAGTGAAAATTTCGGAATTTTTATTTAGTGAAAGTAATACGATTCTGATTTTGTTGTTTTTTTCTTTAAGAAAGGAGCCAATACCAAATGTAGTATTGAATTTATTCATATCAGAATTATATATCAGCATTACATCATTAACATATAGTTCCATCCCACATTGATTTAAATCAATGCCTATTTTATAGTCATATTTTTTTAGTTCATTATCATGCATTTTTGTGGCAGCAACATTAGATGAAATGAAGATCAACATTAATAATAGTATTTTCTTAATCATAATTTACCCGTTAAAATGATAAATAGGTATCGTACCTTCAGCCTTAGGAGCGAGAACTATATCTTCTGGGAGAAATTCTCATTTAAATTTATTGGTAGTAGAACCTGTTAATTGACTTGTTCATTTCCCACTATACCAGCTTTAACCTCAAATTTATAATTGAATTTAAGTTACGGTTAAACCGATCCTATTTTTATCCACCACTAACCTAAAGTTAATACTGCCACTAAATTCCCCTTCTAATTTAGAAGTGAGCTTCATTTCATTATCAAAAGTTAGTTTTAATCCGCTGCCTAAGAGCCGAGCTTCAATGAAAAGGCCTTGTATAGCCATTCAAGTCTGGCTTATTGCGTGATTCCTCTTTTTCTTCCATATGCAGACAGAACTTACGCCATTTTTCTCTAGTTTCTGTACGAGTGAAAACAACATTAATAATATCAATTCATAATCCTAAACCAATAAGTGGTCCGAAGGAAAAGTCAAAGGGGTTGTTGTTAGCATTGTAATTAATATCGCTAATAGATATTTTCTAATGCTCGACTATATTTTAATGCATTGATATATAATTGAATTGTTTTGGGATAATCAAGGGTGACTCTAAAGATAAACCTCAATAGCATATTATTTGAGCAATACTTATTATCCTTTGTGATGGCTTTAATTGCCAATCCCATTGAATACAAAAAGACCCCCAATAATTGGTTGCCCAGTTATTGGAGGCCACTTCAAGTCACGCCTTTAAATCAAAAGGGTTATTGTTTGATTAAATCAAACTTAGCTAAATACTCCCCCCAATCAGCTAGGCCTTGAAATTCAAACCCGACACTCTGATAAAAGTGGTGTGCACCCACGTTATCGGTGTGATAGCCAATCATAATGGCAGGAATATTATCCTTATTTGATGACCTTATCTCATCAATTAATAAAAGCATGGCCTGCAAACCATAGCCTTGACGCTGATGAGATTCATCTATCATAAAGCGATAAATCCAATAATTCCCATCGTCAGGGTCAATGCCATACATGACTAACCCAACGAGTGTTTCTTGATGCTGGATCCCTTTAACGATAAACCGTGGTAAGAATTGGACTTCAGCAATTGAATATAAATTGGAAGCAATAAATTGTGATTGTTCCTCTGATACTTGCAAATCAGCACAATCTTCCCAGTTATCTTGATTCAGCTCAACAAGTGTTACCATTAACTTCTCCTTTTTAGAGAAGCAAACCTTCTCTAAATTATGAATGAATAGAATATGCAGTGAATTTATTTAGATTGTTTTTACGCATGGTAACCCCCTTAGTGAAATTGATGGCATAGCCGAATTGGCAATTTAAAATGCGGCTCAAATATGCCGGAATGGCGGTGAAATAACAAGATAGCGCACAAAATATTTTATTGTGTCGGTAGGAAATACATTGGGGCATTGATAAAAAAACCTGCCAATTTTATTTAGCAGGTTTTCCAATGATAGGTAAATTATTTACGAACAGCGATCGCTTCGATCTCGATTTTTACATCTTTCGGTAAACGGGCAACTTCAACGCAAGAGCGTGCTGGGAATGGTGCATTATGCTGCTTGAAAAACTCTTCATAAGTTGCATTTACGGTTGCGAAATCGTTCAAATCTTTCACAAATACCGTGGTTTTCACGATATTGGCAGCGCTAAGGCCTGCTTTTTCTAAGATAGCTGCCACGTTTGCGAGTGATTGACGAGTTTGTGCCGCGATATCTTCAGGCACTTCACCTGTTTTTGGATCAACAGGGATCTGGCCAGATGTAATGACCATACTGCCTAAGTCAACACCTTGAACATAAGGGCCAATAGCTGCCGGTGCGTTTTCTGTACTGATTTCGTATGACATAAATACTCCGTTTAATCAGGTAAAAAAGTGGTAACTTTCGCTTATAGAAGTTCAGTATAAAGCTTTGAAGCTCACATACAAAGCCGTGGTCACACGAATCTCATTTATTGGTTATTAATAACGGCGTCTCTGTCGAACTCTTTTTCACAAAATTTACAGGTTAGCGCCACTTCTTTGCCCATTTTTTTCACCTTAAAGCTACTAGACACCGGCTCATTATGGCTAATACAGTTACTATTTGGGCAAATCAATACATTGTCGATATATTCAGGTAATCGTAACTCTAATTTTTCAACCACTTGGTAGTCTTCGATACGATTAACGGTTGCTTCTGGTGCATACATCGCTAATTGGTTGGCTTGCTCTGGTGTCAAAAAAGTATTTTCGATTTTGATTAAATCTTTTTTCCCCAAGTTATTCGAGGGTAAATTTAAACCGATGGTAATGCGCTCATCTGTTAAGGTGAGTTTAAATAGACTCAATAGCTTAAAACCAATTTGAGCAGGAATATGGTCGATGACAGTGCCACAACTAATTGCTTCAACTTGTAATTTATGATCGTGTGTCATGATGTGTTTCTCCTCAGATGGCCAATTCTTTATTTAAAACCAGAGACAACAAAGCTTGCCTTGCGAAAATGCCGTTACCCGCTTGTTGGAAATAGTAGGCGTAAGGGGTCTTATCAACATCAACAGTGATTTCATCAACGCGCGGTAATGGATGTAAAACTTTAAGATTGGGTTTGGCATCTTGTAAATCTGTGGCACGGAGTACAAATTGCGCTTTGACATTGGCATATTCAGACGGGTCTAAACGTTCTTTCTGTACTCGTGTCATATAAAGGATATCCAACTCAGGCAGCACTTCATCAATATTGTTATGTAAGCTGTATGTGGAGCCTTTTTCTTCAAGAAGATGCAGGATATGGATTGGCATAGATAGCGCTTCTGGCGCAATAAAATAAAAGTGATTGCCTTCAAATTTAGAGAGGGCTTGTGTCAGTGAATGGACTGTTCTGCCGTATTTTAAATCACCCACCATTGCGACTTGTAGGTTTTCAAGACGACCTTGGGTTTCTTGGATAGTAAAGAGGTCGAGTAGTGTTTGTGTTGGATGTTGGTTTGAACCATCACCAGCATTGATAATGGGAATTTCCCCCGCAAATTGGCTGGCTAAGCGTGCAGCACCTTCTTGTGGGTGGCGCATCACGATAGCATCGACATATTGGCTGATCACCGAAATGGTATCTGCGAGTGTTTCACCTTTTTTCCCCAGTGACGTGTTGGTGCTGTCAGAAAACCCCACAACAGATGCTCCTAGGCGGTGAATTGCGGTCTCAAAGGATAAACGTGTGCGAGTCGACGCTTCGAAGAAACAACTGGCGATGACTTTATGTTTTAAAAATTCTGGCTGAGGTTGCTGTTTTAGGGAGGCAGCCACTTTGAGCACAAGTTCAAGGTCGGTGCGATCTAAATCATTAATTGAGATTATGTCGCGTAGGTATAGAGGGTTCGGCATCGTTGTTCTCCTGTGTCAGCAAGACGTATAAGGTGAAAGGCCAAAAAAAAGCCCCTCAATGAGGGGCTTTTCTTGAAATACGGAGGGGAAAAACAGGCTGTCCAGACCGCCAGAAGGCAGTGCAGTGGAGGTGTTCTTTGAAACAAATAGAGCAACAGCGTTCATGTTTTCTCCCGGCAAATTGTGGCGCATTATACGCGTGTCTTTTCATGACGCAAGCGTTTGCATACAGAAAAATAGATTTTTTTGCGTCTAAGTCCACTTACGTTTCCAGTTATTTTGTATAAAAACAGTCAAATCAGAGAGATATTTGTCATTGACTGAGTCGCTTAGCGAGTCGTTCTAATTTAACCATCAATAACACCCTGACCTTTATCTAAAATATCAGGCTCATACATCTGCCACCATGCTTTTTCTTTGAGGTAAATTTCGTTAAACGGATCACCCTGTTGGGGTAGCAATAAATCCGTCACTCCATTAGGACTGCCTTTTTCTATCCGCAATCACGGCTGACCATGATTATATTTCGGAGAAGGTAAGAGTTGCAGAGGTGCTGGAGATTGCGCTAACACCGACATTATGCGCATAGCACTCATGCCCAGCACTAATTCCATCGGCATCGAATGCTCCCCAAGAGCTGCCAAGAAGAGACAGCTCGAATAAATTGATATTTTTTGAGTTTTTATGGAGTATCGGTGCATATTCAATAAACCAACGATAATTTGTCGAGCGATGAACCGACATACCGTGTTTGGCCAGCATATCACTGACTTTAGTGACATGACTTTTCCTAAAGAAGCGAGCAATGACCTTAATGTCGTTCACTTCGACAATTTTTGCAACAAGCCCACAAAAAGTGCAGTTTATCCTATAATCAACGCATCAAATACTCGACCGTCTCCTTTCACTTAAAATCAAGTTTCTTGATATTTATTCGAGGATTAAGCTTGTGTCGACCCTCTAGTAACAACTTTTAACGTAACGAACTGTTTTTCTATGATTTGTGGATTATTTGATATTTTTTCCAATAGCATTTTGATAGCGATTTCCCCTATGTATTGAGTCGGAATTTGTACGGTAGATAATTCTGGGTTCAAATAGCTGCAAAGATCTGTGTCATTGAATCCTATTACTGCCACATCGTTAGGAATATGAATGTTCAGGTGTTTTGCTGCCCGATAGATAGCGCCTGCTAAAATATCGTCATCACAAAAAACAATATTGGGTTTTTGCTGCAGTAATATCTCTGCATTCTCAGTTGATTGCGCGAGATTGAATGATGAATACACGATATGTTTAGATTTTTCTGGATTTTCTAATGAATTGAATTGCTGATCAAAAAGTTCATGCCGCGTTAAGAAGTGTTGCCTTGGAAGATCAATTCTAAAAGAACCAACTCTGAATCGTTTCATTTTACTTGCAATGTAAAATATAGATTCGATCGCTTTTTTTACCTCTAAGCAAATATCGTTGTTTTTTTCGTCATCAGACTCAATAAATATCAGTTTTTCTCGGTAATATCTTAATAATTCGATGTTTTTCTTGTCACATGAGTAAATTATACCGCCACTGATAAGCTTACTTTGAAATAATGATATTAGATGCTCATGCCATTGTTTGTTAGCATAACTATCTAAAAGAATTAAAGAATAACCAGATTTGGTTGCGAAAATTTCTGCTGCGTGAACAACTTTTGCAAAATAAGGTTGCTGAATATCTGGGACAATAAAGGCGATAGTCTTAGAATTCCCACTGCGTAAAACTTGCGCATTAATATTGGGATGATAACCAAGTTCTTTTGCAACGCTGAGAATTTTTTCGCGCGTTTTATCAGATACTCTGCCATGATAACGACCACTGAATACGAGAGATACTGTTGATTGTGATACATTCGCTAAACGGGCGACATCTTTGCTATTAACCGTAGACATTTCCTCTCCAACAATAAAAAACATAATCAATAGATAAATAATAATATATTCTTATATCAAATAGGTAATGACCGCATGTATTAATACTAAGGGATAAAACCTATTTGAGCCTACTAATTTATCAGTATTCTTCAATGATATGATCACCATCAAGTCATACGTATAACCTATTGTGAAGTACATCACTTTATTCTTACTAGTTAGTGAGTATATTAATTGAACATGATAAGCGTTTATGGGATAGACTGTGATTAATTTAAGTTAAAAAATATTTTTAAGTGCAATGCCTCGGCTCCCATAATAAATAAGTGTATTTATATATTATTTCGTGAGGTAAAAAGACTATCATGAGTATAATCACTCGATTAAAAATAGTTTCATTTTTACAGTTTTTCATATGGGGCTCTTGGTTAGTTACCTTTGCATCATATATGCTCAATACCCTTCATTTTAAAGGTGGGGATGTAGGGTTAATATTTAGCACACTAGGAATAGCATCATTATGCTCACCTATTTTAATCGGTCTAATAGCAGATAAAATCAACAATAGAAAATTAGTTTATGTCACAACTCATTTGATATCAGCATTTTTTCTAATTCTAATGGCGCATAGTTCTTCATTTAGCTTACTTTTTTTAATGACATTGTTTCATCTTCTTTTTTATATGCCAACAATGTCGATATGCAATAGCATAATTTTTGAAACTATTGGTAAGGAAAAATTAAATTCAGAAGAATATTTTCCTAAAATTAGAGTGTATGGGACGGTTGGGTTTATATCCGCAATGTGGATAATTAGTTTATTGGAATTAGAAACTAGCTATTATCAACTGTACATTGCTGCAATTGCTTCTGTTATTTTGAGTATTTATTCTATTGTTTTTATCTCAATAAATAATCACAGTAAATCTGTAATACGCGAATTCAGATAATAAGTGCAACGCTCGGTCATGTTAGATGGAAGGACGGTTAGCTACTGATAAGCTATCCTGCTCTTCCGACCAAAGATGAGCGAGTAAGTATGAAGTATCAGCAACTAACCGAAGGACAACGATACCAGATATCGATACTGCGTGAGGATAATTTATCCTGCCATGAGATAGGTATCCGTATCGGTGTAAGCAAGTCCACGGTCTCCCGTGAACTGAGGCGTAACACTTCAGATACTGGTTATAACCCACAACAGGCACACCAGAAGTGCTGTGATAGGCGGCTGTCATCTGCCAAAAGGACAATTCCTCAGCAGACCATAGATTTCGTGATATTTGCTCTGGAGTGGAAGTGGAGTCCTGAGCAAATAAGTGCAATTGGCAGCATTATTGGTCTTAGCGTCAGCCATGAATGGATTTACCAGTATATCTATGCGGATAAGCGTAGCGGTGGCGAGTTGTACAGGCATCTTAGGCAGGGCAAACGGCGATATCGTAAGGGCTACGGGCAGAAACGAGGGCGCATCCCTGATGCGGTATCCATTGAGCTACGGCCGTCAGTCGTCGATGACCGTAGCCGTCTGGGGGACTGGGAGGCCGATTTGGTGCAGGGTAAACAGGGCACTGGTGCTATCGTGACACTGGCAGAACGCAAAAGCCGTATTTACCTGACAAAAAAGGTGTTTTCAAAGGATGCGGTGGAAGTCAGTAAGGCCATTATCTCACTGCTGAGTGAGTATCAGGATGTATGTCACACAATAACGTTCGATAACGGTCTAGAGTTTAGTGAGCACAAGGCGATAGCAGAAGCACTGAACGCAGATACGTACTTTGCCCATCCGTATGCCTCGCATGAGCGTGGGCTGAACGAGAATACGAATGGGTTGTTAAGACAGTTTATCCCGAAAGGAACAGACCTGCGGACAGTGACAGAAGAAGACTTACAACGCTATCAGGGAGCGTTGAACAGCAGGCCACGCAAGTGTCTGGGGTTCAGACAACCTTCGGTGGTGTTTGCGGAGCTAAGAAAGGCGGCTTAGCGTTGCACTTCGGACTTGAATCCGCCATAGATGCTCCTCATGCTTTTGAATTTAGCGACTTAAAAATTCTATTTGGAAAGCCTCAAGTGGTTGTTTTTCTGTTTTTTTCTATGCTCTTAGGATCTGTTTTACAGATCACAAATACATTAGGCGTACCTTTTTTACAAGACCTTTCTGAATTACCTGAAGCCAAAAATTCAATTTTTTCAGCGCATCCGACAATATTCTTATCAATATCGCAATTTTCTGAGGTCTTGTTTATATTGCTACTCCCATTGTTATTAAGGTACATAAAAATAGAGAAAATTTTATTACTAAGTATGATTGCGTGGATATTACGTTTTGGATTATTTGCTTATGGCGATTTTACATATATAGGAACCATGGTGTTATTTCTTTCTATGATAATTTATGGTTGTGCATTTGATTTTTTTAATATATCTGGTTCTTTATTTTTGGAAAAAGAAATAACCCCGGAATTTCGATCTACCGCGCAAGGTGTATTTACTACATTGGTTAATGGTTTTGGTACTTTTTTAGGGGCAATACTGAGTGGTTGGGTATTAGACCTTAATACAACGAATGGTGTTGTTGATTGGAAAATGTTCTGGATTATATTCACTAGTTATACGCTTGTATTTACACTAGCTTATGTGGTCTATCTGATTTTTACAAAAAACAATGTTAAAAAAATTCATGTTTAATAAAAATGTAAAATTTTTGAGGTATATATTATGTTAGATATCGATCAGTACTCTATTCAAGATATGAGTTTGGCAGAACTTGGGATGAAGCGTATCAATTGGGCAAAAACACATATGCCTATTATGAAGCATTTAATAAAAAGACTTGAACAGGAACAGCCTTTTAAAGGAATGACTATTGGCATTTGTTTGCATGTTGAAGCGAAAACAGGAGTATGGCTTGAAGCTTTAACAAAAGGTGGCGCAAGAATTGCCATTACAGGCTCTCCTGGTTCGACACAGGATGAAACAGCCGCAGCATTGGTTAAGTATATGAATGTCAGTGTTTTTGCGAGAAGAAACGAGTCATTTGAGGATCATATTACCTATTGTAAAAAGGTATTAGAAATGAACCCTTGCATCATTGCTGATAATGGCGCTGATTTGCATGAACTAGTCCTGACTGATCCTAAATTTAAGTCGTTACAAAAGACAATTATTGGTGCAACTGAAGAGACAACAACAGGGGCAAATCGTTTACGAGAAAACTTTGTTTCTCAACTTTGGCCAACACTCATTATTAATGATACTCAGTCTAAGCGAATTATAGAAAACAGATATGGCGTCGGTTCATCAGTTGTTGAAAGTATTGCTCATGCGACTAATGTGATGATACACGGTAAAAAGGTTGTCGTTATCGGATATGGATATTGTGGTTCTGGTGTAGCGCAGCGCTTCAGAGGAATGGGGGCTCATGTTACTGTTGTTGACACAAATCCACTGACTCGGTTGGAGGCACATTTAGAAGGTTTTCAGACCGCGGAACTTTTGGATACTTTGTGTGATGCTGATTTTGTTGTCAGTGTAGTGGGACGAGATAACATACTGACCTCGAAGCATTTTACGGCAATGAAAGATAATGTCATTGTGGCAAATGCAGGGCACTTTCAACGTGAAGTTGATATAAAAGCGCTGAATTCCATCACATCTAGTTGCGAAGACGTCACGCCTAATATCAACAGATACCAACTGAAAACAGGTAAAAATATATTTTTAATGTCTGATGCAAATTTAGTCAATTTATCCGCAGGTAATGGTAATCCTATTGAAGTTATGGATTTAGGGCTGGCGCTACAAACATTAAGCTTAGAAAAAATAGCACTCAGTAGTAAAACATTAAAAAATATCCCACAACCAGTTCCTTTTGATATAGAAATGAAAGTGGCGCAACTCGCCTGTGATAATTGGATCACGCATTAATTTGAGTCAAGGCGTAATGACTTAGAACCTATCCCAATAGGATTTTATTCCAGACAATGATGGCACAGGCAAGATGCAGCATTGCCTCATAATTCTCGACCTTCTTCTCCCAACGAGTCAGGACACGACGGTAGCGATTCATCCAACTGTGTGTTCTCTCTACAACCCAGCGGTGGGCCTTAAAATCCGTGTTTTTGATGGCTTCTGATTCATCCTTCCGTGACTGGATATGAGGTTCATAGCGACGACTTTTCAGATACGCTCCCAACCATTCCGCTTCATACCCTTTGTCCATGCACAACCGGAGCCTCTTGCCCGGTCTGCCCGTCTGGAGGGCATCGAGCGTATCCGCAACCAGCTTTATGTCGTGCGTATTTGCTCCAGCGACAACCAGTGCAAGCGGAAGCCCGTTCCCGTCAGTCATCAGACTGCGCTTTACGCCCCGTTTCCCTCGGTCTGTTGGGTTCTTGCCTGTTTTTTTGAGCCTGCCAGCGGTGATTTGGTCATACAACCATCCATCGACAGCCACGACCAGTCAATAGCGTCCAACTGTTCGCAAGCAAGCAACCCGTTTTGCCAGAAGCGTTCAAATACGCCAGCATCCCGCCACTCCTGAAATCGGCGATGAGCAGAGCTTGACGAGCATATACCGGTGGCATTTAGCGCATTCCACTGGCAACCCGTCCTGAGTACGAAGAAAATGGCGTTCATTGCAGCGCGATTATCAACCCGCTTGCGGTGCGTACCCAGCGGGTGTTGAGTTCTATGCTCCGGGATGAGAGGAGCCATTTTCTCCCAGAGTTCATCACTGATTTGCCACTTATTACCTACCATACGTTGCCCTCATAAATTATCATTATGTATTATCTGACAATTCCTTTTGGGATAGGTTCTTAATAAACATTAATGTTTAGTGCAAAACAATTATTATAATAAATTAATTTTGAGATAATAATATGAAGAGAATATTTCTTGGTTCATTATTAATAAGCGTTTTAATCTCATCATCGTATGCTGATAATTTAGTTGAGGTTAATATACTCAGTACATCAGATATCCATTCTTTTATTAGTGATGATAACTATTACAGTAATACTAAAAGCGAAAATTATGGTTTGATATCATGGATAGGCACTATTGAAAAGTTTAGACGTGACCATAAAAATACTTATTTAGTTGATACTGGCGAACTTTTATCAGGAAACCCAATCGGTAATCATGTCATTAAACGTTATAATCAGAATGATGCCTATTATAATATTTCTCCTATTATATGCAGCTTGAATGCCCTAAATTATGATGTCGCAACTCCAGGTAATCATGATTTTGATAATGGCGTTGATTTTTTAAAGAAGTCTTATTCAGGTGCAAACTTTCCTGTGGTTTTAAGTAATGTTATTGATAAAGAAAAACAGGAAAGCCTTTATCCTGAGTATATTATAAAAGAAAAAAATGTAATCGATGACGTAGGTAAAAATCACTTATTGAAAATTGCTTACATAGGCTTGGTTCCTCCGCAAACAATGCTTTTTAATAAAAGTAAACTGGAAAATAAAATTATATTTTTTGATATGCTAGAATCTGCCAATAGCGCAGCAGATAAGGCTAGAAAGGATGGTGCAGATCTTGTAATTGCTTTATCCCATTCAGGGATTGATGTATCACCAATTGAATATGGAATGGAGAATGTAGCATATTATCTTGCAAGAAATCCAAATATTGATGGTGTTTTATTTGGTCATACTCATGAAATATTTCCTTCTAAAAAAACGATAGCGCATGAAAATATTAATATTGAATCAGGAAAAATATTTGATAAGCCAGCTGCACAACCAGGGAAATGGGGGGAGTCAGTATCTGCAATAACCTTTAACCTTGAAAAAAAGAATGGGCAATGGCTTATAAAAAGTAGTAAAGGTTATCAATTAGAAAAAAGTGATGTGCCTGCTGCGGAAAATACTATTAAAAGTGTATTATCATGTATAAATGATACAGAAATAGACTTAAAAAAAGATTTAGATAAGGAGGTCAGTCTTGATCAATTTAAAATTGATAATAATTTTAATTTAATAGGAAATGAAAGTTTAACAACACTCCTTGTTGATTCAATTCATGATTATATGAAAAATTACACAAATGAAAATGATAAGCTGCTTGTTTCTATTTCACCTTCTTTTTCATTAAATGACGATAATTATATCATTGATATACAGGATAGAAAGCTTACGAATAGAGACTTAAATCAAATTTTCTACCCTGCTTATTTATCCGCCCTAAGAGTAAATAAACAGCAGATAATTGAATGGTTAGAAATGAGCTCGAATATATACAACTCCCCTGATGGTGACTCTACTCCTTTGATAAATAATCAGTTTCATAGTTTTCTATTTTACCCAATAATAGGGTTGACATATGATGTAAATATTAGCAATCAGCCGTTATACGACTTGTCTGGTAAGCGGAATGAACAGGTGAAAAAAGGAAGGATATCTAATATTCGTTATAATGGTATAGAAATAACGGACGAAGATTCCTTTATTATTGTTGCTAGTAAATATGCGCCTTTTTTTCAAAATAATAAAGATAGCCCTTATTTAGATATTGGAAATGAAAGAAATATTGATATTTTCAGTAAATATATTTCCTCACACCATGAATATTCTAAACCTAAAAATAATTATCGCATAATTTCTGACTTACCAGTACAAATGCATTTAGTATTACCGCATTACACAGACAAGTCAGCGACGTTCTTATGGAATAATCAATATGAACTGAAGTTGAATAGCCAAGATAAAAAGTGGATGACTTACCAAATAAAAATAAGCAAGTGACATTTGGAGACTATTTTAGGTCGTTGAGAATGGCTAAGGTAGTCTCCATTTTTAGTTGACCGTTACAGCTTACCTGTATTTAAAGTTTTTGGTTGCCGTTCGGTCGGATACTATTGGATTGCGAGTGATGATTTAGCGGCGGGTGGTCGCCTTGGCTTATGGATGGCGCTACAAAATGTCATTGAATTGGGTATCGATTCAGTTGCCCATTGCATTAAGGTTGATGATGCGGCACCGGGTATTGAAGAAGGGCGTAATGCGGGTATGTGGAGTGTTGGTCTTGCTTTATCAGGTAATGAGTTTGGTAAAACATGGGATGAATATCAAAGCATGTCAGCCGATGACACCACACAATTACGCCAGCAAGCAGCTAATAAATTATTTACTGCGGGGGCGCATTATGTGATAGGGACATTAGCTGAGTTACCTGATCTTATAGAGAAGATAAATATTCGACTGGCTAATGGCGAAAGACCTTAAGTCACCGTATCGCCGATTTCAATTAGGCTGAGTTCGAGTCTGTGCGATATTGTGGTGCCTATTACCTCAACTTTTATGAGTAGGCACCACCGACCTAAGCCACTCAATTAAATAACACCACGAGGTAATTCAGGTGCTAATGTTGCAACCATTACCGCTTTGATTGTGTGTAAACGGTTTTCTGCTTCATCGAACACAATGCTGTAAGGGGATTCAAAAACCTCTTCCGTGACTTCCAAACCTCCCCACATATCAAACTCTTTAGCGAGTTGTGCGCCAAGGGTAGTATCTTCATTATGAAATGCAGGTAAACAATGTAGGAATTTGACATCTGGGTTACCAGTGAGCTTAATGACATCCATATTCACTTGATATGGCTTAAGTAAATGAATTCGTTCAGCCCAGACTGCTTTTGCTTCACCCATTGACACCCAAACGTCGGTATACAGGAAATCTGCACCTTTGACCCCTTCAGCGACATCCTCAGTGAGCGTGATTTTCCCTCCCGTTTTCAGTGCCGCTTTTTGGCAAATTTCAACTAATTCAGCTTCCGGCCAGCAACTTTTTGGTGCAACTAAACGTACGTCCATCCCCGTCAGTGCGGCGGCTTCTAGCATGGAGTTCCCCATGTTGTTACGCGCATCGCCTAAATAAGCAAATTTAATTTCGGATAGAGGCTTGTTCGGTTGATGTTCTCGGATAGTGAGTAAGTCGGCTAATAACTGTGTGGGATGGAATTCATTCGTTAATCCATTCCATACAGGCACTCCCGAATGTGTTGCTAAGGTTTCAACCGTTGACTGACTAAACCCCCGATATTGAATACCATCATACATCCGACCAAGCACTCTCGCGGTATCTTTCATGGTCTCTTTATGCCCGATTTGACTACCGGAAGGGCCAAGGTAAGTCACTCTAGCTCCTTGATCAAACGCTCCAACTTCAAAGGCGCAGCGTGTGCGTGTAGAGTCTTTTTCAAAGATAAGGGCAATATTTTTACCCGCGAGTAGCGGTTTTTCGAGGCCAGCTTTCTTCTGTGCTTTTAGCCATGCTGACAGTTTCAATAATGAATGAATTTCGTTAGGTGTAAAATCAAGTAACCTAAGAAAATGCTTTTTATAGAAGGGGTTCATAAAATTCAGCCTTTTTTATTTGAATTAATATTCAATTTATATTCATAAAAATTCAAAATCAACCCCCAATAGAAAAGAAATTATTCATTCAGGTATGGTGTCACTGGCAGCCCTATGGGAGAATGGCCTAGAGACTAGCGATAATGAAAAAAGAGGTGTGGATATGGTGGATAAAGCTGAGTTAGAGGCACAATACGAAGAAACGCGTCTAATTATTGAAGAGTTACTGGAAGATGGCAGTGATCCTGATGCATTGTATGCAATTGAACACCATTTCTCAGCAGACAATTTTGAACTACTAGAAAAAGCAGCAGTAGAAGCCTTTAAATTAGGTTATGAAGTCACTGATGCGGAAGAGCTGGAAGTCGAAAATGGTGTGACGCTAATGTGTTGTGATGTGATCAGCGAAAGTGCACTTAATGCAGAGTTGATCGATGCGCAAGTTGAACAGTTGATGAAGTTAGCTGAAAAATTAGGTATCAACTATGATGGTTGGGGAACTTACTTTGAAGACCCTGATGCTGAATATGATGACGAAGACGAAGACGGCGAAGAAGATGGAGAACGTTTCCATTAATTCGGCAAAGGCTGTAATTTAAACCGTGTAATTGCCTGCTTTTGATATGTTGATCCTAACAACAAAGCAGGCACATGATGACCGAAAAATAGTTAACGATTCAATCCATATCCTAAATAACTGGCTAACATGGCATATCTATCTTAGTCAGCCAGCTATCAATAAACCTTTCTTAAGCTGGATCTGTTGGGTACCCTGCTGTACTGAGTGCGGTACGGAAAATACTTTCATCAATACGGCTGTTGATCTGCACTTTTTTCGTCGCAGGGTCTGCTTCAACCTGTGCTTGCGCATCAATATCTAATACCACTTTTTTGATTGATTTCGCGCAGCCATCACAAGCCATTTTTGGGATAGTTAAATTAATCATTTTTACACTCCTATTATCAATACGTTAATCAATATAAAGCTTCCCCCTATTGGAAGGTCAATCAATTTTTTACCATACGCATTGAGAAATTATCGAATCGACGATTTTTAGCTGGCGGCGTCTCATCGCGCTTTGTTGGGTTCACTAAATTTTCAATGATCGGACAATCAGGTTTACTGTCGCCATGGCAATGTTGAGTCAGTGTTTCTAATGTTTTAGCGATAGCTTGTAGTTCATTGATTTTTCTTTTTAGCTCGGAAAGATGGGTGAGTGCCATCGCCTTAACATCGGCGCTAGTGCGTTCTCTATCCCGCCATAAGTACAGTAAAACAGAAATTTGTTCAGTGGAAAAACCGAGTGCTCGAGCGCGGCGGATAAGATTAAAGCTATCGACATCGGATTGATTGTAATAACGGTATCCTGCATCGGTACGCTTAGCCTTGGGGAGCAAACCTGTTTGTTCATAATAACGGATCATTTTTGCTGAGATACCAGAAAGTTTGGCTGCTTGACCAATATTCATAATTTTACCTCTCCAACAGTATGATACCCCTTGAAACAAGGTGCTTATGACTTCTCTTTTGCCCGTTTAAGAGCGGCAATAATGTTTGGTTTTTGTGAGGCAAAAGTGCCGTAAAATAGATGTTTTCCAATTAGGGTAATTGGCGCGACGCGTACACCAGTACGCGCCTTCGCCTCGGCCATAATTTGTGGGTCGGTCAGATCCCGCTCGTCAAATGTAAGTTGTTCTTTAACCAACCACTCTTTGAGCAATTGGCAATCGGGGCAGGTGGGGGTGGTGTAAATTGTAATTTTAGGTTGAGATGTCAGCGCCATCATGTTCTCCTTTCGATTGGTATAGCCAGACCTGAGCAAGGCCTGGCTTGTCGATTGTTTATTGAGTGATGCCTTCTTTCATCGGTGCTTGGAAGCGTTTAAGACGTAAGGCGTTACCTAATACAAAGACGCTAGAAAGAGCCATTGCCGCCGCCGCTAAAATCGGTGAAAGCAAAGTGCCATTAATTGGGTACAGTAAGCCTGCTGCTACTGGGATCAAGAGCGCGTTATAAGCGAACGCCCAAAATAGGTTTTGTTTTATATTACGGATAGTCGCTTGGCTTAAGGCAATTGCATCGACAACACCACGCAAGTCACCTGACATCAAGACCACATCTGCCGCTTCAATGGCGACGTCTGTTCCCGTACCGATAGCCAACCCAACATCGGCTTCGGCAAGTGCAGGAGCATCGTTAATACCATCCCCCACAAAGGCGACTTTATTGCCATTACTACGGAACTGTTTTAGTGCTGCGACTTTACCGTCAGGCAGTACTTCGGCAGCCACTTCATCAATACCGAGTTGCTTAGCGATTGCAGCAGCCGTTGCCGCATTATCACCGGTGATCATCGCCACTTTTAAGCCTAATGAATGTAAGGCTTTAATCGCTTCTGGGGTGGTCTCTTTTATTGGGTCAGCAACGGCAATAATTGCTGCTAAACGCCCATCAATTGCCGCATACAGCGGGCTTTTGCCTTGTTCGCCTAAACGTAATGCGGTTGGTTGGAAATGGCTCACTTCTAAGCCGAGTTGTTTCATAAAGCGATCAGCCCCGACAGAAATTGAACGGCCTCCTACTTTCGCTGAAACACCAAACCCAGGTACGGCTTCAAACTCTTCGATTGCGGCAAATGAAATCCCTTTTTCTTTTGCGGCAGCCACAATGGCTTCGGCTATCGGATGCTCGGAGCGGGTTTCAATCGCAGCAACTAAGGCTAAAACTTCATCATATTCAAATCCTTCTGCTGGAACGAGATCGGTTAATTCAGGGCGACCTTTTGTTAACGTACCGGTTTTATCCAGAGCGACGACACTGACATCACGCAGAGCTTGTAAGGCTTCACCTTTACGGAAAAGAACACCTAATTCCGCTGCACGACCAGTACCGACCATAATAGATGTTGGTGTCGCAAGGCCCATCGCACACGGACATGCAATAATCAATACCGCAACGGCGTTGATCAGAGCAAAGGTGAGCGCAGGATCTGGGCCAAAAATCAACCAAATAAAGAAAGTGATAACTGCACCTGCCATGACCGCTGGCACAAACCACATCGTGACTTTATCCACTAATGCTTGGATTGGTAGTTTGGATCCTTGCGCTTCTTCAACTAAGCGAATAATTTGTGCTAATACGGTGTTTGAACCAATTTGGGTCACACGGAAACTGAATGCCCCTGTTTTATTGATAGTACCGCCGACAACCTCAGAGCCTATTTCTTTTGAGACAGGAACCGGTTCACCGGTGATCATGCTTTCATCGACATAAGAAGCCCCTTCGATAACAACACCATCAACAGGAATTTTTTCACCCGGACGAACGAAAACAATGTCGTCGGTGGCGACTTCATCGAGTGGAATTTCGATCATTTTGCCATCACGTTCCACTCGTGCTGTTTTGGCTTGTAAGCCAACAAGGCGTTTAATGGCTTGAGACGTCTTCCCTTTTGCTCGCGCCTCCAATGTGCGACCAAGCAGAATTAATGTCACGATAACGACCGCGGCTTCGAAATACACATTCGCAGTGCCAACGGGCAGAATTTGTGGCATAAAGGTGGCAACAACTGAATAGCCGTAAGCGGCTGCCGTACCGACTGCAACCAGTGAGTTCATATCCGGTGCAGCACGCAGCAACGCGGGAACCCCTTTTTGGAAAAAGCGCAAGCCTGGGCCGAATAAAACGAGAGTGGCTAACACAAATTGGATATACCAATTGAGTTGCTGACCGAGAGTATTTGCAACCCAATGATGAATACCCGGAATAAAGTGAGAGCCCATTTCAATAATAAATACTGGTAGCGTAAATATTGCGGCAGTAAATAGTGAACGGCGCAGTGAACGCTCCTCTTGTTCACGACGTTCATCCGCTTGCTCATTCACATTGGTGCTGGCATCGGATAAGCGACGAGGCTTATAACCGGCTTGAACAACGGCAGCTTCTAAGTCAGCGACAGTGACGGCTCCAGACAAATGGCGAATGCGAGCGCGCTCGGTGGCTAAATTGACACTCGCTTCAATAACACCGGGTATTTGAGTAAGTGCTTTTTCAACACGACCAACACAAGATGCACACGTCATCTCTTCAATGGCTAATTCTGTGATTTCTTCTCTGACTTTATAGCCTGAACTTTCAATCGCACGGATCGCGGCGTCTACATCAACATGCTCTTTAAATGTAATGTCTGCACGTTCAGTTGCTAAGTTCACGACGGCGGTATCAATATTATCGACCGCTTTTAAGGCACGTTCGACACGGCCTACACAGGATGCACAGGTCATTCCTTCGACTGGTAAACTCAGCCTATTGGCTGAAGATTGAGATAGATTCGTAGTCATTGATTTACCCTCTTAAGTATCATCATGCGTAAAGCCTAACGTTTACCTTAAGGGGAAGGTCAAGCATTTTTTTTATTATTATGTTCAAAAAAGAGATAGCCACAGTCAAATGTAACTATCTCTTTGTTTTATATGCAATATAATAGGTTTGTATTATGAGTTCGCTAAACTATCGTTGTTTAGCGAACTGTTTTTGAGGTCGATTATGGGGATTTTTTACCCGCTAATTTACGTATCATCATGTAGAAAACAGGGGTTAATAGTAAACCAAATAGCGTTACACCTAGCATGCCGAAGAACACCGCAACCCCCACGGCTTGTCTCATCTCTGAACCCGCTCCCGTCGCTAAAACAAGCGGGATCACGCCAGCAATAAAGGCAAAGGATGTCATCAAAATAGGGCGTAATCGTAGATGAGCGGCTTCTGATACGGCGGCTAAAGGATCTTTTCCTTGTTTCTCTTGGGCGATCGCAAATTCAACAATCAAAATCGCATTTTTTGCAGCAAGGCCGACCAGTACAATGAAAGCGATTTGTGTGAAGATATTATTATCTCCATTGAGCAACCATACGCCGGCAATAGCAGAAAGTAGAGCCATTGGCGCGATTAATAGTACAGAGAATGGTAATGACCAACTGTTATATTGAGCAGCCAAGATCAAGAAAGCAAATAGCACTGCTAATGGGAAAATATAGAGTGCTGAATTACCCGCTAACTGCTCTTGATAGGTTAGATCTGTCCATTCAAAGCTCATGCCTTCGGGCAATGTTTCACGTAAGATCTTCTCCATCGCATCAGTGGCTTGTCCTGAAGTAAAGCCAGGAGCCGCGTTGCCGGTGATATCGACAGAAGGGTAACCGTTATAGTGGATCACGCGATCAGGGCCATTTGTACGGGTAATCGTCACTAAGCTACTCAGAGGGATCATCTCCCCATGCTTATTACGTACCTTGATGAGTTCAATATCTTTAGGATCCATTCTAAAAGGTGTATCTGCTTGCACAATGACGCGATAGGTTCGACCAAAACGATTGAAATCATTGACGTAGAGTGATCCCAAATTAATCTGTAATGCATCAAAGATATCGGTGAGCGTAACACCTTGCGCTTTGGCTTTTTCGCGATCAATATCCACATCGATTTGTGGCGAATTGGTCTGGAAACTTGCCATCATGCCAGTTAATTCGGGAGCTTGCATTGCTTTCATCAACACTTGCTCTTGCACTTGCGCTAACGCATCAAAGCCAAGATCAGCCCTATCTTCTATTTGTACCTTAAAGCCCCCCATCGAACCCAAGCCGGGAACCGGAGGTGGAGGGAATATGCCAACAAAACCATCCGGTATTTGACTAAATTTACCCATTAGGCGTTCGGCGATGGCATTTGCTGATAGTGAAGGATCAGTACGCTCATCAAACGGTTTGAGCATTGCAAACATGAGTGCTGAATTCGGTAAGTTAACAGGGCCATTTACAGAGAGGCCAGGGAACGCTACCACGTTTTCAACACCAGGCTCCATCAGTGCGAGGCGTGACATCTCTTTCACAACCGCTTCTGTTCTATCGAGAGAAGCACCCGAAGGCAATTGCGCGACGCCAATTAAGTAATATTTATCCTGTGCAGGAACAAAGCCATTAGGAACCACTTTAAACCCGAGTGCGGTTAGCCCAACAAAGCCAAGATATAGCACAAGAATAATTAAACTTCCTCGTATGCAGCGGCGTACAATCTGAACGTATTTGTTGGATAATGCATTGAAAAAGAGATTAAATTTAGCGAAAAAGCGACTAAATATCGCATTGATAATGCGAGTCAACCAGTCTGGTTTGCTATTTTTATCATGGGGCTTCAGTAAGATAGCACTGAGAGCAGGAGATAAGGTCAATGAGTTAATCGCAGAAATAATCGTTGAAATCACGATCGTTAATGAAAATTGTCGATAAAACTCACCTTGTAAACCGGATAAAAATGCGGTTGGAATAAAAACAGCCGCTAATACTGATGTAATAGCAATAATAGGGCCTGTGACCTCTTCCATCGCTTTAAAGGCGGCTTCTTTTGGTGTTAATCCTTCCGTGATATGCCTTTCAACGTTTTCAACGACGACTATCGCGTCATCCACCACTATCCCTATTGAGATAACTAAACCGAATAGCGATAGTGTATTGAGAGAAAAGCCGAATAGGTACATAAAGGCAAATGTTCCCACGAGTGATACGGGAACAGCTACTAACGGAATGATTGATGCTCGCCAACTTTGTAAAAAGAGCACCACGACAATAACCACTAATATGGTGGCTTCAAGTAAGGTGATAGCGACCGATTTTAGTGAGGCGCTGACAAAAATGGTTGGATCGTAGGCAATTTTATAGTCGATCCCTTCGATAAAGTTAGCCTGTAAACGAGCCATGGTTTCTCGTACCGACTCTGCCACTTCCAACGCATTTGCTCCGGGGCTCATGACAATCTGTAAGCCAACCGCGTTTTGCCCATTCAGTAAGCTGCGAAGTGAATAATTATCGGCACCTAGCTCTAATCGAGCGACATCTTTTAAATAGGTCGACTGCCCATCTTCGCCTGTTTGAATAATAATATTGCCAAATTGCTCTTCGGTTGTGAGTCGACCAAGTGCATTGACGCTGATTTGAAATGAGGACGTTGAGTTCGGCTGCTGCCCAATCGAACCTGTAGCGACTTGAATATTTTGTTCGCGAATAGCCGTAACGATATCATTTGCCGTTAAGCCTAATGATGCGACTTTTGTGGGATCAATCCATGCTCGCATCGCATATTCACCTTCCCCCCAAACTAATGCGCTGGCAACACCGGGTAATCTAGCAATTTCATCACGCACATTGAGTAAAGCGTAATTAGAGACAAACAGTGGGTCATAGACATTATTGGGTGAGTACATATGGACGACCATTAGGACATCCGGTGACGTTTTTTCCGTTGTGACGCCAATTTGTTGAACTTCTTGAGGCAAGCGAGGAATGACGCGCGAAACTAAGTTTTGCACTTGAATTTGTGCAATATCGGGGTCGACATCTTGCCTAAAAGAGATGGTCAGTACCATTTTTCCATCGGTCGACATTTGCGAGCTCATATAGAGCATGCCTTCTACCCCATTAACCGCTTGTTCGATGGGGGAGGCCACCGTATCAGCGATCACCTTGGGTGTTGCACCTGGATAACTGGCGATAACCTGAACCGTAGGGGGAGTCACGGATGGATATTCGCTTAGGGGCAATTTATAAAAGCTCAAAATCCCTGCTATCAATATAAATATTGATAAGACCATGGCAAAGATAGGGCGCTGTATAAAGAAACGGGGAAAATTCATTATCTGTTTTCCTCTATTTCATCTGAAGGTTGATGTTGAGTTTGGTGAGGCTCTTTTGTTGATGAAGGATCCATTGAGGTGTATTCAGGCATCACCGCCATACCCGGTCTAACAAGGCCTTTAATAATGACCTTTTCACCCGCAGTTAAACCCTCATTGATCACTCTAAGGCCATCAACTAGGGCACCTAACTGGACAGGGCGATATTCAGCTTGGTTATTGTTATCAAGAACCAAGACATAGTTTTGCCCTTGATTAGAGCCGATTGCTTGGTCATCAATTAAAATGGTGGTTTTTTTAGGGCCGGTAGGAAGTTGTGCACGAATAAAAGCGCCGGGAATCAGTTTCCCCTCTTTGTTAGCAACGACGGCGCGCACTTTTACTGTGCCTGTTGTCCGCTCTATTTGGTTACCAACAAAATTCAGGCTTCCTAAATAGTGGGTACTTTTTTCATTCGGTAATTGTATGGTAACGGGCGGTAATGTGGCCTTAGTATTGCTTATTGTTGATGATTGTAACCCCGCTAATTGATGAAAAGTGGCTTCATCAATATCAAAATAAGCATATATTGGGTCAATTGAAACAATCGTAGTTAAACGTGTTGCACTACTGGTGTCTCCACCAGTCACTAGGTTCCCTTCAGTAATAAAGGCTCTATCGACTCGGCCTGCAATAGGGGAACGAATTTGCGTATAAGATAAATTGAGTTTGGCGGATTCTACCGCGGCTTTTGCTGATTTTACTTGTGCATTATTTGCGGTCAGCGTGGATAAGGCATCATCATAATCTTTCCGCGAAACGGCACCTTTATTTACTAATCCTTTGAGGCGTTGGTAATTTCTACTAGCTTGAGCCGCTAAGGCTTCTGCTTGGCTTAATTTTCCCTCAGCCTCAAGCAAGGCGATTTGAAATGGATGAGGGTCGATTTGGAAGAGTAAATCGCCTTTTTTAACCAGTTGCCCTTCAGGAACGTCTACAGAATTAATCCGTCCACCCACGCGAGAGCGTAAATCAACCGTTTTGGGTGAAGCTAAGTAGCCTGTAAATTCAGAAAAAGGAGTCATTTCCCGTTGGATCACTTCCGCGACAGGCACTTTAGGGAGTATCGTAGAACTTGTCGTTTCGGGTTTATTATCATTATTAGCATCTTGTGCGATAGCGAGGCCGCTTATCCCCATAGCCACAACAAATGTCGCATATATTCCGATTTTCATCTTCATAATAAACTTTACCTAATTAATTGATTTCATTGTTAGCTTTAATGTTGAATAACCAATGTTGTGTAAGGGTAAAGGTTACAGTAGTTGTAAGGTCAACAGTTTTAATGCAAGCAGGTGTGGGAATATATTGAAGGACAGTGTTTACGTTTATTTTTAATTAAATAAATTGAATACTCTCAATAAGGTTATCTTAGAGATAGATATAAAAATAAGTTTGCAAAAGCCAAATAAGTTATTGACCTTGTATCTACTTTAAGGTTTTTAATATTCATCATTAATTAAAACACGGACATAAATAAGGATTAATGATGAAAAAGATTATCGCTTTATTTGTATTAAGCCTAGTTAGTTATCAAGGCGTCGCTGCAAATAATCAAACATATTCTCAACAGGCATCAAGTAAGGTTACTGAGAATTATTTATCTGTAGATACGCATAAAAAAATACTCAGCTCAGCCACATTTATTGGTGATGCGAGTTTATCATCAATAGAAACGCAAGCTCAGGAAACGGCAAAAAAGATAGGGGCGAGTAGTTATAAAATTGTTGGAGCAAGTGGCGAAACTAAACTCCGAGGACATGTTATATTTTATCAATAAAATCCTTTGATTTTATAAGGAGATGAGCGATGAGTCATCACACCATTAGAGAAAATGTGATACAAGATATTCTTTTATGGATTGATATGAATGTGGATAAGCCACTGAATATTGCGGAAATCTCTCATAGGGCTGGCTATTCAAAATGGTATTTTCAACGTATTTTTAAAAATACCGTGGGCGTCAGCTTAGGGCAATATCTTTTAATTAATAGGCTATTAAAGGTGTCATCTGATTTGAAACAGACAAATGACAAGATTATTGATATTGCTTTTAGATACGGTTTTGATGGACAGCAAGGGTTAACAAGAGCTTTTAAGCGTAAATTGAAAGTAACCCCTGCTAAATATAGGAGAGAAACCGCACTCAGGTACCATGCGTAGTATAGCGTATTTTGATAACAATCGTGTCATAAAGTATTAAGCCTAGCTAGCCAGCTAGATAATGCAATAAACTAAAAATTGTTGGTCTAGCGGCTAGCTGAATAGGTTAACCTTTGATGGTTTTACTTTTAATTTGTTGAAATAAAAAAATTAAATAAGAAAAATAATCAAATCATCGTTTTTCTTGACCTTACAATAATGGTAAGGATTAGCATTATTGAAAATTTAAAATAACCTATCTCTGTTTTTAGGTGGAAGAATATGAAAATAGGTGAAGTATCAAAATTATTCAATATTCCAAGAGAGACAATACGGTTTTATGAAAAAGAGGGCCTAATCGTTCCTCCGAATAGAAATGATAATAACTATCGCAGTTACAGTGAAAACCATATTGAACGACTCCGTTTTATAAAAAATTGCCGTAGTCTTAATATGTCTCATCGTGAAATAAAAAAACTATTAGATCTGGTGGATAATAATAGTGATGATTGTGAGCTCGTTGAGGGCGTGATTAACTCACATCTATTTAATATTAGAGAAAATATCGAAAAGCTGAAAAAGCTCGAAAGAGAATTGATTATCTTACAAGATCATAGCAATGAAATGAATAGCAATCATAAGTGTGGGATAATAAAAAACTTATTATCTAAAGAGATTTGATCTTTAACGTTATACGATTTTCTATCTATATAGGTAATAAGGATAGCAGCTTGGCTATCCTTATGGAGACTGTGATTACAGTGCTTTTAGCATACGGATTTCACAATCGCTGTGGCCTGTATTGCCGAGTGGCTCATCGATAAATTCAAAGCCTAATTTCTCATACAGTTTAATGGCTGCTTGTAAATCTGCGGTTGTTTCTAGGTAGCAGCGTGTATAACCTTGTGCTTTAGCAAACTCTAATGACATTAGTACAATCTGCTTAGCGACCCCTTTACCTCTTAATACCGAAGAGAGATACATTTTTTGTAGCTCGGCTGTTTCATTATCACCGCCAGCTAATTGTGATATGCCACCACCACCGACAATTTTACCGTCCATTTCAACGACCCAGTAAGCACTACGAGGCTTGCTATAGACTTCATAGAGCGTATCTAAAATAGGATCGGCTACCGCAAAACCTTTATCAGCCGTTAAGCCATGTTCTGCTGAAACTTCACGGATAACCGCGGCAATCCCCGCATTATCTTTTTGTTCGATTAAACGAATAGTGTGGGTTGTTGTATTTGTTGTCATGAGAAACTCTCTTTATTTATTGTTTTGTACTACTCAGTGAGAGAGAACCAGAAGGGAACTTCAATCTGAGATCTGCGAACGCAGTCGTATCATAATAATCGATTAATTAACGTGGGTATAGGGTTCGGGATTGATTTACTTATTTAGATAGGTGTTCTAATAAAAAACCCCTATTGGCGAACCAATAAGGGTTTTAAGTCAGTGTGAAAGAGGCAGATTATAGCGACGCAATGGTCACTTTTTGTGCTTCTAACTTACCTTTAGCTTCAATGTTAGCCGCTAGGCGCTCGCGCTCTTTCTCAACAACGGCAGCAGGTGCACGGCTGACAAAACCTTCATTAGCGAGTTTGCTTTCAATAGACTCAATCTCTTTGAGTACTTTCTCTAACTCTTTATCCAAACGCGCTAACTCGGCATCTTTATCAATCAGGCCTGCCATTGGGATCAATAGCTCAGTACCGCTAACCAGTTTTGTCACAGAAACTGGCGCTTCTTCACCGTCTGCCAGTACCGTGATACTTGCAAGGCGTGCCATGGATTTAATAAAGTTTTGGTTTTCTGCAACGCGACGTTTCGCATCTTCAGAAGCACCACGCAGTAATACATCTAGTGGTTTACCCGGCGAAATATTCATTTCGGCACGAATATTACGGACAGCAATGATAGCTTCTTTGATCCATTCCAAATCACTTAGTGCTTGCTCGTCCACTTTAGCTGCATCAAATTCAGGGAATGGTTGTAGCATGATGGTATCTGCATCAATCCCTTTGACGACTTTCACACGTTGCCAGATAGTTTCCGTGATAAATGGAATAATAGGGTGTGCTAAACGTAATAGCGCTTCTAATACTTCGATCAGCGTGAAACGTGCTGCACGAGCTTGCGCTTCATTACCTTTGTGAACAGCAGGTTTTGATAGCTCCAAGTACCAGTCACAGAATTCGTTCCAAGTGAAATCATACAAAATACCCGCGGCAATATCATAACGATGGGTATCGAGGGCTTCACGGTACGCTTTGATGGTTTGGTTGAACTGAGCCATGATCCAGCGATCAGCCAAAGAGAAGCTCATTTCACCACCGTTCTGACCACAGTCTTGATTTTCTGTGTTCATTAGGACAAAGCGGCTTGCGTTCCATAATTTATTACAGAAGTTGCGGTAGCCAGACAGACGTTTCATATCCCAGTTGATATCTCGGCCTGTTGAGGCAAGCGCCGCTAAGGTAAAGCGTAGTGCGTCAGTACCATGTGCTTCAATACCGTTTGGATACTCTTTGCGAGTACGCTTGGCAATTTTTTCAGCCAATTGTGGCTGCATCATATTGCCAGTACGTTTCTCAAGCAGATCTTCTAACGAAATACCGTCGATCATGTCCAGAGGGTCGATAACGTTCCCTTTGGATTTAGACATTTTTTGGCCTTCTTCATCACGGATCAAACCCGTCATATAAACGGTTTTGAACGGTACTTGCGGTACGCCGTTCTCATCTTTAATGAAGTGCATGGTCATCATGATCATGCGGGCTATCCAGAAGAAAATAATGTCGAAACCACTGACCAACACATCGGTAGGATGGAACGTTTTCAGTGCTTCGGTATTTTCAGGCCAGCCTAATGTTGAGAAGGTCCATAAACCGGAAGAGAACCAAGTATCCAATACGTCTTCGTCTTGGCGCAGTGCAATCTCTGCCCCCAAGTTGTTTTCACGACGAACTTCATCTTCATCGCGACCCACATAGACATTACCTTTGTCGTCATACCATGCAGGAATACGATGACCCCACCACAATTGGCGAGAGATACACCAATCTTGGATATCACGCATCCAAGAGTAATACATATTTTCGTATTGGCGAGGTACGAATTGAATACGACCATCTTCAACCGCTTTAATGGCATCTTCTGCTAGCGGCTTAGTACGAACATACCATTGGTCAGTTAGCATTGGCTCGATAACGACGCCACCGCGGTCACCATAAGGCACTGTTAAGTCATGCGGCTTAACTTCAACCAATAAACCTAACTGCTCAAATTCCGCGACAATCGCTTTACGTGCGGCAAAACGCTCCATACCACGGTAAGCTTCTGGGATTTCACTGCTATATGCGGTTGATGGGTTACCGTGAGTATCAAAGACTTCTGCTTCACTACGGACATTACCATCTAAATCCATCATGTTGATCATAATGAGCTGATGACGTTTACCGACTTCATAGTCATTAAAGTCATGAGCAGGGGTAATTTTCACGCAGCCAGTGCCTTTTTCCATGTCGGCGTGTTCGTCACCGACAATTGGAATACGGCGATTGACGATTGGAAGAATAATTTCTTTACCAATTAAATCTTTATAACGGGGATCTTCTGGGTTAACCGCCACACCAGTATCACCCAGCATAGTTTCTGGGCGTGTGGTTGCGACAACCAGATAATCTTTACCTTCGGCTGTTTTTGCACCATCTGCAAGTGGATAGCGTAAATGCCACATGGAGCCTTTGATTTCACGGTTTTCGACTTCCAAATCAGAAATCGCAGTGTGGAGTTTAGGATCCCAGTTAACGAGGCGTTTACCACGATAAATTAAGTTATCTTTATAAAGACGAACGAAGGCTTCTTTAACGGCTTTTGATAGGCCTTCATCCATTGTGAAGCGCTCGCGCTCCCAATCAACAGAGTCACCTAAACGGCGCATTTGTTGTGAAATGGTGCCACCAGACTCTGCTTTCCATTGCCAAATTTTGTCAATAAACGCATCGCGGCCGTAATCGTGACGAGTTTTGTTCTCTTCAGCCGCGATCTTACGTTCAACAACCATTTGGGTTGCGATACCAGCATGGTCAGTACCTGTTTGCCACAGCGTATTTTTACCTTGCATGCGTTGGTAACGGATCATGGTATCCATAATCGTTTGCTGGAAAGCATGCCCCATATGCAGGCTACCTGTGACGTTTGGTGGTGGAATAACGACACAGAAACTCTCTTTGCTAGTATCCCCGTTTGGTTTGAAATAACCGCTTTTTTCCCAGTGAGCATAGCGTGCTTGCTCTATTTCAGCGGGATTATAAGTTTTATCGAGCGAAGGCTCGGCAATCGCATTATCTGGTTTCTTATCCATTTTTATATCGTATTCAGTTAGTTGGCGGCGTCGCCATAGTCAAATTGAAGCCGACGCTGCGGTAAATTTTATACCGTTCACGCGCCAACTGTTTTAAAGTTTCATCAATAGGCACAAAGTCTATCACTTCATGGAATGCAGTGGCAAAGTCTGCAAACTGGCTCTGAAGATTGATCAGAATATCGCGTTGGGCATTTCCACGTTTCCCCGGCCAGCAAATTTCAATCGGTGCGCCATAACGAGGCCCTTCACCAGCAAGGTTATGAGGCACGAACTGATGAGGATCTCTTTGCCAAAGTGACTCATCCAGTTTTTCTGCTTGCTCAGCGGTTTCACACGCGACTAAAACACGCTTACCATCACGCCACATTTGCGCCGCAAGTTCGCAAGCAAGCCATTCATGGGCTTCTAACTCTACTTGCGGCGATGGTTGTTCAAGCAAATAAAAGGTGGCGTTTTTCATCTCTTTCTTTATGGAATAGAAAAATGTTATGCAAAAAGGGTATTGCGACAGGCAATACCCTGAAATGAAGATGGGGCTATTTTAGCGTATCGCACTCTTGAGTGCTATATACTCGTCATAGTTCAAGTTGCAACGCCAATTTGACTCGCTACACCTTGAGCTATTTAGCGTCTAGACCCATGACACGAGTTACAACGCAATGGTCTGTAACTCGCGTCATTATAGGACATCAATTAAGACTAATCGTCGCCGTTCAGGCCAGCGCGGTTCAGTAAGAACTGTGACAACAATGACACAGGACGGCCTGTTGCGCCTTTTGCTTTACCTGAACGCCATGCTGTACCAGCAATATCCAAGTGCGCCCAATTGTATTTGGTCGCAAAACGAGCGAGGAAGCAGCCCGCAGTAATTGCACCCGCAGGACGACCACCTGTATTGGCTAAGTCAGCAAAATTAGAGCTGATTTGCTCATAGTATTCATCAGCTAACGGTAAGCGCCATGCACGGTCACCCGCTTGCTCAGAAGCGTTTAATAACTCATGAGCCAGAGGGTTGTGGTTTGACATTAAGCCAGTGTAATGGCTACCTAACGCAATTACACAAGCCCCTGTCAATGTGGCGATATCGATAACCAATTCCGGCTCAAAACGCTCGACATAGGTGAGGGTATCACATAGCACTAAACGACCTTCGGCGTCAGTATTAAGTACTTCAACCGTTTGCCCTGACATCGTGGTGAGGATATCACCTGGACGATAGGCTCGTCCTCCTGGCATATTTTCACAGCCAGCCAGCACACCGACCACGTTGATTGGCAACTGCAATTCGGTGATAAAACGCATCACACCGTAAACCGTTGCAGCACCGCACATGTCATATTTCATTTCATCCATGCTATCTGCTGGCTTGATAGAAATACCACCTGAGTCAAATGTGAGGCCTTTACCGACTAATACAATAGGTTTCGCTTCAGGATCAGGGTTACCTTTGTACTCCATGATAGACATCAGCGATTCATTTTGTGAGCCTTGACCAACAGCGAGGTAAGCATTCATGCCTAGCTCTTTCATCTGCTCTTCACCGATAACACGTGTTGTCAGCCTATTTTCAGAAATGTCAGCTAATTGACGTGCTTGTGATGCTAAATATGCCGCATTACAAATGTTTGGTGGCATGTTGCTGAGATCTTTCGCTGCCTTAACACCGGACGCAATGGCGAGTCCATGGGCGATAGCACGCTCACCGCTCGTTAATTCACGGCGTGTTGGCACATTGAAAACCAACTTACGCAGTGGACGGCGATGTTCCGTTTTATTGCTTTTCAATTGATCAAAGACGTAGAGCGACTCTTTTGCCGTTTCAACAGCTTGACGTACTTTCCAATAATTATTACGGCCTTTAACGTGTAACTCAGTTAAAAAACAGACGGCTTCCATTGAACCAGTTTCATTCAATGTGCTGATTGTTTTCTGAATAATCTGTTTGAATTGACGCTCATCTAGCTCACGTTCTTTACCACAGCCGATGAGTAGAATACGTTCAGACAGGATATTTGGTACATGATGGAGTAGTAGGGATTGCCCTACTTTACCTTCAAGTTCCCCGCGGCGCAGCAGGGCGCTGATATATCCGTCACTTATTTTGTCCAGCTGTTCAGCTATAGGGGACAGACGGCGTGGTTCAAAGACTCCGACAACGATACATGCGCTACGTTGTTTTTCCGGGCTACCACTTTTTACACTAAACTCCATGCGTTCTCCTGAATCTTAAAGACAAAGGCCCATGCTCCCGCTAAAATTAGCGTTACAGCATAATCTACCTCATAGAGAATGAACTCTTTATGTTAAACTGAGCAGATATCTGGTATTTCAATAATATTAAGCATGTTCTGATTGGGTAATCAGTATAGAGAATGCTTTTATATCATTCTAGTCATACAATGAGCCAGAGTATATGTTAACAAATGGTAGATATTGAACGAACTTAGCCATTTTCCACCCAAAAGACAAGTTTTCACAGGCGTATAAGCGTGATCATTATTAGATATTTGGTACGGGAGACCCTGAAAAGTCAGCTAGCTATCCTTTTTGTGCTAATGTTGATTTTTTTTAGTCAGAAGTCCATCGATATTCTCGGGGCTGCTGTTCAGGGAAATATTCCTTCAGATTTAGTATTACCGTTACTGGGATTGGGCGTGCCTGAAATGGCGCAATTGATCCTCCCTTTAAGCCTATTTCTTGGGCTACTGATGACATACAGCAAACTGTACACCGAAAGTGAAATTACGGTGATGCATGCATGCGGACTCGGGAAAAGCGTTCTGGTTAAGGCCGCTCTGGTGCTTGCAACGTTGACCGCATTGGTCGCAATAGGCAATATTGCGTGGATGCTTCCTTGGTCGTCGCAATATCAAGAACAGGTGCTGGCAGACGCTAAAGCTAACCCTGGGCTAGCTGCCATGGTGGAAGGGCAATTCAAAACCACCAAAGATAGAAACATCGTATTGTATATTGGCGACGTCAAAGGTAATGACTTTAAAAATGTCTTCTTAGCACAATTGCGCGCCACTAATGAACAGCGCCCATCGGTAGTGGTCGCCGATAGTGGCTATATGCGAGAAGATGCCGATGGCCGACAAATTGTGGTATTGGATGAAGGAACTCGCTACGAAGGAACGGCATTATTACGTGATTTCCGCATCACCGACTTTAAAAATTATCAGGCGGTTATTGATCACAAACCAAGTGATGCCCGCAATGATAGAGTCGAACAAAAAAATATGCTTCAGTTATGGAAGGCGAATGACTTTGATTCCAATGCAGAATTCCATTGGCGTTTGACGATTGTCTTCTCGGTGGTGGTGATGGCATTAATGGTAGTGCCGCTGAGTGAAGTGAACCCTCGTCAAGGGCGGGTATTGAGCATGCTGCCAGCCATGTTGCTGTATCTTATTTTCTTCCTATTACAAAGTACATTGCGTAATAGCGCAGAAAAAGGGGATGTCGATCCGAAATATGCAATGTGGGCAGTTAACTTAGGGTATCTGGCTTTAGCGATTATCCTAAACGTATGGAATACCGTGCCAATGCGCCGTTTACGCGTCAAATTTAATAGAGGGGCTGCCTGATGTTTGGTGTTTTAGACAGGTACATTGGACGAACCATCCTCAACTCTATTTTAATGACCTTGTTTATGTTGGTGTCCCTTTCAGGGATCATCAAATTTGTCGAGCAACTACGTAAAGTTGGTGATGGTGAATATACGACCCTAGGCGCTGGGGTATTTACGTTATTAACGATCCCAAAAGATATCGATATTTTCTTTCCGATGGCGGCGCTGCTCGGAGCGTTACTAGGGTTAGGTGCTTTAGCATCACGTAGTGAGCTGGTGGTTATGCAAGCTTCTGGCTTTACACGCTTGCAAATTGCACTGTCCGTGATGAAAACAGCGATCCCTCTGGTTATTGTGGCGATGTTGATTGGCGAATGGGTTGCCCCAAGCGCAGATCAATGGGCGAGAAATTATCGCGCAGAAAAAATTGTGGGTAACTCATTAGTTGTGACAGATGAAGGGATGTGGGCGAAAGATGGCCCTGATTTTATTCATATTCAACGCGTCTCTGATACCACATCGATTCAAGAAGTGTCTATCTACCGCTTTAATGAGCAGCATAAGTTAACATCGGTGATGTTTGCTTCAAGCGGCGCTTATGACAAAGACAATCAATTGTGGGTGTTGTCTCAAGTTGATGAGTCTATTTTAAGTAGTGAGAAAAAAATTACGGGCTCCCAGCGCTTAACTTATGAGTGGAAAACGAACCTGACACCCGAAAAACTCGGTATCGTTTCCTTGAGTGCAGACTCCCTTTCGATTCGCGGGCTTTATCAATATATCGCTTACTTAAAAGAGAGTGGGCAGGTAGCCGCAGTCTATGAATTGAGTATGTGGAAAAAGATCTTAGCGCCTCTATCCGCAGCAGTGATGATGTTTATGGCCGTTTCATTTATCTTCGGTCCATTACGTACTGTACCGATGGGGGTACGTGTCGTCTCTGGGATTGTTGGTGGCTTCCTGTTTTATGTCCTAAATGAAGGGTTTGGTAAGTGGAGTTTGGTCTACTCCATACCGCCTATTATTGCGGCGTTACTACCAAGCGTCCTATTCCTTGGGGTCAGTATTGTCTTGCTGGTGAAACGTAAGTAAGCCAATTTTAAAATCGATAATATTCCAATAAGCCATCGTATTGAATAATGCGGTGGCTTATTTATTTGTATTAAACCAATCAATACTTGAAAGGCTCAGGGAGAGTTGGATGAGTAATAAAAATTCTAATTTTGAGTAAGTTACCAATAAATCGATTACCTAGCTCACTTATTTTGGCATTTAATTTATTTTCTTGAGGATGGAAAATAGGGTGTGCTTTTTTATTGCCAGTAGCTGCTTTCACGATATTCTCGTGCGTGATGCCATAAAACCCCATTACAGGGAGTTTTAATTGATTGGCCATGACTTGTGCATTTGAGAATCGCCCCCCTTCAGCACTATGACAACTACATAGTTTTATAAGCGAAGGGCTCTGTTTTATGCCTTTAATTTTATCCGCTAGCAGCGCATGGCAATTGGCGTTAGTCACTTTCGCAAAAGTGCCATCTCGCATTTGCAGCAACCCTTTCTCACCATGCGTTTTAATAATAATTGATGACATAAAATTCTCTCCTTGAATTGTTTATGTCACTAGTATTGCGATGAATATGTCTTGGTGCTTGCAAAAACCAATGATTGATAGTTATACAGTAAGAACAGTATTAATAAGCCATCAATATAATATAAAAAGATTTGTGCCGTGATGCGTGCTGTCACTCTATTAAATAGGTTCTTACTGGTTATTATCGTGATCACAAAGGATAAAAATTAAGCGGGTAAGCACTGTTACCGACCAAAATCGCTCGGTAATAGTCGAGAAAATTTGCTGTTTGGCAATGACAACACGCAGTTATTTATCAACCTATTGCTAATTTAAGGGCATTTAGAGTTAGTATCACTCGCCGTGCATTCAATACATTATGGTTGGCGATAACAAAGGATAAAAGTTAAGCGCATCTGGCTTTTTTAGCGCTGCAAGGACTGTTACCGACCAAAATCGCTCGGTAACAGTTGAGAAAATTTGCTGTTTAGCAATGACAACAAATGGTTATTTATCAACCCATTGCTAATTTAAGGACAACAAGTTGAATAAAATAGTGTCTTAGGGTTGGGGCATAACTCGCCAGTGCATTCATTGCGTCGGCGGTACGCTTTCAATGTTTTCCATACGCATGGTTAGCCGATAGAGCGGCCACCATATCATTAACCCCCACGGTTAACTTACTAAACTTACTGCTGTCTTTGCGGGTCATCACCACAAAAACGCCGATATTTTGTTGTGGGATCATCGCCATATAGCTATTAAACCCACCTCCACCACCCGTTTTCTGATAAATCCCCGGCCGACCATTTTGTGGCTTCATATAAACCCAGCCAAGGCCAATACCATCCGCATGACCTGCAACATCCATGCCTTTGACATCAAGTAATTTTTCTCTTGGGAAGTAAATACCTTGCTCACGTGCTGCTGTGGCTTTTCTTAGGTTTTTATCCGTCGATAAAAATTGCTGCATCCACTTTTGCATATCCGCAGGCGTAGAATAGACACCACCGCTTCCTGCCGCCGCTAACGTGTTATGGCATGGGCTTGGCTTAGTGCCTTCCATCAACCTTGCGCATTGAGAGGCGTTAGGCGTATAGGTTGTTTCGGTCATTTTGGCTGGAGAAGTTACATAACGACTGAACAACTGTGGATAGGACTGCCCCGATGCTTTAACCATTGCATCAGCAAGCAGATCATAAGCAAGGTTTGAGTAAGCAGCTTCGGTTCCCGGTGTCGCATCGAGTTTACCATTTTTTAGCCAGTTCCAACGATTATCCTGCGTTGGCCAAATAAAAACAGGTCTACCCCATTTCCCCCCCGGCTGCTCACGTGGTAATCCGCTGGTATGGCTTGCTAAATGGTATAAACGGATAGGGTGGCCACTACTATTATCAGGTACAGTGACGCCATGATAACTGTATTGTTGTAGAGGATCCGTTATCAGTAATTTTTTATCCTGCTCCAGCTTAATTAAGATTTCACTGGTCATTAACTTAGTGATAGAGGCAATCCTAACTAGCGAATGAGGGCCCGGTTTTTTACCATTTCCGGGGGCGGTTTCCCCATAATAGCGTGATAGTGTTTGGTTATTATCAATAACAATGATTGCCATGCCCCGAGCATCGCTTTCGTTAAAAATGCGATTTGCATACAGATCGACAATCTTCGCAACCCGCTCATAGGTTCTTCTATCGCCTTCAAACACTCGCCAGTCATTCGACTCAGCGTCATTATTGCCTTGTAAAAACTTAGGTTGTTTTTCTGTCGTCGTTGAGCAAGCTGCTAATGCGAGAGACAATGCAGACACTGACAGAATTTTTAGAAACGATCTCTTCATGTTTAGGAGCCAGCCGATAGGTAATTTTGCAGATGGTCGAGCAGACCAAGGTTATTTTTTCTTAGCGAAGACCTTCATTAATGCACCTATTAGGATGCCAATAACTACGCCAGTCGCTATCCAGCCTATAAAACCCATGTATAAATACCTTTACTAATTCAACAATGTGCATACGCTAGCAAAAATCGTATGAAGTCGCCAGCAGCCTTGATGAAGCAAATGATTAAATCAAATATTTGACTAAAGTAACATATGTCTAGGCTGATCATTAAGCAAAAAGCATTAAATGGCTAATAGAGAGAGTAGTTATTCAATTTTAGAAAGCAGGACGGTATATCAATCAGGGAGATATTAAGCAACATGCTTTTTTTTTAATCGAACAAACTGAATAATCAAGATAAATGTTGCTAGTCGAGACAAGGCAAGTATAATAGCCACGTTTTCCAAGAAACACATCACTTCGTGCCGGAGTGGCGGAATTGGTAGACGCAGTTGATTCAAAATCAACCGCCTTCGGGTGTGCCGGTTCGAGTCCGGCCTTCGGCACCATAAGAACATCAAGAGACGTCAACCGGCGTCTTTTTTTGTGCCTGAAATCCAGTATCCGCAAGGCTTTCCTCGCATTTTTAGTCAATGAATGTCAATCCAGGCCAACCCGTATTAGCCTCCTTGTGAGTATATCTGTCGCTTCGATAATATTTATTATGCATTATTGATGGCATTGCTAATGATAGTACATGCAGGCGCATCCTGTAGCGTAGGCACGTAGTTATCTATGTAACGCGAAATCATCTGAGATATCTCGTATATATACCCAGTCTGGGGGGAAGAGAACAAAAAATATGGCATTAACTGATACGAAAGTTCGTGCAGCTAAACCAGACGAGAAAGCTTACACACTGACAGACAGTGATGGCTTGTTTCTGTATATTCACCCCAATGGTTCTAAATACTGGCGTTTCCGTTTCCGTTTCCGTTTCCGTTTCCGTTTTCGCTTTGGCGGTAAACAACATTTGATGGCTTTTGGTGTATACCCTGAGATCTCTTTAGCAGATGCCAGAGAAAGAAGAGATGCAGCCAGAAAGCAAGTTACTTTAGGTATTTATCCACGCGAACACAAGAAAGAATTAAAGGAAGAGCAGCAAAAGGAATTCAATACCGTTGAGAAAGTTGCTCGTGATTGGCACGCGACCAATAAAAAGTGGTCATAAGGCCATCCTTATCTTGTGATGTGTTTTGTTTTAATATTTCCTATGCTAGTGTTCTGCTTTAATAAAACAAGACACTTTAATAATGGAATATAATCCAATTATTGAGGTGTAAAATGAAAAAACGAACAAACAGAATTTATACTACTGAGTTTAAGCAAGAGGCGGTCGCATCAGTCACCGAGCCAGGCTATAGCGTGCCAAAAGCGGCAGCTTCTTTAGGGATCACCGATAAATTATTTTATAACTGGAAAGCAAAATTCGACGCTGAGCAATCGGGTAACAGCTTGAATTCAGATGATAGAGCTGAGCTATTAATTAAGGCTTCGAAAGGAAATTAAAGAACTTAGGATGGAGAAAGAAATCCTAAAAAAGCCAGCGCCCTCCTGCTAAAGGAAACCAAGTAGCGTTTAAAACGATTAAGCAATTATCTTCACAGTTTCCCGTGCTGAAGCTCTGCAATTTAATGAAAACAAGTCGTTCTGCCTATTACGCTTGGCTCAAACTTACTTCTTATCGGCATTACTTCAATTACATTAACTTTGGCCCCAATATGGATGGGCAATTTCATGGTGTTATCACTTGATTTTGCTACAAATTTTGAGTGGAAAACCTCAGCATATTGTGGGCAGAGGAAAATAAGTAATCCTAAAGAGGCGGATTCAAGTCCGAAGTGCAACGCTAAGCCGCCTTTCTTAGCTCCGCAAACACCACCGAAGGTTGTCTGAACCCCAGACACTTGCGTGGCCTGCTGTTCAACGCTCCCTGATAGCGTTGTAAGTCTTCTTCTGTCACTGTCCGCAGGTCTGTTCCTTTCGGGATAAACTGTCTTAACAACCCATTCGTATTCTCGTTCAGCCCACGCTCATGCGAGGCATACGGATGGGCAAAGTACGTATCTGCGTTCAGTGCTTCTGCTATCGCCTTGTGCTCACTAAACTCTAGACCGTTATCGAACGTTATTGTGTGACATACATCCTGATACTCACTCAGCAGTGAGATAATGGCCTTACTGACTTCCACCGCATCCTTTGAAAACACCTTTTTTGTCAGGTAAATACGGCTTTTGCGTTCTGCCAGTGTCACGATAGCACCAGTGCCCTGTTTACCCTGCACCAAATCGGCCTCCCAGTCCCCCAGACGGCTACGGTCTCGACGACTGACGGCCGTAGCTCAATGGATACCGCATCAGGGATGCGCCCTCGTTTCTGCCCGTAGCCCTTACGATATCGCCGTTTGCCCTGCCTAAGATGCCTGTACAACTCGCCACCGCTACGCTTATCCGCATAGATATACTGGTAAATCCATTCATGGCTGACGCTAAGACCAATAATGCTGCCAATTGCACTTATTTGCTCAGGACTCCACTTCCACTCCAGAGCAAATATCACGAAATCTATGGTCTGCTGAGGAATTGTCCTTTTGGCAGATGACAGCCGCCTATCACAGCACTTCTGGTGTGCCTGTTGTGGGTTATAACCAGTATCTGAAGTGTTACGCCTCAGTTCACGGGAGACCGTGGACTTGCTTACACCGATACGGATACCTATCTCATGGCAGGATAAATTATCCTCACGCAGTATCGATATCTGGTATCGTTGTCCTTCGGTTAGTTGCTGATACTTCATACTTACTCGCTCATCTTTGGTCGGAAGAGCAGGATAGCTTATCAGTAGCTAACCGTCCTTCCATCTAACATGACCGAGCGTTGCACTTATTATCTGAATTCGCGAGAAAGATATTTTGGTTTTCATGCTGATAAGTATACTGTCTATTATTCTGATAGAAATGGAAAATGGGGGTTTGAAGAAATAAGATGTATAAAGAATCAAAACGGCGATGATTCTTTTATCAAGTTATCTATAGATGAAAACCCTATGCCTAAGTGGTTCAATGATGCAGAAAAAGATTAAAAGTAGATCACTTATACAATACAAGTTAATGTTGCCTTGTAAGGCATACTAAAGTTAATGATGTTGGTGAGCCCACCAGCATCACGATTAATGGGGAGTGGACAGATCGTCTGTAACCTAATCAGAATAACATTACATCTATAAAAATACATTGATGTTTGATTTTGAATCTACCTTATTTTGCAAATTCGCTATAGAAAAATGGTTTGTAAGACGACAAAAATTTAGTTTGACGATATTTGTATGGATTATTGGTAATCGCCAAATCGTTTTAAGAAAATAAGCAAAGAAAAACAACGGATTATACGGAAAATTAAGTCAGCTGATAAGCATTGACAACGTTTTCAGAATTCAAAAATTCCAGTGTAAATATTGTGTAAGGTCGTAGAAGCTAATAATAATTGTAAAATTAACTGATAGGTCAGAACTAACCAACATTCTGTGGTTAGCAAGTAAGATACTCGTGTGCGGGTAACGTGTTTAGCGTCATATTAAACGAAGCAAACATATTTTTTCGAGTATTGTTGTGAAAGTTTCAATTTTCCATTCGTTGTCTATACATATCCATTACTCAACGTCCTTAACTTATCTGTATATCAGCAAAAATAGATAAAACGTTATTCATCATCATTGAAGCTAGTGGAAGATAAATCCCCCTATACCACGATAAGAATCCCCTTATTTAATTTAACTTTAGGTCATGCCTATAATGAGAAATTCTTTGGTGGTAGTTCTGATATATGGGGCAATAGATGGAACGCAAAGGACTGTTTTTATCTTGTATTATCAGCGGGGTACTATTGCTATCTGGCTGTCACAGCTTACTCAATAACTACTATGCTGATACCCTCCCTAAAACAGAAGGACAAGTGGTTCTTGCAGGGTTAAAAGCCCCCACTACTGTACGTTATAACCAAATGGGCGTTCCTTTAATCAAAGGGCAAAACCTTGAAGACGTTTATTTAACATGGGGTTATATTCATGCATCAGAACGCATTAGCCATATGGAGCTGATGCGCCTCACGGCAGAAGGTCGTTTAGCAGAATACCTGGGCGAACCGGCCGTTGGCATTGATAGTTTTATGCGCAAAATGGGTTTTCGTGAAGCGACGACTATTTTATATCGAAATGTCAGTCCACAAAATCGTCGTTATCTTGAAGCTTATGCCAATGGTGTCAATCTTTGGTTAGATAATCATCAAGATAAACTACCAATGGATTTATCAGCGGCAGATTATGTTGTTCCGAAATGGCGCCCCGATGATGCAATTTTAATTCTATCTCTCGCTAATTTCGGCTTGGCGGGAAACCTGCATGAAGAGATTGATAGCTTAATCGTTGCTCAGCAGTTGGGGGCTGATATGCTACCTTGGCTATTTCCAACTTATCCTGATGAGCCTCTTCCTCACCAAGAAGCAAAGAAATTGCAAGGGCTAAATTTAGAACCGTTTAAACAAGACATCGACCAGTTAACACTTGCTAGCCAATCTCTAAAAAATATTCATTTACATGATGTTATGGCATCCAATAACTGGGCTGTAACCGCAGATCTCACACAACACAATGGTACATTACTGGCTAATGATACCCACCTTCCAATCGGCTTACCTTCTTTATGGAGTTTTATTCAGATTGAAACTCCTGAGCTATCTATGGCTGGTGCGGCGATCTCAGGGATCCCCGCGATTGTATTAGGTGCAGCCCCTGATCTGGCGTGGGGATATACCATGGTGATGGCGGATAATCAGGATCTATTTTTGGAGCAGATCAGAGAAACGGACAATGGATTTGAATATCTCTATCAACAGCAATGGTATCCGGTAAAGCAAACTCAAACCGTGTTTCATGTAAAAGGTCGCCCCGATAGAGTCGAAAATGTCTATCATACGCAACATGGTGTGTTGCTAAATGAGTCGCTGAAAGAGCGCAGTTATTTGCTGCAACCCCTTGAGGTCAGAACGCAATACGGGATCGCCTTTAGTAGCCTACTGCCCGCTACCGATGATATTAGTATCGATGCGTTAATGGATCTACCTAAACAAAAGAGTGTTTCCCAAGCCATTAAATTAGCAAAAGAAATTAGCGTGATCTCCGTTAATATGCTGTTCGCCGATAAGCAACAAATTGGCTGGCAATTAACGGGAAGTTATCCATTGCGCAAAAAAGGGCTTGGGTTATTTCCCTCTCCGGCATGGGAAGGGGAATATGATTGGATCGGCAGGGTGTCTAATCAGCATTATCCAACCTCAATTAAAACTCGAAAAGGTTGGTTGGCGACTGCAAATCAGCGAGTTGTAGAGAAGGGCTATCCTGTTAATTTTTCTCAAACATGGGCGCACCCAGAACGTTTTGAACGAATTTCAGCGCTATTGAATGCAACGGATCGACATAATTTAGATAGCATGCAGCAGATGCAGTATGATCAATTCGACCCTATGGTGACGAAGTTACAGGTTTATCTCAGAGACCCTGCATTACAAAACGCGATCGCTCAACTCCCACAATCAGAACAACAACAAGCGAGGCTAGCTCAACAACGCTTGTTGGCATTTGATGGTTACCTGCATGCCGATAGTGCTGGTGCGGCGCTGTATAACTTATTTTTAGCTCAGTTCAGCCAACAATTATTTGCAGATCGCTTCGTCGATTCACCGCAGGCGTGGAAGGCGTTTGTTGAAAGCTCCAAATCTTATTCAGCGCAAGCTGAGCATCTGCTTTGGCAAGATGACAAAAGTGCCAATGCGAGTCCTTTTTGGCAAAAATCGGACCCGGCTCGTAGCGGTAAAGCGAAAATCATTGCCTATTCATTAGCACTGGCTAACCAACAAGGTGAAAAGCAATTTGGCAAAAATTATTCACGTTGGCAGTGGGGGAAATTACACCGCTATCAATGGAATAGCTTGTCATCACAAATGGCGGAATATCTTCCAAAAGAACAACGCAGGACGATTGATCGACTCGATAGCTATTTGAATCGAGGCCCTTATCCAGCGGGTGGAAATCTCAATACGGTCAATATTTCCAGCTATAGTATGGGCGATAATTTTGATACTTTGTTGATCCCTGCAATGCGCTTAATTGTTGATTTCAGCCAACAAGATCCAGTATGGGTAATGAATAATGCGGGGCAGTCTGCCAATCCTGCAAGTCGTCATTATGCCGATAATATTGAGGATTGGTTGAAAGGAAAATATCAAAACCTTCCTTTTAGTCCGGAAGGGCAATCCCAGTGGTACAGCGATAACGTGTTGCAGTTTGTGCCTCGCTCACTTTCAACACAGGCGCATTAATACCGATGATCTCTAATAAATTATTCCAACGTTTTGCACCGATTGACCCAAATGTTTCTGAACAATTGGATATGTTAAGGGGATTTTGTACCGCGACAGTATTATTTGGGCATGCATATTTAGTCTTTTTATATCCAGTATGGCCTATCGTGATGCTGCCGCTATATTTATTTGGTCATAGCTGTGTCATGGCTTTTTTTGCGTTAAGTGGTTTTTTGATTTGTAAGTCGGTTAGCTACAATATTCAACGAAATACTTACTTTAAAGTAAGGCGCTATGCAACTTCACGGTTAAATCGTATTTTGCCGCCTTTTTATTTAGGCTGTTTTGTCTTACTACTTTTATATTTTATCTCTCCCTATTTTTTTGCTAGTGGTAGCCGTGACATTAATATTATTAGCGATACGATGACTCAGGCGAGAATGGCGCTGGATGTTAAGAGCTTTGTGGGAGTATTGTTGTTTATCAACGGCTTTATTACAGATACTCCACCAAGTAACTTTGCATTTTGGTCATTACCATTTGAGGTTTGGTTCTATACACTGTTTGCCTTATTTATGATGCCTAATCAGCGTTGGTGTACGATTATCGGTATTCTATTATTACTCACTCTTAGTGTATTGAATTATACTTTTTTCTTGTATGCCTTAATTTGGTGTTGTGGTGTGATTGCTGCACTGCTTCATAATCACCAGTATCAATTAAAACGAAAAACGCTCATTACCAGTTTTAGCTTGATTGCTTTAACACTATTGACATTAGCTGTGGTTGGCGTTTTTTATTTTCCATTCAGTTTCGACAAGCAAAAATATTTGTTGGCGTTGTATGGCACTTTGTGTGGCATTAGTTTCTGCTATTTATTTTATTTGATGAGTTTTCACCGCGTTCGTTTTTATTTACCTGGTAAACAATTAACGCCGAGCTCTTATACGATCTATATTCTGCATTTCCCTTTGCTAATCTTTGCTTATGGGATTGTGCAACCTTATGTGTATCAGAATTTGTGGGTATTATTTATCACTACGTTTTTGATCGCGTTGGGGATCATGTTTATTGGGTTGTTCGTTGGACGATATGTGGAAAGATTGAAGGTGCTACATTAAGTTGTGGCTTTGTTATCGCGTAAAAAAATATCCACTCTCCCTAAAATGAGTCAGTGATAATGAAGTCAGTCATGGTATTTCAATTAAGCAAGGAGGCTTTTTCGCTCATCTCCGATAAGTCGGTTAACACGATATGATTTTGACTCTGATACTGGAGGAGTTTTCCCTTTTAGTATATGTTTACTGACTAAACTGACACGATTACTTAAAGGTTGATTTAAACCATGATCCGAGTGTTAACAGCGAAAAACTACCAAAAAATGCCATGGAAAAATGGGCAAGGTTTTACTTTAGAAATTGCGCGTAGTCACGGTGTAGGATTAACCGATTTTGATTGGCGAGTTTCTATTGCCGATGTGAAAGCGGCTGGAGCCTTTTCTTATTTTCCGAGTAGGAAACGGATTATTGGTGTATTAGATGGCGGAGAAGGGCTAACCTTGCAGGTGGATAAAAATTCTCCTGTAACACTCCGTCAAAAACAATTTTTTGCATTTCATGGTGAAAGTGATGTGTATGCTGAGCTATTAGGTGAGGCTATTCGCGATTTCAATCTTATCTATAACCCTGATAAGTACATCGCTCGTCTGCAATGGTTCAATACACACAATGTGACGCAGTGGATAAGTGATGCTGACAGGGTATTAATATTTAATGCTAGTGGCGAGCTTGGCGTTACCATTGGTTTGAACTCGCATACTTTAAAAGAATTTGAAACATTATTGGTGGAAAATGATGGAAATTCTTTGCAATATAACCTTGTCACTCAACCAAAGAGTGACTTTTGCCTGATTGAATTATTTGCTAAGTAAAGTTACTGCCAACAATAAAATCGCTGTTATTTGTCGTTTACTAATAACAGCGGTAAATTAATACTATTTTTCATCCTCATCTTATAGCGTAATCTACTTTATTTTTATAAAAAATACTCTGTAAATTTTTAATCAAGGATAAACTAATCAAATTAGTTCATTATCAGAATATGACGAGTGAATATTTTTGATTGAGTATGATAATAAAAATATCAAAATAGATTAAAAAGGTCATAAAACGTAGGGTTAAGCTATATATAGTTGTGGTAGGATCAAGGTTTATCCATAATTGAGCTGTGTTGTATTTATAGAATATTAATTAATTGAATATATTATGTTTTTTATTTGTAACTCATAAGATAGGGATATTGTCATTATTGGATGAGTTTAACCGTTTTGTCATTAAATTGACACGCTACTGCCATTGTTCTAGCTTAGGTTTGCAATAGCTAAACTAGGAGACAATTAAGATGTTTAGTTTGGATGCTTTGCTACAAGATGTATTCCCAGACCGAGCGCCTCCCGCTTGGAAACGGAATTTACTAAAGTTCCTGCTATTTGAAAAAGAATTTAAACAATTTTCTGAAAATTATCCTCACCTAAAAGGTTTAGATCTGGTTGAGCAAATCGTCGAGTACTTTAATATTCGTTGTGAGTTAGTTGATGGCGATTTAGAAAATATTCCCTCTCAAGGTCCTCTTGTATTAGTTGCTAATCACCCGATAGGCTCTTTGGATGGTTTAGCAATATTACGTACGGTCGCGACAATTCGCCCAGATGTTAAAATCGTAGCAAATCAGTTTTTGAATTATATTGAGCCACTGAGTAGCTTATTTGTTCCTGTTGATAATATGGGGAATCGCACTAGCCGCAAACAAATTGAGGCAATGCAAGAGCATTTAAATAAGCAAGGGGCTTTGATTTTATTTCCTGCTGGTGAAGTTTCCCGATTAAGTGCGAAAGGGATCCGGGATGGTCATTGGCATACTGGTTTTTTACGTTTAGCGGCCAAAGCTCGTGCGCCAATTGTACCTATTCACGTTACTGGTCGTAATAGCCCTCTATTTTATTTAACCTCATTAATATACCGTCCATTATCGACATTATTGCTCGTACGAGAAATGTTTAAGCAGCGTGATGGCAGAATAAAAATTCGAATTGGTGGCCGTATCCCATTTACTCATTGGCATGATGGGCATACTCGATCGCATGATCTCGCAGAACGTTTTCGCCGCCATGTTTATCTTCTTGGGCAAGGAAAAAAAGGGCTTTTTACCAGTGAATCTGCCATTGCATTACCGGAAGATCGCTTAGAATTGAAAAAAGCATTGATGGCGTGTGAGCGGTTAGGCACAGCCCCAGATGGTAAGGCGATTTTTCTGTATCGTAGAAAAGATGAGGATAGAACGCCTATCTTACGTGAATTAGGTCGATTACGTGAAATTGCTTTTCGTGCTGTCGGTGAGGGTTCAGGAAGGCGGCGCGACTTAGATAGCTATGATGATGACTATTATCATCTCGTTTTATGGGATGAAGATGCATTAGAAATTGTTGGCGCTTATCGATTTATTCCTACTGCCGAGCAGTTGAAGAAAAAGGGCATCGAAAGTATCTACAGTTATACGTTATTTCATTACGATAAAGAGATGCTACCGATACTTGAGCAAGGGATTGAATTAGGCCGTAGTTTTATTCAACCTACTTATTGGGGTAAGCGTGGTCTTGACTATCTTTGGTTAGGTATTGGCGCTTATCTTGCAAAATACCCGCAATATCGTTACTTATTTGGGCCTGTTTCGATATCGGGTACGATGCCAATTGCCGCTCGTGATCTATTAATTACGTTTTATCGCCTCTATTTCTCAGCGGATCATTCGTTGGCACAGTCTCGCCAGCCGTATCCTGCCTCATTACCACAGGTATTAGCACAGTTTTCAGGGAATAATTATCACGAAGATTTAGTTAAGCTAAAAAGTCTGTTGAATAATATTGGCTGTTCGATTCCAACCTTATATAAGCAATACACCGAGCTATGTGAGCCGGGTGGCGTACAGTTTATTGATTTTGGAACCGACCCTGCTTTCAACAATTGTATTGATGGCTTGGTATTGGTGGATTTGACGAAGTTGAAACCTTCTCGTTATCAGCGGTATGTAGCGGTTCACCAAGATAACCAAACGTAATCTAAGTTATTATGCAAAGAAAAAACGCCGTATGGCATACGGCGTTTGTATCGATTATCTAAAGCAGATCTCAGCCCAACGGGTGAGGCCAGCGGTGACTGAGCCAAAATCATTGCCTCGGACAATAGGAATATTGGGTAATTCTTGTTTTATGGCCTGACATAGGACGGGGGATTGGGCAGAGCCTCCTGTCATAAATATCGCGTTTGGTTGCACACCACCTTGTGTCACGGCTTCTTTAACCAGCTCTATCATTTTACTTTTTGGTGATTCGATAGCCTCTACCATCTGGTCACGGTGAATATTAATTTCGAGAGTCTCATTCATTAATTCAATATGAGCCAAGTAATTTTCACTGTCTGATAAAGCAATTTTCGCTTCTTCAGCGCGGCGCACTAAGCGATAGCCAAGGGTTTCATTATAAACCTCAATAAGACGCAGCAATTTTTCAGGCTCTTGTGCCTCTTGGCGTAATCGATTGAGCGCTGTTAAATTCTGTTTTGCATAAAATTCTTTTTGTGCTTCCACATTATTAATCGCGATAGGATTCCAAAACTGGCTTATCGGCATTTTAATTCCAGATACTGTTTGGCTGCTCATACCAAATGAGTCCATTAATTGTTTTAAAGCCAAATAAATATCAAGGTCGTTACCTCCAATACGTTGACCGGTGTGAGCTAATAGACTTGCTGTTCGGTCGGTTTTACCTTGATAACTTGGCCCCATATTGATCAGTGAACAGTCGGTTGTGCCTCCACCGATATCGACAACTAATATAGTTTGGTCTTGCGTTAAAGCCGCTTCATATTCAAGCCCAGCGGCAACTGGCTCAAATTGAAAGGCAATATTTTTAAACCCAGCGCGTTTTGCGGCTTTAATAAGAATAGCTTCAGCTTGCTGATTAGCTAATTCACCACCACGGCCATGAAAGTTAATTGGGCGGCCAATGACAGTATCAGTAATTGTGTGTTGTAAATGCAGTTCGGCTTTTTGTTTAATATTCGCCATCATGGCGCACACTAAATCTTCAAAGAAACTGAGTTGCACTTCGTGAAGGCCTGAAGCACCAAGAAAGGATTTTGGTGACTTGACATAATAGACATCGCGAGGATCTTTTAGGTATAGCTCTAATGCTGCTTGGCCAAAAACAATATCCTCAGGAAGTAGTTCAATCCCTTCTTCACGGTTATATGCGATGGAACGCCTCAGTATTTGTTCGCCCACTTCATCTGACGGTAATATATTAAGATGACGGAATAAATGTTCAGAAACAGATTCTCGAGTTGGCGCGCAAAGGGTTGACGGAATATAAGCACTATCACCTTCTAATGGTAACAGTGTAGGCTTTCCCTTATCCATAATTGCGACCGCGCAGTTTGATGTTCCGTAGTCAAAACCAATAAACATTTTGCCCCCAATGCTTTAATTACTCGCCGAAAAGGCGGCAAACTTTACCGGAAGCGCTGGCGAATTACCACTACTAAAATGACATTGCAAATATGAATATAGTCGCAATCGTGTTATTTAAAGCGTGGAGTAATATTGGTGCAATTAATGAGCGAGTGCTGATCCTTACATGGCATAAAATAGCGCCCATTATAAAGATAGTAATAAGGGTATTTACAGATTGATACTGTGAGTGTATTGAAGCAAATAAAAATGAAGAAGCGATAATGGCTATCCATTTTCCAGCCGTGCCATACCACATGCCCGCATTAAGTAAAAAGCCTCTAAATATAATTTCTTCGCTAATCGGGGCTGCGATAATAATCGTTATTACATAGAGAAAAAAGGCAAAGCCAGTCATGTGACTGATACTTTCAAGCCACTCTTCTTGTGCTCCCAATAGCATATTGAGAAATATTAAGAACCTATCCCAAAAGGAATTGTCAGATAATACATAATGATAATTTATGAGGGCAACGTATGGTAGGTAATAAGTGGCAAATCAGTGATGAACTCTGGGAGAAAATGGCTCCTCTCATCCCGGAGCATAGAACTCAACACCCGCTGGGTACGCACCGCAAGCGGGTTGATAATCGCGCTGCAATGAACGCCATTTTCTTCGTACTCAGGACGGGTTGCCAGTGGAATGCGCTAAATGCCACCGGTATATGCTCGTCAAGCTCTGCTCATCGCCGATTTCAGGAGTGGCGGGATGCTGGCGTATTTGAACGCTTCTGGCAAAACGGGTTGCTTGCTTGCGAACAGTTGGACGCTATTGACTGGTCGTGGCTGTCGATGGATGGTTGTATGACCAAATCACCGCTGGCAGGCTCAAAAAAACAGGCAAGAACCCAACAGACCGAGGGAAACGGGGCGTAAAGCGCAGTCTGATGACTGACGGGAACGGGCTTCCGCTTGCACTGGTTGTCGCTGGAGCAAATACGCACGACATAAAGCTGGTTGCGGATACGCTCGATGCCCTCCAGACGGGCAGACCGGGCAAGAGGCTCCGGTTGTGCATGGACAAAGGGTATGAAGCGGAATGGTTGGGAGCGTATCTGAAAAGTCGTCGCTATGAACCTCATATCCAGTCACGGAAGGATGAATCAGAAGCCATCAAAAACACGGATTTTAAGGCCCACCGCTGGGTTGTAGAGAGAACACACAGTTGGATGAATCGCTACCGTCGTGTCCTGACTCGTTGGGAGAAGAAGGTCGAGAATTATGAGGCAATGCTGCATCTTGCCTGTGCCATCATTGTCTGGAATAAAATCCTATTGGGATAGGTTCTAAGCCAAATATAGCCAAGATGGGGAGTTTTAATTCATTTAAATTGGTTTTACCGATAGGCATAAGTTTGAAGCTATTTTGGTAAAAAAACCAACAAACTAAGGCGCAAGGCAACAGTAATAGCAATGATATAGCGGGGATAGCATATTGGGATTGCAGTAACAAAAGTGCATTAGGCATCAACAGTATAATGAATGAAGAAAAAAACCAAGCGACAAATGCTCCGATGCAAATGAGTAAATGAGTGAGGCGGCTTTTAGGTGGATTCATATAAGTATATCCTTTTTTAATAACAACGTTAAATTCCTTAATTTCACTTAGTTAATATACAAAAATTTTAGATAAATTCATCTATTAAATGCATTGTATAGCAATTAGTTAGCGCCTCTATGAGTGAGTAATAAAAAGTCATACCAAAGAAAAATAGAGGAATGAGTAAATTTAACGAAGTTATCTCAAATATTTATTTTAGCGAATGCCAATATAGGGTAGCTTAATGGAAAATCATTAAACATTCGCAAACTGGAGCTTATGGATGCTAATTGTAGAGATGTTAAGTACCGGAGATGAGGTACTGCATGGGCAAATTATTGATACTAACGCAGCTTGGTTATCTGATTGCTTTTTTCAAGAAGGCTTCCCACTGAGTGGGCGAACGACAGTTGGTGATAATCTGAACGACCTAGTACACACTTTACAAGCGCGAAGTCAACATGCAGATATTCTGATCGTTAATGGTGGACTAGGACCAACTCGTGATGATTTAAGTACTTTGGCGGCAGCAACGGCTGCTGGGGTGCCCTTAGTTGAGCATGCTGAATGGATTACGGTTATGGAACGCTATTTTGCTTCCAGAGAATGGGTAATGCCAGAAACGAATCGTAAGCAAGCGCTGTTACCGGAAGGTGCCGAATTGGTGGATAACCCGATTGGTACGGCATGTGGTTTTGCCATGGAGCTCAATGGTTGTTGGTTATTTTTTACGTCTGGCGTACCTTCAGAGTTTAAAGTGATGGTACATGATCAAATTTTGCCAAGATTACGCCAACGATATCCATTGAACGAACCCCCGTTATGCCTACGTTTAGCCAGTTTTGGACGAAGTGAGAGTAGTTTAGCTAAGCAATTTGATTCACTCGCTCTTCCGGAAGGCTGTGTACTTGGATACCGCTCCTCTATGCCTATTATTGAATTGAAACTCACAGGGCCTGCAACATTGAAAGAGGAAATGTTAGCGCAATGGCAAGTGATCAAAGAAGGTGTTGGTGAAAATGTAGTTTTTGAGGGTATTGAAGGCTTACCTAGCGTGATATGCCGTGAGTTAAATGAAAAACAGCTTAGGATTGCTATTTGTGAAGAGTTTAGCGCAGGTTTACTCAATTGGACTTTAAATGCAGTATCGGCCCCACTCAATGGCTGTAAAGTGATAAACCAACAAGAAGACCAGAGTTTATTAGCACTGATAGGCCATGCTAGTGAGGTCGCTAAACAAGAAAAAGCACATATTGGTTTAGCGGTTGGAGGCGCTAACGATGGCTGTCTATCATTAGCATTATATACATCCGAAAAAAGCTATGCCCAGCGTGTACGTTATATGCCAAGTAATCACAGTACTAAGGTCAAACAAGATGTCAGTGTGATGTTAATGTTGGATATGTTGCAACGTTGGCTCAAGGGGCGCGACGTTTTTGGCCAATATGAGTGGTTAGCGCAATCAGAGACATTAGTTCGTTAATATTACAATCTTCGCTGTGTTTGATATGTCAAAACACAGCGTTTTTTAATCACACATAATCATCATCGATTAGTGGGTTTACCTAGGGTTTTTATATTATATTTCAAATATTGGTATTTTTACTTAATAAACATAAGGGTATTCATTTTATTTAAGTTTCGGGGGCGAGAAATAAGAATTTTTAAGATGAATTTAAATGGTTAGAAAAATCGATTTTGCTAAATAAACGCATAATTATTAAATTGGAGTGACTGTTTTAATGCTGACAAATTATTTTATGTTATAGGGTTATGATATGAGAAATATACACATCTTCCTTCCATTTTAAATGAGGCGTATTACGCATAAGGCATTATGAATATTTTAAAATAGCGGGTAATTAAGTAGGAAATAAACAAGGGTTACGATAATAGATATTATTTGGTATTTCCTTAGATAGTAGACTAGGATATGAAAGTATCGAGTGGGATGGACTAGAGAAAGTGGTAACTAGCTCGGTGTTTATTAAATACTGCTCCAGTATGGGTTGAAGGTTATTAGTAAGGATATAATCGAAGTGGATACTCCCATGATGGTAAAATGCTTATTTATGCGGGCTAGGAACGAGTTCAGTCTCCCCGCTGTAACGGATTAAAAAGGAATAATGAATTAGAACATGATATCTGCCAGTGTTTACCAAAATTGAGCGATCTGATCATTATTAATTTAACACTGACTCAAGCTTAGACAGTGATTTTTAACCATGGGTGACTTAAAAAATTTAAATTAACGAGGAATAATCCATTGAGTCTACTCACTGCGATTAACTGGCATTATTTTTTGGTGTATTAACAATGAAACGTACAAATGGTGTTTGGTATAAATTGGTTTTAAATTCCCCTTATTTACCAGACCGGCCTTAGATTTGAAAGATAGTACTTAATTTTATTATCAAAGTGCATTCCATTTATTTTTATATTACCTATTTGGAATTATTTCATGTTTATATCACAGCATCATTGTAGTATCGCTAAATTCGCTATTCTATCTACTGTTTTTGCAGGAGCAGTAGTGTGTCAGTCTGTTGCACAAGCACAGCGTACACCCGTTGAAATTATTCATGATATGGGCGTGCAATTAATTAACGGTGATGGCGTTCCGGTCGATTTAATTAAAGGCCGTTATTATATCCATCAATCAGCTATACGAGGATATCCCCTCGGGCAGCTTCATCTAGGGATTTTATTTTATTTTGGTGATGGCGGCGTACAAAATACCGCTTGCGCGCAATGGTGGTTAGAAAAAGCATTACAGGCGGAAGGGGAAGTGCATGACATTGCAAAGGATTTTCTTTCTGACATTCAAAAAGAAACTGCAATGTCATCGTCTCGTGTGCTCATGACAGTGCCAGATCAAAAGCTGTGTCAGCAGTTACCTAAAATAGCAAATGACCATATTGGAGTGCATCCCTTTAAGTTAGAGCCAAAGCCAGAATCGAAAATTGATCTTGTATTACTGCAAAAGGCTATCATTTCAGTGCCCATATTTGACCCTACTATCCAATCGTTAAAAAGGAACCAATTTCAGACAAAAATTGCAGCTATTCCTAGCTTAAGCCATGTTATTCGTAGCAGTATTGAAATCTATGATGACGCACTGAATGGCTTATCAAAGAAATGGATATTACTTTCACGCCATATTTTAAATAATCAGGTGTCAGTAGAACAAATAAATCCGGTTGGTATTGTTTATCACTCCCCTGAAAAAACAGAACAAGTTACATCGGCTATCCCGTTATCACCTGAGCAACAAGGTGAGCTTGCCAAACATGCAACTGTACCAATGGCTCCATCAATAGAAGGATCAGCAAACGTTAAAGAGAAAGTTGCTGATTCATTGAATTCTGAAATTTCTGAAAAAAGGGTTGATACAAAGCTAACTCAGTTGGCGTCTACGCTATCTAATTTGCCTAAGGATGGAATATTCCATTTTAGAATTGAACTGAAGGAAACCGTGGTTAAAGAGGAGGCGGCATCTGGAATGGAGAAAACGGTTGAAGTAGCCAAGAAGCCTTCGTCAGACATGAAACCTATGTATAATTTAGGAGGCGATCCTCGCACTGCATCCCCTCGGCATTACACATTGCAGATTGGTAGTGCCAGTTCACCAGCTGGTCTCTATGAACATGCGCGCCGCCATAAATTGTCAAATTATTTAGTGTATGAAACCGTTCGTCATGGTCGCCAATGGTATGTATTGGTTTATGGTGAATTCTCTAATATAGCTTCTGCAAAACGAGCATTGAAAAATTTACCCTCGGCAATTCAACGTGATAAGCCGTGGGTACGTAGTTTACGGCATGTTCAATCAGAACTTCATTAATGTATCGTGGGGCCTTAGGGGAGGTAATTAATCAATGGGGAGAGCAGACCGTATCTTTGTTATGGCATGCTGTAGTGAGACTTCCCCAGCCACGATAGCAACCAAACGTGAGTCGTTAAATAATGCGATTGAAGGCACCGATTTAATACCATACATCGGTGCTAGAGTAGGTGATTGAGCGATGTCAACGATGCCAAAATTAATGGCTGAGCTATCCAAATATAGAGGGAGTTGCTCAAAGATCGGTTGCATATTTTTACAAGGCTGGCACCAAGAGGCAGAAAAATAAATAATAGCTATCTGCCCTTGTTGTTCTGGATTAAAAAGCGCTTCTGTAAAACTTTGTTGATCGAGGTGTTTTATTATTGGCATAGTGTGAGCCATTATTTAATCATCACTTGGCAAATCGAAAATATGTTCATGAAGGTTATCAACAATGGTATTTGGCAAACAAGAGATAGAAGTAAGTAATTTATCTTTTTGATATACATCCACATGAGCGATATGCTTTGAGTCTAAATAGGAAGAGGAAACGGTATAGGTATAGTCGCCATTTCGAAAATCAACCTCATAGATTTTTCCATTGAATCTATCTCCCTTAGGGGTGAGATAACGTGCAGCTAATTGTTCAGGCTTTCTTACCATAGTGATATCAGGTTTTTGATTAAGTTTGCCGAATTGATAAATGTACTGACCATTTGCTAGGCTGATATTAACCTTTTTTTGGTTTTTATTCACACACTGGAATACTGTGACTGTGTGGGTATTGGCAAGGCCGATTGGGGAAAATAGGCTAGCCGATAGGATACAAAGCAGTATATGACGATAATTGGTCATAGTGATTTCCTAATGCACTTGTTATTTAACACCATATCTTACATGGCTATTTATGAAAGAATGAACCGAATATAGTGGTTATTTTCGATATATCACATAAGAGAATCAATCAACGGATACAGCACCTTTGGATTACACCATCGATAGAAACTCAAGCTTAGTAAAATTAACAAACTAAGAAGTGATAGCTTAATAACCGCTCATGGAGAGAAGAAAAAGGATGATGCTATCACTTTGATGAAGTATTATGTTTTTTGAGCTTTTTTCCTTTTTACAATTTGATTACGTCTTTTCCATTTACGCATCTCTGTTTCGGAGTTGAATTTTTTGTATTTTCATACGCCATTATCTTATAAAGCATTGAGTGTTTTTAAGACGTAACCATATTTTGGGATTTAAAAAAGAAATGTTAAAAACAAACCCAAAGGAATAGGAATTTTCAGGGTGACTGGGTGATTGTGCCTGAGCATGGCTTTGATGAGCTTTGGTTGGGAGCGGCGGGCTGTTTTAGTCAATTAACTCATTTTTTAATATAATGGTCATGGCGAGGGTAAACAGGCAGTACCCATATCGTATATACAATGTTTAACGGTACCTAAAATGGCATGCAGAGATTAAATCTCAGGAAAAAGGACCAATAGATATAAAAGCCAGCAATCAAAATACATAAATAGCGTATTTTCTTATTTCTAATTATAAATAATGGCACTAGCAACGGTAAAATAACCAACATTGGCTCTAGTGTATATCTTCCTCCCATGGGTAACTGACATAAGTTTGTTATTTCACTCTCCCCAATCATCCATTCATAATCAGATATAGAAAAAACCGTTATCATCATGCATAAGAAAAACATATAAATGATAATTATTGTATTATATATGTATTTCATATAAATCAGATTCCTATAATCCCTTTTATGTAAAACACTACAAGTTTCTCATGTAGCGTTTTATCGCTTCTTCACTTTCATTTAGCCATTTTTACTTGGCGAGAGCCAAGAAGAGTCTATGGAGCAGGGCGGCTGCTCTATGAACAGCCTAATGCGGTGACCAATATTAGTTGGCCACGGTATGATTGTTATTTAATTACCACTCCCGTGTTGCAATCAGCTCCTCCGGATCTGCATCTAAAAAGCCGTATGCCCGAGCAATCAGGTAAAATGATTCGCCGATAGCATCACGGGCAACCGTTTCAATCTCACTGCCCGCCTCTTCAAAGGCATCTTGCAAATCGTTAAATTCTTCCGTTGACTGCTGTGTCAGCACATACAACTCCGCCAGTCCGTTCGGTGGATTGTTTTCCAGTGCCTCACACAATCGCAGAAGAATGGCCTCACCCTGCTTCACCAGATGATCAGGAAAATAGCTGTCATCATACATTTCACCTAATAAACGGAGCTTCAAAACGTCTGGGTTGGTTACGGGCATTTTTATTCCTTTTGAAAGCGTTATCCTAAAAACAAATTAATGCGGAGATATATTGTAGTGGCACACTGAATGAGAAGCGAGTTGACCAATTGAATAACGTGAGGGCGGTAGGCTTTTGCACGGTCTAATAATAGCGCGGTACCTATTTCCGTGTTTTGGGTTTGAAAAAATCAGCAATAGGCACTGTCAATAACACATTTTACAATGTTTGAATGTTTATTTGCGATTATTGCTATTTGGCGTTTGTTTCTGCTAGGGAAAATGCACTTTTAAACGAATGAGTAACATAATTTTTATCTTTTCTAGCTAACGACTTTGCTGGGTGCTATTTCTGTGGTGTCTGTGGTGTCTGTGGTGTCTGTGGTGTCTGTGGTGTCTGTGGTGTCTGTGGTGTCTGTGGTGGCATCAGTGCACTACCCAATATGCCTGTTTCTCTTAGGTTCCTCTCTTCTTTCGTATCTTATGATAGTAAAACCAAACACAATAGCATGAAAGCCTTTGCGTGCTAGGGGGCAAGATCTATTTTAGGAATTTGTGCGTTTGCTACCATTTCTTTTGAATGCAAATGTAAACTAATATCATTTGTACTAAGTACAAGGTAAGATAGCGCTATTATTTGTGCTATGGGTGGAGTCGGTGGCAGCGCTATGGGTTCTTTTTATGAAGCTGCTAGCCGCGCTGAGCATTGATGCGTTTACCAAATCGGGTAGATTTATCGGGCTTAAAGCGACAACTCACATTATTTAGAGATAGATGGAGGAAATTGGATGTTTGTAAAATCACTAACTTCAGGGCTCGTCTTAGTGTCAGCCTTAGTATTGGCTGGTTGTGATCAATCTAAAGAAAAGGCAGAAACTTCTGCACCGGCAGAGAAACAAACGATCACTATCGAGCACGCTCAAGGTAAAACAGAAGTTCCTCGCCATCCTGAAAAAGTGTTTGTTATGAGTATGGAAACACTGGATATTATGGATGCCTTAGGCGCCCCAGTCGCTGGCCTACCAAAAACAAACGTTCAATTACCTGAATTTTTATCTAAGTATAACTCCCCGGATTACATCAACGCAGGCACACTATTTGAACCTGCTTATGAAGTGCTGAGCAATGCACAACCTGACTTAATTTTAGCTGGTAGCCGCGCTCGCGACGCATACGACAAACTCAGTGCTGTTGCGCCAACTATCTCAATGGATATTGATAATAAACGCTTTATTGATAGCTTAACTGAACGCACAACTGAATTAGGTATGCTATTCGGTAAGGAAGAACAAGCTAAAAAGCTGGTTTCTGATTTCAAAGAAAAAATTGCTCAAATCAAACAAAAAACACCAACCGCAGGTAAAGCGATGGTGATCTTAGTGAGTGGCGGTAAGATCTCTGCTTATGGTCCAGGCTCACGTTTTGGCTTCATCTTTGATGAATTGGGCTTTGAGCCTGCTTATGTCTTCACTGAAGATACAGGCAGACATGGCAACATTGTTAACGCAGAATTGCTAGTCAAACTGAATCCAGATTGGTTGTTTGTCATTGACCGTGATAGCGCAATTGGCCGCACAGATGCTCAGCCAGCAGCCCAAGTTTTAGACAATGCGTTAGTAAGAAAAACATCGGCATGGAATAAACAACAAGTGACTTATCTTGATCCGTCTGCTGTTTACATCGCTGGTGGCATTCAAACTTATTCTCAGTTAATGGATGATGTTAATAACGCATTAGAAAAAAACCAAACAAACTAATCAATGAAAACGCTTTATCTTTTTTTTGGAATTATCGCCTTATTGGTATTAGCGGTGATGAGTTTGTTTATTGGAGCGGGTGACGTGTCACCCGTTTCACTTTTCACCGATCCAGAGATGCAAGACATCTTTTTTATCAGTCGTATTCCTCGAACTATTTCCTTGATCCTAGCAGGCAGCGCTATGAGTGTTGCTGGGCTTATCATGCAGCTCCTAACCCAAAACCGTTTTGTTGAGCCCTCGTTGGCGGGAACAACACAGTCAGCGAGTTTGGGCTTATTATTTGTGATGATACTGTTCCCTACCGCCGATATTATGACCAAAATGGTAGTGGCAAGCGGGTTTGCATTGCTGGGTACAATGCTGTTTATGATGCTGTTGCGCAGGGTTATCTTAAAATCAGCGCTGATTGTGCCGCTGGTCGGCATAATGTTAGGAGCCGTTATCAGCGCACTGACAATCTTTACCGCGTATTCATTTGACCTGCTACAGTCATTAAGTGCTTGGATGAGCGGAGATTTTTCTAGCATCATTCAGGGTCGTTATGAGCTTTTATGGCTAGTCGGTTTACTCACATTACTTGCTTGTTGGATTGCGGATAGTTTCACGGTTGCGGGTATGGGTCGTGAGTTTGCCATCAACGTGGGGCTAAATTACCGTAAGGTAATGACAATTGGTTTATCGATTATTGCACTGATAAGCGGGGTTGTTGTTGTCGTTGTCGGGGCATTGCCATTCTTAGGACTGATTATCCCGAATCTCATTAGTTTAATTATGGGAGACAATATTCGTAAAACGCTGCCATGGATCTGTATTGCTGGCGGAGGGTTAGTTTTACTCTGTGATATTGTCGGTCGCTTAGTCCGTTATCCATTCGAAATACCTGCAAGTGTGATTTTAGGTGTTATTGGCGCCATTATTTTCCTTTTTTTACTGTTGAAGCAGCAGCGTTATGCAAAAAGTTAATGCATCAGTGGTGTTACCCAAAAAAGGGATGACACCATTACAAAGAATATGGCTATTACTGGGGCTGTCGGTTATAGCTATTACACTTTTTATGACTATCAATCTTGGCAATAACCTTGCTTATATTTTGCCACACCGAGGTTATATGGTGCTGACGATGATTCTGGTCGCTTTTGCTTCTGGAGTCTCGACCGTTCTTTTTCAGACCATAGCCAATAATAAGATATTGACGCCCTCTATTATGGGTTTAGAGGCGTTATTTATTTTATTACAGTCAATCTTTGTGTTTTATACCGATAGCTTCCCTGCATCTTGGTTGCTCAATATTGGGAAGTTTTTGCTAGAGTCATCGCTACTCGTTCTATTCTCCGTATTACTTTATCGCTGGTTGTTTGTTTCAGCTAAGTTGAATATCAACCTCGTTTTGATGGTTGGTATTATTCTTGGTACGTTATTTAAAAGTACGGCGACGTTACTACAGCGGTTGATGGATCCGAATGAATTCTCAATTCTACAAAGTCGTATGTTTGCGACTTTTACACGAGCGACCCCTGAGCTGATCTTCTTTACTTTAGCAATTACGCTAGTCGTTGGTATTTTGCTGTGGCGTATGCGCTATTGTTTCGATGTTTTAGCTCTCGGTCAGGCAAATGCGATCAATTTAGGAATTAACTATCGCCATAAAGTGACGGTGATTTTATTACTGATATCGATATTAGTGGCGGTATCGACAGCATTAGTAGGGCCATTAACTTTCTTAGGGTTAATGGTGGCGAACCTTGCTTATTTTATTAGTGGTAGTAGTCAGCACCGTTATCTGTTGCCCGTCTCTTTCTTATTAGGAGTGATTGCGCTTATTGGAGGGCAATTGATCCTTGATTACGGCTTGAACATGGCGGGTACGCTATCTGTTGTGATTGAGTTTATCGGCGGCATATTCTTTATTTATATGGTGTTAAGAAGGTTTTAGTATGATTGAAATTAATCAGATATCGAAAAGTTATCAGGATACTAAGGTCTTAGATAACATCACAACAACGATTAAAAATAGTGGTATTACATCGATTATTGGGCCTAATGGAGCAGGTAAGTCGACGCTTTTATCAATCATTGGGCGCTTATTAATGGCCGATTCTGGGCATGTGAAGGTTAATGAGCTAGATGTTGTAAAAACGCCAAGTGATAAGCTAGCGACTTATTTGTCAGTGTTGCGACAAGAAAACCAGTTCGCAAGTCGATTAACCGTTGAAGAGTTAGTTGGTTTTGGCCGCTATCCTTATACAAAAGGGCGTTTAACTCTTGATGACAAAAAGAAAATCGATGAGTCACTCGAATTCTTAAATTTATCTAACTTGCGTCATCGTTATTTGGATGAGCTATCAGGTGGTCAACGGCAAAGAGCCTATGTGGCGATGGTTTTATGTCAAGACACTGAATATGTGCTGTTAGATGAACCACTCAACAACCTTGATATGAAGCACGCGGTCATTATGATGAAATTGCTGCGTCGCGCGGCAGACGAGTTAGGCAAAACGATTATTTTGGTGATCCACGATATCAATTTTGCCTCTGTCTACTCCGACCATATTATCGCTATGCGAGCAGGGAAGTTAGTTTATCATGGGGCGCCTAATGACATTATGAAGGTCGATATCATCGAAGATATCTTTGATACTCCTATTGAGATTAAATCTGTCGATAATAAATTGATAGCGATGTATTACTAAACGAAGTCATTTTATTTTTATAAAAAAATAGCCTCTATTGCTTGTTAGCATAGAGGCTATTTTATTGAGCTATATATCAAACGCAGTAGCAAAGCTACAAACCATTCACGCGCCATTCCAATCACTCTTCACCTAATTAGCATAAGTGAAGAGTGCATCCAAATCCTGCGTAAAAGCGTTTTATATTACTCGCTAAAACGAGAAAGTCTGTATGGACGTGGATCGATGATAGGCTTAGTATCCATCAATAGATCAGCAGTCAACTGTCCAGATGCAGGACTTTCTGTCATACCCCAACCTGTTGCGGTGTTGATAACAAGGCCAGGGTATTGTTCGATTTTCGAAATGATTGGGATCTCATCGTCAGTTGGGCTAACAGTGCCGCCCCAACGCTCAACCACTTTAGAGTCTTTAAACACAGGGAATTCATTTCTAAGTCTTTCTAGAACGCCATCCAAGTGCTCATTGTTTGGTGTGTTAGTTGCGGTACGGAACTCTTCAAATGGCGTTTTCTCATCCAGCTTCCATGAGGTTGCCATGGTGAAGGAGTTAAAGAGATCTTTACCGATTGAGAATTCTAATGGCAGCTCTCCGCCTCCGAGTAGGTGTAAAAAGCGAGGGCCTAGCAGGAAGCTATCTTTAACGATAGAACTGGTAAAGATACGTGGTGCTACCGCATAAGTACCATCAGCTTGTTCACGGAAGTGAATACCGTTTGGTAGATGCACGTTACCTCTCGGTGCACCAGGCACGCCAGTAATACGCTGTTGAGATAGGTAAACGTTCAGTGTAGGAACATCAACGCCTAGGTTACCCATAAATAGGCGAGACCAGATACCACCAGTCAGCACTACGTTAGAAGTTTTGATGGAACCTTTTTCGGTCACAACGTCGGAAATCTTACCGCCAGCGGTTTCTATGCCCCTTACTGCACAGTTGGTATAGATGCGGATCCCGATTGATTTGGCGTAGTTAGCCATGGTTGGTGTAACCACTTCTGGGTCGAGACTACCTGCGTCTTCTTCAAATCCACCGATTTTCCATGGAGTTTGTGCATTAGGTAAGCGTTTTGCCAGCTCTTCACCTTCGATCATGCGAGTTCTTAAAGGTGTATCAAAACCTGGGTTTTCTGCTGTCTTTTTGATCCACTCTCTGGTGAGTTCTAGATCTTTTTCGCTAGAAGGAACTTCAACACGGCCTTGAATGCGGTAACTTGTATCAGCACCGATTTTTTCATTCATGCCAGTCCATAAAATTTTTCCATAGTGGTGTAATGGAAAAATTTCTGGGGAAGTTTTGTAGCTAATAATTTGGCTATAAGCACGGCCTGATTGTTCGCCGCCTACAACGCCTTTTTCACAAATAACAACGTTCATCCCCCTTTCGGTGAGATTAATTGCAGTCATAATACCTTGAAGGCCTGCACCGATAATAACGGCATCAGCGGATTTTGGTAATGCACCTTCTGTGCCTGCTACAGCAGGAACACGAGATTTGGTGGACTCAAACCGACCTTCTCTGCGGATCATTGGAACAACCGCAGCACCACCTGCGAGAACACCCGCAGCACCGACCCCTAAAAGTAGTTTTCTTCTCGAGATTTTCATCTATAACCTCAATAATAACCTTAGTTTTTATATAGTAAATAATTACAATTTAAGATAATCATATTATCATATTTCATGATGTTGTTAACTATGGTTAATATTTGTTAACAAAAGTAAGAGAAATGTGAATATTCATAATCAGAAATAATCAAGCCTGTAAGGGGTTTGCGAGCTATTTTAATAAAATTCAATCTTTTTAAGAGGGCAGAAAATAAAGTGAAATGTCAGATAATGTGTACAGTGATTTTTTAATCAACTTAGATGCGGTGGATATTTGTTTCGTAGAGTGAGTAATTAGCAAAAATACTAGAATGAGCCAAGTGTTAAACAATGCTATATTGTGTGGTTAATAAGGGTAGGAGAATGAAATATCCGATTTTATGAGGGTTGGTGGTTATCCTTCTTTTTACTCTTGAAAGGTTAAATAGATAAAATACGTATTAGTTTAAAAACATTTAATTAAATATCTAAATGTTTGTGTTTTTTATATTGTCGTTTTTTTGAACTAAATTCTCAATTTTTTCAGTAACAGGAAAATTCGTAGCGTCTTTTTAGGTTTACACTATTTTAAAATAAAGTTGAAAAAATATATTTTGTTATTGAAACGCCTATTAGGAATATATTTTACCTCTGATTTATCATTAAAAAACATGAAGATATGTTTATCTTTGTGTCTGTTGATAAAATAGTCAAAGACGAATTCTTATCCAGTTTAACCCTTTCAATAACGACTGTTACTAATAATAATCCTAAATTTGTTTATTTTTTTAGTCACACATAGTGGTAAAAGTAAAATATACGACTAAGCTGGTTAAAGTGTTATCTAAATAAGTAATCCTTACAATAAATCAGGTTTTTTATTTAGGCAACAGTTTGAGTTATCTATTTTTTAACCAATTGGCATACATAATTTGTGCTTATTATCATCATGCCAGAAAAATCATGGATTAAAAGTTTGGCGAACCCAGTGGGAAATGACAATTAATTCACTTAGGTAGAAGTGCTTATTTAGTATAAACCTCTATTATTGGAGTGTAATTTATTATAGGGCGATTTATTCCTTTTTAGAATTAACTCTCTTTATTTTGGCGCCATTGAGTGGCTTGAGCTGGACGGAATAGGTCTCTAAATTTTTTCTATTGTGATTGGAATAACGTATTTCATCGCGTGTTGCGCTATTTTTATCTTTAATAAAGTGTCTGATATATTGGCTGAGTGATGGTGGTGTGACGGGAGCAGGCTCTTTATTATTGCTACCGTTCGCGTATTCGTGGAAAATTTTTTGTATAAAACTTGCGCCATCAATCTCCAAGATCAATAGAAATTTATACAGTAAATCAATTGTGAGTGGCGTTATCCCGTTTTCATAGCGAGAAATTTGTTGCTGGCTGATCCCCATTAATTTGGCTAATTCTTTGCCCGTGATTTTCTTCTCCTTTCTTGCCTTGCGTAAAAAGTAACCCGATAGTGTACTGAGTTTGTTTTCTTCCATTATTTAGTTTTCTACTCATCGCCTCTATTTGGGCGCTACTATAACGAGTCTGCTGTAGGTGTAAAAATGTTTATACCTAATAAACAGTGATTTTTGATAGTTTATAACTATTGTTATGTTTATTTTTATTGGAAATGCTGATTTACACTATTGGTATTCACGTAAATTTTTTGAAAATTGAGAGCTTAAACCTATGAAAACATCGTCATTTTAAGAAGGTTATTTTATTTATATTTCGAATTATGACGTAAAAAGAGTAAATGTGTTTACTAATTTGTTCTATTTGAAATAGTTAATTGTCGCCTAAAATGTTTCATTTTGTTACATTCTGTCAAAGGTTTGACGGCTATTTTAGAGATAATTTCATATTATGAGTATTAATTTCCTAAGTTGAATTACGTGATTGCTGTTAAGTGAAGCTGATTATTCATTTCCAGTGGGAATTTGTGCGAAGAAATCGGCGTAGTCGCTTGAGCATATTTGATGCAGAATAACGTTTAAGTCAGATAAAGGTTGTTGTGACCAATCAGCGCGAATATCAATATCTGCATATTGGCGATGGTGCCATATTTTGAGTGCCGCTGAACGAATTCCTCGATAATCACCTCCCGCTTTTTCACCCGCTTTCATTGCCATTAATAGCCTATTTGCTAGCGCTAATTCTGAGTATTTATGGTAGGTATCGTATAGCGCGTGTAAAACATGCTCTCCTGCGAGCATATTACCTGCAATCGCTAAATTGGTTTCAGATAAGCCACCACACCAAGGTAAACATGCCTGTCCTGTCCAATGCGCACTGGTGCCTTGTTTATCAATAATGATCAATTGCCTTAATGTGGGGGCGGCATCTTTTTTAAGCAAAACATCTAAACAGGTTTTAGCTGGCATAGCCTCTCGAAGGAATTCAACTCCGGTTATACCTGCCATGGGGTTGGTCATGGCTTGTGTGGCAATCGCACCATGATAACTTGCCCCATGGAGAACTAATGCCCCTACTGCGGGACCACCTGTTGCGGTTATTGCTCCAATTTCCCCCGTTTTTGCACAACGAGCGACGATAGAAAAAGTCATTTTACACCTCATAAATTAGACACCGATCAAATTTATCATTATAAATTATTGCGAGAAAGTTAATTTATAATCATAAATAAAGAAAAAGAGAATAATTTTAACAAAATTGACACATATCACAGCATCGTCACCACACCAGGGAGAACAAATATGGGCATGTGTTTACGCAGATGGGTAGCCACAGTTTCACTTCTCTTCGCTTTTTCATTTCCGCTATGGGGCGATGAAAACAGCCATGTATTGTTATTAGGGCAAGTGGCTGAACCGCAATCATTAGATCCTCAGGTGGCGACGGCTGCCAATGATTCACGGATCTTGGTGAATATTTATGAGGGGTTGGTGCGCAATTCTGATGGTTCATTAAAGCTTGAGCCTGCACTGGCCGAATCATGGAATGTGAGTGAGGATGGACTGACTTACACATTTCATTTACGCAAAGGGGTTCGCTTTCATGATGGATCACCATTAGATGCACAAGCGGTTAAGTTTACGTTCGAACGTATGCTTAATCGTGAGCATCCTTACTATCATACAGGGCCTTTTCCTTTATCATTTTTCTTTTCTGTTATCGACAACATTGAAACGCCCGATAACGCCACGGTGATCTTCCGGTTAAAAGAGCCGTTTGCCCCTTTTTTATCCAATCTTGCAACCCCCGCAGGTTTGATTGTCTCGCCAACTGCCGTTAAACAATACGATAAAAATTTTGGTCGCCATCCAAGTGGGACTGGGCCTTTTAAATTTACCGAGTGGACGGCGAATCAGCGTGTTGTTGTGGAAGCTAATGATCAGTACTGGGGAGGGCGACCGTCACTGCAATATGTGGTTTTTCGCCCAATAACTGACGCTAATACTCGCGTGGCTGAAATGCTGTCGGGAGGGATTGATGCGATGGTTGAAGTGCCCGCGGATAATGTACCACTGTTTGCCTCTGATAAACGTTTTCACTTGTATCAAGCAACAGGCCCGCATGTTTGGTATGGCATGTTGAATGCATCACGTCCACCATTTGACGATGTGCGTGTCAGGCAAGCCGTGAATTACGCAGTCAACAAACAGAATATCGTTAAATATATCCTTCAAGGCTCCGCAGATGTTGCACAGGGGCCAATCCCTTCAGCTTTCGATTGGGCGTTTGATCCTGAAACGGAGGCTTACCCTTACGATCCTCAAAAAGCGCGTGAATTGATTAAAGCGGCGGGAGCAGAAGGGCAAAAAATTATTTTTTATGTCACAGAGGGAGGATCTGGCATGTTGGATCCGATCCCGATGGCGACAGCGATTCAGGCCGACCTAAAGGCCGTTGGGCTGTCAGTTGAAATACAGACTTTTGAGTGGAATACCTATTTATCAAAGGTGAATTCAGGGCTTAAACAAGCACATATGGCGGAAATGGCATGGATGACGAACGATCCTGACACCTTACCCTTTTTGACGCTGCACTCTGGATCATGGCCAGAGAAAGGGGGATTTAATTCTGGCTATTACGCGAATAAACAACTCGATAGCTTATTAGATAAGGCAAGAGTAACCAACGATATGGCTGAGAGGGCACGGCTTTATCGGCAGGTACAAAAGAGAGTTCACCAAGATGCGCCATGGCTGTTTGTGGCAAATTGGAAGCAAAATGCGGTCGCCAGTGCGCGGATCAGTAATTTTAAATTACAGCCAAATTTTAATTTATTGCTTAAAGACGTTCATAAAGATTAACGGATCAATTGGCTTAATTTCACGGCATAACAAAGTAGCGAGCCTTTACTCGGCATTAAAACGGTTACGACGGGAAGATTTACTGGGGAAGAACCTATGTGGCTATATTGTGTTAAACGAATTTTAGCGACGATACCCATTTTAATTGGGCTCACGCTTATCGTATTTTTCATCATGGCGTTGATCCCTGGTGACCCCGCTCAAGCACTGCTCGGACCATGGGCAACACCAGAGAATGTGGCGCGGGTAAAACAGGAACTTGGTTTAGATAAGCCGCTATATCAACAATACTTTATTTGGATAAGTAATTTATTGCAGGGGGATTTTGGGCGCTCATTCGTACTCAATCGTCCTGTCACTGACGAGGTATTAGAACGTTTTTCAGCCACCTTAATTCTTGGGGGCAGTGCGCTGTTGCTCAGCTCTGTTTTAGGGTTGTTGGCAGGCATTATTTCGGCGATCCGCCAGTTTAGCTGGAGTGACAAAATGATCACGCTAGCCGTGTTACTGGGCATTTCGATGCCATCGTTTTGGATCGGCCTATTGATGATCATGCTGTTTGCGGTACAACTGCAATGGTTTCCTGCGTCAGGGATGTATTCGATTTGGCAAGGCGGTGGGTTCGGTGACCTATTGCACCATCTTGTTCTGCCAGCAGTGACGCTCTCTTTAGTCGCGACAGGGGTCATTGCTCGATTAACTCGTACTGCGATGTTAGAGGTCTTGCGCTTAGATTTTATTCGTACTGCTCGAGCAAAAGGACTTAGCGAACGCAAAGTTATTTTTCGTCATGCTTTTCGTATGGCGCTCGTGTCAGTGATCCCCGTTATTGGGATTCAGGCTGGTTTTGTTCTAGGCGGTGCTGTCTATATCGAAACCGTATTCCAGTGGCCGGGGCTAGGTGCCATGTTGGTCAAAGCGGTTGCGACACGTGATCTCTTTTTAGTGCAGGGCGGTGTTTTAATTGCAGCAGCAGCCTATGTATTTATTAATTTGTTTGCTGATTTGATGCAGGCACTTTTGGATCCGAGGTTAAAATCATGAGCCAAATTACTACACCGGTTATCCAGCCACGTTATCGCCAATCGGCTTGGTCTTTGTTAATGACCAATCGTTTAGCTGCATTAGGGCTAGCGATCTTATTGGTCATCATGTTGTCAGCATTACTAGCACCTTGGCTGCCACTGCCTGATCCCGATAAAACGGATCTCATTAATCGATTATTACCTGTTTTTTCTTCGGGTCATGTGTTGGGAACCGACCATCTTGGGCGTGATATTTTGTCACGGTTATTATGGGGAACACGGGTATCACTGCTTGTGGGGATCTCTGCGACGTTAATTGCAGCCGTATTAGGTACGCTAATTGGCTTAATTGCCGGCTATGTTGGGCAGCGAACTGATACCCTATTGATGCGTTGCATCGATATGTTAATGGCTTTTCCTTATATTTTACTGGCATTGGCGATTGTCGCTGTACTTGGGCCGGGCTTACTTAATGCGTTATACGCGATAGCTTTGGTTAATATCCCCTTCTTTGCACGTAATATTCGAGGGCTAACAGTAGGCTTGCGCGATCGTGATTTTATTCAGGCGGCAAGGTTATCAGGTAAAAACCATATTCAAGTTCTATTAACGGAAGTTTTACCGAATGTATTGCCTATTATTGTCGTGACTATGTCAACCACGATAGGGTGGATGATTTTGGAAACGGCGGGGTTGTCGTTTTTAGGGTTAGGAACACAGCCGCCGAATGCCGACTTAGGATCAATGCTAGGGCAAGGTAGAGCACAGATGTTCGTGGCGCCCCATGTTGCATTAGTGCCCGGCATTATGATTTTTCTTATCGTCATTAGCTTTAATTTATTAGGTGATGGCATTCGCGATTTACTTGATCCAAGGCTCAAATCAGGGGCTTTGCATCGCTCGCAACCAGTGACAGAAACCGCACGTATTGATATTCCAGCACGTACGGAAGGCAGCAAGGCGGTGTTAGAAGTGAAGTCACTGTGTGTTGGTTTTCGTCAAGGGCCTCTATTGCGCCCAACGGTTAAAAATATCAGTTTTTCAGTGGCGCGTGGTGAGTGTTTAGGGCTGATAGGGGAAAGTGGCTCTGGTAAAAGTGTTACAGCACTGTCCATTATGGGGCTATTAGCTTCCCCGCCAGCGGTGATCACCGGTGGTGGGATCTATGTTAATGAAGAAGAGATGTTGTCATTATCTCTATCGGCGTTACAGCAACGCCGTGGCGCTAGAGTCTCTTATATTTTTCAAGATCCGTTGACGACACTGCATCCACAGTTTTCGATAGGTGCACAATTACAAGAGGCGATCACCGCTCACCAATCCCTTTCCGATCAACAAGCGAAGAATAAGGCGATTGAGTTACTTGAGAGTGTTGGTATTCCATCAGCAAAAGAGAGTTATCACGCTTATCCCCATCAACTTTCTGGAGGGCAACGCCAACGTGTTGGGATTGCCATGGCTCTTGCGAATGATCCGGTGTTAATTATTGCCGATGAGCCGACAACGGCACTGGATGTCACTGTACAGGCACGCATTTTAGAATTACTCAATAAGTTACGTCGTGAAAGAGGGGTTGCGCTACTTTTTATTACCCATGACTTTGCGGTGATTAACCAAATTTGTGATCGGGTGGCGGTGATGCAGCAAGGCCAAATTGTAGAAACGGGCGCAACACAAACGGTACTTCATCAGCCACAGCACCCTTATACGCGTCGCTTGATTGCCAGTGTGCCAAAACTGGGGGAAGGAAAAGCATTTCTTACCCATGTTGCAGATATTTATAGCGCTAAACCAGACGCGGTGCAGGAGGTATCATGAATAAGGTCATTGAAGTCAATCAATTGGTAAAAACGTTTGGTCGCCCACCTAACCTTTTTCATCCAACAAGTAGAGAAGTTAAGGCTCTAAAAAACATCTCAATAGATCTTTATGAAGGTGAAACATTGGCGATCGTTGGGGAAAGCGGTTCGGGGAAAAGTACTCTTGCCCGTATTTTAGTTGGATTGGAGCAGGAAACATCAGGGGAGATCCGCATATTGGGAAAAAACCGTTCTCAGTGGCAAAAAAAAGGAACACGAGCCTTCGGTCAAGCTATCCAATATGTTTTCCAAGATCCTGTTGCATCATTGAACCCACGTAAAACGATCGGAGAAACCTTATCCGTACCTTTAAAGTACCTTAAGCAGATGAATAAATCTGAACAAACCCATAGATTACATGAGTTACTCGAGGCCGTAAGTATGCCATTGGATGCGCTGGCATGCTATCCACATGAGTTTTCGGGTGGGCAAGCTCAGCGTTTAGCGATTGCACGAGCATTGGCAGCCGATGCACAGATCCTCGTTCTCGATGAGCCTGTTAGCGCATTGGACGTTTCGGTACAGGCGCAAGTGTTGTTGTTGCTACAAGAGCTAAAAACACAATTTTCGTTATCTTACTTATTTATAAGTCATGATTTAGCCGTCGTTGAATCAATTGCTGACAGAGTGGCCGTGCTCTATTTAGGTGATTTGCTAGAATGTCAGGAAACTCATCGTTTATTTGCTGCCCCTGAACAGAGTTATACCCAGAATTTATTGACCAGCGCGCCAAGGCTCTCTTTTGAGTAAAAGGCGAGTGTGGAGATGAAAAATAGAACAACAGACGACGGCCGGAAGAAAAATATGAACACAGAGAAACAGCCGATGACAGAAACAGGACGAATTAAACGCACGGATGAAATTGTGAATGCGATTAAAGAATCGATCATGGCGGATAATTTAATGCCAGGTGATCGACTGCCACAAGAGAAAGATCTAATAGAGCGTTATAGCGCCAGTAAAAGCACCGTTCGAGAAGCTTTAAAATCGCTAGAAGTCCAAGGGTTGATAAAAACGAAAACGGGGCCTGGTGGCGGTGCATTTATTGATTCTATGACAGAAGCGCGAGCGATGAGTTTACTGTCTAATTATTTGTTTACACGGAATATTTCGATAAAAGACATTTATACCTTACGTAAATTATTAGAGCCTGTGGTGGCAGTTAGCGCTATCGACAATATGGATAATGAAGGTTTTCAAAAACTGTATGACACGATAGCGATTTATGATCATGAGCCAGTTGATGAAGCCGAACGTTGGCAGCAGCGGATGGCCGAATTGGATTTTCACGCTGTTGTTGCGAGCTACTCTGATAACGTACTTTTAGTGTTTATCTGTCATTTTCTTCAACGGTTGCTTAAGGATTTGGCGATTTGCAAAGACATCTACCTAAAGCCTGAACCTGTCGATCGTCGACAAGGGATTGACTATCAATATCAACTTATTGACGCCATGCGCCGTAAAGATGCTCCTAGAGTGAAAGCGATTATGGAAGCGCATATGGCGTATGCGGAACAAGCCATGCTGGCCTTGCAAGCAACCTTACAAGAACGATTTTTAAGTGAAGACAGGTAATGACATGATTGATCAAGATTATCTTAAATCTGTATTAAAGACGCTATTACAAACGCCTAGCCCTGTAGGTATGACAGAGAATGCCGTAGCGCAGACTCATCAATGGCTCGCAGAATTAGGTTTTCAACCGCAATACACCCGCCGAGGTGTGCTACATATTACGTTAGGCAATGGTGAGCCCAAAAGGGCACTAGCGGCACACTTAGATACTCTCGGTGCAATGGTGACACAATTAAAGCCGAATGGGCGATTGGCACTACGTAACACGGGAACATGGGCCGCACGTTTCGCTGAAGGAGCGAGAGTCACAGTATTTTGTGACAACAACCAATATCGGGGAACTATTCTGCCGTTAAAAGCATCGGGGCACCGTTTTAATACTGAAGTGGATACCCAGATTGCCGATTGGGATAACCTTGAAATCCGCCTTGATGCACCTTGTTATAACCATGCTGATTTATTAGCACATGGCTTTAATGTAGGGGATATGGTTGCAGTCGATGCACAGCCTGAGTTTATTGATAATGGTTTTATCGTCTCTCGCCATCTTGATGATAAAGCGGGCTGTGCAGTGTTATTAGCTGCATTGAAATCGCTGGTGGATGATAAAGTACTGCCTGAAGTGGCTTGCCAAATCATGTTTACTATTTCAGAGGAAGTCGGTATTGGGGGAACGCATGGCTTTGGTGCTGAAGTACAAGAACTGTTAGCCATTGATAACTCGGTGTCGGCTCCCGATCAAACAACGCGGGATGATGCGTTAACATTGGCATTTCGTGATAGAACAGGTCCATTTGATTTAGCTATCACACGCCACCTACTTAAGCTGTGCCAACAGTATGATATTCCTCATGTGAGAGATACCTTTAAACACTACCGCTCAGACAGTGCCGCTGCCGTCGATGCAGGGTGGGATATCCGCGTGGCATTGGCTTGTTTTGCACTGGATAGCTCACATGGTTGGGAAAGAACGCACGTTGATTCACTGGTTGCATTAGCCACCTTGGTCAGACGTTATATTGAAAGTGATTTAGTGCCATTACCAGGGCAGTAATGGATTTAGGTAAAAAACGTCAAGAATTTGAAGCGACCCCCAATGATTGGGGGTCTTTTGATTGTATAAGTTAATTAATGGCGGTCATTTAAATACTCAGGCTCTTTAGGTAGCTGGAAGCAGCAAAATAAGCAGATACACAATACAACCATGACATAGATAAAAAAGGCGTTTTCTGCGCCGCTGGCTTTAAATTGTAGTGCAACAGAGGGAGCTGAGCCGCCAAAAATAGCATTCCCTATCGCATATGAGACCCCAACACCTAACGCTCGTAAATGAGGCGGGAACATTTCAGCTTTTACTAGCCCACTAATAGAAGTGTAAAAACTTAACAGCATCATTAAGAAAATCAGTAATAAGGCGATAATGATAGGAGACTGAGCAAAATAACGCATGCCAATCACCATCACTGGGTAGATAAATAGCAGCATGGATAGCGTGAAGGTAATCATTGCTGCTCGGCGGCCAATTTTATCAGAAATAATGCCGAACACAGGTTGAGACAGCATGAACACAAAGAGTGATACGGTCATAATGTAACCAACCACTTTGCTATCAATACCGATGTTTGTGAGATAGGTCTTTGAGTAAACGGTTATAATATAAAAGCAGAGAGAGCCTGCGGCAGTATAACCAACGACTAAAAAGAAAGATTTCCAATGCTGTTTTAGAAGAGCGATTAAAGAACCTGACTCTTTTGCTTCTGATGCTTCATTACTTAAGGTTTCATCAAGGCGTTTTCGAGCAATTAATGAGACTATCGCTGCAATCCCCCCAATGACAAAAGGAATACGCCAAGCACCATCCTGTAGCTGTTGTTCAGTGAGAAACGCTAATAAAATAACACTGAGCAAGCTTGCTAATAACTGCCCTCCGGATAATGTGACATATTGGAATGAAGCAAAAAAGCCCCGTTGTCCTTTAAGGCCGAGTTCACTCATATAGGTTGCGACGGCACCATATTCGCCACCGACAGATAAGCCTTGCAACAAGCGCACGAGTAGCAATAACAATGGTGCAAACATCCCGACTTGCTCATAAGTTGGCAAGGCGGCAAACAAGAAAGAACTAAACCCCATCAAATAAATGGATGCGACCATCGAACGCTTTCGACCATGGCGATCAGCAATCCGACCAAATAGCCAACTACCAATTGGACGCATAAAGAAACTTGCAGCAAACACCCCCAGACATAGATAGATTGCGTCAGTGGATCCATATTTTGCGGAGTAAGCGCTTTAGTAAAATAGGCAGCAAAAACAGCGTAGATATAGAAATCAAACCATTCCACTAGGTTACCAGAAGCTGCTCCAACAATTCCTCGAATGCATTTTGATCTTGCATTGGCATCTAGCGTTGCATCCGTTCTTTTTACATTATCTTGAGATATTTCCAATTTATCACCACCGCAATATTAGTTAACAATAATTCAACAAATAGCGGTATTTACTTAGTGAGTCAATATTTGACGGTAATGTAAATTAAATATTGAGATCAATATCCTGTTTTTCATGTCATTTTTAGATAACTAACAACACTAAATGTTTTAACTAACTAAGTGTTTTATATGAGTTTTTTTACTTTTTAGCTTATTTGTTACATGCGCTTTATCTTTATTCGGAATACTCGTAAATAAAAATAATTTCATGCTAAGAATATGCGTAAAAATATCATATTAGACGTCATTTTAAATATAAAAAGTAACGTATTTAGATTAAAAAAATAAATGTATTATCGATGATAGGAGAGGAGTTATTGAATATTCACTGTTCTGTTTCGATATTGCCATTTAATTTTTTATTTTATTGAAACAGCTAATCTGCATACGAAAAATATCATAATATATTGAAATAAATGATTTTTTAAGATGTTTGCATTCAATGTGCCATCAGCCAAATAGAGTTGGTTTATCGAAAACTCAAATAAATACTAATAATTATCATTTTAGTTTATTATTTATTGATAAAGTTTATATTATGTATTTTATCATGATAAATATGAATAATCGGTATTTTTATTAACATTATTAGTTTAATTTTTTTTGTTAATTATTCTTTAACTTAATATAGAGGTTTTGTTTTTAGGTATAATTCACTAAAAATATTATTTGATAAATAAAGCTATCGATATTTAATTCTGATTTCATCTATCAATTTATCATAAAAATTCATCAGTATATACTGCTGTACATATCGGTAATGTTATAAATTATTTCTATTTTCAATAAGTTAGTTTGGTTAATAACGTGAGTTATTAGTCTGTTTATTGATGTAAAACAATCTCTTAATTTGATGGGTTGTTATCATTAAATTATCAAAATCTTATTTTTCACCCATGTGATTAATCGTGTCTATTACTGGCAGTACACACCTTAAATATATTTTATTCCGTTTTGTTGGAAGTTTACTTTTTAACATTTAAAGCAAATTAATTGAGTGAGTTATGTATGGCAAATATAAAAGAGAAAGCATCCGTTTTTGCTCCTCTTACCCGTCGTGGCTTTGTTAAGGCCGGAACTATCACGGGTTTGGCAGCAGCGGCTGGAGGGTTCTCTCTGCCTTTCAGCGCCTCCGCTGCCGCAGAGCAAAAAACAGCGACACCCACCGGAGAAGAGAAAGTAGTTTGGAGTGCATGTACTGTAAACTGTGGAAGCCGTTGCCCATTACGTATGCACGTCGTTGATGGTGAAATTAAATACGTCGAAACCGATAACACGGGTAATGATGTATATGAAGAACTGCATCAAGTACGTGCTTGCTTACGTGGACGCTCAATGCGACGTCGCGTGTATAACCCAGACCGCCTACGCTACCCCATGATGCGTGTTGGTAAACGTGGTGAAGGAAAATTCAAACGTATTAGTTGGGATGAGGCTTTTGATGTTATCGCTAACAACATGAAGCGCTTAATCAATGACTACGGTAACGAATCTATTTACCTAAACTACGGTACAGGTACGTTAGGTGGCACGATGACAAAATCATGGCCACCGGGTGCAACATTAATTGCTCGTTTGATGAATTGCTGTGGCGGTTATTTAAATCACTATGGTGACTATAGTACCGCGCAAATTGCCGCAGGGCTGAACTATACCTATGGCGGCTGGGCTGATGGTAATAGTCCTTCTGATATTGAAAATTCCAAATTGGTCGTGATGTTTGGCAACAACCCGAGTGAGACGCGTATGAGCGGCGGCGGGGTAACCTATTATGTTGAACAAGCTCGCGAAAAATCGAATGCAAAAATGATCATTATCGATCCCCGCTATACCGATACAGGCGCTGGACGTGAGGATGAATGGATCCCGATTCGACCGGGAACAGACGCGGCGTTAGTGAGTGCGCTTGCCTATGTGATGATCAAAGAAAACTTAGTCGATCAGCCATTTCTTGATAAGTACTGTGTGGGCTACGACGAAACGACAATGCCAGCTGGGGCCCCGAAAAATGCACATTATAAAGCCTATATTTTAGGTGACGGCCCCGATGGACAAGCAAAAACGCCTGAATGGGCAGCTCCTATTACAGGTATCCCTGCTGCACGTATCGTGAAACTCGCCCGCGAGATCGGCATGGCGAAGCCTGCTTATATCGTTCAAGGTTGGGGGCCTCAACGTCGCTCTAACGGCGAATTAGCCTCTCGCGCGATCGCCATGCTCGCTATTTTAACCGGTAATATCGGGATTAATGGTGGCAATACTGGTGCTCGGGAAGGGTCGTACAGCATTCCCTTTGTTCGTATGCCGACCTTAACCAATCCAGTCAAAACCAGCATCTCAATGTTTATGTGGACCGATGCCATATTACGTGGCACTGAGATGACAGCGACCCGCGATGGCGTCCGTGGTAAAGATAAGCTTGATGTGCCGATTAAGATGGTGTGGAACTACGCAGGAAACTGCTTAGTGAATCAGCATTCAGAGATTAACCGCACTCATGAAATTTTACAGGATGAATCTAAATGCGAAATGATTGTGGTGATTGATAACCACATGACAGCCTCAGCAAAATATGCGGATATCTTGCTGCCTGATTGTACCGCATCGGAGCAGATGGATTTCTGTATGGATGCCTCGGCGGGCAACATGTCTTACGTTATTTTTGCTGATCAGGCGATTAAACCTCGTTTTGAAAGTCGCAATATCTATGAAATGACGAGCGAAATTGCTAAGCGTATGGGCGTTGGTGAGCAGTTCACCGAGAATCGAACCCAAGAGGAGTGGTTACGTCATTTATACGAACAATCTCGCGAAGCATTGCCTGAATTACCAACATTTGAAGAGTTCCGCGCACAAGGTATTTTCAAAAAACGGGATCCGAAAGGCCATCATGTTGCCTATCGTAACTTCCGTGAAGACCCCGTTGCGAACCCCCTGACGACACCGTCAGGTAAAATTGAGATCTACTCTTCCCAATTAGCTGAATTGCAAAAAACGTGGGAGCTAGACGAGGGAGATGTGATCCACCCATTACCTGTTTATTCACCGGGTTTTGAGCAATATGGCGACCCACTTATGGATAAGTACCCATTACAGTTAACAGGTTTCCACTATAAATCACGTACTCACTCTACTTATGGCAACGTGGATGTTTTGAAAGCCGCCTGCCCACAAGAGTTGTGGATCAACCCACAAGATGCCGCAAAACGGGATCTTAAGCATGGTGATTTAGTCCGCGTTTTTAATGACCGAGGCGAGGTACGTGTGAAAGTGAAAGTCACACCACGTATTGTTCCGGGTGTCGTTGGTTTGGGTGAGGGGGCTTGGTATGACCCAGATGGTAACCGTGTGGATCACGCTGGAAGTATTAACGTGTTAACCACCCAACGCCCATCGCCTTTGGCGAAAGGGAACCCATCACATTCTAATCTTGTTGAAGTTGTTAAAGCTTAAGGATGTCAGTTATGTCAACGCAATATGGTTTTTATATCGACTCAAGTCGTTGCACTGGCTGCAAAACCTGTGAGCTAGCATGCAAAGACTTTAAAAACTTATCTCCGGAAGTTAACTTCCGCCGCATCTATGAATATGCAGGAGGAGATTGGACCGAGCAGGATGGTGTATTTGGGCAGAATATCTTTGCCTATTATCTGTCAATATCTTGTAACCACTGTGATGATCCTGCTTGTACTAAAGTATGCCCAAGTGGCGCGATGCATAAACGTGAAGATGGCTTTGTTGTTGTCGATGAAGAGGTGTGTATCGGTTGCCGTTACTGTAGTATGGCGTGCCCTTACGGTGCTCCACAATTCGATGAAGTGAAGGGGCATATGACAAAATGCGATGGCTGTTATGAGCGAGTGGCAGAAGGTAAAAAACCTATCTGCGTTGAGTCTTGTCCATTACGAGCACTGGATATGGCGCCTATTGAAGAGCTACGTGAAAAATATGGGACTTTAGCGGAAATCGCGCCATTGCCATCGGCAAAATATACGCATCCAAACATTGTCTTAAAATTGAATGCCAATAGCCGTCCTGTCGGAGATACCACTGGGCATCTGGCTAACCCGGAGGAGGTATAATATGGGATCGGGAATTCATGAATGGCCATTGATGTTTTTCACGGTGATAGGCCAAAGCGTGGCGGGTGCTTTTATTTTTATGGCAGCGGTGATACTCAGTGGAAAACTGTCAACAGAGCTTCACCGTAAAGTGCATTACAGCATGTTTGGTTTGTGGCTATTGATGGGGATAGGCTTCCTATTATCCACGACACATATGGGAACACCGTTACGCGCTTTCAACTCATTTAATCGCTTAGGGGCATCATCACTGAGTAATGAGGTAGCGAGTGGGGCGCTGTTTTTTGCCTTGGGCGGTTTTTACTGGCTTCTGGCGGTGCTTAATAAAATGCCAGCGGCACTCGGCAAATTATGGCTATTAGTCGTGATGGTCATGGCAGCAGTCTTTATTGTTGCAACATCTCGCGTTTACCTGATTGATACTGTTCCAACTTGGAATAACAGCTATACCACCCTAAATTTTGTCTTAACGGCATTCCTTGGTGGCCCAATATTAGCTGCACTGTTGTTACGTATCGCTGGGTTTGATTTGCAATGTATTCGCCGTATTCCTGCATTGAGTGTGGTTGCATTACTCGTCAGTGTATGTGTGGCAATCACCCAAGGCTTTGATTTGGCAAGTATAGAAACACCCGTACAAAAAGCGGTCGACCTAGTGCCAGATTATGGAATACTCATGGATATTAAAATCGTTGCCATTGCAATGGGGTTAGGTTGTTGGATAATGCCATTAGTGGCAAAACGTAACCCTTCTGTGATTAATATGGGGATCGGTTTTTTATTCGTGCTCGCAGGTGAAATCGTGGGGCGTGGTGTTTTTTACGGCCTACATATGACCGTTGGTATGGCGGTTAATTAAACTGAGAAGAAGGCTTAGTGATTTACTGCTAAGCCTTTTAAACTATTTGTGGTTAAATCAAGGCAAACAGCCGTTAAGTATCGAATAATAAGCGAATAAAATACACCATGAGTGAACAAACTTTAAATTCTATCTCTTTGACAGCACGCGTACTCGGTGCTGCCTTTTATTATGCACCGAATGATATCCAAGACATTATCGCATTGCTATCAACGCCACAATGGGCGGAAGAGTGGCCGTATGGCTCTGAGGAGCAAAAGCAGGCGATCGCCGATAAAATGGCAATAATACAGACAGATAATGAAACATTGGATGACGCATATCAGCGGCTATTTATAGGCCCATATGCGTTACCAGCACCACCTTGGGGATCTGTTTGGCTCGATAAAGAGAATGTGATTTTTGGTGAATCAACATTGCAACTACGCGAGTGGATGCAACATAACCAGATTGATATTTGTTTAACGCAAAATGAACCAGAAGATCACTTTGGCTTATTATTAATGATGGTCGCATGGGTGGCAGAAAATAACCCTGCCAAACTCAATGAACTGTTGGCTCAACACATATTGCCTTGGGGTGTGCACTATCTTAATAAAATGCAGGCAGATGCTCATTTTTCTTTCTATGTCGGACTTGCGGAACTTGCCCATTTGACGTTAGTGAATTGGCAGCAATCGCTTGATGTGAAAGCGGCTGAAAAGGCGATTTTCTATCGTTAAATATGATTAAATTTGTGGTATAGCCCTGAATGAAAGGGCTATATCAACATAGCGAATACGACCCACCACTACCGCCCCCTCCACTAAAAATTGGTTATTCGTTATACGAATTGAGACAATGACGAGAATACACTGGGTGTGTTATCTCTCGTCATCATCTTATTTAGATAAATTATTTTTTGTAAAGTATAGGGATAATAGCTATTGAGTCGGTTTAGAATAAGCCGGTTTTTTTCTCTGGTCGTTATTATGGGTAGAGTATGCGTAATCAGTCGTGGATATTATTTGTTATTTTCATTTTTTTATTGATCCCAAAATCATTTGCTCTAACACCGCCACAAAGTACAGAAGATTGGCAATTGGCTGATACCCCGCCAACACTCATGCAGATTAAACAGAATGAGACGATTTTTGCGCCTATTGCTGGGGAAATGAAAGCCGTCGCCGAGCTTTATTCTGAACATGGTTTCTATATGTATGAGCCTGCTGGTGATTATCGACCTATGCAGTTTGGTAATGATTATGCTTATGTGAACACAGAAGAAGTATCACCTTTAAAACCACGTTTAAAACCGGAAGACGATAGGTTAAATGACTTAAATAACCCTATCTACAATTATCTGATCACGACACAAAACACATTAGTCTATCGCTCAGCAAAAGCAAACAGCCAGCCAATCGCGATGCTATTTGGTAATTTGCGTTATCCCGTGTTGGATCGGATGATCAAAACAGAAAAAAATGGTGAAAAAACAGCTTGGTTAACCATTCGCTTAGGTGACCGCTTAGGGTATATCAAATCAGATGAGGTTGAGATAGACAAAGGGATACCGGTTCTCACTTATCATCACTTACTCAAAGAAAGTGAGAATAAAAAATTTCAGCATACATCGACGACCACTTCTGTCGAGGCATTTCGCGCCCAAATGGATTACTTGAAGCAGGCGGGTTACCAAACACTGTCATTATCTGATCTTGAGGGATATTTAGATAAATCGGTTAATTTGCCTGCTAAATCGGTGGTGTTGACGTTTGATGATGGCTTGAAATCGGTTTATCGCTACGCGTATCCAATTTTAAAAAATAACCATCAACAGGCCACATTGTTCGTTATTTCTTCGCGTATTAAAAGTGTGCCGCAAAAGTGGTCGGCAGATGGTTTACAATTTATGAGTAAGCAGGAAATTAAAAGTAGCCAAGATGTGTTTAATATTCAGTCACACACGCATTTCTTACATAAGCTAGATGCTCGTAAAAACCCTGTTATTTTTAGTCGCAAAGAGCATACTATCTTCTTAGATTTCCAACGCTCTATGCATGCTTTACAACCATTTACCCGTGAGCAACGTTATTTAGCCTATCCATTTGGTGGTTTTAACCAAACGGCAATGAACGCAGCAAAACAAGCAGGAATGCACCTTGCTGTAACGACTATACAAGGCAAAGTACGCTTAGGGGATAACCCATTGGCATTAAAAAGATTGTATGCACTAAAAACAGATCCTATCGAAAAGTTCGCTCAGATGGTGGGGAACCGCAGTGATAATATCGTCAATAAAAATATTGTGGTTGATAGGTAAGCATAGCGACGAATAATAAAGGAAAGCGAATGCGCTTTCCTTTATGGAATTACGATTAAGAAGCCTGACATGACCATAGCAATCACTAAATAGTATTATTTTAGACTCGGGCTATGATTGAAACGAAGCATAGTTTCTTTAAGTAGTGTCATAATGGTATTTTGCCAAGGCTTAGGCAGTGCTAATGACCAAACTACATCAATATTCCACATAGCCGATGGGCTGTCTTCAATGGGGATAAAAGCCACATCGTGGCGGCTAATATGCCTTGAACTATAAGGAACTAAACTGACTCCCACACCAGCGGCAACCAGTGCGATGATGGTTTGAATATCGCTAGCCTCTTGTACCGGCTCTAATGAGATCCCCTGTTGGCCCAGGAACCGTTCGATTTGATGTGATAGTCCGCTACCTCTTTCTTTACGCAGCGATAAATAAGGGTGCTTTATTAATAGCTGTTTCACGGGGTCATCACTGAGTTGTGATGTCGAAATGGCGAGAGCCAAGGTCTCTTGTTTTAACGGGTGCACTGTAAAATCTGTAGAAAATGCAATTTCAGGACGGCGTAAAAATGCAACCTGTAATTGATGATTTTCTAATTTTTGCGACATGATATCTGACGGCATATCATCAAAGTAAATCGTTGTCTGTTTTAAATGTTCTCGCAAACGCGCAACGAAAAAAGAGGCTTCTTGGAACGTTGATATGCCAAATCCAACATGAATAGATTTCGGGAATTGGGTACTCAATTCGCTTGCTCGGTTCAAAAGTAGCTCAGCTTGAGATAATACTTGTTGCGCAAAAGGGAGCAGCTTACGACCATTTTCAGTCAGTTGTGCACCATGTCGACCTCGTTCAAATAACGTTATTGAGAGCTGTTGCTCTAACAGTTTAATCTGCTTCGTTAGTGCGGGTTGGGTGATACACAATTGGGATGCAGCCGTATGGTAGTTTGCCGTGTCAGCTAAAACAACAAAAGCACGTAATAATCGGGTATCCATTACGCCTCATCAGTAAATTTATCAGTCATGTTAACTTGTAGAGACCCTGAATGGCGTCTCTACAAGTATATTATCCATTTAAGGAAATGTGCTGCTGTTATTTTGAAATTGCGACAGGCTTATCAGCAAATCGCACACTTCGCGCATCACGCTCATAACCCATTGTTTTTGTCAAAATATTATACAACTCAGGGCGACGGCCTGACATCCAGCGGCGACCAGTTGACATTGGAAGTAAGCTTAAGTCTAGCTCGGCGATCACCATATCATTATCAATAGCATCGCTTTCGTTGATAATACGACCATATGGGTCGATGATCATGGCATTACCTGTACGGACTTCATCGTCATCTAAACCAACGCCATTACTGAAAATGTAAAAGACGCCATTATCATGGGCGCGAGCAGGTAACCAACGCATTAACCAGCCACGACCATGTTCCCCTTGAAAGGCTTCTCGTAATGCTTCAGGATCTTTTTCTCGGTTCTCCCATAAAGGAAGAGGAATTGGCTTCATGCTGTATGGGCTACGGGAATGAGTTCCCCCCGTTTGGTGTGGTGCTAAAATAATATCAGCTCCCATTAATGCGGTTGCTCGTGGGTTCTCGACTAAATTATTATCCCAACATATTAAGATCCCTGCTTTCACTCCCCACGGCGTATCAAACACAGTGTAGCTATCGCCTGAATGAATACTTGGATGCTCAAAGGCATGTAATTTCCGATGGGCGTGATACGTGCCATCAGGCATACAAGCAACCCAAGTATTATAGCATTTATCATCTAAGCCTTTTTCAATTAACCCCACGCCAATGATCATATTAAGCTCTTTTGCACGTTGGCGGATAGGTGTTAATGATGGGCTATCATGTAAAGTTTCACTGAGCTGATAGACAGCTTCGCTAGGCAGCTTAGGCACGTGCCAATAACCTGTAATGCACATTTCTGGCAGCACAAGTATTTGCACATCTTGAGATGCGGCCTGATCGATAAATGCATGGATCTGTTTTAGGTTATAAGCCTTATCAGAGGCTTTATGTTGGAATTGTACGGTGGCGACTCGAATTGGTGTCGACATAGGGTATCTCCTCTCTTACGATGAGTAGATAACACCATATAATTTGAGCTAGGTATAATGAGATATTCTCTTATTCGATAACCAATGGTTATTAAATGGCTTCCGCACAAAATAGCGATTTATTTTCCATGATAGTGAAAAATGATCAGCCAATTTTTACTCCAATCTTATTTAGAAGCATAGTATTTCACTCTATAAGACGGCCAAAGCTATTGGATTTTTTGTTGCTTTATCTGTAAAGGCATCGATAAAAAAATATTTCAAAGAACGTTAGCATTAGTGCTAGCTTAAGAATAGATTGTTTTATATCTCTCTATTCTCTCTATCAATTTTTAGGTTTTAAGTCAAACTATCTAATAAACTCAGGATTAACGTTTTTTGAGCTTATTGATGGTTGATAACGAATAGTCTTTTTGTGCTATTTAACGTCAACCAAATATAACTATTACAGTAAATAGAAACATTCAATATTACTTTGTTACACTTAGTAAAAACTATATGTTGTTGATTATAAGGGGTTATATATTTTTTCACAAGAGAGGGTATTAGTAAAAACTACTAATAAGTTTACTTTGTATCAAATGTAACGATTGAAAACCACCTAACCCCTACTAAAGGAAGTTAAAATGCAAATAAGAGCAATAAAGCGGATGTTTAACATATTTTATACTCCTATACCAAGTATGATTTTGCTACTAAATTTTTTACTTGTTCACATAAGATAAAATAAATAAACCACTGGCGATGGTAAAATAATTAGAATCTAAAAAGAATGATTAAATTTGAATTTTTGAATATATTTTATAAATTATTCTTATATTTCAACAATAAAAAAGCATTATTGAGTATAGTTGGTTAATACTCTTAATTCGTTATTAATATTCTATTCTTTTCTATGTTTACAACGGTGGGGGGTAAAGTGAATTAATGTTAAATATCATCCGTTTAAAATAGATTTATTATTTGGGGAGGATAATAAAAACATAATAAAATATGAATAGGTTTATTGAGGCATTATTCTTTTTTTTAATAGATGTTTTTGATAGGTTTTGTCTAATTTGATTGATCGTATCGATCGTTACAAACAGTTTTACTTTCGAGCAATGCGTTCTATAATCACTCCAAATTAGACCTTTACGATTATCTCTATTTCTTAAGTAGGGATAAATTAAAATAATAATAATAAACAAATGAGCTTTTATTGCTTTATCCATGTCATTATTGACTATTTTAAATTAGGTCGGGTCTTAATAAATGAAAAATGTAAACCAGATCGTTGGTAAAGAAATTCGCAAAAGAAGAAAAGAATTAGGGCTTTCAGGTGCTGAACTTGCTGGATTAGTTGGTATCAGTCAACAGCAAGTTTCACGCTATGAAAGGGGTGAATGTAATATTACATTAGATAATCTTCTTAGTTTGGCTAAAGCACTTGAAACCGATTTGATCTGTTTTTTTAACGATGAAATCTTTTCAATAGAAGGTCGTGTTGAATTAATAAATGACAATGAAATTAAAAATAACCTTGTGAATCATATGGTAGTTAATCATTATCTATAAACTTCATATTACTACTTCATAGCCTTCCTCAGCCACAACATAATAATAAATTTCTGCCTAACGATTTTTATCGTTAGGGAGTTTATGTACGTTAGTCTTTTGTCTTAAATAGGAAAATGAAATGAAATTTGTTAAAACCATATTAGCTACAACTATTGTTGCTTCATGTGCTACTGGAGTTGCAAATGCAGCTATGGCGGATTCAAGTCCGAAGTGCAACGCTAAGCCGCCTTTCTTAGCTCCGCAAACACCACCGAAGGTTGTCTGAACCCCAGACACTTGCGTGGCCTGCTGTTCAACGCTCCCTGATAGCGTTGTAAGTCTTCTTCTGTCACTGTCCGCAGGTCTGTTCCTTTCGGGATAAACTGTCTTAACAACCCATTCGTATTCTCGTTCAGCCCACGCTCATGCGAGGCATACGGATGGGCAAAGTACGTATCTGCGTTCAGTGCTTCTGCTATCGCCTTGTGCTCACTAAACTCTAGACCGTTATCGAACGTTATTGTGTGACATACATCCTGATACTCACTCAGCAGTGAGATAATGGCCTTACTGACTTCCACCGCATCCTTTGAAAACACCTTTTTTGTCAGGTAAATACGGCTTTTGCGTTCTGCCAGTGTCACGATAGCACCAGTGCCCTGTTTACCCTGCACCAAATCGGCCTCCCAGTCCCCCAGACGGCTACGGTCATCGACGACTGACGGCCGTAGCTCAATGGATACCGCATCAGGGATGCGCCCTCGTTTCTGCCCGTAGCCCTTACGATATCGCCGTTTGCCCTGCCTAAGATGCCTGTACAACTCGCCACCGCTACGCTTATCCGCATAGATATACTGGTAAATCCATTCATGGCTGACGCTAAGACCAATAATGCTGCCAATTGCACTTATTTGCTCAGGACTCCACTTCCACTCCAGAGCAAATATCACGAAATCTATGGTCTGCTGAGGAATTGTCCTTTTGGCAGATGACAGCCGCCTATCACAGCACTTCTGGTGTGCCTGTTGTGGGTTATAACCAGTATCTGAAGTGTTACGCCTCAGTTCACGGGAGACCGTGGACTTGCTTACACCGATACGGATACCTATCTCATGGCAGGATAAATTATCCTCACGCAGTATCGATATCTGGTATCGTTGTCCTTCGGTTAGTTGCTGATACTTCATACTTACTCGCTCATCTTTGGTCGGAAGAGCAGGATAGCTTATCAGTAGCTAACCGTCCTTCCATCTAACATGACCGAGCGTTGCACTTATTATCTGAATTCGCGAACCCTAACTCTAAGATTGAAAGATCTGATCTCCTCCTACAGTTAATTAATTCCCCTATCGAATTACTTAATTATTTAACTCATACTTTTCATTATCATCAGTAAAAAGCATCGACTTAACTAAAACCAAAAACAAGAATAATCTTGTTCAGCCTTTTCATCAAATTGTATAATTTAACTTTAATAGATAAATAAAATTAAACATGGGCCTTATGATCATGGAACAAAATACGACTCTTTTTGATGAAGATGAAATGGAACAAATCAGTACTCTTGCCTCTTCCATATTACCGCCTTCCGAACTCGCTGAGTGGAATTCACTTTTGCAAAAAGCTATTCATCATCCCGATGATGTTTTAGAAGATGAAAAATATTCAAACTATTCGGATTTAGAAGCTGTGTTTGATGAAGATGACGACGATAGGTTACAACTACTGTTTGATATCTTCTGTCACAGTCATAATATCGTTGTCGCTATTGATTGGCGTGGTGAAGATGATGATGATCAGTTAATCACCTTTTTGTCTCAGCGGATCTCCCAATTTGATCCTACCCTTGAAAAAGAACAGCTGTTCAAAACGCTTAAAGAGCATGTTGATAACAGTGAATTAGAGAATGAAGAGTTTGAAAGCAGTACGGATTACTTCGCAGAAAAGTTTAGCCTCTTACAAGATTTTATTGAAAAGTATGGCTATAAAATGTGGGTGCTACATGTGGATTATGATTCATACCCTATCTTTATTGCAAGTATCGAGAATAATTCGGTCATAGAAACTGAAATGTTTATGGATTTTATTCCGAACTAAATGAGACTGTAATTTAAATTGTGTATTTGCCTGCTTTTGATAGGTTAAATCCAACAACAAAGCAGGCATATTATGGACGAGAAAAAACTAAAAGCCCTTGCAGCAGAATTTGCAAAAGGGATTAAGACCGAAGCTGATCTTAATCAGTTCACTCGCATGCTGACTAAATTGACGGTTGAAACAGCATTAAATGCTGAACTAACCGAGCACCTAGGTCATGAGAAAAATAGTACCAAAACAGGTATTAACATGCGTAACGGCTATTCATCTAAAACATTACTCACGGACGATGGTGATTTTGAATTGAACACGCCACGTGACCGTGAAGGCAGTTTTGAGCCTCAGTTGATTACGAAAAGTCAAACTCGCATTACTCAGATGGACAGTCAAATTTTATCCTTTTATGCAAAAGGAATGCCCCCCGTGAAATCGTCGCTACATTCAAGGAAATGTACGACGCTGATTTCAAAAGTCACCGATGCTGTTAAAGAGCAAGTTCAAGAGTGGCAAAATCGGCCTCTCTAATCGCAGTATCCCATTGTCTATCTTGACTGTATTGTTGTCAAAGTGCGTCACGATGGCAGGGTTATCAATAAGTCTGTTTTTCTTGCATGAGCCATCAATACTGAAGGACATAAAGAGCTTTTGGGCATGTGGATGGAGGAAAATGAGGGGGCTAAATTTTGGTTATCGGTTCTTACTGAACTTACAAATCGCGGTGTTCAAGATATCCTGATTGCCTGTGTAGACGGTTTAAAAGGCTTTCCAGAGGCGATAAATAGCGTTTATCCTCAAACACAAATCCAGCTGTGCATCATTCATATGGTGCGCTACGTTTCTTGGAAAGACTACAAGGCTGTGACTGCGGGGCTGAAAACCATCTATCGTGCCGCAACAGAGGCTTCTGCATTGATAGCATTGGAAAAATTCGCTTTAATATGGAACAAAAAATACCCGCAAATTAGCAAAAGTTGAAAAGTTGGTATGCGCATTGGGAAAACGTAAATACGTTTTTTGCTTACCCTGATGATATCCGCAAAACCATTTATACCACGAATGCCATTCGTCCACTTCCCCTAAAATAAGACAGCTATAATTAGATTTTCTGCTCTAAAATTTGCAGAGGTCATGATGAAAAAAGTTCGTTTTACTGAGACTCAAATCGTTAATATCTTAAAACTCGCTGATTCAGGGATGAAAGTGGAAGATATTTGTCGCCAAAATGGCGATCAGTAATATTACTTATTATAATGGTGGTATGGAAGCTAATGATGTTAAAAGATTAAAAGAGCTTGAAGAGGAAAATGCCAAGCTTAAAAAAATGTTTGCAGAAGTTAGCCTTGAAAATCATACGATGAAGACGCTTTTTGCAAAAAAGGATTGGTAGTGGCGGAAAAGAAGTCCTGTACTCAGGCTTTAAAAGAGGCAGGTTTATCAGCCATTAAAGCTTGTAAATTAACATCATTACCTCGGGCAACATTTTATCGCCGACAGCTAAATTGGCGTGAAAGAGATCGTGCAGTGATTGATGCTATTCAATCAGTTTTAGCTAAATCGCCACAGTCGGGATTTTGGAAATGCTATTTTCGGCTAAGATTTCAAGGCTATCCCTTTAATCATAAACGAGTTTATCGCGTTTATTGCTGTTTAGGGTGAAACCTGAAACATCGAGTTAAAAAAATACTGCCAAAACGAGAAAAAAGCCCCTTAGTGATTGAAAAAGTCCCGAATGTTCAATGGGCATTGGATTTTGTACATGACAGTTTATATTGTGGTAAGCATTTCAGAATATTGAATATTATTGATGAGGGAACACGTGAATGTTTGGCGATTGAAGTGGATACATCGTTGCCAGCTGAACGGGTTATTAGAGTGCTTGAACGCTTAAAAGTCGACAGAGGAGTGCCGAAACAAATACGCGTGGATAATGGACCTGAGCTTATTTCAACCAACCTATTGAATTATTGTACAAATAATCAGATTGAGCTATGTCATATTCAACCCAGTAAGCCACAACAAAATGGCTTTATCGAACGTTTTAATGGCTCATTCCGCAGTGAATTTTTAAATGCATATTTATTTGAGTCATTAAGCCAAGTACGTGAAATGGTGTGGTTTTGGCAACAAGATTATAACCAAAATCAAACGCACGAAAGCTTAAATCCCCCCCTCCAGAGGTATATCGTAAACAGTTAGAAAACTCTAAATTGCAGTGTCTTAATTAATGGGGAGTGGACAATATCGTTTAGCAAGGCCAATAGGGTGTTTGGGGGAATTTACAGCGTCAGACCCGCCCTACCGGTGAGTTTAACAGTGAACAAAACCTGCGTTTTCAAGGGCAATATTTCGACAAAGAAACCGGCCTGCACTATAATACTTTCAGGTACTACGCCCCGGATTTAGGCTGCTTTACCCAGCAAGACCCGATAGGGTTAGCGGGTGGGTTAAATCTGTACCAGTATGCACCGAATCCACTGACATGGGTGGACCCGTGGGGTTGGGCGAAGAACAAGCAACCTAATTACTCTAAGAAAATACAAGACTTATTTAATGCCGCATTAGATGTATAAAAAGTGGAGGCGGTGTTCCTCGTTTAGATACCAAAGGTAATCCTAAAATATATCAAGGAAAAGAATACCTAAAATGGTAAGGCGCTATAGAATATGAAGTACCTAGACTTGACAACAATCATCGGGTTTTACAACTCAATGGTGTGAATTCTATGGGTATTCCTTATTCTAAAGTATGGATATACCTTAGATCATTATCAAAAAATTCATTCAGACTGGAAACCGATGGGTAACATTAAGTGTTAATTGAATAGAACCAATGTATAAGGATTTAGTATGCCATTTAAGCTAAAATTAGAATCAAATAACGTAGAAATTGGACATGTGGATTTGATAAAAATAATCAAAGTAGAACATTTCTATATGTTTTTTTTGAAAGATATATGGATAAATTGCTCAAATCAGAACTTTAAGATTGATAGCTTAACAAATTTAAGCATCGCCAAACCACATGGATATGAATATTTAGCTTCATTTGATATCATTGATTCAGCTAAATTTAATAGAAATCAAAACAATTGTATATTACTTTCATCACTTGATAGTATTACTAACTCTAGATATATTAATAATTATTCTAGACTCCTTTCATTATGGAATTTGAATGATACCAATATTAATTGGAGAGACATGTCAATTGAATATAAAAAAATATGGTTAGAGCTATGCTTAGAACAGAGCGGCATTAAGTACAATGATATCAAAAAAAAATTGTAATTGACTGTACTCATATATCTGACATACCAAGTTTATATTGCTTACTGGGTGAGGCATTTTTTGGATGGAAAGGTTATATTGGCAGCAATTTAGACGCACTAGACGATAGTCTAATAAATATAAAAAGTAATGGAAAAAAAATAACCTTCCTTAATAGTAATATATTGATAAAAAATATCGACACTACCAAAAACATAAAAAAATATTCAGAAAGCTATATTTCAATTTTAACGGATATATTCAGTAAACATGGCTTTTGTGTTGAGTTACATTAGGTTAATGACTACTAACTTAACGATATTAATATTAAACCATATGTTATAGTATTGAATATATAATTTTTAGCTAAGGCCAATAGGGTGTTTGGGGGAATTTACAGCGTCAGGCCCACCCTACCAGTGAGTTTAACAGTGAACAAAACCTGCGTTTCCAAGGGCAATATTTCGACAAAGAGACCGGTCTGCACTATAATACTTTCAGGTACTACGCCCCGGATTTAGGCCGCTTTACCCAGCAAGACCCGATAGGGTTAGCAGGCGGGTTAAATCTGTATCAGTATGCGCCAAATCCGCTGACATGGGTGGATCCGTGGGGACAGTGTGCGATTAAACTATCGAGAAATATGGTTTCAGTTGGTACTCCTAGACCTGCAAACTCAGCCGCTCACCACATAGTAGGGGATACATCTAAAGGAGTGAAACCAGCGAGGGATATTCTAAAAAAACATGGCATTGATATTGATGATGCTAGTAATGGGGTTTTCTTGCCTAATAAAAATAACATTGATGAGTCGCTGTCTGGTATTAAACATAACGGTAGACATCCGAATAACTACATCGATGCGGTTAATGAACGAATAATTCAGGCAGACCTAACTGGTGGAAAACAAGGTGTTTTAGATGAATTATCAAACATCCGTAACATTCTTTCTTCTTCAAGTCGAGATGCGAGTTGGTACAAAATATTATGAGTAATAAAATATATTATTTAAAATCCGATGCAATGAATTACTGCTCTTTTATCCAAGATTATCCTGCGAGAGAAGAAAGCATAATAGCAAGAGCAATGGGACAAAAATGGCAAAAATTTAACAACACATATACCAATATAGTTCTAGAACTAAGGGCTAATGATTTTGGTAAGAAAAATTATCAATTTGACTTTAGCAGCGCTCTATCTCCATTTATGGTTTTTAGTGAGGGTGCATTAGTATCCTTATCTGATATTCTGAGTTCAAGGGGGCAAATATTACCAGTTAAAACTGAGAGCAAACGGAAAAAATTCATTGGCTATTATCCAACCAATCCGCTTTCAGAATGTTTTGACAGAAAGAATTCTGTTTATCGGGAATATCCCAATGGATTAATGATTGAGAAGCCAGTCCTCATTAAAAGTAACATTACAGATGAGTATCTATTTACTATTGACGAAGATATTAGTCGGGTTTTTGTTACGGATAAGTTTAAACAAAGAGTAGAAGATGCCGGTTTAACTGCTTTCGATTTTTCAGTAGAAGTAGAATTATCGTAAAGATATTGACGAACTTATGATTTAAATTACAAGCTCGTGTAATTACCCGTTTTAGCTACAAATATTACACCAAAGCAAGTAAATTGTCGTTAGATCACTCCCCCGAACAGCGCCTTAATCTTAAGTTTAAATGCGGCGAACTGAGCTTGCTGTTGCTGGTTTTGTTGCTTTATTGCTCGGATATCCTCATAGTCCGGTATTAATACCCAACAGCCGTTTAAAATCTTAATGGTAAAGGAGAAGCCGGTCTCAAAAACTGCCTCTTTCAGCCACTGACCTTTAAGGTTATGTCCACTTCCCATTAATTGAGACACCCTAAACTAGAGTTTTCTAACTGTTTACGATAGGCCTCCGGAGGGAGGTGATTTAAGCTTTCGTGCGTTCGATTTTGGTTATAATCTTGTTGCCAAAACCATGCTAATTCTCGAACTTGGCTTAAAGATTCAAATAAATACGCATTTAAAAATTCACGGCGAAACGAGCTACTAAAACGTTCGATGAACCCATTTTGTTGTGGTTTTCCCGGCTGAATACGGCACAGCAAAATTTGGTTATCTTCACAATAATTCAATAAATTAACTGAAATGAATTCAGGACCATTATCGACTCGGATCTGCTTCGGTAACCCTCTTTCGGTTTTTAAACGGTCAAGCCCCCTTGATGGCACGCTCAGCCGGTAGTGACGTATCAACCTCAATCGCTAAACATTCACATGTTCCTTCATCAATAATATTGAGGGCTCTGAACCGCTTACCGCAATATAAACTGTCGAGCATAAAATCCAGTGCCCATTGAATATTTGGGAATTTTTCTATCACTAATGGCTTCTTTTCACGCTTCGGAAGCACTTTTTTAACCCGTCGTTTCAGGTTTAGCCCCAATTGACAATAAACGCGATAAACTCGTTTATGATTAAAGGGATAGCCTTGAAATCGTAGTCGGAAATAGCATTTCCAAAATCCCGATTGTGGCGATTTAGCTAAAATGGTTTGTATAGCATCGATTACCACGCGGTCTTTTTTGCGCCAATCTATTCGCTGACGGTAAAATGTGGCTCGTGATAATGACGTCAGCTCACAAGCCTTAGTGACTGATAAGCCTGCCTCTTTTAATGATTGAGTACAGGCTCTCTTTTCAGCCACTACCAACCCTTTTTTGCGAAAAGCGCCTTCATCGCATGATTTTCAAGGCTAACTTCCGCAAAGAGCTTCTTCAGTTTCGTGTTTTCCTCTTCAAGCTCTTTTAATCGTTTAACATCACTGGCTTCCATGCCACCATACTTTGATTTCTAATTATAATAAGTAGCATTACTGACCCCATTTTGACGGCAAGTATCGTCCACTTTCATGCCTGAATCAGCGAGTTTTAAAACATTAACGATTTGAGTTTCAGTAAAATGGGCTTTTTTCATCATGACCTCTGCAAATTTTAGGGCAGAAACTCTAATTATAGCTGTCTTATTTTAGGGGAAGTGGACAGTATTCCCCAGCGATGATTTAGTGCGTAAAGTGATTTACTTAGCGATTGAATCAGCTTCTAAAAAATGGAGCATGCCAATTCAAAACTGGAAACAGGCAATGAGCCGTTTTATTATTACGTTTGGCGACCGCCTAGACGGTCACCTTTAATAAAAGGCAAATACACAAAATTATTTACAGGGTCGCTCTGGTTAATAAAGGCAGTTAGAAGATGACCAGTCTTTAATTAATCCATTTTTATCGGTAATAAAGTTATCTACACATAAGCGAGGGTTATTAAGGTACGGGTCATTAGAACTGTTTTGGGTTTTCTTAAAGGTATACTGAGACCCCCCATCCTGTCTCTTATGAACCCCAAAAGGGCTGCCCCTTTGCATTATTAGGTCATCGATAGATTTACCAATCCAACTTTGGCGGCGATTTTTGAATTCATACTCCTCTTTTTCTCTTTCTAATTGTGCTTTTGATTTCATTGTAGTGCTATTGTTTCCATTGTTTTTGTGCTTTGCACCAGGGACACCTGTTAATGCATAAGTTATATCTGATATGGTATCTCTATGTTTCTGAGTACAACCACTTAATATGATCAGTGAAACTAAAATAATACTTAAATTGAATTTTTTATTCATCGAAGATAGCTCAAAATTAAGAATTTATAATTATTTCATATAGATATGAAATTCAAGTGTATATTGTACTAACTATAGTAATTATTAGACATATGAGAATCGTCCGATATTGAAGTAAGAATAACCTAATACCCCAATATTGCACCAATCAAAACGATACGAAAGATATTGTCCACTTCCGCTAAAATGAAACAGCGATAATTAATTTCAACCTGAAGCTTTTTGTAGTAGCAGACTGCGAGCAACCTTAACATTTATCAACAACAAACCATAACAATTGATAACAGGCAATTATTGCACAAATCCAGCCCAAAAAGGGCTTCAACGCTATATTTCTACTTCAGGATACGGGTACTATAACAGCTATCAGTATGACCTTTTAGGGTAATTACCCAGCATTTAGGCACCAAACCGCACACCACGGTGTACCATGCGTACAATGACCACAGTTATACCTCTTTAGCCCGTATTGAATGCACGGATACCCCCGTCAATCCACGGTGCGCCATCTATTACACGCACAGTGGCTTAAACGGATTGCCGGAGGCGCTCACCAACGGTGACGGTCATCTCGTTTGGCAAGGTCAATAGGGTATTTAGGGGAATTTACAGCGTCAGGCCCGCCCTCGCCCTACTAGCAATTTTAGCGGTAAACAGAACCTGCGTTTTCAAGGGTAATATTTCGAAAAAGAGACCGGTCTGCACTATAATACCTTCAGGTACTACGCCCCAGATTTAGGCCGTTTTACCCAGCAAGGCCCTATCGGGTTAGCGGGTGGGTTAAATCTGTACCAGTATGCGCCGAATCCGGTGGGTTGGGTTGATCCGTGGGGGCTGGCGTGTACCAGTAAGATGCAACCATACCAGTTTGATGATGTTAGGGTCAAAGGGCCTCATTTAGATATATCTGTTGATGGTAGAAAGATTACTGAAGCTAAGTTAGGGTTGGATAAATCCGGTAACCTTGTATGAGAACGTTTTGGTAACATGAAAGGAGCCAGTAATAAATCGCTAAATCAAGCTGATAAATATATTGGTGATTTAATGGGGAATCAAAAAATAATGGGGCAAGCCAAAACTCAAATTACTCAAACAATGAATGATTTTAAGAGAATACTAAGTGACCCAAGCAGCAGTAAAAACTCAATTGGGTTAGCAGAAAGAGGTATAGACAAGTTCTCTAAAATGTTGGAAAAATTTAATGAACTTAACTAGTTTTTTAAAAACAGGAACCTATTTATCATTAAAAATAGGTTCGCATGAAAAAGATGTATATTCTATCTTCTCAAAAAAAGACTTGGGACAGAAATGTTATTTTGATAATAAAAATAAGCATGAAGGGTTTTCGTATTTTCATGATGCATTAGAGATAATGATAATTAATTCAGTAGTATACTCTATAGGATTTGATTTGGCTCGTTGTCCTGTGTTTATATTGAATGACCTATCTATATGTAGTGAAACAAGTTTCGAGCTTATAATGAGATATCTTGACGTAGCAGATATAGAATGGTCTTTTGAAAACAAATACTGTAATGGCCGTGAATTAACGATTAAAACAGAGGGAAACGTTTTACTTGGATGTATTTATGATAAAGGAAATTATTGGTTATCAAAAATCAAGGTATTTTAATGGGCTGTAATTTAAATTGAACTCTGTAAATAGTTCGAGCCTGTATTACCTGCTTTGGCTACAACAGCACACCAAAGCAGGTAAATCACTACCACATCACTCCCCCGAACAGCGCCTTAATCTTAAGTTTAAATGCGGCAATCTGAGCTTGTTGCGCCTGATTTTGCTGCTTTATTGCCCGGATATCCTCATAGTCCGGTATTAATACCCAACAGCCGTTTAAAATCTTAACGGTAAAGGAGAAGCCGGTCTCAAAAACTGCCTCTTTCAGCCACTGACCTTTAAGGTTAATGGCGGGCGGTGGGTGTTGTTTTTGCCCTTCGGCGCATAGCCGACCGTGTAGAATCGTTCTGTTTTCAGGATGTTATTTACGGTGCCGCCTGACTTAGAATGCGCACTAGCTATAGTCAACGCTTTATTCGTTGATTACGGTTGTCAATGCTCATCGAAAACTACCCCACTTTTTATTGACTTTCGACCAATCAAAACTGGCCCACTGTATTATTCGTGAAACCGACTTTACCAGAATGACAGAGTCGCCTGATAACACGGAATACCGCACGGAATATGGGTATAGTCAGAACCAAGTGACCGTGCGTCAAGTGCCGATCGCGCGCTGGCATGAGGCGCAACGGACGGGGACGACGGTGAGTTATGACGATGAGTTGACCCTCACTTACGACACACTGGGGCAGTTAGTCAGTGAGCGCAATGCCACCGGGGAATATCATCATCAATACGATGTGTTGGGGAATTTAACCCAGACACAACTGCCGAATAACCGGGCTTTTGAGTACCTCTACTACGGCTCCGGTCATTTACAGCAAACCAACTGGCGTGATAACGACCAACTCACCGTCTTAGCGGAATATCAGTGAGACCGTTTGCACCGTGAAACGGACCGCACCAGCGGGTTATTGGACAATGAAACGGGGTATGACCTCCGTGGGCATGTCACCCATCAAGTTAATAGAAGATGCAGGTTTAACAGCTTTTAATTTTCCAGTAAAAATAGAGTTAACGTGTAATTTATTTAGTGAAATTACCTGTTTTATTAATATTAACCTCTTAAACCAAAACAGGTAAATCACAATATATTATTCCTCAATTAAAAAAACAAATTAGAATTAATATTTGTTTTTATTACTTACAATCTCTATTTAACATCTCATTATATTGTTGCTTTCCACATTATCAGATCGGCGATATTTCATACACCAATCCATCGCGATTACCGAGGTCCGGTGCATAGTAGGATTCTACCGGAAAATAGAATAGACGATTACGGACACCATCAAATAATACATTTTCCTGATAGCTTCTCGGGAATTTCTGCATCCGCTTCCAGTTTTTTCCGCCGTTGTGTGATACCCGGATATGCTCAGGGTCGTTAAACCGAAAAGTGAATATCAGACTATTATCTTTCCCTGCATACAGATCAGAAATCGAGTCTGTACCGGTTTCCAGTACTGGCGTGTAATTGCCGTTGCTGCAATCCAGCTGGTTGATGCTGTACCGCATACGTGGCTCGGTTTTGAGAACAAAATAAACCTCTCCTTCCGGTGTCACGGTCGGTTTACTAACTCGCCCCGGCAGCGACAGATACGCTTCCTGGCGTCCCGTCTGGAGGTTAATACAAGTCAGTGAGCTGGTGTCGCTTTCCTGCTTCCAGAAGATTGCCCGTTGTGAGGTGGCGAGCCAGCTGGGATCCTGTATATTGTAATGCTGATAACTACCGAGATCGGCACGTCCCCGCCCAGAGGGGTTCAGGTCGGCGAGTTTTTTCCAAGTCTGTCCAAAATCCATTGTCTGATACAATCGCTCATTCTGCGCCATCACGAAATGACCCGCCCCAGTAATCGCTAGGACATTCTCTTCCGCCCGCGTTTCTGGCGATGCCCATTGTTGTAGCCACTGCCAATGCAGACCACCGTCATTTGAATAAAATGCTGGTCTTCCTGGGGTGATATCATTCTTAAATACGATCAGGCAGCGCCCTTGATTATCACACTGCTGACTCAGTACGTTGCCGATAAAACGGGCCCGGACGCGCAGCTCCCCCTCCTGCTCCGTCATAATCTGAGTTAGCGGCAACCGTGGCCTGTAGGATTCAATTTCTCGGCCACTCCCTTTGCCAATCTGTTTTGCAATGTGCTTGTTGATCACCGCTTTGTCCGGATTAATTTGCAGATTAAGCAGCGGCACAGCGTTGTCATTAACGGGATCATCACGAAGCACTTTGTTGTAATGATACAGGAAATTACTGCGCTCAATATGATTCACTTTAATATCAATCGCATCGCTTAGGCCAGTGATCAAAACACCCTGTTCAACGCTACTGATAAGCAAAGATTTCATGATAATCGCGTTTTTTTCCGGCTGATAAGGACGAGTACGTTCCCATTCTCCGGCAAATCCAGCGAAATCACGTATGTACATAAAAGTTATGCAAATAATCAGCCCGACGGCCAATAAAGCAACTCGGATGCGACGATCAGTAAACATCAGGTCACCTCCTGAATATACGGAGCCTTATTCAAGCTACTTCGGAATTACACCAGATACTGTCGCACTTTCTCTATCCGTGCGGAGGTGACCGTGTATTTTTCGATAAAGCCGTTGGACAGCTCAGTTAACAGCATAATCAGGAAAAATATCGACATACTGAGAAAACTGCAATCAAGAAACATATCCCCGGCTTTCAACCAGTCCCATTTGTCAGGCATCACACCCGCTTGCCACCAGTCATGGAACGAAAAAAACAGCATCAACAACGGTAACACCAGACAGATGAGACCAACGGCTTTGTACGCCCGTTTCATTTGACGGTTGGGCATCATTATGCCGCTGTATTTGAGATATGCCTGTCCGTCCCGTTCGTTACACAGGCCGACGATCTGACCGTTCTCACCGTTAAGGATAAGCGTCATGGGGTCACCTTCGGTCAGAAAAAAATCCGGATGTCGGTAAAATATCGGATTTACATCTTCACTGAATGTATTGTAATAACAGCGGAAAGTGAATAGCACGCCCTCACAGAGAAACTGATAATCTCTATAATCGCGCCGCGATTTACCTGTACCAGTAAATCCTGTGGTCACACTGAGTGAACGAATTTCCCCTTGTAATGTGCTCAGAATGACCTGATCTGCATGGATCATATTATCCGGCGTCTGGGGTTTTGCTGTTTTTACCACTGCCTGTATATTTTTTTGCTGCGCGGCTATTGTTGTCTGCAGATCGTTTTGAGTGTGAAAGAGTGATAAATCTCCAGCCTGTACACGCCGAAGTCCCTCTTGCAAACGGTGTGTTCGTTTACTACTACTGACCAGCAATCCTTGAACACCGGAGCAAAAAAACCAAGCACCGATAATAAATGCGATCAACATGAGCAGAAATATGATAATACCAAATGATAAATTAAAAAAAACATAGCCAAACGCCCCCATCAGTAGCGTTCCTATCAGTGTTTTCAGGGCATTACGGGCTTTATCGGTACCTTTAGTCACGGGTTGCAGTGTTCCGTGGTCTGGAGCGACTAACCAGTGCAACCAGAATGTCCCATCAGCCAGCGGATGTGCACCGATATACACACGCTCGCCCTCTGTTAATTTTTCCGCAACAGAGATATCTTCAAATTGCTTAGCATACATCCAGAATACCTTATCTCCGGCTAGGATCCGGCGGTAATTCGTTTCTGGTTCGGCGTGCTTATCGTGGCGCACAAACGGCAAATCAAAAAAGCAGACATTTTTCATAGGCAACAGCACCATCCATAAGTAATCATACTACCCAGTAACGATTCTGATTGAAATATTAGTTAATATTTATATTTTGAAGATTAAAAATTATAAAAACACTCGGGCATGTTGACCTTTATTGTATATATTTTATATTGCTCCACATAGTGAGCCACATAATTGAAAACGTCAAAACAACGACACTTTCATCATTTTTTGATAATTTACCATACCAAATAGCAACTGCTCAGTGTTTCTTAATACTCAGAAAGGTATTTTCAACGAAATAACGGCATTGATATAAACACCAATCAATAGCTATATTACCTTAATTGCTATTTCCTTTTCTAGGTATTATATAGTGAGCCTTAAGATTTTTAATCGAATCTTGTAAAGCTTGGCTATTAATCTTTATCCTCTCCCATTAAAATGAAACAGCTATAATGAGATTTTCTGCCCAAAATTGCAGAGGTCGTTATAAAAAAGCCGGTTTTACTGAAAGGCGAATCGTCAATATTTTAAAACTCGTTGATTCTGGAATGAAAGTCGATGATCTTTATCGGCAACGTGGTATCAGTGTGCCACTGGCGGCAATTGGAAATCAAAGTACAGTGGTATGTAATCCAATGATGTTAAACCATTAAAAGAGCTTGAAAAAAACTCAACGCTTAAGTCAGCCTTGAAAACCATGCGATGAAAGCGCTTTTTGCAAAAAAGGTTGGTAGTAACTAACGGGGAAGACGTCCTGCGTTCAATCAATAAAAGAGGCAGGTTTATCAGTCAGTAAGGCTTGTCAGATGACTTTGTTGTCCGGGGCAACGTTTTATCGTCGGCAGTGAGATTGATGTGAAAAAAATCGAGCGGTGATCGAGGATATACAATCCGTTTTAACCCAGTCACCACAATCTGGATTTTGGAAATACGATTACCGTTTGCGATTTGAAGGCTATCCCTTTAATCATAAACGCGTTTATGGCCGTTTAGGACTCAATCTAAAATGTCGAGTTAAAAAAGCGCTCTGCGTACGTGAGAAAAGGCCACTAGCAATTGAAAAAATACCGAATATTCAATGGGAACTAGTTTTGTTGCTTGATAACATGGGTATCTTCTCTGCCCGATATTCCCCCAGACAAGCATTTAACATATTGACAATAAAATGTGAAACCTGCTCCAACATCCGCTTCTTATTTCAACAAAGAGGTAGGATTACACTATAACACGTACCACTACTACGCCCCAGATTTAGGTCGTTTTATCCAACGAGACTCGATAGTGCTGGTAAGTGGACTGAATTGTACCAGTATGCACCGGACCCTTTAATCTGAATTGACAACTCATTGGATTAAACAAATTAGATATATAAGGGATGACAGAAAAAAGCGAATCCCTGTCTATTTATCGAGGTTAAAATAGTGTATGAATAACTTTCAATTCTGGGTTAATTGTAATGATATCATCAATTATTTGATTATAAATAGCAGGCATCGTTTGTTTCCACCCCACCATATCTGGACGGTGCTCTATAGCCATGGGGGTTCTTAATAGCGTATGATCAATAATAGGCGTTGTTAACCCGTGTCGTGCACGGAAATTTTTTACGGCTTGGTATTCAAAAGGCCACGCTAATAAAATTTCCATATCAATTTCATAGCCTGTTGAGCTTTGTTCATTCTCATTCTCTGCAAATAATGCAGACCATTCAATATGCCTGTCACATAAAGTAATCAACCATTGTTCTATAACGTCATGACTTTCAGTATAAAGTGCTTCTTGGCAGAATCGTTGATAAAACGGGTCAATAGGAATACCTGCACTCTCCCAATCTATGGTCTGATTTTTTTCACTTGCCAGCATTTCAATGGCTAACACGCCTAATTTTTGAGGACGGGTATACATTGGAAGGGATTTTGCCATTTTTCCCGATTGAATACTTTCAATGATTTTATCGTAGCAAAGATGTCCAACTCTAAAATCGTCACAAGCGAAATCCATTAATAAAATTTCGCCTTGCTCAGCAAGGTTAAAAAAGCATTTGTGTCTTTTATAGTTATCATAATAACCCAATATATAGTTTAAATTCTTATGATAAAAAAAACGTTCAAATGTGTAGAAAACTTTATTAACTTTTTTATACAACTGAAACATATATATCATTGCAATTGATGATGCATTAAAGTCCAAAATAGACATGTAATCAATATATTTATTCTCATTATTATCATGCATTACATCTTCAATGCTTTCAATAAAATCTTCATTTATAAGATCTTCAATGTCATTAACATCCCTAGTTGTTTGATTGACTCTTTTTTCTACATATTTAATTATATCATTTGCTCTGGTCATTTATTTAAACGCCTCAATTATATAGAAAGAACCGTATTTATTATTGCTTGACACATCCAATTTACCATCAATAGCAACCGTTAATTTAAAACCTGCAATATTACTCTTACTGATATCTTTTTTAATTTAAACTAACATTTTCCTTTGAGCTCTACTTAAATTATAATCATTATGTCCTTGAACAAAAGATATATTTACTAGACCAGTATGCTTACTTATATTTCCAATATAATCTTTTTGAGATTCACTTGGCTCACCACTTTTTGGTGTTGCATTTGACCCAAACTTATCCTTCATCGTCGTTTTGATTTCAAACGTAACCCACTCAGGTGGCGGTGGCTCAATTTTGCAAATGAAATCATCTTTATAATCATTCATTATTTAAAACTAACATACTGACTAACAACTGTATTCACTCATTCTTTATTGTTTTACCCCCTATGATTAAAGCACCCCGCTCAAGATACTTTTTTTACTGCTTGCTTAATCCACTGCGACAAGCACACACGCACAAGCCACTTTGTGACCTTCAAGTGCGACGGGAATTCCGTTGATTTTCATTAAACCGTCGCCCTCGACGATAGCACCTGTTGTTTTACATAAAGGGCAATAAACTGATTCACTCACACAGGCGACTCCTTGGATTTGTTTGGCAAGGGATGAACCGGTCAGCACCATGCCATCTGTGCCGATGGTATCATTTTTTAAAATAATTTTACGACCATTAACTGTGCTACGCATTATTGACTCTATTTTAATGAGTCTATCTACATGGTTCAAAAACAGTTTAACCCGTCTAAATATTGTGCAACGAGACAGAGAAAGACAATGTTCTCTTTACGTATCTGCACTGTATTGATATTTTCCAGTACTTGCTTTAAGAATAACTCTTTTTCTTTATAGTTATCAGTAAATTATTTATTCATATCCTTTAATAGAAACAATTCAATTCCTGATTTTAGTATCAAGGGTTCATTACCGATAACCAGATAGCATTTTTTGGCATAATCGATGATTTCACTGACGTTGTGTGATAAATCGAGAGTTTGATAATACTCAATCATACCTTCTAACCATACTTTACTTTTGAGTCTTTGAACAAAACTACTTGCTCAAGATGCTCTTGTACCGTTTGAAATAACGGTGACTGTGCGTAAAATTTCCCACAATAGAGCATGAATGTTGTCTGCGTAACACACAAATATTGGCTTGCTCAACCAATAGATTCAAAATACACATAATTTTTCTTTAATTGATTAAACAAGGCCTCTCGCTTAATTTCATGGTGATCTAATGCTACGCGATGTTCTTCTTCAAAGTAGTGAACTGCATCAAGATAAAAAGCTTGCAGCTTATTATCACAAATAATTTGTTTACTTTGTGCCGTCAGCTTCATGACATTACCCATTTTAAAAAGCGGTAAATTAACCGCCTATTGTTCATGATTAAAATAGTTTATGAATAACTTGCAGCTCGGGATTAATCGTAATGAGGTCATCAATTATCTGATAATAAATTGATGGCATATTTTGCTTCCAGCCCACCATATCAGGACGGTGTTCGATCGCCATTGGCGTTTTTAATAGCGGATGATCTATGACAGGGGTGGTTAATCCATGTTTAGCCCGGAAATTTTTAACCGCTTGATATTCAAAAGGCCAAGAGACTAAAAGCTCCATGTTAATTTCATATCCCGTTGAACGTTGTTCGTCGTCATTATCCCTAAACATGGCCGACCATTCGATATGTTTATCGCACAATGTAACAAGCCATTGAGCGATAACATCGTGATTTTCATTATACAATGCTTCTTGGCAGAAACGTTGATAGAATGGGTCAATAGGAATTCCGGCGCTTTCCCAATCTATTGTTTGGTTTTTCTCGCTTGCCAGCATTTCAATCGCTAGGACACCTAATTTCTGTGGTCGAGTGTACATAGGGAGTGATTCTGCCATTTTACCCGATTGAATACTTTCAATAACTTTATCGTAGCAAAAGTGCCCTATTCGAAAATCATTACAAGCAAAATCCATGAGTAAAATTTCACCTTGCTTGGCAAGATCTAAGAAATGTTCTCTGTTCTTATCGACATCATTATAATTCAAAATAAAGAGTAAATTATAATGGTAGTAAAGTTTTTCGAGTTCATATGGTGAATTGTTATCTTTTTTGTATATTTGCCGCATGTATATTGTATCTGTAGCTGTTAACAAATAACTCAATAAAATTTGATAGTCAATATAACGCTCTGAGTTATTTAACCCCTGTAATTTATTTAAACTATCTAACCTTGAGTTAGATATAAACTCATTGATTTTATCGACATCATTCGTTGAATCTTTCATTATTTTTTCTATATACTGAATAACTTTTTGGGTTCGCTTCATTTTTTTAAATCCTCTGCGACGGACATAGTATCATATTTATTATTAGATGCAGGATTGAAACTATTATCTAACCCCACTGTTACTTTATAACCAGCTATTTGATTTTTTACTAGCTACTATTTATTTCCTTCAGTAAAGTAGCTTCTTTAATAGTTAAAGAATAACTATTTTTATCATTTAAAAAAGAGTTTATAGAGGTATCAAGATGTAGCTTCATATTACCTATGTAATCTTTCCGAATTTCACTTAACTTCCCTCCGTTTGGTGTTGAATTTGGACCAAACTTATCCTTCATCGTCGTTTTGATTTCAAACGTGACCCCACTCAGGTGGCGGTGGCTCAATTTTGCAAATGAAATCATCTTCATAATCATTCATTATTTAAAGCTAACATACTGACTAACAACTGTATTCACTCATTCTTTATTGTTTTAACCCCATTGATTACAACACCCCGCTCAAGATACTTTTTTACTACTTGCTTAATCCACTGCGACAAGCACACACCCACCAGAGCAACCACAAGCCACTTTGTGACCTTCAAGTGCGACGGATATTCCTGATTTTCATTAAACCGAGTCGCCCACACTGGCGACTCCTTGAATTTGTTTGGCAAGGGAAGACCCCGTAAGCACTGTACCACCTGTGTTGGTGGTATCATTTTTTAAAATAATTTTACGACCGTTAACTGTGCTACGCATTCAGAGCTTTCTCCTCGTCACGTTTAATCAGTATGGCTTCAATTTGTGCCTCAAAATCTTTTGGTAATTTATTGCGAGAAAGTAAGAGTAAAGGTTTTGGCTGCTTATAATCACTGTCCATTACCGCTTCACGCCCTTCACGCATAAAAGTATTCACAAAGCTGACAAAGATATTGGCTTCATTAGCTGTATTAAAGTTAAGGTTTGACATGGCTGATGTATAAGGCAAAAACATCTCTTCCTGCAATTCACCATTTTCAGTATTAATGCTATATAACCGGACTGCAAGCATAATCGGGGCATGACCATACTCAATATATTCATAGCGGTCTGCTGAAACTTTCCCTTTTAAATAGCTATAGACATATTTTTTCTCTCGATCAAAAATCAGGACTGGTAGCGGCTTTAAAAAGATTATATAACCCACAATACTGGTAAAAATACCAAAAATTAACGTGAAAATTATAAGAGTAACGTCCTTACCTCCAACTTTATCGACATGCCCTCCCCATAAATAGTAATCGACAAAGAAAACCCCAAAGCTTTTATTGCCTTCACCATAAAATGGTCTAAGCTCCTTAATTTTTTTAGTCAATGTTATATTTTTTTCTTTATAAAGATTATACTTTTTCTCATACATTGAGATGGTGCTAACAAAACTATTGTAGTTATCTATATTTGACTTTATTAGTACACTCAAAATTACTATAAAAAAAACTAAAATAACCAGAAAAAAGCTCGCGAATTCAGATAATAAGTGCAACGCTCGGTCATGTTAGATGGAAGGACGGTTAGCTACTGATAAGCTATCCTGCTCTTCCGACCAAAGATGAGCGAGTAAGTATGAAGTATCAGCAACTAACCGAAGGACAACGATACCAGATATCGATACTGCGTGAGGATAATTTATCCTGCCATGAGATAGGTATCCGTATCGGTGTAAGCAAGTCCACGGTCTCCCGTGAACTGAGGCGTAACACTTCAGATACTGGTTATAACCCACAACAGGCACACCAGAAGTGCTGTGATAGGCGGCTGTCATCTGCCAAAAGGACAATTCCTCAGCAGACCATAGATTTCGTGATATTTGCTCTGGAGTGGAAGTGGAGTCCTGAGCAAATAAGTGCAATTGGCAGCATTATTGGTCTTAGCGTCAGCCATGAATGGATTTACCAGTATATCTATGCGGATAAGCGTAGCGGTGGCGAGTTGTACAGGCATCTTAGGCAGGGCAAACGGCGATATCGTAAGGGCTACGGGCAGAAACGAGGGCGCATCCCTGATGCGGTATCCATTGAGCTACGGCCGTCAGTCGTCGATGACCGTAGCCGTCTGGGGGACTGGGAGGCCGATTTGGTGCAGGGTAAACAGGGCACTGGTGCTATCGTGACACTGGCAGAACGCAAAAGCCGTATTTACCTGACAAAAAAGGTGTTTTCAAAGGATGCGGTGGAAGTCAGTAAGGCCATTATCTCACTGCTGAGTGAGTATCAGGATGTATGTCACACAATAACGTTCGATAACGGTCTAGAGTTTAGTGAGCACAAGGCGATAGCAGAAGCACTGAACGCAGATACGTACTTTGCCCATCCGTATGCCTCGCATGAGCGTGGGCTGAACGAGAATACGAATGGGTTGTTAAGACAGTTTATCCCGAAAGGAACAGACCTGCGGACAGTGACAGAAGAAGACTTACAACGCTATCAGGGAGCGTTGAACAGCAGGCCACGCAAGTGTCTGGGGTTCAGACAACCTTCGGTGGTGTTTGCGGAGCTAAGAAAGGCGGCTTAGCGTTGCACTTCGGACTTGAATCCGCCGCTCATTGCCCCAACATCACGTTTTCCTCGATTAATATTCGCAATGGCAAATTGTTTAGCATTAATTTCATCAATAAAGGTTAACTCTTCAAGCTCAACATTATTTTGGTAACGTTCGTGATTAGATACAAAGCGTTGTTTCTTGGCACGATCAAAATTGGATTTTAATGTCATGTGTTTTTTGACAAAGGCAACTATTCCCATTATATCTTTTCCTCATTAATAAAACCCAGAGTGCAATTAGCCTCATCTAACGCTTTTTCACTGTCGATATACCGCATCGGTGGTAGAGGTGACTCAATTTTGCAAATGAAATCATCTTTATAATCATTCATTATTTAAAACTAACATACTGACTAACAACTGTATTCACTCATTCTTTATTGTTTTAACCCCTATGATTAAAACACCCCGCTCAAGATACTTTTTTACTGCTTGCTTAACCCACTGCGACAAGCACACACCCACAAACCACCTTGTGTCCTTCTAATGCTACTGAGACCCCATTAATTTTCATCAAGTTGACTTGCTCGACCAATAGATTCAAAGTGCAAATAATTTTTCTTTAATTGATTAAACAAGGCCTCTCGCTTAATTTCATTGTGTTCTAAGACAGCTTGATATTCCTCTTCAAAATAGTGAACTGCATCAAGATAAAAGGCTTACAGCTTATTATCACAAATAATTTGTTTTCTTTCTGCCGTCTGCTTCATAATATTACCTGTATCTAAAGATGGTAAACCATCGGTGATTTACCGTGATTAAAATAGTTTATGAATCACTTGCAGCTCTGTATTAATCGTGATCAAGTCTTCAATCATCTGATCATAAATAGCGGGCCTATTTTGCTTCCAACCCACCATATCAGGGCGATGTTCAATTGCCATCGGGGTTTTAAGTAATGGGTGATCGATGATAGGAGTAGTTAAGCCATGTTTGGCGCGGAAATTTTTGACGGCTTGATATTCAAACGGCCACGCTAATAATATTTCCATATCTATTTCATAGCCTGTCGCACTTTGTTCATTTTCATCCCAGTCAAATAAAGCGGACCATTCGACATGACGATCACACAGTGCAATAAGCCATTGGGCGACAACATCGTGATTTTCATTATATAACGCTTCTTGGCAAAAACGTTGATAAAACGGATCGATAGGAATACCTGCACTCTCCCAATCTATGGTTTGATTTTTTTCGCTTGCCAACATTTCAACGGCAAATACGCCTAGCTTCTGTGGGCGAGTATACATAGGGAGTGATTTTGCCATTTTACCCGATTGAATATTCTCAATAATTCTATCGTAGCAAAGGTGCCCAATTCTAAAGTCATCACAAGCAAAATCCATCAGTAAAATTTCGCCTTGTTCAGAAAAATCTAAAGATAAATTTTTATCCTTAAATAGGTTATAATAACTAGCTAAAAAAGAAACATTTCTATGCCAAAAGAATTTCTCAAAAGCATAAGATTTTTCATTCACATTTGAGTAGATTTCTTTCGTATAAAGCAACCCAGTAATTCCCATTGCAGAATCAAGAGCTACAAGATAATTTATATACTTATCAACAGGCTTTCTTGTAATATCTATTTCTATATCTTTATAAAACCGACTATCTATCTTTTTTTTCAAATCTATAGTACTAACTTCTATGTCTTTCAATTCAGTTTCTATATATTTATTGATTAGCTCCATTCTATTCATTATTTTATTCTTTCCATAAGAAACCTGTTATCAAATCGAGAAGTTTTACTAACAGAAAACATCTCATCTATTCCAACTGTTATTTTGATACTCTTTATATTATCAATATTAGCACGTAAATATTCAAAGACGATCAACGACCGTCTAATCGCCGTGGTTAAAATAGCTTATGAATCACTTGCAGCTCTGGATTGATCGTCATGAGGTCTTCAATTATTTGGTTATAGATAGCTAGCATATTTTGTTTCCAACCCACCATATCCGGTGGTTGCTGTTGCCATAGTTTGAGTTCAGAATAACTTTGCCAGTCACTGCGCTAATCGCGGCAGGTGAGAGACTAAAAGCATACAGTTCTTCAATTCTCGGCTAATACCCGAGTAACTCATACTCAGAGCAAAAAACGTATTATTTTATGCTCGACCTCATTCGATAATGTCGCTTGGTGCTTTTTCACCCGTTACGGTTCGAAAGAACCATTACGATCAGGTCTCGTTGCCAGTTCAACGTTACCCGTTGATATTTTGATGGTTTTCTTAGTGATACCATTTCGGCGATTGGCATTGATATCATTCGCCAAATAAGAGTCTCAATGGGGTCAGGATACCGCCTTTGCCGATCAATACCTGCCCCTCTTGAAGTAATTTTAAGGTTTTATCAAAATCGAAAGGTTGTGTCATCAGCCCTTCCTTTTTGAGGTCGTTTACTAGGATGACACAGAATTTCTAACACTCCCGATTTAACATTAATTTTCGGGTGCCACGACCAGTTGCCCCACTGAGCCTAAATCCGCTTTTTCTAAATTGTTGCTGTAGAATAAAAATGGAAAGTGCTCATAGGATGGCTGCATCATTTGTACCAATAGTTCTGTTTTACCATCAACCCAAACTGTATCTTTCCAGCCGAAATCCTCCGGTGGTGTCGGTTGTCCATTACGGTTAATCACTTTAAAACGAACCCCTTCAATATGAAAAGGTTGAGGAACATTACTGGTTACGGCCCAGCGCTCCCACCCACCTTGTTGGCTTGATAGATCAATACGACGAGTATCTTTTGTCGTATTATTGATGCCATAAGGTTCATTAAGGTGAATATCACGATTACGAATAGATGAAGTGATCTGAGTTTTATCTTCAACTAACTGAGTAGGAACATCATCAGTCACCAAAGACATTAACCCTGTTGCTTTGATAGTCAACACATTGGTCGATATGAGTGTTGTTGAAGGTTCAAATAAACTCTTCACTCTATCCATAAAGCTCGCTGATTCACCCGCTGTAATGGTAAGCTCTTCTGTTTTTGCCATATCAATCAAGACTTCTCGACGTTCACCCGGTGCCAACGACAGTTCAGGCACTTTGACTGGTGATGTCAATAATCCTTGATCGGAGGCTATCATCACAAAAGGACGCCCATCGCTAATTTTCATGACATAGCGCCTCGAATTAGAGGCATTTAATAAGCGTAAACGGATCCAGCCACGGGAAACTTCAATATAAGGGTCTTGAACACCGTTAACTAATAACGTATCCCCAAGAAAACCGTCCTCATTGGCTTGGTATTCAGGAACCCCAAAATTATCTAAGCGCTTATCTTGGATAATAATAGGAAAATCATCGACGCCATAATGTTTTGGTAGTCGCAGATTCTTCGTTGAATCATCTTCAATGATCCACATCCCTAATAGACCATTATAAATTTGAGGCCCCATTTTGCCTTCTGTATTCGCGTGATACCAAAGGGTCGCTGCGGGTTGACGAATAGGGATCACAGGAGACCAATCGGCTCCTGAAGAGATTAACCTTGCCGCTCCACCTATTTGAGTACCAGGAACTTGCAGGCCACTAACTGTCATGGAAACAGACTCAGGTAAGCGATTACTATAAATCAGCTTAATATCATCGCCATTTTTTACTTTTACCGTTGGACCTGGATAAGAACCATTAACCCCCCATATATCCGCAGAGTATTTCCCATCAAACGACCAATGTATTTTTTGTAATGTCAAAAATAACGGCTGTCCTGATTTGGATTCTAATAATGGAGGAACAGGGAGCGGGTTTTTGCCATTACCGCTCGCAAAAGCATAGTTTGATGTATTGACCAAACACAAAGCCAGCCCTGCAATAAGCAGAAACTGACGCCGACTGAATGACATAAATTCTCCACTAAACTAAAAATAGCAGCGCTAATTATTGTTAGATATTCGCAATATAAGCCAATTTAATCGTTAATTTTAGGTTCGCGCTAGCATAACCCATCATTGGGCCATAATCTTAAACTTGATACAAATGGGTTGTAATGATATCGCGAAAATAGATGAAACTCTAAAAATATCTATAACGATAAATAAAATTTAATAGTCAAAAATGACAAGATAAAATGTAATTAGACGTGTAAACAGGATCATGTGATTCATTAAATAAAAACGCCCTTTTCTGATGAGATAACCTATTCAGAAAAGGGCGTCATGTTAAGTCATCGTGCCGAACAACTTATTTATTTTGCTTGTCTATTTCAGCAATCTCTTCATCGAGCTGCTTAATTTTAGCTTCCATCAAATCATGGCAATATTCAGCGAGCTCCCTGACTTGCTCCTTGGAATAGTTTTTTGTCTCTATTGGCTCTAACATTTCAACGATCACATGACCATTATTCCAACGGTTGAGTTTGATCCTTCCTTGAGTGGTAGAAACACAAACCGGTACAATTGGTACACCCGCAGCAATCGCCGCATGAAATGCCCCTGTTTTAAAAGGTAGCAACCCACGACCACGGCTACGAGTTCCCTCTGGAAACATCCAAATTGAAATTTGATGTTTTTTGATTTGTTCAGCCACTTGCGAAATTGTGTTATGCGCTTTTGAACGATTCGAACGGTCGATCAAAATATTCCCCGTGATCCAGTACAGAAAACCAAAAAACGGGATCAACACTAAACTTTTTTTCCCTACTGTCACCGTTCTTGGTTGAACACCATTCGACATTGTGACCATGTCATAGTTATTTTGGTGGTTACCAATATAAATGCTCGGGCCATATTTTTTCGCTTTTTCTGGAACGCGGTTAATAATTTTTATGCCAAATAATGTTGATAACCGCCCAAACATATGGCCAAAAACCATCACATGTTTTGGATCACGAGGGCTAAATAAACAATAAATTCCCCCAAATACACACACCAATATTGTATAAATAATCACAATAATGGCCCTAATCAGCGCTAGCATAGAGACCTCTGTCTAAATAATCAGAACTTGATTATCCTCGCCATACTTCAAGTGCAGCATTGTCAGCACGATTGATTCCGCTATCGGCTGGCTGACCTTTACGTATTTAGAGCATAATCAATCCCATAATAAAATTGCACTATTATTATTTGTCTGCATCCGCAGTTTCAACTTCAATTCGCTCAATATTATGCAAGCCACGAGGTAGTGATGTACCACGACGCCCTCTTTCTGCACGATATTTTTGCAACTCTTCCGATTTCAATCTCAGTTTCCGTTTACCGAAATAGAGCGTAATTGAAGCCTGTGCTGGCAGCACTAATAACCAAACAAGAAGGTCTTCACCACTTGCCGCTTGAGCACCGGTAATATTGATGATCTTATTACCTTTCCCTTTCGACAATTGAGGCAAATCAGCAACAGGGAACATTAACATACGACCAGCCTTAGTAATGGCTAACAGTACATCTTCTTGCTCATTATTGATCTCAATTGGTGTGAGGATCTTGGCGTTATCCGGCAGATTAATCAGAGCCTTACCTGTTTTGTTCTTGGTGACAAGATCATTAAAGGTACAAATAAAACCATAACCCGCATCCGATGCCATTAAATATTTTTGCTCATCTTGGGCCATCAGAACATGTTCGACGGTCGCCCCCGGCGGTAGTGATAAACGCCCGGTTAATGGCTCCCCTTGACTGCGTGCGGAAGGTAGCTCTAATGGGTCAACCGAATAACTACGCCCTGTCGTATCTAGGAAAACAACAGGCTGATTGGTTTTACCTCGAGCGGCACCTTTGAAACTATCTCCAGCCTTATAACTCAGATTAGAAGGCTCAATATCATGCCCTTTCGCACTGCGTACCCAGCCCATTTCTGACAATACAACGGTAATCGGCTCTGAAGGTAGAATTTCATGTTCGCTCAATGCTTTTGCTTCTTCACGTTCACGCAGTGGCGAGCGACGCTCATCCCCATAAGCTTTGGCGTCAGCCTGAATTTCTTTTTTAATCAGCGTATTTAGCTTACGCTCGGAGCCTAAAATACTTTGTAATTCATCACGCTCTTTAATTAATTCATCTTGCTCGCCTCGAATTTTCATCTCCTCGAGTTTAGCCAAATGACGTAATTTTAATTCTAAGATAGCTTCTGCTTGCGTATCAGAGAGATTAAAGCGCGACATTAAGACAGGTTTTGGCTCATCTTCCGTACGGATGATCTCAATAACTTCATCAATGTTAAGATAAGCAATTAATAAACCGTCTAAAATATGTAAGCGTCTAAGAACCTTTTCTAAACGATGATTAAGGCGATTACGTACCGTTTGACGGCGGTAAACAATCCATTCATTGAGTATATCTACCAACCCTTTAACTGCTGGACGATTATCAAGACCTATCATGTTGAGGTTAACGCGATAGCTTTTCTCGAGATCTGTCGTCGCAAACAGGTGATTCATCACTTGTTCGAGGTCAACACGATTACTACGCGGCACAATGACTAGGCGTGTAGGATTTTCGTGATCGGACTCATCACGTAAATCATCCACCATCGGTAATTTCTTCGCGCGCATCTGGCTTGCAATCTGCTCAAGCACTTTCGCCCCAGAAACTTGATGAGGCAGAGCAGTAATAACCGCATTGCCATCCTCTTTTTCCCAAACAGCACGCATACGAACCGAGCCGCGACCATTTTGATAGATCTTACGAATATCCTCTCGGGAAGAGATAATCTCTGCTTCGGTTGGGAAATCTGGACCAGGAACATACGACATAATGTCATCCAGCGACAGCGTTGGCTTATCCAATAGAGCAACCAAGGCTTGAGCCACTTCCCGTGCATTATGAGGTGGGATATCTGTCGCCATCCCAACGGCGATCCCCGTTGTACCATTGAGCAAAATATTCGGTAAACGCGCTGGCAACATTTTTGGCTCATTCAAAGTGCCATCAAAGTTAGGGATCCAGTCCACTGTGCCATGCGCAAGCTCGCTCAATAATACTTCTGCGTATTTTGATAGCCGTGATTCGGTATAACGCATCGCGGCGAAAGATTTAGGATCATCAGGCGCACCCCAGTTTCCTTGACCATCAACCAATGGATAGCGGTAAGAAAACGGTTGAGCCATTAGCACCATCGCTTCATAACAGGCACTATCACCATGAGGGTGATATTTACCTAGTACGTCACCGACCGTCCTCGCTGATTTTTTATATTTCGCCGTATTATTAAGTCCTAACTCGGACATTGCATAAACGATACGGCGCTGGACGGGCTTTAGCCCATCGCCAATAAAAGGTAACGCCCTATCCATGATCACATACATCGAATAGTTCAGATAGGCGTTCTCAGTAAAGGCGTGGAGGGGTAAACGCTCTACGCCGTCATGAGTAATTTCACTCATTCAATACTTTCCTTACTCTTTTTGATAGCGTGATGAATGTTAGACTTCAATTTCAGCCATATCGCCTTTTTCTTGTAACCAGTTACGACGATCTTCTGAACGTTTTTTTGCTAACAGCATATCCATGACGGCCACTGTTTCTTTGTAGTTCTCATCATCAATGGTTAATTGAACAAGACGGCGAGTGTTGGGATCTAATGTCGTTTCACGCAATTGAATTGGGTTCATTTCCCCCAACCCTTTAAAGCGCTGTACATTGGGTTTGCCTCTCTTACGACTCAGCCTATCAAGCACGGCATTCTTTTCGCTTTCATCCAATGCATAAAACGTCTCTTTCCCTAAATCGATACGATACAGTGGCGGCATTGCCATGTATACATGCCCTTCTTTGACAAGCTTAGGGAAATGACGCACAAACAATGCACATAACAGCGTCGCAATATGTAACCCATCAGAGTCAGCATCCGCAAGAATACACACTTTCCCGTAACGCAATTGGCTTAAATCCTCACTATCAGGATCCATACCGATGGCAACAGAAATATCATGAACTTCTTGCGACGCCAGCACTTCATCGGAAGAGACTTCCCATGTGTTTAGGATCTTCCCACGTAAAGGCATAATAGCTTGATATTCACGGTCGCGGGCTTGCTTTGCTGAGCCTCCCGCAGAATCCCCTTCCACCAAGAACAGCTCTGTCATACTTAAATCTTGGGAGCTACAATCTGCTAACTTACCGGGTAAAGCGGGGCCACTGGTTAACTTCTTACGCACCACCTTTTTAGCCGCACGCATACGCCGCTGAGCGCTAGCAATTGCCATTTCCGCTAACTGTTCGGCAACTTGAACGTTTTGGTTTAACCATAGGCTAAAGGCATCTTTTACGACGCCAGCAACAAATGCCGCACATTGGCGAGAAGAGAGACGCTCTTTCGTTTGCCCAGCAAATTGCGGATCTTGCATCTTAACCGAAAGCACATACGCACAGCGCTCCCAGATATCATCAGCAGACAGTTTTACGCCACGAGGTAAGATATTACGGAACTCACAGAACTCCCTCATTGCATCAAGTAACCCTTGGCGCAACCCATTCACATGGGTTCCCCCTTGTGCGGTTGGGATCAAGTTAACATAGCTCTCCGTGAGCAGTTCTCCGCCTTCTGGTAGCCATAAAAGCGCCCATTCAGCCGCTTCGCTCTCCCCCGAAAACTCTCCAGTAAATGGTTGATCCGGTAACAGCTCTAATCCATTAACGGCTTCCATTAAATAGTCTGTTAGCCCATCCGTATAGCACCAGCTTTGCTCTGTATTGTTGAGCTGATCCTTAAACGTGATTTTCACGCCAGGGCATAAAACCGCTTTTGCTTTTAAATTATGAGCTAAACGAGAAACGGAAAAACGCGGATTATCGAAATAGCTTTCATCCGGCCAAAAATGCACGCTAGTGCCAGTATTGCGCTTAGCGCACGTACCGATAACATGCAATTCTTCGACTTTATCGCCATTTTCAAAGGCAATTTGATAAATTTGACCATCACGGCGCACTGTGACTTCAATACGCTTAGACAAAGCATTAACAACGGAAATACCTACACCGTGCAAGCCACCTGAGAATTGATAGTTTTTATTGGAAAATTTACCACCAGCGTGTAACTGCCCTAAAATCAGTTCCACAGCGGAGACTTTCATTTCAGGATGGATATCAACGGGCATACCTCGCCCATCGTCAATCACTTCAAGTGACTGATCAGGATATAAAATTACTTCAATATGCCCTGCATGCCCTGCCAGTGCTTCGTCAACACTGTTATCAATTACTTCTTGTGCTAAATGGTTCGGTCGGCTGGTGTCTGTATACATCCCAGGGCGACGGCGAACAGGTTCCAAACCACTGAGGACTTCAATGGCCTCTGCGTTATAACTAGATTGAGTCATGTTGTCATTCTGCGGTAATAGGTGATTAATTGAACAACTCAAAGCGTTCAATCAGTGATTTACTGTTGATAATAACAGTGTACAGATGTTTTGGCATTATTTCTCTGCCAATCTCAGAAAATGGATGATTTGCGGAAAGTGATTCTCAAAACCAACAAAGGCATGATTACCTTGTGGTTCAACAGTTTGTTTGCATTTTGCAAGATAGGAAACCGCTTGGCGATAATCGAGCACTTCATCCCCCATTTGTTGTAACAACCAGATCAAATCGGGATGATCAACTTGTGGCAGATGCAATGCTTTCAGTTCATGCATATGCTTAGGCTCAAGAAAATACTTTTCATGCGTATAAGGATTGATATTTTCGCCAAGATAATCCTGCAAAAGATCAAAAGGACGCACTGCGGGATTCACCACAACGGCTGGGATCTGAAAACGCTGTGAAAACCAAATCGAAAAATAGCCGCCTAATGATGAGCCAACGAGCCCCATCGGCGCGTCTTTATGCTGTAGCACAATCTCTTCTAACATAGAAGCGGCTTGCTTTGGATAGTTAGGCAATTGCGGCACAATCATGTTGATGTGCGGGTAGCGCTCATTCACCCACTGTTTTAAGCCATTGGCTTTCGCCGACTGTGGCGAACTATTAAAGCCATGGATATAAAGAAGCGTCGACATTAGTAGCCGTCCGAATCAAAGTCAGGACTGAATTCTTTGGTATTTAAACGACACACTTGCGTACTAATATGCCTTTCCCCTTTCTCATTGATGGAGAGTTCGAGATAGCGCCAGCCTGGAGCGACGGTATCTAGTGCAAAGTTGGTACAATGAGGCTTAAACTGCACGCATGTCGAAGGCGTCGCTAATAAACGAATACCATGCCAGTATTCATCCATTTCTTGATGAATATGCCCACAAAGCATCACTTTAACTTGTGGATACCCTTTTAGGTAATCCGCAAGAATATGGGAGTTACGCAAGCTGTGCTGATCAAGCCAAGTACAGCCCGAAGGTAAAGGATGATGATGAAGCATCACTAAAGTGGTACGCTGAGGGCGCTTATCCAAACAGCTTTTCATCCACTCAAGTTGCTGCTCTGACAATTCGCCATGTGGAACGTCTTGCAATTGGCTATCCAGCATCAAAATTTGCCATTCATCACCAATCAAAATTTCTTTTGCACTTGAAATCCCCGCTAACTTTAAAGAGCTGACCATTGCAGGTTGGTAATCATGATTACCTGGGAGCCAAACACAGGGAGCCGGTAGACGCTCAATCCCTTTTGCAAAATGTTGGTAAGCTTCTGGTGATTGATCTTGGACTAAATCACCGGTTGCAACGATCAGATCGATAGGCAGATTTTGTTCTAAAATAGCATCAAGGACGGCATGATAGCTCTTGTGCGTGTTAATCCCCAATAGGGTATTCGCTGTATCAGCAAAGAGATGCGTATCAGTAACTTGTAAAATCCTGACTACCTTCGCATTACGAGCAGTCACTTCGAGCTGGCTGTCCAAAAGTTTTCCTTGTTCCAATAAAAAATGTCACCGTTATTTTGCTATTCTACCGTTAACAGTAGGTTAATATCTGCTAAATAGCACACACTTCATTAGATTAATTGTTATTTAAGACAGTTTCACCCATTTTTGTTGCAATTTTTTGTAATTAAGCTGTAGCCACTGGAGCACAATGACCGTTGCCGCATTATCAATAATCCCCTCCTCAACCCATTGATAAGCCTGCTCACGGCTAACCACATGGACACGGATATCTTCATTTTCTGATTTTAAACCATGGATACCAGAAGCATGGGAACTGTCAACCTCACCAACATACACATACATACGTTCAGAGGTGCCCCCAGGACTCGATAAATAGCTTAATGCTTTTTCAGTGCGACCAATGACCAATCCGGCTTCTTCGTCAGCTTCACGACGTACTACTTGCTCTGCAGTTTCATCGGTTTCTATCATTCCTGCAACCGCTTCAAGTAACCATGGCGTTTGACTGGTTTCTATGGCAGGCAACCTAATCTGCTCAATAAGCACAACCTTATCGGCTTCAGGATCATAGGGTAAGATAACGCCGGCGTGCCCGCGTTCAAAGACCTCACGAGTAATTTCTTCGCTCCAACCCCCCTCAAATAATCGATGGCGAAAGCGGTATTCAATCATTTGAAAAAAACCATTAAATAATTTACGCTTAGATATAATTTCAACATCATTTTTATTATATTTAATTGGCTGCTCTACATTTTTTGTCATAACAATCTCCTAAGCTGATGTTTTCCATATTAAGGAAAAATTATGGAATAAAACAGTTTTTAGGGCTTTTTCCCTTTATATGAGTTAATGTTTAAACAAATTGAGACAAAATGGCACAAAACGCTACCGTTAACCTATGCGATACTCTGTTACAATAAGCGTCAATATGAACTGAAATATATAGGCAACAACAAGGTCTGTTTTTGACAAGTATTTCTAGTGATGATGATTTATTTACATATAGGTTCCAGTTTGTCCTATTTATCTCGGCTCTCTCCTCACTTATGCCAGTGGGGCACAGGTAACAGGCTGAACTTATTTGCTGTTTAATCAAGGAATCCAAATGAAGAAACTGCTTCCCCTTTTTATTGCATTAAGTTTTGTGGGTCTCAGTACGAATAGCTACGCAGAAGATCTACTTCAGGTTTACCAAAAATCCAAAGAAAGTAACCCTGATCTAAGAAAATCATTAGCGGAACGTAACCAAGCTTTTGAAAAGATTAATGAATCCCGTAGCCCATTATTACCACAATTAGGTTTAGGGGCCGGTATAACATATGGCAGTGGTTATCGCGATACGAGAAATACTGAAAGCAACGGTCTCAATGCTTCTTTGAAATTGACCCAAGTCGTTTTTGATATGTCAAAATGGCGTCAACTCAGCGTCCAAGAAAAAACCGCGGGTATCACGGATGTTTCGTATCAAACCAGCCAACAGCAACTGATTTTGGATACTGCAACAGCTTACTTTAACGTATTAAAAGCGATTGACGCGCTATCCTATATCGAAGCAAATAAAGAAGCCGTTTACCGTCAACTCGATCAAACGACCCAACGCTTTAACGTGGGCTTAGTGGCTATCACTGACGTACAAAACGCCCGTGCAAACTACGATAGCGTGTTAGCACAAGAAGTTTCAGGCCGTAATGACTTAGAAAATGCGGTTGAAAAACTGCGTCAGGTCAGCGGTGTTTACTACAATCAACTGGCTTCACTGAATATCGATCGTTTTAAAACCGTGACTCCTGATCAGGTTGATGCAATTTTAAAAGAAGCGGAAGAGCGTAACCTAAGCTTACTGAGCGCTCGTTTAGCACAAGATGTTTCACGTGAAAACATTCGTTTAGCGGAAACTGGGCATATGCCAACCATCAATCTTGATGCGGCTACCAGCGTTGCCAATACACATAACCATGGCAGCAACTTCAACGGGTTAGATCGCAATAGCTATACTGGTCAAAACAGCATTGGCTTAACCTTAAGCTTACCACTTTATAGTGGTGGTGCGGTGAGTTCACAAGTTGAACAAGCACAATATGGTTTCCAAGGTGCCAGTGAGCAACTTGAGAGTGTTTATCGTAACGTAATTCAGTTGGTACGTTCTTCATATAACAACGTGTCATCTTCTATCAGTAGCATCAATGCGTACAAACAAGTCGTTGTCTCTGCACAAAGTTCATTAGATGCGATGGAAGCTGGTTACCAAGTGGGAACTCGTACGATTGTTGACGTGTTAACCGCAACTACCGCGCTGTATCAGGCAAAACAAAACCTGTCTAATGCACGTTATGATTACATGATTAACCAATTAAACATTGAGTTTGCTCGTGGCACACTCAATGAAGAAGATATTGCTCGCCTTAATGCAAGCCTAGGCAAAGAGGTTTCAACCTCACCTAGCAGCATTATTCGCAATATTGAAACACCACAAATTAGGTAATAACAACTTTAAAGGGGTCGATAAGTCGGCCCCTTTTTATTCGCGCCAACCTCCCTCCTTTTTTAACTTTCCTTTCTTAAACACGTTGATGATCACCACGGCCTAAATTGCACGCTGTCATCAGTGAAACATTTGTGTTTTCTCCTCCATCAATAAATTAACAAAATCTATTAATATAAAATAAATTCAATAGGTTACAATGAAATCTAGCATAAATTATGGAGTTTGCGTCAGTGAATGCAAAGCCATTTTTCTCAATAATTAGGGAGTGATATAAAACGAGCTCCTTAATTGATAGATAACAGATGGAAATATTATGAAGAGATTTATTCTTCTTGCATTATGCACGACGCTTATACTGCCAACTATGGGTGCACAAGCATCCCCACGCTCTCATCATACTGAGGCAAAAATTTCAGCATCACCAGTTAAAGCACATAAAAATAAAAAGCCAACACCACCGCCAAAAAAGAAAAAAGCCCCAAGAAAACATAAATCTAAAATTCCACCAAGACCATAATTGGGACTAATGTGCATGGGTGTGTTTATGAATTTAAACCACCCATTATTTAGCAAGCAAAGTATCTTTAACTGATAAAGCCCTTTTATTTAGTGAATAATCACCATAAAACAGGGTTTTTGATTTTATAAAAAGCCTAAAACATCATGTAGTAATAGTAGAAATTCGTATAAATATCGTTTTTGCTATCTAAAAGAGTGCAACCAGACTTTATTGATTATTTCTTTGTGCAAAATCAGCCAACTCTGATGAGAAACATTAAGTAATAAATCAAAAAACAAACAAAATATAATTTATTGAAATAAAACAAAAATAGTTATACTTTTTCTAAAATAACTTCTCTTGCGTATTAATTCTGACGAGGAATTTGCAAAATTTATTATTTAATCGCATTTCATTGGCATTTCTGCTTTAATTTTCAACGTATTTCCCCTATCCTAGAGTCAACAAAACTAACCTCTTACTCACTCTTAATTCAGGGTAATTACCATGACCATGAAGCGTACCAAGCATATTAATCAAGACGCATTTCGTAAGTCTTGGCGTTCATATCGCTTAGCACCCGTTGCTATTGCCGTTAGTGCTGTATTTATGCTCTCCGCTTGTGAAGAAAGCGATGAGACTGTTTCTCTGTATACCAATGCGCAGGATTGTAGCCAAGCTAATCCTTCTCAAGCTGAACAATGTACTTTAGCCTACAACAATGCATTACAAGAAGCGGCAAAAACAGCCCCTAAATATGCAACGAAAGAAGATTGTATCGCCGAATTTGGCGAAGCAATGTGTACTCAAGCACCTGCACAGGCTAGTTTCTCAAGTACCGCAGGTAATGGTGAACAAACAGCTCAAGCACAAAGTAGCTCTGGTAGCATGTGGATGCCATTGATGATGGGTTACATGATGGGTCGAATGATGGGCGGTAGTGCACCTTCACAACCTCTTTTTAGCTCTAAAAATCCAGCTAGCCCAGCTAATGGCAAATTTGTCGATGCTACAGGTAAAAGCTATGGTCCTGCTGTTGCAGGTGGGCGTTCTATCAGCGTACCAAAAACAGCAATGGCACCTAAGCCACCAACCACTTCCACCATCACTCGTGGTGGCTTTGGCGACACGGTGAATAAGCAAGCGATGGCACAGAAATCTTCCTCGTCTAAATCTTCTTCATCTTCCCGTTCAATGGGTGGTTGATAAGTAATGAAACGAGTACCAATTATTGAGCGCCCTGATTGGCGCGAAAAAGCAGCTGAATTTGGCTTTGGTTTTCATACCATGTATGGCGAGCCATACTGGTCTGAAGACGCTTACTATCAATTCTCAATGGCGCAAATTGAAGAAATTGAAGATGCCACTGCTGAATTACACCAAATGTGTTTAAAAGTGGTTGAACGGGTTATTGAAAGTGATGAGTTACTTGCACGCTTTCAAATCCCAAAACACTGTTGGGAGTTTGTACGCCAATCGTGGAAGACGAGCCAACCTTCGCTCTATTCACGCCTTGATCTGGCCTACGATGGAGTTAACCCTCCTAAGCTACTAGAGAATAATGCTGATACACCGACATCGCTCTATGAGTCAGCCTTTTTCCAGTGGATTTGGTTGGAAGATCAGGTCAATGCAGGGAAACTACCTGAAAACGCCGATCAATTTAACAGTATTCAAGAGCAGTTGATCGAACGTTTCACTCAGCTTAAAGATCAACATGGTTTCCGTCTGCTGCATATGGCGTGCTGCCGTGATACCGATGAAGATCGTGGCACTGTTCAGTACCTACAAGATTGTGCTCATGAAGCAGGTGTCGCAACTGAATTCCTTTATATGGATGAAATTGGCTTAGGTGAAAGAGGTGAATTCACAGATACACAGGATCAGATCATTAGTAATCTGTTTAAACTGTATCCGTGGGAATTTATGCTCAGAGAAATTTTTTCTACCAAATTGGAAGATGCCGGTGTACGTTGGTTAGAGCCAGCTTGGAAGAGCATTATTTCGAATAAAGCACTGCTACCAATGTTATGGGAAATGTTCCCAAATCATCCTAATTTGTTGCCAGCTTACTTTGCTGATGGCGAAAAACCAGAGCTTGAAAGTTATGTGATCAAACCACTATTTTCTCGCGAAGGGGCGAATATTCGTGTGATTGAAAAAGGCCAAGAGATTGCCTCAGCAGATGGTCCATATGGCGAAGAAGGCATGATCATCCAGCAGTTCCATCCGCTACCTCAATTTGAAGGTAACTATACATTAGTAGGAAGTTGGTTAGTGAATGATCAACCTGCGGGTATCTGTATTCGCGAAGACAAAGAGCTTATCACTCAAGACCTCTCTCGCTTCTATCCTCATGTCATTATTGACTGATAGACAAACGGCATGTTAACCATGCCGTTTTCTTCCACTAAAAACACAAGGCAGTAAATTTACCTTCAACGCGGGAAAGTCATTTTTGTTTACCTTTCCTAGCCTGTTATTCACCTACTTGCACCGATAGCATGCTCAAAGAGCCTGATACAATCCCTTCTGTCGGGGTAGATATTGCTTCTTTACCATCCCAACTACCAATCACATACAACAAAGGTAAAAAATGCTCCGGTGAAGGGTTAGAACGCCTCCCATCTTCCCGTATAAGAGCCGCTGTCAAAGGGTGAGGTAACTGCTTGCTTGTTAGGTGCTCAATCACAAATTGCTCAAACGAACGCGCCCAAGGGTACGCCTCAACATTCGCATTTTGCCAATTCATTTCCCTCAGATTATGCACCACATTCCCACTAGCCATAATCATCACTCCCTGCTCTCTTAATGAGGCCAGCTTACGCCCCACTTCTAAGTGCCAAGCCGCAGGTTTTGTTCCATCAATACTCAATTGAACGACTGGAATATCTGCTTGAGGATACATACGAACGAGGATCTCCCATGCACCGTGATCTAGCCCCCATTCACTTTTATCTAAATAGACTGGTAATGGCGCTAATAAATCGGCGACTTGCTGAGCTAGTTCAGGGGAGCCTGATGCTGGATATTGCACTTGATACAAAGGTTCAGGAAAGCCGCCAAAATCATGAATGGTTCTTGGCTGAGCCATCGCGGTGACGGCGGTTCCTCGAGTATACCAATGTGCCGAGATCATCAAGATAGCTTTGGGTTTAGGCAGCGACTGCCCAAGAGCTGCCCATGCCTGAGTATATTGGTTATCTGATATCGCATTCATTGGGCTGCCATGGCCAATAAAAACCGCTGGCATTTTGTTCGCTGACATGAGTTTCATGCTCCATCTTACACATTATTATCTCAGCATACGCAGTTTAATAATAAATCACAGTAGATGGTGCTGAGCATCTTCGTCAAATAAATTGAATAAGCCACAAAGGTGTGCAACTTTGTGGCTTAAAATTCGATGCTAAATGTCTAACTCTCTGTTTGCTTAGCTCGCTTTCTTTTCCATCTGCAAACGGTATGCAACCAGATCTTCAATTGTTAAAACGGTCATACCATGTTCTTTAGCAAAAGCAACGACGTTCGGTGCGCGAGCCATTGTGCCATCATCGTTAGTCAATTCGCACAACACTCCCGCGGGTTTAAACCCAGCTAGTGTCGCTAAATCAATGCTCGCCTCTGTATGACCACGACGAGTCAGAACCCCGCCATCACGACCACGCAGCGGGAACACATGTCCTGGATGATGTAGATCTGCCGGCGTTGCATTATCAGCAATGGCAGCACGGATTGTTGTGATGCGGTCTGCTGCTGAAACGCCCGTCGTTACCCCTTTAGCTGCCTCAATCGTTACCGTAAAAGCAGTATTGTTTTGGCTGGTATTATTTTGCACCATCATAGGCAATTCAAGCTGTTTACGGCGTTCTTCCGTAATGCACAGGCACACAATCCCGCTACTATAGCGGATAGTCATGGCCATTTGTTCTGGCGTCATTGTTTCTGCGGCAAAAACAAGGTCGCCTTCATTTTCACGATCTTCATCATCGAGCACAAGCACACCTTGGCCTTGGCGCAATGCTGCAATGGCACGTTCAACACGTTCGATTGGATTACCGAATTCGGAAAGTAGCGTCTGATTCATGGTAAAAACCTCTTAAGTAATAATTTATTAGTTACCAGAATCAGGGCAGTCTTAGGAGTATGAGAACTGAATAAACAAAACAGCCACGAGTGTGCGCTCTGCCAATTCAGATATGAAAAGCAATACAGTGCTTCGATAGCACAATGATGCTAATACCGTTATTCTCTCCCATCCGGACTATAACCGTCGGCTCCAGATTCACACTGGATCTGCTGACCTTTACCCTAACAAATGATAAAGCGCTCGCGGGCTTCATGCCTAGGCATGTTACCGCCGGTGGGGACTTCCACCCCGCCCTGAGATAAGCGCATTCAATATAACGCCAATAATTACAACGTGCAACGGGCAAACCCAAAATTAACGGCTAACTCACATTTTCTGTCAAAAAAAATCAATAAAAAACGAAGCATTATTCATTCAAGTCACACATTAGATACGCTTAAGTGAGGATGAGCAATTGAGGAAGACAGGCCTATCTTGCACACCTTTATCTCAACTTGCTGCACAAGGTGCATATGGGCTTTATTACAAAGCATTCTAGTATTACACTATCGGTAAATTGATCTTTTAAAACTTAAGGACCCGCGAATGCTCGATCCGAAAAAAATTGAACAAGTAGCCCGCCAAATTCAAGGTGCTTTACCAAAAGGCGTCCGTGATTTGGGTGAAGATTTTGATAAGAAACTACGTTCACTGCTTCAGTCACAACTCAGTAAACTTGACCTTGTAAGCCGCGAAGAGTTTGATATTCAAACCCAAGTGTTATTGCGTACACGCGAAAAGTTAGCGCAAATGGAACAACGAGTGAAAGCATTAGAAGAGCGTTTTGGTGAACCAAAAGCGCTTGAAGAGAAGCCATCTGAACAAGAATAATTTCTTGCTCCCCTAGGCGGTAGCGCTATACGACGAATTTTGATAAGACCTGTGCCACATCTATCACAGGCCTTATCAACGGTATGTTTGTAGCTTATTTGCTGGTTTTCATAATATTTTTAATGATATTCGTCGTTGAAATACCATCTTCAAAGTTCAGTACTTTAACCTCACCACCCGCAGCCCAAACTTCCTCGCTCCCAGCTATCTCTTCAGGGCGATAATCTCCCCCTTTCACCAGAACATCAGGTAGCACTTCACTAATTAAACGTTGTGGCGTGTCTTCTTCAAAAGGAACGACCCAATCGACAGATTCCAACGCTCCTAGCACAATCATACGCTGCTCCAGCGGATTGACGGGGCGAGTTTCCCCTTTAAGGCGGCGCGTCGAAGCATCACTATTTACGGCGACGATTAGCCTATCCCCTAGCTTACGAGCATTAGCAAGGTACGAAACATGGCCTGCATGCAGAATATCAAAACAACCATTTGTCATCACCACACGTTCGCCACGCAACCTTGCGTTTGCCACAGCCTGTTTTAGCTGCTTTTCATCCATCACACCAAAACCGTTATCGGCACGGCCGCGGATCGCATTCTCTAACTCGATAGGGGAAACGGTTGAAGTCCCCAATTTTCCAACGACCACACCTGCCGCAGCGTTAGCTAACGCACATGCCTCATGCAGAGGGCGACCTGAAGCAATAGAGGCCGCCAATACGCCAATGACCGTATCCCCCGCCCCTGTTACATCATAAACTTCTTGCGCTTCTGTCGGTAAATGTAGCGGTGGCTCATCACGGCGGATCAGGCTCATCCCTTGCTCAGATCGTGTGATCAATAACGCTGTTAAATCGAGGGATTTCAATAAATTCATCCCCTTCTCTTCAACATCTTGGTTATCACGGCAACGACCGACAATGGCTTCAAACTCAGACATATTTGGTGTCAGCAACGTCGCACCACGGTAGCGTTCAAAATCACTCCCTTTCGGATCAATCAGAACAGGCACGCCGGCTTTGTTTGCCAAGGCAATCATTTTTTGTACTTGCGATAATGCCCCTTTAGCATAATCTGACAATACCAATGCACCAATATGTGGCAAGGCTTGTTCAATACGTTCTAGCAAAGGTTGAACATCAATATTTTCAAAGCCTTCTTCAAAATCAAGGCGGATCAGTTGTTGATTACGTGACAACACCCGTAATTTCGTAATCGTGGGATGAGTTGGGATTGCCACAAAGTCACAACGTACTTTTACAGCATTCAAACTTTCAGTGAGTGCTTTTGCCGCATCGTCAATTCCCGTCAAGCCAACAAGGCGAGAGTTGGCGCCTAATGAAGCAATATTCATGGCTACGTTAGCAGCACCACCAGGACGCTCTTCAACCATATTGACTTTAACCACCGGCACCGGTGCTTCTGGTGAGATACGACTCGCTGGGCCATGCCAATAGCGGTCTAACATGACATCACCAACAACAAGTACACCTGCTTGTTTATAATCAGGGAGTGTTACTTTCATCCCAAAACTCCAGTTTTCAAAAGGAAGCTGTAATTAATTAACGCGATATTATCACAAAGCAATAGGCCGCGTTAATGATGCGATTCGACCGCCCCTAGCCATTTTTCCCAACTCGCTAAAACCTGTTCACGCTCAACGACAAACTGGCTGATATCCACTCTACTTGGCAATGATTGCAAAGCAAGATGATGTAATTCATCACGCATAGTCACATACGCCTGAGTTAAAGCATTGGCTTCATTTTCAGGCATCAACGCATGTTGAGCCATAAGTTCAAAGATACGGACATTATCAGACCAACGAGTTAACGATGGGTTTTCAGGTGCGTAGCGTAAAACAAGGTATTGTGCGATAAATTCAATATCGGTAATGCCCCCCGGATCAGCTTTCAAATCAAATAGGTTACTTTGATGGCTCCCTAAGTGTTGATGCATTTTCAACCGCATATCACGTACTTGCTGACGTAATGTTTCTGCATCTTGTGGAGTACATAAGGTTTCATGGCGAATACGATTAAACTCTTGTTGTAATCTAGCATCGCCAAATACCATTCTAGCTCGGATCAATGCCTGATGTTCCCATGTCCATGCTTCATTTTTTTGATAATCATCAAAGGCTTCAATGGTACTGACTAACATACCAGACTCCCCTGATGGCCTTAAACGGGCATCCACTTCATACAGTACCCCAGAGGCTGTACGGGTACTAAATAGATGAATAATGCGCTGTGCAACACGTAAATAAAATTGCCTTGCGTCTATTGAACGCTCACCATTCGTGACAACCCCGATAGGGCAATCGAATAGAAACACCAAATCCAAATCGGAACTGTAGCCAAGCTCCCAGCCGCCTAATTTCCCATATCCCAATACCGCAAAACCATATTGTTTTTCATCTAATTGAGCAAGATGTGCTGGCTCACCGTAGCGTTTCACCATTTTTTGCCATGCTTGATGAACAACGGCATCAATGATCGCTTCAGCCAAATAGGTTAAATGATCACTGACTTTCATCACTGGCAAGACGCCCGTAATATCTTCCGCAGCAATACGCAATAATTGTGCTTGTTTAAATTGCCTTAATGCCTCTAGCTGTTGCTCTTCATCTTCTTCTGGCACTCGCATTAAATATTGACGCAATTCATCACGATATGCGGTTAAAGGTAGAGGTTGGTAAAGGGACTTCGGATCGAGTAGCTCATCAAGCAATAATGGGTGGCGGGCAAGCTGCTCCGCAATCATTGGGGATGCGGCACATAAGCGAATAACGTGAGTCAATACTTCATCAAATTCAAGCATCAACTCTAAATAGGTTGTTCGGCTAACTATGCTTAATAAAAGTGGTGTTAGACGTTCGACAACTTGCCCTGCATCCGCCCGCTCTCCCACTTTTGCCAATAATTTAGGCATTAATTCATCAAGAACATCTCGCCCACGCGGCCCTATCGTGCGTTTATTGAGGTCGTGACGAAACATCAAAATGCCATGAATGATTTTCTGGGCAACTTCCTCGTCCTGAGAAGGCAAGTAAGGGGCTAACTCCTCTTTAGTAAGCTCCCCTTGCCACAAGGTGATATAGATCTCATCGAAGCTATCTTGACGCTCTTCTTCATCATCCTGACCAATTTGTTCAGTAAAAATATGATGAACCATCGCCATTTTCTGCATGAGTTCTTGATAAAAAGCCTGCCAGTGTTCAAAGCCCATCCCCCAAGCTAAACGGGCTTGATTGAGAGCATCATCTGGTAGAGTCTGGGTTTGCTGGTCATCAATACTTTGCAATAAATTTTCCACCCGCCGTAAAAAGAGATAATTCTCTTGTAGCAGTTCGACTTGCTCGGCAGGAAGCAGTTCAAGCTCTCGAATACCTTTCATGGCTAGCAGTAATGATTGTGATTGCAGTGCCGGTTCGCGGCCGCCACGGATCAACTGAAAAACTTGAGTGATAAATTCAATTTCTCGAATGCCACCAGCCCCAAGTTTAATATTATCGACCAGCCCCCGACGGCGAACCTCTCGCTCAATCATATTTTTCATATTACGTAGCGATTGAATCACACTAAAATCGATATAACGGCGATAGACGAAGGGACGTAGTAACTGACGCAATGTATCTGCATAATGTAGGCTATCTGGCCCCATAATACGTGCTTTAACCATTGCATAACGTTCCCAATCTCGCCCTTGCTCTTGATAATAATCCTCTAAAGCAGAGAAACTGAACACCAAAGGCCCACTGTCACCAAATGGGCGTAAACGCATATCGACACGATAGACAAAGCCCTCAACCGTGACTTGATCGAGGACGCGGATCAACTTTTGTCCTAGACGGGTAAAAAATTGCGCGTTATCTAGCTCTTTGCGTCCACCGCGTGTTACGCCATTTTCGGGATAGGCAAAAATCAAATCGATATCAGAGGAAAAATTAAGCTCTCCACCACCCAGTTTCCCCATCCCAAGAACCAGTAATGGCTGTGGGTTACCTTCGCTATCACAAGGCGTTCCCCACGATTGACTATATTGCTGATATAACCAATCTCTTGCGGCAACGATCACGGTTTCCGCTAAATGACTCAGTTGCTGTAAGGTTTCTTTTTCCGAACTGATCTTTAAGGCTTGCATCCAAGCGGCTCTGACTAGCATTTGATGGCGAAATGTCCGCAATACTCGCATCAAATGATCTTCATCTACCACCGATTCCAAATCCTTTCCAAGCCACTGCTCATAATGTTGCCATTCGCTAGGGCTAGGTCGTTGCTCACGGATCTGCTGCAAAAAACGTGAATGCGCTAAAACCTGCTTTAACACAAAGTCACTAAAACTTAGTACGATGGCTTCTTCATCACTCAGAGGCAGTAATTCACTTCCATGATCGGCCAAACGTGCGATAACCCGCTCTCGTTGGCTGTGTAGCAACTCAGGAAAAGGATGCATATCAACACCTTAATGAATATCAGTATATTTCAAGGCAATTAACCACTGCGTGAAGGCCAATTTACATTTTAACCAGCGGCTACTGTAGCAAAAGGTTTCTGCACTCAGTTTATCATCGGCAAGATCCGCGCGAAGCTGCTCTAAAGGAATATCCTGCACAAACTGGGGGGCAGAGTTGCGATAATGCACCAAAAACGCTTGGACAAAGCGTAAAAAGACATCAAGCCCTTCACGGGCACCCGCCTCATCGGCTAGCCAATAGGCTTCATGCTGTTGGCTTAGCTGCTGCATATGCATCAATGCTTGTTCTATGGGCTGTTGCTCATAATCAAACACCGTTTCTGGCTGTTGCAATGGCGCGCGCTCTGTTTGCATCAATGAATAGCCTCTCGCAGCTTTACTGGTGGAAGAGAGGCGCAAACCATCAATGTCGGCTAGCTTTTTCGCTAAATTCAGTACATCTGCAACGAAACCTTTTTTAAGTTCTAATTCAAATTCTTGAATAGGAAGATCTCGGGAGCCAGCAGAAATTTCCCCCTGATCGAAAACAATTTCGATTTCACTGTCTTCAAATGTCACTAGCCATTTTTCACGGGTAAAATTAGTACTAAAAAGGATCTGTAATTGTGACTGTAATTGCTGGACATCGGTGCCTTTTGGCCAAATTTCGACGGGAAAAGCGGGTAAATTGAGCTCTGGTGCATCAATATCAACATTATATTCAGGACGTTGATGCAATCCGCCAATCACTTGTCCTGCCGTTTTAATGGTCATTTCATAACGACCATCACAACCGCGAATACGCAATCCCATATCCCATTGGCGCAGTTGGCGTGTTTCAGTGTCGAAATAGATATTAGTCAGTTTCTTTGGTTCAGTATGTTGGTGGGAAAGTGTCGATAAAAATTGGCGTACTGGCTCAATTGCCGTGGTTTGAGCAGCCAATTTCAGTTCAACTTCTAGGTGGCTCATACATTTCCTTAATTGATAATTTCTCTGCAATTATATTACCCCAATCAGCGCCGAGTGAGAAAACAAAGCGCAAAGAAACCAAAAATTCTATGCTCTCAATTTATTTCAGGTGTTTATGTCAAGAAATGCAAGGAATTATACGCTATATAGTGAGTTAGGATAGTTCCCATTCTGGTTTTACATTTGCACACGCACACTTAACTCTTTAGTATTTGTACTCGTCGTACTTCAAGTTGTCGCAACACGCTGAGTTTTTGTTGACTAAGTCATCCGCGCGAATGGCATCGCTATCTATTTCGCTCACTCACCGTCTAGCCGCAACTCGAATGATCTAGAGTATGTCTACACATATGCCGCATTCATTCACCATAAATAATAGAAAGTAAATACTATGCGAAAAATACCATTATTACTCCTTTCAATCATGGGGCTAAGCCTATCAGTCAGCACCGTTGCCGCTGAAAAACGTTATATTTCTGATGACTTATCAACTTATGTGCATAGTGGGCCAGGAACAAAATATCGGATTGTTGGCACACTCAATGCGGGTGAAAGTGTTGAGCTTATCTCAACGGATGGTAATTTCGCTCAAGTCAAAGACGAACGTGGGCGTACAGTATGGCTTCCAGAAAACCAACTCAGTGACACACCGAGTATGAAAATACGTATTCCTGAGTTAGAAGCCGAAAATCAAAAATTACGTCAGCAACTCGAAAATATTGATAATACGTGGAATACACGCACGGCGGATATGCAACAGCGCGTTGCCGATAACGATAAAATCGTCAACCAATTGAAAGCCGAAAATGAAAAATTGAAAAATGAGCTTATTAAGTCTGGCAAGAAATTAGAAATTGCGGAAGTTAACCTTGATGACCGTCGTCGTGAACTCATATTACAATGGTTTATGTGTGGTGGTGGTGTTGCGGGGGCTGGGCTTATTTTTGGTCTGATCCTGCCGCATATTATTCCGCGCCGTAAAAAACGTAATGATCGTTGGATGAGCTAAAAATTAATGATGAAAGTATATCTGGTCGGTGGAGCGGTACGAGATGAACTGCTTGGCCTTCCGGTCTCAGATAGAGACTATGTGGTGGTAGGGTCAACACCTGAAACGATGTTGGCCCAAGGTTTCCAGCAAGTGGGGAAAGACTTCCCGGTATTTCTTCACCCTCAAACCCATGAAGAGTACGCTCTAGCAAGAACTGAGCGCAAAACAGGCGCAGGGTATACTGGATTCAGTTGCTATTCCACCCCAGACGTGACCATTGAAGATGATCTTCTACGCCGTGATCTCACTATCAATGCCATCGCTAAAGATGACCAAGGACAGTTGACCGATCCCTATAATGGGGTCGATGACTTAAAGGCGAGAGTCTTACGTCATGTGTCTGAGGCATTTGCTGAGGATCCACTACGCGTTTTACGCGTAGCGCGTTTTGCCGCTCGTTACGCTGAACAAGGTTTTCATATTGCCCCCGAAACCCTATCGTTAATGCAAACCATGACGGCATCTGGTGAACTTACTCATCTAACCGCTGAACGTGTTTGGGCAGAAACCGAAAAAGCCTTGAAGTCCAAATCACCGCAGGTCTACTTTGAGGTACTCCGTCAATGTGGGGCCCTTGCCGTGCTATTTCCCGAAATCGATAATTTGTTTGGCGTGCCAGCTCCTGCCAAATGGCACCCAGAAATTGATACGGGGATACACACCCTAATGGTGTTACGTATGGCCGCCCAACTTTCCACTGATGTTGATATTCGCTTCTCTGCACTGTGCCACGATGTCGGTAAGGCACTCACTCCCAAAACTATCTGGCCTAGCCATCCTCATCATGGCGAAGCTGGCGTTGCCCTAATCGATAACTTGTGTGATCGCTTAAAAATTCCTAATAGCGCGAGGGAGCTTGCACGCCTAACCGCTCGTTTCCATGATAAAATTCATGTCATAAATCGATTAACAGCCCAAGAGCTGGTTCAATTATTTGATGGATTAGACAGTTGGCGTAAACCTGAGCGAATAGCCCAATTGGGGGTGATTAGTGAAGCTGATGCGCGTGGTCGCGCTGGCTTTGAACAGCAAGCGTATCCACAAGCGGAGTTTTTTCGCCAAGCTTTTCATGTTGCCCAAACGGTTAGCGTTAAGCCTATTGTTGAGCAAGGGTTTCAAGGTCCCAAAATCCGAGAAGAGCTGACTCGCCAACGCATTGAACAGATTGAACAGTGGCGGCAACAGCAAACACTGTTACCTATTAATGCCTAACCGATAGTTGGCGGCGATACACCGCCCTATCTTTCTTTTCAGTTTTAAGCGGGTCTAGTGCCTCTTTCAATAATAACACCCACACTTTTCGCCCGCACAACTGCGCCTGGCTTAGCAACTTTAATGCGTACCCAAGGGCAACAAAAATGACCTAATAGAAGTTGAGCGACTTCTTCCGCGACACGTTCTACTAAGCCAAATTTGTTTTTACTGACATGATCCATAATGGCTTGGCTAATTTGCGCGTAATCGAGACAATCGGTGACATTATCGCTCCTTGATGCTCGTTTGTTATCCCATCCCATTTCGATATCGAGCACGAGTTTCTGCTCAATTTTTTGTTCCCAGTCATATACACCAATGGTGGTGATGACTGATAATTGTTCAATAAATACGATATCCATCACGTCATTTTCTCGTTTATGTGCTGAATTGATACCACTTCATGGAAAATATGCGTATTATCCAATGAGTGAAATAAATTGTGTATATATACCCCAACTGTTTTGGAGTTTGCTATGAGTGCAACCGCGCTTGGCATGATAATCTTTGCCTACCTTTGTGGCTCAGTTTCAAGTGCTATACTGATCTGCCGATTGGCAAGATTGCCCGACCCTCGTCAACACGGCTCAGGTAACCCTGGAGCAACCAACGTCTTGCGCGTCGGCGGTAAATTAGCCGCAGCCGCAGTGCTCATTTGTGACGTCCTAAAGGGGATGATCCCGGTTTGGTTGGCTTATTATCTAAAAGTTCCTCCATTCTATCTTGGCTTTGTCGCGATTGCAGCTTGTCTGGGACATATTTACCCCGTTTTCTTCCGTTTTAAAGGCGGGAAAGGTGTCGCAACGGCATTTGGCTCTATCGCCGCTATCGGCTGGGATCTTTCTGGCTTAATTGCGGGCACTTGGTTACTCACGGTACTTCTTAGCGGCTACTCTTCATTAGGTGCCATTATCGGTGCACTACTTGCCCCATTCTATGTTTGGTGGTTTAAGCCCGAGTTCACCTTCCCTGTGGCGATGCTCTCCTGCCTCGTCTTAGTGCGCCATCATGGTAATATTCAACGTTTATGGCGCGGGCAAGAAAGTCGTATTTGGCAAAAGCTCAAAAATAAGAAACAAAAAACCCCGAAAGAAATCGCTCAAGAAGCAAAAGAGCAGGAACAAGAAGATTAATATTAAGAGGCTGTCATAACAGCCTTTTTTATGCTTTCAACATAATTGACCTACTCCTATCCAAACTCTGTACCAAACTTAAGTGATATTGCGGGTAAAAATCAGATAAACATCAAATTATTATAAATAATGCCTAATGATAATTTGAAATAAGTCGAAATATACCATTGAGAAACTCAACAATTATAATGGTGTATTTATGACGAGCATTCCCTTTATTACACAAAACGAATATCAATTAGAAGACGATACCACACTGATGACCACGAGTGATTTAGATGGCAATATCACTCACGCAAACGATGACTTTATTAAAGTAAGTGGTTATTCACTCTTGGAACTGATGAACCAACCTCATAACATCATTCGCCACCCTGATATGCCTAAAGCAGCCTTTGCGGACATGTGGAGTACCTTAAAAAAGGGGGAGCCATGGACTGGTATTGTAAAAAATCGCCGTAAAAACGGTGATCACTATTGGGTTAGAGCCAATATTTGCCCAATGATGAGAGAAGGTGTTATCACGGGTTATATGTCGCTTCGAACAAAAGCCTCACGAGAAGAAATCGCCAGTGCTGAGCCGCTCTATCGGGCATTAAACCAAGGGCGCCCCCCTCATAAATTACATAAAGGCCTCGTGTTAGCAAAGCACTGGTTTGGACAATACCCTGCGCTGTCGATACGTTGGCGTATTCGATTACTGATGATCCTGTTATTTACGGGTTGGATAAGCGTTGCTGCACTCTCGGGCCTACAAGGCTTGTCTTTTCTTCACGCAACCGTTCTCACCTTAATCACCTTATCCGCTAGCAACGTTTTACTTGAACGTATGGTGGCGAAGCCTATCGAAAATGTTGCTAGACAAGCCCTTGATGTGGCAAGAGGCGAGTGCCACAGTATCAGCCATCTTCATCGTGTTGATGAAATTGGGATGATATTACGATCTATTGGTCAACTCGGATTAGTGTGCCGGTGGTTAACCAACGACGTGTCTTACCAAATCAGTAATGTGCACAACGAGAGTGAACTATTAGTTAACGATTGTGATGAACTAGAACAGCATACCCAAAAAACAGTGGGCTATGTGCAACAAACGGTAGCGGCGATGAATCAAATGTCAGTGTCCGTACAAATGAACGCAGATAATACAATACAGGCGGATAAACTCTCTAGTCAGACAAGTGAAACCGCAATTCATGCCGCGGAAGCCATGAAAAATGTTGTCCAAACCATGGATGAAATTGTTCACAGTACGAATAAAATCAACGCTATTACCGATGTGATTAAAACGATCGCTTTTCAAACCAATATATTGGCCCTTAATGCCGCTGTTGAAGCAGCTCGAGCAGGAGAGCAAGGAAAAGGTTTTGCGGTTGTTGCAGATGAAGTGCGTAGCCTTGCCAGCCGAAGTGCGAGCGCCGTAAACGATATTCGTGACCTTATTGATGACTGTGAAAACAAAGTACATTCAGGCAAATTGCACGTACACACCACGGGAGATACATTGCAAGAAGTGGTCAAGCAAGTACAGGATGTCACCCAACTGATCAGCCATATCAGCAACGCAACTTCCGAACAAGCAGCCGGACTCACTGAAATCACACAGGCCGTCTTTGAACTCGAATCCATCGCCCAGAAAAATACCGTGTTAGTCGAACAAAGTGCTAATGCCTCTGAGGTCGTCAAAAAACATGCGATAAGATTGGATGATGCGATAACTATTTTGCACTAAATCACCGTTTCTGGATCTAAAAAAGAAAACGAGATATCGGGAGACAATAAATTAGCGGCGACTCAATTGACAATAAATGGGCCGCCGCGCTAATCACACTTTCGATACTATTCGCGAGTTTCGACTAATGGTGGAAGCTCCGCTAATGGCCAACGCGGGCGCACTGTAACGCCTAAGCCTGTTGTCGCGCCGCCTTTTAAGCGGATCAGCCCCGCTAATGCAATCATCGCACCATTATCAGTACAGAACTCTGGGCGTGCATAAAACACCTCCCCCCCACGCTGCTTTAGCACCTCTTCCATTTTAGCGCGTAGTGTACGATTGGCACTCACTCCCCCCGCCATAACTAGGCGTTTAAAACCGGTTTGTTCAAGTGCACGCTTGCATTTTATGGCTAATGTATCCACTACGGCATCTTCGAAAGCGCGTGCAATATCTGCGCGAGTTTGCTCATCATCCGCATTTTCCCGAATGGTATTAGCGGCAAAGGTTTTCAGCCCTGAAAAGCTAAAATCAAGCCCTGGTCGGTCGGTCATTGGTCGAGGGAAAACAAAACGACCTTCTGTGCCTTGTTGTGCCATACGCGATAACACTGGCCCCCCCGGATAATCTAACCCGAGTAGTTTTGCTGTTTTATCAAATGCTTCACCCGCGGCATCATCAATAGACTCACCGAGTAATTCATATTCACCAATACCAGTCACACTAATTAGCTGGGTATGTCCCCCTGACACTAATAAGGCAACGAATGGAAACTCAGGGCTTTTTTCCTCCAGCATCGGTGCTAGTAAGTGCCCTTCCATATGATGAACAGCAACAGCAGGAACGCCCCATGCAAAGGCTAGCGAACGTCCCACGGTGGCACCAACCATTAAAGCGCCTACAAGCCCCGGCCCCGCTGTATAAGCGACCGCATCAATATCGGCACTCGTAAGATTGGCTTGTTTAAGCGCGGCCTGAATGAGTGGAACCGTTTTGCGAATATGATCGCGAGAGGCCAATTCAGGAACCACGCCACCGTAGTCAGCATGAACTTTTATTTGGCTATATAATTGATTAGCTAATAGACCGGCCTTATCATCGTAGATTGCGATCCCGGTTTCATCGCAGGATGTTTCGATACCTAAAACGCGCATTGCACTACCCTTGTTTGTTGCATGAGCCAAAGTCTATCATTAAATTCAGGCTATCGTATAATTTATGATGCCAAAAGGCTGACTTTTCCTGTTGTATAGTCTATAATCAGTGCCCTGTAATAAATTTCGTGTGGCTAATTTTCATTATTACCTAAACTCGCTGTTTTTTTCATCAAAAAAACAACGAAATGGTAATCTTGTGTGTTTCAATTTTATACGGCACTTTACAAACCCGTACTCATTGAAGTAAAATTCCGCACCATTTTAAATGACGGCTGGTGGAATAAAGCCAGCAACAACCCGATTTCTATTGAGGTGAGAGGCACATGCCGGTAATTAAAGTACGTGAAAACGAGCCATTCGACGTTGCATTACGTCGTTTCAAACGTTCCTGCGAAAAAGCAGGAGTCTTAGCTGAAGTTCGTCGTCGTGAATTCTATGAAAAACCAACGACTGAGCGTAAACGCGCTAAAGCATCTGCTGTTAAGCGTCACGCTAAGAAACTGGCTCGCGAAAACGCACGCCGTACTCGCCTGTACTAATTGGTCGCGGTAACCACCGCAATCATCACAGGCAGTATTAGTAAGCAGTTAAAGGCCGTGCTTTCCTGAGGGAAGCGCGGCTTATTATCGTTCATCAACAGGCGAAAAGAGGCTTATGGCTGGACGAATCCCGCGTTCATTTATCAATGATTTGTTAGCGAGAACCGACATCATCGATTTAGTCGATGCAAAAGTCCCGTTAAAGAAACAGGGTAAAAATCATCACGCGTGCTGTCCGTTCCATAACGAAAAAACACCATCTTTCACGGTGAACAGTGAAAGGCAGTTTTATTACTGCTTTGGCTGTGGTGCACATGGTAATGCGATCGATTTCTTGATGAATTACGACAAACTCGATTTTGTTGAAGCCATCGAAGAATTATCCGCCTTACATGGCCTTGATGTTCCTTATGAAACGGGAACTGGCACAAGCCAAATTGAACTTCATCAACGGCAAAATCTGTATCAGTTGATGGAGAAAATAAACCATTTTTACCACGCTGCCTTAAATCATCCATCGGCAAGTAAAGCCAAAGATTATTTAAGCCAACGTGGTTTATCGGCTGACGTTATTGAGCATTTCTCGATAGGTTTTGCCCCTGTCGGATGGGACAACCTGCTCAAAAAATTTGCCGTAAACCCAGAAAGTCGCAAACAGCTTGATGATGCAGGTATGTTAGTGACGAATGATAGTGGCCGTACCTATGACCGTTTCAGGGAACGGGTAATGTTCCCCATTCGAGATCGTCGTGGGCGTGTTATCGCTTTTGGTGGGCGTGTTTTAGGTGACGCATTACCGAAATACCTAAACTCACCGGAAACCGATATTTTCCATAAAGGCCGGCAGCTATTTGGCCTCTATGAAGCAACGCAACACAACGGTGAACTTGATAAATTACTGGTTGTTGAAGGCTATATGGACGTTGTTGCATTGGCACAATACGGTATCCGTTATGCGGTTGCCTCACTTGGAACCTCAACAACCTCTGAACATATTCAGTTGCTCTATCGTTCAACAGATACGGTTATTTGCTGTTATGACGGCGACCGTGCTGGGAGAGAGGCAGCTTGGCGAGCCCTTGAAAATGCATTGCCCTATTTGACCGACGGTCGTCAATTACGGTTTATGTTTTTACCTGATGGCGAAGACCCTGATTCTTTAGTTCGCAAAGAAGGTAAAGAAGCATTTGAATTACGAATGAATGACGCACAAACATTATCGTCATTTCTATTTGATTCACTCGTGCCACAAGTTGACTTAAAAACACAGGAAGGACGAGCAAAATTTAGTAAGCTCGCCATCCCTTTGATAAAACAAATACCTGGTGAAACATTGCGCCTATATATGGCTCAAGAGCTAGGAAATTTTATTGGTATACCGGATATTTCTCAGGTTCTTGCTATGATTGATAGAGAGAATGCAGAACCGGTAAATTACCAAGCACCGAAATTAAAACCAACCACAATGCGTATTTTAATCGCGTTGTTGGTACAGAATCCGAGTTTTTCGGAATTCGTTCCCTCGCTAGAGGGGATAGCCCATATCCAAATGCCGGGGCTTTCTCTATTTCAGGAATTGGTTGATGTTTGCCGTTCCACCCCTGGTATGACGACTGGGCAGTTGCTTGAGCTGTATCGTGACAATAAATTCGCGAGTCAACTTGAAAAACTGGCAACTTGGAACGATATAGAAATAGAGGAGATAGCGGAAAAGACATTTAAAGATGCTTTAAACCATCTATTTAATAGCGCGCTTGACGAGCGTTTTGACTACTTGATAGCCAAAGAACGAACTGAAGGGCTGACCCCAGAAGAGCGCGCAGAAGTCCGCCTAATCACGCTTTCACGTGTGAAGACATAACTGAATACCAAACGGCTTAAGTGCCGATTTACTAAAGGCAAATGCCTGTAAAATGCTACGATTTTAAAGGGGCGTAGCGTAATAATAAAAATCCCCTTTGAATGTTCTTGTTGGCCGATTGTTTCGCCGACCGACACCAATCTAAATACTCAGAAGTGTGGATACCGTCTTATGGAGCAAAACCCGCAGTCGCAGCTTAAGCTACTCGTAACCAAGGGTAAAGAGCAAGGTTACTTAACCTATGCTGAGGTCAACGACCATCTGCCGGAAGATATCGTCGATTCAGATCAGATTGAAGATATCATCCAGATGATTAATGACATGGGCATCCAGGTCATGGAAGAAGCACCTGACGCCGATGATTTGATACTGGCTGAAACCACATCCGACACGGATGAAGATGCGGCAGAAGCTGCAGCACAAGTTCTATCCAGTGTTGAAAGTGAAATTGGTCGTACTACAGACCCTGTGCGCATGTATATGCGTGAAATGGGAACAGTCGAACTCTTAACCCGTGAGGGTGAGATCGACATCGCAAAACGTATTGAAGATGGCATAAACCAAGTTCAATGCTCTGTTGCAGAGTACCCTGAAGCCATCACTTATCTCCTTGAACAGTATGATCACGTCGAGGCAGGCGAAAGCCGTTTATCCGACCTGATCACCGGTTTCGTCGACCCTAACGCTGAGGAAGATCTCGCACCAACTGCAACACACGTTGGCTCTGAACTTCCACAAGAAGAGTTAGATAAAGACGACGATGAAGACGAAGATGATGAAGACGGCGATGACAGCGATAGCGATGATGATAACAGCATCGATCCTGAACTAGCCCGTGAAAAATTCAGCGAATTGCGCGCGCAATACGAAAAAACACGTCAGCACATTAAGCAATTTGGTCGTAACAATGCACAAACCGCACAAGCGATTGAAGAGCTTTCTGAAGTCTTCAAACAGTTCCGCTTAGTGCCAAAACAATTTGACTATCTGGTCAATAACATGCGTGAAATGATGGATCGCGTTCGCCTTCAAGAGCGTACCATCATGAAACTGTGTGTTGAACAGTGCAAAATGCCTAAGAAAAACTTCATCACGCTATTTAGCGGTAATGAAACCAGTGAAACTTGGCTAACAGCCGCCAAAGCGATGAACAAGCCTTGGTGTGAAAAGCTGGTTGAAGTTGAAGAAGAGATTTTGCGTTGTCTGCAAAGATTACGTCAAATTGAAGAAGAAACAGGCCTGACTATTGAGCAGGTGAAAGATATCAACCGTCGCATGTCTATTGGTGAAGCCAAAGCTCGCCGTGCGAAAAAAGAGATGGTTGAAGCGAACTTGCGTCTGGTTATTTCGATCGCGAAAAAATATACCAACCGTGGTTTGCAGTTCCTTGACTTGATCCAAGAAGGGAATATCGGTCTGATGAAAGCGGTTGATAAGTTTGAATATCGCCGTGGTTATAAATTCTCGACCTATGCAACTTGGTGGATCCGTCAGGCAATTACGCGTTCTATCGCAGATCAGGCTCGTACCATCCGTATTCCTGTTCACATGATTGAAACCATCAATAAATTGAACCGTATCTCTCGTCAGATGCTACAGGAAATGGGCCGTGAACCTTCACCAGAAGAGTTAGCGGAACGCATGATGATGCCGGAAGATAAGATCCGTAAGGTACTGAAAATAGCTAAAGAGCCTATCTCTATGGAGACGCCAATTGGTGATGATGAAGATTCACATCTCGGCGATTTCATTGAAGATAATACTTTAGAACTGCCATTAGACTCAGCAACTTCAGAAAGTCTACGTTCGGCAACTCATGAAGTATTAGCTGGCTTGACTGCACGTGAAGCAAAAGTACTGCGTATGCGTTTTGGTATCGATATGAACACTGACCACACGCTAGAAGAAGTGGGTAAACAGTTCGATGTTACCCGTGAGCGTATCCGTCAGATCGAAGCAAAAGCACTGCGTAAATTGCGTCATCCAAGCCGCTCAGAAGTTCTACGTAGCTTCCTTGACGAATAATTCAGTCTTTAAACACCTGCTTCGGCAGGTGTTTTTTTTATTCGCCTAATTAATACACTAAATGTTCACTTTTCGACGTTTAACAATCAACCATAGCGTGAAAACCACAACACCCGCCCCACCTATCATCGCCACATTAAACCCTGATGTCATTGCTGCTCGAACAGCTTGAGCAACATAAGGCAAAGTAACTGATGAAGTATTATTAATAAGTAAACTGACTTCTTGAGCAGGTACGGTTGCCATTAACATTTCATCATGCTGTAATTGATTGAGTGCTTGATGCGTCATTAATGTCCCTAATAGTGCGATCCCCAATGTCATGCCTGTTTGCCGTAACGCATTCATCACCGCGGAGGCAACCCCTGAATAGGCTTTATCAACACTCCCCATAATCAAAGCTCCTATCGCCGGTGTCGCCATTCCCATCCCAGCCCCCAGCACAAATAAAAGCAAAGCAATAACCGTATAAGCCGTATCTGCATTCACCAAACCAAGCGCAGTAGATGTTAGTGCAATAAGCACAAACCCTAAAATCATTAAATTTCTGACACTCGTCAATCGAGTCAAGTGACCGAAAGAGAAAGAAAATAGTGCCATGGCAACAAATTCAGGAGCCATACGCAATCCTGCCTCAAAGGCTCCCCAGCCCTGCCCTTTTTGTAGAAATAAGGCGATAAAAAATACATTGCTGTAGGTCGCAAAACCAAGCGTAAAAGAGGCCACGTTATATTGAAAAAAGTATTGATTAGTTTTAAACAAAAAGATGGGAAATAAAGGCCTTGCGACTTTCATTTCGACTATCACAAAACTGATCAAAGCGAGAAAACCTACAGTTAATCCCCCTATCGTCATAACGCTTCCCCACCCTTGCGCTCCTGCTTCAATTAAGCCATATGTGACACCCGCAAGCGCAACAATACTCAAGCATTGGCCTAATGGATCAAAGGCGGCTTTCTCGGGATCTGCACTTTCATCAATGCCTATCCAACCCAACAACAAAGTGACTATTCCAAGAGGAAGATTAATTAAAAAGATCGTTGGCCAATCAAACAGTTCAACTAATAACCCGCCTAAAATAGGACCAATTATCAATGACAATGCACTCACAGCAGACCAGATCCCGATTATCTTCACTCGCTCAATATCATTCAAAAATGCTTGGGTAATAATAGATAAAGCACCGGGGATCAGTGCTGCTGCCGCAATGCCTTGGGTCACTCTTCCCCAAATCAGCATATTTGTTGTCGTCGCTATCGCGCAAAGGGCAGAGCCAAGTGTAAAAATGGCGATCCCTGCTAGCCACACTTTTTTACGCCCATAACGATCACTAATCGGCCCCACAGACAAAATCAATGCAGATAAACAAAGCGCATAAGCATCAATGATCCACTGGAGCATTCCCATATCAGCATTGAGATCCCGTTGAATTGCAGGTAATGCAACATTGACGATGCTGATATCTAATGTCGCCATAAACGTGCCTAAACAAACGGCAGAGATCAAAAAAAGACGTTTCATTATTCTCACCTTCCCATCAAATGATGCCTTTATCATAATTATCGACCGACCGACGGTCAATAACAAATGAGATTGAATATCATTTAATGTTAGGGATCAATAAGATCACGCCTGTAGGTTTAATGAAAAGGGATCATTAACTAAGTTATAGGGGGATGTTGATAAACCAAGCCTACTTTATCAATTCATAAAATAAGACCATCACTAAAAGGTTTAGTAATGGTCTTATTAAACGGATATAGCATAAGTCAAAATTATTCACTGCCCAGTATTATTTCACAGGCAATTCTGTTCACTTCAACAAATTCATGCCATGTATATTGATCGTGATAATGAAGCAAATACTGTTTATCGACACGACAGATATCTGGGCGCTCTTCGTAAATAGTGCATAACATGCTAGTTTCATTATAATGTTTACAGATGCCATCGCCTCTATCAAGAAATTGAGTTTCATTAGCGCGATCAACATGGCGGCAGCATGCTCCACATTTATCACAAGGAAATAGCTCGGTTTCTAAAATCATAATGAATCCAGCCAATCACTGAATGAATCATCACTATCTACATCATAGGGTAATGCAATATTGCTCCGTTTAATTTCCTGATTAAGAATAATTTTTCGCTCATATTCTGTATTTGTCGCCTGCAATGCATGGGTAAACGTCTGCATTTCAGCAACATTAAAATTAAATTCAAGCTGAGCAAGTTCTGTTAGGTATTTATCTAAAGCAGCATTAACATCTCGGTAGTACTTTAATGTTAGCTCATACTTATTGCGGAATTTATTTAAAAAACGCCAAATCTTTTGCATTAAATTACTGTGCTCTAAATAATAGCACATCGCCAATGTCAATAAACCAGAGACTAAAGCCCCAATGAATAGCGCAACATCATTACCGAATGGGAATGATAATATTCCATTCAAATATGTTGTTATCATTGAACCGAGTACAACAGAAATACTGGTCGATATAATTTTAATGGCTGATTTTAGTAAATCCCCTAATGCTAAATTTTCTGGATTAAAAAAGAGCAGCTTCACAGCAGAAAATAGGCTATTTGCAGACTCTCGGATTAACTTCCCTATCATTTTTGTCGATGTTAGGAAAATATTCAACATGGTGGTTGTAACACTGGCTAATAACCCACCAAACAACCCATTATTAAACTCAGTCCAAAAATCTTTAAAACGAGCTTTTAATCTTTCCCAAATATTCGTAACAACACCTTTCAAATCCTCCAAGAAAAGTTTAAATTTAAAGTTTGTTTTATGCTGTTCAATCAATTTAGGAATCGAATCTTTTAATTCAAACCAAAGCTCTGCAAATACAATCCCTAGCATTTGCCTTGCTCCCATTCTCAACCCAGTGTTAATAGCCGCTGATGCCGTATTCACAAAAAACTTACTGCTACTGTAGTACTTGCTACTAATTTCTGCATCATACTGTTTTCTGGCCTTTTCATCGACAGCCTTCATGGCATCAAAATTGGCTTTCTGCTTATTCTTAAGTGTCTTGAGTTTTTTTAACTCAATATCGGTTAGTTGCCCTTTACTTTCTAATGCACTAATTTCTGCTTTAAGCAGTGTTTGCTGTGACTTTAGATTCGAAATAAAGTCTGCCATTTTTTTGGCTTTTTTCGACTTATTTAATGTTTCATTCGTAAAGGTCAAATTTGAGTCACGGTTAGCTAAATCCGCACCGTCAATTTCAGCAAGAACACGTGCAGGGTCATTATGCACTTCATAAGCCGCAATAATATGATCAAGATTAGTCACATCATGTTGGCTAAACGTTTCTCCTGTATAGGAGTCCGTTAACTCACCCGCTAACTTTTTTTGTTTGCCTTTGCGGTTTGTCTCTTTGTAATTCTCGTGGCTGTGGTATGCATGTGAATCATATTCACCACGATCCCGATAACAATTTTTTTCTTCCTCGGTTGCCCAAATATCATTTCTGACATTATGCACCGTATCAACATCCCCCCCTTTTTTATCTTTTAATAATAAAAAATCCAAACCAAAGGAAGTGACTAAACTTTGAACAATCGTATCGTTCACTTCTTTTTGCCAATTATAATTTGTCTGTTGCATATGTCTTACCTATAAGTAGCAGTGAAAGTACTGCTACTTATGATTTATGATGCCATCAAGATAACGTAAAACGCTTAGTTTCATCTAATCGCTTATCTAAACATTCCTGATTTAATATTTTCAGACCATGGCTATCTGTTTCAATCTCGATAACCTCATCAACAATAATAGCCTCATTATTTTGATTTAATTTCGGCTTAAATAATGGTGTCGTAATTAGGTTAGTCATAATAGCTGCAAGTTTATAACCATTATTAATAGTGAGCTTTAACTCATCCGTAATGCCATGGGTGTTAGCCTGACCTAATGCTTTATTACGTTGAATCATTTTGTCGGCTTCTATGAGTGCTAATAGATATGGTTTAAACACGGTAAATTGTGCTTCTAAAACATGATAAATAGCGACAACGTACTCTTTGGTTTTGGTTAAATTTTCATAAGCCAAAGTCATTTTTGCAACGGCACCATTAACTTCAGAGCGAATTTTTTGGGCATTATCTAATGCTTTTTCAGCGTGAGAATTATAAGCCCAACCAGCAATCGCTAAGATAGGAGCAACAACAGCACCACCTAACACCATTGCTCCACCTGCCATCCCCCAACCACCAGCAGCTAGAGAACCGCCACCGATAGCCGCCATTGTCGCATTATAAGCAGCCGCACCTGAAAGCGCTGCAATTGGTGTTCCTGTAGATGCAGCCGCGAATGCCATAACACCACCATAGACAGCAAACCCCGCAGCAGCACTTGATGCACCGGCTCCCACTAAGGTTCCAAGATACTCTGTCGCTGAAATAGCGAGGTTTTCAATTTTATTGATTTCATGACGTGGAATCGAAATTGAAATATCCTGTCCTGATTCATTAAGCTGCTTTAATATTGATTGTGCGATAGTGTTAAATTTATTGAAACTTTTACCGATTTTTAACTCAAGCGTACCTAACTTTTCTAATTCCGTTGTCGTGCTAACATTTATTGACTCTAGCACTTCTTTTTTTTCATCATAACGACGTTTAGAGCTCTCTAAAATATCGTCAGCTTCTGATTTTGTTTGGTATCCGTCATAAGCTTTCTTTCCACCAAACGCGGCGGCCGCAATAGCTGCACCAGCAATAATAAATGGTATTGCCATAAAATCCTCTCAGTTTTAATAAAATGAAAATAACTAGTTACAATTGACTAATATAATCCCGTAGGTTTTGTTCAAACTTTATCTTTAACCATTCTGGCTCTAAAACTTTAATATTTGGGATCCAATATTGAATTAAAGGTAAAATTTGCTTTTCACTCATCGCAGAGCATGAAATTGTTAGAGAATCACTACTTTCATCAACAATACACTGATTAGGTAAAACATCTCTTCTTTTGAAGTAATCAGCTATCGACTTTGAAACCAATACTCGAGCATGAAAATAATTATGGCTAGTCCATGGGTCTTTACTCTCCATTAACATATTGACAATATTATTATCAGGTAAAAAAGTTTTTTTGCTGACATCTAACCATTCAATCCTATTTAGTGAAAATGATTTAAGCTTCCCCTCTTCGATAGCATTCAAGTACCAAATCGTATTGTGACAGATGAGCTTATATGGATATATTGTCCGATTTTTGCTTTTATACAAAATATGACATTCTCTTTTATTATCAATTGCATACCTAATTCTTTCATAATGTGTTTTTAAGTAGCTCTTGATCTTATGCTCAATGCCATTAAATTTAATGAGAACACTTCTGTTCTGAATAGTCTCAGGAATACTCTTCAAAAAAGACTGACTAAAATCAGGCAAATACTTATCTATACCAAAAAAAGAAATCATTTTATAATATTCGACAACTGTCGAAAAACCATACTTTGAATTCCCTTTATGCTCTAAAATTAAGTTTAGCGAATTCAAATCTCGATAAATCGTCCGCTCGCTGACTTTAAAACGAGAGGCTAATTCATACTTATCTACTTCACCATAAAGATATGCTTCGAGAATAATTGTTGCTAATCTGACTCCTTGATTTTTTTTATAGTCATCCATTTTATCACCAACTATGATTTAGGTTAATATTGATTACGCAAAGAATATCAAACTCAGTGACAAATGGCGTCAGTACAAAACTTTTTATCGTATAAGATAACTCTCATTTTTATATCATAGCAATTTTTCTGCTACCTTTAATTAAAACCCTTATTAAGGGTAATTACCTTTTATTTAAAAACCACTGTAATTCTGCACAGACTATTTAAGAGTAAACAGCCAATAAAAAACATTAATAACAAAATTACGCTTAATAGGTGATTTTTATTCTAACGACAAGTTAAAAATGCTCATAAAACAAACTGTGATTATCTAATTCTTATTATCTTAGTCTTTTAATAAAGGGAAAACGAGACCATGATTAAGTAGCGTGATGACTTTAACTGGGTTGGAAATAGTGATAATGATGGCAGCATAGTCGCTCGCACATGTGAGCGGCGGATTCAAGTCCGAAGTGCAACGCTAAGCCGCCTTTCTTAGCTCCGCAAACACCACCGAAGGTTGTCTGAACCCCAGACACTTGCGTGGCCTGCTGTTCAACGCTCCCTGATAGCGTTGTAAGTCTTCTTCTGTCACTGTCCGCAGGTCTGTTCCTTTCGGGATAAACTGTCTTAACAACCCATTCGTATTCTCGTTCAGCCCACGCTCATGCGAGGCATACGGATGGGCAAAGTACGTATCTGCGTTCAGTGCTTCTGCTATCGCCTTGTGCTCACTAAACTCTAGACCGTTATCGAACGTTATTGTGTGACATACATCCTGATACTCACTCAGCAGTGAGATAATGGCCTTACTGACTTCCACCGCATCCTTTGAAAACACCTTTTTTGTCAGGTAAATACGGCTTTTGCGTTCTGCCAGTGTCACGATAGCACCAGTGCCCTGTTTACCCTGCACCAAATCGGCCTCCCAGTCCCCCAGACGGCTACGGTCATCGACGACTGACGGCCGTAGCTCAATGGATACCGCATCAGGGATGCGCCCTCGTTTCTGCCCGTAGCCCTTACGATATCGCCGTTTGCCCTGCCTAAGATGCCTGTACAACTCGCCACCGCTACGCTTATCCGCATAGATATACTGGTAAATCCATTCATGGCTGACGCTAAGACCAATAATGCTGCCAATTGCACTTATTTGCTCAGGACTCCACTTCCACTCCAGAGCAAATATCACGAAATCTATGGTCTGCTGAGGAATTGTCCTTTTGGCAGATGACAGCCGCCTATCACAGCACTTCTGGTGTGCCTGTTGTGGGTTATAACCAGTATCTGAAGTGTTACGCCTCAGTTCACGGGAGACCGTGGACTTGCTTACACCGATACGGATACCTATCTCATGGCAGGATAAATTATCCTCACGCAGTATCGATATCTGGTATCGTTGTCCTTCGGTTAGTTGCTGATACTTCATACTTACTCGCTCATCTTTGGTCGGAAGAGCAGGATAGCTTATCAGTAGCTAACCGTCCTTCCATCTAACATGACCGAGCGTTGCACTTATTATCTGAATTCGCGAGCAACATTTTAATGTATAAAGGAATATCCTAGTTATCCCCAGCCAATATGTCGAAAATTCGATTAAAAATGATAATGAAGATGAAAAAACATTAGCCTACTGTTCAAAAATACGCTAACGCTTTAATAAGTAAGTTAGTTTTTATTTATAGGAGTTTCATGCAAATATACCCAAAAACAACGTTCCCCGAGTACCTTAATACAAACCGTAGCAGTTCGTAACAGCCTTGATTCAGGGGTTTCATGCAACTCTTGATACTGTATCCAGCAATACTCACCTAGCTCAAAAATTGGTTTAATATCTGATAATGTGATTGTAAGTGAAGGCCTTGTGCCTATATTTTGGCTAAACAACTCATTCACTTGCTCTAAACCAATACGTTCTCCCTTAATTGTCACCATTGCAAAAGCATCATCAAAGCTAGCTAATAAAGGGGTTAATGCATGCGTATCTTTGCCAGTAAATACATTTTCAATCAAGATATGTAGATCTATAACACTCTGCAACGCTTTTTCCATGTGACTCATAAATTATCTCTCTTTTAATACTGCGATTAATGATAGTAGGCCGACAACCGCTGCTATCATGAAGGTATACTGATAGCGTAATAAATCATTTTGTACGGTGACGACACTAAAAATAGATACCAACACGACCGTTCCCACACTGAACGAAACTTGGCGATTAATATTCCATAGCACACTCCCTTGCAATAAATCCTTCCCTGAAAAATCAATTAATGCACTGATCTGAGCGGTATTAGTACACAACCCACCACCAGCCCCCATTAATAAATAAGCAGCAATGAGTAGAGGCAAATCTGAATAACTTGATACCCAAAACAGCAACATTATTCCTAAGCTATGAGTCGTCATTCCTGCAAAAAATAGCGTTTTCTTACCAACTTGGTGATAGAGGTAACCACCACTTAGCATTGATAGTAGTGCCCCCGCGGCATATAGCAGCATAAACATACCCGTCTGAGCTGCACTAAAATGCAAATTGCTTTGTAAGTTAAAAATATTGAGTAAATTGACACCTGTAAATACACCAGGTACTGCGTAATAAACAATAAAAGCATTACGCAAATTGCTATTTACGAGTAACTGAAAATTTAAAATGGGCGCCGAACATTTTTTGGCGTATTGAAGATATAAAACCAGAATAAAAGCGGAAAATAGAAAGCTACTTACGGCCAGCACAAGGCTATGATAGTCGTTATAAAATGAAAAGGATAACAATAAGAACAGTAAGCCGCGAATTCAGATAATAAGTGCAACGCTCGGTCATGTTAGATGGAAGGACGGTTAGCTACTGATAAGCTATCCTGCTCTTCCGACCAAAGATGAGCGAGTAAGTATGAAGTATCAGCAACTAACCGAAGGACAACGATACCAGATATCGATACTGCGTGAGGATAATTTATCCTGCCATGAGATAGGTATCCGTATCGGTGTAAGCAAGTCCACGGTCTCCCGTGAACTGAGGCGTAACACTTCAGATACTGGTTATAACCCACAACAGGCACACCAGAAGTGCTGTGATAGGCGGCTGTCATCTGCCAAAAGGACAATTCCTCAGCAGACCATAGATTTCGTGATATTTGCTCTGGAGTGGAAGTGGAGTCCTGAGCAAATAAGTGCAATTGGCAGCATTATTGGTCTTAGCGTCAGCCATGAATGGATTTACCAGTATATCTATGCGGATAAGCGTAGCGGTGGCGAGTTGTACAGGCATCTTAGGCAGGGCAAACGGCGATATCGTAAGGGCTACGGGCAGAAACGAGGGCGCATCCCTGATGCGGTATCCATTGAGCTACGGCCGTCAGTCGTCGATGACCGTAGCCGTCTGGGGGACTGGGAGGCCGATTTGGTGCAGGGTAAACAGGGCACTGGTGCTATCGTGACACTGGCAGAACGCAAAAGCCGTATTTACCTGACAAAAAAGGTGTTTTCAAAGGATGCGGTGGAAGTCAGTAAGGCCATTATCTCACTGCTGAGTGAGTATCAGGATGTATGTCACACAATAACGTTCGATAACGGTCTAGAGTTTAGTGAGCACAAGGCGATAGCAGAAGCACTGAACGCAGATACGTACTTTGCCCATCCGTATGCCTCGCATGAGCGTGGGCTGAACGAGAATACGAATGGGTTGTTAAGACAGTTTATCCCGAAAGGAACAGACCTGCGGACAGTGACAGAAGAAGACTTACAACGCTATCAGGGAGCGTTGAACAGCAGGCCACGCAAGTGTCTGGGGTTCAGACAACCTTCGGTGGTGTTTGCGGAGCTAAGAAAGGCGGCTTAGCGTTGCACTTCGGACTTGAATCCGCCAGCTAAAGCTCACCATAATCAACCCTATCACATCAGGTTTTTCTCTTTGTTGCCGCCCATCATTATTCACCCACCACCATGCTAAGATTGCCGCAAATAATGAGAAAGGCAAATTAGCATAAAATACCCAGCGCCACGATAATGAATCAATAATCATTCCCCCTACTGCTGGAGAAAATGCAGGAGCCGTTAAAGCGACAACCATAATTAAAATTGAAATACGATGGCGCTCTTTACCTGGAAATAGCTCAAAAACGAGAGCCTGTCCCACAGGGATCAATAGCCCACCAGCAATGCCTTGAATAAAACGCCAAACTACCAAGCTATAAATTGAATGACTCAGCCCACACAATAAAACACTGACTGAGAATAACAGCATAGAAATACTGAGCAGTTTCTGGTTACCTAATTGCCCAGCGAGCCACAAACTCAATGGCATGATCAGGACTAAACCTAAGATATAACTATTAGCGACCCAAGCCACCATTGATTGGCTGGTAGAAAACGCTGAAGCAATATCTGGCAATGCAATCGCTGACATAAAAATATTAATACAGTCGATAAAGAAGCCGATTAAAAAAACAGTTGCGATTTTATATCGATAAGACATACCTACCTCCGGCGCACAAGAGTAGGTATTCCCCCTTTCTTTGTCGATATAAGAGGATTAAACTCATTGTTTAATAATGACAAACAATCAGACTGATTATGCAAAAAAACCTTAAGCAAATAACCACTTTTCTGCAAGTGGTGGACTCAGGCTCTTTTACTAAAGCCGCTGATATTTTAGGTATGAGCCGGTCTATGGTCAGTATTGATATCAAGCAGTTAGAGATACGGCTGAATGTCAGTCTGCTCATACGTAATACGCGCAATATTGCCCTCACCGAGGCGGGTAAGCATTTTTATGATGACTTTAAACGTATTCAACTAGAGATAGAAGAAGCGTTTGAAAGAAGCCAAAATTTAGCAACAAACGTCACAGGCTTACTGCGTTTTTCATCCACGAATGAATTTGGCCAACGTTATATTTTGCCTTTACTACCTGAATTTTGTCGCCTTTACCCGAAGTTACGCCTGCAATACAGCTTTAATTCATCATTAGATGATTTGGTCACCGAAAAATTAGATCTCGCGATACGTTTAGGTAATTTAAAAAGCTCATCACTAAAAATACGCAAAATAGGTGAATACCAAATCTATATTGTGGCGACCCCTGAACTATTAAAACACTATCCCGTTAAAGGTATTAACGATTTAGCACAAATTCCTTGGATAACCCATTCATTACTCAATTGGCAAGATACACAATACGTTCTAAAAAATACTCTAGGGGAAAAATACCCTCTTCCCATCATAAAAGGCCAATATGAATCGAATTCAGCATCGGTGATCCAGCAAATGGTACTGGCCTCTCTAGGTGTCGCTATCTGTCCTGATTGGCTAGTTAATGATGATATTAATGCAGGGCGTCTCATTCGTTTATTACCTGAATTTTATCTACCTTCACAGAATATTCAGCTACTTTATCCCAATAGCACCACTCTACCTGCGAAAACACGCGTCTTTATTGATTACTTAGTTGAAAAATTTAGCCTATAAAAAAAGCCGTGTCTCATCGAAACACAGCCTTAAAATAGCATCGTAACTGTCAATAACGCTGGGTGCGGCTAGGCAATAAATGACTAAGGCGCTAGAGCACAGACTTGTGTGAGTATGAGTCAGCGTCATCAGCAAAGCGTAAAGTATGACGAGTATATTAAAGGGCTATCCAAAACACTCCATTCGCTTTAATAGCCGTAAACTGCTGTAAGAATTCCTGCAAATTTTGCTCTGGCTCTAAGGTTGCAAAAGTCTGCGGATGCATAAAATTAGCCATGGCTTCAATAGCAAAAATATTCATTGGGTTATTATAGAAATTATGGTAAACCGCCATGACATGCTTATCTTTTACCGCTGTCAGCGATGAAATCCCTTGGCGATCGACAAGCTTAGCCAATTGCTTTTTAGCAACCGTTGCATCTGCATAATAACCCAGTTTAACGGCTGTTGAACGGCGATTAAAATTCTGCCAATCTGCACCGGTTAATAAATAAAAGTCAGGGTTTAGGGTAATAATGTTTTCAATTGAACTTTCAGCACCTTTAGCCGGAAACTTGTCTTCCACTAAGTTTTTACCACCCGCAAGGCTTGCTAAAACCCCAAAACCTGACCGACCGTAGAGCTGACAACAACTATCCGTGAATAAACCCGCATTAGCCTCAATTAATACCGATGGATAAGGTTTTTTCAATTGCTCTTCAATGGCGGCTAGCTTTTCTTGATACAATTTTGCAAAGCGGTTTGCACGTTCCTGAGTTCCTAATAATTCACCTAATAACACAATACTTTTTGGCGTGTTATTGGCGATATCCATACGGAAATCAATAAAAATAACCTTGATCCCTGCTGCTTCCAATTGTGGCATAAATTGGCTATCGCGCATCGCTGCATAATTAGATTTATGCATTAATACCACTTCTGGCGCCAGCTCAAGTAATTTCTCAATTTGAATGCCCGTCTCACGGGTTTTTCTTAGTGTTGGTATTTTGGCTAACTCAGGAACCGCAGAAAAATAAGCCTGCTTTAAATCAGGCGCGTACTGTTCTAACGAATCACTCCAGCCAACAATACGTGAAAAAGCGTCTTGCCCCGCGGCAATATCGACCGACAAAATATCTCTTCCATCAATCAAAAATAATTTTTCGACAGGAAGATCAACACTCACTTCACGTCCTTGTAAGTCCGTAATTAATGTAGGCGTTTTAGCTGACGCAATTACACTGACTAAGCATAATAATCCGGTTAATAGCCATTTCATTCAATAACCTCATTGAGTCATAAAGATGAGCCATCAATAAGATGACTCATAAAATATTCAACTTAAAACGTCACACTATAATTCAACGCAAAAGTTCTTCCTCTACCTTTATAGGTATACAGATCTGCTGCCCCATAACTCGGGCTATATAATTTAGGCGCACGCTGTCCCCAAATGGTGGTGTAATCTTCATCCAGTAAATTTTCTACCGCAAAACTGACTTTACCAACTGGCAATAAATAACTGCTTAAGAAATCCACGGTATTATAGCCATTGAGCTTGTTACCATCCGCATCTGAAACATTAAAGGTTTGCTGGCTTTGTAAACGTAGAGACCAATCATTAGGCTCCCATCCCACATAAGCAGTAACTTTAGATGGGCTAGCAAATTTAACGCTCCATTTTTCCCATTTACCATCCACTTTGGTTTCTGACTTTTGCAGATTAAAGTTACTACCAACACTCCAATCACTATTATCGAAGAAATAATCAATCGCCCCTTCCACACCATAAATACGACGTTTATCTGACTTCATATAAATCGTCATATCCGTATTATTAATGTCATAACTTCTGTCTGATAATGAATAATATGCTGCAATCTGTGTACGTAGGTTCTCGCCGGTATAACGCCAGCCCAGCTCATAAGAGTCAACTTTAATGCCTTTAACTTTAGTATCATTAATATTAATACTATTTTCTAATGCCAAATGCCCATTAGCATCAGGGGCTGCTGCGTATTTCCCTGTACCATAATATTTTGCAATATCAGGAATTTCGAAGCCTTGAGAGAAATTAAACCATGTTTGCTGATCTTCCGTTAAATTAATTAGTAGACCCGCATTAAAGAGTAAATTGTTATAATCAGTGTTCCCCCCAGGTACTGCATCGGCGGATTTTATCTTACCTTCTGCGATTTGCTGCTGTTGAGCATACCCAACAAAATCATCCACTTTGTTTTCGGTATATTGATAGCGCACACCGCCGCTTAAAGTGAATATTGGATTAATATCGTAGCTGCTTTGTAAGAAAGCGGCCATATTGGTTGTGGTATAACTTGGATAACGCCCAACTTGATAGGCTTTTTTCAAATCCATACCACCTGATTCTTTCGCTTTATCTAAATTAAAGAACATTTGATTAGCACGAAATTGTTCGTGCTCAGCGTCAGCACCATAAGTCAGCGTCAGATTATCGACAGGCTCACTATTAAACGTCAGCTTAGTGCCATAGAAATTGGTTTTTTGATCGGAAGCACTAATGCTGGTCACATCCTTTGCTTTATTTAACGCGGGGAATGGGTAAAATTTTTGTGATTCATCACGATAATAAACTTGAGCAACAAAATCTTGCCCCCAAAGGTCGCCATTTGAATATTGTAAATTCAACATATGGCGCTCAGTACCCGGTAAACGATCTGAGTTTAATTTGCCGCTATTATAGGCTTCGCCTTGGCCTTTCACCGCCGCAAAATCTTTGCCTAAATAAAGCCCATGTTTGCCATCGGACTCACTTTTATAATATTGAACCGTGGCTTGTAGCTGCTGATTATCATCAATATTAATAACCCCAGCGCCCATTACATCCAAGCGGTCAGAAAATTGTAGGCCTGTTTGTGTATTATCAATATTAATTGCCTTACCTTTGCCATCATACCAACCGCCATAACGTTGATAGGCAACAGATAAACGACCATGGGCGTTTTCATTACCCCCACTCATTGCCGCAGCAACATTTTCATCATGATCTTTGCCATTACTGAAACCGGTTTTTCCGCCAATTTGCAGGTCAACTTGTTTTTCTTCTTGGCCTTTTTTGGTGACAATATTAATTAATCCACCACTACTACCGCCCCCATATAAAGAAGTCGCGCCAGAAATCACCTCAATATGGTTAATATTAAATGGGTCGATAGAATCTAATTGGCGGCTGTCACTACGCGAAGAATTTAAACGTACGCCATCCACCATCACAATCATTGAGCGGCCACGCATATTCATGCCGTAATTAGTACGTCCTTGACCGCTAACACTCATACCGGGGATCAATTGTGACAGAATATCTTTTAACTCTTTTCCACCTTCTGCTTGCTGTTCAATTTCAACATTATCAATAACCCATGTGGTTTGGGCCATCTCCGACACACTTCGATAAGAACGCGTTGCCGAGACAGTCATTTCATCTTGTTTGTTTTCTGCTGCGAATGTTGCTGGTGCAATAAATGAAGCAAAACATGGAGAGAGTATCCAAAGATGCTTAATTTTCATGTGCCTAAGATCCTAATAGGTTGTCGTGTTTTTTTAAAAGCCGCGGCCGATAGCATTACGGCTTTTTATCCGGCTAAATTAGCGGCTAATTTTAACTGATAACAAACATACTATTAAGAACTATTATCATTATAATGCTTTTTTTAGACGCTTTCGGCAGATAAGAAGATAGGAGAAGCCAAATATTTATAAATCAGAAAAAGAAATGCTGGAGGAGATCAGACAAAAAACAGGTTTATCGGATTTTGAGCTACCATCAATAACAAGTTATGACTAAGTCGCTATGTCGTCGTCGAGCCAATTAAAACGATATATAAAATGAATAGTAAGGTGTTTGCCTTTGATTAAACTAAAAACAAACACCACATTAACAAGGCTTTGATTTTGTACTACCCATAATATTTCAAGTGACAACGTTATTGATTAGGTTCGCTCGTATTCACCACAACATTTTGTCTGTGCCTAACGACTTGCTCACTTATCAACTAACATAAATTGAAATTATCTAGGGCATAAATTTAACTTATTTTTTTGACGCTAAGTAATCTTGTAACGTACCTTCAGGGTGCTTCTTACAGAATTCAACAATCTGTGGCGCTTCAGCAACGCTTTGCTCTGTTAACGCAACATAATCACCACCTTTAAATTGTGTATCCATATTGGTGATCCACAATGCAACAGGTGCCCAGCTTTGCGGGTTCAAATTAATATATTCCTGACAAGTCATTTTTTCAGGCGTGACAATATTCGAGTCCGCAGCCATCGCATTAAAAGAGAATGCTGCCATAGCAGCTAAAACGCTAGAGATAACAATCTTTTTCATTATAAACCTCTTATGTGTATAAATAATGCATAACAATGTGGCTGTTTATTTTTATCACAAACTTATTAAAGTTTATATAATCTTATTTGGATGATAAAAATAGAAAACAAAAGACTTAATTTGACCATCTTTTTATAATTAACTTAAATTGATAAAATAGAAAAAAAGCTTTCATTTAAGTTTCTATAAGAGTAAATAAAAATAATAATATAAACCTATCACTGAACCTAATATTTAAAATATAAATTGTTTATTGGAATAAATGAGCATAGAGATTTCATTATTTTTCTGTCCCCGGAAAATAACCGGCTAGCTTACTTAATGACCTAATTGATGATACTGCCACCTCTTTGTTAGGATCCTTGCATAGCGCCATTAATCTTACAACAGCATTATGTTGCTCAATCGTTGCTTTATAATCCCCTAATGCAGAAATAGCCGCAATTTTGACATCATCGTTACCTCTAAAGGTAAGCTCAATCAATGTGCTTATTATTTGTTTTTCCATGAGTTAGCCTGTTATAGTAAGAAATAAGTGAATGTACTTGGTTATTTTAAGTCAAATAACTAATTACATCCTACTGTATTCAAGAACAATTTAAGTGGCTAATTGGAAATTTACTCCCATTTATTATGTGTTTTAATATTTATAGCGATAGTTCAAATTAGACGTAAGATTTATAACATAAAATACTCGTCGTTGGATGAAAGGGCACTATCCTTCATTAAAAAACACGACTCATAGTTTAAAATCGCCATCCATACTCATTACGTACTCAGAGAAGATCGCTATGTATAAAACCTAATTGTTGAATATCAAGTTGTTGTAATACTAAAGCCCGTTAAAAATGGGAATCAATTAACGATACCAGCCGTAAAATTGATATATTCAGGGCGAATAGATATAATGTGGAGTTATAATATAGAAAAATATGAAGGCAAAAATATTATGAAGTTAAAATCTATTGAAGATTAAGACAGGCACCTGAAACTACTAATTCCACCACATGAATACTTTAGAAGAGGTAACTTAATGATATTAATATAATTTCCACATAAACAACCGTTTAAAAACAGAAAAAAATCTACTTAACCATTTCAAATTAAGAAATAAGTAACATTTGTTATATTTTAACTTACTAGTTATACTTATTAAATTCCAACACTTAATTAAGTGATTTTTTATTTAAAAAATTAACCAAGAATATATTAGCAATAACTCAATTAAATATTACCAAAAAAAATAAATTAAAATAGCAACCTCTCATATTAAATCAATATGAGAGGAATTACATTACTTAGCAAATATAGATAAGTCTAAAGCACCATAATAAACACCTGGCTCAATATAGTGTTCATCTTTGCATAAATTCCAATCTATAGTGAACTCACCACTATAATTATCATATTTATGTTCTAAATCAATATCAAAGGCTTCACCATTAAATAAAATATCCCCCTCATCATCACAGTCTGAACCATTCTGATTGATTATCCCTTCAATATATAAACCATTATCTTCATAGTCTTCATTAATTAAGTAAAACTTATTTGGTTCGTCTTTTATTAGCCCAGTTTGCAATCGAACAGAGCCTAGAACAGTATTTCCAATGTTACTATCACAATCAATTTCAACAGTCACTCTTTCATAATCAACCAATCCTGTTGACTCATCAGAAGATAGATAAAACCTAGATGAAGTATTTCCATTCACATCGATTGTGCAAGCATCAAGAACATCAATGTTAAAAGAACTAACTAATATCTCAGATAAATCTGTAGTTCCGTTTGCTTTTGCCGTTAATGATGCACCATATAGTTGAGGAACTATTGTACCATCACTTAATGCTATAAAATATTCCCCTGGCTCTGCCAGATCCGGTGATATAAATTTAATTTCTGCTCCTGTTACAGTAATATCAGTAACTCGATCATCATTTGGTGAAAATAGTTCCCCATTAAGGTTTTCTGATGGGGAGTAACAATATGCATATGAACTAGACTGCACTAAATTATCAATCTGAACAACTTTACCATTAACAACTCGCGAATTCAGATAATAAGTGCAACGCTCGGTCATGTTAGATGGAAGGACGGTTAGCTACTGATAAGCTATCCTGCTCTTCCGACCAAAGATGAGCGAGTAAGTATGAAGTATCAGCAACTAACCGAAGGACAACGATACCAGATATCGATACTGCGTGAGGATAATTTATCCTGCCATGAGATAGGTATCCGTATCGGTGTAAGCAAGTCCACGGTCTCCCGTGAACTGAGGCGTAACACTTCAGATACTGGTTATAACCCACAACAGGCACACCAGAAGTGCTGTGATAGGCGGCTGTCATCTGCCAAAAGGACAATTCCTCAGCAGACCATAGATTTCGTGATATTTGCTCTGGAGTGGAAGTGGAGTCCTGAGCAAATAAGTGCAATTGGCAGCATTATTGGTCTTAGCGTCAGCCATGAATGGATTTACCAGTATATCTATGCGGATAAGCGTAGCGGTGGCGAGTTGTACAGGCATCTTAGGCAGGGCAAACGGCGATATCGTAAGGGCTACGGGCAGAAACGAGGGCGCATCCCTGATGCGGTATCCATTGAGCTACGGCCGTCAGTCGTCGATGACCGTAGCCGTCTGGGGGACTGGGAGGCCGATTTGGTGCAGGGTAAACAGGGCACTGGTGCTATCGTGACACTGGCAGAACGCAAAAGCCGTATTTACCTGACAAAAAAGGTGTTTTCAAAGGATGCGGTGGAAGTCAGTAAGGCCATTATCTCACTGCTGAGTGAGTATCAGGATGTATGTCACACAATAACGTTCGATAACGGTCTAGAGTTTAGTGAGCACAAGGCGATAGCAGAAGCACTGAACGCAGATACGTACTTTGCCCATCCGTATGCCTCGCATGAGCGTGGGCTGAACGAGAATACGAATGGGTTGTTAAGACAGTTTATCCCGAAAGGAACAGACCTGCGGACAGTGACAGAAGAAGACTTACAACGCTATCAGGGAGCGTTGAACAGCAGGCCACGCAAGTGTCTGGGGTTCAGACAACCTTCGGTGGTGTTTGCGGAGCTAAGAAAGGCGGCTTAGCGTTGCACTTCGGACTTGAATCCGCCATTAAATATTTATTCATAGCTTAACGCATAAGTCATGATTGCATTGAAATCTCCAGCCACTAAACTTTTATTTGCTAGAGCTTCTCGCTCTCCTTGTACATAGGCTTTTAAACGAATAAGCATATCGCCATCAACAAGCTGTACACTATAATTTGACTTTCCATCTATAGAAATAGGCCGACCATCTAAATATTCTAAGCCTATTCCTGCACCTTTTGCTTCACTTCCTGGTGCAAACCTTAATAAACCTTCATTATTTGTTGATCCTGAAAATGAAGCTTTAACAGTAGTACCTAACGATGTATCGCAATCTTTCAATTCAAATGTTATTAATATTCCTGAAGTTCGGGTAAAGCGATAGAGTGATTTTGTTGGAGTAACACCTAAATCATAATAAGCATTCTCCGTCCCTGGTTCTATCGTACATGGAAGAGCAATTAAAGTGCCCCCATAGTGAATAGTTGTCGAAGATGATGCCATAGAATAAATTGGTATTAATCCTCCACTCAACAGGAATAATATTAAATATTTAAAAGCTATTTTATAATTATTCATATTGTTTCCTTTTTAAGGATAACGAATTTCTACTGTGCCAGTAGCTGAAAATGTACCTTCAAATAAATTGCGATCATCTTCTCTCACAGGAACAGCCCATAAGGGAATTACCTTTGAATAACCACCTGACATTACGATGGGAATGTCATCATTATTAGGAGAAACAACTTGGTCTTGATAATATAAACGTATGCCAAGCCCTCCAATACTCGTTTGTACAGCATCATTATCAAATGGAGCATTCATACCGTTATATCCCATATACAGCTGCACACCATTACCAAGGTCATTACCGCAAGTCACTATTAATGTAAAATCCTTCCTATAATTAATTCCGTCGATCCTAGTAAGCCCGACTTCATCAAAATCAACATAAATTGGATCATTTTCCCCCGATATATCACAAGGTGGATGGCCAATTAAATTGCCATAAAAATTGACTTGTGTAGATGCTTGTACAGGTATCATGATATATCCAGATATCAATACACTGGCTATCAGCCATAATACAATGGAAATTACACGTTGTTGTGCCATTACTCATACTCCACAGTAAGTAACGCCGAAGCCGTAAACGGACCGTCATCAATTCCAGCTGATCCTCTTGCTACAGGAACAACAGACAACTCAGGTTGATTGCCGTAAGTAAAATAAACCCAATTATTAAACGCAAAAGGATAGCCATCTTGTTTCACTCGCAGCCCTAAATTAGGTTCGCTCGTACGTAATAAGTTGGCATTAAAATTTGCCCCGGAGTTATTTTCAAAACGTAACTTAAGTGGAGTACTATTGGTTGCATCGTCACAATCAAGTGTATAATCAATCGGTTGCTCGTAGGCTACACCATCGATATTTTTGATAATCATGTCACCAAAATCTACTTCAATGGCTTGATTATCATTTACATCACAAGTTTTAATCTCAATACGTATAGTTACCCTAAAGTCTAACTGAGTTGAACCAGCTAAAACATCTCTTGGTAGTAATACCGTTCCCAACAAAACACTATACAACCAGAGTATTTTGAATGTTTTTTTTCCCATAACTATTTCACCTTACTCATAGCGCATTTCAAAAGAAATCAGCGCAGAGTACGCTCCCGGCTGCATCAATTGTGCCGTACGTACCGGTGAGACATAATAGGTCAGCGTCGATTGCCCTGATGGCAGCAGATCTGGGTTACTATTTTGATTTAAAGGCAAGATTTGCCCTGCCTTATCACTCAGTACTAAACCAATCCCTTGTGCGCCAGTCACTCTGGCAAAATCCGGCATCCACGGTACCGTTGGCGCAATAAAACGGATTTTAACCGCCGGTTGGGTGCTACTCCACGCGGTTTGCCCAGTTTGGACGTTTTCCAAGGCACTGTTCACTTCGATACAATCTTGCAGTTCAAGGTGAAACGCCGTTGCACGCCCTTTATCCCCCACGGCTTTCAGTTCCGCCGTTTCGGTATTGCCCAATTCAACCGCTTGATACGCCGAGGTCATCGCTAAACGGCACGGACTTTCGGTCAGTGAACCCGACACATACAGCGCACCGTTGGCACCATCGACCTGCCAGTTATCCACAGGACGATACAAACGCGTATTGTTATCTTCGGCCTGACTGCCCCATGAACAGACAAGTACGCTGCCAAACAACACAGAGGTGACAGCATGATGGAGTAATTTGTGTGTCATCGGTTATTCCTTATCGTCATGATGCAGACAAAGCAAATATAATGGTTTACGGTGTCGCAGGCTTATCGTTCGGTACCACGTGACATTGGCTACCTTGACATTGGAAGGTCAAGTTTGGACGCCCGCCGTAATCATTGATGTAAGTCACGACCGGACGCTGCCCTAATGCATTGGCACTCACCCCCAACGCGCTTTCACCAAACGGTGGCAACATGATGGGTTTAAATTCTTTTTTATCTTTGTTGTCCAATGCCTTAAGGCTTTCTGCTGCATTAATCACTGTCACATAATACGGCGTGGGATTTTTGACCATTACCGTATCGCCTTGTTTTTGCAGGGTTAATTTTTCTTGCCATGGTGTGCCCATTTTGGCCGGCACAATCGCTTTTGGCCGATAGAACATTTTTACGCGGGTTTGTAAGGCAATCTGTAACGTGTTGGGCTTATCGCTTTTAGGCGGTATTTCACGCAAGTTAAAGTAAAACAAGCTCTCGCGATCTTGTGGCAAGGTACTAACCGCTGGCAGGGCTTCGATTTTCACTTGGCTAGATTTGCCGGGCTCCACACGCTGCACTGGCGGCAATACCACCAATGGCGAAGTAATTTTGTTGCCTTCAGCATCATCAATCCACGCCTGTGCTAGATACGGTAATTGTTTATTGTTGTTAGAAATGTTGAGTGACATCGATTTTTGGTCACCGTTAAAAATCACCCGAGTACGGTCAAGACCAATCGCCGCGTGTGCCATGCTGCTTAACCACATCATGCCCATCACACCCGCTATCAAAGCGTATTTTTTATTCAGTTTCATGCTGTTATAACCTTTTTAATGTCATCTCGGAGACACCATCGCGTCACCGCAAATTCTGTTCATACCGTGCTAACGCGTGTTATCGCTGCGCTAACTGCTTTGCTGCTAGCGGAGTACACTGCAACAACAGCGATGGATTGTTGATATCGATACTCTCAGGGAAAGCCACTTGGCATCCGTCCTCGTCTCCCCACTGTATGGTCATTAGGGAATTTGGTTCAATACCGCTGATATACGCACTGCCGCTATCCCCTACGATGCCGGTGCTTTGGCCTTTTGTATTGAATATTTGCGCCCCAAACGGAGGGTAACTGCCATCCGGTAAGCGCAACACCGTCATCGCTTTTTGCCCTGCCACAACCGCAAATTCGCGGTAACCCACCGCCCCTTCGGTTAAGGTCACTTGCACCACCGATTGCTGTGCATCCACATCATCTGGCAGCGCGTTCAAGTCAATTTGTGCCTTGCTGCGGTAGTAACTGTTCATGTCACCAACCACCGCTTTACCAAACATATTGGTGGTAACCGGAGCTCCAAACCCTTTGACAGGCACATTAGCAATGCCATCGGTGTCCACCAGTAAACGGGTTCCTCCAGGGATGCTCATGCGATGTACACCACCACCTTCTGCCGTCAGCGTGATCCCACCAGTTGCTGATAATCCAAACGCGGTATATTGGTTATTGGCGTAACTCGCATTACCCGAGACTCGCGCGGTATCGCCTTGGTGAGTCAGATACGCAGTTCCACTCGCTCCTTTACGGTTTGATCCTACGCCCAATTGATAATTGGTACGCTCATCAATGCGGTCATGGTAAGTCACTCGATTGACCGTGTCATAACGGCTGCTATTTAAGGAATACCCCACATTAGCACCATTACTCAGCGGAAATGAGGTCGATAAATAAATACTGTCATCCGTCACCCCGTTATACATACTGCGGTTTGCCGACAGGTTAACGCTGACATTCTTAATCGTTCCCACATCAAAATATTTGGATAACGTCAGGCTGTAATAGTTGTTTTCCGGTCGATCCCAATAGGTTTGGTGGTTGTAGTTCAAATACACAGACATACCGATATCACGGAAATTTTTGCTCAGTGAAATGGTGTACAGCTCTTTGCTACCACCATAACGAATACCTGTTTTCCTTGCCTGTAAGAAGTCTGACATACTCATAAAGTCTCGCTCCGAGAAGCGATAACCCGCGAATTGAATTTGACTATCAATAGCATCAAAACGTTTTGCGTAGCTGACACGATAAGATCCACCGTTAATAGTGTTTTCACCTGCCAAACGCGCAAACGACTGAGTCACATCGAATGACAACGCACCGAACGCCAGTAAGTCTCGACCAATACCCGCTGAAATCGCTTGGTAGTTTTTGCTGCCAAGCAAACCACTGAACAGTGACCAACCGTTATTCACCCCCCACGAAAACTCACCAGTGATAAAGTTATCACCCTCTTTGTGCCGGTTAACATCATTCGGCTGACCCAATGCCAACTTATATTGAAGCTGTCCCGGACGAGTTAGGTAAGGTAAGTTAGCTGTATCGAGTTGATACTCTTGTACCGTACCATCTTGCTCTTCAATTTTGACGTCCAACGTACCACTAATCGCATCGCTCAAGTTTTGAATACGAAACGGCCCCGGTGCCACTTGTTCGGTATAAATCACACGCCCTTGCTGGCTTATCGTCACCGTCGCATTGGATTGTGCGATCCCTGTTACTTCCGGTGCGTAACCGCGTAAATTCGGCGGCAACATGTTCAAATCCGAGCGCAAACTGGCGCCAATAAAACGGAATGAATCAAACATATTTGAGTTCAGGTAATCTTCACCCAAAATCAGTTTGGCTCCGAGAGCCGGCAGCGCACGAAAGGCGTAAAATCGATTCCATTGAAAATCACGATTGATAGCTTGGTTTGAGCCTGTTGCATGATTTAAACGGCCTTGCCAATCTGCACGAAAACGCCATGCACCTAAGTTTACCCCCGCCACCCCGTTACCGTTTAAGGTGTAGGTATTATGACCTTTGTTGTGCGGGCGATAAGTGTTACCGTTAATGTTGTAATCCAACAAAATCGCAGCAATCCCTTCATCCCAACGCGATGGTGGATCCCAATTAGGAGCCGTATACTCCATGTAAGCTTGTGGAATACTCACGTATAAGGATGAAGTTGAGAGATCCCCACGCACCTGTATTCCCGGCAAACTTTCCAAATTTAAGCATTGGTCATCGTGCCACCATGTCAGCTTTTTCAAGCTGTCTGCGGTCAGCCCTAATTGGGCAGTGATATCGGGTGATAAGCACGGCTCACTGCCTTGAGGATCATTCTCAGGGGGATAAAATGGTACTTTCACTTCTGGTAACGTATCGTCATTGACCTTAAGCGCTAAGCTATAGGTTCCTGGCATCACATAACCAGCACGCGAAAAATGTTCTAGATTGATATTTTTTTTGTCTTCCACATCCAATACATCCATATTGAATTGGATAACATCAGATGATGCCAATGCTATCTGACTTTCACCCAAAGCAAACGCAATGGACAGCGACAGCAATGCAAGGCGAAAATAAGTAGCCTTTGGTGAAGACATAAAAAATATCCCTCGTGAACATTCACAATAACAATAAAGAGAAAAATAAATTCAACCGGCTTAATTAGTAATAATCGACTTTAAAACGGATCAAGCTTTGGTAATATCCTGCTCTTAGTGGGCGAGAGTCAGAGACTAACCGTAATTGATAAGCTAATCGCATACTCGGCGGTACAATATCTTGCTCCGGAGATGCTTCCCCCGGTACCACTTGACGCGATTGTGCATCTTGCATAAGTAACCCTACGCCGCGCGCTTCACCAAATACTTGAAACAACCCGTTATCGGAAGGTCCATCAAAGGTCATGCGCAAGGCACGCCAAGTTTGAGTCGGATCACTGTGTTTGACTAAATCACAATTAACTAATTGAATTTCAAAATCTTGTTTGGGGCCTTGGCCTTCTTGACGGATCGTACCAATCGGCAACACACCCATATCAATGATTTGGTCACGTGATTCCATGGCAATTGTGCAGGCAGCATCGGTGATTTCACCGTTCATAGTCACCGTACCTGCACCTTGCCCAGCTGCGTGCACCAAAGGTGAGGTAAAACTCGTAGTGAGGAGTAATACACTCCATCCGAATACAGCTTGACACCCCATGGTTTTACCCTCCTTTGAATAACACACTAGTGTTCTGATTACTCGTAGCTCATTGTGAAGTTAGCGAGTGCTGTAAATTCACCTGGAACAATAGTTTTGCCATCACCTTTCAAATAAGCAGAGAACAGCAGTGAGTTATCACCATTTTGAATTTTTAAGTCAGTTCCAGCAGAGCCATCTAATTTCACTGGTACACCACCCAGACCTGCAATTTGAACACCTGCGCCAGATGCTTGACCTTGAATAGCCAGTGAATCAGCTAAGTTAGGATTCACACCACCCGTAAAGGTGACGGTCGCCGTATTGTCTGTCAGCGTGGTTGTATCACAGTCAACCAGCTCAATAGTGAATGGCACTGGACGAGAAGTACCACCATCGGCTAATTGTGCTGATGCTACCTGACCTAGGTTAACCGTTTGGTCTGTAGACTCTGGCGCGATACCACATGCGGCTTCAATGATTGAGCCGTAGAATGTCACAGTACCTTGACCTGCGCTGACTGGAGCAGCCATAGCTGATGCGCTCATTGCGCCAGAAATCAGAGTTGCTAAAAGAATCTTTTTCATATTGGTTACGCCTTTACGATGAACACTAAAAAAAGTAAGCTATTAATTAGCTCACTTGGTTAAATAATTAATAGAATTTATTTATTAAATAATAAATAAAAACAAATAAAATACTTTCTGAGAACAGAAAGTATTTTCTTTATTCTCAGTTAAACATAAATCTTTAATAGTTTATTATTTGGCCGACTATAATTAGCCAACCAAATTATTCATCTTTACTGAAAAAGCATCCTCACCTTTATAGTAAGGAGATGGAGGTAAAAACAAATTAATATAATGAGAACCAACTTTTTTTCTGTATCATTAACATTAAGATAAACAGCACTAAAGAAATTACTTAAACTACAATCCAATTCATGCAAAATAACAAAGAGGGTATCAACATTAATATTACACACACCTCTTTCATATCGAGATATTTGCTGCTGCGAGACATTTAGTTTTTCAGCTAACTGTTTTCCTGTTAACCCTCTCTTTTTCCTTAAACGAAATATCTCTTTACCAACAGCAATCATAAAAATATTTTTTGACACTTCATGTTCCACTATCATATTAGGCCCTCAATTCCTGATACAACAAACTTCATTTATTAAAGCCCGCTTGCACGAAAATATTTACGCCTTGCTCTGTTGCAGATAAATTTACTGTACCTGCTGCTCAAAATCAAACAAAGCTATATCTACCAAGCAGTTATTGATATAAGTTAAATATCCAAATAATGAGTAATTCAAACACAAAAAACCACATTAGCTTGGTACATTCAACATTCCTATTAAGAGAATACAAATTAGACCAGAATTATATATTACAAGAATCCCAAAAAGATTTAAAATTAGATTTATAATTCTGAAATTCATATTTTTTCAGAGGTTAAGTAATAACACTTAACGAAAAAAATATATGGAAAAATCCATCAATCCAACAAAATAAAATAAACTCAATAAAATCAATGCATTGAATAGCGTGGTAATTTTAATTAACACTTCAATTTTAGATATAATATTTTGCAATATCTGTAATATTGTTCTAATCAAACTAATTGTTTAGGATTAAATAAAACAGAAGTTTATTTTCACTTCACGTTTTTTATTTATATTCTTACAGAGCTATTCTTAATTAAAAAATCATTATTGCTAACTTCATCACCTTTAGAGAAATCATCATTAAATGACACTCACTTTATTATTTTCGAGATCATATTATGAAGATAGCTGCTCACCATACAAATTATCTATTAATATCTTTACAACACTTATTTTTTCATATTCACTATCCTTGAATAAAAGCCCCCCCTCTGACCTATTGACATTTACTCATGAATACAATAAAAAATGATGAAAAATATAAATTAGGATGAAATTAATGATATTGCTCAAAGTGGAATTCAACTACCGAAATGGAGATAAAAATCGCTAAACAATAAAATTTAAGTGCTAGATATTTTTAAGAAGCAATATAAAACCCCATATCTAGAAATAAGAAAAAATGAATATTTTAATTTGATTGATAATATAAACTTGTTAAGTCAACGACTCGAAGAATCAGAAAAAACAAAAACCAGCGCTGAACTGGGGGATAAAGATGCACAGCTCAACCTTGGCTTAATGTACTATCAAGGAGATGGAGTTCCTGTTTCCATTGAACAAGCACAGAAATGGTTTATGCGTGCAGCAGAACAGGGCAATGCATATGCACAATATAACCTTGGCTGGCTCATGCAAAAAGGTGAGGTCGAAAATGCTTCTCCTTATGCGGCACGCTACTATTTTGAGTTGGCCTGCAAAGGGGGCTTAGAAAAAGCCTGCTTCGCGCTAGAAAAATCGCATAGCGAACATTTCTAAAACAGCCTCTCTATTTAAACGTTAATGGGAACTTAAATCCCATTAACTTTTCCCAATGTATGTTTATTCAACCTATCAGATAATCTGCAAATTTCTTGATGTTGCCGCTAAAAAACAAAAAAAGCCCTATTTTTCGTTCTTAAGAATGATAGTCACCTTTCGTTATTTCACCCTAAAATCGACAAGTAATTATTAACTTTTTATTAACATTCACCGAAGGTACTGCTTATTATTGACGAGGTGCTTAAATGAACGAATCGCTGCACACACAAGATGTCAATGCCATGCCACCAAAAGTCATCCTAAAATCTTCATTGAGTTTACTACTCGCAATTATTATTTTTGCGGCCATTGCCCCAGGTATTTTGATGACAGCGCCGGCAGTTGCAACTCAATTGGGCTCTCAATGGCAGTTATCGGCCGATAAAATAGGTTATCTTTTTTCAGCAGAATTAGGGGCTATGAGCTTTGCAACTGTTCCTGCTTGGTATTGGATCAACCGTATTAATTGGCAAAAAATAGCCATTATCTCTGCCATTATTTTTATCATAGGTAACCTACTCTCTGCTTTCGCGGCCACCTATATCACCTTGTTAATTTTTCGCGTCATAGCATCATTAGCTGGTGGTACATTAATGATACTGTGTATTTCATGTGCCGGAAAAACAGAAAACCCGAGCCGCATGTACGCTTTTTGGGTTTTAGGTCAACTCGCATTAGGTACACTTGGACTACTTGTCTTACCACCGTTATTTGAACTCTACGGATTACGTATCGTTTACTTTATTCTCGCTGCTTTTATGGTCATCTTTTTTCCATTAATTCGAGCATTTCCTAATGTGATAATGGAAAAAGATCAACATCATCACTCATCAACTCACCCGCGAAATGCATTTATTAATAAGGCGATGGCCATTATTGCGATACTCATTTTCTATATTTGTTTGAGCCAAGTTTGGACATTCATAGGTGTATTTGGCCAAAATAGCGGGCTAGATGCTGAAGAGAATGGTCAGATTTTAGCGATCGCCACCATTTTAGGTATGGTTGGTGCGGTGATTGCGGCAACTGTTTCTAATCGGTTTAAAACCAATAAATTAGTGTTTTTAGGATATGGATTATTAATGGCAAGTATCTTGTTATTGATTGGTTCACCTACCGTAATACGGTTTATTGTTGCCGCCTTATTGTTTAAATTCACATGGACATTTGTTTTACCTTTTATTATGGGAGCGGTCTCCCAGCTTGATACCAGCGGTAGGCTCATGAATAACATAAATTTGGTAATTGGTGGTGGAATGGCTATTGGCCCTGCCATTGGTGGATATATTTTAGTCAATTCGACACAAATGTTGACCTTTATTAGTTTTGCAGCGTTATGCACTCTATGCTCATTCGCCTTAGTTGCTTACTTTATAAAACAGTCGAAGTCATAATTTAAGTTATAAAATAATAATTTTCTTACTTTTGATAAGTCGAGGTTTTCTTCACATTAATGATAACGTATGACTCTATCCATTTTCAGTAAGCTCATTTTGTCTTATGAGGAAATATTGGAAAGCGGTTTTCTCTCAAAATTGTCATGGTCAATAAAATTTGCCCACAGCACTTGAGCTATCGCGAATTATACAGAAGGTCTAGTATCAGCAGTGCGGTAGCTTTCTTGAATTGTATTGTGTACTTGCAACCGGCTGATTTTTTTATTCATCGGTGAGGCTTATTGTGAATGCCTTTAGGCTTTCACTTGAACTGCCTGCTATTCATCTATGGTTAATTAACGCATTGATAGCTTTAGATACAGTGTCATTTTAGCCTAGACCCCGTTAAGTGACCCCAAGTTAAAATTCAGCACTGAGATTACATGAACCTTATATGTTATCAATATCCTCTGTTGAGTAATGAAATACTCGTTCCCTAGTTCAAGTTGCTAAATTAGCTATATCACGACAATCGCACCATTTCCTTCTGTGTGAAAACAATAATACCGCCAAGGTAGCAATTCAAATAGATAGTCGCTATCAAAAACAATTTATTTATCGAAACGTTCAAATATTTATAGCTGTAAAAATATACCGACCGATAACAAACCTATAAAATCACTCATTCTCAGTTCGCTTTTGTCAACTTGATAAGATTATGATTGTATGATTAAGGTAGGCGCTTTAACATTAAGGAGCTTTTTACCTAACTCCTACAGTTATTTTCAAAAAGAAACTATTTCTACAACACAAAATATAGTAACCAAGCGTTAATAAATTATTGTAATTGTAGAAATAGTAACATGGACAAAAAATTAAACTTCAGAGTGCACAACAACCATATTAAAGTAAAACCTGGGAGGACAACACTTTATATACATTTATGTGCAAACTAAATTTAAACAATATATTTCAATCGTCGTTACACCTAATTCGGGATTAATAATATTCCAGCAATTTTAAATATTCAATAGCTTAAAATTCCCCAAAAACCCTTTAAAGTTGTAATAGTTAAATTATAAAATTAAAAATACTCATTAATAATCATGAACTTAATAAGTCAGAATAAATTAAAACAAACTTATTACAAAAGATTTCAAAAAAATAAAAAAACACCATTTAAGACTAATCTCACCATAGAACAATAACCACATAGGTAAAAACAACTATAAAAATACGAAAACCTACAATTACAGCCTACAAAAACGCAATAAAGGATAACTAAATAGATTTAAATACCATACAAATGCCATAATATATTTTTAAATTCCATTAATTATAAAAAATTAGACCAATTAACAAGAAAAACACTTCTTTATATAAAAATATTTCTTTCTCACTTTAAATTTTTATTAATAATATAATTTAAAATCTTAACAGATATATGCTTTTTAAAATTAATCGTGATTTTTATGAGGATATTTTCTTTAAACCAATGTGCATGATTAAACATACAACAAAGTTGTCATCACGAAACACCTATAAAATCTATCAATCTGATCACTATTAAGAACATTCTCAATGGTGATTTTTATAATTAATTAAACACTCATAAAGGAATAGTTTTAATGATTATGGGAATACTTCTTTCTCATTTAAAAATAAATATTACTCAACCAACCTTAAATAGATAGTCTATATATGACAATTAAATAAAAATAAACCATATCTTGTAGAAGTCAAACTCCCATTAGCAGCATAAAGAAATACTTTTATCATTAGGTTCTTAACTGGAACGGATACCTAATTAATCTTAAAGCGAATAGTTTAAATTCATTATTTTCAATAGATAGGGAGAACTTCAGTGAAGAGATTTCTTGAACTAAAGGAATAGGATGGAAACAAAAAAGCCACTTGCTAAGAAGTGGCTTAATGCGCTGATTTAACAGCTAAAATTTGGTGGCCCCTACTGGACTTGAACCAGTGACCAATCGATTATGAGTCGACTGCTCTAACCAACTGAGCTAAGGGGCCAAAGTGGAAGCGATTATACGTGCTGTTTTCTCTCAGGTCTAGTCTTTCAAAACTGTATGGTGATTTTCTACGCAATTCCATTTTCTGCTTTATCATTCAGCAAGATATCATTACTCAAAATGATAACTCTTGTTCAAAGAGCCGCATTTATCCCTCTTCCCTCTGCCTTTTAAACAAGTATTTTTACAACTCAGCACTGATAACAACCAAATGCTATGCATAAAAAATCAAAAAAATTAGTCTAACTATATAAAAATCAAACGATTTAATTGATAATGACTATTTCTTAAACAGAAAACAGCACCGATTAACCAACCTCTCTTATTGATTAATCACAGAGACTTATTTTTTATAAACTCAGCGAATGGCTACTAGCGAGGTTTCTCCAATTGCCACTGTAGATGGTGTTTTATCGATGGCCACTCTGACGCAATAATACTGTATACGCAGGTATCCCGTAATTCACCAGTACGAGTATACATATGACTTCTTAGTACCCCGTCAAGTTTAGCGCCCAGTCTCTCTATCGCCCTTCGACTTTGCTGATTTAAAAAATGAGTTCTAAATTCCACGGCAACGCAAGATAAGGTTTCAAACGCGTGTTGGAGTAACAAGAATTTCGCTTCTGTATTAATTGCAGTTCGTTGAACTTCTCGACTATACCAGGTTGCACCAATTTCAACTCGACGAGTCTCTTGGTCAATTTTATTGTAGGCGGTCATCCCAACAGCTTTACCTGATTTTTTATTCATCACTGCAAAAGGTAACATTTCTTGTTGCTGATATAGCTTTAAACGCCGTTCAACATCTTTAGCAAGGTTTTCTGGTTCAGGTACTGAGGTATACCATAGTTTATGTAAACTATCTCTTTGAATAATTTCCATAAACTCAGAGTCATATTGGTGGGACAGCAGCTCCAGTTTTACAAAGCCCCCTTCAAGTTCTATAGCCTCGCAAATCGTTTTCATCGTAACCATCCTTTTTCGTACAATGGTAAAATAGCTTTACTGGTTAAGTTCCCTAATAGCCACCCTGTTTTACACGCCAATTATGACAAAAAAATAAAATCGTCTGTGCCGACCTAGACTACCTGCAATTTACCAATAAATCATATGATAAATATCACATTTTTTTAACATATTTTTCTATTGTCCCCATCATTGCGCTAGAGTTAACTCATCTGACCTGTTAATAAAATCCCGCAGGGGAGCAAAAATATGAGCAATTTTCCACATCTTTTTACCCCACTGAATTTGGGGCACACAGTACTAAAAAACCGTATTTTAATGGGTTCCATGCATACGGGGCTTGAAGAACATCCGGAAGGAAGCCAGCGTTTGGCTCATTTTTATCGGTTACGCGCAGAAAATGGTGTTAGCTTAATAATTACAGGAGGGATCGCACCAAATAAAGAAGGTGCCTTAACCGCTCATGGCGCGGTGCTCAATACTCCGGAACAGTTGCCTTTTCACCAAGAAATCACCCAAGCAGTACACAGCGCTGACGGTAAAATTGCTTTGCAGATCTTACATGCGGGTCGTTATGGTTTTCATCCTCATATTGTTGCCCCTAGTGCCATCCAAGCTGAGATCATTCCATTTACCCCCAACGCTCTCACAACAGAACAAATTAATAAAACGATTAATGATTTTGTCACCACAGCAAAACTCGCACAGCAAGCAGGCTATGATGGCGTCGAAATAATGGGCTCAGAAGGCTACCTTATTAATCAATTTATCGCCAAGCGCACAAACCATAGAACTGATGAATGGGGAGGAAGCTACGATAATAGGATCCGTTTCCCTCTCGAAATTGTCAGTAAAATCCGTCAGGCAGTGGGTGAAAACTTTATCATTATTTATCGCCTCTCAATGTTAGATCTCGTAGAGGAAGGTTCCAACTGGGAAGAAATTGAATATTTAGCGAAAGCGATTGAGCAAGCTGGCGCAACAATGATCAACACAGGTATTGGTTGGCATGAAGCGAGGATCCCAACTATTGCAACACAAGTACCACGTCATGCATTTAGCTGGGTAACAGAAAAATTAATGGGAAAAGTCACCATTCCTTTGATCACAACGAATAGGATCAACGATCCCTTTGTTGCCGAACGGATCATTAGTTCAGGTCAAGCGGATATGGTATCGATGGCTCGCCCATTCCTTGCCGACGAAGCATTTGTTCGGAAAGCACAAGAAAATCGTGCTGATGAAATCAATACTTGCATTGGCTGCAATCAAGCCTGCCTTGATCAAATTTTTAATGGCAAGCTCGCTACCTGCCTAGTGAATCCTCGGGCCGTAAAAGAATTGAATTATCCCGATGAACAGGCGACACAAATAAAAACAGTAGCCATTGTTGGTGCAGGCCCTGCCGGACTCTCTTGTGCCATTTATGCAGCCAAGCGCGGTCATAAAGTGACTTTATTTGAAAAAGCCAATCAAATTGGTGGCCAATTTAATATGGCTAAACAGATCCCCGGAAAAGAGGAGTTCCACGAAACAATCCGCTATTTCTGCCGCCAACTGGAAATTCTAAATATTGAAGTCAAGCTTGAACATCAAGCGCATATTCGTGACCTTATTGGTTACGATGAAGTTGTTATTGCAACGGGGGTTGTGCCCAGAACCATTAATCTAGAAGGGCGTGAACACGAGAAGGTACTCTCCTATATTGATGTACTAACTGGAAAGCGCATGGTAGGCCGTTCAGCTGCTATCATTGGTGCCGGGGGAATTGGCTTTGATATTGCTGAGTTTTTAAGCCAAAAAGGCCCAAGCAGCAGTTTGAATATATCGTTATTTAATCAAGAGTGGAATATTGATACCAGCATCAATTCGACCGGAGGAATATTGAGCCAATCTCCTCATCCTATCCCCTCTTCTCGCCAACTCTATTTGTTACAACGCAAAAACAGTAAAGTTGGCGCTGGGCTAGGTAAAACCACAGGCTGGGTTCATCGTTTATCACTCATGAAGCGTGGCGTGCAGATGTTTAATGGTGTTGAATATATGCGAGTTGATGATGATGGCTTGCATATTCGCTATCAAGATAAAATACATTGCCTCCCCGTCGATAATGTCATTCTTTGTGCAGGCCAAGAGCCATATCACCCATTAAAAGAGCCTCTCGCAGAGCATGGGATTCAAGCTCACGTCATTGGTGGCGCTGATGTCGCTGCTGAGCTTGATGCAAGAAGAGCAATTGAACAAGGAATGAAAGTAGCCTATCAGCTATAAAAAGCGCCATATTTATAATGCTAACCTATAAAAAACCCGCTATCCGTCAGCGGGTTTTTCTATGGATATTTATCGAGACTAAACTAGTCTTTTTGTGATAATTGCGCTGTAGGATCAGCCAATTTCTCATCTTCAGCAAGGCAAACCGCTGCTGTAAATAGTACATCAGTCGAAGAGTTAAGTGCTGTTTCTGCTGAATCTTGCAGCACACCAATCATCACCCCAACAGCAACTACTTGCATAGCGATTTCGTTCGAAATACCAAACATGTTACAGGCTAATGGAATGAGCAGTAAGGAGCCACCAGCAACACCAGAAGCACCACATGCGCAAACCGCAGCAACCACACTCAGTAAGAGCGCTGTCGGAATATCAACAGGGATCCCTAAAGTATGCACTGCCGCTAAGGTCAGTACTGTAATGGTAACCGCAGCCCCGCCCATATTGATCGTCGCACCCAGAGGAATAGAAACCGAGTAGGTATCTTCATGCAAATTCATGCGACGACACATCCCCATATTCACTGGAATGTTTGCAGCAGAGCTACGCGTAAAGAAGGCGGTTACACCACTTTCACGTAAACATGCGAAAACGAGTGGATACGGATTACGTTTAATTTTCCAATATACAATCAGAGGGTTAACAACTAATGCCACAATCAGCATACAACCAATAAGCACAGCGAGAACATGGAAGTAGCCTTTTAATGTTGCAAAACCTGTTATTGCGATTGTTGAAGAAACGAGACCAAAAATCCCAAGAGGCGCTAAGCGGATCACCACTCTAACAAGCTGTGTCACACTTTCTGAGAAGTCTTGAATCAGGTTCTTAGTCGTCTCGCTAGCATGGCGTAAAGCGATACCTAAACCAATCGCCCATGCGAGGATCCCGATATAGTTCCCCTTGATCAATGCATCGACTGGGTTAGCAAAAATATTCACTAACAAGCCTTTAAGCACTTCTGCAATATTTCCAGGAGGTGTTAACTGAGTATCACCGAGTGCTAATACCAGTCTGGATGGGAATATAAAAGAACCAATAACGGCTACCAACGCCGCGAAGAACGTACCTAATATATACAATACTAAGATAGGACGGATATTGGTTTTTTGCCCTTTGCGATGATTCGCAATGGATGCCATGACCAGTACCCAAACGAGTATAGGAGCAACCGCTTTTAGCGCACTAACAAACAAATCGCCCAATAACCCAACATTTTTTGCTGCTGATGGCCATAACCATGCCAATAAAATACCTGCGATCAGGCCTACGAGTATTTGCTTAACTAAGCTACCGCTCGTAATAACCTGCCATAACCCTGTTTTGTTTGTTTCCATAAGAGACCCATACATTATTTATCTTTATTAGGAATTAAATGTGTTTGCTCTGCCAGTATAAGGAATAAATACCTTATGGAAAGGCGATTATTTTAAATATAGACAATAATTTTTTTATTTTAACAATATATTTACATATCTGTGATCCTAATTGTATTTTGTTTCTTATAGTAGGATAGGAAACTGAGAAATCTATGATATTTTTCAGTCTGTTAAAGAGAAAAAGCACTCGGTTTTTATGCCGAGTGCTTGAGTTAATTAAGCAGTGAAAGATTAGCAGTTAGAAGCGTTTCTTTTATTAACGATAACATTAATCACTAAAGTGGCGACTAAAATTGTTGCAACCGTCCCCAAAGAGATGATCGTTGGAATGTGATAAATATCCATTAAAAGCATTTTCACACCGATAAAGGTCAAAATCACCGCCAAACCGTACTTAAGCATAGTGAATTTTTCAGCGACCCCAGCCAGTAGGAAATACATTGCACGTAAGCCTAAAATAGCAAAAAGATTTGAGGTTAATACGATAAACGGATCCGTGGTGACAGCAAAAATAGCGGGAATGCTATCTACCGCAAAAATCACATCGCTGATTTCAACAAGGATTAAGACTAAAAAAAGTGGTGTAGCAAAAAGTAACCCATTTCGTTTAATGAAAAACTTTTCACCGTGTAATTCATCAGTCATGCGTAAATGAGAACGAACCCACTTTACCAAGGGCTTATCGGTAATTGGAGAGCCATCTTCCTTTGTAAAAGCCATTTTGATACCTGTAAAGAGAAGGAACAGGCCAAAAATGTAAAGAATCCAACTAAATTGAGATACGAGCCAACTGCCTGCAAAGATCATAATGGTACGCAGTATAATCGCACCGAGTACCCCATAAACTAAAACACGTCTTTGTAGGTTCGCTGGGATCGCAAAATAGCTGAACAACATTAACCACACAAATACGTTATCAACCGCTAAAGCTTTCTCTAATACATAACCCGTTAAGAAAGCCGTTGTTTGGCTATTAGCAAATTCAAGGCTTACCGTATCTTTGAGATACCACCAAAATCCCCCAGCAAACATCAATGCTAGCGTCACCCACACCGTGCTCCAAATCGCCGCTTGTTTCATCGACATAACTTGGTCTTTATGTTTGCCTTGCCATAATAGGTCAACAAGCAACATTATGAGAATGATAACCGCGAAACTTCCCCATAAAATAGGGCTACCAACAGAGTGCATATAATTTCCTTAATTACAAAAAAAACGGCTGACACCTCAGAAGGCATCAGCCGCTTAACTGTTTTTAACCTAGAGTGACTATCTTTTGGTTGTAAACGATGAGCAAACCTTGCCTTCTGGCAAGGTCTCACTTACAACACAATAATCCTAGGTTAGGAAATTGTGGTGCTCGGCTACCGGGTGCAATATGATGAGCACCGTAATGACGATAAACCGACAAGAAGAAGTTACTCCCCTTTGCTATGACTGATAAATTAGGGTAATTAGTCCTAAAAATCAATAATCCATAGGTATAATTTGAGTAAAAATATTTAAAGACTATTGAATAAGGAAACACCTTTTTTTACCATTTTTGTCAAGAAACATCTTGGTAAAGCCCATTTTCACACCATTTATTGTAGAAAAAACGTGAGGAAGAAGATTGCGTTTTTCCGCAAAACTTAAATGAATTCTAAAAATAGAACGAGAATTCGCTGTTTAGTTATTTTTTGTTTTGTTAAAGTGGAGAGGCTTTGAACTAACAGCCTGAGGAAACATGACTTTTCACTTAGGTATTCGCATAATCCATGTCTCCCTACCCAACAATAAAATTGTTGCTGTTATTGCCGTTTAGGAAACATTAATGGAATTAGTTAAAGAATTATTTTTTGCCCTTTGGCATCAAGACTATGTCACGCTCTCCAACCCTACGTTGGTTTGGGCTATTTACCTTATGTTATTCGCTATTCTTTTTCTTGAGAATGGGGTTCTCCCTGCCGCATTCCTACCAGGTGACAGCTTATTGATCCTCGTTGGTGTTCTCATAGCAAAAGGTACACTAAGTTATCCATTGACGATTGTTATTTTGACTGCGGGCGCTAGCCTTGGTTGCTGGGTTGGTTATATTCAAGGTCGATGGCTTGGCAACACGAAACTGGTGAAAGGTTGGCTAGCCCATCTTCCTGAGCATTATCATCAACGTGCTTACGGCTTATTCCATCGCCATGGTTTAGCAGCATTATTGATTGGCCGCTTTTTAGCTTTTGTCAGGACGCTCCTGCCTACAATTGCTGGTCTAGCAGGGCTACAGAATGGCCGCTTCCAAATATTTAACTGGCTAAGTGGTCTTCTTTGGGTCTTAATCTTAACAGCAATTGGTTTTGGTTTTGGGAAAAGCCCAATATTTCTACAGTATGAACAGCATATTATGAACGTGTTGATGCTGATCCCTGTCGGCCTACTTATCATTGGTCTTATCGGAAGTATTGCCGTCGTCATTAAGAAAAAACTTTCCACAAAAAAAGTTAACTGATCACATCACGAGGCGAGAGGCAAATTACGCCTCTCGTTTATTCTCTCTGACAGTAAATACATCTTTATTAGAGCATCCGTCTTGGATATAAATTCGTTTTTTATTTAACATAAACATAATATTATTCTCTCTTACTTGAAATAAAACATTCTTTTACATTAATTTAATCAATAATTCCCCCTCTCCTCATTGCACTTACTGTAAAAATAGCTATTGTTAAAGCTGCTAACTATATTTTTCTATTGATAGGAGGTTCCATATGTCATCGAATAACTCATCAGAAGATCTACGCGCAGAACTAAAAGCACTGGCTGACTCTCTCGAAGCGATGCTAAACGATACTGGAAACAAATCGAAAGAAGAAATAGACAGCCTGAAGCAAAAAGCCCAAGATGCCTTACACGCTTCACGCGCCAAACTGAGCAACGCGGGTGATAAAATCACCGAGCAAACAAAAGAAATCGCGGGTCGTGCGGATAATTATGTGCGCGAAAATCCGTGGACTGGCATCGGTATCGGTGCTGCTGTTGGCGTCGTTCTTGGCGTATTACTCGCTAAGCGTTAATTTTTATGGAACAACAAGAGCGTCAGGGCCCCGGAAAAGGGGTCCTTAATACCTTACAACGCATCGCCAGTATCGCCGTGCAAATGGTGGAAACTCGGATCCAATTAATCGCAGTTGAATTAGAGGAAGAAAAAACCACTCTTATTCAACTCATTTTAATGGCGGGTATCACCCTACTTTTTACTGCCTTTGGTCTAATGTGCCTCATTGGTTTGATCTTTTGGTCAGTTGATCCTATTTATCGCTATCAAGCCCTTGCGATTACTACAGGCGTTTTAATATTACTCGCTATTATTGGCGCAATTTGGACCCTAAAAAAAGCGAGACAATCGACCTTACTCGGCGCAACTCGAGAGCAGTTAAAGGAAGATTCTAAAGCGTTAATGGGGTCAAAAGATGAATAAAAGCAAGCGCCTATTATTGGTTAAAAAGAAACAGCGTTTAATCAAACAAATTGAGCAACAACGTTCTGAACTCTCTGCGGCTTCCAAAGATTGGTTACAGATGACAGAGCCTTACGATCGCTCATGGCAAATCTTTGTCACCTTCCGGCCTATTTTTGTTGCCGCTGCCGGTCTTATTTCTCTTTATACCATTAAACGGCCTCAGCGTATTTTTTCCCTAGGCAAAAAAGCGATTGCCGCTTGGAGTTTAGTGCGAACCCTCCAAGGCGTTGTTAATACGGGTAAAAAATAACCTACTCTGCTCCAAACCTGAAATCTGACCATTTCAGGTTTCCTCTCCCTGCCATTATTCAATATTTTTGTCCATCTTTGTTAATAACCTTTGCTTTTTATTGAACCAGCAAATCACTACCATAGCGTCGTTAGGTGATTTCTTGTCATTTAATGCTAAAAAAACAATTTATATCGCGATGTGTATCTCATTTTATTGACACTTGCTGACCTAGTTAGCTGGAGAATCTTAATGAAAAATTTAGAAAATAGCGTGCTATTACTTGCCCGCATTATGATGCCGATTCTGTTTATTGTTGCTGGGTATGGTAAGTTAGGTGACGCTTATGCAGGCACTCAACAATATATGCAAGCGATGGGTGTTCCCGGCTTTTTACTTCCCCTGACTATTTTATTAGAACTGGGTGGCGGGCTTGCTGTGCTTTTTGGTTTCCTCACCAGAACAGTGGCTATTTTTACTGCTGTTTTTTGTGTATTAACATCCCTGCTCTTCCACATTAATTTCAGTGTAGAGCCAAATAGTTTGATGTTTATGAAGAACATGACTATTGCAGGTGGCTTTTTATTACTGGCAGTCACAGGCCCTGGTAAATTTAGTATTGACCATTTATTGAATAGAAAATGGTAAAAGTTGCTTTTTCATCATTAACCTTTACTTGATAAATTGATAACCGAATTTGGTTGCACCTCTATAGTGCTATATAGAGGTGCTTTTTTACTCTTTATTTATTAGCAAATAATTTAGGTATTTCTCGTAAGCACCACGATTTTGCTTCACCCATACTGTCTCTGCGCCACGCCATAATAATATTCGTCTGATGGCTATATTCTGCACTGACTACACGCAAGCGCCCTTCACGAATATCTTGCTCTACCATTGGATATGGCATCGTTGCTACACCTAACCCTGCTAATAGCGCACTACGCTTATCTTCAATAGTGGAGACCGTTAATCTTTGCTGTTTATCTAATAACTGTACTGTAATAACTGGCCGTTCACGTGCGGTATCGGCCACCGCAATACCTCGATATTTAATACGTGTCGTATCTGACAGCGGCTCTGGCTCTTGGTGGATCGGGTGATCAGGGCTAGCAACATAGACATGGTTAACGCTGTATAACGACTTAGAGTTTATCTCGGAGGAGGAACGAAAGTGCATATCCGGTGCGATAACAATATCCGCCTTTCCACTTTCTAACCGTTCCCACGCCCCTGCAAGTACTTCAGTTAAAATAGAAAGTTGCGTTTCGGATTTTTCAGCTAATTTATCCACTAACGGGAATAAGTAATACGCAGGAACTAATGCTTCACAAACAATGGTAAGGTGAGTTTCCCAACCTTTAGCGAGCGCTTCTGCATCGGATGTCAATTTTTCTGCGGCTTCAAGTAATACTCGACCTCGTTCTAACAACATCCTACCGACATTCGTAAATTTTGTTCTATGTCCTGAACGATCAAATAGAATAACATCCAACTCTTCTTCTAACTTTTGCATGGTATAACTGAGTGCTGAGGGCACTCGGCCCAATTCGTCAGCAGCAGCAGCAAAGCTACCACGCCGGTCGATTGCATCCATCACCCTTAATGATTCAAGTGTTAATGCTCTCTCTTTGCTCATGGGATATCTCTTTCAGGAAATTTGAATGAAGTAAACAGATTAACTGGCTAACAATTCAACGTCCAGCTATTTATGATAACTCTATAAATTTATCAATTTTTGTGTATTTTTGTCGAGCGAAGGAGGGTTAGCCACCATGATGACATTAAGGGCAGTTAAGCACTGTGGAAAGGCTGACTATGGCTGGTTACAGGCACGTTATGCGTTTTCCTTCGGCCATTATTTTGACCCTGATTTTATGGGGTTTAAGACACTAAGAGTACTCAATCAGGAAGTTATTGCACCTGAAAGTGCGTTTCAGCCTAAAAGCTACCCACATGTCGATATTCTTAACTTTATACTACAAGGAAGTGCCGAATATCGCGATAGTTTAGGTAATAAAATCAATGTAAGTGAAGGCGAGTGTATTCGTTTCTCACCCCGTCCTGATTTAAGTTACAGTGAACATAATATGTGTCCATATAAGCCGTTAACTCGTTTGCAGTTATGGCTAAATGCTTGCCCACAGCAAGAGTACTATCCGGCCCAAAAAATTCAATTACCGCCTGATAGTAATATGTTAGTTGCTTCACCTGATGGCGAAAATGAGAGCATTCAATTACGTCAACAAATTTGGATTACACAGCTCAATATTACGCCTGAAAGTGCTCAACATATTAAGCTTAAGGGGAAAAATGCTTATCTCCAATCCATTCGTGGAGGAGCGACTCTCCAAGCAGAAAATGGCGAAACCATAGAAATGAGTTGTAATGATGGTGTATTTATCCAAAATGAAAATGCACTAACACTCTCATCATCAAAATCAATGCGCGCTTTACTCATTGACCTCGGTGCATGATCTTCAATGGGCCAAATGACCTTTTTGGCCCATACAAAAAGTGCACTATTTCCTAAAATCTCTCGGTTTTTGCGAAGATATTCTCAAATTTATGATCTGCCATACTCGGTATGTTGATAGGCTTATGATAGAGTCCAATCCATAGTCAGCCAAAATAAAAGAACTATTTTGGCTATTAAGCTTATGGTTTTAGGTCGAGAAGGTATTTTCGTGGCTTTATTCACTCAACAGCGACTCAATCAAATTTTTGCAAGTATCCTTGATGAGGTAGTGCCTCAAGATGAGCTAGCTAAGCGTTTTTCGGTATCAACCCGAACAATTCGCTCTGACATTAATGAGATAAATGCACTCATACAAAATTACAGCGCTCATATCCTCTATGAGCGAGGCCATGGTTACCGTTTAAAAGTCGATGATGAAGCGCTTTTTGCTAAACTTACCCAGCAAAACCAAGTCGAAAATAGTATTCCTCGTACCAGTAAAGAGCGTGTTGATGCGTTATTGCTAAAACTATTGATGCTCTCTTTACCCGTAAAATTGGACGATATCGCGGAAGAGTGGTTTATTAGCCGTGGAACGCTACAGCAAGATATGAGTGTTGTCAGAGAGCATCTACAAAAATACCAGATCTTATTAGAAAGCATTCCACATCAAGGGATCCGTCTTAACGGTAGTGAGTGGGCCATCCGAGCTTGCATGACCGAAACCCTATGGCGCCGCTTTTCACAGCAAATTAATCAAGACTTATCCATTTTCCAGCCTGAATGTTTAGATAACCTTGATTTGACCTATATCGATAAAGTTCTCCATAACAGTATGAACCGTTTTGATGTTCGTTTAAGTAATGAAGGGCATCTATATCTGGTATTTAATTGCGCTGTCACTATTTTGCGGATCACTCGAGGCCATGAACTCACATCTATCGTTAAAGATCATGATAGTGAAGAGACGCTACGTAAAGCCTGTGAAGAAGTTTCGAAAGGGCTTATTTATTTTCTTGGCAGTGATCTATCAAGTGCAGAACTCAGCTATCTGCATGATCAAATCATCGCACAGCGCATTACCCACCAAGATATTACTCAACAAAAAAATCATCATCATCATGAATTGGTTGAATATATTCTTAATTATATTAATGAATTATATAATTATGACTTACGTGATGATGAGAAACTCAAAAAGGATCTCAATACCCATATTGCGGCCCTGATGACACGTCTGCAATATCACATTATTACCCCTAACCCTTTGTTAAGTGATATCAAGCAATATTATCCTTTCGCCTATGATGTCACGCTCAGTGCACTGACCAGTGCAAGTAAGCAATTACTTCCTTATCCAATCAATGAAGATGAGCTTGGTTACCTTGCCGTTCACATTGGTGTTAGTTTGGAAAGGAATTATGGTGCCGGCTCTATTCGCCAGACAGAAGTGCTAGTTGTCACCGATGCGGGAAATTCCACATTTCGAGTCGTTGAATCAAAAATCATGCGTGAGTTTCCACAACTCAAATTTAGCCGAGGGTTAACTCTACAAGAATATGAGTCATTAGATGAAGTCGAAGAAGACTTTGTGATCACCACCGTTCGTATTTCTGAAAAAAATAAACCCGTGATCAAGATAGCGCCATTTCCGACGCCTTATCAACTAGAGCAGATCGGCAAATTAGCCATGATAGATCAAACCCGCCCCTATATTATTGAGCGCTTCTTTGATGAACGCTACTTTATGGTGATTAATGACAAAATCAGCCAAGAAACATTATTTCAAACGGTTTGCCATAAATTACAACAAGATGGCTATGTGACTGCGGATTTTTATCCATCATTACAAGAGCGCGAATCGATTGTTTCTACATTATTAGGCGAAGGAATTGCGCTTCCTCATTCACTGGGATTATTGGCAAATAAAACGGTTGTCGTGACGATTGTTGCCCCTAAAGGTATTGAATGGAACAAAGAGACGAAAGAAAACGCCTATGTGGTTTTCCTATTGGCGATTAGCAAGGCTGACTATGAGGAGGCTATGGCGATTTATGATCTTTTCGTTACCTTCGTAAAAGAGAAAACCACCCGTAGGCTGATTACGGTTAAAAATTTCAATGAATTCCAAGTGATCGCGAAAGACAGTCTGGCGCGTATCTAGTGGTTTGCTCGATTTATCAATCACTTTGCCTATCTCACTGCGTATTAAACGATAGGCAAAAATTCAGTGTGATAAAACGGTAGCTTCCTACTCTCGAATCACAAGGGCCTCCGGTTGCCTGAAATGAGTTCAACATCTTTGTGGTTACAGCAACTTTTAACGCAGATCATCGCTCGCTTCCACTTGTTAGCGGAAAAGGGAAGAATCGACTATTTTGCGTGATCATAACCGCAATTCTGTTATTTTGTTTTTCACCAAAAATCGCCTGTTTCAGGGCTAATCTCTCTAAGTGGAAATGCTCAGTTCCCTTTTATACCTATTTCCACTTTTCGATTTCCACTTTATTTACAGCGGCTATTTCGCCTTTCCAGTTCTATCATTACATTGCTAATAATTTGAATTTCAAAAGATTTAATAAATAAATTACTTAGTTATGCTTATTTTAGACACTCCAATATTGAGTTATTTTCCATTTTATTTCCGGTTGGTTTAATTTTTATACGCATTACACTTATTTTCCCTTCCAATTTATTTCCACTTACAAGTGGAAATTCAATGTCTGCACAACTCCTATAGAACCGACTAAGGTATTCATCATGAAGGAACAAAGCGGTTTAATTGCATTATTACCTTGGATTTTAAACAGTTATGAGTGAATCAGTTGTCGTTTTCAAGATGTCGGAAGATAACCTCGATATCGATGAAGTAACACAGGAGCTGTTGGTCATCATTAGTGGCTGGCTTCAACAAGAAGATTGCTACACCACCGATGTACAACAACAGATGTTGGAGTCTCATCTGAGAGCCATGGTTGCGAGAGCAAAAACGGGTGAAGCGTTACCAGAAGTCGATATCAGTTTGTTCGATGAGATTTCGGCGCACTCGATAGCATTATCACAACGTGTTGTCGATGCACTTCCTGGATTAGCGCCAGAAGAGACATTTTTACTCTCTGTTCACTTTGAAGTTATCCGTTCGAATGATTAATTTTTGGGGAATATCACTATGAAACAAGTTGTTGTTGCTATCGGAGATCGTTTAGGGAAAGGCCAAAAAGTTGCCGCAGGTGTAGAGGCAGCAGGTGGCAAAGCGATTGTTGTACCTGGCGTTGCCGCTGATATGAAGCTAGGTGATGTCATGAATGCCGAACACGCTGATTTGGGGATCTCGTTTTGTGGTAGTGGCGGCGCTGGAGCCATCACTGCACAAACCAAATATGGCTACAAAGCACGTTACGGTATGCGTTCAATTGAAGAAGGAGAAACCGCCATTGCAGAAGGCTGCACTGTATTAGGTTTCGGTTTTATGGATAAAGAAGAATTAGGTGAGCGCTTGGTTAAAGCTTATATCAAAAAATACGGCGACGCGTAATGAAGAAATCTATCGAAACGGTTGTGCGAGTCTCGGGGCAAGGTGACAGCAAGCAAAAAGCGATCGCTGATGCACTGAACTCGGTTCAACGCACGGTACTAAAAGAGAGCAATGACATAATCCTGCGAATCGAACCTAAGGATGTTGCCGTTGTAAGTGCACACTCGCACTCGCGGACAGAAAAATTTCTTTTCGTCTTTCTGCCGCGTAAACGTGAACATTTCCGTGTGGTGCTCGACGTTTCGCTAGATGTCACCCTACTTTCTGTCAACGAAATACCATTTACAGAACAATAAAAACAATTCAGGTCTGGAGGCATTTCTATGAGTGAAACTGCATCTTTCTTAGAAATATTGGGTATGTCCCTCATCATCGGCGGCCTATGTGGCTTTGGCCTTGGTGCAGGGGCTGCTCGTATGTTCCATGCCCCTACAGTGCAAGGAATGGGGGCATTCCGTACACTTGGGGAACTTAATGCCTGTGAAGGAGATCCCGCATCTCACTTCTCATTCGGTTTAGGATTCTTTTTCAACGCATGGGCATCATCCGTTGCCGCGGGTGCATTCACACAAGACGTTGATCACCGCATTATTCCTAACTGGGGGGCAGCCGCTTTATTATCCAAAAATCGTAATGTGGCTGAAACACTGCATAACCCGAAAAAAATGGCGATTGCCTGTACCGTGATCGGGGCCTTAGTCGTCGCGTTCTTAAATACGACCGCTTCTGCTGTTCCTGCTGCGCTGCAAACAACCGCAATTAATGTGTTAGTTCCTGCGGCAAACCTGTTGGTTAACACAGTGATGCCTGTGATTTTCTGGCTAGCCGCTATGGATGCAGGTCGACGTTCTGGCTTCTGGGCAACCCTTTTCGGTGGTTGTGCTCAGCTGATTATGGGAAATGCTATCCCAGGTTTAGTCCTCGGTATCCTGATCGGTAAAGGTGTTGATGATAACGGCTGGAACCGTGTGACACGCACAATGATGATCACTGTCGTATTGCTGTTTGTTTTGAGTGGCTTCTTCCGTGAATTTGACTTGAAGATGATCACCTCTTTCCATCTGGATAAACCTCTGTGGCTTGAATACATCCATGGACTATTGAGCGGGAAATAATCATGACAACTGAAATTAACAAACAAGATTTTTGGTACGCGGAGTGGTCCTTCCCAATCTTTGTCGGACTGTTATCTGCTGGAATTTTTGCCGGTACTCATATGTATGTTGTTTATGGGTTCGGGGCATTTAACGAAGTTGCGTTCGTGGCAATGTTAAAAGCCGGCTTAGATACGGGGGTTTACGGTGCGGTCGCCGCATTTGGTGCCAGCTTCCTATTTGCTCGTATTATCGAAGGTTCATTGGTTGGTATTTTAGATATTGGCGGTGCACTACAAACAGGGATAGGCCTCGGTGTTCCTGCACTGTTCCTTGCCGCCGGATGGGATATTTTAGTTACCAATTTCTGGATCTCACTGGTCACGGGTTTAGTGCTTGGTTTAATTATCGGCCTGATCATTATCTTTGCGCGTAAATTTACCATTGCACAAGCCAACTCCACCTTTGGTGCAGACATCATGATGGGGGCTGGTAATACCTCAGGTCGCTTCTTAGGGCCTTTGATTATCCTCGCCGCTATGGCTGCATCGATACCAATTGGTATTGGGTCACTAATTGGTTCATTGATCTTCTATGTATGGCAAAAACCCGTCGCAGGTGGCGCAATTTTAGGGGCGATGCTATTTGGGTATTTCTTCCCTCTTGCAGCCTAACCTCATGATAAAAAAGAAGGTAACTATGTATTCTCTAATCATCAAACAGGGTAAACGTATCGATGGAACACACATTGATATTCTTATTAAAGATGGAAAAATCGAAGCTGCAGGCCCTGAGTTGGCCTGCAACCAACAAGCTGAAAAATGGATTGATCTGAAAGGAAAAATCTACGTCAGTGCCGGATGGATTGATTCACATGCTCACTGTTTTGTTGAGTCTCCTATCTATTTCGATCAACCAGATTTAGCCGGTGCTGCTGGAGGTGTTACTTCATTAGTTGATGCAGGCAGTGTTGGTGCTGATGATATCGACAAATTTTATCAATTAACTCAAAAGGCCCAAACCAACGTCTTTTCATTATTAAATATCTCTCGTATCGGTATTATCGCGCAAAATGAGTTATCAGATATGAAGAATATTGATGAAACCTGTTTTCAGCAAGCGATTGAGCGCCATGAGGGTTTTGTCGTTGGTATGAAGGCTCGCATGAGTAAAAGTGTTGTTGGTGATAACGGTATTGAACCGCTGCTTAAAGCGAAACAAATGCAGAAAAAACATCGACTGCCACTTATGGTACATATCGGTAATAACCCCCCCAATATTGATGAAATTGCCGATCTCTTAACACGCGGCGATATTATTACTCACTGTTTCAACGGTAAACCGAATCAAATTCTCGGTAGTGATGGTAACTTAAAACCCTCTATTGCCCGAGCATTAGCTCGAGGAGTGATTTTGGATGTGGGTCATGGCGCTGAAAGCTTTAGTTTTAAAGTCGCCGAACAAGCCATGCGTATTGGTACCTACCCAGACATTATTAGTTCCGATATCTACCACCGTAACCGTGTTAATGGCCCTGTCTACAGCCTTGCATTTGTGATGACGAAATTCCTTTGCATGGGCTTTAGTGCTGAAAAAATAATTCGTTGTGTAACAGAAAAAGCTGCCGATTTATTAGCGCTTCCCGCAAAAGGTTACTTAAAACCTGGTTTTGATGCTGATATCACGCTATTTGACCTGAAAGAAGAACGCACAGAGCTGACGGATGCAGAAGGAGAATGTCGTACTGGCACTCATCGCTTTGTGCCTATAGCGGCAATTATTGGCGGAAAACATATTGTTCATGCAGAAGGTGAATCTGAATATGCAATCGATTTATGAGAAATATCAGCTAAGACATGTGATTAACGCCTCTGGCCGCATGACCATACTCGGCGTCTCTACGCCGAGTCCAGAAGTTGTCGAACGCGTAGCTTACGGCCTAAACCATTACTTTGAGATCAAAGATCTGGTTAATAAAACGGGCGATTATATTGCCAAATTGCTCAATGTCGAAAGCGCCGTTGTCGTCTCTTGTGCTTCAGCAGGGATAGCACAGGCAATTGCTGCGGTGATCGTGCGTGATGATGATGATTTACTGCTAAATCTGCACTCATCGTCAAAAAACGTACCACGGGAAATCATTTTACCGAAAGGCCATAATGTGAATTTCGGTGCGCCTGTCGATACTATGGTGGCATTAGGTGGTGGTAAGGTTATCGAAGCGGGCTTTGCCAATGAGTGTTCACCTACACAACTATCAGCTAAGGTAACGCCACAAACAGCAGCCATCCTCTATATTAAATCTCACCATACAGTTCAAAAAAGTATGCTCAGTGTTAGCGAAGCGGCTGCCGTTGCTCGCCAACACAATCTTCCTTTAATTGTTGATGCTGCTGCGGAAGAAGATCTCACCAGTTACTACCAATCCGGCGCTGATTTAGTTATTTACAGTGGCGCAAAGGCCATTGAAGGCCCTACAAGTGGGTTAGTGATCGGTAAAAAAACCTATGTGGAATGGGTAAAACGTCAGAGCCAAGGTATTGGCCGAGCCATGAAAGTCGGAAAAGAAGGGATTTTAGGCCTGACGCTCGCGATCGAGCAATATTTGACAGCCACTAAAGAAACTGGCGCGGAGATGGTTGAGCGCATGGGTGAATTTATCGAAGCACTCAATTCGCTGCCTGCCATTTCAGCACGTATCGTTTGGGATGCGGCTGGACGTGATATTGCACGTGCTGAAATTAGTTTCGATGAAAAAATGATAGGTAAAACAACTTACCAAATCATGAATGAATTAAAACAAGGGGATACGGCAATCTATTTCCGTGAATACAAAGCGAATGAAGGCAAAGTGGAAGCTGATATTCGTAGTGTTAGCAATGAGCAACTTAATACGATTGCTGAACGTATCCGATTGTTAGTTAAAGGAATGTAGTATGAAATTATCACCAAATTTTTATCAAGATCGGGTATGTTTAAATGTACTCGCAGGCAGCCATCAAAATGCCAAAGATATTTATGAAGCCGCGGAAACCTTTGTGGTCGTTGGCGTGCTCTCTAAAAATTACCCTGATTTAACCAGTGCCATTGCAGATATGCGCATCTATGCAAAAGAAACCAATAATGCGCTTTCTGTTGGTTTAGGGGCCGGTGACCCTAACCAATCCACAATGGTTTCGTTGATTTCAAAAGCGATCCAACCGCAACACGTTAACCAAGTCTTCACAGGCGCTCCAATTAGCCGCGCCCTGCTTGGGCAGGATGAAACCTTTGTCAATGCGCTGGTTTCACCAAGTGGAACAAAAGGCATGGTGAAAATATCAACGGGGCCATTAAGCTCCCAAGCACCTGATGGTATCGTGCCGGTAGAAACGGCGATTATGATGCTTAAAGACATGGGAGCTAGTTCAATCAAATTCTTTAATATGAAAGGGTTAACTTATATTGAAGAGTATAAAGTCGTTGCACAAGCCTGTGCCAAATTTGACTTTTCCCTTGAACCTACAGGGGGGATTGATTTGGAAAACTTTTCCCAAATTTTACAGATTGCATTAGATGCTGGTGTGAAAAAAATCATCCCTCATATCTATAGTTCAATCATTGATAAAGAGAGTGGAAATACACGTCCAGAAGATGTACGCCAACTGCTCACAATGGTTAAACAAGCACTAAAATAGCGTTAATCACTTTGCCTCAAAGAGTAGAGGGGGATATTTTCCCCTCTACAATAAACATCTATTATTTTGTCTATCATAAAGAATAAAATTCATATCCATAGCTCCCCCTATTAATCGCCCATAACTATGTTGACTGGTATATCGCTTTTCCACCGGAACCAAAATCAGACCGATAATTTTTTATCTCGCTCATTTTTCTAATAAAGTAATGAGTATCCTTATTCGCAAAAAACTCTATTAATTTTTTACTGCAACAGGCTATATCTAAATTAAAGTTTTTTCATCGCGATAGTTGCGTATTTTTCTTTCTGTATCATTAATAATGACTGGCTCACCTATTTATTACTTCTTAAACAAACGACACTTTTAAATTCCATCTAACTGACTTAATCCCCATTCATGACTAAATATACTATTTTCTACTCATCACTTTTCCAGCATTACTTTATCTTTAATAGTGATAACGTTTTTATTATTTTTAATAGCGCTCAACTTACACATTATAAAAAGGCAAAAAAAGAAATACACAAAGCAAAAATATAGCTTATTTGACGGGCAATACGCTATTATATATGAGTTATTTAATTAGCTATTCATATGCAAATTTTTTCACTGGGTATTTGCGCTTAAGCTCTTTCGATAATATCGTTGCTTTTCTTAGTTCATCAATGGTCATCTGTTTTTCCATGTTATTTAACGTATCCTCATCGTATTTAACGGAATAAGCAGCTATCGAATACCATGCGTAACCTGTAACTTTATCTCCCATGTTAAAAGTTTGTCGCCCCAATTCTGTTTGAGCGCGCTCATTTCCTTGTTCCGCCGAGGCTTTCAATAGTAATAATGCTTTTTGCGGATCTTTTTTAAGATAGCTCCCAGTTAGATAATGTTCAGCAAGATGTTTTTGTGCAACGGGGTCATTTTGAGCGGCTGATTTGTTTAAATATTCAATGCTGAGGCGTTTCATATTGACCTTATTTTTAACATTAGCCATCCAATAATCGTTTTCACTGGTGATATATTGCGCAATAGCATCCCCATGATCTGCCGCCTTTTTATGCCATTCAAATGCCATATCTCTATCACGCTGAATATGAACGGTATCCTTTTCATACATGTTACCTAGCTGATACTGCGCCTCAGCATTCCCAGTATCTGCCAGTTTTTTGGTTTTAATAAACAGCTTAGAGGGTTCTCTTAATTTTTGCCCTTCCATTAATGGCTTATAATTAGGCGATAATAACGGAACGATAACATTGACTTCTTCGTCAGGCTTTAGCCAATGACGATTCACATTAGAAGGATAATTATTGAATATGGGGGCAGATGTACTTGATACACTTTGATAATGCTTATCACTATTATTTTTTAATTTAATTAGAAATAAATAGTTATGAGCAATTTCATTGAGCTTCATCATCCATTCATCATTGACGTCTAATCCAAATTCATCGTTACCATTTGCATGAAGTGATAATGTCTTTGGTGATGAACCTCCCCCTAAATCAATCGACGTTTCAAGCACAAGGAAATCTCGCCCATCAATCATTGAACAGTCAATAAATTTAGTATTTTCTAATTCTGTGACTTGTTCTTTTAATAAATTAACATTATCGCAACTTTCAATTATTGAAAAAAGATTAATTTTTTGTGTTGTCGCTTTTTCATTTATTATTGATTCTATATCAATTGGCTTATAATCAAGTAAATAAGCATTCGCGTCTATCACTATAAGACTTAGAAATAAAGCGAGATATTTCATTGTATAAACTCTCTTTTAGAATGGGATATTTCTCTTATCGGACTTCATTATATGGTATTACCAATATTATTCGAATACGATAATTTACTATAAAAATTTGGTATGCATGACACCCTATAAAAACGTACCAATGAAAAAAGATGCAGCCTTTAGGCCCCCAAAAGATAGGCACTATCGCATATGAGTATAAAAAATGCCCCACCGTACTCATGCACGTTGGGGCGTTTATTTGAGGAGTCGGCCGATAAGCCGGGTTCTGTCGTGGACAACCATTCATCTAGGCCAGCACTTGCGCACTGGCTCCAGCAACCTACCCGAGTTCAATGCGGGCCGCATCATATGAACCCCTATTTGGTCTTGCTCCGGGTGGAGTTTACCGTGCCACGGACTGTTACCAGCCGCGCGGTGCGCTCTTACCGCACCCTTTCACCCTTACCTGAGCCTGTAAACAGGCCATCGGCGGTTTGCTCTCTGTTGCACTAGTCGTAGGCTTGCGCCTCCCAGACGTTATCTGGCACCCTGCCCTGTGGAGCCCGGACTTTCCTCCCCTCTACCCGTCTCCCAAAGGACAACGATAAAGCAGCGGTTGTCTAGCCAACTCCGAGGCGGATTATAGGCACTTTATCTATTCATGTATAGGGGTTTGTACCGTTATTCCTCGTCACTTGATTGTTCAAGCATCAATTTATATAAGCGGTTCTTTTTCAACCCGTATATTTCGGCGGTAATCGCAGCCGCTTTTTTCGGTGGCAACTCTTGCTGTAATAAGTTTAAGGTACGGATCACTTCCGGTGAAATATCATCCTCATCTAGATTCGCTTTATAGCCTTCAACAACCAGCACCATTTCGCCTCGATGACGGTTTTCATCTTCTTTAACCCACGCTAATAATTCACCGACAGGGCGCCCTTCGATTGACTCCCAAGTCTTGGTTATTTCACGAGCAAGTACAACATGCCGTTCTGGCCCCCACACTTCAACCATGTCTGCTAAACTATCGAGTAAGCGATGTGTTGACTCATAAAAAATTAATGTGCGAGTTTCTCGTTCAAGTGCTTTAAGGGCGTCTTTACGACCTTTACTTTTTGCGGGTAAAAAACCTTCATAGCAAAAACGGTCAGAAGGTAACCCCGCAGCACTGAGGGCAGTGATAGCGGCGCATGCTCCCGGTAATGGAACAACGCGGATCCCGGCTTCACGGCAGCGAGTGACTAAATGATAACCAGGATCGTTAATTAAAGGTGTACCTGCATCGGAAACTAATGCGATACTATCACCCTGTTGAAGTCTGCTAATTAATTGATCTGCCTTCTGCTGTTCATTATGATCATGTAAGGCAAACATGCGTGCATTAATGGCAAAATTCTGCAACAGCATTCCTGAATGCCGTGTGTCTTCTGCAGCGACAAGGTCAACATGTTTAAGAACATCCAGCGCACGTTGCGTGATATCGCCCATATTACCGATAGGGGTAGGCACAATATACAGCGTGGATGCCATAACCACTGCTTGATTAGGTTGATTCATTGTTTCATCCGAATAGCCGGTTTAAAATTAAGCAACTGAAAATACACCACTGGATACAGTATGCGTCCTTCAATTTTTTTGCATGTAAAAAAAGGGTTAATCTGCACGGCAATGCTATCTGCTTTAGTGTTGTCAGGCTGTCAACTCACAGGGGATAACAGAGCACCGATCACCCCAACGACACCTGAGCAAATCAGCTCTGAAGTCAGTCGTTATCAGTCTATCATTGATTCTGCACAAGGTAAGCCTTCCGTTGAGGCTTTACGTGCCTATATCAGCCAAGAGCCATTGCTAACAGAACAAGCTGCTCATCAGGCAAATATCGATGGTACGTGGCAAATGTTAACACAAATGGCACCTAATCAGGTGGAGGGAATTGGAGTCGAAGAAAATACCCTCGCTGGATGGGTTGATTTGTTGGATATCTACCTCAATAACCGTGACGATATTGATGCACTACGTGCCGGTATTAATGACTGGAAAATCCGTTATGCGGATCACCCAGCGGTAAAAACCCCACCAAATCAACTTACTCAGTCATTGCAACCACCAGTTGGAACCTCACCAAAAATTGCGCTTTTCCTTCCTATGAGCGGTCAAGGGAAAGTCTTTGGTGAAGCTATTATGCGGGGCTTTATGGATGCACAAAAAGGCTTACCACAAGCCCCTGTGGCAACCAGCAATAGTGCACCAGTAGCAACACCTGAGGCAAATAGCGGTAATGATGTATTAGAGCAAATCTATGCGGAAGTTGCAGCGACCACAGGTAATAGTAGCCCAAGCAGTGAGTCTGAAGTGGTCAATCCTTCGTTGAACATTGCGCCCGCGCCAACCAATACCCAAAGTGTCAAAGTCTTTGATACGAATGGGAAGTCACTGCCTCAGTTACTGCAACAAGCACAAAGTGAAGGCTTCACGTTAGTGGTTGGTCCACTATTGAAACCTGAAGTACAAGCGATTGCGCAAGCAGGATCGCCATTAAGTGTACTGGCACTGAATGAATTAGATGCCGATAAGCTACAGCCACGCCCAAATCTTTGCTATTTTTCCTTGTCGCCAGAAGATGAGGCCAAAAATGCTGCTGCACATATGATGGCCGATGGGAAACGTGCTCCATTGCTTCTCGTTCCTTCAAATGCCTTTGGTGAGCGTATTGCTAAAGCATTCGCTGAAGAGTGGCAATCAAAAGGTGGCGCAACCGTACTCAAACAGTCCTTTGGATCTACTGCATCGCTCAAAGAGTCGATAAACCGCGGTGCGGGTATTCGCATGACAGGTATACCTGTTATTGTTAATCAGCAAGTGGCGGCAAAATCAATCGATGGACAAAATTATCCTGAGCTTACTCAGCCTGAGCCGCAAGTAAGTTCAGCGAGTGCCGTTGATGCGGTCTATATTGTGGCGACTCGTGATGAATTAACTTTAATCAAACCAATGATTGAAATGGCGATTAGTAGCCGCCAACGCCCTGCGCTCTATGCTAGCTCACGCAGTAACCAAGCAGGTAATGGCGCTGATTTCCGTTTCGAAATGGAAGGGGTTAAATTCAGTGATATTCCATTGTTAGCGGGTGCAAATAATAATTTGCGCAAACAAGCTCAACAAAAGCTCAACAATGACTATTCCCTATTACGTCTTTATGCGTTAGGGGTCGATGCTTGGGCACTCGCGAATAACTATGATCAATTACAACACAATGCTCAATTCCGCTTACAAGGTGCATCTGGTGCCTTAAGTGTCGATAAAAACTGTGTTGTATACCGCGATCTTCCTTGGTTGCAATTCAATCAAGGGCAAATCAAATTGGCAAAATAAATTTTGTCGCGCAATTAGGATAATTGCCAAACTTTAAGACAAGGACGTCATGCAACCTCTCAAAAAAACATTAAAATGGTTAACTGGCCGGTACTATGAAAATCGGGTACTGGCTTTCCTGCAACAACAGGGGTTAACATTTATTGAACGAAATGCCAGAAATCGCCATGGTGAAATTGATCTTATCATGCGTGATAGCACTGGTTGGGTATTTGTTGAAGTACGTTTTCGCCAAGATAAGCAATATGGTGGAGCACTGTTATCAATTGATCGGTGCAAACGCAGAAAACTGATTGCCACCGCTAAATATTGGCTTGCCGAAAAACAAGAAAGCTTCGAAACTACCGCATGTCGTTTTGATATCTGTGCGATTACTGGTCGTCAGTTTGAATGGATACAGAATGCCTTTAACGATAGTGAACATGTTGGTTAATTTCACAGGAAAATAAGCAAGTGCTGGATAGAATTAAAGTCTGTTTTACAGAAAGTATTCAAACTCAGATAGCAGCGGCAGAAGCATTGCCGGATGCAATATCACGGGCAGCAATGATGATGGTTCAATCACTGCTAAATGGTAATAAAATTTTGTGCTGTGGAAATGGTGCTTCAGCGGCAACAGCACAACGTTTTGCCGCGAGTATGATCCATCGGTTTGAAACTGAGCGTCCGAGTCTTCCCGCACTCGCACTAAATACGGACAATGCCGTTTTAACCGCGATTTCTGGTAGCAAACAACCAACTGAAATATATGCTAAACAGGTGAGAGCACTGGGTCAGCATGGTGATGTTTTAATGGCTATCTCAACACATGGAAATAGTAGCGATATTATCAAAGCGGTTGAAGCTGCTGTGACGCGGGATATGACGATTGTAGCACTGACGGGTTATGATGGTGGCGAGCTAGCTGGCCTCTTAGGCCCTCAAGATGTGGAAATACGCATTCCATCACAACGTAGTGTCAGGATCCAAGAGGTCCACCTTCTTACCGTGAATTGTCTTTGTGATCTCATCGATAATACACTTTTCCCCCATCAGGATGATTAAGGAGCAAAAATGCGATTACTCCCAATAGTAGCCATTGTTGTCAGCATGACAATGCTACAAGGCTGTATTGGCGCTGCCGTTGTTGGTTCAGCGGCGGTTGCCACCAAAAGTGCGACAGATCCTCGTACGGTCGGTCAGCAAGTTGATGATGGCACGTTAGAAGCTCGTGTCAGTGGTCAACTCAACAAAGATAAAGACATTACAGGCAAAGCGCGCATTATTGCGACAGCATATAAGGGAAATGTTCTGCTAACCGGCCAAAGTCCTGATATGTCATGGGCTGAGCGAGCGAAGCAGATAGCAGCAAATGTCGAGGGAACCAATGCGGTTTATAATGAGGTTCGCCAAGGAGAGCCCGTTACTTTAGGAACAGCGTCAAAAGATACTTGGCTCACAACCAAAATCAAATCCAAAATTCTCACTAGCGATGCAGTGAAGTCCTCCAGTGTGAAAGTGATTACTGAAAATGGTGAAGTATTCTTGCTAGGTGTTTTAACTAAGCAAGAAGGTGATGCTGCTGCAAAAATTGCCAGTGAAACAGATGGTGTCCGTCGTGTCACGACCGCTTTTACCTATCTCAATTAATCATAAACAATAATATATTGTTATAAAAACAAAAGTCATGAGTAAAAATTCATGACTTTTTTATTTGGTCGGACCAATAGCGTTGCTTTTCAGATAATTCCTACCTCCAAGAAGGTACATCTGATTCAAGATCCAAGCCTGCCGCTTTAACACATAAGAAGAAGGTGATTCTACCTTAAATCGATGAGGATTTGGTAGAACTGCTGCTAATAGTGCAGCTTCCTCCATAGTTAATTGATTTGCTGACTTTTTAAAGAATTTTTTTGATGCCTCTTCAACCCCAAAAACCCCATCACCAAACTCAACTATGTTTAAATAAACAGTAAGGATTCGTGTTTTAGACCACATAACTTCCATAATAGGAGTCATCGTTGCTTCAAGCCCTTTTCTTATCCAACTTCTCCCATTCCATAACCAAAGGTTTTTTACTGTTTGTTGAGAGATAGTTGACGCGCCTTGAATCGTCTTTTTTTTACTCATATTATGCTTATAAGCCCTCTCTATCGCTTCGAGATCAAAACCCCAGTGATGAGGAAAATTTTGATCTTCGGCGGCTATTACCGCCAAATACAGATAGGGAGAAATGTGATTTTCATCAACCCACTCAGAATGAGAAACATAAGAAAAGTTTAAGTTTATCCATGCGGATATTTGCTTTTCTATCATGACGGCAGAAAATGGCACTGGTAAGAACTTAAATGCAATCACAGTCAAAAACCAAAAAGCGGCTAATGAAAGAAAAACTTTCCTTAACCAGCGCCATAATAGAGAAATTTTCACTCTCATTTAGTTGATCATGCCATTTCTAATACTTTCTCAACGAGCTTATTAATACCGATTTCAGCCTCTGAGATCGATTGAGCCAGCATATAAGCAGGTGTTGTAACGACTTTGTTAGCATGATCGACCACAATATTATCGACAGTACAGGTAATGTGCTTACCTCCCATCTTTTCAATGTGGGCAATCGTTTCCTTATCGTTACCAATTGTTAATTCAACTGATGTATTTAAAAGCTTAGGAAGCATAACGGGCGCAATACATATTAGGCCTAATGGCTTTTTCTGTTGGTGCATTTGTTGGACTAAACTTAATAGTTCTTTATTAATTTCACAGTCACTTCCTTTAACCGCGAAATCACATAAATTCTTTGCTGCACCAAAACCACCAGGAATTATGAGGGCATCTAGCTTATTTGCATCCGCAGAGGATAAAGGCGCTATTTTCCCACGAGAAATTCTTGCAGCCTCCTCCATTTGATTGCGTTTTTCTGTTTTTACTTCACCAGTAATATGATTTATAACAGTAGGTTGATCTTCATCTGGTGCAAAAAAGTGGACTTCGACATTTTTTTTACTTAAAGCTAGCATAGTTAATACTGACTCATGGATCTCGCTTCCATCAAAAACACCACATCCACTTAAAATAACCGCAATTGATTTCATATCTCGCTCCATTTGTAGTAAATTATCACTGAACCGCAAAAAGGGAATAAACATCAATCTTCATCACAGATTTTAATGAATCTTGTAACAAATTCGCTAATATTTGGTATCTTGGTATTATTCTCTTAAGCAGTAAACAGATTCTAAAGGTCTGCCCAAAAAGAAAACCATAGGTAGATCAACGATTTCCCTGGTGTTGGCGCAGTATTCGCGCACCCCAACTTCGGTTGGGGTTATTTTTTTGCACGCCCGTCAACGTAGTTTCTCAAAGTTTCTATATCCGACTTCCAATCCTGTTTTAACTCATCCACCCACTCTTGTACATTATCCCACCAAGCAGGTAGTTCAGGTGATTGAATTTGTTGTGCAATTTTTTGCAAATTTTTCAATCCTACAGAGCCTGCGGCCCCTTTAATTTTATGCGCTTCTTCGACGATACCTTTCTGATCTTTTGCCACCATATTGGAATCTAAAATCGCTAAATAGCTTGGTAGCATTTTTTCAAAGACTTCGAGACCGTCATAAATAACTTGCGGGCCAACCAACTCCATATACTGCTCCAGCATCTCACAATCTAGCACGGACTCATCAGTATCGCCGCAAACGCTTTGTATGCCCTTCTGAGGCGTTTCATTCGCATGCTCACCCCAGAACTGCTCAATGACCTGTTTAAGGGCTGAGACGGCCAATGGCTTGCTTAATACGCCATCCATGCCTGCATCGAAATACTCTTTCTTATCTTTCAAAACATTCGCCGTCAGTGCGATTAATGGAGGGAGATCCTCTTTCTGGTAGCGTTGATTCAATTCACGAGCAATATCAATTCCCGTCATATCTGGCAGTTGAATATCTAGTAGCACTAAATCGTATTCACCAGGAGCGAACATCGCTAATGCCTCTTTACCGTTCATGGCAACATCAACGGTATTTCCTAATTTCTCCAACACAGAGCAGGCTACGACGACATTTAGCTCAATATCTTCCACAAGCAAGATATGTAAAGCAGGTAGTGGATACTCATCGTCATTGACTTGTGAATCAATCACTTCTTCTTCAATAACAGGTGCTACAATGGATAGCGTAAAAATTGAGCCTTGCCCAATTTCACTTTCAACTTGAATATCCCCGCCCATATTTTGTGCGAGGCGACGTGATACCGACAGCCCGATCCCTGTGCCTGTTGCGGGTTTGCCCCCCGCACTGTCTGTTACTTGGTAATACATCGCAAAAATTTTATCTAGCTCATCTTTCGGAATACCAATACCGCTATCTTGAACACGGAAGAATAGCTTATCTTCCCCTTCTCGCCAGATACTCAATTTAACTTCACCTTGCTGAGTGAACTTGACGGCGTTTCCAATGAGATTCCAGAGAATTTGACGAAGTCGGGTGCCATCTGTCAGCACTTTTTCAGGCAGTCCAGCCGCCACATCCATGACAAATTTCAACCCTTTCGGTTGAACTAAAAGACCACTGAGATTTTCTAAGTCATTGACAAATTGAGGTAAAGCAACAGGTTGATTATCTAATTGAACTTTACGACGTTCTATCTTATCCATTTCGATCACGTCATTGAAAATGTTCCCTAATGTGACCGCACTAACATGGATGGTTTTCAGATAATTCATTTGTTCAGCCGTTAGGTCTGTGTCTAACAGAATACGGCTTAGCCCGACAATACCATTGAGCGGTGTGCGAAGTTCGTGGCTAATTGTTGAAATAAATGTCGTTTTATCGCGGCTTGCGTTCTCCAATGCCTCTTGATAGCGCTTACGCTCTGTAATATCACGCCCAAAGCCCATTAGACCATGTCGCTTACCAACCCGATCATAAAACGGCACTTTACGTAGCTCAAAACACGCTTTTCGCCCATCCGGATAAACGAGCCACTGTTCATAGGTGAGAGAAACATTGTGGCGGAATACCTTTTCGTCGGTTTCCATCACTTTAGAGGCGATTTCAACATCATAAATATCTAACGGGGTTAACCCAACAAGGTGTTTTTCACTCTTACCTGTTAACAGCTCCATTGCCCGGTTACACCCTGAAAACTCATTGTTTTCATTACGGTAATAGACCAAATCTGGCGATGCATCAAGAAACGAACGCAATAATGTGGACTGCTGCTCAAGCTCAATTTGTGTTTGCTCGCGGTGTTTCATTTCTTGTTTTAATTGCTCAAGCAATTCAAGATGCGCGCTTTCCGCTTTTTCCCGCTCAATAATTTCCTGATTAAGCTGCTCTATGTTGCCTTGCAATTGCGTATTAAGTTCAGCATCGCGCTTACGCATCACTTCCAGCTTATCGACCATGCGAGAAAGGCGCTGCCGAGATTCTTCAAGTTGTTCAACCACCACCGATAAAAAATAGACAGCTAATGGTGTAATAATTAAACCAAAGAAAATAGAGCCAACCAAATCAAGGCTATCAACTTGACCACGCAATACAATTGTCACCGCCATTTGCATTATCATTGCGAGAACAACCAATGCAGATGCGAGTAAGAGCGAAAACCGGACGAGTCCGAGCTTCATCATTAAATCGACATAATATTGCGCAAGACCGCGAAGTACTTTCATAACCACCCCTTAATATGATACTCATTGAATCATATATCAAATAAGGCAAATCCGAGTCATTGTTGATAAGAAATGTCGATCCTGCTCATCAATAAAAGGGATTTTTTGTTACTCATACGATTACCACCCCTCTTTATTCACGGTCTTTATGCTCGATACCTTATTATTCAAAAATAAAATAATACGCGATATTCTTTAATTGAAGCACGTTCCTTATCTAAAATACACTTTATTTTTCAAAAATATAAGCATTTATAATAACAAACAACTACATTATTAATTTTATAAAACAACAAAAAACAGAATAAAAAACCAGCCTAACTCTTAAACTAAAAACATTTAATTATTTAATAAGTAAAACTCGATAGAGTTAGCGCAAAAAAAATCAATTTATTGGTGATGTATATCACAGTATTTACAAAAACAAGACGTGCATCACAAAAGCATTTTTGATAAGTTTTTCTTTCTTTATCAAATAAATAACATTATTTTATCTTGCAAATAATGCTTATTACGCACTATTTGACCTAGAAAAAGAATCTCGCTAAGTTAAAACCTGACCGTGTACCGCCCTCTCTGCTGATGACGTATACATAACAATTACTCCCATACACTGTTTATTTTTTATTAAGAATAGAAACAGCGACTCATTGGCGCTGTTGTTTGGTGTGCTCAAAAGATAACCAGCAAAAAAGATGAGTAAATGAATGAATTAATCCAAAGCAATAAGCCAGAGTAATAAATAGAAGAAACCAAGATAACCCATTGAATTTATTTACAGTGAAGAGCAAAGAAGTACGCCAATACAGTTGTAGTTAAAACCTCTACGGTAGCTATTTCCTAGATATTTCACGCTACAACTAGGCATAAAGAACCGGTTCCCTGAAAGTAGAGCAACACTCTCTATTCAGCGGAAAAAACATAGCAATAACGTTGTAGTACGAAAGACGACGGAGAATCTATGCTGTACGATAAAAGATTAGAGAAAGACAACTGTGGCTTTGGCCTGATTGCCCATATCGAAGGTGAACCTAGCCATAAAATCGTCAGAACCGCTATCCATGCACTCGCCAGAATGCAGCATCGCGGTGCAATCCTCGCTGATGGAAAAACAGGCGATGGTTGCGGCTTATTGTTACAGAAACCTGACCGCTTTTTCCATTTAGTGGCACAAGAGCAAGGGTGGCGTTTAGCACGTAACTATGCCGTTGGGATGATCTTTCTAAGTCAAGATGAAACCATTGCAGCAGATTGCCGACGTATTATTGAAGAAGAGATCTTAGATGAAACCTTAGCGATTGTTGGGTGGCGTGAAGTTCCTATTAACTGTGAAATTCTTGGCAGCATTGCACTTTCTAGCCTCCCGAAAATTGAGCAGCTATTTATCAATGCCCCTGCCGGCTGGCGACCACGAGACCTTGAAAGACGCTTATTCGTTGCCCGTCGTCGTATCGAAAAACGTATTCATGACGATGATTTTTATATCTGTAGCCTATCTAACCTTGTCACCATTTATAAAGGGTTATGTATGGCAACGGATCTGCCCCGTTTTTACCCTGATCTCGCCGACTTACGAATGGAATCTGCTATCTGCCTTTTCCACCAGCGCTTTTCAACCAATACCGTACCACGTTGGCCACTGGCCCAGCCATTTCGCTATTTAGCGCATAACGGGGAAATTAATACCATTACAGGCAACCGCCAATGGGCGCGGGCGCGCTCATACAAGTTTCGTACCCCTCTGATCCCCGATTTGCAAACAGCGGCACCTTTTGTCAATGAAACCGGATCAGATTCAAGCTCTCTCGACAATATGCTCGAATTATTGCTCAATGGAGGGATGGATCTTATTCGAGCGATCCGTTTACTTGTTCCCCCCGCTTGGCAAAATAACCCCGACATGGATGAAGATCTCAAAGCCTTTTTTGACTTCAACTCCATGCATATGGAGCCTTGGGATGGCCCAGCAGGTTTAGTCATGTCTGATGGCCGTTATGCTGCTTGTAACCTAGATAGAAATGGTCTACGCCCAGCCCGTTATGTGATTACCAAAGATAAGCTCATTACATGCGCTTCTGAAGTTGGCATTTGGGATTACCAACCTGATGAGGTGGTCGAAAAAGGCCGTGTTGGCCCCGGTGAGCTAATGCTAATCGACACCCAAGAGGGGCGTATTTTGCACAGTGCGGAAACAGATAATGACCTAAAGAGTCGTCATCCGTACAAAGAGTGGCTTGAAAAAAACGTTATTCGGTTAACGCCATTTGAAGCCATGGAGCAAGCGCAAGATGCGGTAGGGCAACGCTCCATGGACAACCAAACCCTTGCCTCATATCAAAAGCAATTTGCTTACAGCAGCGAAGAGTTAGAGCAAGTTATCCGAGTCCTTGGTGAAAATGGCCAAGAAGCCACAGGGTCAATGGGGGATGACACCCCATTTGCCGTGCTTTCACAGCGTCCACGCATTCTTTATGATTACTTTCGCCAGTCATTTGCACAAGTCACTAACCCCCCTATCGATCCACTTAGGGAAGCACATGTGATGTCACTTGCCACCTGTATTGGGCGAGAAATGAATGTGTTTTGTGAAGCGGAAGGGCAAGCGCATCGGCTCAGTTTTAAATCCCCTATTTTGCTCTATTCTGATTTCCAGCAATTATGCCAACAAGATAGTCGCTACTATCAAACAGCCACTGTCGATATTACCTATCCACCTTCTGTTTATTCATTAAAACAAGCGATTGAAAATCTGTGCCAAGAAGCGCAGCAAAAAGTGCGTGATGGCGCCGTATTATTAGTGCTTTCTGACCGTAATATTTCACCAGAGCGCTTGCCTATTCCTGCCGCAATGGCCGTAGGTGCCGTCCAGCACTGTTTAGTTGAAAACCATTTACGTTGCGATGCTAACTTAATTGTCGAAACAGCCAGCGCCAGAGACCCACACCACTTTGCTGTGTTATTAGGTTTTGGAGCAACGGCTATCTACCCTTACTTAGCCTATGAATCACTCGCAGCAATGGCGGAAAAACAGCTGTTTGATAAGCCTCTTGGTAACGTTTTGCTGAATTACCGCAATGGTATTAATAAAGGGCTATATAAGATCATGTCGAAAATGGGGATTTCGACAGTGGCCTCATATCGCTGTTCAAAATTGTTTGAAGCCGTTGGCTTACATGAAGAAGTCACCCAACTGTGCTTTGACGGTGTAGTCAGTCGAGTTAGTGGAGCTAACTTTAGTGACTTTGAATTAGACCTATTTAATTTATCCCGTAAAGCATGGCTACCGCGTCTACCTATAGAGCAAGGCGGTTTACTCAAATATATGCACAATGGTGAGTACCATGCCTACAACCCTGATGTGGTAAAAACCTTACAGCAAGCCGTCCACAGTGGTGACTACAATGATTATCTAAAATATGCGCAACTGGTGAATAATCGCCCAGTCACGACGTTCCGTGATTTACTCGCCTTAAAATTTTCAGATAATGGAATTTCGCTGGACGATGTAGAGCCTGAAGAAGCACTATTTTCACGTTTTGATACCGCTGCAATGTCGATTGGGGCATTAAGCCCAGAAGCACATGAAGCGTTAGCCATCGCAATGAACACGCTCGGTGGTTTTTCCAATTCAGGCGAAGGTGGAGAAGACCCCGCACGCTACGGTACACAAAAACGTTCACGTATCAAACAAGTCGCTTCTGGGCGTTTCGGCGTCACTCCGGCTTATTTAGTCAATGCTGATGTCATTCAAATCAAGGTGGCTCAAGGCGCGAAACCGGGTGAAGGTGGGCAATTACCGGGAGACAAGGTCACCCCGTATATTGCACGTTTACGTTATTCCGTGCCCGGCGTCACCTTAATTTCACCACCACCACATCACGATATTTATTCAATTGAAGATTTGGCACAGCTTATTTTTGACCTCAAACAAGTCAACCCTCACGCTCTTATTTCCGTCAAACTGGTATCTGAGCCGGGTGTTGGCACTATAGCGACGGGGGTTGCAAAGGCATATGCTGATTTGATCACCGTCGCAGGTTATGATGGCGGAACTGGAGCGAGTCCAATTACCTCGGTTAAATACGCTGGGTGCCCATGGGAGCTTGGCCTTGTAGAAACGCAGCAAGCTCTTGTCGCCAATGGGTTACGTCATAAAATTCGGCTACAAACAGATGGCGGCCTAAAAACGGGCCTTGATATCATCAAAGCCGCTATATTAGGCGCCGAAAGCTTTGGTTTCGGCACAGGCCCCATGGTTGCATTAGGTTGCAAATACTTACGCATATGCCATCTCAATAACTGTGCAACCGGTGTTGCAACACAAGATGATTCCCTGAGGCAACATCACTATCATGGGTTACCTGAGCGGGTGATTAATTACTTTCGATTTATTGCAAGGGAAACCCGCGAGCTAATGGCGGCATTGGGTGTGACTAAACTGACTGATTTAATTGGTCGCACAGATTTACTTGAAATTATTGAAGGTACTACGGCAAAACAGAGCAAAATTAACTTGCAAAGCCTATTAGCGAGGAGCGTACCACAGGCTGGCACAGCGGTGTTTTGTACTGAAAAGAACCCTTCTTTTGATGAAGGTTTATTAAACCAACGTATTTTACGTGATGCAGAGCCTTATTTAGCCCAAAAACAATCAAAAACCTTTTTCTACGATATCATGAATACCGATCGTTCCGTTGGTGCCGCACTCTCTGGTGAAATTGCTCGTCGTTTTGGTGACCAAGGCTTTGCAGCAACGCCGTTACAACTCTATTTTACAGGAACAGCGGGGCAGAGCTTTGGCGTGTGGAATGCAGGTGGTGTCGAATTGATTTTAACGGGTGATGCTAATGATTATGTTGGCAAAGGCATGACGGGAGGGATTATCGCGATCCGTCCACCGGTAGGCTCTTCCTTTGCAACACATAAAACCACCATCGCGGGTAACACCTGTTTATATGGCGCCACAGGCGGTAAACTCTATGCAGCGGGTCTAGCTGGTGAACGTTTTGCGGTACGTAATTCAGGTGCAACCGCCGTCATTGAGGGGATTGGTGATAATGGTTGCGAATATATGACAGGTGGGATCGTCTGTGTGCTTGGTAATACAGGGATCAATTTTGGGGCTGGTATGACAGGCGGATTCGCTTATGTTCTTGACGAAGAAGATAACTTTTCACGTCGAGTTAACAATGAAATGGTTGAGTTGCTATCCGTCAATGAGTTGCCTATCCACGCAGAGCATTTACGTGGGCTCATCACTGAACATGTCCGCTTAACACATTCATCCCGTGGCGAAGCTATCTTAGCTGATTGGGAGTACTGGGTAAGCCGTTTTGCATTGGTGAAGCCCAAATCCAGTGACATCAATGCGCTCTTAGGCCATCGTAGCCGTTCAGCAGCCGAATTACGCGTCCAAGCACAGTAAGGAGAGAAAAATGAGCCAGAATGTTTATCAATTTATCGACTTACAGCGTGTTGACCCGCCGAAGAAAACATTAAATGTTCGTAAGATTGAATTTGTGGAAATCTATGAACCTTTTAGCGCGATCCAAGCACAAACACAGGCAGATCGCTGCCTTTCATGCGGCAACCCATACTGTGAATGGAAATGCCCTGTACACAACTATATCCCTAATTGGTTAAAACTAGCGAATGAAGGGCGTATTATTGAAGCTGCTGAGCTTTCTCATCAAACCAACAGCTTACCTGAGGTATGTGGTCGAGTGTGTCCTCAAGATCGCCTATGTGAAGGCGCATGTACCCTAAACGATGAGTTTGGTGCTGTCACTATTGGTAATATTGAGCGTTATATTAATGACACTGCCTTTGCAATGGGCTGGCGTCCCGATCTTTCCCATGTTGTGCCAGTCAATAAACGTGTTGCAATTATCGGGGCTGGCCCTGCTGGTCTCGCCTGTGCCGATGTTTTAGCGCGCAATGGTGTTCAAGCAACCGTGTATGATCGCCACCCTGAAATTGGGGGATTACTCACTTTTGGTATCCCTGCCTTCAAACTCGAAAAAGAGATTATGTCTCGCCGTAGAGAGATTTTCACCGCTATGGGAATTGAGTTCAAACTGAATACGGAAATTGGCAAAGATCTGACTTTAAGTGATTTGCTCAATGAATATGACGCCGTATTTATAGGTACAGGAACTTATCAATCAACGAAAGGGCAGCTAGCCAATGAAAATGCCCATGGCGTCCATGATGCCTTGCCGTATCTGATTGCCAATACGCGTCATTTAATGGGGTTTGAGGAGTTACAGGATGCACCTTATATCGACCTCAACAATAAGCATGTTGTCGTGCTTGGTGGTGGTGATACTGCAATGGATTGTGTCCGTACTGCTATTCGGCAAGGTGCAAAAAGAGTTAGCTGCGCTTATCGTCGAGATGAAGCGAGTATGCCAGGGTCGCCTAGAGAGGTAAAAAATGCGCGTGAAGAAGGCGCTGAATTTTTATTTAATGTGCAGCCAGTCAGTATTGAAGTCGATCAACAAGGAAAAGTATGTGGTGTTAAGGTGGTGAAAACCAGTATGAGCACATCTAAAAATGGTCGTGCTCAAGCTGAAATCATTGAAGGGTCTGAGCATTTGCTCCCCGCAGATGCCGTGATCACCGCCTTTGGTTTTCGTCCACATGTTATGCCTTGGCTCGCAGATCACGATGTGCAACTCGATAATCAAGGGCGTATTATCGCGAGTCATGATGCGCTTTTGGCCTACCAGACTTCAAACCCCAAAATATTTGCAGGGGGGGATATTGTCCGAGGCTCTGATTTGGTTGTCACCGCAATCGCTGAAGGGCGTAAAGCTGCCGATGGTATTTTATGTTTTATGGGAGTCTAATTGCTAACGCCTTAGTAAGCGACCGATAGGCCGTAGTGATACCCCCTCCTAATGCCAGTCAGCTAAACTGACTGGCATTTTCTTGTCAGGATATTGATCGGATTTAGATTTATGGCTTATCCATGTATTGCAAAACACCGATTTTCGCGTTTTCTAGTTTGTTTCGTTTTCAACCTAAAGATCATCTATCTCGCGAGTCAATCTCATCACACAAATACAAACCCATAAAAAAATAGTGCGGTTCGATTTATCAATAGTCATGAGAGCCGCTATTTCATTATATTAGGAATGGTTATATAACGTTCATAACAAATATTGATGAGCGGCTTCGACTACTTATTAGTAATTTTAGCTATATGTGTTTGTCCCATCTAAAGTGCTACAGCACGATACTATTTTATCTAAGCCTTAAGCTTCGTTAAATGGCTATAGAAGGTAACTCGTCTCATTTACTGATAAGGGATAATAAAGTCTACAATTCATCAGACGCTTTCTTTTCTCGATAATATTTTTCAATTATGCGTATTACGAATAAAACCATTTGTATAAAGATAATATCAATATACAAATGGCTATCTCGAAGTGATCGCCTAAATAGGTCACTGAGAGTGTTTATCGGCATGATTTAATCGCTATCTATACCGATTATGTCGAAATAAGTGACAATATTATTGATATTTATCTCACTCAACGAATAAAAGATCAGATCCACTCTCGTGATATCAGTTGGGATTATTATATTGATGCCCAAGATATATGTGATTTTTGACTAAGAAATATAACTGTAGAAGAGGCTAGATAAAGCCAAAGTAAAAGTAGCTTTCAGTAATTATACGTATCATCCAGCATCGCTAGTTGAATTATTAAAAGGTTTATCTGGCTGGAAAATTGATGCTGTAGTTCTTCTTGAACGCGATAGCAAGCAGCTTACTGATTAACAGGGTAATATAAATTGGTGTATCTCAATTAATAAGGAGTGGACAGCATCACCGATGCTAGAAGTAAGTAGACTCAATCAGCAACACCATAAAAAAATCCGATATTATATTCCTTAATATCGGATTTTATATATTCAAAGGGTCATCAGCCATTTCGCCAATTTTTTCTTTATTGATCAGCGTCGAAGATGCTCTTCCCTCTATTTTTTAACCTAGATAACTTACCAACTATTTGATAACTCTCAGAGATGGCCTACCTTTAGGGGGTGGCGTTGGTTCATCATCCGATGCTGTAGATTCATCACTTGTCGGCTCTGATTCGTGAACTAACATGATGTTATCCGCTGGGTTATCTTCAACCACTTCTGGCTCACCTGATAATTGCTCTTCATAGGCTGTTTCAGGTTCGAACATCATGCCAGCCCCATTTTCACGAGAGTAGATAGCGATAATCGCAGCCATCGGAACATACACCTGACGAGGTACGCCACCAAATCGTGCATTAAAACGTACTTCATCATTTGTGATCTCAAAATTACCAACCGCACGCGGCGCCACGTTCAAGACAATTTGCCCATCACGAACAAATTCCATTGGTACGTTGGTATTAGGAACGGAGACATCAACTACCAAATGCGGCGTCATATCGTTATCGAGCAGCCACTCGTAATGCGCGCGTAACAGATACGGGCGTCGAGGTGTCATTGGTGCCATTTCCATCATGACACTTAGCCTCGTGCCGAAAGACGCATTTCGCGCTCTAATTCAGTCAGTGAAGCCAAAAATGCGTCACGTTCAAAAACACGTTGCATATACATTTGCAGGTGCTTGCTGCTTGAAGGCTTCAGTTCAATACCCAATACAGGTAAACGCCATAATAGCGGTGCTAAATAGCAATCAACGAGACTGAACTCTTCGCTCATAAAGAAAGGCATTTCAGCAAAAACGGGTGACACCGCAATCAGCTCTTCAGCTAATTGGCGACGCGCGTTATCGGCTTCCTGTGCACTTCCCTTCTCAATTTTGTACATCAGAGAATACCAGTCTTTTTCAATGCGATGCATCAGTTGACGGCTAGTACCACGCGCAACTGGATAAACAGGCATTAATGGAGGATGAGGGAAACGCTCATCAAGGTATTCCATGATGATATGTGGGTCATATAGGGTCAGATCACGGTCAACAAGAGTAGGAACACTCTGGTATGGGTTTAGATCAATCAGATCTTGAGGCAGATGACCTTGTTCGACATGTTCAATCTCAACGCTAACCCCTTTCTCAGCCAAAACGATACGGACTTGATGACTAAAGATGTCGGTTGGCCCTGAAAATAATGTCATTACCGAACGTTTGTTAGGAGCGACAGCCATTAAAACCTCCAAGTTGCATAAAAATGAACTAAACTGTAATAAGTTTTTTAATAATTACGAGCCCGCTCATTTTAAAATCCCCTGTGCTAAAACTCTCATTTATCCATATTGAAAGCCAGCACAACCCTCTCGCAATAATGCTGCGAGAAATAAGAAAATAAAAAGCAGTCGCATATTCTAGCAGATTTTGTGCAACTTAGGGGGATGTTGATGAAAAAATCATAACTAAATGTCTTTTAAGACAAATAAAAACATAAAAAATAGAGCATTAACATACTTAATGAAAACTTACTAGCATATAAACCTTGAAGTTAACTCTAAAGTTATCACTTTCAGAAAGAAAATGGTTTTTCTCAAAAGTGAGTAAATTACCTAAAGATCAGTAATTGAGACTAACAATATACTGTTTGCATAATTTTTATATGCAATAGATTTATATTAGCGAATCACTTACCCTTTTTCACCACAATAAATAATATTCAATCTCTTCCAGCCTAAAAAGATAAAGCGTTACAACATATTGGATACCATTCCCCTAAAAGATCCGCTCCCCCACAACGATAAATTCAAGACAATAAAAAACCCGCCATAAAGACGGGTTTTGTCATCAATTTTATGCCCAAAGGGCAACAAATTAACGTTTGGAGAACTGTGGACGACGACGTGCTTTGCGTAGACCAACTTTTTTACGTTCAACAGAACGCGCATCACGGGTAACGAAACCAGCTTTACGCAGATCAGAACGAAGAGTCTCATCATAAGCCATCAGTGCACGAGTGATACCGTGACGGATTGCGCCTGCCTGACCTGAAATACCACCACCTTTAACAGTGATGTACAGATCCAGTTTTTCCAACATTTCAACCAACTCTAGCGGCTGACGAACGACCATGCGCGCAGTTTCGCGGCCAAAGTACTGTTCCAGTGTACGCTGATTGATTGTGATGTTACCGCTACCTGGCTTAATGAAGACACGAGCGGAAGAGCTTTTGCGGCGACCAGTGCCGTAGTATTGATTTTCAGCCATTGCCTATAATCCCGATTAAATGTCAAGAACTTGCGGTTGTTGTGCCGCGTGGTTGTGCTCGTTACCTGCGTAAACTTTCAGTTTACGGTACATTGCACGACCCAGAGGCCCTTTTGGCAACATGCCTTTAACCGCGATTTCAATCACACGCTCAGGACTGCGAGCAATCATTTCTTCGAAAGTCGCTTGCTTAATTCCACCTACATGGCCTGTGTGGCGATAGTAGATTTTGTCTTCGCGCTTATTGCCGGTAACAGCAATTTTTTCTGCATTCAGAACGATGATATAATCACCAGTATCCACGTGCGGAGTATATTCCGCTTTATGCTTACCGCGCAGACGGCGAGCCAATTCAGTTGCAAGACGACCTAAAGTTTTGCCATCTGCATCAACAACGTACCAGTCGCGTTTTACGGTCTCTGGTTTAGCTGTAAAAGTTTTCATTAAAACTTACCCAATATTGAAGTTACACGTTGGTGAACACTCATGTTCATAAGCTTTGTGAGGTTCACACGACTCTTGTCCAGCAAACCTACCCCTTCGAGCAGCCTAGCCGGCATTATGCGATATTTCTTGGGAAATAAGAAAATATCGCTGTAACGTGGGGTCGCAAGATTATAGAGAAGTCAGCAATAAAAATCGACCCCAAAACACATTTTTTTTCACCACGCGGTGAACTGCTTCTTTTTTGTGCGAATAGCATGCCGGCATTTAATCGACTTAAGCCAAATGCGGAATCTTTAAATACTCTTCGCTTTGCATTTCCTGTAAACGAGAAAGGCAGCGCTGATATTCAAAGGCTAATAAATTACCTTGGTACAGCGATTCCATCGGCACCTGTGCGTTAATGATCAACTTAACCTTACGCTCATAAAACTCATCCACTAACGCCAAAAATCGCCGTGCTGCATTTTCTTGTTTGGAATCTAACGCTGGCACATCATATAAAATGACAGTGTGATAACAATTGGCTAGATAAATATAGTCATTTTGGCTACGAGGCTCATCACACAATGCTTTAAAACCAATCGCAAGTACCCCTTCTGCGCTGCTGATAGCCTGCATTTTGCGATGATTCACTTCTAATACAGGTTGTTGTTCGCCTTGCTTACCTGCCAGCTTCACGAAAATTTCATTGAGATGCTGGCGATTTTCTTCATTTATTGGAGAGAGGAAAAGATGAGCCTGAGTTAATGTTCTTAGCCGATAATCAACCCCAGCATCAACATTCATCACTTCGCAATATTTTTTAATTTGTTCAATTGCAGGTAGAAAACGAGCGCGTTGCAGACCATTACGATACAGCTCATCAGGGATAATATTGGATGTCGCAATAAGCGTGATGCCTCGGGCAAATAGCCCCTCAAGCAATGTGCCTAAAATCATCGCATCCGTGATATCAGAGACAAAAAACTCGTCAAAACAAAGGACATCCGTCTGTTTTTTAAACTCATCAGCAATAATATCTAGCGGGTTTTCTTGACCTTGCAGAGCCATCAAGTCTTCTTGGACTTTTTTCATAAACCGATGAAAATGCAAACGAAGTTTCCGGTTTCCCGGTAAACTTTCATAAAACATATCCATAAGCCAAGTTTTACCTCGACCAACTCCCCCCCACATGTATAACCCTTGTACAGGTTCAGTCACAGCAGCATGCTTTTTGCCTAGTAGACGTTCTAAGCGCATTTTCAACCCAGAAGGCTTTTCCTTTTGTTCATTTGAAGAGGATGACGCGATCAGTTGCTGATAAATTTCATCTAAACGCTCTACAGCACGTTTTTGTACGTCATCAGGCTGGTAGTGACCTTCAGCAAGAGCCTGCTGATAACGCATAGTAGGAGACATCGGCGACATTAACTGAATAATCCTTAAAAAATTTTCGGTTTTTTTACCGTTATATGGTATACACTGCCCTTATTATAACCAGATTCATTTATTATTTAACGTCTAGTTAACGAATGCTAAATAGAGTAAGGAATTTCACCTTAGTATTCCACTCTTTAGTGATTAACAGGTATAGTTATAAGTAGCCAAGCTTAATTTCTGCGAACAGTGAAGTAAACGAAGGAGTCAGCATGACCTGGGAGTATGCACTAATTGGATTAGTTATTGGTTTCATCATCGGCGCATTAGTTGTCCGTTATGGGAACCCAAAACTTCGTCAACAAAAAACAGCACAAGCTGAATTAGACAAGAAAAACACTGAGCTAGAAGAGTACCGTAAGGAGCTAGTCGGTCATTTTGCTCGCAGTGCAGAATTACTTGATAATATGGCTCGTGATTATCGTCAGCTATATCAGCATATGGCTCAAAGCTCATCTGAGTTAATGCCAGATATGCCAGCGCAAGATAACCCGTTCAATTATCGCTTAACAGAATCAGAAGCGGATAATGACCAAGCACCCGTCAAAATGCCACCAAGAGATTATTCCGATGGGGCATCAGGGTTATTCCGTCCTATTGACGAAAAAGAGAAGTAATTATTCATTTATGCTCTAAAGTATTTGAGGGGCAGCGCGCGAACAATAGCTTCATACAGCAAGCTGCAACTTAAAATATAACGAGTCGAACCACCAGCAAAGCAATTTGCTGGTGGATACCAAATATCATTTTCTATTTACACTAAACCAACGAGTTTGCTGCTGTAAATTAATCAGTTAACTCTATTTCACAATATATCGTTTCATATTAAATATTTCTTTTTATTTCAAAACTGTATAGAAATTAAGTCCTCATCTACAATACATGTAAATAGATGTAAAATAATGGATAACCGCTACCCGTTGTATGAACTTTTGCGCATAATCCATGGTCATAGTTATCAGTAAAATCAAATCTGATATGAGAAAAATATCCTGATTGGTGTAGCAAGGCTACAACCTGATAAATTTTATTCTTGAGAGAATCTACGGAATGATGAAAAGAAAAAATTTCTTTCTCACTGCAGTCGCAATGAGCCTAGGGTTATCCCTTTCAATTTTACCTTCAATTAGCAGTGCTGCTTTGCCTGCGACATTACCAGCAACGGCACAAAGCCAAAATATGCCAAGCTTGGCACCTATGCTTGAAAAAGTACTGCCAGCGGTGGTGAATATCCATGTTTCTGGTACGCGCGTTCAAAATCAGCAGATCCCAGAAGAATTAAAATTCTTCTTTGGCCCAAATATCCCTTCACAACAACAAAGTGTTAGGCCATTTGAGGGCTTAGGCTCTGGCGTTATTATTGACGCACAACAAGGCTACATTTTAACGAATAATCACGTGATTGATGGCGCGGATAAGATCCAAATCCAACTGAATGATGGGCGTGAAATTGATGTCAAACTCATTGGTAAAGACGCGCAAACCGATATTGCGTTACTGAAAATCACCAATGCGAAAGATATCAAAAACCTTACCGCCGTTAGCATGGCAGATTCAGATAAACTCCGTGTTGGTGACTTTGCCGTTGCCGTTGGTAACCCATTTGGTTTAGGGCAAACAGCGACTTCAGGTATCATTTCGGCACTGGGTCGTAGTGGTTTAAACCTTGAAGGGTTAGAAAACTTTATCCAAACCGATGCTTCTATCAACCGCGGTAACTCCGGTGGTGCTCTGGTTAACTTAAACGGTGAATTGATTGGTATCAATACCGCAATCTTAGCTCCGGGCGGTGGTAACATCGGTATCGGCTTCGCTATCCCAAGTAATATGGCGAAAAACCTCAGTGAGCAGTTAATTAAGCACGGTGAAGTAAGACGCGGTATTTTGGGTATTAAAGGCACCGAAATGAATTCAGATATTGCTAAAGCCTTTAATATCGATGCTCAACGCGGCGCATTCGTCAGTGAAGTTCTGCCTAAATCTTCTGCCGCAAAAGCAGGCATTAAATCAGGCGACGTCCTCGTATCTGTTGATGGTAAACGTATCAACAGCTTTGCTGAGCTGAGAGCCAAAATTGGTACTAGCCAGATTGGTAAAGAGATCACGATTGGTTTGATCCGTTCAGGAAAACCAATGGATGTTAAAGTGGTTTTAGAAAACAATGAAGGCGAAGCCACTAAAGCGGAAAAACTGAGTGAATCATTACTTGGTGCAACATTATCTAACGCAACAGTTAATAACACCAAAGGTGTACAGATCGATAACGTAACACCTAAATCACCAGCAGCGGCTGTCGGTTTAGTGAAAGGTGACCTCATTTACGGTGTAAACGATGTTCGTGTCGAAACCATCGAACAGTTCCGTAAAGTCATTGATGCTAAACCACCAGTACTTGCTATGAAGGTTCTGCGTGGTGGTGAAACCTTATATCTGTTGATGAAAAACTAATTAGCCCTCTGTACTTCGAGTGAATGTCGGTTACATATGGCTTCCTTTAACTCGAAATATTTAGAGCGTTACACAAAATTGTTGTAAAAGATCAAAACAGGTACAGGACAAACTGCTGTGCCTGTTTTTTTATGTTATGCTCAAGTTCCCTTTATTAACATCAACAACCTGAATAATTCGATATCTTATGGTGAAAAAGCTTATCTGGGCAGCAATGCTAGGCCTATTAATCGCTATGATTATTATCGTTGCGGTTCCTTCCCTACGTCCTCAAGGCTTAGCAGATTTGCTTTATGGTAAAATAGATAGCGAACCTGTCAGTTATAATAAGGCTGTGCGTAAAGCCGCTCCAGCCGTTGTTTATGTTTATAGCAGCTCAAAAGGCAGTTTTTCTCAATCAGGCCGCGAATTGAAATCACTTGGCTCGGGTGTGATCATGAGTTCAAATGGCTATATCATCACCAATAAGCATGTGGTTGATAACCCTGATCAAATCTTAGTCGCCTTACAGGATGGCTCTATTTTTGATGCGCTATTAGTTGGCTCGGATGCTCTGACTGATTTAGCTGTACTAAAAATTGATGCAGAAAATCTTCCCGTTATCCCAATTAATAAATTCCGCGTCACCCATGTAGGCGATGTCGTGCTCGCTATCGGCAACCCATATAATATTGGTCAAACCGTCACCCAAGGGATTATCAGTGCAACAGGTCGTGTAGGGTTAAGCTCCACTCGGAGGCAAAATTTTTTACAAACCGATGCATCGATTAATTCAGGTAATTCAGGGGGAGCTTTGATTAATAGCGAAGGAGAGCTTGTCGGTATTAACACGCTTTCGTTCAGTGCAGGCCAAGGGGTTAGTTCAGAAGGCCTAAGTTTTGCTATCCCAACAGCACTGGCTACAAAAATTATGGAAAAACTGATCCGTGATGGACGAGTGATCCGAGGTTATATTGGGATCACCGCACGTGAATTACCGCAAATTAGAACCAACAACAACAATATCGATCAGATTAAAGGTTTGCGCGTTTTCCAAGTTGCTCCCAATGGCCCAGCGGCTAAATCCGGCATTCTCCAAGGGGATATTATTTTATCCGTCGATAATAAGCCTGCAATATCAGCCGCTGAAACGATGGACTTAGTGGCAGAGATCCGCCCCGGTAGCAAAGTACCAGTAAAAATCTTACGTGATGGTGAAGTAAAAGATGTCGATGTGATCATCGAAGAGATACCTGAAGGGCAAGCGGGCTAGGCTATTTTCTGAGAGTCTCCCCCACAGCAATACAAAAAAAAGTTGTTCAATTTGAACAACTTTTTATGTTTATCTTATCGCTCTCATCCACGAATTAATCGTCAGATTTGATCCGTTCGATATTCGCGCCTAAACCACGCAGCTTATCTTCAATATGCTCATATCCGCGGTCAATATGATAGATACGATCAACCGTTGTAGTACCTTCCGCGATACAACCTGCAATGACTAAGCTTGCTGATGCACGCAAATCTGTCGCCATGACTTGTGCTCCAGTTAGCTTTTCCACACCATGGCATAACACAGTATTACTTTCGATTTCAGCATGCGCGCCCATACGAATTAATTCAGGAATATGCATGAAACGATTTTCAAAAATTGTTTCTGTGATCATCCCTGCACCCTCAGCCACTAAATTCAATAGGCTAAATTGAGCCTGCATATCTGTTGGGAAGCCAGGATGCGGTGCAGTACGCAAAGTAACCGCTTTAGGGCGTTTGCCTTGCATATCAAGACTGATCCAATCTTCGCCTACCTCAATTTTAGCACCTGCTTCGCGCAGCTTCGCCAAAACGGCATCTAGTGTATCTGGACGAGCGTTACGGCAAACCACTTTCCCTTTTGAAACTGCTGCTGCAATAAGGAAAGTACCTGTTTCAATACGATCAGGCAGTACACGATAGGTACCACCACCTAGGCGCTCAACCCCTTCAATAACAATGCGGTCAGTACCAGCACCGGTAATTTTGGCACCTAATGTATTTAAGAAATTAGCCGTATCTTCAATTTCTGGCTCGCGAGCGGCATTCTCAATAGTTGTCGTGCCCTCAGCTAATGTTGCCGCGGTCATAATAGTCACCGTAGCGCCAACACTCACTTTATCCATGACAATACAAGCGCCTTTTAAACGCCCATCAACCGTCGCTTTCACATAGCCGTCTTCTAGGATAATGTGCGCGCCGAGCTGCTCTAAGCCTGAGATATGTAGGTCAACAGGACGAGCGCCAATCGCGCAGCCTCCCGGTAAAGAAACTTCCCCGTGACCAAAACGAGCGACTAGCGGTGCGAGAGCCCAAATGGAAGCACGCATGGTTTTGACCAGATCATAAGGTGCACAGTATTCAGTGACATTTCTGGCATCAACATAAATGGAACCATTACGTTCAACTTTCGTTCCGAGTTGATTCAGCAACTTAATCGTTGTATCGATATCCCTAAGCTTAGGTACATTTTGGATCTCTACCGGCTCTTCAGCCAACAGCGCAGCGAACAGAATTGGTAATGCGGCATTTTTCGCACCAGAAATTGTTACCTCACCTTCTAAGCGGGTAGGCCCTTTAACTAAAAATTTATCCATTCGGTTACTCTCGTATTCACACTCGCCATACTTCAAGTTGCGGATGTAATCGACTTCCTTAGTCCAGTGGCTTGCTAGAACTTCCTTTTATTGAGCGACGACAGGCAACGTGAAATATTTGGAGTATAGATTTTAAATACTGTTCGCGGATTTTTTATCAAAAACCGTTTAGCTTGCGGTCGCGAGCCCACTCTGCTGGGGTATATGCTTTTATTGAAAGCGCATGAATACGATTATCCGCGATATACTCCATTAAAGGGGCATAAACAGCTTGTTGCTGTTTGACTCTGCTCATATTTTCAAACATGGCACCGACGGCAATAACCTGAAAGTGGCTGCCATCACCATTAACAATTACCTCATCCAGAGATAGCTTATCCATCAATACTTGTTTTATTTCGTTGGGTTCCATATATGACTCAATTTTATAATCATTGGTTACGGGTATAAATAGACGTCTATCCTAAAGGATCCGTCACAATTCTTAAACCAAAGAAAACGCCTCTGGTGCACAAAAACACGCAGAGGCGCCTTTCTTTACACAAACTGACCTTAACTTAGCAATAATGACTTAACACCATAAAGCTCCATCAAGGTTGTTAGATTATCACTCATACCGACTATCTTCAGTGAGCGTTTTTCTGTTGCCAATTCGCCTTTTAGGCGCACTAGCATTGCTAGCCCTGTTGAATCAACGTGTTCCAAGCCCGAAACATCGATTTGCTCAACCTCAGCAAGTAATGATTTTCGCTTTTCCCAGAACACCAGCAAAGAGTCTCGGCCTAATGTGCCGGACAGTAACAATGCCGATGATGACTTTTCCCACGTAAGATCATGACTCATTTGATTATTTCTCTTCCAGCGTAATAGGTGCTTTCGCACTGATTTCTAACTGTTTTGTTAAGCCATCAATGCCTTGTTTACGCAGGATATCACCCCATTCGTTTTGTTTGGTCGTGATCATACTGACGCCCTCTGCAATCATATCATAGGCCTGCCAGTTACCTGTTTTACTGTTTTTGCGCCATTGGAAATCAAGGCGTACTGGTGGACGGCCATTTGGATCTATGATGGTGACTCGAATAGCAACAATGTTTTTATTCCCAATAGGTTGCTCTGGTGCTATCTGATAAGTTTGACCATGGTACATCGCGAGTGCTTGACCATAAACTTGCTCAAGATACGCTTCGAAAGCAGTAAAGTAAGCGTCACGCTGCGCAGGCGTCGCGTTCTTGTAGTAAGTGCCTAAGACTAAAGCCCCTGCATATTTAATTTGTACATATGGCAATAATTCTTCACGAACAATAGTTCTCAGGTAGTTAGGGTCTTTACGAATTTGCGGCTGCTCATTCTTTAAACGGGTAAAGGTTTTTTCAGCCGCTTCATCCATCAGCTTATACGGGTTGGTTTGATCTATCGCCATTGCAAATGGTGCAATCGCTAACATTGCTATCATCATTAAGCGCTTAAACATAAGTTATTCCTTCTAAATTCGTCTTAACATCGAATCAATTAGCAGCAGGAGCAGGTTGAGATTCAGCGCCTTGGCTATCGCCGCTCTTATACAAGAATTGACCTATCAAATCCTCTAAAACCATCGCAGGTTTGGTATCTTCAATACGTCCACCATCTTTCAATAATTCTGCATCGAGACCTTCACCATAGGGCCCGATATTCATCGCAATATATTGCTCACCGAGTAAGCCGGAAGTACGAATAGATAATGAGCTGGTATCAGGAATATTATTATATTCACTTAGTAGGTCAATTTTAACATCAGGCACATAGGTCTCTTTGTTAAGCGTAATGCTAGCAACGCGCCCAATCACAACGCCCCCCACTTTCACTGGGGAACCTTCTTTTAAGCCACCAATATTTTCAAAAGAGGCCGAAATCTGATAAGTCGATTGGCTACCGAGCGATTTTATATCCGCCACTTTTAGGCACAGAAAAATAATTGCCGCAATCGCTAGCAATATAAAACAACCTACCCATACTTCACTTTTTTTACTTTGCATGACTTAGTTCCCAAACATCAGTGCTGTAAGTACAAAATCTAGACCAAGAACCGCTAACGATGCATGGACCACGGTTCGTGTTGTCGCTTGGCTAATCCCTTCCGATGTTGGGATAGCATCATAGCCGTTGAACAACGCAATCCAAGTCACCGTTATGGCAAACACTAAGCTCTTGATAAAGCAATTTACAATGTCCATCCGCCAATCAACGGAGGATTGCATTGAGGCCCAAAAGAACCCTTCATCAATCCCTTTCCAATCAACGCCAACCAATGCACCACCTAGGATACCTACTGCAACAAATATCAGTGATAGCAATGGCATGCTAATAAAACCAGCCCAAAAACGCGGTGCTATCACTCGACGAAGAGGATCCACCGCCATCATTTCAAGGCTAGAAATTTGTTCTGTTGCTTTCATTAAGCCAATTTCAGCCGTCAATGCAGAGCCTGCCCGCCCTGCAAACAAAAGGGCTGTCACAACCGGACCAAGTTCACGCAACAAAGATAGTGCCACCATCATACCAAGGCTGGCTTCTGCGCTAAACGTTGTCAGAACTAAATAGCCCTGTAACCCAAGCACCATACCAATAAATAGCCCTGAGACAGCGACAATCAAGAGTGATTGCACACCAACAGCATATAACTGCTTAATTAATAATGGCCACTGCTTGGAAAACTCAGGTTTCCCAATTAATGAGCGAAATAGCATATAACCCGCTCGCCCAAAGGCCGAAAAAATTTCAATCCACCGACGTCCGAGGGCAGCAATTGCCTCTACTATCATCTTATTTTACCCTAATAAATCAGCCAGATAATCATTGGCGGGGAAACGGAACGGTACAGGCCCGTCAGCAATACCATCTAAAAACTGCCTAACACGCGGGTCTTGGTTGTTACGTAGTTCATCCCCCGTTCCTTTCGCAATCACATGCTGCTGAGCCACAATATAGGCTTTATCCGCAATGCTCAGTACTTCAGGAACATCGTGAGAAACCACAACACAAGTCACGCCTAACGCCTGATTAAGCTCATCAATCAATTTGACCAAAACTCCCATCGTAATGGGGTCTTGTCCAACGAAAGGCTCATCAAACATGATCAGTTCAGGATCAAGTGCAATCGCTCGAGCTAATGCAGCTCGTCTTGCCATCCCGCCTGATAACTCTGAAGGCATCAATTTCGCAGCACCACGCAAACCAACCGCCTCTAGTTTCATCATCACCGTTGTGTGGATCAATGACTCAGGTAAGTTGGTATGTTCACGCAGCGGAAATGCGACGTTATTGAACACATTCATATCCGTAAACAGCGCACCAGACTGGAAAAGCATGCTCATCTTTTTACGCGACTGGTACAATTTTGAACGTGATAACGCTGGAATATTATCACCATCAAACCAAATTTCACCTTGTTCTGGGCGTAACTGACCACCAATGAGACGTAATAAGGTGGTTTTACCAATCCCTGAAGGCCCCATAATTGCCGTTATCTTACCGCGTGGTACGGTTAGGTTAATATCCTCGAATATTTTCCGACTACCACGGGTAAAAGACATGTTACGTACTTCAATTAAGTTGTCTGTCTGTGCTTGCATTTGTTTGATAGCTCATTACACCATGAATTTTGTCTTTTAGACGCACCAAGAGCACGATCTTACAGAAAGATAAACCGAAAATCGTCTAATATCGCATCTGATTGTATTTATAGTATTATAACGTTCGAAATATGTCTGTTGATGTTCAAAATGTGTATTTATATAACTAAAAGGAACATAAAACAGTTCAACGACTTATAGTTAACCAGATTTTTACGCAATTAAAGCAGATAGCTCTTAGACTTTAAAAATTTGTTATCGTTTGAGAATACTAAAGTTTATCATCTTTTATTTGGTTTATGATGCTAATAAATGCAAAGCGCTTTTTGACTTAAGTTTTTGTTAATCACAACACCGTTAGTATTCATTAAAGTACAATGAATATTCGACTAATTTGACAAAGCACTTACTGATAGTAAGTATTCGTTATACAATTCGCGCTCGCTAATCCGATTAACTGAAAAGCTACGCATGGAACAGAAAATGTCAAACATCGATTTTCAGCAAGTAGGCAAAGAAGTTCTCCATATCGAAAGTGAAGGCCTAAAAAACTTAGAACAATATATCAACGATGACTTTACTCACGCTTGCCAGCGCATTTTTGCCTGCCAAGGGAAGGTTGTTGTGATGGGCATGGGGAAATCGGGACATATTGGGCGAAAAATTGCAGCAACATTAGCCAGCACAGGTACCCCTTCTTTCTTTGTTCACCCCGGAGAAGCCAGCCATGGTGACTTAGGGATGATCACCAATAAAGATATTGTATTGGCGATTTCTAATTCAGGAGAGTCAAGTGAGATCCTTGCGCTGCTGCCTGTTTTAAAGCGAATTAAAGTTCCGCTGATCTGTATGACCAATAATCCCAATAGCAGTATGGGCAAATATGCAGATATCCATCTATGCATCAAAGTACCAAAAGAAGCTTGCCCACTGGGACTTGCACCAACCACCAGTACAACAGCAACGCTGGTAATGGGGGATGCTTTAGCTATTGCGCTACTGACGGCAAGAGGCTTTACGCCAGAAGATTTCGCCCTTTCCCACCCAGGTGGCGCACTAGGGCGCAAACTTTTACTACTAGTTCGTGATTTAATGAACGTTGGCGATGATATTCCGCATATTCCTCAAACAGCAACGTTACGTGAAGCTTTAATTGAGATTACTCGCAAAAAATTGGGGATGACGGTTATTTGTGATGACGAAATGAATATTGCTGGTATTTTTACCGACGGTGATTTGCGTCGTATTTTCGACATGGGCATCGATCTTAATAATGCCAAAATCGCCGATGTAATGACCCGTGGTGGAATTAGAGTGTCACAGAATATGCTAGCAGTAGAAGCACTCAACCTAATGCAGTCTAAACATATTACTTCGTTAATGGTTGCTGAAGGTAATAAATTAGTGGGTGTCTTGCATATGCACGACCTCTTACAAGCAGGCGTGGTATAAAAAGGAATGATTATGGATCCGCACTATCAGGATACCTGTTATGGCCCAGTCGCCGAGACAGTATTGCAGAAAGCCGCTAAAGTTAAATTATTAATCTGTGATGTCGATGGTGTTATGTCTGACGGACTGATTTATATGGGTAATAACGGCGAAGAACTCAAAGCCTTCAATGTCCGTGATGGATACGGTATTCGCTGCTTACTCACCTCTGGTATCGAAGTGGCGATTATCACCGGTCGAAAAGCCAAATTGCTTGAAGATCGCGCGAAGACATTAGGGATTACATATCTTTACCAAGGTCAAAGCGATAAGCTTTTGGCGTATCATGAACTGTTAGATACACTGAAGATAACAGAAGAAGAAGCGGCCTATATTGGGGATGACCTTATTGATTGGCCTGTTATGGCAAAAGTTGGGCTATCGGCAGCGGTTGCTGATGCACATCCATTATTACTACCAAAGGCAGATTACGTCACACGTCTTGGTGGGGGTAAAGGGGCGGTACGTGAACTTTGCGACCTCATCCTTCTAGCGCAAAATAAACTGGAAGAAGCTAAAGGCTTATCGATTTAAAGAATAAAGACACCCATGAGTAACGCTAAAAAGTGGTTAATTATCCTGTTATCATTGATAGCACTTGGTCTGATCGGCTGGAACCTTGCCGGTCTTGACACAGACACGCCCACAAACAGTGTCCTTGATAACAGCCAACCTAATTATCAAACCGATGATTCAGTGACATTTGTCTATAATCCAGCGGGTGATTTGGCCTATAAATTAGTATCAGATAAAATTGATAATTATACGGCTGAAAAAATCACTTGGTTTGCTAACCCTGTTTTAACAACATACAACGAAGTCGGTGTACCCACTTGGACTGTACGGGCGCTAAAAGCCAAGTTAACAAATGATAGAGTGCTCTATCTGTATAACGATGTACAGGCCGATAGTTTAAGCCCGGATTCCCAAATCCAACGGATTTCAACCCAAAGTGCCGTCGTTAACCTGATAACACAAGATGTTTCATCAGATGACAAAGTCACTATTATCGGGCAAGGCCTTAATTCTACCGGTCTAAAAATGCGCGGTAACCTGCGCTCAAGAACCGCAGAGTTAATTGAAGATGTAAAAACACATTACGTGCTACAAAAAGAAGAGCAAAAAAATGAATCAAGTAAATAAAAAGCGTTTTATTCAAGGAGCCGTTGCCAGCGCAATTTTTGCTCTTAGCGTACCAGCTTCTGCATTAAAAACTGACACGCAACAGCCAATGACGATTAATTCAGTCAAGCAATCCCTTGATTTAGAAAAAAATGTCACCACATTTACTGATGATGTCGTTATTAAGCAAGGCTCTATTGATATCCGAGCAAATAAGGTGGTTGTGACGCGCCCTAGCAGTAATTCAGATAAAATTACGATAGAAGCGTTTGGTAACCCAGTGACCTTCTATCAATTACAAGATGATGGTAAGCCAATTAAAGGCCGAGCGTCAAAAGCACGCTATGAGGTGGATAAAGAGCTCCTCACATTAACTGGCAATGCTTATCTTGAGCAGTTAGACAGTAATATTAAAGGTGATAAGATCACCTATATCGTGCCAACGCAGCAAATGGAAGCGTTTAGTGACAAAGGGAAACGTGTCACGACAGTATTATTGCCATCACAGCTACAAGAAAAAGGCCCAGCGGCAAACAACGGAAAGAGTAAATAATCGTTATGGCGACATTAACCGCAGAGAATCTGGCAAAAGCCTATAAAAAACGCAAGGTCGTTGAAGATGTTAGCCTTGAGGTGAAATCTGGCGAAATTGTTGGTCTTTTAGGCCCTAATGGTGCGGGAAAAACGACCACCTTTTATATGGTCGTCGGCATCGTCCAGCGGGATGCAGGCAAAATTACCATTGATGGTGAAGATATTAGTCTCCTTCCGCTTCATGAACGTGCGCGCCGTGGTATTGGCTATCTTCCTCAAGAGGCGTCGATTTTCCGTCGTTTGAGTGTTTATGATAATCTAATGGCAGTGCTAGAAATACGCCATGACCTCAACACTGAGCAACGCAAAGAGCGTGCAGAAGAGTTAATGGAAGAATTTAGCATTACCCATTTGCGTGATAGCATTGGCCAATCGTTGTCTGGTGGGGAACGTCGCCGCGTAGAGATTGCTCGTGCATTAGCAGCAAACCCGAAATTTATTCTATTAGATGAACCGTTTGCAGGTGTTGACCCGATTTCGGTATTAGATATTAAAAAAATTATCCAACATTTACGTGATTATGGCTTAGGAGTACTCATCACTGACCATAACGTACGTGAAACGCTCGATGTTTGTGAAAGAGCCTATATTGTCAGTCAAGGGCACTTAATTGCTCATGGCACACCTGAAATGATCCTAGAAAACGAACAAGTAAAACGGGTATATTTAGGGGAAGGTTTCCGGTTGTAAGTCATTGGTTAAGCATTCAATTGAGGTGGAGATAAAAGCACATTCATGAAGCAAAGTTTGCAGCTCAGAATCAGTCAACAACTTGCAATGACTCCTCAATTGCAACAGGCTATCCGTCTGTTGCAACTTTCTACGCTTGAGCTACAACAAGAGATCCAACTCGCCCTAGAAACTAACCCGCTTCTGGAACAAGAAGAAAACACCTCTGACTTAGACTCCCTTGATAGTCTCGATATTCATACTGACAGCAGTGAAATCGATACTAAAGATGCCCTTGAAAAAAGTGATATGCCAGATGAGCTTCCTTTGGATGCGAATTGGGATGAAATTTATACTGCGGGTACGCCATCGGGTACAAATAATGACTATAGCTTTGATGAGTTACCCGTCTATCAAGGGGAAACCACACAGACGCTGCAAGACTATTTGTTATGGCAATCTGAATTAACGCCTTTTACAGACACAGACAGAGCGATTGCTACCGCGATTATTGACTCAATTGATGATTCTGGCTATCTGACAACGCCAATAAAAGAGATCCACGAAGGTATCAATAACCCAGATATCACACTTGAAGAAGTGGTCGCTGTTTTAAAACGCATTCAGCATTTTGATCCGCTTGGTGTGGCAGCACAAGATCTAAAAGAGTGCTTATTGATCCAGCTATCCCTTTACCCAAAAGATACTGACGGGCTAGATGAGGCTCGGTTGATTATTAGTCAACATATTGATTTACTGGCTAATCGTGATTTTCGCCAGCTCAGTAAACTCACCCGTCTAAAAGAGGATGCTTTAAAAACCGCTATTGACCTGATATTGACGTTGAACCCTAAACCGGGCCAATCTATCAATACCGGAGAGTCGGAATATGTTATTCCCGATGTTTTGGTGAAAAAAATCAACGGGCACTGGCAAGTTGAATTAAATACAGATAGCATCCCTAAATTAGGTATCAATAATCACTATGCTTCTTTGATAAAAGATTCCGTGAACGAAAGTGATTCACAATATATTCGTAGTCACTTACAAGATGCCAAATGGCTGATAAAAAGCTTAGAAAGCCGTAATGAAACTTTGTTAAAAGTGGCGACTTGTATTGTAGAGCAACAACAAGAATTCTTTGAGTTCGGTGAAGAGTACATGAAACCCATGATATTGGCAGATATTGCTTATCAAGTGGATATGCACGAATCAACGATTTCGAGAGTGACAACTCAAAAGTTTCTCCATAGCCCGCGAGGAATTTTCGAGTTGAAGTATTTTTTCTCTAGCCACGTCAGTACCGATACAGGAGGTGAAGCCTCTTCAACGGCAATACGTGCGTTAGTGAAAAAACTGGTTGCTGCTGAAAACCCAGCAAAACCATTAAGTGACAGTAAATTGACAAGCATGCTAGCCGAACAGGGCATTCAGGTTGCACGTCGAACTGTCGCTAAGTACCGTGAATCGTTATCTATTCCGCCCTCAAACCAACGCAAACAGTTGGTTTAATTGATAAAATAAGGAAGGTTGTATGGAATTTCAGATTACTGGACACAATATTGAAGTCACCCCTGCATTACGTGAAACTGTTGAGAAAAAGATCAGAAAATTGGAACAATTGTTTGATCGCATTAACGGTATTCAAGTCATTCTGAAAGTTGAAAAAGTTCAGCAAATTGCTGAAGCAACTGTGCAGGTTAATGGTGCTGAACTCCATGCGTCAGCGGAAGAAAGTGATATGTACGCTGCAATTGACCAACTGGTAGACAAACTGTCACGCCAATTAACTAAACATAAAGAAAAACTGAGACAACACTAATACATTTATGGTGAAATCACAGGTTGATTTCAGGCCTTCACCAGACCTTCAATGTTTAGTGGCGGTCATTAGGGATTGTAAAAATAAGCGTCGAAAGCCAAACGGTTGGTTTTCAACGTATGAAACAACGCGAACAACAGTATGCGTTCTCAGTTTGTTAACAACAATCCCAAATCATACTGTGGTGTATAACTAATAAATGGCTTAAACCAGATGGTGGCATACACCATCTGGTTTTGTAGTCCTAAGTGAACAATAAAATGAACAGTGATATAGAAATCCAATTAAGCGCCGTATTATCTTCAGCTTGTACACGCAATAACCTTACTTGTACTAGTAAAAAAAGAGCACTTGAGATTATTAGTGAACTGGCTGCCGCAGAGTTGGGATTACCGGAAAACACGGTATTTGAAGCTTTACTCACCAGAGAAAAAGTAGGAACAACAGGTATTGGCGGAGGAATCGCCATCCCTCACGGCAAGCTAGCAGAAGGTGAACATACACAAGCTGTTGGTGTTTTTTTGCATCTGGAAGAGCCAATCGCCTTCGATGCCATTGATAACCAACCTGTTGATCTGCTTTTTGCGCTATTAGTGCCCGCAGATCAGTGTAAAACGCATCTACACACTTTATCATTAATCGCGAAAAAATTAGCCGACAAATCTCTTTGTAAGCGTCTGAGATCGGCACAAAGCGATGCAGAGTTATATAGTATTATTACTGAGTAGCCTATAATTAAATAACTTCGTCATCACAGGGTTACATGTCTATGAAATTTTGATATTTTCTATATAGCTGTACTGACATAGACTGTGATGTTCTGATAAGTAAGCAAACGATCTATTCAACTATCGGGGTCCTATGATCACCGAAAAGAAACAAAAGGGAGTTAGCTCATGGTGCTGATGATTGTCAGCGGCCGTTCCGGTTCGGGAAAATCCGTTGCCTTACGTGCGCTGGAAGATATGGGTTTCTATTGTGTGGATAACCTGCCGGTTGTGCTGCTTCCAGAACTGGCCAATTCACTCGCAGATCGTAATATTTCAGCTGCTGTGAGCATTGATGTGCGTAATATGCCTGACAACCCAGAAATCTTTGAAGAGGCTTTAGGTAGATTACCTTCTAGCTTTTCGCCGCAATTGCTATTTCTGGATGCCGATCGCAACACATTAATTCGCCGCTATAGTGATACTCGTAGATTACATCCACTTTCGAGCAAAAACTTGTCACTTGAAAGTGCTATCGATGAAGAAAATGAGCTTTTAGAGCCTTTACGGTCACGCGCTGATTTAGTGATTGATACCTCAGAAATGTCAGTCCATGAATTAGCCGAGATGCTCAGAACGCGTTTGATGGGTAAACGTGAACGAGAGCTAACCATGGTATTCGAATCTTTTGGTTTCAAACATGGTATTCCTATCGATGCAGACTATGTTTTCGATGTGCGCTTTTTACCGAACCCACATTGGGATCCGAAATTGCGCCCAATGACAGGCCTCGATCGCCCTGTTGCCGCATTCCTCGATAGGCACACAGAGGTACACAACTTTATTTATCAAACACGTAGCTACCTTGAATTATGGCTGCCTATGCTTGAGACCAATAACCGTAGTTACCTCACGGTGGCAATCGGCTGTACCGGAGGGAAACACCGTTCGGTCTATGTCGCTGAGCAATTAGCTGATTACTTCCGTTCTCGTGGTAAGAATGTACAATCTCGCCACAGAACCCTAGAAAAACGCAAGTAATGACCTTAAAAGCGACAATCACATTAAAAAACCGGCTTGGTATGCATGCTAGGCCGGCAATGTTACTTTATGAATTAGTTAAAAAATTTAACTCTAAGGTTATTTTACGCAATAATAATCAGATTGAGGCTGAGGCCGATAGCGTTATTGCGATGTTGATGTTAGACTCAGAGCAAGGAAGTACCATTGATATTGAGGTTAGCGGCCCTGATGAGGATCAGGCTTTATCCGCGATTATTAACCTGTTCGAAAGTGGATTTGATGAAAGCTAGTATAATCCACCATTTATTTATGAACTAAATATCAATAATTTTACAAGTATTGGCTCAAAGATCGTGATCATGATCTCTTCCTTTTGGAGCTTGAAGAGCCTAATATTTTATACAATTTTATCACAGCGACACCCCCTACCTTATTGGGTGGGGGGTGTTTGCTTTGTACGTCTCTATTGGAGTGTGGTATGACAAAGCCAACAATTATTATCAATGATTTAGATGCAGAACGCCTAGATGCACTGTTGGAACAAGCAGCTTATGCGGGTACCCCAGTTGCTGACGCACTGAATGATGAACTTGATCGTGCAGACATCCTGTCACCACAGGAAATTCCTGCTGACGTCGTCACAATGAACAGTACGGTGCGTTTTCTTGATTTGATTAGCAATGAAGAACGCACACGCACTTTAGTTTACCCAGCCTCTTTAAAAGATAGTGCTGAGCAGCTCTCTGTTATGGCGCCAATCGGTGCGGCTTTGCTTGGTCTGCATGTTAATGATGAGATCAGTTGGGCATTGCCTAATGGTGTTGAAACACGCGTAAGAGTACTCGAAATTATTTATCAGCCAGAAGCCGCGGGTGAATACCATCGTTAATGGTATAAAATCGCCTAACTTAGCAATAACATCAATGTATTAAATAAGCAGGCTGACGTTAACAGAATAAAAAATGGGTTTCCCACGATAGGCTTTGCAGGCAAAGCGCTTGAAGCCACTTTATCAGGCAAAAAATAAATCTATTCTGTTTATTGATAAGGCACTTCAAAAGGAGTGCCTTATTCATTTGAGCAAATTACTCTCCCGCAATACTCATTTCAGGTAACAATACAGAGCCACACTGAATATTACTGCGAGTTTCAATATCATCGGCAATCGTGACGATATTTGCCCACATATCTTTTAAATTACCTGCTATTGTGATCTCGCTGACAGGATATTGGATCTCACCATTTTCCACCCAAAAACCGGAAGCACCACGTGAATAATCTCCGGTGATCCCACTGACCCCTTGCCCCATCAGTTCAGTAACAACCAGTCCTGTTCCCATTTGTTTTAGCAATGCTTCGAATGACAGCCCCTGACCAGCAATACGCCAGTTATGGATCCCTCCAGCATGCCCTGTACTTTGCAAGCCTAACTTTCTGGCTGAATAAGAGGTCATTAGCCACGTTTGCAACACACCATTTTCAATAATATTGCGCTCAGTGGTGCGAACCCCTTCACTGTCGAATGGCGATGACGCTAATCCACCGATTAAATGCGGCTGTTCAGTGATGGTTAACCAATCAGGTAAAATTTGCTTACCTAAGCTATCGAGTAGAAAAGAAGATTTGCGGTAAATACTACTTCCACTAATTGCCCCAACAAGATGACCAAACAACCCTGTCGCCACTTCAGCAGCAAAAATAACAGGTGCCTTCATCGTTGGCAGCTTTCTCGGTGAGAGGCGTGCCAATGTACGACGAGCGCACTCTTGCCCCACCCATTCAGGCGATTTCAAAGCACTTAAGCTGCGCCCGATGGTATAAGCATAATCACGTTCCATTTCACCATTTTGCTCTGCGATCACACAACTCGACATCGAATAACGGCTTGAGCAATAGCTTTGTAACATACCGTGAGAGTTACCAAAAACCCGCACGCCATAATGACCATTAAAGCTTCCCCCTTCCGTATTCACAATACGCGGGTCAACCTTAAGTGCCGACATTTCCGCTTGTGACGCCAATTTAATTGCTTCTTCAGGAGTGATATTACTGGCTTGGAATAGTTGTAAATCAGGGGCATCAAAGGCTAATAGTGACTTCTCAGCAGGGCCTGCACATGGGTCTTCCGATGTATAACGGGCAATGTCTACCGCAGCTTGCACTGTACGCTCAATCGCTTCGGGGCTTAAATCTGTTGAAGAGGCGCTCCCTTTACGTTGGTTGTGATAAACGGTGATCCCAAGTGCGCCATCACTATTGAATTCAACATTTTCGACTTCACCTTGACGGGTACTGACACTAATTCCAGTGCTTTTGTTCACAGCAACTTCAGCGGCATCACAACGACTTTTTGCAAAATGAAGCGCCCGTGCAACCGCCTCTTCTAAATTTTTACGTTGTTCGCTGACTTGTTCAGTTAAATTCATCGATTCAATCCACATAAAATGGGGGAAACCCGGCTTTTTTTACACCAACTCACAAATGTCGGGTGTCATCAGGGCTTTTTCCCAGTTACAATACATAATATATGAATGTTAACATCCACAACGCGGCAGGTCATGCAATTACACGCTGCGTTCTGTAAAAAGGAAATCGATATATGGCCAAACAGCCTGAAGACTGGCTGGATGATGTCCCAGCGCCGCAAGATGAAGACGATGATGAGATCATTTGGGTCAGTAAAAGCGAAATTAAACGCGATGCTGAAGTTCTCAAAAAACTGGGGGCCGAACTTGTTGAATTAAGCAAAAATGAACTTGAGCGCATTCCACTTGATGCTCAGTTACTCGATGCCATTGAACTGGCACAAAAAATCAAGCGTGAAGGTCGTCGTCGCCAACTACAATATATTGGTAAGTTGCTACGCTCTCGAGACGTTGACCCCATCACAGAGGCTTTAGATAAACTGAAAAATCGCCATAATCAGCAAGTTGTCATTCTGCATAAGCTTGAAGACCTGCGTACACGCCTTATTGAAAATGGTGATGATGTTATCGAAGAAGTCGTTGCTCTGTTTCCCCATACAGATAGACAACAACTTAGGGCATTGGTACGTAACGCTAAAAAAGAGCGTGAAGGCAATAAGCCACCAAAAGCCTTCCGCCAAGTTTTTCAATATTTAAAAGAGCTGTCCGAAAGCGCTTAAATCACCATCCCCTATACCACTCACAATATGCTATAGGGGATGATGTCAAAAATAGATTAAAAACTAACCCCTAAACATTGCCTTGCTTCTTTTATATCAACTTCATATTCACCCATAATGAATTTTTTAAGGTTCTCTCTGAGTACGATTGCATCAATAATTGTTTGATCTTCTAAGACACTATCAATAACCAATGTATTCCAATTTTTGACGGCTAATAGTGCTTGAACCACCTGATTACCATAGAACGGATTATCACTCTTTAGAAAATTAGCGATATATTGTAGCTTAGGAAGTTTTTGTAAAATATTGATATGACTTTCTTCCATATAGAGAATTGAAAAAGAGAGTTTTTTTAATTTTTTTAACTCAGAAAACTCATCAGGTAGCCATCTCATTTTATGATTATAACTCATATCCAAGTGTGTAAGATGTGTTGACTTGGTTAATGCAATTGGAAAAGTATCCATTAGACAATGGCTTATATTCAGTTCATATAATTTGGGTTGTGGTGCAGTAATATTGATATTTGCATTACCCGATAGCAGTAACACCTTTAAACTTTGAAGTGCTTTGTCGATAAGAAATAAGGTTTCTTCATCTTGAAAACCAAGATCTAAATATTCTAAATTGACTACCTGATATAAAATACAAGGGAACTCGGTAAAATTACAATGGCTTAACAGCAGTTTTTTCAGTTGATTGAGTACAGGTAGTCTTTCGGGTAAACTTGAAATAGTGTTAAAACTTAAATCAATGGATTCTATCTGATTGATATTTAATATGTCTATTGGAAATTCAGTCAACGAGCAGCACGCTAAATTAATGGATTTTAAATGGTCAGTCTGCATGCCCTTCAACGATAATTCTTTTAGCGGATTATTTGATAAATCTAGCTCTTTAATATTTTCAAGCTGAAATATTTCTTCGGGTATTTCTGTAAGATTTAGGTTAGACAAATTAAGTTTAGCATTTTTTGATGCTTTAAACTTATCTATTGCCTTCTGAACTTGACTTACTATATTACCATTTTTCTTAATCGAATTACCTTTTTTTATCGCCTCAATGATTTTATCTATTTTGATATTTTCTTCGGCGTCATCATAATACTTTCCAGATAATACGTCTTTTGCATGATACCTTAAATCTTGGAAACCTAAAAAGATACCTTTACTCCCCTTATCATAGATTGAAAAACAGTGGTCATCCGAAATAATATATTCCGCTGTGACTTTACCTGTTATATTTATCACTCCATGATTATAAATTCCTATCATGGTTTGCTCAACAGTCACATCCCCCTTGATGATAATACAAGCTCCCCCAAATGCTATGTTCTTAGCTGATACATTCCCTTTTACAATAACGGTTGGACCATAATCTACATTACTTTGAGTTAACGCATTTTCGATAATAAGGTCTTTTTCAAAAAGAATAATAGTCCCTCCCATCTCGTCTATATCATCAATTTCTAAAGAGTCCAATGTGACACTTTCTTTGACCCGTAAAAGTCGGCCGTTATAATAATCCTCAAGATAACTAGGTAGAAACTCGAGATGGTATTTTTTAACACAATCGGAAAAACTGATGTTTATTCTTTCAAAAAAATTCATTTCCCTTACCTTATTTAGCATTATTTTATTATAATAAATCTAGCTTTAGTCATAAATATTCAATTATCATTAACTTTGCGATAAATGTAAAATGATTAAACCCAATAACAGTAGAATAATCATTATTAGGATATAAATAACGTAATAATCCTAAAAAACGTTAACTATCTTGCATTTGCTTGATAGTCATACAATGTCTCCGTATGATACTGACGTTAATCATATTCTTACCCGTATTATCGCGGCTGCTATCCCCGATAACCTTATGTGGAAGATATGGATAATTCAAGAAATCGAGCATGGCGTAGAGCCAAAAATAGAATCCACTCGCCGCGAAAAAAACGAGATCGCTTTCCCGCTGAGAAAAATTGGAAACAGATGTATGGGCGTAGGAAAAAATTATTCGCGCGACACAGCTAGGTATGGCATACCCCCAAATCAGTAACAGACAGCTTGCTCTGAAAGGTTTGGAGGAAATACATAACAGTAAATGAATATTTTATTTATTTGTAGTCGTAACCAATGGCGTAGCCCAACCGCAGAGCAAATTTGGCGCCACCATCCAAGCTGGTCGGTACGCTCTGCTGGCACCAGTAGCAATGCAAGACGCCGAATTACCGCAGATTTGCTCCGTTGGGCTGATGTTATTTTTGTCATGGAACAAAAACATAAAGATCGGCTAAAAGCCAATTTTACTCGCCTACTCGAACACAAATCACTTTATGTACTCGATATTCCTGATGAGTATCAATACATGGACCCGCAATTAATTGAGATACTTAAAGATATTGTTCCAAGTTATCTCAGCGAGTTTATCCCGTAAGAAATGACGATAAGTGAAACCTTTTTTAATTACCCTTAAAGAAGGTTTTATCACAAAATTGATTGAGCCAACATCGAACCTACCGTGTTATCTATTTTATGATTAAAAAAACATTTTATTGGCTTATTCAATATAAAAACCCATAATTCAAACACAATAGGATGTTATCAAAAATGAAAAAATGGTTAGCCTCTCTTTTTAAAAAAGGACAAGAAAATTATCCTGTCGTTTGGAATACGAATATCACGCCAATCTATCAGCATTTATTGCCTTGGATAAACGAATTATCCCCACTCCCTGAATCACTGTCTGAGCTCCCAGATACAACTGAAGTCGATGAAAATACAATTCGTTGGGCTAATGGCGCTGAAGATGGTGTATTCAGCCACCACGGAATGGGGGCTTCTGAAATCACTGCTAGCGAAATTTACACTTCACTAAAAAGAGCGCTGGAGAAAAACGACAAAGAATCGGTTTATCATTTCTATCAGCAAGTCGCCGAACAAAGCCCGTTATCTTATATCGACGATCTAATCCATTTAATCGTCGATAAACAAGAGATCCATGCGCCAAAATTGGAAGCCTTTACCGACTGGTTACTCCACAATAGCCCCGATACTAATGTGGTTAAATTGGCCATTTCCTTTACTGTGTTTTTTCCAAGTGATGAACGCCTTAAGACACTTTATTGTCTTGCTTGCCATGATGAGTTCACGCTTTACACTATTATCCCAATCCATGCGATGCTCACATCCACATCTGACTATGATGCAATGTGGCTAAAGTTAGCAAAACGTGTTGAAGGCTGGGGGCGCGTACATCTTATTGAACATCTACCCGATGAAATAAGTGAGGAAACCAAGCAATGGATACTGACTACAGGCTATCAAAATAGTGTTATGGTTGAATATACCGCTTGGCACTGTGCAACCTATTGCCACTTGGCAGATGCATTAGAAACACAAAATGATAGCCAATTATTAGTAGCCTCATCCGATATTATTCAAGCGTTGCTAGGCGGTGGGCCGGCACGTGATATCAATGACTATGATGATGCTTTTCGTTGTTGCTTCAATTACTTGAGCCGCATTTTAGAACAAGATTATTTATTAGACTATTATTTTACTGTACTCGGCATTAATGATTATTTTCAAGAAAATAGCGAGAAATTTGAAAATAGCACAGCCATCACTTCATTAGCACAAACTATATTGGATAACCCTATATGGGATAAATTAATCGCTCAAGGTTTAAATAGTGATGATGATATCTTATTCCGTAATAGCACCAGTATAGCCAGAGCCCGTGGTCAAGATATCTTCCCTTATCTATACGAAAAACAGTTAAATCACCCTGAGAATGATTTGTGGTTTGAGTTAATGAAAACGAACGATATAGACCAAGTCAAACAAGTGATAGCCTTAGCAGAGCAGCAGCTCCCATTAGAAGCAATATCGACAGGGCCGAGTGATAGCCTTGGTCTTGGTGCTGGCTATGTACAACATGGAAAACTTGATTTTATTTTACAAGAATTACCGCGTTTTCCTGGTGTCGGTTTATCTATGATCCTCTGTGGGTTGCAAAGCCCTGTAGTGCGTAACCGTAATATGGCTCTTAGGGCATTAGCGAATTGGAAAAGAGAAGATTGGCCTCAAGACTTAGAGCCATTGCTGACTCAATGTCATGCCATTGAGCCGGATAACGAAGCCAAGGCAAGATTTGCAGCCCTCTTACGGGGCGAGCCACTTGAAGATTAATAAAATCAGGCTAGTTGACTTCAAACAGCCTGATTTTATATTCAGTTAAATTGAGTTTTTATTGAGTGAAGTAATGTTGGGAATTCTGTATACCCTTCTCTATCAAGGAAATGCCCAGCTTCTTCCTCAATAATCACTTCGGTTTGTAATGCCTTGGCGAGTGTTTGTGATGATTGTGGTGAAACGACCCAATCATTGGTAGAGATAATTGAAATCCTTTTATCTGCTATATCAATTAAATATGGGTAATCTAATCGGCTCAACGTGTGAGGCTTTAATTCAGGTAGTGTGCTTTGCTCCTGATCAAAACCCGCTACTAAAATATAGCCACCGACTTTATTGCCTTTTGCGACCTGCTGCTCTAAAAAGCGCAATACGGTCACACACCCTAGGCTATGCCCAATAAATAGGGTATTTTCATCAATCTCAATTGCTAAGTTTTTGAGATGTTGTTGCCACTTTAATGGCTCGGGTGATAGCGGTTCAGGCATTTCAGGTACATACACTAACGCGCCTAACGACGCTAACTCAGCCTTTAACCATGGAAACCAGTTTTTTTCTGGTGAAGCGGTATAACCATGCACAATGACAAACTTCTTACCTTTCAATGACTCATTTTGAGAAACGTCATTTGCCATTTTTATTTCTCCATAACCCTAATCAGTTGGCATATACTATACCATGCATAGTTTAATGGTTATTTAGAATTTTTCGTTATATCTAGGGCGAAAATAAACTCATCTTCCCACATATCTTGTGCATCATTCATTACATCAATAATATCCGAGAATTCTATCCGCTGAGTTGATGTCATGTGGCTAAAAACAATGGTAATAGGCAGCTCTAGCCCCGCAGAGACCATATCCCAAAGGGCATCAAGATTGTGACCAAACCAATTTGGCAGCGAGAACCGTTGTGAAAATTGCAAATAAAAGTCTTCAACTGTTTTGATCTGCCGAAAGTCAAAAACTATTTTTTGGTTCATCGCTGCTATCTCTTAGTTTACCTGCTGGAAGCTTTTATAGTGATCTGTAGTGACATAAATCATGCCATCGGAGGAGTATAGCAAACGGTCTGCACCGCGGTGCCCACAGTTGTAATTGATATCAGCCTCATACCATTGACGATTCGGAGCGATGGGTAACCGCTTCTCTCGATTAGAGAACCTATCTCCCCCAATCGCTTTCCCAGGTAGCACATCACACAGGTTCCCCTGTTTCGGCTCCCAACCAGCCTGACGAGCCGCTTTTTTCGTGATGTAAAAACTCGGCAATTGCTGATGTTTTTGCATATAGCTCACCACATTTGCCTGTTTGGTTAGTTCATCAATTTTCTGGGGATGCGGCTGTTGTTCTGTTGTTTGCGCTGGCACTGAAACAGGCCTTTCGGCCTGTTTTTTGTCTTGTTGTTCACCCGCATTAAAATATAAGCTAAGCGCGATCAAGACCGCCATCAACAGCATTGAAATAATCCGTTTATTCATTGCTTAATTCCAATTTATGCGGTGCCGCCAACAGTCATTTTATCCAATTTCAGTGTCGGTTGCCCAACACCAACAGGCACACTTTGCCCTTCTTTTCCGCACACACCCACTCCCTTGTCGAGCGCAAGATCGTTACCTACCATGGAGATTTGCTGCATTGCTTCAACGCCAGAACCAATGAGCGTTGCGCCTTTAACCGGAGAGGTAATTTTGCCATTTTCAATTAGATAAGCTTCAGAAGTTGAAAAAACAAACTTACCGGAAGTAATATCAACCTGACCACCACCAAAATTAGGTGCGTAGATGCCTTTATCCACGCTAGAGATAATCTCTTCAGGCGTTGACGTACCTGACAACATATAGGTATTGGTCATACGAGGCATTGGTAGGTGCGCATAAGATTCACGACGCGCATTTCCGGTTGGTGCGACCCCCATTAAACGTGCATTCAATTTATCCTGCATGTAATTTTTCAAAATACCATTTTCAATCAAGATATTATACTGACCCGGTACACCTTCATCATCGATGGCTAAAGAGCCTCGACGGCCTGCAATTGTGCCATCATCAACGACAGTACAAAGAGGAGATGCAACCAGCTCACCAATTTGCCCTGAGAAAACAGACGTGCCTCGACGGTTAAAATCACCTTCTAAGCCATGTCCTACCGCTTCGTGAAGCAATACGCCCGGCCAGCCTGCCCCCAATACAACAGGCATCATACCAGCTGGCGCTGCAATCGCTGACAGATTAACCAGTGCCATACGTACCGCTTCTTTCGCATACTGCTCTGCAAGCACTTGTCCTTGATGAATTTCAAGAAAATATTCGTAGCCATAGCGCCCGCCGCCGCCGCTAGCACCGCGCTCACGCTTACCTTCATGCTCCACCAGCACACTGACAGATAAACGAACTAATGGGCGAATATCGGCCGCTAACGTACCGTCCGTTGCTGCTACTAATACTTGCTCATAAACACCCGTTAGGCTTGCATTGACTTCGATCACTCGCGGATCTTCTGCTCTTGCAACCTGATCAATACGGTGCAATAACGCAATTTTGTCCTCTCGTGACAAGCTTTGCAGTGGATCCGTTTCTGAGTATAGCTTCTTGTAGCCCACTTCAGTCAAAATTTGTGATTTACCGTTACCTTGCTCGCTGACGATGCTACGTGCCGCAGTCGCGCTTTGCTGTAACGCCATCAACGAAACCTGATCGGCATAGGCAAATCCCGTTTTTTCGCCACTTATCGCTCTAACACCGACGCCTTGGTCAATGTTATAAGAGCCGTCCTTGATGATGCGATCTTCTAATACCCACGCTTCGTGGTAGCTTGATTGAAAATAGAGATCCGCATAATCAATTTTACGCTCAGATAACAAGCCTAGTGTGTCGTACAGTTTTTGATGGTCAAGACCATTGGCGGCCAGCAAATGTTCGCTGACAGAAGCTAAACTCATATTGGTTACTCTTTTATTGTGTCTTTTTTAATCAATGAAGTCAGTTGCGGCCTAAAGCGGTTATGTTTCACCACTCGGATTTGTTCCCGCATCCCACTTAAATTTTCAGTTTGAATATTTAAAACCGTCGATGCTACAGCATCAACGTTCTTTTTCATAACTTTACCCCAACCATCGACGGCTAAGGTGTGGCCCCACGTTCTGCGCGTACCATGTACACCAACTTGAGCGGGCGCTAATATAAAACATTGGTTCTCTATCGCCCTTGCACGCAGCAGTGGCTCCCAATGTGCTTTACCGGTATAACGCGTGAAAGCGGCAGGTACAGAGATAATCTCAGCCCCCTGCTCACGCAAGGCTTGGAATAAACCAGGGAAGCGGAGATCATAACAGATTGTCATACCTAATCGGCCTACAGGCGTATCAACCACCGTGATATGTTCACCACGCTGATAAATAACCGATTCATTATAGGTTCCCTGCTCATCTTCAATATTCACATCAAACATGTGGATCTTGTCATAACGCGCCTGAATCTGCCCTTGGGAATCAATTAAAATACTGCTGCTCGTAATGCGTTCAGGATCCTCACGGCTGATCAATGGCATTGAGCCAATTAAAATCCAGACATTGTAGCGCTTCGCCATATTGGCAATAGCTTCTTGTAAAGGGCCTTGCCCTTCTTTTTCGGCCTGTTTACGGTAAGTCGCCGCATCTGCGAACAACAAGGCATTTTCAGGTGTCAATACTAGCTCAACAGTCTCTGGCAACTGCTTAATTTGCTGCTCAATCTGTGCCAAATTATGTTTCGTATTTTTACCGCTGCATAACTGCAAAAGTGCAACATTGCCATTTTTCATTACTCTTGAGTCTCCTTTAGCTGACGCAATACTTCATCAATTTTGGGTTCATCCAAGCTTCCTGTCACACGGTAACGTATCACAGAAATTTTGCTCCATAGCGGACCTAATACTTTTGATGCAGCAAAAACCGCTGCACCCGCAATCGGGTTAACTGCAAATGCCGTTGCTACTCCTACTGTAGCAGATATTTCGGGCGTCACGACCGCTTCACCGTTAATTTGGCGTTTCACCAAATCAATTTCCCCACTTAACGTAATATCGGCAACTAACCCATCAATGTACACATCTTTTGCTGATAGAATACCATTACGGATCTTGGCATTACCTTTAATTGAGTCAAAGTCAAAGTCATTACTAAAGGTATCGCGAAAATCAAATTGAAGTTTGCGTAATAGTGCATCAAAACTCACTAGCCGTAACAGTTGGCCCGCTCGCCCTCCGCCCATTTTAGCGATCGCGCCTTTACCAAGCTTACTTGATAACGCGCCATTAAGGGTTGCAATATCTGGCGACCAAGGTACATCTTGCCAATTGAGTTCGAAATCAAGCGTATAAGGTGAACCGATAATAGGAACTAAAATACCATAGTAAGCGGCTGTTTCATCAAATTGCTCCCCACTTAAGGAGCCTGCAATTTGTGTACGGTTTTGTTTACCGCTTTGCCATAAAGCATCTAATTTTAATTGAGTGGCGCTATTACTTAATGTTCCACCACTTAGTTGCAATGTATTTCCTTGCGGCTTCAAGTGGGCACTCAATTTCCCTAATTTTTGTCCACCTGCCCAGCAATCTTGGCAATTAACCGTCATTTCAGGCCAATGGCTAAAGTTGAATGAGGAAGAGTCATTGCTACTGGTTGTTTGTTCCCCAGGGAATGCCATTGGGTTGTAATACAGGTAATCGATATTCAGCACCCAAGGCTGTTGAGCAAAAATCTGTAATTCCCCTTTAAGATTTTCGCTTGATACCTTAATTTGCTGCTCTTTAGCCAACAAGTTAAATGAAAGGTCTAAATTTTGCCATGCTTGTCCACCTAAAGACAGGGATGGTGTCTTCACTCTCACTGTTTCAGGTAAGCCAATATTTATCGATTTACCACCTTGATCTGCTGAAAAAAATGTATCGACTGTTTTTAACCATTGTGGGTTAGTAATCACTGGCAAATCAGCAAGTAGCATTGATGACTGCGGTAACTCTGGTGGCTTGCCATTCCATTTTGCCAGAGTGCCTTTTTCTAAACGTAATTGTGGTGCTCTCAGATCCCAACGCGTGTTGAAACCAATACGCCGACCAATATCACCGCCTATATTTAAATGTGTCGATGAGCCTTTAGCTGTTGCATTGACCGTCCCTAACTCTTTAAGTAAGCGATCGTCCAATGCAGGGAGGCGGCTCTTCAGTTTTTTTAAACCAGCGGAGAATTCCACGGCAAGAGCCATATCATCGGACGGCGAATGTGGAAGTGTAATTTCAATATGACTGTTCCAATCGCTGGTTCCCGCCACTTTTTGCTTTAATGAATCAGGCAATTGAGCAATTTTTGCTATATCCCAATTTCCCCCTAGATCCACCTTCACTTGGTAATCTTTAGGGTTATCAACCGTTGAAAAATTGACGTCGACAGGTTGCCCCAGCCATTGTGCTTTTAATTTATCACCGACCAAATCGCCGTTGTTAAATTTAAACTGCCCCGTCAACTCCGTGAGCTTACTGTCGATAGGCTTAATCAATAAATCATTTTTATTCAGATTGATATTCCCTTTCGCGTTAACTTCCTTGCCGTGTGCTAACGGAATAGATAAAGCGAGATCACCTGTTACCATGCCTCCAATTTGCAACTCATCTAACGTATTGCCAATCGAGCTTTTCAGTGGTGTCATACTAAAATACTGCTGTATTTGTGAGCCTGTACCCGCTAAATCAGCCTTAATAAATAGCATTTCATTTTGATAATTCGGAATATCAGCGGTTAGCTGTGTGGCTGTTGCTTCACCTAATTTGACACTGTCTGCACGCATTGCCAGACCTGAACGTTTAAAATCAAGGTTAATGTCTAAATTAGATAAAGCAGGCCAACCTTTATCATACTCAAAGGTCGCTTTGCGTAAGGGCACAAAGACTTGGAACTGGCCATCGTTCTGATTAAATGGGAAATGTTTAGGGTCACCCTTGAAGACGACTGTCGCATCTTTCGCTTGCCCTGCGATGATAGCGTTTGATAGGTAGTCCGCTAGGCTTTCCCCCATCAACTGTTGCGGGAAATAGCGCCACGCTTCTCCCGCATTATCAATATTGACGCCCGCTAAGATGCTCAGGTCAGTATCATCACTTTTTTTCGACTGATAAAAACTAAACTGCCCATTCGCCCATAATGAAGAGGCCTGTATATCCAGTTGGTCGCTCCACAACTTGAATTGATTGTCATCATTTTGCCAATACAGTTGTCCGCGTGCTTTATCAATTTGAAAAGGGGCTTTAAATTGAGGCTCATAGTCAACATAACTCTTATCTAATGTCGCAGAGAGAACCCCTCGCTGCGCATTCCCGACCAAGACACCCGTGAAGTGATCAACCGAAGGGAGTTGTTTCCATTTTTTCCAACTGACATCCTGCCAGTCCATATCAATTTGCGTGTGCTCAAGTTGATCGGGAGTAATATCTAGAGCAAAAACGGATAATAAACCTTTAGGTTGGCGATGCTGCCATTCTTGCACCGTTTCTGGCGTCACAAATGAAAAAGTAGGTAAGATTTCACTAAGCCGCTCTAACTCAATATTTTTAGCTCGGATCCGCCAGTGATCTTTTTGGTGGTATTTCATCGATGAAGGCAGGTAAAGTACCGAAACACTCCCATTCGGCCAAATATATTCATTGGTTTTTAATGTATCTAACTCAGGAATATTAAATAACCAGCCTTCCCCTTGCCTTCTCATGCGGATGAGTAAGTCATTAACTTGTAGGTTTTGCGCTAAAGGGGCTTCCCCCCAATTCGCTTCGCCTTGTCGTAACTGCAAGAGGCCGCTATCAATACGATTATTTTTGATGGTAACCCAAGAGGATAAGCTAAAATTGGCATCGCGCAGCCCAGTATTTTCACGTAACCAGCGACTTAACCATGGCTGCATATCTATATTGTCAGCTTGTAGATAAATGGTGCCGTCGCTCAAGATGCCGTTTTTATCTTTAATATCAATTTTGACTTGCAAAAAACCATGCTGCTTGTTGATCGTTTCTAAGCTAACAAACCCTTGGGCACGGTGGCGGCGTTGCTCATTCAACCAAGTTAATTCAGGTAAAATCAGGGTTGTTTTTTGCTCTGATGGCGTCAGAAAGGTCAGTTGGCTATTTTTGAGAGTAAAATGGTTAAATTGCTTTAGAAATAGCCCTTCAATACTATCACTATCAATGGGTTGTGCGCGGCCTTCAAAACTAAAAGGCACTTTATAATCGACATTGAGCTGGTAGAAAGTGATGTCACGAAAACGCCATGTTAAGGAAAGTAACGAGCTCCAAATATCGAGTTCAACGGCGATTTTGCTGGCTTTTGCATCGACTTCTTCATTGCGAACAACCACATCGGTTAAGGTCAGAACCGGCCCAAACGATTGCCATGCCCCCTCAATTTCACCTATTTGTAAGGTGATATCCGTGTTTTTTTCAATATAGCCAATGATATCTTGCCGGTAATAGTTGATATTCGGTAAGAAGAAACGTAGCCCAGTGAGCAGCAATGCACCAAGCAGCAGCACGATAGCCGTCGTCATCCATACTACCCGTGGCAGTCGTTTCACCCGTTTCTCCTTCACGTAAAAACTACATCATGATGACATCAAACTGTTCCTGACTGTATAACGATTCAGTCTGAACTTTAACCTGCTTACCGACAAAAATTTCCACTTCCGCAAGGGCATGAGACTCGTCACCAGTCAGTGCATCAACCACTGATTGGAAAGCATAAACTAAGAACCTATCTGCATCGATTGTGCGATGAACACGAACAATTTCTCGTAAAATTTCATAACACACGGTTTCAACCGATTTTACTGTGCCACGCCCTTGGCAAGTTGGGCACACATCACACAAAACATGTTCAAGGCTCTCCCGGGTACGCTTACGCGTCATTTCCACTAGCCCTAGCTGAGAAAAGCCATTGATCGTGGTTTTTACTTTATCTTTACTAAGCGCCTGCTCCAAAGAGGCTAAAACACGGCGACGGTGCTCGATATCACTCATATCAATAAAATCGATAATAATAATACCGCCCAAATTTCTCAGCCGTAACTGACGAGCAATCGCTTGGGTCGCCTCTATATTGGTGTTAAAGATGGTCTCCTCAAGATTGCGATGCCCTACAAACGCCCCTGTATTGATATCGATTGTCGTCATCGCTTCAGTTTGATCGATAATCAAATAACCACCTGATTTCAATTCGACTTTCCGATCCATCGCGCGTTGGATCTCGTTCTCTACGTCAAACAAATCAAAAATCGGCTGGTTACCTTGATACAATTCAAGCTTAGCTGTCATTTCAGGAACATATTCTTCAATAAACTCCTGTAACTCCTTATAGGTTAGACGAGAATCCACACGAATTCTATCTAATGAGGCCCCCGCAAAATCACGAATTATCCGGTAAGCGATTGATAATTCGCCATAAATTTTGGTGCGAGTGACATTACGTTTCTTCCGTTCAATGACTTTAGCCCACAAACGTTTGAGAAATGCCGCATCTTGCTTCACTTCATCTTCACCCACCCCTTCAGCAGCGGTGCGTATGATAAAGCCACCATTTTCATCGCAATATTGAGACACGCACTCTTTTAAACGCTCACGTTCACTTTCACTTTCAATGCGCTGTGACACACCAACATGTGAAGCTCCCGGCATAAATACCAGATAGCGGGAAGGCAATGTAATATCTGTCGTGAGCCTTGCACCTTTCGTGCCTAAGGGATCCTTCACGACTTGAACAATCAAGTCTTGGCCTTGTTTAACAAGTTCAGCGATATCTCTAACATGGAAATTCTTTTGCTCATCCCCAGCAATGCACTCGGTATGAGGCATAATATCGGAGGCATGTAAGAAGGCAGCTTTATCCAGACCAATATCAACAAAGGCCGCCTGCATACCGGGCAACACACGGCTCACACGACCTTTGTAGATATTCCCTACAATTCCTCTTTTTGCTTCTCGCTCTACGTGGATTTCTTGCAAAATCCCACCATCAATATAAGCAACGCGCGTTTCAGATGGTGTAACATTTACTAGTAACTCAGCCGTCATGACATCCCCTTACCATCACTTAACGCTAAAAATCGTTGTATTAATTCATCTGTTTCTACTAACGGTAAACCAACAACTGCATGATAGCTGCCATTTATACGCCTTACATAACAGCCACCCTTACCTTGGATCCCATAGGCTCCAGCTTTATCCATAGGCTCCCCTGACTTTATATAATCCTGTATTTCAGTTAAAGATAACTCGCGGAACGTCACATCTGTCACAATCAATGCGCTGAGTGTGCGATCCATATCCGAGATTGCGACAGCCGTCATCACTTGGTGCGTATTTCCCGAAAGGGCTGACAGCATTTCTTGAGCATGCTGTTCATGGCGAGGTTTCTCTAGGATTTGATTATTAAGAACAACAATGGTGTCTGCCCCAATTACCGGGTATTTTTTAGGCGCTATTTTAACCCCCGCCTGTGATTTCTCCCGCGCCAAACGTTGAACATACGCTTCAGGAGTTTCACCCGGTTGCCATTGTTCCTCAACGTTGGGAAGCAAGATATCAAAATGATATCCTAATAGTTGCACAAGCTCTCTTCTTCTCGGCGAACCAGAAGCCAAATAAATATAACTCATAAAACGATATTCCAGAGATAATTGCCAGCCGGTAAAAATCTTAACACACTGAAAACTGACGACGAATTTTCCGTAATAGCAAAAACAGCCATGGCCACAGAATACCATTTACGAGACTATTCCAGAATACTTGAGGGTGGAATAATACCTGAGAAGAGACAAATTCAGCCCAAAAAACAGTCATATCCAGTATGATTGTCAGCAACACAATGATTAAGGCTTGCTGCCACAGCGCCATATTTCTCAGTAATTGGTATTTATAGGAGACAAGATAACAAATAATACTGTATGAAAGGGCGTGAACCCCCAATGCCGAACCTTGAATAGAGTCAACAATAATGCCAAGAATAAAGCTCGTTCCCACACTTACACGGTGCGGTAACGCCATAACCCAGTAGATAAGGATCAAAAGTAACCATGATGGCCGATAAAACGTAAATTGTTCCGGCCATGGGACCAATTGCAAAATCAATGCAATGAAAAAAGAAATCCAAATAATACTGCGACCATTACCGCGATATTCATCCATTTAACTAACCCTCTTTACCCATAGCCATTATACCTTCCTTTATGGTTGGGCTTCTTGAGACATTGATGGAGGTAACGGTGGACCCTGAATTTCACTCGGGTTTGGTAATACTTGTGGGAGCACCTTCATCAGACGCTCATTGGCAGCGCGATAGACCTCTGAAGGCTGTAATGGTGTAACGGCATCGTTATCATTACCCCATAATAGTAACAAATAGCGTAAGCGCTGCAACTCAGCACTTGGCCTTGCGCTAATAATCGTATAAGCCCGCTGAGTATCGTGCTTAACATTAGAGACAACGGCCACAGGGTAGCCTTCAGGGAAACGACCACCTAAACCGGATGTGACCAAAACATCCCCAACGCGAATATCCGTATTTTCAGGCAGTGGCTCTAACTGTAAGTCATCGGCACACCCCGATCCCGCGGCGATCACTCGGATATCATTACGTAATACCTGTACCGGTAGCGCATGGGTCGTGTCACAAATCAGCAAGACGCGACTATTAAATTGGCTAACACCAACGACTTGCCCTACAACCCCTTTATCACTAATGACGGGCTGCCCTTCGTACACATTATCATTTTCACCTTTATCGATAACGACTTGGTCTCGATAAGGCGTGTTCGCTCCCGAGATCACTTGTGTGACCATCATGTGTTCATCTTGACGGAGCGGTGAGCCAAGTAATTCTCTCAGGCGAGCGTTCTCTTGCTTTAATTGTTCGAGCAAAAGACTATCTGCTTTTTTCAACAACAATTCCTGACGCAATGCCTTATTTTCAAACTGGAGTTGTTCACGCGAGGAGAAATTTTCCGAAATATTATCAAGAAATTGACGTGGGCCATTAGCCAAAAAGTAAAATGGGCTAACCGCCGTGTCTAGATAGTTACGGATTTTATTGAAAGGCTCAAAGCGATGATCGATCACGACCAGTGCGATTGCGGCAATAACAGCAATAAAAATACGCAGCTGGAGCGATGGACCTCGCCTAAAAATCGGCTTCATGTATGGCTGTGTTTCACTAAGTTCGGAGGAACAAAAATAGGCAAATCAGCAGCCGGAGCCAAAGCCCCAGCTTGCCTATAGCGTTATTTAGTCATCGCTAAACAGATCGCCACCGTGCATATCAATCATCTCTAGTGCTTTACCGCCACCACGAGCAACACAGGTCAAAGGATCTTCAGCAACGATAACAGGTATACCTGTCTCTTCCATTAGTAAGCGATCGAGGTTACGTAGCAGAGCACCGCCGCCAGTTAATACCATACCGCGTTCTGAAATATCAGAAGCTAATTCAGGAGGGCACTGTTCTAATGCTAACATGACAGCACTAACAATACCGGTTAGTGGCTCTTGCAATGCCTCTAAAATTTCATTTGAATTCATTTTGAAGCCGCGCGGCACACCTTCAGCGAGGTTACGACCACGAACTTCTATTTCATAAACTTCATCAGTTGGGTAAGCAGAACCGATACCATGCTTAATACGCTCAGCGGTTGCTTCACCAATTAAAGAGCCATAGTTGCGACGAACATAGTTAATGATCGCCTCATCAAAACGGTCCCCCCCAATGCGAACAGAAGAAGAATAGACAACACCATTCAACGAAATAACCGCTACCTCGGTAGTACCACCACCGATATCAACAACCATTGAACCTGTCGCTTCAGAAACCGGCAACCCAGCACCAATTGCCGCAGCCATAGGTTCTTCAATTAAAAAGACTTCACGTGCACCCGCACTTAACGCAGATTCACGAATTGCTTTACGTTCAACTTGAGTTGCGCCAACAGGAACGCAGACCAGCACGCGAGGGCTTGGGCGAAGGAAACTATTGCTATGAACCTGTTTGATAAAATGCTGAAGCATTTTTTCAGTTAAGAAAAAGTCTGCAATAACACCATCTTTCATTGGTCTTATCGCTGAAATGTTACCTGGTGTACGCCCCAGCATTTGCTTAGCTTCACCACCAACAGCCGCGACGCTTTTTGGCGTACCTGAGCGGTCTTGGCGAATAGCGACAACAGAAGGTTCATTTAATTTTACGCCTTGTCCTTTGACATAAATAAGGGTATTGGCCGTACCCAAGTCAATTGACAAGTCATTAGAAAACATGCCACGAAATTTTTTAAACATAACGAAAGGGTTATCCTGCAAGCTGGGGACGAATAAAAACCCGTCTACTCTACCAACCACTTGAAGCTGTCTCAAGGCGTTAATGAGCCGCTTCGAAAAATATGGTTAATCCATCTGTTGTTACAGCACAAATGACTGTACATGCCTCTTTAGAAAACGAAGCAGATAACAACCTTTAAAAAGGGCCATTTATTGGTGAGTAAATTTAACTTATTTATGCATAAATTTATCAACAGACAATAGCACTTTGGTTGTTATATACGCCGTCTTCTCTTCCACCCTGTGTTGACAAGTTTTTATAGCTACAAGTTCAAATAATATTTTGTTATTTTTTTTATTGTTGCACATCGACTAGCTTCACAGCTAAACACGTGCATTTTCTGTATGTTAGTTCCATTACTCACTAAAGAAACTAGGTAATGGTACTTATTCACAAACAGAAATCTTCGTAACGTGATATTTTGCACGATAAAACAGTGTTTATGCCAGAAAAAATTACATTTTTACAAATTAATTACAATAGTAATGATACGAGCGTCACAACTCACTCGGTTGCGATAAAGTTGCCATGATAGATATCATTCATTATTCTTAAATTGACTAAAAAATCCCCTCAAAATTAGGAGCGAAGTATGAAAGCCCTCGTCCTACAGAAACACGATGACCAACTCACATCCGATATCCAATCCATTCCCACTGAACAACTTCCTGCTGGCGATGTTATCGTGGATATTTATTGGTCCACATTAAATTATAAAGATGCCCTCGCTATCAGTGGTAAGGCAGGGATTGTACGTCAATACCCCATGGTGCCTGGCATTGATTTCTCGGGTGTCGTACACCACAGCGAAGATCCTCGCTTTAGTGTCGGCCAACATGTTTTACTCACAGGCTGGGGTGTAGGCGAAACGCACTGGGGTGGACTGGCGACACAAGCTCGTGTTCCCGCAGATTACCTCACACCGCTTCCTGAAGATCTATCACTACGCCAAGCGATGATTATCGGTACGGCAGGCTTCACCGCTATGCTCTGTGTCAACGCATTAGAAGATGCTGGGATCACGCCAGAGAGAGGGGAAATTATTGTCAGTGGCGCTAGCGGCGGTGTCGGCTCTACCGCAATACAGCTTTTATCATCGTTAGGCTATGATGTCGTTGCCATCTCAGGACGCGCCGAAAACAGTGACTATTTGCAGCAAATAGGGGCAAAAAGAGTGCTACCACGAAGCCAATTTACCTCCCCGGCCAAACCACTTGATAAGCAACATTGGGCTGGTGCAGTTGATACGGTAGGCGCAGAGGTACTCGCGAATATATTAGCCCAAACACAATATAATGGTGCTGTCGCGGCTTGTGGCCTAGCCGGAGGATTTTCATTACCGACGACTGTCATGCCATTTATTTTGCGCAATATTCGCCTGCAAGGCGTCGATTCTGTTTACTACCCTGCCGCGAAGCGCTCCGCCGTTTGGCAACGCCTCACACAATTACTTCCTGAGTCATTTTATACACAGGTTACCTCAGAAATTACCTTAACGCAGTCCATTGAGTACGCACAAAAGATCTTAAAAAATCAGATAACAGGGCGTACACTGGTGAACATTTCGCGTTCATAATTTGAATTTGTGCGGAGATATTCAGAAATTTGGATTACCGCACAATTCAAAAAATAAATTCGGGTAATTTCTCTGATAAGACCAGTATTTTGCTGTCATATGCCACGAAATAATTATAATAGCGTTTTTTATCGATAAAGATTTCATTTATTTTTATGATAAAAGATGACAAACCGCCAACATCAGGTTATGTTGTCAGGTTATTGACATATCGTCGGAGTTAGCACCACAATGACAGAAGATATTCACATTTTACTCCTCAATGGACCGAATCTAAACCTACTTGGCACAAGGGAGCCAGAGAAATATGGTAATCAAACTCTGGTAGATATTGTCTCCAAGTTAACCGCAGAAGCGGAACAGCTAGGTGTAAAATTGAGTCATTTTCAGTCTAATGCAGAACATGAGTTGATTGAAAAGATTCATGCTGCAAAAGATAACGTAGATTTTATTCTGATTAACCCGGCGGCATTCACACATACAAGTGTTGCCCTACGTGATGCATTATTAGCAGTTGCACTCCCGTTTATCGAGATCCATCTGTCTAATGTGCATGCCAGAGAACCGTTTCGCCATCACTCCTATCTTTCCGATAAAGCTGTCGGTGTGATTTGTGGTCTTGGTGCTGACGGTTACAGTTTCGCGTTACAGGCAGCGGTTAACCGTCTGTCATAAATCAATTAAATCCAAATATAAGAGTACGGAATCATATCCATGGATATTCGTAAAATTAAAAAGCTGATCGAACTGGTCGAAGAGTCTGGTATTTCTGAACTGGAAATTTCTGAAGGTGAAGAATCAGTACGCATCAGTCGCGTTTCAGCTACTTCTCAGGTCATGACGGCTCCTCAACAATTTTATTCAGCGCCAGCAGCTCAGCCAGCATTAGCTACCGCTGTTGCACCTGCTCAAGAAGCGGCGGCGGCAGCCCCAGCTCCAGCAGCGGCTGCTGTTGCGGGCCACCAAGTTCGCTCACCTATGGTGGGAACTTTCTACCGTTCACCAAGCCCTGAAGCAAAACCATTTATTGAAGTTGGCCAAACTGTCAACGTCGGTGATCCACTTTTCATCATCGAAGCAATGAAAATGATGAACCAAATCGAAGCAGAAAAAGCAGGTGTTGTGAAAGCAATCCTGGCAGAGAACGGCGAGCCAATTGAATATGACCAGCCGTTGGTGGTTATCGAATAACGAGGCGTTTCCATGCTGGAAAAAATTGTCATTGCTAACCGTGGCGAAATCGCACTGCGTATTCTTCGTGCCTGTAAAGAGTTAGGCATTAAGACCGTAGCTGTGCACTCCGCGGCAGATAGTGATTTAAAACATGTGCTGTTGGCAGACGAGACTATTTGTATCGGCCCAGCAGCCTCCGCAAAAAGCTACTTGAACATTCCCGCTATCATTTCAGCGGCAGAGATTTCAGGGGCTCAAGCTATTCACCCAGGATATGGCTTCCTGTCTGAAAATGCTGATTTTGCTGAACAAGTTGAACGTTCAGGCTTTATTTTTATCGGACCAAAAGCTGAAACCATCCGCCTAATGGGCGATAAAGTTTCCGCTATCGAAGCGATGAAAATTGCCGGTGTTCCTTGTGTACCAGGTTCTGATGGTCCACTAGGCAGCGATACTGATAAAAACAAAGCTATCGCACAACGTATCGGCTATCCTGTTATCATCAAAGCCTCTGGCGGCGGCGGTGGTCGTGGTATGCGTGTTGTGCGTAACGAAAAAGATTTGGAATCTTCCATCAATCTGACGCGTGCAGAAGCTAAAGCGGCCTTCAATAATGATATGGTTTACATGGAAAAATACCTTGAAAACCCTCGTCATGTTGAAATCCAAGTTATGGCTGATGGTCAAGGCAATGCCATTTACTTGGCAGAGCGTGACTGCTCAATGCAACGTCGCCACCAAAAAGTTGTTGAAGAAGCCCCAGCACCAGGTATTACTCCTGAAGTTCGCCGCAATATCGGTGAGCGTTGTGCTAATGCTTGTATAGAAATTGGCTATCGTGGTGCAGGTACTTTCGAATTCCTCTATGAGAATGGTGAATTCTACTTTATTGAGATGAACACCCGTATTCAGGTTGAGCATCCAGTAACAGAGATGGTCACTGGCGTTGACTTGATCAAAGAACAGTTACGCATCGCATCTGGTTTACCATTATCAGTAAAACAGGAAGATGTTATCGTTCGTGGTCATGCGATTGAATGTCGTATCAATGCTGAAGATCCGAATACCTTTATGCCTAGCCCAGGTAAGATCACCCGTTTCCATTCGCCAGGTGGCTTTGGTGTTCGTTGGGAATCTCACATTTATGCAGGCTATAGCGTACCGCCATACTATGACTCAATGATTGGTAAATTGATCACCTACGGTGAAACACGTGAAATCGCCATTATGCGTATGAAGAATGCGCTTAATGAGCTGATCATCGATGGCATCAAAACCAATATTGAACTGCACCAAATGATCATGAATGATGAAAACTTCCAAAAAGGTGGCACTAACATCCACTATTTGGAGAAAAAACTCGGTATTCAGGAGTAATGACTGAAACACTGAGATTCACCTCTCATTCATCAAATACCGGAAAGTCACCTTTCCGGTATTTTTTTATCTCATAATCAAGCTATCATGAGTCACATACCCCAAACACCACCACGACAATCAACATAGTGAAAAAACCATGTCTTTTAAACGTAATAAGTGGAAAAACATTGGAAAAACGCCAGACTATCGATTCTCATTGGCGAATGAAAGAACATTTCTAGCATGGATCAGAACCGCGTTAGCACTATTAGCGGGTGCTATTGCCATTGAACAGCTCCTACATGAGGCTGCCGCCCCTTGGCTAAGAACCTTATTAGCGGTTTTTCTTGCATCTGCGGGGGGGATTACCGCCATTATGGCTCTTTATCGCTGGCGACAAAACGAAATCGCTATGCGCAAAGAGGAGCCGTTACAATACACCTCCTTTCTTACTATGATGACGCTATTCATTACCGTCATTGCCGTCATTTCACTCTTCTATGTTCTGCTATAGGCACTATCATGCGTGATCCTGGTTTACAGCCGGAAAGAACACAACAAGCCTGGAGCCGTACTTTGCTCCTGTTAGCAATCAATGGGTTATTGTTCTTACGACTAGGGCTAATACAGTCGTCATGGCTAGCGTTATTAGGAGCTGTCATTGCAATCGCCCTACTGTGCTTAATTAGCTTCAAAAGGAGTATTTCAACAGCGTATCAAAATAGTGGACTTAAGATAGATAGCTCACTTTTTCTTTATATTACGGCTTTTGCTATTTTTACTATGTCCATCCTATTGATTGTGCACCTGTTGGTAGATAAATAATACTTACTATCCTACATACTCAAAATTATCTTTGGTTGTAAACTAAGCACCTTGGCTTTCCTTGGTCTGTTTTTTTACACACATTCCTAGGTTTATCGTACAATCCCTGATTATTTTTATTTCTATGAGGGGGAAATACGTATGGATAAACGTTTTCTTCAATCAAACAGGGAAGCTCGCTGGTCACTCTATCTGACGCTCGCCTATTTAGTTGGTTGGGTTATTTGTGCCTATCTTCCGAGTAATGCGATTGGCTTGACAGGTTTACCTTTATGGTTTGAATGGTCATGTCTCATCCTACCGGTCATTTTCATTTTACTGTGTATTATGATGGTCAAAATTATTTTTAAAGATATTCCGCTGGAGGATAGGGATGCAGACTGAAGTTCTACTACCTCTAATTGGTTATCTTGCACTCGTATTCTTGCTATCTGTGTACGCTTATCGCAAACGCACAAAGGGAGAATTCCTCAATGAGTATTTTTTAGGGAATCGCTCTATGGGGGGTTTTGTGCTCGCCATGACGATCACAGCAACCTATGTCAGCGCCAGTTCATTTATCGGTGGACCAGGAGCAGCCTATAAATATGGGCTAGGTTGGGTACTACTTGCCATGATCCAGCTTCCTGCTATCTGGCTATCACTGGGTGTACTAGGGAAAAAATTTGCCATCTTAGCTCGCCGATACAATGCAGTAACACTCAATGATATGCTTTATGCACGTTACCAAAGCCGCTTTTTAGTTGGGTTTGCAAGTATCAGTTTGCTCGTCGCCTTTTTCGGCGCAATGACCGTGCAATTTATTGGCGGTGCACGACTACTCGAAACCGCTGCGGGTATCCCTTATACCTATGGCTTAATGATTTTTGGTATCTCTATCGCACTCTATACCGCTATCGGTGGCTTTCGAGCTAGTGTGCTCAATGATGCCTTACAAGGCCTCGTTATGTTGTTAGGTACGGTTATTTTGCTTGTTGCGATCATTTACCATGCAGGTGGGCTTGGCGCGGCAGTCGAAAAAATTCAGGCCATTGACCCTAAACTGGTTTCCGTAGAAGGTGCCGATGATATTCTTAGTGGCCCTTTCCTTGCCTCTTTTTGGATTTTAGTCTGTTTTGGGGTGATTGGTTTGCCACACACGGCTGTACGCTGTATTTCCTACAAAGACAGTAAAGCCGTTCACCGTGGTATCGTAATAGGCACAATCGTGATGGCAATACTCATGTTTGGTATGCACTTTGCCGGAGCCTTAGGCCGCGCCGTCTTACCTGATCTCACTATTCCAGATCAGGTTATTCCAACATTGATGGTGCAAGTGCTACCACCTTTTGCGGCGGGTATTTTCTTAGCCGCACCAATGGCAGCAATCATGTCAACTATCAACGCACAGCTATTGCAGTCATCAGCTACGATTGTAAAAGATATCTATTTAAGCGCCGCCCCCGAACAAATTAAGAATGAGAAAAAGCTCTCCCGCATTTCGAGTTTTTCAACCTTAATACTCGGTATCTTGCTGCTGTTCGCGGCATGGGATCCCCCCAAAATGATCATTTGGCTCAACTTGCTGGCCTTTGGTGGACTGGAGGCAGTGTTTTTATGGCCACTGGTTTTAGGCCTATATTGGCAAAAAGCCAACAGCAAGGGAGCGATTAGCGGTATGATTGTAGGCGGCGTCTCTTATGCTCTACTGGCATCATTTAAAATCGAAATCATGGGGTTCCACGCCATCGTGCCTTCACTACTATTTAGCTTGATTGCTTTTATAATTGGTAATCTTTTCGGTAAAAATCCAGTACAATCGGCGCCCAATGAGCAGGCTACGCCCGCAAAAAATTAAGTTAAAAGAGAATAACTATGCCTTGGATACAACTCAGACTCAACTCAACAGGCCAACAAGCCGAAGCTCTCGGCGATGAACTTATTGAAAGTGGCGCAGTGTCAGTCACCTTTCAAGATAGTCATGATACCCCTGTTTTCGAACCGTTACCGGGAGAAACACGACTATGGGGCGATACGGATGTTATCGGCCTTTATGATGCTGAAACTGACATGAACATGGTTGTGGCACAACTTGAAAACAGCCCTCTGCTCGAAAAAGGTTTTGTTCACAAAATCGAGCAACTGGAAGATAAAGACTGGGAAAGAGAGTGGATGGACAATTTTCATCCTATGCGCTTTGGGCAACGCCTGTGGATCTGCCCAAGCTGGCGTGATGTTCCAGATCCTAACGCAGTCAATGTCATGTTAGACCCTGGCCTTGCCTTTGGTACAGGTACTCATCCAACAACGTCGTTATGTCTAGAGTGGCTGGATGGACTTGATCTTGAAGGTAAAACCGTCATCGATTTTGGTTGTGGATCCGGTATTCTTGCGATCGCCGCATTAAAATTAGGTGCTGCACAAGCTATCGGGATCGACATTGATCCACAGGCGATTATCGCAAGTCGTGATAATGCGGAGCGCAACGGTGTCTCAGAACGCCTATCACTCTACTTGCCTAAAGACCAGCCAAAAGAGCTACAAGCCGATGTCGTGGTCGCCAATATCTTAGCTGGCCCATTACGTGAGTTAGCGCCTATGATAAGCGTATTGCCTCGTACAGGAGGTTTATTAGGGCTTTCAGGTGTCCTTGCTACCCAAGCAGAAGGGGTGGCCGATGCTTATCGTCAACTGTTTGAGATAGACCCTATCGCTGAAAAAGATGAATGGTGTCGTATCACTGGTGTCAAGCGTTTTTGACAAATTTATAATAAAAATCAGTGAATAATTTCTTTGAAATTAGGGCAGGAATAGATTATCTTATAGCTCAAATATTGTTCAACTGCTGGTGATATTCTATCCTGCTTGAGATTTGAACGGACTAACTGCGGTTTTCGTGTGTTTTTTTACAAACACACCTAACCCATTGTTATAAAAGACTAATAGTTGTATTTTGAAAAAATCAAGATAAAAAAGTTAGTGATAAATAACGGTTTGCTCAAAGTTTGTCCTTTCATATCTCGAAAAAAATGCGTAATATACGCGCCCTTGCAGTCACAGTATGGCCCCCTTTAGTTATGCGAATCGGACAATATCAGTTGAGAAACTGTCTTATTGCTGCCCCCATGGCAGGCATTACGGATAGACCATTTAGGTCACTCTGTTATGACATGGGTGCGGGGATGACGGTATCAGAAATGCTTTCTTCTAACCCACAGGTTTGGAAGACTGACAAATCGAGACTAAGAATGATCCATCGCGATGAACCGGGGGTGCGTTCCGTTCAAATAGCTGGCAATGATCCCGATGAAATGGCTGCCGCGGCTCAGATTAATGTTGAGAGTGGTGCCCAGATCATTGATATCAATATGGGCTGTCCAGCTAAGAAAGTGAATCGTAAGTTGGCAGGCTCTGCACTCTTGCGCTATCCCGATTTGGTGAAGTCTATCCTGTCGGCAGTCGTAAAAGCAGTAGATGTGCCTGTTACACTGAAGATCCGCACAGGTTGGTCACCTGAAGAACGAAACTGCATAGAAATTGCCAAATTGGCCGAAGATTGTGGTATTCAAGCGCTGACCATTCACGGCAGGACCCGTGCCTGTTTGTTTAATGGTGAAGCTGAGTACGACAACATACGGGCAGTTAAGCAGACTGTTGCCATACCGGTTATCGCCAATGGTGACATTACTGACCCGCTTAAAGCCAGAGCTGTCTTAGATTACACGGGGGCTGATGCCCTAATGGTAGGACGAGCAGCTCAGGGAAGACCCTGGATCTTTCGGGAAATCCAGCATTATCTGGACACAGGTGAAATGTTGCCCCCCATGCCTATGGCAGAGGTGAAGCGCATTATGATTGCGCACGTACAGGAGTTGCACGACTTTTATGGTCAAGGCAAAGGAGCCCGTATAGCGCGCAAACATGTCTCTTGGTATTTAAAAGAGCATGCACCTGATGACCAGTTCCGGCGCTCATTCAACGCCATTGAGGACGCCAGCGAACAGCTGGAGGTGTTGGAAGCATTTTTTGAATATTTTGCGTAAATAAAGATAAGAGCTGACAGAACTATGTTCGAACAACGCGTAAATTCTGACGTACTAACCGTTGCTACTGTAAATTCACAAGATCAAGTAACTCAAAAACCATTGCGTGATTCAGTTAAGCAAGCACTGAAGAACTATTTTGCTCAATTAAACAATCAAGATGTTAATGATTTATATGAGCTGGTATTGGCTGAGGTAGAGCAGCCTTTGTTGGACATGGTTATGCAATATACCCGTGGAAACCAGACCCGTGCAGCCCTGATGATGGGTATCAACCGCGGTACTCTGCGTAAGAAGCTGAAAAAATACGGCATGAACTAATCCTAGTCGGTTAATGCAGTGTTTTTAGAAGCACTTTCTGGTTCTCAGGAAGTGCTTTTTTATTATGGTTAAAGCCATAGTAAAAAGGCACAGCAAAATTGCTGTGCCTTTGACAGTTAGCATAAAAGGAGATTAAACAATTAACGATATATTGGTAGCAAATTAAACTGAGCAAGTAGCTGGCAAATAATCCCTACAACCCCAAACACAATGACCGCATATATTAACCCCTTCCCTCCCCATACTTTAAACGTTGATTCAGGAAAACGCTCTCTAGCTTTAAGTGCCATCACCGCAGGACAAATAATCGCCCAAATACAGGCCGCCATACCGGCATAGGCAATTGCAACTAAAAACCCATTAGGGAATAACATGCAGAGTATTAATGGAGGTAAGAAGCAAAGTAGTGCAGATTTCATACGTCCGGAGCTGTTATCTTGGAAATTCAACGATGCTAAGATGTAGTCAAATAAACCGATTGCTACCCCTAAGAATGAGCAAAATACGGCGCTGATTGAAAACCACAATAAAAATGTCGCAATATGCTTGCTATTCAGAACTGCGTAAAGTGACTCAATAAAAGCATCAAGATTGCCACCTTTATTGATGATGGTTAAAAACTCTGTTCTAGGTAAATTTCCCATCGTTCCTAATACCCATAGGAAATAGAGAAGGCGGATTCAAGTCCGAAGTGCAACGCTAAGCCGCCTTTCTTAGCTCCGCAAACACCACCGAAGGTTGTCTGAACCCCAGACACTTGCGTGGCCTGCTGTTCAACGCTCCCTGATAGCGTTGTAAGTCTTCTTCTGTCACTGTCCGCAGGTCTGTTCCTTTCGGGATAAACTGTCTTAACAACCCATTCGTATTCTCGTTCAGCCCACGCTCATGCGAGGCATACGGATGGGCAAAGTACGTATCTGCGTTCAGTGCTTCTGCTATCGCCTTGTGCTCACTAAACTCTAGACCGTTATCGAACGTTATTGTGTGACATACATCCTGATACTCACTCAGCAGTGAGATAATGGCCTTACTGACTTCCACCGCATCCTTTGAAAACACCTTTTTTGTCAGGTAAATACGGCTTTTGCGTTCTGCCAGTGTCACGATAGCACCAGTGCCCTGTTTACCCTGCACCAAATCGGCCTCCCAGTCCCCCAGACGGCTACGGTCATCGACGACTGACGGCCGTAGCTCAATGGATACCGCATCAGGGATGCGCCCTCGTTTCTGCCCGTAGCCCTTACGATATCGCCGTTTGCCCTGCCTAAGATGCCTGTACAACTCGCCACCGCTACGCTTATCCGCATAGATATACTGGTAAATCCATTCATGGCTGACGCTAAGACCAATAATGCTGCCAATTGCACTTATTTGCTCAGGACTCCACTTCCACTCCAGAGCAAATATCACGAAATCTATGGTCTGCTGAGGAATTGTCCTTTTGGCAGATGACAGCCGCCTATCACAGCACTTCTGGTGTGCCTGTTGTGGGTTATAACCAGTATCTGAAGTGTTACGCCTCAGTTCACGGGAGACCGTGGACTTGCTTACACCGATACGGATACCTATCTCATGGCAGGATAAATTATCCTCACGCAGTATCGATATCTGGTATCGTTGTCCTTCGGTTAGTTGCTGATACTTCATACTTACTCGCTCATCTTTGGTCGGAAGAGCAGGATAGCTTATCAGTAGCTAACCGTCCTTCCATCTAACATGACCGAGCGTTGCACTTATTATCTGAATTCGCGCTCTCTGATAATTGGTATACCTTAAAAAAATACACTTACGAAATTCAACGCCGCGATGGTCGTTGGCAGCAGCAAACCCGTGAGTCATATGACAGAGGAGACGGGGCTGTTATCCTACTTTACAACCAAGCGAAAAATACCATTATACTGATCCGCCAATTCCGCCTTCCTTTGTATATCAACGGCTATCCTCATTTTCTTATCGAAGCTGCGGCTGGGTTGCTTGATAATGCATCGCCCGAAGAACGCATTATTGCCGAAACAGAAGAAGAAACAGGTTTTCGTATCGAAAAAATAGAAAAAGTCTATGAAGCCTATATGAGCCCAGGCTCCGTCACCGAAAAACTCTATTTTTATATTGCCGAATATCACGATGGCGACCGCATCAATTCGGGAGGTGGGCTTACCGAGGAAGGTGAAGATATTGAAGTATTAGAGTGGGAATTCCCAAAAGCATTAGCCGCGATAAAAAGTGGTGAGATTGTTGATGGAAAAACGATTATGCTTATACAACACATTGCCCTAAATAATATTTTAAAGAGTCATTAAAAGTACTATTTATATTATTCTATTTTCCTTCTTGATAAGAACCAAGAAGGAAAATTAAATAGGGTTTATTTCTTCTTATATTTTTACATTAATACGTTTTATTTCCTCTATACTAGAAATATTGACATTTCTTATCCCAGCTCAAAAAATAAATAAAAATACCAAATTACAATCAATAGGTTACGATAATTTTTTATTCACAAATATACTATCAGGAACTATTAATCTAATAACTACAGTGTTTATTTTAAATAAAACACGATACAATCAAATAATGTGATATTTTATATTTACAACAATAACGAGTAGGTTAATTATTAATTTTCAGTTTAGTCTTTTTTAGAAAGTCCTTTATTGAAAGTCTCACTCTTTTACCAATTAAGTTGTTTGTTCAGCCATATAAAATGTAAGAGGTTAATAATATGATACGTTGTGTTCGTATGTGGACCGGTGAAGATGGCAATTCTCTTTTTGAAGAAGGTACGATTGAATTAAGTGGTGAAGCTAGAGGCGATAAAGAAACGCCTGCTATTGCCGTCAGTGAACTTTCATTTCGTGAAACAACCTCTGGTGGGTCTTGGGATTGGCATAAAGATCCTGTACCACGTTATGTCATCACACTTTCAGGCACTTTAGAATTCGAAACCAAAGACGGCTCAACTTTTATTATCAAGCCTGGTGATATTTTACTCGCACAAGACAACACAGGTACTGGCCATAAATGGCGTTTAATTGGTGATGAACCATGGCGCCGTGCTTATGTTGTTTATCAAGAAGGCACTGAACTGTGTTTTAAACCCTCTAAGTCTTAGGAGTTTTTTGAATGAGTAAGCCTATTTCAGAACAAGTTGATATTGCGCTCATTGGCGCAGGTATCATGAGCACCACACTCGCAACTTTTTTAAAAGAGCTTGAGCCATCGCTAAATATTGCGATATTTGAAAGACTCAATGACTGTGCTCAAGAAAGTTCCCACCCATGGAATAATGCGGGAACAGGTCACGCAGCAAACTGTGAAATGAACTACACGCCACCGAACCCAGATGGTACAGTGGATATCAGCAAAGCGCTTGAAGTTAATACTGAATTTGACCTATCACGTCAACTTTGGTCCTATCTTGTCACCAAAGGTAAAATCAAAGATCCCCGTGACTTCATTCACCCTTGCCCACATATGAGCTTTGTTTGGGGTGATGATAACGTAAAATTCCTCCAGCAACGCTATCGCCAAATGTCTGCTCACCACTGCTACCAAAACATGGAATACAGTGATGATCCTAAGCAGATCAATGAGTGGGCACCGTTGATTATGGAAGGCCGTGATCCAAAAGAAGCCATTGCAGTCACACGCGTGGTAACGGGGGCTGACGTAGATTATGGTGCATTGACCCATTTATTGATGGAGCAATTAACACAGCAATCGGGTTTCACTGTTCATTACAAGCATGAAGTGGTTGATGTTAAGAAAACCGCAGAGGGTCGATGGAATATTGAGGTTAAAAACCTACTCACTCACGAAAAAACCATCACATCAGCGAAATTTGTGTTTGTGGGCGCGGGTGGACGTGCAATAGAGCTACTACAAAAATCAGGCATCCCAGAAGGTAAAGGCTTCGGTGGCTTCCCTGTAAGTGGTATCTGGCTACGTTGCGACAACGAAGAGATTGCTAATCGCCATCATGCAAAAGTTTATGGTAAAGCAAGCAAAGGCTCCCCTCCGATGTCAGTGCCTCACTTAGATACACGTATCATTGGCGGCAAACGTTCACTTCTATTCGGACCTTACGCGGGTTTTTCCAGTAAGTTCCTTAAACATGGCTCTTATTTAGACTTGTTTGAATCTGTGCGCTTAAATAACATCGAACCGATGCTGGCAGTTGCTAAAGATAACTGGTCGCTGGCGGAATACTTAGTTGGACAAGTATTACAAACATCAGCACATCAGTTTGCGATGCTACAAGAGTTCTACCCTGAAGCACAACATGAAGACTGGAAAGAAGTTGTCGCGGGTCAACGTGTACAAATCATTAAGCCAGATCATGATAAGAAAGGGGTCTTGGAATTCGGCACGGAGCTAATTACCAGTGCAGATAAGTCCTTCACCGTATTAATGGGAGCATCACCGGGCGCTTCTACTGCGGCCTTTATCGCGCTAAACGTTTTGAAAACTTGTTTTGCCGAGCAGCTTAGTGCAGATGGCTGGGAAGCACGCTTAAAAGAGATCATTCCAACTTATGGTATTGACTTAAAAGTCGATGCAAAAGCTTGCTCTGATATCCGTGCGGCAACGGCAAAAGTGCTCAAACTGGATAATTAATTCAGCGCTGTCGGGTAAATAAAGTTATTTACCCGACATTATTTCACCATAGTTTAAAATAACGTTACGCGAAAACCTGGGTTTAAAAAGGATTCACGTGGTGTGTAATCTAATGTTTTGCCATTCCAATCAAGCACCTTAGCCCCAGCTGCCATTGCGATTGCATGCCCTGCTGCTGTATCCCAAATGTTAGTTGGCCCAAAGCGAGGATAGAGCTGCGCTTTCCCTTCCGCTACCAAGCAAAATTTTAATGATGAGCCAATTTCTACCGTGTCATGGTTCCCCAATTGTGCAAGGTAATCACGTAATTCAGCGTCTTGATGAGAGCGGCTAATCGCTATGATTGGAGGTGTTATATCTTTAACATGGATTGACTGTTTATGCCCACCCTCTTCTTTCCACGCTTGATTACCCTCCGCATAATAGAGCAAGCCTTTGGCGGGCGCATAAATAACCCCCATAACGGGCATACCCTTTTCAATCAAGGCAATGTTAACGGTAAAATCCCCATTACGATGAATAAATTCTTTTGTGCCATCAAGTGGATCAACCAACCAATACCGTTGCCAACCTTTGCGTTCATTCCATGAAGGGGGGTCTTCTTCAGATAACTGAGGAATATCCGGTGCAATGCGAGTCAAACCCGCTGTAATAATTTGATGAGCGGCAATATCCGCAGCCGTCACCGGAGATTTATCGCTTTTTTGCTCAACTTGTAGCGGTTCTTGAGCATGATAGATCTCCATAATGGCAGAGCCTGCATCGATAGCCAGTTCACAAATTTGTTTTAGCATGATTCACCTCTTTTCCATCACTCTTTACCTTAAGATTAACAGCCATAGATAGTAAGTGCACGCTAATTGAAGCCACAGAAACCGTTCACACTTACCTTATCAATCTACATTATTTTCTTTCTAAGTAGTTTCAATTAATGAAAAGAATAGTGTTCTTGGGGAAATGTTGCGTTATATCAGAATAGTGCTTTATATTTTGCTTTGAGTTTGATTTATTACTCGACATTTGCAATAGTGATATTGCTTAATCCGTTGTTTTGTATGCGTAAGAAACAAATAAGCGAGAGCCGTGAGCTTCTTTTAAATAAAAGCAATTATAGATTGTGAATATATATCCGAAGTTAGTTTAGGTTTTTAGCTCTCACGCTACTAAGAAAAATTCCTATATTTATGCCCGATGGCAACATTAAGATAGCAAACGTTATGATCCATTCTCGAGTAGCAACAACGCATTATGATTTAATGCCATACAGAACAATAAGTAAAAATGACAGTAAGCTTGATAGCATTTTTGAACGGGAATGTAATCTTCTATTTATATATCACCGCTATCAATTATGTGATTCTCTAAAATTTAGGAATAAAAATGAGTCAATCAAATGCAGCCAAACTCTCTTTTTTTAGATTACCCGCCATATTTGTGAGTGTTTGGATCCTCACTGAATATTTGTGGTTTTATAGCGTGACAATCCAACCATTATTATACGCGCCACCGCATTATTTAAATTCGATTATATATGGCCTAAGGGTAGAGTGGTTCATTAAGATTTTTATCTTCCTACTTTCCACTTGCCTTATCTTTTACTACACCAAATTGAACCAAGCTAACCTTAAAAATATCCTTATTGTTGCGGGTATTGCCATTGTCTACTTTTTTATTCTCAAATTTACGCAACACTTAAGTGGCATAGTCATGAACAAGACATTTGGAGGGATAGGATTATATCATCGCCCCAGCTTAGTGTATGCCTACAGGTTTTCCATTATAGTTAGCATTATCAACGTCTTGATACTTATTTTGCTATTTATACCAAGAATATTTTTTTGTAAAAAAGCGCGTCATGATTTCGTATTAACAAAAAAAAATCATGGGTTAATTTACAATGCACTCTATACCATAACCATGTTATGTTTTACGCTTGTTATCACCTTTATCACAGTATATAGCATTGCATTATTCAAGGAGAATCAACTGATATTAAAAGGTTTCTTGCTTCTGAGTTACCAAGCGTCTGACATGTTATTTCCTGCAACAGCAGCTGCTATCGTTATCTTCCTTTTAAGTATATATAGATCAATTCCTTTCCAAGGAAGTCAACTCAAGGTAAAACGTTTAATGCTTCTTTCGTTCATTAATACCATTATACTACTGGCGATAATGAGCCTGTTAGCATTCTTACTCTATTTATCAATAAAGGCCAATCAACAAATCGCCACTTTAGATAAGTTCTTCGTCATCGTTGGTATTGTGATTTTTATTATCATTGCACGTCTTATAAATAAACGGGTGTTTAGAACGAAAAAAGATTCACCCACAATTACGCCTACCGCTTAAAACATAAAAAGGGCTTTGCGGCCTCGCCTTCATAATAAAAAGGCTGACCTGCAAAGCCCTGATAGTAGCTTAGTCAGTTATACTGACCGCCAAGATTACAGAATTTCGAGTAACTCAACTTCAAAGACTAGCGTGCTGAATGGCGGAATAGATGCGCCTGCACCACGTTCGCCATAAGCAAGCTCGGAAGGGATATAAAGTTCCCATTTAGAACCGACAGGCATCAGTGTTAATGCTTCAATCCAACCTTGAATAACGCCGCTAACAGGGAACTCTGCGGGTTGACCGCGCTGCACTGAGCTGTCAAATACAGTACCATCAATCAAGCGACCGGTATAATGTACGCGAACACGGTCTGTACGTGTAGGAATTGCGCCTTCGCCTTGGTTAATGACAGAAAATTGCAAACCAGACTCAGTGGTTGAGACACCTTCACGTTTTTGGTTTTCTTCAAGGAATGCACGGCCTTCTGCGGCCATCGCTTCTTGGCGAGCTACACGAACAGCATCTGCACGCTCATGGATTTCACGTAACGCTTTATGTAGCGCTTCGACGGGAACTGAAGGCATATTACCTTCTAATGCGTCAGTAAGACCCGCTAAGATAGCTGCCGGCTCTAGGCCTTCTAAGCCAGACTCTAATAGTTGTTGACCAACTTGCAGGCCAATACCGTAGCTTGCTTGAGCTTCTACTGAATCAAAATTTTGGTTTGCCATGAAAATACCTGTATGGTTTTTGATAAAAAACCAAGGATAACAGCCCCTCTCTTATGGGTAAACCTAAACAATGCCTATCAAGAATAAAAGCCTTTCGGACAGCCTGATCCCGCTCAGTGTTCTCTGAAAAATAACTTAGGGTAATCAAATTACTACAAATCAGTGCTAGTATTCTTGTTATCACAAGTTATTTTGCCTGTTGTTAGGGTTTCCTCAATCAAGGAGGAGTCATGTTTAAACTTTCAATATTTCATCGTATTGGTATTGCTGTTTTAACGATCATTATCATCGCGGCGTTTTTTATACCTGTCGATGACAAAAACAGCGATCAGCAAATAGCACAAAATCAGCCACAACCTATTGTAGTTCCACCACCCACAGCACCGGAAATTGTGACCCAAGCCCCTTCGGAGGAGCCAACCATCAGTAGTGGAACAGACGACACACAAACGCGTTTACCTAATGAGCCTGAAATTATTCAAGAGCCTCCCGTTGAAACCGTTCCACCTACCACTGTCGAGCAACCTAAGCAACCGGTCACACCATCAGAGCCAAAACAGACCACACCAACAGAGCAAGAGAAGCGTCCAGCTACGCGTCCTTCCACTAATAATTGGCAAAATTATCAAGTCCAAAAAGGAAAAACACTGGCTCAGTTATTTCGTGACAATCATCTGCAAGCCAACGATGCATTTATCATGGCACGCGTTGAAGGCCCAGAAAAACCATTGAGTAACTTGCGCCAAGGGCAGAAAATTCGTTTGAAAGCGAATGCCAAAGGTGAGGTACAGCTTTTAGAAGTGACAACTGCGGAAGGTAAAACGGTTAGTTTTGCCCGTTTAAGTGATGGTAGTTACTACCGTACACCTTAGTTATTCGTTAAAACATTAACGCTCCACTATCAGGCAATAGCTGGGGCATTAATGTTTATACAAAAAATCCCATTTCGCTTTATGCCACATACTGTCAATCAACCTTACGCGGTAAATTTGCTATTACGCAATCGCATTTAGCTCGATTGCTCCAACTCTAACTCACACTTGAAAAAATTAGGCTATTGCCATTTTCTATCAAAGTCGCAAATCAGTGGTATCACTGTACTCGATATAGGATGGAGTGGTGTGAATAAGGTTATTTCGTGGAAAGCAGCAGGATAGGTAAAACGCTTACGACTTTTAAGTAAAAATAACGGTTTTTAGGCAATAAAAAACACCGGACAAGCCGGTGTTTTTTTGTACCATCGAATAAGTCCGATAGTACTACCATCATTTTTGATTACTCAGCAACGATGATAACGTTCAGCTCAGCAAAAACATCGCTGTGTAACTGGAAGTGAACTTCGTGGTCACCAGTAGTACGCAGAACGCCGTTTGGTAGGCGAACTTCGCTTTTCGCGATTGCAACGCCTGCTGCAGTGACTGCATCAGCGATATCACGAGTACCGATAGAACCAAACAGTTTACCTTCGTCACCTGCTTTAGAAGCAATAGTCACAGAGCCCAGTGCATTAACAGCTTCTGCACGAGCTTGAGCTGCTGCCAGAACTTCAGCCAATTTAGCTTCTAGTTCAGCACGGCGAGCTTCGAAGAATTCGATGTTTTTCTTAGTTGCAGGAACAGCTTTGCCCTGTGGAACTAAGTAGTTACGAGCATAGCCCGATTTAACGTTAACCTGATCACCCAGGCTACCTAGGTTAGCTACTTTATCAAGCAGAATAACTTGCATTACCTTATCCTCTTAAAGTCGTTAATGGACTGTACCAATTACTGATGACGATCAGTATATGGCAACAGAGACAGGTAGCGAGCGCGCTTGATAGCACGAGCGAGCTGACGCTGATATTTTGCACGAGTACCGGTGATACGGCTTGGTACAATTTTACCACTTTCAGTGATATAGTTTTTCAGCGTTGCGATATCTTTATAGTCGATCTCTTGAACGCCTTCCGCTGTGAAACGGCAGAACTTGCGACGACGGAAATAACGTGCCATATGGCTAGTCTCCAGAATCTATCAAATCAATCTGCTCGGCATGAAGAACCAGTTTACTCAGTCCATTGCGCCCTTGATGGGTACTAATAAAACCTGTCACTGTAATTCGACTGCCGACCGTTATACTGTGAGTATGGGCTTGTAAGGCTTGTCCGCTAACAATGATGGGCATTCTGCACCATGCTTGCCGAGTCAATCCCGCTTCCTGTTGTTGTGAACGATGTTCTAAAACAAACTGGCAGTGAGGAATACCCGACGGACTCACTTTTCGAATTAATGCTTTACAGACCGTGCCTGTGAGCACCAAACGATTAGTGAACACCTGCGCAATTACTCTTCAGAATCCCCAGCTTCTTCAGCTTCTTCATCCTGATATTCATCAGCCAGGTCACGGCTACGACGTTCGTCTTTAGCTTTAACCATTGGAGAAGCTTCTGTCACCGCGTGTTTAACGCGCATAACCATGCTGCGGATAACGGCATCGTTGAAGCGGAAGTTAGTTTCCAGCTCATCAATCGCTTCCTGTGGAGCTTCTACGTTCATCAGAACATAGTGAGCTTTGTGCAGTTTATTGATTGGGTAAGCCAGTTGACGACGGCCCCAGTCTTCCAGACGGTGGATCTGACCTTGTGCGTTAGTGATTGTCGCACTGTAACGCTCGATCATGCCCGGAACCTGTTCGCTTTGGTCAGGATGGACCATAAAAACGATTTCGTAATGACGCATTAGTAGTTGCTCCTTACGGATTATTCAGCCTCCTGTCAGGGTTAACCGCGGCCCGCGGAGGCAAGGAACTTGTTGAGTGCGGCTAAAAAATTGACGCGTAACTATACCCATCCCTGAGAAAAAACTCAAGGGATGGAGACAAATATCAGAGAATATTTATTCTACGGCTGACTTCTCGGCACGTTGACGAACCGCTTCAAACAAACAAATCCCTGTTGCAACAGAGACATTCAGTGACGAAACAGTACCCGCCATAGGAATGCTGATCAACTCATCACAATGTTCACGAGTCAAACGGCGCATACCTTCACCTTCCGCTCCCATCACCAATGCCATTGGCCCTGTGAGCTTACTTTGATAAAGCGTATGATCGGCTTCACCAGCAGTACCAACAATCCACACATTGTACTCTTTTAACAGACGCAATGTTCTGGCTAAGTTTGTCACACGGAATAGCGGAACACTTTCAGCCGCACCGCATGCCACTTTTTTTGCTGTCGCATTTAACTGTGCAGACTTATCTTTTGGCACAATCACCGCATGAACACCGGCGGCATCAGCACTACGCAAGCATGCCCCTAAGTTATGAGGATCAGTAACACCATCTAAAACTAATAAAAAAGGCGTGTCTGTACTTTCAAGAAAATCAGGTAAATCACCCTCTTGGTACTGTTTACCCGGCAACACTTTCGCAATGATCCCTTGATGAACCGCGCCTTCTGTTTGTGCATCCATCCATTGACGATTCGCCACTTGTACAACAATACCCAGTGACTCGATTTCCTGGATAATCGGCATTAGACGGCGATCTTCACGCCCTTTTAAAATATAGACTTCTTTGAACCGTGATGCGTCACGATCAAGTAAGGCTTTCACCGCATGAATGCCGTAAATAATTTCGCTCATAAATATCTTTTTTGTTGATAGAATTCAAGGTGGCATTACGCCACCTTATTTGATTCAGCAGGGTCAATTACCCTTCTTGCTTCTGGGCTTTTTTCGCTGCACGTTTTGCTTTTAATTTTGCACTGATTTTCTTCGTTTTGTCAGAGGCTTTTTTACCTTTCGCCTTTGTCTCTGCCTTCTTACCCGCTTTTTTATCCGTTTTCTTGCCATTTTTGTCTGAGCGACGGAATGCTGAATCAGGCTCGAAGTTTTTATCTCGGCTTACATCGCGTTTACCACGCGCGGATTTAGTAGCATTTTTGACTTCTTTTTTCATTTTATCGCGGGCTGTTTTACCCGGATTTTTAGCTTTACGTGTCGTTGAAATCAACGCGAAATCAATCGTACGCTCATCCATATGCACGGCTTCAACACGAATTTCAACTTCATCACCAAGTCGATATGTGGTTCCCGATGATTCACCAATCAAACGTTGACCCACAGCATCATAGCGATAGTAATCGTTATCCAGCGTCGAAACATGCACTAAGCCATCAATGAACAAATCATTAAGGCGTACAAAGAAGCCAAAGCCTGTCACACTGGTAATCAACCCAGTAAACACTTGACCAACTTGGTCTTGCATAAAGTCACATTTTAACCAATCCGCCACATCGCGAGTCGCCTCATCGGCACGGCGCTCAGTCATTGAGCAATGTTCACCTAACTGCAACATGCTATCCATATCGTAGTGCCAGCCACCTGTTGGCGTCCAACGATGATCGGTATGCCCCTGCTCTTTAGCCAGTAAGTACTTGATACCTCTATGCAACGTTAGATCGGGATAACGACGAATTGGCGATGTAAAGTGAGCGTAGGATTTTAAAGCAAGCCCAAAGTGACCTCGGTTTTCTGGATCATAAATGGCTTGCTTCATTGACCGCAAGATCATGGTTTGCAGCAACTCATGGTCAGGACGGTCAGCCACTTCATTCATGACCTGTGCATAATCTTTCGGCTCCGGTTTCATTCCCCCCGGCAAGGTTAACCCTAACTCACTAAATACAGAACGTAAATTCATCACACTCTCTTCTTTCGGGCGATCATGCACACGATACAATGCAGGCTCTTCATGTTTTTCAACAAAACGAGCCGCCGCAATGTTGGCTAAGATCATACACTCTTCAATCAGTTTATGAGCATCATTACGCTCTACAGGCTCAATACGCTCAATACGACGTTCAGCATTAAAGATAAACTTCGCTTCTTCAGATTCAAAAGAGATAGCCCCGCGGTCAATACGTGCATTATCTAACGTTTTATACAGAGCATGAAGCTGTTCAATATGAGGCACTAATGCTTTGTAGTGTTCGCGTAACTCTTCATCACCTTGCAAGATTTTCCATACTTTAGTGTAGGTTAATCTTGCGTGAGAGTTCATCACCGCTTCATAGAATTTATATGATGATAAGCGACCAGATGCCGACACGGTCATTTCGCATACCATACACAAGCGATCGACACCTGGATTCAGTGAACACAGGCCGTTCGATAACACTTCCGGTAACATCGGAACAACTTGTGATGGGAAATAGACCGAGTTACCGCGGCTACGCGCCTCATCATCAAGGGCGGTTTGTTGACGAACATAATAGCTAACATCAGCTATCGCAACCCACAAGCGCCAGCCACCGCCTTTTTTCGGCGCACAGTGTACTGCATCATCAAAGTCACGAGCATCTTCACCATCGATAGTCACGAGTGGCAAATCACGTAAATCGACGCGGCCTTTTTTAGCAGACTCTGGTACTTGTTCATTTAAGTCAGCGACCTGCTTTTCCACTTGAGGGGGCCATGTATGTGGGATTTCATGGGTACGCAAGGCAATTTCGACTGCCATTCCCGTTCCCATACTTTCCCCTAATACTTCAATAATATGACCTACCGCCTGAGAGCGACGCTGTGGTCTCGTGATTAATTCAACCACCACCACGTTCCCCATTCGCGCACCATTAATTTGGTCTTTAGGGATCAAAATATCGAAGCTTAAGCGGCTATCATCAGGCACAACAAACCCCATACCTGACTCAATAAAATAGCGACCAACAATTTGGTTATTACGAGGCTCAAGGACACGGACCACACGTACTTCTGTACGCCCTTTACGGTCCTGACCATAAGCTTGTGCTAAAATAACATCACCGTGCAATGCACGTTTCATTTCGTCTTGTGACAAATAGTAATCTTCTTTTTTACCTTCAACTCGCAAGAAGCCATAACCATCACGGTGACCTATTACTTTTCCTTTGAGGAGGTCTAAACGCTCAGGTAGTGCGTAACATTGGCGGCGGGTAAACACCAATTGCCCATCACGCTCCATTGCACGCAGGCGACGGCGTAATGCTTCTAACTCTTCTTCAGAAGAGAGGTTTAATAATTGTGCAATTTCTTCACGTTTTGCTGGAGCCGAGCGCTTAGTGAGGAGTTCGAGAATGAATTCTCTGCTAGGAATTGGGGAGTCGTATTTTTCTGCTTCTCTTTCCTGAAAAGGATCGCGTGACATCGTTACCTCCGTTGTCATCAGAATTTGTAATTACCGCATCATTTAATCAAGCAGTAATTGATAAAGCGGGCTGTTGTCTTTCACCATATCAGCCAGCGTATGTTTATCGAGTTCTTTTAAAAATTGTTGTATTGCCTGATGAAGCACACCCTTCAAACGGCAGGCTGGCGTAATATGACAAAATTCACCACTACAGTTCACCAGTGTCAGAGGTTCCAGAGCTCTTACTACATCCCCAACACGGATCGTTTCCGCGGGTTGGCCTAGGGTGATCCCGCCATTTTTACCTCGCGTTGCTTTAACATAACCAAGATGACTGAGCTGATTAATAATCTTAACCATATGATTGCGGGAGACTCCATAAACTTCAGTAACTTCTGTGATACTGGTCATTTTCCCTTCAGGAAGGGATGCCAAGTAAATCAGAGCACGTAACCCATAATCTGTAAAACTCGTTAGTTGCACAATCACCTCAAAATTTCGGCTTTGCCAATGGTTATCTGACTTTACCTACTTATTAATTTCAAATTGTAGCGACATCACACCCCGTTACTGTTTTATACCCAATAACTACGACGAATAACGCTTTAATTTGCAACCATAAGCGACCTTTTCATTCTAGTTTAGCTTACCACAAAGAGGTAATATCCCCTCAATAACAATACATATCTATGATTATTTGCCATTATGCGGTGTTTTATTGACATAATTTGACTAATAATATGTCAATAGCGAGTAATGCCATAACGCTAATCATACCTATAATAACATAGATTGCTAAGGCCACTCGTGGATTTGCACTATCTAAAAGGATATTAGAGTGAACCGAAAACCTATATATCACTTTTATCATCAATTCTTTTTAGTTTGCTCATTTTATAATAAGCCATCAGCACATTGAGGATATGATGTAGGATACTATGGAACAACTTGCTGAAATTTATAATGTTATCTCGAACAACACCCTATTAATGACCTCGCTTTTAGTCGTGATCCTGCTGCTCACTTGGTTTGTGGGAAAAGTGATTTTTTTGCGGTTTGCCCGACAGTTGCTACCGTTACTGACTAACTTAACCGATGATGACTTGATTGATGGTGTTGCGAAGAAAATAGCCTCAATTGTCGCTGTAACCTTGGTACTTTACCTTAATCAGTTGCTGCCCTCATTCTCCGATGAAGTCAATATAACCTTCAAAACCATTTGTTGGTCGCTCATTGTGATCAATGGTGCAGGGCTAGTCAATGATGGCCTTGATGTCTTTATTTTACGGCAAACGACCCGAACTTTGCATCGAAATAACTCCATCAAAGGGTATATTGAAATCGCCAAAATTATTGTTTGGATTATTTCATTTATCCTTATTATCGCATTAATGACGGACCAGTCACCTGTCATTATTATTTCCAGTTTTGGTGCAATCGCAGCGGTATTAATGTTTGTATTCCAACATACCTTACTGTCGTTTGTAGCAAATATTTTAGTTTCTAATGGGAAAGTCTTAAAACTTTATGATTGGATAGAGCTACCAAGTAGTAATATTAGCGGTGAAGTCATCGATATCGCACTGCACACCATCACCATTCGTAATTGGGATAACACGATTTCACGTATTCCGACTAAAGATTTTCTCACGGAGAAATACACAAACTGGCAACCCATGTTCTCTTCGGGTGGCCGTAGGATTAAGCGTAGTTTTTATATCGACCAATCATCAATTGAATTTGCAACCGAAGCGTTATTGAATGAATTAAAGAATACGGCACCACTGCGTAAAAGCCTAGAAACGATGCTCGAAGAGAAAGGCGAACTCGGTAATATCAATGAATGGATGATTGACAATGGCGTGACCAATCTCCAATTGTTTAGAAAATATATTTTAAATTGGATAAAAATGCGCGGGGATGTCAGAGCTGATATGTATTTAGTGATCAGAACCATGCCACCAACACCTAATGGTCTTCCTGTCGAAATATACTGTTTTACTCGTTCCACAACTTGGGTGGATTATGAAGAAGTGCAGTCGGAAATATTCGAGTACGTCAACGCATCCGCTAAATATTTCAAATTACGGATCTATCAACACCCATCCGGTAGCGATTTAGCCCATTTAAAACGTGATTAATTGATAAAAAAAACACCGAAATATTCGGTGTTTTTTCTCTAAACCTAAAGATTAGGCTCGATATTATTCAGCGTCAAACGGGTCGCGTAAGATCATCGTTTCTGAACGATCAGGACCTGTTGAGATGATATCAACCGGAACACCAGTCAACTCTTCAACACGCTTGATATAGTCTAACGCAGCTTGTGGTAACAGCGCTCTGTCTTTCACACCGAACGTTGTTTCGCTCCAGCCTGGTAATACTTCATAGACAGGCTCTAAACCTTCCCACTCATCAGCAGCTAATGGTGTTGTTTCAAGAACAGTACCATCTGGACGACGATAGCCTACACAAATTTTTACTTCTTTCAGGCCATCTAAAACGTCTAGTTTCGTCATACAGAAGCCAGACAGTGAGTTGATCTGAACAGCACGGTTAATCGCCACGATATCTAACCAACCCGTGCGGCGCTTACGACCTGTTGTTGCACCGAACTCTTGGCCTTTTTCACGTAGGAAATCACCCGTTTCGTCAAATAACTCAGTTGGGAATGGACCAGCCCCTACACGAGTAGAGTAAGCTTTAATGATACCCAAAACATAGCTTACATAACGTGGGCCTAAGCCTGAACCTGTCGCAACACCACCCGCGGTTGTGTTGGAAGAGGTCACGTACGGATAAGTACCGTGGTCAATATCCAATAAAGTGCCTTGTGCACCTTCGAACATGACTAATTCATTCTTCTGATGTGCTTTATAGAGCAGATCAGAAACATCAACTACCATGCCAGTCAGAATATCAGCGACTGCCATGATATCATCAAGGGTTTTCTGATAATCAACAGCGGGTTCTTTATAGTAATTCACCAACTGGAAGTTGTGGTATTCAACAATTTCTTTTAGTTTTTCAGCAAAGGTTGCTTTGTCAAACAGATCGCCAACGCGCAGGCCACGGCGAGCAACTTTGTCTTCATAAGCAGGACCAATACCACGACCCGTAGTACCAATCGCTTTCGCGCCACGCGCTTTTTCGCGCGCATTGTCTAATGCGATATGATAAGGCAGGATCAGTGGGCATGCTTCAGAAATACGTAAGCGTTCGCGAACAGGAACACCGCGATCTTCTAATTGCTTCATCTCTTTCATCAATGCGTCAGGTGCGAGTACGACACCATTAGCAATAATGCTGATGACATTTTCACGAAGAATACCGGATGGAATTAAGTGGAGAACGGTTTTTTCACCGTTTACAACAAGAGTATGGCCAGCATTATGGCCGCCCTGATAGCGAACTACATATTTAGCACGCTCTGTCAGCAAGTCGACGATCTTGCCCTTTCCTTCGTCACCCCATTGGGTGCCCAGTACGACAACGTTCTTACCCATTTCAAAATACACTCGGTTGCTTAAAAATGAATTCTACCATCTAAAATAATCTGTTCCAGTGATTTTTTGCACAGCAAAAAATTTTTTTCTGGAAAGCAAGAAAAAATGGCCTTTTTTATTTCTGTCATCAATCCAACTGATAGCGACCAGATTAAACAGTATTAGTTTTCCCTGAAAAATCTAATAATTAAAGAGACAGACGTAAAAAAAGCCCGCGAAGCGGGCTTTTCTTTATTAGCTTAACAGTTATTTTAATCCGTTGCACGCAACTTGGTTGGTGCTTTCATAAAGCGGAAGAAGTCTGTGTCTGGGCTTAATACCATCACGTCCTCACCGCTATTAAAGCTGTGCTCATAGGCACGTAAGCTACGGATAAAGGCATAAAACTCTGGGTCTTGGTTGAATGCGTCAGCAAACAGTTTTGTTGCCATCGCATCCCCTTCACCGCGTAGAGTCAATGCTGTACGTTCAGCTTCTGCTAACGTTTCAGTCACAGTTTTATCAGCCACCGCACGGATCTTCGTGGCTTCTTCTTGGCCTTGTGAACGATGCTGACGTGCAACCGCTTCACGCTCTGCACGCATACGCGCATAGATAGCCTCAGAAACTTCGTTCGGTAACTCAATACGTTTGATACGAACGTCAACAACTTCAATCCCTAAAGCAGCCATACTGTTTGCGTTAGCGACTAACGGCGTTAAGTTAGTCTCTTCTTCAACGCGCGCTGCCGCAGAAGCAATCTCTGCATCGACTTCCTTAGTCGATTCATCAGATGCTGAACCTACGTTCAGAGCTTCGCGTACATCAACAGTCAAACGACCACGTGAGTCTGTAATAATATCTTTAACACTCAGACGACCAAACTCAGAGCGCAAACGGTCACTAAACTTACGTTTTAAGAATGTTTCAGCTTGATCTGAGCTACCACCACCCGTTGCCACATAATAACGGCTAAAGTCAGTAATGCGCCATTTCAGGTAGGAGTCTACCATCAAGTCTTTGTTTTCACTTGTCAAATAGCGGTCAGCTTGGATTTCCAATGTCTGAATACGCGCATCAAGCATTTTCACCGTTTCGATGAAAGGCACTTTAAAATGCAAACCTGGCTCATAAATGATAGGTTTATTGTCAGCGTCACGCACAACCTTACCAAAACGCAGCACAATACCGCGATCGGCTTGAGGGACAATAAAAATGGATGCGTAAGCGACTGCCAAAATAGCAATAATAATAACAATTAGCGAATTACGCATGATTATTGTCTCCCTACTCGAACAGTATCACCGCGCACATTACTGCTTTGCTGTGCAGGCTGAGTACCCGAAGATGATGAATTGTTAGTCGTATTTGGATTCATCACTTTTGGTTCTAAGCCCGTTTTTGGTGCTGCTGTATTGTTGTTATTACCACGCATTAATTGCTCTAATGGCAGTACTAACATGCTATTACTCTTATCATTAGCGATAACTTTACGTGTATTACTTAAAACACGCTCCATGGTATCAATGTAGAGTCGTTCACGGGTAATTTCAGGTGCTGCACGATATTCAGGCAACATTTTTGCAAAACTTGCAACCTCACCCTCTGCTTTAAAGACCACACTCGCCTTATAAGCTTCAGCTTCTTCGATCAGTTTTTGCGCATTACCTTTTGCCATTGGTAGCACTTCGTTACGATAAGCATGTGCTTCACGAATCGTTTTTTGCTCTTCTTCCCGTGCTGCAATTACGTCATCAAAGGCAGCCTTAACATCTTCAGGCGGACGAGCAGCTTGGAAGTTAACATCGAGTACCGTAATCCCCATTTTGTATGGCTCTATCGTCGCTTCCAGATCCCTTTGTGTTACATCACGAATAAATGCTCGATTCGTTGTAAGCACTTGTTCCATCGCTGACTGACCGATTACGCCACGGACTGCACTATCAAGTGCCTGACGTAAGCTGTTATCAGGGTTAGTGACGCTGAATAGATATTCTTTAGGATTAGTCACACGATACTGCACGTTCATCTCAACGCGGATCACGTTTTCGTCTGAGGTTAACATCATACCATTCGTCGCTTGTTCACGAACGGTTTCAACGTTAACTGGAATCACTTTATCAATAAAAGTTGGTTTCCAGTTCAAACCAGGTCCGACAATACCACTGTATTCACCAAAGCGTAGTATCACACCTCGGTCACTTTCCTTGATGGTATAAAAACCTGAACCCGCCCATACAACGACGACTGCCGCGAGAGCCAATACACCAAAGCGACCGCTGATTTGGAATGGCTGTTTATTATCACCATCACCACCACCGCTGCCGCCTTTTTTACCGCCAAGCTTGTTGCTCAGCTTACGAAAGAGATCGTCGAGATCAGAAGCCCCACGTTTTCGACCACCTTTATTCCCGCCAGAGTTGCCGCCTTTATTGCCGCTTCCCCACGGATCGCGGTCTTGTCCGTCATTACCGGGCTGATTCCACGCCATGTTTTAGCTCCATATCTTTATGATTGATTTTTCGGGTTAAGAGCAACAAATAACTCTTAATATCAATTCCATTTCCTAGCGATATGTTAAATCACATAGCTAGGCAATTGTTGTTCCTGTTTGCACAAACGCTGCCAATCAACCATCGGCATACGCACCTCAAGGCCAATTGAACCATCTTCTTCCTGCCACTCGCGTTCAATGGCTTGGAGTTGATAAAAACGGCTACGTAAGCGGCCTTCACTCGGTGGCAAACGCATTTCAACGTGTGCGATTTCACCTGAAAGGCGTTCCGTCAATGCTTGTAGCAACAAGGGGATACCGTCACCCGTTTGTGCTGATACCCAGACACGAACAGGCTTGTTATCCTCATTTTTGTCGATACGCGGGATGAAGTCTTCCAGCATATCCACTTTGTTCATGACTAAAAGTGTTGGGATCTCATCTGCTTCAATTTCTTCCAATACACTTTCGACCGCGTGAATATTTTCATCCAAACGGCTATCTGCTGCATCAATAACATGGAGCAATAACGTTGCTTCACGCGTTTCCTGCAGTGTTGCTTTAAAGGCAGCAACCAAATCATGTGGCAAGTGACGAATAAAACCAACAGTATCCGCAAGTACTACTGGCCCAACATCTTCCACGTTAATACGTCTTAATGTTGGATCAAGTGTTGCAAATAGTTGGTCAGCAGCGTAAACATCGGAAGCCGTCATCCGGTTAAATAAACTTGATTTACCGGCGTTGGTATAACCCACCAGCGAAATTGTCGGAATATCCGCTTTATTTCGTGCTTGGCGCCCTTGCTCACGTTGTTTTTCTACTCGGCTGAGACGGGATAAAATTTGGCTAATTTTGCCCCTTAATAACCGACGGTCTGTCTCTAACTGAGTTTCACCAGGACCACGTAAACCAATCCCACCTTTTTGCCGCTCAAGGTGCGTCCATCCTCTTACCAAACGGGTCGATAAATGGCGTAACTGCGCTAATTCAACTTGAAGTTTACCTTCATGTGTCCGCGCCCTTTGAGCGAAAATATCTAAAATCACCCCTGTACGGTCAACGACCTTACATTGGCATAACCTTTCGAGATTACGTTCCTGTGCTGGACTCAGCGTATGGTTAAATAGCACCACATCTGCGCCACTTTCCTTCACAGCTTCAGCGATTTCTTCCGCTTTCCCTTCTCCAACATAATATTTAGGATGGGGAGACTTACGACTGCCTGTTACTATCTGTACAGGTTTCACACCCGCCGATGTCACGAGTGACTCAAATTCTGCCAGATTTTCAGTGTCCTTTTCTTGGGAGAAAAAGACATGCACCAATACAGCCAGTTCACCGCCTTCATACCTATCAAACAAGGGCTATAACCTCTTAGGCTTAATCACTAGAAATACAAAGGAAAAACACAGGTAAAGTCTCCCTACCCATGTTTTCCTTGAATTTTAACGCACAACTGGTATTACTCAGCAGCTTCGCCATCCTGTTGAGTTGAAGCACCAGAGTTGTAGTTACCATTACCCGCACCGCCAGTAGCACTGCCACTATGGTGAGAAACAGGGCGAGCAGGGACAACGGTAGAGATAGCATGCTTATAAACCATCTGACTAACCGTGTTTTTTAGTAAAATGACAAACTGGTCAAAAGATTCAATCTGACCCTGCAATTTGATGCCGTTAACCAAATAAATTGAGACCGGAACCCTTTCACGACGTAATGCGTTCAGGAACGGATCTTGCAAAGATTGCCCCTTAGCCATTCTATGTTTTCCTTATTTTGTTGTTTTTAAATGAGAACCTTTCGATTCCAAAAATTAACTACTCAAAAATTGCGCTTAGCGTTCTAATTGTACACAAACCATAGCTCTATGCACATACAACCTGCATAACAGCCTTAAGCGCTTGCTGTGGTTGTTCACTATCTAACCAATGAACATTTTCCCAGCTTCTCAACCAGGTAATTTGACGTTTTGCCAATTGGCGTGTTGCACAAATTCCCCGATAAACCATTTCATCATAATCTGTTTCGCCTTCTAGGTACGACCACATTTGCCGATACCCCACACAACGAATAGAGGGTAAATCAACATGGAGGTCACCCCGTTCATAAAGAGCACGAACTTCCTCTTCAAAACCGGCGTCTAACATCTGATGAAAACGTTGTTCAATGCGCTGATGTAAAATTTTACGATCTTGGGGCGCAATAGCAAATTGAAACACATTATAAGGTAATTCTTCACCTGCTGTTTGTGTCATTTCAGTCAAAGTTTGCCCTGAAATGAGATATACCTCTAAAGCTCGGGATAATCTTTGTGGATCATTAGGATGAATCCTCGCTGCCGCAACCGGATCGACCTCCGCTAAACGACGATGGATTTCACCCCACCCTTGCTGCTGTGCAATTTTTTCAATCTCAGCACGAGTAGCGGGATCTGCAGAAGGCAAAGGCGAAAGCCCCTCTAGTAATGCCTTAAAATAAAGCATTGTGCCCCCCACAAGTAATGGAATTTTACCTTGAGAAGTTATTTCCTCCATTACATTTAATGCGTCTCGCCGGAAATCAGCAGCGGAGTATGGTAAAGAGGGATCGAGTATATCGATCAGACGATGAGGCGCTTGACTAAGCTCCTCTGCATTTGGCTTCGCTGTGCCGATGTCCATACCACGGTAGATCAACGCCGAATCGACACTGATTATCTCAACAGGCAAGTGTTGGCGTAGAGCAATAGCTAACGCTGTCTTGCCTGAGGCCGTTGGCCCCATCAGGAATATTGCATTCGGTTTTTTCTGAGTTACAAGTTCACTCATTTGTTAGTGTAGCTACCACGGATTGTAAATTAATTAATTGTAATAATGTTGGTGACGGCTTTTTAACATACTGCGGACAAAGCCGCTCAACATCAGCGAGTAACTGAACTGCTTGTGCTAAGCTCCAGCTTTCTTGTGTTTTTTCTTGTGAAACTGTTTTTGCAAGCCATTGAGCAATATCTTGACGAGATGCCTGCTCTTTTGTCGACAAAAAATTCAGTAAACCCGAAAAAAGCTGAGATAAATTTTGCGTTCTTAACGGTAACGATACCGCATGAATAGTTACTTTTCCATGAGATATCGTGGCTTCAATACCAAATAATGTCAATTGTTCCTTGTTACGCTGAAAAACCGCAATTTCATCAGAATTAAGTGATAATTTTAGCGGGATCAACAACGGTTGAGGTTTTAACGCTTCGCCATCAGGTGATAACTGAGCCAACTTCAGTAAATAATTTGCTTCTGATAAGGATAACAGGATTAGCCCTAATGAAGACTCAATTAATGCAAAGTTTTTTGCGTAAATTGTCAATACTTTGCCAAATGTGAAGTTATTGGTATTTTCTTCCACTGATTGCGAAGAAACTGCTGGAACATCTAATGGTTGCCGACTAGGAAATAGTGGCTTTTTATCTTCTTCAGCAACAGGAACAGACATCAATGCTTGGTACAGTTGCCCCGCTTTTCGGTCATAATGCGTATTAGAAGGCGTAAACGCGCTTTTTTCTCGACTAAAATGATTTGTTGATGTCGGCGATGTAGCCGCTACGGAAGGGGCTGAATGCGAACGACTACTGCCCGTGCTGTCATGTTGCTGTTGCGCCGTGCGACTCGTCTCATTTTCATCGTTTTCATTGAGCGTGGATGATGACGAAAAGTAGTTGTCTCCCGCGGATGAACGATTAGTTAATTCATGGGTAACAGGTTCAATACCGGGCAACTCATCTGGCTCATGCGCATTTAATAAGGCCGTTCTCACACCTTGATAGATAAAATCATGCACTAGCCGAGCTTGGTGAAAACGCACTTCATGCTTAGCAGGATGGACGTTAACATCCACTTGTTGGGGGTCAATGGTCAAATAAAGGACATAGGCTGGCTGTTGATTATCATCAAGATGCCCTTCATACGCTTGGCGGATCGCATGGTTAATTAACCTATCGCGCATCATTCGACCATTTACATAACAGTACTGAATATCACTCACTGGCGTCGAAGACGGTGAAACCACCCAGCCTTTAATGCCAAGGTCACCATGCTCCCAAGACATCGCTAGCGCCCCCTGCATAAAGCCTGTGCCACAGATGTTTGCCAACCGCCGCTCTTGTTGAGCTTCCCCTTTTGCAGCGCGGTACTGTTTCACCAGCTTCCCATTATGGTTCAAATTGATTGTCACATCAGGGCGAGAAAGTGCGATACGCCGGACGACCTCATCAATATGGCCAAACTCGGTTTTTTCGGTACGCATAAATTTGCGACGCGCTGGCGTATTGTAGAATAGATCAAGCACTTCTATGGTGGTGCCATTTGGGTGAGCGGCGGGTTTGACGGTCACCGCCATATCTCGCCCTTCCGCATAAGCTTGCCACGCCTCTGATTGCTCAGCCGGTTTTGATGTGAGCGTCAAACGAGAGACGGAGCTAATACTCGCCAGTGCTTCACCACGGAACCCCATACTCATGATGGCTTCTAGGTCATCTAACGTGGCAATTTTGCTGGTCGCATGGCGCGCTAACGCTAAGACCAGTTCATCTTTGCTGATCCCACTACCATTATCGCGAATACGGATCAGCTTCTCTCCTCCACGTTCAATATCGATGTCGATGCGTGTTGCACCTGCATCGAGACTGTTTTCAACCAACTCTTTAACCACTGAGGCAGGGCGTTCGACAACCTCGCCGGCAGCGATTTGGTTAGCAAGTTGGGGAGAGAGGATCTGTATTGCCATCACCATCCCCCTTAATTAGGTGCCGCTTGCAACGGATTTGCAAGGAAGTATTGCCGCAAACCTTGGTGGATAGCTTCGGCGACCTTCTCTTGATAGTCATTGGATTTAAGCAACTGCTCTTCAGCGCTATTACTAATAAACCCTGTTTCTACCAGAATTGAAGGAATATCAGGCGAACGCAAAACCCCAAGGCTGGCATGCTCTGGGCTACGTTTATGAATATTACCCACTTTTCTTAATTGATGGAGTACTTGTACCGCCACATCATAGCCAACCCGCTGTGAATGACCGAATTGTAAATCGAGTACCGCTTGGCTCAAGTAAGGGTCTGCACCACTTAATGCATCGCCTGCTCCACCTAATAGCTCGGATTGTTTCTCACGTTGTTCCAACCAGTTACCTAATTCACTATTCGCACGTCGATTTGACAATACCCAAACAGAAGCGCCTCGCGCACTACTATTTGGTGCAGAGTCAGCGTGAATAGAAACTAACATGTTAGCCCCTTTCTTACGTGCAACATCTGAACGCCCACTGACAGAAATAAAATAATCACCATCTCGGGTCATCGCTGGCTTGAACATAGGGTCAGCCTCAAGTTTTGCATACAGTTTACGTGCAACACTTAACGTAACATCTTTTTCTCGATAGCCGTTTTTACCAATCGCCCCGGGGTCTTTGCCACCATGCCCAGCATCAATAGCAATCACGACCTGTTTTGCCCCCTTGGGCATTGTTTTATTGGTTTTAACTGGTGCAGGTGCAACAGCTGGTCGCTGTGCCTGCGAATTCATTTTTAACGGTTTATCTTGCACCGCATTATTAGGCACTTGCATCGGTTGAGTCGTATTATTGAAAGACGTTGGTGCACGACTTTGCCCCGAGGAAAGCGTAAATACCACTTGATACTGCCCAGCGACTTGTTTCAGCGACGTTTGTACTTTTGCCGCTTTTGACAGTTCCAATACGATACGTTTGTGTCGGCTATCCGGTGGCTGGCTGGTACGAACCACTTTAACCAAATCACCAGCAGGCACTCTCATTGGTAGGCCGATAATTTCGCCATTTTGCTTAACATCAATAACTAGCCGCTCTGGCGAATGCAGGGGAAAATATTTGTAATCAGGCTTACCATCCATGAAGGATAGTGTCACCTGTGCATTTGATGGGCTATTATCAACCTGTATGTTCGATAAGGTCGCCGCCTGTACAGGTCGTGCAACTAACCATAATGCAACAATCATCAACAGCAATAAGAAGGAGAAAAAACTTCTTTTTGTTATTTTTCTCGGCAATGCATTCGTCATGAGCAATATATCCCTTAGAGTGCTTGTAATTCTTCTAACAACGACTCCCCATTTGCAGAAAAAGCAATAAAGTGAGCCTGACGCCCTTCATCCTGATAAGTCAAATGGAGTTCAAGATCCGCTTCTGGCAGAAAACCTTTGCCTTGTTGAGGCCATTCCACTAAACAGATCGACTCAGGGGAAAAATAGTCTCGGATCCCCATAAATTCCAATTCTTCTGGATCAGCTAAACGATAAAGATCAAAATGAAAAACCTGCCCATCAGGAAGATCATAAGGCTCCACAAGCGTATACGTCGGGCTTTTTACGTGACCTTGGTGCCCGAGTGCCTGTAAGAAACCGCGACTAAATGTCGTTTTGCCAGCGCCCAAATCGCCATACAAGTTAATCACGACGCCTCGTTGACAGGCATTTGCGACAGCGCGCCCTAGCGCCACTGTTTGCTCTTCGTTGGCAAGTTGTAAAATACGTTCTTTCATGGAAAGTTCAATCAGCTATAGTAAGGAAAAATAGATCAATATAGATATAATGACTATATTAACCTAAGCCGATCCATTTTTCTTAAATAACATTACAGAAATATTTAGATAGTGGATATCAGATAAGCGACCAATCCTGTTACATCACACAACAGGGCATCAGTGATGATTTTGTGAAATCACGGGATCATGGTAAAGTGCCCCTGCAATTTCACTCAGCTTAGCATCAATATAAAATCTAATGGCAACACATCTCGATCTCAACCTTCTTGCACAAAATATCAAACAATGGGGGAGTGAAGTTGGCTTCCAGCAAGTCGGTATTTGTGACACTGACCTTTCCCTTGAAGAGCCAAAATTACAGGCATGGCTCGATAAGCAATACCACGGTGAGATGGCGTGGATGGCACGCCATGGGATGATGCGAGCAAGACCTCACGAATTACATCCCGGCACATTGCGCGTGATCAGCGTGCGTATGAACTACCTGCCTGCAAAAGCAGCTTTTGCCAGCACATTAAGTAACCCTGAATTAGGTTATATTAGCCGCTATGCACTAGGTAGAGATTACCATAAGCTATTAAAAAAGCGCTTGAAAATGCTCAGTGATCGCATCTTGGCATACTGCCGAGAACATATCTGCTCTGACGATCTCAATTTTCGCCCATTTGTCGACTCTGCCCCTATTTTAGAACGCCCTCTCGCCGTCAAGGCAGGCTTAGGCTGGACAGGCAAGCATTCGTTGATCCTTAATCGTGAAGCTGGATCGTGGTTTTTTCTCGGTGAACTTTTAGTTAATTTACCTCTTCCTATCGATCAACCTGTTGAAGAGCAGTGTGGTCGCTGTGTGGCCTGTATGACCACTTGCCCTACCGGCGCGATCGTTGAACCTTATGTCGTCGATGCTCGCCGCTGCATTTCTTATCTAACCATTGAGCTTGATGGCCCGATCCCGGAAGAGTTTCGCCCACTGATGGGGAATCGGATCTACGGCTGTGATGACTGCCAATTGATCTGCCCTTGGAACCGTTTTTCACAATTAACCGATGAACAAGATTTTAGCCCAAGACGCGTATTACACACGCCCGAACTTCTTGAACTATTTAGCTGGGATGAAGAGACTTTCCTAAAAGTGACTGAAGGTTCAGCAATTCGCCGCATTGGTTACTTAAAATGGCTCAGAAATATCAGTGTCGCGTTAGGCAATGCCCCCTATCAGGACACGATTGTCAACGCATTGCACTCACGGTTAGGCATGGGGGAGATGTTGGATGAGCATATCCAATGGGCAATACAACAACAATTACAGCGCCGAGAAGAAAACCAAGTAACTATTCAAACTTCACAGCAGAAACGCCTTGTACGCGCCATATCTAAAGGTTTACCTAGGGATGCTTAAAAATAATACACCCCTATACTGCAAACGAATAAAAATCAACTCCGTGTGAATAAAATAAAAAATTGCTTAGCTGACAATAGGTAAAGAATTTGCAAGCTAGGTTAGCCACATTTTAAACAAAAATATTTACTATTAAATTCAGTAAGATATCTATCACCACGAAGCAATAGCTTTTTGGAATATGTGCGATTACCTATCATGCTATCCTGTGGATAACTCGGTGCATTAAAGTATTACAGACGCGTAAAAGCACCACAGCATTGATGATAGGTTGTGGATAACTTATTAATGATAGGAAATTAAATAAGTCCTCTTTTTTACTACTCTCAGCAAAATTAAAGCGCTTAAAACACAAGGTTGGTACAAAAAAGTCACTGAAACTGCAAAAATCGGCTTTTTTGTTTATTATTACAACTGAAATTATAACAATTTGGATACTTATTGATCGCCCCTATTGGTCAGGGGGTGGCTATTCTATGGCGACAAGTTAATGAATGCAAGCAGAAAAAACCGCAAGATCTGAAAAAGATCCCAAAGAGTGTGATGATCATCACTCTCTGCCGATCATCACTAAAAGAAAAGCATTTGTTGATGAATAAACCGATTCGAACGCAATTCACCTAGTGCATCAAATAGGTGTCATTTCTTAATGAAAGCAGTTGGATTTTTAACAATAAGAGGTAAGAGACTAAGGATTTTGGAGCGGGAAACGAGACTCGAACTCGCGACCCCGACCTTGGCAAGGTCGTGCTCTACCAACTGAGCTATTCCCGCAAAATACTTTCTTTTTGCTTTACCGTACTCATGAAAATCTTCATCGGTACGGGGAGCGCATTATACGAGAAATTGCACGGCAGGCAAGCCCCTTGGCTCAATTTTTTCACTTTTTTATTTGTTTGCTGATAAATTGGGCATTGTGATGATTTTATCAGCGTTGCAAGTAAACTTCTGATTTCAATCAGTTAACATTTTTTACTTTTTTCTAAAAACGCATCGCCCAATGACGTCCATGCCATGAAAACCCGAATGCCTGTTACTTATACTTTTAACGCGCTGTGATAAATTAACCGCTAAAAAAATTGGCCACCTTTTGGTCGCCAATTTCAGTTTTCTGCTTTGATTATTTGATAAAGGTCTCACGGTAATAAGCCAATTCTGCAATAGACTCGCGAATATCATCTAAAGCTTGGTGTGTGCCTTTTTTAGTGAAGCCCGCGAGAATTTCAGGTTTCCAGCGACGAGCTAACTCTTTTAGGGTGCTAACATCAAGGTAACGATAGTGGAAATAGCTTTCTAACTCAGGCATGTAGCGGAATAGAAAACGACGGTCTTGACCAACGCTATTCCCACAGATTGGTGATGCCCCTTTTGGTACCCACTGCTCTAGAAACTCAATCGTCGCTAATTCAGCTTCACGCTCACTGAAAGTACTGCTTTTAACGCGTTCAACCAAGCCACTTGCTGTATGGGTATTCACATTCCATTCATCCATCAAATCCAATTGTGCTTGTGTTTGATGAACCGCAATGACAGGACCTTGTGCTAAAATATTAAGCTGACTGTCGGTAACGATAGTGGCAATTTCGATAATACGGTCACGCTCAGGATCGAGACCCGTCATTTCTAAATCGATCCAGATTAAATTATTCTCATTCTTTTGCATCATATACCCTAACTTGATCCAATGGAGTTCGTGTATGATAACGCGTTTGAGGTATCGACGCGATCCACTCAAGTTAGTAAACAAGAAAACTCAGCCAACAATATCAAGAGAGGTCAGGTGGCTAAGCAGAAACTGTCAAAAGGCCAACAGCGCCGAGTACAGGCAAATCATCAAAAAAGACTTAAAAAACAAAAAGTCACTGAGATTGATGACAGCCTATTAGGAGAAGCGCAAGAAGGGCTAGTGATCAGCCGATTTGGGCAACATGCTGACATCGAAGCAAGCGATGGCACATTACAGCGTTGTAACTTACGCCGAACTATTTCATCTCTCGTCACAGGAGATCGCGTAGTTTGGCGCCCTGCGTTGAATACACAAGCCGATATCAAAGTTAATGGCATTGTTGAAGCCGTTCACGAACGCCACTCCGTCCTAACACGCCCTGACTATTATGATGGGCTAAAGCCTATTGCTGCAAATATTGACCAAATCGTGGTCGTTTCCTCGATTTTACCCGAGTTATCTCTGAATATTATCGATCGCTATTTAGTGGCTTGCGAAACTTTAGGCATCCAACCCATTATTGTCCTAAACAAAATTGACCTATTAGACCAAGAAAACCGTGAATGGGTCAGCGAATTAATGACTATTTACAGTGATATTGGTTACCAAGTACTGGAAGTTTCTAGCCATACCAACGAAGGAATGGAAGCACTTACTAACGCACTGATCGGCAAAATATCAGTGTTTGTAGGTCAATCTGGCGTTGGCAAGTCCAGTTTACTGAACGCTCTTTTGCCTCATAATGAAGAAACCATTTTAGTCAATGACGTTTCAGATACTTCAGGGCTAGGCCAACACACCACAACGACAGCGCGGTTATATCATTTTCCGTTAGGTGGCGATGTCATTGACTCCCCGGGAGTACGTGAATTCGGCCTATGGCACCTTTCTACGGAACAAGTAACAAAAGGTTTTGTCGAATTTAAAGACTATTTAGGTGGCTGTAAGTTCCGCGATTGTAAGCATTTGGATGATCCCGGTTGTCTACTGCGTGAAGCTACGGAAGAAGGGAAAATCGCCGAATCACGGTTTGAAAATTATCATCGTATTTTGGAGAGCATGGAACAGATTAAGCCTCGTGGGAATTTTACGGGTAAAGATAAGTAGTTTTGACTTAACGACTCACTAACCAAGTGAGCGAGTACTTACATTTATTTTGGTAGGTGATTCATCAATGGTAAAGATTTTTAAGCCTATCGAAACAAAATAGCCTATTTAAAAAAGCAAAGGTACAATGACTGCCTTTTTGCTAACTGGCCTTTACGAATTTGAGGTTAACGTGCTAGATAAGATTAAAATACGTTTGCAATATATGCTACCAAAACAGGGTCTTACAAGACTTGCCGGCTGGTTCGCCGATAAGAATGCAGGCTTTGTCACTCAATGGGCAATTAAGCTGTTTGCAAAAGCCTATAAAGTGGATATGAGTGAAGCACAAAAAAGCGAGTTCACCGCTTATGCAACGTTTAATGATTTCTTTATTCGGCCGCTAAAAGAAGAAGCGCGCCCATTAGTGACAGGAAAACACCAATTAGCGCAACCGGCTGATGGTGCGGTGAGCCAATTAGGTTCAATTCAAGATGACCAAATCTTTCAAGCCAAAGGTCACCATTATACGGTCGAAGCCTTGCTCGCGGGTAATTATCAGCTAGCTGATAAATTCCGTGGCGGTGAGTTTATCACAACCTATTTATCCCCTAGCGATTATCATCGTGTACATATGCCATGCGATGGGTTATTAACCGAGATGATTTATGTACCGGGTGATTTATTCTCTGTCAACCCATTGACCGCCGCCAATGTTCCCAACCTCTTTGCCCGTAATGAGCGCCTAATTTGTGTGTTTAAAACCGATGTGGGTCTGATGGTGCAAATCTTAGTCGGTGCCACTATCGTTGGTAGCATTGAAACTGTCTGGGGTGGTTGTGTTAACCAACAGCGTGAAGGGGTTATTAAGCGCTGGACCTACCCAGATCAACTGACTGAAGGTGCCGTATTCTTGAAAAAAGGCGAAGAAATGGGTCTCTTTAAGCTAGGTTCAACCGTCATTAACCTGTTTGAACCGAACGCTATTCGTTTTAATGCCTCACTGATCCCCGGCTATGCGACTCGTATGGGAGAGCTACTGGCGGAAACCGTGGCAAATGATACCTCAGTGGATACCGCCGCTGAGCAAATTGAAACCCAGTAATACCTTATATTGTTAATTGCTTGAAGGAGCTCCTGACTGTGCGTTTGATTATCGGTTTTTTTTTCAGCCTGCTAATCGCCTTCTCTGCGGCAGGGGCTTCCAATAGTACGCCAAATGAAGCACTGATTAAGCAAGAGCTTGCTCAGCTCGACCCCAGTAAAAACCCTAAAGATGCGGAAATAGCGCAAGCATTTCAAGGCGCACTTAACTGGATCAGTGAAGCCAATCAGTCGGAAGCTAAAGCCAAGTCTTATCAAGACGCCATCGATAATTTCCCTAAAATTATCAAGGGGCTAAGACAAGAACTACTCAATGAAAGCGATGAGCCAACCAATATTCCAACCAATATCAGCTTGTCTGAGCTTGAACAACAAATCATTCAAGTGAGTAGTCAGCTTCTCGATCAGGGAAGAAAGACACAGCAGGAGCAAGATAAAGGCCGAGAAATCAGTGAATCGCTAAGTGCATTACCAAAACAATTATCAGAAGCACGCCGCCTCCTTTCTGAAGCGTCATTTCGCTTACAATCACTAAGCTCTCCTACTACACCATTAGCAGAAGCCCAAACAACCTTAGCTCAAGCCGAAGTGAGTGCTCGCAAAGCTGAGGTTAATGAGCTTGAAATGGCGCAATTATCCGCGAATAACCGCCAAGAAATTTCACGCGTCGCTTTAGAACTGAATAAAAAGCGCTATAACCGGCTGGAGCTTGAATTACAAAAATTACGTGAAGTGCAAAATACGTTGCGCCAGCAAAAAGCGGTATTAGCACTCGAACACACCGAAATGCTTGCAGAACAAGGTGAGTTGACCCCTTTCCTTAAAGATCAAATTGATATTAACCGCAAGCTATCCCAAGAACTGACTGAGCAAGCGGTTCGTATGAACACTATCAGTACGAGCCAAGCAGAAATCTCCTCGGGAATACAAGATGCACGCCAAGCATTGACAACTATCCGCGAGCAAGCGCAGTGGCTTGATGGTTCAAGTACGTTAGGTGAGGCACTTCGTACCCAATTATCACGTTTACCGGAAATTCCTAAAAGCCAGCAGCTTAACCGTGATATGGCAGATTTACGGGTACAACGCCTAAATTATGAAGATATGCTAGACCGGTTATCCAAACTGGATACCGCCACACAAGAGACCGAAAATAATTTAAGCCCAGCACAAGCGCAAGTCTACTCATCATTAATTAAGACGCGTAAAGAGCTGCTAACCGCGCTCATTTCTGGCTTTGATACCGAAATGTTAGAGCTGACAAAATTAAATGTCGCCACTAGCCAGCTAACAGACGCATTAAAAGATGTTAAAGATGCGTCACACCGTTATCTGTTTTGGGTTGCCGATGCTCCACCGGTAACACTCCACTATCCTGTTTTATTGATAACAGATATTACTCAGTTGCTCTCTTTAGACACCTTATCGCAGCTCACTGGTGCCTTTAAAGTGATGTTAACAACTCAAGACACCTTCCTATATCTGTTTGGCTCGATCATTTTAGTGATTTTTAGTATTAGCACGCGTAAGCATTATCAAGACTTTCTAGATAGAGCAAGCTTACGCATTGGTAAAGTGACTCAAGACCACTTTTACCTCACCATACGCACGATTTTTTGGTCCATTATTGTGGCGCTACCACTCCCAATGATGTGGTCTGCCATTGGTTATGGCCTACAAAGTGCTTGGCAATACCCGATGGCGGCGGCAATAGGTTATGGTGTCAGTGCCACAACTCCCGTGCTATGGCTATTTATGATCAGTGAAACATTTTCACGCCCAACGGGTCTATTTATTGCGCACTTTGGGTGGGATAAAGATGCGGTAAAACGTGCGATGCGTTATTACCGGCTCGCGATTTTTGTCATCGTACCTCTGATGATGGCGCTGATCACTTTTGAGCACTACAGTGATAGGGAATTTTCTGCCTCCATCGGTCGCTTCTGCTTCTTGCTACTGTGCTTTGCATTGAGCTTAATGACAAACAATTTGCGCCGCACCCATGTGCCTCTCTACCTTGATAGACATGGTTCAGGGGATAACCTAATCAATAAAGCACTGTGGTGGATGCTGCTGGTTGCACCGATTATCGCTGCATTCTTCTCACTATTAGGCTACTTCTCAACGTCTCAAGCCCTGCTTGGCCGTTTAGAGACCTCTGTCGCGATATGGTTTGTATTATTGATTGTCTACCATGCTATCCGCCGTTGGATGTCAATACAGCGCCGTAAATTAGCCTTTGAACGAGCCAAACAACGTCGTGCAGAAATTTTAGCGCAAAGGGCCAAAGGGGAAGAAGATATTCACCAACCCAATGCGAGTGGCGAAGGGAACATTGATATTGATGAGCAAGTGATTGACCTTGATGCAATCAGCGCGCAATCCGTCGGGTTAGTCCGCTCAATCCTCACGATGATAGCGTTGGTTTCTCTCATTTGGCTCTGGTCTGAACTCCACACTGCATTTTCGTTCCTTGAAAATATTCGTCTGTGGGATGTAACCTCGACAATTAATGGGGTTGATACTGTTCAGCCGATCACTATGGGGTCTATCTTTATCGCCATACTGATCATTATCGTCACGACTCAGTTGGTGCGTAACTTACCTGCACTCCTTGAATTGGCAGTATTGCAGCACTTAGATTTAACCCCTGGTACAGGGTATGCCATCACGACATTAACCAAATACTCATTGACCATCATTGGTACCATCGTTGGTTTCTCAATGCTCGGGATTGATTGGTCAAAATTACAATGGCTGATAGCCGCCATGGGGGTTGGTTTAGGTTTCGGCTTACAAGAGATTTTTGCCAATATTATTTCTGGGTTGATGATCTTATTTGAAAAACCAATTCGAATTGGCGATACCGTGACGATCCGTAATCTGACAGGGAGTATTACAAAGATTAATACTCGAGCCACAACCTTAACAGATTGGGATAGAAAAGAGATTATTGTGCCTAATAAGGCCTTTATTACTGAGCAATTTATTAACTGGTCCTTATCTGACACGATCACGCGTATCGTGATGACGATCCCTGCTCCTGCCGATGCAGATAGCCAGCAAGTGACCTCTATCATACTCAGTGCGGCCGAGCGTTCCACGATGATACTTGATAACCCGAACCCAGAGGTTTATTTAGTTGATTTACAACAAGGCATTCAAATCTTTGAATTGCGTGTTTATGCTGCTGAGATGGGGCATCGGTTACCTGCACGTCATGAAATCCATCAAAACATACTGGCAGCATTTGCAGAGCAAGGCATTACCTTGCCATTCCCACCATTCCAAGCTCGAGTGGACATACGGGAGAATGCACTGCAAAGCGCAACAAACAACCTCTCTGGTCGCAACCCTCCGCGTAAATCCGGGGAGTTATAATGGTGATATTCAAGGTCAGCGGCCATCAAGCCGTTGGCCTTAATACTCAATCGATGAATTAAGGTAGAAAAATGAAAGCGCCCATTGAACCACAAGATGAACTGACTTTATTGCGAGTCTCTCAACTTGAGAAGATCGGCTCCATTCTGTTTTTTCTTATTCCACTCATCATCTTACTGGTGGTAGGTAAATCATTTGCAGTCAACATCCTGTATTTATGGCAAGTGCTGACCCTGCTATATATTGTGGCGTTTCGTATTTTGGTGAGTAAAGTATCAGATAAGCAACTACAGTTGGATGTGCGTCGGGGATGGGGATATAACCGTTTTTACCGTATGAGCTGGGCCTATCTTGTATTATCCGTGATCATTATGGTGGGATATCGGATCATATCCCACGAATGATCAGATCATTCAACCTGCTTTAAATCCATAGGATTGAATATAGTTCTCTGCTAATTTTTGCGCTTGCTTTAATTCGCTTTCGCTTAATTGCTCTGCGACTTTACTTTGCAGCCGATGGCTCTCTTTATTACCGCTATACACCGCGGTGGTTAGCCAAGCATAAGATTGCTGAAGGTTTTTCTTTACACCTTTCCCTTCAGAGTACATGACCCCTAAACGATCTTGTGCTTTTGCATCGCGCTGCTTCGCAGCTTTGCGGAACCAAAACACCGCTTTTTCATTATCGAGATCAACACCACTGCCGATAGAATACATTTGGCCAATATGGAATTGGGCAATCACGTTGCCCCCTTGAGCGGCCTTTCTGAACCAATAAGCTGCCTTTTCGAGATCTTGAGCGACACCAAGGCCTTGAGCATACATCATCGCCATATTGGTTTCTGCCCGTGTATCATTCTGTTTAGCCGCTTGTTGATACCAAAGCATCGCTTTATCGTAGTCTCGGCGAACGCCAAAGCCGTTCACATACATTGTTCCTAATTGGAATTGAGCGTCTGCATTGCCTTGATCACCCGCCTTGATAAACCATTCAGCAGCGACTTTAGAATCTTGAGAAACGCCATTACCTTTAAAATAGCGTTGACCGAGAAGATATTGTGCGGTTGGATCACCTTTTTGTGCTAATTGCGTAATTTGCTCTATTGTCTGTTGTGAAGGTGCCGATTTTATCGGGGGAGTAGCCAGTAATAATGAACTATAGCAAACAGAACCCAACAATAGCGCTAACGCAATTTTTTTCATCCTAAACAACCCTCAACAGTGCAAATTACCGACTGCGAAAACAGTGTGATCCATTATTATCGGCAAACTGCTGCTAAGCTATAGCCTAAACACACTGCCGACTCGTTGATAGTTTAATGCCACTTGCATACAGAAAGAATAGGAAAATTGACTTTATTGCAAATTCAGCATCTTTTTTTAAGTTTGTTGTATAAAATGAGATATTTCCTGATCCAAGTAAGGTGTCGGCAACACCTTACTTTCGTTATGGTAAGACACACGCTTACGGTTTAGCATGGCACAATTGATTGGGTAAAAAAGCATCGAGAGAGTTGTCTCGAAATACCGGTATTTCGCTTTCTGCTGGAGGGAGCGCACTAATATGGCTTGATAGCAATAACTCATCGGCTCTCTCTTGTATTCTCCGGTATAACACAATGTCTCGAGGTAGCTCCCCAGTTAACCGAAATACATTCAATGTTTCTTTAATCGGCTCAAGGTCACTATTAATCCCTTGTAGGTCATATTGAAGATAACCTCTCACTTCAATTAACTGCTGCATTTCCTCAATAATTTGACGGTATGAACCATAATAAGAATGACTAATGCGGCTTAATTCATCGTTAACTTTATCGAAAAATTCCTGTGATACTATAAAGCTATTTAGCATTTCAATATCATTATCAAATTGAGTGGCTTGATATAACGCTGGCCCAACATTAATTTTGCTAATCTCATCGAGTATATTTTTATATATTATTTGTTTTTCTAAAATCAATCCAAATAATTCCTTGTTATTTTCCAAATCAGATTTTAGATTATTTAATATACTGAAAATAAATTGAAAATCACCTTCGTTAACCTCATTATCTATTGAGTTAAAACTCATTTTAGCTGATTGATTTAATTGCAATATCCTCTCTTCATACAGCTTTATTGAACGATGGGCGAGACTTATTTTTTCTAGGAGCTTTTCCACTCTGACGTCGATATCCATACACATTCCCTCTATTTTCAAGCCTAGATAAACAATATTATTTTAATATTAATAGCATAGCTTAAACTAACTTAATTTAGAGTTAAAATTTATATTTCACATATAAACGCTGTTTTTATTTAATATTTAAATAGCTAAGCAGTAGGTGAATGAATAGATTTGCGATAATAAAATAGAGGTCGTTTTATCGACCTCTATTTTCGGATAACATTTAATTTTTACATTATGCTAAATAGAGCTTTCTTAAATAACGCGCTACCGCATCATCGGCATTAGAGCCAATGACCTCAAGTTGAGGTAATTCATCTTTAAGCATCTGGTGAGCATTTTCCATAATGCAACCTTTCCCTGACAAGGTCAGCATTTCTTTATCGTTCATACCATCACCAAAGGCGATACAGTCATGCACTTGATAACCTTGAAGTGCCGCAACTTGTTGCAGGGCTTCCCCTTTAGAAACCACACCAGCCATGACCTCTAAGCAACTACGTAGTGAAAAAGTCACATTAACACGATCTTGCCAACGTTCACGGATGCGATTTTGTAAATCTACCAACATATCGTGATCTTCACTGGTGTAATAGACTTTACAAACATCTGAAGTATCAAAGTTATGGCGATCAAATAGCGTGTACTGAAATACCGATTCTTTAAAGAACTCTTTCTGTTCGGGGCTTTCACGGTTAATAAACCAGTCATCTCCCCCGTAATAGTTGGTCACCAAATCAGGGTGATCAAACTCCATCAAGCACAACTCATGAGCAATTTCAGGATCAACATTATGCTTAAAGATCAATTCACCTTTTGTATTGTGTACCCGTGCACCATTCGACGTGATCATATAGGCATCAATACCTAAACCATCTCTAATTTGTGCAACATCCACATGGTGACGACCCGTCGCAAACACAAAATGGATATCTTGTGTTTCTACTAATTGTTTCAGTGTTTCCTTGGTGAAAGCGGTTAAATCATGATTAGGAGATAAAAGAGTACCGTCCAAATCAGAAGCAACAACAGGATATTTCATAAATCATTCCTAGCTAATACTGCTCAAAAAAATCACAGATAGCATTAAGCGCCATCGCTCTTAATGCATCCACTTCAAACAGGATTTCGTGGTGTGCCCCTTCAATCACGAGGGGTAATTTTTCTTCTCTTCCTGTCTGTGCTTTTTGCCGACTTTGACAAAAAGCCTGTAGCTCTCGATTGCTGACCACTTTATCTTCACTTGCTTCTAACACCAACAGTGGTACATCAATTTCTCCCGCCCGGGCAATTAGCTCATCGCCAATTGCAAAACTTTCTTTTAACCAATGATAGGTAGGGCCACCTAGCCGCAATTCGGGATAATCCGCATAATAGCGGAGATAACGCCGGTAACGTTCCTGACTGTGAGTCAACACATTGATCAAATAAGGCAACGGCTGCCATTTCCCCGTTGAAATCGCATAGTCATTACGCACACTGCGGTGTAGCTCCGCCCGATCAACAATAAAGCTCGCTAACCAGTGTGGGATCGGTAAATTAATCCCAATCATAGGGGCGCAAAACGCCGTTGCATCAAAGGTGACATTATCCCGTAATAAATAGCCGCCGAGGATCGCACTCCCCATTGAGTGGGCTAATGCATAACATTTGAGATAATGCCGACATTGCACTTCAAGTTCAACAAACTTTGCAAAATCATCAATATAGTCAGTAAACTTTTCAACGTGGCCTTTTTGTGGATCATCCAACATACGTCCGGAGCGCCCCTGCCCTCGATGGTCAATAATAAAGACATCGAAACCGAGGTGATAAAAGTCATAGGCAACTTCTGGGTATTTCATATAGCTTTCGCTACGACCAGGGGAGATAACAACGGCTTTATTATTTAGGGAATGGGTAAAACGAACATAGCGAATAGGAACATCATCGACCCCTAGAAATTCAGCTTCTTCTCTGCGCAACCAAAAGTCTAAAAGTGGACCGTTAGCAAATGCAGAAAATTGAGTTTCTCGGTTTAACCAATTTTCTTTCAGCTTTTCTGGGGTCATATGTATATCCTTTCGTCATTCGTAACCTTCAAGATGGTCCCTAATCAATGTCATAAAAGCATCACCAAAGCGTTCAAGCTTTTTCTCCCCCACACCATTAATTAACAACAATTCTGAAGGGGAAGCCGGACAATGCTCAGCCATCTCAATCAGGGTTGCATCATTAAACACAACGAATGGAGGAATATTCTCTTCGTCTGCTATAGATTTACGCAATTTGCGCAACTTAGCAAATAACTTCTTATCATAGTTTCCTCGATAAACTTTGCTTTGCTGATTACGGCTTTTTGCCACCAAAACACGAGGAACAGCAAGTTGCAAAGCGGATTCGCCGCGTAATATCGGCCTAGCTGCTTCCGTTAATTGCAACGCTGAAAAATGCGTAATATTTTGTGTGATCATCCCAAGATGGATCAACTGGCGGATAACGCTGACCCAATGCTCATGGGATTGATCTTTACCGATGCCATATACCGGTAATTTATCATGACCTAGTTCGCGGATGCGCTGATTGTTTGCCCCGCGCAAGACCTCAACAATATAACCAATACCAAAACGCTGACCAACACGGTAAATACAAGATAGCGCTTTTTGGGCATCCACTAGCCCATCATACTGTTTTGGCGGGTCTAAACAGATATCACAATTGCCACACGGCGCTTGCCTATTTTCACCAAAATAATTGAGCAGCACTAATCGGCGGCAAGTTTGAGCCTCCGCAAATGCAGCTATCGCATTCAACTTATGGCGCTCAATATCCTGCTGCAAGCCAGCGGGTTTCTCTTCAAGACAGCGGCGTAGCCATGCCATATCCGCAGGGTCATAAAATAGTACGGCTTCCGCTTCAACCCCATCGCGACCTGCTCGCCCTGTTTCTTGATAATAGGCCTCGATATTGCGAGGGATATCAAAATGCGCCACAAAGCGCACATTGGACTTGTTGATCCCCATACCAAAAGCCACTGTTGCCACAACAATTTGTAGGTTATCTTTTAAAAAAGCATCTTGTACCCACTCTCGTTGTTGGTTATCTAACCCTGCATGATAAGCTGCAACGCTTAACCCACGTTTTTGCAGACGCTCTGCCGTTTCTTCCACTTTGCTGCGGCTATTGCAATAGACAATACCCGCTTTACCTTTTTGTGCTTTGATAAAGAACCAAAGCTGATCAAGCGGTTTATATTTTTCGACTAAGGTATAGCGGATATTGGGTCTATCAAAACTGCTGATTTGTATCAAAGGGTCATGTAAGGCCAATAAACGTACGATATCGGCTCGTGTCGTTTCATCTGCTGTTGCCGTTAATGCCATGATAGGAACATCAGGGAAGTGCTGCCGTAACTGACCAATGGCGCGATACTCAGGACGAAAATCATGCCCCCATTGCGAAACACAGTGTGCTTCATCCACCGCCAATAAACTGATATTCCAACTACTCAGCTGGCTAAGAAAATAGTCAGTTAATAACCTTTCGGGCGCAACATACAGCAACTTGATGGCGCCTTGGGCGCATAAGGCCATCACGTCTCGCTGCTCTTGAGCGGTTTGAGAGGAGTTTAAACAAGCTGCTTTGATACCATGAAGGCGTAATTGGTCGACCTGATCTTTCATTAGGGAGATCAAAGGCGATACCACCAGCGTTACCCCCTCTTTAACCAGAGCAGGAACTTGATAACATAGCGATTTACCGCCCCCAGTTGGCATAAGCACCAAACAATCGCGGTTATCGAGTATGGCACGAATAACAGCTTCCTGCCCAGGGCGGAAAGACTGATAACCAAAAGTATTATTGAGTATACTTTCAGCCAGTGAAAACTGGGAGATCACTTCAGCTGTAGACACGCGGATCCTCAAATGACAAACTGATAGCTGCTCAATAGAGCAGCATCTAAATAGCGGGTTAGCACTCGGTGTTTTTCAAGGTATCACTTGAAATAGAGTTGCAGTATGCTAGCAAATAAGCGCTAATGACTAAAGCATATCATTTAGCATCACACCGATACCAAAACGTGTTTGTCGGTAATCATAATCAATCATCGATTCGCCATAGCCACTAAACAACTGGGTATATAATCGCACATGTTTGGTAATGGGATAGCTCCAACCCAATTCCGCGGCACCATAACCACTGTTCCAGTTGTAACGCCCTGTCGCGGTAATCACACTATCACCTAGAGCATAACCCACTTTTAGTCGATAGTAGCCCATGTATTTGGTGATATCTTTATTATCATCGCTGCCTTCACTCTCATGAATGCGATACCACGGTTTTAAATCAACTTGCCAATTGCCATTTTGTGCCATGGCCCGCGCATAAATGCGGTTCCAGCTGCGAGAGGTTGGCTCTGAGCGACCGTTCGACTCGTGGTTAAAGCCTGTTTCCAGCTCTCGTAATGTCCAACCTCCCCATTGATAATCTGTTGCCCAACCAATAAATAGCTGAGGTTCATAATTGGTTTCGCGAAATGGTGAAGACTCTTTTTTATTACTTAATTGCCACCAAGAACGCTGAGTATATGACGCCGCTAATACGGAGTTTTCCCCCGCAATCCCGCGCCATAAAGGGAAACCTAGACTAATCTGAAACTTTACTTCATCGCGCAATGCATCTTTACCCCAATCATAGCTTTTTATCGCCTCTTTATTCATAGATGAGGTATAGGTATAAATAATGTAATTGGATTCATAAGGGTAAAGTACAAAAGGACTCTCGTAATTTTGTAATAACCCAGAAATAATGCTGCCTCTAATTGGCGTTTTCTCTGTTGTATCTACGGAAGTTAATGTATCTGTATTTTCTGCGGCGAATAATGATACAGACCAAAAACAGAGCACAGTACCAACTAATTTGTGAAAAACGCGCATTCTGTTATTCCTATTCTGAAAAAATCCCAAAAAAGTTTATCTCATTTTACACACAAAATCTGACAACTGCTGAAAGATTATTCGTTCATTTCATAGAGACATATTTTATACATAGTGATAACTTATTATTCACATATTTTTTAAAGGATGAATAAGATGAATGACCGTACTTATACATTAGAAGAAGCAAGTAAGCTCATGAGTGATGCGTTTATCTATAAAATGCCTTTTAATCAGCTTTTGGGAATACAATTGGCTCAGATAAATGATGATTTTGTCCAACTAACAATTAAGAATCGTCCAGAATTGATTGGTAATTTTACACAAAACATTCTTCACGGTGGTGTCATTGCATCAATATTAGATGTCGCTGGTGGCATGGTATGTATTAACCGTATTCTCCAACGGATCACACCATTAGTGCATCAAGATATTGTCGATAAAATGTCAAAAATGGGCACCATTGATCTACGAGTTGATTATTTACGTCCTGGTCGAGGTGAAGTGTTTACTGCAAGCGCCAGTTTATTACGCGATGGCAATAAAATTGCAGTGACGCGTTGCGAACTACATAACGAACGTAATCAGCATATCGCAACAGCCACGGCCACTTATCTCATTGGATGAAACGAGAAAGTAAAAAATTAGTTACTTACTCAACTAATAACTTGTAAAAAAACTCGAGCAATGTCACATTAATAAGGTCATAAATCGAGCCGATATTTTCTAAGGCTCGATATCTCAATCGACTTACTTTTAGCCGTTTATTCAAATTCAGAGCCAATAATGAGCCAACAAAATACCATCAAAGGCGTGTTATGTGCCTTGGGCGCTTATTTAATTTGGGGCGTCGCACCTATTTATTTTAAAACCATCCAAGAGGTGCCGGCAGAAGAGATACTGACTCATCGTATTATCTGGTCATTTTTCTTTATGTTGGTTTTATTAACTGCAACAAAACACTGGAGCTATATGCGCCAAGTGTTAAAGCAGCCTAAAAAAATCCTTATATTAGGCGTCACCGCGGTGACTATCGCTTCCAACTGGCTAATTTATATTTGGGCCGTTAACCATGGATATATGTTGCAAGCTAGCCTAGGCTACTTTATTAACCCTCTGGTGAACGTTTTATTTGGAATGCTATTTCTGCAAGAGCGCTTTCGCCGCATGCAGTGGGTCGCGGTTATTTTAGCCTTAACGGGTGTTCTTATTCAGTTATGGCAATTTGGCTCCGTTCCGGTTATCGGACTTAGCCTCGCCGTGACTTTTGCAACCTACGGTTTATTACGGAAAAAACTTGGAGTTGATGCCCAAACGGGAATGACATTTGAAACCCTGTGGTTACTCCCAGTGGGCGTTATTTTCTTGCTGTTCTTTGCCGATAGCCCAACCAGCAACATGGCAATGAATGATTGGCACTTAAATGTGTTATTAATCCTTGCTGGTGTTATCACAACCGTGCCATTGTTGCTATTTACTGAAGCAGCTAACCACCTTCGCTTGTCGACACTGGGCTTTTTCCAATATTTAGGGCCAACTATTATGTTTTTACTCGCGGTATTTATCTACGGCGAAAAAATGACATCAGAGCTACTCGTGACATTTGGCTTTATTTGGGTCGCATTAATTTTATTTACCTTGGATGCACTTTACACACAACAAAGGTTAAGAAAGTAATTCCTGCAAATTGCCTATATAAAGGCAAAGTCCAAAACACTGACCTTTATTTATTTATGAATAAAAGGTCAGTGTTTCATTTTATGGAACTGAATGAGTTAATTTATTTTAAGCATAATAGACAATATGCTAATTCATCGCGTTTATCTAAATGTTAACTCAACCTAAATATATTAAAAAAAGCCCATTTATTATTAAAATAAGCCATAACTCTCGACAATATAAAACACTCACCTTTCAGTAGAACCCACTTTTACGCACAAAAGAAAAACCCATAAAATCAAAGTGTTGAATGATAATCCAATAGGGTTGCGTTACGCTTAAAACAGGCTATTATTAAATTTATCTAAAATTAAATTCCGGTTTATCTCTAAATTAAAACCAACTCTTTGAAAAAAAGTCATTTTTTATTTTTTAATAATTAATCATTGCGTTAAAGGAACATCGACTCTATATTGTACGCCGCTTGTATTCACCCCAGCGGATGGTGATGGTCCGATTCATCACTGACGTTTCATTAAAGTGCGCACGATGACATGTAATTTATTTATGTCCTGGTGCGAGGTTTTCTGAAATTGAATACAGGTCCGCTCTAAAAAATTTTTTAAATACAATAGTGTAGTCAGTTTATATGGCTGCATTTTAGGTTCACTCCGCCTGTGTATTCAGAAAGAGTTGATAGTTGTTAAGGGCTTTTGGGAAGGGCTTAAAAATGCAACAGAATACCGTTCAAATGAAACGTGTACTGACCACGCCTGCGCTCATTTTCTTTGGGCTGGCTTATATGGTGCCACTCGGGATTTTCACTACCTATGGACAAGTGACAGTATTAAGTGAAGGCCATTTGCCTATCGCTTATCTTGTGACATTGGCTGCCGTTCTCTTTACTGCCATGAGCTATTGCCGTATGACGAGTGCGCTACCTCTTTCGGGTTCTGCATACTCTTATGTGCAAAAAACATTTGGCGGAACATTGGGTTTCCTAGTCGGTTGGGCGCAATTACTCGATTATTTATTTTTGCCGATTATTAACTATATTGCGATTGGGATCTTCGTGCATGAAGCTTTCCCTAATATTCCAATGCCAGTCATTATCTGCACCACGATTGCCGTTGTCAGCATCATGAATATTTTAGGGATCAAACTCGTCTCTTCAATGAATATGCTGATTATTAGCATGCAAATTGTCTTTATCGCCGTATTCTTGTTCTTGAGCTTTAAGACTAATTTTGTGCTAGATACAGACGCACTACTCGCACCGATTACGCTAACGGCAGATCAAATGCCTGGATTATTCGCGGGTGCTGCCGTGCTATGTTTGGCCTTCTTAGGTTTCGATGCCATTTCAACCATGGCAGAAGAAACAAAAGATGCGCGTAGCACATTACCAAAAGCGATTATTTATACCGTCTTTATTGCGGGTGCGCTGTTTATCATCATCTCTTACAGCGCCCATTTGAGTTATCCATTATGGCAAGACTTTATTCCAAATACCGATATTGCTAGCCTCGCGGTCATGGAAAAAGTCGGCGGCGCAATGATGGCATCTAGCTTTATTACCGCTTATGTCATTGGTGTCTTTGCCTCAGCCATGACATCACAAGCCAGCATTGTGCGTATTTTCTATGCGATGGGGCGTGATGGCGTCTTGCCACGCTCAGTTTTTGCGTACCTGCATCCCAAACTGAATACCCCTGTGTATTCAATCATTTTTGTTGCCATCGCATCACTGCTTTCGCTGGTGCTTTCGCTCAGCATGGTAGCTTCAATGATTAGCTTCGGTGCACTGATTGCATTTACCTTTGTGAACTTGTCCGTGATTAAACACTTCTATATCGATCGCAAAGAAGCGCTTGATGGTAAAAAATTTATCACTTGCCTGATTATGCCGTCGATTGGTGTCATACTCACCCTATGGTTATGGACAAGCCTAGATAAAGAGGCCTTTACTGTGGGCCTGTGCTGGCTAGCGGCTGGTGCATTTTATCTCACATTGCTCACACATGGTTTCAGACGTCGTCCACCCGCAATTTCAGACGATGAGACCAATATGATCATCAATTAGTACCTATACTTTAGTACACGTATGATAATAATGGGGATGCATAATTTCCCCATTATTTTTGTTCCTGCCCATACCGATAGGGCCCTGATAAAGACTGGTTAGAAATGAATAATAAAGTTGCAGATGTCATTTATTTCAACGGTTATATCTACACCGCAGACAAGCAAAACAGTGTTGTAGATGCCATTGCCGTACAAGATGGCTACATTATCGCAAGTGGTACTTCAGAGGAATTACACCAATACGTTGGGCCGGAAACTGAGAGTATCGATTTAGAAGGCAAAATGATGATGCCCGGCATCATCGATGGCCATATGCACCCATTTTGGGGTGGGATCCAGCTATTTGGCTGCCACCTCAACTACGAGTCGCTAACGATTGAGCAGATACTACAACGTGTCCAAGATCATTTAGATAAAGACCCGTGTACCGGGGAAAATGATTGGCTAAAAGTCACAGCTTGGCTACGCCAAGGTATGCTACCGGCAGGTATTGATATGTACCGCGAGGACATGGACAAACTGAAAACCAATCGCCCTGTGGTGCTGTTTTCCAATGACTGCCATACACTGCTAGCAAATAGCCGTGCTTTAGCATTGTTTGGTATCACCAAAGACACCCCTGAGCCACCCGATGGTAAAATTGGTAAACATGCTAACGGCGAACTAAATGGGATTTTAGAAGATGCACCGGCGATGCGTGCAGCAGACAGCATCCCATCAATTCGCGATGACCAAGCCATTGAAGTTGCTGAACTGGTACAAAAAGTGTTAAACCAGCAAGGTGTAACCACCGTAATGGATGCCCGTGTTTCTGAGCAGCAATTAGAAGCCTTTGCTGAACTACAACGTCGCGAAGAGCTGACCGTTCGCTTTCAAGCTGCTCGCGAGATCACGCCAGATGAAACTCCGGATGTCGCCTCAGTTGCAGCCGCTGTCGATAAAGCCGTCGCTTTCGCTAAAAAATGGCACCAAGCTGATTGGACGCCAGCGCCGGGGATCGGCCTGCGAAATATCAAAATGTTTGTCGATGGTGTGATGCAGTTCCCAACAATGACGGCTTCACTATTGCAGCCTTATCGCATCAATATCGGCACCGATGAAGTTCCAAATTGGGTTGAAACAGATAACTATGGCGATTTGTATTTTACTGCTGAAATTCTTGATGAATTGATGGAAAAGATTGCGGCGGCAGGTTATGACCCACATCTACATACAGTCGGTGAAGGTGCCGTTTCTATTGTGCTTGATGCCATCGAAAAAATGCGTGCAGCCCATCCAGAAAAAGATATTCGCCCAGGCCTTGCTCACAATGAATTGGTTCATCCAAAAGATTATGAGCGATTTGCACGCCTCAAAACGATCGCTTGTCTTTCATTCCAGTGGGCTGCGCCAACCCCTGAATTAGCCGCTTTTGAGCGTAACATGCTCGGTGAAGAGCGTTTTGAACAATTAGAGCCTATCGCGAAGTTTATCGATGCGGGTGCTGTGGTCGCCTTTGGTAGTGACTGGCCGATTGATGATTTTGACGAATGGTATGATTTAAAAGTCGCAGCCACTCGCCGTGGACGTGATATCAATGGTAAACCAGCCCCTCGCTTGGATAATGACCGTGATATGACGGTCATTGAAGTCCTTCGTTCAGCCACGATTGACTCTGCCTATGCTCAACACAGAGAAGATGTGATTGGCTCACTTGAAGTGGGTAAATTTGCAGACATGATCGTGCTCGATCGTAACGTATTTCAGATCCCAGCTGATGATATTGAAAATGTGAAGGTATTACGTACGATTATTGGCGGTAAGACCGTCCATATCGCGCAGTAACTTGATATCTAAGCTCAATAATTAAACGGCTTACCGTCTTTCTGTAAGCCGTTCTACAAAGCGTAAACAATTCTTAATCAGCAACACTCTTGTGAAAACCGCTTGCAATCCCCCATCCCTGTCGTTATTATCCGCTCGTTTTTAACCATCTCACACACTGCAAGGAGGAACATCATGACAACAATTCATCACACTCTTTGCGGGCGTACTCAGAAATAGTCTCTCTATCTCTCCAGTTCTTGCCTGCTAAATCACCTTATTTTTTCCTTAAAAATGAGTTAATGACTTATGGGCAATATTATTCATTCTGTCAGCGAACACGTCAGTTATATCGCGACAGAAAATACTTGGATTGAAAGTAAAGCAATCCAACAGTTACAAACAACCGCAGCGCTCCCTAATATGGTTTCCGTGGTAGGCATGCCAGATCTACATCCTGGTCGTGGTTACCCAATTGGTGCGGCATTTTTCTCAACACAACGTTTCTATCCTGCATTGGTCGGTAATGATATTGGCTGTGGAATGAGTTTATTTCAGACCGATATCAAGACCACGAAGTTAAACTTGGATAAGTTTGAAAAACAGTTATCCACAATGCCGGATAGCGCCCCCTTAGAATGGCTCGATGAGCATGTTCCTCATGAAATGAAATCCCATCATTTTATGTCCTCACTCGGCTCGATTGGCGGCGGTAATCACTTTGCTGAATTTCAAATCATCGACAAAATATTTAACGATGAGTCGATTGCACAAAGCGGTTTAAATAAAAAGTGTGCATTACTGCTTGTGCACAGTGGATCCCGAGGATTAGGGCAATCCATATTACGTCAACATGTTGAAAATCATAGCCATAATGGCCTTGAAGAGCATTCAAATGACGCGAAAGCCTATTTAGAAGCTCACCAACATGCATTATCTTTTGCCGAACTAAACCGCCAATTAATTGGCTTACGCATGTTGCAGCAGGTCAAGGCAAAGGGGGAAATGGCCCTTGATGTTAATCATAACTTGGTTGAACCTTGCACGATTAACGGCATACAAGGTTGGCTCCATCGCAAGGGGGCAACCCCTTCTGACAAAGGCATGGTCATTATTCCTGGGTCACGTGGCGATTTCAGTTATTTAGTTCTGCCTCATGCAAGTGAGGTGAGCTTAAATTCACTCGCTCACGGTGCTGGCCGCAAATGGATGCGTACTGAGTGTAAGGGGCGGTTGTCTCACCGCTATACTCCATTGCAGCTATCGCGTACTGCATTAGGTAGCCGAGTCATCTGTGCTAATAAACAATTGATCTATGAGGAAGCTCCACAATCCTATAAGTCGATTGAAACCGTGATTGAAAGTATGGTGGGAGCAGGGTTAATTGAGGTTATCGCACGTTTACGCCCCTTACTCACCTACAAAACCAGTGGGGAGTGTGCATAACGTTATTACAATTTTCTTCTGCACAAGGCCCCGAGGAGTGCTGTATCGCTGTTGAAAAAGCACTGGCTTGCTTTTTTATTGAGGCTAAAAAACGTGAAGTCATGGTCAATACGCTCGAAACGGTTGCATCAAAACATGGCTTAAAATCTGCTTTGGTCGCTTTAGAAGGGCATGGTGCTGAGGAGCTAGCTCAGTTATGGTCTGGGACAATACAGTGGCAGTGTCAAAGCCCCTTAAGGCCAAAACATAAACGGAAAAATTGGTTTATTAATGTGATCCGCTTTTCGCCGATTCAAACCATTGAAGAGAGTGATATCGAGTTTGAATTTATAAAAGCTCAAGGTCCTGGCGGGCAGCATGTTAATAAAACCTGCTCCGCGGTAAGAGCAAAACATCTTGCAACAGGGATCAGTGTCAAAGTGCAATCTGAGCGTAGTCAGCATGCCAATAAAAAATTAGCTAAGCAGCTTATTTATTGGCGCTTAAATGAATACCAAGATCAGCAAGCATCGGCATTAAATAAACAACGACATAATGCGCATTATCAAATAGAAAGAGGAAATGCGAACATTATCTTTTCTGGACAAGCATTTAAACAAATTAATTAATTCATTTACAGCCCACCTCCGTAAGGAGGTGGCATTCATTGGATAGATAAAGCTTAAAGTATTTTTTCCGTCAAAAACCATCCGGCAATACTTTCACGCTTTTGTTGGGTAGGTAACACTTCATGAGGGAACTCTTCAGACATAAATACAATCATCCGACCGGCTAAAGGGTCAAGCTGAAATAGCTTATTATCCTGCTGATCATACACGACCAATTCACCCCCATCCCCAGATTTCCATGCTTCGTTCATATAAAGCACAGTCGTCACCTTACGCCGCCCTTGCCCTTGGAAATTATCCACATGTTTTTTATAAAATGCCCCATTAGGATAACGGCAAAAATGGGTTTCAAAATCACGCAATCCCATATAGCACGAGCGATTTAGCGCTTGGCGGATTTCATCCATCTTCGCCATATAACTGGCGATAGGCTCGCCCATTTCAGACTCTAGCCAAATTGTCTGATCACCGCGAATGGCTTTATTGCCATGCAGTGACTCACCGTTACCTATGCGCGCATCATGCAGATTATCAGGAATACAGCCCTTAATAGCCTCTATTTCTGACAGGTTCAAAAAATCATCCCACACATACCAACCCTGTGTAGAAAGAGAATCAATTAGATTATTCAATGACATGATAAATATTAGAAAGGTTATTCGGTATGATTTTATACTTCACTGTGTGGAAAATTTAAAATTAAAAACTTAAATCTTAAAGATTAAACTCTCGAATCAAAGTAACCTACCACAAGATAACAATTTTAAATTAGTGAACCATTTGAAAAACAACGATATTACAAACAAACCCCAAGAGTGCTCACCACTAGGATGAGCACGCCCTAATGAAACCAATGACAATTAATCTATTTTACGCCCTAGTCGAACGCTAAGGCCTCAACCATCAACACGTTCCATGCCCACAAAATGCGGTTTTCCCCATACAAAATTTTAGTGCGGCTGATGCACCCTCTCTATTGTCCTTCGTTGCATACGTAAAACAACTCACAGCTTCTGGGGCTTTTTCAAAACTTGAGATTTGCTCACTCAATAGTTGAGAGGACGATGAAATAAGTTTTGACTCCACCATTTTCTGGTCATCGCGATAGGCGGTAAGCAGTGCAATACGGGAAGATAAATATTGTTCGCTAATATTTGCTAACTGCTCTTGCTGAGCTTTTAATAACGAGTACACCGAATTCACTTCTCGATGAAACTTCTTAATATAAGCCTTAGTTGCATTATCCATAAAATCATGGATGGCAACATTAGTCTCTTTGAGTTCATTTAATTTATTCGAAATATAATTATTATTTTTTAACTCATTTAGACTATCAATATAGTTTTGTAGCTCGGTAGGATCCATTGTTAAATACGCATTGTCATCACGGCTTATATTAAGCGCATTTATAACGTTACTGTAGTGATTATTGAGTATTTCGATATTATTTTTCTGTGTCTGAATCGCAATTTTCGTTGCATTACCTACAGAGAGAAGTAACTCTTTATTTAAACCCGTCTGTTTTGATGCGCCTCTCGCAGACCATGCTGTTAATTTACGCGATAGCGCTTCTATTTTGTTAATTTTTGAATTCGCCCCTTTAAAAGCATGTTTAATATCTGAAAGCGCCTTATCACACAATTTGGTTTGCCTTCTATAAGCATCAAGGTAATCCAACGTCGTCACCTTTAGTGCAACCTGTACGCTCTCTAAGAACGGGCTATTTACTGGCGTCTTCTCTAATGATGATGGACTGTTGCTGCTTAACGATGAAACGCGTTTATCCAATTCAGTGAATCTATCCATTGTTTGCCCGATTGCATGACGTGCCGTAAAGCGCAATTCACTCATTACCGACTCAGGAAACTCAAGATCAAATTTGATCACGCCATGACTAAAAGCCCCAGGGAAAGGCTGTTTACCCCGTTCAAAAGCACGTAATGATGAGCTGTAATTGGATAACTGTTTTAATATTATTTTATTGGCTTTTTCAATATGATAAATAGCGCTATTAATCCATTGTATTAGTTGTTGGTTTCTTTTATATTGCGCTACATATGGGCTCGTAGTTAGATGATTTATTTCTGTTTCTAATACTCTTAATACAGATTGATTATCACCGATAAATTGATCATAATCCTTTTTAATTGCATTAAACTTATTTTTATAATTAGTTATATCATCTCTATTTACAAAATCCATTTTATTTTCCCTTAGTTTTAAATAAACGTACTAGCTGATAGCAATACGGAGCGTTAAAAATATATAACTGAGAGGAGAACAAAACAAATTTTAATTTTATATACGTTAATTAAAACCACATAAAGCTATTAATTAATTCGTTTATAATAAAAGTGAAAACTATAAAAATGCCAATTCTAATAGCGAAATTAGAATTGGCATTTATCAATAAACTATAAATTTTCTAACCGTGCATACGATGCAACCAGCCATTTGATCCCTTGCCCTTGAAAAGCAATTTGCAGTCGACAATGCTCACCACTGCCTTCCAAGTTAATAATTGTGCCTTCACCAAATTTCGGATGGCGAACACGTTGCCCCAACGCATACCCTGAATCATTTCGAGTAACGGGTGTGCCAAGGCGTTGGTGATTAACAGGGCGTGATACGGTTGCACGTAAACGCACTTCTTCAACACATTCCGTCGGTAATTCCGCAATAAAACGTGACGGACGGTGATAGACCTCTTTCCCATATAAACGGCGGCTTTCTGCATAAGTTATCGTCAACTTTTGCATAGCTCGAGTGATCCCCACATAAGCCAAACGCCGCTCTTCTTCCAAACGCCCACTTTCATCCATCGACATTTGGCTTGGGAACATTCCTTCTTCCATGCCCACGATAAATACATTCGGGAATTCCAAACCTTTAGCCGAGTGAAGCGTCATCAGTTGGACTGCATCTTGATGAATATCCGCTTGCCCATCTCCCGATTCGAGCGCTGCGTGAGATAAGAAAGCCTGCAGTGGCATCAGATCCTGATCTTCATCTTGATAGCTAAAGTCGCGCGTTGCGTTGACTAACTCTTCCAAGTTTTCGATACGCGCTTGTGCTTTTTCCCCTTTTTCTTGCTCATACATTGCACGTAAGCCAGAGTCATTGATCACTCTATCCGTTTGTACATGCAGTGGCATCTCTTGCGTTTCTTTCGCAAGTGCATCCACTAATTCTAAGAAACGTTCAATCGCTGCCGCCGCTCGCCCACCGAGGACTTGCTCACGCAATAAATATTCACAACTTTCCCAGAGTGTCAGTTGTTGATCACGCGCGGTTTGCCGTACCGTATCCAGCGTCCGCTCACCAATGCCCCGCGTCGGTGTATTCACAACTCGTTCAAACGACGCATCATCATTGCGGTTAGCAATAAGCCTTAAATAAGAGAGGGCATCTTTGATCTCTTGGCGTTCGAAGAAACGCTGACCACCATATATACGATATGGCATCGCGCTTTGAATAAGGGCTTCTTCCAGTACACGCGACTGAGCATTACTACGGTATAGCATGGCACAATCTTGCAAAGCTCCCCCATTTTCTTGCCACTGTTTAATACGACTGACAATATAACGTGCTTCATCTAATTCATTGAAAGCACAATAGAGAGAGATTGGCTCGCCATCACCGCCTTCCGTCCATAAATTTTTCCCTAATCGATCACTATTATGTGCGATCAATGCGTTAGCGGCTTTCAGAATATTATTCGTCGAACGATAATTTTGCTCAAGACGGATAGTTTCGGCACCGGGAAAATCATTCAAAAAACGCTGAATATTTTCCACTTGTGCACCACGCCAGCCATAAATGGACTGATCATCATCGCCGACGATCATCACTTTACCCGTGTCACCCGCTAACACTCGGATCCACGCATATTGGATACTGTTAGTATCTTGGAATTCGTCGACTAAAATATTGGTGAAGCGTTCGCGATAATGTTGTAGCACATGAGGTTTGTTCAGCCACAGTTCATGGGCGCGTAACAGGAGCTCAGCAAAATCCACTAGCCCCGCACGATCACAAGCTTCTTGATAGGCTTGATATACTTTCAGCCAAGTGCTTTCAACCGGATTACCATAGCACTCAATATGTTGAGGCCGTAGCCCCTCATCTTTTTTGCCGTTGATATACCACATGCCCTGACGGGGTGGCCACTGCTTTTCATCAAGGTTCATCGCTTTTAGCAAACGGCGAATTAACCGATACTGGTCATCACTATCTAAAATTTGAAAATCTTGTGGTAGGCCAGCATCCAGATAATGTTGGCGTAGAAGGCGATGTGCTAAACCATGGAACGTTCCTATCCACATGCCACCTTCACTTGAGCCAATCAATTGATTAATACGGTGGCGCATTTCTGCCGCCGCTTTGTTGGTAAAGGTCACCGCCATAATCGAAAATGGCGATGCATGCTCAACCGCCATTAACCAAGCAATCCGATGTACTAACACACGCGTTTTACCACTACCCGCTCCCGCAAGTACTAATAAGTTAGTGCGTGGTGCAGCAACCGCTTCACGCTGTTTGTCGTTAAGGCCTTCGAGCAGATAAGAAACGTCCATAATTACCATCAAAGCAGAACAGTGGCGACGACCACTGTATTTTTATACAGAAAAATGATTATACCAGTGACAATAGAGAAGCCAACTGAGAAATTTCAACATGCGGCAATAAGCGGACATCTTTTTCTTCCATCAGCGTCTTATTGTCGACATTGATCCAACAAGCTTGCATACCACTGCGGATCGCACCTTCGACATCAGTCAGCAAATTATCGCCAACATGCAAAATGGCATGAGGCTCCAGTGCTAACTTTTGAGCGGCTAACCGATACATATCACAATAGGGTTTCGAGCGCCCATCCGGGCCAGCTTTTAATACAAACTGAAAATATTGCCCTAATCCACACGCATCAGGCTCTGCATTACCGTTAGTAATTGCTACCAATGGCAATTTTTTGGCTAACTGAGTGAGTGTTTGGTGAGTGGATTCAGGAACATCGATTTGATTACGCCAATAAGTAAAATGAGCCATGAGGTCATCCGCCCCTTTTTGCGCGTCTTCACGGCTGTACCCATAGTGGCAAAACATCATTTTCGATGATAACCAACGCCAACGCGTGATGTCATGGCAAATATCAGGCTCTTGCTTCGCCACAATATTGCGAAAAGTGTATAAGTCATCATGGGTAAAATGATTAAACTGCGCATCATATTCACGGACAAAACGTAACACTTCTTCTTCCGTTTTATCAATGACCGGATGGTTGTCATACAATGTATCATCTAAGTCAAACGTAATGGCCTGAATAGGTGATAACGGACGGTAAAAATGCATTAAGGTTTCTCCCTTTTTGCTCTGGGATGAGCCACATCATAAACATTAGCCAGATGCTGGAAATCTAGGTGTGTGTAGATTTGTGTCGTCGATAAATTTGCATGACCGAGCAACTCTTGCACACCGCGTAAATTACCACTTGATTCAAGGATATGTGTTGCAAATGAGTGACGCAATTTATGAGGGTTAATGTGGCTATTAACCCCTTGTTTGATCCCCCATTGCTCAAAGCGCTTTTGAACATTACGGTTAGATATGCGTTTACCACTCTTTGTAGAGATAAAAACGGCACCATCTTCCGGCTCGTACAGCTCTCGCATTTCTAACCAACGCTTTAACCAGCTCACTGCGGTTTTGCCTAATGGGATCTTACGCTCTTTACTCCCTTTCCCCATCACTCTGACCTCACCCATCGCGAGGTCTAAATGACGAACATCTAACCCAACCAATTCAGATAAACGTAACCCCGCACCATACATCACTTCTAACATTGTCCTATCACGGACCACCAGCGGGTCGCCGCTTTCCATGCTCAGCAACTTTGAAACTTCATCCACATCCATATTTTTGGGTAAACGTTTTTTGGCCTTTGGTGCATGGACGGCAGTCACTGGATTTGCAGAAAGCTTATCTTGTTGCACCATCCAATCACAGAAACTCCGCAATGCCGATAAACGTAATGCCATACTGGCAGCTTGTAAGCCTTTACGACGACTTTTTGCTGCCACGTTGCGCGCTTTCGTGGCATCTAATTGCCGCCATTCGCTGACGTTCATTTCATTCAGCATCTCTACGACCACCGTGAGTTGACGGCGATAATTGGTGATAGTGACAGGGCTGAGCCTACGCTCAATTTGTAAATAACGTAAAAATGCTTCGACTTGGATCATCAGCCCTTGTGGCTGGGGGGTTATAGGCGCTCTATCCATCGGCAAAGTAACCTCGGTAGAATTTGAGCCACTTTCTCTAACATAACCGTTCCCATACCCTGTTGATAGTGATCTCGGTCGCGACTCGTAAATATCACCATGCCAGATTCCCCATGATGACCAAATAGTGAGATAGCCACTGACGCCACATTCATGGCATCAGGCAGTAAAAGTTGTATTTCAGGGCCGTTTAAATGGCCTAAATAGTGGGTCTTATCACCGAAACGCTGAATACGAATCGACTCAAATGCACGTCGAGACACGACAAGTGCTTGGGCATCAAGCGGAGCAGATAGCCGCCAGCAATCACTAAATAGACGCACAGATGCCCCGGATAGACCTAATTTTTTCGCCCAGCGATTCAAGCTGTTTAACATGTCACTCAGGCTCTGCGCCATTGACATCTCAATCACTAAATACAGCAATTCATCAAATAGTTGACCGTTTTCATGAGCCTGTTCAACCATGAAACAGATATCTTGTTCGAGTTGTTTGATTTTCAAACGTTGACGGTTCATGACGGCTTCAGGGAGCGAAATGGCTCCCTGAATAGCATGTGGGATTGTAAGCTGTTCAATAAGCGAGGCATTACGGATAAAGAAATCTGGCTGTTCCTGTAAGTAACGCACCACTTGGCTATCATCAATTTGATAAGGGCTGTCTAGTGCTACTTCCGGTTTATCCATTATAACCTCTTGATAATTGAATAAAGCTTAGAGCTGGATCACACCATCATAAACATGACTGGCAGGGCCTGTCATATATAACGGAGTGCCTGGACCATTCCAACTTATGTCGAGTGAACCACCCGGTAAATCAACTTTTACCTGATTAGCCAGTAACCCTTGCTGAATGCCAATCGCGACCGCCGCACATGCACCACTGCCACAGGCTTGTGTTTCGCCGGCACCACGTTCAAACACCCGCAAACGGATATGGTGAGCACTGACGATTTCCATAAAACCAACATTGGTTCGCTCAGGGAAACGTTCATGGCTCTCCAATACAGGGCCTAAAATTTCCACTTCCGCCGTTTTGACGCTTTCAACTTGGATCACACAATGGGGATTGCCCATTGAAACAACACCACATAACACTGTACGTTCTAAAGCGCGAATAATATAGGTCTTTTCCGCTTTGATGGCGCGAAACGGTACTTTCTGAGGCTCAAACTCCGGCTCTCCCATGTTCACGCAAACATCGTCATTTTCATTGATTGTCAATACCATACGTCCAGATTGGGTACTGACCTTAATCTTTTGTTTATTTGTTAGCCCTTTCAAACGCACAAAACGAGCAAAACAGCGGGCGCCATTCCCACATTGTGCGACTTCACTGCCATCTGCATTAAAAATGCGGTAATGGAAGTCTAAATCAGGATCATAAGGCGCCTCAACTAACAGTAATTGGTCAAAACCAACCCCAGTATGTCTATCAGCAAGACGGCTAATCAACTCAGGAGAAAAGTAAACATTCTGAGTGACACCATCAACAACCATGAAGTCATTACCTAAGCCATGCATTTTAGAAAATTGCATATTCCGCTCCATCGCAGCAGCTTATTGTTGGTTTGAGGTCGACACTCGCGAATCTGCCGCTGTGCTATTTTGTGTTTCATCAGATGATTGTGATGATGTCGCCTTATCTTCTGGTGGGAAATAAAGAGGGCCTTTTAAGCCACAACCAGAAAGAGTGAACAAAATAATAAGCGCAGAGAGTCCAACTAAACTTTTTTTCATTATATTTCGCCTGTAAAACTAACTTGTGACGTCTGAATAAGGTAACAGATTAACAGGGCTGCCTTTGCAAATCACTATTGTTCATCAATTGAGTCGTGATTTTGTTCCCCATCCACAATAGCATAATGCTTAAAAGGGGAGCCACCAACAAATGTTTTAACTGCCATCATGGAAAATCAGAGGGTACCGGTACATTTCTACCGTCAATTGACCCCCATTGATGTTCACACCTATAATTTCCACTAGCGAATGATTTAAACAAATAGGGAACTAACCGTGAATGATAGTGAATTTCACCAACTTGCCGACCAAATGATGGCTTCAATCGAAGAGCATTTGGATAATTATGACGGCGATGCGGATATCGATTGTGAAACGAATGGTGGCGTAATGACGCTCAGTTTTGAAGATGGCAGCAAAATCATCATCAACCGACAAGAACCTTTCCACCAAATTTGGCTCGCCACGAAACAGGGGGGCTATCACTACGATTATAAAGATAACGACTGGGTATGCGACCGTTCAGGCCAACGTTTTACAGATATGCTTGCACAGGCGATTGCTACACAAAGTGGTGAACCTTTCGCATTTTAAAGGCTCATTAATAGTAGTGTGCGCGATGATGAGGTGATGACTCAAAATGCTCTGAGTGTGTCATCTCATCTTTTTCGATATCGAAGGGCCAAGAGCCTCCCGAAAAGGGGATAACTTGGCTTTTGCCTTGATGGTTTACGATTTGATAAAACTGTGGCAGGTTAAAATTAATAAAGCTTGCACCGTATGTGAAGCGATCATGAGATGACGAGTAGAAGCGGCTCACATCACGCACCAACTCTTCTTTAGAGCCTTCACAATGTGAGTAGATCTCAACACGGTTGGCTTCATCCAACACATAAATATTAAACCCTGTGTTATCCGCTGTATTCTCAAAGAAAAACTGTACGATCCCTTCACTTGCATAACCATCGACAACCGCTGGTAAATGGTTGTTCTCTTTCGCATTGAGTTTTACTGGCCAACCATGGAGTTTGTTATGCGAAATAGCACCATAAAACTCCACCGCATTTTCGAGCTTCTGAACAGAGACGTTTAAGCGTTCAAAGAACAAGCCCCATGTCTGTCCGGCAATGCGCAGGGCTTTGAAACGCCCCGGATCATTACGGTTACTTGATAAACGCAAATCAATACACTCTGACACCAATTGCTGCACACGCGTTCTGACTAGCCCACGCAAATGCTCACTGTAGCAGAACACCTCTACAGCGTCTGGTGGCGCGGCATCTTGGTGCATCTTACCTAAAATGGTTTTAAGTGCTTCTAACATGCACTGCTCGCCACTAAAGTGAAGCGTTCTCACCTCATTCCATGAGTTGCGATACAGCAAATCAATACTGCCGATAAGACAACGCTGCTCTTGACCAAAGCTAAAGACATCTAATTTTCTAAAATCAAAATGCACAACTTGATTCGAATAAACTTGGGTGGGGTCTTGCTCTAAATTGACAATGATAGCCAAATGGCGAATTTCACAGGGGCTATATAATGCTTTGGGCGTCGGTGCTGGTAGGCGTATCGGGAAGTGCCCTGATACGTCATGCATCAATTCCAATAATTTCTTCTCATCACACTGAGATTGCCCATGATGCATATACACCTGAGTATTTTCGGTCAATAACCCATTAAAATAAGCCCATGCGACGAGTTTATTTAAATAACGGTTATATTCGAGCGGCTGATGACCAATAATGGTTTCAATATACGGAGCTTGGTTATATAAGTACCAACCACTACGATTCGCACGACCCGGCGGAACATAAATAAATGTGAGGTGTTGCTCACTAAGATCCGGTGATATTTGTGGGTTCACTAACGTCACTTTACCCGGTAGCGCTTCAAACGCTGCGTATAACTTACGCGTCAATACGCCAATATCTTGTGGGCTAGCACTGACGCTTAAATTATTACGACGCGCAAAACGGATTAAATTACGATAGCTTTGCATCATCGTATCGAGCAATTCATTGTGTGCTTCACGAACTCGTTCAATTTTCCATTGACTACGCGAATCTAACATCGCTAAGCGTTCAGCACCCCATCCCCATGATTCAACTAACTGAGATAGCACATCGCGTCGCCAGCCAGAGCATTCATTTTCTGTATCTTTAGATAATTTTTCACAGACTTTGAGGTAGAAACAGCGGCGGATTAAATCAAGACGGGTGGTATCATTTATTTCAATTAAATAACGGGTGACACGTTCTAACATCAAACAATACGAGTCTAGACCGTAACAAACTATCTCACCCGCATGAAGATGACGTTTAAATTCTAATGCTAATAACTTACCTTTTGGGTAATCCCACGAATAAGACTCGAGAAGTAAACTTTTTAAGACGGCTTTATAAGGGGAATCGACACTCTTATATAATTGCCATAAGCTAGCCCCGAAATATTCGGCCGCTGACAACTCCCCTAACCCACCGAGATCGAGCCATTCATTTGGCGTCAATACACCTTGTGCATAAAGCGCCATAACATATTCATCGTAATGATGCTCTTCTTCAACTGGCACCATAGTCCATAACAATCTTTTACCTGCCATACGTACTGCGGTGCGGTAAAATTCATCCAGCAATAAAATATGTTGTGTTGAACCACAATCTTCCCCACCGATATGCCCGCTAGCATGATGGCGAAAACGGTTTTCATCGATTAAGAAGACTGTCACATCAATGCCTAAAGAAGCTGCCCACTGCTCGATTAAGGTACATTTTTTTTGTAGCAGGCGTTTCTCTTCGTTATCTAACCATGAGGGATGGCAGACCCAGATATCAATATCGGAGCATTGGCTTTGGCCAACTGAGGAGGTGCTACCCATCGAGTAAATTCCCGTTATCGGTAACTCACCATTCGCTTTTTCTGCGTTGGGAAGATACTTGCCAAATTGGGATAACCAAAGTTTTTGGTCATTGTCGGGGGTGAAGAAGCAAACGCCATAAGGGACATTCCCTTCGATATAACCCGGTATCATAGGGTGATGATAATGAAACAAGACAGGCAGCAGGCTGTAAACCTTACAAAAGGTTTCATCCATTGACGCTGTCGCGCGATCTAACCGAAGTTGGTTTATCGCATCAAGTCTCTGCTTTAAAGTTTCAATATAGAGATACAAGGGATACGCCTGGCTGAATGAACTTAACAACAAATCTGGGTAAAACCCAGCACCTAACAGATAGAAATATATTTAAAATTTTTTTCAAATGAATTGTCGGAAACGTGATCAATTTAACACCTTGCAGCAAAAGGGTAAAGTAGATCACATAATTTTATCTGTGTATTTTTGATACAAATTAATTTTCAACATATTGTATAAAAAGGCTTTTTATTTTTTATAACCCCCGAATATCCCTTGTTTATCAATGGAATAATAACAAATTGTTCGTTCGTTCAAAAAACATACATCCAGCGCCTATTTCAAATCTAATTCGCATTGCGCCTATGCTTGAACGCTTCACCACTAGATTGACGTAAATTGAAACTTTTTTACTCCCTGCACAGCACAAATAGCTAAAAAAATAGGGATGGCACTCTCTGTTTACGATGGCTCCCTCTTATTTATCTCAATCATAAAGAGAAGATTTTTATGAATAATGCGCTCTATAAACGGAGGGTTTAGGAGGCCCTAACTGGAAAACCCATCGCTAAAATGTTAAAACTAGGGATAATTGTATAGTTAATCTATGGCAGTTTATGCCTGAGAAAGCAGCGAAATGACATCAACGAATATTGTCCGTATTGCAACACGTAAAAGCCCTTTAGCTCTGTGGCAAGCTTACTTTGTTAAAGAGAAGCTAGAGCAATTTCATCCAGGCTTACAAGTTGAGCTAGTTCCCATGGTCACTAAAGGCGATATCATTCTAGATACGCCACTCGCCAAAGTCGGCGGTAAAGGCCTCTTTGTTAAAGAGCTAGAGCTTGCCCTGCTGGAAAAACGGGCCGATATTGCCGTTCACTCAATGAAAGATGTTCCCGTTGAATTCCCTGAGGGCCTAGGGCTGGTGACAATTTGTGAACGTGAAGATCCCCGCGATGCTTTCGTGTCTAATCAATATGATAGTCTTGATGCACTACCTGCGGGCAGTGTCGTTGGTACATCCAGCCTACGCCGCCAATGCCAATTAAGGGAACTACGCCCTGACCTTGTTATCCGTGACCTACGAGGTAATGTTGGTACGCGTCTCTCAAAGCTGGATAACGGGGAATATGATGCCATCATTTTGGCTGTTGCTGGGCTGAAACGGTTAGGTCTAGAAGCGCGAATTCGTACAGCATTAGCACCAGAGCAATCTCTGCCCGCAGTTGGGCAAGGTGCGGTGGGCATCGAATGCCGCCTAGATGATGAACGCACTCGCCAACTACTTGAAAAGCTTAATGATGATAATACTTCTGTCTGTGTGCTTGCTGAACGTGCAATGAACATGCGCCTTGAAGGAGGCTGCCAAGTGCCTATCGGTAGCTATGCAATTTGGCAAGATGGACAAATTTGGCTACGTGCACTAGTTGGCGCGCCTGATGGCAGTCAAGTTATCCGTGGGGAACGTTTAACCACACCAGAGCAAGCCACTCAAGCAGGTATCTCCCTCGCTGAGGAGCTGCTTGATAAAGGTGCACGTGAAATACTGGCGGAAGTTTACCAAGGAAATCCGCCAGCATGAAGGTATTAGTCACTCGGCCGGAGCCTGCTGGCTCTGAGCTTGTTGCTGCCATCAAAGCAAAAGGGGCAGAAGCATTCGCTTTGCCACTTATTCAGGTGGGGCCGGGGGCTGAATTAGACTTACTCGGATCACGCCTTCAACAGCTCACTCAAAATGATTTAGTTTTTCTTTTATCTAAAAATGCGGTCTGGTATGCAGATTTAACCCTTAAACAAGCAGGACGCAACTGGTCAGATAAGTTATCCTATTATGGGATCGGTCGTTCAACTGGTCAGTATTTTGAGGCGCTAACAAGCAAAATGATCCGCTGGCCTGAGCATGGCGAAACCAGCGAAGCATTGCTAAGCCTTCCTGAATTACAGTTTCTTGAAGGGAAACGTGCGCTGCTCTTACGGGGCAATGGTGGTAGGGAACTCCTCGCCTCTACGTTACGGTCTAGGGGAGCGCAGGTGGAATATTGCGAATGTTATACAAGACACCCTGTTTTGTATGATAAAGCAGAGTTTAATCAACAATGGGTTAATAAGGGCATTACAGATATTGTTATCAGTAGTGGTCAAATGTTAGCCTTATTAAATGAATTGATCGCTGAAAATACAAAAGCATGGTGGTTTAATCGCCGTTTATTGGTTGTCAGCGAACGGATTGCAGACCAAGCTCGCCAAATTGGCTGGCAACAGGTCTGTGTGGCAAATAGCGCAGATAATAATGCTTTATTAGAAGCATTACTCTCAACCGACATGGGATGCTAATTTATGACGGAACACAATAAATCTACCGAAACGGTCAACAACGATACTGTCGCGGATACCCCAAACAACCGCCAAACTAAGCCGTCTTCGGAGCAAAAACGTTCTGGTCTCATCGGTAGTGCCATCGCTATCGCTATTATCATCGCTATCGGCGGTGGTATTTATTATTTTACTCAACAAAGTAATACACAACTCGCTAATGAAAATAGTGAGTTAAAAAAACAGTTGAGTGAATTAATTGAACAACAAAAAGCGGATAGGCAACGTTTAGATTCTCTGGTCGCTTCACAGTCAGCACTAAGCTCACAAGCTCGCGAGTATGAAGATCAACTAAACCGCCGTATGCAAGAGCTACAAGCGCACGTCAATGCATTATCCAGTTCAGACGTAAAAAGCTGGTTACTGGCGCAAGCTGACTTTATGGTCAAAATGGCAGGCAGAAAATTGTGGAATGATCACGACCCAGTTACTGCCGCCGTACTTTTGAAAAGCGCCGATTCCAGCCTTGCAGAGATGAATGATCCTAGCCTTTTGGATATTCGTAAAGCGATTAAAAATGATATTGCTAGCTTAGCGGCTATCAACCAAGTCGATTACGACGGTATTATTCTACGTTTGAACCAGTTAAGTAATGAAGTTGACAACTTGCGCCTAAACGATATCAATAGCGGTGATGCCAAAGTTGATGATGACGAACAGGTCTCCGGTGATATTGCCGACTGGAAACAGAACTTATCACGCAGTTGGAAAAGCTTTACCAGTGATTTTATTACTGTACGTGCTCGTGATGGCTCTGAAGCGCCACTGCTTGCGCCAAATCAGGACATCTATTTACGTGAAAACATTCGTTCTCAATTACTCATTGCTGCACAAGCGGTTCCTCGCTATCAAGAAGAGACCTATAAGCAATCTTTAGAGCAAGTCTCTACTTGGGTACGTGCCTATTTTGATGTGAATGCACCGGCAACCAAAGCTTTCCTTGCTGAAGTTGATGAGTTACTTAATCAATCAATCGACACTGAAATGCCTGATACATTAGAAAGTCAGCCAAAACTTGAAAAAGTTATGCAGGCACGTGTTCGTAACCTACTTGCCCAATCAGAGGAAAGTGCAAAAGCGTCAGCAACCCCCGCAGTAAAGGAGGAAAAACAACCTTCTGAAACTGAGGCTAAACCCGAAAAATCAGAAAGTTCGGTCGTTACAGCACCAACTAATGAGCAGAAGGGGTAATTATGATTAAAGTATTCATCCTCTTTATTGTTCTGATCGCAGGCATTATCTTAGGGCCGCTATTAGCCGGTCACCAAGGCTATGTCTTCATCCGTACAGATAATTATGACATTACGACCAGTGTCACCAGTTTAGTTCTGTCTTTTATATTACTACAATTCGTATTGCTCTTTTTAGGTTGGTGCTATCGTCGTTTTATCAGCACAACCTCTCGGACTAAAGGCTGGGTGAGTGGTCGTAAGTACCATAAAGCGCACTCGCAAACCCAAAAAGCCCTCTTAAAGCTAGCTGAAGGGGATTTCGATCAAGTCGAAAAGTTGATGAGTAAGCATGCTGACTTCTCTCAACAGCCTGTTATCAACTACTTACTGGCTGCTGAAGCCGCGCAACAGCGTGGTGATGAATACCGAACTCACCAATATCTCAATAGAGCCGCAGAAGTGGCTGGCAGTGATCAACTGCCTGTAGATATCAGCCGTGTTCGTATTCAATTAGCGGAAGATGAGGTCTATGCGGCTCGAACTGGCATCGACAAACTTCTTGATCAAGCCCCAAGACACCCTGAGATTTTACGCCTTGCCGAGCAAGCCTATCTACGTTCTGGCGCTTATCAAGCACTGATTGAGCTACTGCCTGTCATGGCAAAAGTCCAGCTGCACAGTGAAGATGAGTTAGAAGCCTTAAAGCTCAAAGCTTATAAGGGGTTAATGAACCAGTGTATGGCAGAAAACGGTAGCGAAGGTCTTAAAGAGTGGTGGAAAGCACAGCCACGTAAAATTCGCCATGAAATCGCATTACAATCTTTCTTAGCTGAACATTTAATTGAATGTAATGATATGGAAAGCGCTGAGAAAATTATTATTGATGGCTTAAAGCAACAATATGATGAGCGCTTATTACTGTTAGCCCCAAGGCTACGTAGTGATAAACCAGAGCAACTGGAAAAAGTGTTAAAACAGTTGGTTAAACAATCTGGAGCTACGCCATTACTCAATAGCACAATGGGGCAAATCGCCTTGCAGCATGCGCAATGGGAACACGCGGAGTCTTATTTCAAAGCAGCATTAGCACAGCGTTTCGATGCACACGACGCCGCTTGGCTAGCCGATGCGCTAGATAAGCTACATAAAGCCGAAGAAGCTGCAAAAATTCGCCAAGAAGCGTTGCTACATTCACTGAAGAAAGATCGAAGTTAATAACCGTAGCAATAAATATTTATAATAAAAAAGCTCCGTTCATATGCGGAGCTTTTTATTTGTTATTATTCCTTCTAAAAAGAATCATAGTTAATGGCGGATTCAAGTCCGAAGTGCAACGCTAAGCCGCCTTTCTTAGCTCCGCAAACACCACCGAAGGTTGTCTGAACCCCAGACACTTGCGTGGCCTGCTGTTCAACGCTCCCTGATAGCGTTGTAAGTCTTCTTCTGTCACTGTCCGCAGGTCTGTTCCTTTCGGGATAAACTGTCTTAACAACCCATTCGTATTCTCGTTCAGCCCACGCTCATGCGAGGCATACGGATGGGCAAAGTACGTATCTGCGTTCAGTGCTTCTGCTATCGCCTTGTGCTCACTAAACTCTAGACCGTTATCGAACGTTATTGTGTGACATACATCCTGATACTCACTCAGCAGTGAGATAATGGCCTTACTGACTTCCACCGCATCCTTTGAAAACACCTTTTTTGTCAGGTAAATACGGCTTTTGCGTTCTGCCAGTGTCACGATAGCACCAGTGCCCTGTTTACCCTGCACCAAATCGGCCTCCCAGTCCCCCAGACGGCTACGGTCATCGACGACTGACGGCCGTAGCTCAATGGATACCGCATCAGGGATGCGCCCTCGTTTCTGCCCGTAGCCCTTACGATATCGCCGTTTGCCCTGCCTAAGATGCCTGTACAACTCGCCACCGCTACGCTTATCCGCATAGATATACTGGTAAATCCATTCATGGCTGACGCTAAGACCAATAATGCTGCCAATTGCACTTATTTGCTCAGGACTCCACTTCCACTCCAGAGCAAATATCACGAAATCTATGGTCTGCTGAGGAATTGTCCTTTTGGCAGATGACAGCCGCCTATCACAGCACTTCTGGTGTGCCTGTTGTGGGTTATAACCAGTATCTGAAGTGTTACGCCTCAGTTCACGGGAGACCGTGGACTTGCTTACACCGATACGGATACCTATCTCATGGCAGGATAAATTATCCTCACGCAGTATCGATATCTGGTATCGTTGTCCTTCGGTTAGTTGCTGATACTTCATACTTACTCGCTCATCTTTGGTCGGAAGAGCAGGATAGCTTATCAGTAGCTAACCGTCCTTCCATCTAACATGACCGAGCGTTGCACTTATTATCTGAATTCGCGAATTGAATATTTTTTATTAACCATCTTATGATTAATAGTCAACCTACTTATTAAACCCATCTAAAAAAGAACTTAACTGTGCATTATGAAATTAAAAGCGCACAAATAAAGCTGAAAAATAATTGATTTTCGCATAACATCAAACAAAGCAACTGTTGTTCTGTAATATATCATTTACATAGTGTATAAATAATACATTGCCTTTGATTTAACCGGACTCAGGATATCTACATGAATGTAATTAAAACTATTTGGTGCTGGATTATTGCAACCCCAAATCGACTGCAAATATTTTTTGATCTTTTACTTCTCATTTTGTCACCCTTTGTTTTTATCACGATTATCGGTTTCAATACCGTTGATTTAAACAAAGACATCTTCATCATTACATTCATTATTCTTTGCTATACCTACATTACTCGTTGGTTTAGCAAATGGTTCTGTAACAGAAAAAATTAATCTAATGTATGATGTGAACTGATTTCCTCAAGCAACAAAATACGGTTCAAGAGGGGATCAGTTTTGGCTGATGAGTTCGCATGCAAAAAAAAAACACCTGCCAACAATGACAGGTGTAAATATACAATCAGGTCTACAGACGGATGGTGCCTCACTCAACGTTTCGTCCATGGGTTGATGAGAAGAGGATGAGCTCTTGTTCATCTATATTGGACAATAGGCACCGATAATCGGCTTTGCATCATTCCTAGGTTTATGAAGCATTGCTATCATAATGAGTGGAATGAGCATCTACATAATAAGTAATGCAGGATGCGTGCCAACTTTTCCAAAACAGAAATATGGCTATTTTTTATCCCGTTTTTTTAGCAAGCCTGCGAGATGACATCGTTTTTTTCAAATATCCGCTATGTTAGCCAGCGATACTCGCTATCCATCATGACGACAGCCCGACTTCGCTGTCTCAATTCAGAGACACCAAATAACTATTAGTTATTTATTCATATAAATCATGATGTTATATGTCTCCATTTGGAGACAGCAAAATATAGCTTTGTATCTATTTTACGACATCAACTATTATCAATGAAAAATAACCAATAAAAGCAATTAATTAGAGATAGTTTATTCCCCAAAAATAGCACGTCCAGTCTGCATTTAAAAACAGTGAAAAACATAGGGAAGTAAACAACATTTCAGGTCGAGGGATAATGACCACACAACAATCAAGTGCGAAAGATTAGATAAGCTAGAAGAGGAAAAGGATTGATTCCGCCGATAATGGGTATGCGCTAAAAAGCAAAAACCCCGCTTATTCAAAGCGGAGTTTTCTAAATTTGGTCGGCGAGAGAGGATTCGAACCTCCGACCCACTGGTCCCAAACCAGTTGCGCTACCAAGCTGCGCTACTCGCCGATACTATTTGTATTTTCTTCACTCTTTTCGTGGTGCGAAAGGGGGGACTTGAACCCCCACGTCCTGAGGACACTAACACCTGAAGCTAGCGCGTCTACCAATTCCGCCACCCTCGCAATGTCACAAAAGAATGGGGTGGCTAATGGGACTCGAACCCACGACAACTGGAATCACAATCCAGGGCTCTACCAACTGAGCTATAGCCACCATAACTTCACTTTATTCAAAGCGTTGCTATTATACTACATACAACATTGTCTTGCCAACCGTAGCCGCACGCTAATTTAATGGCGCGCCCGACAGGATTCGAACCTGAGACCTCTGCCTCCGGAGGGCAGCGCTCTATCCAGCTGAGCTACGGGCGCTTAACGCCGTTGCGGGTGTGGATAGTACGGATTTAATCACTCCCTGTCTAGTCCTTTTTTCAATAAAAATATCGATTGCTTGCCTTTTGCTCGTTTTGTCGATAAAGAGAGCATTTTTCCTCTCTTTATCACGAAAATGTTAAATAAAAATATCATCAAGAGTGGATTGTACTATCACCTTTACCACGATTGATGATCCGGAGCAAAAAGTACAGGATAGACACTACCGCTAAAAAGATAGCGCCAACAATTAACGATAACCGCGTCTCAGGGTTAATCGCCATCCCTACCAACACACAAACTAAAAACAGTAAGGTGGCATAGTTCACCCAAGGAAATAAAATGGATTTAAATGGGTGTTGAGCTAGCTTATCTTTGTTTTGCTGACGAAAGCGGAGCTGACTAGTCAAAATAACCAACCAAGGCACCATACCGGGTAGAACGCTCGCACTATAGACATAAACAAAGACTTTCTCTGAGTCAGGAATAATATAATTTAAACTTGAGCCGACTAATAGGCACAGTATCGTGAAGCCAACACAGCGCGCTGGCACGCCATTACGTGTGAGTTTCAATAATGAAGGTGGTAGTTGCTTGTTTTGAGCTAACGCATACAGCATTCGCCCTCCACTGTACATGCCACTATTACAACCGGACAACGCGGCAGTTAGTACGACAAAGTTAATGACAGCCGCCGCCGAAACAATACCAACTTTTGCAAAGGTCAGTACAAATGGGCTACCTTGTTGACCAACTTCAGTCCAAGGGAACAAAGTCACGACAATAAAAATGGCGCCGACATAAAAAATTAAAATACGCCATAGAATATTATTGATCGCCTTTTTCAACGTAACCTGTGGATTTTTAGCTTCACCGGCGGTGATCCCCACTAGCTCTACCCCTTGGTAAGAAGCGACAACAATACATAATGCAAACAGGAACCCTTTCCAACCCCCCGCAAAAAAACCGCCATGCTCTGTTAAATTACCAAGGCCTATTGGCTCAAAATGGTTACCGATCCCAAGGAATATTAGCCCTAAGCCGATTAAAATCATGACAACAATAGTTGTCACCTTTATCATCGCAAACCAAAATTCTAGCTCACCATACAACCTAACCGCCGCAAGGTTCGCTAAGGCCACCAAGATAACGGCGGTTAAGGCAAATACCCACTGAGGTGCATCGGGGAACCAATAGGAAGCATAAGAGCCGATGGCGGTGATCTCTGAGATACCTACAGCCACCCACATAAACCAGTAGCCCCACGCCGTTAAACATCCCCAAAATGGGCTTAAATATTTATAACCAAAGGCAGCAAAAGAGCCTGTCACAGGCTCTACAAACAACATTTCCCCCATTGAGCGCATAATAAAAAAGACAAAAATGCCTGCAATAATATAGGCTAACAATACTGAAGGACCTGCCCACTTTAAGGTGCTCGCTGATCCCATAAAAAGGCCAACACCGATTGTTCCACCTAGTGCAATCAGCTCAATATGACGTGCCTCTAAGCCTCGCTGTAGCCCTTGCTGTGAATTCTCCATAAATTCCCCTGTCGTAACAAAAAAGATAAATCATGGCTTATGAGTATTTATAGTAATAAGCACAATCAATATTCATAAAAAGACTGTTTTATCAGTCGAAAAAAATGACATATTCCAGTGTTTGAACCGAAAGCTCGTAACTTACATGTATTTTTGATGAATTATAGAAATAATTGAAGAAAGAGACCAGAAGTAACGTTTATGTTATTAAAGGGAGGTGAAAATTGACAAGATGGTGACATGTCACAGCGCAATAAAGGTAACTTACGCCGTGACATGCTATGCAAAACTACAGCTTGCCGCCATAGTAGTAAGCTAAAAATTTCAACAATTTAAACTGTCTTTTAATGCGGGTCGGCTGAGATAATAAGCGATATAACCACTCTAATCCTAAATTTTGCCAGACTTTAGGGGCGCGTTTTACGTGCCCAGTAAAGACATCGTAAGTGCCACCAACGCCCATATAGAGTGCATCTGGGTAAACTTTTCGACAATCGCGCATTAAGATCTCTTGCTTGGGTGACCCCATCGCGACTGTTACAATTTTTGCGCCGCTGGCTCGAATTCGCTCAAACAGAGCATCTCTATCCTCTGCCGTAAAATAGCCATTTTGTGAGCCAACAATATTCACATTCCACTGCGCTCGTAGCTTATTCTCTGTTTGCTCAAGGATCTCCGGCTTACCACCAACTAAAAAAACAGGCGTGCCTTCTTTCCCTGCGCGTTCCATTAACGCTTCCCAAAGATCAGCTCCCGCTACACGAGAGACTTGCGCTTGAGGGTATTTACGGCGAATAGCGCGCACAATACTGATACCATCTGCATAGAGATATTCCGCTTGCCCAAGCAACGTATTTAATGCCGCATCCTTTTCTGCTGTCATCACTTTTTCAGCATTGATAGCCACCAGCGTACCTGATTTTGTTTCACCGTCTGCAAATAGGTGATCCAGAAAATGCGTCATATCTTTGAAGCCCCATATTTGGTGGCCTCTGATACTATATTGTGGAATAGATTGCTGTTCCATAATGCTCCTTTAGCGGTCTCCGCGACGTTGGCTTCCTAAGTAAGAAGCTGTTTTTGCCCGAATAAGCCCCGCACTTTCAAATAACCAGTACAGTAATTTCGCCAGAATCAAACAAAGTCCGAAAATGAGGCAGAAAAAGACTACGCGTGACACGAAGGAGTCGACCCCTTCACGTGCTAACACAATGATGTTAAAAATAGCCCCAAAGCAAAAAGCTTGCATAATGGCGGCTTTATAGCGATTTGACTCTTTTAGGCTCATGCCGTAGATCCAGTCAAACCATTTAATGATTAACCCAACCACAATCGCACCGAGTAGGATAAATGGCACGCCCCCCATCACCACTAATGAACCAATCAATGTAGGCGAAATTGCCAATCCAGAGTGGTTATTGAGCACTTCCCAAGTAAAGTAGTTTGCTGAGTTCAGTACCGTGTCAGGTCGCTCAGGCCATAACCACGATGGAATGAAGACATAAAAATCACGCACAATAGGCGCCAAACCTTGGAATTCTATCTTGTCATAGTGACTCAACAATAGAGCAAGATTTTCCCATGGTGAGAAGGTATCTCGGGTCAGATATAAGAAGGTATAAAACGCCTCTGCACCACTCACATCAAGGCCATAGCGTTTTAACGCTAGCCAGAACATACCGATAATACTCGCGACACCTGCCGCCACTAGCATCCAAAGTGTGATCCACCTTCTGACGATACCAATAAACAAAAATAGGGCGAATGCAATAATGATATTGGCTCGCGTTCCGCCAACAATCACATACGTCAGAAAACCGAATGCAACGGTACTGACGAGAAAGAAAAGCCAGCGTTTTTGTGATGGTCGCAAGAAGTACACAATCAACATTGCAGGGATAAAGAAGTAGAAAAAGCGCTTTAGCGCGACCCCTGAAACCTGACTGGAGAATATTTGGCTATACGATTTAAGTTTGAACAGTAAAAAACCATTCTGTAAGAAAAAGATCCCTACTGTCACCACCGCAACCGCAATCAACAATAAGCAGGTTAGGTTCGTTTCCACTTTATTCATGGTGAAGAGCGGTCGCTTAGCAGTGGTCGCACTTTTGGTTAGGCGTGTTTTATAAGCAACATAATAAATAGCATAAAAACTGGTTGCCGCCAGTTGAGCGTAGAGCAAGTACTCAGCCGGAACAACTGCCACATCAAATTGGAAAACCAAAGCACAAGTCAGCGGAAAACCAAAATAAAATGTCAGTAAATACAACAGCGAAAAGAAAATATTAAAATTAAAACGTACACGTCGAAACTCTGTGTAGAGCAGTGTTCCGATAAAGATAATGGAGATTAGATAGACAAGCGATAAGCCCCCTAACTCGGCTAAGGTCATGCCTGCTCCTCCGCAACACCTAAAATCGTTTTCCAACCATCCGTAAAGTTAGGGGCAAAAAAATCGATATGTTGTTTATCCAGCAACGTCATTTGCCGCTGAGCCTCATCAACAAGGCCTAACGATAGCTCATCGCCATAGAAAAAGACGGGCACATTCTGTGCCGTTAAATCCTGCCAAAAGGTATTTTGTCGGCTGATCACAAACGGGATACCAAACTGGATCAACAGGCACAGCGTTCCCACCCCTTGCTGGCGATTAAAGATAAAATAGCCTAAATCACATGTCCTCAATAAATCGAGGTAATCCGCAAACGCCATCCGCTCTTTTAAGATACTGACTTGGTCTGCCTTAAATAGCGTTTGAGCCGCCTTCTCGACCTGTTGGATATAAGCTTGGTTATTATCCGGATACCCCATCGGTACGATGACCTTAACTTGCTCACCAAATTGCTGTTTAATCGCGCCCAGAGCCTCTATATGACGATTTGATTGATCACCTGAGTTACCTAATAGGATTGTCAATGTCTCGCCCTGACGCGCTGGACGCTCATTTAACGTCAGAGCAGGATCCATTCGTGTTGGGAAGTATAAAATTGAGGCCGGTACTTTTGGGTTAGATTGCTGGAAATAACATAAATCACCGCGGGTCGCACAAACGTGCCCCACTTTTTTTTGCGCCAAACGACGCAATACATAAAAAAGCTTAAACTTTAATGATTTTGACTTTTCATACAGGTCTGCACCCCAAATATGCCACCAAAACTGGTGAGATTTAATTTTACCAAATAGGAGGGCTAACCAAATCGGCGCGTTAAACTGACCATGAAAGAAAAAACGTTCTCGGCGATCTGCCATTGCACGTTGGATCACCGCATTCGCTATCGCTTTTTTACTTTCAAAAACATCGATATTCAGCTTTGGATATGCAGCCGCAAGCTGAGTATCGCGACTAACCACCATAAAATGGGGTTTTTGTGACGCTGTATTTTCCTTACAGATCACGTCATTAAAAAACGTCAACACCGTTTGATTATGGTGAGGGAGTTCAGATCCCAGTACATGTATTAAGGTTGTCATACTCGCCTACGGTAAATCAAAAATACGCAACAACAGAGGAGAAAATACACGATATATGTCGCCATATAGGCTTGTGTTGCCCCTACAGCCCCGTGCATAGGTATCAGCCAATGGGAAAAGCCCATTAAGAGAATAAACTGGCTCACCTCAGTTAAAATATAAAAACGCAATGCTGCCTTCGCAATCACAAGATAACCAAAGACATATGCACCGACTTTCAGCACATCGCCCACTAATTGCCATGCGAATAAGTCTCGCATTCCATTAAATTTTTCAGAAAACAGCAACCAAATCGCAAAGTCACGTAATAGCCACACCATAAAACTGGCTACGGCGACAGCAGGTAACACAAATTTTAACGTCTTAAGGATCTCAGCAGAAATTTCATTTTTATGTTGTAGCCGAGAGAGTGTAGGCAGCAAATACACAGAAAATGTCGCGGTAATAAACTGCAAGTAAGCATCTGAAATTGTGCTAACCCCTGTCCATAAGCCTACATCATCCCAACTATATTGTGCTGCGAGCAAATTCCGCATCATGATATAGGCAACGGGCAAAGTCACCGACGTAATTAACGCCATAATGGTAAATTTGCCTAGGTTAGTCGCTACGGCTTTATCCCAAGCAGGCTTTAACATCGATAATGCAAACCGCTTACGGCGAATCATCATCAAGGCAGCAGGTAAAACCACTAATGCAGGAACCAATGCCAAGCCTGCTAAAGCGCCATCATAACCACCTAATGTGTAGCATAAATAATAAGCAACTACACCAATTATACTCCCAAAGATAATCGATTGAGCATTACCCGATGCGTCTCGATAACCTTTAAGGATCGCCAAGAAGTAGTTAGCGTAAGCAATGCCCATCTGAATAAAGGCAACCGCCTGAATAACAGATTGATAGTCCTTGCTGTCGAATAGCCCTTCACTTATTGGGCCACTAAAAAACAGGAATATCAGCGCTAATAGTGTCGAAAAACCAAGAATAAGTGTTGATGATGTCCCTAATACCGCACGTAACTTTTCAGGGTCTTGATGGTGTTCTGCGACATATTTAGTCACACCATTAAAAATACCCGCTCCCGATAAAACACCCAACACTGTGATTAACTGGCGGAAGTTCCCCGCCAGACCAACCCCACTCGGGCCAAACGTGACTGCTAATAATTTGACGATAAGTAGGCCTGCCCCGATTTTTATCAGGGTAGACCCAGCAGTCCAAACTGAAGCTTTGGCTAACGACATTAGGCAAAAAACGCCTTAATTTTTGCAATTACCGTTTGTTGTTCATCATCTGTCATATTGTAGAACATAGGCAGACGCACTAAACGGTCACTTTCACTGGTCGTATAACGGTCTTCACCGTGGAAACGTCCAAATTCTTCCCCAGCAGGGCTAGTATGCAACGCAACATAGTGGAACACCGTTAAAACGCCATTTGATTTCATGTATTCATTAAAAGCAGTACGCTCTTCAACATCTTTTAGCTTGATGTAGAACATATGGGCGTTATGCACTAACCCTTCGGGCACGATAGGTAATGCAAGTTTACCTTCCTGCGCTAATGGTGATAACGCCTCATAGTAGCGTTGCCATAGTAGCAATCGGCGATCATTGATTTTTTCAGCTTCTTCAAGCTGAGCCCACAAATAAGCCGCTTGTAAATCTGACAAGAGATAGCTGGAACCAATATCACGCCAAGTGTACTTATCTACCTGACCACGGAAAAACTGACTGCGGTTAGTTCCTTTTTCACGGATCACTTCGGCACGGTTAATCAACGACTTATCATTGACCAGTGTTGCCCCGCCTTCACCTCCTGACGAGTAGTTTTTCGTTTCATGGAAACTATAGCAGCCGATATGACCAATAGTACCTAATGCTCGGCCTTTGTATGTCGACATAACACCTTGTGCCGCATCTTCAATCACAAATAGGTTATGTTTTTTCGCGATAGCCATGATGGTATCCATTTCGCAAGCGACGCCCGCATAATGGACTGGAACGATAGCACGAGTACGTTCGGTGATTGCAGCTTCAATTTTTGTTTCATCCATGTTCATGGTGTCTGGACGTACATCCACGAAAACAATGGTAGCCCCTCTTAATACAAACGCATTTGAGGTAGAAACGAAGGTAAAGCTTGGCATGATCACTTCATCACCAGGCTTGATGTTAATTAGGATCGCCGCCATCTCTAACGAAGCGGTACAAGAAGGTGTTAACTGGACTTTAGGGCAATCAAAGCGCTTTTCCATCCACTCTTCACAACGTTTTGTAAAACCACCATCACCACATAGCTTGCCGCTTTCCATGGCTTGCTTCATATACGTTAATTCAGTTCCTACAACGGGTGGTTTATTAAATGGAATCATGTTGTCCCCTATATAACCAATAAGCAGTGCTAGCAACCGAAGCACCACTACGTGAATAAAGATTTAATGCCGCAATGTTGCTGATTTGGGTAGCCACATTTAACTGTCTTTTTTCGTGTTGCTCACACCAGACAACGGCTGCGGACATCAATTTACGGCCAATTCCTCGCCCAGTAGCGCTAGGCATAACAGCGAGTAGGCCGATACGCGCTGTGTCATCATCAAGGTGTCTCAAACTCACAAAGCCTAAGATATCCCCCGACGCGTCTTTTACTAATAAACAAGTATGGTCAAATGTGCCTAAAACCGCTTTTTCTATCCATAGTGCATAAAAACGCCCACTGTCGCCTTCACGATACCAAGGAGACCGAAAACGGCTTTGGCTAAACACTTGTGCCGCCGCATGGCGTAATACAGGAATATCTTCCGCAACAGCGGGTTCAACCCGATCTGTTGCCACTAATCGACTTTTTAAATAAGCATTTTCTGTGCCAATAGTCAGCGCAAAATCAATTTCACCTTCGACGAGAGAGAAACCAAGCTGCATTAGCCCATCTAAACGCTCAGTATCACTAGCAAGTATCTTGGCTTGAGTAATAGCATAACCGTCTAATTGGCTTGCAAGAACCGTCTCAGCGTGTGGCGCTGCGAAATCTAGTTTCGCCGTAGAGAGTCCGAAAAAATCAGACTCCCATTGTAGACAATCAATACTGGCGCGGACGGACACGGAGGAGATCCTCTAAATATTGGCCATAACCCGTTTTACTCAGTTGTTTTGCCGATGCCTGAACTTGCTCATCAGACAACCAACCATTACGCCATGCAATTTCTTCTAAACAGGCGACTTTGAAACCTTGACGTTTTTCAACCGTTTGTACAAAAGTACCCGCTTCAATTAAGCTATCGTGAGTGCCCGTATCTAGCCATGCAAAGCCACGCCCCAACAGTTCGACGTTTAGCTCACCTTTGTCCAAATACATTTGGTTGATAGAGGTAATTTCCAGCTCCCCTCGCTCTGAAGGTTTCACCTGCTTAGCGAAATCAACGACCTGATTATCGTAGAAATAAAGCCCCGTCACCGCCCAGTTAGAAAGCGGCTTTTTCGGTTTTTCTTCGATGGATAACACTTTGAAGTCATCATCAAACTCCACCACACCAAAACGCTCTGGATCCATAACTTGATAACCAAATACCGTGGCACCTTGTGTTCTTGCCGCAACGGATTTCAGTTTTGGACTAAATGAATGACCAAAGAAGATGTTGTCACCTAGCACCAAGCAGCATGCATCACCATTGATAAACTCTTCACCAATAATAAACGCTTGAGCAAGGCCATCCGGTGAAGGCTGCTCGGCATAACTCAGCTGAATGCCAAACTCATGTCCATCACCAAGTAAGCGTTTAAACATGGGCAGATCATCCGGAGTAGAAATAATCAATATCTCCCGGATCCCTGCCAACATCAGTACTGACAATGGATAATAGATCATCGGTTTATCATAGATAGGTAATAACTGTTTCGAGATGCCCCGTGTAATCGGATGCAAACGCGTTCCCGAACCACCAGCCAATATAATCCCTTTCATGATCCCCCCTTAAGCGCCTAAACCAAGGCGTTCTCCTGCATAAGAACCATCTTGCACACGACGCCACCAAGTTTCGTTATTCAGATACCACTGCACTGTCTTACGGATCCCTGATTCGAATGTTTCTTGAGGCGTCCAACCTAATTCACGTGCGATTTTATCGGCATCAATGGCATAGCGCATGTCATGACCTGGCCTATCCGTCACATAAGTGATAAGGTCACGGTAATGTGCAACCCCTTCTGGCTTCTGCGGATGAAGTTCTTCAAGTAGCTCACAAATAGTCTCGACCACATCAATATTACGACGTTCATTGTGACCACCAATGTTATAAGTGGTACCCGGCTGTGCTGTCGTTGCCACCAAATATAAGGCGCGAGCATGGTCTTCAACAAATAACCAATCGCGGATCTGCTCACCTTTGCCATAAACAGGTAATGGCTTACCTGCTAACGCATTGATGATAATCAGTGGGATCAGTTTTTCTGGAAAATGGTATGGCCCATAATTATTTGAGCAATTGGTGATCATGGTTGGCAGGCCATAAGTACGCTGCCAAGCCCGCACTAAATGGTCACTCGATGCTTTAGAAGCCGAATAAGGGCTGCTTGGCGCATAAGGCGTGGTTTCAGTAAAGAAACCGTCCGGCCCTTCCAAATCGCCATACACTTCGTCAGTTGAGATGTGATGGAAACGGAATTGCGCTTTTTTCGCGGCATCTAAGCCCATCCAGTAATGACGAGCCGCCTCTAATAGCGTGTATGTACCGACAATATTGGTTTCAATAAAGGCGGCAGGGCCATCAATAGAGCGGTCAACATGGCTTTCTGCGGCTAAATGCATCACGGCATCGGGTTGATATTTCGCAAAAACGCGGTCTAACTCAGCGCGATGGCAAATATTCACTTGCTCAAACGCATAGCGGTCGCTATTTGACACCTCACTGAGTGACTCTAAATTGCCCGCATAAGTTAAGCAGTCTACGACAACCGCACTGTCGTTAGTATTTTCAATGATATGACGAACAACCGCAGAGCCGATAAAACCGGCTCCACCTGTGATTAGTATGCGTTTCAACGCCAAACTCCTTTGGTATCCACAACCCATTTTTGCTGAATCAATGAACCTTGAATGGCTTTAAATTGGTTATGATCCACCAGCATTAAAATCACATCAGCATTGGTGATTGCATCTTCAATCGATGCCAGCTCTACAATGCCTTTTAGTGCCGTTGGCAATTCATGGATATGTGGCTCAACCGCATACGTTTTACCTTTATTCCAGCTCGCCACCATTTTCGTGATATGCATCGCTGGGCTTTCACGCAAATCGTCAATATTGGGTTTAAATGATAGACCAAAGCAGGCAATAGTCACTTCGCTCGCCTTTTTACCTGTTTCAGCTAAACAATCTGCCACCGCAGCTTTGACCTGATCAACAACCCAAATTGGTTTGCCATCATTGACTAAACGCGCGGTGTGGATCAAACGAGACTGTTGTGGGTTTTGTGCCACAATGAACCATGGGTCAACGGCAATACAGTGTCCACCAACACCTGGGCCCGGCTGTAGAATATTGACGCGAGGGTGACGATTCGCCAAACGGATCAGTTCCCACACATTGATATCTTGTTCGGCACAAATCAGTGAGAGTTCGTTTGCAAATGCGATGTTCAGATCTCGGAAGCTGTTTTCTGTCAGCTTACACATCTCGGCGGTTCTTGCATTCGTGATAACACATTCACCTTCAAGGAAAATGTTATACAGCTCGCTCGCACGTAATGATGATTTTGGCGTCATACCACCAACAACACGGTCATTTTTAATCAATTCAACCATGACTTGACAGGGTAATACACGCTCAGGGCAATAAGCCACATCAATGTCCGCCGCTTCCCCTGCTTGGTGAGGGAAAGTGAGATCAGGACGCGCTTGAGCCATCCATTCAGACATCTGTTCAGTCGTGCCAACAGGAGAAGTAGACTCTAAAATGACTAAATCCCCTTTTTTCAATACCGGAGCGATAGACTCTGCGGCTGCTCTTACATAAGTAAGATCAGGTTCATGTTCACCTTTAAATGGGGTTGGCACTGCTATCAAATAGGCATCGGCAGGCTGTGGTTTAGTAAAAGCTTTCAGATGACCTGCTTCAACCGCGCTTTTTACGACGAGGTCAAGCTCTGGCTCGACAATATGGATTTTCCCCTGATTAATGGTATCAACCGCATGCTGGTTGACATCAACGCCAATCACTTGCTTTTTGCGTGACGCAAAAGCGGCTGCTGTTGGCAAACCAATATAACCAAGGCCGATAACAGAAATAGTTTCAAAACTCATAATTTCACCTGATTGCTTTTTAGTGCTTCAAGAATACGCTGACAAGCATGACCATCCCCATAGGGGTTATGCGCGCGGCTCATTGCATGATATTCCGCTTCATCTGTCAGTAACCGGTTAACTTCTGCAACAATTTTTTGTGTATCTGTACCCACAAGACGCACTGTTCCAGCTTCAACAGCTTCAGGACGTTCTGTGGTATCTCTCATAACTAAAACAGGTTTGCCTAGTGATGGCGCCTCTTCTTGGATCCCGCCTGAATCAGTCAAGATCAGGTAGGCATGGTTCATCAAATAGACAAAGGGTAAATACTCCTGAGGAGTAATCAGAATAATATTATCAATGCCATGTAAAATACGTTTTACGGGTTCACTGACATTCGGGTTTAAATGCACAGGGTAAACCACCTGAACATCAGGATGGCTTTGTGCAATTTCAGCCAAGGCATGACAAATACGTTCAAATCCACCACCAAAGCTTTCACGGCGATGGCCTGTGACTAAAATCATTTTCTTATTGGGATCAATAAACGGGTAATTCGCCGCCAATTTATCAGCCATGTGCTGGTCGCTCATCACTTTGTCGCGAACCCACAGCAAAGCATCAATCACACTATTTCCCGTCACAAAAATATGATTGTCGGGAATAGACTCTTTTAGTAAGTTTTGACGCGAATTTTCAGTTGGCGCGAAATGGTACATTGCAAGGTGCCCCGCAATCTTACGATTCGCTTCCTCTGGCCATGGTGAGTAGAGGTTACCTGTACGTAAGCCTGCCTCCACATGGCCAACAGGAATACGGTGGTAGAAAGCCGCTAAGCTCGTTGCCATTGTCGTCGCAGTATCCCCATGCACTAACACCACATCAGGTTGGAAATCGGCAAATACGTTTTTCAACCCTTCAAGAATACGACACGTAATATCGGTTAAATCTTGCCCTGGCTTCATAATATTGAGATCGTAATCGGGAGTAATCTCAAATAGCTTCAGTACCTGATCGAGCATTTCTCGGTGCTGGGCCGTCACACAGACTTTGGCTTCAAAAGCCGCATCCTTAGCAAGTGCATGAACCAACGGTGCCATCTTAATGGCTTCTGGTCGAGTGCCGAATACAGTCAATACTTTCACAGTGACTCTCTTATATTTATCTAATGCAGTTAGCTGCTTTTATTTATAATGACATTACACAGTGGCTGACATCATCGACAGCCACCTATTCAAAATCAGGACGGGCGACGGCGTGCAAGTACCACACCAGCACCAACCAATGCACCGATAGCTCCCCATAGAACCATCATAAAGGCTCTACGTGGGCTGTCACGTTTGACGGGGTCTTCAGGTGTTCTCAAATAGCGATAAGCCTGAAAACTGTCTTGGAGAGTGGGGCCAACACTCAGTGTAGATAACATTGCGATGTTTTGGTCATAATCAGTGTCGTGATCAGGGCCTGTCGCTTTTAATGTTTCAATCTGAGCTTCAAGTAATGGAACCCCTAATAGGAACATTTTAGAATCAGGAATTTCATCAACTGGTGCCGAGCTTTGATTACGCGAAATTCCCTGCTTTTGCGCAACTTTCAATGCTTGTTCGAGTAAATTTAAGCGTCTTTCATAAGCAGCTTGAGCAACCATATCTTCGCGTTTCACTAACGCTTTCATTGATTGCATTTTCGTTGCCCACGTTCCCTTAATTTCATCATTCAAGTTGGCTGTTGCACGTTGGTTAGCAAACTGTATGTACTCACGTAAAAGCTGATTAGCATCCGTGGACGTTTCCGCAATCAACTTAATGCTATCAGTGAGATTTTTTAGATTATCCGCAGGCGTGAATTCAATATTGTTAATCAATTCATCCAATAACGCCGCATCTGCTTTAGGGTCATTCTCTAAACGCTGCTTATAATAATCCGTCGTTAACCAAAACTGACGACGGGTATCATAAGAACCCACTTGCTTAATAAACTCTTGGTAAGCCTCATTCGCAATCGTTGGCAATTGCCCTTCTTGACCCGTCGAGTTAATACGGGAATCCAGGTTTCGTAAAAACTGTTGTTGCGAATAATAACTACCCAAATTGTTCACGGTTGGCAGGTCTGTGATCGCGGTTGAACTCCATTTTTGCTGCATAAAATAGGATGCACCCAACGCAATAGCGGCGAAAATCACCGCAAATGCCACGATCCAAATTTTACCTTGCCACAAAGAGCGGCATAAACCACGGATATCCAATTCCGGTTCTATCGGCGGCTGATACTGATTAGGTTGCGTTTCTGAGTTTTTCACTGCACAGAACCTCTATTATTTCCGTTTGTCGTTACCGTACTGCACCACCTCTACGCATACGACGTCTGACGCGCTTAATAAAACGAGCTACTTTCCATGCCCGTTTGATGCAGTAACCATACATAAAGAATACAAGCAAAAACAATGCCAACATGACCCATTCAGGCACAAATGTTAAGCGTTCACCAATAATTCCTATACATGCCAAAATGGCTGCTGCCAGTGTAATCAGAACAAAAGCCCCTCTTGGGCTAAAACCTGAACGCATAATCAAGTGATGAATGTGCTGACGGTCAGGTGAAAATGGACTCATACCTTTACGGATACGACGGTACATAATCGCCACCATATCCATCAATGGGATCGCAATAATCCATAATGCTGTCACAGGGTTGATTGGACGCCCTGCTTCCTGAGTTGATTCGACTAGGATCCAAATAATTGTAAAACCAATCAGTGTGCTTCCCGCATCACCCATAAAGACTTTAAAACGACGACCTAGTACACCTAAATTTAGGAAGATATAAGGAAGGATAGCTGCAATAAAGGCAAAACACCAAAATGCTAATCCATAATTGCCATTTTGATATAACAAAAAGCCTAATGCACCGAAAGAGACACAAGATAGCCCACCGAGTAACCCATCAATACCATCAACCATGTTGAACGCATTAATAGCTGCCCAAACAGCAAACAGTGTCACGATATAACCAAATGGCCCAAGCACTAACTCCCATGGCCCAAACGCATGACCTAATGACTCTAGTTTTAAGTCAGCCACGGTCATCATGACGACAGCGACTACGGCTTGTACACCTGCTCTTAGCTTAACACTGATATCAAACCGGTCATCTAACGCACCAATCAATACCAATAAGCCTGCACAGATTAAATATAACCATTTATGGGGTATATATTCTTCTGTAATAACAAACGCGAAGCAGATACCAAAAAAGACCGTTATCCCCCCAACTAAAGGGACCAGACCTACGTGTTTTTTTCTGAAGTTAGGTTTATCAACCAGCCCGATCTTCGTTGCCACAACTCGAGCGATAAAAATAAACACTAACGTGAACAAAAAAACGTAAAAAAGACTAGCAATAAATTGTGCGGTGTCCACGAGTCAACTCTCTTATTTTTTTATCTAACCAACCTAAAACCACAATGCCTTAGCTTATATTGCCTCAATAACAGGCAGCTAAGGTATTATCATCTCAAAAGAGATAAGTTCCATAAGACGAGTCTTCAATAACTATCACAATAACCCTATAAAGGCTTACCTAGTTGTTATTAGTGTAGCTTTTGTTCAATCATGTCTTATTAATGGATTTTATACTTAATGAAAGCAAGATGCATGCCATAAAGAACAATGCTTCTCTATGATTATAATTTTAGGCTGTTTTTCGTTTAATAAATGAACCTTTCCCAACCAATCAGAAAATGCCATTACGTAAATGATATCGTCATTAAATAAATACATGAAATACATGTATTAACTTAAAACAGTCAAACTTTGAATAAAACAATAAATCTATTTCATCCAACAAATTGATTTTCCATTTTGTGGCGACAAAAATCCAATATAAAAAGTACTATTTTTTATATAATTACTATTCTATTACTGTGAATGGCATCTCAATATTATAAATTGTTATCATCCAATGGTGAGTAAGTTGAATTTATATAAAAACATAACTTAAATTTAATTTACATAACAAATAAATAACAGAGCTATATAATAAGAAATAATTTCGATATTCATCAGAAAAATCAGTAAAAAAAATAAAAAAGCGCTGTCAAAAATTGACAGCGCTTTTTAAATTTAACAATTAGGAAGTTAGCAATTATGCTCTTTTCATAAAATCGAAAAATTCTTCGTTCGTTTTCGTCATTGCTAATTTACTAATGAGGAATTCCATTGCATCGATCTCACCCATAGGATGAATGATCTTACGTAAAATCCACATTTTTTGTAATTCATCTTGTGAAGTTAACAGCTCTTCTTTACGTGTACCTGAACGGTTATAGTCAATCGCAGGGAAAACACGTTTTTCAGCGATCTTACGAGACAGGTGTAGTTCCATGTTACCTGTACCTTTAAACTCTTCGTAAATCACTTCGTCCATTTTGGAGCCTGTGTCGACGAGCGCTGTTGCAATAATGGTTAAACTACCACCTTCTTCAACGTTACGTGCTGCACCAAAGAAACGCTTCGGACGGTGTAACGCATTTGCATCCACACCACCTGTTAAGACTTTACCTGATGAAGGAACAACAGTGTTATACGCTCGCGCAAGACGAGTAATAGAATCAAGTAAAATGATAACGTCTTTTTTATGCTCAACTAAACGTTTAGCTTTTTCAATCACCATTTCGGCGACTTGAACGTGACGTGCTGCTGGCTCATCAAACGTTGAAGCGATTACTTCACCTTTAACTAGGCGTTGCATTTCGGTAACTTCTTCTGGACGCTCATCAATAAGCAGAACCATCAAAACACAATCAGGGTAGTTATGTGCAATGTTAGCCGCGATATTTTGCAGCAACATGGTTTTACCTGCTTTTGGTGGAGCAACGATCAAACCACGTTGCCCACGGCCGATAGGCGCAGCTAAATCCAAAACACGCGCGGTTAAATCTTCTGTAGAACCGTTTCCACGTTCCATACGAAGACGATTGTTAGCATGTAATGGGGTTAAGTTTTCAAAGAGAATTTTGCTGCGGGCATTTTCAGGTTTATCAAAGTTAACTTCATTAACTTTCAATAGGGCAAAATAGCGTTCACCTTCTTTAGGAGGACGGATTTTTCCTGAAATTGTATCGCCTGTGCGAAGGTTGAAGCGGCGAATTTGGCTGGGAGAAACGTAGATATCATCGGGGCCTGCGAGGTAGGAACTGTCTGCTGAACGGAGGAAACCAAATCCATCCTGCAATATTTCCAGAACGCCATCGCCGAAGATATCCTCCCCGCTTTTAGCATGCTGCTTCAAAATCGAGAAGATAATATCCTGCTTTCTCATACGGGCTAAGTTTTCTAGCCCCATGTTTTCGCCTAATGTAATCAATTCTGATACTGGCGTATTTTTTAATTCGGTAAGATTCATAATGGTGGGTTCTTTAACTCGGGGTAATTCTCGAACTATGAACGTAAATTGAAGACAACTATATATAAGCTATATAAGTGCCAGTTTAACTTTATAACGCCCTGTTGATAGTTACAAACATCAACGGCTCAACAACGCGTAAAAATTCTTGCGCTTGTTATTGCTAAGACTGCGCTAACATATCGCGGCGATTCATCGGAATGATGTGCGGCTTATTATTAGAAACACAAACAATATTAGCAATAGTTTTTTGTGCATTTAAGGCAACATCTATCCCAATATCGCAAATTTACAGCTTTCAAAGCACTAAAACGCAAAACTCATGCCCTGAAACCCATCCCTAACTAGAACGCCTTCATACGGCTAATCCATATCTATCTTGAATTGATATTGTCAATTTACCACGAATGAAATGATTGAATGCGGCTAGCGCGACAACTCAATTTTCAAATTGATAATTCCAGAAATCAACACATTATCAGCCCTAGATCACAATATATGAACCACAACTGAACTGACAAACCAGATATTTATGATAAGAGCAACGGATTATAAAGTAATTCTTTCGGGTGCAATATGGGGATTGCCGATAACTTACCATGCTTCATTGAGGACGTCTAGCGGTGCGCCCTATAAAATAGATGTACCGCTAAACGTTTTACCTTAAACAACAACTATAACTTACAGATTTTCGTCCAAAAATTCTTTTAACTGAATTTTAGAGAAGATGCCCACTTTTGTTGCTACGACATTGCCATTTTTGAATAATAGGAGCGTAGGGATACCACGGATACCATATTTTGGTGCAGTAGCTGGGTTATCATCAATATTCAGTTTTGCGATGGTCAGTTTGCCTGTATATTCTTCAACAACTTCATCAAGAATAGGCGCAATCATTTTACAAGGACCACACCATGCAGCCCAGAAATCGACGAGAACAGGTGACGAGGCGTTTAAGACTTCGCTCTCAAAGCTTGCATCAGTTATATGAATAATTTTGTCGCTCATGTTGTACTCCAATGGATCATTTTTGCAGTCTTAGTGTAACATTAATTGGCAGCAGTATGCTTTATTTCAAAAGATACACTTTCGTAAACCAACCGTTAACTGATATTCTACCACACTATGAGTAAAGCACACTTGACAGAAAAGAAGTTTTCCGACTTCGCCTTACACCCCAAAGTCATTGAGGCCCTAAATAAAAAAGGCTTCAATTTTTGCACGCCTATACAGGCGTCTACCCTGCCTTTCACTGTCGAAGGCAAAGATGTTGCGGGGCAAGCGCAAACAGGAACGGGTAAAACGTTAGCATTTTTAACGTCTACATTTCATTATTTACTAACTCACCCTTCGATTGAGGGTAAAAAAGTCAATCAGCCCCGAGCGCTGATTATGGCACCCACCCGTGAACTGGCAGTGCAAATCTACTCAGATGCAAAAGAGCTTGCTGAGTATACGGGTCTAAAAATGGGGCTAGCCTATGGCGGTGATGGCTATGATGAGCAATTAAAGGTGCTACAAAATGGTGTTGATATTCTTATCGGCACAACGGGACGTTTAATTGACTATGCAAAACAAGGTCATATTGACTTAAATGCCGTACAAGTGGTTGTTCTAGATGAAGCTGATCGCATGTACGATCTGGGCTTTATTAAAGATATTCGTTGGTTATTCCGTCGCATGCCTGCGGTAACCGAAAGGTTAAACCTACTCTTTTCAGCTACGCTCTCTTACCGTGTCAGAGAACTTGCTTTTGAACAGATGAATAGCCCTGAATATATTGAAGTCGAGCCGTTACAAAAAACGGGTCACCGTATTAAAGAAGAGCTGTTTTATCCTTCAAATGAAGAGAAAATGCGCTTATTGCAAACGTTGCTTGAAGAAGAGTGGCCAGAGCGTTGTATTATTTTTGCCAATACCAAACATCGTTGCGATGAGATTTGGGCACACCTTGCGGCTGACGGTCATCGTGTAGGGCTACTCACCGGAGATGTTGCTCAGAAGAAACGACTGCGTATTTTAGAAGAGTTTACTCAAGGTAATCTCGATATTTTAGTTGCGACCGATGTCGCTGCTCGCGGGTTACATATTCCTTCTGTTACCCATGTCTTTAACTATGACTTACCTGATGATTGTGAAGACTATGTACACCGCATTGGTCGTACTGGTCGTGCAGGTGAAAGTGGTCATTCAATCAGCCTTGCTTGTGAAGAGTACGCTTTGAATCTACCCGCCATCGAAGAGTACATTCAACATTCGATTCCAGTGAGTAAGTACAACAGCGAAGCGTTATTAACTGACCTTCCTGCTCCGAAACGCCGCCATCGTCCGCGTCCAGGAGGGCCTCGTCGCAATTCAAATTCGCCACGTCGCCATAATGGCCCACGTAACAACCATAAACGTTCAGGCTGAGTAATAACGATATGCTGAAATCTTCTTCTCTCTATGCAGCAATTGATTTAGGTTCGAACAGTTTTCATATGCTGATCGTTCGTGAAGTTGCAGGCAGTATTCAAATTATTTCGAGAGTAAAACGCAAAGTGCGCCTAGCCGCTGGTTTAGATGGCAATAATATGCTGTCAGAACAAGCTATGGAGCGCGGTTGGCAATGTTTGAGGCTCTTTTCAGAGCACTTACAAGATATCCCTAGCGCTCAAATCCGTGTCGTCGCGACTGCAACATTGCGGCTGGCTAAAAATGCCGATGTTTTTGTGCAAAAAGCCAGTGAAATTCTAGGTAATACCGTCAAAGTTATTCAAGGAGAAGAAGAGGCGCGCTTAATTTACCAAGGCGTTGCTCACACAACCGGAGGCCCCGATCAGCGTTTAGTCGTTGATATTGGGGGAGGTAGTACCGAGCTGGTTACAGGTATCGGTGCCAAAGCCACTCAGCTATTTAGCCTTGAAATGGGTTGCGTCACTTGGCTAGAAAAATATTTTAGTGATCGCACACTCACCGAGGAGAATTTTACTCAAGCGGAGTTAGCCGCCCACGCGGTGATTGCCCCTATTGCGGATACCTTAAAAAATCATGGTTGGAAAATTTGTGTTGGTGCATCAGGCACCGTTCAAGCCATCCAAGAAATCATGATCGCGCAAGGCATGGATGAGCTGATTACTTTAGATAAGCTACAACAGCTTAAATATAAAGCCATTCAATGCCACAAGCTTGAAGAGTTAGAAATTGAAGGGCTCACCTTTGAGCGAGCGCTGGTATTCCCAAGCGGTCTGTCTATCCTCATCGCTATTTTTAAAGCTTTATCGATTGATAATATGACTTTAGCGGGTGGTGCATTGCGTGAAGGGTTAGTTTACGGCATGCTTGAATTACCCATTGAGCAAGATATTCGCGCTCGTACCTTGCGTAATATTCAGCGTCGCTTTCAAGTCGATATCGAGCAAGCTGCCCGCGTTAGCCAATTAGCAGAGCATTTCTTTTTACAGGTCTCTAAAAATTGGCAGCTAGACCTACGCTGCCGTGATTTATTATCAAGTGCCTGTGCTTTGCATGAAATCGGTTTAAGCGTTGACTTCCGCAAAGGGCCGGAGCATGCCAGTTACCTTATCACTAACCTTGACCTTCCTGGCTTTACTCCTGCACAAAAGCGCTTACTGGCTGCATTACTCCGCAATCAACACGGGCCTGTTGATCTAGCCACACTCAGTCAACAAAATGCTTTACCCATGCAACAAGCTTATCATTTATGCCGCCTGTTGCGATTAGCTATTCTTTTTGCAAGCCGTCGGCGAGATGATACATTGCCAGCATTACGACTTCATGCAGAGACCCATTCTCTGACGATTGTATTGCCTTACCGCTGGCTCGCAGAGCATCCATTACGAGCAGAAAACTTGCAACAAGAAGTTCAGTGGCAAGGTTATGTTAACTGGCCTTTGAAACTTGAAGAGCGTAATAGCTCCAACAATTAATTTTCCTCCTCACATTCGTTACAGTGAATGTGAGGGGTCATTTCTGCTAGCTTTTCTTATTTAATCCTAAACGAGCCTTAATATCAGCGAGTGCAGATTGTCCTTTTTGCATCCGCTCTTCCGCGGTCACCACTTTTCGTTGCTGTTCCCACTCTAAATCATCTTGCGGCAATTCTAATAAAAAGCGACTTAGCTCAGGGCGGATTAATTCACCGTATTGTCGACGTTCACGGCAATGGCTAAAAAATAGCTCTTTTTGTGCCCGTGTTATTCCAACATAAGCTAACCGCCGCTCTTCATCAATGTTATCCTCATCAATACTACTTTGATGCGGTAACAACCCCTCTTCCATCCCTACTAAAAACACATAAGGGAACTCCAGCCCTTTAGATGCGTGTAATGTCATTAATTGCACTTGATCTGATTCTTCATCATCTTCACCGCGCTCCATCATATCGCGCAGCGTAAAACGCGTTACAACCTGATCTAACGACATAGGATCATTCAAGTCGTCACCTTCAATCATTTCACTCATCCATGTAAACAACTGATTGACGTTTTTCATTCGCATCTCAGCAGCTTTCGTACTTGCCGAAGTTTCATAGAGCCAACTTTCATAGTCCATTTCACGCAGTAAATCACGCACGGCCAATAATGGCTCACGCTCAGACTGTTGAACAATTTTCTCCATCCAACGTGTGAACTGCTGTAGCGCGGTTAATCCTTTGCCTGTTAATGTTTGCTCCAGCCCTAAATCAAAACTAGCTTGATATAAACTTTTACCGCGTTGATTAGCCCATTCACCTAATTTTTGGATCGTTTTTGGCCCAATTTCACGGCGTGGCGTATTCACAATGCGCAAAAAAGCACTGTCATCTTCAGGGTTAGTGATGACTCGCAAATACGCTAATAAATCTTTGATTTCTGGGCGAGAAAAGAATGATGTTCCCCCTGAAATACGGTAAGGAATGCGGTTTTGCATCAACATTTTTTCAAAGATACGCGATTGATGGTTACCGCGATACAAAATGGCATAATCTTTATATTGTGTTTTATTAATAAAGTGATGCGCTATCAATTCACCGATAACTCTTTCAGCTTCATGATCTTCATTATTGGCCGTAATAACCTTAAGTGGTGCCCCATAACCTAGTGTCGAAAATAATTTTTTCTCAAATACGTGGGGGTTATTTGCAATCAAAATATTGGCTGCTTTTAGTATGCGCTCCGATGAACGATAGTTTTGCTCCAACTTAATCACATTTAACTTTGGAAAATCCTGACTCAATAGCACTAAGTTTTGTGGGCGAGCACCACGCCAAGAGTAGATAGATTGGTCATCATCGCCAACTACCGTAAACCGTGCACGCTGACCCACCAGCAATTTAACCAATTGATATTGGCTTGTATTGGTATCCTGATACTCATCCACCAGCAAATAGCGAATTTTTTGTTGCCAACGCTCCCGCACCTCTTCGTTATGGGATAAAAGTAAGGTCGGCTTACTGATCAAATCATCGAAATCCAATACGTTACAGCTTTTTAAATGCAATTCGTAACGACGATAACACTCTGCAAAACGATGCTCTTTCTCACTTCTCACTTTCGCCAACACCTGCTCTGGTGCTAACAGATCATTTTTCCAATTCGAGATCGATGAGATCAGTTGCTGCAAAAGATCTTTATCTTCCTCTAGCAGATCAAAAGTGAGCTCTTTGAGCAATGCCATTTGGTCCTGATCATCAAACAGAGAAAAATTAGCCTTAATACCTAACGCCTTATATTCACGTTTAATGATCTCCAAGCCCAAGGTATGAAATGTAGAGATAATTAACCCTCGAGCTTCTTTCCGCCCCAATGTTTGTGCGACACGCTCTTTCATTTCACGAGCGGCTTTATTGGTAAAGGTGACCGCCGCAATTTGACGTGGTTGATAGCCACATTGGCGGATCAGGTGTGCTATTTTATTCGTTATCACTCGGGTTTTTCCCGAGCCGGCACCAGCCAATACAAGGCATGGGCCATCCACAAATTCAACAGCCTGCTGCTGGCTTGGATTTAATCGCATGGTTTCTCTAGATCAGGTTATTTTCAAAAAGACAGATTGTTGTCGATTGTAGCAGAAAGCACTCGGCGCATAAAAACGGCTAAACCATCATGTATCCATTTAACTGCATATTTCTATCTGTGACGGTCGAGTCTGAAAAACAAAAAAACCGTGTCATTCAGAACAACACGGTTTTCAATACGATATTATTTTATATCTAATATATTTTTCTAAACTATTCGCGTTAAAGGAAAACGGCGAATAGTGCTAGTGTGACGAAAAATTAGCCACCCACTGAAATGCGTTTCATATCTGTCATATATCCACGCAGCGTCTTACCGATTTTCTCAATTGGGTGGTTACGGATAGCTTCATTAACATCACGCAGTTGTGCATTATCGGTGCCATTATCAGCAACAGGTTTCGCCAAATCTCCCGCTTGCAGTTTGCTCATAAAGTCTTTCAACATTGGCACAGCCGCGAACGAGAACAGGTAGTTACCATATTCCGCCGTATCTGAAATAACCACGTTCATTTCATACAGGCGTTTACGAGCGATAGTATTGGCTATCAGTGGCAGCTCGTGCAGTGACTCGTAATAAGCGGATTCCTCAAGGATCCCAGCTTCCAGCATAGTATCAAACGCCAATTCAACCCCAGCTTTAACCATCGCAACTAACAAAACACCGTGGTCAAAGTACTCTTGCTCAGCGATTTTTCCTTCATATTCAGGGTAGTTTTCAAATGGTGTTTTACCGGTTTCTTCACGCCAAGCCAGCAAATTCTTATCATCATTTGCCCAGTCAGCCATCATGGTTTCTGAGAATTTACCAGAAATAATGTCATCCATATGTTTTTGGAACAAAGGAGCCATGATTGTTTTCAGTTGCTCAGACAGTGCAAATGCGCGCAATTTCGCAGGGTTTGACAGACGATCCATCATCAGCGTGATACCACCTTGCTTCAATGCTTCGGTAATTGTTTCCCAACCGAATTGGATTAATTTACCGGCATAGCCTGGCTCAACACCATCAGCAACCATCTTGTCATAACAAAGCAGAGCGCCCGCTTGCAACATACCACACAGGATGGTTTGTTCACCCATCAAGTCAGATTTAACTTCTGCAACGAATGATGACTCCAGTACACCAGCACGATGTCCACCAGTTGCCGCAGCCCATGCTTTCGCAATAGCCAGACCTTCACCTTTAGGGTCATTTTCAGGGTGAACAGCAATCAGCGTTGGCACACCGAAACCACGTTTATACTCTTCGCGAACCTCAGTACCTGGACACTTTGGAGCAACCATCACAACAGTAATATCTTTACGGATCTCTTCACCTACTTCAACAATGTTAAAGCCGTGCGAGTAACCTAATGCAGCGCCTTGCTTCATCATTGGCTGAACAGCGCGAACGACCGCTGAGTGCTGCTTGTCTGGCGTTAAGTTAATGACCAAATCCGCTTCAGGGATCAATTCTTCATAAGTACCGACTTTAAAACCGTTTTCTGTCGCTTTACGCCATGATGCACGTTTTTCAGCGATCGCTTCAGCACGTAATGCGTAAGCAATATCCAGACCTGAATCACGCATATTTAGGCCTTGGTTTAAACCTTGAGCACCACAACCGACGATGACGATTTTTTTACCTTTCAGGTATCCTGCTTCATCCGCGAACTCTTCGCGCTTCATGAAACGACATTTGCCTAACTGCTCTAACTGCTGACGCAGATTCAAAGTATTAAAATAATTCGCCATTGTCTTACTCCGTTGTTCTGTTGTGTTCGTTATTTCAGGCATCTGCCTGTCGCTTTTCTATTTAGCGTTTATGGTTTTACTATATGCGATGATTCGCATTGCTTAAATTGATATATTAACAATACAATGTTGCATATTATGCAACGCTCTTTTGACTTAACTTAAGGCTGAAACAAAAATGGATATCCGTGATTTAAAGCTATTTCTTCATTTAGCAGAAAGTTGCCATTTTGGTCGAACCTCTAAGGCGATGTATGTCAGTCCATCCACTTTATCGCGGCAAATTCAACGCTTAGAAGAGCAGCTAGGGCATCCACTTTTTATTCGTGATAATCGGTCGGTAAAACTGACCCAAGCGGGTGAGCATCTTAAACAATTTGCTCAACAAACCTTATTACAATATCAACAACTCCAGCATGTCCTTAACCAGCAAAGCCCTTCTCTTACGGGTGAACTGCGCCTTTTTTGCTCTGTCACTGCCGCGTATAGCCACTTGCCACAAATTCTGGATAAATTCCGCGCACTGCATCCACTGGTAGAAATAAAACTCACCACTGGTGATGCGGCCGATGCTGTCGACAAAGTAGAAACCAAGGAAGCTGACCTTGGGATCGCAGGTAAACCAGAACGCCTTCCTGATAATGTAAGGTTTACTAAAATTGGTGAAATCCCATTGGTACTGATCGCCCCCGCACTACCTTGTGCTGTTCGAACCATGGCTACCGAAGAGCAGCCCGACTGGAATGCGATCCCGTTTATTCTGCCTGAACACGGACCATCACGAAAACGTATCGAACTCTGGTTTCGCCGTCATCACATCAATAATCCCGTGATCTATGCAACTGTCTCAGGCCATGAAGCTATCGTGTCAATGGTCGCACTCGGCTGTGGTATTGCCTTGATACCAAGCGTCGTTGTTGATAACAGCCCTGAGCCAGTTCGCAGCCGTATATTACAACTCGACAATATTTCGCTGGTTGAACCCTTTGAGCTAGGCGTTTGCTCGCTTAGCAAACGCCTAAGTGAACCACTCATCAAATCATTTTGGCAATTGTTGCCCGACCACTCAATCTAATGTTTGCGGTGAGCTTTGGGGGGCTAAAAAGAACCTAAATGACGGGTTCCCTGTTTCATCATGATATTCATAACCTAGCGCATCAAGGTGCCTATCGAAACGCACCTCAGGACCTGATAACTCAAACGCCGCTAACACACGACCATAATCAGTGCCATGGCTACGATAATGGAACAGTGTAATATTCCAATACGTCCCCAGAGTCTCTAAGAATTTTAACAATGCCCCCGGTGATTCTGGGAACTCAAAACTATAAAGGCGCTCCTCCAATGGCTTCGATGGTCGACCACCAATCATATAACGTACATGTAATTTCGCCATTTCATCATCGGATAGGTCGGCAACTTCATAGCCATGTTGTTGTAACTCTTGAATAATTTCACTTCGTTCGTTTTCGCCACCGCTTAACCTCACCCCCACAAAGATACAAGCACGGTCAGGATCTGCATCGGTATAACGATAATTAAACTCAGTGACTGCACGATGGCCTAATAACTGGCAGAAACGCAAAAAGCTGCCTTTTTGTTCAGGGATCGTGACCGCAAGAAGTGCCTCCCGTTGTTCACCAATTTCGCATCGCTCTGAAACATAACGCAGGCCATGGAAATTCATATTTGCACCGGATAAAACATGTGCAAGACGCTCGCCTTTAATGTTGTGCTGTTGCACATATTTTTTTAAGCCTGCTAGTGCTAATGCTCCAGATGGCTCAGCAATCGCACGCACATCCTCAAAAATATCTTTCAACGCCGCACAAATCGCGTCACTGTCTACGGTGATCACATCATCCACATATTTTTGGCAAAGACGGAATGTTTCATCACCAATACGCTTCACCGCAACGCCTTCAGCAAATAAGCCAACTCGAGGCAAGTCAACCGGATGCCCCGCTGCCAATGCGGCTTTCAAACATGCCGCATCTTCGGCTTCAACACCGATAATTTTAATCTCAGGCATCAATTGCTTGATCAGAACCGCTACGCCAGCAATCAGGCCACCACCACCGACGGGGACAAAAATGCGATCAAGATGCGCATCTTGCTGTAACAACTCCAATGCTATTGTGGCTTGCCCTGCAATCACAGAAGGGTGATCAAAAGGGGGAACAAAGGTGTACCCCTCATTTGTCGCCATTTCGATGGCTTTGGCTTTCGCTTCATCAAAATTTGCCCCATGCAAAATGGCTTCACCACCGAAATTACGTACCGCGTCGACCTTAATATCTGCGGTTGCCACAGGCATGACAATCTTTGCTTTCACGCCAACACGACTGGCCGATAATGCAACGCCTTGTGCATGGTTCCCCGCAGAAGCGGTAACCACACCTTTCGCTTTTTGCTCATCGGTCAATCCAGCAATCATGGCGTAAGCACCACGCAACTTAAAGCTATGAACAGGCTGCCTATCTTCACGTTTAACTAAAATCGTATTTCCCATGCGAGCAGACACTTTTCTCATCTCTTGCAATGGGGTGACCTGAGCCACTTCATAAACCGGCGCACTGAGCGCCGCTTTTAAATAATCAGCACCCGTAGGTGCAGAGGGTAATGGTTTTGCAGCAGCCACCGTCATTAGCCTCCCAGCTTAGATTTATCGCGTACAGCGCCCTTATCTGCACTCGTTGCAAGAGATGCGTAGGCACGCAATGCAAAAGAGACCTCACGCTGACGATTACGTGGCGTATACGCTTTATCACCACGCGCCAATTCCGCTTCTCGGCGTTTATTCAGCTCATTATCATCAACATCAAGTGCTATCGTTCTCTTTGGAATATCGATATCAATAATGTCGCCATCTTGTACCAATGCCAACAATCCACCACTAGCGGCTTCAGGTGAAATATGACCAATGGATAACCCGGAGCTTCCTCCTGAGAAGCGGCCATCCGTAATGAGCGCACAGGTTTTCCCTAATCCCATTGATTTAAGGTATGAGGTTGGGTACAACATTTCTTGCATGCCTGGGCCACCTTTCGGGCCTTCATAGCGAATAACGACCACATCCCCTTCAACAACCTTACCGCCTAAAATGGCTTCTACAGCATCATCTTGGCTTTCATAAACCTTCGCAGGCCCACGGAAAGTTAAACTACCTTCATCAACACCTGCGGTTTTCACAATACAGCCATCTTCCGCGATGTTCCCCGCAAGTACCGCTAAGCCCCCATCTAAACTGTAGGCGTGCTCTATATTACGGATACAGCCATTTTCACGGTCAGTGTCGAGAGAAGGCCAGCGACAGTTTTGCGAAAAGGCTTGTGTTGTTCGAATACCCGCAGGCCCCGCCGAAAACATCGACTTAACGGCTTCATCTTGCGTCAACATCACATCATATTGCTCAAGTGTCTGCTTAAGTGTCAGGCCTAAAATATTTTTAACATTATGCTGTAGCAGGCCTGCTCGGCTTAATTCACCTAAAATACCAATAACACCACCAGCACGATGAACATCTTCCATATGATATTTTTGGGTGCTCGGCGCAACTTTACATAAATGCGGAACTTTGCGTGACAAACGGTCAATATCTGCCATTGTGAAATCAACATCGGCTTCTTGAGCCGCTGCTAACAGGTGTAAAACCGTATTGGTTGACCCCCCCATCGCAATATCCAATGTCATCGCATTTTCAAAAGCGGATTTATTAGCGATATTACGCGGCAATGCACTTTCATCATCTTGCTCATAATAGCGCTTAGTTAATTCAACAATACGCTTACCAGCATTGATGAATAACGCTTTACGGTCAGCATGGGTCGCAAGTAATGACCCATTTCCTGGTTGCGATAACCCTAATGCTTCGGTTAAACAGTTCATTGAGTTAGCGGTAAACATACCTGAGCAAGAGCCGCATGTTGGGCAAGCAGAGCGTTCAATTTGTTCGCTGTCCGCATCGCTTACATTAGGGTTCGCGCCTTGGATCATCGCATCCACTAAGTCTAACTTGATAATTTGATCTGAAAGCTTGGTTTTCCCAGCTTCCATAGGACCACCTGAAACAAAAATAACAGGGATATTTAGGCGTAATGATGCCATTAACATACCCGGTGTGATTTTGTCACAGTTAGAGATACATACCATGGCATCTGCACAGTGTGCATTCACCATATATTCGACTGAATCTGCAATTAACTCACGGGAAGGTAAGGAATAAAGCATCCCGCCATGCCCCATTGCAATGCCATCATCGACAGCGATTGTATTAAACTCTTTAGCGACACCCCCTGCCGCTTCGATCTGCTCAGCGACAAGTTTGCCAAGGTCACGCAAATGCACATGGCCCGGTACAAATTGTGTAAATGAGTTAACAACTGCGATAATCGGTTTTCCAAAATCAGCATCGGTCATACCGGTGGCACGCCATAATGCACGTGCGCCTGCCATATTACGGCCATGGGTGGTGGTTGCTGAACGGTACTTCGGCATATCTTTACTCCCGTGTTTTAAAACAGGCGGGGAACGACCGCCTGTAAATCTGTCTGTATTTGTTATTAAGGGTTAACTGGATCTAACCAACCCCATTTATCTTCTGTTGTACCATCAAACAAACCAAAGAAGGCTTGCTGGATCTTTTTGGTCATAGGGCCACAGCGACCAATACCCACTTGAATGCCATCCACACTACGTACTGGCGTGATTTCAGCTGCGGTTCCGGTCATAAACACTTCATCAGCAAGGTATAAAGACTCACGTGATAAGGTTTGTTCACGAACTTCAATGCCCATATCCTTCGCTAACGTTAAAATCGCATCACGAGTGATCCCCGGCAGTGCAGAAGATGTGAATGGTGGTGTAAATAAAATGCCATCTTTCACTTCAAAAATATTTTCACCCGCCCCTTCAGATAAATAACCATTAACATCTAATGCAATTCCCTCTTGATAGCCATGACGACGTGCTTCACTGCCAACAAGTAGCGACGATAAATAGTTACCACCCGCTTTTGCTCCAGTAGGAATGGTATTTGCTGCAACGCGGTTCCATGAGGAAACCATAGCATCAATTCCTTGATCTAAAGCTTCTTCGCCTAAATAGGCCCCCCATGGGAAAGCCGCCATGATGACATCTGTTTTATAACCATCTGGAGGATTAACCCCCATACCAACATCACCAATAAAGACTAATGGACGAATATAGGCACTGACTAAGTTATTTTTACGTAACGTTTCACGGCATGCTTCCATCAGCTCATCAACGCTATAGCTGACAGGCATACGGTAGATTTTTGCAGAATCACGCAAACGCTGCATGTGCTCACGATGGCGGAAAACAACAGGCCCCTTGTGAGAATCATAGCAACGGACGCCTTCAAATACCGATGTACCATAATGCAAAGCATGAGACATAACGTGTACTTTTGCATCGGCCCATGGCGTCATTTCACCGTTAAACCAAATATAGTCAGCTTTCTTAGTCATTTTATTTATTCCTTACATTGCACTTTGTGTGCGTAATAGTCGTGATTCTTGTTCTCTTATTTCAACTTCCGAAACATCAGACAGCTTAGTTAACTGAGCATATAACTGAGCTAATGGACGCTGGCTGTTCACGGTCATTTCGATATTTACATTATCACCATCCGGCATATGATCCATAGTCATCGAACTGATTTGGAATCCACGATGGCGAGTCACCCGTAATATACGCTCTAAAACCTCAGGACGGAAACGGGCCAGTATTGCGAGTTGATGTTGCATCATAACGGTTTCTCCATCATTTTTTCATTGCTCGCCCCTGGTGGAACCAACGGCCAGACGTTTTCTAATTCATTTATTGAGACCTGTAACAGATAAGCGCCTTCACTGTTGAGTAACTCATCAAGCGCTGCGTCAACTTCAGATTTTGAGGTAATGCGTCGCCCTGGGATATCAAAAGCCCGAGCCAAAGCCACAAAATCAGGGTTATCGGTTAAAATCGTTTCGCTATAGCGCTGTTCAAAAAACAGCTCTTGCCACTGACGAACCATGCCTAACCGCTGGTTATCTAACAATAAAATTTTAACGGGTAGTTGTTTACGTTTAATGGTGCCAAGCTCTTGTACATTCATCATGAAAGAACCATCTCCAGAGACACAAACCACAGTGTCTTCCGGACGAGCCACTTGTGCGCCAATCGCGGCTGGAATACCAAAGCCCATGGTTCCCAAACCACTAGAAGTAATAAAATCTTCAGGTGCATCAACCGCGATATGTTGGGCCGACCACATTTGATGCTGCCCAACATCTGTCGTGATAACCGTATTTGCCTTCATACGATCAGACAGTTGCTTTAACAGCAAAGGGGCGTAGATAGCATCACCGGGATGATCGTAACGCCAGCTAAACTCATGCTTTAGCTGGCGTACCTCTTCCTGCCAAGATGAAATCGTTTTTTCCATCATCAACTCAGGTAATAACGCTTTAGCATCACCTAATAAAGCGACGTGAGTTTGACGCAATTTATCTAATTCAACATGGTCGATATCGATATGAATGACTTTGGCATTTGGCGCGAATGTATTTAACTTACCTGTCACACGGTCATCAAAGCGAGCGCCCACGGCTATCAATAAATCACAACGCTGCACCGCGAAGTTTGCCGCCTTAGTACCATGCATCCCCAGCATTCCGAGATAATATGGCTCCGAAGGTGCAACTGCGCCTAGCCCTTTTAAAGTTGTCACAGAAGGAATGCCCGTGTAATCAATAAAACGTCTTAGCTCGGCAACCGCACCTGACATCCCAACGCCACCACCGATATATAACATTGGTTTTTGCGACTGTTTGAGTAACTCTCTTGCCTCAGCAACCTCATGTGACTGGATAGGTAAATCCTGTTCAACAGGCATTAAAAACGGCGCGAGATCTGCCTGCTGCAGTTGAATATCTTTCGGAATATCAATCAGTACAGGTCCTGGGCGACCACTATTTGCGATTGCGAAAGCTTCAGCAACAATGCGAGGCAGGTCTTCAAGGGATTCCACTAAAAAACTGTGCTTAGTACAGGCCAGAGATAAACCCAAAACATCGATTTCTTGGAAAGCGTCAGTGCCAATAAATTCCGAACTCACTTGCCCCGTGATAGCCACAACAGGCACAGAATCTAACAAAGCATCCGCTAACCCAGTGATTAAATTCGTCGCTCCCGGCCCTGATGTCGCAATACAAACCCCTGTTTTTGACGTCGAGCGAGCATAACCAATCGCGGCAATAACCGCCCCTTGCTCATGGCGACACAACAGATGCTCAACCCCGCCATCATACAGCGCGTCATACACTGGCATGATAGCGCCTCCCGGATAGCCAAAAACAGTCTCCACTCCCTGCGTCCGCAATGCTTGAACTAACCACTGTGCCCCATTCATGCTTTTCTCCTGTCTTCCAATTAATTTATCTATTTGTATTTATTTTGTTTTTTTAGGTTTGATGATGTTGCTAAACTTTACGTCAAAAAAAACCCCGCGCCTTTCGGTGCGGGGTTCTCGTGAGATCTGGCTACTAATTTAGCCTTCGTCGTCCAAGTGCAGCCCCGCACGGTGGGATAATAATCACCACCACGCTGATAATAATTAGGCTAATCACTCGGAAAAATGCGTTCATCGGTTCTGTCTTTCGCTGTATTATTCGTTATCTATATTAAAGAGGTATCATTTTAAAATTACTTTGACAACTTTTATTTTAAATTTTTATTATCAAAAAATATATTTCAATATAAATCAGATAGATAAAAAACAAACAGAATAAATAACTAGTGTTTTATAGAATTTACAGCAAATACATATAGCGAAGCCATTATACGCAGCCTGATATTCCAACAAGCAAGCGTAGTATTGATGATATTAATTTTAATTTACACCTCATCTTTAAAAAAATTCCTTCTCAATTAATTTCTATTATCTATAAATTAATATCATATAACATATTAATTAATAATAGTTTTACGACCACCTTCGCAAAAATTTAATCCGTGGCAAATATTTTACATTTAAGTTTCCCTTCCCACTCTCATCCTTAAAAAGAGCCATTGAAGCGGCTCTTTATTCAACAGAATATTACTCTGTTTATTCAAGGGAGGAGATATGGCATTAGCAATTGTGTATACAAGAGCATCGATCGGAATGAATGCGCCACTGGTTACTGTTGAAGCACATATTAGTAATGGGCTACCTGGATTGACACTTGTAGGTTTACCTGAAACGGCTGTAAAAGAATCGAGAGATAGAGTACGGAGCGCATTATTAAACAGCGGTTTTGAATTCCCTGCAAAAAAAATGACGATTAACTTAGCCCCTGCCGATCTCCCGAAAGAAGGGGGACGTTACGATCTTGCGATAGCAATCGCTATCTTAGCGTCATCAGGCCAAGTGCCTACAAAAATACTTCATCAGTATGAATTTCTCGGTGAACTCGCTTTGTCTGGTCATATTCGCCATGTGAATGGTGCTATCCCTGCCGCACTCGCGGCATTAACACAAAAAAGGCAACTCGTTCTTTCATCTGAAAATCAATATGAGCTGAATTTATTACCTGATAATAGTGTTAAGTTTGCAGGAACATTATTAGAACTTTGTCATTTTTTATACGAGAAAATGACATTATCAGGTAATTTCCATCCGACCGAAATCCCTGAGCCCCCCATTTGCGACGGGAATATTAGCGATATTATTGGACAAGAGCAGGGAAAAAGAGCGTTAGAGATCTGTGCAAGTGGTGGGCACAACTTATTGTTATTAGGCCCTCCTGGCACAGGAAAAACGATGCTAGCAAGTCGCCTAAAAACATTACTACCGTCCCTAACGCCACAGGAAGCTCTAGAAGTCGCCTCTATACATAGCCTATGCCATTCAAGCGATTTAACTTCTCCTTGGCCTCCTAGACCCTTTAGAGCTCCTCACCATAGCGCGTCAATGGCAGCACTCATTGGTGGAGGGAGCCTTCCTAAACCCGGTGAAATATCATTAGCCCATAATGGCATTTTATTTCTGGATGAATTGCCTGAGTTTAGCCGCTCGGTACTTGACGCATTACGTGAGCCACTTGAATCAAGGCAAGTTATTATTTCCCGCGCTAAAGCAAAAGTGTGTTTCCCAGCCAACTTTCAACTCATCGCCGCACTGAACCCAAGCCCTACAGGCCAATATCAAGGTGATTACTGCCGAAGCTCCTCCACGAAAATCTTACGCTACTTATCACGCGTTTCAGGTCCTTTTCTTGATCGATTTGATCTGTCTATTGAAATACCGCTGCTTCCGTTGGGTACACTCAGTCATCAACAGTACCAAAGCGAAAATAGTGAGCAAATCCGCGCTAGAGTCATACTTGCAAGAGAGATACAAATGAAAAGAATGGGGAAACTCAATAGCCAATTAACCGCCAGAGAAACGACAAACCTATGCCAACTCACATCCAAGGATTCACTTTTTTTGGAGCATGCCTTAAACAAACTTGGGTTATCGATACGTGCTTGGCATCGCATTTTGAGAGTCGCTCGAACTATTGCCGACTTACAAAATACCAATAATATCGAAAAACCCCATCTTCTCGAAGCTCTCGGTTATAGAGCGATGGATAAGTTATTGCTTCATTTGCAAAAACAAGTAAGCTGAGTAGCTGGAGAGGTGGTGAATGAGAGTGGCATAAGCGTACACTCTAAATGAATCTACGATGATGTAGCAGCGCTTATTACACTGGCCTCATAGAGAGATTTAGAAAGTCAGCTTCGTTACTTTACGTGACTATAACGCATATAAGTTAAGGGGCCTGTAAGCCCCTCTAAATATATTGATGATATTAATCGTCTGTATCTGTATAGTCATCCGAAGGGTCTATCTGAGGCTTACCGCCAGAGAGAGTATGGAAGCGTTTCGGACGATTTATGCGGCTAGAATATTTCGCCCACACTTTTTCTTCAGGAGTTACAGGTTCCCTTTCGCCGCGGCAAACCGCAACGAAAAGTTTTTCTTCGTCGGTCTGTGCTGCACGTTTGCCGGAATCAAGCTCAGAAAAAGCTTGGCCATGGCGCTCGAGTAACTGAGCTTCCTTGATGGTAAAATCACCATGACGAGAAAAGCCACGTGGGTAATGTTTATTGTCAAAAAAACGATTAGTCGTGATGAAGCTTTCTGCCATCTGACACACTCCTAACTTATTACTGTCAACTCTTTATGGCGCGGAGTATTAGACAGCATTGACAATCTGTAAAACAAAACATTTAAATCATCACGACAAAAATTATTGGAGATGTATGTGGATACTGAGTTATTAAAAACATTTTTGGAAGTCAGTAGAACCAGACACTTCGGCCGAGCCGCGGAATCACTCTATTTAACGCAATCAGCTGTCAGTTTTCGCATCCGGCAACTCGAAACACAGCTCGGTACAAACCTATTCACGCGACACCGCAATAATATTAGGCTAACGGCTGCTGGGGAGCGCTTAGTTCCTTACGCTGAATCCTTAATGAATACATGGCTACAAGCCAAAAAAGAGATCTCCCATGCTTCACAGCATACTGAATTGTCGATAGGTGCTACCGCATCATTATGGGAAGGCTACCTTACCGATTGGATGCAATCACTGTATGAACAGCATGATGAATTACGTTTAGAGGCGAGAGTTTCGACTCGGCAGTCACTGGTGAAACAACTGCATTCGAGAGAGCTAGATTTATTAATTGCTACTGAACCGCCAAAAATGGATGAGTTCGAAAGCACCATCATAGGCACTATTGAGCTTCAATTAATGGCCTCACAAAAAAATATCGCTTTAACAAATTATAATTATATCAAATTAGAGTGGAGTGCCGATTTTCAACCTCAAAATGACGCAAGCCTTACGCCCGATGATTCGCCAGTTATGATCACGACATCTGCACACATTGCTCGTCAATTACTGCCTGTATCACTTTCTGCCGCGTTTTTACCGTCTCACTGGAGTATTCAGTACCCTGGACTCAAAACGCTCTCAGAGACCGTAATTACAAAACCACTCTACGCCGTCTGGTTACAAAAAAACGATCAACAAGCATTGATTAATCAATTAATAAAAACCCCCATTAAAAACGCACAATTAGCCCCTACGTCATAACTGACTAACTACTTATCAGTTTTAACTACGCTCGATAATACTGTCGGGCGTTTTTTCTTATCAGCCTCTTTAATTTAGCCTCTTACGCATAATAATCTCTCATACGACAGGGCTATTTCAATTCAAGCCAATAACTTAACCTGAACTCGGGATAAGAAAAATAAAAAAGAAGGGAACGAAAAGTAGGTTCGGTGATCAGATCTTTCGACCAAAAAACCACTGTTCACCAAGGAATCCACTATGCATAATTTAGTTGACTTATTTTGTCATATCGATGATTTTGCAAATTTTTCATCCCACAATGGCAAAAATACTTGATTGAAAGTGGTAAAGGTCAGCGGCTACACCAAACAAGAATGACAAGCAGTGGAATTATGACCATCATCATTGCATTCCCTATGTCTCATCATCGTGATTTGAAGCATTTTTATATTGGGTTCATTGTGGTATACCACAAAAAAGACTTTCCAACCTTATTGAGCTACACGCGTTTTTTTGACGTCATATCGAAGGGTTGAGTGCCATTACGTTCCTTCTTTACCCATCTAAAAGGTCAACCAACAGGTATCGAGTTTATTACCAGTATTAAAGTGTGCCACAACCTACGGATCCCAAAACATCGGGTTTTTAAAAACTCGGCGGCCAGAGGAAAAGAGACGATAGAATGGTTCTACGGTTTCAAGCAGCGCATCATCGTTAACCATCTTGATGAGATTGTTGCCGCGGAACTTACATCAGCAAAGCATTAACTGAAGATTTAAAGATGGAAGGAATAACATTGGTTACAGGACAACGCAAAAATATGAAGCCAAAATTATTAGTGGCCTGAGATAGAGCGATGCTCGCTAAGCAATTCATTATTGAAACAACTAATGATCAGCTGAAAAAATATTACGCAGATTGAACATTCTCACCATCGTAGTTTGCATGGATTCATGTTGAATTCACTGGGCGGTTTTGCCTATTGTTTGAAACCGAAAAAGTCATCCTGAATATTTCAAATGTCGAGAAAACAGGGCTTCAAATAATGGCTTAAACCGATCTCAAGTTAACTTAGAAATAACAGGAATAGGTCGCAAATTTAGGTAGGAATTATCGATTTTTGCATAAAGAAAAACCCGATTAAAGTAATCGGGTTATCAATAAGATACTTCTTTTGTTTTTACTTAATTGGTAACTGGCAGGGGCGGAGAGGCTCGAACTCCCAACACCCGGTTTTGGAGACCGGTGCTCTACCAATTGAACTACGCCCCTAAATTAAGTGGCGGAACGGACGGGACTCGAACCCGCGACCCCCTGCGTGACAGGCAGGTATTCTAACCAACTGAACTACCGCTCCACTTATTCTTCGCCTTTCGGCTGCTTACCGCTCTGCGATAAGTCTTCAATTTGATGTCTGGCAGTTCCCTACTCTCACATGGGGAGACCCCACACTACCATCGGCGCTACGGCGTTTCACTGCTGAGTTCGGCATGGGGTCAGGTGGGACCACCGCGCTATTGCCGCCAGACAAATTCGGTTTCGTTCCCGTTCGCGTCTACACCGCAAACCAGAACTGCAATCTTGAACAAGCTGATTTTTTCGCACCACTTTATCTCGTGCACTTCAACAATCGTCTCTCTAAAACACCTTCGGTGTTGTCAGGTTAAGCCTCACGGTTCATTAGTACTGGTTAGCTCAACGTATCGCTACGCTTACACACCCAGCCTATCAACGTCTTCGTCTTAAACGTTCCTTTAGGACCCTTAAAGGTCAGGGAAGACTCATCTCAAGGCAAGTTTCCCGCTTAGATGCTTTCAGCGGTTATCTCTTCCGCACTTAGCTACCGGGCAGTGCCATTGGCATGACAACCCGAACACCAGCGGTGCGTCCACTCCGGTCCTCTCGTACTAGGAGCAGCCCCTTTCAATCTTCCAACGCCCACGGCAGATAGGGACCGAACTGTCTCACGACGTTCTAAACCCAGCTCGCGTACCACTTTAAATGGCGAACAGCCATACCCTTGGGACCTACTTCAGCCCCAGGATGTGATGAGCCGACATCGAGGTGCCAAACACCGCCGTCGATATGAACTCTTGGGCGGTATCAGCCTGTTATCCCCGGAGTACCTTTTATCCGTTGAGCGATGGCCCTTCCATTCAGAACCACCGGATCACTAAGACCTACTTTCGTACCTGCTCGAGCCGTCACTCTCGCAGTCAAGCTGGCTTATGCCTTTGCACTAACCGCATGATGTCCGACCATGCTTAGCCAACCTTCGTGCTCCTCCGTTACGCTTTGGGAGGAGACCGCCCCAGTCAAACTACCCACCAGACACTGTCCGCACCCCAGATTATGGGGCTACGTTAGAACATCAAACATTAAAGGGTGGTATTTCAAGGTTGGCTCCATGCAGACTGGCGTCCACACTTCAAAGCCTCCCACCTATCCTACACATCAAGGCTCAATGTTCAGTGTCAAGCTATAGTAAAGGTTCACGGGGTCTTTCCGTCTTGCCGCGGGTACACTGCATCTTCACAGCGAGTTCAATTTCACTGAGTCTCGGGTGGAGACAGCCTGGCCATCATTACGCCATTCGTGCAGGTCGGAACTTACCCGACAAGGAATTTCGCTACCTTAGGACCGTTATAGTTACGGCCGCCGTTTACTGGGGCTTCGATCAAGAGCTTCTCCTTACGGATAACCCCATCAATTAACCTTCCAGCACCGGGCAGGCGTCACACCGTATACGTCCACTTTCGTGTTTGCACAGTGCTGTGTTTTTAATAAACAGTTGCAGCCAGCTGGTATCTGCGACTGGCTTCAGCTCCATGGGTAAACCACTTCACCTAATGCCAGCGTGCCTTCTCCCGAAGTTACGGCACCATTTTGCCTAGTTCCTTCACCCGAGTTCTCTCAAGCGCCTGAGTATTCTCTACCTGACCACCTGTGTCGGTTTGGGGTACGATTAATGATAATCTAGAGCTTAGAGGCTTTTCCTGGAAGCGGGGCATGAGCTACTTCGCCACCGTAGTGACTCGTCATCAGACCTCAGTGTATAGCGAACCGGATTTGCCTAATTCACCCACCTACATCCTTAAACCGGGACAACCGTCGCCCGGCCAGCCTAGCCTTCTCCGTCCCCCCATCGCAATTATCACCAGTACAGGAATATTAACCTGTTTCCCATCGACTACGCATTTCTGCCTCGCCTTAGGGGTCGACTCACCCTGCCCCGATTAACGTTGGACAGGAACCCTTGGTCTTCCGGCGTGCGGGTTTTTCACCCGCATTATCGTTACTTATGTCAGCATTCGCACTTCTGATACCTCCAGCATGCCTCGCAGCACACCTTCACAGGCTTACAGAACGCTCCCCTACCCAACAACATTTACATGTCGCTGCCGCAGCTTCGGTGCATGGTTTAGCCCCGTTACATCTTCCGCGCAGGCCGACTCGACCAGTGAGCTATTACGCTTTCTTTAAATGATGGCTGCTTCTAAGCCAACATCCTGGCTGTCTGAGCCTTCCCACTTCGTTTCCCACTTAACCATGACTTTGGGACCTTAGCTGGCGGTCTGGGTTGTTTCCCTCTTCACGACGAACGTTAGCACCCGCCGTGTGTCTCCCGTGATAACATTCTTCGGTATTCGTAGTTTGCATCGGGTTGGTAAGTCGGGATGACCCCCTAGCCGAAACAGTGCTCTACCCCCGAAGATGAGTTCACGAGGCGCTACCTAAATAGCTTTCGGGGAGAACCAGCTATCTCCCGGTTTGATTGGCCTTTCACCCCCAGCCACAAGTCATCCGCTAATTTTTCAACATTAGTCGGTTCGGTCCTCCAGTTAGTGTTACCCAACCTTCAACCTGCCCATGGCTAGATCACCGGGTTTCGGGTCTATACCCTGCAACTCATTCGCCCAGTTAAGACTCGGTTTCCCTACGGCTCCCCTATTCGGTTAACCTTGCTACAGAATATAAGTCGCTGACCCATTATACAAAAGGTACGCAGTCACCCTGATAAATCAAGGCTCCCACTGCTTGTACGTACACGGTTTCAGGTTCTATTTCACTCCCCTCGCCGGGGTTCTTTTCGCCTTTCCCTCACGGTACTGGTTCACTATCGGTCAATCAGGAGTATTTAGCCTTGGAGGATGGTCCCCCCATATTCAGACAGGATAACACGTGTCCCGCCCTACTCGTCGAGTTCACAACACCAACACCTTCGGATACGGGGCTATCACCCTTTATTGCCGGCCTTTCCAGACCGTTCTCCTGATGCTGATGCTGATTAAGACTCTGGGCTGCTCCCCGTTCGCTCGCCGCTACTAGGGGAATCTCGGTTGATTTCTTTTCCTCGGGGTACTGAGATGTTTCAGTTCCCCCGGTTCGCCTCGTTTGACTATGGATTCATCAAACGATAGTGCAACGAATTGCACTGGGTTTCCCCATTCGGACATCGTCGGTTATAACGGTTCATATCACCTTACCGACGCTTTTCGCAGATTAGCACGTCCTTCATCGCCTCTGATTGCCTAGGCATCCACCGTGTACGCTTAGTCGCTTAACCTCACAACCCGAAATTGTTTCAACGATCACCTGACTGTCATGGCTGTGCGTGGTGAACTTCTGCGTTGGGCAGTGCTCGCAATGCTCACGTACTCCTGTACGCTGCGCTTGCTGCGCGCTGTCCGCCTTGAATTTCACCCTGCTCGCTCATGCCACTCGTTTGAATGACCGAAAATTTCAGGTTTGAAATTTTGAGAGACTCTCACATTGTTTAAGCGATAAACAATGTGCGTTGTTTCAATTTTCAGCTTGTTCCAGATTGTTAAAGAGCATAATTGTTAAGCTAACTCACTGAATTAGCTTAATCATTATTGAGGACATCGTCTTTCACTCGATATCGGCGCAATTGGCGTCCCCTAGGGGATTCGAACCCCTGTTACCGCCGTGAAAGGGCGGTGTCCTAGGCCTCTAGACGAAGGGGACATAAAATATTGCACAACACCGTTGTGGCCCATTTCATGTAAGCCCTATTCTTTTGAATAAGTCTCCCACGTATAGCCTATTGCTCTACTTTTCATCAGACAATCTGTGTGAACACTTCACAAAACACTTCAACGGTAAGGAGGTGATCCAACCGCAGGTTCCCCTACGGTTACCTTGTTACGACTTCACCCCAGTCATGGATCACAAAGTGGTAAGCGCCCTCCCGAAGGTTAAGCTACCTACTTCTTTTGCAACCCACTCCCATGGTGTGACGGGCGGTGTGTACAAGGCCCGGGAACGTATTCACCGTAGCATTCTGATCTACGATTACTAGCGATTCCGACTTCATGGAGTCGAGTTGCAGACTCCAATCCGGACTACGACGTACTTTATGAGTTCCGCTTGCTCTCGCGAGGTCGCTTCTCTTTGTATACGCCATTGTAGCACGTGTGTAGCCCTACTCGTAAGGGCCATGATGACTTGACGTCATCCCCACCTTCCTCCGGTTTATCACCGGCAGTCTCCTTTGAGTTCCCGACCGAATCGCTGGCAACAAAGGATAAGGGTTGCGCTCGTTGCGGGACTTAACCCAACATTTCACAACACGAGCTGACGACAGCCATGCAGCACCTGTCTCAGAGTTCCCGAAGGCACTTAAGCATCTCTGCTAAATTCTCTGGATGTCAAGAGTAGGTAAGGTTCTTCGCGTTGCATCGAATTAAACCACATGCTCCACCGCTTGTGCGGGCCCCCGTCAATTCATTTGAGTTTTAACCTTGCGGCCGTACTCCCCAGGCGGTCGATTTAACGCGTTAGCTCCGGAAGCCACTCCTCTAGGGAACAACCTCCAAATCGACATCGTTTACAGCGTGGACTACCAGGGTATCTAATCCTGTTTGCTCCCCACGCTTTCGCACCTGAGCGTCAGTCTTTGTCCAGGGGGCCGCCTTCGCCACCGGTATTCCTCCACATCTCTACGCATTTCACCGCTACACATGGAATTCTACCCCCCTCTACAAGACTCTAGCTAACCAGTCTTAGATGCCATTCCCAGGTTAAGCCCGGGGATTTCACATCTAACTTAATTAACCGCCTGCGTGCGCTTTACGCCCAGTAATTCCGATTAACGCTTGCACCCTCCGTATTACCGCGGCTGCTGGCACGGAGTTAGCCGGTGCTTCTTCTGTCGGTAACGTCAATCGTTGATGGTATTAACATCAACGCCTTCCTCCCGACTGAAAGTACTTTACAACCCTAGGGCCTTCTTCATACACGCGGCATGGCTGCATCAGGCTTGCGCCCATTGTGCAATATTCCCCACTGCTGCCTCCCGTAGGAGTCTGGGCCGTGTCTCAGTCCCAGTGTGGCTGATCATCCTCTCAGACCAGCTAGGGATCGTCGCCTAGGTAAGCCATTACCTTACCTACTAGCTAATCCCATATGGGTTCATCCGACAGCGCAAGGCCCGAAGGTCCCCTGCTTTGCTCCTAAGAGATTATGCGGTATTAGCCACCGTTTCCAGTAGTTATCCCCCTCTATCGGGCAGATCCCCATACATTACTCACCCGTCCGCCGCTCGTCAGCGGAAGCAAGCTTCCCCTGTTACCGCTCGACTTGCATGTGTTAGGCCTGCCGCCAGCGTTCAATCTGAGCCATGATCAAACTCTTCAATTAAAAGCGTTTGATGCTCAAAGAATTAAACTGACTACATTCTTTCATATATGAATTAACGTGTTAGTCACTCTTCAAGACTTTAAAATCAAATATTTTTTTGATAGTGTCCTGTGAGTGCCCACACAGATTGTCTGATAAATTGTTAAAGAGCGTTGCGACTTTATCTTTCGATATTAACCAGTTAGGTCGTTGTCGCGAGGTGATGTATACTACGTTTTTTCGTGAGAAAGTCAAGCGATTATTTTCAACTTTTTCTTTCTTTTTTCACCTCTCGTTGTCACCGGTTTCTTTTCTAACCTGACCACCGAAGCGGTTTGTCGTGACAACGGATGCGCATTATAGGGAGTCAGAAAATTCTAGCAACCCTTTTTTTGAAAAAAAGTACTGTTTGAAGATAAAATCATCACTATGTTTTTTTTTCTAGCATTGTGACTATAAAACAAACAACAAATACCCTCTTTTTTGAAGGATACTCTTCTTCATAATATGAATAGATATCGACTATTCTATTTAATACCACTAATTATCAACTATGGTCATCTTTATGAACAAACACTTAAGACCTTATCTCGATATTTATCCCACCACTGGCTCTAACGTTTTTATCGATCCTTCAGCTGTTGTGATCGGCGATGTTCGTTTAGCTGATGATGTCAGTATTTGGCCTTTATCCGTATTACGTGGTGATGTGAACTACATTGAAATTGGTGCTCGCACTAATATACAAGATGGTTCCGTCTTACACGTAACACACAAATCAAAACATAACCCAGAAGGCAACCCTTTAATTATTGGCGAAGATGTCACCGTCGGACATAAAGTGATGCTTCATGGTTGCACAATCGGGGATCGCGTATTAGTCGGTATGGGTTCTATTATTCTTGATGGAGCAATAATCGCTAGCGACGTAGTTATAGGCGCAAATAGCCTCGTCACCCAAGGCAAAAAACTGGAAAGTGGCTACCTTTATGTTGGTAGCCCAGCTAAAGCTGCCCGTAAACTAACGGAAGCTGAATTAGAACATCTACGTTATTCAGCGAATAACTACGTTCAATGGAAGAATGATTATTTATCTTCTGGTAAAGAATAAACACTATCATCTTCCTGAGGGCCTTGAGCTATCAAGGCCTCAAACTCTTCTTCTATATCCCAACGGTTATTTTGGAACAGCACTAATGGCTCAGCCCCTTCTCCATACCGCCGATAAAGCAACGAGTCTGATATTACACATTCAGCTAACATTCCACTAATTAATACCGGAAAATGGACTTTTCTTGTAGCAGCATTCCACTCTTCTCTATCTGGAAATTGAATAGCTTGATTCACTTTTTCAGTTCCTTTTGTAATACAAGAAGAACCGGCTCTATATCTGGAAGTACTCCATGCCATAATTTAAAAGCGAAAGCGGCTTGCCCAACTAACATACCTAAACCATCGGCAAGGCGATTTACCTGATGAGAACTCGCGAACGATAGAAATGGTGTTAAACCATGTTGATAAAACATGTCATAACATGCCACCCGCATAGAAAATACAGCGGGATCAATTGCGGGGATCTCGCCACTCACTCCAGATGAAGTCGCATTAATGATGAGATCGAAACAGGCTGTTTTGATCTGTTCGATCGGCTGTGCTTTTATTTTTCCAAAGCTAATAAATTGATTTACTAATGTTTCTGCTTTAGAAAAAGTCCTATTCGTTAGCGTAATTTCGCACCCAAATTCTAAGAGAGGTAATAAAGCCCCCCTCGTTGCACCACCAGCACCAATAATTAATACTTTGCTATTGCTATGAATAAAATTAAGCCGTTGAAGATCTAGCAAAAGGCCAGCACCATCCGTGTTATCACCTAATAACCGGTGACTATCCAGTTTCATCACGGTATTTACTGCACCGCACGATTGAGCTCTATCTGTTAGCTCAGATACCATTTGATATGCGTTTTCCTTAAAAGGTAGCGTAACATTCGCCCCCATCCCTCCCTGAGCAAAAAATGCAGACAATGACTGCTCAAAGCCATCTAGTGGTGCCAAAATACGTTCATATTCCAGCGCAATACCCGTCTGTTCAGCAAACATCTGGTGTATAATTGGCGATTTACTATGCGCTATCGGATGACCAAAAACGGCATATTTACCCATATAATAGTTATCCTTTACGATAAAGTTGCCCTGTTTTAGCATCCCGAATTTCTGATGGGTTTTGACGGCCCCCCACCATTCCATCAAGTACAGGGATACTTCCCTTAAACTGCTCTAGAACTTCATTGGTTGTCCTACATGGCTCCTGACCGCTTAAATTCGCACTTGTAGATACTAATGGCTTACCGTATTCGCGACAGAGCTCTTTTACTAACCCATGATCTGTTACTCTTACCGCCAAAGTATCGAAACGCCCAGTTAACCATTTCGGAGTGGATGATTTGGCTGGGATAACCCAAGTCACAGGCCCTGGCCAGCTTGCAAACATCGTTTGCTTTTGTTCATCAGTCAACTGACTATCGTCCACATAGTCTTTCAGCTGTTCATAATTGTCTGCGATAAGAATTAGCCCTTTCTCCCAAGGACGTTGTTTTAACTCAAGTAACTTATTAACCACTTGTTCACTATCAGGATCACAACCTAATCCAAATACGGCTTCAGTGGGATAAGCGATAACTTCCCCTTTGTTCAGGGAAACAATAATATTTTCAATTGCAGGTGTAGATTTATTTTGCATCTTTTTAACTCATTATTCTTTTTGTGGTTTACCACATCGTTTACTGGCACAAAATAATCTTACTCCTTGAGCACCCCTTTTTTCCATAAGTAATGGATAATGACAAAACTCACATTCACCCGAAACAGGCTTATGATTGAGAATAAATTGGCAAGACGGATAGCTATCACACGCATAAAATGTTTTTCCAAACCGAGACTTACGTTGTAATAGGTGACCTGTCTGGCACTGGGGGCAAGCAACTTTCGTTTCATCTGGCTTATCAATTAATTCAATATGCTCACACTCTGGGTAGTGACTACATCCAATAAACATACCAAATCGCCCTTGCTTCAAAACCAAATCATGACCGCATTGTGGACATGCTTGCCCTTCTAATACTTTTACTACATGGCTTTCTGCCGAAGGACGCATAGGTTTGAGATAATGACATTGAGGGTACGAAGAACAAGCAAAAAAAGGCCCATGTGCACCATTACGAATGACCAGTAAAGAACCGCATTCAGGACAATGTTCATTTTTCTCTGTTTCAAAAGGCAATTGCTTTGACATGATTTTCTCTTAGCCAACTAACTTAATTTTATATACCCACCAGTAACAGAAGCGATAGCACCGTCTATCTCAAGTTCCGTCAAAACAGCAATGACTTCTGTTATCGGCTGTTGTACACGCTCAGCAATCACATCTGCAGGTGTAGGGTGATACTCAACCATACTCAATATTTTATTCTCTGTCAGATTAAATTCAGCATTCAGCGTTTCTTCTTCTAATGGCTCGACTGGCAACCAATTTAACCCAACCTCTATATGGTGTTTGATATCTTCGAGTTCAACAAGTAGATATGCTCCTTGTTGTAATAGCCAATGGTTACCACTGTAAGCTGAATTACCAAGTGGTGCGGGTATCGTAAAAAGGTCTCTATTTTGCTCAATGGCATAACGAGCCGTTATCAATGAGCCACTTTTCAACCCTGCCTCTACCACGACTGTCGCTTTACTTAAGCCACTAATAATTCGATTTCGTCGAGGAAATTGCCTAGGTAGCGGAGGCGCATTTGGTAAAAACTCAGAGATTAGTACCCCCTCTTGTTTAATCTGCTCCGCCAGCGCAGTATGCTGCCTAGGATAAATATTTGCTAATCCACTCCCTAAAACGGCAACTGTTTTCCCATTTGCTGCGAGTGCCGCGCGATGACTTGCAGCATCGATACCAAATGCTAACCCGCTAGTAATTGTAAAACCATAGTCAGTAAATTTATTGGCAAACCGATCCGCCCATTTACGGCCATACTCACTCGCTTGCCGACTACCGACTATTGCGATTTGTGCTGTCGCCATCAGCTCACTTTGCCCTATTACAAACAAGACGAGTGGCGGATTAGATATATGCTTTAATAAGGAAGGGTACAAGGAATCACAAAAAGTAATCAGTTGATTTTCTTCCTTTTCTAGCCATTTAAGCGTTTGAGCTAATTTTACAGATGGCACGTGTAGAAACTGTAAACACTGCAGTTCACTTAACCCACACTCCTGTAAAACAGAAGAGCATACTTGTTCTAATATCCTTAGCTTATTAATAATTTTTAATGCCTTATGTGGTGATAGCCGGCTCACCTGAGACATTCTTAACCAAATTTCTTGCGCATCCATGGCGTCTTCCTGACTTTATTGTAAAGGTTCATCTGTGAACAAATCGTAACCAATACTGTCAATATGACTGATAAATGTCTAGAATAGGCATTAATTCCTATTCACTTTTTTGGACGCTGCTCGAAAAAATTTATGTCAGTATTAAATGTATTACATTACCCAGACGAACGCTTACGCACAATTGCTAAGCCAGTAGAAAAAGTTGATGCCGAAATTCAACAGATCGTCGATGATATGTTCGAAACGATGTATGAAGAAGAAGGTATCGGTCTTGCTGCAACTCAAGTCGATATTCATCAGCGGATCATTGTTATTGATGTCTCGGAAACGCGGGATCAACGACTTGTTCTTATTAACCCTGAATTATTAGACAAATCAGGTGAAACGGGTATTGAAGAAGGTTGTCTTTCTATTCCTGAACAACATGGTTTTGTCCCCAGAGCAGAGCATGTTAAGGTTCGTGCCCTTGACTATAATGGCGATAGTTTTGAACTTGAAGCCGATGGCTTACTCGCTATCTGTATTCAACATGAAATGGATCACCTTGTTGGTAAATTGTTTGTTGATTACTTATCACCATTAAAGCGCCAGCGTATCCGACAAAAGGTTGAAAAACTAGATAGAATGAGAGCTAAAGCAGCAAAAACAGCTAACTAGACAGATTTATACAGGGAAATATAACCGTGTCGGAATCATTAAAAATTATCTTTGCAGGTACACCTGATTTTGCGGCTGGGCACTTAGCCGCTTTACTTAAAACTAAACATCAGGTTGTCGGTGTTCTTACACCACCAGATAAGCCCGCGGGGAGGGGTAAAAAGCTGACGCCAAGCCCTGTCAAAGTATTAGCACAAGAACACCAAATTCCAGTTTTTCAGCCTACTACGCTGAAAAATGTAGATAATCATCAATGGATCAAAGATCACAACGCAGATTTGATGATTGTTGTTGCTTATGGGTTTATTTTACCAAAAGCCGTTTTAGATATTCCGCGTTTAGGTTGTCTGAATGTACACGGTTCTTTACTACCACGCTGGCGCGGTGCTGCACCTATTCAACGCTCAATTTGGGCTGGTGATGCTGAAACTGGCGTAACCATTATGCAAATGGATGAAGGGTTAGATACTGGGGATATGCTGTATAAAGCAAGTTGCCCAATTATGCCTGAAGATACTAGTGCAACACTTTATGAAAAACTGGCAGTGATTGGCCCAGAAGCATTGATCCATACGTTAGAACTGATATCCAATCAGCAATGTGTGCCTGAAAAACAAGATGACTCTTTGGCAAACTACGCTGAAAAGTTATCTAAAGAGGAAGCTCGTATTGATTGGCAACAATCCGCTGAACAAATAGAGCGCTGTATTAGGGCATTTAATCCTTGGCCAATGAGCTATTTTACAGTTCAAGAGCAGCTTATTAAGGTATGGCAGGCACAAGTCATTGCCGAAAACCATAATGAGCAACCAGGCACTATCCTCAGCGCTGATAAAAATGGCATATGCGTTGCAACAGGTAACGGAAAACTCAATATCACTCAGTTACAACCACCGGGTAAAAAGGCCATGGGAGCGCAAGATCTCCTCAACTCACGCCGAGAATGGTTCACTCCTGGACAGCAACTTAATTAGAAAGCCAATAAATTTGCCTGATAATATATTCAGGCAAATTTATTTCGTGACGAATAGACTCACCTTCACTTATGAAAAATACATATAACTTGCGTAGCATCGCAGCGGTAGCCATCGGTCAAGTCATTGATGGTGGCCAGTCTCTCAGTACGGTACTACCTGAATTACAAAAAAATATAAATGAAAAAGATAAGTCTCTATTACAAGAGATTTGCTTTGGTGTCCTACGCTATTTACCTAAACTGGAATGGTTTGTTGCTCAGCTTATGGAGAAACCACTAACAGGTAAACAGAGAACATTGCACTACTTGATTATGGTGGGGATTTATCAACTCCTCTATACACGTATTCCTCCTCATGCCGCTTTAGCGGAAACGGTCAATGGAGCAGTTGCACTAAAACGCCCTCAATTAAAAGGGCTTATCAATGGTGTGTTACGATCATTCCAACGGCAACAAACTCAACTCGAAGAGCGTAATACTAATAATAGTAGCCAATACCTTCATCCGAGCTGGCTTTTAAAGCGCCTTCAAAATGCTTACCCTGATAAGTGGCAAACGATTATTGATGCAAATAACCAGCGTCCTCCCATGTGGTTAAGGGTTAATTCCCAACATCACACTGCTGAACAGTATCAAAAATACCTAGAAGAAAATGAGATTGCATCTGAATTGCATCCACATCACCCCTGCGCGATAAAACTGTCAGAGCCAACTTCAGTTACAAGGCTTCCTGGCTTTGAAGAAGGTTGGGCAACTGTGCAAGATGTTTCTGCTCAAGGGTGTGCGGAACTGCTTGAACCACAAAATCATGAAACGATCCTTGATCTATGTGCAGCACCCGGTGGTAAAACAACTCATATACTGGAGCTTGCACCAAAAGCACATGTCGTTGCTGTTGATATTGATGAGCACCGCCTTAAACGTGTAAAAGAAAACTTGCAACGTTTGCAACAGCAAGCAGCGGTCATTCAAGGTGATGGTACAAAACCAGAAGAGTGGGCTAATGGGCAACTGTTTGATCGTATTCTTCTTGATGCCCCATGCTCAGCAACAGGCGTTATCCGCCGTCATCCTGATATAAAGTGGTTAAGGCGCGATTCTGACATTAATGAACTCACCGAACTTCAAGCTAAAATATTAGAATCAATTTGGCCTTACCTAAAAGTTGGCGGTACCCTTGTCTATGCGACCTGTTCAATTATGCCTGAAGAGAATAGCTTACAAATAAAAAACTTCTTGGCTAAGCACCCTGAAGCCTCTCTTAATGATGGCACAACAGCAGGCTTACAGATACTACCTAGTATAACTGGTGGTGATGGCTTCTTTTACGCGCGCTTGGTCAAACAAGAGAACTAATCCAATAAAACTTGTCTGAGATAGGAATATTCAATGAAAATCATTATTTTAGGTGCTGGACAAGTTGGCGGAACCCTCGCTGAGAATCTAGTGGATGAAAACAATGATATTACTGTCGTTGACACTAACGCTGATCGCTTGCGCCAATTGCAAGATCAATTTGATCTCCGAGTTGTAAACGGCCATGGGTCACATCCACGCGTACTACGTGATGCGGGGGCAGAAGATGCAGACATGTTGGTTGCCGTCACCAATTCTGATGAAACGAATATGATCGCGTGCCAAATCGCCTATAGCCTTTTTAATACACCAAATAAAATTGCACGTATTAGGGCGACTGAATATATCCGTGAAGCAGACAAGTTATTTTTGCCTGAACAAATCCCTATTGATTACCTGATTTCCCCAGAACAATTGGTTATTGATTATATCTATAAATTAATCCAATACCCTGGTGCACTCCAAGTCGTCAATTTTGCTGAAGGGAAAGTCAGTATTGTTGCGGTTAAAGCCTACTATGGTGGTTCATTAGTGGGTAATGCCCTTTCCAGTTTACGCGAGCACATGCCACATATTGATGCCAGAGTTGTTGCCATTTTTCGTCAAGATCGTCCGATTCGGCCTCAAGGTTCAACAATCATCGAAGCTGGTGATGAAGTCTTTTTCGTGGCTTCAACTCAACACATTCGAGCAGTGATGAGTGAATTGCAGCGCTTAGAAAAGCCATACAAACGCCTCATGATCGTGGGTGGGGGTAATGTCGGTGCTGGTTTAGCGAAAAGGCTAGAAAAAGATTACAGTGTAAAACTTATCGAGCGAAATCAACAAAGAGCAACTGAACTCGCTGAATTGCTGCATGACACAATTGTATTTTATGGCGATGCTTCCGACCAAGAGTTACTTACAGAAGAGCATATTGAACAGATGGACGTCTTTATTGCTCTAACAAATGATGATGAAGCAAACATAATGTCAGCCATGTTAGCGAAAAAAATGGGGGCCAAAAAAGCTATGGTGCTCATTCAAAGAACTGCTTATGTTGAATTAGTTCAAGGTGGTGTTATTGACATTGCAGTGTCACCGCAACAGGCGACGATTTCAGCATTATTAAGTCATGTTAGGAAAGCCGATATTGTCAGTGTTTCTTCATTAAGACGAGGTGTTGCTGAAGCAATTGAAGCAATTGCTCATGGCGATGAAAATACCTCTAAAGTTGTTGGTAAAAAGATTTCAGATATAAAACTCCCGCCAGGAACCATTATTGGTGCTTTAGTTAGAGAAGATGAAGTCATTATTGCCAGTGATTATCATATAATCGAACAAGGAGACCATGTCATTATGTTCATTACCGATAAGAAATATGTTCCTGATGTTGAGAAATTATTCCAACCAAGCCCCTTCTTTCTATAATTATCAAAATAAAACGACAATCTTATTTGCAGCTTAATTAAAGTAGATACTATAATTTGTTAACTAAATATTTATTTTGTCACAAATAGTTTTCAATTAGGGGGTAGAATGAGTTTTTTAAAAGAGTTTCGCGAATTTGCGATGAAGGGCAATGTTGTCGATATGGCTGTCGGTATCATTATTGGTGCTGCATTCGGTAAAATTGTTTCTTCATTAGTCGCCGATGTCATTATGCCGCCATTGGGTCTATTAATTGGTGGAGTTGACTTTAAACAATTTAGCGTCGTACTAAGAGCCGCCGAAGGGGATATTCCTGCTGTAGTGCTTAATTATGGTATGTTTATACAGACTGTATTTGACTTTGTTATCGTCGCATTTGCTATTTTTATGGCAATTAAAGTAATGAACAAAGTTCGTCGTGAAAAAGAAGCAGAGCCTGAAGCACCACCGGCGCCAAGTAAAGAAGAAGTGTTATTATCAGAAATTCGTGATTTATTAAAAGAACAAAATAAAAAGTGATACTAGAAAACCAGTGGTAATAAGTTAAAAAACTGATTACCACTGGCCTCCCAGTTATTACCTTTACCATGTTTTGCTTTACGGTTATAACTTCCTTTCCCTTTCTTGTTTTTCTCTACTCTTTGTCTAAATAGCGGATCATGTAACAATGCTTCGATCGCATTATCTTTAATTTGACCACGTTTATGTTGATATCGACTCATGATATACCTTCTTTTAAAAATGAATTTAAAGTAAATTTTCGATTAATAAACTTTCGATGCGCCTTTCTCAAGTATTTCCATTATCGAGCAATATGTCGACGCATGCTCTTCACCACAACAAGCTGAGCTGAGCATTTTCAGTGAATCACGCATAATAATAAGTTCTTGTATCTTTTTTTCAACTTCAAACAAGCGTAAATCAACAATTTGCTTCGATTCTTGGCATGTATGATGCTCAGGATCAACACGTATTGATAATAACTCAGTGATAGCTTCTAAGGTGAAGCCGAGTTGCTTAGCATAACGGATAAACCGAAGCCGTTGCAAATCCTGCTCAGTATACAACCTATAGCCACCTTCTGTCCTCAGTTTATGCCCCATCAAACCTTGTTTTTCATAAAAACGAATCGTGTCTGGTGTGACATCGGCGAGACGCGCAATTTGCCCAATTTTATACATAGTCATGGGAACTCCACTCTAAATAGGGTCAAAATAGAATAAATCAAGTCAATGAAGCTTAGAGAAAGGATAGAATAGCAGGTACAAAAAAACCGGGCAAATATACCCGGTTTTTTTGATAGCAGACAGATTACTCTGCTGCTGCTTCTTGAGACTCAACAGCACGGTCAACAAGCTCGATGTAAGCCATCGGAGCATTGTCACCAGTACGGAAGCCACACTTAAGAATACGAGTGTAACCGCCCGCACGAGCTGCAAAGCGAGGTCCCAATTCATTAAACAATTTTGCCACGATCTCGTTATCACGAGTACGGGCGAATGCCAGACGACGATTAGCTACGCTGTCGGTCTTGGCAAGAGTAATCAGCGGCTCAACGACGCGACGCAGTTCTTTCGCTTTAGGCAGAGTCGTCTTGATGATTTCATGACGAACTAAAGAACCTGCCATGTTACGGAACATAGCTTGGCGGTGGCTGCTGTTGCGGTTCAATTGACGACCACTCTTACGATGGCGCATGACCTTATCCTTCTCAGTAAAACCTTAACCTGTGATCTTAATCATCAGCAATACTTGCTGGTGGCCAATTTTCTAAGCGCATGCCCAGAGAAAGACCACGAGATGCCAAGACGTCCTTAATTTCAGTAAGAGATTTCTTACCAAGGTTAGGCGTTTTAAGCAACTCAACTTCTGTACGCTGAACCAGATCACCGATGTAGTGGATAGCTTCTGCTTTAAGGCAGTTAGCAGAGCGGACAGTCAATTCCAGATCGTCAACTGGGCGCAATAAGATAGGATCGAACTCTGGTTTCTCTTCTTTAACTTCAGGCTGACGAACATCACGTAAGTCAACAAAAGCTTCAAGTTGTTCAGCCAGAATAGTCGCTGCACGGCGAATCGCCTCTTCAGGATCGATTGTACCGTTTGTTTCCATTTCGATAACTAACTTATCCAAGTCAGTACGTTGTTCAACACGAGCTGCTTCAACATTGTAGGCAATACGCTCTACAGGGCTATAGCAAGCATCGACTAACAGACGACCGATTGGGCGCTCATCTTCTTCCGAATGTACTCGGGCAGAAGCCGGCACATAACCACGACCACGCTGAACTTTAATTCGCATGTTAATAGATGCGCTTTCGTCAGTCAGGTGGCAGATAACGTGCTGCGGCTTGACGATTTCGACATCGCCATCATGGACGATGTCGGCTGCAGTCACAGGGCCAATGCCAGATTTATTCAAGGTTAAAATAACTTCATCTTTACCCTGAACTTTTACCGCCAGCCCTTTCAGGTTGAGGAGAATCTCCAGGATATCTTCCTGTACACCTTCTTTGGTGCTGTACTCATGCAGTACACCATCAATCTCAACCTCTGTCACCGCACAACCCGGCATAGACGAAAGCAGAATACGGCGCAGTGCGTTACCAAGAGTATGACCGAAGCCACGCTCTAAAGGCTCAAGGGTCACCTTGGCGTGCGTCGAACTCACTTGCTCGATATCTACCAGGCGCGGTTTTAGAAACTCTGTCACAGAACCCTGCATTGTGTCCTCTCTTTGGTGCTAAGCTTTACTTAGAGTAAAGCTCGACGATCAGGTGTTCGTTAATGTCCGCAGACAGGTCAGTACGTTCAGGAATACGTTTGAACACACCTTCCATTTTAGCAGCATCAACTTCCAGCCAAGTTGGCTTCTCACGCTGTTCAGCCAGCTCTAAAGCAGCCTTAATACGAGACTGTTTTTTCGCTTTCTCACGAACGCTGATAACGTCATTCGGGGAAACCTGATAAGAAGCGATATTAACTACTCGACCATTTACCATGATAGCTTTGTGGCTAACCATTTGACGTGCTTCTGCGCGAGTTGCGCCAAAGCCCATACGGTAAACGACGTTATCAAGACGGCCTTCCAGCAGAGTCAACAGGTTTTCACCTGTGTTGCCTTTCAGACGTGTTGCTTCTTTATAATAGTTACGGAATTGACGTTCCAGAACACCGTAAATACGACGAACTTTTTGTTTTTCACGTAACTGAACACCGTAGTCAGACAGACGCGGTTTACGCGCTCCGTGCTGGCCAGGTGCCTGTTCTAATTTACACTTGGTGTCAATCGCGCGAACACCAGACTTCAGGAAGAGGTCTGTTCCTTCGCGACGGCTCAGCTTGAGCTTAGGACCCAAATATCTAGCCATTTTCTTTCTCCAACAGTCCTAAAAACGAAACGTATTAAACGCGACGTTTTTTCGGTGGGCGACAACCGTTATGAGGGATAGGAGTCACATCAGTAATATTTGTGATGCGGAAACCTGCGGCGTTCAGAGCACGAATTGTTGATTCGCGACCCGGACCCGGTCCCTTAACCATAACTTCCAGGTTCTTGATACCGTATTCTTTCACGGCTTCTGCGCAACGCTCTGCTGCAACCTGAGCTGCAAACGGAGTGGATTTGCGAGAACCACGGAAACCGGAACCACCGGCAGTTGCCCAACCTAATGCGTTACCCTGACGATCAGTAATAGTAACGATTGTGTTGTTGAAAGAAGCATGGATATGAGCCACACCGTCTGAGACTTGCTTTCTTACACGCTTACGTGCACGAATTGGTGCTTTTGCCATTATTCAATACCCCGACTTATTTCTTGATCGGCTTACGCGGACCCTTACGGGTACGAGCGTTAGTCTTAGTACGCTGACCGCGCACAGGTAGACCACGACGATGACGTAAACCACGGTAACATCCAAGGTCCATCAGACGCTTGATGCTCAGGGTAATTTCACGACGTAAGTCACCTTCTACCACATACTTGGCAACTTCGTCACGCAGCTTGTCGATTTGTTCTTCAGACAGCTCACTGATCTTAACATTTTCAGCAATTCCAGTCGCTTCACAGATAGCCTGTGAACGAGTTTTGCCGATTCCGAAAATCGATGTTAAAGCGATCACGGTATGTTTATGATCAGGAATGTTAATGCCTGCTATACGGGCCACTATGCACTCCTAAGTTAAAATATACATTATTGTGCTGAAAAGCCCGTTTTCAGGATACTCAAACAATAATGTATCTCGATAAAAAAGATTGGCTGGCTAATTTAGCCAGCTCAACCCAACTTTGCAAGAAAAAAATGCTTTTTCTTAACCTTGACGTTGTTTATGTCTTGGCTCAACACTGCAAATTACACGAACGCTACCATTGCGACGGATAATTTTACAGTTACGGCATAATTTCTTGACGGAAGCACGAACTTTCATTTTTACTCTCCGTAACTTCTAAAGCAAACCATAATCACACTAAGCGATTACTTACCTTTTAGATTTGCTTTCTTCAATGCAGACTCATATTGACTTGACATCATTAGAGTTTGCACTTGAGCCATAAAGTCCATGATAACGACAACTACGATTAATAGAGAAGTACCACCAAAGTAAAAAGGTACTTTCATTGCGTCACGCATGAACTCCGGGATTAGGCAGATGAAGGTAATATAAAGTGCACCGACTAAAGTCAGGCGAGTCATTACCTTATCAATGTACTTGGCCGTTTGCTCTCCCGGACGAATTCCTGGTACAAATGCACCGGACTTCTTCAGGTTATCTGCTGTTTCTCTTGGGTTGAAAACCAACGCCGTATAGAAGAAACAGAAGAAGATGATCGCAGAAGCATAAAGCAACACATAGAACGGTTGACCAGGCTGCAAGAACATAGAAAGAGTTGTCAGCCAGTCCCAGCCAGTTCCATCACCGAACCAAGATGCTATTGTACCCGGGAACAGTATGATACTGGAAGCAAAAATTGCAGGAATTACACCCGCCATATTCACTTTTAATGGTAAATGTGTGCTTTGTGCCGCATAAACACGGCGTCCTTGTTGGCGTTTCGCGTAGTTAACAACGATTCTACGTTGACCACGCTCCATGAATACAACAAAGAAAGTTACCGCGAATACGAGCACTGCAACCAACAGCAACAGGAGGAAGTGCAGATCGCCTTGCCGAGCTTGCTCGATAGTATGGCCAATGGCCGGCGGTAGACCCGCAACGATACCAGCGAAGATAATGATTGAGATACCGTTACCAATACCTCTTTCCGTTATCTGCTCACCTAGCCACATAAGGAACATGGTTCCTGTAACTAAGCTAACAACAGCCGTGAAGTAGAACGGGAGACCCGGATCAATAACTAGCCCTTGCATCCCTGGCATATTCGGAAGACCCATTGCAATACCCACAGATTGGAATATTGCTAACACCAAAGTACCCCAACGAGTATATTGGCTTATCTTCCGACGACCTGCTTCACCTTCTTTCTTAATCTCTGCTAGTCGTGGGTTAACCACTGACAATAATTGGATAATAATAGATGCCGAAATATACGGCATAATACCCAAAGCAAAGATAGAAGCTCGGCTAAGAGCACCACCAGAGAACATGTTAAACATATCAATGATGGTGCCTTGTTGCTGTTCGAGCAATTTGGCAAGCACAGTGGCATCAATACCAGGGATTGGAATAAAAGAACCAATACGGAAAACAATCAGTGCACCTATAACAAACAAAAGTCTGCGTTTCAGCTCACCAACACCACCTTTGGCACTTTGAAAATCTAATCCTGGTTGTTTAGCCATCTGTCACTTATTCCTCAATTTTACCGCCGGCAGCTTCAATCGCAGCGCGAGCACCTTTAGTAACACGAAGGCCACGTACAGTTACTGCACGATTCACTTCGCCAGAAAGAATAACTTTCGCATATTCAATCTGGATGCCAACAACATTCGCGGCTTTTAGTGCGTTCAGATCAATAACATCGCCTTCAACAGCAGCAAAATCAGACAGACGAACTTCTGCAGTGATCATTGCTTTACGTGAAGTAAAACCAAATTTTGGTAGACGACGGTATAAAGGCATCTGGCCGCCTTCGAAACCACGACGTACGCCACCGCCAGAACGAGATTTCTGACCTTTGTGACCACGTCCGCCGGTTTTACCCAGACCAGAACCGATACCACGACCTAAGCGCTTAGGCGCGTGCTTGGCACCTTCAGCCGGAGACAGAGTATTTAAACGCATCTCTTACTCCTCAACTTTAACCATGTAGGAAACCAAGTTGACCATACCGCGAACAGCAGGAGTGTCCTCACGTTCTACTGTATGACCAATGCGACGCAGACCTAAACCGATCAAAGTTGCCTTATGCTTAGGCAGGCGACCGATTGAACTGCGAACTTGTGTAATTTTAATAGTCTTAGCCATGGCTGATTACCCCAGAATTTCTTCGACGGATTTTCCACGCTTAGCTGCGACCATTTCTGGAGACTTCATGCTGTCTAAAGCATCCAGTGTTGCACGAACCACGTTGATTGGGTTTGTGGAACCATAGGTTTTAGCCAGTACGTTGCGAACTCCAGCTACTTCTAAAACAGCACGCATTGCACCACCGGCGATGATACCAGTACCTTCGTGAGCAGGTTGCATAAACACGCGAGAACCGGTGTGTGTACCTTTCACAGGGTGGAACAAAGTGCCGTTGTTTAGAGCAACGGTTTTCATGCTGCGACGGGCTTTTTCCATCGCTTTCTGGATTGCTGCCGGAACTTCGCGCGCTTTGCCGTAGCCAAAACCAACGCGACCGTTACCATCACCAACTACTGTCAGTGCTGTAAAGCTGAAAATACGGCCACCTTTAACGGTTTTTGCTACGCGGTTTACCGCGATCAGCTTTTCCTGCAGTTCGCCAGCTTGTTTCTCGATGTGAGCCATCTTACACCTCTACCTTAGAACTGAAGGCCAGCTTCACGGGCAGCTTCTGCCAGTGCCTGGACTCTACCATGATATTGGAAACCAGAACGGTCAAAAGCAACAGTAGTGATGCCTTTTTCCAATGCGCGTTCAGCAATAATTTTACCAACAACTGCTGCTGCGTCTTTGTTTCCAGTGAATTTCACTTGCTCATTGATAGCTTTTTCTGTAGTAGAAGCGGCCACCAAAGTTTCAGAACCGTTTGGAGCGATAACCTGCGCATAAATATGGCGTGGAGTACGGTGTACCACCAGGCGTGTCGCACCCAACTCTTGGATCTTGCGGCGTGCGCGGGTCGCACGACGGATACGAGCTGCTTTCTTATCCATAGTGTTACCTTACTTCTTCTTAGCCTCTTTAGTACGCACGATTTCATCGGCGTAACGAACACCCTTGCCTTTGTAAGGCTCAGGACGACGGTAAGCACGCAGTTCTGCCGCGACTTGACCAATCACTTGCTTATCCGCACCTTTCAGTACGATTTCAGTTTGTGTTGGGCATTCTGCAGTAATGCCTGCTGGCAGTGCGTGTTCAACCGGATGCGAAAAACCTAGAGACAAGCTAACAGCGTTGCCTTTAACTGCCGCACGGTAACCAACACCGACTAGTTGAAGTTTTTTAGTGAAGCCTTCAGTAACACCAATAACCATTGAGTTAAGCAGAGAACGAGAAGTACCCGCCTGTGCCCAAGCATCAGCGAAACCTTCGCGCGGTGCGAAAGTTAAGCGGCCATCTTCATGTTTAACTTCAACTGCATTATGGATAGTACGAGTAAGCTCGCCGTTTTTACCCTTAATCGAAATAACCTGACCGTTGAGTTTTACCTCTACGCCGGCAGGAATGACGACGGGTGCTTTTGCCACACGAGACATTCTTTCCTCCCGAATTAAGCTACGTAGCAGAGAATCTCGCCACCAAGACCAGCTTGGCGAGCTGCACGATCAGTCATGACACCTTTAGAGGTAGAAATAACAGCGATACCTAAGCCAGCCATAACTTGTGGCAGCTCATCTTTTTTCTTATAGATGCGCAGACTTGGGCGGCTTACACGCTGAATGCTTTCTACTACAGCCTTACCTTGGAAATAACGCAGAGTCAGTTCCAATTCTGGCTTAGTGTCGCCTTCAATTTTAAAATCTTCAATATAACCTTCTTCCTTCAGCACTTTGGCAATCGCCACTTTCAGCTTGGAGGAAGGCATGGTGACCGCAACTTTGTTCGCGGCCTGACCGTTACGGATACGGGTCAGCATATCCGCGATGGGATCTTGCATGCTCATCTGTCTTTACTCCCGTGATTCAATATGGTGACAATTACCAACTAGCCTTTTTAAGGCCCGGGATTTCACCGCGCATAGCGGCTTCACGGACTTTAATACGGCTCAGACCAAATTTCCGCAGGAAACCGTGCGGACGCCCAGTTTGACGGCAGCGGTTACGCTGACGAGAAGGACTTGAATCACGTGGCAGTGTTTGCAGCTTGAGAACAGCGTCCCAGCGATCTTCATCAGATGCGTTTACATCAGAGATGATAGCTTTCAGTTCAACGCGTTTTGCGAAAAACTTCTCAGCTAATTTAGCACGCTTAACATCACGCGCTTTCATAGATTTCTTAGCCATGAGTACCCTGCCTTACTTGCGGAACGGGAAGTTGAACGCTGCTAACAGTGCGCGACCTTCGTCATCTGATTTCGCAGTTGTGGTGATAGTAATATCTAAACCACGCACACGATCCACTTTATCGTAATCGATTTCAGGGAAGATGATTTGTTCACGTACGCCCATGCTGTAGTTACCGCGACCATCAAATGACTTAGCGGACAAGCCACGGAAGTCACGAATACGTGGTACAGCAATAGAAATCAGTCGCTCAAGGAACTCCCACATGCGTTCGCCACGCAGGGTTACTTTACAGCCGATTGGATAGCCCTGACGGATTTTGAAGCCTGCAACAGATTTGCGTGCTTTGGTGATCAATGGTTTTTGACCAGAGATTGCTGCCAAGTCAGCTGCTGCATTGTCCAGCAGTTTTTTATCAGCAATCGCTTCACCAACACCCATATTCAGGGTGATCTTCTCGACCCGAGGGACTTGCATGACAGAATTGTAACCAAACTGAGCCATCAGTTTTTTAGTTACTTCGTCTTTATAGTAATCATGCAGTTTCGCCATCGTATACTCCAAAAATTACTTGATAGTTTCACTGTTAGATTTGAAGAAACGGACTTTTTTGCCGTCTTCGAATCTAAAGCCTACACGGTCAGCCTTACCAGTTGCCGCGTTAAAGATTGCAACGTTAGAAACGTGAATTGCCGCTTCTTTTTCAACGATGCCACCTGGTTGATTCAGAGCCGGAACTGGCTTCTGATGTTTTTTAACCAGATTGATACCTTCAACGATAACTTTACCAGAAGAAATAACCTGTTTTACTTTACCGCGCTTACCTTTATCTTTACCAGTCAGCACGATAACTTCGTCATCACGACGGATTTTCGCTGCCATAGTTCCGCTCCTTAGAGTACTTCAGGTGCCAGTGAGATAATTTTCATAAACTTCTCTGTACGAAGTTCACGAGTTACCGGCCCAAAAATACGCGTACCGACTACTTGCTCGCTGTTATTGTTTAGAATAACGCATGCATTACTATCGAAGCGAATGACAGAACCGTCCGGGCGACGTACACCCTTCTTGGTGCGCACCACTACCGCCTTCAGGACATCACCTTTTTTCACTTTACCGCGTGGAATTGCTTCTTTAACAGTAATTTTAATGATGTCGCCGACGCCTGCATAGCGACGGTGCGAGCCACCTAGAACCTTGATACACATTACGCGACGTGCACCGGAGTTGTCGGCCACGTTCAGCATAGTCTGTTCTTGGATCATTTTAGTGCTCCGCTAAATGTCAACTACTACTGAGCCACTTCATTATTGAAGAGACCGTTCAATATAACCCACAATACGAGGGCGCGGCATTATAACACCACATCTTCGTTATGGACAGAAAAAAATAAACGGCTCAGTAAAAAAGAGCCGTTTATTTATTAGAAAAGGCTATTCTATATTATAAAACAGCTTTTTCAACAACGCGAACTAAGGCCCAAGACTTAGTCTTAGACAGTGGACGAGTTTGGCGGATTTCTACCACGTCACCGATTCCACATTCATTGTTCTCGTCATGTACGTGCAATTTAGTCGTACGACGGATGAATTTACCATACAGAGGGTGCTTCACCATACGCTCGATAGCAACAACAATAGATTTCTCCATTTTATCGCTAACTACACGACCTTGCAGAGTACGGATTTTATCGCTCATTACGCACCTGCCTTCTCAGTCAGTAAAGTCTTCACACGTGCGATATCGCGACGCACTTGTTTCAACAGATGAGACTGTTGCAGCTGACCACTTGCAGCCTGCATACGTAAGTTGAATTGTTCACGTAACAGGTTCAAAAGTTCAGCGTTCAGCTCTTCAACGCTTTTTTCGCGCAGCTCTTGTGCTTTCATTACATCACCGTCTTAGTTACAAAGGTGGTTTTGATAGGCAGTTTCGCTGCTGCCAGAGAGAATGCTTCACGAGCCAGCTCTTCAGGCACACCGTCCATTTCATACAGGACTTTACCAGGCTGGATCAAGGCAACCCAATATTCTACGTTACCTTTACCTTTACCCATACGAACTTCGAGTGGCTTCTCAGTAATTGGCTTGTCTGGGAACACACGGATCCAGATTTTACCTTGACGCTTAACTGCACGGGTCATAGCACGACGTGCCGCTTCGATCTGACGAGCAGTCAGACGACCACGGCCCACAGCTTTAAGACCGAAAGTGCCGAAGCTAACATCCGTACCTTGTGCCAGACCACGGTTGCGGCCTTTGTGCACTTTACGGAATTTTGTACGCTTTGGTTGTAACATCAGCGACTCTCCTTACTTGCGGCCTTTACGCTGCTGCTTTTTAGGTTGAGCAGCTGGTTTTTCAGCTTGTTCAACAGCAGCCATACCACCCAGAATCTCACCTTTGAAGATCCATACCTTAACGCCGAGAACACCGTAAGTGGTGTGCGCTTCTGAAGTGTTGTAATCGATATCAGCACGTAGAGTGTGCAGTGGCACACGGCCTTCACGATACCACTCGGTACGAGCGATTTCAGCACCGCCTAAACGGCCGCTGACTTCAACTTTAATACCTTTAGCGCCCAGACGCATTGCGTTTTGTACAGCGCGTTTCATAGCACGACGGAACATAACACGACGTTCCAGCTGTGAAGCGATGCTGTCAGCAACCAATTTAGCGTCCAGTTCTGGTTTACGAACTTCGGCGATATTGATTTGCGCAGGAACACCAGCGATATCCGCTACTGTTTTACGCAGTTTTTCTACGTCTTCACCTTTCTTACCGATAACGATACCTGGGCGAGCAGTGTGAATAGTCACACGAATGCTTTTTGCAGGACGCTCGATAACGATGCGTGAAATTGACGCTTTTGCCAATTCTTTGTTCAAGTACTGGCGTACTTTATAATCGCTGTCTAGGTTGTCAGCGAATTCATTAGTATTCGCGTACCAAGTAGAGTTCCAAGGTTTGACAATACCCAGGCGAATACCATTAGGATGTACTTTCTGACCCATTGCTAGTCTCCAGAGTCTCAGCGATCGGACACAACCACAGTAATGTGGCTGGTGCGCTTAAGAATACGATCTGCACGGCCTTTCGCACGCGGCATGATGCGTTTCATGGTTGGACCTTCGTCAACGAAAATTTTCGCAACTTTCAGGTCATCAATGTCAGCGCCATCGTTTTGCTCTGCGTTAGCAATTGCAGATTCAAGTACTTTCTTCACTAAACCAGCAGCTTTCTTGTTGGTGTAGGTCAGAATTTCCAGAGCTTGCGACACTTTCTTACCGCGAATCAGGTCGGCAACTAAGCGAACCTTCTGGGCAGAAGAACGAGCGTGGCGATGCATAGCTAAAGTTTCCATCTCTTCCTCCTATCCTTAACGTTTCTTAGCTTTCTTATCAGCCGCATGGCCGCGATAAGTGCGAGTCGGTGCGAATTCACCCAGTTTATGACCAACCATTTCGTCGGTAACAAAAACTGGAACATGCTGACGACCATTATGGACAGCGATGGTCAATCCGATCATATTAGGAAAGATCGTTGAACGACGGGACCAAGTCTTAAGAGGCTTCTTGTCTCCGCTTTCCACCGCTTTCTCTACCTTCTTCAGCAAGTGCAGGTCAATAAAAGGACCTTTCTTGAGAGAACGTGGCATGGTTTATCCTCTAATTATTTTTTAGAACGATGACGTACGATGAATTGATCAGTACGCTTGTTGCTACGAGTTTTCTTACCTTTGGTTTGAACGCCCCAAGGTGTTACAGGGTGTTTACCAAAGTTACGACCCTCACCACCACCATGTGGGTGATCGACTGGGTTCATCGCCGTACCACGAACGGTAGGACGAATACCACGCCAGCGGCTAGCACCAGCTTTACCCAGAACACGTAACATGTGCTCAGCGTTACCAACTTCACCTAAAGTTGCACGGCAATCAGCCAGAACTTTACGCATTTCACCAGAACGCAGACGCAGAGTGACATAAGCACCATCACGTGCAACGATCTGAGCATAAGTACCTGCTGAACGCGCTAACTGACCACCTTTACCTGGTTTCAGTTCGATGTTGTGAACTGTAGAACCAACAGGGATGTTGCGCATTGGCAGTGCGTTACCAGTTTTGATTGCTGAATCAACGCCAGATTGGATCTGGTCACCAGCTTTCAAACCTTTAGGCGCAAGAATATAACGACGTTCACCGTCTTTATATAGAACCAGTGCAATGTTCGCAGAACGGTTTGGATCATATTCCAAACGCTCAACAACAGCAGGAACACCGTCTTTGTTGCGTTTAAAGTCAACCAGACGATAGTGTTGCTTATGGCCACCACCAATGTGACGAGTGGTGATACGGCCATTGTTGTTACGACCACCGGATTTGCTGTTTTTTTCTAACAGCGGAGCATAAGGTTTGCCCTTATGCAGCTCAGGGTTAACCACTTTAACTACGTGGCGACGGCCCGGAGACGTAGGTTTACATTTAACAATTGCCATTGTTCTTTACTCCTCCGACTTACTCTGCGCCGCCAATGAAGTCCAGATTCTGGCCTTCTTTCAGCGTAACGTAAGCTTTTTTCCAGTCGCTACGACGACCAAAACGCTGACCGTGGCGTTTAGTTTTGCCTTTAACCAGCAAAGTGTTAACACCTTCAACTTCGACTTCAAACAGTTTCTGCACAGCAGCTTTAATTTCTGCTTTAGTCGCGTCTTTCGCAACTTTGAGAACGATGGTATTGCTTTTTTCCATCGCTGTAGAAGCTTTTTCAGATACGTGCGGCGCGCGCAGTACTTTTAGCAGACGTTCTTCACGGATCATGCCAGCATCTCCTCAACTTGCTTCACAGCATCAGCAGTCATAACCACTTTGTCGAAGGCGATTAAGCTAACTGGGTCGATACCCGCTGCATCACGAACGTCAACCTTGTACAGGTTACGTGCTGCTAAGAACAGATTTTCATCTAATTCAGCAGTGATGATCAGTACATCTTCCAGAGCCATATCTTTCAGTTTCTGTGCCAGCAACTTAGTTTTAGGTGCTTCAACAGAGAACTTCTCGACAACGATCAGACGATCTTGACGTACCAGTTCAGACAGGATGCTTTTCAGAGCACCGCGGTACATCTTCTTATTAACTTTTTGACTGTGGTCCTGTGGTTTAGCAGCGAAGCTAACACCACCAGAGCGCCAAATTGGGCTCTTGATAGAACCAGAACGTGCGCGGCCTGTGCCTTTTTGACGCCATGGTTTTTTACCTGAACCAGAAACTTCAGCACGAGTTTTCTGAGCACGAGTACCTTGACGAGCACCAGCTGCATACGCAACAACTACTTGGTGAACAAGCGCTTCATTGAAATCACGCCCGAAGGTAGTTTCGGAAACAGTCAGCGCGCTTTGCGCGTCTTTCATTACCAATTCCATTCCTATCTCCTCGACGTTAAGCCTTGACAGCCGGTTTTACGATCAGGTCGCTACCAGTTGCACCTGGAACAGCACCTTTGACCAGCAGCAGGTTGCGCTCAGCGTCAACACGTACTACATCTAGGCTTTGAACGGTTACACGCTCATTACCCAGTTGGCCTGCCATTTTCTTGCCTTTGAACACTTTGCCCGGAGTCTGGTTCTGACCGATAGAACCCGGAACACGGTGAGACAAGGAGTTACCATGGGTAGCATCTTGGGTACGGAAATTCCAACGCTTAACTGTACCAGCGAAGCCTTTACCTTTAGATGTACCAGTAACGTCGACTTTTTTAACGTCAGCGAAAATTTCAACGCTAATGCTTTGACCTACGTTAAATTCAGCACCTTCTTCAGTACGGAATTCACGTAGAATACGGCCAGCTTCGACGCCAGCTTTAGCGAAATGACCTGCCTCAGGCTTAGATACACGGTTCGCTTTTTTGCTACCAGTAGTCACCTGAATTGCATTATAACCGTCAGTTTCTGCTGTTTTAACTTGAGTAACGCGGTTATTTTCGATTTCGATAACTGTTACAGGGATAGAAACACCATCTTCAGTGAAGATACGCGTCATACCCACTTTTTTACCGACTAAACCAATCATTGTTTCAACCTCTCAATCGTTCGACGACCTGATTAACCCAGGCTGATCTGCACGTCTACGCCGGCAGCCAGGTCCAGACGCATCAGAGCATCAACGGTCTTCTCGGTTGGCTCAACGATGTCAACCAGACGTTTGTGAGTGCGAATTTCGTACTGATCACGCGCATCTTTGTTAACGTGCGGAGAAATCAGAACGGTAAAACGCTCTTTACGTGTCGGCAGCGGGATAGGACCACGAACTTGCGCACCAGTGCGCTTAGCAGTCTCTACGATTTCCGCAGTTGATTGATCAATTAAACGATGATCAAAGGCTTTCAGGCGGATACGGATTCTTTGGTTCTGCATGAGACCAGAGCTCCAACTATTTTATAAACGTAAATAATTACTCCTCGCACCCATTTCGATTGATGGGGGAGTGTAATCGTTCTTTGATGTAACCCCCAAATCGGGAGTATTGTCTAAATGAGTTACAAATCGTGAACTCAATACTGACCTTTAAGACCTAAAAAACTAGGGATTACTAATCAGTAAGCCCGCGCATTATACGCAACTGAATCTTAAACGCAAGTAATCGGAGAAAATATGTGCGAATTTTTCTGCTTTTTTACTTATAGCACTTTTCAATAAAAAACGCCTCACTATTACTTTTTTGTAGTGAGGCGTGATATTACAGCACATAAATAAATCGAAAAAGCATTACTCCTCTTCAATAATTTGCGCCTGTGTATAATTTTGAATACCCATACGTTTGATTAAATCTAACTGCGTTTCTATCCAATCAATATGGTTTTCTTCATCAGCTAAAATTTCAATCATCAGATCACGACTAACGTAATCATGAATTGAGTCTGCGTAACTAATCGCTTCTTTTAGATTTTTAGCTCCATCAAGCTCCAGCTTAAGATCTGAAGCTAACATCTCCTCAACATCTTCACCAATGTTAAGTTTACCGAGGTCTTGCAGGTTAGGTATCCCCTCAAGGAATAAGATACGTTCGATATACTTATCTGCATGTTTCATTTCATCAATCGATTCATGGTATTCCACCTCATTAAGACGTGTTAAACCCCAATTTTTAAACATACGTGCATGCAAAAAGTATTGATTGATTGCTACTAACTCATTGCCCAATAACTTATTCAAATGGGCTATCATTTTTTTATCGCCTTTCATTTTTTATACTCCATTGCTTCCAGTCTTTAAAGTGTAGTACTGAAATGCTAACAATGAGTAATTTTCTATAGAGAATTTGAGATGAAAGTTACTTATTAATGAATGAGTTAAATGATTATTATTTCGATTAAGCGACTTCAGCAATACAGATATGCTCGGCAAGTGCTAACTCATCATTTAAGATTTCACGAGTTTGCCTGATGCACTTACCGCATTCACGACCGACAGGGAGGATTTGACGTAGCCCTTTTAATGACGTCACATGATATTGGCGCACCGCACTTCTAATTTGTTTATCCGTTACGGCTTCACAGAGACATACATACATAGCAACTACCTGCATAAATTACACACAGGTAGTTTAAATAAAAATGATTACCATTTCAATTATCGTTACGATCAATTTACATAAAACGTTTCATTAAGCAGTAAAACCTCCATCCACTAAATAGGCAGCTCCTGTCACAAATGACGCTGCATCACTAGCTAAAAAGGCAACAACATTAGCAACCTCTTCAGGTGTGCCTATCCTTTTCATCGGATGCATCTCTGCTAACTTTTGTTTATCTAAATCGCGCCCATCCAATAATGGAGTATCGATATAACCAGGGCAAACTGCATTAATTCGAATATTATGCATTGCATAACTTATTGCCAATGTTTGCGTTAACAGTTTGATCCCACCTTTTGAAGCGCAATATGCTGGAAATTGATGTTGCCCCACAAACGAACATATAGAGCCACAGTTAACAATTGCTCCTTCTTTTTGGTTTTTTAACCAATAATCGATAACAGCTCGATTAATCAAAAATAATCCATTGAGATTAACATCAATGACATGCTGCCATTTTTCATAAGCGAGTTTGTGGGCAACGTCATCGGCAAGTATTCCTGCATTAGCAAATAAAAAATCAATCGAACCGTATTCCTTTACTGTATGCGCCACTAACCGATCATTCTCTTTTTCATTGGCTGCATCCATCTGAAAAAATTGTATTGCGCCCTCTTTGTTCTTCAAGCGATTGAGTGCCCTCTGGCCACGGTCAGCATGACTTCCCGTAATGATAACTGACGCACCTAATGATAAAAATTTTTCTGCAGCCGCTAGGCCAATACCGCTACTCCCTCCCGTAATAATGCCAACCTTACCTGCGAACGAAATCATGCCTCATCTCCTCATCTTCATTATGATGATTAAATAATAGACAATTCGTTTGAGTTTATTGGTAATACTGATGTTGAATCTTGATTTTGTGACCGAATTAACGCATTGAAATTTAATAAATAAATAGAAATATCACAAGGATTGATAATGTCTTGAGAGACAATTCTTCGCGGTAAATAGATAGGAGATGAGGGAGATAAGAAATACAAAAGGGCACCCTATGGATGCCCCTTTTCACTACAGTGGGTTGTTATTATGCAATGATTTTTGCAACAACACCCGCACCTACTGTACGGCCACCTTCACGGATTGCGAAACGCAAACCATCGTCCATCGCGATTGGGTGAATCAGAGTTACTTTCATGTTCACGTTGTCGCCTGGCATTACCATCTCTACGCCTTCTGGCAGTTCGATAGTACCTGTTACGTCAGTTGTACGGAAGTAGAACTGTGGACGGTAACCTTTGAAGAATGGCGTGTGACGACCACCTTCATCTTTGCTCAGAATATAAACTTCTGATTCGAAAGTTGTGTGTGGCTTGATTGAACCTGGTTTCGCCAGAACTTGACCACGTTCGATTTCTTCACGCTTAGTACCACGCAGCAGAACACCTACGTTCTCACCCGCACGGCCTTCGTCCAGCAGTTTACGGAACATTTCAACGCCAGTACAAGTAGTTTTCGCAGTCTCTTTGATACCTACGATTTCAACTTCTTCACCAACTTTGATGATACCACGCTCAACACGGCCTGTGACTACTGTACCACGACCTGAGATTGAGAATACGTCTTCGATTGGCAGCAGGAATGGCTTGTCAATTGCACGCTCTGGCTCTGGGATGTAGCTGTCCAGTGCTTCTGCTAGTTCAACGATTTTCGCTTCCCACTCTGGGTTGCCTTCCAACGCTTTCAGCGCTGAACCACGGATAACTGGAGTGTCATCACCTGGGAAATCGTATTGAGACAGAAGTTCACGAACTTCCATTTCAACCAGTTCCAGCAGCTCTTCGTCGTCTACCATGTCACATTTGTTCAGGAACACGATGATGTAAGGAACGCCAACCTGACGACCTAACAGGATGTGCTCACGAGTTTGTGGCATTGGGCCATCTGTTGCCGCAACAACTAGGATTGCACCGTCCATCTGAGCAGCACCCGTGATCATGTTTTTAACATAGTCGGCGTGTCCTGGGCAGTCTACGTGTGCGTAGTGGCGAGTTGGTGTATCGTACTCTACGTGAGAAGTAGAGATGGTGATACCACGCGCTTTTTCTTCTGGTGCGTTATCGATTTGATCGAATGCACGAGCGCTACCGCCGTAAGTTTTTGCCAGAACAGTAGTGATTGCTGCTGTCAGGGTAGTTTTACCGTGGTCAACGTGGCCGATTGTACCAACGTTAACGTGCGGTTTTGAACGTTCAAATTTTTCTTTAGACATTAGATTGTCCCTCTAAGACACGGAATCGGTGGCTACACCACATCAACCAAGCAGTTAAAATTTATTTGCTTGCTTTTTACAGGAGACAAATCAGGGAGATAATTGAGAACATAAGGGAAGTGGTGCTGATAGGCAGATTCGAACTGCCGACCTCACCCTTACCAAGGGTGTGCTCTACCAACTGAGCTATATCAGCACATCTTGGAGCGGGCAGCGGGAATCGAACCCGCATCATCAGCTTGGAAGGCTGAGGTAATAGCCATTATACGATGCCCGCAATGAACTCGGCTACCTGAGTTATCAGCTGCTAAATGTAACCTGAATAAACTTTTTTGAAAAGTTCTTCAGGAGATGGTGGTGGGAGAAGGATTCGAACCTTCGAAGTCTGTGACGGCAGATTTACAGTCTGCTCCCTTTGGCCGCTTGGGTATCCCACCTATCCAAATTGTTAATTGGTGCCGGCACCAAGAGTCGAACTCGGGACCTACTGATTACAAGTCAGTTGCTCTACCAACTGAGCTATGCCGGCATCAAGTGCTGCGCATTCTAGGAAGAGTGAGCGCGACTTGCAACAAAAAATTTTAATTTTTTGTTCGCTTGCTCACATTTTATGCACTTTTTGCGATTTTGCTGCTTTTTTCGCTACATTCAGCTTAAAACATCTACAGCAGAACACCACTATAATCCATTATTATTTAATCAGTAAAGAGCCCTTGCATTATTAAAAAGTGACTTAGGCCATTTTCTAGAGCAAAAAATGATGTTCTGTATCTTCGTTCCCTCTTTCTAACCGCTGCTTTTTTCAGCAACTCGTTCTATTTTTACAGCCTTCGTCAAAAAAAATTCACATAAAACATAAAAAGTTCTACGCCTACTATCTTTCACTCGCTATGATGCAACTTAATTTTACGGATACGGGTGTTTAGGCAACCTGTCCAACCTGCATAGAATAGGCAGATGTTGGTTTATGAAACAGACAGAGAATTTTATTACTACGCCATACTTAGAGTTTGATAGGGAACATTGGGCAACATTACGTGATTCAGTCCCTTTGACATTAACGTCTAGCGAATTGATAGAGTTGAAAGGTATTAATGAAGAACTCTCGATGGAAGATGTTATTGAAATCTACCTACCATTATCTCGTTTACTCAATTTTTATATTAGCTCCAATTTGCGCCGTCAGGCTGTATTAGAGCAGTTCTTAGGAACAAATGGAGCAAAGGTTCCCTATATTATTGGGATTGCAGGCAGTGTTGCTGTAGGCAAGAGCACAACGGCTCGTCTATTACAGGCCTTATTAACACGTTGGCCTGAGCATAGAAAAGTTGATTTAATCACGACAGATGGTTTTTTGTATCCTAATCAGGTACTCAAAGATCGAAATATCATGAAGAAAAAGGGTTTTCCTCAGTCTTACGATATGCGAAGACTCGTGAATTTCGTGTCGCAGATAAAATCAGGGGCGCGTAACGTTGTTGCACCGGTCTACTCACATCTTACTTATGATATTGTGCCTGACCAACAACAGGTTATTGATCAGCCTGATATCCTAATTCTAGAAGGCTTAAACGTGCTACAGAGTGATATGGACTATCCACATGACCCACATCATGTGTTTGTCTCAGACTTTGTTGATTTCTCTATCTACGTGGATGCAGACCCTGAATTATTAAAGCAGTGGTATATTGGTCGGTTCCTAAAGTTCCGCCAAGGGGCATTTTCCGATCCTGATTCCTACTTCCACAATTATTCTAAATTAAGCGAAGAAGAAGCCGTTAAAATTGCAGGCTCTATTTGGGATGAAATTAATGGTTTAAACCTAAAAGAAAATATTTTACCCACGAAAGAACGTGCAAGTTTAATAATGACCAAAGGCGAAAACCATTCTATCCAGAATGTTAGGCTTAGAAAATAAACACTATATGCCGGTATAACTTACCGGCATCATTTTATTATTTTTCGTTAGATCTTAGTGATATTTCCCCACCGATATAAGGAATAATTTCACCATTATCCTGTTGTAATAAAAGAGCACCTTGTTGATTTATTCCTTTTTCCACACCGGTGATAATTTTATCACCAATCAACAACTTAACCTTCCTTCCCAAGAAGTTATCTAATTCAAACCAACGCTCCAAAAAGGGAACTAATCCTTCCTTCTCAAATAAAACTAATGCTTTTTTCAGTGCATTAATAATATCAGCAGACAATTTATTTCTTTCTATATTTTCTACTTCATCAATTAATGAGGCCCACTCCTGATTAATTGTACCCTCTTTATCTACATTCTTTTTTTCCATACCAATATTAATTCCAATGCCAATAATGATATGTGCGGCATCACCTGTTTTTCCTGTTAATTCCACAAGTATACCTGCTAGTTTTTTATCATTAAGATAAAGATCATTAGGCCATTTTACTTTTACTTTACCCCTGCTTAGTTTATTTAAGGTTTCAGCAATTATGATCCCCACAACTAAACTTAGTCCGACTGCAGCTGCCGGCCCTTGATCAAGCTTCCAGTACATCGATAGATATAGATTACAACCAAATGGTGAAATCCATTGCCGCCCGCGTCGACCTCTCCCCGCACTTTGGTACTCCGCCAGACATGTATCGCCTGATTTTAAGCTCGAAATTCTTTCAAGCATATACTGATTTGTTGAATCAATGACAGGCTCCACAATCACATCACTGCCCTGAATATATTGCTTAATTAACTCACCATTGAGCAAATTAAGCGTATGGGGCAATTTATAGCCTTTACCTGCGATAGTTTGCACTTCAATGCCCCATGAACGCAGTGTTTTAATATGTTTATTAATCCCTGCTCGTGTCATCCCTAATGTATCGCCTAGCTGTTGGCCTGAGTGGATTTGAGCATCAGATAAGATCTCTATCAATTGTAGCGGTGTACTGGTTTCTTTCATAAAATGCAGTCCATAGGGTTAATTTCGCCATGTTTACCAATAAACCTCACTTCTGGCTCAAGCATGATACCAAAATGCTTATGCACGGTTTGGCTGACATATTTAGCTAAGTCAACAATATCACGCCCTGTCGCATGGCATTTATTAATGAGGACTAAAGCCTGCCGTGTATGTACAGCAGCGCCACCTAATTCATAGCCTTTCAACCCACATTGGTCTATCAACCAGCCCGCAGCAACCTTTATTGAGCCATCTTCTTGGGCATACTGTGGGCAAGTTGGAAAACGTTGTTTTATTTGATGCGCTTTATCTGCTGTAATAATTGGGTTTTTAAAGAAGCTTCCCACATTGCCCGTCACGGCGGGATCAGGTAATTTTGCTTTTCGTGTCTGGCATACGGCATCAAACACTTGCTGTGGAGTCACTGTTTCGGCATCTAAGAGTGCTAAATCCCCATAGGTGAGTTTAGGTAACCATTGTTTAGCAAACTTCAAACCAACCCCAATAATCACATGAGAATGCTGATAATCATGCTTAAAGATACTATCACGGTAGCCAAAATGGCAGGCCTCAGCCTCTATCCTTTCTGTCTTACCAGTTTGGAGGTTCAGAGTATCAACATACTCACATAAATCCTTCAGCTCAACACCATAAGCGCCTATGTTTTGAATTGGCGCAGAGCCTACACAGCCAGGTATCAAGGCTAAATTTTCAGCACCATAGATACCTTTACCCATTAAATATTCAATAAATTGATGCCAGTTCTCACCTGCCGCAGAATACACATGCCAATATTCTGGGGTCTCTGTGATAGTAATGCCTCTAATACGATTGAGAATTACCGCACCATCAAAGTCTTCAATAAATAACACATTACTTCCCCCTCCAAGGATCAAAACAGGTAACTGCTGTTTTTGCGCATTAAGCCATTGCTGATAAATCTCTTCTGCTGATCCAGCAATACAAACTGACTTTGCTTGTGCTTCAATACCGAGAGTATTAAAGGGTTTTAATTCAAGGGATGGGTTCATTGCAGCCTTCAATAGATAACCAATAAAGATGAGCTAAGTCTATCAGGCTGACCCGCGAGAATCATTAAATAATGAGATGCCTCTCATGACATTAGGAGTATTAGGTTGAAATGGCAATGTGTCTGGAACAAGAAAAAAGAAGATACAGAATAATTTGAATGGGGCTAAATAGCAAAAAGCCACCCTAAGGTGGCTTTTCTATGTTTAAAACCTAGCAGTTCCCTACTCTCACATGGGGAAGCCCCACACTACCATCGGCGCTACGGCGTTTCACTACTGAGTTCGGCATGGGGTCAGGTGGGACCACCGCGCTATTGCCGCTAGGTAAATTCTTTTTTAATACTGATAAATTCATGGTGCTGATACCCAGATTCGAACTGGGGACCTCACCCTTACCAAGGGTGTGCTCTACCAACTGAGCCATATCAGCAATATGGTGCGGTCAGTCAGTACTGACACAACCTTTAAATTTGATGTCTGGCAGTTCCCTACTCTCACATGGGGAGACCCCACACTACCATCGGCGCTACGGCGTTTCACTGCTGAGTTCGGCATGGGGTCAGGTGGGACCACCGCGCTATTGCCGCCAGACAAATTCGGTTTCGTTCCCGTTCGCGTCTACACCGCAAACCAGAACTGCAATCTTGAACAAGCTGATTTTTTCGCACCACTTTATCTCGTGCACTTCAACAATCGTCTCTCTAAAACACCTTCGGTGTTGTCAGGTTAAGCCTCACGGTTCATTAGTACTGGTTAGCTCAACGTATCGCTACGCTTACACACCCAGCCTATCAACGTCTTCGTCTTAAACGTTCCTTTAGGACCCTTAAAGGGTCAGGGAAGACTCATCTCAAGGCAAGTTTCCCGCTTAGATGCTTTCAGCGGTTATCTCTTCCGCACTTAGCTACCGGGCAGTGCCATTGGCATGACAACCCGAACACCAGCGGTGCGTCCACTCCGGTCCTCTCGTACTAGGAGCAGCCCCTTTCAATCTTCCAACGCCCACGGCAGATAGGGACCGAACTGTCTCACGACGTTCTAAACCCAGCTCGCGTACCACTTTAAATGGCGAACAGCCATACCCTTGGGACCTACTTCAGCCCCAGGATGTGATGAGCCGACATCGAGGTGCCAAACACCGCCGTCGATATGAACTCTTGGGCGGTATCAGCCTGTTATCCCCGGAGTACCTTTTATCCGTTGAGCGATGGCCCTTCCATTCAGAACCACCGGATCACTAAGACCTACTTTCGTACCTGCTCGAGCCGTCACTCTCGCAGTCAAGCTGGCTTATGCCTTTGCACTAACCGCATGATGTCCGACCATGCTTAGCCAACCTTCGTGCTCCTCCGTTACGCTTTGGGAGGAGACCGCCCCAGTCAAACTACCCACCAGACACTGTCCGCACCCCAGATTATGGGGCTACGTTAGAACATCAAACATTAAAGGGTGGTATTTCAAGGTTGGCTCCATGCAGACTGGCGTCCACACTTCAAAGCCTCCCACCTATCCTACACATCAAGGCTCAATGTTCAGTGTCAAGCTATAGTAAAGGTTCACGGGGTCTTTCCGTCTTGCCGCGGGTACACTGCATCTTCACAGCGAGTTCAATTTCACTGAGTCTCGGGTGGAGACAGCCTGGCCATCATTACGCCATTCGTGCAGGTCGGAACTTACCCGACAAGGAATTTCGCTACCTTAGGACCGTTATAGTTACGGCCGCCGTTTACTGGGGCTTCGATCAAGAGCTTCTCCTTACGGATAACCCCATCAATTAACCTTCCAGCACCGGGCAGGCGTCACACCGTATACGTCCACTTTCGTGTTTGCACAGTGCTGTGTTTTTAATAAACAGTTGCAGCCAGCTGGTATCTGCGACTGGCTTCAGCTCCATGGGTAAACCACTTCACCTAATGCCAGCGTGCCTTCTCCCGAAGTTACGGCACCATTTTGCCTAGTTCCTTCACCCGAGTTCTCTCAAGCGCCTGAGTATTCTCTACCTGACCACCTGTGTCGGTTTGGGGTACGATTAATGATAATCTAGAGCTTAGAGGCTTTTCCTGGAAGCGGGGCATGAGCTACTTCGCCACCGTAGTGACTCGTCATCAGACCTCAGTGTATAGCGAACCGGATTTGCCTAATTCGCCCACCTACATCCTTAAACCGGGACAACCGTCGCCCGGCCAGCCTAGCCTTCTCCGTCCCCCCATCGCAATTATCACCAGTACAGGAATATTAACCTGTTTCCCATCGACTACGCATTTCTGCCTCGCCTTAGGGGTCGACTCACCCTGCCCCGATTAACGTTGGACAGGAACCCTTGGTCTTCCGGCGTGCGGGTTTTTCACCCGCATTATCGTTACTTATGTCAGCATTCGCACTTCTGATACCTCCAGCATGCCTCGCAGCACACCTTCACAGGCTTACAGAACGCTCCCCTACCCAACAACATTTACATGTCGCTGCCGCAGCTTCGGTGCATGGTTTAGCCCCGTTACATCTTCCGCGCAGGCCGACTCGACCAGTGAGCTATTACGCTTTCTTTAAATGATGGCTGCTTCTAAGCCAACATCCTGGCTGTCTGAGCCTTCCCACTTCGTTTCCCACTTAACCATGACTTTGGGACCTTAGCTGGCGGTCTGGGTTGTTTCCCTCTTCACGACGAACGTTAGCACCCGCCGTGTGTCTCCCGTGATAACATTCTTCGGTATTCGTAGTTTGCATCGGGTTGGTAAGTCGGGATGACCCCCTAGCCGAAACAGTGCTCTACCCCCGAAGATGAGTTCACGAGGCGCTACCTAAATAGCTTTCGGGGAGAACCAGCTATCTCCCGGTTTGATTGGCCTTTCACCCCCAGCCACAAGTCATCCGCTAATTTTTCAACATTAGTCGGTTCGGTCCTCCAGTTAGTGTTACCCAACCTTCAACCTGCCCATGGCTAGATCACCGGGTTTCGGGTCTATACCCTGCAACTCATTCGCCCAGTTAAGACTCGGTTTCCCTACGGCTCCCCTATACGGTTAACCTTGCTACAGAATATAAGTCGCTGACCCATTATACAAAAGGTACGCAGTCACCCCACCACTAAGCCCCCTTTGCTTGATTTTTTTCGGTTGGGCGTCACAAAGGACGTTCCGCCAACCGCCATCAAGTAAGGATGACGCTGTGATGACTCACCACTGGCTTAGTGGTGGGGCTCCCACTGCTTGTACGTACACGGTTTCAGGTTCTATTTCACTCCCCTCGCCGGGGTTCTTTTCGCCTTTCCCTCACGGTACTGGTTCACTATCGGTCAATCAGGAGTATTTAGCCTTGGAGGATGGTCCCCCCATATTCAGACAGGATAACACGTGTCCCGCCCTACTCATCGAGTTCACAACACCAACACCTTCGGATACGGGGCTATCACCCTTTATTGCCGGCCTTTCCAGACCGTTCTCCTGATGCTGATGCTGATTAAGACTCTGGGCTGCTCCCCGTTCGCTCGCCGCTACTAGGGGAATCTCGGTTGATTTCTTTTCCTCGGGGTACTGAGATGTTTCAGTTCCCCCGGTTCGCCTCGTTTGACTATGGATTCATCAAACGATAGTGCAACGAATTGCACTGGGTTTCCCCATTCGGACATCGTCGGTTATAACGGTTCATATCACCTTACCGACGCTTTTCGCAGATTAGCACGTCCTTCATCGCCTCTGATTGCCTAGGCATCCACCGTGTACGCTTAGTCGCTTAACCTCACAACCCGAAATTGTTTCAACGATCACCTGACTGTCATGGCTGTGCGTGGTGAACTTCTGCGTTGGCAGTGCTCGCAATGCACACGTACTCATGTACGCTGCGCTTGCTGCGCGCTGTCCGCCTTGAATTTCACCCTGCTCGCTCATGCCACTCGTTTGAATGACCGAAAATTTCAGGTTTGAAATTTTGAGAGACTCTCACATTGTTTAAGCGATAAACAATGTGCGTTGTTTCAATTTTCAGCTTGTTCCAGATTGTTAAAGAGCATAATTGTTAAGCTAACTCACTGAATTAGCTTAATCATTATTGAGGACATCGTCTTTCACTCGATATCGGCGCAATTGGCGTCCCCTAGGGGATTCGAACCCCTGTTACCGCCGTGAAAGGGCGGTGTCCTAGGCCTCTAGACGAAGGGGACATAAAATATTGCACAACACCGTTGTGGCCCATTTCATGTAAGCCCTATTCTTTTGAATAAGTCTCCCACGTATAGCCTATTGCTCTACTTTTCATCAGACAATCTGTGTGAACACTTCACAAAACACTTCAACGGTAAGGAGGTGATCCAACCGCAGGTTCCCCTACGGTTACCTTGTTACGACTTCACCCCAGTCATGGATCACAAAGTGGTAAGCGCCCTCCCGAAGGTTAAGCTACCTACTTCTTTTGCAACCCACTCCCATGGTGTGACGGGCGGTGTGTACAAGGCCCGGGAACGTATTCACCGTAGCATTCTGATCTACGATTACTAGCGATTCCGACTTCATGGAGTCGAGTTGCAGACTCCAATCCGGACTACGACGTACTTTATGAGTTCCGCTTGCTCTCGCGAGGTCGCTTCTCTTTGTATACGCCATTGTAGCACGTGTGTAGCCCTACTCGTAAGGGCCATGATGACTTGACGTCATCCCCACCTTCCTCCGGTTTATCACCGGCAGTCTCCTTTGAGTTCCCGACCGAATCGCTGGCAACAAAGGATAAGGGTTGCGCTCGTTGCGGGACTTAACCCAACATTTCACAACACGAGCTGACGACAGCCATGCAGCACCTGTCTCAGAGTTCCCGAAGGCACTTAAGCATCTCTGCTAAATTCTCTGGATGTCAAGAGTAGGTAAGGTTCTTCGCGTTGCATCGAATTAAACCACATGCTCCACCGCTTGTGCGGGCCCCCGTCAATTCATTTGAGTTTTAACCTTGCGGCCGTACTCCCCAGGCGGTCGATTTAACGCGTTAGCTCCGGAAGCCACTCCTCTAGGGAACAACCTCCAAATCGACATCGTTTACAGCGTGGACTACCAGGGTATCTAATCCTGTTTGCTCCCCACGCTTTCGCACCTGAGCGTCAGTCTTTGTCCAGGGGGCCGCCTTCGCCACCGGTATTCCTCCACATCTCTACGCATTTCACCGCTACACATGGAATTCTACCCCCCTCTACAAGACTCTAGCTAACCAGTCTTAGATGCCATTCCCAGGTTAAGCCCGGGGATTTCACATCTAACTTAATTAACCGCCTGCGTGCGCTTTACGCCCAGTAATTCCGATTAACGCTTGCACCCTCCGTATTACCGCGGCTGCTGGCACGGAGTTAGCCGGTGCTTCTTCTGTCGGTAACGTCAATCGTTGATGGTATTAACATCAACGCCTTCCTCCCGACTGAAAGTACTTTACAACCCTAGGGCCTTCTTCATACACGCGGCATGGCTGCATCAGGCTTGCGCCCATTGTGCAATATTCCCCACTGCTGCCTCCCGTAGGAGTCTGGGCCGTGTCTCAGTCCCAGTGTGGCTGATCATCCTCTCAGACCAGCTAGGGATCGTCGCCTAGGTAAGCCATTACCTTACCTACTAGCTAATCCCATATGGGTTCATCCGACAGCGCAAGGCCCTAAGGTCCCCTGCTTTGCTCCTAAGAGATTATGCGGTATTAGCCACCGTTTCCAGTAGTTATCCCCCTCTATCGGGCAGATCCCCATACATTACTCACCCGTCCGCCGCTCGTCAGCGGGAAGCAAGCTTCCCCTGTTACCGCTCGACTTGCATGTGTTAGGCCTGCCGCCAGCGTTCAATCTGAGCCATGATCAAACTCTTCAATTAAAAGTGTTTGATGCTCAAAGAATTAAACTGACTACATTCTTTCATATATGAATTAACGTGTTAGTCACTCTTCAAGACTTTAAAATCAAATATTTTTTTGATAGTGTCCTGTGAGTGCCCACACAGATTGTCTGATAAATTGTTAAAGAGCGTTGCGACTTTATCTTTCGATATTAACCAGTTAGGTCGTTGTCGCGAGGTGGCGTATATTACGCTTTCCTCATCGAGAGTCAAGCTTTTTTTCGCTTATTCTTTTCAGAATCTCTCGCCTGCCTTCGTTAGCCTGTTGGGCTTGCCATCACATTCAGTGTCGGCTCATCGTCGGTCAGTGGAGGCGCATTATAGGGAGTCAGAAAATTCTGGCAACCCCTTTTTTACGTTTTTTTTTCGTTTGCTCAGATTACCATCAAATTTAGCTTAAATCACCAGTTTTTGTAGCCTATTGAACCCTTCGGCGGCTAATACAGGTTGTAATGCTAAAGCGGCATCATTCATTAAAAGGCAATATGCAAAGTCTTTTTCTTGACTATCAATCACTTCTTCTGCTTGATTATTAATCAGCCAAACCGCACGTCTCGCGATCGCCGCCCCTGAATCAACAAATCTTGTGCCATCTGGTAGCACTTGTTCGAGTTCTTCTATTAATAGAGGGAAATGCGTACAACCCAAGATCACCGTATCAGGAGGTTCAGGCATTCTTAACCATGGCTTCACTGCATTGGCAATTTCATCTAGCGGAATTTGTTCGCCATGTAATTTTCTTTCCGCTAGTTGAACAAGGTCGGCAGAACCCAGCGAGAGCACTTTGCAATCTGTTGCAAACCGTTCAATTAGCTCTTTAGTATATTCGCGATTCACCGTTCCTTTGGTTGCAAGCAATCCAACAACACCATTTCGCGTTAATTTAGTCGCAGGTTTAATTGCTGGCACGACACCAACCACTGGGAAACGAAAATGGGCTCTAAGGTTCGGTAAGCTCACGGTACTGGCTGTATTACAGGCAATAATTGCTATCGTTAAAGGGTGTTTTTTCGCAATAGCATCAACGAGTTGATACACCCTATCGATAATAAATTCTTCACTCTTTTCGCCATAGGGGAAGGCTTCATTATCGAATGCATATATATAATGTGCGTTAGGGAGTAATTTTTTGACTTCCCGATATACAGATAGCCCCCCCACCCCTGAATCAAACACAAGGATGGTCGGGCGAATAGATAGGTTGTGATTAGAAGTTGTAGCTTCCTGTAAGGAAATATTCTCTTCCAGCGGTGCGATAACCATACGCGGTCTCATAGTCTTTATCGAACATATTAGCTATTTTACCACGAATTGTGAGCTGTGAAGTGATTGGATATGCCGCCGTGAGATCCCAAAGGCTAACCCCCCCTTGTTTTAGACGTTTTGATGGTGATTGGGAAAAGTCATTATCATAACGCGAACCTATATAGTGATAAGTTAGCCCCATATCTACCTCAGCAATATTCCAATCTAATTGGTATTTCACTTGTTGCTTAGCTCGGCGCTCCAATACTTTGTTGGCGGATTCAAGTCCGAAGTGCAACGCTAAGCCGCCTTTCTTAGCTCCGCAAACACCACCGAAGGTTGTCTGAACCCCAGACACTTGCGTGGCCTGCTGTTCAACGCTCCCTGATAGCGTTGTAAGTCTTCTTCTGTCACTGTCCGCAGGTCTGTTCCTTTCGGGATAAACTGTCTTAACAACCCATTCGTATTCTCGTTCAGCCCACGCTCATGCGAGGCATACGGATGGGCAAAGTACGTATCTGCGTTCAGTGCTTCTGCTATCGCCTTGTGCTCACTAAACTCTAGACCGTTATCGAACGTTATTGTGTGACATACATCCTGATACTCACTCAGCAGTGAGATAATGGCCTTACTGACTTCCACCGCATCCTTTGAAAACACCTTTTTTGTCAGGTAAATACGGCTTTTGCGTTCTGCCAGTGTCACGATAGCACCAGTGCCCTGTTTACCCTGCACCAAATCGGCCTCCCAGTCCCCCAGACGGCTACGGTCATCGACGACTGACGGCCGTAGCTCAATGGATACCGCATCAGGGATGCGCCCTCGTTTCTGCCCGTAGCCCTTACGATATCGCCGTTTGCCCTGCCTAAGATGCCTGTACAACTCGCCACCGCTACGCTTATCCGCATAGATATACTGGTAAATCCATTCATGGCTGACGCTAAGACCAATAATGCTGCCAATTGCACTTATTTGCTCAGGACTCCACTTCCACTCCAGAGCAAATATCACGAAATCTATGGTCTGCTGAGGAATTGTCCTTTTGGCAGATGACAGCCGCCTATCACAGCACTTCTGGTGTGCCTGTTGTGGGTTATAACCAGTATCTGAAGTGTTACGCCTCAGTTCACGGGAGACCGTGGACTTGCTTACACCGATACGGATACCTATCTCATGGCAGGATAAATTATCCTCACGCAGTATCGATATCTGGTATCGTTGTCCTTCGGTTAGTTGCTGATACTTCATACTTACTCGCTCATCTTTGGTCGGAAGAGCAGGATAGCTTATCAGTAGCTAACCGTCCTTCCATCTAACATGACCGAGCGTTGCACTTATTATCTGAATTCGCGGTTCGTCTTTTTATTTCTGGGATCGACATATTGGTATGTTAATTGATGATGTAAAAAACCAGTGCTAAATTCACCAACCCACTCGATACCTTTAATTTCTGCTTTTCCAATATTTTCATATGTACTGATAAAATCGCCATATTTATATTCAATCAGGTTATCAATATCATTATGATAAGCATTAATTTGCCAGAATAGCGGTCCCGTTATTCCTTCAACACCAATTTCCCACTGCTTACTTTCTTCTGGTTTTAAGTTCGGATTACCTTTTGTTGTTCCCCAATTTGATGAAGAATATGCGTACAGTTGACTTAGATTAGGTGCTTTATATGCTGTTGCGTATGATCCAACCAGTTTATACCCATCATAAAATTCCCAGCTCAGCCCTGATTGCCATGACGTATGCCAATTAAATTCTGAATGATGATCCGTGCGAACGGCGGCTTCAGCTATAACAGAATCAACAAACGAGTATTGCCCCGTCAAATAGAGCCCCGTGTTATTCATGGTTTCTTTTTTAGTTATTAAAGCATAGCCGTTAGGCTCTATGCTTTGGCGCTGATAATCTATACCCGCACTAATATTACCTTTATCTAAACGATAATTGTTACCCCACTGAATATTATACTGCTTTGATTCATCTAGATTAGAAGAGCTAGCATACTGCCCTTGCCTTGGATCAAAATTGTAATCTTTAACGTAACTATAGCTTCCGGATAGTGAGGTTGAGTATTGGTTTTGATGATATTTAACCCCAGTTTCATATGTACGGCTATAAAGTTTACGGGTATCTACCCGCACACCTGAGTATTCAGAGGCATCATAACGAGTTCTATTATCATATCCATATGCTCTCGCATAAGCTGATATTTCAGATGATAACTGATGCTCCACACCTAGCCATAATGATTTATTAAGAAAACCATCTTTATCGTAGTCACGTGGACTAACGTCCTTAGGTGCTAGATCAAATCCTTTTGTATAGGTATAAGCTGCGGCAGCGGTTACTGTTGTATTTTCACCGATTTTCTGTTGAGTTGAGCCGTTATAATTCTGATAACCATAAGAACCAATACCCGCATTTAATGTGGTTCCTACATTATCTCGGCGAGTAATAATATTAACAACACCACCAATTGCATCCGAGCCATAAACAGCCGATCTTGCTCCACGAATATATTCGATTCGCTGAACTAAAGAGATAGGAATTTGGCTCATATCTGATGAGCCAGAAATACCCGCTTGGTTTAAACGAACACCATCAATTAATACCAATACATGGCGAGACTCTGAGCCTCTAATAAAGAGGGAGCTCTGCTGTCCTATACCACCATACTGCGCAATATCCACACCCGGTAGCCGCCTTAATACATCAATCACAGTATTAGACTGCCAATGATCAATGTCTTCACGCGTAACGACCGTCACAGGGGCCAGTATTGATGAAATGGGCTGCTCAAAGCGATTCGCTGACACAACCATTTCATCTGATTTATTGTTTGCGCTTGCTAAAGAAGAAATACCACACAACACTGCCATAGCAGCAACCGATAGCGGTAGTAACTTACTCTTATTCATTATAATAAATCCGGAATATCAATGAGATTAAAATTCCGCGAGGCCGAATATCAGATCCGCGCTAATATCCAACAAAGCGATTAAACTATGGCAGGTCTTCGGACTGAGAAGTCATACCCATCTGGGTAAAAATTAACTATAGAGGCAACTTCCCATTAATTAATAACAGTGTTGTATCTCTTTTTTCCTTCATCACCGCTGCGCGTCAGTCTCGGACTTACACCGAGTTCCCTATTTACTCTTTACGACCATAGTCGCATTATCCTAAATGGATTGAAGGTATGTGTCTATGCGATGTGGAATCAAAAACTGGACATCTGCCCCACTTGCCCTACAATTTCGCCCCTGATGTTATTTTTTTACTGTTTTTTATGAATAGGGCCACACTAATGAATACTGAACACTATGAACTGCAACTTGCAGAAAAAGTAGAACGTCTGAAAACGATGATGGCCCCCTATACGGCAATGGAACCTGAGGTATTTACCTCACCAGAATCTCATTATCGTATGCGCGCAGAGTTTCGAGTATGGCATGATGGTGATGACTTATTTCACATCATGTTTGATAAAGAGACTAAAGAGCGTGTGCGTATCGATCAATTTCCTGTAGCAAGCCAACTGATCAACAATATCATGGCTGAAATTTTGCCACTGATAAAAGAAAATGCGCTTTTACGCCATAAACTTTTCCAAATTGATTATCTCTCGACGCTGAGTAATAAATTAATTGTCTCTTTGCTTTACCATAAAAAACTCACTGAAGAGTGGATTGAAGCAGCCAAACAATTAAAAACAACGTTAATCAATAAAGGTTTTGATTTACAGCTTATCGGCCGCGCTTCAAAAACCAAAATCATGTTAGACAACGATTATGTTGATGAAATTTTGCCGGTGAATGGCAAAAATATGATTTATCGCCAAGTAGAAAATAGCTTTACTCAGCCAAACGCTCAAGTAAACATTAAAATGTTGGAATGGGCGATTGATGCCACTCAAGGGGCAACTGGCGATCTACTGGAGCTTTATTGTGGAAATGGCAACTTTTCACTGGCTTTAGCACAAAACTTTGAACGAGTCTTAGCCACTGAAATAGCCAAGCCATCGGTAGCAGCCGCGCAATATAATATTGCGGCAAACCAAATCGATAATGTACAAATTATTCGCATGTCAGCAGAAGACTTTACACAAGCCATGCGAGGAGTGCGTGAATTTAAAAGACTCGATGGCATTAACCTAGCAGATTACCAATGCAACACCATATTTGTTGACCCACCAAGAAGCGGGTTAGATGATAAAACCGTTCAGCTTGTGCAAGAATATGACAATATTCTCTATATTTCCTGTAATCCGGAAACCCTATGCGATAATTTGTCTGTCCTGAATGCGACCCATAAAATCAAAAAACTCGCTCTATTTGACCAATTCCCATATACCCATCATATGGAAAGTGGTGTGCTGCTGACACGCCGCTAAATCTTACTTGCCACCTGTTGTTTTTATTCATTAAGTCAGGTGGCAACCTTGCTATTTTTAATATACACCGTAGCTAACTGGCGATTATTTTATTGCGAGTGGAAGATGAAAATTTGGTTAAGAAATTATTCGTGTTTTGCTCCCATAAAATACACAAACGCCGCAATGTTGGCATAGCGGCGTTATTGGTTAGAGCGGTTTGGAAACGCGATTAAACTTCAGCTTCGTTTTCTTCTGCAAGCTCTTTTTGTTCTTGTTTACGTGCCTTCCAACTTGTGTACATCCACAACGCGAGCGCGACAATAATGATTGAAGGAATAAAACTCGAACCTACGTCAGGATGTTGTACTCGTAAGATAGCTGCATAAGCAAATAGCCCTAAGAAAAAGTTACCTACAACAAACTTAGGTAGACCGATAGGCATCGCATGATGCAAATAACGTTGATGTAAACAATAAATTGCGACGATTAAACTAATAACAGGGAAAATAGAAAACTCTACTAAGGAGTTAAACAGAGCAGAGAAAGTTCCGTGAGTTGATAAGCCAATCACTAATGCTAATAGTAACGTGCTTTTCTCATTGCGATTGTGTTCCGTCATTGATTCTCCTTATATTATTTAGTGAGATCGGGGTCAGTTTGATTTTGTTTTTCTTGTTCACGGCGATACCAGTAATACGCACCTTTTGCGATCATGCGTAACTGAAGTACAAGCCGTTCTTCCAGATGCCGCCTTTTTTCTTCATCGATATCAAGCGCTTCTGCACCCGCGCTAAACACGATGGTCACCATAGACTCTGCTTGTAGCTCTGTAAAATAGCGTGGCATATGGCTTTCTTGTTCAAGGTAATCTGCTAATTCAGCAATAAAATGTTGGATTTCCCGTGCAACTGCAGCACGAAACTCAGCAGAAGTACCAGAGCGCTCTCGCAATAATAACCTAAAGGCATTGGGGTTATTACCGATAAATTCCATAAAAGTTGAGATTGACGTTCGGATCACACTACCGCCCTTCGCGATACGCTGCCTTGCTTGTCGCATAAGCTGGCGTAACATCAAACCACTTTCATCAACCATAGTCAGCCCTAACTCATCAACGTCTTTGAAATGACGATAAAATGAAGTGGGTGCAATACCTGCCTCACGCGCAACTTCGCGTAAGCTAAGGCTTGTAAAACTACGTTCTGCACTTAATTGGCTAAATGCGGCTTCAATGAGCGAACGACGAGTTTTTTCTTTCTGTTTTGCTCTAACGCCAATATGATTGCTCACGGTGATCCTGATTTCTATGTCATTAAACAGCCATTAATATACCAAAATATGAAAACTTGGGTGTGACCACCTCTCTAGCATACCTCAAATTTATTAGGCTGTTTGAGGGAAAAAGCGATTAAGTGTACAGATTACCGCTTTTCAGAATTTCACTAAATCATTTTTCAATAGGTGAAGGCTTTTTATTCGTAGAACCGTGCTTAATTTCCCGTCATTTGGTTAGAGAACTCGCTAAGCAATAAAAAAGCTTTTTTGTGAATACGCTTCAAAATAAAAACATTAAATAAAGCCATTAATTAAAAGTACATGAGTAAAGCGGGTAAATAATCGGCGGATATGCTAACATCATGTTGTCATTTTGTTTTAGAGCAGGTCTTACCTCATGCAACACATCCATTTTGATGCAATTGTCATTGGTTCCGGGCCGGGTGGAGAAGGCGCCGCCATGGGACTGGTGAAGCAAGGAAAAAACGTCGCCGTCATAGAACGTTATGATAGTGTCGGCGGTGGCTGTACCCACTGGGGAACCATTCCCTCCAAAGCCCTCCGCCATGCAGTTAGCCGAATTATCGAATTTAACCAAAATCCACTCTACAGCGATAATTCTCGCTCCTTACGCTCCTCTTTCTCTGAAATCCTCAAGCATGCTGAAAGCGTGATCAGTCAACAAACTCGTATGCGCCAAGGTTTTTATGAGCGTAATGGCTGCCAAATGTTCTCTGGTGAAGCCACTTTTATTGATGAACGCCATGTGAGTGTTCGCTATTCCGACGGTAGTTGCGATGTTCTCAGTGCAGATAATATCGTAATTGCGACAGGGTCGCGTCCTTATTGCCCATCCGATGTCGATTTTAACCACTCTCGTATTTACAACAGTGATACCATCCTAAATCTAACCCATGAACCACGCCACGTGATTATTTATGGTGCAGGGGTGATTGGTTGTGAATATGCGTCTATCTTTCGCGGGTTAGGTGTCAAAGTTGATTTAATCAACACACGCGATCACTTACTTGCCTTTTTAGATCAAGAAATGTCAGATGCACTTTCTTATCACTTCTGGAATAGCGGTATCGTTATTCGTCATAATGAAGAGTATGAAAAAATTGAAGGTGTTCCTGATGGCGTGATTGTCCATCTTAAATCAGGTAAAAAAGTCAAAGCAGACTGTTTACTGTATGCGAATGGTCGCACGGGGAATACGGATAAGTTAGGTTTAGCGAATGTGGGTATTGAAGCAGATAACCGTGGCTTGATTAAAGTCGATAGCGCTTACCGCACTTCTAATGAACATATTTATGCTGTTGGTGATGTTATTGGCTATCCAAGCCTTGCATCTGCTGCCTATGACCAAGGTCGTATTGCCGCTCGAGCTATAGCAGAAGACTTAGGTAATGCACACTTAGTTGAAGATATTCCTACCGGCATCTATACCATCCCTGAAATTAGTTCTGTTGGTAAAACAGAGCAAGAATTGACAGCGATGAAGATCCCCTATGAAGTCGGACGTGCTCAATTTAAACATTTAGCACGCGCCCAAATTGCAGGTATGAACGTGGGCAGTCTGAAGATCTTATTCCACCGTGAAACATTGCAAATTTTAGGCATCCACTGTTTCGGGGAAAGAGCCGCTGAAATTATTCATATCGGTCAGGCTATTATGGAACAGAAAGGGGAAGGAAATACCATCGAGTATTTTGTGAATACGACCTTCAACTATCCTACGATGGCAGAAGCATTCCGCGTTGCCGCATTAAATGGCTTAAACCGCCTGTTTTAAGCTATTAAGTGATTGCCGAACCTAATACGGCAATCACTTCTCTAGCCACACCCTACTTATTAGCGCGCTTTATTACTGTAATAGCTACTCATCAAATTATAAATAGCCTCAGCAAGCTGTTCATAGCGACCACGTAACGGTGAGCCTGGGCGATAAACTAATACTACTGTACGTTTCGGCTCTGGATGAATACAGTTCAGATAGCAAATACCATCACGGCAGGATTCATGAGGCACGGCCAAATCAGGCAATAATGTAATTCCACTTCCTGCTGCCACCATATTTCTCAGCGTTTCTAGGCTTGTTGCTCGGAAATGTGTATCTTCTTTAGCACCCGCTTGAAAACAAAAGCCCATCGCTTGGTCACGTAAGCAGTGGCCATCTTCCAACATTAATAATTTCTCGCCAGATAGCTCATTCATCTCGATAGTGTCACGCCCCTGCCATGAGTGACCTTCATAGATGGCGAGCTTCATTGGCTCTTCAAACAAGGGTACAACAATAAAAGGATCTGTTTCTTTCACTTGCGCCAAAATAGCACAATCTAATTTACCGCTATCCAACTGAGCCAACAGTTGCTGTGTCTGTTCTTCATGTAGGTAAATTTCAAGTTTAGGGAAGAGCTTGTGCAATTCAGGAATGATAAGGGGCAAAAGATAAGGCGCGATCGTTGGGATCAACCCTATATGTAAAGGGCCAGACATGCTTTCCCCCTGTAGAGCCGCCATTTCCTGTAAAACTTTAATTTCGCGTAAAATCGTCCTTGCTTGTTCAACAAGTAGCAATCCTTGTTGAGTAAATAAAACCTTGCGGCTAGTCCTTTCTAGTAACATAACCCCAAGTTCTTCTTCTAGCTTACGTATTTGGCCACTCAATGTTGGTTGACTCACATGACAAGAGTCTGCTGCACGACGAAAATGCTTATGCTCAGCTAATGCCACTAAATATTCCAGATCGCGAATGTTCATTTTGTCGCCCTTCTTAATATAAACTGCCAATCAGTATACCAGATATCTAATGCTTTTAACTATCAATTAGAATTGACATGTTCAATAATTCTTCATCATTTGCAACGTGACATTTTGTCTCGCTCACTCAATTTATATCAAAATGTAAATTTAAGTGACTAGTTATGAATTAAAAAAATAGGGATAAAATAATATAATCAATTGAAATAATTATTATTTTTTATATTTTGCATGAAATAAAATTTCACCCTAAATGCAAAAAATAGAAACAATTATTCATCATATAGCAACACATTATTTACATTATTGTTTTTGATTTAGTTACTCAGGCTACGCTCAAAAAAACACCACAGGTGATAAAATATCAAACTGAATTATTAAAAATAAATGAAATTTAACTCCACAAAAACATCATCAAAGTAATTATTTTCAATATTTTACGCCAATATTTTGCAACATATTATTAACCTAAAAGGACTTTAAATTTATCAAATAGAGCTATATTTATGTAAACAAGAAGGAGAAAAATAGAGACACAAAAGGAAAAGGAAGGTTGACGTTAATGGAATAGTGATTTTCTTGAATGCTGAACACCTGATGTGGGTATAGCTAAAGGAGAAACGCTATGAAAAGCATACAACGTACCTTGAGCCATCAACTAAACCCACTCACATTCATTTATCGAGTGAGTAGATTTCAAACGCCTTGCTCACGACAGAATTACTCGATAAACAACGCATTCATCGTTTTGGGCAACGATTATCTGCCCTAATGATATCTCTTAGTCACAAATAGAAAAGCAAACCAAGTTCGATGATTGATGCTATCACTTTCATGATGAGATACACCGCTATGCTAAGAACATGACATCATGCAAAACAAGATAGTGTAAGTATGCAGGCCAACACCGACACATAAACCGTTTAATACAAAAAAGTAGGCCAATTTCATTTTAGTCAGTCAATTTTTATCGAATAGGTATAACGCTATCGTTATATAAAGAAGCTTCATCTAAAAATTAAAAATAAAACAATTAATCGCAATATGCGTATTTCAATCTGTCACCGTTTGATTACAGTGAAAACAGAATAAATCGTAGATGGCGTAATTTAATAATTCACTTACTCGATGAAATATTTAGATACATTATGTTTATTTTTATCATTGTTTTATTAATTTCCATTAAAAAATAAATAAAAAATCATTGCAATTTACTTTATATTTCTAATTAAAAAGACAACCAAAATCGCCTCTACATCAACAGATAAAACCATCAAAAAGGAGACAAAAAGAAGCATATAAAGCCAAATACCTACAATGAGTCATTATACACAGAATTAAACTCTAATTATCTTAATTGGGAGGGAATGCGTACAATCAATATTATTAATCAATTTCAAATATATTTACTCACATTTGCTTTTTAAAATTAACACCCAAAGCAAACTTTAATCTATATAATTCGCTTCATCCAAACTTGTGGAAACAATATAAGCGAATTAAGTTACTTAAATATATATCGAGGACTAATACCATGATTAAGAATACAATCAAAACAGCGTTATCTTTTGCTCTGATCGCAACTGCTTTATTTACAACTAACGTTCAAGCAAAAACTAATAGCACAACAATTACATTTAAAGCAATGATTGTATATCCTCCTTGCAACTATTCTTTTAATAACAACAATGCTCAATTAAATTGTTATAATAGTGAAGAGAATAAAGTAAAAACATCAAGTTTTAATTATACAAAGCAATCACCATCTAGCGAATGGAAGAAAACTGAAGACAACCGCAGCATTTATCAATTTAGAACCTATCCCAATAGGATTTTATTCCAGACAATGATACCACAGACAAAATGCAGCATCGCCTCATAATTCTCGACCTTCTTCTCCCAACGAGTCAGGACACGACGGTAGCGATTCATCCAACTGTGTGTTCTCTCTACAACCCAGCGATGGGCCTTAAAATCCGTGTTTTTGATGGCTTCTGATTCATCCTTCCGTGACTGGATATGAGGTTCATAGCGACGACTTTTCAGATACGCTCCCAACCATTCCGCTTCATACCCTTTGTCCATGCACAACCGGAGCCCCTTGCCCGGTCTGCCCGTCTGGAGGGCATCGAGCGTATCCGCAACCAGCTTTATGTCGTGCGTATTTGCTCCAGCGACAACCAGTGCAAGCGGAAGCCCGTTCCCGTCAGTCATCAGACTGCGCTTTACGCCCCGTTTCCCTCGGTCTGTTGGGTTCTTGCCTGTTTTTTTGAGCCTGCCAGCGGTGATTTGGTCATACAACCATCCATCGACAGCCACGACCAGTCAATAGCGTCCAACTGTTCGCAAGCAAGCAACCCGTTTTGCCAGAAGCGTTCAAATACGCCAGCATCCCGCCACTCCTGAAATCGGCGATGAGCAGAGCTTGACGAGCATATACCGGTGGCATTTAGCGCATTCCACTGGCAACCCATCCTGAGTACGAAGAAAATGGCGTTCATTGCAGCGCGATTATCAACCCGCTTGCGGTGTGTACCCAGCGGGTGTTGAGTTCTATGCTCCGGGATGAGAGGAGCCATTTTCTCCCAGAGTTCATCACTGATTTGCCACTTGTTACCCACCATGCTTTGCCCTCATAAATTATCATTATGTATTATCTGACAATTCCTTTTGGGATAGATTCTTAATTGGACTAATAAAGAAAAAGGCTTAGCTATGGTTTCAGTTAAATACCTCTAATATAGTAAAAGGCAATCAAAAACAGTTAGTTATAAACCATAATTCAGCAATAGGTTTTAAGTATGAAAGCGTTACACTTAAATCTGAAAAGAGTCTTATTTGCTCATTAATGGTATTATTACTCGCCCTGCATTCAGCGTTGCTGATACAGGTTCAATAAAATAAGCATACATTAGAGTGACTGTTCTGACAGGCTCTATCCTGTACGAATGGCTCTTGAAATCGATAGTTAATATTTAATTGCTTAAATGACAAAGCAAATATGACCCAAGAAAGATGAGATCTTAAGGAACAATGAGATTCTAAAAATTGGGAAATAATTAACGATGGTCTAGGAGCTTATATTTATAACTGGATTGGCGAAAGGATACTGTTAGGCCTTTTAACAATTAACTATATTTAAGTATTAAACTTTTAATCGCATGTACGGGGTAGTTATCTACCCCGCCATTTTATCCCACTTTAAACACTATCTTGCAAATTCAATGAGTTAAATCCCTAAACGTGCTTTAGCCTCCGTAATTGCCTTAGCGACTTGTTCCTTTGAAACTCCGCCTTTTGCTAAACGCTTATCTAGACAAGATTGCAATGAGAGGATCTGATACACATCGAGTTGGATAGTATCACTGAATTTTTGCAAATCACTTAATGCCATCTCTTCCAATGCTTTCCCTTGGCTAATCGCAGCAACCACCGCCTCGCCGACAATATGGTGAGATTCACGGAAAGGAACGCCTTTAGCAACAAGGTAATCCGCCAGCTCAGTAGCATTGGCATAGCCTTGTTTTGCGGCTTCTTCACAACGATTTCGACGAATTTGAATACCATCAAGCACCAGAGCCGCCATATGGAGACAGTCTAACCAAGTATCAAGAGCGTCGAACAATCCTTCTTTGTCCTCTTGCATATCTTTATTGTAGGCTAGCGGTAATCCTTTTAAGGTCATCATCATTCCTGTTAATGCCCCTTGTACACGACCACACTTACCACGGATCAACTCAAGTGCATCAGGATTTTTCTTTTGTGGCATTAATGAAGAGCCTGAAGTGACTTTATCTGAAAGTTCAACAAACCCCGCCTCACCACTGTTAAAGAAAATAAGATCCTCTGCAAAACGGGATAAATGCACCATACCAATACTTGCATCGGATAATAATTCGAGAACATGATCCCTATCTGAAACTGTATCAAGGCTATTACGCGTTGCCGATGAGAAACCTAGCCACGATGCCAGTTGCTCACGGTCGATATCATAAGCAGTTCCCGCTAAAGCCCCACAACCTAGCGGACTAACATCTAAACGTTTTAATGTATCTTTTAGACGACTTTCATCACGCGCTAACATTTCACTATACGCTAAACACCAATGAGCAAAAGTCACTGGTTGTGCACGTTGCAAGTGGGTATAACCGGGCATGACCGCATCTTGGTTATTTTCCGCGGTGATCACTAACGCTTTTTGCAGTTCTACCACAGCTTCTAACAATAGCGCGACTTGATCTTTACACCATAATTTTAAATCGGTGGCAACTTGGTCGTTACGACTACGTCCAGTGTGCAGTTTTTTACCTAAATCACCTACTTTATCAATCAGTTTACCTTCAACCCAGCTATGAATATCCTCAGCATCGCTCTGTAAAATGCGCTCAGGATCATCTTGCACCTCTTTTAATAAGGCATTTAGCGCTTGCTCAAGAGATTGCTGCTCCGCCTCTGATAGCACCCCAACAGTGACCAACGCTTTTGACCATGCAACCGAACCAATAATGTCTTGCTGCGCTAAGCGATAATCGAAACGCAATGAATCATTAAATTGTTTAAACCGCTGATCGGCTTCTTGACTAAAACGTCCACCCCAAAGTGCCATAACTGATCCCTATCTGATTGATAAAATAAATGTGATACCCGACAGCAAATAGCTGTCGGGAAGTGTACATCAATAAAACTATTTCGCTTTGTTCTGCCCTTTTAGCGCACGAATACGCGACGAAAGAGAATACAAACGGATAAAGCCACCAGCATGGCTGTGATCATAAACTTCATCTTCACCAAATGTTGCGAACTCTTCAGAATATAAGCTGTTATCTGCTTTTTTCTGGATAGCAGTTACTTGGCCTTTATACAATTTCAGAACCACTTCACCAGTAACGTCTTGCGCTAAAGATTCTGCTGCTGCTTGCAGTGAATGACGCAAAGGCGCAAACCAACGACCATCATAAACCACGTAGGACATTTCTAAGCCTAGTTGCTCACGCCATTTAAAGCTGTCGCGATCGAGAACGAGTTGCTCAATGCCACGTAAAGCAGCCATCATGATGGTGCCTCCTGGGGTTTCGTAACAGCCACGAGACTTCATACCAACTAAACGGTTTTCAACAATATCAATACGGCCGACGCCATGTTTAGCACCGAGGACGTTTAAAGCTTCAAGACATCCCAGCGGAGATAATGTTTGGCCATTAACAGAAACCACTTCCCCTTGTTTCACACCGACAGTCACTAGCTCTGCTTCATCTGGTGCATCTTTCGGATCGACCGTCCAGACCCAGCAATCTTGGTTTGCCGCATTCCATGTGCTTTCTAATACGCCGCCTTCGGTAGAAATATGCCATGCGTTTTCATCACGACTATAAATTTTTTCTAAACTGGCTGTCGTTGGAATATGACGCTCTTTCAGGTAATCCAATAGGGCTTCACGCGAACGCAAATCCCACTCACGCCATGGCGCAACAACTTTTAGCTGTGGCGCAAGTGCGCTATAAGTGCTTTCAAAACGCACTTGGTCATTTCCTTTACCTGTTGCGCCATGCGCTACCGCGTCGGCACCAACTTTCAGAGCCAGTTCAACCTGTGCCTTAGCAATAATAGGACGTGCCATTGAAGTCCCTAACAGGTAGCTTCCCTCATAGAGCGCGCCAGTTTTCAATACTGGGTAGATATACTCTTTGACAAACTCTTCACGTAGATCGACCACATGGCATTCCGATGCACCTGATTGCAATGCTTTTTGCTCAACGCCAACGAGATCTTCTCTGTCTTGTCCTACATCGGCAACGAAAGCAACCACTTCGCAATCATCATAGTTTTCTTTTAACCATGGAATAATTGCCGATGTATCTAGACCACCTGAATATGCTAATACAATTTTTTTAATGCCCTTTTTCATAACTTACCTATCCCGATTCCGCTCAATTAAAAAGTTTTCATTCATTCTTGGTGGTCGCGCCAACCAAACGCATCCGCTTTAGGATGCTAAAATCCGTGTGCCAATAGCAGTACCGTTAAATAGAGCTGGTAGTTGCTCTGCATGACGCCAACTGGCGATATCGACAGGACGTTGCAATGTTTTGGCTGCCTCTAATGCGGCATTAACTTTTACGATCATGCCGTCCGTGATAATGCCTTGCTCAATTAACTTCTGTGCTTTTTCCGTTGTCATTTCATTAATTTTTTGACCCTTACCATCAAGGATGCCACTGACATCTGATAGCAATACGAGATCCGCATTTAACGCTTGTGCGATGGCTGTTGCGGCTTGGTCGGCATTAACATTCATCAATAACCCTTCTTCGGTCACGCCGATGGAACTAATGATTGGTAAATAGCCTGCACCGAGTAAAAGCTGTAATAATTTAGCGTCACCCGGCTTTGCATCGCCGACATGCCCAAGTTCGTCATTTAATTGAGTGACGACAGCACTTTGCCCATCCCCCAAAGATAACCCTACTGCTTGTAACTGATATTTCGTTGCCCACGCCAACAATGTTTTATTGGCGGTGCCAGCCAACGCGCCTGTGATAATGTCTATCTGATCAGCAGGCGTCACACGCAATCCTTGCTTTTTAACCACCGGTAGTTGCAGCTTTTGCATTAGCTCATCCACCAAGCAACCACCACCATGCACGATCACTAAAGGTCGTTGATGAGATTGACGATAGGTTTGTAATGCATTAAACAATCTTTCAAGCGCTTCTTCGCTATCGAGTAATACACCGCCCAATTTAATCACTAATGGTTGCATGGGGTTTATCCTTAAATAAGTTCGTTGGCACTAAAATAGTGATTGCGTTTCATTGAAACCGAAACGAATATTCATGCACTGCACAGCTTGCGCGGCAGCCCCTTTTAATAGGTTATCTTCTGTTCCGACTAAGATCAGGTGCTCACCTTTTAACACAAAGCCGATATCACAAAACGGTGTGCCTACCACTGATTTCAGGGCAGGAACACCTTTTTCATACAAACGGACTAATGGCTTATTTTGATAAGCATCTTTGAATACTTGACGAATTTGTTCGTCTGTCACTCCGCGATTCACTTTGCAGGTAATGGTGGCCAAAATACCGCGTGAAAAATTCCCCAAGTGCGGAGTAAAAATAACTTCACGACCTAAATGGGTTGCAATTTCGGGTTGATGGCGATGCGTGAAGATGCCATAGGGTTGTAAACTCACTTCACAAAAACTGTTAGTCATTGACGCCTTACGACCTGCCCCAGAAACACCACTCGTCGCATTAATCACTGGCCACATATGGTCATCGAGTAACTTGGCGTCGATCAGTGGTTTTAGTGCTAATTGAGAAACCGTTGGATAACACCCCGGCACGGCAATTAACTGTGCTTGACGAATTTTATCGGCTTGCCACTCAGCTAAACCGTAAACTGCTTGATTTAACCACTGACTGTTTGTATGTTCGAAACCATAATATTTCGGATAGAAAGCGGCATCTTGAACACGATAAGCCCCAGACAGATCAAATACGACACACCCTGCTTCTAGGAACTGAGGCGCAATGTCATGGCTAACTTCGTGAGCGGTTGCAAGAAAGACAACATCAATACCTTGTGCCGCGGCTGCAACATCGGTTAATGGCAACACGGGCATATCGATAATGCCTTTATACTGGGGATGCAACTCAGAGAAGCACTTACCTGCATCAGCACTTTGCGCTGAAACCATCAATCCCTGAAGGTTTATTTCAGGATGACGCTGCAGATAGGCTGCCAATTCCGCTCCAGTATAACCACTGGCCCCGATAATGAGTGTGTTCAACATAGATTTCTACCTTGTGCTCGTGACCCAAACAGTTTAATGTGTATTTTTATTCAAATAAAGTGCATGAATATTGATACTATTATGGATAAAGGCTGTCAACAGTGAATATTAAATTACCTGCATTTATTGAGATTTATCGCCAATTAATTGCCACTCCTTCTATCAGTGCTACTGATGCGCAACTCGATCAGAGTAATAAAGCCTTAGTAGAATTACTGGGTGGATGGCTGGAAACCCTCGGATTTACGGTCAATATTCAACCTGTACCGGATACCCGTGATAAATACAACCTACTTGCCTCAATAGGGGAAGGAAATGGCGGCCTAATGCTGTGTGGGCATACCGATACAGTTCCTTTTGATGAAGGGCGTTGGAGTAAAAACCCTTTTGCGCTATCAGAGCATGACGGCAAGTTATACGGTCTCGGCACTGCCGACATGAAAGGTTTTTTCGCTTTCATTGTCGATGCCTTACGTGATATTGATACCCGTAAATTAACTCGCCCATTGCATATACTTGCAACCGCAGATGAAGAAACCTCAATGGCAGGCGCGCGTTACTTTGCAGCCAGTACACAACTTCGTCCTGATTTTGCCATTATTGGGGAGCCGACCTCATTACAACCGATACGTGCGCACAAAGGGCATATTTCGAATGCCATCCGTATTACGGGGCAATCAGGTCATTCAAGCGACCCAGAAAGAGGCGTGAATGCTATCGAATTAATGCATGAGTCTATTTCACATCTGATGACGCTACGTAATACATTAAAAGAGCGTTATAACAATCCTGCTTTTGTGATCCCTTACCCGACGATGAATTTTGGTCATATTCATGGGGGTGATGCGGCTAACCGTATTTGTGGATGCTGTGAATTACATATGGATATTCGTCCATTGCCGGGGCTGACCTTGCAAGATTTGGATGAGCTATTAAATGAGACGTTGGAGCCTGTAAAAGCAAGATGGCCAGGACGCTTAACAATTGAGTCTCTCCATCCCCCTATTCCTGGGTATGAGTGCCCAACGGATCATAAAATGGTGGCTGTGATTGAACAGTTACTGGGTCAGAAAGCTGAGACGGTCAACTATTGCACTGAAGCGCCGTTTATTCAGGCGCTATGTCCGACACTTGTGCTCGGCCCTGGCTCGATTGAGCAAGCGCATCAACCTGATGAGTTTATCGATATGAAATTTATTGAACCGACTCGCCAACTGCTCAGCCAACTGATCGAACATTTCTGCCTGACTGAATAAAAATGTGTTGCGCGCAATAACTTCGGGTTATTGCGCCATTTGTTAACATGAATTTTTTTCCAGTTACGACTGAAAAACCCTCACAACACTATTTCATTTAAGTGTTGACTCTGCATGAATATCCGGTAATCTTTGTTTAGACGTCTAAACGTATAGACACTTAAATGGATATAATAAACTATCGATACCATAATGGTTTCGCTATATACAAAGTCATGAGGTCAGGGTATGAGTTTCTTTCACGCAAATCAGCGCGAAGCGCTAAATCAAAATTTAGCTGAATTAGATGGACAAATTAATGTCTCTTTTGAATTTTTTCCGCCGCGCACTGAAGAGATGGAACAGACCCTTTGGAAATCTATTGATAGGTTGAAAAACCTCAAACCAAAATTTGTCTCTGTTACTTATGGCGCAAACTCAGGTGAGCGTGATAGAACCCATAGCATTATTAAAGATATCAAAGAAAAAACAGGGTTAATCGCTGCGCCTCATTTAACCTGTATCGATGCAACACGCGATGAACTCAGAGAAATAGCACGTGATTATTGGAACAGCGGTATCCGCCAAATTGTTGCATTACGCGGTGATCTCCCCGATAACAGCCGTAAGCCAGATATGTATGCAGCCGATCTCGTTGAGCTGCTCAAAGCAGAGGCAGATTTTGATATCTCCGTAGCGGCTTATCCCGAAGTGCACCCTGAGGCCAAAAGTGCACAGGCTGACTTAATTAGTTTGAAAAAGAAAATTGATGCAGGAGCCAACCGTGCGATTACGCAATTTTTCTTTGATGTAGAAAGTTATTTGCGTTTTCGTGACCGCTGCGTCGCAACAGGTATTGATGTTGAAATTGTCCCCGGTATTTTACCTGTTTCAAATTTCCGCCAACTTGAGCGGTTTGCCAAACTAACCAATGTACGAATTCCATCATGGATGAGTAGAATGTACGAAGGCCTTGATAATGACCCTGAAAGCCGTAATTTGGTGGGTGCTTCAATCGCCATGGATATGGTGAAAATTTTAAGCCGTGAAGGGGTGAAAGATTTTCACTTCTACACCTTAAACCGTTCTGAACTCACATATGCGATTTGCCACACGCTTGGTGTAAGGCCATAGCCTCTATCTCCAAATAGTATGAAGGCCGCACTTTGCGACCTTCATACATCTTGTTTTATTACCAACTCCCTGACGCACCGCCACCGCCACTGGATCCACCACCACCTCCGCTGGAGCTATCACTTGATGAACTCGATGAACTCGATGAACTCGATGAACTCGATGAACTCGAAAAGTCTGATGAGCTAAAAGAAGAGGGTAAATAATAGTAACGGCAAATATCATGCCATTCCCGTCGTTGTTGTCGGTAAGTAGGCGAAATGGTATGGATCACAAGAAACAGTATTGGAGTAGCAAACATGCTCCCTACCACAAAAAATAGCGCCACAAACAGGAATAAAATAGGGCTAAAGTCTCCTTCTAGCCATATCGCCAATAACATGAGTGCTAAATAATAGAGTATCGTCATCAACAAGGTACTAAATAACGAAGGAAAGTAGTATTTATATTGATAATACTTTTTCAGCTTGGCTAACTGTTTCTGTTTCTTTGCCCGTTTGGATTTACTCGCATACTCTATGCTATAAATTTCTTTTTCAAGATATAGCCGACGCTTTTTAGTACCATAAAATAACATCGTAAAATAAGCTGCGATAAATGATATAAAATAGAAAAGCTTATAATGTTCTACACTCTTTGGTAGCACAATTCCATTATGCACTTCCCCCATTTGATAGTCTGGTGCCTCATTCATCACATTAATCGCACGAGATACGCCATTTTGGATCCCAGCGTAATACTGGTTGTCTTTAAAATCAGGTATCATACTTTGACGAATGATACGCCCAGCAATCGCATCGGTCATGACCCCTTCATAACCATACCCAACTTCAAAGCGCATATTGCGATCGTCTATCGATACAACCAGCAATACACCATTATTTTTGCCTTTTTGGCCTAACCCCCAACGATTAAACGCGCGTAATGAAAATTGTTCTATTGTTTCATTACCTGTAGTTGGAACAATATAAACAACAAATTGTGTGCCATCACCACGCTGCTTTTCAAAATTTAATAACTGGCTATTTAAAGTGTGGTATTGCGACTCACTTAATAGGCCTGCACGGTCGAGCACCCTATCACTACCCAATGCAGGGAGTTGGATTCGCTGCGTAGCCCAGCTTCCACTGCTAAATACACAGAACAATAATAGCCAGATCACATGCCGATATTTCAATTAAAATCCACCGTAGGTACTGTTTTTATCGCCTGTTCGTTATCTGCTTTAAAATTCGCTTTTGCAGAATACCCAAAATAACTTGCAATCAAGTTGCTAGGAAACTTTCTGATTTGTGTATTGTATTGACGAACGGCTTCAATATAACGACCCCTTGCAACGGTAATACGATTTTCAGCGCCTTCCAGTTGCGTCATTAAATCTTGATATAATGGGCTGGCTTTAAGATCAGGATAACTTTCCGATATGGCTAATAAACGGGATAATGATTGCCCTAATTGTGCTTGTGCTTTTTGATACTCCGCTAAAATAGCCGGATCTGATAATGCACTTGCATCCACTTTAATTTGCCCCACTTCCGTCCTTAATTTCACAACTTCCATGAGAACTTTATTTTCATAACCAGAGTAACCTTTTACCGTATTGACTAAATTCGGAATAAGATCAGCACGACGTTGATATTGGTTAATCACTTCGGATGCGGCAGCGTCAACAACCTCATCATTTTGCTGAATACTATTGTAGTTGGTAACGACAATGACCGAAATAATAATGATAAGAGCTAAAATGGAGATAATCAGTTTACGCATTGTGATGACACTCTATCCTTCGTATATCCATTGTTGAGCACAACAGAAATAAATTGAATCTGACCTACATTCATCATTCCATTAATTCATCGATAGAAAGTGAATAGTTTGATATATGAGCGAGCTAGCTCTATTTAGTACAGAACTAATCCCTATTTTAGCAACTTAACATAAATATTGGTAAAATTCTTGCCGCCGATTTAAATAAGATAAGCGATATCACGCGGTAAAACGAAATACAGAAAAATGTGTCGGACGCTGTCAATTATTCGTCAATAGATAAATAAAAAAGAAGGCCCCATTTCAACTTGGCAGCCTTCTTACTGTTGTCGTGCGTGATGTGATATTGCACATTTTATCGGCCAAACCAGCGAATTGATCTGGCCAAAATATTATCTTCTAGCCGGTATTACGCATCCCCGCTGCAACACCTGCAATCGTCACCATCAACGCTTGCTCAACGCGAGGATCCGGATGCTCTTGCTGGCGAGAACGGTGTAGTAGCTCGGCCTGTAAAACGTTTAACGGGTCCGTATAAACATTACGTAAAGCAATTGACTCCGCAATCCAAGGTAAGTCTGCCATTAAGGCTTCATCTTTGGACACCGCCAGCACACTCTTAATATCTTCAGAGAGCTGCTCACGTAATTTCACACCCAGAGGCCAAAGGCGCTCCTCCACTAAACGGTGATCATAATATTCAGCCAGCCACAAGTCAGCCTTCGCATAAACCATTTCCAGCATGGCGATACGGGTATTAAAGAACGGCCATTGTTGCCACATTTCATCTAATATGGCTTGTTTGCCTTCTTTCTCAATCACATATTTTAACGCTGCTCCCGCCCCTAACCAAGCAGGCAACATGAGGCGATTTTGTGTCCATGCAAAAATCCATGGGATCGCACGTAATGTCTCAACGCCCCCCGTTGGACGGCGTTTTGCCGGACGAGACCCCAACGGCAACTTGCCTAATTCTAGCTCTGGTGTTGCAGCGCGGAAGTAAGGTACAAAATCAGGCTGCTCACGAACATAATCACGGTACATCGCACAAGAAACGTCAGAGAGGGTATCCATCACTGATTTCCACTCTTGTTTTGGCTCCGGTGGCGGCAGTAAATTAGCTTCTAAAATCGCGCTTGCATACAGCGCAAGGCTGCTAATCGCCACTTGTGGTAGACCAAACTTAAAGCGGATCATTTCACCTTGTTCAGTCACTCGTAATCCCCCTTTCAGGCTGCCCGGCGGTTGTGACAAGAGTGCTGAATGAGCGGGCGCACCACCACGGCCAATAGTGCCTCCACGTCCATGGAACAAGGTTAAAGTGACCCCTTCTTTGTCGCACAACTTAATCAGCGCATCTTGTGCACGATATTGCGCCCATGATGCCGCCATCACCCCAGCATCTTTTGCCGAATCAGAGTAGCCAATCATGACCATTTGGCGGTCATCAATCAGCTCACGATACCACTCAATGCTCAAGAGTTTTTGCATAACACTTTCAGCATTATTCAAATCTTCAAGTGTTTCAAACAGAGGTGCGACAGGCAGGCGAACGGATGCCCCCGCCTCTTTGAGGAGCAATTTAACGGCCAGAACATCGGAAGGAACTTTCGCCATCGAAATGACGTAAGCTGCGATGGAGTCATTTTTCGATTCTGCGATCACGCGGCAAGTTTCAAATACTTCTGCCGTTTCAGGGCTTGGTTGCCAATGACGAGGGATCAACGGCCGACGAGATTGTAATTCAGACAGTAAAAAGGCTTGTTTTTCCTCTTCACTCCAAGCTGCATAATCCCCTAACCCAAGATATTGCGTTAATTCAGCAAGCGCTTCTGTATGGCGAGTACTTTCTTGGCGAACGTCAATGCGAACGAGTTGCAAGCCAAAACTCCGTATACGACGTAACGTATCGAGTAACTGCCCATTAGCAATAATGCTCATACCACAGGCCATTAACGATTGATAACAGGCATATAGTGGATCCCACAATTGGGCATTGTCGGTCAGTAAATCGGCTGGTGGTAGTGCTTGTTCGCCTTTTACCTTGCGTTCTAAATACTCTAATGTGGAAAAGAGTTGGCTACGCAAATTTTTTGCAATTTGCCGGTAAGGTTCATCTACCTCATCTCCCCCAGCGAGCGCCCGTAACTCAGGAGTCGCTTCGGTCATGGACAGTTCAGAAACCAACACTTGGATATCTTTTAAAAAGAGATCTGCGGCTTTCCAGCGGCTAAGTAGTAATACATGGCGAGTCACTTCCGCAGTCACATTCGGGTTACCGTCGCGGTCTCCCCCCATCCAAGAAGTAAAACGAATTGGGTTTGCTTCGACAGGCAGTTCAGCACCAATTGAGTCTTCTAATTGCTCATTAAATTCACGTAGGAAAGCCGGAACCGCTTCCCAAAGTGAGTTTTCAACTACGGCAAAACCCCATTTGGCTTCATCAATTGGCGTTGGACGTATTTTACGGATTTCGTCAGTGTGCCACGACTGAGCGACCAACTGGCGTAAACGACGCATGATATTGTTGCGTTCGTAATCAGCCAGATCATCATGATCGAGTTGTGATAAGCAGGTATTCACTTCAACCAATTTATGGATCAAGGTGCGGCGTGCGATTTCAGTAGGATGGGCCGTTAGCACCAATTCGATCGACAGTTGGTTAACCGCTTGACGAAGATCACTATCGGTAAAGTTTTTCTCTTTTAAACGACTAAACAGCTTTTTAAGTGCCACAGGGTTACTCGCTGCTTCACCATGTGGCGAAATGCTATGATATTGTTCGGCAACGTTTGTCAGGTTCAAAAATTGGTTAAATGCTCTTGCAACCGGTAATAGTTCATCATTAGATAGGTTTTGCAGTGTCATCAACAGCTTTTGGCGTTGTACTTCATTGCCTGCACGCGATGATTTTGACAACTTACGAATTGATTCGACTTTATCGAGGATATCCTCACCTAATGCTTCCTTGATTGTGTCGCCAAGTAGCTTACCCAGCATACTGACATTACTGCGCATTGCGGAATATTGCTGATTCATGAGACTCCTGACCTTGTGCTTTTGGCAGAATGCTACCCCGACCTAAGTTTGCTGACGGTTAACAAACTGCGACCTAATTTCCTGTAATTAAATTTCAACCAACTGCGATAGAATTATTGTTTTGTGATGCAATCGCCAAATTTTACCCTTGCCTCTATATAGATATCAGAAAAAAAGCGCTTTGGGGGATTTTTCTGAAATTTAATTACACCCTCATTCTTATTAGTTTTTCTTATTTAAGTCTTGTTTTAGCGCAATATATTGTCGATTCAGCACTTTTAAGACATGAATCTTGCTTAAGATTTAAATCATCAGAACAAAAAGGCAAAAAATAAAGAGGAAAAAATTAAGCGGTAGATAGGCACCGTCGCCGATGCCTATCTTTAAACGAAATTAAAGTAGTTGTGAAAGGCGATTAAGGTCGGATTGGATCGCCCCCGCGGTAACATCACGACCAGCGCCGGGCCCCCGTATGACTAATGGATTATCACGATACCAACGACTTTCAATAGCAAACACATTATCACCCGGCAGCAGCGATGACAGTGGATGATCAGGCTTAACTGCCTCTACACCAACCCGAGCACGCCCTTTTACCGCATCAAACCGTGCAACATAACGCAACACCATTCCCATTTCTTGAGCCGCTTCTAAACGTTGCTGCATCTGCTCATTGATAACTGCACTATTTTCAAAGAACTCATCCAAAGAGCCAGACTCTGCTTGGGCAGGTACTAATGATTCAACACGCACATCACTCGGCTCAATTTCATAACCTGCTTCACGCGCTAAGATGATCAATTTACGCATCACATCTTGCCCTGAAAGGTCAATGCGGGGATCTGGCTCCGTCAAACCTTGCTGCCATGCTTGTTCCACTAATTCACTAAACGGCACTGAGCCATCGAATTGTAAAAACAGCCACGATAACGTCCCTGAGAAAATACCACTTATCGCTAAGATGGCATCACCACTCTCTTTCAGGTCACGTACCGTATAGTTAATAGGTAACCCAGCCCCAACTGTCGCGTTATATAACCAATGGCGGCCAGTTTTCGTAAAAGCATCACGTATTTGACGATATTGTTGGGTCTGTGCGGCTCCCGCAATTTTGTTCGCACTGATGACATGGAACCCATAGCTGGCAAAATCCACATAGCTTTCAGCAAGAGATTCGCTCGCGGTCACATCAAGCACGACTAGATCATCATATGGATGGGCGCGCATCCATAAAAATAGATTATCATCTTCATGCTCGACAGCTTCATCATCAAAGAAAGCGAGTGCTCGGCTTGGATCAATGCCTTGATAATTCAGTAAACTACGGCGGCTATCGACTACCCCTGCTAGGACAAAATCAAAATCACTGCGTGCCGAGATATTTGGTTGCTCGGCAGCAAAAAGCTCCAACCAACGCGCACCAATATTGCCCTTCCCAAACAAGACTAAGCCAATGCGTTTTTCAGCACGGAAGAGGCTTTGGTGCATACCTTGAATTAAAGGGTCGGTCTGGTTTGAACGCAATACTGCGACGAGGCTGATCCCCTCTTCTGAGTGCCAAACAAACTCGACAGGTTGATCTTTTAACTCCTCATAGAAACGATGGCTATGCAGTGGGTTCTTGCACACCCCAGCCCCCACCAATGCAACTAATGAAAAACCTTCACGAAGTGATAAGGTGCCCGGTAACCCAGCTTCTTCTAAAACATTCAGTGCACTTTCAACCACTTCAGAGGTATAGCAGAACTGTAATAAGTTTCTATCTGAGTGGATGCCATGAGCCAGTGGCCGTAACTGAGTACGTTTTAATAATAAGTCGATATCTTTATATATCTGATTAAAATCGCGCCCCTGTGCCAGCCTTAACTCAATTAGGCAAACATCATCATGGCTAGTGACTATTTTAGCACCTGTTCCTGAAGCCAAAACACGCTCAATCTTTGTCGAACCCTGCTCAGGCTGATAGCTACATCTTAACTGTAGATCGATATTACTGACGGAAACGGGTTGCAACGTGCGAGTGTGCAGCACCGGCGCAGCAAGACGAGCCAACTCACTTGCCTCATCCAGCCGCAACAATGGCAGTAAACATGCGTCTTTGATTTTACGAGGATCCGCACTGTAAACCCCCGCCACATCACTCCAAATGGTGACTTTCTCGACCCCTGCTAATGCGCCGACTTGTGTTGCAGAGTAATCGCTCCCATTACGCCCTAGTAGAACAGTCTCTCCCGCATGGTTACGAGAAATAAACCCTGTAACAACAAGGCGATGCTGAGGATATTGCACTAAAATCTGTTGTAATAAATGGCGTGATTGCGATTCATCGACCTGAGGCTGAGCCGCTCTTTCTGCACGTAAAAACATACGTGCATCAAGCCAAGCACTTTGCATACCCGCCTCTTCTAATACTGCCGACATGAGACGAGCAGACCAAATTTCACCATGACCGACCACTTCAGCGTAAGAAGCATCATTAATAGGTTTATCTAACAAAGCGCTTAAGCGTTCGAGATCTTCAACAAACTGGCGATTTAATTGTTCTGCTTTTTCTTCAGGCAATAGCCCATGGATCAATTCTTGCTGATAGCGACGTAAATATTGTTGAACTTGATGAGCCGAAATGCGATCACTTTGACTCAATTTCAACCAATTAATAAGCTGATTTGTTGTACTTCCAGCGGCGGACACGACCATTAAGTCACCAGATTGGCTATAATTCGCCATAATGTTGGCAACTCGCTGATAACATTTTACATCGGCTAAACTACTACCCCCAAACTTATGTAACTGGCGATGGCATGGCCCCGCCTCGACTGCTGTCAGTACACTCATCAAATACTCCACTAACGTTGTGCTGCTATCCTAAATGCATTGTCTAAATCTGCAATGAGATCTTGGCTATCTTCGATGCCCACAGAAATGCGCAATAAACTATCTGTGATCCCTGCTGCCGCCCGAGCCTCCGCCGACATACCTGCATGTGTCATGGTGGCAGTATGCGAAATAAGCGTTTCAACACCACCTAATGACTCAGCAAGTGTAAATAATGACAGTGTACTCAAAAACCGACGTAACTGTTGTTCATCGCCATTAAATTCAAAACTCAACATCGCCCCAAAACCTTTTTGCTGTTTCACAGCAAGATCATGGCCGATATGATCTGCTAACCCAGGATAATATAACTTTTTCACCAACGGTTGGGCTTTAAGATAATTGACGATTTCTTGGGCGTTCGCCTGCTGCTGCTTAATTCTGGGTGACAGCGTTCTCATTCCTCTTAACAACAGATAACTATCAAATGCCCCACCAGTGACGCCAATATTATTCGCCCACCATGCTAATTCTATGGCCCATTTTTCCTCTTTGGCAATCACTGCCCCCGCAATAATATCTGAATGACCATTAAGATATTTTGTACAAGAATGCACCACAAAATCGGCACCTAACGCGATAGGTTGTTGTAAGACAGGGCTTAAAAACGTGTTATCTACAACAACAAACGCCCCTGCATCATGCGCTAATCGTGCAATCTGCTCAATATCATAAATACTTAATAGTGGGTTACTTGGTGTTTCAATTAAGACTAACTTCGGCTTTTTCGCTAACGCCGCAAGAAGCTCTGATCGGTTATTTTGATTAATAAACTGAACCTGATAGGCTCCCCGTTGGTGCTGGCTATTAAATAAACGATAGCTCCCCCCATAACAATCATGTGGGGCTACCAAGAGATCACCCGGTTGCAGAAAAACAGTGCATAAAAGATGTAATGCCGACATTCCGCTGTTGGTCATTACCGCACCGCTGCCGCCTTCAAGTTGTGCAAGTGTCCTTTGCACAATATCGCGCCCAGGATTACCTCTACGCGAATAGTCATGAACTCGAGGCTCATTAAAGCCGGTAAAATTATAAGTACTCGATAGGTAAATAGGGGGCACGACGCAGCCAAACTGCGAGTCTTCATTTAATCCATTGTGAATAGCGATAGTCGACGGTTTGAGGGCCATAAACGCTTCTCCTGATTGACGGTGAGTCAAATAATACCCACTGGATGTTTGGACGTCAATATATCTAGACGTCTAAACCTCTTTACGTTTATATCAAGTAATGGAATAATCATCCCTAATGATTATGCGTAAATTGATTGTAATTTGCGCAATGTAAATTAACGCATTAATTTAAAACAGAAATTATGATAATTTATGTGATGCGTATACTAACTTATATGTCGGTTTGAGATCTGAGATTATTCATATTTGTTCTTTGAAAGATGACGGGCATATTATTTTTTTATTATTGATGAAACTAACCAAGGTAACTCATGGCTGAATGGAACGGTGAATATATCAGTCCGTATGCTGAGCATGGCAAAAAAAGTGAGCAAGTTAAAAAAATTACAGTCTCTATCCCATTAAAAGTGCTGAAAATTTTAACTGATGAGCGCACTCGTAGACAAATCAATAACTTGCGTCATGCAACGAACAGTGAATTACTGTGTGAAGCTTTCTTGCATGCCTTCACTGGACAGCCGCTGCCAAATGATGAAGATTTGCGTAAAGAGCGCAGTGATGAAATTCCTGAGGCTGCAAAAGAGATTATGCGTGAATTAGGTATTGACCCAGAAACTTGGGAATACTAAACGCTATCCCCTTATCTTATTCGTCTTAATTGGCGAAGAGTGATCAATCACTAAGATAAGGGGAATTATTCCTATTTATTTCTATTTCAGACTTTCCTTCAAGCTTTATTTTTTGTGCTTATTTACACTTTACGTGCTTCTTCCATAGAAAATAAAATACGTAAGGATTAAAGTCATGAGCTCCTATTTTCAAGCTACTGCGACGTTATTCGGTGCCGCTTTGTTGGTCACTACTGGCTGCTCTTCTTATCCACGACAAGTGGTAGACTCTCGCTCAGATGTGGCATATGAAGCACAATCTACATCCAGTGCAAAAACATTGGGTACACAATGGGGTGAAGATATCCGCTCTTCCGTCCAAGGTGTGACAGCCACTCGCATGACGAATCAACCCTATGATACTGTCACTATTTATTATCAAGGTGAACGCGTACCAAATCATGCTTACACCCAACCTTATATCAAGGTATTTCCTCTCTCTGTCGCAGTAATCAATGAGTATGGGCAACCAATGCCAATTTACCGCAATTCCCAAGGGCAATATAAACTGCCAGCCACTGAGGGTATGCGCTATACATTGCGGATCCTAAATAGCGATAGAAATAAAACTTATGAGGTAGTGACAACGGTCGACGGCCTTGATGTCCTCAATGGGCAAGCAGGTTCTTACCAAAATAATGGTTATTTAATTCGACCAGGCAAAAAACTGACCATTGAAGGTTTTCGCAAGAATAACAACCAAGTTGCCGCATTTCGTTTTGCAGCGCCTGAATCATCCTACGTGAATCAAAACGTACAAGGCGATGAACGAAATATTGGCGTTATCGGTATCGCTTTTTTTGAAGTGCGCGAAACCTTACCATTATGTGACGCTAATCCGTTCCCTGCGGATACACAATATGCACCGGCACCTTGCCGCAAATATTAATAGCTATATAGGACAATTAGCGTATTAACCAATACGCTAATATTGGTGTAATATAGATTACTCATAATCTCCAAATTAAAATTAATTGTTCCTCATTAAAAACAAAAAAAATGACTTTGTTAGATTAAAATTCAAAGTCACAAGCGATAAGTATCATTATTACTGATTTAATATTTTTCTTATTTACATTTCTATTATATAAAAAATACGCTTTTCTTTAGAAAAAAAATATTTATATTGAGCACTATTCTTTCATAGACATCCTAAAACACAATATTCAACACCCTGATTCAGCTTATTATTTTGATTTAAACCCAAACTCAACATTAAACGTTTTGTTTATTTTTCATTCTATTATAATGAGCTAATAATTGTCGAGGTAATATTAGAACATTTACTTAACAAGTAATTTGATAACTCATTATCTCATTCTACTTCCTACTATTATTACGTAATAAATTATGAGAAAAAATAAAATCAGCACATTTGTCGCTATTGGTATTTCATTACTAGCAGCACAAAGTTATGCGGCAGAAAAACCACTTGAAATAGAAAAGAAAATAAATTTGGATAACCGAAAAGGATTTTATTCTGAGGCATTGCATATTTCTGCAGATGGCAAAATCATTGTTATGAATCTTGCTAGCGATACGCAAAGAGACAATCTTTTCCGTTGGACTGAAAAAAGTGGTCTGGTGAGCTTAGGAACACTGAAATCAGATAATAGTGGCAGCATATCAACCAATGGCATATCAAAAAATGGTTCAGTTATCATCGGTTATTCAGAGACTGACGATGGGCAAGGTAATGCATTTCGATGGACTGAAAAAACGGGGATACAAAGCTTAACCCCAAATGCACACTCCTATGCACAAGCTGTTTCTGATGACGGAAGCGTTATTACGGGCCAGATATTTACAAATGATGGCAGTCACTTAGGAAATGCCTTTATCTGGACTGAAGATAAGGGCATGCGTAGCTTAGGGACACTAAAAAGCGATAATTCAGGCCGTTCCGATCCTAATGGCATCTCTGCGGATGGTTCTACTATTGTCGGTGATTCAAGCACTGACAATAATGCGATGAATGCTTTTAGATGGACAGAAAAGACAGGAATGCAGGGGTTAGGCACCTTAAAATCTGATGGTTCCGGTAACTCTGCAGCCAATGCGACTTCTGCAAATGGACTCGTTGTCGTTGGCTTCTCAGACACCGATAACAATCAAAATAATGCTTTCAGATGGACAGAAACCACAGGCATGATTGGCCTCGGTACACTTAGAGCGGATAAAAGTGGTCAGTCTAGTGCTGATTTTGTCTCAAAAGACGGCTCTGTTGTGGTTGGGAGTTCAGATAGTGAGTTTGCCCATGAACAACAAACTTTCCGTTGGACAGAAAAAACAGGTATGGTTAGCCTTGGTTCATTAAAAGCCGATAACTCTGGATTCTCCGAGGCTCTTGATATGAATGGGAGTGGTTCTGTGATTGTTGGCGAAGCCTATAATGATCACAATGAACTTAGTGCGTATCGCTGGTCTGAAAGTACAGGGATGGTTGGTTTAGGCACTCTAGCATCTGATAATAGAGGCTCCTCAACGGCATATGCCGTTTCCGAAGATGGCTTGATTATTGTTGGTGCCGCTCAAACAGATGAAGATGATATCCATGCAACCCTTTGGAAGATCAAGGGTTCAGAAACTGAACCGAATATCGTGACCGTTGACGCCACTCATTCAAGCTATGCAATGTCACGCACGGCAAACCGAGGGTTTAAAGTTCTCGATTTTTATCAAAGTAGTTTAAATCATTTAAGTAATAGCCGTTGCCAATTAGGCGACAGTAGCTACTGTGTTGGTCTTTTCTCTCAATATGATAGCCTAAGTGATAATCATCGCGTTGCAACTGGTCTGTATAGCGCATTACGTTTACCTGCTGAAAATTGGACTGTCGGTGCAGCAGTGAATTTTGCTCATAATACGACCTTAGCGGATAATTATGACACCCGAAACAATAGCCGCCCGGCTATTGGTTTATTCACTCGCTATCAACAAAACCTGAATAACAACGGTCTATATGCAGACTTATCCGCTTCATATCTAAATCAAGATGTCCGTATCACTCGTGATACATTGAAAAATACAGAAGCAGGGGAAGGAAATGCAACCATCAAAGGCTATCAAGCACGCCTAAGTATTGGTTATGGTCTTCCATTAACCTCTCAGACGCGGTTAATGCCTGAAGTTGCTTTATCCTATAAAAAAATTAGCCGTAGCAGCTATACCGAGACCAAAAATGCTGAATTTGCAGCAGAATATGGCCGTATGGGTAACAAACGTACCGATCTGCAATTAGGAATGAATATCAAACATAATCTCAATGAGGTATTCCAAGTAGATGGTAAGATTGGTACAGATATTAAACTCAATAGTGATCGTGATGCGTTTACGGGTTACATCCCTTATGTCGGTGCGTATACCTACGATAAAGGTGATGAGCGTACTGTTAACCCTTACGCAGTTGCAGGGCTCAATATTAACGTTACCCAAAACTCAACAATACGCACCAGTGTCGGTTGGCAACAAACTGACTACAAACATGACAGTGTAAATGTAGGTTTAGGCTATTCTTATCACTGGTAAGAACCCAATGGCTGGAAGGCGTTAAATGATTTTCAGCCATATTACCCCCATTAAAAAAGGGAAACTGAGTTTCCCTTTTTTTTGCATTTCACAGGCTTGATTACTTCTTCGCGCCTGGGATGCTGAAACGTTTGTTAAAGCGATCAACACGACCACCGGTAGCAACGTCACGCTGTTTACCAGTATAGAACGGGTGGCAGTTACCACAAACGTCCAGGTTCAATGAGTGACCTGCAGTTGAATTGATTTTCATAACATTACCGCAAGAACAAGTTGCAGTAACTTCTTCGTATTTAGGATGAATACCTTTTTTCATGGGAAAACCTCTATTAAGGCCGTGTCGCCATTCCAGCCCTAACGCCGGACACCACACGTCGTGTTGATTAAAAATGTTTTATTGGCAAAATTAGATACCAAAGGCGGCGGATCATACAGAAAATCTCTGTATCACGCAATGAAAACCACGTAGTTTTTATGGTACCCTAACAAAATAATGAAACTATTCTCGCACAAAAACCAGACGGAATTCCAGTTATGATCGTCGTTCAGGTGGCTTTACCTGTTCCTTTAAACCGCGCATTTGATTACCGCTTAGCGGATAACATGCCAATTCCACCGATTGGCAGCCGTGTTTTGGTGCCTTTTGGTAAACGGCAAGCACTCGGTGTTGTTGTGGATCATAGCCATAGCAGCGAACTTCCTGAAGATCAGCTAAAAACCGTTGACCTTGTGCTCGATCATGAAACCTTATTCCCTGATGACCTCTGGCAGCTATTGCTGTGGTCTGCACAATATTACCATTACCCTATTGGCGAAGTGTTGTTCCACGCACTCCCCATTTTGTTACGTCAGGGGAAACCGGCTGAATTTTCACCTATTTGGCAATGGCAAGCTACACCGCTCGGGCAAGAGTGTGACCTAAATACTTTAAAAGGTGCACCTAAGCAACAACAGGCACTCGCCCTACTACGCCGCCGCCCTGTGTATCGTCATCAAGTCAGTGAACTTGAATTGAGTGAAAATACGTTACGGACTCTAAAAAAGAAAGATTATATCGAACTTTACCCCGTCCAACCCGTCACCGAAAAATGGCAGTCACAATTTGCCGTATGTGGCGAGCGTTTACGCCTTAATAGCGAGCAAGCCACCGCAGTTGGGGCCATTCGTGCAGAAGATGATCACTTTTCACCTTGGTTACTTGCAGGGATCACTGGTTCGGGTAAAACAGAAGTGTATCTCAGCGTATTAGAAAATATTCTCGCTCAGGGTAAACAAGCGTTAGTACTCGTTCCTGAAATTGGATTAACGCCACAGACCATTAGCCGATTTCGCGAGCGCTTTAATGCCCCCGTAGACGTTCTTCATTCAGGTTTGAATGATAGTGAGCGCCTTGCTGTGTGGTTACGTGCGAAACAAGGTACCAACGCAATTGTGATTGGCACACGCTCCGCACTTTTTACCCCGTTTTCCCGTTTAGGGATCATCATTATTGATGAGGAGCACGATAGCTCTTATAAACAGCAAGATGGATGGCGTTATCATGCACGTGACCTTGCTGTATTTCGAGCCAAAAAAGAAAATATTCCCATTATTATGGGCACGGCAACGCCCTCTTTAGAAACCTTATATAATGTTCAGCAGAAGAAATATCGTCAGTTAAACTTAACATTACGGGCAGGTAATGCACGTCCTGCGACACAGCATCTTATCGACCTAAAAGGGCAGCCACTAAAGTTTGGTTTATCCCATTTATTGATTAAACATATTCAAGATCACCTCGCACAAAATAATCAGGTGATCCTTTTCCTAAACCGCCGAGGATATTCACCTGCGTTGCTCTGCCATGAGTGTGGCTGGATAGCTGAGTGTCAACGGTGTGATCACTATTATACCTTGCACCAACAATTCCATCAGTTACGCTGCCACCATTGTGATAGCCAAAAACCTATCCCCCGACAATGCCCTCAATGTGGCTCAACCCACCTTGTTCCTGTGGGTATGGGAACCGAGCAACTCGAAGAAGGGATCAATACGTTATTCCCCAATGTCCCTGTTACGCGTATTGACCGAGATACTACTAGCCGCAAGGGTGAATTAGAGCAGCATTTGAATGAGGTACACGCGGGTGGCGCGCGTATTCTCATTGGCACACAAATGCTAGCAAAAGGGCATCACTTCCCTGACGTCACCTTAGTTGCCTTACTGGATGTCGATGGGGCACTGTTTTCCAGTGATTTTAGAGCTGCCGAGCGCTTTGCTCAGCTCTATATACAAGTATCAGGTCGTGCTGGCCGAGCAGGTAAACAAGGGGAAGTATTTTTACAGACTCACCACCCTGAGCACCCACTATTACAGACCTTATTAGAAAATGGTTATGATGCGTTTACCCGTGAAGCGATGGACGAACGCCGCATCGCCATGTTGCCCCCCTTTTCCAGCCATATTTTAATCCGTTCAGAAGATCACAATAATCAGGATTCAAGGCAGTTCTTACAGAAAGTCCGTCACTATATTTCTGAGCATCCACACAGTGATTCACGCTTATGGATTTTAGGCCCCACCCCTGCCATTCAAGCTAAGCGTGGCGGGCGTTTCCGCTGGCAACTGCTTTTACAGCATCCATCACGAGGTTATTTGCAGCAATTTGCCGCTCAAATTTTACCAGAGTTGCAGAGCCAGCCAGAAAGCCGCAAGGTGAAGTGGAATATTGACGTGGATCCAACGGACTGCTAGGGGATGGTGAAAGGTATTCAGCGCTTCGCCTCTCCTACTGCCATGATAAAATATCATTTCTTGATATTATTTAAGAGCTTGACCTCTAAAAATGACCAATATCCCATCATGCACCAACGCTATCACGACTAAAATAACGTCAGCAAAAACCCGTTTTAACCGAACTGTGCACCTCCCCCAATAATTAGTGATAGATATCAATCAATTAAAAAATAAGGGGAGAGATAGGCAATATCCGCCCAAACACTCTCCTCAAGCAATAGCAACAACCTAACGCTTTGTTTATAAATATTTAATACTTAATGACAGAATAATAACTCAATTTATTTCGCTTTATTAGAGATAAAAATCGCAGTCGTTAAAAAATTCCGTTCCTTTTATCTCGTTTTTAGATGATATTTTTTTACACTTATAAAACAATAGGTTAAAGCAATTAAACGTTAGGAATTTTCTGGAACGTTTTTTCGCTCAATGTACATAGATTTTTGCTAATATTTTCGATAGTTAAGCGTTTTTCATCAAAATAACGAACAAAAGCGAAAATACTTCACTCTGTTTTCACGCCTAAAATGCCATTTCGAAAGTAGTAAATATCGTCATGACAATTATTTTACGCTAAGTCACTTATCCTAGGCCGTTCGGACTATTCCGATATATTTACATCCCTACCCTCGATATATATCATTCCCCCTAACCAAAATCACCGTGCGCATTGGCTGATATTAATGATATTGAGCAAGGAATATATTGCTCTTGTTGCAATAAACCATCGTTACTCATCACCTGACTTATTATGATAACTCAGGATAATAAAAGGACGCATTATGCCAACTCCATGTTATATCTCTATCGAAGGTAAAACGCAGGGCAACATCACTGCGGGAGCATTTACCCCTGAATCCGTCGGTAACATCTATGTACAAGGTCATGAAGACCAAATGCTGGTGCAAGAGTTTTCCCACATTGTGACCGTACCGACTGACCCCCAATCCGGTCAACCTTCAGGCCAACGTGCTCACAAGCCATTCCGTTTTACGGTGGCATTAAACAAAGCGGTCCCTCTGCTGTACAACGCACTGGCGTCCGGTGAAATGCTGCCAAAAGTGGAACTGAAATGGTACCGCACGTCTGTTGAAGGGAAGCAAGAGCACTTCTTCACCACCACGCTGACCGATGCGACTATCGTCAACATCGATTGCCAAATGCCACACTGCCAAGATCCGGCCAAAGCGGATTACACGCAGCTCATCGAAGTGTCGCTTTCTTACCGTAAGGTCGACTGGGAGCACACAGTGGCAGGCACTTCCGGTGCTGACGACTGGCGTGCACCGCTGGAAGCGTAATCGCCTCATTCGACGAGCTCACCCGGGCTCGTCCTTGTCTGTTTTAACGTGATGCACTCTCCCCGTTAACCCGGAGCCTGACCATGTTCTCAAAAGATCCGAAAAAATCATCCCCTGATCTGGCGTCGATGCTGAAGGACGAAGCCATTAACCAAGCCAAGGAAGCGGCGATGTCAAAGGCATCTGCGCGAACACAACAAGCCGTCAATTTGGCCCAACAAGCGGCCAGTGCGGCGTCCTCGTTGCAGGCCCCCGCCGCGATGTTGACCCCCGGCGGCGGGCTGACAGGGGGGCTCAACCCTGCCGATCCGGATACCGCGCAAGCGGCCTTACGCAGCGCGTTAGGGTTAACCGCCGAGCCGAGCGGTTTAGTGTTTACCTGTGAAATCGGCTTATTTCCTGCGGGCACCTTTCAAGTCACCGATTTTACCCTCACCGAAGGGCTCTCTTCCTTATATAACCTTAGCCTGAATGTGGTGAGTTTGTTGCCTTATATTGAATTCCAAACGCATTTAGGCCAAGCCGCCTCACTGACGGTCAAACGGGATGGGCAGATTGTGCGCACCGTCAATGGCATTCTTGCGGGCGGTGTCCAAGGCAATACCGATGGCGTGAAAACGTGGTACCATTTTGATATCCGCCCTGAAATGTGGATCATGACCCTCAATCAGGACAGCCGTATCTTCCAAGACCAAAACGCCCCCGCGATTTTAAAGACGTTATTGGATGAAGCGCACGTCAAATCAGACTGTCTTTTTTACCGTGAAGCGCTGCATCCGGAACGGATCTACACCACGCAAAAACGGGAATCCGCCTATGACTTTTGGTGTCGCTTAGCCTTTGAGGAAGGGATCAACTTCTGGTTTGAAGAAGATCAGATGTTCTACAGTGATGAGCACATGGGCATGACCGCGGGGATCTCGTTGACTTACAACCCGCAAGCGAACACCGATATCACCGACAGTACCGCCACCACATGGCAGTACGGAGAGTATCTGTGCCCCGATCAACTGATCCAAAAAGACAACAACTATGTGCGCCCCTCTTACCCGCTGATGCACCAAGATCAGCAAGCAGGCGGTGGGCAGCACAGTGTGTTTGAAAGTTACGGGCGTTTTCAATTGGATGCCGAAGGGGAGCCCCTGACCAAAGCCCGTTTTGAGCAGTTACGCAGCGGCAGCCGCGTGGGCAATGCCACCACGAACTGCTTTGCCTTGCGCCCAGGCAAAATTTTCACCCTGCAAAATCACCCACACGCCCCGATGAATGACAGTTGGCAAGTCATCACGGTCACCCATCACGGCGTGCAACCCTTAGCCGACAATGGCGGGGGCGAAGGAACGCAATTAAGTAACACGGTCTCCTTTATACCGGGTCGTGAGGAGTGGCGTCCGCCACACCGTTATAAACCGACGGCCGATGGGGATGAATTGGCGACCGTGGTGGGGCCGCCGGGGGAAGAGATTTACGTCAATGAGTACGGCGCCGTCAAAGTGCATTTCCATTGGGATCGCTACGGCAAGCCCGATCACAGCGCTTCCTGTTGGGTGCGTGTCGCCATGGGATGGAGCGGCAACGGTTACGGCTTTTCGGCCGTGCCCCGTATCGGCACCGTTGTGCAAGTCAGTTACCTGAACGGGGATATTGACCGCCCCATTATCACGGGATGCACTTACGATGGCCGCAATGCTCCCCCTATTCGTTTTCCTGAGAACAAAACACGCACCACGTTCCGCACTCAAACCCATAAGGGCGAGGGCTTTAACGAGTTACGTTTTGAGGATGAGGACGGTAAGCAGGAAGTGTTTATTCATGCGCAAAAAGACATGAATACGGTAGTACGGGATAATCGTTCGACGACCGTGGGGGCCAACCACAAAGAAGTCATCCTACAAAACCAAACGGTTTCAGTGCATGGCTCTCAATCGACCTCAGTACAGTCTGACCAAAAGAATGTCGTCTTTGGGAATCAACAGTCTATTGTCGATGGTGAAGTGGTCATCGCTTCCGCAAAAGGGATCCGTCTTATCAGCGGTACGTCCGTTCTTCAATTGAGTCCCTCGGGGAGGGTCACCATCGCGTGTGAAAATTTTGATTTTTATGCCAGTGGTTCAGGGCAAATTGCCACGGGTGAGATCCTCGATCTCAATATGGACAATGCCGCGCCAGGGATCACTAAAATAGATCCGAATACCGACACCATTGCCAGCACAAAATCCCAATTTTTTCCTGAAAAATAAGGTTGAGTATGCATTACTTATTTCAAGAGGGTCGCCTCACACTACCCAGTGATAAATATCAAGATAATACCGTGAATATGCTGCGTTTTCCTGCCCTAGAAGGCAGCATCTCCATCACCCGTGAGGCACTGTCGCCAGACATCGAGCTAAGTGATTATCTCGCCGGACAGCTAAGCGCCATTAAACGTGAAATAAAAAATGCCGTCGTTAAAGCGCCAACCGCTTTTCGCACAGAGCAAGGTCTCACGGGGAGTGAAATTTACTGTGAGACCAAACAAAAAGGCATCAGTATTTATCAATGGATAGCGGCATTTCACGTGGAAGGCAACGTCTTAGTCGTCACTTATAGCCAAATTAAACCGTTTTCAAATGCAGAGCTCGCACACTGGCGCACCCTGCGGGACAGCTTTACACCGCACTCAAATTAACCGAAAGCAGACTTGAATTCACAATGACCATACTGACGATTGAATAAGGACATACTCATGGGAAATGAATTTTTCGCGGCGAAGCAAGGCGATAAATTGATGCACTCGTCAATATGGGCAGATATTGTCTGTGGTGTGGTTAAAGGGGCGGTCTATGCGGCGGTAGGGGCTGCTGCAGTTGTATTGACAGGCGTAACTGCCGGTGCAGCAACGGCTGTTTTTATTGGCGCGGGATTGGCGACCGGATTTGCTCTCGGCAGTGTTATTGATGCTGCTGCGGATTGGGTCGCGGATGGGATTGATAGCCTCTTTGGGCTCAGTTCGCCTGATGGCGAAATAAAAACCGGCTCACCCAATGTGCGTATCAAGGGAAAACGGGCAGCAAGAGCGGCAGGAAAACTCCCTACCCCCTTGTTATTAGCGTCTATTGCAGAAGACAATGCGCCCCCTAAAGAAAAAAAAGGGCTCGATATTGCCTTGAGTATTTTGGAAAAATCCACAATGCTTATTCCGGGCATGCTTCCCTTTGCGTTAGCCAAAAAAGCACTTAGCACCCCGAATAATGCGGCGCCTATTGACCCCCTGTCTGACGAATACCCAGAATATCCATCGCCTAAGCAAGGCTTTTTTGACAGCATACTGTCCCCCGTTAAGGCGAATAAGCACCCTCATGCTGAACCGATGCCCCTCGATATTATCAAATGTGATAAATGGCATTGTGCAAGTGAGCCCTACTTTTTAGCGGAAGGATCAAAAAGGGTTCAAATCAATAGCCAGCCGGCGTGCCGTAATGGGGATAGAAGCACCTGTGAAGCCAAAATCGATGACAATCAAGAAAAAGGGATTGTGCGCATTGGTGGGAACAGTGTGGTGGTACGCGACATCATGAGTGGCCGTAACCCGTTTGCAGAGATGTTCGGTGAAATTCTTGGCGGCCTCTTTGTGGGGGGGCTGCGAACCTTAATGCGAAAAGGCGGAATGGCTGCCATTAAGCAGTGTTTAAATAAAGTCGGTTGTACGCTGGTAAGTGAAATTGTCGGCACCGCGGTTGGTTCGATGGTGACGGCAACGGTGGTACAAGCTTTCAATAGTTTACACCATCCCGTTCATGCCGCTACGGGGTCGAAAGTCCTCAATGGTGAAAATGATACGGACTTTATTATTGAGGGGGCTTATCCGTTAGTCTGGTCACGTATCTACCAAAGTCGGAACCAACGCGAGAGCCGATTGGGCCGTGGTTGGGCAATGCCGTTTGATGTGTCCTTGGAAATCGAGTCAACCGGCAAGGGGCTTGAAAATGAAAATATCTACTACCATGACGCATCGGGGCGCCGTTTAGCCCTGGGGAAAATAGCCCTCGGCCAAACAGTGTTTTATCAGGATGAAGGGTTTAAAGTTTATCGCACCGTGAATAATATTTTCCTTGTCGAATCCACTGACGGTGACTATCAACTGTTTGAAGCCAACCCCCATAAAATCAACACCCTGCGCTTAATGAAAAGCGCTGACCGCCATAACAATGCCTTAAATTACCGTTATGCCAATGACGGTGAACTGGTGCAAATTCATGATGATGCGTATTTAACGGATATCCGCTTGCACTATGACGCACTTTCACAGCGATTAACGTCGGTAACGCATCATCAAGGGCAAGCTGAAAAAACCCTGGTGACCTATGATTACGATGAACAGCAGCGGTTAATTCAGGTCACTGACGCGGATAACCGTATCACGCGCCGTTTTGGCTGGGATGAAGAGTCCGGCTTAATGGCGATGCACCAATATGCCACGGGGTTGAGTAGCCATTATCGCTGGCAACGCTTTGACACCTTTACCCTTGAAGACAATGAACCGGAGTGGCGGGTCGTTGAACACTGGTTAAAAGAAGAAGGCCAAACGTGTTTAGAGCACACAGAACTCATCTACGATTTAGCCGAGCGCACCGTCAAAACCGTTCAGCATGGTTTAGGAAGCACCTTCCGTCGCTGGAATGAACAACAGCAAATCATTGAATACACCAATGAGCTCAATGAAACTTGGTACTTTGAGTGGGACACCAATCGCCACTTAACCAAAGCCATTGCGCCAGATACCAGTGAGTGGGTTTATACCTATGATGAACGCGGAAATTTAACGCAATCGACGGATCCCGAAAACCAATCCACTTGCTACGATTGGGACAAGGATTTTGCCTTTCCGACCGTGCAAACCTTGCCCAATGGGGCGGCGAGGCATTGGGAATATACCGATAAAGGCGATGTCCGCCGTGTGATTGACCCCTTGGGGCACATCACGGCGTTTGTTTGGGACGAGCAAGGCAATTGCATCGGGCAAGTGGATGCCAAAGGCAATGAAACCCACTATCGCTATAACCCACGCGGTCAGCTTATTCGCCAAACCGACTGTTCCGGTTACCCCACCACCCTCACCTATGATGAGTGGGGGCAATTGCGCAGTATCACTAATGCGCTCAATGAAACCACCTATTACACGTTCAGTGAAACAGGCTTATTGCTGTCAGAAAAGTTGCCCGATAACACGGAAAACCGCTACGACTATGATGATGCGGGGCAACTGGTCGGATTAACCGATGTGGGTGACCAGCACACGCTACTGCGGCGTAATCGTCGGGGGCAAGTCATTGCACGTCGTGACCCCGCGGGGCATTGGCTGCATTTTCACTATGACGCGTTAGGGCGCATGAATGCATTAGAAAATGAGCACGGCGAACAGTACCGCTTTGGCTACGATGCCCTTCATCGCTTGACCCAGGAGCAAGACCTTATTGGTCAACAAAAACAGTATCAGTATGACGAGGTGGGAAACCTGACGCAGATACTGACTACCCCCGCCAAGCCGCTGAACGGAAGTGCCGCCCTCGCGCCAGTCCTGATGCAACTGCATTACGATAAGATTGGTCGTTTACGGTCTCGTGAGAACGGGGAATACCGCACGGAATATGGGTATAGTCAGAACCAAGTGACCGTGCGTCAGGTGCCGATAGCGCGCTGGTATGAGGCGCAACGGACGGGGGCGACGGTGAGTTATGACGATGAGTTGACCCTCACTTACGACACACTGGGGCAGTTAGTCAGTGAGCGCAATGCCACCGGGGAATATCATCATCAATACGATGTGTTGGGGAATTTAACCCAGACACAACTGCCGAATAACCGGGCTTTTGAGTACCTCTACTACGGCTCCGGTCACTTACAGCAAACCAACTGGCGTGATAACGACCAACTCACCGTCTTAGCGGAATATCAGCGAGACCGTTTGCACCGTGAAACGGGCCGCACCAGCGGGTTATTGGACAATGAAACGGGGTATGACACCCGAGGGCGTATCACCCATCAAGTCGCCCGTCGGATGAATGAATCGGTGTTCACGACGCCGGTCCTTGACCGCCGCTACCGCTGGGATAAGCGCAATCACTTGATTGAGCGCAGTGTCAGTTACGGCCAAGGGAATGATTTATTTACGTCAGGGCACTGGTACTATAACAGCTATCAGTATGACCCCTTAGGGCAATTAACCCAGCATTTAGGCTCGGTGCAAACGGAACATTTTCGCTACGATGAAGCGGCAAATTTATTTAAAGATCGTCAGCAAAGTGCCCTGCATAACCAAGTGCACCATAGCGACCAATTTGATTATCAGTATGACGGTTTTGGGCGCATGGTTTCACGTTGTGAAAAAGGCAGCACTTCCGGACAGCATTATCATTACGATGCAGAAAACCGGATTATTGCGGTCGATATTCACCAAGGCCCACTGGGTTATGAGCGCGCGGAATACCGTTACGATATCCTCGGGCGGCGGATTGAAAAACGCTTATGGAAAGCCAGTGCGATAGCCAATACCCTCACTTACCCCACCCGTGAGCCGGATGAAGTGCAAACCTTTGGCTGGGTGGGGATGGTGCTTACCCATGAGCACAGTAGCACCAAACCGCACACCACGGTGTACCATGCGTATAATGACCACAGTTATACCTCCTTAGCCCGTATTGAGTGCACGGATACCCCCGCCAATCCACGGTGCGCCATCTATTACACGCACAGTGGCTTAAACGGATTGCCGGAGGCGCTCACCAACAGTGACGGTCATCTCGTTTGGCAAGGTCAATATGGTGTTTGGGGGAATTTACAGCGTCAGGCCCGCCCTACCGGTGAGTTTAACAGTGAACAAAACTTGCGTTTTCAAGGACAATATTTCGACAAAGAAACCGGCCTGCACTATAATACCTTCAGGTACTACGCCCCAGATTTAGGCCGCTTTACCCAGCAAGACCCCATCGGGCTGGCAGGCGGATTGAACCTGTACCAGTATGCGCCAAATCCGCTGACGTGGATCGATCCGTGGGGGCTGTCTGCATGTGGAGTTAAAGCAAGAGCATATGAGCAAAAAGTACAAGATTTGTATGGAGGAAAGTTATCTCAATCATCAAGAGAATATACTGCAATAGTAGATGGAAAAAGTGTTAATGGGATAGCTGATCATGTTGTTAATTTAAATGGAAAAGTAACAGCTATAGAAGCAAAATATGTGGATAGTTGGGCTAAATCAATACGCAATCCAGAGAGTTCAATTGGAAAAGCATCTTTTGCAATAAAAGAGCAGCAAACAGTTTTATCTCAAGCAAAAAAATATTCAGCTGCATTTGATGAAGTTATATACCATACAAATAGTGCCGATTTTGCAGCACACTATAATACGATTTTTAAAAATGCAGGGTTGGAGAACATAACATTCAAGGTGATGGAATGAAAATAAGCGATAAAGCACCAGGGGCAGTACCAGTTGAGTGGAGAGAGTATCGTTATGTGTCCGATGATGGAAGCAATAACTTTGTTGGTAACGGATTATTTAATAAAATAATCAATAAGATAACTCCAATCATACCTACTAGTGGAGGAGCAATAAGTGAAAACTGTAAACTATGGACTCCTGATGGAAAACTCTTTCATGCTCTCTCATACAAAGGAGACTTAAATGGGTGGCGTAAGCAAATTGAGAAAGGTGCTGCTAATTTAGGATTGATTACAGGTAAGATAATTGATAACAAACTAATTTTAACTACGGGTGAGAATTATAATATAGAAGACTGTAAGATTGAATTTTATTGAGGTGTGTCACTCAGAACCTCGGCTGACGCTTAGCCTTAAAAACCAAGCTTATTTTTTAACACTTCATACGGTGTTTTACCAGCATGAGCTGAGTGGAGACGATGACAATTATAAAATACTTCCCATTCAGCTAACTTTTCATGTAAATCGACATCATCTTTATAATCGATTAATTGATAAAATTCCTGTTTATCTGTTAAATGAGAACGCTCTACTTTCCCATTCAATCTTGGCATAGAAATACAAAAAAAAAGGAAAATCAGGAGAATGGAAAAAGTGGAAGAAGATATGCTAACTAATTTCAAAAGTGAAATGATACTTTTGCTAAAAAATAAGTTAAATTTCTTTTTAAATTCAAGAGCAAAAGAAATAAACATGAGTATTTTTTCTTTTGAAAAAGATACTTATGATGAATCTCTTTATTTGAAGTTAAAGATTAAAAATCATAAGTGTGATTTAATAAGATGGACTGATGATTATCATTCTTTTGATGATACAATAAAAAGAATGGAATCAGCAGGATATAGCAGTCAAGATATTGATATTATAAATGTTGTCTTGTCACGGTTTGGATATATTTTTCGAGTTGAGACAAAAAAAAAGACAAATAGAGATTTGAAATTATTTTTTTTCATCCTTCAAATGAATAAGATTAGTAATAGTGATGAGTTTACGGACGAAATAAAAACTGAACTCTTACAGTCATTTTTATGCGAACTATTCTTACATTATGAAACCTTTTCTAGATTTAAGTATATAAAAAATAAAATTTTTTTCTTATCCGACAATCTTGGTTACATTGATTTCTTAGATGCTATAAATGAAATTCATGATAGAAAAGAAGATATTTATCACGGGATATACATTAAATTATTTCATACTGAAATACTGAAATACATATCATTTGGTGATAGCGATCTTTATAAAGAATTAGAAATTTCATTTAATGATAGATTAATTGAACACTTAAATCCTGTGAGATTTATCAATTTAACCAAAAAAAATGAAAGCGGATTTTTTAGTATATTAAATGATATAACTGAGCCTCTACAATCAACACAAGAGCTTTTCATATCAAATTTAATTTTAATAAACTATACATTTTTCATTTTAAAAAAAAATGTACCTAATATTATAGAACTGAGGAAATATATTAATAATGATGAGTATTTTATATTTATATTAAAATTGATAATTAATAGAACCATAATGTTACCTAAAAGTAAACTTATTAATATAGGCTTATCCGATTGCTTAGCTAAAATTAATGACTCTGAATGTGAACATCTAAGTAATGTACTTACTGAGTTAATATATGACCCACCGCAATTTGATAAATCTGAATCATAATATCCAAGCTATCAATTGAATTTAATTAACAAATCATCAAGAGATTTATTACACTCACAGCGGTCTGAATGGGTTACCGGAGGTGTTGAACAAATATAACGGAAATATTGTGTGGCAAGGGCTGCATCGCGTTTGGGGTAATTTACAGCGTCAGGCCCGCCCTACCGGTGAGTTTAACAGTGAACAAAACCTGCGTTTTCAAGGACAATATTTCGACAAAGAAACTGGCCTGCTCTATAATACCTTCAGGTACTACGCCCCGGATTTAGGCCGCTTTACCCAGCAAGACCCCATCGGGTTAGCGGGTGGATTGAATCTGTACCAGTATGCGCCGAATCCGCTGACATGGGTGGATCCGTGGGGGTTGCATGTTCAGCATGGAATCGATGTATTAGCTGAAGATTGATGGGTTCAAGGTGCTCACGCTCATATTGATAAAATAGCAATTGCAATTACATCAGGTAAGTATGGGAAAATAATTTATACCCTGTTTTTAGTAAAACAAATGTAGACACAATTGCTTGGAAAAAAACAGAAAAATCAGATCAATACCTAACAGAACCCAAAAATAAAGCTAAAGTAATAACTTATCTAGAGATATGCTAAAGTAAGATGGCCTACTAAAGCCGCAGAGTGGAGTCACTTACAAAAAGTATTGAATAATAATAGGTTAGTAAAAGGTGTAACAGAAAAAATCAAAGCTGTTAGAGATGAAAAAAATAATTGATATAATTGATATAATTAAATCCAAAGGTTTTTTTAACTCAATATATTTGGATGAGGATAGGAAGTACCTTTTGTCGCTTTGTCAAAAAGAGAGTTTTAAATCAGCAGAAATTTATACTATTAATATAAGTAATTTTTCTATTGAGTTATGTATAGCGAGACAAAAAAATAAAAGTTATGAAGCTATTAGTGTTTCTCAATGTACTGATAATGCTAATATTAATATGCATATAACGGATAATTTAGGAATAATGAATACCCCCCTAAATCAGTTTTTTCAGTTACAAGGTTCATCATTGCCAACATTTTCTGTTTGTTCTAAAGATGACATAGAGCAGATAGAATTACATTTTACTAATGGCTGTAAACTTATCTATGAAAACAAAAAGTCCGTACCTAACATTCTATTTAATTTCCTGTTTACAAATAATGGTTAGTTTTATAATCCTGATAAAGTTGACAGATGGTTTAAATTTTTAGCAGTATGCGCCGAATGGGGTAGGTTGTGTGGAACCATTGGGATTGAGTTGTAGTTTTTATGGTAAATCAAAGCGATGGCGAAATAATGAAACCGGACGTTATACAAAACGGCCAACGGATCCATATGAATTAGTTCATAATGACTAAGTAAAATATGGCAATGTTACTGTCCACTCCCCATTAATTAAGACACTTCAAATTAGAGATTTCTAACTGTTTACGGTATGTCTCCGGTGGGAGGTTATTTAAACTTTCGTGGGTTCGATTTAGATTGTAATCTTGCTGCCAAAACCACACCATCTCTCGTACTTGGCTTAATGATTCAAATAAATAGGCATTTAAAAATTCACGACGGAATGAGCCATTAAAACGTTCGATAAAGCCATTTTGTTGTGGTTTACCGGGTTGAATATGACATAGCTCAATCTGATTATTTGTACAATAATTCAATAGGTTGGTTGAAATAAGCTCAGGTCCATTATCCACGCGAATTTGTTTCGGCAATCCTCTATCGATTTTCAAACGTTCTAGTACTCTAATGACTCGTTCAGCAGGCAATGACGTATCAACTTCAATTGCCAGGCACTCACGTGTCCCCTCATCAATAATATTCAAGGTTCTGAAGCGTTTACCACAGTACAAACTGTCGTGTACAAAATCCAAAGCCCATTGAATATTCGGGACTTTTTCTATCACTAATGGTCTTTTTTCACGCTTAGGAAGCACCTTTTTAACCCGTCGTTTCAAGTTCAATCCTAATCGACAATAAACGCGATAAACTCGTTTATGATTAAAAGAATAGCCTTGAAATCGCAGCCGAAAATAGCATTTCCAAAATCCTGATTGTGGTGATTTCGCTAACACAGATTGTATGGCATCGATCACCACTTGATCTTTTTTACGCCAATCTAACGGTTGACGGTAAAAAGTAGCTCGGGGCAATGAAGTTAGTTTGCAAGCCTTACTGACTGATAAACCTGCCTCTTTTAATGATTGTGCACAGGACTTCTTTTCAGTCACTACCAACCCTTTTTTGCAAAAAGCTCCTTCATCGCATGATTTTCAAGGCTGACTTCCGCAAAGAGCTTTTTCAGTTTCGCATTTTCCTCCTCAAGCTCTTTTAATCGTTTAACATCATTAGCTTCCATGCCACCATATTTTGATTTCCAATTAATGGGATGGACTACCTCCTCCCTCTGAGGTTAACTGAATAAAATATACTCAGCAGGAGCATTATCATGAATGTTATCTATCTCGGTATTGATCTGGCTAAAAATGTTTTTCAGCTTTGTGGATTAAATCAGGCGGGTAAACCGGTTTATAAAAAACGCACTGATCGTAAAACGTTACTACAGACTATCGCGAATATTCCGGCCTGCCTGATTGGTGTGGAAGCCTCCACGGGAGCATTTTACTGGCAGCGTGAGTTCGAAAAACTGGGACATAAGGTAAAAGTGATCAGTCCCCAGTATGTAAAACCCTTTGTCCGCGGGCAAAAAAATGACGGTAATGATGCACAGGCTATCGCAATTGCTCTGATGCAGCCAACAATGCAGTTCGTACCACCCAAAAGCCCTGAACAGCAGGATATTCAGGCTCTGCACCGTGCAAGACAGCGTATTGTTAATCACCGCACTGCGACAGTTTGTCAAATCCGGGGACTGCTGCTTGATCGGGGAATAACAATCGGCTCGGCAGTCTCAAGAGTTCGTCGTGCTGTTCCGCTTATTCTTGAAGATGCTGAAAATGGTCTTAGCGTTAGAATGCGCAGGACGATTGCAGAACTTTATGATCTCTTTAACGATCTTGGTCGTCGCATAGGCTTTTTTGATAAAGAAATTGATGCTGTGTTCAGGCAATCAGAAGCCTGCCAGCGCATTGCCAAAGTTAAAGGCATTGGCCCTAAAACAGCAACAGCTGTTGTTGCCGCGATAGGCAAAGGAACTGAATTTAAAAATGGTCGTCACTTTGCCGCATGGCTTGGTCTGGTTCCACGACAGCACTCGAGTGGTGACAGGCAGGTACTGATGAATATGACGAAAAAAGGCGACAAGCATTTGCGAACCTTATTTATTCATGGAGCCAGGGCAGTCGTTAGAGTGGCTGCAAATAATAATGAGGGTTATTTAAATCAATGGGTTAATCAGCTAAAAGAGCGACGAGGATTTAACAAAACGACCGTTGCAGTCGCCAATAAAAATGCCAGAATTATTTGGTCAATTCTTCACAATGAAACCGAGTACAGACTGGCAGTGTAATAGCATACCTTTAAAAGTTGCAAAGTATTGAAAAATGGTCACAGGTTAAACCTGCACGATCGGAACCTGATTATTATATTGGCCTTCGTGGCCGTCCAGTTGTTGAGGCGATTGTGTGCGGATTACCCATTTGGGCACAGATATTTCTGATGCCGGATAGATGTAAGCAACAACCTAAAACCTGATTCAGTACTTGCAAAACGGAGGTAGTCCATAGATATAATAAGTCGCGTTACTGATCCCATTTTGGCGACAAATGTCTTCCACTTTCATCCCTGAATCAGCGAGCTTTAAAATATTAACGATTTGAGTTTCAGTAAAACGGGCTTTTTTCATCATGACCTCTGCAATTTTTAGGGCAGAAAATCTAATTATCGCTGTCTTATTTTAAGGGAAGCGGACAATAGCAAACTGCTCCACTTGATATTGCCCTTATGTTTCATATGGAAACTTTATGGTAACTATTTTCAATATTTGCGAAGTAGCTCTAAAAAATGACGCAAGTCACAGTTTTTATGTAAACTAGGTAACAGATATTATTGTTAAACCATTTAGAATAACTCGTTACTTGATGTGATGACGTCTTTACGCCATTCAAAAAAAGCAATCGATTAACTAAACGTAAGGAAGACGTTGTGGAACAGAAACAACACAGTGGTACTGCAACCATGAAAGATGTTGCTAATGCAGCGGGCGTATCAACGGCAACGGTCTCTAGAACATTAATGACACCTGAAAAAGTCTCTTTACAGACACGTCAGAAAGTAGAGCAAGCTGTGATGGATGTGGGCTACTATCCACATAACTTAGCAAGGAGCTACAAACGTAACGAATCAAAAACGATCTTGGCGATCGTTCCCGATATTAGTGATCCCTTTTTCAGTGATGTGATTTGTGGACTGGAAAAAGTTGCCGCGCAAGAAGGTTATTTTGTCTTGATTGGCGACTGCAAACATCAACAAAAACAAGAAAACGCCTTCATTAATCTGATTATTACGAAACAAATCGACGGGATGGTACTGTTAGGCTCGAATTTACCTTTCGATGTCTCTGCTGAAGAACAAAAAAATCTCCCCCCTATCGTGATGGCTAACGAGTTCTCTCCTGAACTTAAACTACCAACCGTACATATCGATAACCTAACATCTGCGTTTAATGCTACGCACTATTTACAGAAATTAGGTCATAAACGTATCGCTTGTATCGCGGGGCCTGAACATATGCCACACAGCCAGTATCGTTTAGAAGCGTATAAAAAAGCCATGCTGCGTACGGGTGAAAAATTACGCGAGCAATATATCGTTCGTGGTGATTTTACGCATGAAAGCGGTGCTGAGGCTGTCAAAACTTTACTTGCCCTACCTGAACCACCCACAGCGGTTTTTTGTCATAGTGATATCATGGCAATCGGTGCAATGTGGCAAGCAAAAAAATCAGGACTCATCCTTCCCGATGACCTATCTATTGTTGGGTTCGATAATCTAGAGCAGGCTCAGTATACATTGCCAGCCTTAACAACGATAAATCACCCTCGCGATGAAATTGGTCGCCATGCCATGTTATTACTGCTGGAACAACTACAAGGTAATAGTGTCACCCCTGGCTCTCGTCTCCTAGATTCTGATTTAATCATTAGAGAGAGTACAAAAGCGCCTAAAAGCTAGGCAAAGTCGTTCAGGTTAAGTAACATGTACCACCTAAATCATTCAAGCTGCAGTTTGTTGCTAAAACATCACCAACAATACTGCAACTTGAAATACGACGAGTATAAAACTGAATAATCACAGACACTCAATAACCTAGTGAATTAACAGCGTGGCACAAAAAGATTATGTAGCTCGCGGGCGGTCATCTGCCCGCCGTAAAACCAGTAAAGGCAAAGCCAAGAAAGCGCAAGGCCTACCGATGACAACATTAGTTGTTGCTGTCGGAATTGTTGTCTTGTTTGTGGGCGGCCTTTTCTATATCACTCAAAATAAGAAGGAATCCCCCCAAAGTACGGGAAGCCATTCATCATCAGTACCTGTCGATACTTTACCGCCTAAACCTGAAGAACGCTGGCGCTATATTAAAGAGCTAGAGCGTCGGGGTGTTGATACGCCAAACATTGAGCAGACGCAAAAGAGTACGGGTAGCAACATTATGCGCCCATCGGAGCTAACCCCTGAGCAGCGTCAACTACTAGAACAGATTGATTCGGATAGACGTGGCCCTGTGACGAATTTACCGGAAGTGCCTTATAATGGGCAGCCGGTTCCTCGTTCACAAGTGATCATTAAAGAACCAACTCAACCCGTCAATCCACCAGTACAACGTAAACCTGTCACCTCGACCGAGGCAAAAACAGAAAATCGCCCTGTACAATCAACGCAGCCTGCACCCGTTGAAAGCAATCCCGCGAATAATTTACAAAATATGCTGGTTCAATGTGGTTCTTTCCGTACCGCGGAACAAGCAGAGTCCGTTCGTGCTACACTCGCTTTTGCTGGCATAGAAAGCCGAGTCACTGTTGGCGGCGGCTGGCATCGTATCGTACTTGGCCCTTATTCCAAGTCAACGGCAGAAAAAATGCGCGATCGTGCAAGCGGTGTTGGTGTCTCAGGTTGTATTCTTCGTGCCTCTGGGGGTTGAAAAATACAATCCCCTCCCCCATGTACTGTTTTAACGTACTATCAAGAGCGGCTATTACAGCATTTTGCTTGCTTCAAGTTACCCGTTTAAGAAGGCTGGTAACTTGAAAAATTGATACCCGCATTTTTTTCGTCATAAAACCAGGGGCTAACTCATGACAACAATCGTAAGTGTTCGCCGTAATGGCCAGGTCGTAATTGGTGGAGATGGGCAGGCGACGATGGGTAACACCGTCATGAAAGGCAATGTCCGCAAAGTTCGTCGCTTATATAACGACAAAGTTATTGCCGGATTTGCCGGTGGCACTGCCGACGCATTTACTCTTTTTGAACTGTTTGAGCGCAAGCTTGAACTACACCAAGGCCATTTAACGAAGGCCGCTGTTGAGCTAGCAAAAGATTGGCGTACTGACCGTATGTTACGCAAACTTGAAGCTCTGCTAGCCGTAGCCGACGAACACACCTCTCTTATCATCACAGGTAACGGTGATGTCGTTCAGCCAGAAAATGATTTAATTGCTATAGGTTCAGGTGGCCCATATGCGCAAGCTGCGGCACGCGCACTACTTGAAAACACAGAATTAAGTGCTCGTGAAATCGCTGAAAAAGCACTTTCTATTGCCGGCGATATCTGTATCTATACCAACCACAATGTCAACTTTGAAGAAATTTCTTCAAAATCATAAGGATTACAGTATGTCCGAAATGACTCCACGCGAAATAGTTAGCGAACTCGATAATTATATTATTGGTCAAAACAAAGCTAAACGCTCTGTTGCAATTGCCCTACGTAACCGCTGGCGCCGTATGCAGCTGAATGAAACGTTACGTCACGAAGTCACACCAAAAAATATTTTAATGATTGGTCCAACGGGTGTCGGTAAGACTGAAATTGCTCGCCGCCTTGCAAAACTCGCTAACGCGCCATTCATCAAAGTTGAAGCGACAAAATTTACAGAAGTGGGTTATGTCGGTAAAGAAGTTGACTCTATCATTCGCGACTTAGCTGATTCTGCTGTCAAAATGGTCCGTCAACAATCCATTGAGAAAAACCGTTACCGTGCTGAAGAACTAGCTGAAGAACGTATTCTTGATGTTCTGATCCCACCTGCAAAAAATAATTGGGGTCAATCCGAGCCTGTTGATGAACAATCACCTGCTCGCCAATCTTTCCGTAAGAAATTACGTGAAGGTCAATTAGACGACAAAGAAATCGAAATTGAAGTCGCTGCGGCACCAATGGGTGTTGAGATCATGGCTCCTCCTGGCATGGAAGAGATGACTAATCAGCTACAATCTATGTTCCAAAATCTTGCGGGCCAAAAACAAAAAGCACGTAAGATGAAGATCAAAGAAGCGTTTAAACTGCTAGTGGAAGAAGAAGCCGCTAAGCTGGTCAACCCTGAAGAGCTGAAAGAGCAAGCTATCGAAGCGGTTGAACAGCACGGTATCGTCTTTATCGACGAATTCGACAAAATTTGTAAGCGCGGTGGTCAAACCTCTGGCCCTGACGTTTCTCGTGAAGGCGTACAGCGTGACCTGCTGCCACTGATCGAAGGTTGTACCGTTTCGACTAAGCATGGCATGGTCAAAACCGACCATATCCTCTTTATCGCATCGGGTGCATTCCAAGTTTCTAGCCCATCAGACTTGATCCCTGAATTACAAGGCCGTTTGCCAATTCGTGTTGAGCTACAAGCGCTGACAACAGAAGACTTTGTGCGTATCCTCACTGAGCCAAGTGCCTCTTTAACTGAGCAGTACAAAGCTTTGATGGCAACAGAAGGTGTGACGATTGAGTTTACTGACGATGGCATTCGCCGTATTGCGGAAGCGGCATGGCAAGTCAATGAATCAACTGAAAACATCGGTGCACGCCGCTTACATACCGTGTTAGAACGCTTGATGGAAGATATTTCCTATGATGCTAGCGAACGTAACGGCCAAACCATTCAAATCGATGCCGAGTATGTCAGACAGCACCTTGATGAACTGGTTGCAGATGAAGATCTAAGCAGATTTATTTTATAAGCTTATTAATTATCAGGTTTTCATGTATCCTTAAGATACGTCTAATAAAGTACAACGGTGACCCATCGTTGTACTTTATAATTTTACGTTAGACGGTAAATATTTAGCCTGTCGCGCAGCCATTACATCGCTTTCCATATGCACGTTTTCATGGACAAGCCGTATACGGTTTTTCACGCGAGGGCTTTTAATGTATTGTACACAACAAACCTGTGAAATTATTGAATGAGCTCATCTACTTCTATTAGCCGTAAGCAGGCTTGGCTAGAAAGTTTACGTCCTAAGACCTTACCATTAGGAGTCATAGCCATTATTACTGGCTCCGCACTGACCTATTTAACGGGTAATTTTAAATGGCCTGTTGCCCTATTAGCCATTATTACCGCAGGCTTACTGCAAATACTCTCTAATCTTGCAAATGACTATGGTGATGCCGTAAAAGGCTCAGATACCGCTGAACGTATTGGCCCTTTGCGTGGTATGCAAAAAGGGGTGATTACCCAAGCAGACATGAAAAAAGCATTAAAAATTAATATTATTGCTGCCTGTATTTCAGGCTTGCTGCTGGTTGTTGTCGCTTGTGAAAAACCTGAAGATGCCATTGGCTTTTTAGTGTTAGGCTTAATCGCGATTGTCGCCGCTATCACCTATACCGTCGGGAAAAAACCTTATGGCTACTTAGGGTTAGGTGATATATCCGTCCTAATTTTCTTTGGCTGGCTGAGTGTGATGGGGACTTATTACCTACAAGCCAATACACTGAACATGATCACCTTTTTACCTGCTACGGCCTGTGGTTTACTCTCCGTTGCCGTACTGAATATTAATAATATGCGCGATATCGAAAATGACGTAAAAGCAGGTAAGAATACCCTTGCTGTGCGTTTAGGCCCATCAGGCGCGCGAATCTATCATGCTATTATTATTATTGTTGCTATACTCTGCTTAGCTTTCTTTAACTTACTTTATCTTCGTGGCTGGACGGGGTGGTTGTTCTTGCTTGCCGTTCCCATGTTAATGAACCATGTGCGTCGCGTACTCAGTGATCCAACCCCTGAAGGGATGCGCCCAATGTTAGAAAACATGGTAAAAGCCGCACTATTCACTAACGTTCTCTTTTCTATCGGTGTAATATTGAGTAAGTAATTGCTTATTTTTTGACTTAGCCCCCTTGTTTTTGGGAGGTGGATTTTGCCAATCACCTCTCAAAAGGGATATACTTTATCTTTCTTGCAGCAAATAAAGACCTATACACTATGAAATATGATACTTCCGAACTCTGTGATATCTACCAAGAAAGCGTCAATGTGGTAGAGCCTCTCTTTTCCAACTTTGGTGGACGTACTTCATTTGGCGGTCAAATCATTACGGTCAAGTGCTTTGAAGACAATGGCCTACTATATGATTTGCTGGAAGAAGACGGTCATGGTCGTATTCTCCTTGTCGATGGCGGCGGCTCTGTACGCAAAGCCCTCATTGATGCGGAACTTGCTCGCTTAGCCGTTGATAACCACTGGGAAGGTATTGTGGTTTATGGCGCTGTACGCCAAGTAGACGCATTGATGGAGTTAGATCTGGGTATTCAAGCAATTGCCGCCATACCAGCAGGCTGCCCAGATGAAGGTATTGGCGAAAGCGATATTCGCGTCAATTTTGGCGGCGTTACCTTCTTCTCGGGTGACTATCTCTATGCAGATAACACAGGCATCATCTTATCAGAAGAACCACTTTCAACTCAGGATGGTAGCGAGTTTGAAGTACTAGACGACGACCTCTAATCATCAATCGCATGATCATACGGTTTCAAAAAAGAAGGGCTGATAATGATATCAGCCCTTCTTTTTATGGTTCTGTGGTACAAAGTACAATTTGGCTATTCCCCTATCACAGGGGATAGCAACGTAAAAATCCTAACGACTCATGCCAAGCTATTTCAACTTTTGATATCAATAGATAACCTACAATCATCAGCAACAGCTATAACTTATTGACCCTATGTACCCCTAGATAATTCGTGTTGCTGCTCGTCAGCGGTCATAGGTTATCGCGATGAGCATACATAAGTATGCCATTCAGGTAACCAAAAGAAGCCAACAACGCTGCTGCGCGAAATATAACCGGTATTTTAGACTTCTTCCATTTTACCCAGCAAACCACGCAGACGCTCTTGCCACGATTGTTGCTCTTGTTTCAGTTGTTCGTTTTCACGTACCAGTGATTCGGTGCCCGATTTCGCATTATCCAGTTCTTGAACAAGCGCACTATTTTTATCTTTTAGCTCATCGATTTCCATTTGTAACAGTGTGATGGTATCAATCGCTTGTTGGACTTTTGCTTCTAGTTTCTCAAATACTTCAAATGACATTCTTCTGACCTCCCATGTAAGCTTTAATATCGATTGTAAGTAGCATGATCCTCTGTGTCTAGTGGCTTGACTCTGATTCCCCAAATCCCTTATTTTAAAACACTGGTCTGATCACATCGTAAAGGTCGATTGCGTCACTATTTTTGGTCGTTTTCTTTCGTTTTGGTGATGTAACACACATATTTCAATTTCGATATTTCTCGTTTGCGCTCATTAACGATAAATTTACACTATAGGTTTTCACTTTGAAGATCTTAACCTGAAAAACATTACAATAATTTTAATTTTCGTAGGATAGAAGATATGAGCCAAACGACCACGACTACACTTACCGGTCAGTGCATCTCAGAATTTTTAGGTACTGCACTCATCGTATTCTTTGGTTTAGGCTGTGTTGCAGCAGTCCGAATCGCCGGAGCACAACTTGGCCTCTGGGAAATCAGTATCATATGGGGCTTTGGTGTTGCACTCGCTGTATACTTAACCGCTGGCATCTCTGGGGCTCACCTTAACCCTGCCGTAACCATTGCACTTTGGTTATTTGCTAGCTTCGAAAGACATAAAGTCGCACCTTACATCGTTGCACAAATGTTAGGAGGTTTCTTCGCTGCCGCCTTAGTTTATGCGATGTACTCACCTGTATTCATTGATTACGACCAAGTTCACCACATTATTCGTGGCACACAAGAAAGCCTCTTTACTGCTGGTGTATTCTCTACTTACCCAGCCCCACAAATTAGCGAAATGCACGCCTTCTTTATTGAGGTGGTTATCGCTGCCATCCTCCTGTGCCTAATTTTGGCTTTAACCGATGATGGTAACGGTATTCCACGTGGGCCTCTAGCACCGCTATTAATTGGTATTCTGATTGCCGTTATTGGTGGTTCATTCGGCCCACTAACAGGTTTCGCCTTAAACCCTGCTCGTGATTTCGGACCAAAAGTTGTTGCTTATCTCGCAGGCTGGGGGGATATTGCCCTGACAGGTGGACGTGAAATTCCTTATTTCTTAGTACCATTGATTGCTCCTATCGTTGGCGCTCTGATTGGTGCATTCGGTTACCGCATGCTGATCACTCGTCACTTACCAGGTTTCGTGCATACGAAAAAAGACGAGCCATCAAAAACATCTAGTAAAAACGCTTAATCATCACCGGAACAGGTTTAAATTATGACAACAGAAACAAATATCGAGAAAAAATATATTGTCGCTCTTGATCAGGGAACAACCAGTTCGCGGGCCGTTGTACTCGATCACGACGCCAATATCATCAGTATTTCACAGCGTGAGTTCACTCAAATCTATCCTAAGCCAGGCTGGGTAGAACATGACCCAATGGAAATTTGGGCAACACAAAGCTCAACGCTTATCGAAGTATTGGCAAAAGCAGATATTCGTACCGATGAAGTTGCAGGTATCGGGATCACTAACCAACGTGAAACCACCATTGTTTGGGAAAAAGCAACAGGTAAGCCAATTTATAATGCGATTGTTTGGCAGTGCCGTCGTACTGCGGATTTCTGTACTCATCTCAAGCAGAATGATAAAGAGCTAGAAGAGTATATTCGCCAAAATACTGGCCTCGTTGTTGACCCCTATTTCTCTGGTACTAAAGTGAAATGGATTTTAGACCATGTTGAAGGTGCTCGCGAACGCGCTGAAAAAGGGGAATTACTATTCGGTACAGTAGATACATGGCTCGTATGGAAAATGACCCAAGGCCGTGTTCATGTAACCGACTACACGAACGCTTCTCGTACCATGATGTTTAATATCCGCAATCTGGAATGGGATGATAAGATCCTTAAAGCGTTGAATATTCCGCGTGCAATGCTGCCAGAAGTTCGCCCATCGTCTGAAGTTTATGGCCAAACTAACATTGGTGGTAAAGGCGGTACTCGTATTCCTATCTCTGGTATTGCAGGTGACCAACAAGCCGCACTCTATGGCCAGTTATGTGTGAAAGAAGGCATGGCAAAAAATACCTATGGTACAGGTTGCTTCTTGCTAATGAACACAGGTGAAACAGCGGTTCGTTCAAACCATGGCCTGCTGACAACTATTGCGTGTGGCCCAAGAGGCGAAGTGAACTATGCCCTTGAAGGTGCGGTATTCGTTGGCGGCGCATCTATTCAATGGCTACGTGATGAGCTGAAACTGATTGATGAATCCACCGACTCTGAATATTTCGCAACAAAAGTGAAAGACAGCAATGGCGTCTATGTGGTGCCAGCCTTCACCGGTTTAGGCGCACCATACTGGGATCCGTATGCGCGTGGTGCTATTTTCGGCCTAACACGTGGTGCTAACCGTAACCATATTATCCGTGCAACACTGGAATCTATTGCTTATCAAACTCGCGATGTGCTAGATGCGATGCAAGCCGATGCGGAAACGCGCCTTGCAGCACTCCGTGTAGATGGTGGTGCGGTTGCGAACAACTTCTTAATGCAGTTCCAAGCAGATATTTTAGGAACGTCTGTGGAACGCCCAGAAGTTCGCGAAAGCACGGCTTTAGGTGCAGCTTACCTTGCAGGCCTTGCGGTTGGTTTCTGGAAAAGCCTCGACGAGCTACAAAGCAAAGCAACAATTGAGCGTGTGTTCAAGCCAGGTATTGAAACAACCGAACGTAACTATAAATACGGTGGTTGGAAAAAAGCCGTGGCTCGCGCACAAGAGTGGGAAGACCGCGCGTAATCCCTCTTCACTCCTGATATAGATCCATAAGGCAGCACCTTACCGTGTTGCCTTATTTATTTCATATCATAGCTAATTAATTATTTATTAAATAGTTAGCTCATTAGTGTACAAATAATAAATTAGACATTCTCTATGCCTCATTGAAAAATGCAGAAATCCTAAATGGGATTAATGATATTTTTTAAGATGATGGAGAACGGCGATGGATAGCCAGAACAAATATGTGACTGCTCCCCGCCCTGTCGGGCGAGGCTTCCCACTTCTTAGGCCGCAACCGTCTGTGTGACGGATTTACGCTGGCCTCCATGGGCAGAAACGACGAGTCCCGCCGCTTGTAATTCCAGTATGCCCTTGCGTTCGATGTTGATCGCCGCATTGATATCACGGTCATGTTCAACTCCACACTCTGGACACTGCCATATGCGCTTATGTAATGGCATTTCCGGCATCTTGTGACCGCAACAATGGCAGGTTTTCGAACTGGCGAACCATTGATCCAGTTTCACCAGATGCACGCCTTTCTCTGCGGCTTTGTATTCCAGTTTTGTGATGAATCCAGACCATCCCGCATCGCCTATCGCACGCGCCAGATGGTGGTTTTTCATCATATTTGCCGCTTTCAGCGTCTCGACAATTACCGCTTGGTTTTCGTCAACAATTGCACGAGATAACTTGTGCTGAAAATCGGCACGGGCATTGGCTACCCGTTCGTGAACGGATGCAAGTTGTATTCTGGCTTTGCGTCTGTTTGCGCTCCCTTTTTTCTTCCGGGAGAGGGCTTTCTGCTTCCGGCGCAGGTTGTGGCTGGCGTTGATAAGGTGGCGTGGATTAGCAATTTTATTACCGTCGGATTTGATGGCAAAATGCGTCAGCCCCATATCCAGCCCCGTCACGTTTGATATCAGTGCCGGCTTCTCTGGCGCTTCCATTCCGTCGTCACAGAGTAGCGAGGCGTAGTATTTCCCAGTTGTGCTGCGGCTCAGGGTGATACTTTTCAGCATTCCCGTAATTTCACGATGTAAACGCGCTTCAATTGGTGCAATTTTAGGGATTTTTATCGCGCCATCAAGGACTTTGATTCCAACACAATGATAGCTGGATTGTTTACCATGCTTACTTTTAAACGTCGGGAAACGAGCTTTCAGTTTCGGATTGAAAAAGTTGGAAAAAGCCACGTCGAGATTAATCACCGCCTGCTGTAACGCTATGGAATCATACTCTTTAAGCCATGCGTATTTACGGGATTTCTTCGCCACTGCAAGCAGTGGCTTGAGGTCTTTACGCGGGTTTAAATTTACGCCGTGCCGCTGGTAAGCCTGTTTTTTAATGTGAAGAGATTTGTTGTACGCGAAACGAACCGCCCCAAACTGAGCATTGAGGTATTCAGCCTGTTCTGGTGTCGGGTAGATGCGTACTTTTGTTGCTCTTAACATAATCAGTGCTCATTGATATAATGTTTTTATTTTAACATGTTAGGTGAATATATCAATTGAGTAATCATGATGATTTACTGGCGGGATTCCTCCGAAAGCGGCACAGTGTCAGTAAACTGGTCGTGCATCTGATCTTTACGACGAAGTACCGACGTAAGCTATTTGACGGACTGATGATCGCTCAACTGCGTGAGGCTTTTGGCTCCGCTGCGGCAAAACTTGAATGCGAAATTATTGAGATGGACGGAGAGCCTGACCATGTGCATCTGCTGGTTGCTTACCCGCCAAAACTGGCGGTCAGTGTGATGGTAAACAATCTGAAATCAGTATCGTCGCGCCTGCTGCGCCAGCAAAACACACATTTACGGATGCAAAGTAAAACGGGGCTTTTGTGGTCGAGATCATACTTTGTCTGTAGCACCGGAGGGGCAACAATTGAAACGCTCAGAGCCTACGTTCAGAGTCAGTCAACGCCTGATTGATCTTTAAAGCCCTGCGGACTTTTCGCCTTATATCCCCGCCCGCATTGGGCGAGGGTTTACGGCGGATTTTGCTAATTTTTATGCCTCTACATTGACCATGCCGCAATACGATAAAAGAAACCCGTTCTTTGATCCTGCTAACTTGCAAATTGCATGGACCTACCAACAAAGTGATTGGATAAAAAAGGCTAATGGTACGCACCATGAGTTATATTATACGGCGATACAACCATCGATTTACGGTTCATTGCTGGGAATGGCGTCACCACTTTTTGGTGGCGGGATCGCCCAATCAGATGTGTTATGGCATGAAATATTTGGGCATGGCTTAGGATTATCGCATACGAATCACCCATATTATCCATTTTCCAAACAGAGTAATGGCCCTGAAATTGCTTATGACCAAGCACGTAGCGCCTATATTACCTATCGTTATACTCACCCCGAAAATAGAAGCACTCAAGAGATCCGGCCTGCCATGTACCCAACGGCGGGGGAAAACAATAAGGCACCCTATGATGCATTTATTCCCCATTCATCTCACTACAACCAGAAAATTCAGCGGTTTTTATCACGGCCAATACCAACATCGAACAGACAGCAAAACCACCCTGTTTATTGGGTCAGTGGTTCGATAGTTACCTTACCCGATGGTAATAACCATCCTTATAGCCACCTTAATATTCAGCGTACTCTTGGGGATCTCCCTATCGTGGCACAACGAGACAAATTGCGTGATATACCCCATGTGTACTTATTAGTTGCCACTTATGCAACCCAAAATGGACTCATGACGACAGATAGCTGCCCGATTGAAGATATTAAATCCATTAGCTTAAATATGGCTGATCATGGCGAATTAGTGAAAATTCAAATAATGAAAGCCGATAATCAACAGCCGATTTACACCTATGCCAATCAGCCATTACAATATGTCACTCTCGATAATTACTGGTGTGGTAGCCCGCTGTTCTGGTCTGCTACCGATCCCCATTTAATCGACTTTTCAACGGGTCGGGTCAACAATCAAAGGATAACCCCAAATAGCGCTCTGTGTGCTACTTGGATTAGCGATGGACAACGCCACCAACAATACTTCTCTTTGAGTGACCCTTGGGGTAAGAATGGGCAAATCAATACAAAGCAACCTTTTCTCCCCATCAACCACTTAACCTTGCAGGCTGACAGGCGAACAACACCCTTGGCGCATTACAATATCGAAGCGAATGCCCACTGCTTGCCGATGTTTACATTAATCAAACTGTTGATATCACAACGCTACAACTCCCTAAAGAGCAACAGCATTATTGGGTAACCTTATTGGTCGAAGATCCATCAGGTGATATTCGTGAACAAACCCCATTAGCGCCGTGGCAGATCACTCGCCAAGGGGAGCTATTGTCGATTATTGGTACCACCGACAGCACACCAAACCTGAAAATAACGGCAATCCGAATTTATCTCGACAAACACCTGCAAGATGACACGCCCCCAAGTACGGTGACATTGACGCGAAACCACACCGCCACCATCACCGAAAATACACGCTTTTTGGATTATAACCAGCCAGTGATATTCAATCACATAGAGCAGCAACCGGAGCTAATCGCCATGATGGAGAAAACAGCAAATCAAACGATGGCAATAAATGAAGGGAGATTACCGAGCACGCCAAGGGTCATTTCAGCGCCCCTTACCGTATAAAACTAAGCAGGCGATGAGTGATCGCCTGCTATCACTGATTAAATCGTATGCTCTGTTCGATTCAAACGATGAGCCAACGGTAGCCAGCACAATAGCACTAACATAGACATCAGCAGCATCAATAAGCCCAAACTAAACTGCCCATTTTGCGGCAACAGTGCGGAAACCCATGTTGCCACCCCTGAACCCACATTTTGCATACCGCCGACTAATGCCCCAGCGGCTCCGGCCAAATAAGGGAAAGGCTCCATTGCCCCTGTTGTTGCTAAAGGGAATAGCATGCCCGCGCCGAAGAAAAACACCGAGGCGGGCACCAATAGCGTCCAGATATTCATCACTCCAAACCAGCCGGGGATCCACATTAGCAGCCCTGCAATCAAGCAGCAGATCACGGACTGCCACATTAAATGGTAAAAACTTTTACCTTCTCGCCCTGCATACCAAGCGCCAAAAAATGCGGCAGGAATAGGAATAATAAATAAGATACTGACAGTAATACTATTCAAACCAAGTACACCGCCCATCAAAACACCGCTACTGGCTTCGAAAACCGCAATACCCGCCAGCGCACCGATCAACATAATTAAATAAGAAACAAAGGAGCCACTCGACAGTAACTGGTGATAAGAACTCAACATTCTGCGTTTTTCTGAAGACTCAGGGCGTGTTTCAGGTAGCCAGCGATACATGCTCACCAGCACAAAAGCGCCAAGAATAAACAAAAAGATATAACAGGCATGCCAACTCCAAAAATGAGCAAGCAATCCACCAAACATAGGCGCGAGCAGTGGGCTAACTAATACGCCCATGTTTAATAAGCTATTTGCATAGCGCAATGAGGTTCCTTTGTAGAGATCACGAGGCATCGTACGCACCATGACCCCAGCCACCCCTGTACCCAGCCCTTGCAAGCCACTGGCGAGCACTAAAATATCCAGCGTTGGGGCAAAAAGTGCCAGCGTTGTCGCGAGTAAAAAGATGCTCATCCCAACTAAAATAACCGGACGGCGGCCAACTTGGTCAGATAACGGTCCATATATCAGTTGAGAGAAACCATAAGTAAACAAGTAAGCCGCCATGACTCGCTGCACTGAGCCAGACGGTTCACCAAAGTACACAGCGATGTCTGCAATAACAGGTACATAGACAGTCTGTGTCATTTGCCCTACCGCTGCTAGGGCGATCAGCAAGATCAGTAAATTAAAATGTTCCAGTTTTCTCATTTTCTTCTCAAAACCAATTTATCAACCTGAATGCACAGCCTAGCCATGTTATTCAATACAAATAACATGAAGGTTTAATTTCAGAGTGAAACCACAAAGAGTTATTGATTGTTTTCTTTGATAAAACGGTTAATCGGCAGTACATCATGCTCATGTCACCGTTGCGTGACTAAGATAACAAAACTAATTTTTTTTTCGAGGTAGGACAGCATTTTAATTAATGGTGCAATGTCAGCGATATTCGCCGGATATGGCAATAAAACTGTACATTAAATTTGTTTGTGATCTCTTAAAAAGAATAATTCACTAGAACACATTATCGATAAGCGCAAATAGTAAACTGATTTAGTATGAAACTCTGATAAGCAGCAAAGTTAGAAAAAAATCCAGAGGTGAATATTTATGGCTAATTGGGTTACCGGAACCGTTATTGAAGCAAAATTTTGGACAGATTCTTTATTCAGCCTAGTGATCAACGCCCCTATCAAACCTTTTATCGCCGGCCAATTTGCAAAACTTGCTCTCGAAATTGAAGGTGAACGAGTGCAACGTGCTTACTCTTACGTTAACGCCCCGAGTGACGATCGCCTTGAATTCTACTTTGTGGTTGTACCAAATGGTAAACTTAGCCCTAAACTGGCTCAATTACGCCCTGGAGATACCTTACAAGTTACGGATGAAGCGTCAGGCTTCTTTGTATTAGACGAAATTCCCAACTGCCAAAACCTTTGGATGCTATCCACTGGCACCGCGATAGGCCCTTTTCTATCGATATTACAAGAAGGCAAAGACCTTGAACGATTTGAAAAAATCGTACTTTTGCACGCGGTTCGCTACCAGAAAGATCTCAGCTATCTCCCCTTAATGGAGCAATTAGCCAAACGCTACCCAGAAAAGCTGCATTTAGTTACCGTTGTTAGCCGTGAACATTGCGACGATGCGTTATATGGACGTGTGCCAGCATTGATTGAAAACAATACGCTCGAAGAAGCCACTGGCGTTTCGCTTGATGCCACCAGCAGCCATGTGATGTTATGTGGTAACCCTGAAATGGTCAGAGATACTCGCGAGCTATTGGTAAAAACCCGAGGAATGAGCAAACACCTACGCCGTAAACCGGGTCATATCAGCAGTGAACAATATTGGTAACCATTTTAATCCCCCCTCTTTCACCCGTAGAGAGGGGGTCAAGACAGGTAATCAACAGATTGTGTTTTTTCACCATACTGATTTTCAGAATCCATCCCTACAAAAACACCACAGTCTAGTAACATAATCATAGCGATTAACAGCGGTAAAAAGCGCCCAATTCCCCACTGCCAAACAGGGGCTAATTGGCTAACATCCATTGAAAATAGGGCGAAAGCGAGGATCACCAGTGCAAACCAGCCACCGGGTTTCCCTCTGTCATGCAAACGCTTAGTAAATATTGCAGCTAGCGGATAAAGCAATAAAACCAGTAATACAATCACAACCGTTTCAGGTAATGCAAATGCATTTTGCAGTAACACAATGATTGTCATTAAAATAAAATACGATGCGATACCTGCCCAAAATGGTCGACGACCAATACGACCTTTGAAGGAGAAAGCCCATTGTTGTAATGTCATTACACCGGATCCTGATACAATATTAAAAACCATAAAATGAGTGGCAAAAACAAATGAAACAACACGCACTCCATTCAATTCACGTCATGATAACCGTTTTTGTACTTGGTTTGCCACAAATGACATTTGCGCAAAAAGTACCCACGCTACCGAATAGTGATTTTGAAGTCGCTTATTTAGCGCCGGATGCGCCTTCGTTTGACCTTACCATCCCACAGTTTCGTAACCAATTTAATCAAACAAACCCCAATTTACCACTACATGAATATAAAGTGATTGCAAGCCAAGACATTTCAGCTCCCTATATACGAGCGGCTTCTCGGATCAATGCCAATATCTATTCATCCGCCGTATTGGAGCGTGGAAGCGAGAAAATTAAAAGCTTACAGATCACGCTACTGCCAACCCGCGATAACAATGAGGCTCAAGCCAATCGACAATTGATGGAACGCTATGCGGTGGCTGTTATTCAACAATTTGATCCAACCGTTGCAATAGATAAAACCCCTGAATTGACAAAAGCACTAAAGGCATTCATCGCGAATAAAGAGCCAACCTATGCAGACGAAGTACGTTTAGGTGCACTGCGCTACATTTTAGTAAAAAGTGAAAATAATGTGCTTACTTTTGCTATTGAACCGATTAAGCTAAAGACAGAAGCACCTTAAACGGATAATGATCACAGCAATCGTCATCAGCGTGATAAAAAGCAAAGCTATTGTTATGTATTCTCTTTATACTTAACACCTAAATTTTTAAGGTCCATAACAGAAAAATTTTTCTCGTTGCACCCCGTGTTACACAGCAGCGAGTCACTTATTGATAAATCAAACTCTCTGGTTGGAGGAAACAACATGCGACATCCATTGGTAATGGGTAACTGGAAACTGAACGGCAGCACTCACATGGTTAATGACCTGATTGCTGGCCTACGCAACGAGCTGAGCAGTGTTGATGGCTGTGACGTGGCAATTGCGCCACCGGCTATTTATCTGACTCAAGCAAAACATGCGCTTGCAGGTAGCCGTATCGCCCTAGGTGCACAGAACGTTGACGTCAATCTTTCCGGCGCATTTACTGGTGAAACATCTGCCGAAATGCTCAAAGATATCGGCGCAAAATACATTATTATCGGTCACTCAGAGCGTCGCACCTACCACAAAGAAAGCGATGAGTTTATTGCTAAAAAATTTGCTGTACTGAAAGAGCAAGGCTTGGTTCCTGTTCTTTGTATCGGTGAAAGCGAAGCAGAAAATGAAGCAGGTAAAACAGAAGAAGTGTGCGCTCGCCAAATCGACGCTGTACTCAATACACTAGGCGCCCAAGCATTCCAAGATGCGGTCATCGCTTATGAACCAATTTGGGCTATCGGTACAGGTAAATCAGCGACGCCAGCTCAGGCTCAAGCTGTTCATAAATTTATCCGTGACCATATTGCGAAAAAAGATGCTGCGGTTGCTGCGCAAGTCATCATCCAATACGGTGGTTCAGTCAATGCAGGCAATGCAGCAGAGCTATTCACTCAACCGGATATCGATGGTGCACTTGTTGGTGGCGCATCACTTAAAGCAGATGCGTTTGCTGTTATCGTTAAAGCAGCCGCTGAAGCTAAAAAAGCCAAATAATTTATATTTCATTGATAATAACCGCTAATATTTATTGGCGGTTTTTTTATTTAATGCCATAATTAAAAACATAATCCCCCTATTAAGGAATAATAAATAATTATATTTGAAACGATTATATTAACTTAATGCGATCACAAAAACAGAAATTCCTTAATGCAAATTATTCTTTCAATATTTTATTTATTCCCAATAGAAAAAAACTTCAAATCATCAATATAAAAAACCACACATCTCACTAATAAACTTGATTATTCCTGTTATACCTCCGTTTGAGAATACTGGACACCTCTTATCTCCCAACATTATATTGGCCTCGTTTGTGATTATTGTTTTATCTATTTATCTTTATGAGAAAGATATTTAAATAAATAGATTAATCATCTCATTAATATCAACAAACAATGGTCGCCACCTATTTAAGAAATATTGTCATCGGCGTTTATAAAATAAAACATTCGCTATAAGGATGATTATGGAATATTTAAAAGGTTTAATTCTAAGCACTGCAATAATACTACCTGCAACTGCGGTATCTCAAACAAATAATGATTATTGGCATGTTGATACTGATGTTTATATGGAACTTGAAGAGTACCGCGGTCAACGGGATAGTTTTGATAACAAAGTTTTCGATAAAACCAGTATGGTCGGTAAACTTAGCCTCACTAACCCATCTTCACTTTGGAGCTTCCATTTAGAACATCGAGAATCCTTACGCAACTATGGGCGTAATTTTTCAACGTCTCGTGATTCCTATATTCGCAATCGAACTCAAATTGGGGCCACACGCCAACTTTATCGTAGTACAGACGCCGTATTGAGCCTAAACGGCACCTACCGTAAAGAGTCCAATGATTCTGCACCCAACACCCTATCACGCTCATCCAACAGCTTATATTGGTTAATGCCGGCAGGTAGCTTTGCTTTTAATAAGAAATGGTCATTCGATTTCTGGGATGCTTTTTACTATTACAGTAACTTTTTAAAGTCAAACAACTATGAATGGGAAGCTGAACATGGTGTCACCTATAAATACTCTGACACGATTACGGCAAAACTGACGTTATACAGTGATAGAGTTTGGGATAAAGATTTCAAGAACATTTTCTCGCAAGATCAGATCAGGGTGTACCTACCCATTAAGCTGAGTGATCAATGGGAAATTTCCCCCTATTTCCGCTACTTCCTGAATGAAAGCAGTTATGATCAGCGCAAACACTTAACTCAGAAAGTAAAAAATGGTTATCGTATTGGTACGCAGGTAGCCTACAAGCTAACGCCAAAACTGACTTTATGGGGGGGTGCTGCTATTGAACCCACACAGTGGAAGTACCCAAAAGACGATGATATGACTTCTGGAACCAATAACAGGCAAACCTTTTATTTAGGACAGATTGGCTTCAAATATAGCTGGCAGTGATAAAACAGCGTACCACCTTCTTATTTTATAACTTTAAAAAAGTCGCCAGAAATTTTCTGCGACTTTTTTATTAAACCCTCTATTTCACGTTAATAAAAACAATAAAATTATACTTAACATATTAATCAGAATAAAATTAGAGCGTAAGATAACCATTTAGATGATTAATTTATTTCGTCGACTTTATCGTCAAGATCACATAAAGAAATAATTCCAAAACGGAATTATTCTACAATTTCGCTGATTATTCCAGATAATTTACCCATTTAAAATCAATAAGATAATTACAGGCTTCTCAATTATTAAATAATCGACTATTCTTATTTAATAACGGATAAGAATAGTCTTAACTGTGATTAATCTCACTTTACAATTAATTTACGATACCTATTATTCATCGAAAAATAACCAAGGACTGATTCGATGAAAAATCTGACTCTACTTTCTCTGTGCTTACTCAGCGCAATGTCGTTAGCCGACCCCCTTTCGCAAACACAACTCAACGAATTGTGGAAAGATAAACAAAAATCGGCTGATGAAATTGTGAAAAACATGTCTGAAGCTGAAAAAATCGGCCAACTTTTTATGTTGGATTTCCGTTATTGGAATAAAGACAGCAAAGGCGAGCCTGCACCATTTCTAGCGATGAATGACGAAGTCGCTAAGGTCATTAATCAATACCATTTAGGCTCTGTCATTTTATTCCGTGAAAATCTTATTGATACCCCACAAACCGTTGAATTAATTAATCAACTACAAGCCTCACGGAGTAATTTGCCACTCTTTATTGGTACTGACCAAGAAGGCGGCTATGTGACTCGCCTCCGTGTCGGCACCGAAATGCCTGGCAATATGGCATTAGGGGCAACACGTAACCCAGCTCTAGCGGAATTGACGGGTATGATCCATGGCTATGAATTATCTAGCCTTGGCTTTAATATCAATTTTGGCCCCGTTGTTGATGTCAATAACAACCAAAACAACCCTGTCATTGGTGTCCGCTCTTACTCCGACAACAAAGAGCTTGTTGAAGCGCTATCAACCAATTACATCAAAGGGATCCACAAATATAATTTATTGACCTCACTGAAACACTTCCCCGGACACGGTAATGTTTCCTCTGACTCTCATGTCGACTTACCCGTAGTGAATTCCGATGCTAAAGCTTGGCGCTCCACAGAATTACCGCCGTTCCAATATGCGCTGAGTCATGGTGCTGATGCGGTAATGACAGCACACATTATTGTGCCTGCATTAGATAACAACAAAATCAAAACATTATCAGGAAAAGAGGTTGGCACTCCTGCCACGCTTTCCAAGCCGATCCTGCACGGTGTTTTACGTGATGAACTCAAATACAACGGTCTTATCATCACCGATGCTATGGATATGGGAGCAATCGCTGATAACTTTGATATGAACTGGGCTGTGGAAACGTCACTGTTAGCAGGCTCCGATATTATCCTTATGCCAATTAAAATGTGGGATAGCGAAGCGGTAACACGCTTAGACAATATGTATCGCCACCTAGAGAGCGAAGCCAAGAAAAATCCTGAGTTAAGGAAACGGATTGATGAGTCGGCAAAACGTGTCGTGCTGAAAAAGTTACAGCAGGAGATCACCGCACAGCCTGTTGATTTAAACAATGCTCAACTTGTTGTCGCCTCAAAGAGCCATAAAGACTTAGAAAATATGGTTTCCGAGCAAGCTATCACACTGATTAAAAACGATAATATTCTACCTTATGTTCTCAAACCACAAAATCGCATTCTGGTGATTTCTGATGAAAACCCACGTAACACATTAATTCAAAAGCACTTAAATGATATTGCTAATGAAACGGGTGTCGCGATTGAGAGCCAAACTGCAATGATCAAACTGGCTGAAAATACGCTTAGTGCAAAAGAGGTTCAATCGCTCTTAAAAGGCCAAGATCTCGTATTACTGACGACGTATAACCTAAAAGATAACCCTGCTAATGCACAATTGGTGATTGATGAAGCTAACAAAGCGAATATTCCGGTTGTCGTTATTTCATCACGTAACCCATATGACATCGCTTACCTAAAAGGCGTCAAAGCGAATATCGCTATCTACGGTATTACAGGGTTTGATATCACCAATAACAACCGTAATTCACTGGAAACCAACATTCGTAGTGGATTACGTACGCTATTTGCAAATCCACAGGCACAACCTCTAAATCCACCAAAAGGGCTATTACCCGTTAACATCAAAAATCCACAAGGTAACAGAATTCTGTTCCCTTATGGTCACGGTGAAACCTACAACACGACTCACTAATTTATTTTCTAAACAAGGTTCTTCCCAGCCTTGATATCCAAAGCGATATCAAGGGCTGGTTGCTACACCCTAAATAAACTGACACTGCTATTTCATAAACAATAATTAAAAATTAAAGGATCATCATGAAAACATCTTTGAATGGTTTACTCTTTCTCGCCACCACAACACTAACAACGTCTGCATTAGCTGTTGAGACGGTGAATAATGACTACTGGCGCATTACCTCCAATGTCTATATGGAGCTGGAGAAATTTGAAGGCCACCATAATACCAGCGGCGGTAAGGTCTACGACAAAACCACCATGATCGGCCAACTGTTTCTGTCAAACCCTGAATCTAAATGGAGCTTTTTTCTTGAGCACAAAGAGTCATTAAGAAGCTACAACCACAACTTTTCAACCTCAAAAGACTCATTTATTCGTAACCGTACTCAAATCGGTGCGACACGAAAAATGTATTCTAGCGATGTAGGCCAATTCAACTTAAACGTAACCTACCGTAAAGAGTCTAATGATTCCGCACCAGGTACTATGGCTCGTCCATCGAATACACTCTTTTGGTTGATGCCTAGTGGTACTTATCACTTTAACGACAAATGGGCATTTAATTTCTGGGATGCCTTTTATCATTATGACAACTTCCATGCGCCCAATAGTTATGAATGGGAATCTGAGCACGGTATTGTTTATAAGATCAATGATTCCGCCACCGCCAAACTGTACATGTATACCGACTGGACGTGGGATAAAGACTTCAATAAAACATGGGAACAAAACCAGATCCGCGGCTACTTCCCAGCGACCTTGAATCAGGATTGGAGCATCATGCCGTACTTCCGCTATTACCTGAACGAGCACAACTATGATAGTAACCAGCGCACGACCCAGAAAGTGAAAGATGGCTATCGTGTCGGCACCCAAGTTTTCTATAATTTGACCCCAAAACTGACGCTATGGGGCGGATTTGCCGTTGAGCCAAGTACATGGGAAAACCCAAAAGGGGCGGGGCTCACCTCTGGCAGCAACAACCGCCAGACATTCTACCTAGGCCAACTGGGTGTCAAATACGTATGGCAATAAGCTAAAAAACAGTGACTGGCTTCTCCCTCACAAGTCAGTCACTCTCACTATAAAAAGCTTTTTTGGTATCCGCGACGAGTATTGCTCAACAGAGATGAGCTTTGCTTAAAATCCTCAATGCGATGAATGCTCGTCAGGATATAGCGCTAAGAGTATGCGATTTTTTTATTTTGAAGAAAACGCCCCATAAATTAGAGCGATTATTTTTCTGAGTATACTCAGCACGCAATCTGTCACGATTGCAGGTACAGTCATGACAATCGACAGGCCTTGTATGTAACAAAAAAATATAATGTGCTCAACGAATGCAAGTGATAACTCTGGGGAGTTATATGATTTAGGCGATAGAGAGTACAAACGAAAATACCAAATAACAGAAGTTATAAAACACGGTAATATAAAATACAGTAACACGCGATAAAAAAAATGAATTCGCGTTTTAAGGTAATAGTAATATACCGGCGCCAGTATAATTACATAGGCGAGCAAGGCAAAATTCACGACTTTAAAAAACGCGTATGTGACTTCATAAAAGCCGTTCTGTTCAGTGTATAGCGTCCTAAAAACTTGAAGAATGACTGTCAGATAATAAAAAATCACCCCCACACAAAGAGAGATGTAAGAAATAAGCGCGGAATACTGATTATTTTTCAGAAATAATTGGCGTAGTAATGTCAGCATAGTTTTTCGACATGGGTAATATTTTGCCTAAGTAAGATCGAATATCCGGTTAGATAGACACAAATTCAGCAGTGCGGTCTTTTTGATATTGATTATCTTGTGAATGATAAAATGGACAACAGGCGGAGATCCGCCCTTGTTTATTCCCATTTAGGGGAAGTCGATGATGCCCGCCGTGATGACACGTTCTTGGTTTTCCATTAATTTGCCTTAAGTTAATTAACGCATTTTATTTCACTTAAGGCAATGGATTTATTTACAATAACTCAGCTTAAAACCTAACCAACTAATCGCGACGGCTTATTTCATCAAATACACCGCCGTTAGAGAAATGGGTTGTTTGAGCTTTTTCCCAACCGCCAAACAAATCGTCCACTGTAAATAATTTCAACTTCGGAAAGCGCTGCTGATATTTCTGAGCCACTTCCTCATTACGTGGTCGATAGTAATTTTTCGCGGCAATCTCTTGCCCTTTAGGCGAATATAAATATTCTAAATAGGCTTGAGCCACTTCTCTACGCCCGCGCTTATCAACGGTTTTATCAACGACGGCCACTGTTGGCTCTGCTAAAATTGAGATACTTGGCGTCACAATTTCAAATTGGCCATTTTCACCAAGCTCATTAATCGCTAATAACGCTTCGTTTTCCCATGCAATCAACACATCCCCAATTCCCCGCTCAACAAAGCTATTTGTCGCCCCGCGAGCACCTGAATCTAGTACCTCAACATTTTGATAAAGCTGTTTAACAAATTGCTTGGCTTTCTCTGGGTCATGATGATTTTTTTCTAATGCATACCCCCAAGCACCGAGGTAATTCCAGCGTGCACCACCTGACGTTTTAGGATTTGGCGTGACAATCGCAACATCTTTACGGATCAAATCATCCCAATCTTGGATATTTTTAGGGTTTCCTTTACGCACAAGAAAAACAATCGTTGAGGTATAAGGTGCGGAATTATCGGGTAAACGAGTGATCCAATTCTTATCAATACGTCCACTCTTCGCTATCGCATCCACATCGTAGGCTAAAGCCAGCGTCACAACATCCGCTTCTAAGCCATTAATAACAGAAGTGGCCTGCTTTCCTGACCCGCCATGAGACTGACGGATAGTTACCGTATCCCCGGTTTTTTCTTTCCAATACTGACTAAAGGCTTGGTTATATTGCTGATAGAATTCTCGAGTGGGATCATAAGAAACGTTTAATAATTGGATGTCTTTTGCCCATGCGCTTGCTGTGAGCGCTAATAATAATGTGGTTGTTACCTGCCATTTACTCGCCATTCTTCCATTCCTCATCAATCAATTGTTAAGGAAGGCTGACAGATCTCATCAATAACATGAAATAATTAAAAATGACAAATTATGCAACAAAAGAATATAAGACAGAAAGATCAGGCGGAGAGATCAAACCTGCACGGCACTGAAACGGCACCGCACAGGTGAGATTTGCAATCGTAGAGGTAGAGATTAATACAGTTTTTTCGCTGTGTCGTACCACTCTTTCTTAAATACACGCTTCATATTCATTACAGCATCAATGATATCGTGGTGAACCAGTTTTTCATTTTGAATACCGACACAACGACCGCCGTAACCTTCTAATAATAGCTGAATAGAGTAGGCTCCCATGCGCGATGCGAGAATACGGTCATAAGCCACTGGCGAGCCACCACGCTGAATATGCCCCAATACCGTTGCGCGCGTTTCATGATGCGTTTCTGCTTCAATATATTTCGCTAGCTCATCAACATCGCAAACATGCTCAGTGATTGCCACAATGGCATGGCGTTTACCTTTCTCAATGCCTTGTTTTATCTCAGATAACAGCTCTTCACGGTCAAATGACATTTCATTTTCAGGCAGAACGATAAACTCACAACCACCGGCAATCGCAGCCGAAAGCGTCAGATCGCCACAATAGCGCCCCATAACTTCAACAATCGAAATACGTTTATGAGACGTCGAGGTGTCACGCAGACGGTCAATCGCTTCCACTACCGTTTCAAGTGCGGTGAAATAACCAATGGTATAGTCCGTTCCCGCCACATCATTATCGATGGTTCCCGGCAAACCAATACAGGGGAAACCTGCCTCTGTTAGTGATTTTGCCCCTAGATAAGAGCCATCACCACCAATCACCACCAGCGCATCAATATGATTTTTTTTCAGATTATCAATGGCAACAGCACGAACTTTTTCATCGCGGAATTGAGGGAAACGAGCCGAGCCAAGGAAGGTGCCACCGCGGTTAATCATGTCAGAAACACTATAGCGATCTAGCTGTTTCATACGGTTTTCATATAAGCCTAGATACCCATCATAAATACCCATGACTTCTAAACCTTCGCTCAGTGCAGCACGTACAACACCACGGATTGCAGCGTTCATACCCGGTGCATCACCACCACTTGTTAGTACCCCAATTCTTTTAATCTGTTTGACCATGATGACCTCTGATTAATGAATATAAATTGCAAATCGATGAAAAACACAATGATATCGTACTTTTCTAACGTACATTCTGTTATAAACAACTCATGCTGAATTGATTCACCTAGCGTTATAATAAGACAAAGGAACCTATCTATACCTGCTTTCTATCAAGCTTTGCTTGTTTATTGTGATCCAGCTTACACAATTTTAGTCTATAAAACGGATTGCCGCAGAAGCAGAGGCTCACTATAGCGGGTGTTGTCTTACTTCGAAACAAAAATTAAGTGCATATCATAGCATTTATGTAACATAGAAGCTTAACCTTGCGAGTTAAAAGTAAACAGAGGCGCCTACTACCCACACGATAAAAAATAAATGTTCACTGGCTTTCTCAAAACCAAAGCGAAACTACGCAACTGAGCCGTTTTGGCTCAAGCGTTTATTGATTGATTGAGTGATTGAGAAACAAAAAAGCCCCGTTAGCGGTTATGGTTAACCAACGGGGCTCCATTTTCAAATGGCTAATACTTGGAGCCATCAGGCACAAGGCCTCAGATTAAGTATAAAAATAGCGTGTTAGATGGAAGAAGATTGGCGCGGCAAAGCATAAAGAGTCGATACGATCTAGCATCCCGCCGTGCCCTTCGATTATGGCGCCAAAATCTTTGATGCCGCTATCGCGTTTGATAGCAGACATACATAATCCTCCCACAAAGCCCATTAGGGTAATCGCCAGTGACATTAGCCCTGCTGCCCACCAACTAAATGGGGTTACCCAATACAAGCAGATACCAATTAGCACGGAAGATAAAATGCCACCAACAAAGCCTTCAATGGTTTTGTTCGGGCTTAATTTTGGCACAATAGGATGTTTGCCAAACAATTTTCCAAACACATATTGCAGCACATCAGAAAGTTGCGTAACCACAATCAAGAACAGCAGCAGTTTGACGTTTTCCCCCTCATAACCTTGAATATCCAACATCAACAAGGCTGGCACATGGCTTAAACAGAATACCGCGACTAACATCCCCCACTGAATTTTTGAGGTACGCTCGAGGAAATGATACGTATCTCCCGCTAAGGCAATGCGAGTAGGTAAGAAAAGGAACACAAACACCGGCACAAAGACTGAGAACATGCCATACCACTGAATGCCGACTAAAACATATTGCAGAGGGAGGAAAATAAAAAAGCACCAAAATAGGGCTTCATGGTCACTACGCCGAGTCGGTGTTAAGGTAATAAACTCCCGCAATGCAAAAAATGAGATCAGTGCAAATAAAATCACGACACCGATATTGCCAATCACAACGGCGAGTACACAGACAATACACATTAACCACCAAGCTCGGATCCGAGCATTCAAGTTATCAATGGTTGGATTGCTGTTATCCCCTGAATAACGGTAAGCGAGGATCCCGCCAATAATACTAGCGACCACAAGTATGCTAAAGACACCTGATAGCAATAACACGATTTCGCTATCCCAAATACTACTCATGGCATCAACTCCTCTAGTGCGAGTTTCGCACGCTCTAAGAATACGGCTTTTGGTTCATCCTCGCCTAATGGGGCTAATGGCTTGCCCACAACCGCAGAGCAGATCACCGGCACAACCAACTTCGACCCCTTTGGTAGTACGCGATTTAAATTCTCAAGGTACACAGGCACCACTTCAACATGAGGGTGTTTTTTGGCTAAGTGATAGATACCGCTTTTAAAATGACTTAATTCTTCGCCATCCCCGCGCGTACCTTCTGGGAACAAAATCAATGATTCTTGTTTTTCCAATATCGCCTCAAGTGGCTCTAAGACATTCTCTTTCGCCGTTCCATCACCTTTACGGTCGATTAAAACAGCGCGAAAAACGTTATTGACTAGATAGCGTCGAAAGGGCGTTTTATCCCAATAATCTCTTGCGGCGACAGGGTGAACAGCATGGCGCATTAAAGGAGGTAATCCAGCCCAAATAACTAAACCATCAAGATGGCTGGAATGGTTAGCATAATAGATACGTGGTGTCATTGCCGGTTGGCAACCAACCCAACGGGTACGTACGCCCGTTAATAAACGACAAGTAAATGACAGCAACATTCCCATGCCTTTTGCTAGCAAAGAAATCCTCTGAGCTTTTTCCATTTTTATTCCTTGCGAATCGTTATTTTATTTTTGCTACCCAGCCACGACAAAAAATAGGGTAGCTATTTTTTTAGCGAATACACCCAAAAAGAAATTCAAGCATCAAAATAGGCGGAGTTATTTTAGAGTGCAAGCAGCAAGGTCTGATTTCGTTTTTTTTGAGACAACATTCGCAGATAAACAGCAAAGAATAGATTATTAGCAAAAAGTTAATGGCATGATCACAAGATCAACACAAATGAAGATACAAAAAAAGCAGTAAAGGCGGCACCTCTACTGCTTTTCAATATTATTCTAACTGAATAAATAATTATTTTTTGTCAGCCGCGATACGGTCACGGATATGTTGTGCACGCTCTGCTGACGGTGGGTGAGAATCGAACATGCTGCTTTCTTTGCTACCCATTTGAGCTAATTTCTCAAAACCAGTGACTAAGCCGTCAGTTTTAACACCGCGTTTTTTCAGCAAGTCATAAGAGAAATCATCCGCTTGGCTCTCTTGATGTTGAGAGAACTGAGAGTTAATCAGTTTTTCACCCAGCGCAGCTAATTGTGAAGAGCTGAGTTGCTCAACAACGCCACCCGCTGAAGCTGCTGCGGTACGCGCGGCAACCGCGGCATAAGCAACTTGCATTGCTTTACGTGTATGGCCGAGTGCAACGTGGCCCATTTCATGACCTAATACACCTTCGACTTCGTTATCATTCATGATATCCATCAGGCCGCTATAGACACGAACGCAACCATTCGCCATTGCCCAAGCATTCACATCATCAGTCATATAAACTTTGTAGTTAACTGGTGTGCCATCAATTTCATTGCCTAATGATTTAGCAATTTTATCTAAGCGTTTAGAGTACTTGCTTGACGCGGGTGCAATTTTATTTTGTGCGTCCATTTCTTTACAAGATTGGTCGCTTAATTGCTTAACGTCACCATCCGTTAAAGTAGCGGCTTGGAATAATTGCATACCAGAGTTAGTTAGCATGCCTTGGTCTAAGTTTTTACATCCCGTCAAAATGACAGCAGAGACAGCGACTGCAACAAGAGCCTTCATTTTCATAATATTATTTTCCTTTGCAATACACACAACAATTTTACGGCATAAAGACTATGAATTTTGAGCAAAATAACAATAGGAATAGAGTGAGATCATCTTCATAAAATGAATTTAACCCGTTTTTTGTCTTAATAGCAAAATCATTGGAATAATAATTCGCTTTATCCAAAATAATTAACTAAATAATCAGTTTCTGTAGAGTCGAGTCTGAACAATTCACCACAAAGCGGCGATCGACCAAACGCACAACACTAAGATAGGATAAAATTCGCAGGGCTTTGTCTACTTGATGATTAAAAATAGAAGCACCAAAGAGCGCCTTTGCCGTTATTTCAGAACCTATATTATTTGCTCAGCATGTTTATATTATCGATAAAAACCTGCATCAACAGGGTGATCAAAAGGGAAGCATAGAGAGGGATCCATTTTTTATTTTAAAAGCTAAGCGCAAAAAAAAAGCCCCTAAAAGGGGCTGTAAAAGACAGGGATGGTGTCTATGGCAAGGAAAAAACTTCACTTATTGCTACTTCACTACTACGATCAAGAGAATTCGGTACTCAATAAATTTCATTCAATGAGTTATTGCAAAGCCTGATATTGAGACATTTTTTGTTGGTGGATCTGCTCAAGTTGGGCTTTCTGCTCAGGTGTTAATAACTGATACAATTCATGATGAATTCGCGCCATTTCAACACGCTGAGTTAATTCTTTTTGCAAACTTTTTTCTAATTGGACACGTACTGCCTGCTCATCAAAGTCGTCTGCGGTAATTAAACTGTGCAATGCTTCACGCTCTTGCACTGAAACTGGGTTATCAAATTGATAACGGCGTTGTGTTGCCATTAAATCACGTAATTGCTGGCGCTGTTTTTCATTTAACGTGATACCATTAAACATAAATGTACTCGTGCGTTCTTCACTACCAAACAGCTCATAATGCTGAAGTTTAGCCAACGCTGATGAGGTAGGCTCATTTTGCATTTGCAACATTAGGGGAGTCGAACCATCACCAGTTTGTGCCACATTTTCTGGTGTATCCCCAAAAGCCGTCACTGAGCCGAAAATGAATGCAGAGGCTAACGTCAACATTACTGTTGTTTGTGCTGTTCTTTGCATTTCTGACTCCTTGTTCTCGGACAGTGCTCGTGATTCAATGTGGACAACTATACGCCGGTGGCTGCAAACTAGCGTCAGAGCATGTAAAAGAACGTAAAGTCATGGAATCATGAAGATTGTTATCGTATTTTGGCAGTTGGAGGACTTAAACACATGCATAAAATCCTATTAGTTGATGACGACCGTGAACTCACGTCGCTCTTAAAAGAACTGCTCGAAATGGAAGGTTTCAACGTTGTCATCGCCTATGATGGTGAACAGGCTTTACAACAACTGGACTCGTCCATTGATCTGTTATTACTTGATGTCATGATGCCAAAGAAAAATGGTATTGAGACATTAAAAGAGTTGCGTCAAATCCACCAAACTCCTGTCATTATGTTAACAGCTCGCGGTAGTGAGCTAGACAAAGTGTTAGGCCTTGAGTTAGGTGCAGATGACTATCTTCCTAAACCTTTCAATGACCGCGAACTCGTTGCCCGTATCCGTGCACTATTGCGCCGTTCTAATTGGAGCGAACAGAATCAGGGCGACAATAGCAATACGCCTGTTCTGCAAGTTGATAAGCTACAATTAAACCCTGGTCGCCAAGAGGCCAGCTTTGATAACGAAATTCTAGACCTAACAGGTACTGAGTTCACGCTACTCTATTTATTAGCTCAGCACCTCGGTCAAGTCGTTTCAAGAGAACATCTAAGCCAAGAAGTTCTTGGGAAACGCTTAACGCCATTTGACCGTGCTATTGATATGCACATTTCTAACTTACGCCGTAAATTGCCAGAGCGTACAGATGGTCAACCGTGGTTTAAAACTTTACGTGGTCGTGGATACTTGATGGTTTCAGCAACATGATAAATAGCTTAACCGCAAGAATATTTGCAATTTTCTGGTTTACCCTCGCACTAGTGTTAATGCTAGTGCTGATGGTACCCAAGCTAGACTCTCGGCAGCTCACTTCCCTTCTGGAAAGTGAGCAGCGCCAAGGGGAAATGCTTGAACAACACATCGAAGCCGAACTTGCACAGGCGCCGATGAATGACCTTCTTTGGTGGAGGCGGATTTCTAATTCCATCAAAAAATGGGCGCCTCCGGGGCAACGTCTGATCATTGTGACCAGTGAAGGACGTGTTATCGGGGCGATGCCCAGTGAAATGCAAGTGATCCGTAATTTTATCGGGCAATCCGACAATGCCGATCACCCGAAAAAGAAAAAATATGGTCGCGCGGAAATTCTTGGGCCTTTTTCCATTCGCGACGGTGAAGACCATTACCAACTCTATTTAGTTCGCCCAGCCAATAGCCCACAATCAGACTTTATTAACTTATTGTTTGACCGGCCATTCTTGTTATTAATTGCCACTATGCTGATTAGCGCCCCATTATTACTTTGGTTATCATGGAGCTTGGCACGCCCTGCCCGTAAATTAAAAATGGCGGCAGACGATGTTGCAAAAGGCAATTTACGGCCACACCCTGAACTTGAATCAGGGCCGCAAGAGTTTCTTTCTGCCGGTAACAGTTTTAACCAGATGATTAGCGCGCTTGATGGCATGGTCACTGCCCAACAACGACTGATTTCTGATATCTCGCACGAACTACGGACGCCACTCACACGCTTACAACTGGCAACGGCACTCTTACGCCGCCGCCATGGTGAAAGTAAAGAGCTAGAACGTATCGAAACCGAAACGCATCGCCTAGATAGTATGATCAATGACTTACTCGTGCTATCACGTAGCCAGCACAAAAATGAGATCTTAAGGGAGAATATTAAAGCCGATGAATTATGGGGCGATATTCTAGAAGATGCTCGCTTTGAAGCAGAGCAGATGAATAAAACGTTAGATGTCACCGCCCCGCCAGGCCCATGGCCGATTTATTGCAATCCATCGGCGATAGGCAGTGCATTTGAAAATATCGTTCGCAATGCCCTTCGCTACTCAAATACCCACATTGCGGTCAATTTTAAAGAGGAAAACAACGGCATCTTAATCACTGTCGATGATGATGGCCCAGGAGTTAGCCCCGCTGATCGCGAACACATTTTCCGCCCTTTCTACCGTACAGATGAAGCACGCGATAGGGAGACTGGCGGAACTGGCCTAGGCCTTGCGATTGTTGAAACCGCAATCTCACAGCATAAAGGCTGGGTAAAAGCAGACGATAGCCCACTTGGTGGCCTCCGTTTGCAAATTTGGTTACCCGAGCATGGTCGATAATCCCAATTAACTCTCGGCGCCTTAATATTCATTTGATTAAGGCGCCAATTTTATTCCCACGCCAATATAAGTAATTTCACCAAATTAAAATCCGTTTAATCAATTTGCTATTCAATCATTTTAAGACAGTCAGTATCACCAAATAAGACAAATAGTTCCTCTAGCCTACTGTTTTAATTATGTTGTGATATATCATCATAAAAAGGCAATTTACCGCATGCGCCTATAATCTGCTTTTTATTTATTCAGAGTTTGCCTATTATATAAAAAAACACCGCACACATGCCTAACTAATACGTCAGATAGAACAGTAAGATAATTGTGGGCGATATCGTACTTTACTCGTGTTCGGAATTTACTTATTACTTTTGCGCCTATTTTCGCGCTAAAACACAAAAAATTAGACGACTCAACTCAACGGATTCATCAATGAAAAAAATCAAGCTTACCAAGTTGGCCATTTTAACGGTATTGGGCGTAATGAGTGGCAATACTCTTGCTGGGGGTCTCGTTCTACCGGATAATAACTTACGAAACGACCTTGCATGGTTATCAGAACGTAATGTTATTCAAATCAGCCTTTCTACATGGCCCCTATCTTCAGAAGAAATTACCCGCTCACTTAATAATGCAAATATCACCAATAGTGAACAAGAAGCGATTGTGCAGCGTATTAAGCAACAACTCAGTCGCACTAAAAATAACCTCCAATTACAAACCTACCTGTCAACGAGTAAGCCATCCATGCCACAGGGGTTCGCGCAAAGCGAATACAGTGATTTCCGTTATACCGTTGAAGGTAATTACAGCACCGATGATGTCGATTTAAATTTAAAAGCGAATGCTGAACGAGCGTTACGTGTTGAAAATGGCTCTGACTATAACCTTAATGGTTCTTACGGCGGCGTGAAAATTTGGAACCAATGGGTTAGCTTTGGTGAGATCCCTCAATGGTGGGGGCCTGGCCATGATGGTAGCTTGATCCGTACTGATGCAGCACGTCCTGTCACAGGTTTCCTGATACAGCGTGCAGACCAAAGTCCTTTTGAAACCCCTTGGTTATCATGGATTGGCTCATGGCAATATCAGCTTACAGCAGGCCAAATTAAGCAGTACTCCTCACAACCCCATACCAAGCTCATTGGTTTACGTATGACTATGAACCCAACGGATTTCTTTGAGTTAGGGGGTTCACGCGTAGTCATGTGGGGAGGTGAAGGTCGCCCTAACAACTGGAATTCTTTCTGGAATGCGATGGCCGGTAAAGATAACACAGGCGATCAAAATGATGACCCCGGTAACCAGCTTGCAGGGCTTGACGCTAAAATCAAACTCTACCCGCTGATTGGTTTACCTGTCAGTGTTTACGGCCAAATGATCGGTGAAGATGAAGCCGGTATGTTCCCATCGAAAAATGCTTTTATGGGGGGTATCGAAGGCTACCATACTGCATGGGGTCAGCCTTTAAGCTGGTATATTGAAGGTTCTAATACCCATACCGAATGGAACAAAAACGGCGTGATGTATACTCACTTTATCTACCAAAATGGATACTACCAACAAGGTGCACCTTTGGGTCATGCCATGGGTGGTGATGGCCGTATGTTATCAGCTAAAGTGGAATACACCCTTGACGATGATAACCGTGTTAGTACACGTTTAGTCTATGCCAAGGTCAATAAAGAAAGTTATCCACAAAACAAAATCTACCCTAAATCAGAAACAATCAAGGGTGTCGATTTAGGTTGGTGGCATAACTTTGATAACATGGTCAACACCGATGCTAAAGTCTGGGTATCGCAAACAGATTACGACACCAGGGATGATATTGGTGCTTCCGTCATGGTAACCGTACCGTTCGAATGGTAATCAATCGCCATTAATAAAAGTGTTATATCCATGATAAAACTAGCCGCTGAATTATTCGCGGCTAGTTTTTTATTTCTAGTCGAAATTCGACTTATTTAGAAATCACACTATAATTATCAGAAAGGTTTATTTCTGATGCTTTTTTATTCATTTAATAAAATAATAAAATTAATTATTGCTCTTTATTAATTTAACGTCACTAAGGCGTATTTAGCATAATCAAAAAATAAAAATGATATATTTCTAAATTATTTCACTTATCTTAACTCGATATTCGGGTATAGAAATATATCTCAATCGAATGAATAAAATACATCCATAAAAAATAAGGTTATTTCCTAAGATAGCAGATAAAATATTGCCTACGGTCAACAAAGGAATCCAAAAGAATATAAATCTATTCTTTACAATAGGTTAGAGAGTTAGCAAAATAATAAGACTATTCTCTAAGACAATCACACCGGTAGTCAGCAACTATATTTAGTGATATTATTAGGCGCTTTCGCTTGACCGAGTCAGCGAAAATGCATGCCCTTTTGAGGGCAATGAATGATAAGACGTGCTTATCAATTGAGCGACTACGTAAAAACGTAATGTTTTCAATTGATAAGCACGAATGTAGAATTCGATGGTGCTCTGGGACCCGACAACCCAGTGCGGTAGCTATGGCTGATCAAATATTGCAGTAAACATTTATACCATAGCTAAATTTATTCTTACTTAATAAATTATTAAATACCAAGGTTTTCAGTGAAAATATTAGTTACTGGTGGTGCAGGCTTTATTGGTTCCGCAGTTATTCGCCATCCCCTTTCATGGTAATAGCTATTTAGTTTAGACATTTATCGGTGGAATGTTAAATTTACTTATTACCAATATTGAGTTTTTACTTTCGATGTCCAATAAAAAAATCCTTAAAAATACAATCTCTCTTTATATACGCCAAATCATCATTATTCTAATTACTTTGTATTCCATGCGGGTGATTTTGAATGCTTTAGGTATAGAAGGCGGATTCAAGTCCGAAGTGCAACGCTAAGCCGCCTTTCTTAGCTCCGCAAACACCACCGAAGGTTGTCTGAACCCCAGACACTTGCGTGGCCTGCTGTTCAACGCTCCCTGATAGCGTTGTAAGTCTTCTTCTGTCACTGTCCGCAGGTCTGTTCCTTTCGGGATAAACTGTCTTAACAACCCATTCGTATTCTCGTTCAGCCCACGCTCATGCGAGGCATACGGATGGGCAAAGTACGTATCTGCGTTCAGTGCTTCTGCTATCGCCTTGTGCTCACTAAACTCTAGACCGTTATCGAACGTTATTGTGTGACATACATCCTGATACTCACTCAGCAGTGAGATAATGGCCTTACTGACTTCCACCGCATCCTTTGAAAACACCTTTTTTGTCAGGTAAATACGGCTTTTGCGTTCTGCCAGTGTCACGATAGCACCAGTGCCCTGTTTACCCTGCACCAAATCGGCCTCCCAGTCCCCCAGACGGCTACGGTCATCGACGACTGACGGCCGTAGCTCAATGGATACCGCATCAGGGATGCGCCCTCGTTTCTGCCCGTAGCCCTTACGATATCGCCGTTTGCCCTGCCTAAGATGCCTGTACAACTCGCCACCGCTACGCTTATCCGCATAGATATACTGGTAAATCCATTCATGGCTGACGCTAAGACCAATAATGCTGCCAATTGCACTTATTTGCTCAGGACTCCACTTCCACTCCAGAGCAAATATCACGAAATCTATGGTCTGCTGAGGAATTGTCCTTTTGGCAGATGACAGCCGCCTATCACAGCACTTCTGGTGTGCCTGTTGTGGGTTATAACCAGTATCTGAAGTGTTACGCCTCAGTTCACGGGAGACCGTGGACTTGCTTACACCGATACGGATACCTATCTCATGGCAGGATAAATTATCCTCACGCAGTATCGATATCTGGTATCGTTGTCCTTCGGTTAGTTGCTGATACTTCATACTTACTCGCTCATCTTTGGTCGGAAGAGCAGGATAGCTTATCAGTAGCTAACCGTCCTTCCATCTAACATGACCGAGCGTTGCACTTATTATCTGAATTCGCGATATGTAACTATCAATATTATTATTCAAATGCTCAAAATATAAAGAAATTTTTTGACATACGAAACTCAAGAGAAAAATATGTCACTCTCATTAAGGAATAATATGCTAACAATCATCGGTGGTTCCGGTTTTATCGGTACACGTCTATCCAATCAATTAAAATCTCAAAATATCGACTTTAAAATTGTTGATATCCAAAAAAGTGAAGCTCATCCTGAAAAATGGGAATTTGGTGATGTCACTAAGCCTGAAACACTTGTTGAGCCATTAAAAGGAAGTGATGTAATCATTAACCTTTCCGCCCAACATAAAGATAACGTTCATCCTATTAGCCTATACTACGAAGTAAACGTGGATGGAGCGAAAAATGTCTGTGATGTTGCTGAACAACTCGGTATTAAACATATCGTATTTACCTCTTCTGTTGCTGTTTATGGATTTGTAGAAAAAGAGACTGGTGAAGATGGTGAATATCATCCATTTAATGATTATGGGAAGTCAAAGCTACAAGCAGAACATGTGTATGATGCTTGGCAAGCTAAATCAAGTGACAATATACTAGTTACTATTCGTCCAACGGTGGTATTTGGCGAGAATAATCGTGGAAATGTTTATAATCTATTCCGTCAAATTGCTTCCGGTCGTTTTTTAATGATTGGTGGTGGTAATAACCAAAAATCGATGGCATATGTTGAAAACGTTGCAGCATTTATCCATTTCGCTACTACCTTCACTAAAGGTAAACACGTTTTTAACTATATTGATAAGCCAGATTTTACTATGGATGAGCTAACTACCGTCATTTGTAATGCTTTAGGTAAGTCCAAATCTAATATTCGTATTCCTTATCCTATCGGTATTATGGGCGGATATTGTTTCGATATCTTATCTAAACTGACAGGTAAAGAATTTCCAGTAAGCAGTATCCGAGTGAAAAAATCTTGTGCTAGAACGCAGTTTAAGTCAAACTATATTGCTGACACCTCTTTCACACCGCCAGTCACACTGGAGAAAGGGATTGCTAATACTGTTCAGTATGAATTTAAATAAATAAAATATTTTTAATCATCTTGCCAAAGGGATCGCGAGTGTTTATGAAACGTCTTTCTGTTATTGCAATCATGCTCACAGCATTAACTGGCTGTACTGTTACCCCTGGTGTCTATATGTCTACCTCGGGAAAAAATGTCGTCGACACTGGCGATCGTGATATTTCTAAATTTGTCGATATCTACCCGATCTCGCCAAAACTGTTAGATGAGATGTATACCCCACAAGTTATTGCAAAACCCAACCCAACCCTAGAGAAGCAACTGGCAAACTATGAGTACCGTGTTGGTGTGGGTGATGTATTAACCATTACGGTATGGGATCACCCTGAGTTAACCATTCCTGCTGGCTCTTATCGTAGCGCCGCGGACTCCGGTAACTGGGTGCATTCCGATGGTACTATCTACTATCCGTATATCGGTAAAGTGAAAGTCCTAGGCAAAACCGTCACTGAAATCCGTAATCTAGTGAGTAACCGTCTATCGACTTATATCGAGTCACCACAAGTGGATGTCAGCATTGCCGCCTTCCGCTCACAAAAAATGTATGTTTCAGGTGAAGTGGCTAAACCGGGTACATTACCGATTACTAACGTACCGCTAACGGTTTTAGAGGCCTTTAATAATGCAGGCGGCCTGACTGAAAAAGCCGATTGGGATAATGTCGTACTCACCCGAAATGGCAAAGAAATTAAAATCTCACTGCAAGCATTAGTTCAGTATGGCGACCTAACCCAAAACCATCTGATGCTACCGGGGGATGTGTTATACGTACCACGTAACGACGGGCAGAAAGTGTTTGTGATGGGCGAAGTGGGTCAGCCAAACACCCTAACTATTGATCGTGCCGGGATGAATATTACTGAGGCACTGAGTAAAGCGGGTGGTATAGATCAAACCACCGCTAATGCAACCGGCGTATTTGTCATCCGTCCAATTAAAAACCAAACTTCGGGGGATAAAGAGCTGGATGCCCTACTGCCGAAAAAAATGGCGGCGGTTTATCAGTTAGATTTATCCGACGCAACGTCAATGGTGATGGGAACGGAATTTAAACTGCAACCTTATGACTTGGTTTATGTTACCGCAGCACCCGTTGTACGTTGGAACCGCCTAATCACTCAATTACTACCAACCATCGCGTCATATAATCAGCTAACCGAAGGTGTCAAACGCGTTCACGACTGGTAATCCATATGTTTAACAATATTCTCGTTGTCTGTATGGGGAATATATGCCGCTCCCCCACGGGGGAGCGCCTATTACAAGCCCATTTCCCCGATAAAAAGGTACACTCCGCGGGCATTATCGCCAAAGAGGGTCGCCCCGCTTATGATAGCGCCATCCGTATTGCACAAAACCACAATCTCTCTTTAGATGGTCATCAATCACGTCGTTTAACCAGTGAGTTATGTAAAGAAGCAGACTTAATCCTAGTGATGGAGAACGACCATATTGATAGAATCCATCAACAATTCCCCGAGACGCGTGGCAAAGTCATGCTGTTTGGCCAGTGGCTAAATAAAACCGAGATCCCAGATCCGCATAAACGCAGTGATGAAATGTTCGAGCATGTTTATCAACTGATGGAAAAAGCCGTTATACAGTGGCAAGGGAAAATTTAATTTTACTATTTGAAGGCTTAACGTTAATTGATTATGAACACAACAAAAACCAGCTCCGCTGCCTCTGACGAAATCGATCTGCTGGCGCTATTTAAGATACTCAAATCCAGCTACCTTAAAATCGGCTTTTTTACCCTCTTTTTTATTGTGATTGGTGCCACTTATAGTTTTCTAGCGACACCAATCTATCAAGCCAATGCGACACTGCAATACGATAAAATGAGCCAAGTTTCATTGTTAGATCAAATGAGCGATGTGATGCCATTTGCTAACAATAATAGTCAAGCCGATTCCGAAATCGAGGTCATTAAGTCTCGGATGGTGCTCGGTAAAACGGTTGCAGACCTTAATTTAGATACCCACACCGCACCCGCTGGTTTTTTCGATAGGCTTTGGGGAGACAAAGCTTCTGTCGCTATTTCCCTCTATTCTTTACCTGAACATCTTATTGGTGAACCCGCTATCCTGACCTATTTAGGCGAAAACCGTTATGCTCTTCATATTGATAACCAAACCTTTGAAGGCAAAGTGGGCGAACTCCTAAAACAAGATGAAATCAGCTTGCTGGTATCTTCAATCAATGCCGAGGTCGGCCAAGAATTTACTCTCATTAAAAATGCCCGCTATTCTACTATCGAAAACTTACGAAAAACTTTAGCGATCGCAGAGGTTGGTAAAGGCACTGGCATTATCAGCATGGAAATTAAAGGTGCTGACAAAGCGGAAAATGTACAGATTTTAAATAGTATTATCCAAAACTATGTGGACCAAAATACCGAGCGTAAAAAAGAGGTCACCAATAATACCTTATTGTTCTTAGATGAATATTTACCGAAAGTAAAAGCTAAATTAGATAACTATGAAAACCAATTAAATGCTTTTCGTAAAAAGAACGAATCTATCGACCTGTCCTTAGAGGCTAAATCGGCTCTTGATAGCGCCTTGCAAGTCGAAGAGAAACTCAATGAGTTAACCTTTAAAGAGGTAGAGATCCAGCAGCTCTACACCCGTAACCACCCCGCTTACCAATCATTGCTGGATAAGCGTCAAAAACTGTTACGTGAAAAAGAGAAAATCAGTAAAAATATCCAAAAACTTCCCAATACCCAGCAACAGATTGTGCGTTTAACCCGTGATGTGGAATCCGAACAAGCTATCTATAATCAGCTAGTGGCCAAACAGCAAGAGCTGAGCGTATTAAACTCCGGGATCACCGCCGATGTACGCATTATTGACTCGGCAGAATCCCAACCTAATGCCGTGGCACCGAAAAAATCATTGATACTCGTTCTTGCCACTATCCTCGGCTTTATTGTGGGTTGCGCTTATGTGATCGCCCGTGAGTTCTTTAATAATAAGATTAAAGGTACTGAGGATATCGATGCATTGGGTGTTAACGTCTATGCCACTATCCCGTTCTCTAATTATGAGAAAAAATTAATCGCAGCGGGGAATCAGCGCCCACTTGCATTGGAAAACCCAGCCGATACGGCAGTAGAAGCCATCCGTTCCCTACGCACCAGCGTTTACTTCTCGGTGATGAACCAAGGGAATAACTTGGTGATGATCAGTAGTGCGTCACCGGGCGTAGGTAAAAGCTTTGTTACCTCTAATATGGCGGTTGTATTAGCTAATGCGGGTAAAAAAGTCCTCTTAATTGATACCGACTTACGTAAAGGTCGTATTCATAAAGCCTTTGGTTTAAGCAATAAAACGGGGTTATCCGAATATTTGGCTCAGCAGGACATTACGCAACCGGCCATCCACCGTGGTGTGATTGAAAACCTAGATGTGATCTGCCGTGGTAAAAATGTCACTCACTCTTCTGAGTTACTGATGGGAGAACGTTTTAAACACCTGCTCGACACGATGAAAGGGCAATATGATATCGTGGTTATCGATACCGCCCCAATCTTAGCAATCACTGACTCCGCGATTATCGGTAAGTACGTCGGCACCTCACTGCTTATTGCCTACTATGGTGTCAATACGGTGAAAGATATTGAGCTATCGCTAAAACGCTTTAAACAAAACGATATCGAAATCACAGGCGTGATCCTCAATGGTATCGATGCGAAATCAGACGACTATAACTATGTCTATGAGTACTAGTCGTACAGGAATTTAAAATGAATCATACAAAGGTCTTAGTCACAGGCGGTCTTGGCTACATTGGTAGCCATACCTGTGTGCAGATGATTGAACAAGGCATACAGCCAATTATTTTAGATAATTTATGTAATGCCAACCCAGAAGTACTCAACCGCATTGAAACCATCACAGGTAAAAAACCTGTCTTCTATGCCGGTGATGTACGTGATAACGCTATTCTGGATACGATTTTTGCTGAGCACCAAATCACATCGGTGATCCACTTTGCTGGGCTAAAAGCGGTTGGTGAATCTGTTCAAAAACCGATTGAGTATTATGATAATAACGTCAATGGCACGTTAGTATTACTTGCCAGTATGCAAAAAGCGGGCGTCAAAAGCTTAATTTTTAGCTCATCGGCTACTGTGTATGGTGATCCAGAAGAAGTACCATTAACCGAAGACTCTAAAGTCGGTGGTACTACCAACCCATATGGCACCAGTAAATATATGGTTGAGCGTATTCTTGCTGATCTATATATTGCACATAACGATTGGTCGGTTACTTTACTACGCTACTTTAATCCCGTTGGCGCCCACCAATCAGGTTTAATTGGTGAAGACCCACAGGGTATTCCAAATAACCTAACACCTTATATCGCTCAAGTAGCAGTTGGTCGTCATAAAGAAGTCATGGTATTTGGCTCTGACTACCCAACTCCAGATGGTACTGGCGTACGTGATTATATCCATGTTATGGATTTAGCTAGCGGTCATATTGCAGCATTAAACAATGTCAGCCATCAAGCAGGCCTACATATCTATAACCTAGGTACGGGTAAAGGAACGAGTGTATTAGAGATGATTGCTGCTTTTGAAAAAGCATCAGGTAAACCTATCCCGTATAAAATTGTTGAGCGCCGCCCTGGCGATATCGCTGAATGTTGGTCTAGCCCTAAAAAGGCCTTTAATGATTTAGGATGGAAAGCACAATATTCAGTACAAGATATGGTTAATGACAGCTGGCGTTGGCAATCTCAAAACCCTAACGGCTATAAGCAGCAATAGCCTTTAATTGAGATCCTTCACTTAACAGCGGGTTCCTTATCGAACCCGCTTTTTTATTTAGCTTCAACAACTACATGCAACTTGTACCATTTGCGCGTAAAATCCTTCCTCATTGTTCCATCTAACTTGACTGTTTAATACAACCATTCGTTATGCCACATATTGTTTTATTCGAACCAGAGATCCCGCCAAATACGGGCAATATTATTCGCCTTTGTGCCAATACCGGATTTAGTTTGCACCTTATCCATCCGCTAGGCTTTACTTGGGATGATAAGCGACTACGCCGTGCAGGCTTAGATTACAGTGAATTCGCCGATATCAAACACCATCATGACTATTATGCTTTTTTAGATAGCGAAGGCTTAAGTCCTGATAATAACCAATCTGCTAGCGGTGCTCGCGTTTTTGCTTTAACCACCAAAGGTAAGCCAAGCCACAGTAATGTAAGCTATCGGCAAGATGATTATTTAATGTTTGGTCCAGAAACGCGGGGATTACCCCCTTACGTACTCGACAATATGCCAATTGAGCAAAAAATTCGTATCCCTATGTTGGCAGATAGTCGCAGTATGAACCTATCCAACTCTGTTGCGGTGGTGGTGTTCGAGGCATGGAGGCAGTTGGGTTACGCAGGAGCATTATTACGCGACTGATTTAGCAGCCATGCATGCTTGAACTGTCCTTATAACTAACGCCATTATACCTGTACAGAATAAAGTACAAGTATAGGAGGGAAAATGAAAACAATTTCATTTAGTGATGCTAGAAATAATCTAAAATCGGTATTAGATAGCGTTGTTGATGATGCAGATACAACTATCATCACTTGTCGTGACTCAGAGGATGCTGTAGTTATGTCTTTAGAGTATTACAATAGCCTAATGGAAACGATTTATTACGCTCACCAGCAAATGCCGAACATTTAAATAAATCAATCGCTCAATTTAAAGCCGGAAAAGTAAAGAAAAGAGAGCTTATAAATGAGTAGATTTTTAATATGAACTGACCAAGGATGGGAAGACTATCTATACTGGCAAACCCAAGACAAAAAACGCTCAAACGCATTAATAAGCTCATTGACGATACTAAAAGAACCCCTTTTATGGGATAGAAAAACCAGAACCACTAAAAGAAAACTTAGCTGGCTTCTGGTCTAGACGAATAGATGAAACAAATAGGCTCATTTATTCAATAGACGATGAGGGTTTAACTATTATTGCTTGTCGTTATTATTAAAAGGTTCAATAAATTGTGATACAGTAACATGAAATAACTCATCTGTATGGCTAGTATATTCATCCATATCTTTTAGCAGTTTCAGCTCAGATAAAATAATGACTCTTCTCAAATCCCATCGCCATCTTCAAAACCATAAATCGAACCATTAAAGTTCTGATCCATCTCAAATGATGGTTTATCACTATTTGGCTTGCCAACCACCCGAGCAGGTACACCCGCGACGGTTGTATGAGGGGGAACAGGGTGAAGAACAACCGAGCCAGCACCAATTTTTGCGCCACGACCTATCTCAATATTACCAAGAATCTTCGCGCCAGCGCCGATCATCACGCCTTCTCGTACTTTAGGGTGACGGTCACCGCAGGTTTTGCCTGTACCGCCTAAAGTCACAGATTGAAGAATAGAAACATCGTTCTCAACAACGGCAGTTTCACCAATCACAATGCCCGTAGCATGATCCAGCATAATGCCACAACCAATACGAGCAGCAGGGTGAATATCCACTGCAAAAGTGACTGATATTTGATTTTGCAGGTAAACCGCAAGCGCTTGGCGCCCCTCTTTCCATAGCCAATGCCCAATACGGTAACCTTGCAATGCATGGAACCCTTTAAGGTAGAGGAGTGGCGTAGAGTATTTATCCACCGCGGGGTCACGTAGACGCACGGCGGATAAATCCATTGCGGCTGAAAAGATCATCTGCTCATCATTACGATACGCTTCTTCAACAATCTCCCTCACTTCCATCGCAGGCATAATGGGAGAGCTTAGCTTGTTTGCTAACATATAGCTGAGCGCACTGCCTAAGTTGTCATGCTTTAGCAGTGTTGCATTAAAAAAACTGGCTAGTAGCGGTTCACAATCAGCAAGCGATTTTGCTTCCTCTTTAATAAACCCCCAGATCCTATCCAATTCTTCTCGCGACATAATGACTCACTTATCTTTTAACTTTAATCTTTCGACGTCGGCGTATAAGCAATTTCATCTTTTGTTGCACGCCCTAATAGAGCCTGTGCAGCCTCTAACACATTTTTATGGCAATAGAGGATTTGATAAATTTGCTCCGTGATAGGCATCTCAACACCAGTACGCTCAGCAAGCGCTTTCACTTCTTTAGTATTGCGATAGCCTTCCACCACTTGGCCAATCTCTTTTTCGGCTTCACTGACACTCACCCCATCGCCGAGCATCATACCAAAACGGCGGTTACGTGATTGGTTATCAGTACAGGTTAACACTAAGTCACCTAACCCCGCCATACCCATAAAGGTGGCAGGATCAGCACCTAATGCCGCACCTAACCGGCTCATTTCGGCAAGGCCACGGGTAATTAATGCGGTACGCGCATTCGCGCCAAACCCCATACCATCAGAAATACCCGCGCCAATCGCAATGACGTTCTTCACGGCTCCGCCAAGCTGTACGCCGACCATATCAGGGTTTTTGTACACACGGAAACTCTTACCGCAATGGAAAAGTTGTTGCAGTTCATCGCCAAATTGGCTGTCGGTTGCCGCAACCGAAATTGCCGTCGGCATCCCCGCCGCCAGCTCTTTGGCAAACGTAGGGCCAGATAGCACCGCGAGTGGAATTTCATTGCCTAATACTTCACGTGCCACATCTTGTAATAAGCGTCCTGTATCTCTTTCTAAGCCTTTAGTCGCCCAAATAACACGAGAATTGGCTTGGAGATGAGGTTGAATTTGCTTGAGTACATCACCAAAAACGTGGCTTGGTACTACGATCAAGATATTCGGACTCGCTTCCACGGCACGTTTGAGGTCCGCTTCGAGAGATAAACTATCAGGGAAAGAAACGCCAGGCAAAAATGCCTGATTGCTACGTTCTTGTTGTAATGTATGGATATGCTGAGGATCATGCCCCCACAGCACAACCTGATGACCATTACGAGCTAACGTAATGGCTAAAGCGGTGCCGTAAGATCCGGCACCGATGACTGTCATTGAAGCAGTTTTCATTAAGCGTCCTGTTGAGCTTCTGTATCTGGCGCTGATTCACCTTGCTGCTGTTGCAAATAATTCATAAACAGTGCATCAAAGTTAACTGGCGCAAGGTTCAGTTGAGGGAATGTACCACGGCTCACCATGCTAGTGATTGCTTCACGTGCATATGGGAACAGAATGTTAGGGCAGTATGCACCTAAGCAATGTGCCATTTGCGTGCCTTCAATACCTTCGATTGAGAATACACCGGCTTGTTGAACTTCACACAGGAATGCAGTTTCTTCACCCAGTTTTGCTGTTGTGGTAACACGCAAAACAACTTCATAAACACCTTCAGTCAATTGAGTAGAAGAAGTATCCAAATCCAGTTTGATTTCTGGCTGCCACTCATGCTGGAAAATATGTGGTGCATTCGGTGCTTCAAATGAAACATCTTTTGTATAGATACGTTGGATCTGGAATACCATTTCTGAGTTGTTTTGTTCTGACATAGTTTTAATACCTTTTAACTTCCATATGAATTTGACTGTATAGACCCGCCGATGTTCAAACTAACCTATCTCAAATGAGCATCATTGGATATATGACAATTTACACGCCGGATAAATTATTTCTTACCACGAGCCAACGGCAGGTTTTCACCTGACCAGCCAGCAATCCCTTCTTTTAAGATAAAGACTTTTTCAAAACCGTGCTGGACGAGGTGCTCAGCCGGTTTGCCTGATTCCATACCACTTGCAGAGACCACAATAACAGGTTTCTGTTTGTGTTTATCTAGCTCACCTAAATTATTGTCTTTAATTTCAGATGGCGTTAAGTTGATAGAATCAATAATGTGCCCTTTGCGGAAGTCGTCACGAGTACGTAAATCCACAACGACTGCCTCTTCTTTATTAATCAGAGCAATCGCCTGCGCGCGAGTGATCACTTTTGATTTAGAGAACAAACCTTTAAAGGTCATTACGACCACCGCGACAAATAGTGCGATCCAAACCAGACTCAATAACATGTTCCGGCTGACGAATTGCATGATTTCTTGCATCATGGGGGGCAATCACTCCCGTTAGTTAAAAACGAATACCAAAGGGTTCAGAGTATACCTTTGTGTTGAGCTAATTACAGCCAGTTAGCGCAAACTACATTGTTTTTTTTGCGAAACACTCCGCAGAAATGGTCTCTAATCCCAACAAAATAGCGTTTATTTATCAATATAGACGAACCATTTTACCATAAGCACAAAGCGTGACAAAAAATTGCACTGTTAAAATCAAGCATTCTGTGTGGTGAAAAAAGACACAGAGGCACTAACGAGCACTGAAAATATTTGATTTAATGCTACAAAATGGCGCGATACACTATACAATCAATAGGATGACAAATGATGATATGCTAATTATTACAAGATAATTTAGTTTTCATCAGGTCATAAAACGCGTTTGGTTCGGCGCGATTTGTTGCAATATTCAGAATAGGGTGCTGGTAACTCACGCTATCAGATGAAATAATCAGCTATCGCATTTATTCGAGGTTTTCTATCAGAATGGCCAATACACATAACCGGATGAAAAGAGCAGCTATTCGTCAGGCTATTGCTTCAACCCTGTTCGTTTGTGGATTAATCTCTCTGGTGCCTAATCAGGTATTGGCGGCCAATCAGATCACCGAAAATAAAGATCAGCTCCAAAATTTGCTGCAAAATATCGCTGAAAAAGAAAAAAGCGTCAAAAACCAGCAAGCCAAACGGGCATCATTGCTGAATCAACTCCAACAGCAAGAGAAAAACATTTCTGCGGCAGGGCGTGAGCTACATGAGACACAATCTCAACTTAAGCAATTAGATAAAGAGATTTCCTCATTAAACAGCAATATTAACCGATTGCAAAAGCAAAAAGCCGAGCACGAAAAGTTACTTGCCGAGCAACTTGACGCCGCCTTCCGATTAGGTAAGCACCAAGGTCTATCACTGTTTTTAAAAGGTGAAGAAGGCCAACGGGAAGAGCGTATCCTCGCCTATTACAGCTACCTCAATCAAGCGCGCGAAAAAAATATTAAACAGCTTGAGGCCACCACCCTTGAGCTAAATCAGCAAAAACAGCTTGAGCAGCAAAAACAAGCGGAACAAAAAACAGCTTTAGCTCGCCAACAGCAAGAAAAACGTAAACTCGATAAGGCTCAGGCAGCACGTAAGCAAACTCTTGCGGCCCTTGAAAGTACGCTTAAAGAAGATCAAAAAAATCTTGCCATCATGAAACAAAATGAATCTAGGTTGCGAGATAAGATCGCGCGTGCTGAACGTGAGGCGAAAGCCAGAGCGGAGCGTGAAGCACGTGAAGCCGCACGTATTCGTGCTGAGGTGGCCGAAAAAGAGCGTAAAGCCAAACAAAAAGGCTCGACTTATAAACCTTCAGAGAGTGAGCGTTCACTCATGTCTCGTACTGGTGGCTTAGGCCGCCCTGCGGGGCAAGCACTATGGCCAGTTCGCGGACAGACCCTGCACAATTATGGCGAGGCAATTTCAGGTGAGCTACGCTGGAAAGGTATGGTTATCGGCGCTAACGAAGGCACACAAGTCAAAGCCATTGCCGATGGCCGTGTACTACTTGCTGACTGGCTACAAGGTTATGGCCTCGTCGTCGTGGTTGAACATGGTAAAGGCGATATGAGCTTATATGGCTATAACCAAAGTGCTCTCGTCAATGTTGGGCAAGAAGTTCGCGCTGGGCAACCTATCGCCCTTGTGGGAAGTAGTGGTGGGCAAGAGCGACCAGCACTGTACTTCGAAATTCGTCGGCAGGGTAAAACGGTCAACCCTCGCCCTTGGCTAGGTAGATAGCCAAATAAATAGTTAGGAATATAATTATGTCAAAACGCCGGCCTTTTATGCGACTCATCGGTTTATCTCTTTTGATGATGAGCCTTCAGGCTAGTGCAGCAAAATTAGCGATAGTCATTGATGACTTTGGCTATCGCACAAAAGAAGATAACCAAATATTGGCGCTGCCGACGCCAATCACGATTGCTATCTTGCCTGATTCACCTCATGGTCAGCTTGTTGCCAATAAAGCCCATCAGCAAGGGCGAGAGGTTATCATTCACATGCCGATGAAACCCCTTAGCAAGCAACCACTCGAAAAAAACACCCTTTCACCAACCATGAGCGCCGAAGAAATTGACCGTATTATCAAACGAGCCATTAGCCAAGTACCTTATGCCAAGGGCATGAATAATCATATGGGCAGTGAAATGACCTCTAGTCTTTCAGGTATGCGCCATGTCATGAACTCACTGTCTAAGGCGAACTTTTTCTTTTTAGATAGCGTGACCATCGGAAATACGCAGGCCGTAAAAGCCGCAAATGAATTTGGTGTTCCCGTTGTACGCCGCCATATCTTCCTTGATAACCATCAATCAGAGGAAGAAACTCGCGTTCAACTTAATAAAGCGGTCGCCTATGCACGTAAACATGGCAATGCGATTGCGATAGGTCATCCACACCCTTCGACCGTTCGTGCTTTGCAGAAATACTTGCCGCAACTCCCTGCAGATATAGAACTTGTCTCGGTAAGCGCCTTATTACAAGGAAGTTCGCAACCCACAGACCAAAAACCGTTAAAAATGCAGCCTGAAACGCCGAACAAACAGCCCACGCCTTCTACAGTCAACCCTAAAGATACGGCGCTGGAGCCAGTTAGGCTCGGGGTATGTGAGTTTACAGTGCCAGAAAATACGTCGCTAGAAGGGATTGATTTTCTGATGTTTGTGGTTGAATCAATTTATCAAGATAAGACGCTACAGCCGCTATTATCTGCCCCAAAATAGCCGTTCTTTACACAACAAAAACCTAACACTGCTTTCCAGTTGCCGCACAAATTCGGCAACTGGAATACCACCGACTAATCCCAATTTAATATCACTTTTCCTGACTGCCCTGAACGCATCACGTCAAAGCCCTTTTGGAAATCATCGATAGAAAATTGATGGGTGATTATTGGTGAAAGATCTAACCCAGATTGGATCAAGGTCGCCATTTTATACCAAGTTTCAAACATCTCTCGGCCATAAATACCTTTGATAAATAGGCCTTTAAAGATCACTTTACTCCAATCAATCGCCATTTCTGAAGATGGGATCCCCAGTAAAGCAATGCGACCGCCGTGGTTCATCGTGTCTAGCATAGAGTGAAAGGCCGCGGGAGAGCCAGATACCTCTAAAGCCACATCAAAGCCTTCTTGCATGCCAAGCTCTTTCATCACATCTTTTAGATTTTCACGCCCCACATTCACCGCACGAGTGACACCCATTTTTTTGGCTAGCTCTAATCGATAGTCATTGATGTCAGTGATAACAACGTGACGAGCCCCCACATGTCGGCACACCGCGGCAGCCATAATACCGATAGGCCCTGCTCCTGAAACTAAAACATCTTCACCAACAAGATCAAAAGAGAGCGCAGTATGAACAGCGTTACCAAATGGGTCAAAGATAGCAGCAATTTCATCTGGAATATTATCGGGGATTTTAAACGCATTAAATGCAGGCAACACAAGGTATTGTGCAAAACAGCCGGGGCGATTTACCCCCACGCCAATCGTGTTACGGCATAAATGCGTGCGCCCCCCACGACAGTTGCGACAGTGACCGCATGTAATATGCCCCTCACCGGAAACACGATCACCGATTTTAAAGCCTTTAACTTCCTGTCCTATCTCAACAATTTCCCCAATATATTCATGGCCCACAACCATTGGAACAGGAATGGTTTTTTGTGACCATTCATCCCAGTTATAGATATGAACATCCGTACCACAAATGGCAGTTTTACGGATTTTTATCATCACATCATTGTGCCCTAGTTCCGGTTTTGGAACTTCTGTCATCCATATACCTGGTTCTGCTTTTAATTTAGACAGTGCTTTCATAGAACGGCCTTATATTATTATCATTAGGAAATGACTTTCAGTTTTTTGCCTATGCGGGTGAATGCGTCTACAACGCGTAAAATATCTTCTTCCGTATGTGCCGCCGACATTTGTGTACGAATACGCGCTTGTCCTTGAGGAACAACAGGGTAGAAGAAACCAGTTACATAAATACCTTCTTCTAGTAATTCATTTGCAAAAACTTGAGCAAGCGCCGCATCCCCTAACATAACGGGAATAATAGCATGATCGGCGCCAGCGAGAGTGAAGCCTGCCGCAGACATCTTTTCACGAAATAGCGCGGCATTACGCCATAACCGCTCACGTAGCGCATCCCCCTCACTCATCATATCGATGACTTTAATCGAGGCCGCAACGATAGCGGGGGCTAATGAGTTGGAAAATAAGTAAGGACGAGAGCGTTGACGTAACCACTCGACGACTTCTTTTTTTGCCGCCGTATAACCGCCTGAAGCCCCACCAAGCGCTTTACCCAGTGTTCCTGTAATAATGTCTACTCGCCCCATCACATCACAATATTCATGGGTGCCGCGGCCATTTTTACCAACAAAACCAACCGCATGAGAATCATCAACCATCACTAATGCTTGGAATTCATCTGCTAGGTCACAAACCGCTTTCAAATTGGCAATAACACCATCCATTGAGAAGACACCATCCGTCGCAATCAAAATGTGGCGTGCACCTGCGGCTTTAGCCTCTTCGAGACAAGCCCTAAGCTCTGCCATATCATTATTTGCATAACGATACCGTTTAGCTTTACAAAGGCGTATTCCATCGATAATGGAAGCATGGTTTAACGCATCTGAAATGACCGCGTCTTCGGGGCCTAGCAAGGTTTCAAATAATCCCCCATTCGCATCAAAACAAGAGGAATAGAGTATGGCGTCCTCCATACCTAAAAAATCAGCCAATTTCTTTTCGAGTTGTTTATGGCTATCTTGTGTTCCACAAATAAAACGGACAGAAGCCATACCAAAACCGTGACTATCCATACCCTGCTTCGCGGCTTCAATCAAATCTGGGTGATTTGCTAATCCCAAGTAATTGTTGGCACAAAAATTAACAACTCGCTTATTACCAACAATTTCAATATCTGCATCTTGCGAGGAAGTAATTATCCGCTCATGCTTAAACAAACCAGCAGCCTCTGTTTGGGCTAACTGCTCTTTAATCTGCTGATAAAATAGTTCTGACATGATTTATTCCTGTTATGTGACGATTTTTAGAGTTTAATAATAGATACTAAAACTATCGACTGATGCAGCATAAATAAATTAAGTTTGCAGCCAAGATCACGATCATTCCCCTATAAAAATGTAGCCTCTAGAATGTTTGTCTGCCAGTTATGGTGTCGTCAGCGCGCAGAAATGCTATTATGAAAAACAATTCGTATCCTTTTTGTTCTTAACCCATTTGAGGTATGCCCGATGATCATTGTCACTGGCGGAGCTGGTTTTATTGGTAGCAACATTGTCAAAGCATTAAATGATGCTGGTCGTACAGATATTCTCGTTGTCGATAATCTGAAAGACGGTACTAAGTTTGCCAACCTTGTTGACCTCGATATTGCTGATTACATTGATAAAGAAGATTTTATTGCGAGTATTATCGCCGGTGATGATTTTGGTGATGTCGATGCGGTATTCCATGAAGGTGCTTGCTCATCCACAACTGAATGGGATGGCAAGTACATGATGGACAATAACTATCAGTATTCGAAAGAGTTACTGCATTTTTGCTTAGAGCGCGAAATCCCATTCCTCTACGCCTCTTCAGCGGCAACATACGGTGGTCGTAGTGATAATTTTATTGAAGATCGCCAGTTCGAAAAGCCACTCAATGTTTATGGCTATTCGAAATTCCTCTTTGACCAGTACGTTCGCGAAATTTTGCCAGAAGCACAGTCGCAAATTTGTGGTTTCCGTTACTTCAACGTATATGGTCCTCGTGAGGGTCATAAAGGCAGCATGGCAAGTGTCGCTTACCATCTGAATAAGCAAATTAATGAAGGCCAACAACCCAAGCTATTTGAAGGCAGTGAAAACTTCCGCCGTGACTTTATTTATGTCGGCGATGTTGCCGCAGTCAATTTATGGTTCTGGCAGAACAATATTTCAGGGATCTTTAACTGTGGTACAGGCCGTGCCGAGTCATTCCAAGCCGTCGCCGATGCAGTGACACAATTCCACAGTGATAAAAATGTTTCTGTTGAATACATTGAATTCCCTGAGAAACTAAAAGGGCGCTATCAAAGCTTCACACAAGCAGACATGACAAAATTACGTACGGCTGGCTATAAGGCACCTTTTAAAACAGTTGCCGAAGGCGTAGCTGAATATATGCAATGGCTGAATAAAGAAGATTAATACAACTTTATGAAAATATTGGTGATCGGCCCCTCATGGGTAGGGGATATGATGATGTCACAGAGCCTATATCGCACGCTAAAGGCTCAATATCCCCAAGCACAAATTGATGTGATGGCACCTCAATGGTGCCGCCCTCTATTGGCGAAAATGCCCGAAGTCAATGCCGCCATCCCAATGCCATTAGGCCATGGTGCGCTCGCGATTGGTGAGCGCCGTAAACTTGGCCTTAGCTTACGCCAAAATGGTTATGACCAAGCCATTGTTCTTCCGAACTCATTTAAATCTGCTTTGGTGCCCTTCTTTGCCAAAATTGCCAAACGAACGGGTTGGCGCGGTGAGATGCGTTATGGACTACTTAATGACCTCCGTACATTAGATAAAGCCGCTTTTCCGTTGATGGTGCAGCGCTATGTTGCATTAGCTTATGATAAGCAAAACATTCACAGCGCAGCAGATATTCCAGAGCCTATCTTATGGCCTAAACTGGCTGTTAATGAACAAGAAGTCACTGAGGCTATTAAAGCGTTTAATATCAATACCACACGCCCAATTATTGGCTTCTGCCCTGGTGCAGAATTTGGTCCGGCTAAACGTTGGCCGCACTATCACTACGCCGCGCTAGCGGAGCAGTTGATCAGCGAAAAAGGTTATCAAGTTCTCTTATTTGGCTCACAAAAAGATCATGATGCAGGTGAGGAAATCCGCCAAAGCCTAACGGACAGTGCGCATGAGCATTGTAGCAACCTTGCGGGTAAAACGTCTTTAGAACAAGCCGTGAATTTAATTGCTAGCTGTCAGGCCGTTGTCAGCAATGATTCAGGACTGATGCATGTTGCTGCTGCATTGGATAAACCGCTTGTTGCCCTATATGGCCCAAGTAGCCCTGATTTTACGCCTCCACTATCGAATAAAGCAGAAGTTATCCGCTTAATTAGTGGCTACCATAAAGTTCGTAAAGGTGATGGGGCAAGCGGTTATCATCAAAGTCTCATCGATATTCAGCCTCAATTAGTGGTTGATGCGCTGGCGCGATTACAAATAGGTGTTGCTTGATGCGCGTACTGCTAGTAAAGACTTCATCGATGGGGGATGTGTTACACTCCCTACCCGCACTAACGGATGCACAGCAAGCCTTTCCTCATATCCAATTCGATTGGGTTGTAGAAGAGGGTTTTGCGCAGATCCCCACATGGCACAGCGCAGTCAATCAAGTGATCCCTGTTGCTATCCGCCGTTGGCGTAAAAACTGGTTTTCTGCCCCCATTCGCGCCGAACGTGCTGCATTTCGCCAGCAACTGACTGCAACCCGCTATGATGCGATTATTGATGCTCAAGGCCTATTGAAAAGTGCCTTTCTGGTCACGCGTCTCGCAGATGGCCCTAAACATGGCTATGATCGCCACAGTATTCGAGAGCCAATTGCCAGTTTTTTTTACGACTATAAATACCAAATTAGTAAGCAACAGCACGCCGTAGAACGTATTCGCCAACTGTTTGCCGCGAGTCTTGGCTACGATTGTCCTAAAGCGCAAGGTGACTATGCCATCGCTCAACATTTTTTACATGCCCCCACAGTCACACAGGATGACTATGTGGTGTTCTTGCATTCAACCACTCGTGATGATAAACACTGGCCTGAAGAGCACTGGCGAGAACTGATTGGGTTAATGGCCAACAGTGGTTTAAAAATAAAACTGCCATGGGGCGCAGAGCATGAACACCAAAGGGCATTACGTCTTGCAGATGGGTTTGATTTTGTCGAAGTTTTGCCTAAATTAACCTTAGCCGAAGTTGCTCTACAAATTGCTAATGCTAAGGCGGTGGTTTCTGTTGATACTGGCCTTAGCCATTTAACCGCCGCATTAGATAAACCGAATTTCACCCTGTTTGGCCCAACAGATCCCGGGCTGATTGGCGGCTATGGTTTAGAGCAACATGAAATTAAATCTGTGGATGGTACTATGAGTTCAATAAAACCAATGGCAATTTTTAGCCAATTAAAAGAGCACTTATAATTAATCTATACGAATTAAAACGGCTAAAACATTAGCCGTTTTAATATTCTTACCTATAATTTCTCTGGCGCAATAAACCCAAAACACATGGTTTCTGGCTCAGCATCCGGCTCTGAACGATAGATAACCTCTTCTTTCTCAATCGTAAATTGTGGCCAGTACTGACGAACCTTATCAAAATTCTCATGAGCGCAATCATCATACTTACGACCTAACAGCAATGCACCATGCTGGCGGATCTCCGCTTCTGTAATCTTGCGGTTATACACATTCGGCGGCATATGATGTTCAAGGGTCCAAGGCTGGATCACATGTGGCCTATCTTTTGCGTAGATAATAAACCATTGATGTAAATTATCTTCACCACCAACATATTTTAGTGGAACGCCATAACGTTCATGCCAGCGATCTTCACCCTCCGCGATCAACGTTTTCACGCCAATAAATTTTTGCCCTGCGCCCTTAATATTAGCCGCTTGCACAACACAATAACCTAACAGAACCACGACACCGAAAAGGGCTAAACCAATCAGTGGTTTTCTGAGTGATTTAGTCGGCATGACTGTTATAGAGCCAATAAATAGCGGGGCACAAGCTGCCATAAAGGGTTGCAACCACTCGGTAATACGCCCACCGTCATGGAAAGAGAACCAACCATAGATCACCGCTAATGGGAAAAGAACCAAGAAATTCGCCATACGATTTGCTAGCGATTTCGGCCAACCTAATTTCCCACCACAGCTATATAAAATAATGGCGGCAATAATTAAAGGATAAAATACGCTGAGCGCCGCCTTAGTCGTATGCAAATTAAAGCCTGGGTCAATCTGTGAATCCACCCATTTAAAGGCAGAAAAATCACTCGCCATTAACCAAAAGAAATTAGGTAATACAATCGCAAACCAAAGTGCAATCGCTAAATAAAAAACAGGATAACGATAACTTTGGCGAACTTGTTTAACAAATAACGTTAATAAAAATACCGATCCTACCAGCGATAATGTTGAATATTTCCCCATTGTCGCCAAACCTGCAAATAAAGCAAAAAGCAGCCACCAAGCCGGATTTTCATAAACGGCTCGTAAGAAAAAGTAGATTATCCAAGCCCAAAAGGTCACTAAAATATAGTTATCATTGTAAGGAATGATATCAAAATTAATCACACCCGATAAATTCAACATCAACATCGCAAACCAAGCTAGGTCACGACGTGCTGTTAAACGGTATGCTAATTTCCAGACCCCCAATAAACCAAAGGCAACCCCGACAAAATGAATAAAGTACCAGTAAAAACTGTAGGAAATACCCAAATAAATAGCAGGCCACATAAGAACACCAACAAACCAAGGGTTTTTTGGTGACCCCCACTCCCCATTCATCCCCCAGTTAACGGCTTCCACCGTATCATAAGGCACTGTAGGATCTAAGTGAAAGCTGGCTAGAATCCATGCAACCGCATAGCCAATGACCCATAAATAAACATATTTGTTTGATGTTGATTGATTGATTGCTGGCATACTGTCTTAAATAATTGAGTAAAAGTACCCACTATCTATTAGGCAGACTCATCATGCATAAAAATACACACCTAATAGCACCAATGGAAATTAAACGGCAGATTCTACTATAGTTTATAGCGAATAATAAGAAAGGAAGACAAATAGTCATCATCTATTGTCGTTTTATTCAAGTTCAATATTCTGAATTAGAAATAATCGTTAAAATTATTGCTCTCTCGGAGGCAAGTAAGGTTGTAAAAGCTTTAATAAACGTTGTAGCGCCCCCTGATTTTCATGCAAAACTTCCGCAGCATGACGACCATAATATAAACGATAATCTTCGTCCGACAGGAGGCTAGTGACGGCTTGAACCATTGAATCGCTATCAGTCACCGTAATTAAGCCATCCGCCTGCTTCAGCTTCCCACAAATATCCTTAAAATTAAACGTATGTGGTCCCATTAAAACAGGTAACGCATGTGCTGCCGCTTCCAACGGGTTATGTCCCCCTGTTTCCACAAGGCTGCCACCAACAAATGCTAAATCCGCAATTCCATATAACAACATCAGCTCCCCCATCGTATCCCCGACAACCACTTGTATATCAGGAGTAGGCACAATACCTTCACTACGACGAATAAACTTAAGGCCTGCTTTTTGGGTGAGTTCTTCTGCTTTGGCAAAACGTTCAGGATGACGAGGAACTAAAATCAGTAATAAATCAGGAAATTGTTTTAATAATTGCTGGTGTGCCGCTAACACAATAGCCTCTTCACCTTCATGGGTGCTAGTGGCAATCCAAACGGGTCGATGTGCCGCCCACTGCCGGCGTAATGTGACGGCTCTAACCGCAAGCTCTGGGGTAACGGAAATATCAAACTTAAGGCTCCCCGTGACATTTAATTGCACACGTCTTAACCCTAGCTTGATGAAACGCTCACCATCTTCTTGGTGCTGTGCAGCAACCATCGTGACATTACGCAACATACGTTTCACAAAACTACCTAACTTTTGGTAGCCTGCCGCAGAGCGCTCAGACAAACGCGCATTCGCAATCACTAAGGGTATTTGGCGACGATTAAGTTGATTAATCATATTCGGCCATAATTCCGTTTCCATAATAATTACTAATTTAGGATCAACTTGATTAAGAAAACGGCGCATAGAGCACGGGAGATCATAAGGAAGGTAGACATGGTAGACATCATCACCGAATGCCGAAACGACTCGTTCGGAGCCTGTTGGTGTCATCGTGGTTACCGTGATCGGCAATGACGGATAGTGATGCCGTAATGCCCGTACCAAAGGCACAGCAGCAAGGGTTTCACCAACAGATACTGAATGCAGCAGAATACCGCCCGGCGCAACTTTACCAGCACAAAAACCATAACGTTCACCCCAACGCTTACGATACGCGGGAGCTTTGCGCCCCCGCACTAATAGGCGTACCCAAATGAGTGGCTGGATAAGATAAAGAAGTACCTGATATAAACGCAATAACATTCGATCTGATTCACTTACCAAAATTGGCGCTATCTTAACATAAACCTTTTATTAAAGTGTGCAGAATATGCACCTAAAAATAGCTTTAAAATTCGCTTAGGGGATCATTAGTCGGTTGCAACAGCACTTAATAGTCGATAATGTTGATAATATGCACATATTACTTAATTTAAATTTTTTTAAATTAGCGTTAACAAACAACGAGATATCAATATTATGAAACATAAAGCGATTTACCCTGGTACATTTGACCCTATTACTTCAGGCCATATTGATATTGTTTCTCGTGCGGCGGCAATGTTTGACCACGTATTACTCGCTATCGCTAATAGCCAACGCAAAAGTCCCATGTTTACCCTTGAAGAGCGTGTTGAACTTGCCCAAAAAGTCACCTCGCACTTAAACAATGTTGAGGTAGTTGGCTTTTCTGAGCTAATGGCTAATTTCGCACAAAAACATGGCGCAAATATACTTATCCGTGGCGTTCGTTCTGTTGCAGATTTTGAATATGAATGGCAGCTCGCAAACATGAACCGTCATTTTGTTCCTGAATTGGAAACGGTGTTCTTACTCCCTTCACAAAGCTTATCTTTTGTTTCATCGTCACTGATAAAAGATGTGGCACTCCATGATGGCGATATTTCTTCTTTCCTTCCGCCCGTTGTCGCTGAAGCGATGCTAAAAAAGCTGAATAAAATTTAAGCTTATTTTTGACATTGAGGACAATAAAAGGTACTGCGTTGGCCTTGTTTGATACTAAGAATTGGCGTGCCACATATCAAACAAGGCTCACCTTTTTTACCATATACAAACAATTCTTGGGCGAAGTACCCTGGTTTCCCATCGGATTGTAGAAAATCTTTCAGCGTGGTTCCACCCTGCTCAATAGAGCGCTGCAGTACCTTTTTGATCTGCTGGACCAAATCAATCGATTGTTCAAGAGTCAATGTGTGCGTGATTTTTTCTGGTGAAATGCCCGCCGCAAATAGTGCTTCATTAGCATAAATATTACCAACACCCACAACAACCTTGTTATCCATCAGCCAAGGTTTAATGGCTATTTTTCGCTTTCCTGCCTGCTCAAATAAATATTGAGCATTAAATTCATCAGAAAGAGGTTCTGGGCCTAGATGGGATAAAACACGACTCGTTTCAAGATCATCACACCATAACCACGCGCCAAAGCGCCGAGGATCCGTGTACCGTAGTACTTTGCCATCTTTTAATACCAAATCAACATGGTCATGTTTTTCTTCAGGCAATTCTTCCAACAATATACGCAGACTACCCGACATACCTAAGTGGATAATAATCCAACCATTTTTTAGTTCGATTAACAGATACTTAGCGCGCCTTTGTACACTTAAAATCATTTCATCAGATAAACTTTTAATTTGCTCTGATACAGGCCAACGTAAGCGGCTGTTACGAACAATTGCATACTGAATTGAGTTACCAACAAGATGTGGTTCTATCCCTCTACGACTGGTTTCAACCTCGGGTAGTTCTGGCATAAGTCGATCCTTAAACATCGAAATGATTAATAGAAATCAAATATCTTAAACTAAATCGCAATGTTAACTGCCTGATAGTCTGGACATTCAAGTATATGATAAATACAATTCATACATTAGCAATCAAAGATAAGTTATCTAGCACGATAAAAACATTTCGTAGCGTTTGCTCACCCTAAAAAGAAAAATGACATTCATCAGCAGGCGGATTTGTGAATATAAAAAACAGTATTATTAGCCAACTTCCTTTCCTATTAGTTTCTCTTGTCATATTGGGTATGTTTACAAATGATACTCAAGGCGTTTTAAACATTTCTGCCGCTTTGCTTTTCCTTTACACTATTTATGTCATTATAAAAAATAAGATCCATATTAAAGATGACATTATTAACCTTGTTAGGGGTAAGAAGGTATTCTTTTTATTCAACTTATGGTGTTTGTCTTGTATCCTGTTTTTTACTTACCCCGGCTTTACTCTAGAGGCACTCAAAGAATTTTTTAATGACTGGCGCTATGTCATTATTATCTCATTATTTTTAATAGCCTTTAAAAATAATGAATCAAAATCAATAAAAACAATTAGTTATGCTCTAATTGCCACTCTGGCTTTTACTATCTTTATTTCACCTGTATTAAAGCAATTTAAAAGTAGTGACCTGCCTTTATATTTGCAGCTCAGATATGGCTTTGCTCACTATACTACCTTACTTTTTCCATTCACTTTTAGCGCCTTTTTTATTTTTAAAAATAAAATATTAAAAGCTGCGATGTTCATTTTATCTATTTTAGCTTTCTGTTTTTTACTCTATACTGGTAGCCGAGGTGGTGTTCTTTCATTACTTATTGAATCACTGATTATTTTATTTTTATTCTCCAAAAGTATTAAAAGATTTGTTTTATATATAGTCATTTTCATAATTTCTTCTTTAAGTATTACAACTATTGCATATACCACAATTCCTCAAGTAAAAAATAAAATAAATCAGACTCTAAATGCTAAAAATATTACCTCAAGTAGAGATAAAATTATTTTAACAAGACTTCCTATTTTTACTCATGAAAATAAAAATATAGTTTTTGGCGTGGGATATGGTTCCGTATCTTATAACCAGTATCTTAATGATAACCATGCTGAGCGGTTTTCTGGAGGAGGTGTCTACTCAGAGCGTAAAAAAGAGTACGTACATAATAATGATGACCCCTTCTTCCTAAACATTATGTATAACGTTGGTTTAGGTGGTTTAATTTTATTTTGTTTGGCCTATATTATTAATTTAAAAGATCTACTTAGTTCGATAAAAATCCAAAAAAATATTCTCAATGTCGGGATACTTGTTTCTTCTATTGGCTATTTTTTAATTTACTGCCTCTTTGAATTTATATTCTTAGATATTTTCTTTCTATACAATATCTTAGTAGCAATTTTGATCAACAGAAAGCTATCAAACTAAGCAGAGTAATGCTGACTAAGTCAGCATTCCCTTAATGAAATATTTTCTTTTTCATATATTCTGCTGTTGCTAATAAAAATTGCAAAAACTTCCCATTCTTTCTTAGGTGTGATTTTTTACGGGATAATTGCTTATAACTTTCGGCTTTAAGTAAAGGGATATTTTTCCAAGGCGAATTCTGTCGTGCAATCTCAAAAAATTGATATTCGGCGGATTCAAGTCCGAAGTGCAACGCTAAGCCGCCTTTCTTAGCTCCGCAAACACCACCGAAGGTTGTCTGAACCCCAGACACTTGCGTGGCCTGCTGTTCAACGCTCCCTGATAGCGTTGTAAGTCTTCTTCTGTCACTGTCCGCAGGTCTGTTCCTTTCGGGATAAACTGTCTTAACAACCCATTCGTATTCTCGTTCAGCCCACGCTCATGCGAGGCATACGGATGGGCAAAGTACGTATCTGCGTTCAGTGCTTCTGCTATCGCCTTGTGCTCACTAAACTCTAGACCGTTATCGAACGTTATTGTGTGACATACATCCTGATACTCACTCAGCAGTGAGATAATGGCCTTACTGACTTCCACCGCATCCTTTGAAAACACCTTTTTTGTCAGGTAAATACGGCTTTTGCGTTCTGCCAGTGTCACGATAGCACCAGTGCCCTGTTTACCCTGCACCAAATCGGCCTCCCAGTCCCCCAGACGGCTACGGTCATCGACGACTGACGGCCGTAGCTCAATGGATACCGCATCAGGGATGCGCCCTCGTTTCTGCCCGTAGCCCTTACGATATCGCCGTTTGCCCTGCCTAAGATGCCTGTACAACTCGCCACCGCTACGCTTATCCGCATAGATATACTGGTAAATCCATTCATGGCTGACGCTAAGACCAATAATGCTGCCAATTGCACTTATTTGCTCAGGACTCCACTTCCACTCCAGAGCAAATATCACGAAATCTATGGTCTGCTGAGGAATTGTCCTTTTGGCAGATGACAGCCGCCTATCACAGCACTTCTGGTGTGCCTGTTGTGGGTTATAACCAGTATCTGAAGTGTTACGCCTCAGTTCACGGGAGACCGTGGACTTGCTTACACCGATACGGATACCTATCTCATGGCAGGATAAATTATCCTCACGCAGTATCGATATCTGGTATCGTTGTCCTTCGGTTAGTTGCTGATACTTCATACTTACTCGCTCATCTTTGGTCGGAAGAGCAGGATAGCTTATCAGTAGCTAACCGTCCTTCCATCTAACATGACCGAGCGTTGCACTTATTATCTGAATTCGCGTTCACTATAGAAATTTGCCCATTCATGAAATGGCTTAGTTAAACCAACAAAGTGAATAAAAACAACCTCATCAGGTATATTATTAATATCCCTCTTACTGGTAATATACCAATCTAAAGAGAACATAAAATTAAAGTTCTCACTGATATTCACTAATTTATTATTAAGTAAAATATTCAAGGCATCTTGATCTGGATGAGTAAAATGACTACTTTTTACTAATTCAATCACCCGATTCGGAATATCTTCTTCAACCATTTTCTGGATTGACATATACAAAAATCCAGAGTTAAAGTATTTACTCATCTCCATTGGTAGCTGTTTCTTTTCACTACAAAATTTATCCTTTACTGCATAAAGATAAATATTTTCATTAAACTCCAATGTTTTTAGATATGAAAGGTTACCTTTACAAATAACATCTGCATCCAAATAGAGTAATTTATCAATTGATTGTGAAAGATAATCGATAATCACTAATCTAAAATAAATGGCATGACTCCAAGCTTGCGATGGTAACGGTAACCGCTTAAATTCTTGGTTATCAATCAAATAAATGGTTATTTTATGCTGGCTACTCTCAACTAGCTGTTGGAAAAGCTGTTTGTCTGTTAGGTCATCAACCAAAATATGGAAATGAAAATGCGTCTCTTTATTATTAATAAGGATCGATGAAATTGATGTGCCAACACCGTAGAGGAACTTTTCATCGACCCCATAAGCAATATGAAAGTAGCTGTCATCACGATCATTAGCTTTACTGCCGCTTATTTCAACTAGTGATTTGATCATTTCATGACTTAGCATTTTGTTAACCTTACTGAATATTATTATTCGATACTTAGTTTATGATAAAGAAACAGTTTTTATCTTTAGCTCCAATATAATCACTTTAGAACATATAAAAACTCTATCATAGCCTAATATCTATTCATAATAATCTGAAAAATATGCTAAAAACATCAATAACTGTAACTAGTTGAATAAGTTACTAAATTCAACATTCTGATGGAAACCATCTTAACTCAATATAGAGTAAGAGCCTATCCCAATAGGTTTTTATTCCAGACAATGACACCACAGGCAAAATGCAGCATCGCCTCATAATTCTCGACTTTCTTCTCCCAACGAGTCAGGACACGACGGTAGCGATTCATCCAACTGTGTGTTCTCTCTACAACCCAGCGGTGAGCCTTAAAATCCGTGTTTTTGATGGCTTCTGACTCATCCTTCCGTGACTGGATATGAGGTTCATAGCGACGACTTTTCAGATACGATCCCAACCATTCCGCTTCATACCCTTTGTCCATGCACAACCGGAGCCTCTTGCATGGTCTGCCCGTCTGGAGGGCATCGAGCGTATCCGCAACCAGCTTTATGTCGTGCGTATTTGCTCCGGCTACAACCAGTGCAAGCGGAAGCCCATTCGCGTCAGTCATCAGACTGCGCTTTACGCCCTGTTTCCCACGGTCTGTAGGGTTCCGGCCTGTTTTTTTGAGCCTGCCAGGGGGGATTTTGTCATACAACCATCAATCGACAGCCACGACCAGTCAATAGCGTCCAACTGTTCGCTGGCAAGCAACCCGTTTTGCCAGAAGCGTTCAAATACGCCAGCATCCCGCCACTCCTGAAATCGGCGGTGAGCAGAGCTTGACGAGCATATACCGGTGGCATTCAGCGCATTCCACTGGCAACCCGTCCTGAGTACGAAGAAGATGGCGTTCATTGCAGCGCGATTATCAACCCGCTTGCGGTGAGTACCCAGAGGATGGTGAGTTTTATGCTCCGGAATCAGTGGAGCCATTTTCTCCCAGAGTCCATCACTGATCTGCCACTTGTTGCCCGTCACGCTTCGCCCTCAGAAATTATCATTATGTATTATCTGACAATTCCTTTTGGGATAGGTTCTAAGCAAGATTTGCGCCAATACAATATATTAATAACGTATGCTCAGAACTTATGCAAAAATTATTTATACCACTTATCAATAACACTTCTCAATTCGTTTTTCACAATTTCCCATGTAAAATTGTCATAGGCATACTGCTTTGCAGCATCGGCTATTTGACTTCTATTATCATGATTTAAAGCATTATTAATATCATCCGCCATGCTAGCGGCTGATAATGGTTCACGAAATATAAAACCCGTTTCATTGTGCTTAATAAATTCAACCATTGCCCCTCTTTGGCTCGCAATGACTGAACATCCAGATGCCATAGCTTCAAGTGCAACCATACAAAATGATTCATCTGCAATAGATGGAACCGCAACAAGATCAGCAATAGAGTAATAGTGCCTCATTTTTTCAGGGTGTATTCCTCCTAGAAGGATACATTGTTCACCTAACTGATGAGCATAATTTTTTACTTCATCTTGAAATTCTGCATGTTCTCCCTTTGATGCAGCATTAATATCTCCAACAATCACTAACTTATAGTTAGCTCTATCTTTAAATAAAATGCTGCAAGCTTTCATTAACTCAAGCACCCCCTTATCCCGAGTAATTCTGCCAGCGAAAAGAATAACATTATCATTTTTATTCAAACCAATATCTTCTCGTTTAATGTCTGATGGTAAAGAATAAATATCACCATCAAAGCCATTTCGGACTACTTCAATGGAAGCTTCAGGTAAACGTTCTCGAAACCAATTATGAGTGAAATGACTCGGAACAATGATTTTAATATTAGCAGGTACATTTTGTGGTTCAAAACAGTTATGCATGTGGAGTATAACGTTTTTATGCCCTTCTTTTTTAATTATTTTTTTAAATAACTTAATATTGTTATGAACAATAATGATACTTTCATCACTATTAGTCGCAAACTTGCGTTTTATTTTTACAATACGATCTGCATATGAATAAGGGTCTAGCCTAGTCCATTTTTTAAAAAGCCTAGTATAGATTTTGCCAAATTTTATTCTTTCAATTGAACATTTCTCGTTGACTTCTGAATAATGAGAATATCCCTCATTTTGAATACATACGATACGATTTTCTATTTCTAACCTTTTTGCAACATGATATATCCACGACTCAACTGCCGCCGCACTTTTCGGAGGAATAGAGTAAATAGGAGTTACTGTGAAAACTATTTTATTAATCATATTAGTATCTTTTGCTCCTGAACATTTTCATAAACAAATATTGGCTCCCTGATAAAAACCCCTTAATAAACCTTCCTTGTTTTAATAAGTGTTTATACTCTTTTTTTCTTTCAACAAATTTAGTTGCAGGTTTTAAGTCATTCGTTGTCCAAGGCGATTGCATCAAAGCCTTATAAAAAGGTTGGGAAGCGGGATAATTTGCCCATGTGTGCCAAGGTTTACTCACACCTGTGTAATGAATTAGGACTGTTTCAGGTGTAATAACCTGTTGATATTTTTGGTGAGTTGAGTCATATAATTCATTTTTTAGTGTATAAACAGTATTAAATCTTTGGTTAAGTAGTTCTAAGTCATCTCTTAAAATAAGGTTTAACACATCTTGATCAGGATATTTATATCGTTGCTTAGCATTTTCTGCTGATAACAACTCAAAACATTGTTGGGTAATCTGCTTTTCATGCCATTTTTTTAAGTTGACAAACATGACACCAGAATTGAAGTAAGTCTTTGCTAGTGAAGGCGCATGAAGCCTTGTTTCACTTTTCGTTCTTACACCGATATCATCAGCAACGACACCACAGACTTTGCCTTTGATTAAATTAGTCGTTAAATCTAAGATGCCATTACACACAACGTCCGCGTCTAAATAGAGTGCAAAATCATAATCAATCGACAGATAATCCAAGGCAACTAACCGAAAGTACATCGCTGATGACCAAACATCAGAAGCGGGAAGTGTTTTCAGTAATTTGTTATCTAATTCATAAACATGAAATTCCACTTGAAACTGACTTGCAATAACTTTAAGTTTCTCTAGAAAATCTGGGCTAACTTTATCTAGAAAATAATGGAATCTAAAAAATGTGGTTGGATTATTTATGAGTAAAGACACCGCTGAAACCCCAGCTCCAAACTGATAGTTTTCATCAGAACCATAAATAACATCTAAGCATGATAACAAGGTATTATCAGCTTTACCCACTTCGCCGAGCACATATTTATTTGTTATGAGGTTATTCATAGTGTTTTCTCTTATTCTTTGTTGAACTGTGCCCCATCATAGCAATTAAAAAACCTAAAAGAACACCTAATGGTTTTAGGTCCACTTGCTCAAACATCCCTCGAACCAGATAAAAGCTAATGAGGCTCATTAATAACGCTATAAATGCAAAATGGCTTTTTGATTCATTGACTGTACTTTTGATTTCCTTGAATAAGGAAAAACACATCGACAAAAAAACCGCACTAAAAGCAATCAGCCCTGAGATACCGACACCAAACCAAATATATAGCCAGATATTATGAGGCCCCAATGACTTCTTAAATACCCAATCCGGTTTTTCTGGTACAACACTATTATATTTATCAATGTATATTTTATCACCAAATCCATATCCAATAATTGGATTCTCTAAAATTAACTCAAGTGCTGTTCCCTGTGTACCATTTTTATATCGATGAGTACTATCAGTTTGTTCAAGCTTATAAAATAGAGTTTTAGTCATATCTGGGTAGATTGATTTTAATGAGATCAATGAAATTAACGAGATACATAGTATCGAACCAATCAATTTCCATGGACGTTTAAAACATAAAAATAATAAACCTGCCATAGCCACAGCAACCCACCCACCTCGGGAAAGAGTCCCTAACAAAACAAATAAAAATACAACACTTAGTATATAAAAATAAATCAGCTTAGATTTAGGCAATAGATACCAAAGGATCGGAATTATAGGAAAGTAAAAAACCAAGGCATCTGAAACATTCCTAAAGTTGTAGGTTGTAAATGGTAAAATACCATTCTGATAAGCCTCATAGTACCGATATAGTTCAATAAGTAAAACAAACACTAATGATGCAGAAAAACTAGTCAATAGTAAATTTGAAATCGTTTTTATATTTTCTTTGTAGAGAAGAATCGGTAATAAAAGAGATAGGCTAAGCACCCCATAATTCAAGAAGTTATTATTAATCGCTCTCATTGATGCATCAGGCATGCTTGAGTAACTTATTGAAATATAAAAAACCAATGAAAACAACACGACTAAGTATAAAAGTTTATTATTTAATCTTTTTAGCACCCTTCTTGTATCTAATGATAAATATACCAAACATGTAGCTATCATTAGATAGAATAGTATATGTTTATACCTAGTAACATTGTCCACAAAAAAAAGCACAACAAACATAAAGATTAAAGCTTTATTATACTTCGAAAGAGTATTCTGATTTCTTTCTAAAAAAGGCATAATTTACCCAATGATTAATTACTTAATTTAGCCCAAAAGTATTGAATGCTATTTTTGATTCCAGAAAATAATTTACCTTGGTTAAACATATGCTTCGCACAATAACGCAAATGGTTGCTATTTTTAGCCTTTAATAATGGTACGTTATTCCAAGGTGACACTGATCGAGCATCAGAGAAAGGTTTGGCTGTTTCATAGGTAGCCCATTCGTGCCAAGGTTTAGTTGGTCCAACATAGTGAATAAAAATAGTATTTTGATTAACAGGATAGTGAAATTGATCTTTTAACTCATAATTTAAGCTAAATTGTGTATTATAAACAACATCCAAATAAACGACTTTATCTGCTAATAATATATTCAACACATCTTGGTCAGGATAACTAATCTTATGATTAATATTCGTATCCATAAGTAATGACATTGATTTTTTTGTAACCTGATTTTCTTCCCAAACGGCTAAATTTACATACATCACACCACTATTGAAATATCCTGCGGATACTTCGGGGAAACCTAAAGTTTGAGCTCGTTTTTTCCACCAATTTTCATCTCGTTCAGTGACAACCGCGGCTACTTTATTTTGTAAGTCTAACTGAGTAAGCCCCTCAATCGAATTATTACAAACAACATCGGCATCCAAATACAATAGATAATCTATTTTATTGATGAAGTATTCTGCAACAATAAATCGAAAATAGATAGCATGCGTCCAATTCTTAGTCGTAGGAAGTGTTTTTATACTACTAGAATTAATTATATAGAGGGTAATTTGTACATTATAGTCGTCACTGAGCTCCCTAAACCGAACCAAATCAGTATCACTAATTGAATCGTCTATAAATACATGAAAAGAAAAATTGGTGTGCTCATTGTGCATCAACAATGAGGCAATAGATACGCCACAACCATATAAAAAATTATGATCGATGCCATATGCGACATGAAAGTAAGATGAAATATCTAAATCTGACACACCGAGTGGAATAACTTGTTGTATCATTTTATCAAATTCAACGACCATATAAGACCCCAACAAATTGTTTATCTATAAACCACGGCGTTTTGTACGCTCTTGGATTTTTTTTGCCTTGCTTCCTGCTTTGAGTACCAAAGCTTGTTCTTCTTTTAAAATTTCTCGTAAAGGCAAATCAAAGTAAACCTTCATAAAACGGAAAATATCTCTGCTTGTTAGGCCGATATTTAATGAAGAAAAGTATAACCCAATAAGATCTTTATCACGCCAACGAGTTGGAACCTTCTTTCTAAGTTGCGCTCGATGTAAATCTATCACCGAGATTTTCAAATCCTGCTCTTCACCTGAGAAAGGCAAGTGTAGTAAAAAATGGCAAATATAACAGTCGCGGTGATTAATACCAACGGCGTGCATTTTACGTACCATTTGAGCAACACGGCGAATAATCAATTGTTTAACTCTAAAATCAGGCGCTAGGCTTGGCCAATTTGCACAGTAATCTTCCAAACTCACCGTTGGCGTTAAATCTTTCGTAATAATAAAGGAATGGCGGCGTAGCGGATTCACACCCTTTTGCCCAAATGCACGGCCATCCATCGTATCCACACCCGCTTTTGTTAGCCGATGAATTGCGTTCCACTCCCTATCAGCCCCCAATACTGGTAGCCTTAATGAAAACAGGTTTTTTAACACCTCTTTTAAGCTTGTACCATAATGGATTTTGATAAAATAGCTCTCACCACCAAGCTCAAAGCGCAATGTTTTGCGACTTTCTAGCTGACGAAAAACCTCACCTTCTAACTGCTCAGTTTCAACAAAAGGATCTTTATTTTTCCATAGCTCACTAAAAGGTGTTTTAAGTTCAATCATCTAGATGTCCTAAAATAATATCAGCCGCTTTTTCAGGTAAACTATATAAGTCCTCTGTATCCGCAAAATGCCGCGCCTTTTCTGCCCAATTTTTTAATTGTTGTTTATTTTGCAGGCTTTCTGAAAGCGCAGAATCTAACGTTTTTTGCTCAAATGGTTCACGGATCACAATACCGCATTGAGCATCAGCAATAAATGAAGCATAACCACAAACTTCCGTAACAATAATGGGTAAACCTGCTGTTATAGCTTCCAGCAACACAATACCCGCCGCTTCTTGGTATGCTGGATGCATTAAGATATCAGCCGCTGCCATTAGCTCAGCAACATCATTACGCCCACTAAAAAAGGAGACTTGTTTACCTATACCCAGTGTATTTGCTAGACGCTGATATTTTTCAGGCTTATCCTGCCCAACTACCATTAATAACGTATTTTTCTTAATCTCCTCAGGCAATGCAGCCATCGCTCTTAAGGTTCTATCGACCCCTTTACGCTTAAAGTCGGAACCGACCTGCAACAACAAATACGCTGACTGAGGTATCTGATTTTTCTCTCGATAAATTTGCCGCGCATTGGGGATTTGTTTATCGTATTTTCTATCTTGCGCAATCCCCGGCGGCAGCATATAAAAACGCGACGCTTCTGTAGCATAGTGTTTTTTAAAATGTGCAATTTGATGAGGTGTTAACATTAATAGCTTAGTCGGCTTTCCTGTCTGAAACACCGCTTTTTCAAACTGGGCATAATGTTTATAGCGAGGCGTCAATTTGTAGAAAAAACCTTTTTCATTGGCGACTTTTTCTGCGTAACAAACATCCGCTGCATAGTAAACGTCTAAGCCCGGCATCTTATTAAAGCCAACAACACGAGCTACAGGATGTTGTTTAATATGTGCCTGAACCCACTCACAATACTGCGCATTACGTCCATGGTTGGTTTTAGAAGTCACAGGCACAATGATAATTTCAAACCCTGCAGGTTTATCACCATCCCATGATTGAGTATAGACGCGGATCTGCTGTCCTCTTGCCTGACATGCTAATGCAATACGCAAAAAATCACGCTGCAAACCACCGAATGGAAAATACTTGTACAGACAAAATGCCAAAATCATCTCAGAACCTTGTCATTATTGAACGAATATTCATAGGCAGCATTTTTTCTGTTGCCTCAATAACATCAGATGCGGGAATGATAGAAAGATATTTTTTAGTTCTATCGAGCTTTTCTCTTGGTGGCATCGCCTCATAATCACCCGCCCAAAACTGCACAACATTATCACTCCACGGACGCCAAAATACATTATTCGTTGCGCCAAACAAACACACTATTGGTGTATTTACAGCCGCTGCAATATGCATCGGTGCTGAATCAACCCCGATAAATAACGCGGCATGCGCAATTAAGGCACCAAGCTCAGGAAACGTCGTTTTACCTGCCAATTCAGTAATAGGCTTAGTTTGGCAATGAGAAGCAATCGTCTCAATACAGTTTAGGTCTTCTTTACTTGGTCCTGAGGTCAAAACAACCTGATACCCACGAGATTGTAATGCATCAATGACTTGTGCAAATTTTTCATCATCCCAACATTTAAATATCTGCCGTGCGGTTGGCTGGATCACCACATAACTGCTGTGTACACCTAGCTCTAATAACTTTTGATCGATATTTTTCCAATCTTCTTCTGTGTATGACATCGTTAAATTGGTTTTTAGATTCGTTATTTTTAACGGTTCAAGCACAGAAAGATTATTCATAACAACGTGTTCACCATGAGGCTCGGTCAAGTGTGTAAAGCTATTTAGCCAATATTTGGAATCTCGATGACCAAATTTATGGGAGATTTTCATTTGGGCAGGGATAGAACGCACCAGAAGAGACACCATCCATTGGTCGGCTAGATTCACAACTAAATCATACTTATTACGGCGTAGTTTGAATAATAAACGAATAAAATTACATGCTTTACTTAGACCATTAGCCTTTTTACCTTTCATACCATATAAGGCATGGATTTCCCTATTTTCAGACAAAATAGGGATCGTATCTTGATAAAGTAACACGTCAATCTCGGCATCAGGATAGTTTTGTTTTAATGTACTGATGACGGGCGTCGTCAGTAACATATCCCCATGAAACCGCATCTTGATAACAAGAATTTTTTTAAACTGTTTTTTCACCAGACACTCTTAATTATATCTATACGTAAAATGACATAGTTCTTTGACAAAAACTAACACTATTAATTCAATCAATAATAAACATGTTACTACTTTAGTAATAATCGATATAGCTTTGAATGCCTATCGTCATAGCTTTTTGATTTTTAAAATAAAAAAACCCAGCCAAAGCTGGGTTTTTTATAAGAAAACAAAAATTATTTAATTTTTGCTTCTTTGTAGATTACATGCTTACGAACAACTGGATCGAATTTTTTCATTTCCAGTTTTTCTGGCATAGTACGCTTGTTCTTCGTAGTGGTATAGAAGTGACCAGTACCTTCAGAAGAAACCAGCTTGATTTTCTCGCGAATACCTTTAGCCATTTTTTAGCTCCTTAGTACTTCTCACCGCGGGCACGCAGTTCAGCAAGAACAGCATCAATACCCTTTTTATCGATAATACGCATGCCTTTAGCAGATACACGCAATGTTACGAAACGTTTCTCAGACTCAACCCAGAAACGGTGAGAGTGCAGGTTTGGCAAAAAACGACGCTTGGTCGCGTTTAATGCGTGTGAACGGTTGTTACCGCTCATTGGGCGCTTGCCAGTAACTTGGCAGACTCGTGACATGTCTATTCTCCAAAAATCTAATCAGCTCGAGCTTTTTTGTTCTGGGTATGGCCGCCTCGTCAGGCTTAGGAGCCCATCTCAGCAAACTTTATTGACTGAAAAGAATGTTATCATCTTAGTAAAAAAATTTACTGAGATAGGCTCTTCTCGCCAAACCCAAGATCCTCAAAGGTGGCGTAGTATACGCTTTCAATCGTTCTCACTCAAGCCCAATGCGGCAAAAGTTGTCATTTTTTAGTCAAAAAATGCTTTTACAACCACCCTCGTTCAAGAAACGAAACACAATTTTTATGCCCAACAACAAAATGGTCAAGTAATTTAATCCCCATTAAAGTACAAGCCTCCTTAATACGAAACGTCACTTGCCTATCAGCGTCACTCGGCTCTGGGTTACCTGAAGGATGGTTATGTGCCAATATAATCGCACTGGCATTCATTTTCATTGCAAAACGAATGATTTCTCGAGGATGCACCTCTACCCGATTGATCGTTCCCCTAAATAACTCTTCGTAGCTAATAATTTGATGTTGATTGTTCAAAAATAAGACGGTGAAAACCTCTCTTTCTTGACCAGAAAATAGCTCGACTAGCCTCATTTTTAATAGGTTTGGGTCTGATATCACATCTTCATATAAAAATTGTTCAGCAAAAAACCGGCGTGCCAGCTCACTAATTGCCTGAAGTTGGGAGAACTTACACACACCAATTCCCTTGCATTTCGACAGCTTTGAGTAATCCGCTTGTAAAAGAAGGTATAAAGAACCGAACTCTTTGAGCAAACGTTCCGCAAGTTCAATTACTGATTCCCCTTGCCTACCTGTTCGTAAAAAAATCGCTAATAGCTCTACATCAGTCAGTGCTACCGCACCATAAGCTAACAGTTTTTCCCTTGGCTGTAAGTTCTCTTCATATTCCATCATCACCCCCCTATTTCTCCTTTTGCGCTCCCACTTTTATATGCAGACGATAGGCACAACAACGCATAACTGGTGAATTTGCGTAGCGCTTCGCAAAAATAAAAGGGTGATGATATATACAGTGCTCTCAACGATATTTCTGATATGATAAGATGCTCTTCACGATAATTAGATGGATAGAACCATGACACAGCTATTAGGTAAAAAAATAGTTCTCGGCATTAGTGGTGGTATTGCCGCGTATAAAATTCCTGAACTAACCCGTCGGTTACGTGATGAAGGCGCAATAGTTCGTGTTGTTATGACCCATGGTGCAAAAGCCTTTATAACCCCTTTGACGCTACAAGCGGTTTCCGGTCATCCTGTCTCTGATGATTTACTTGATCCCGCTGCTGAGGCCGCAATGGGCCATATTGAATTGGCCAAATGGGCAGATATCATCATATTAGCGCCGGCTACCGCAGATTTAATTGCTCGGGTCACTTCAGGTATGGCTAATGACCTACTCACGACAATTTGTTTAGCTTCGGCAGCCCCCATTGCTGTTGTACCTGCCATGAACCAACAAATGTATCGGGCAACCGCAACACAAGAAAATTTAATTAAACTGAAACAACGTCAATATATTATCTGGGGTCCAGATAATGGTAGCCAAGCCTGTGGCGACGTTGGGCCGGGTCGAATGATAGACCCACTCGAGATAGTACGCCTAACTTGCGAGCATTTCCGCTCTCGAACAGACTTACAAGGTGTAAAAATCATGATTACTGCTGGGCCTACTCGTGAAGACTTAGATCCCGTCCGTTTTATCAGTAATCACAGTTCTGGGAAAATGGGTTTTGCAATCGCCGAAGCGGCAAGCCAACGAGGGGCACAAGTCACTTTAATCGCTGGTCCAGTGAATTTAGCAACGCCCTCCGGAGTCACACGGGTTGATGTTATCAGCGCTCTCGATATGTATGAGCAAGTCCACCACACTATTGCACAACAGGATATCTTTATTGGTTGTGCTGCCGTTGCTGATTATCGTGCAAAAACCATCGCAGAAAATAAAATCAAAAAGCAAGGTGATGAAGTTGCCATTACATTAGTTAAAAACCCAGATATTGTTGCGAGTGTTGGTCAGTTAACGCAAAATCGCCCTTATGTGGTTGGGTTTGCAGCCGAAACCCAAAATGTGGAAGAATACGCACGCCAAAAGCGCCAACAAAAACAGTTGGATCTAATTTGCGCGAATGATGTTTCTCTCGCTGATAATGGTTTTAACAGTGATAATAATGCGTTACATCTTTTCGATGCCTTTGGTGATGTCCGTTTACCACACAGTAGTAAACTTGAATTAAGCCACCGTTTATTAGACGAGATACTTCAACGTTATGAAAAAAATTGATCTAAAAATTCTTGATCCCCGTATTGGTAATGAATTTCCGTTACCAACTTATGCGACATCTGGCTCCGCAGGGTTAGATCTACGTGCCTGCCTTGACGCGCCAATTGATTTGGCACCCGGTCAGACTGAACTAATTCCTACTGGCCTCGCTATCCATATTGCTGATGAGCAACTTGCAGCGGTGATCCTCCCTCGTTCAGGCCTAGGTCATAAGCACGGCGTGGTACTCGGTAATTTAGTAGGCTTAATTGACTCTGACTATCAAGGCCAACTGATGGTGTCTGTTTGGAATAGAGGCAACCAGACCTTTACAATAGAACCAGGTGAGCGCATGGCTCAAATGGTCTTTGTACCCGTTGTTCAAGCAGAATTTAATATCGTCGATGACTTTGATGCTACAGAGCGTGGAGCCGGTGGTTTCGGTCATTCAGGTCGTCAATAATTCTGCATAATCCTAATTCAAAGCTTTACTGGTAATATCAACGCTATGTTAAGTGGCGGAATAAAAATAAAATTATCAGTAAATTAACCGGAAAATAGGCGGTGTCGTTATAGTAAAAGGGCTCTGTTACCAGGGGTATTGTTATTCAACCCTCACTTGTTTATCACGACAAAAGATCCGTTGATGTAACGGGTCTTAATAATGCTAACAATAATGATGAGTTGAATGTGTTGTGCTACGTTTGTTTGATATCTCTAACAAAAAACCTCAAGTCTTACCGTATTGAGGGCTGATACGCTAATGTGTTCAGAGGATTTAAAGCGTTCCAACAACAAGGAATAGTTATATCCTCATTTAACACGAGGTGTTACGAGCGTGCATCTAACCATAGATAACAAGAATAGACCTTTGGAATTAATAAGCTCTCATACAAACCGTCCTATTTTATCTTCTTTTTGCCCTTTGATGGCTATTTACTCAGGGCAAAATTTTAGATAGTTTGTTTTGCTGTTTTAGCAGGGGTCTTATCAGACATGGCAGAAAAAGCGATAACAAAAAAACGCAACAGGCGCGAAGAGATTTTACAATCACTTGCGCTGATGTTAGAAAGTAGTGATGGTAGTCAACGAATTACAACCGCAAAACTAGCGGCAAATGTTGGTGTATCAGAAGCCGCACTCTATCGACATTTTCCAAGTAAAACCAAAATGTTCGATAGTTTAATTGAGTTTATTGAGGACTCTTTAGTATCGCGTATCAATCTTATCCTGAATGATGAAAAAGATACGTTAACTCGTATTAAATTGATTTTAGCGCTTATTTTAGGTTTTTCAGAAAAAAACCCTGGCCTAACCCGTATTATGACAGGCCATGCGCTCATGTTTGAGCAAGATAGGCTACAAGGGCGTATCAATCAGCTCTTTGAACGGATTGAGTCACAGCTACGGCAGGTATTAAAAGAGAAAAAAATACGTGACGGTCAAGGCTTTATCCATGATGAATCCCTATTGGCAACGCAATTACTTGCTTTTTGTGAAGGGATGCTATCGCGTTTTGTCCGTTCAGAATTTCGCTATCGCCCAACGGTAGAATTTGAATCTCGCTGGCCTTTAATTTTAGCTCAGTTACAATAACAGATTAAACTACTACTCACCCCGCCCACTCTTTGGGCGAGGGCTTTTTTCTTTTAGTAGGTTATTTCCCTGAGTTAACACTCACTGAAAGCTAAAGTACTGCTTGTAGAGAGAGGCCTGCTACTTCGGCATCTTTTATGCAAACTGATAGGGTAACTATGGCAAGTCACCCTTAATTTCCGGCTCTGTTTAAAGCCAACAACGTGTAATACATTAAATACCATATTGCTGGCGATAAGCTTTCATCGCAATAAGGTGTTGCTGCATATCCTCACGTTCAGCCAGATAAGCGATCAAGTCGCTCATGGTGATAATGGAATACACTTTACAGTGATAATCACGCTCAACTTCCTGTACAGCAGAGATCTCACCTTTCCCTTTCTCTTGACGGTCAAGGCAGAGCAGAACACCATTTAGCGTTGCATTGTGTTGCTTAATAATTTCCATCGACTCACGGATAGCAGTACCTGCCGTAATCACATCATCGACCACAACAACACGCCCCTGTAATGGGCTCCCAACCAGAGTGCCTCCCTCACCATGATCTTTTGCTTCCTTACGATTAAAGCAATATGGCATATCCACATCATGATGCTCAGCAAGGGCGACAGCCGTGGTTGTGGCAATCGGTATGCCTTTATAAGCAGGCCCAAACAGCACATCACACTCAATCGCACTTTCCTTAAGCGCTTGGGCATAGAAACGACCAACTAATGCCAAATCACGCCCCGTATTAAATAAACCCGCATTAAAAAAATAAGGGCTTTTACGGCCTGATTTCAGCGTAAACTCACCAAATTTTAGTACCTGTTTTTTCATGGCAAGTTCTATAAATTCGCGCTGATAGGCTTTCATGGGTCAATCTCCTCAATCGTTAACATCTATATATTAGGTTGCATATCTCTGGCGATATTTACCAAATCGCCGAACATAAAAAAGGCGACTATTTCAGCCGCCTATTAAAAATAACTTTATTTCAACGCTTCTCGTTGAGCTTCAAAAATCGATCCTAGCCCCGTTTTTGCTAGCGCTAATAAGGATAAAAGCTCATCATGGCTAAACGGCTCACCTTCTGCTGTTCCCTGAACTTCGATCATGCGACCATCGTCCATCATCACAACATTCATATCGGTTTCTGCTGCTGAATCTTCGACATATTCAAGATCGCACAATGCTTCACCATCAACGATTCCGACAGAAACTGCTGCAACCATAGATTTTAGTGGGCTTTGTGCAAGTTTACCCTGTTCAACCATTTTATTGAGGGCATCAACCAACGCAACGCAAGCACCTGAAATTGCAGCGGTACGTGTTCCGCCATCGGCTTGTATTACGTCGCAATCTAAGGTAATGGTGTACTCACCTAATTTTTTAAGGTCAACCGCAGCACGTAGAGAGCGTGCTATCAGGCGTTGGATTTCCATTGTACGGCCTGTTTGCTTCCCTTTGGCTGCTTCACGTTGATTTCGTGAGTTGGTTGCGCGAGGTAACATGCCATACTCAGCGGTAACCCAACCTTGACCTTGCCCTTTTAGGAAACGAGGTACACCTTCCTCTACTGTTGCATTACATAACACCTTAGTGTCGCCGAACTCAATAAGAACAGAGCCTTCCGCATGCTTAGTATAGTTGCGTGATATTTTAATCGGACGCATTTGGTCTGCCATTCTGCCTTCTGGACGCATGGTGTTATCTCCATTTTCAACTTAATTGCCGCGCATTATACGTCCTTAAACCGATAATGCCTATCCTGACATCGCGCATAGCGCTATAATCCTTCTAGTATTCATTTTGATAGGAACGAATTATGATCCGTAGTATGACCGCTTTTGCCCGCCGTGACATCAAGGGTGAATGGGGGAGTGCGGCCTGGGAGCTGCGTTCCGTAAACCAACGTTACCTAGAAACATATATCCGCCTACCTGAACAATTTCGAAGCCTTGAACCGGTGATCCGCGAGCGGATCCGTGCACGCCTTACTCGCGGTAAAGTCGAGTGTAACTTACGTTTTGAATTAGATGGTGCAAAACGTGGAGAGCTTATCCTTAATGAGGATCTAGCTCGCCAAATTATTAGTGCGGCTAACTGGGTGAAAAACTACAGTCACGAAGGTGAAATTAACCCACTTGAAATTCTGCGCTGGCCAGGCGTTATGTCCGCTGAGGAGCAAGATTTAGATGCTATCAGTGAGCAGCTATTAGCTGGCCTTGATGAGACCTTAGATGCTTTCATTCAAAGTCGAGAAGCTGAAGGTGCTGCGTTACACGCTCTTATTGAGCAGCGCCTTGATGGTGTTTTAGTGGAAGTAGCCAAAGTTCGTCAGCATATGCCTGAAATTTTACAATGGCAACGTGACCGTTTACAGGCGAAGTTAGAAGAGGCTGATATTCAAGTCGATAGTAATCGTTTAGAGCAAGAGCTGATTTTGCTCGCTCAACGTATTGATGTCGCTGAAGAGCTTGATAGGCTTGAAGCTCATGTTAAAGAGACCCGCAATATTCTTAAAAAGAAAGATGCAAATGGCCGACGTTTAGATTTTATGATGCAAGAATTTAACCGTGAATCCAATACATTAGCGTCAAAGTCTATCAATAGTGAAGTGACTAACTCTGCAGTTGAGTTAAAGGTCTTGATAGAACAAATGAGAGAGCAAATTCAGAATATTGAGTGATGTGAATATTGATATTAAGCCAATAACCTATCATAGTTATTGGCTTATAGTCCGAAAAATTTATTTTTATGTAAATAACAATGAATTATGAAGATTTCAGCAAAGTAGTATGCTGTAACTTGTTTTATAGTGATTAATGATCATAGAGAAGGCATTTTGTATGATACAGAGTAATAACAAACAAGCTAAATTGAGTAAGGAAAATGTAACTCCTATTTTCATCGTTTCACTAAAGAAGGATATTGAACGACGAGAAAAAATTACACATGCTCTGTCAATACAAAATTTACCGTGGACAATGGTGGATGCTATAGAGGGGAAAGACCTACAGCCTGATTATCTCAATTCTTTGAATTATAATTATAATAAACCATCTTGTGCTAATGAGGTTGCATGTAGTTTAAGCCATCAATTAATTTATAAAACTATCATTAATAGTGATATTGAATGGGCCATTATCCTTGAAGATGATGCTATACTTGATGCTCAATTATCGTATCTAATCCATGAATTAGAAAATGGAAAAACATCTCTATTAAAAAAAGAACATATCTATTTATTAGGTGGTCAAGAAGGGTTACGTACGAGACAAAGTATTTCCCTAAGCTTTTTTAATAAAATTAAAATAGGTGATATTACATTTAGAAAAGTGACGTATAAGCCAAACAAACTGGCCCGAACATGTTGTTATCTAATTCACCGGAACGAATGCGAAAAACTTGTCAAATTATTTGAAGAAGCTTATTACGTAGCTGATGCATGGAGTTTATTCTACAATCAAAAAATAGTTAAAGGGTATTTTCTTACTGAAATAATTAAACACCCATTGTTGACTGCTGACAACAGTAATATCGAAAAATACAGAATAAAACCAAGTACAACAAGGAGAAAGAAAGGCTATATTGAAAATAGGATTTCCTTATGGTTACTGCAGATAAGAAGATTTTTTAGATCACTAAAATGGTAATATGTATAATATTCTTTACCATACATAGTGATAAAAGATAACGTAATTATAAAATAAACCAAAATTCAAAAAAATTTGTAAAATCCTTTAGAGGTTAGAGCACTGTCAGCTCAATCAAAGATACTGAGCAAAAACAATACATTATTAAGAGTTAGTTTTGAGTTGAAATGCTAAATTTTCCTAAAAATTATCTTAAAACTCGTAATTTTTTCTTTTTTGTGAGTAAAATAATCAGCTATTTCACAATGATATATAGCAGAGAATGAGAGCCAAGGAATAAATTTTGATACCTAAAATAATACATTATATCTGGGTTGGTAATAACCCAAAACCTCAGTTTGTGTTAGATTGTATTGAAACTTGGAAACAACACCTTCCTGATTATGAGATCATGGAATGGGGTAATGACTGCCTAGAAACAATAAATAACACTTATGTCAACGAGGCTATAAAAAATAAAAAATGGGCTTTTGCTTCTGACTATATAAGGCTTTATGCCCTCTATAATTATGGAGGTATCTACCTTGATAGTGATGTTGAAGTCACACAAAGTTTTGACCGCTTCTTGAATTTAACATTTTTTAGCGGGTATGAGCAGTACAATGGAAAATACTTACCCATTACTGCAGCTATGAGGTCAGAAAAAGGTTCTTCTGTAGTTAAAGCGTTACTTTCCGACTATGATAATGTAAAATTTGAAGTCGACGGAGAACTTATATTAGAGCCCAATACATTTAAAATTAGCCGTTATTTTTCCAGTGAGTTTGGTCTCAACCCTCCCTATGATGGTACCCAAGAATCTCATCTAGCTGAAGGAGTAGTCATCTACCCATCTTATTACTTTTGCAGCCCTGAATATAATAAGATTAACTTTTCTATCCACCATTTTAGTGGCTCTTGGTTACCTTCTCACAGAAGAAAGGATAAATTAAAAATTTTCAATAAATTTATTATTAGTCGATTTAAAAAATCCAGAGATAAAGGGGATTATCCATTACTTCATAATGAAAAAATACTACTGAAGGTTAATTTTTCAAAAGTCATCTCCTATGTCTTGATTTCTAAGAGTAATTAGAAACGTATTATTAGACACACTCAATTGCTTGTAGAGTGTGTCATTTATTAAATATTCATACAATTTTTACCACCCTCCTTATTCAACTGCAAATATCATCCTACCATCAGTCGCTTACAGCGTACTTCTCCGCTAATCGAGGTACATTTTTCTCCTCTCTTTCTTAACGCCACCCGAAAACTTATTCAAATGATTAAGATTATAACCTGATGAATTAAATCAAAAAAAACATTAACTCATCAATAAATAGAAAAAGATTATAGGTTATTGTTCCGGACATTTTACATATGATAATGATAATTGTTATTATCTAATCTTGCTCAAAAGGGGTCTAAATATGAAGATAGTTAATCACCTGCTCTCAATAACATTTATCACATCACTCTCATTTTCAGCATTAGCAACGACTTATCCAATCACAATCACCGATATGGACGGTCAAAAAATCACGTTAAAGCAAGAGCCTAAACGTGTTGTGCTACAGGATGGTCGAGATATTTTAACCCTTGCTTTGCTTGATAGGGACGATCCATTTAGTCGTGTTGTTGCATGGAACAACAACCTTAAAAAATCTGATCCACAAACAGTAACGTTACTGGAGAAAAAATGGCAAGAGGATATGCAGAAAATCCCAGACATGGGGTTTAATGATAAAGGTGAGGTCAATACAGAAGTGGTTATTGCGCAAAAACCGGATGTATTAATTGCGCAACTGCGTGCAAAGCCAGCCTTAGAAGGTTCAGGTGTTGTCAGCCGCTTAAAAGATGCCAATATTCCTGTCCTATATATTGATACTTTCTTACAGCCCGTCAAAAATACGCCAGCTAGCGTCGATATACTTGGATTAGTGCTCAATAAGGAAAAAGAGGCCAAAGCATATACTGATTTCTACAACACACGCTTGTCTGATATCCAGAAAACGACTACAAAAATTGAAAATAAACCTCGTGTTTTTATTGAAGCCAAAGCGGGCGCAAATGGTAGCGATAGCTGCTGCTTCACCCATAACAACGCAGGTTGGGGTGGGTTAGTACAGGCAATTGGTGCAGATAATATTGGTAGCCAATTCTTGCCTGGCGCTTCTGGTACTGTCTCTTTAGAACAAGTGATTGCCACTAAGCCTGATGTCTATATTGTTACAGGCTCTCGTTGGGTCAATAAAAATAATATTGCAGCACCCTTTGGTTATGGCGTAACTGAAGACGAAAATCAACGTGGCTTTGAACGGCTCAAAAAACGTGTTGGTTTTAACCAAATCAGTGCCGTAAAAAATAACCGCCTATATGGCGTTTACCATAATTTTTATAACCACCCTTACAATATTGTCGGTATGGAGTATCTAGCGAAATTCATCTATCCCGAACAATTTAAGTCACTGAAACCTGAAGAAACCTATAATCAAATCATTAAGGAATTTACGACAATCCCAGTTTCAAAAGCAATTTGGGGTTCTCAAGCTGAACATTAATGATTATGCAAACTGCCCTCCAATTGTAGGGGGCAGTTTATCTCCTATCGAATAAAATACATTACCCTTTTGCTGCTGCAAGTTCACCTTCCCTATCATGATGGTAGTGGAACGTGAAGTAGAAAATAACAGCAAGAACAACAGTATAAGAGGCAAAAACAAGCCAAATGGTATGCCAATCTTTTACGCCATCGACGCTAAAGTAGTCAACGACGAGACCACTTAATATCGCCCCAAAATAAGCGCCGACACCATTGACCATTGTCATAAATAGCCCCTGAGCGCTTGCTCTCATTCGATTATCAACTTCCTTTTCAATAAAAATAGAACCCGAAATATTGAAGAAATCAAAAGCACATCCATAAACAATCATGGATAAGATCAAGAACATTAAACCTATTGCAGAAGGGTCACCAAAAGCAAAGAAACCAAATCTTAATGTCCAAGCGAACATACTTAATAACATGACAGTTTTAATGCCATAACGCTTCAAGAAAAATGGAATGGCTAAAATAAAACCAACTTCTGCCATTTGTGAGATAGACAGTAAAATAGATGGATACTGTACGATTAAACTATCTTGAAATAGCGGGTCACGAGCAAAATCATGTAGGAATGGGCTGCCAAACGTATTGGTTATTTGTAAAACAGCGCCTAATAACATCGCAAATAAAAAGAAGACAGCCATAATAGTTTTTTTAAATAACACCAAAGCGTCAAGGCCCAGTTTACTGACCCAACTACTTGAGATAGCTTTTTTATTCACGGCAATATGAGGTAGTGTCAAAGAATATAGTGCCAACAATAACGAACAACTTCCTGCGATATAGAGCTGCATGCTACTTAATTCAAATTTTAATAAGCTAATGCTCCACATAGCAATAATAAAACCTACCGTACCAAACACTCGGATTGATGGGAAATTAGCCACAGAGTCTAATTGGTATTGGCTTAATGAGGAGTAACTAATTGAGTTGGATAAAGCAATGGTTGGCATAAATGCCATCGCATTAATTAGCATGATCCAGAACATCAATGTCGAGTCAGTAACTGTTGCAGCGTAGAATAAGGAGCCTGCACAAATAATATGGCAGATCATATATAACCGATTCGCGGGAATATATTTATCTGCAATTATTCCGATAATGCCCGGCATCAAAATGGCGGCAATCCCTTTAGAACTATAAACCATTCCGACTTCGGCACCTGAGAAATTGAGTGTTTTCATCATATAGGCACCGAGCGTCACTAACCAGCTTCCCCAGACAAAATATTGCAAAAACAACATAATTTTTAAGCGGGTTTTAATATTCATACAAGTCTCCATTTGGAGTTATACTCGTCATTCTTTAGGTTGGCAGCATTATTGGCTAACTCATACGGGACATATTGTTCGATGAGTTTAAACGTTGATTAACGTGTCGCCTTACTGCGCCTCAGTTTATTCAAGAGCATTTGTTTATTTGTTTTTATTTTCACTTCAGCAATAGTGACACCGAATAAGATAATGGCAACGCCTACAAACTGAATGAATTCGAGAGGTAGATGTAAGACGGTAACAGACAGCAAGATTGTTACAGGTAATTGCATTGAGCTTAAAATTGTCGCAAGGCTCGTTCCGATAAGTGGAGTTCCTTTAGCAAACATCCACATACCAAAAAAAGAGCCAAAAAAGGCTAAGGGTAATCCATAAGAAAAAAAGAGTGAGTTAAATGTTGAGAAATGGCATAAAAAGGTAGGAGGTACAATGACTGAAGTGAGTATCGCTCCCCCCGTTACCATAATTGCGGAACGCATCATAGGATCGGTTTTCACCGCGAGTGCACCACTCACATAGACACGTATCGCATTCGACAAAGCAGCACATAAACCTAATGCAACACCTAACCAATGGAATTGGATATGCATCGTATTAAGCAACCCCGTAGCGAATGTCGTACCAATTAAGATAAATAATACTGACACCAGCGTCATTGCTGTAGGAGCTCGGCGAGTTACAGCCGTATTTATCGCCACCCCCATCCAAGTAAATTGCAGAAATAGCACAACACCTAAAGCAGGAGATAAATACTGCAATGATGCGTAATACAATAGCCCAGTTAATCCTGTTGTTGTCCCCGTCAATAACATCAATATTGATTGTTTCTTCGATGGCCAACTGAGTGACTTTCGCCTAATGGCGGAGCCAATCAAAACAAATAGCCAGAGCAGAACCGCCCCTAGCACGGTTTGGCTACCGATGACATCATTCAAAGAAAATCCGGCCTGATAAGCCAATACAACCAATGTTGACAAAATGCCATAGCTGCAAGCGCCCAGTGAAACTAAAACTAACCCCTTTAATTTCATTTCATACCTACCTACATGGTGTTCTATGGCACTCTTTATATTGTTTTGAGAATAAGTTAGAAGCGAGCGATCACGCCAGTGACTAATTTCAAGAATGTCGCCTTCACTTTCTCGGCAGTTTCAATCACTTCATCATGGCTTAATGGTTGCTCTAAAATGCCACACGCCATATTGGTTAAGCAGGAAATACCCACTGTTTTGATTTGTGAATGGTGAGCGACCAGTGCTTCCGGTACGGTTGACATACCGACGGCATCCGCCCCTAAGGTTCTAATCATGCGAATTTCGGCTGGTGTTTCATAAGTCGGGCCAGTCCACCAGGCATAGACACCTTGGCGCAGCGAAACGCCTTGTTCTTTGGCAACATCAAGGATCACTTGGCGCAACTCTTTGTTATAAACTTCGCTCACATCCAAAAAGCGAACACCTAATTCCGGGTTATTTGGCCCTATCAGCGGGTTATTAGCAGTTAGGTTGATATGGTCAGTGATAACCATCAGGTCACCGGGGTTAAAGTCAGTATTGACGGCACCGCAAGCATTGGTAATGATCAATTTCTCGACACCTAATGCTTTCATCAGGCGCACAGGAAAAGTGACTTGGTCGAGAGAAAAACCTTCGTAATAATGAAAACGGCCTTTCATTGCGACCACATTTTTACCTGCGATAGTACCGATCACCAATTCATTCGCATGGCCAACCGCTTCGGACTTAGCGAAATGTGGGATCTCGCTATACGGGATATGGACTGCATTTTCTAATGTATCGGCAAATGGCCCCAAACCAGACCCTAAAATGATACCAATCGTTGGTTTTGTCGCTGTACGTGATTCAATAAAACGCAAGCTTTCTAAAATATCATTGGTGTTATGCATGGAAATCTCCGGATCGTGCCCAAAAGAGTGAATGAGGTGATGATAAAGTAATTTAAAAATCAATCAGCGATCTTAATCTCATTTTAAGAAAAAGATTCTCGCTATGATCTTATTTAAACAGCAGGATTTTTTGAGCAGATCTGCTAATCTTGGACGCGGCGTGTCTTGATAAGAAAAAGGTGATGACTTGTTACTTACACTATTGAATGAATTTCGCACCTCGAAAAATTCAAAAACTCGTAAACTCAAAATGCTGTATAGGCTAATCCTGAATCATGGGCCAGTAAGAGCAGAAGAGCTATCATCATTAGCCAGTATGAAACCCGCGACTTGTGCAAGACTGCTTGATGAGTTAAGTAAAAGCCAATTAATTTCGACATCGGAATTGGGGGAATCAACGGGGGGACGCAAGCCAATATTGTATAGTATCAACTCGGATGATGGGTATGTTGTTGGGATTGAGATGAGCGATCTCTACTCAACCATTATGTTGCTTAACCTAAAATTAGATATTTTAGGCATGCTGAAAATAAAAAATGAACAGCTAGAGACAGCAGAAAATATGCTGGATCACCTATTGATCAAAGTTGAACAGTTATTATCTGAGCACCAATTAACAATCGAAAAAATACTGGGTATTGGCATCGCCATTGATCATATTCTAGAACGAGATAAGGTCGACTTTACTAAATATGATGAGCGGATCAGTAGCCTATTCAATTATATTGATAATAAAGTGCCCTGTTTTGTGACACTGGGCAGTGGTATCACCTTTGCCGCGCTTGCCGAATACCGTTTAAGGTATCATTCAAAAAGCCAACGTTTTTTATTTACAACTTGTGATACGGACATACGTAGCTGTACCATCATCAATAATACCTTTGCCCCTGCGCCAATCAGTACCGCTCAAGCTTTTGGTCACACGACGATTGATATTCGAGGGTTAAGATGTGAATGTGGCTCTTATGGATGCTTAAAACAATACAGTTCGCTATCGGCCATAAAAGCACGCATTATTCAGCAAATTCGATTAGGAAAATTTTCAATCATTAATCAGTTAGTCAGCACTGAATCGGAGATTAATTATCATACTATTTTCCAAGCACTCGCTATGGATGATAAATTATGTTTAGAAGTGCTAGAGGAAGCTGCCTATTATTATGGCCTTGCGATTGCAAACGCTATTTTAACATTACAGCCGGATGTTGTGGTATGTGGTGGTACATTGACACCTAAAAACCATTTTTTTGCCATGACGAAAAAGTCGATAGAAGCGAAAATGGCTGCATTTCCACATATTAAAACCCGTATTTTTCCAGCAAATGACTCCTATGAAGTCGTCGCTCAAGGTGCGGGTGGAATGGTATTAGAAAATTATTTGGCGGATTAATTTTAGGTTAACAAAGACTGGCGAGATCAGGTGACATAGGAGACAGTGATGCAATTTGAAACGACTTCAGAAGAGCAAATTTCAAAAACTAAGCAGCGATTTATTGAACATTCACCCCTGATCCATTGTATGACCAATGACGTTGTACAAACCTTTACTGCTAATATTTTATTAGCCCTCGGCTGTTCCCCTGCAATGGTGATTGAACCCGAAGAAGCGGAGCAATTTGCTGCTATTGCTGATGGTTTATTAATTAATGTAGGCACATTGACCGCAAACCGCCAAAATGCCATGGCATTAGCGGTACACAGTGCTAAAAAAGCTGAAAAGCCATGGGTGTTAGATCCCGTTGCGGCTGGTGCACTGACCTTTCGCACCCGCTTTAGTCATGAACTGCTGGCTTTATCGCCAACTGCCGTTCGTGGTAATGCGTCTGAGATTATGGCGCTAGCAGGATTTAACCAAGGTGGTCGAGGTGTCGATTCATTAAACACCACGAATGATGCCCTACCTGCCGCCCAATCTCTTGCCCAAACAGCCCAAACCATTGTCGTGATAAGTGGAGAAATTGACTATATTACCGATGGTCAAAGAACGATGGCTATCTCTGGCGGCCACCCAATAATGACCCGTGTTGTCGGTACCGGTTGTGGGTTATCTGCCGTTGTTGCGGCAAGCTGTGCATTACCCGGAGATCGGTTAGCCAATATCGCGAATACATGTGCCATCATGAAACAAGCAGGCGAAATTGCAAAGCAACGCTGTCGTGGAACGGGTAGCTTTGTGCCTGAATTTTTGGACGCATTATCATCACGCTAAATCAGCGTTAATGGCGTATATCGCGACATTTATAAACGCGTTTTCTTACCACGTATTTTACGCGACCAATGACGCATGTTATTTCGCAACATGATAAATTGGTACATAAAATTCTTTTTATCAGGTTCGATACCATAAAACCGTTTTAATGCAATTAAGTCATTCGCTTTGCAAATCGCGAGATGACCAAAGTCTGATAAATCGATAATTTTAAGTCCATTATCGGTGAGCACCAGATTACCTGCATGAATATCATTCGATGCTAAATCATAAGCATGGAGTTGGTTAATAAGTGCTGCTATTTCGGGGTAATAAGGCGTGATATCGCTGACCTCCGAAAGTACTGTGCCCTCAACATATTCGGCAATAATCCATGTTTCAATGGATTCTCGGCAGCGCATCTTTTCGGCCACAAAATAGATATCATTTGTGATAGTACAACCTTGATTTTGCGCACGCACTAAACGATAAAGTAGGCGGGAAAAATAAGGGCCATGCACCATACGCATAATTCGCTTTTCTAAACGACTATCGCGCTCTTTTTCACACTTAATGATGTAGTTTTTCCCATTAATCGTAATACGAGCGACACTGCGCTCCATATTGCCACTATTGAGATTTTTACCAACAATTTTGCCTTGGATATAATCATCAATGACTTGCCAATAATCTATATCACTCTCTTTTTGATAAACCTGATACCCATTTTTTTGTGACTTTATTATATTTTTCATTGCTCGCCATTTCACCGTACCATCTGTTTCAACCAATGCTAACAATTACCTACATTCATTTCTTAGCGATTGTTGCAGATTATAGTTAAAGAATGGCAAGTATCCACTGTGAGCTAGCCAGCATAACAGCTGGCTAGTGATAGATCAGAAAAAATAAGGGAATTAATCGTTACCAAATAGGTCGCGGGTATACACTTTATCCGCCACATCTTCGATTTCAGGCACCATCCGGTTAGCCAAAATAATGTCGCTGTCCGCTTTAAAGGCCTCAAGGTCACGGTAGACTTTCGAGCGGAAGAACTCATCTTCTTTCAGCACCGGCTCATACACAATCACTTCGATACCTTTGGCCTTAATACGTTTCATCACGCCCTGCACCGCAGAGGCACGGAAATTATCAGAGCCTGCCTTCATCACCAAACGGTATACCCCCACTTTACGTGGCGCTTTGGCAATAATCGCATCGGAAATAAAGTCTTTACGTGTGCGGTTAGACTCCACAATGGCGTTAATCAGGTTATTCGGCACATCATCGTAGTTTGCCAACAACTGTTTGGTGTCTTTAGGGAGGCAATACCCGCCGTAACCGAAAGAGGGGTTGTTGTAGTGGCTACCGATACGCGGGTCTAATGACACCCCTTCAATAATTTGTCGTGCGTTCAAACCGCGGCTTTCTGCATAGGTATCTAATTCATTGAAATAGGCGACGCGCATAGCCAAGTAGGTGTTTGCAAACAGTTTAATCGCTTCGGCTTCTGTGCTGTCAGTAAACAGCACCGGAACATCTTTCTTGATGGCTCCTTCCAGCAGCAAGTTAGCAAAAATCGCTGCCCGCTCAGAGCGCTCCCCTACCACAATACGGGAAGGGTGCAGGTTATCCCAAAGTGCACGGCCTTCGCGTAAAAACTCAGGCGAGAAAATCACATTGGTGTAGCCAAACTCTTCACGTAGGCGCTCAGTAAAGCCAACCGGAATGGTGGATTTCACAATGATAGTGGCGGCAGGATTGATTTTCTGCACGTCGTGAATGACCGATTCCACTGACTTGGTATTAAAGTAGTTGGTTTTAGGGTCATAGTCAGTGGGAGTCGCCACAATCACATATTGTGCGCCAGTATAGGCTTCGACAATATCTTGTGTCGCTCGGAAATTGAGTGTTTTTTCGCGTAGAAATTGCTCGATTTCGGTATCGATAATTGGCGACTGTTTGTTGTTAAGCATCGCCACTTTTTCGGCAATGATATCGACTGCCACCACTTCGTGGTGTTGTGACAGTAACATGGCATTGGACAGACCCACATAGCCTGTACCCGCAATTGCTATTTTCAAAACTGACCTCTCAAATCCATCTTAGTGTATGACAAGGGATCCTTCATCAGCGACAAATTACAGGTGATAGTATGACTGATACCAGTCAACAAACGCCTGCACCCCTTGCTCTATCGAAACTTGTGGGCGGTATCCCGTAACCTTAAATAAGTCTTCGGTATCGGCCCATGTGGTATACACATCCCCAGCCTGCATCGGTAAAAAGTTTTTGATTGCCTTTTTGCCCAGTGATTTTTCAAGTGCAGTAATAAAGTCAGTTAACTTCACAGGCTGACCATTACCGATATTGTATAAACGGTATGGCGCACGACTTTGTGCAGGTGAAAGAGAACCATTTTCTGGGTCTGCTTGTGGGATTATATCGGAAATACGGATAACCCCTTCCACGATATCATCAATAAAAGTGAAATCACGGCTGAGATTGCCGTTATTATAAACATCGATAGGCTCGCCCGCCAAAATTGCCTTAGTAAATTTGAATAAGGCCATATCCGGACGCCCCCACGGACCATAAACCGTAAAGAAACGCAGACCGGTGGTTGGCAACTGATAGAGATGTGAATAGGAGTGTGCCATCAATTCATTGGCTTTTTTAGTTGCCGCATACAAGGAGACTGGGTGGTCGGTCGGCATATCGGTACTAAATGGAGTTTGCTCACTCATGCCATACACAGAGCTAGAAGACGCATACACAAGGTGTTTGACGTTTGCCTGTCGGCACCCTTCCAAGATAGCCAAATGACCGGAAAGGTTACTATCTGCATAAGCAAATGGATTTTGCAATGAATAGCGAACTCCTGCTTGAGCAGCAAGATGGATCACACGGTCAAAATCTTCTTGGGTACACAACACCACGACTTTTTCACGGTCGGTAATATCAAGTGGAATAAAACGAAAATGAGGGTATTGCTCAAGAATATGTAGACGAGACTGTTTCAGACCCTGATCGTAATAAGCATTCATGTTGTCGATCCCAACAACCTCATGACCACTATCTAATAAACGCTGACATAGTCTAAAACCGATAAAACCTGCACTACCAGTAACTAAATATTTCATGTTAATTATCTTTTAGTATTAAACCATTCTCACGACTCAATATAAGCCGCATTCAATATCCATTTAGAGTTAAGACCTGTAAATGTAACAATGGTTTTATTTCTAAAGAAATAAAATAATGCTCTCAGTGAGCTATTCGAAAGTTTCTGGTATGGCTTGTGATAGTGCAGATTGATTAATTTCACTTAATGTCGGTGCACCCGCGGGGCCTTGCTTACTGACAACGATGGCAGCAACTTGGTTACCAAAGTCAACACAATCGCGTAATGACCAGCCTTGGGATAATCCCGCCAATACTCCTGCGGTATGTGCATCCCCAGCACCAATCGTATCCACAACGGCAACTTGGTATGCAGGCACGAACAGTGGCTGTTGATTCGGCTGACATAGCCAAGCACCTTGGCTATCCAAGCGAACAATCAGCGTAATACCACGACGATACGCATACTCCGCTGACAACCTTACAAGGTCACCTTCACCACAGAGGAAACGCGCCTCATCACGGTTGACCGTTAAAAGGGTTCTATTGGCGGGTAATTGCTGTAAGAAATTCTGAGGAAGCACTGCAAGTCTTGGCCCTAAATCTAAAACGAGGGTTTGTGTTGGGCAGTCATTCAGCAACCATTGTTGTAACGCTTCCCCTTGCAAGCAGCCTAGTTCGTAGCCGCTCGCATAGATAATACTGTCGTTCGGTAAAGCGAGAGTTTGTAGCTCCTCCCTATTCCACTCTTCTTCACAACCCGCGATAGAAATAAACGTCCTTTCGCCGTTAGGCTCTGTTAATGCAAAGCACCAACCATTATCTTGGGTTTCGCTAACGAAAAAAGGTGACACACCAAGCTCTGATAGCGCTTGGCGAACTCGCTGTCCCCATTGGCCATTACCCACACGAATACCATTAATTATAGGGAGTTGTAGACGAGCTAAAGCACGAAGAACATTAAATGCACAGCCACCGATTTGCCAGCCGTGATCGTGGGCTGCAATATCTTCACCACTACGTGGCATTCTCGCGACGCTTAAAACGCAATCACCAGCAGCAGCCCCTATCACGGCAACGGTACGCATGATTAATCTTTCTCCGCTGAATGACTAAACATCAAGTATAAGCCGTAAAGCAAAAAGCTTAATACAAATGAAAGAAGAATGGATAAACTAGAGCCTTCAAAAATCCCTGTTGCCCAAGGCCCTTTAATAAACTCATTATCACTGACTAACAAACCAGCCAGCGCACCTAACAGCCAGCACAGCAGCGGTATCCAACGAATTCCTGCGTTCGACTGACCAAACAGTTGCTCAAACTTATAACCTTGGCGACTACGCAATACGGCATAATCCAACATAAATACCGCTTCCCATGAGGCTAAGAACACGCCACAAAATAGTAAGAAAGCAATAAATGAATTAATAAATTCGCCTGAAATAAATAGGATATAAATCGCCACACCCATGACTAAAATAGCATCTATTGCGACCGCATAAACTTGGCGAATTTTTATGCCAATCGTCAGTAAGTTGAGACTCGCAGAATAGAGGCTTAGTACCGCAATAGTAATAATACCCGCGGTTGCCGTTAATAAATAAGGGATAGACATCCAACTTGGCAGCTCTGCACCAATTAACGCAATCGGGTTTTCAGCGGAAGCTAATTCCGGCAAGCGTGCCGACAGCAAAATCCCTGTAAATAACAGAATAAATAGCGGTAGCATCGCTCCAAATGTGACGGCATTAAAAATAGATGATTTTGATGACCGTTCGCTTTGATAACGGCTGTAATCTGCTCCTGCAATCCCCCAGCCAATACCTGTTCCTGCCGCAATAATTGAGACAGCAGGTAAAAAGCCCGTTAGCCAGCTACCAGAAGGCATGGATAACACTGCCTGCCAATCTGTATGCCAAATAATATACAGCGCGGCAATCAAAGTCATGGTGCCAAAGATACGCGTGATCCAGCTTTGCATAACCACAACCGTTGCTTGCCCGAGTAGGCTAATAGTGATAGCTAAACCACCAAATAACACCATACAGACAACGGTTAATGTCACTGAATCACTAAATCCAAGCACCTGAAAAAGCGCTTTTAATGTCAGTGTCCCAGTGATCATGTTGATGGCTTCCCATCCCATCAAAGTGACCCAACTGAAAAATGTCGGGGCTATATTCCCTGTTTTGCCGAAAATGGTTCGCGAGAGTGTTAGTGTAGAGGTGCGGCCTTTTTGGCCTGATAAACTGATGTAACCAACTAATGCGAAGCTGGCTATACCGATAATCGCCGCGAGCAGCGATTGCACGAAAGAGAGACGAAAAGAAACAATAATTCCGCCATAAACAATACCGAGGATCCCGATATTCGCGGCAGACCAGATCCAAAATAACTCAAGAGGAGTGGCTGTTCGCTCATGCTCAGGTACGATATCAATACCTGTATTTTCGATTTTCCATGCTTCATTTTTTTGTGCAGCGTCAGGTAGTGCACTCATTCAACTCTCCTTAATGACGTAAGGCGCTGAGTATTTTTGCGTAGGGATAAAAATCTATATTATTAGAATTGTTAATCATTGCAATCCATTCTTCAGGAAAAGATTGAATACCTGACAAAGCTCCCGAAATCGCTCCGGCCATAGCACCAATGGTGTCCGTGTCTCCCCCCAGGTTGGCACAATATTTCGCACACATGACAGGATCACCATTTGTTAGGTCAACTATGGCCAGAGCGCAGGGAATAGACTCTATCGTGTCCATACCGGCTCCGATAAAATCGTACAGCTCTTTAAGTGTTGTTTGAGGAGAGCATGTTTGCAACTCACTAGCCTTCTTAAAGGCCAATAAAATTCGTTGGCCTAAAGATGGACTAAACGTTGAGGCATATAACTGTTGCACCTCATCGGCGAGTAGTGGAAGTTCTTGTTTTATTTGAGGCCATGGAGTTTGCTCGATAGCTCGGCTAATTGCCCAAGCAATGACACAGGCACCTGCAATCGCAATGTCCGACTTATGTGTCGGGATACAAGCCGCTTCAACGGTTTTTATAAATTGATTGCGATCAGCAGTTGAAGCAATGCACCCTACAGGGGCTATCCGCATTGCCGCACCATTGGTGACACCATTTGACACAATATCGTTAATTGGAACGCCTGCTTGAATAGCTAATAGAGATTGCTTGGATGTTGGTCCAAAAATATTTTTATCAAAGGCATTAATGCGGTCTGCCCACGCTAAAATATTTTGTGCAACCACCTTCGGCTCTACCTGACCATGACAAGCGATAATCGCATCCATTAACGCAATTGCTTGATGAGTGTCATCCGTCACTTCACCAGCACGAAACCCAATCGCGGCAATATTTTCGTCTGGCCCTGGTAAAAAGTGATCTATCCAGCCGAAAAATTGTTGAACTTTGTCTTGGCGCCATAGTTCAGAAGGCATGCCCATGGCATCCCCTGTAGCCTGACCATATAAGCATCCAAGTATCGCCGCTTCAATGTTGGGTTTCAGGCCCATTTTTACTCCCAGTACTTTCCTTAACAACACTAATTATATTAGCAGCAATTAAGTCCAATACCAGTCCAATCAGTTAAAAAATAATGCCAATGTAAGTCCAATCGATGATATTATGCATATCCTGAACTCTGTTATAAACTTAATTTGTTGAAAGTTTTATGGAAAAATACAATGCAAGTACGCTTTCTTGAATGGATTAAGAATCAACTAGATGTGAATTCCACAATGCCTCTGTATCGCCAATTGCAACAAGCGATTGAATCCGCGATTGAGCACAAAATTGTGGATGCAGGCGATTATCTTCCAGCAGAGCGCTATCTTGCACAACAGTTAAATCTTTCTCGAGTGACAATCAGTAAAGCAATGCAATCTCTTGAAAAAAAGGGAGCCGTTGTTCGGCAGCAAGGGGTTGGTACTCAAGTCGCAAAATATCTAGGTTACTCGTTATCACATGAAAGTGGTTTTACCTCTCAAGTGATTAAAGCAGGTGGTACAGTCACCACACAGTGGTTATTGCGCACACTCACCGAAGCAACGGCTGATATTGCCGCAAAATTAGGTTTAGCTGTTGGTAGCCAAATCGCGCAATTAAGGCGTATCCGTATCGCAAATGGTCAGCCTGTTTCTTTTGAAAATAACTATATTCCTGCTCAATATCTTCCTGAACCGGAAAAACTGACCGACTCTCTCTATGCCCTATGGGGGAGCCAAGGTATTACTTTCAATCATGTGCAACATAAAGTGAAAGCGATCAGTTGCAATGAAGAGTATGCAAATTGGTTAAACACAACGGTAGGGGCTCTATTATTACAGGTGAAACAAACTAGCACCCTGCAAGGTGGCGTGATCATTGAGTACAGTGAAATCATCTGCCGTGGGGATATCTATGAGTTGGAGTTTAATTCACCATAACGCTTGGCGTGATCTTATCCACGAACACGATTGATAATTTAGATTACTTAAACATTTACCTTTATTCTAATTAATAGTCGTTTTTACTATTAAAGAGAGGGGATAAATCATGCAGGTTTCTGCTCGTAACCAATTAATCGGTACAGTTAGTGAAATTAAAGAAGGTGCAGTTAACAACGAAGTGGTGCTCAGTTTAGGCAACGGAGAACAACTTACCACCGTCATTACCTGTGAAAGCTGCAAAACCTTGGGGTTAGAGGTAGGCAAAGAGGCGGTCGCTATTATTAAGGCCCCTTGGGTGGTACTCGCCACACCGGACTGTGGTTTGCAATTTTCAGCCCGTAATCAATTCAACGGTAAAATCAGCAATATTATTGAAGGCGCCGTCAACAGTACCGTTCTCCTCGTCACCGATAAAGGTGTTGAGCTAACCGCCGTGATCACCAATGAAAGTCTAAAAGAGATGGCGCTCACTAAAGGGGTCGATATCATCGCCTTAGTGAAAGCCTCTAGTGTGATCCTCGCGACTCGCCAGTGATTGCAGCGGAGATAAAAAATAGCGGAGCACAGCCCCGCTATTTTCCTACCCCTTATTCCTCGACGTTTTTATTCGCCGCCTGTAATGTGTGATAGATGTAGTGGTGATAACTCTCTAATAATTTTTTATCTTCACAGTCATCTAACTTGCCATCACACAAATGACGCATCTTAATATTCGCTTCATAGAACGGGGAAACATGTAAATTTGCGCGCTCTAATATTATCCCTCCAAGGAAGGCAATATCGGTTAACGGACCCGTTTTAATCTGATTACCCGATTTCAAATTATCACGTAACGTAAATTGTGTGATAAAGGCGGGGTTAGAAAATTCAGATTGATATTGATTTAAGCTGATCCCCGGCTGGTGGTCACCAAAATATAAAAACATTAATGGACGTTTGCGCTTCGCCATAAATTCTACAAAATCGCGTATCGCGTTATCAGACGCGACGATTTTTTCCATATAATGGCTAAATTCACCAACGGAGTCTGCATTTTTTACCTTCCCTTTTAAGCCATAATCATCATGATGGCTCTCTTTATAAGGGCCATGCTCATACATGGTTAACGAGAAAATAAATACTGGTTTATCAGTCTCTTTTGCTAAGATTTCTTTGACATATTTCAGCATATCTTCAGTGCTGATCGTCCATAAGTTATCTTGTAATTTTCCTGGGTAACCCAACTCTTGAGGCTGAATAATTCTATCGACACCTAATGTTTGATAAGCATGGCCTGAATGGTAAGCACCACGGTTAAATGGTGTCAGAACGACGGTATAATAACCATTTGCCTTCATCTCTTTAAACAAACTGTTATTTAGATGGTCGACAATAAAGTAAAAGACACCACTTTTTTGCGAGCCAAAGTCATCACTGTTTAGCCCTGTTAAAGCGGCAAATTCAGACAACCAAGTTCCTCCCCCGAAAGTTTGCACTCGCATATGGCTATGCGCGATCAACTCGTTATCCTGTTGAAACATAAATAAATCGGGTAGTTTAGTGCCGTCTGGTAATTTATAGATGCTTGGATTAACAGTGGACTCTTGTAATAACAATAAGATATCCGGTTTTTCTGTTATATCAGATGCGGGTAATGATACCGTTGCCGCTTTTTGTATAAAATAATCAGATGAACATTTAATTTGGGGGGAATGGTAATTTGAATTTTTCGCCGACATAACCAAGTTGGTAACGGTTCCTCTACCTTTAGGTAAGGTCTCCGTCCATTGGTTGTAATAATGGGAGGCCGCAAAGCTCGCGCCAAAATAGCCACCAACGCCAAGTAATATGCCAATTAATCGCCAAGAAAATGTTTTCGTTGGGCGTAATAGACGCCAACTAAGCACTGCATTAATGATTAACAAAATCAATAATCCGATCAATGCAACGCCAGCTAACCAATAATGCCCCAAGGTTCCCATATTTGACGTATCCGTCATGATATTAATATCGGAATAAAATAATTGCTCTTTATAATAGTGAACTTTGAGTTGGTTAAGGAATTTAATAATAATAAACAGCGTACTGGTAACAACGGCAGAAAATAACCATCTAGCTGAGACAAGATAGAGCACCCCAAAGATAACGGCATAAACACTTACCGAGATCAATCCGGGGTAAATCACACTCGTTTTCTCGAAGACTAGGAAAAGGGAAGCAATGAATATCAGTGTTAGATAAACGGCGGAAAATACTCTTTTCTTCATCGGGTTTACCACAAAATATGTAAGTATCGACGACCTCCAACAGATAAAGGCCGCCACAGACTGGCTATTTTAACTAATTTAGACGATAAATCTATTCAACAAAAATGCCTTTATCTCGTAAAAAGTGCCCATCGCCTTTGCGTCTAGTGAAGCCACTTCTATCGAAAAATTCAAGAATTTGAATCGCCAATTTCCGACCAATCCCTAATTCATTGCGAAAATCAGCGGCGCCTATTTCTCCTTTATGCGTACAGTAACGCAAAATAAGCTCGGCAAATTGCTTTATTTGATCACTACTGTAGTAGCGGTCACGGATAATCGCCGTCACTAGCCCCATTTGTGCCGCTTTTTTCATCGCACGTCGGACAGCGTCTTCATCATGATTGATTTCTTTAGCCAGATCACGGACCCACCATGCCTCGGCTCGAGGGAATAAAGGCGCTATTTGTTGCCAAATTTGTTGTTGTTCCGTATCAAAGACTAACCCATGTTGTGGCATGTGTAGCCAACCACGGGTCTGTTTAATACGCTCATCAGCAATCAACTCATTAATTAATTTAAAAACTAATGATTCACTTACTGTCGGTAATGCCATGCGTTTTAAGCGCGCTTTCCCAACCCCAATTTGGTCACTGTGCACCTCATGGAAATCTTCTAATGTTTGAACGAGCCGTTCTTTCGCCACTTGGGCTTTAAAAGCAGAAAGAGCCAAATCTCCTACGCGAACGAGTTCAACCTGTGATAATAGCTGTTCAAGGGCGGGCGGGGTTAATTGACGAGCCCAACTATAACGCTTTAAATCTAACTCACCATTAGGTAACTGTAATTTCAGATGGGTAAGTTCATCATTTGTCATACAGAGGCGAGTTAACCATTCAATGAATTCAGGTAATCTCTTACCTCGACGTGGAGAGGTAAGCCGGATCACTCTTGCTGACGCCAGTGTTTCTCGCGCACTAATATCACGAATGATGAGGCGGTCATTATCCACAAACCACAACGGTGTATCGAGAATGAGTTCCGCGAGTAAGGGCGTCGAGCCAAATTCGGTTAATAATGAAACTCGACCTGTAATATGGCTCGCACCATGGTATAAATGGACCGGCTGCCAATGTTTAATCACCGAATCACACTCTAATTCAACAATCACTCTTGTTGCCGCAGCGAAAGGCTTCTCTGATAGCAGCCAATCACCACGTGTAATAGCCGCTTTATCAATATCTCCTGCTAAATTGAGTGCAACCCGGTCACCCGCTTGAGCTAGCTCTGCTGGCTGATTTTGGCGGTGGATCCCCCGAATACGAACAGTGGTGTCAGCGCCCGTTAACCATAAAGTATCACCAAGCTGCACTTGCCCTGCTAAGGCCGTGCCTGTGACAACAATACCGGCCCCTTTGACATGGAATACACGGTCAATCGCTAAACGAAAACGTTGTTGACGATTTTGGTGATCGGCTCTTTGCTGGTGTAATTGTTGTAAGTAAGCCTGTAATTCCGCAATTCCGCGTCCATCGTTGGCCGAGGTCACAAATATCGCAGCGTCAGGCCAACCTTGGTGCTGTAGCTCATTTTTCACTTGCAAAGAAATGTGTGCAATTCGCTCTGCATCAACTTTATCTGCTTTCGTCAAAATGGCTGTTATATTTTGGCAACCAGCTAAACGTAAAATCGCTAAGTGCTCTCGCGTTTGCGCCATGACCCCATCATCACAAGCAACCACCAGCAAGGCATGATTGATCCCGCAGACCCCCGCTAACATATTCCCTAAAAATTTTTCATGTCCGGGAACATCGATAAAACCGATTGAACTACCATCTTGTTGAGGCCAATAAGCATAGCCGAGGTCGATGGTCATACCCCGTTTTTTTTCTTCGGGTAAATGCGCCGTATTCACCCCAGTGACTGATTGAATTAGCGATGTTTTACCATGGTCAACATGGCCAGCAGTAGCAAAAATCATGACAACAATACCTGCAATAATCCATGTTCATCATCTAAGCAACGGAGATCTAGCCATAATTTGCCATCTTTTAATCGACCAATTACTGGTTGGTCGGTGTGACGCCAACGTGCCGTCAGTAAGGCCAACGTATTGCCCCGCCCATCAAATGGCGTAAACGTCACGGCATAACTCGGTAGCCTATCAATCGGTAATGAGCCGCTACCAATTTGGGATAAACAAGGCTCCATTTCTACGACAAATTTATCGCCATAGAAGGCTTGTAATGGAACGATCAAACGTTCAGCTCGCGCTTTGATTTCATCGGCACTACGTGTTAACCAGCGTAGTGTTGGAAGCTCCGTGACCAGTTTTTCGGGCGTTAAATAGAGTTTTAATGTGGCCTCTAATGCGGCTAACGTCATTTTATCAGCACGTAAGGCACGCTTAAGCGGGTGCTTTTGAATGGCTTCAATCCACTTTTTCTTCCCGAGAATAATCCCTGCTTGCGGCCCTCCCAGTAGCTTATCCCCAGAAATAGAAACAAGGTCAATCCCTTGAGCAAGGTACGTTTGCGGCATTGGCTCGGCAGGTAGTCCATAGGCGGTCATATCGATCATTGATCCGCTGCCTAAATCAATTGCGGTCGGCAACTGATGCTGTTGACCTAATTCCGCCAATTCAGCGCCTTCAACTTCCGCGGTAAACCCTTCAATACTGTAGTTGCTGGTGTGCACCTTCATCAATAACGCGGTTTGCTCATTAATAGCGCCCGCATAATCACGCAGGTGAGTACGATTTGTTGTTCCTACTTCGACTAATTGGCAACCTGCTTGTGCCATCACGTCCGGTACTCGGAAAGCACCGCCTATTTCAACTAATTCGCCACGTGAAACAATAACTTGCTTGCCTTGAGCCACCGTCGCCAAAAGCAATAATACGGCAGCAGCATTATTATTCACAATGCAAGCATCTTCGGCGCCCGTGAGTTGGCATAGCAATTCAGCCAAAGCGCGATCACGATGCCCTCGCGTCGCGCCATCAAGAGAGTATTCCAAAGTCACAGGTGAGCTCATCACCTTATTAACGGCAGCAATCGCTGAAGAGGCCATCACCGCGCGACCAAGGTTGGTGTGCAGCACCGTTCCCGTCAGGTTAAACACGGGTTTTAATGCGCTTTCTTGTAAAGCACCATGGCGCCTAACCAACTCAGCAACCCAATCAGGATGCCAAGCGGGCAACTGACTATGTTGTCGGATATACTCGCGAGCTTGCTGTTGCATCTCTCGCAACTGCTCGGTTACCCAGTGGTGTCCTGACTCGATGACGAGGGTTTGCACCTCGTCAAGTTGGAGGAGTTTATCAACAGCAGGAAGCTGGCGGTATAGTTCGGCGGTGGAGTCTACCATCGTGATTACTCTCTTTTAGTGACTATTTTTCACCGGGAAATAAAAATGGGTTAAGGCTACTACGGGCAAAGCCCTCTTCTTCCATCCGAGCATCTAGGATGATAGACGCCAGATCATCAGCAACGGCTTCGACTTTCGCATCTTTTTCTTGATAAAGAATTTTGAGATAACTACCGCAGTCACCACAACTTTCTGCTTTTACCGCAGCATTTTCATCATCAAGAGACCAATAGTGGAGATCGCGAGTTTGTTCACAGTTACTGCATTTGACACGTACCATATGCCATTCTGTTTCACACAGGTTACAGTGCAAATAGCGTAGGCCTTGCGTTGTGCCAATTTGTACAATGCTAGACACAGGCATGCTGTTACAAACGGGGCAGAAGTGGCGATGATCACCATGTTCAGCGCGCGCTTTTCCGGGAATTTGTGCTGCCATTTGTGCCCAATACACAGACAGTGCCGCCCAAATAAACATGGATTTATCAGCGGGAACCTTCTCAAATTGCTCGTTAAGTAGCGCAGTCGCCATCTCTTCAAGCTCATTTTCAGACGCCTTATCGAGATTCTCTAATGCAGGGCGTACTGACTCTGGAACCACTGGTAATAATTCAGCAATAATCGCATTTAATAACTTATGCCAATGGGCTATACGTGGGAATGTTTTCGCCTCAAGAGGCGGATTATTGGTCGCCGTTGCGCGCTCTAATACCGCATTCATATCCATTTCTAAAGGATTATCATGCTGCGCATTGTTTTGTGCTGTTGCCACTTCCGCTGCAAAATTAAGATAATCTGCAAAAGGATGTTCATCCACACCCAGTGCTTTTAATCTTTCTGCGCGTCGTTGATACAGATTTTTTAAATTCGGGAATAGGACAGGCGGGATAAAACCAATACCTTTTTCTTTTAGTCTTTCTTGCCCTAATTCTTCTTTAGGGACGATACGAATACCCATCGCATTGCTCTCTTTCAAATTTTTAAAATGATAGCTCTAGGGGATTTCCCTAGAGCTATCTATCGTATTGTATGCTTATCAGCGGAAATTGCTGTTATCTATCGCTCAGGATAAAACAAAAGTCGCTCAGTAGCCACCTTGTTCCCTTTGTATCGTGCGTATCGCCAGCTTTTTATATCAGAGCGAAGCAATCTTTATACCGTTTCTTTAGATGAGGTGATGTGGGGAAGGAAATGATGATATTAAAGATAATGGGTGATTTCACTACGCCTGAATATCACCCATATCGCGTTATATTTGTTAAACGGACTCAGACTAATTTGAATCAATAGGTAAGCTACTGTCTTCTTTTGCGAAATGTCGCCCCATGGTAAAAATCAAACATAATGGGATTAGGGTAATTAATAATGCGTACTCTCTCGCATAGTCAGCTAACATTGCCATCATAAAAGCACCACCAGCAAAGCCAAATAAGGTTAAAAAGTAGCAATAACTTTTGTATAACGCCTCTTTGCGCTCTTGCCCTTTAAATGCCACGGATTCTGCTAATGAGCTAAAACCTAATTGTACGTTAAGTGTCACAGCAATATTGCCATATAACATGCCATTAATTTTATGGAACGCATTACCTTGCATACCCGCAATAAACGATAGCGCCCATACCGCGTGGAAACCACTTGCCTCCACTTTAAAAAAGTAAATATAAGCAATGAGCAGTAACAGCAGTATGATTTGTGACTGCTCCCCGCCCTTTCGGGCGAGGCTTCCCACTTCGTTGGCCGCAACCGTCTATATGACGGATTTACGCTGGCCTCCATGGGCAGGCACGACGAGTCCCGCCGCACATAATTCCAGCATGCCCTTTTGCCGTATATTGATCGCCGCATTGATATCGCGGTCATGTTCAACTTCGCATTCGGGACATTGCCAGATACGCCTGTTCAACGGCATTTCCGGCATTTTGTAACCACAGCAATGACAGGTTTTCGAACTGGCGAACCATTGTTCCAGTTTCACCACATGAACACCTTTCTCTGCTGCTTTGTATTCCAGTTTTGAGATAAATCCGCTCCATCCGGCATCGCCTATCGCTCGTGCCAGATGGTGGTTCTTCATCATATTTGCCGATTTCAGCGTCTCTACAATTACCGCTTGGCTTTCGTCAACAATTGCGCGAGAGAGTTTGTGTTGAAAATCAGCGCGGGCATTAGCTACCCGCTCATGGACACCCGCAACCTGTATGCGGGCTTTCCTGCGATTTGCACTACCTTTTTTCTTACGTGATAAGGCTTTCTGTTTGCGCCGTAAATTCCGGCTGGCGTTGATAAGGTGTCGGGGATTAGCAACCTTAGCGCCATCAGATTTTATGGCAAAATGCGTCAGCCCCATATCCAGACCTGTGATATTTGATATCAACGTTGGCTTTGATGGCTCTTCCATCCCGTCATCACATAGTAGCGAGGCATAGTATTTCCCCGTTGCACTGCGGCTCAATGTGATGCTTTTCAACGTGCCGGTAATTTCACGATGCAACCGTGTTTTAATCGCCGGAATTTTCGGGATTTTGACTGCTCCATCCAGCACTTTCACCCCAACGCAGTGATAGCTCGATTGTTTTCCATGTTTGCGTTTGAACGACGGGAAACGGGCTTTTAGCTTCGGATTGAAAAAGTTGGAAAAAGCGATATCCAGATTGATCACCGCCTGCTGCAACGCGATCGAATCATATTCCTTCAACCAGGCATATTTGCGTGATCGCTTCGCTACTGCAAGCAGTGGCTTGAGGTCTTTACGTGGGTTTAAATTTACGCCGTGACGCTGGTAAGCCTGCTTTTTAATGTTCAGAGCTTTGTTGTACACGAAACGAACTGCACCGAACTGGGCATTGAGATACTCAGCTTGTTCTGGTGTCGGATATATGCGTACTTTTGTAGCTCTTAACATATTCAGCGCTCATTGATATACTTCATTTATTTTAACACGTTAAGTGAAAAATTCAATTGAGTAATCAACACGAATCTCTCGAAGGCTTTCTTCGTAAACGGCATAGTGTAAGTAAGCTGGTTGTGCATTTAATCTTTACGACAAAATACCGCCGTAAGCTGTTTGACGGGCAGATGATCGCTCAGTTACGTGAAGCTTTTGGTTCGGCTGCGGCAAAGTTGGAGTGCGAAATTATCGAGATGGATGGCGAACGAGATCATGTCCACCTGCTGATAGCGTATCCGCCAAAGCTAGCTGTCAGCGTGATGGTCAATAATTTAAAATCGGTATCGTCGCGCCTGCTCCGTCAGCAAAATACCCACTTGCGGATGCAGAGCAAAACTGGGCTGCTGTGGTCTCGCTCATACTTTGCCTGTAGTGCAGGTGGTGCCACGATAGAAACGCTCAAAGCGTATGTGCTCAGTCAGAATACGCCGGAGTAGCCTGCCTTAAAGCCCAGCGGGCTTTTCGCCTTATATCCCCGCCCGCATTGGGCGAGGGTTTACGGCGGATTTTGCTAAATAAGGTGCTAATTCTGCTGAATCAGAAAATAAATAACCACTTACTGCCGTTTCGGGGAATACTGCATAATCAACGCCTTGTGCCGCCACTTTTTCCGCTGCTTCCGCGAGACGGCGAATATTCCCCTCTAAGTCGCCCCAAGCGGGAACAAAATCAACAGCAGCAACTTTACTGCTTTTCTTCACTGTTAAATGGTTCATGCTATTCGTCCTTATTTAATAACCACCGTTATTGTCAGAAGTCATATAAAGCAGCCCAACTATTGGCTAAACCAACAAATAACGAATATTCAAAAAATTGATGAGTGAAGCCGACTCATCAATAATGATGAGGTAACAAACTTCTTAATTGATTTATTACGTTTATTTAATTAATGCGTAGCACTCTTATTTCGATATCATTAATCTCTATTATTTAGCCGTAGCCCAATTAATTTATTTAAATAATAAAATTAATTGGGCTGGATAATTTAAATAACTTTTTTCGTTTTCATTTCAGCTATTTGTTGTTCGCTATAGCCTAACTCTTTTAAAATTTCGCTATTATGTTCACCTAAAAGTGGTGCACTTTTTATTTCAGGCGTAAAAGCTGAAAATTTCATTGGGCAACCCACCGTCAAATAATGGCCTCTCAATGGTTGTTCTACTTCAACAATAGAGCCACTGTCACGCAAAGATGGGTCATACATAATCTCTTTCATACTCAAAACCGCCGAGCAAGGTACGCCGAACTGGTCAAAGTAATCTGTTAGCTCATGTTTATCTTTGTCTTTAGCAATCTCTTCAATAGCATCCCAAACATCTTGGATATGGCTGACCCGTGCTTCTGTGGTTGCAAAGGCAGGATCGGTTTTCCACTCAGGTTTACCTAATGCATCACAGGTATTGGCCCAGTTGTGATCTTGATTGATAAAATAGATATAGGCATTCGGGTCATGATCACTCCCTTTACATCGCAACATCGTTCCCGGTTGCCCTCCACCGCTGGCATTACCGCCACGCGGTACTGCATCACCAAATGAACCATTTGGATATTGAGGATACTCTTCTAAAAAACCGAGTTTTTCGAGACGTTGCTGGTCACGCAATTTAACGCGGCATAGGTTAAGCACGGCATCTTGCATCGACATAGTGACACGTTGCCCTTTCCCCGTTTTCTCGCGTTGCAGTAATGCTGCTAATAAACCAATTAATAGGTGCATACCAGTATTGCTATCGCCTAGTGCCGCTGAACTCACAACCGGTGGGCCATCAGGAAAACCCGTTGTTGATGCGGCTCCCCCCGCGGCCTGCGCAACGTTTTCGTAGGCTTTCACATTCGCATAAGGGGAGTTTTCATTGAACCCTTTGATGGAGCCAAAAATCAGGCGTGGGTTTAGCTGTTGAATGACTTCCCAGGTAAACCCCATATGGTCAATCGCTCCCGGATGGAAATTTTCAACCAAAATATCTGCTTGGCGGATCAGCTTTTCCATCACCTCTTTGCCTTCAGGGGTTTTCGTGTTCAGCTCTAGCGAACGCTTATTACTATTGAGCATGGTAAAATACAATGCATCAACATCAGGAATATCTCTAAGCTGGTTACGGGTGACATCCCCAATCCCCGGTCGCTCAATTTTTATTACATCTGCCCCGAACCAAGCCAACATCTGAGTACATGATGGGCCAGACTGTACCCCTGTAAAATCAAGAACACGAATGCCTTCAAGTGGAAGTGGAAAAGCCATAATCACTCCTTATTGTATGATGGATACGAGGCATCTATTTGATGCCTCACCTTCATCTATTTATTATGCAACCAAACGCGCAACGTAGATCCACAACGGTGCTGCGATGATAAAACCAAGTACACTGACTGCGAGGGATGCTGTTCCCGTACGGGTATACAGGTTAAAACGGCTCGCGATAATAATTCCAGAGAAGGCAGGCGGTAATGCGCCGGCTAATACCATCATCTGTAGTTGCTCTGAGCTCATATTAAATGTCATACCAACTAGCAATAATAAGCCCGGCATCAATATTAATTTGAGTAAGGTGTTGTAGATAATTTCACCATCAAATTCGAATTTATTCGCGGCCAGTGTCAGGCCGGCTGCAAATACCGCGACACCGGAGTTAGCTTTGGCAATAAGGTCAAAGGTCGGGTCCCAAACATCAGGAATTTTAATCCCGATTAATACCAAAACTGTCGCCAATACTGGTGACCAGACAACAGGCTCTTTGAATGCCGAAATAAGAGCATCCATACCGCCGCCGCCTTTTTTACCATCAGCATTGGAAGGGTTAAGTAAGAATAAGCCAATTGGGATAGTAATCGCATTCACGATAATCGAAATAATCGCCACAACTAAACCGGTTGATACGGTTTGCCCATAGATAGGATCCAAAACCGCAAAACCAAGGAAGCCAATGGTAGGAGAGCCAGCAATCAATGCACACACCGCGGCTTCACCACGACTATGTTTAAAAATGTACTTACAACTAAAGAAAGAAAAGAAAAAACAGACCAATAGCACGACAAACGAAATAATTGTCAGCTTAGTATCTGCAAAAATCATTTCACGGTTTGCACGCACAATGGAGACAAATAACGCGGCAGGCAAAGCATAGTTTAAAACCAGTTTATTAAATGCTTTTGCTTGGTCATTGGTAAATACGTTGCGTTTACCGCTAGCGTATCCCAGAACCATAATGATAATTATGGGCAATAAATCGCTCATAAATATCTTAAACATAAAATCAGCCATATGATTTTCACCTATTTTGGGCAAAAGCGTTCCTATGCCACTTAAAAGAATAAGTGGCACAGAAACCATTTAAATATTTATTTCATTGAAATAACGCTAATTTTTCACAACAGATTTCGGATTTAAGTTACCAATATGACCACTTTCTGTTCCTACTGCTGGATCAATAACCACATTAATCAATGTCGGTTTACCAGACTCAAGACCTGCTTTTAGCGCCTGTTGAATTTCATCTGGTGTCGTTGCGTTATAACCGATGCCGCCAAAAGCCTCGATCATCTTGTCATAACGTGCGCCTGCCATTAATACCGTTGGGCACGGGTCCTTATCGCCATGTAAATTGACGCCATCGCCGCGGTAAATTCCCCCATTGTTAAAGATTAAAATGGTGACTGGCAGTTGATAACGGCAGATAGTTTCAATTTCCATACCACTAAAACCAAACGCACTATCTCCCTCAATCGCCACGACAGGCTTACCGCTAGTGACCGCTGCACCAATAGCATAACCCATACCAACCCCCATTACGCCCCAAGTACCACAGTCGAGACGTTTGCGAGGTTCATACATATCGATGATATTTCGTGCATTATCGAGGGTGTTAGCCCCTTCATTCACCACATAAACGTCTTTATGGTCGACTAACACATCGCGAATTGCGCGCAATGCATTGAAATAGTTCATCGGTGATGTATCGGTATTCAGCTTAGCGGCCATCTTCTCGCTATTTGCTTTCTTATGCTCATCAATCCCAGCCATCCAATCGCTCGGTGACTTCACTGGTGTGGTTTTTAACCCTTCAAGTAGTGCGGCAACACTTGAATAGATATCGCCGACAACAGGGGCTGTTATTGGACGATTGCTATCGATTTCAGATGGCTCAATATCTAATTGAATAAATTTCGTCTCTGGCGACCAGTGTTTGCCTTTTCCGTGATCTAATAGCCAGTTTAGGCGTGCCCCCATTAATACGACGACATCGGCATTAGAGAGTGCATGGGAACGTGCTGACGCGGCTGATTGTGGGTGATTATCTGGCAATAACCCTTTTGCCATCGACATAGGCAAGTAAGGGATACCTGTTGTTTCAATAAATTGACGAATATTTTCATCCGCTTGGGCATAGGCTGCCCCTTTACCTAAAATAATCAACGGACGCTTTGCCGATGCCAATAATTTAAGTGCTTTATCAACAGCTTCAGGCGCAGGTAGTTGGCGTGGAGCAGGGTCTTCAACCGTAAAGATTGTTTTGTCTGCAGCATCTTTGTCCATCACCGCAGCCAATACTTCGGTTGTTAAGTCAAGATAGACGCCACCAGGACGACCAGAAACAGCAGCACGAATTGCGCGAGCCAGAGCAATACCCAGGTCTTCCGGTTTATTGACTCGGTAGGATGCTTTAACAAAGGGCTTAGCGGTATTCATTTGATCCAGCTCTTCATAATCGCCTTGTTGTAGGTCGATAATTGCTCTATCACTGGAGCCGCTGATTTGTATCATTGGAAAGCCATTGGTCGTCGCATTCGCTAATGCCACCATACCATTTAGAAACCCCGGTGCAGACACCGTTAAACAGATACCGGGTTTTTGGGTTAAAAAGCCGCTGATTGCCGCAGCATTACCCGCAGATTGCTCATGACGAAAACCAATATAACGAATACCTTCAGCCTGTGCATGCCTAGCCATATCCGTCACAGGGATCCCCACAACACCATAAATTGTGTCAATGCCATTTTTTTTCAGTGCATCAACAATAATATGCATACCATCAGTCAAATTTTGGGTTTGATCAGTCGACATGTCCACCTCATGAAATATGTAAAAAGAAAGTGTGGAGGGGGCTTATCAGCGACCCCCTCATTTATTCGCGTTAAATGGCTTTATTGGTGCGCATTGAGGCGATCTGCTCCGCGCTATAACCTAATTCAGTTAACACTTCCTCGGTATGCTCACCTAACAGTGGCGCACTCTTTATCTCAGGGGTGAATGATGAGAACTTCATTGGACAACCAACAGTGAGATAAGTCCCGCGTTTTGGTTGCTCAACTTCAACAATGCTGCCGCTATCGCGTAATGATTGGTCACGAGCAATCTCACGCATGCTCAATACAGGCGCACATGGCACACCATATTTGCTTAAATATTCAACGGCTTCATGTTTGTCTTTATCGGCTAAGAATTTTTCAATTTCAGCAAAAATATCGAAGATATGTGGTTGGCGCGCTTGTGGCGTGCTGTAGGCAGGGTCTTTCGCCCACTCTGGCTTGCCAATAGCAATACAAGTTTGCTCCCAATCTTGCTCTTGGATAGTAAAATAGATGTATGCGTTTGGATCCGTTTCCCAACCTTTACACTTCAAGATCCAACCCGGCTGGCCACCGCCACCAGCGTTGCCCCCACGAGGAACGGCATCACCGAATTTACCGTTTGGATACTGAGGATACTCTTCAAGATAGCCCACTTTTTCTAAACGCTGCTGGTCGCGCAACTTCACACGGCAAAGGTTTAATACGGCATCTTGCATCGACATCGTCACGCGTTGCCCTTTTCCGGTTTTTTCACGGTGTAACAAGGCGGCTAGTAGACCAATTAATAAGTGCATTCCCGTATTGCTGTCGCCTAGTGCTGCTGCACTGACTAATGGTGGGCCATCCCAAAAACCTGTGGTTGACGCCGCTCCACCCGCAGCTTGCGCAACGTTTTCATACGCTTTTACATCTGCATAAGGGGAGTTCTCATTGAACCCCTTGATAGAGCCAAAGATTAACCGTGGATTTAGCTCTTGAATATGTTCCCAAGTAAAGCCCATATGGTCGATAGCACCCGGATGGAAGTTTTCAACTAATACATCCGCCTGCTTAATCAGGCGTTCCATGACCTCTTTGCCTTCCGGCGTTTTGGTATTCAGTTCAACAGAACGTTTATTACTGTTGAGCATGGTAAAATAAAGCGCATCGACATCAGGAATATCTCTTAACTGATTGCGCGTCACGTCACCGACGCCTGGGCGTTCAATTTTAATTACGTCAGCACCAAACCACGCTAACATTTGGGTACAAGATGGCCCTGACTGTACACCGGTGAAATCGAGTACTTTGATACCTTGTAAAGGAAGATCCATGAATTACCTCATTATTTAGCTGTCGTAAATGGAATTGAATATTTATTTAGCTGTGGTGAAAGTCATTTCAAAAAATAAAGATTTTATTTAGATGGATTTTATTAATAAATAATGATTTACACCGTTATAATAAATATTTCACTTAATGTCTAGACGACAGAAATAATGTGTTTTAATAGCTCAATTATCCTTTCCTATTAATGATTAACAGTTATTAATACCCTATTCTTTCAATAATAGAACAAACCTCTATCTATATATACCAAAATAAACAATATGGATTATTATAATAAGACATTATTACATCTTATTTAGAGAATCCTATTTGGTTGACTAAAAATAAATAACATAATTGGATGTTCTTAAATAAACATTCACAAACAACAAATTATATTTAAAATCAACCAATTAACCGCACTACTGTTTTATTGGATTAAATAAAATTCAACAATAAGTTAATTATTATTGAATAATATTCAATTATTATTTATTTGATCTACTCCTTAATCAGGTGAATAAAACAACTCATAAAAAGAAAGTGATTAATAATGATCTTTATCGGTACGTCATATTTGTTTTATTAAAATAGAATCGGTTATGTATTTTTCTATATTATGATAATAGAGAAAAAAGTTATTACACTCATTATGTTTATTCTTAAAATTAATCAAAGCGTACACTTTATATGAATATAAAAAGAAAGTGTTCCATTTTTTAATCCTCTTTTTATGAAAAAACCCACAAACAATATTCTTGTTTGTGGGTTTATTATCAGAACTCAACAATTGAAAGGTTTAATTTTTCTCTTGTTGCTGCTGTTTCTCTTTTTCGACGATTTCACGGTACCAACGCGGGTGATGCTTTTTCGCCCAACCACGGGTTACCCAACCTTCCACCATCGCACGCACAGAGCCTTTCACCCAGATTGCGGCATAAGCGTGCACGATAATCATAATGATCAGAGCTATCGCTGAAATGGAGTGCACGATAATCGCTGCACGATAAATTGGGATTGAGAAAAAGTCTGCAAAGTAAGGACGCCACATAATCACGCCACTTACAGCCAGTAGCACTAAGCAGATAGAGACAACCCAATATACCCCTTTTTGACCAAGGTTATATTGACCAACATCCCCAGCTTCTTCGTTTTTCAATACCTTACCGATATTTTTCGCCCACTTAATATCTTCTTTGTTGATAAAGTTGTGGTGAAAATAACGGAAAAACATAAAGACGAACAGCAGGAACATCGCGGTACCAACAAAAGGATGCAGGATCCTAGCAAGTTGTGATGTGCCAAAAATGTTCATGAACCAGTTCAGTGATGGGAAGAAAAACCCCAATCCACTGATAGCAGTGAACAAGAAGCAAATCACAACCGCCCAGTGATTGATCCTCTCAATCGGCTTATGGCGAATAATTTTTTCATTATCCTGCGGCATCATTTTTGATCCTCCCCTTCAACTGACTTTGAAGTCTCAGAAGATTTTGAGTCCTGAATATCTTTCAGAGCCTCTTCTTCTTCTTTCTTGGAGACGCGGTTCGGACCAATACCCACATAGTGGAAGATGGCCGCCGCAAAGGTCGCAGCAAAACCAACCGCTGCTAACGGCTTCCAGATACCTTTCCAGAAAGTGACTGTTGGACTGATTGTCGGGTTGTCCGGCAAACCATGATACAACTGAGGTTTATCAGCGTGATGCAAAACATACATTACGTGTGTACCACCAACGCCTTCTGGATCATAAAGACCCGCGTTGTTGTAACCACGTGTTTTCAGTTCAGCCACACGGTCGCCTGCCAGCGCCGTCATATCCTCTTTGCTACCAAAATGAATAGCGCCTGTAGGACAGGTTTTCACGCAAGCAGGCTCTTGTCCAACTTCAACGCGGTCGACACAGAGCGTACATTTGTATGCACGGTTATCTTCTTTGTTGATGCGTGGAATGTTGAACGGACACCCCGCAATACAATAGCCACACCCAATACAGTGCTCAGATTGGAAGTCAACAATACCGTTTTTATACTGAACGATCGCACCTTCTGACGGACAAGCTTTCAAACAGCCTGGGTCATAGCAGTGCATGCAGCCATCTTTACGGATCAACCACTCGAACTTGCCATTTTCTTCCACTTCAGAAAAGCGCATAACGGTCCACGACTTCGCGGTCAAATCCGTTGGGTTATCATATACCCCAACGTTAGTGCCGATTTTGTCACGAATATCGTTCCACTCTGAACATGCTACCTGACAAGCCTTACAGCCAATACAGGTAGTCACGTCAATCAGCTTCGCCACTTCTTCCTTAAAGTCCCTCACTTGCGCGGGGGGCGTCAGGGAATTGGTGGCGGAGCGACGAATAATGTCTTGTGATTGCATTGACATAATTTATCTCCTTACACCTTTTCCACATTGACAAGGAATGATTTAAATTCCGGCGTTTGCGTGTTGGCATCACCCACATATGGTGTCAGTGTATTTGCAATAAAGCCTTTCACTGCTAAGCCCTCAAAGCCCCAGTGGATAGGAATACCAATCGTATCCACATCCTTGCCGTTGACTTTCAACGTATGAATACGTTTCGTCACAACTGCTTTCGCTTTGATATAGCCACGCTTAGAGCTGACTTTCACCATATCACCTTGTTTAATACCTTTTTCTTTCGCCAAACGATCACCAATTTCAATGAATTGTTGTGGCTGAATAATGGCATTCAACAACGCATGTTTTGTCCAATAGTGGAAATGCTCTGTTAAGCGATAGGTTGTTCCAACATAAGGGAACTCTGTCGCTTTACCCATTTGCGCCCAGTCATCTTTGAACACACGCGCAGCCGGGTTCGAGACCACATTTGGATGTAATGGGTTAGTATCGAGCGGAGTTTCAATTGGTTCATAGTGTTCTGGGAACGGACCTTCTGCCATTTTGTCTAGTGCAAATAGGCGACCCATCCCTTCCGGTTGCATAATAAACGGATTCACACCACTTCCCGGAGGCGCATTGCTATAGTCTGGTACGTCCATACCAATCCACTTGCTGCCATCCCACTCAAGAATTTGACGGCGAGGATCCCATGGTTTACCCATTGGGTCAGCAGATGCTCGGTTATAGATAACACGACGGTTTAATGGCCATGCCCACGCCCAACCAAGGGTATTACCTAGGCCAGTAGGGTCAGAGTTATCACGGCGCGCCATCTGGTTACCTTTCGGTGTCCAGCTACCAGCAAAGATCCAACAGCCACTTGATGTCGTACCATCATCACGCAATTGAGCGAACGAACTCAGTAGTTCGCCTTTCTTCACAATGATGTTGCCATCGGCATCTTTCAGATCCACCAGCGCATAACCATTGCTTTCCTGAGCCACTTCTTCCGGTGTTGGATTATCACGGTCAAAGTAGTTCCAAGTCATGTTCAAGACTGGCTCTGGCGACTCACCACCCTCTGTTTCATAGAGTTGGCGTATACGGTGGTAGATACCCGACAGAATTTCGCCATCGCTAATCGCTTCACCGGGTGCATCTGCACCTTTCCAGTGCCACTGTAGCCAACGCGCTGAGTTAACAATCGAACCATTTTCTTCAGCAAAACAGCAAGATGGCAGACGGAAGACCGTTGTCTGAATTGCAGACGGGTCAACGTCATTCATTTCACCGTGATTTTGCCAGAAGTTTGACGTTTCTGTGTTCAGCGGATCGATGGTGACCAAGAATTTCAGCTTAGATAGCGATTTGATAATTTTGTTTTTGTTCGGGAATGAGGCTAATGGGTTAAAGCCTTGGCAGATATAGCCATTGACTTCACCTTTATCCATCATCTCGAAATAACGCAATACGTCGTAGCCCTGATCCCATTTAGGCAACCAGTCAAAGCCCCAATCATTCTCTTTCTGCGCTTTATCACCATAGAATGTCTTCATCATACTGACGAAGAATTTCGGGTAATTGCCCCAATAGTTAACCTGACCTGGTAAGGTCATTTTGGGTGTATTCGCAGCCAAATAGCTTTCGAGGGTAGTTTGTTTTTCTGACGGTAAAGTCAGATAACCCGGTAAGCTTTGAGATAATAAACCTAAGTCGGTCAGACCTTGGATATTCGAATGACCACGCAATGCGTTAACACCGCCACCTAGCATACCCATATTACCTAGCAGTAACTGGATCATCGCCATCGTACGGATGTTTTGCGCACCGATAGTATGTTGTGTCCAGCCAAGTGCGTATAGGAATGAGGCCGTCTTATCTTTCGCGCTCGTTTCTGCAATGTACTCGCAAACTTTCAGGAAATCTTCGATTGGGGTACCGCAGATGTTATTCACCACTTCTGGTGTATAACGGCTAACGTGCTCTTTTAGTAAGTTCAAGACACAGCGAGGGTGAGTGAGCGTTGGGTCGCGTCGTGCGAAACCATTCTCATCCATCTCGTAGTTCCACGTCGTTTTATCATACTGACGTTTCTCGGGATCATAGCCTGTGAACAAACCATCATCAAAACCGTAATCTTCACGGATGATCAGGCTGGCGTTAGTGTAGGCTTCCACATACTCTTGCTGGATTTTTTTATTATCCAGTAGGTATTTGATCACACCTGACAAGAACGCAATATCAGTACCAGAACGTATAGGCGTGTAGAAATCCGCCACTGCCGCTGTACGGGTAAAGCGTGGATCAATAACAATCAGTTTGGCTTTATTATGGATTTTGGCTTCCATCGCCCAGCGGAAACCGACTGGATGCGCTTCAGCCGCATTACCACCCATAACAACAACAAGGTTAGCGTTTTTAATATCAACCCAGTGGTTGGTCATCGCACCGCGACCAAATGTTGGAGCAAGACTTGCTACCGTTGGTCCGTGTCAGACACGCGCTTGGTTATCCACGGCAAGCATGCCGAGGGCGCGACTAAATTTTTGGGTGACAAAACCTGTTTCGTTACTGGCGGCTGATGCACAGAGCATACCTGTTGTCAGCCAACGGTTAACCGTTACACCATCTTTGTTCTGTTTAATAAAATTGGCATCACGGTCTTCTTTCATCAACTTGGCGATGCGGTCAAACGCTTCGTTCCAAGTGATACGTTTCCACTCATTCGTACCTGGTTCGCGTACTTCAGGGTATTTGAGTCGACTTTCACTATGAATAAAGTCGATAAGTCCTGCACCTTTCGGGCAGAGTGCGCCGCGGTTTACCGGATGGTCCGGGTCACCTTCGATATGAAAAATGCTCTCTTTCGCATTTTTCGCTCCATCGCCTAAGCTATACATCAATAGCCCACAACCGACAGAGCAGTACGTGCAGGTATTTCGGGTTTCTTTCGCACGCAGTAATTTATACTGACGTGTGGACGCTAACGCAGTTGAGGGTGCAAAACCCAATGCTGCTGCCGTCGTACCCGCCATACCGCCAGCACAGATCTTAAAGAACTGTCTTCTGCTGACTTGCATGGGGATCTCCTCATTTACATTGCTCTTGTTACCCGGTGAATGTTTTAAATCGCATTATTCAGGTAAACTGTTCTTATTCAACGTCTTCCGTATCGTATTCAGGTTCATTGCCTGATAAATGGTGTAAATTCTTTTTACCCATAATCAATATTATGTATCATTAATGCTAGGAATTCATCTAATGCATGAAACAAATAACACGAAATTGTCAAAATCCATCAAAATGATTGGCGCAAATCACACAAGTGTGCAACAAAAAGGCAACCTCGAACAGTCTGTAACTGATTGGGTAGCCGAAGAATTACCTGTTGCTTTGGTTTATAATGGGATATCTCATGTCGTTATGATGGCGACCCCAAAAGATTTAGAAGATTTTGCTGTTGGGTTCTCATTATCGGAAGGGATCATACAGTCAAGGCAAGAAATTCGTGGAATTGATATTGTTCAAGGCTGCCATCGTGGTATTGAAGTGCATGTTGAGTTATCCAGCCGCCGTTTCATGGGGTTGAAAGAGCGCAGGCGCAACCTCGCCGGCCGGACAGGCTGTGGTATTTGCGGCACGGAACAACTCGACGAAATTTTTAAACCTATTTCCCCACTGCCATTCACCCAAACTTTCTCACTAAGTCACTTAGATAACGCATTATCTGAGCTAAAAAAAGTGCAAGAAATCGGAGCACTCACTGGATGTACTCATGCTGCCGCGTGGATTTCACCAGAGGGCCAATTGGTTGGCGGTTGTGAAGATGTTGGCCGCCATGTCGCATTGGATAAACTTTTAGGTATGAAACACCGTCATGATTGGCAACAAGGTGCCGTATTGGTTTCTAGTCGAGCGAGTTATGAGATGGTGCAAAAGGCGGCAAGCTGTGGCGCTGAGATTTTGTTTGCTGTTTCTGCTGCGACCTCATTAGCCATTGAAGTCGCGCAAAAAGCAAATTTAACGTTAGTCGGTTTCTGCCGCCAAGGAAAAGCCACAGTATTTACCCACAGTAATCGAATTACAGATTAAGCCACCGACTGATATTTCAAATAAACAATTAAAAAAGAAAAATATCAACGTCCTAACATTAAAAATAGTATGGCATGCATAAACATTTACATAGCACTCCCTTTATTCATTTCCCAGAGAGTGCAACATCCAAAGGTTAGGCTCGATATATTCGCCCCATTGAGCTTGTGTATCGATATTAACGGGAACTAACGCCTGCGGTACAATATATTGGCCAGACTGCATAAAACGCATGCCTGTCCATGACTCCCATTGTTTAATGGTGCCAGCAATCACCATAGAACGATATACAGGCTGTAAAATTTTACCCCCTAATCGCCAATGTGTGCGTATCCAAGGGTCAAAAGGCTCCCCTTGTGTATTTTTCCATGCACAATAATCGTCAAATGATTGTAGAGGATAACGATGCTTTAAAGTGGGTCGTACAGGAACAACAACCGCCTTCGCCCCATACGCTACAGCCGCTTTTTTCAACGCATTAATCAGTAGTGCTGGAATTTGATAACCACGATATTCAGGCTCAATCGTCACTGATAATGCAGAAATATAGCGATCTTCACCTTGTTTATTCTCAACCGCAAAATTGAAAATATCATCCCAACCAAAATCAGGCAGTTTTGTCAGATTTTCATCAGGCCATAGAAAGGAGATCGCTTTAATGACACCGACGACCTTCTCTTTTCCATCCACATTCGCGACAGCTAAAAACTGAAATTGTGCATTCGGCTCTTCATACAATACTTGCCAATATTCATCACAAACAGCAGTTTGGCTCATAAACTCTGGCCATAATTTATCCAGCAGTTCATCGGATTCATCGATAAGGTCAGGTCGCTGTACAAAATTGTAGATGTGTATATTGGTAGGAAGCTTAATGCTCATGAATATAACCTATGACTAAAATTAGCTCGACATTATAAAAAGAAAAATCACAAGAAGGATTAAGACAAAATTAACGTTAAGCAGACATCATCCAAATAATAAGTATTTCTTAATGATGTTAGCACTATCACTGCTCTTTGCCATATATTGCGATATTCTCTTGATAATTAGATGAAATAATTAAACTAACACTCTAATTATATTATTTTTATAATAATCAAAGGAATACTAGGCGGATTCAAGTCCGAAGTGCAACGCTAAGCCGCCTTTCTTAGCTCCGCAAACACCACCGAAGGTTGTCTGAACCCCAGACACTTGCGTGGCCTGCTGTTCAACGCTCCCTGATAGCGTTGTAAGTCTTCTTCTGTCACTGTCCGCAGGTCTGTTCCTTTCGGGATAAACTGTCTTAACAACCCATTCGTATTCTCGTTCAGCCCACGCTCATGCGAGGCATACGGATGGGCAAAGTACGTATCTGCGTTCAGTGCTTCTGCTATCGCCTTGTGCTCACTAAACTCTAGACCGTTATCGAACGTTATTGTGTGACATACATCCTGATACTCACTCAGCAGTGAGATAATGGCCTTACTGACTTCCACCGCATCCTTTGAAAACACCTTTTTTGTCAGGTAAATACGGCTTTTGCGTTCTGCCAGTGTCACGATAGCACCAGTGCCCTGTTTACCCTGCACCAAATCGGCCTCCCAGTCCCCCAGACGGCTACGGTCATCGACGACTGACGGCCGTAGCTCAATGGATACCGCATCAGGGATGCGCCCTCGTTTCTGCCCGTAGCCCTTACGATATCGCCGTTTGCCCTGCCTAAGATGCCTGTACAACTCGCCACCGCTACGCTTATCCGCATAGATATACTGGTAAATCCATTCATGGCTGACGCTAAGACCAATAATGCTGCCAATTGCACTTATTTGCTCAGGACTCCACTTCCACTCCAGAGCAAATATCACGAAATCTATGGTCTGCTGAGGAATTGTCCTTTTGGCAGATGACAGCCGCCTATCACAGCACTTCTGGTGTGCCTGTTGTGGGTTATAACCAGTATCTGAAGTGTTACGCCTCAGTTCACGGGAGACCGTGGACTTGCTTACACCGATACGGATACCTATCTCATGGCAGGATAAATTATCCTCACGCAGTATCGATATCTGGTATCGTTGTCCTTCGGTTAGTTGCTGATACTTCATACTTACTCGCTCATCTTTGGTCGGAAGAGCAGGATAGCTTATCAGTAGCTAACCGTCCTTCCATCTAACATGACCGAGCGTTGCACTTATTATCTGAATTCGCGCTATATGAATGATATCAAAACAAAAAAGCTAATATATCATCTTACTAGTTTGAAAAATATAAGAAATATATTGATTGAGGGCTTAAAGCCAAGAGTAGACATTAAGAAATTTCATGATATTGCAGACAAAGAGATCATCGAAGGTAGAAAAAAACATCAATTAGATAGCTATGTTCCGTTTCATTGGTTTTCACGCAATCCCTTTGATGGCAGAGTGCAAAAAAATTTTCCTAATGAAAAATTTGTACTCATTACGATTAAAAGAGAGTTGGCTCAAAAAGAAAACTGGAAAATTATCCTAAGGCACCCTTTGGCTTTTTGCCAATAGTTTATATGCAGGAAATAGTGAACATCTGTCACCGAATTGGGTGACTATTGACAATACAGACCTCATTAGCCGCCGTAAAGATACCTTTTGTATTCACCGATCGTCATGCATATCCTGTGAAGTCTCAGTTTTATAACCAGTTAACAGATCTAACGGCGATAGATTGACAGCAGCTTGCTGATAAGATAGCAAGCTGCCACAACTTTTAGCTAAGCAAATTTTTACTTGCCGATACAGAAACTGGAGAAAATACGGCCTAACAGGTCATCTGATGTAAATTCACCGGTGATCTCGCTCAGCTCTTGCTGTGCAAGGCGCAACTCCTCTGCAAGTAGCTCACCGGAGCGAGCAACGACCAATTGCTCATGACCTTGCGCTAAGTGCATTGCCGCTGCATCAAGGGCTTGTAGATGACGGCGACGAGCCAAAAAACCACCTTCGGTATTACTATTAAAACCCATCGTCTCTTTTAGGTGATCGCGCAACAAATCAATCCCTTTCTCTTCACGTGCAGATAGGCGAATTAATGGGTAACGAACATCTTCAACAAACTCAATTTTTTCACCTGTTTTATCCGCTTTATTGCGGATCACAGTAACAGGCAATGTTTCTGGCAGGCGTGCCATAAATTCAGGCCAAATTTCTTGAGGCTCTGTCGCATCCGTGGTGGTGCTATCAAGCATAAACAAAACTCGGTCTGCCTGTTCAATCTCTTTCCATGCTCGCTCAATACCAATACGTTCAACTTCATCACTCGCTTCACGTAAGCCCGCTGTATCAATCACGTGCAATGGCATACCATCAATATGAATATGCTCACGCAAAACATCACGTGTGGTTCCTGCAATATCAGTCACAATCGCTGCTTCACGACCTGCTAACGCATTCAATAAACTCGATTTCCCTGCATTAGGACGACCCGCAATCACCACTTTCATCCCTTCACGCAACAAGCTGCCTTGGCGAGCTTCTGAGCGCACTCGCTCTAAATCCGCTATCACGTCATCCAATTTGGCTTCAATTTTACCGTCAGAAAGAAAATCAATTTCTTCATCAGGGAAATCGATGGCAGCTTCGACATAAATACGTAATGTCGTCAATGCTTCGACCATTTGATGGATTTGTGCTGAAAATGCCCCTTGTAACGAGTTCATTGCCGAACGGGCGGCTTGCTCTGAACTTGCATCAATCAGATCTGCAATCGCCTCAGCTTGTGCTAAATCTAATTTGTCATTCAAAAATGCACGTTCAGAGAACTCACCTGGGTTAGCAATACGCACCCCATCAATCGTCAAAATACGTCTAAGTAATAAATCAAGAATGACAGGACCACCATGGCCTTGCAGTTCTAGAACATCTTCCCCTGTAAATGAGTTAGGGCCGGGGAAAAAAATGGCAATACCTTGGTCCAGTACGGTGTCATCGACGTCACGAAAAGGTAGGTAATCCGCATAACGCGGTTTTGGTAGCTTACCCAACACAGTTTGAGCAACTACAGCCGCTTTTGGGCCTGATACACGTAAAATACCGACCCCACCACGACCGGGAGGTGTTGCCTGTGCAACAATCGTATCGTTGGTTTGCATGATGTCTCTCTGTCATTCCTATAAAAAATTAAGGCGGTCATGAATGGCCGCCTTAATACTATATCCTGAAATAAGCTTCTTGCTTACCCAAGACCTCTATTATTTCTTCTCTTTTTTATCACGGCTATGTAGACCACGTTTTTCCAGACCGCGGTAGATGATCTGCTGCTGGATAATGGTCACCAAGTTACTCACGATGTAGTACAGTACCAGACCAGAAGGGAACCACAGGAAGAAGATAGTAAAGACGACCGGCATATAGGTCATAATCTTCTGCTGCATAGGATCGGTCACGGCTGTTGGCGACATCTTCTGAATAACAAACATAGTCACACCCATCAACACTGGCAGGATGTAGTATGGGTCTTGTGCTGACAAGTCCTGAATCCAACCAAAGAATGGTGCATGACGTAGTTCAACAGAACCCATCAACATGTAATAAAGAGCAAGGAAGATTGGCATTTGGATAAGCAGCGGTAAACAACCACCTAGTGGGTTGACTTTCTCTGCTTTGTACAACGCCATCATTTCTTGGCTCATACGCTGTTTGTCATCACCAATACGCTCACGCATTGCCGCCAGTTTTGGTTGCAATAAACGCATTTTCGCCATTGAGGTGTACTGTGCTTTAGTCAGCGGGTACATAATACCACGGACGATAAAGGTAATGATGATGATAGCAATACCCCAGTTACCGACAAAACCGTGAATAAATTTCAACAGCTTGAACAGTGGCTGAGAGATAAACCATAACCAACCATAATCAACCGTTAAGTCTAAATGAGGTGCCACTTCAGCCATTTCTGACTGGATTTCAGGGCCTACCCATAGCGTCGATGAATAAGTACCAGCACCATTAGCAGCAATCGTTAATGGTTGGCTCTTATAACCGATAATCGCCTCTTTTTGACCAAGGTCGATGGTGTAGAACGTGCTATTTTCATTACTTGCAGGAACCCACGCGGTTGCAAAGTATTGTTGCAACATCGCCACCCAACCACCTTTAGTGGTGACATTGAGTTTTTTATCTTCGATATCACTAAAGCTATATTTTTTATAGTTAGATTCATCTGAAGAATAGGCTGCACCACGGTATGTATGTAATGCGAAGTTGCTGCTACCTGTATCACGTTCTTTTGGTAGTTGGATAGTTTGTTTTAACTGACCAAAGAAGGCAAGGTTCAAAGCTTGCGCTGTTGGGTTCTGAATATTGTATTCAACATCAACATTGTAGTGGCCGCGTTTCAACACATAGGTTTTTTGATAAACCACACCGTTTTTGTCGGTGAATGTCATCGGAACACGTAGCTCATCTTGGCCATCCGCAAGAATGAAACTTGATGATTCCACACTATAAACAGGGCGTTGACCATTGCTATTATCTGGGTTATCTGGGCCATGTTGGCCAATCAGACCACTTTGTGCCTGATAGATAAAATCGGGTGTAGTTTCCAGTAAACGGAAGGGACTTTCCGAATGAAGGGTTGCAGGATAGGCTAACAAGTCAGCCTCATCGATATCACCACCACGAGTATTGATGCGTAAATCTAACACATCCGTTTTCACTGTGATTAGCTTACCTTGCCCACTGCTTGTAACAGCTTGGGAATCACTGCTTGGCATATCTGTTTGTTGTGTCGTTTGGACAGTTTTTAGATCCTGAGCAGCTTTATCGCTTTCCCAGGCCTGCCATACTAAGAACGAAACAAATAGCAAAGCGATGAGTAGAAGATTGCGTTGCGAATCCATCGTTATAATTCTCTATTATCATCGTTTTTTTTAGGCGGAACAGGATCGTCTCCACCAGCGTGTAAAGGGTGGCATTTTAATACGCGTTTCGCCGTTAACCAACTACCTTTTAACATTCCAAACCTGCGCAATGCCTCAATTCCATAATTTGAACAAGTTGGATTGAAACGGCAACGAGGCCCTAACAGTGGGCTAATTGCCAATTGGTATCCCCTAATCAACCCAATCAGGAGTTTTGAGCCAAGCGACAGTGTCGACGCCATAATTTACCCAATGTTTCCGTTATTTGTTGATTATCGAGATTAGCAACCCCTTTTCTTACCAATACCACAAAATCCATGGGAGGCAACTCATGTTGATGCAAACGAAAATATTCACGGGCTAATCGCTTAATACGATTTCGCTCATGAGCTCGTTTAACATTTTTTTTGGCGATGGTGAGACCGATGCGGGGATGCCCCAGCTCGTTTAGGCGACCAAGGATTGTTATCTCTGGGGAACTCGCCCTCTGCGGCTGCTTAAAGACATTATCGAAGTGCCTGGGAGTTAACAAACGTAACTCCCGGGTAAAAGCGAGCGTAACCACTTGAATAGAGGGCTAGCTTTATTACTTAGATGAAACGGTCAGACGAGCGCGGCCTTTAGCACGACGGCGAGCCAGAACCTGACGACCATTTTTAGTGGCCATACGAGCACGGAAACCGTGTGAACGGTTGCGTTTCAGTACGGACGGTTGAAAAGTGCGTTTCATAACGATTTCTACCTAACTTTAAAATTTATTACTGATTCAGTAAACGCGTTGGCAACCAGTGGAAACTGATTTACACCTGTGCCTCTATCGCAACAATATAGAAAGAGGCAGGATTGTAATAAAACATAGGGGGTCACGTCAATGAAATGACGCAATCAAACCACTTTATTTATAGCCTGGCTGACAGGTTTGCTGACATATGCTGCAACAGCGAATGAAGCGCCATTTTCATAACTTACCTCGAAATGGTCTATCGTGAAAATCACTTCAATGCAGTACACAGGGTGGAAGATTATACGGACTCCGCCTCAAAGCGCAAGGATCATCGGCCGATCTAAAAATATTTT